>CAXXWR010000007.1:0-965677 GCA_963666805.2 uncultured Fusibacter sp. | reverse complement strand
TGTTCTAATGTGGTTTGGCTAATGAACATTTCATCTTGTAAATCGTACAGATTGATTGGTTTATCAGTATAACTCAGGCGAAAAGCAATATGTCGAACACGGTCTTCTCTGCTTAAGAAAGAGGTATTGGACCTATTTAACATCTTTAACTGTTTCGGATCATCAACGACTAATTTATAGCCAAAACTCTTTTTAGAGATAATTTGAATACCAGAAGATTTAAGCTTTTGATTGATTTCAAGGATATCATTTCTAATAGTCCTAGAGGATACCCTAAGGTGAAATGCAAGTTGTTCTCCAGTGATATAATCATGTTGTGTTTGAATATAATCCAGCAGTTTTCGTTTCCTTAGCGATAAAGATGTATTCTTCATTAATCATTCCTCCTGTAATTCATCATGCCAAGTCAGCATGAGTATGAGATGAGATCTTTTATATTATCTCATAAAAAGAAAAGCTTGAGTATTCATATTTCAAAGATTTCCTTTTGTTAGCGGAAATATCATGTTTGAGATAAACTTTAATTCAAACTAGAATGAACTTATAAAAGACTTGGAGGTCATTGATATGAAATACGAAAAAATAAGAAAACAAGTTTTAGAAGCTATTCTTGAAGCAGTAGACAAAGGCTTAATTAACGGCACATCAGGTAATATTGCATTGAGAGATGAAGAAGCAGATGTCGTTGCTATAACCCCGAGTGGAATTTCTTATACAGGTATGAGTGAAAGCGATATTGCAATCGTAGATATGAACGGAAATTGGTTAGAGGGTCCTTATAAACCATCATCAGAAGTACCAATGCATTTAGCTGTTATGCGTGCAAGACCAGACGTTAAAGCAACTGTTCATACCCATAGTATGTTTGCGACGATATTAGCAATGGGAGATTCGCCGGAATTACGTCCAATTACTCCCCCTCAATGTGAATTTACACCTGTAACGATTGTCCCTTTTACAATGCCGGGAAGTAATGATGTTGCTGATAAAGTGGTTAAATCGTTAGGTGAAAAAGGAAGAGCTTGTTTAATTAAAAATCATGGGATGTTCACTTGTGGCAAAGATATGAAGTCTGCAATGCATGCCACAATCTATACTGAAGAAATGGCACAAACGACTTTTTATGCGAAGTCTTTAGGCATTTATGAACCAATGCCAGAAGAAGCAGAAAAAGCAATGCAAGCGTTAATTGCTGCGGATCAAGCAGTTTAATCGAAGGAATTTGGAAAGTAGGTATAAAAATGGCTTATGAATTTTTCGTTAAAAGTGACATTGTTTTTGGTTGGGATTCAATTCATCAATTACCAAGTATTCTTAAAAATTATAAGGCACAGAATATTTTGTTGATTTATGATGAAGGCGTTAAACACGCAGGAATTGCAGATAAAGTCCTTAATCAGTTAAACCAGATAGACGTTAATGTAACTGTATTTGATGAGGTTATTCCCAATCCCACCAATGAAGTTGTTGAAAAAGCTGCAGCACTTGCTCATCGTGAAAATATTGATGTTTTTGTAGCAGTAGGAGGCGGTAGTAGCATTGATCTAGCCAAAGCAGTAAATGTCTTAATGACGAATCCCGGCCCAATTAGTCAGTATGGTGGCATTGGATTTGTTAAAAATGATTTGTTGCCTTTAATTGCTATACCGACGACAGCGGGGACTTCAAGCGAAATTACTAACGTAAGTGCCCTCATTGATACAAAAAAGGTAGTGAAATATGTAGTAATTGACAACAAATTGGTGCCTTCAAAGGTAGTTATTGATCCTCAATTTACAATGACAATGCCACCATCTGTTACAGCTGCAACTGGAATGGATGCCATTACACATGCTGTTGAGAGCTATATCTCCAATATGGCAACGCCTCTTACAGCTTATCATTCGATTCAGGGCTTAAAGTATTTATATCATAATTTGCCTAAAGTTATTGAAGATGGCAATGATAGAGTAGCGAGAGAAAATATGCTACTGGGTTGTGTTATTACTGGTTTTGGTTTTTCAAATGCCAATTTGGGGCTCGTTCATGCAATAGCACACACGTTAAGTGCTCATTTTAAGCTTGCTCATGGTATGGCAAATGCTGCAGTATTGCCATATGTTATTGAATATAATTCAGACAGTTGTGGTGAAAAAATGATTGAGCTTGCTAAGGCAATTGATATTCCTTTAAGTGGAGAGTTTGATAAAGATCGTCTATTGTTATCCCAAGAATTGTTAAAGCTAACGCAGTTATTAAACATTAAGACGCTCTCCATGCAAGGCATTAAAGAGGCTGATTTGGACCGTTTAGCAGAAGATGTATTGAAAGAGCCAGTATTGAATTTTAATCCCAAACAAAATGTGTCTAAGGATGATATTCTAAAAATTTTGATAAAGGCCATGTAAGCGTGATTTTAAAAATAGTTTGATAATGTAACAAGTGAGGAGAAAAAAATGGATCGAAAAAAATTAGTCTTGTGTACACAATTGCCAGATAAAAGAATGAAAGAAATTGAAGCATTTTGTGACATAAGTATTGCGGGTGAACTGAAGCATGGAAAAGGTAATGTCACTGAAGCGATGGTTTGCCAAGAATGCGAAGGTTATGAATTGGTCATTCTTGGAGATGAAAATGCAGGCAGTGATACACTTAGTCGATGGATAGAATCAGGTATGAAATTTATAGGAGTCGCTAAAGGAACACCTGTAACCGTTGATAATGAGGTGTTAAAAAAATCAGGTATTCCACTTTCTTACACACCTGGTAGAAACCGTGTGGCAGTTGCAGAATACAACATAGGATTAATGATTGCTGTAGCAAGAAAATTGACATTAAGTTCAGCAGGTCTTTCTAAGGGAGAGCATGTAGGACCAGCTAAAGATGATATTTATGAGGTTCCCCCTATTAAAAATGTTACTTTTGGCCCTTTGGATGAAAATCATCCTTTTATAGATTATGGCATAGGTTTTGAACTTTATGGTAAGAAGTTAGGGATAGCAGGTTATGGTGCGATTGGCAGAGAAGTGGCTGTTCGGGCGAAGGCATTTGGAATGGAAGTATTGGCATATGACCCTTATTTGTCACCGGATAGGATTGAAGCTGATGGTGTAGAAGCGGTTGACTTAGATACCATGCTCAAAGAAAGTGACATGTTGAGTATTCACTTACCCGTTGTGGAATCAACAAAAAACATCGTTAATAAGGACTGGTTTTCTAAAATGAAGAATACTGCGTATATCATCAATACTGCTAGAGCGGCTGTTATTGACCAAAGAGATTTTATTGAGGCCCTAGAAAATGGTGAAATTGCAGGTGCTGCAATTGATGTCTACTGGGAAGAACCCGTTCCTTCTAATCATCCGTTATTAACAATGAAAAATGTTGTATGTACACCTCATATGGCAGGACTAACCACCGATGTGGACAATTGGTCGGGAGAAATGATGGCGGGTGAGATTCTTGCTTATCTTAAGGGCACAGAGCGGAAGTATATTTGGAAAAGATAAATTGTACAAGAGGAGTATACAATGGAAAAATCTAAGAATAAAACGCGGATTGCGCTAGGGTTATTGGTAATGTCGCTTACAATGGCATGTAATAGTGCCTTGTCTCCAATTTTAGCTGAAGTTGGAAAATACTTTCCAGAAGCAAGTGATTCTGCGATTCAAATTGTTTTGACCTTGATTAATTTAGTCACCCTACCTGCTATGATTTTAGAACCTTGGTTAGAACCAAGAATAACTAAAAGAGATATAGCTATTCTTGGAACATTTTTGATGCTTGTTGGTGCTTTGTTACCTCAAATATTGAACACACAACTTTGGATGCTGTACATAGCAAGTATTATTATCGGCATAGGACTTTCATTTGTTGTTGTAACCAGTTCATCGCTGATTTCTGATTACTTTACAGGTCTTGATAAGTCACGAGTCATGGGATTTCAATCTATCTTTGTCAGTGTAGGTGGAACCATTATCGCTAAAGGATCAGGTTTGTTTACTGCAATGTCGGGATGGAAAAATGGCTATTTAGTCTTTTTTATTACAATTCCTATTATTTTAATTATTTTTTTAACAGTACCAAAGGGAAAAGTGACACCAAAACTAGAAAAAGGACAACATTCAGGCATCTCAAAAGGACTTATTTATTTTGCAGTATTGTGCCTTGTAACGGGCATTTTTGTTGCAACATTTAATACTAATATTGCAATGTATATTGATCGTAAAGGGATTGGTGATGCGAGTACAGCAGGGACAGTCGCATCAATTATGCAGATTATTGGTATTTTAGGAGGCTTACTATTAGGAAGAACCGTTAAAGTATTGAAGAAATATACCATTGGAATATCTATTTTACTGATGGCTATCGGGACAGCATTTGTTGGTTTTTCAACTAATATTGTATTGATTTGTTTAGGGGCTGCTATTGTTGGTTTTGGTTTTGCAATACGTAATCCTGGTGCTGTTACTTTTGCTGCCAATATGGTACCAGCTGCTCAAGCATCACTTGCGATTGCACTTATTTCAGCAAGCTATAATGTAGGTAATTTTATTTCAGCCTATATTGTCAATGCAATGGCAACTTTAATTGGCGATGATATTTCATATAGATTTATTGTATCAGTTGTGGGACTGATTGTTGTTGGTTTATTAGCTTGTATTGTTCCACCTACTACAAATGAAGAGGCACTCGATTCACAAAGTTAATTGACTTATAGCAAGCTTTACCACTATTTAAGAAACTATCTCTTGAGGTAGTTTTTTAAATTTAAGAGGATGAGGAGGTTAAAAATGAAGTGTAAGTACGGAGAAAAGTATCCGCATCTATTTTCCCCTTTGAGAGTAGGTAATATAAAGATGCGTAATCGTATTATTTGTGCACCAACAAGTCCGAGTATGATTGATTTAAATGGTCATTTCACACCAGAGATGATTGCCTATCTTGAAGAAAAAGCTTTGGGTGGAGCAGGTGTTGTCACTTATGGTGAAGCTATCGTTCATTCTGCCACAGGTAAATCGCATAATAAACAGTTGCAATTAGATGCTTTTGGCGTTAGGCAAGGCATGACACAAGCAGCACGGGCAATTCACAATGCAGGCTCTTATGCGAATATTCAATTGTCACATGGCGGAATGTATGGTGGGTTGTCAAGTGTAGGTGGAGATGTTAATACATGTGGCGTCGCCTATGGACCAAGTGATATGGATATGCCAGCAGGACATGTTACGGAGATGCCCAAAGATATGATTTATACAATTATTGATTCATATGGTCGAGGTGCTTTACTCTGCAAAGAAACGGGTTTTGATATGGTTCAGGTTCATGCGGCACATGGGTGGCTGTTTTCACAATTTCTTTCACCAGTGTGGAATAAACGCCAAGATGAATTTGGTGGATCATTTGAGAATAGAATGCGATTTTTGATGCTAACCTTAGAGGCTGTTCGAAAATCGGTAGGGCCCTATTTTCCAATTGAAGTACGCATATCAGGAGATGATTTTTCAGAGGTAGGGCTCGATTTAAAACAGTGTATAGAAGTTGCCAAAAAAATTGATGATAAGGTTGATTTAATCAATGTATCATGTGGTAACCATGAGGACCCAGCGATGTTTTGTAGAACACACCCGTCTGCCTTTTTTGAACATGGCGTGAATGTCTATCTTGCTGCTGAAATTAAGAAACATGTTAAGACGCCTGTTGCATGTGTGGGTTCTCTCAATGATCCGGCTCAAATGGAAGCCATCATAGAGAGTGGAAAAGCAGATGTTATAGAAATAGGACGTGCATCAATTGCAGATCCTTATTTGCCAATAAAGGCAGCTTATGGTCAAGCAGATGATATTACCCCTTGTTTAAGATGCTATGAATGTTTTGGTGCGACTGGAACTTTAGAAATGATAAAATGTGCCGTTAATCCAACGATGGGAGAACAAATAGCACATAAAGGATATCTGCCCAGAATTGAAAAACCTAAAAAAGTACTTGTTGTTGGAGGTGGGCCATCAGGAATGGAGGCAGCTATTACGGCAGCCAATAGAGGTCATCTGGTTATGCTGGTAGAAAAAAGTGATAGACTTGGTGGCAATTTAAATTCTGCAGGGGCAGCTTATTTTAAAGCGGACGTTATAAAGTTCAAAAATGTTTTAGAACAAAGAGTAAATCAGTCTGGAGTCAAAATTCTTTTGAATACAAAGGTCACACCTGAATTTATTGAACACTATAAACCAGATGCCCTATTTGTTGCAATTGGGGCAGAAGAAATTAAACCACCAATAAAAGGCATTGAAGCAAATCATGTTATTATGGCGATTGATGCAGAGTATCATCCTGAAAAGCTAGGTCAAAAGGTGGTGATTATGGGTGGCGGTTTGGTTGGTGCTGAAAGTGCAATAAGCTTTAATCATGAAGGTAAGGAGTGCTCAATTGTAGAAATGAAATCGAGTATTGCTGAAGACGTTAACTCATTTTATAGAGGAGGACTTATGCCTGAAGTGGAAAGATCAGCGATCTGCTATACTCATACAAAAGTTGTAGAGATTACTCCCAAAAGTGTCATTTGTGAGCAGGCGGGTAAATTGATAACACTTGGAGCAGATAGCGTGGTTTGTGCACTTGGTTTTAAATCAAATAATCATAAAGTGGATGAACTTACTCAGTTGGTAGATGAATACTACATTATAGGTGACTGTGCTAAAGTAGGAAAAATATATGAAGCAATGAATACAGCTTACTATGCAGCTTTAAGAGTGTAGTTAAAATAGAAGCATCCCTATAAACGAGAATACCGTAGGTGTTCTCGTTTTTTGTATGCACTTTTTTCTTCAAAAAAATAAATATTGAAATAAATGGAAATACATTGTAAAATATTACCATTGTATGGATTTTTTTAAAGACGAGGAGGGTCACATGTCATTTTTTGATAATTTAGGGAAGAAAATTACGGATGTCAGCCAAAGTACGATTCAAAAAACAAAAGAAGTTTCAGAAACGTTTAAACTGAATACTATGATTTCTGATGAAGAGCGAATCATCACTCAAAAAGAAACAGAAATAGGCAAGCAATATATGGTGCATTTTGCTGAAGCACCAGATGAGATTTTGCTACCATTGGTCAATGAGATTAAAGCATCTCAAAAGAAAATTAGCGAATTGCAGGCACAGATTGCAACCATTAAAAATATGTCAAAGTGTTCAAATTGCGGGAATGATGTCAGTCAAGAAGCTCTTTTTTGCCCAGTATGTGGTGAAGCACTGGTACATGAAACGGTAGAGGCAGAAGCAATATCGGATGCCGTTAATGAGCCATCTTTGGTATGTCAATCTTGTGGCAATCCCCTACTACCCACGGATCAATTTTGTACAGTTTGTGGGGAAAAGGTGGTTAAGCCACTAACACCTCAATCTGAGGAACGACTTCAATCCATTTCAAAAGAGGAGAACCAATAGCAGATTATAAGGAATCACAATGTAGAGAGAGGTTACCATGGGAAAATTTTGTTCAAAATGTGGCAATGCCTTAAATGAAAGTGACAAGGCATGCCCTAAGTGTGGGACACCTGTCGTTAATCGTTTAACGCATCCCACAGCTGAAAAGGTGAAGCCATCCAGTCACAAGAGAGACGTTTTACCCAAGAATAAAGTGCATTTTGGAAAGTTAATGAAGGGGGTGGGGGCTATTTTTCTGACGATTGTTATTATTATTCTTTTATCGCGTCACCTATTGCTTAATTCAGGCTACAAAGCGACTTTGAATACAATGGTTACAGCACTGGAAAAATATGATATGGAGACACTGAAAACATTAGCAAGCACGGAAAATGATCAGGCATGCCAATATTGGAATCATGATGAGCGTTTATCTGATGTATACGATGGAATCGTATCAGACGCCTTAGATGAAATAGAAGATCAAGTAGGCATTGTTAAGTCTATAACATATGAAATAAAGTCAAAGAATGAATATTCTAAGGAGGCTATCGAGGACTTTCAAGAAACATTAAGAAGTCGATATGACATTGAAAGTGGTGATATTCAAAAGATAGTGAAATTGAATCTTGTGTTGACTGTAAAAGGAACGACTATAACAGATGATTTTGACTTTTCTAATCTCTATATGATTAAAGAAAAAGGGCAATGGAAAATATATTTAGATGATTTTTATTATTAGATCAATAGACAAAAAATGAGGGGAAAAGCATGAATACATTGACTCAAATTGGTATAGGTTTGATACCGGGAACACTTATCCTCATAGGGTATATCTTTAAACGTAAACTATGGCATTTGAAATCTTTTATAGTAAGTGGCGTGTTTATTTTTGTTTGCGTGGGCTTATTGTTAATAGGGCAAACGAGATTGGGTGGCATTACCAGCTATAGGGCATCGTCAAAAGCCTCTCAATCTCAAATGATTCGCTTTGCCAATGCCTTGTATATGGTAGGCAGTTATGATGAAAGTCAAGCGGTTATGGACAAATATGATCAGCAATATACTTATGATGAAGAGGCTAAACTTTTACATGCCAGATTGTTACTTGTAGAAGATAAATTTGAAGAAGCAAAGGGTATCTATGAAAATTTGGCACTTGAATCCAAAGTGATTGATCAAGAGAGTCCAGAATATTTATTAGCAACTCATGTCCCCCAAGAAACAGATAATAATGACCTTATTATGATGAATTATATTCAATCAGTAGGCAAAGATCCAGTAGATTATGGTTATGAGTCAACGACAGCAAATGAGACATTTTCTTATGCTGATTTAGAAACGGAGAGATTAGAACGTCAAAATAAAAAAGACACAGTGATAGACAGTATTCAAAAATCGATTCAAGAACAATATGATGTTTCGGATAATCTTAAAAAATGTGCTCAAATGGTGACGACCCTTGACACAAAATTTGACGACATCATAGAGGATCCTTACTATTGGGGTTACACAGGGGAATCAACCAGTCAATATGAGCGAAAATTACGCTTCATGGTCTCTCAAGAAAAGGGACTAAGTGGCATAGAAGAAGTTCGAAGCGCCTTGCTTAAAGCTTCCATTATTGGTGGCAAATATGACCATATTGCACGGCGATTATCCGATGATAGTACTTATGAAGAAGTGCTTGTTGCAGCAGATTTATATATGAAAGGCTATATTGATGCAGAGGCGTTCCCAAAAGATTTTCAAGTAATGGATGAAAAATCACTTTCAGACGTTAGAGACTATTTGGAGCGGATGAAAGCATTAGAACATGAAGACTGGAATGTCCAGCAGCAAAAAGAATTCACAGACAGAATTGAATGGGTTGAAAAAGCCTTGGATGATCCTATTGCAGTGTCACTCCAAGACTTGTTAAACGAACAATCTTCATTGAGTGACGTCGATCAATCTAAAATCCACTTAGAACTGGCTAAAATTGATGACTATTTAGGATTTAAAAATACAAGTTATAATGAATTACTTGATGCAATAGAAGGCGCACCGCGTTCTGAAGACTATGATTATCAAATTGCTTTGAAAAGCTTAGATGATTATATCAATAACGATGGCGAAAGTGATTCTGAAGAAATTAAAAATGTATATAGTTATGTTGAAAGTGCAGTGACAAATGGACTCATTGTTGATTTAAAGGGTTTATATCCTATCAGTGAATGGGATGAGACGGTCTTTGCCGACTCAGTTACAAGCACGATTAGCCAAAACAAGCAGTCTATTAATATTGGGAAAATTGATACTTCTGAATTCAAACATGTTAAGGCTCAATTCCAGCTTCTCAACAATTCAGTAGATGATATTGAGTCACTTAAAAAGAGTTTAGAAGTAAGCGATACAGGGGAAAAAATAGAAAATTTCACGATCAAAAAAGTAGACTATTCACAATCTAATCTGCTTTTGTGTGTGGATATTTCCTTAAGTATGGAAGATAGTATGTCTGATTTAAGAGAGGCAGTCGTCAAATTTATTCAAACGAAAAATGAAGATGAAAATGTTGCTATGGAAGCCTTTGCCGGTTCTATTGAGGCGGTATATCCATTAGGCTCTTCTGAACAGCAAATAATTAATACAGCCCAAGACTTATATTGTGGTTTAGGAACGGATATATTTTCAGCGACAAAATATGCAGTCGATAGTTTTAACTGGCCAGATGATGAAAATAATATCGTAATCGTGCTTACAGATGGTCAAGATAACTATCCGAGAACACAAAGTGAAATAGAGATGTCTATTGGTAGCGTTGCCCGTGAAAAGGGCATTAAAATTTATACACTTGGATTGGGTGAGGATGTGGATATCAATTATCTTAATTCTATTTCAAATGGGACCAATGGCGATTTTTTATATGTTCAAAGTAGCAGTAGCTTGGATACTTTTTACGACATGATCCACCAGCAAGTTAATAATACCTATGAAATTGAATATGATGCGGTTAACCAAGACCTTATATCGGGAAGAAGTTTAACCTTATCCATCCCCTCTAAAAACTATCAAGATACTAAAGTATACAGTCTTGATGTAGAAACAAGTGGCGAAAGCACAGATCAAGTTAACGGAGAAGGTGAAAATCAACCTTCTGATACGGCTGAAAGTCCAGCAGAGGAGTTGCCAGATCAGCTTGAAGCGGAGGATGAAGGTTACTTTGATGTGACAATGACTACACTGAACCCGTCTAGAGTTTATAATGACGACCTTAATACAGATCTCTATTTAGAGGGAAGACACTTTAAACCAGAAGATATTGTATCCGTCTATTTTTCAGATAGTAAAAAATATCTGGCTAAAGAGACCTATGTTGATAGTGAACACTACAAGCTTTCAATCCCTCAAAATATACCACTCGGTTCTTATAAAGTAATCGTTAATGTCAATGGGACTGAAATCATATTAAAAGATTCTTTTGATATCATTAGACGTGGACAGCAAGATGAATTTATTTTTGGTCCTTACCGTTTTACAGCAGACCAAGTGATTTATACAGATTATGGAGAGGTGTCATTAAAAGGGTCGGTTAAGATGAATAATTGGTTAAGATTTAAAGGAGACTTGACCCTGTCAGGTGATATTGAAACGGGTTCAGCTATCGACGTTAAGGATTCAGACGGCTTTTATATAGAATATTCAGCAAAAACAGCAGATGGCGTTGCCGAGTATTTGGCTCAAAACAGTATACCACTAGAATTTGATGAGTTGGGGTATTTTAAATTGTATAAAGATATGAATTGTTCAGAATCTAACTACCCAGTAGATACTATGAAATGTGATAATTTTGATATTCTTAATGTTGCTTCCTTCAATTCCATGAAAATGTCCATTTATCCATGGCATTTGGACCTTGATTTAAGCCTTGGTAATACAGCACTGCCTTACAAGGATCGCATTATGAAAGGATTTGGCAGAAATGTAGATATACTTTCTTTAGATATGAAAGGGACGGCTTGTATTACGGATGAAAATATAGGCGTTATTGCAAGTGCTGAATACGGAGATGCAGAATACAGTGAAGATTTTCCTAAGACAGATGATTACAATCATGCGGCGACTCTTTTTGGTAAGAATGTGTATTTTAATGGTTCAGCAGAAGGGAGTATTGATACCCTAAATCAAGAATATTCGCTAGGTGCTATGGTTAAACTCGCCTTTCTCAAGGGGAATTCTGGTCTTGGTTTCAATGTATCTTGGAAGGGGGGGCCTTTTCAATTAGATTCGGCAGCTTTTAAAGTGAATACCGAGCGAGGGGTTCAGGTCATGATGACGCCTGTGCCTGTGACAGCCAATCATTTCTCATTTGAGGTTGGCAATATTCAAGAAGCTATTGAAAAAGGGAATTTTGGGAATCTAAAATTCACAGGCGGAGCACAATTTGCCTGTGGACAATTGAAGGATTACTTCCCTGCTTTAACAAAATTCGTAGGAGATATATCCCTTTTTGAGATGCCAGATGCAAAAGCAAGTTTAAGCTTATCACCTTTGCAAGTTAACCTGTCGTCCTCGCTTCAAATTTTAAGTGAAATTACAATTGCAAAAGCTGACCTTAGACTGGGACAGTTCAAATACAGTAATGACTTACTAGATCTCAATCAGTCAGAAGTAACGGGATTATCAGCAAGTCTTACAGAAGGTATTATGTGGGAGTCTGCAGGTGGTCGTCTCAATTTGAATTTGACAGGAAAAGAAGAATTTGACGCTTTATATCCAAGATTCTTTGGGATCTATGTGGATGGTCAATACAATTATGACTTCAGATGGTGGTTTTTGAGAAAGCATGATGAAAATCGAGGACAAATGACTGTAGGACTTTATAGAACACATGATGATGTTTTAGAATTTATTCTCAAAGGAAAGTACCGAAATAAAGACGCAATCAAGGGATTTTATTATTATATAAATGAAAACGGAAAAGTCGGCAGTAAGAGTGATGAAATATAAAAGACGATCGGGGGAACACACCATGCAATGGACAGCATCTTTTAAAAGACAAAAACAGCCCTATTTTAAGTTCACAGTAGAGATTAAATGTCTGTTTTTAATAATAGTAGGTTTGATAACGCTTTTGTTGGGCGGCGTACGACCTACCTATGCAGAAGTGAAACAAGTTAATTTGACAACTTTGGAGACGGAGCAGGACTTAGCGGTCTTGTTCCAATATGAAACGGAAATAGTTGATATTCAGTTTATTTCACCATCAGGTCAAGTTTACACTAATGATTCGGCAGAGCTTGCTTATGAAGAAGGGGATTTATGGCGAACCTATAGATTGACTAATGCAGAACCCGGTGTTTGGCAAATTGAAGTAGATAAGGGAACCAATGACCATATACAGTATTCAATTATTGATGATAGGGCTGGTCTTTGGGTTGATTACTTCAACGTTGAGAGTCGTTTGAATCAACCCATTAAGGTTGAGTTTAAAGCAGATTATGATGGGGGTGATAAACGCTATCATTATGAAATTTCAGCAGTAAATGAATGGGATTTATCTCAATCAACTGTATTAAGTACAGGGCGTGCAGATAGTGGTGAAGCAGTTGAAGAAGAAATCGATATAGATCAATTAGCTACCGGTCGATACACGTTTCATTTACAAGTTTATTATGATGAAGATGGGGCTGAAGTCTTTGATTCTGCAGTGAGTGATCCGATAGAGCATACCAATCCTAACATGCTTGAGGCAATAGAAGATTATACCGTTAATATTGATAAAGATGATCTCTATTGTGAAGTCAACTGGGAAGACTATAGGGATTATTGGTCGCAAGACGGTTACAAAGTGTGTGCTAAAGCTGATGGTGAAGTGGTTTATGATGAAGTCCTCCCCTCAAAAACGGAGGGGGTCGTTTTCTATTTTATCGAGGGAAGCAGTCGGCTTGATATAGAGGTAAGTTACAGTCATAAAGGGGTTTGGTCAAAGGTATTAAAGAAGACCATTCATTTAGATGATAGTGAGTATTTAACGATAAAAACACCAAAAGTGACAAGGCACTTTTATGCTGAAATAGCTTATAAAACGGCTAATGAGAATACCATTGAGGTAACGGTGGGGGATGAAGAGAGTAAGACTTTTTCTATAAAAGGTGAAAACTTGGTTTATGCTCAATTAGAAAAAGGCAAAAATCAGGTTCATGCAGAATTTACAGGGGAAGACGGCACGCTCTTGTCAGTAGACCAAACGATTTATGTGGATACAATTGGACCAGAGATTAATGTCAGTGATGATCCCAATAGAAAAACAGTCAGGACAGATACTTTAACCCTTAAAGGGTCTATTGTAGGTGGAAGTCAGTTAAGAGTGAATGATGAGCCTATAGACCTCAACGAAGATCTAACCTTTACCAAAACGGTTAAGCTCAAAATGGGTGAAAACAAATTCAATCTTTATGCGACAGATGTGAATGGCAATGTAACGTTAAGAGGCATTACAGTTTATAGAGAAGCGCGGTTCATACCGGTTTCTTTTAAGGATAAGATAGAAGTCTTTGTCCTGCATCATTTTGAAGGGGTTTTCAGTTTAATTGTAAGTATTCCATTGGTATTGGGTGCCATCAATTTGCTGAGAACAACGAAGTCAAAATCAAAAGAGAAGAAGAAACCTATCCATAATTTCATCATTGCAGGAATTGTCTCTGCTTTTATTGAAATTACAATAGTTCATGAATACTATGAACGTTATATGATAACACATTCCCAAAAGTTTATGGATATTTTACAAGCGTCACTCAATGGCGGTATTCGCTATATGAATAAACAAGCGATTTTAGGAATGGCTTCTGTGATAGGTGGTGTGATTTGCTTGATTCTATTGGCGACCATTCTGATGTTGCACAAGAAGGAAAAACTCAATCAAGATAGAATGAATGGAACTTATGAAGGTTAGATGCGATTTTGAGGTGATCCCGTAAAGTTAGACTTTATAGCGTAGTAGTTGTTGACTGCTGCGCTATTATTTTATGCAGTATAAAGAGGACTTTACACATGAATTCACAGCTAATCACACGATGTTAGACTGTTAGGGTGGCTTATTTTAATAAACAATATAAAGTCATTACTTGAGATGTGCCACACATACCTGCCCATTTGTAACCGTTGATTCCTCGGAGAAAAATAGCGAAACGCTTAAAAATATAAATGCAAACTCGCTGTGCTCAGACAGTGCATTTAAACCATTTTAAAGCTTATTCGATTTTTCTGACCTCGTCATCAAATGTTACAAATGGGCAGGCATGTGTGGCGTATTTTATTATAGTATTCAATAGACTGCACTTATCACCTATTAATCTGATTTGTACAAGTGGTGGTGCGCTTGTAGCGATAAATGTCGCACTTAAAAGACCTAATTTAGTAGAGAAAGTCATAGTGGATAGTTCTGAAGGTGAAAAGGCAATATGAGTGGTATTGAATCTTTTATCAAAGGGTGTCAAATATCTAAAAGTAATCCTCAATCAGTGCCATTTTACAAGTGAATGCAGGGAGAAAATTGGGAATCAGTTATAGAGGTTGATACGCGAGTTATTATTGGTCATACTCAGATAATAGGAAATTATTTCCATCAATCATTTTATATTTTTAAACCTGAAATATTATTTACAGGGAAAGTTGTCAAGATCCACTTTTCTCAGAAGGTCATTATGACGTTTTGTTTGACACTTTGATTGTAAAAATAGGTCATGGTAGCAAGGTTTTATTTAATTAAGATGGACATGCTGTCTAAATTGGAAGAGTTTGTGAGCGTTAGTATGAAATTTTTAAGTAGATAGCGTGATGGTAAGATTTGAATAGTAAGTTGTTATTAGGTATTTTGCTTAGCAGTTTGTTTAAGATGAATAGTTTGAAAAGCTCTTTGAGGTATTCAAGGGTATTTTTGGTCAATAGAAAAGTATTTAAAATGTACTTGTTTAGTTTATATTTGTTAATAGATTTAAAAAATGATAAAATATTCAAAGGGAGTGTATACCTGTAATCCACATTTCAGAAGGATTACAAAGAAAAAATGTAATAATACAATTAAAAAGGAGCTTGGTATGAACTCACATTATGAAGAAATAGATATTGATATTATCAACTTAGATTTTGATAATCCAAGAATTGCTAAATTTATTGAACAATACGGTAAAGATTCGATTACGAGTGAAGCCATTTCATTGGCTCTTGGTGGTGGAACAAATGACAAAAATGTTACATCATATAGTAGTTTGAAAGAATCAATTCGGTCAAATGCAGGAATTATTCATCCTATTATTGTTAATAAAAATGAAAATAATGAATATATTGTTATAGAAGGTAATACAAGAGTTCAAATATATAAGGAATTTTTATTAAAAAAGGTTCCTGGTAATTGGAGTAAAATAAGAAGTATTGTGTATGATAATTTAGATGAAAAAGATATTCATGCGATACGCTTACAATCACATCTTGTTGGGCCAAGAGATTGGGACCCATATTCAAAAGCAAAATATTTAAATTATTTGAGCAATTATAGGAAATTACCAATGAATCAAATTGTGTCTTTTTGTGGTGGGAAAAGTAATGAAGTGAAGAAATTAATTGCAGCTTATACCGATATGGAAGAATCGTATAGAAGTAGTTTGGATGATGATAGTGAATTTGATCAAAGGGATTTTTCGAAATTTGTTGAACTTCAAAATACATCTGTAAAAGAAGCTATTTTTATACATAAATACACTATTACAGATTTTTCCAAATGGGTGATGAATGGGAATATAGATACAGCTATGAATGTTAGAAAAATCCCAGCTGTTTTAAAAAATAAGGAAGCTAAAGAAGTTTTTTTAAAAAGTAATATTTCTAATGCATTAAAAAAAATTGCTGTTTCGGAAACAGAAGAGTATTCACTTACTAATGTTCCATATGATGCTTTAGCTTTAGAATTGACAAAGAGAATTGAAAAAATTGAATTAATGGAGACAGATAGACTAAAGAATGATCCCAGATTTGGTGATAAAAAGAATGCATTATTAGAAACATATAGTTGGTTAGGGTGGATTATTGATGAAATTGAAGGAGCTTAAATAGTGGGGGAGTCTATAAAACATATTGAACTCGTAAATTTAATTTATGAGTATGTGAATAATTTAGCCTATGTTGAAAATTGTTTCATTGAAGTAGATAGTCCATACTCATTAGAAAAACCTGCTAAAACATTGGATGGTTTTAGACCTGATATATTATATTCTTTTAGCAATGATTTAATAATTGGAGAAGCTAAAACAGAATTTGATTACAACAAAGAACATAGCTTGAATCAATATAAATCTTATTTAAAGAAGTGTGATTGTTTTCAAGGGAATAAGTTATTTATTTTAGCGGTCCCTTTAAATGTTTTTATTTCGTCAAAGAATCTTTTATTAAAGATTAAAAAGGTGAATAAGTTTGATGTTCCCATAATAATTATCAATGATTTCAAAGGATTTGATAGAATATGAGAAAAACAATATTAAATAAAGAACCAATTTTAGAAGCAAAATATAATGCTTATCCTTATCAAATGGATGCTTTCGAAGCAATAAAAGACCTAGAATATGCAGGGATTTTCCATGAGCAAGGATTGGGTAAAACAAAGATAGCTATCGACCTGTTATTATACTGGTTAAAATACAAAGAGATAGATACTGTTTTAGTAGTTACTAAGAAACAATTAGTACAAAATTGGAAAAATGAGCTTAAAGAACACACATCAATCAAACCTTCAATTTTAACAAATAATCGTTCTGATAATTTTTATATTTTTAATGGGCCTTCACGTCTTGTTATAACGAATTTTGAAGTTATATCTTCTGAGTTAGACAGGTTTAATTTATATTTAAAAGCAAGAAATGTAGCAATTATAATAGATGAATCTACAAAATTAAAAAATCCAAATTCAAAATTGACTCAGAATTTTTTTCAACTATCAGATCTTTTTTTGATCAGAGTCATTATGACTGGAACGCCTGTAGCAAATAGACCTTATGACATCTGGTCACAAGTATTTTTTTTAGATAAAGGGAAAAGTTTGGGGACTGATTTTGATGAATTTAAAAAAGGAAATGACTTATCAAATGATTTAAGTAAAAATTTGGACAAAAGAAATATATTTGAAAATAATATTTCAAAAATATATAATAAAATATCTCATTTTTGTGTAAGAGAAACTAAAGAAAGTGGCATTATTGAATTACCAGACAAGGTATATAAAAATGTGTGGATTGATTTTTTACCAAAACAAAAGCAGTTATACGATAAAATTAGAGAAGATTTCTTAATTGAAATACATAAAGGCGATAAAACCATTTTAGATGATTCAACGCCTTCTTTAAAAAGGCTTTTAAGACTGGTTCAAATTACATCTAATCCAAACCTTCTCACAGAGGACAGTATTGTTTCTGCAAAGGAAGAAGCATTAGACAGAATTATCAACCATATTATCGAAAATAATGAAAAATGTATTGTTTGGTCTAATTTTATTGATAATGTTGATTATTTTAAACAAAAATACGATTCTCTAGACGCAGTTAAAATTCATGGCAAGATGAATATTGAAAGTCGTAATCTATCTGTAAAAAAATTTAAAGAATCCAATTCAAAAGTTTTATTTGCAACACCACAAGCTGCAAAAGAAGGACTGACTTTGACGGTTGCAAACCATGTTATTTTTTATGATAGAGGGTTTAGTCTTGACGATTATTTACAAGCACAAGATAGAATTCATAGAATATCACAAGTTAAGACTTGTTATATTTATAATCTGATGGTTAGAGATAGTATTGATGAATGGATTGACGTTTTATTAAAATCGAAACAAAATGCAGCAAATATAGTTCAAGGTGATATTTCAAGGCGAGAGTATGAACAAATTTCTGATTATAGTTATGGGGAATTAGTTAAGCAAATATTAAAATATGATGATGGGGGATTAATGAATGAGTGAAAAATTGATGATTGGGAGAGAAGAATTTGATGTAAGAGAAGAAGAACTTTTACAAGCTGATTTATCATTTTATCCCGAAAATCCAAGAGTATATTCAGTATTAAATGTTGCAAATGGGGAGCCTGATCAGGATGCCATAGAGGATGTAATGATCAAATTAGATCATGTTAAGCAATTGAAAGAGTCTATTAAAGCAAATGGCGGCTTAATAGATCCTCTTATTGTTAGAGATGGTGATTTTGTAGTTTTAGAAGGAAATAGTAGACTTGCTGCCTACAGAATTTTAAACAGTAATGATCCAATAAAATGGGCAAAAGTCAAATGTAAAGTACTACCTAAAGACATTAGTGATAAAGCAATTTTCACATTACTTGGTCAATATCATATTATTGGTAGAAAAGATTGGAGTCCTTATGAACAGGCGGGCTATTTATATAGAAGAATTGAAAATTCTAAACAGCCTTTAGATTATATGGCAGAAGAATTAGGACTAAAAAAATCTAGAGCAAAAAAAATGGTTGAAGTATATAGATTTATGATTCAGCATAATGATGTCCATGCTGAAAAATGGAGCTATTATGATGAATTATTAAAAAGTCCAGATATATCGAATTTTATGAAAACTGTAGATGGTTTAGAAGAGGCAATTGTTGAACAGATTAAAAGTGGTGAAATTAATCAAGCTACAGATATTAGACATAAATTGGGTGGAATAGCAAAAGTAAAAGATAAGACGGCTAAGCGAGTTATGAAAAATATTTCTGAAGGTAAAATGGATATTTACGAAGCATATGAGCACATTGAAGATTGTGGTAAAACAAGTACAATATATCAAGATATTAAGAAATTTCGGACTAAAATTACAAAACCTGATTTTGAAGATAGATTGAAAAATGAAAACGTAAATAGCATAAAATTTGAACTGAAAAAGATCAATAAAAAAGTAACTGATTTATTAAAAGAAATTGATGAATAGGTATAGAATATGAGGATAGGAATTTTAGATGCAGATTTAATGGACCATGGAACACGTCATCCGAATCTAGCATTGATGAAGATAGCAGGTTACTATAAAAATAAAGGTGATTCTGTAAAATTAATTTTTAATAGTTATGAAGAAGTTAATGATTATGATAAAGTATATATTTCTAAAGTGTTTAATTTTACTCGTATTCCAGAGTGGGTACTGAAAGTTAAAAATGTTGAAATTGGTGGAACAGGTTTTTATGAGGATGGGGGTCAAAATTTACCATTAGAAATCGAACATCATATGCCTGATTACAAGCTATATGATGACTATATAAAACAACAAGTGGATAATGGAAAAGAAATTCAGAGGTATGAAGATTACCTTGATTTCTCTATTGGATTTATGACAAGAGGATGTTTTAGAAAATGTTCATTCTGTGTAAATAAGAAGTATGATCATGTATTTAGGCATTCTAAAGTTGAAGAATTTTTAGATTTTGATAGGCCTAAAATTTATTTGTGGGATGACAATTTTTTAGCTTATCCAAAGTGGGAAGAGTGTCTTAACGAGTTAGAAGATACAGGAAAACCGTTTCAGTTTAGACAGGGTATCGACTTAAGATTAATGAATGATAGAAAGGCTTATAGATTTAATAATACTAAATGGTATGGTGATTTTATTTTTGCATTTGACAATTTAGAGGATAAAGAAATCATCATTAGAAATATTCAATTGTGGAAAAAATATACTAATAAACAGCCTAAGTTATATGTACTCTCAGGATTTAAATCGCAAGATGCAAATGATATTGTAGATGTTTTTGAAAGAATAAAAATTTTAATGAAATATGGATGTATTCCATATATTATGAGACATGAAAATTATATGAAATCAGAATATAAGGGCATGTATATACAATTAGCAAGATGGTGTAATCAACCTCAATTTTACAAAAAAATGTCGTTTAGAGAATTTTGCGTAAGAAATCAATTTTATCATAAAAATAAAGATACTTTTTGTTCAGCTTACAAAGTAATGTTAGATTTTGAAAATAAGCATCCTAAAATAGCAGCAAACTATTTTGATATCAAATTTATGAATGAAAATATATACAATTACAATTATGGTACAGGACATAGGTATTGTAATAAACAGGATTGTAATGTGTGTATTAAGAAAAAAATGACATGGGATAACTTTGTAAATGGTTCAATGAGTAGATTTGATTTTCTTCAACAGTTCTTAGAAAGAGAACTTGAAATAGGATGTTTGAATTATACTAATAGTAAATGTACAGTTGATAAGAGTAAATTAATTGAAAGTATGGAACTAATTATAAAAAATGTAACTCAAGAAGAATGTATTGAAGCAGTATCTATGTATAGAGAAGAGCATAAATTTTCATCAGAAGACCTTATTGAGCCTATTTATGATGTTGAAGCCATCAAAGAAATACTGCAATCTATTGTTAAAATGACAGTTGATGGAGAAACAAAATTTAAAGATTATTGTATTGAATATGAATATAGAACTGATCATCAAAAAAAAGTAATTAGAGATATATTCCATAATTTATCAATCTATGATTTGTTATATTTTTCGAAAAATACCAGAAATAAAACTGTCAAATTAACTTTATTAGGAGAGTACTATTTAACTCTGAGCATTCACGAACAAAAAAAGCTGCTTAGATTTCTTTCTTTTAGATTTCCTTTACTACAGGAAAAATATAGACGAAATTTGAAAGATAATGGTAAAAAAATAATATCAATTCGTACCATTGAAATAGTAAATTTCAAAAACTGTAAGTAATATAATTTGATGCATTATATTAAATTTGTAACGAAAAATATAGATATAATAAATTGTATAAAAGCTTGGATTAACAAATATAAAACATAGATTATGAGGGAAGAACGATGATAAAGTACCTCACCCCAAAAAGGTGCCGTTGCAAAACTAAGAAATTAGTTGAGCAAGAGTACCTTTTTGTAATTGTTGAAATCAGCGAATCAAAGTAAAGAGATGTTTCATTCTAAATATGCGAAAAGTTAGGTTTTGAGACGCACTTAAATAAACCTATAGATTATGCCATCTTTTAGTTTTGAGAAAAAGCCTTCTACTTGGATTAATCGATTAATACTATGATTAATGCCTTCTTTAGTCCTCGGATTTTCTTTTGACTCTTGCCTAGAAAGTTCAAAATCAAGAGAAAATTTTATTGTTTTACTAGGCCTATCATACTCTTTTTTAGATTTAATACAGTCAATGTTAAAAGGGCAACCCATTTATTCATAGCATGTATAGGTGTGCACTGTATCTTTGAATTCAGATGCAGATTTTTTTTGATACTATCTTTACGCCTTAGAAGCTTTTTGCTGGTTTTATGTAGGCCTTCAGATGATTTGTTTTGAGATAATTATAGTTTTTGGCGTTTTCATAGCCTGCATCTGCAACTATGTTTTTAAAAGATTCTTTATAGTTTGGCATCATTTGTTTTAATAAAGGTTTCAAAGTGTGAAGGTCATTGATCTTCTGACTTCCCATTACGCTAACGATAAAGGTACCGTTTGAAGCCAACTGTATGTTATAAGCTGGTTTTCGTAGTCTCTTTGGTCTTGCGCTTTGCGCTTACCACTTCCATAGACAAAGACTGTTTTTTCTTTTTAACATTTATTTCTGTGGTGATTGAATTTTAGCCTGATGTTATTTATGAGTTCATCTAGATGACTCGATTCTACTAGACCATATTTTTTCACAACTTTCGCCAAGAATTTATTTTTGTATTTTTCTACTGATTTTCGTCAAACGAAAGTATAGCGTCCTATTACTGATTCTATTTTGGTACCATCTATATAGAGTGTTTTCATATAGATGTGTCCTTGTTCCATGAGTAACTTCACCAACTGATTCAAAAGTTCCTCTGAAAAAGTCTCCATATTTTTATGAAACGATTAATGGTTGTATGGTCTGGAGCGTTTGCATCATCTAGAAGGTAGAACGTTCTGATAAAGTACTTACAAAAAAAAATCGATTTTTTTGCTGCTTGTAATACATTCGTTGTAACAAAATACAACTATTTTAAAAAAATTGCAGGGCCTACACTCGGCTTTCTACCTTTTTGAGAGTAGGTGCTTAACAGTGAACTTAGATTTATTTCATCGATTAGACTAGATACCAACTGGACCTTTTTATCTTCTGATACATATGTCACTACATCAAATTTCACTTTACTTGCATTGTGTGGGAATTTTGAGTAAAATTTATTTGCGTTAGGTTTTTCATAGTAAAAAAATTATAACGCACTGAACCGATTCTTTGAACCGGCTCTAAACTTTTTTACTTAAGTGCTATTTTGCAACAGTGCCATTTTTTCATAATCTGGTATATACCCGGTACATTATGGTAAAATATAATCACAAATTGACTACAAAATATATACTGACTAAATATCATTTTTGGTTCAGAAAAGAGGAGTAAAATGAGTGATAACTTATTGAAGATTATTGATTATATGTATGATAATTTTCGTTTTGGGAGTAAGTTAGAGGAGTCTAAATTAGAAGATTTATATCATCAATATCCAATTAGAGATGCAGAAAAAGTAGAAGTTGAGAATGAACTCAAGTCTTTGCAAATAGAGATCATACATAGCAAAATATATAGAACTGAAATGATTAAGGCGATTATAAAAGAACTTGATGAAGAAAATGAGTTAGACGATGAACTAGTGACAGATGAAGAAGGATATCTCGATATTGATATGAGTTCGGAAGAATTTGACTTCATAGATGATTTGGATGAAGGCGATCTTGATTCTATCATAGAAGATGAAAAATTTATACATGAATTATCAACCTTAAAAGATGTTGTTGATAAAAAACATAATATTGAATATTTGATTGATTATACTTCAAGTGAAAGCTCTGATGAAAAAAAGCTAGAAGCGCTGGAGAAAATAGTACTTGCTAATGAAAAATTGGTATGGAGTATTGTGTTTAAATACAAAAAAAATGCGACAACATCATTTGATATAGATGATATGTTTCAGTCTGGTGTGAAGGGGTTATTAAAAGCAGCTGAGAGATTTGATGTGAGTCTGGACAATCAATTTTCAACTTACGCTGTATGGTGGATTAGACAAGCTATTACTAGAGATATTGGTGATTATAGCATGACTATAAGAGTACCAATCCATATGCAAGAAAAAACACGAAAATATATTCGGTCTCAAAATCAATTTTGGAAGAATAATGAGCGTGTAGCGTCAAAAGAAGAAATAGCACAAATAATGCAAGTAACAATAGAAGAAATTGATCGACTTGAGTTTTGTTCTGCTGTGGGAAATCTCCCGAGTTTAGATATGCCAGTAGGTGAAGATGGTTCTACAAGCTTAGGGGAGTTAATTAATGATGATAAACATAAATCACCAGAAGAGTTGGCTTATGAAACGGCTTTAGAAGAAGAGCTAAAAGATATTCTACATAAACGGTTAAACCCTAGAGAATTACGGGTGATTGAACATAGATTTGGTTTTAATAATGGTATTCCTCAAACACTTGAAGAAATAGGGAAAGAGGAAAAGGTAACTCGAGAACGGATACGTCAAATCGAAGCAAAAGCACTTAGAAAATTGAGATGCAATTATAAAATTACAGGAAGGTTAAAGGATTTTTATTATGATTGAAGCAAGAATATTGGATATTGTAAATGAGTTAGGAAGTGTAGTTGTTATATTAAAAGGGTTTGATATCTCTCAAATGCCTCAAGAAAAAAAGTATTTTGAATTCAATTATGATTCATATGATAAATTCGATATAGATTTTATGAAAAATGAGATAGTAGAAAATATTTTGAAGAACAGAGAATTCGATGATCAATATAAATGGATGTCAATGGAAGAGTATCAACTCTTTAAAGATCAGTCTATTCTTAATAAAATGCCAATAGTTGTTCTTGAAAATAATTTATATGATAAGCAATTTCCTTATAGGGGTACCTTGTCCAATATAGAAGGCATTTATAATTATTTATACCTTCAAGAAGATAAGGAGCTTGAACCGGATCAACTGATACTTTTTGAAAATGTTTCTTATTTTTATGGACAGATCGATAGATCTGAATCAAGTCAGAATTACTATGTTACATATCCTGTTATTGAAGAAGATATTCCTGTCTATTATTTTTATAAAGAAAATCCTTTTGAAATTACTCTAACTGAGGAGTATCCAATTGAAAATATAGAACAAATTGAGCTTTCAGATAATGAACTTATATTTCTCGATCTTGAAGATAAAATATTAAAAGGATCACAACATAAGGATATTATTTTTGTTTTATCAGGAGAAGTTAAGAATTTACCGAATCGATATATTGAAAGATTGTCTATCTTATTACAGATCTATCCTGTTCGTCTTTATTTTACAGCATTATCTATAAAAAGAAAGTATATTGAAAATGAGAATATCTATTTAAAAATTTTAAATGATGTATATGGGTATGATCATTTTAAAAATATAAAGTTTTATAAAAATATTGAAAGTCATTCTAAAGAGACTATTGAAATTTCTCAAGCTCAAATCATTGATGATATTGTGACTCAGGCAGATAATGCAATTAATAAATTTCCCTTCAGAGACATATTTATCACAGCAGCGACAGGTGCTGGGAAATCGTTAATGTTTCAAATTCCTGCTATATATTTAGCTGAAAAATACAATAAAGATAGACCATTGACACTAGTTATATCGCCATTAATCGGTCTGATGAATGATCAAGTTAGACAGATGAGGGGCAAGGGGATTGATACGTCAGCAACCATTAATGGCAATACCCCGCCTTATGAAAAGGAACAAATTATTGAAAAAATTCAAAAACAAGAGATTGATGTTCTCTACTTATCTCCTGAAACTTTGCAGGCTAGAAGTGATATTAAGATGTTGATCGGTGATAGGGAAATTGGTGTTGTCATTATTGATGAAGCTCATATTGTAACGACTTGGGGGAAGACCTTTAGAGCTGATTACTGGTATCTTGGAATTTATTTATCTAAATTAAGAAAAACATATCATTTTCCCATTGTGACGTTTACAGCAACAGCTATATATGGAGGGAAAGAAGATATGTATTTAGATACGCGGAATAGTTTGAATATGATTAGTCCTATAGCCTATTTTGGAGAAGTAAAGCGTCATGATATATTTATGCGTGTGAAAGGAAGTGAACGATATTTTGAAAAGGAATGCAGAGATTATAGAAAAACCAAGAACGCATTGGCTTTACGGCATTTGAAAAATGCCTATAAACATAAACAAAAAACATTAATGTATTTCCCAACAATTAAGTTGCTTATAGATTTTTATACTTTTCTTTCGCAAAATGAACCGGAGATCGCTGAAGTCACTGGAAAATATTTTGGAACATTAAAAAAAGAAGAGCGCGATGAAGTTTTAAGTGAATTTACGACAGGTGAAATGCAGTATGTACTTGCTACAAAAGCATTTGGGATGGGGATTGACATACCTGATATTTGTAACGTATATCATTATGCACCAACTGGGAGTGTTGTTGACTATATTCAAGAAATCGGGCGTGCAGCAAGGGATAAGTCAAAAGTGAAGTATGGATATGGCGCGATTGATTTTCTCGAAAGAGATATGAGTGAAATCAAAAGACTGTATGGCATGTCAGCGATACAAAAAAATCAAATTGTTGAAGTTATGAGAAAAGTGTTATCTTTGTATAAAGAAAAAGGCTATAATCGTAATTTGATTATTAGTCCAGAGGACTTCAAATATATTTTTGTACAAAGAGCAAATGATGAAGACCAACTTGATAATAAAGTGAAAACAGTATTATTGATGATAGAGAAGGATTTTTCTTCCCCTGATAAATTAGGATATTCACCATTTTATGCACGTCCAAGAACATTATACGGCAATGACTTAATATTTGTTACGGAAGAAAATGAAAAACAATTTGCTAAAAGTCGACTAAGAGAATATTTTACAAAGATATTAGATCTACAAAGCAGTACTTATAAGTCAATTTATCAAGTGAGTTTATCTGGTATTTGGGAAAAATACTATAAAAATATGTCGTACCCGAGCTTTAAATATGCAGTTTTTAAAACAGAGGAACGTGAAAAACTACAAGATAAAAGAATCATTGAAAAGATGATATGGACAACGGGGATAAAAGTTGCTATTTTAGATAATATTTCTTCAGAAAATTTGCTTTCACAATATCGCCTGATTCTAAAATCATATGAGGCGTTTATAAATAGTTTGAAAATCAGTGAAAAACAATTCACAGTAGTTGATTTAGGTAATCATTTAATAAAAACCTTAAATATTTCAGATAAATTTGAAGCAAGAGCTTTTGCTCAGACTCTTATTAATGCTTCTTTTGAATTTGTAAAAATTAAAAAAGTTAGGTTTATTAAAGAGAGAACCAATAGCAGTTCCGATACCCAAAGATATATTATTTACCAAGATGGTGATATATTCTCCCAGTTCATTATGAATTCAATTTTGAATGTTATCAAACCTAATGATAATTATGTTCTAGATGATAACGAAATAGTCACATTTAGTTTTAGAAAAAGTACCGAAGATATTGATTCTAAACTGGCATCACTTAGTATAGGGGAAGCAAGAAATCTTTTAAGTTATCAAGTTATTGGTGGCAACGAACCACAAATTTACATCAGAATGAACTCAATTGCGCAACTAGAAAAAGCGATAAAAAAGGGAGAACTTTATAAAAATAACATCTTAAAAGATATTCAAACAAAACACTATACAAGTGTGGCGATGCTTAAGTATTTATTTACAAAAAAACAGACCGAAAAAAATGAGAAGGAAAGAATTCAAAACTATTCACAATGGTTTTGGGACAATATCGAAGATTATTTTATGGGGATATTGCCAAATCCAGTGAGAGATGAAATTTTAAAACCTTTAAAAAATAAATAGTATAGAATAGAAACCAACCCTCTACCTCTACAACTTATTTCTCACCTACCATGAAAATGGAAGAAGTGTAATGAATCTAGTAGGAGCGAGAGGGTTTTTTATTAGCACCGTCTTCCTGAAAATTGTATAATATCTTCATAAGTACAATCTTATATGTGCAAATCTTAAGTGACACAATTAAAAAGGAGGTTCACGTATGATACATAAAAAGAGCTTAAGTATTTTAGGAGCACTTATCTTAATGGGACTAGGACTTTTTGTTCTTATTAATTATAATGTCTTTTTCCCTGACCCAACCATCAAGACCCTCCATAACCTATCAGCATCAAACATCACCGGTATCGAAATGGTGACCATGCCAAGTGATGAAGACAGTCGTTATAAGCAGTTTGATCCAAGTGAGTTTGCGGAGGTTGTGACTTTACTCCAAGGTGCTAGCGGGCGGTTTGTAGCAAATCCTGAATCCCTTAGTGGCGGAGCGACTACTTTTTACATTGTGGAAGACAATGGCGATAAACATGAAATTATCAATATTGGTAACACGTATTTGAGTATTGATGGAAAAACTTTTGACTCAGACTATGGATGGCTTTCTGAGTGGTCTCATTTTCAGACGGATTCTTCCATGCCATTGATGCTTGATTATGAAAAAACAGATTCAGAAATGACTCGATTAGAAGCCCAGTTACAAGCCTTTAAAGCAATTCCGATTGGAACGAAGAAAAGTGATATTTACGAGGAGTTTGGTCATCCGATGGCTTATACCAATAATCAATTGGGTGAAATATATGAAGTGGGTTATCAGACGGTTACTATATTTTACAATCATGACGGGTCTGCTGATAATAAGTCACAAAATGAAGCCAAAGTAATAGAAGTGAAAACGCTTGAATAGGCTGGCATTTTACTTATACGATTCAATAGACTAGGCTTGATGATTGCTAAGTGAAGATGACTGGAAGGAATTTTCACTTTTAAAACGCTTCTTTGGGGTATATATGACCAAAGGAGTGTTTTTTATGTATGAAGAAATGAGAAAAATAGTTATACCGGAGTTCATATTCGGTTTTGATTCAAGATTATTGATTGGCAGTTATGCCAAAAACCTAGGGGCTGAAAAAGTTTTAATTGTCACTGATGAAGGCATTGTAAAAGCTGGCTGGGTAGATGAAATTTTAAAGGCACTTAAGGAATACGATATAGAGGCACATGTTTATCAAGACGTCCTCCCGAATCCTAGAGATTCAGATGTCATGATGGGTGTAGACACTTTTATAAAAGAAGAATGTAATTTTATTATTGCCATTGGAGGCGGGAGTCCAATGGACTGTGCGAAAGGAATTGCTATTGTAGCAACCAATGGTGGCAATGTGCTTGATTACGAAGGCGTGGACAGTGTGCCATTTCCAGGGCCACCGCTTATCTGCATCCCGACTACTTCTGGAACAGCAGCAGATGTGTCGCAATTTGCCATTGTTTCAGATACGATGCGCCTTGTTAAAATTGCCATCATTTCAAAAAAAGTTGTTCCTGATTTAGCACTAATCGATCCAAAGCTGCTTACAACGATGGATGATTATTTAACCGCCTGTACGGGGATGGATGCACTGACGCATGCTATAGAGGCTTATGTATCAAATGCTTCCTCTTCTTTTACAGATATTCATGCTCTGGAGGCGATAAGGCTTGTTCATCAGCATTTAGAAAGATTACACAAGGATAGAAATGATGTCGAAGCGTTAAAGGGTATGATGTTAGCAAGTACTCATGCAGGCACAGCATTTTCAAATGCAAGCCTTGGTGCGGTACATGCTATGGCACATAGTTTAGGTGGACTCTTTGATCTCCCACATGGTGAGTGCAACAGTATACTTCTCGAGCATGTTATAGACTTTAACTATGACTATGCAAGTGAGCGATATAAGCGGATTGCACAGGTATTTGGAGCAGAGTCTATAGACAAAGAAGGTCTGATTAAGGCTATTAGGCAAATGAGAATGTCACTGGGGATAAAGGGTAATATTGATTTAGAGGTGAGTTCTGATGAACTTGAAAAGTTAGCTGAGTATGCTCTCGCTGACCCTTGTATGGTAACCAATCCCTATAAGCTAGAAAAAGCAGAGGTTAAAACGATTTTAGAGAGGATACTGTAAATATGACTCAAAATGAACAGGATCAATTGAGAAGAAAGATAATTGGACTTGGAGAAATGTCTAATCGAAAGAATTATTATCCTGAACTCATGGGTAAAATTAAAGAGCTAGAAAGAGTTAATGGCAGGAATGACGCACTCTTAAAGGCAATTCCTGACCTGCTCATTTTAAGAAATCAATCTGGTGAGTATTTTGAATACTATGGGGATAAGATTGATCCAGATGCACCTTTGGGCGATGAAACAAAGCAGCTTTTAATGGATGCTTTGTTTGATTCTGAACTTAGTAATCGGATTGAGGAAATTGTGGTTTCTGCTGAAAATTTGGAGTCGTTTGAACTTCAGATTCAAAATTTGTGGTTTGAACTCAGAGTTGTCCCTACACATAAAGGAGAAGTTTTACTAATCATCAGAGATATTACTGAAACAAAAGTATTTTATGATAAGCTCCAGTATATGGCGACGCGTGACTATTTGACAGATATTTATAATCGAAGCTATTTTGAAGAGTCACTAAGTCAAAAGTGTAGTGCGTGTGAAGAAGGTCTGGGTATTATGCTCTTTGATATTGACGGGCTTAAACTGATTAATGATGCTTTTGGGCATATAACAGGAGACCGCTTGATTTGTGCAGTTTCTGACCTTCTAAAAAGTCATTTTAGAGACAAGGCAATCCTAGGAAGACTTGGAGGCGATGAATTTGGTGTTGTTCTTTCAAAGGTCAACGAGAAGATACTTGACCGTATGACGCATGATTTGGAGCAGAAGTTTAGGCATCTTTATTTAGATAATCAAAGGATTAAAATCAGTGTCAGTATTGGGTATGCCCTTTGGTCTGAAACGTTTAACAAAACCCATCTTCTTTTTGCAGAAGCTGACCAGATGATGTATCATAAAAAACTCTTAAAGAGTGGCAGTGTGAGAAATGAAATTGTAACAACGATGATGAGTGCTCTTGAAGCGCGGGATTATATCACAGAAGGTCATGCTGAAAGGCTTGAAAGCATTGCCCTTTTCTTAGGACAGAAATTAGATTTACCTGTGCATCAGCTGGGAAGTATTCGTTTACTGGCTAAGTTTCATGACTTTGGTAAGGTGGGTATCCCTGATAACATTTTGATGAAACCGGGGCCTTTGACAGATGAAGAGATGAACATTATGAAGACGCACTGTGAAATCGGTCAACGGATTGCTAGTGCTTCGACAGAGCTTGCACATATTGCCAATTTGATACTCATGCATCATGAGCGATGGGATGGAACAGGCTATCCACTGGGAATCAGTGGTCTTGAAATTCCAATTGAATGTAGGATTTTATCACTTGCCGATGCCTATGATGCGATGACTAATGATAGACCTTATCGCAAGGCGATGCCTAAAAAACTTGTACTTGAAGAAATTAAACGCTTTAAGGGAAGGCAGTTTGACCCAGAACTGACGGAATTGTTTTTGGAGTATTTGGATGAGATTGAAGCTTTGAAGGAGGATAAATAAGCAGTGTTAATATAAACGTGTAAAAATTTTGAAGAATTTAAACCGACCTCTAAAAGTTAGATTTAAAAGCTAGCCAATGGAAGTCGGTTTTTTAATACAATTTAACCGCCTTTATAAGCTGAACACCATAAAGACACAGCCATGTATTATAATATAGGTATTTAAGAATACTAAGCGTATTAAATCTTTGGTTAAAAATGCAAAATCAATACGTGTTGTTTTATCATAAGATCATTGATTTTGGCACACGATACATAAGATATAAAGAGGATTAGAAGGGATCTTTTTACAATGGAATTTAACAAAAAACTACAAGAGTTAAGAATGAATAAAAATCTTACGCAGGAAGAACTTGCAGAAATACTGTATGTTTCTCGGACTGCGATTTCAAAGTGGGAATCAGGTAGAGGGTATCCCAATATAGAATCTTTGAAGGCTATTTCTAAATACTTTTCGGTGTCGATTGATGAACTCTTGTCGAGTGATGAGATATTGACGATAGCAGAAGAAGATAATAAACAGAAGGAAGCACATTATAGAGATGTGGTTTTTGGATTGCTGGATTGTAGCATTGCCATGTTTCTTTTTCTGCCCTTTTTTGGAGAACATGTTGACGGTATGATTAGGGAAGTTTCTTTACTTTCACTTACAAGTGTCGAGTCTTATATAAAAATGCCTTATCTGATGGTTGTTTTTGGATTAATGATATGGGGAGGGCTCCTCCTTACGCTTCAAAACTATAAGGGTAACTTTTGGGTGCGAATTAAGAGCAAAATGTCTCTCTTGTTAAGTGTCTTGGGAGCTGTTTTTTTCATTATAAGTCTGCAACCTTATGCGGCGGTCTTTACATTTGTCTGTCTAATTATAAAGGCTCTAATGCTGATAAAATGGACATGACACGATTCGTATCATAGGTGTGACGGTCAGATTCTTTTATTATTTTTGACATCGGACTAAAGTTTATTTAGGCAGAAGCCAAATAAAAATCAAAAGCTGTTTTTTATGGCACTGGGGTTAATTGTTGCATTTGTTTTATGGACGATGGCTATTAGTCATTTTGATGTGCAGGCAGTAGGACCGAGAAATGCGTCAGTTGGATTTGCAAGTTTAAATATGTTTTTTCATGAACTTACAGGTGTGCATACATCTATTTATGATATGACGGATTGGTTAGGGCTTGTACCTATTGTAATAGTACTTGGATTTGCTATGCTTGGACTGGTTCAATGGATTAGTAGAAAAAGTCTTTTTAAAGTAGACAGAAGTATTTTGGTACTTGGTGGATTCTATGGGGTTGTTATGTTGGCGTATGGCTTCTTTGAAGCGTTCATTATTAACTATAGACCAGTGTTGATAGAAGGGCGTTTAGAAGCGTCTTATCCTTCATCAACGACATTACTTGTAATGTGTGTAATGCCTTCTACTATGATACAATTGAAGAGACATATTAAAAATCTAGCGGTAAGAAAAGTAGTTAACGGCATTATTTTAACATTTACCATTTTTATGGTGGCAGCAAGAACTATATCAGGTGTTCACTGGATTACAGATATCATAGGTGGTGCGATATTGAGTTCAGGTCTTGTAATGCTCTATCATGCGATTGCTGAATGACAAAGTAGTAAAGTAGAGAAATTGAAGGCAATAGGCAAACCATGACTTATAAAAGTGAAAACACTTGACCAATGGTTTTTGAAAGCATAATTTTTAAATAGGAGATTGATATGACTATCAGACAGATTAAAAATAATCAAGAAAAACAAGTTATTACACGTCAAATTCTTGAAGCCCTTCCTGAATGGTTTGGCATTCCAGAGGCAAGAGAAGACTATATCAAAGAAAGCGCTGACCAATGGGTCTTGGCGGCCTATGATGACGATTCACTTAATGAGGCTTCACAAGCAGTGGCTTTTCTTAATCTCAAAGCGACTGGCAAAGACACTTTAGAACTCTACGTGATGGGCGTTCTTAAAGACTACCACCGACAGGGTCTAGGCAAGGCCTTGGTCTTTAAGGCTAAGGAGCTTGCAAGACAGGAGGGTTATTCCTTTTTACAGGTTAAAACTGTACAGATGGGTAAGTATGATTCTTATGATAAGACCAATGCCTTTTATCTCAGCTTGGGCTTTAAAGAGTTTGAAGTATTTCCTGACCTCTGGGATGAATGGAACCCGTGTCAAATTTATGTGATGGCACTATAGAATAGGAAAAATGATATAAATCAATAAATAATAGGAAAATCCTTTGGAAGATATGATTGATAGGAAAAACATTTGTAAATTCCTTTCAATCATTGCTTTCGAGTGCTATGATAAGAGAGAAAGGAGGTGTAAGCAGTGTCAAAAGTAATATCTGAAGATAAATTACATATTAAAGAACTCAGGGCGCGTTTTGCCAACAAGCATGTCATCACGGTAAATGATTTTAAGACTTTCTATCAAGAGGTTTTTGGTAAAATCAATGACAATACGGTGAGTTGGTATATTTATGAACTTAAAAGACAAGGTCATATCCATCATGTGTCAAGAGGTCTTTACAAGCTCAATCAGTCTAGTGAAGAGAGAGACTCATTCTCGACAGGACCAGCAACAGAACCAGAAATGTCGAAATCATTAGAAATATCAATCTCATCAAATCCAGCTTATATGCTTATTACAATGGATGTGATGCACTCATCAGATTTGGATTATAGGCAATTTAATCAAATGATTGAGGACAAGCTCAAAGACCTTAATGTAGCTCTAAAAGAGGTTCTTAAGACTGACCGTGCCTACCATTTGTCACGGGGTGACGAACTACAGCTCCTAGTGCCTGAACGGTTACCACTCGATCAAATCCTACTTTTATCACTCAGCTATTTAAGGCCGTTTGAAGTCCGTTATGCAGTGAGTGTAGGAGATTTAGAGGAAGATATTGAAGTGAAAGATAACACATGGAATATGAACGGGCCTTTATTTTGGAATGCAAGAGATGCTATTGACGACATGGATGGTCAGATACGCTATGAAAGTGCCTTTGTCACTCAATTCGATCAGGCAGACCGGACCATTAAGCATTTTCTACCCTTACTCAACACCATGATTGGTAAGATTACTGAAAAACAATGGGAAGCCATTCGATATGATTTATCAGGTATTACTTACGAAAGTGCCATAGAGCAGATTGGGATCAGTAAGACCAGTTATTATGACCGCTTGGCAAGTGCCAATTTAGAGGCCATAAGACTTGCTTTTAATGGCATTCAGCAAATCATTCAATCGAGGAGGGATTTGGGCTAGTGTTAAGTGTATGGATTATATTTTTATATATTGTATTTGATTTAGGTGGAAGGCATTGGAATCTTGGTCAAGAAGGTCCCACATGGAGTCGCTCTTTTGGTGGGATTTTTAAAAGAAGACTTATTTTTTTAGTCTTTTCGCTCATATATCTTATTTTTGTAGCGTATAAGCATGTACTTAAGGCAGGTCTTGAAATACTTTTGATTTGGCTTGCTTTTGTGATAATTGACCTTATAAAATATGTCTTAATTAAGGCTTTTAAAAATAAGAAGTCACCTCAAGCTTTTGCATTAGGTTTATTTGTAGGAGACTTGTTCTTGCGATTAGTGACTGTCTTTATTTTTAAGAGAATTTACGAGAGCGGATTTGATCCCAGTTTTGTGACCCAGTGGATTGATCATCTTTTTTATGGGGATTATCATAATGGGTATCTTTGGACAGTACCATTTGATAGGGCTGTTGCTGTCATTTTAATTGCCTTTTCGGGGGCACAGTTTGTTCCTCTTGCCCTTGACTTCATTTATGGTAACGTAGGGGGTTACAAGGCTGTTATTGAAAAACTGCCTAGCAATGACCCATGGGACAATACGGTGAAGGCAGGTAAATGGATTGGTATTTTGGAAAGAGCTCTTATCCTTATCCTTTATTATATGGACAGTCTCGCCTCCATTGGTTTTGTCATTGCGGCAAAATCCCTAGTCCGTTTTAAGTTAATGGACAACAAAATGTTTTCAGAGTACTACTTACTGGGGACGCTTTTAAGTGTGGTTTATACTTTGGTGATGAATCAAGTCTTATTGTATCTCATATAGACATCAGCTAGCATCAAAAGATGCTGGCTTTTTTTACGCCCCAAATTCTATATTTATGTCCAAAACGTCTTTTGTTTTTATCTATTTTAAAGGCCATGTATTCTTTTTTGTGCAAAAGCTTGCAAGTTTAATTGAAGAAATATGGGCTGCGTTTTGCAACATGCTAAGGAACAAACCATGTATAATAAAAAGAGATAGTTGTCAAAGAAAAAGGGGGGCAGTAAATTGACTTTTAGTTATTTAAATACAAGGTGTAAAGATATTCTTCAGATGCTTCTCAATCAAAAATCGTATCTCTCATTAAAACAAATCGCCAATGATTTGGGTGTTTCTCAAAGAAGTATATACTACGATCTTTGCCGTATTAACGAATGGCTACAGTACAACGGCATCCCTGAATTAGAAGTGGTTCGAGGGAAGGGACTCTTACTCGATGATGAAAGGCGGACTCAAATTGAAAACTGTACTGAAGAGGCAGATGTTGAAGAAGTGTACGTTTTCTCACCCATGGAGAGAGTCCAGATTATTATTTGTGGCATTATTTATTTAGAAAAAGCGGTTCACATTGATGAATTGACTCAATATTGTAAGGTGAGTCGTAATACGATTTTTAACGATCTAAGGGTGGTTACAAATCAGCTTCAAAAATACGATTTGAAGCTAGAATACCAATCTAAAAAGGGCTATGCGATCACGGGTGATGTGATTAAGATTAGAGCGGTCTTTCTCTTGAACTTTCAAAAGCTCCAAAATGTCTTTATCAATAGTAGTATTCAGTTTATTGATCAAGATAAAATCAATCATTATGACGCGGTACTTAAACAATTAGAGAAAGAGTTAGGCGTAGAATATGTTCCTGATAATCGGCGGTCTTTGGCAGTTTTATTGCCTATTATGGAGCACGGTAATGAACAAATTGAATTTAAAGATTTGAAAAAACAAGAGATGGAAAATCGCAAAGAATATCAGTTGGTAGAAAAATATTTTCCTTTTTTAATTGAAAAAGAAAAAATTTATTTGTGTATTCATTTGTTAGGGGGACGAATTGCCACGTCTTCAGAGGATTTATTTGAAAACACATCCAATGCGGTCGCTTATGAGATTACCAAGGCCCTTGTATCAGAGTTTGAAAAAGTAGCCTGTGTTAGTTTTGAAAGACGAGAAGAACTGGAGAGACAGCTCTTTGTCCACATCAATTCTTCTATGTATCGGTATCAATATGGGATTCAGAATCTGGATTCCCTTAATCAAGATATTAGGCGGGAATATCCTGATTTATTTGAAATTACTAAGGTAGTTAGTCGTTATTTAGAGAAACAGATCGGTTTACCGATTCCTGAAAATGAAGTGGCATATTTGGCCTTACATTTTGGGGCTTACTTGCCGATTTCCACCAGCAAACATGAAAAGATACGGGTCCTAATCGTTTGTGCCAATGGCATTTCGACAGGGAATATGCTAAAGCGAGAAATGAAAAAAATGTTTCCAGAAGTTGAGATTGTGGGGATAAGGGCGGCAACTAAGATTCACAATGCACAGGCAATGTGTGATTTTATTGTGAGTACAGTTAAACTAAAAAGTGTCGTTCCAGTGATTCAAGTTCATCCCATTTTAACAGGGCGAGACAAGGAAGTTTTGGTAAGACATTTGAAGCTTAAAAATCAAATTGAAGCGATTCATTCTCATGAGATTTTTGCCATTGTCAAACGTTATATTTCAGAAGAAAATTATGACAAAGTAGAAAAATTGATTGAAGACTACTTGCAAAAAGGTGAGGGAATAAATCTCATAGGCATCCAGCAAACCCGTAAGAGTCTGTTAGACATGATTGAGACGGGAAAGGTTGAAATTCATGATAACCCCTATAGGTGGACTCAGTCCCTTTGGGCAGCTGGCGACTATTTGATGGAAATTGGTAGCATTCATGCGGCTTATATAGAAGATATTATAAAACAACTGCGGTATTATGGACCTTATATGTTTATTACACCGCATGTCATTTTGGCACATGCCAAGCCAGAAGCGGGTGTTAACCGTTTGGATTGTGCCATTCATTTCTTTAGGCAAGCAGTTGCCTTTTCTGAAACCGATCATGCCAAAGTTGTAGTAATGCTCGCAGCAGAAGACCAAGAAAGTCATCTTAAAATTCTCTATGACATTATGACTATATTTGAAGAAGAAGCCGACTTAGAAGACCTTTTAAAATCGGAAACGCCTCAAGAAATTATTCAGAAATTCAAAGCTATTCTAGCGACTAAGAAGAGAAATGACGGTTAATACCTGTTTGAAATCGAATCGCTTAAAGGCGATTGAAAGCAATATGAATCAATAGGACCAGCACTTAAAAAGTGCTGGTTTTTTTAGGTTAAAAGCGATTATACAGTATGTTCTAAAATGTGTACATCTTCTTGCAAATGTTTTCCGAAAGAGCTTGGACTTCAAGATATCGGCAGGCATTGGTACAATTATTTTAACAAGACAAGACAGATTCGCAAAAGGCATCACATTAAGCAATATGAAACTAATCAAGAAAGAAGGCACTCTCATGATTGAAGATATGCTACACGTTGAAAATATAAAGTTACTTTCACACATTGATAATTGGAAACAAGCGATTCACATTAGTTTAGCCCCTTTATTAGAAGGCGGATACATTACAGACCAATACGAGAAGGCTGTTTTAAAGAGTACAGAGGAATTTGGGCCCTATTACGTATTAGCAGAAGATTTGGCACTGATTCATGCTCGCCCAACGGATGGCGTCATTAAGAAACAAATGGCTTTGACTCTTCTTGAAAAGCCGGTCTACTTTGAAGAAGAAGGGGATCCTGTGAGGATTTTAATTGCTTTAGCAGCAACTGATCCCAATTCACACTTAGATGCCATGAGGGTCTTATCCAGTATTTTTATGGATGCAGACCAAGTGGCAGAACTCCTTAATGCAAGAGATTCAAAACATGTTTATGAATTTTTAATAGAAGCAGAAAGACACTTATAGTAAGACCAGAGGAGGTGGACGATGAAATCATTTTCATACGTCATTAGAGAACAGGTGGGAATTCACGCAAGGCCCGCTAAGAAATTGGTGGACATAGCGCGTCAATACGACAGTCAGATTGAGCTCTATAGAGGCCAACAATCGGCTGATCTGAAACGTATCTTGTCCCTTATGACTTTAGGGGTAAAACAGGGTGAAGCAATCACAGTAAAAGTGGAAGGGGCTGATGAAGGTCTTGCATCAGAAGCTTTAGAAGCTTTTTTTAGACAAAGTTTGTAATCGTAAAATTGACAGAGTGCTGAAAAGTACAGAGGGAAGGGGTTAGGTTTTTATGTTAAAGATTTTAACAGTTTGTGGCAACGGTCTAGGTAGCAGTTTTGCCTGCCAAATGACAACAGAAAAATTACTCAATGAACTAGGAGTAGAAGCCAAAATGGACCATATTGATCTTTCGAGTGTGTCAGGTCAAAATGCAGATATTATCATCTCGGGGAAGAACTTTGAGAAACAGTTTGAACGCGTGAGTGTCAATTGTCCAACGATCTTTTTAAATCGGTTGGTTGACAAGGATGAAATTAGAGAAAAATTGGTGCCTGTTTTAGAAGAAATGGGCGTACTTTAGTGTTTTACGGGAGGTAATGATTCATGGGTGTATTAAATTTTATTATTCATAATATATTAACTCAAGCGGCTATCATTATTGGGTTAATCGCTCTACTCGGGCTTGCACTTCAGAAAAAACCTGTGGGGACAGTGATTTCTGGAACAATGAAAACCATCTTGGGCTTCTTGGTTCTTGCGGCAGGGTCTTCGGTTATGCAGGGTTCGCTGGCCTATTTTGGTGATATTTTTAATCAAGGGTTTGGTTTAAATGGCCTTGAAAGTGTAGTGGCGTCTATTGAAGCCATCAATGGTCAAGCCATGAACAGCTTAGGACTAGGCAGTGAGATTGCCATTGCCCTAGCGGGGATATTTGTAGTCAACATTATTTTAGCCAGAATAACCCCTTTTAAATATATATTCTTAACAGGTCAAGCCCTTTTATGGGAAGCAACACTTTGTGTGGTATTTGCATGGTTTACAGGTCTTAGAGGGGTAGCCCTCATCCTAGTTGCCAGTATTGTAGGGGGTGCATTTGCCACTTTAATGCCAGCCTTTGCACAACCAGTTGTTAGAAAGATTACAGGAAGTGATGACTTTGCTTTAGGTCATTTTTGTACCATTGGTTATATGTTTACAGCTCTTATTGCAAAACTTGTGGGGGGTAACTCAAAATCATGTGAAGATTTGAAATTGCCTAAAAGCCTTGAGTTTTTACAAGACACTTATCTTTCAGTAATGGTCGTGATGGTGCCTTTCTACCTGATCGTAGCAGGGATTGCAGGACCAGAGGCCAGTGCGCCTTATGCTGGAGAAACTAACTTTATGATATTTGCTTTCTTACAAGCCATGCAGTTTGTTGTTGGCCTTTATGTTTTACTTTCAGGGGTTCGCCTCTTATTAGCAGAAATCGTTCCTGCTTTCCAAGGTATTTCACAAAGACTTGTTCCTAATGCAAAACCTGCACTTGACTGTCCTGTTTTATTCCCATATGCGCCAAACTCAGTGATTATGGGCTTTATTTTCACAACAGTAGGGTCATTAATCGGGATGCTAATCACAGGGATTCCAGCACTAGGTGTTCCACTTGTTATTCCTGGTGTCATGAGTAATTTCTTCGCAGGTGGTACAGCAGGTATATTTGCCAATAAAATGGGCGGTCGTCGTGGTGTTGTCATTGGCTGTATTGCGCATGGTATTTTCATCATGTTATTACCAGCTTTCTTAGCACCAATGTTAGGCGAAATCGGATTCCAAAACATCACCTGTACAGATGTGGATACGGTAGTGACTGGTTTCTTCTTTATGATTATTAAAAGTATCTTTGGTGTCTTTTAAGGGATAGTGGCCAAGAATAACAGATTATAACGATGATGCGGGCCGTTGTACAAGGGATTATAGATGCAGTTATAAAAGCAGTCGTACAAGTAATCGCGTAAGGATTCATAAAAGTGAAAAAGAATGTATTGAGAGCGTTGAGACACAGAAAAATGAAGATTGACGATAGATCTTAAGCAAAAGGAGGCTTTGCCCATGTTTTTATTTGGCAAAAAGAAGAAAGAAAAGCGCCAAGAACCAGAAGTAGAAAAGGTCGACTATAGTGCCTTCATTCAAGAGGCAGAGGCAAAAGAAAAGACCTTGGAGGGGCTTGATGAAGCGGAGCAATTGCCCATCATCAATGACATCGGTGCCCTTTATTTTAAGGCTGAAGCATGGGATAAAGCCATTTATTACTATGAAAAAAGCTTAGCCATAAAAAGAGAGATGGGCAAACCTTATACGGATTTAATGTCTCTTTACAATAAAAAAAGACAATTGGCAGCACAAGCGAAGAACGATGAGGAAGTTCGATTTTATTTAGATAAAGTACAAGAAATGATGCAAATGTCAAAAGACATGTTGCGTGGCAAAATTTAAAAAGCATAGCGCGAGAAGTCATAGAGAGAAGGCATAAAATGTATAAAAACTTAATTGAAATGTTTAAAGAAAATGAAGGGAAAGGGGCAATTGGAGCTTTTAATGTCCACTGTTTTGAAATGATTCCAGCCATGGTTGAAGCGGCAGAAACATTAGGGGTGCCAGTGATTTTACAAACCTCACTTGGAACAGCACAGTATATTGGTTTTGAACCCCTCATAGCCAGTGTTAAGGCACTTGCTGAAAAATCAACAATCAACATTGCGCTTCACATGGACCACTGCAAGGACATTGACGAAATCAAAAGAGCCATTGACTGCGGCTATTCATCTGTGATGTATGATGGGTCAGCCCTTCCTATTGAAGAAAACATCAAGAACACTCAAGCTGTCGTGGCTTATGCTCATGCTCACGGCGTTTCCGTAGAAGGCGAAGTGGGATCAATAGGTGGTGCAGAAGAGGGGATTGTCGTGGCAAAAGATAATGCCATGTATACCAGACCAGAAGACGCTCTACATTTTGCTTCTGAAACGGCTGTTGATGCCCTAGCAGTATCTATAGGAACGACACATGGTCAATACAAGTCAAAGGCAAAAATCAACTATGAACTTTTGGAAGCTTTAAAAGCTAAATTGGGTTCAACAGGACTTGTCCTTCATGGGGGCACAGGTGTATCTGATGAAGATATGAAACGCTGTGTTAGAGAAGGCATGAAAAAAATCAACGTGGGAACAGAACTTAACAAATCTTACATTGAAGTGGTTAGCCAAACCTTTACAGCAGAAGACGTCACTCCCCTGACATCGCTGAGAAAGCTTCTAGGTCCAGCAAACGACCGCATCAAAGCAATCATAATCGACAAAGCATCATTGTTTAGACTCTAAAATATCAGCAATAGACCTGTGTAAGCAGTCTTATTCAGTAGCCAACCATTTCCAAGTTTACTGAAAGGACTGTTTACGCATGTTCATACATAGTTTTATTAAAGGAAGGGAGTCTTTTATGAGCCAAATTGACCAAGTGACACAAAGTACATCACACGCCTTAGGAGTGAACAAAAAAGTAATCCTTCTTGCAGGCTATCCTGCGACGGGAAAGTCCTACCTTTGTCAGTTAATTTTAAAAAGGCACCCTAAAGCCTTGACGATCAATCAAGATGATTTAAAAGAAAAAATGTGGGATGATTTTGGATTTGATACAATAGAAGAAAAAAGAGCCTTAGAACAAAGTGCTTGGTGCGCTTATTATAAGGCGATTGAAAATGCCATGCAAGAGGGGGCTCTTATTGTATCCGATTATCCTTTTAGTCAAAAACAAAGACCGCAACTTGAAAGTTTGAGACAGGCCTACGGTTATGATATTTTAACGCTTAGATTGGTGGGGGATATTGATAAACTTTATGAGCGGTCAAGAGCGAGAGATCTTGATTCCAGCCGACATTTGGGACATTTGGTCAGTCGATACCATAAAGGAGACACCTGTCAAGAACGGTCAAAAGCCTCGTGCTTTGTCGATGAGGCGACCTTTAAAGAGCGGTGTGCTAATCGGGGCTATGACCAGTTTCAGCTCGGTCAATTAATAGAAGTAGATGTAACCGACTTTGATAAGGTCAATTATGACTTAATACTGGATCAAATTGATGATTTTTTAAAAGGGAGATAAAGCCACTATGAGTATACTATGTATTGGGCAGTCCGCCTACGATATAACCCTACCTGTCAAAGGACCCATAAGAGATAATCAAAAGTACAGGATTTATGAGTCGTACTATTCAGGGGGCGGGCCCGCTTTTAATGCTGCCTGCTTGTGTGCCTTGTGGGGGGCAGATGTTAGCCTTCTCAGCCGAGTGGGGCACGACACTTATGGTCAAATTTTAGAAAAAATCCTTGAAAGCTATGGTGTGAACCGGCAACTGTTGATACAAACCAGCCAAGTTCAGACCCCTTATAGCTACATTTTTGTAGATCAAAGCACTGGGAATCGGACCATTTTTAACCATCCGAGCCTCTTATTTGACGTAGAAGTCAAGGCACTGAATAAGCCGCCTAAAGTGATTTTAACAGATGGTCATGAGCAGCAACTTAGTCTTGAAATGATAAAACGCTACCCACAGGTCCTATCCGTTATAGATGCGGGAACGTGCCGAGAATCCACACTTGAAGTGGCACGTTTTGTAGACTATTTGGTATGTTCAGAAGATTTTGCCAGACAGTATACGGGTGAAAGCCTTCACCTTGAAGATTGGCACAAGTGTCAAATGATTTTTGATGCCGTTAAAGCCATTAATCAGAAACAAGCCGTTATTACGTTGGGAGAGAGGGGTTTGCTTTATGAGCAAGAGGGTAAGCTTTGTCACCTGCCTGCCTATAAGGTAAAAGTCATTGATACAACAGGGGCAGGCGATATCTTTCATGGTGCTTTTGCCTACGGTTTAGACCAAGACTTGTCGCTTAAAGACAATTTGAAACAAAGTGCCATGGCAGCGGCCTTGTCACTTGAAACAGTAGGCAGTCAAAAGTCTATTCGGCCTTTAGGGCAAGTTAAAGACGCTATAGCAGATGAAGGGAATAAATGTAGCCATAGAAAATGAAGTATATATAAAAGTAAATCTAAGAAGCAATATGGGATGGTCTTAAAACTTAGCCCTCAGTTCAACCACCTTGCCTAAAATTTTAACTGGAAGGGACTGAATGGCCTTAAAATCATAAAATTTAGGCGGATAAACCGCTTGATTAGAAGCCACCAGTAAGATGCCGTTGTCTTGTTTGATAATGCGTTTGACGGTGGCTTCTGAATTTTCCACCATCACAACACCAATATCGCCTGATTCAATGTCATCTTGTTTACGGACGATGACGATGTCCCCTTCGGAGAATTTGGGCTCCATACTAAGCCCCTTAATTTTAAGGGCAAAATAGTCAGCATAGGATGCCATTTCTTCACCAATTTCTTCCCATTCTTCAGTATTATAGTCTTCAATTGCTTCAATAGGAATCCCTGCTGCTACTTTTCCGAGAACAGGAATCCGAGCGCCTTGCTTGATGCGTTCAGCTTGTCTGATATGATTTAGACTGCTTCCAATGTTTAAATCGACTTCACTGTTAATGGATTGATCTTCCCAGCCTAAAAGAGCCGAGGGAGTCGTTTTAAGTGCTTTTGCCAAGAGCGTTATCAGTGAAGAAGGGAAGCTTTCAATGTCGTTGTTTTCATAGCGATAGACCGTCGCACGATTCTTACCGATCAGGTCTGCCAGCTGATCGACACTATAGCCAAGCGATTGTCTTCTTGCTTTGATGCGGTTACCGATTGTCATTTTAAGAGTCCACCTTTCTTTTCATAAATTTATTGTAACCCATAAGTCGCATAAATGCAACATTTTCTAAAGATAGCCCCTTTGTCAAGGCATTTATTTACACAATATGGATTGACTTATAGGGTCAATAAGATATAATAAAAGTACCGTCAGATACAAGGAATAGCTAATAAAATCATGCTTAGGCAGGCTCAAATCTAACTCGCCATTAGAGAGCGATATTTTTTTTAGCGAGCTGTCGCATAAATGCGACAGCGGTCATTTTAGTTTGTCATGTAATAATAAATGTAAATGAGGTTAGGTATCCGAGGAGATGAATGGATTGAAAGAAAAAGTAGAATGTGCAAAAGAATACCTAGGTAAGGTGAGAAGAATTGACAAAATGATAGATGCCAAATGCGAACAGCTTGACCAGTTAAAACAAATGGCGACAAGAGTAACAAAACAAATCAGTTATACCAACGTTCAGACGTCAGGACACAAAGACATTGGTGACATTATTGTCAAGATTGTGGATCTTGAATATGAAATCAATGACGATATAGACCAGTTGGTTGATTTAAAGCGACAAGTAATAAAAGAAGTCGACAGTCTTGAGAATGATGACTATAGGCTTTTATTGACGCTAAAATATCTTAATTATAAGACAATCGAAGAAATTGCAGAAGAAATGATGTACAGTACGAGACATATTACCCGATTACATAAGGAGGCTTTAATTGATTTTAATCGCTTGTCCTAAAATGTCCTATCAAAAGGTGATATGATGGTATTAGTCAAAATGGATGACTCAAAATGAAGGATTCAAAATAGATGAATTCAAATGAAGGACGAATCATCACAACAAGAGATCATGTCCTTAAATGTCCTAGTAACATGTGTTAATATGATATTAGGCAAGATGACGAATGACCCACTTTTGAATAAATAGAGGTGACACCCTAGAGAAAGATTAAAGTTTCTTTAGGTTGGTCGCCTTTTTTATTGCCAAAAGAATCGTGTCCTAAAATGTCCACTCCTTATCTGATAATATGGTATTAGAGAAAAAGCATGAATGTGATTGACACCCAAAGTGGTCCGCTGAGGATAAAAAAGAGGGGCGAGTCAAGACATGTAAAAGACCATTAGTCATTAAGGCGTTATCACAAGGCGATTAAATAATAATGGCATTTAAGAATCTATTGAAGAAATGTGAATAGGTTCTTTTTTAATGCAAAAAAGCGTACGATGGATAACACTTTTTTGATAAAGGGTCTTGCTGACGCTCATGACAAGATAAGTCAAAAGACATTAACTTGTTTTTAAAAAAGCAAGAGAAAGGAGGCATCATGGTCTTAGACATCATAAAAGCACTTGAAGACAAACTTGAAGCCAAGTATGGATCAACGGCGAATATCTTTACAGATAAAGAGCTTATAACGGCAGAGAAAGATTACTTTTTAATAGACGTTCAAGAAGTATCGCAAAGTCCAGCACTTGGCGCAAGGTTTTTAAGGGCACATCAGTTTAATATCACTTATCACCCACTTGAAAGGGGCAATCGCTTGAACCTTTATCAGATAGCTTCTGAGCTTTTCGATGTGCTGGGTGAAGTGACAGTGACTGGTGGTGATTTGCTGAAGGGTTCACAAATGAAATACACCCTAATTGAGGATGAAATGCACTTTGACATTCATTATGACTTATATATGAGAAAAGTGATAGACCCAGTGGATCCAATTGAATCATTGGAACATCAAACATCAGTAAAGGGGTGATAACACGTGGCAAAAGCAAGTTTAAAAAACGCACAGTATTGTAAAAGTCAGCTATTGAAATCAAAAAAATACAAAGAGAGCAGAGACATTTTGGCTGTCGTTTTAGGAGAAAATCAATTGTACACAAGACAAGATGTCGATCAAGCAATCGACACATTTTTGAAAGGGAAGGTGAAATAATATGGCATTAGGTGGCGGAAGTTTTGTAAAACAAAATAAAGTTTTACCAGGAGCTTATATCAATTTTATTAATGTAGGAAAAGCAGCAAGTATTTTATCAGATCGAGGAATTGTAGCATTACCAGTGGCACTTGACTGGGGCTTAGACGGAGAGGTTTTTACAGTAACTGCAGATGAATTTAATGAAGAGACATTAAAACATTTTGGTTACCCCAGAGCACATGACAAGATGAAAGGCTTAAGAGACTTATTTCAAAACGTTAAAGTGGCTCATTTTTATAAATTAATGGAAGGTGGGGCAGTCGCTTCAAACACATTATGTACTGCAAAATACAAGGGTGTTAGAGGTAACGATTTATCAATCGTCGTAGAAGCCAATGTAGATGATGCGACAAAGGTAGATGTTTCAACTGTTTTAGAAGGAAAACTTGTTGATAAGCAAACCGTTTTACCAGAAACAAGTCATTTAGTAGACAATGACTTTGTAACTTGGAAGCCTGCAAGTGAAATCACAGAAACAGCAGGTCTTGCCTTAACAGGTGGAACTAACGGTTCAGCCCTTACAGGTGCAAATTACCAAGCGGCATTAGATGCTTTTGAAAATGAAACTTTCAACGTATTGGGCTGCTTAGCAACGTCTAGCGATATTACAGACTTATTTATCGCTTATACCAAACGTTTAAGAGAAGATATGGGCGTTAAATTCCAAACGCTTGTTTATCAAAATGCTTCAGCAGATTATGAAGGCGTTATCTCTCTTGAAAATAGCGTTAAAGACACCGCTTATGATCCATCAGCTCTCATTTATTGGACAGCAGGTGCTCTTTCTAGTATTGCCATTAACACGAGCTTAACCAACAAACCTTACACAGGTGAATTCAACGTGGATACCCATTACAAACAAGCAGAGCTTGAATCAGCCTTAGAATCAGGTCAATTGATTTTCCACAAAGTAGGGGATGAAGTACGTGTGCTTGAAGATATCAACACATTTGTCACTGTTTCAGATGAAAAAACAGCTGACTTTTCAAGCAATCAAACCATTAGAATTCTCGACCAAATCGCAAATGACATCGCCATTATTTTCAGTGAAAAATACATGGGGAACGTGCCTAATGATGCAGATGGCAGAATCAGCTTATGGAATGATATTGTAAAACACCATCAAACACTTGAAGGCATGAGAGCGATTGAAGCCTTTGATCCAGAAAAAGTCGTTGTATCTGCAGGTGAAACAAAGAAATCAGTTGTGATTACAGATGAAGTGACACCAATCAGTGCCATGACTCAACTTTATATGACAGTTATTGTGAAATAGAAAAGGAGCGTGAAAGAATATGAGCCAAATGATGAATGCAAAAGACAGTGTAAGTGCTGCATTAGCCAAATGTTTCGTAACCATTGAAGGGAAGAGATATGAATTGATGCAAGCTATTAACTTAGAAGCCAAAATCGAAAAAAGCAAATCAGAAGTGCCTATTTTAGGCAAAACAGGAAAGGGCAACAAAGCGACAGGATGGAAGGGAACAGGTAATGCAACTTTCCATTACAATACCAGCCTTTTTAGAAAAATGCTTAAACAATACAAGAACACAGGTGAAGACATTTACTTCGATATCCAAGTGACTAACGAAGATCCAAGTTCTTCAGTAGGTAGACAAACCATCTTGCTTAAAGACTGTAACTTAGATGGTGGTATCTTAACCAAATTCGATGCTGACGCAGAGTATTTAGATGAAAGTATCGACTTTACATTTGAAGATTTTGAAATGCCAGAAGAATTTACCATGCTTCAAGGCATGTAAAGAAAGTTTCAAAATAGAAGTATTTAAATAGAAGCATCAATAAAATGTGAAATGAATGTGTTATATGGGCACGATTAATTAACGTGAGAGATTAACACAATAGATCAATCATAAGGATAAGCCGCTTGGTATAAGTCAATTATGCGGTAAAAGAAAGGACGATAAAAAGATGGGAAACTTATCAGGATTTTTAGCTCAAAACGCTGTAAAGGTAAAAAATATTAAACATGTGGCTTCAACACGATTTTTAGATGATAAAGGTCAGCCGATTGCATGGGAAATCAGATGTCTCACTTCAACAGAAGATGAACAGCTTAGAAAATCATGCACCAAACGGGTACAAGTACCGGGAAAACGCAACCAATTTACACAAGAAACAGACTACAATCTCTACCTTGGTAAAATGGCAGCGACTTGTACTGTATTTCCAAGTCTTGAAGATGCAGAACTTCAAAATTCATATGGTGTCATGGGAGCAGATGAACTCTTAAAAACCATGTTAACACCCGGAGAGTACGCAGATTATTTAGCCAAAATTCAAGTGATTAATGGCTTTGATACGACTTTTGAAGACAATGTTGAACAAGCAAAAAACTAATTAATGAAGGTGATTTTGAAGCCAATATGGCTTATTATTGCCTTCATAAGTTGCACCTCATCCCATCAGAATTTCTTAAGCTAGATAGATACGAGCGAGCCTTTATCGTGGCAGCGATTGAGCTGAAAATTGAGGAAGAGAAGAAGCATGCCAAACAAATGAAGAAAAAATAGGCTTAATCAATAAGCCATGAGGAAATTTTAATAAAGGGAAAGGCAAGTGCGCCTTTCCTTTTTAAATGATGAGGAGGTGAATAAATGGCAACAATGGATATGTTTTTAGCCAATCCCCAAACGTTGGAAATGCTTTCAAAAGTCAATAAAGGTATGACTATAACCTATGAAAAAGTGACCAATATAGCAGCGTCATCAAGAAAAGCTTTTTCAAATACCTCAATCAAACGTTATAACGAAACGCTTATGGCAGCAGGTGGTGCGACTCAGAATATTATAGGGAATATGGATAGGATTGGGCAGGCATCCAATAAAGCGTTTTCAAGTACGAGTACAGCTGTAGGAATGCTAGGAACTGAAATGAGCTCAAGTTTAACAGAGGCAACCTCTCATATAGAGAATATGAATAAAAGGACTCAAGCCGTTGAAAAGATGGTTATTAATTTGGGGGCTGCAGAAGAAAAAGTCAATGATCAATTAGAAGACAGCGTAGAACAAGCGAAAAAATTGGCTAAAGAACTTGGATCAGCAGTGGTGTCAGGAGCTGAAAAGGTAATGGATATGTCTGATCAATTTGGACAGAATCAAACTAAACTCAGCTTTGTAGTCGATGATAACAATACAGTAGAACAACTCAGAGCCAATATCACTCAAACGGCGAGGGAGAGTCATGCGTCTTTTGACGAGATTGCTGCAACGATGGCTTCACTAGATAAGGTGGATGGTGGCGTCTTAGGAGGCGATAATGGCGTATTAGCTTTTACTGACCAACTTTATAAGAGCGCGGCGATTACTGGAGAAGATCCGAGTGCAGCGGTATCAGCGATTGAGTCGGCGATGGCATCAGGATCACTAGATAGTGGCGGTTTAGCCACTTTGATGACGGATGCAGCACCTATTGTAGACAATATCCAGTCTTACATGCAGGCAATGGGGGTAGAAGGGGCAGACAATTTAGAAGCATTGGCATCTAAGGGGCTGATTACATCAGCCGTTATAAGAGATGCCATGTTATCAGCGGCAGATGAAACCAATGAGCGTTTTGGACAAGTGCCAGCGACATTTGCAGACGTTAAAACCATGGCGATGGATTCACTTATACAGGGGATTGCTCCTCTACTTGAGGCGGTATCTGCCTTATCGACGACGATTTATGATAATTGGTCGATTATAGAACCACTCTTTTGGGGACTTGCTATAGCCATAGGGGCGTTTACAATCGCGTCTAAGTTATTTTCGGCGGTGGCAGCGATTCAAGGGATCGTAACAGGAGGACTCACGTTGGCGACTGAGGGCTTTAACAAAGCTTTATTAGCTTCGCCAATAACTTGGATTATAGGGATTATTATTGCAGTGATTGCCCTATTTTATGCGGTCATTGCCGTGATTAATAAACTGACAGGACAATCAATCAGTGCCACTGGGGTGATTGCAGGTGTTATTGGAACCGTGGGGGCATTTATTGGCAATGTCTTTATGGGACTCTTACAAATCGTTATAGGGGTTATCGAATACATGATTAACAAATTTGTGGCATTTGCCAACTTCTTTGGAAATCTGTTCAACGATCCTATTGCATCGGTGATTAACTTGTTTGCAGATTTAGCGGACAATGTCTTGGGCGTCCTTGAAAAAATAGCCAGTGGGATGGACTTTATATTTGGTTCAGACCTAGCAGGCACTATTAAAAATTGGCGTGGTGACCTTAAAGTCATGGCTGAAACAGCTGTTAAAGAGTATGGAAATGGCAGTTATGAAGAAAAAGTATCAGAACTTGACATCAATGGCATACTCGATGATTTTGGCGTTTCAATGGATCGGTTTGATTATGGAGAAGCTTATTCCAAAGGCTATGACATAGGTGCTAATCTTAAAGAGCAGACAGATGACACATTTAATAGTGACCAATATAGTGAACTGCTCAAAAATGCCGACATAGCAGGTTCTGAAGGCAATCTCGCAGGTGATTCAGGATATGGCGGTGCAGCCAGTATGGCAAGTCAAGCCAACACGATGGAAAGCACAACAGAGGACATGGACAGTTTAAGAAGTGTCGCTGACCAAAGTGCGCTTAGCCGATTCAACATGTCAGAAATCAAAATAGAAATGAACAATCACAACAAAATCGATTCAGAAATGGACATTGATGGCGTTGTTAACAAACTTGAAGAAAAACTTTACGAAGCAATGCAAAATTCAGCGGAAGGAGTGTACAGTTATTAATGGCTTATATCGTTTATATGGATGGGTTACCTTTACCGGTAACCCCTTCTAAAATTCAAATGAAAATCAAAAATAAAAATAAAACCATATCGCTGATCAACGATGCTGAGTTTAATGAGCTCAAGACAGCGGGATTAACAGAGATCAGCTTTACTGCCATGATTCCTTATGTGAAATACCCCTTTGCTCAGTATCCGGATAATCAGTTTCAAGAACCTCATGTCTATCTTGATCATTTTGAAAAGCTGAAACAAGGTCAAAAATCCTTTCAGTTTATTTGTTCGAGAGTGATGCCCTCTGGCAAGTACCTTTTTGATACGAACATGACCGTGTCGCTCGAAGACTACAAAATCGAAGAAAATGCTAAAGAAGGGAATGCGCTTAACGTGACGTTTAACCTAAAGCAGTATATCCCTTATAAGGCTAAAATCGTTTCTTTTGATGTCCCTTCTCAAACGACAGAGACAGAAACGACAAAAGAAGTCTCTGCAACGATTGAAGAGACTCGGCCTGCTGAATCAGCACCGGAAAATGTCACTTACACTGTTAAATCAGGAGATACACTTTGGAATATTGCCAAAAAATATCTGGGCAATGGGTCAAAGTACCCTAAAATCGCTGAGGAAAATCATATTAAAAATCCTAACGTCATACAAGTAGGGCAAGTCCTTACGATACCGAGATAGGAGGCTAATGATGATAGAAATCTATATTCAAAATGGAGAGAACCTCTACCAGGCGGTCGTCAAAGGGGATGTTAAATGGGAAACAAACCGAAAGGGGGCACCCAGCAAGCTTACTTTTTCAGTGATAAGAGATGATGTCCTTAAAATAGAAGAAGGCAATCAGGTCATGCTGATGAAAGACGATGAACAAGTCTTTTTCGGCTTTATTTTTGCCATTAACCATGATAAAAGCAGTGCAATTTCGGTCACTGCTTATGATCAAATGCGTTATTTGAAGAACAAGACCTCTTATAAATTTGAAAATAAAACAGCCAGCGGAATAATACGTGAGTTGGCAGGACAGTTTGGTCTTAAATTGGGGGAAATCGAAGAAACCGAATGGAAAATACCCGGCGGTCTTAAAGTGAACACGTCACTGATTGATATTATCTTAGAGGCACTCAATCAAACGTTAATCAATACTCAAAAGTTGTTTGTTATTTACGATGACTATGGCAAAATCACCCTTAAAAACATCGACTCAATGCGGCTTAATCTACTCATAGATGAAGGCTTGGCACAAGATTATAAATACACGTCGTCGATTGATGGCGAAACTTACAACAAGGTCTTGCTTTACAATGAAAAGACCACTGATAGTATTCCTTTTGGAGACGATGAAAATATTAAAAAATGGGGTGTTTTACAGTATTCAGACACCTTTGATGACAATGACCTTAACCCCAATGCTAAAGGGCAAAACCTTCTGAAACACTATAACAAAAAAGAAAAGACACTGACCATGTCTAACGCCTTTGGTCATGTTAAAGTGAGGGCTGGAAATGCAGTGTTTATCATGCTTGAGACAGGAGAGGACAGCGTAGGGTCATATATGTTGGCTGAAAAAGTAACCCATGAGTTTAAGGGGAGTGACCATACCATGAACCTCACCTTAAAAGGAGGTGTTTTCAGTGCCTAGTATGTTAGAAACCGTCAAAAGGGCAGCTGTTGAAGCCGTCAACGCGTCTTCTCCTATGTCAATTACGACTGGGGAAGTTACCAGCGTAGACCCGTTAAAAATAAAATTAGAACAAAAGATTACTTTAGAGGAAAAATATCTGGCACTCACCAGTACCGTGTCGGATTATGAAGTAGAAGTGACACTGGATCATGCAACAGAAGAAACGACGCTGGGAAGTCAAAGTCATCTTCATGCCGTTAAAGGCAAGAAGACAATCACTATCCACCAAGGCTTAAAGGTGGGGGAAAGCGTCCTACTTTTGGTTAAACAAGGCGGACAAAAATATATTGTTTTAGATAGAGTAAGGCAGGTGAAAAAATGATACCCAAAATCAGTCAAAATGCAGATTATACTTTTAAGTTTAAGGAAAAGCCTAGTCGAACCTATCGTTTAGATTTTGAAAACCAAAGAATCATCGGCTATGTCAATGACCTTGAAGCCATGAAACAAGCGATTTACCTTATGTTGAGTGTCGAGCGTTATGAGCAATTGATTTACTCGTGGAATTACGGGATTGAACTTGAAGATTTGTATGGCAAAGAAACAAGCTTTGTCATTCCAGAACTTAAAAGACGGATTAGTGAAGCGTTGTTGCACGACAGTCGAATTAAGTCAGTGAGTGGCTTTGACTTTGAGACTCAAAGGGGAAAAATAGCCGTAACATTTACAGTTTCAACGATTTATGGTGAGACACAGATTGAAAAGGTGGTGAATATATAATGTACGAATCAATGACTTATGAAGTCCTATTAGACCGCATGTTAAAAGCCGTGCTTCAAGACAATGAAAACCTTGATACCAGAGAGGGGTCGGTGATTTACAACGCCCTTGCTCCTGCAGCGGTAGAACTTCAAAATATGTATATTGAACTCGATGTGGTTCTTAACGAATCTTTTGCAGATACGCAGAGTAGGGACTACCTCATTAAACGTGTGGCAGAGCGGGGGATTATACCCGATAAAGCGACAAAGGCAATTCTCAAAGGGGCTTTTAACATAGATGTGCCACTGGGGTCACGGTTTTCTATAAGTGGTCTTAACTATGCAGTCACTGAAAAAATAGGCTCGGGGATTTATAAACTCACCTGTGAAACAGCAGGTGCCATTGGTAACCAAAACCTTGGGGATTTAATGCCTATTGACTATATAGAAGGCTTGACGCGAGCAGAACTGAGAGAAGTCCTGATTCCAGGAGAAGATGAAGAAACAACAGAGCATTTGAGACAGCGGTACTTTGATTCATTACAGTCACAGTCCTTTGGTGGCAATGTGGCAGACTATAAGGACAAAACATTAGCGATTCCAGGCGTTGGAGGCGTTAAAGTCTATCCTGCTTGGGAAGGTGGCGGTACAGTGAAACTGATGATCTTAGATGCGACCTATGAAGCACCCAGTCAAATGCTTATAGAGACAGTTCAGACCGCAGTAGACCCTGTGAGCAACCAAGGTGAGGGCAAGGGATTTGCACCGATTGGACATGTGGTTACCGTTAGTGGTGTGACCTCTGAACCGATTAACATTCAAACGGCGATTACCTATGAAGAGGGGTGGAACTGGGAATCAGTTAAACCTTATGTAGAAGCAGCCGTTGACGACTACTTTAGTGAACTGGCGATGACGTGGGATTCTACCTCCCAATTGGTGGTAAGGATTAGTCAAATTGAAACCCGTTTACTAGGGATTGAAGGGATTCTGGATATTACAGGGACGACACTTAACCAGTCAGATGCCAATTGGACACTAGATAAAGACAGTATACCAGAGAGAGGTGATCTCATTGGATAGACACATGAGAGACTATCTCCCTGAGGTACTTAAGGAAGTCAGAGAGTTAAAGGCAATTGTCAATACAGAAGAACCAGAGGTTTCAGACCTCTGGGAGGCACTTGAGGCTGCCCTAAGTGACCAGTTTGTTTCTGATACATCAGAAGAAGGACTCAAGCGGTATGAAAAAATCTTAAAGATTATTCCAAAGGCGACAGACAACATTGATGAAAGGCGTTTTCGGGTACTTGCCCGTTTCAATGAACAACTGCCTTATACCTTTAGGACACTTGAAGAACGGTTGAGGATTCTCTGTGGTGAAGAAGGATACAGCATGACGCTAAAGGCAGAAGACTATACGCTAAAGGTGAGAATTAAACTATTTGCGGAGTCGAGCTTTGATACGGTGGAGAGCCTTCTTAATCGAATCGTTCCCGCAAACCTAGTGATTGATCTTAGCCTTTTGTACAACACGCATAGAGAACTGGCACGCCATACACATGGTGAATTGTCCCAGTATACACACGAAGAATTGAGGAGGGTGAAATTATAATGGCAGACACGACGAAAAACATGCATCTCGTTAAAGAGCATGCAGACGATTTTTACAATGTAGAAACTGTCAATTACAATTTAGATTTGATAGATGAGGCGATGACTGAAACAGGCAATCATGTGAGCCAAGCAGAAGAAAACTTAGGGACACTTCAAAGTCAAGTGGGTGATTTAAACGATCTTGATACCTCTGACCAGTCAAATCTAGTCAAGGCAATGAATGAAACACAAGCGGTGGCAATGGGAGCGAAGACACAAGCCCTAGAGACCCGAAACATGCTTAAAGGCTCAAAAGACTATGATCTCAAAAAATACGAAGGCAACCTTTTTCAAGTTGCCACATGTGAGTCTTCAGAAGGCTGGGCGAGTCATGGTTGGCACACAGATGTAGGGACTTATTCAGTAGATGAAACGCATGTTTTTACAGGCAAAGGGGCAAGTCGATTGACTTTTGAACTGGCTCAAAATTTCCCAGGGATTCACCTTGAAAAGGCAATGAATCTCACACAATTTAATAACCATCAGCCGATAGGCGACGAGGATTTCCTTGTCTTTCAATTGGTGATTGACCCTGACAGTTATCTGGCACTTAACAACAGAGAGTTAGGACTGCTTTTTTCAAATGACGCTGTAGGGACTTATACCAACGGCTACAGTGTGAGTTTTAAACCAACCAATTTTCAAGTAAAAGACAATCAGTATTTTATCAAATTAAAACGCGGTGACTTTGTCCGTGAGGAAAATGGCGATTGGGAGACCATTAAGGGACTGGCTTTTTATGTCAATGGGCAAGTCAGTGGACAAGGTGACATCACCATTGACCATATGCAGTTTGTGAAAAAAGACCCTATAGCTGACTATCCTAATCCTTGTCAGCTCGATGGCAAAACAGAAATAAATCTTGAAGAGACACAGCTGTCTATCTTTAGAGAGTACGGTCTTCTTAAAATGAGAGACTTGTCACCAGAGACAAGGCGAATACCTTTAGACTTGGATTTAAAAGACCTCTATATGACCTCATCAGCCCGTATGCGGGCATCAGATAAGGTGGTTTTTCCATTGGGGTTAGTGGGTGAATCGGGAGACACGATCTCTTTGGTTGCTGAAGAAGGGCGATGGGGTATAAAAGAAGTCAATTTAGAAGGACAAATCAAAACCGTATGGAGTCCCAGAACCTTTGAGTTTTCAAAAGAAACCCACCTAAGCTGTACGCTTCACAGAGAAAAGCAAGTGATTTCGGCTGAATTTTATATGAATCATGTGCTAGCCGATGAAGTCGTGCTCGTGACCTCATTGGGGCAACTAAGTCCCTGCCTTAATCTTTCAGATCAAGCCCTAGATATCCTCTCGGCGTCAGTGACGCAAGTTGGTAGAGTTAACTACGCCGAACACGCCTCAACGGCAAATGTTTCTAAAGACGGAGATTTTGCTAACCATACACAGCGTGTTAGGATATCAGCTCACGTCAATCTAGAGACTCAGGGGCTTTTAACCTATGAAGCAGGGATGAAGACCTCTTTTGTCTGTGACAATGCAGGCACTATAGAAAAGATGAGTTTTGATGGTCGAGAGCCTGTGCCCATTAGGACTAAATATGACGAACCCCTTTTAGATGTGGACAAGAACGACGTGATAGAAGTGATTTACAGCCAAGGACAACCAGATTTTTTCTTGTGTGCCCCTAAAGGCGGGGCAAAAGTAGAGGCACTGATTAAGGATTACGTCATTGCAGCAGGTCAGAACATCAAAGCAGGTGACTTGGTAGAGTTTGTCAATGAAAAGGTAGTGAAGGCAGAGCCCAAGTGGCATGGCGAGAATTTTAAGGCTAGTGTGAAAAAGGTTTTTAATCAAGGGAATACCTATTATATTTCAGCGACCCAGATGTCGGAAGATAGGGTTTTAGTAGTTTATAGGGATGGTAGCAATAGTAACTACGGGACAGCAATCGTTATAGGCCTAGAGGGCTTAACCGTGACCTTAGGAAGTCCGGTAGTCTTTAATGATGCGGGGACGATTCACAATGATCTAGTGAGGCTGAATGAGGAAAGGGTAGTAGTGACTTATCGGGATCAAGGTAATCGTAATGGTTCTTCTGACAATTACAATGGTAAGGCACAAGTGTTGACCATAGAAGGGCTTAAAGTGACAAGTGGACAGGCAGTGGTCTTTAACAGTGGATCTACCAATTATATTTCAGCAGTGGGATTAGATGAGGAGAGGCTAGTGGTGACTTATAGGGATGATAGCAACTCATATTACGGCACAGCGGTCATACTGACGGTGAGTGGGCAGACCCTCAGTGTGGGCAGTAAGGTGGTCTTTAACAGTGGGGATTGCTACTATATGTCAGCAGTGGGATTAGATGAGGAGAGGCTAGTGGTGACTTATAGTGATTATAGCAACTCATATTACGGCACAGCAGTCATACTGACCGTGAGTGGGCAGACGATTAGTGTGGGCGGTAAGGTGGTCTTTAACAGTGGGTCAACCTACTATATGTCAGCAGTGGGATTAGACGAGGAGAGACTAGTGGTGGCTTATCAGGATTCTAGCAACTCGCATTACGGTACAGCAGTCATACTGACCGTGAGCGGGCAGACTCTCCGTGTAGGCAGTGAGGTGGTCTTTAATGCTAAGGATTCATCGAGTAATGATATGCGAACTTATTATATTTCACTTTCTCCTTTAAGCCATGATCAGGTGATGGTGTGTTATGAAAATGGGCAGTATAATGGTTCTTCTTGGTCTCATACTGGAGAATCCCGTGTGCTAAAGGTTGTGGGGACTTCTATGACTTGTGGACAGCCCCATATTTTTAATCCTGCTTATGGGAATTCGCAGACAACAAGCTATATACAAACGCTTGGTTTATCAATAGGGAAGGCGCTTGTTTTGTATCAAGATTATGCAAATGGATACAATTACTACGGTACTGGCAAATTCTTATACGCTGAAAATACAGCCAAAGGTCTGGCACTGCAAAAGGGTGTCGGCGGAGAGACGAAGAAATTTTATGATTGGAGGATTTATAGATGATTTTAGTAGAGAATGAAGTGATTATAGCGGTGATGGACCATTTTGAAGAAAAATCAAATGGTAGATTAATCAATGGGGCGATTTACCCTATGGGTGATGTGGTTGAGATAGAAGTGAGTGGGGAAGTTGTCCCACAAAAGTACTGCTATACAGCAGACAAGGGCGTATACGAAAACCCAAACTATGTCGAAAGCTATGATGAAAAACAAGAAATTGAAGTGCTTAAAAAGAGAATTGAAGAATTAGAGAGTGGGATTTTGCTTTCTAAGGGTGCAATTTAGAGAGACTGTTTAAGGCGTTTATATAAGGAGACGGTTTATGAAGACTGTTTAAGGAGTTTGTTTATGAAGACGGGCTATGGAGACGGTTTATGAAGACAGTTTATGAAGAGAAAGGTGGCTTTAGATGAGTGAATCAACAAGGTTAGCAGGGGGTAAATCCCCCTCTTTTTTACAGGTGCATCAAGAAGTAGAGGTGTCTGATACGCTTTTAATACAGTTATTGGCAGATCGTATTAAAAAGGGATGGATTAATCCTAAAACAAACAAGGTTTTAAAGTTAAATGACATTAAAATGCGAGCAGTGAGAAAGGCTGTTAAGCAAGAACTCGCTTCTAAGGAAAAAGCAGGCTCTTTTGTAGCTGGCGAAGACTTGAAAAGACAACCCCAAAGGGCTCTAAAGGCTGTTAAACGATTGATGGGGATGTAGAGAACAATTACTTGAAATACGGAGTGATAAAAAGTGGTATTAACTTTAATTGAGGGTAAGGGCTAAAAGATAGAAAAGTAATAGACGCATGTGCAGTCTAGTCTGTCTTTTAGCCTTTTTATGTAATAGAGATGAATAATTAAAGGATGAGGAGGTTGATTAATGAAGACGAAAACGTCGTTTTTAAATTTGGAAAAGCATGATGAAGATGAGTTTTATGATATAGGGATTCATGCTCGAAATGCGGATAGGATTGATGAGGCTGTGAAGGCGAGTGATGAGCGTGTTGATACGATTGAAGGGAAACAAAATGATCTAGTGACTAACCAAGGTGACTTGGGTGCACTACAGACGACGGAAAAGACTAGTCTGGTTGGTGCGATGAATGAGGTCAAAGAGGCAATTGATTCAACTACAAATGATTTAAGTGCAGTACAAGATAAGATTAGTAATATTCAGAACTACAGTGGCAAATTGTTGACTGCGGTTGTTGATGGGGCGAATGCCAACGTGACGGTTGAAGACAATATGGTATTTACGGATGGCGACAAGCTAGATGTTAAGTTTAGTGCAGATGTTAGTGCACCAGTGAAGGTGTCGTTTAATGGTTGTACACAGTATGTTTTGAAAGACTTTGAAGGCAATGAGGCTGATGTTAGTGCTGAACGGATTTATACTCTTGTTTACAAGGATGATGATGTTGATTTTTTCTTGTGTGCCCCTAAAGGTGGGGCTGATGAATGGGAAGATTTAACTTTTGTTAGGTCGGATTATTTTCATAGGTTATTTTATTGTGACCCCGGCACAGACAACTTATACGAATTAGATTCTGATACTTTATTGCCAATTAATACAGTGTCAAGTCCGGGTGCATCCCCAACTGGTATAGGCGGAACGTATAATAGGTTATATCATTGTGACCCTACCGCAGACAATTTATACGAATTAGACCTTGATACCTTATTACCAATTAAAACCGTGTCAAGTCCTAGTTCTGCACCAACTGATATAGGCGGAACATATGACCGATTATTTCATTGTGACTCTACCGCAGACAACTTATACGAATTAGATGTTGATACACTATTGCCAATTAACACAGTATCAAGTCCAAGTTCAACCCCACGGGGAATAGGCGGAACATATAACAGACTGTATCATTGTGACCCTACCGCAAATAACTTATACGAGCTAGACCTTGATACCTTATTACCAATTAACACCGTGTCAAGTCTGGGTGCATTCCCAGCTGGTATAGGCGGAACATATGACCGATTATTTCATTGTGATACTAGTCCACAAAGCTTATACGAACTAGACCCAGATACGTTGTTGCCTATTAATACGGTGTCAAGTCCGAGTACTGCACCGAATGGTATAGGCGGAATAAAAGCTCGATCATTTTCAATAACATCAGTTGAGTTTGAAGAAAGTATATATGAACTAACAGATGACAGTCCATTTAGAATAACAGGAACGGAGGTGTAAAATGGGATTTGATAAAATGAAATTTATACCAGAAATTGAGATTGGGACAGTGGGAGCGAGGTTGTTTTACGGCGACGAAGATTCAGACAATCTCTACGAATTAGACCCAGATACTTTATTGCCAATTAATACTGTGGCAAGCCAAGGAGGGCGTCCCCAAGGTATAGGTGGAACTTATGATAGGCTGTTCCATTGTGACCTTGATTTAGACAACCTATACGAATTAGACCCAGATACTTTATTGCCAATTAATACAGTGTCAAGTCCTTCTATTTCCCCTAGAGGTATTGGGGGAACTTACGATAGATTATTTCACTGTGATGATAAAACGGACAATCTCTATGAACTAAACCTCGACAGTTTGTTACCTATTAATATTTCCCCAAACCCCGCAGGAGGTTGTGGTGGTATCGGCGGAATGTACGATAGGTTATTCTATTGTGACCTTCAAATAAGTACTCTATATGAACTAGACCTAGATACTTTGTTGCCTATCAATACGGTGCAGGGGTCAATATCTCAACCAACTGGTATCGGTGGAACACGTGATCGATTGTTTGGTTGTAGCCTTTCAGGCAATCTCCACGAATTAGACCCAGATACTTTATTGGTTATTAATACCGTATCGCGTCAAGGGGAAAGGTCTTTTGGTATCGGTGGGTTAAAAAATGACAATCTAGGTAAACAACGATTGGTTGTCAAAAAATCAAAAATAGGCACACAAGAATTTAACTTAAACAAAAATTTATTAGAAACAAAATGGGAGGTAATATTATGAAATATTTAAAATTTGAAACACCATCGTTAACAGCAATGACAGCCGGTTTAGAAGGTAAAGACGTATGGGAAAAGATAGGTAGTAACACAAATCTAATTAAAATGAATACTAAATCTAAAGGCGAAGCTGAAAATGATGTGATTAAATATTATTTGCCAGTTTCAGACGAAAATCAAGCAAGGAAATTTGCTAAATACTCTAAAAATACATTTAATATTGATGTCACAATTGAGGAGGAATAAGCATGAATCTGATTAAAGTAGATGAAAATAATATTGTAATTGCCAATCATTGCAGACCAGAATTGGCAAACGAAAAGCAAAAAGCGGGAGCTATTCTTGTTGACAGCGTGCCGGCTATTGAGCCTATAGAAGGAAAAAGAGGGTTTTTAAGATACGATCCAGATACAAATACGTGTGTTTTGGAATATGTTGACGCACCAGTTAGTACTAGTGCAGAAATCAAATCTTTAAAAGCAGAACAAGAGTCGCTAAAGCTTATGATTGCCGAACTCGGTTTATCAGCGGGAGGTGACTTATAATGTGGGGAAAATTATACGGCGATTTAATTATCAGTGGATATTATGAATACTCATATGTGATTAGCAGAAGACCTGATTTAAAAGGTGAAATTGATGAGTATTTAACATCACAAGGAAGAGACGATTTAATAGTTGAAGCCTCTACAAATGAGTAGGTGCTTTTAATTGCAATAAACAGAAAGGCAGGTGAAACATGACAATAGAAGTAGCCTTATTGATTTCAGGCGTTTCCTTAGCCTTTGGAATCTATCAAGGCATTACCAGCTTAAAACGCGATCAGACCAATGACGCCAAGACAGACGCTTCACAGTTAACAACGGTTATCGTCAAACTTGAAAACATTGGGACTGGCATTGCACGTATAGAGAAAGAAGTAACGGATATTAAAAAGGATGTTCAAGCAGATCATGAGCGTCTGGTGAGGACGGAAGAGTCCGTTAAGCAGGCACATAATCGCATCACGGAGTGTAAGAAGCAGTGCCAGCTAACCACAGAATTCTTCGCCGAAGATGACGAAGCCTATTAGAAAGGAGTCATAGAAATTGGAATTAATAAAGAGAATAAGTAAACTCATTGATGTGAAAAGCATCATTTCGCTTATTGCAGGAGTTGTGTTTGCAATACTTGCTTTGCGGGGCGACTTAGGGATTGATAATACCATGATTTTATTAACATTGGTGTTTCAATCCTTTTTTAGTTATCAGCATACCAAAAAAAATTTAGCACAGAGCCTAGATGAACAAACGCCTGACTCTCACAAGGAGGCTAAGTCATGAAAGGCATAGATGTTTCAAAACACAATGGCACAATTGACTGGGAAAAAGTCAAGGCAGATGGCGTAGAATTTGCCATGATTCGTGCGGGATTTGGTAAGAACAACATTGATGAACAGTTTAAACGAAACATAACTGAATGTAACAGGCTAGGTATACCAGTAGGCATCTACTGGTTTTCTTATGCTCTAAATGAAAAAATGGCAAAAGAAGAAGCCGAGTATTGTCTTGCAGCTATCAAAGATTACAGCATTGAATTTCCTGTTGCATTTGATCTCGAATATGATTCTCTTCGTTATGCACAAAGTAAAGGTGTAACCATTGATAAGCACTTAGCCAGTAAGTTAGCTGATGCTTTTTGTCAAACTATTGAATCTAGGGGTTACTACGCTATGAATTATGCCAATCAAGATTATTTGGCAAATCGGTTCGATCTGTCCGTTACCAACAAGTATGATCTCTGGTATGCGTTTTGGTCTGATAAAGTCGATCGACCTTATGGTATTTGGCAATATTCATCGAAAGGAAAGCTTGCAGGAATTTCAGGTCATGTTGATCTGAATTATACAGACAAAAATTATGCAGAAATAATTCGTCAAAGAGGGCTTAATCGTTTGTCACAGACAAGTCAAGAGGATAGAGAGCCGGAAGCAGAACCAAGAGATCATAAGTCATTACAACAAAACACACTCAGTGAAGCGAAGACATTGCTATCAAAAGCTTTAGACCTCTTGGAAACGTTGTAATATTTAGACTAACTAAATTTTATAAAATATAGAAAAGTTTCTCCCTTTTCAGAGTTAAGAGACGCCTTGAACCTTTCTTTTTAATAAGAATAAGGTCAAGGCGTTTTTTGTCATGGGCAGAATTATGGTATAATACATCAATATTAAGAAATCGTAATGAATGACTCAAATCAGACTCAAATCAAAACTATCAGATTTAAGACATTCCAAGTGTTAGAGGGGAGGAAAAAATCATGTATGAATTAAATCAACTTGGACCTAAAACATATTATATTGACTGCCCAGCTAAAATGGGCATTTACAAATTGTCTGACACAGAAGTGTGCCTCATTGACAGTGGCAACGATAAAAGCGCAGGCAAGAAAGTATTCAAATTACTCCAAGCAAATGGCTGGACTCTAAAGATGATTATCAACACCCATTCACATGCTGATCATATTGGCGGTAACCAATTTTTACAGGATAAAACCAATTGCTCCATCTATGCAGTAGATGTAGAATCAGCCTTTACCAACTATCCTGTACTCGAATCATCCCTGCTTTATGGTGGTTATCCGCCGAAAGCGTTGAGAAACAAATTTTTACATGCAAAACCTAGTCGAGCGGCATTATTAACAGAAGACAAGCTGCCAGAGGGACTTGAAATCTTGAGATTGGATGGACATGCACTTGCAATGGTAGCCATCAAAACGGATGACGACGTCTGGTTTTTAGCAGACTGTTTTTCAAGTGAAGCAACGCTTGAAAAGTACCATGTATCCTATCTTTATGATGTGAATGCCTATGTTGAAAGTCTTAAAAAAGTAGAGGGGTTAACGGGAAAGGCTTTTGTGCCTGCCCATGCCGCTGTAACGGACAATATACATGACTTAGTCAAGATTAACTTAGATAAAGTTCAAGAAATCAAGGATTTGATTATTAATAACTGTCAAAATCCAGTTACATTTGAAAATCTCTTAAAAATCATTTTTGACCATTATGGTCTCACCATGGACTTTAATCAAAATGTCCTAGTAGGCAGTACCATCAAGTCTTATTTAGCAGCCATGTTAGATGATCAACTACTTGAAGCAAGTTTTGATGACAATAAGCTTAAGTGGTGTGTGGCACAATCAGATAATGCCTAAGTTTTAAAGCTTTTATAAATGATAGTGTGATGAACTAAAATAAAAAGGGACATGATATTTTGATGAAAAGACTAGACACTCTGTCAAAAATTGCTTATAGTGATTTCAGATAGATGACTCAAGTTAAGAGAAACAAAGAGGAGGGCATCCTATGATGAAATTAGTTATGACTGCATAGCATTAGCTATTGCAGTTATAGATTAGATAGTTGTTATAGCTATTGCTAACTAAAGGATAAAAAAATCATTTAGGAGGCAGTAATGGGCTATAAGAAAGCACAAGAAGTATTACCTGAAGACTTGATAGAGCTTATACAAATGTACGTTGATGGAGAGAACATCTATATCCCAAGAAAGGATAATCAGAGAAAAGCTTGGGGTGAAAAGACCGCCATTCGTCATGAGTTAGAGAAGAGGAATCGTGCGATTTATGTAGATTACCAAAAGGGCTACACTGTCAAGCGACTTTCGACTCGCTACTATTTATCGGAAAAGAGTATTCAGCGTATTTTGAGAAATATGAAAAAAGAGAGAAATAATCAAGACACAAAATGAGTCAATTCAAATAAATGAGTTGGCTCATTTTTTTTTATAAAAAAGTTTGAGGTAGGTTTTTAAAAGCGAAAGCTTTAAAGTTAAAGAGGTGAGAAAATAGCATCATTATTGGTAATTTAGAAAAAATGATGCTGTTTTGAAGCGATACAGTTAAGATGGAAAATGCGAGAGATATCTTTCTCCAATGGATTAACTGTGATAATACAAGGAGGACCTATTTTATGACTACGCCCTTTTATTTTGCATAGCAAAGGCTATTGCAAAGAAATGAAAATGTAATAGCACTTTGCAGAATCCCCAATAAAAATAGGAGGAGATGCAAAATTGAGCTATTCAAGAAAAATAAATTACACACTCTTACCAAATGATTCGTTTAAAATAATGGCTAACTGTTCTGGTTGCGGAGCTAAAGCCATATTTCAAAATACAAATTGTTTTCGTGTTAATGCCAATGGTAACAAAATAGATGTCTGGTTAATCTATCAGTGCAGTAAATGTAAACATACGAAAAATCTAACAGTACATGAAAGGTGTAAACCTGAATCTATAGAGAGAAGGGTTTACGAAGGTTACCAAAGCAATTCAGGCGACTTGTCCTTACAATTTGGAACAGATACTCATTTCTTTTCAGTGAATAAAGCAGAGATTGACTGGTCAAGTGTGACTTATAGACTTGAGCCTTTAATGGAGAAGGTTATTAGTGATTGCAATTTGGAAGAATCCACAAGAATACTTGATGAGAAATCGACAGGTGAAAGAGTTGAGATTCAGAGCCATATGGCTGACGATATAGAAGCTTTAGCCTTTAAGACAGGAGACCTAATAAGGATTACTAATAGATATGCTTTAAAAATAAGAACAGATAAAATAGTCTCAGAAATCCTAGGCTGTTCAAGATCAGTGGCTAAAAAACTTGAGAAGTCTGGAACGATTATTGTGACTGAAAATAAAAAAGAGCATCAAATTGTAATCAATATTCAAGGTGATTTAAAAAGTGTTTAGAGTGTACTCATAATCAACAAAATGTAGTGTGATTCCAAATGAAGGCACACTACATTTTTATAGTTGACAAATTATAGTACCTATATACTATGTTTATGATGCATTTTAATTTTGAAAACAACTCTAAAATCAGTTATTAATTTTTTAAGAGTTTGATGACACATCTTGAAGTAGAAGGGGCTTTCATCAGCAATAGAAGAAAGTGGTGTTATTTTTATGAGAAATGTGTTTTACTATATTGAAAACGCTTCTGATTATTCTGGTATAATAAATTGAAAGAAGCATAAGAGGTAATAGTAGTTCCTACTCTAATATTATAGAGGAAGAATTTACGTTTGTGTATGGTATTCTAAGGAATAGGGGGGATGCAATGAAATATATTAGAGGATTACATATTAGTTACTATCTTAATTTTGTAGCAGCAGTTGCATTATTAAAATTCGGCATTTTTGTGCCGATTGAATTAGATACAAGCGCCTTATTAAAAATAGATATGGCGGTAATTATTTTAACCATGGTGGCAATCCTTTATTTTGGGGTGCACGGGATTATCACAGCGGTTAAGTTGTTTAGAGCGAATGACTTAACAGCACTTAGAAGGCACATGAAACATGCCAAAGTGGGAATGATTCCATTTTTTATAATCAATTTTATTTACTACTTAGCACTGATTATGCTAGTTCTAGGGGCATCTAGAGGACTGTTTCTTTTTGGACCTATTTTTGTAGTGATTGTCCCAATCGTTATTTTTACTTACCTAGCAGTACTTTTTACATCGGCATTTACCATTGCTTATATACTTCTTATGAAAAAAAATAATCAATTAACGGGTGATGCAGTGGTACTTCACATATGTTTGCAACTTATTTTTGTACTCGATATGGTAAGTATGTTCATCCTACTTAGAAAAAAATCAGTTTTGGATTGTTAATCAGACATAAAAATGACAAGACTTTGTATTTTATTTGCAAAAGAAAACGATAAAGGTTTGATATATCGAAAGATAATCAAACCTTTTTATATTGCAATAAAATTTGACATGAAAACGTTTGTTAATGGTGATTTTGAAAAAATACATTGACAAAATTAAAAATAATATGTATTATTTATTTCGATGAATATAAAAACAAAATAAAATTATTGAAACTATATTGACGGAATTAGTTTGATGGAGGTCTTTATGAGAAAAGAGATTATAGATATTGCTGAAAATGTGCAATTAAAGGAAAATGAGCCTGTTATTTTGCAGTGCTGGGTAGAAAATAAACACCGATGGATTATGGAAGAATTTGAAAGGATATTAAGAAAAAGAGGATACGATGTGATTGCGGTAATGCTAGATGCAGATGAAATAAGAAGTCGTATTAATAAAGATGTTCTTTATCCTGAAAAATTGTTTGGAGAGGATTGGACTAAGATTAGGAATATTATTGATTTGTGTGAATTTAGTCCTACAGGATTGGTAAGTGCATTTGCAGGGGAAGAGTTGGAATCGTTTAAAGTATTTATGAGAACGTTATTTGAGAATTACACAAAAGACGATAAGTATTTTCTTCAAATTCGAGTTCCCTCAGAGGAAAACGCTGCTGAAAGTGGCTTACCTTTAGAAATTTACGAAGCAAGATGGAAAGAAATGATACGGGTAGATTATAGAGAACTTAAGGCATCGGCAGAGGCATTTGAAGCAAGGTATAAAGGTACTACGAACTTTGTAATTATAACGAAAGATAGTCAAAATAAGGAGCACCAACTCATCATTGAAGTTGAAGGTAGATCGTGGTATCAAGATGTGGCAAATGGAGATTTTCCATCAGGTGAAGTCTACATAGCGCCAGTAGAATCATCTGCAAAAGGAAGTTATGTTGCTTCAATGGTTACTTGGGAAGATCAATGTTACGAAGAAGTGATTCTTGAGTTTGTAGATGGCGTTTTAGTGCATGCATCAGAAGACAATATTAGAAAAGATTTGGAACAAGCACCTGGAGACAGCACATTAATTGGGGAGTTCGGTGTGGGAATTAATCCACAAGAGGAAGCTCTTTGTGGCTACGGATTATTTGATGAAAAAATAAAAGGCACATGTCATATCGCTGTTGGTGCAAACTATATGTTTGGTGGTCATAACGATACTACACCCGTTCACTTTGACTTTGTAGCAAAATCATATAAAATGGAAAGCAGGTAAAAGATGGAGAATTTAATTAGAAATTATACTGCCTATTTAGAGGCACGTTTGAAGGAAGATTCAGACCAGATTGATTTTTTGCTCAGTGAAGAGAGACAAGATGAAGCGAATCATAAAAAAGTTGAAAGAAATGTCATTGATATTTTTATGAAAGTATTCAAGGTGAGTCAAAAACAATCACAGGGCGATTTAGAGAAATTAGAAAAAGCCTATCTTGGTTTCTTTGAAAAATTACCGAGTAATTGGTATGCTAATTTAGAAGCTTGCAAGAAAAATGGACAAGAAGACGAAGCTTACATTGAAGAGCTTAAAATAGCGCGTAAAGATGAATTAAAGATTAAATTTATAGAAATGATGAGAGTAGAATAATGGATAAGATAAAAATTTTTAAGGCACTCGCAGATCAATCTAGAGTAAGGATCATTCAGCGGTTAATGGAATCACCTATGTATGTAGAAGCGTTGGCTGAAAGATTAGAACTCTCACCCTCTACAGTCTCTTTCCATCTTAGAAAACTGCTAGATGCAGGGCTGGTGGAGAAAGAAAAAGACCAGTATTATGTGCTCTACTCTTTAAAAGAAGAGATTCTTTCAATGTCACTTAGCGAGATATTAGTGGCAGATGAAATGGAACTTGATGCAGACGATAAGAGAGAAGAAAACTATCGTCAAAAGGTTCTTGATAGCTTCTTTAAACATGGAAAGTTAAAGAGTATCCCTGTTCAGCGTAAAAAGCGAAAGATTATTTTAGATAAGCTTGTAGAAGCTTTTGAATATGATAAAGAGTACACTGAGCGTGAGGTTAATATTATTATTGCAGATTTTCACGATGACTTTGCAACTTTAAGACGTGAGCTAGTGATAGAAAAACTCTTAGATAGAAAAAATAGTATTTACTGGAGACTGCCTCAGAATTAATAGCGTTTATTGTATCAGAATAATATGAAATAGGATTGCATATCGAGTATTTTGATTTGAAAAGTATTACCATTCAAACAAATAGAGGGTAACGAATTTACGGAATAAATGGTAGTTAGATTAAAAATTTTAAACCAAGAAGAATGATATAGAATGGGACTATGTTAGCATAGGACTACATGATAGTGGTCATCGGAATTCACTTATTAGTGATAGCTGGTGATCTTTTTTTTGTTCAAAAATAAAATACATTATTTGTAAATCCCATATTTTTCTATTATAATAATACAGGTAAGTACGATTTAATTATTATCGATGAACAACCGTGTTATAAATGATGAAAAAAGACGAAACGTTTTGAGATGAAAACTCAACAGGATAGTCTATTTTTCGTCATTTCAATCAATGTTGTTAATGGACAATGCTTAAATGAGCGTGTAAAAAAAGGCTGAAATGATACTTAATGTAAGTGTTATTTAACATAAAATCAATAATAATGATTAGGAAAACTATCTCAATACAAAAAATTATATTTTCTAGGGGGAGAAAACATATGAATAACTTAAATTATGATAAGAAGCATGCATCAATTAGTAACCAATCATCAACAAATCAAATAGCAAAATCTAACCTACATACCATCAAACAAAAAACGATTACTTTCGCTTTAGTGGGAACACTAACCTTTGCTTCTTTAGCAGGTGGCATATCTAACATGCCGAGTATGGCAGAAACTACAGATATAAATCAAAGTTCAGGAATAGTAGATACAAACAGTTCAACATCAAACATTTACTTTGCTGACACCCAAAATCACTGGGCAAAAGACTATATCAATAGTCTAAAAGAACAAGGTATCACCAGTGGCTATGGAGACAATACCTTTAAACCTGATAATACCATCAACCGATTAGAGTATATTATTTTAACTTTAAAAGCCATGGGACAAACGGTGAGACCCACTGAAAATGGAGAATTCTGGGGACAACCCTACATTGAAAAAGCAATTGACTTAGGATTGGTTGAAGGTACGAGTCAAGTCCCAAGCAATTATGAAGTCAATATTTCCCGTCAAGAAATGGCGAGTATTATCATGCGAGCTTATAAATATGTGGATAGTGACTCAAACCATGAGACAGGTAACACTAATGATAGTCAAGATAATGATTTAGAGGATGGCAGTTTTGTAGATGCTGATCTTATGACGCTTGCTCAAAGTAAAATCAGCGATTTAGTTAATACCTCAAAAGTCTATCAAGATGAAGTGACCGAATGTTACGCCCTTAACTTTATCAGTGGCTATGGTGATGGGTCTTTTAAACCACTTGGCAATGCTTCAAGAGCAGAAGCAAGTGTGGTGATTTCTAAATTACTGGATGACAGTTTAAGAACGCCGCTTGTGGTAGAAGGAACAGATGGTGAAAATCCTATAGATGGTGAGACAGATGGAGATGCAAGTAATCCAACAGATCCAGCCAATCCAAGTGACAAGGCGGACGATATAGATAAGACAGACGATACAGCCTTATACGATGATGAAGGCGAGAAAATCAGAACGACCAATTTGCCTTCAAATGCTGATTTATATCCATATATATTAGAAAGAATTCCTAATATGGTGTATGAAGCTCCGAGTTATTATTTGGGACAGGCAAAAGTATTACCAAAAGATTATCAAAATTATCTCAATTCACTAGATGATATTTACGAGGGAGAATTAAAGTATTATGAAGATTTAGTGATGACTAATGTTTCACACAGACTCAATGTCGATTATAGAACCATTGATAATACATGGGCAGAAGAACTCTACAAGACCTATGACCCTAATGGCGTAAAACCTAACTGGCTTCAAGAATGTTATGACTACGTCCAGTTTGTCAAAGACCATAAAATCATTATCAAAGCCAATAATATTATTACGGATAAATCATTAGCTTTTAAAAGTGGATTTACTTATTTAAGAACCTATGTTAATTATGACATCATCCAGTATGAAAATGTCCCCGAAGATCAAAAGTATCTGATTGTAGAAGGCACAAGACAAGACCCTTATAACAAGTGGGTAACGACTCGCAACTATGAAGGTGTGGTTGACTTTAGACTAAGTTCTTTAGTAGGAGGGAATTACATGACCCCTCAAATGGTAGGTGTAAATCCAACAGGTGCCTATCTCCTACAAATACAAACAATCCCTGACTTTACACTAGATGAATAGAGGTAATGAATGAAAGAAAATAGATTAAATAAATTAGGGGCACTTTTCATGATGATGATACTCATTGTGAATATGCTACCCATCAATGCTTTTGCGGTTATAGATGATGATGGCTATGCTGAACCGCAGTTAATAAAAGATGAACGTGTTATTAAAGTTGTCTACCTAGACAAAAAAAGCACATCATCTATCCACTACCAAACCGAAGGTTTTATCTTTCATCTACACGATGATAATGGTGAGGCTTATACAACTGAAAATAGCGTCTACACTCAAATGGGTTTTGATGAAGTTTACACAAGTGATTTAGGAAACGGCTACATTGAAACCACTTTTACCATCAACGCTAAAAGCCTAGACAAAATCCTCAGAAAAATCAACTACTATCAATCAGGACAAGACCATTTTTACATGTCACCGATTATGGGTGTTTATTCAGGTTCTGGAAAGTTACTGGGGACTTATTACACGCAAAGCGATATGTTAGCATCACAAAATTGGGCGGACCCTTCGGGGATTCGCTCTCGTTATGATAACCCTATTTATTGGAACGTTCAGTACAAATATGAAGTAGAGTATAAAGGCGTCTTTGGTGAATTTTCTGAAACCATAGATAGTTATTTAGGGCAATCGGGACAGAGTTTATTACATACATTTCCTAGTGAATATAGAGAACTACAATATTACGGGTATCAAATTGAATACCTCGATGAAAATGGTAACCATGTAGTGACGCCCATGTCCAGTTCAAGTGAGAACATGGCGAGTTTTTCCTACCCCAATACAGATGTCAAAATAGTAGGCTACTATAAACAGCCTGATGTTGAAGAAGAACCGACACCAAGCGGGGAGATTGTCGCAGATGCAGATGGCTCTACAGAGGTGAGAGCGGGGGATATGGTTTATCTTTTTGGAGACAAATCTTATTCAACCAATGGTGAGATTACCTCTTATGACTGGTGGTCTCCCAATGCGTCCTTTAAACCCGTTAGTAGCGTTCATTCGGGCACTTGGTTTCCTTCTAGTGCAACAGGTTACCAAATCGTCAGACTGACTGTAACCGATGAAACAGATGCGAGCGATGATGACATTCATAGGGTCTATATCATGCCACCGTGGGTAAAAGGCGAGTTTGAAGCATCAACTGCCAAAATCAACCGCACCTTGACCTTAACGTCAACTTTTGATGAACCTGACATGTATCCTGTTAATCGCTTTAGTTGGGTTTTTAATAAAAGATATTTGACCAATGAATCCCTTAACCAAAAGGAAGTACATGTATTGCCTAGAGAAGTAGGAAAAATGAATGTATCACTAACGGGTTCAAATGGCTATTCAGAAGATACTATTTTAAAAGAAATCAATGTAGCTCCAGACCTACCACCTGTAGCTGATTTTGAATATGAGCCCGTTCAGTACAGAAATCCCTACAATAACAATAAGGGTGAAATCATTTTTAAAAACCATTCAGTTTCAAATGATGGTGACTACATCAAGAACATCAAGATTTATTACAGACATGACACAGACAATTCCTATGAAGATGATGTGAAAAATAATCGTGGCAATGATGCCATTTATGATGGTGAGTGGACACTGGGTTACGATGGGCCGTCTACTGATAAAATAGTGGTCGAAGTGGACAAGCTAGGTCACTATGAACTGAAAGCGCAGGTGACAGAAGGCTATGACAATACCATACCTGAACTCCTTGAAGACGATGATTACCTTAAAACGTGGCAGAAAGACATTTTTGTAGAAGTGGACAATAAAGCGCCTGAAACCACACTTGAAGTGGACAAGATTAAGAAGGCGACCATAGGAATCGCTGTGCCTTCTAATCTTAACATAGACGAGTATCAACAATATGTTGATGATATTTTAAAGCCACAGCTCTTAGAGCAGAACATTGAAGCAGATGTGCAACTGCTTGATTATACGGAAAACTATCCTATTTCAAGTGCCCCATTTATATATGCTTATGCACCTAGTGATTATTACGATGGTTATTCAAGTTATTGGTCTTCAGCAACAGGGACCTCCGTTTCTTACAGAGTCTCTGATGGGAGAATTTCTACAAGTGCGACTTATCTCTCATTAGACAATCGCAGTAGTTACTATTATTATCCTTATGATATGGACTATGAGACTGATGATGATGGGGATTATCATGTAGATAGATACTATGAAGGGGAATTTGGTTACAAAACACCTCGTGGCAGTGGTCATTTCAAGTTGACGACCTTAGCGAATTATATGGTAAGTGCTTTAAATACGACAAAAAATGAAGGGGATACAGATACCTACAAGATAGAATATACAGGACGAGAGTATTGGTACTATAGAAGTGAAGTCTATGCAAACATCGCTTCAAAAATGAGTTTGCAAGGCATATTAAAAAATGGCAGTGTAATCTTTTATGCAAGTGCCTATAATTGGAATCAAAGCAAATCACTCAATGGCTATGTTACCTTTAATCCCAATTACAGAAACTTTCAAATGTCCACTGATGAAGAAATTCAAGAACTTGGAACACTAAGAATGACTTTTGGTGAGAATTATGACTACACTAAAACCTATAGCGTTGGTGGCTACCCAAGAAGTGTTCAAACAGGACAGTGGTCATGGGGGACAGAGGGTGAGCATGTTTTTAACTTTAACGGGTCTGAAATATTTAACAGTGGAAGGGTCTATCCTTATTATTCTTATGATATGTCTTGTCATTTCAACAAATTTATAGACAATAAAGAAATTTCGAGAACGATTAAAGAGCGATTTAAGTGGGGAGACGATGAAAACAAATACCTTTTGGTTTTCAACAATCTCAACCTCAAACACTATCCCTCACAAGATTTTGTTAACCTAAGTGGTGAAAAAGACATTGACCTGCTAATGTACGGTAATCCAATAGGAAAAAGTCTATTTGATACCTTTGTTGGAGAAGAACACGGCGTTAATGGTAGCGTCATGGATTTTAAAAAGAACGATGTCAAATCCATGATTGAAGATGCCGCTCATTATATTGAAATGGACATGTTTGAAGATCATGGGCAGACGATTTATGCAACACCTGATGATGAACTTAAATTCAAGACGCAAACAGTTGATTATGAACGTGACCCTTTGACACAAGAGGGGGTTTTATTCGAGACATTTGATAAAAATTACTTTGAAAATCCAACAGGTATTTTTGATAAACTTAATGAAATCATTAATACGGAAGACGTTCAAACCCATTATGATGCAACGGGTAAATATACTCTCTTTGGTCAGTCTAAAGATGAGGCAACGAGGGAACCCCTTTTTGAGGATTATAATAAATTTTCAGTTAAAACAGATGAAAGCATTAGCAAACTCTTTATCCACAGAAAACCAATCGCCGATTTTGATATCGCTGTTTTTTCTAGAACGCCTCTCATTAAAGATAATTCCTATGATATTGACCATGAATCAGAAGCAGAAAAGGGGATTATTGAGAGACAGTGGAAATGGAAGTTTGATAAAGAAGACCTATGGCATACAAGCAAACCGACTGCTGAAAGCCTAACCGGTATAAGTGGTGATCAATTAACCGTGGGCTTACGTGTGAAAGATAAAGAATACACATGGTCGGATTGGGCCTTGAAAACGGTTATCCCTGAAAGGTATTCGGCGGGGGTAACAGGAACAATAGATAGTCCAGTGCCATCAGGTGCGATCATTACCCTAAAAGATATTATGACAACGACAGGTCTTAATACACCGAGCACTTCATATTATCACAAATCTGTTGAATCCAAATTTGTAGTAAATGGCTCTTTTTACAGTCAGTATGGCAGAGCTAAAGCCTATGAATACTCTAATGAATCTTTAAAGAAGGATTCAACATCTAAAAGACCTTATGACGACTTGTTTTATCAATGGGATGATTATACCTTAAAGTTACCTGATGATATTAGAGATGGGCAATATAAGGTAAGATTGACTTTTAACTATGGTTACACCAATCGGTGGAGTGGTGGCAGTTCATCAGGCAATAGATCGGTATCTAAAGACATCCCCTTCACCGTCAAAACCCCTATTGATGTGACCGGTGACCTTCCAGATGAAGTCAAACTCACAAAAAACTTTACAGCCACAGCAGAAACTAATCAATATGCCGACAAAGTGACATTGACCCTTTTTTCGGGGACGACCTATCAAAGAACGCCTGTCCAGATGAATTTTGTCAAAGAGGAAAATGGCAAAAAGTATTGGCAAGTGACCACAGCGGTGGAGGCGTCTGAGGCTCCAGAAGGGGACTATGTAGGGAAATTCACAGCATATACCAAGAGCGGTAAAACAGCTGTCGATACAGATGCTTATACCTATATTATCAACATTCCCCCAAAAGTAAATTTCACCACCTATGATCCAGCAGACCCCTTATATGTTGGTCAGACCCTAACTTATACCGTGCTTCCAACGGATGATAATGACCCTGAGGTTGACCTTGACTATTATGTGAAGAAACCTGGGGATACTTTCAAGAAAGTGAAGACTTATCAACAGGTTACCCAAGGACAGGCCTTTGTCCTTGATGGTGTGCTTTTAGATCGTGAAGGGGATTATGAATTCAAAGTGATTGCGACAGACCCCTTTGGTGACACAGGAGAGTGCCTATCCACTCTGACAGTCAAACCAAGAGGGATTCGCAATATGACCATAGAAGGTGCTTGGAACCACTGGCGGGGACAAATTAACCTTTATGGTGACCGCATGTCAATGATGCCCCATCGCTTTTTATCCTATGAAAAAGTTTATATCACTGTGACAACTGACGCCATTCCAGACAAGGTAGAGATTGATTTTTCACCTGATCTTGAAGCCATGACTTATACCGACAAGTTTGGCAATGTTTATCATTATGAAGATGACATATATGAAACGGTGAACTTTCCAATGGTCTTAAAGTGTGTATCTAAGGATTTAGAGGCAGACACGAGCACATGGAAAGGAGAATACATTCTCCCTCTTGCAGATTCCACTTTAGACTTTGACGATGTGCGAAAATATCCTTCCTACTGGCTAAAGGGCGAGACTTATTATACAGACACCTATGAAGAAGACGGTGATGTGATTTATAAGGCGCATAAAAGCATAGATGACCTTGAAATCACAGGCAATATTTATGACTTAATAGAAATTCAACCCTCTTATCATTAAGTCATAAGTGGCAAAAAGTAGTATTTGAAGAAAGTCATGCGTCCAGAAAGTTATGTGAAACAAATGAGTTAAAGTGCTCATAGGCTCATGAGCCCCCAATCAAATAGTGATTATTAAGTTTTTTTATAAAGCCCTCTTAAAAGTCTTTCAAGAAAATGCGGATTTACTTCCAACTTATGAGACTTAAAAGGGGGCTTTTTAGCTTTCAAGAATCATTTTTATTGACCTTCATGATGGCTTATGCTATCATTTGACTATAAAAACAATTTTGGTCAAACGGTTCGATGGTTGAAAAAACAATATTTCATATCAAGTCTTAAACGATTGCGTCTATCGTTAGCCATTTTCAAAATACAAGTATAGCGAATATAAAGGAGGTCTCATGCCCAAAGCCTATAGCGACAAAGAAAGACAAGAAATCATAAGCCAACTTAGAAAGGTAGCCCTTGATTCTATTATGAAAAAAGGGATAAAAAAGACGACGGTAGATGACTTGGTCAAGCAGGTGAATATTCCTAAGGGAACTTTCTATTTATTTTATAAATCCAAAGAATTATTGATTTTTGATGCCATTTCACAAGAAGAAAAGGTCCTTCAAGAAAAAATGAAGAGAGACCTTCTTGACCTACAATCTCATCTCACCGTTAAAACCTTTACGGAATTACTGGTTTCATTTTATCAAAACGAATTTGTAATGGGCCTTCAACCTATGCTGATTAATGGAGAAGTTGAAGCCTTAATCCGGAAGCTGCCAGACCATGTGGTCGACCAAAGCATTTCTCAAGATGAAACCTTTTTAGCCATACTCAACCACTTTTTCCCTCAAATGAGTCAAGCTAAAATAGCAATCTACGCTGCATCTTTTAGAGCCTTGTTCTTAACAGGCTTATACAAACGTGAAATTGGAGAGTACGAAGAAGCCTTAAGACTTTTGATTAGGGGACTCGTCATTCAAATGTGGGAGGATAATCATGATCACCATTAAAGATTTAAATTTTTCTTATTCAGAGCGTCCTTTTATTGACCGTATGAATTTTGAAGTAAAGGCTGGCGAAATCTTTGGCTTTTTAGGCCCTTCTGGTGCTGGGAAAAGTACCATCCAAAAGATACTCATTGGCCTCTTACCTCAGTATTCTGGGAGTGTAAGAGTCAATGGCATAGAGGTCAAAGACCGTCAAAATGATTTCTATGAGTCTATTGGGGTTGATTTTGAATATCCAAGCCTTTATGAAAAATTGACAGGTCGACAAAATCTTGTGTATTTTGCCTCCCTTTATGACCAAGAGGGCTATTCACCAGAAGTCTTGCTTAAAAGTGTCGGACTCGAACATGAAGCGGATAAAAAAGTCGCGGATTATTCCAAGGGAATGAAGAGTCGGCTTAACTTTATTAAAGCCTTGATACATCAACCACAAATTTTATTTTTAGATGAACCGACCAGTGGGCTTGACCCTTCAAATGCAAGGGTTATGAAAGACATGATATTAGAACAAAAGGCCTTGGGGACAACGATCATTTTAACCACTCATAACATGGAAGATGCCGCAGAACTCTGCGATCGCGTGGCCTTTATCGTTGATGGTGCCATTAAAGTGGTGGATACACCGCATAAATTGATTATGAATAAAGGGGCTAGCCGCATCAAGTATTCCTATCTAGAAGCAGGAAAAGAAGTGATGGGTGAGACCCTTTTGGATGAAGTCGACCAAGATCATAAGCTTGAAGACATCATTAAAAACAAAGACCTATTAACCATTCATTCAAGTGAACCCAGCCTAGGAGATATCTTTATTGAAATCACAGGAAGGAGCTTGTCATGAAGCGTGAAGGCAAAAGAAGTGAACCCAAAAGACGAGAACACAAGAGACTACAAAGCATGATTCGAACTGAAGCACTTTTCTTATGGAAATATGGCATTGTAGCCATGTATATAGCTTTTACGCTGATTTACTTGGGTTTATTGGCGGCCCTGCCTCAAAAGGCTCGTGCCATAGCATCGGTATTACTTGTATTTACAGATCCAGCAGCCATGGGGCTCTTTTTCATGGGAGCCGTCATTTTGCTTGAAAAAAGTCAGCGCATTGATAGCAGTTTAGCCGTTGCACCGATCAAACTTGAAGAATACATTTTAGCCAAAATACTGCCCCTGATGTTCATCGGCTTAGTGGTGGGCTTAGTGCTCTTTATTTTTGTGAGGGAATTAAGTCTATTGGCCATGTTAGGTGTGGCCTTATCTTCGTGTCTTTTTTCCTTGGTGGGTTTAAGTATTGGTGCCAATATTCAATCGCTCAACGCCTTTACGATTGTGACGGTACCTTTTGAAATCGTCTTGTGTTTACCACCTCTTCTATTTCTATTTAAAGTGATTCAAAGTCCTTTGTGGCTTATGCATCCAGGTGTTTCAGCCATATATTTGTTGATGAATCATCCGCAAAACGCTTTTTTTCCACAGGCTTTTATGGCACTTTTGAGCCTTATCATATGGATCATACCAAGCTTTATCATCTGTAAAAAGAAAGTTTACCAATCTTTAATTTCACTTAAGGGGGCTGAGCTATGAGAAAAGTATTATTGGCGTCAAAAACCTATCTCTTATCCATTAGCAGAGATATGATGATGGTCATGTGCATATTGGTTCCCCTCATTATGGGATTGGCTTTTCATTTTGGCTTACCCTTATTGGAACAAGTCATCTGCCACCTTTTTATGCGGGAGAGTATTATCCAGCCTTACTACGGTATTTTTGACCTCTTGCTAGCGACGATGACACCGACTATGTTTTGCTTTTCAGGGGTCTTGGTCATTCTTGAAGAAGAGGACAAGAACATTTCAAAATATTATTATGTGACGCCAGTTGGTAGAAGGGGCTATTTACAATCACGTCTTCTCTTGCCTGCTATCGTGGCCTTTTTCTATGACTTGATTTTGATGGCCCTCTTTACCCTTACAACAATTAACCTTGTAGAAAGTCTTTTTTATGCCTTAACAGGTTTTTTCATGGCCCTCATTTGTGCCATGTTGGTAGTGACGTTTGCAGGTAATAAAATGGAGGGAATGGCTCTTATCAAATTGACGACGGTTACGATGTTCGGTATTCCCGCAGCTTACTTTATCAAGGGACCACTACAGTATCTTTTTTCATTTCTACCGAGTTATTGGGTGGGCAAAATGAGCATGACTCACCACTTGAGCTTGATGGTCCCCAATCTAGGGATTTCGCTCATATTTATAGGGCTTCTATATAGGCAATTTATGAAAAAAATGAAAGCCTAGCCCCTGACCTTTTAAACAAAGAAAAATTAGGTGAATAGAATGAAGAAATTAAATTGATTAATGATAATACTACTTCATGTAGTGTGGGATTTTATGAAAAAACAAAGCTTAAAAAGTTCTTTAACAAATAGAGGAAAATAATGGCTAGCTAAGCTTATAATATCAATGTTATTTTGTTATAATGAAATAGCTGAATAAGATATATGAAATGAGGAAGTTGGGGGAGGCAGAATTGGAACAAGAGCTTTTTAAAAAAGCATCAAGAAGTGATTATAGACGTGTCTATAGATGGTTACTTTCATACTTTAAGCCTTTTTGGGGATTGACTGGCCTCTATTTAATCTGTGGTGGCATCACGATTCTAGGGGAGATTATGATTCCACGTCAAATGGGGGACATGATTGATGATATTTTCCCTAAAAATGATATGAGCCTATTGGTTAATCCCCTTGTCATGATGGTGGCTATCATTGTGGTGATTATACTTTCTAAATATGTTTTTAATCTTTTAAAGGTTAAAATTGCTAATGGAATTGCTAGGAATCAGCAAAAGGATTTATTGAGTCAGCTTTATCGGTTAGGATTTTCTTTTTATGAAGCTGTCCCTACAGGCAAAATACTTTCTTTGTTTGAAAATAGCGTAAAAGAAGTGCAATTAACCTATAGCTTTCTTTTTCCGCATTTCATCTACAGTTTTTCACAGTTTTTAGTACCTTCAATAGTCTTAATCATCAATGAACCTCTCTTTTTTCTTGTCACAATGGTAGGAAACAGCCTTTTTGTTGTAATTAACAAGTTTACCAATGATAAAATACATAAATTTCTTAACGAAGAGACTGAAAAAGCACATCTTTACCAAGAATCACTCTACAATGCCATTGCTTTTGCGACGGAATCTAAAGCGATGGGGAACCAATCATGGATGATTGATAAGACCTTAAAACATTATGAAGACTATCGTTCGCCTCGGATGAAGTCTATTTTTTGGAGACATTTTAGATATACAACGGTAGGATTAACGCTAACCATTTCCCTAGTATTATTCTATTGGGTTGGATTTAAGCAAATCCAGTCTGGGCAAATGCTATTGGGCGATTTTATTACTTATAGCTTCTACATTGCTTTAGTTTCAAGAGGGTTTTCAGTCTTTTTCTATATTATTCCTGCTCAGGAACACGCCTTACATTATGCTGTTGACTTGTATGGACTTATGCAGTTAGAACCACAGGTTAAAGAGGTGACGAGGTCTAAGACGAATAAGACTCAATCAGATATAAATCATCCTGTAGAAGAAAGCCACTGTCAGATTGAATTTGACCATACTTCATTTTCATATCCCGTAGATCTTTTGAAAGGTCTTGGACAAAACCATTTTGGACATAATGCTCAAGATCGCATGGTCATCGATTCACTTTCATTAAAAATACAAGCAGGTCAAAAGGTTGCTTTGGTTGGAGAAAGTGGATGTGGAAAATCGACATTATTAAAGCTACTTGGACGTTTTTATGATATTGATTCAGGCTTAATAAAGCTGGAAGGTCAAGAGATTAAGTTAATGCCCCTCTCAGTTCTTCGTCAAAAAATGGGTTATGTTTTTCAGGAAACTTATTTACTCAACACAACGATTATGGAAAATATTAGATGGGGGAATTTAGAGGCTTCTGATGAGGCAGTTATTGAAGCGGCTCAGAAATCTGGTGCTCATGAGTTTATCCTTTCGTGTGATAAAGGTTACCAAACGATGGTAGGTGAACGAGGTGTCAACCTTTCAGGGGGACAAAAACAGCGTATTTCCATAGCACGGACTTTGCTTAAGGATCCTGAAATACTGCTATTAGATGAAGCGACGTCTGCCTTAGACCAAAAGACTGAATACGCTATTAAGTCAACCATTGACCGAATAGGTGCGCATAAGACGGTAATTGCAGTTGCACATAGATTAGAGACAATTAAGGAATTTGACATGATATATGTTTTAGATAAGGGCAAAATCATTGAGCAAGGAAACTATGACATACTTATGAGTCAAAAGGGTAAGTTTTATCAACTGGTGGTTAATGGTGATGCTTATGAAGCATAATATACATTTTATCAGTCGTTTTATCAACCATAAAATTTACATTATTCTAGGGTATTTATTTATTGTTTTGGAGGCATTGACCCCTATTTTGGCACTTAACATGCAAAAAGAATTAATTAATCAAGTCTTTGTTAATCAAATCTATGAATTATTTCCGAAACTACTTGCCTTATATGCTGTATTTTATTTTGGACCAAGGCTTTGGTTTACAATACGAAAACTCATCTTTTTTAAATTGAGCTATGAGGTAAGGGAAAAGATGACCCAATCTTTTTTAGAAAAAATCTATCAACTAAGCGCAAGGGTTTTCAATGAAGAGAGCTCGGGGAAGCTCTTAAATCACATGAGAAGTGATATTAGTGAGGCGTCTGATATCGCCATTAATCAACTCTTATCAGAAACAGGAAAAGTGCTGATGAGTACATTTTTTCTTGTCATAACGATTGGCAATGTCAATGTTCAACTTTTGATACTGGTTGTCGTCTTGACGTTCATTTATTACTATCTTATTTATCGTTATGGGGAAGATGCTCAAGAAAATGTGGCGAAAATAAGGCAGGCTAAAAGTCATTTAGCAAGTCAAGTTGTTGAAAATATAAGTGCTATTCGAGAGACAATTGCTTTTGACCGTGAAGGTATTCAGATACATGAATTTGAAAAAGCCTATGATAACTACGAGTACACCTTAAAACATGAAGCTTATTTTCAGGGGAAACTACAAATCATTAGTGAGCCTTTTCTCTATGGGACCAAGTTAGTCGCTATTATAGTAGGGGGCTATATGGTAATGAAAGGCAATAGTTCTCTAGGGACTTTTGTGGTGACTTTTACGCTTGTAGATCAATTGGTAACTGCCTTGGGAGATCTTTTTAAGCAAGTCATGATTGGAAAGCGATTGACTGCTATTATTGAGCAGATTGAATCTGTTTTAGATATTGAGAGCGAGCAAGAGGGTTTTATCACACTAAAAGAACCTTTATCTGAACTATCTATGCATCATGTTTCCTTTCAATATAAGGAAGAGAGTAAAATGATTTTAGAGGATATCACTGTCACTTTTCCAAAGGCTAAAAAAATAGCCTTGGTCGGTGAAAGTGGATGTGGAAAATCAACAATCGGACAACTCTTATTAAGAGCCTATAAGCCTGATAAAGGTCACATTTGTCTAGGAGATGTCGATATTAAAGATTATAACGAAAGCTATTATAATCAGGTTCTAATGGTTTTTCAAACGCCTTATTTTCTACCGCTTTCCATTCAAGAAAATCTTTGCTTGGAACAACATTATGAAAGTGAATATATTGAAGCAATCTGTAATAAATGCCAATGCCATGATTTTATCATGAACTTACCCAATCAATATCAAACCGTTCTTGGAGAACGGGGTGTAAATTTATCAGGTGGTCAACGACAAAGATTAGCCCTAGCGAGAGCTCTATTGAGAAATCCTGAGGTATTAATATTAGATGAATCAACGTCAGCTCTGGATACCCAGACAGAGAGAATGGTTCAAGAAGCTATAGACGATATGCGACGAGAAAAAACGAGTATTGTGATAGCCCATCGCTTATCAACTATTCAAAATGCGGATATTATTATGCTTGTGGATAGAGGGAAGATCGTAGACCAAGGAACTCATCAAGAATTACTCGAACGTAGTAAGGCGTATCAAAGGTTGTATGATTATGAAAGCCTATCCCCCTAACCCCCGCCCTCAAGACCCAGAAAAATGATTCTCAAATTAGGGCTTGTCATTTTCTTACAATTTGTTAAAATACACTATGTTACTGGGGATGTAAAAACTGTTCAACCATAAGGGAATCTTAGAAATTCCTTAATAGAGAAAATTAAAGGTGGAAAAATGAAAAAAGTAAATTTGGCAATAATGATAGTACTGGCGTTAGTACTTGCTGTAGGCTGTACAAAAGCGTCTGGGAAAGAGGTAGCACAAACGTTTAATGAAAATATTGTGAGTGCACCTTGTGTTTATAATCATGAGTATATTACCGATAATGTTTCGTTAAATGTATGGAGAGATGCAGACGGAAATGCAAAAGCAGAGTATAACTATATTGACGATGGCGTTAAAGAAACATTTTATTTTAAAGATGATAACTATACTTATTATCTTAATGATGAATTGGCTAATCAAGACCATGACCTCTATACAGAAGAAGAGCTTCAAGGGATCATTGAAAGTGTGGTAGATGATATTACTTTCTATCCTAATAATTACATTGGGGTCTTTGATGAAAATATTGATTCGACAGCAAGTGAAAATGCAGAGAAGAATGCCTTTGAAGCAAAAGGAACTTATGAGGACAATGAAGATCCAAATGATCAAAGTGGTGGCACTAAGTATGTGATTACTTATGGTAAAGAGGCTGACTATTTTGAATTAAAAGATGATTTTGATACCATTAGTATCAAAATTGATGATACTGTTTCAGTGACTTTACCTCAATAGGACTTGTCCTACTATTCATTCTCAGTTAAAGCAATGAAAAAGCGTCAAATGAATGATGATGAAAAGTAAACGATAGCCTTATCTTAAAAAAAGATAGGGCTATTTTTATGGTACAATAAAGTCAAATGATATGAACGGATTGAAATAAAAAGATTGAAATAAAGAGAACCTAGCAAGTTGAATTTTATCTTGTGGAAGGCAAGAAAAATTCAAACTTGAAGAGGGACTAGAAAGAAGTGAGAGAATGGCTTATCAAATATTAATTGTAGAAGATGATGCTGGTATTAATCAGCTTTTAAGTCAAATTTTGAAAGCATCGGGTTATGAAGTAGAACAAGCTTTTTCTGGAACTGAAGCAAAACTTTTGATGGAAAGACATTTTCCAAGTCTTATATTATTAGATTTAATGCTCCCCGGTATGTCGGGAGAAACCCTTTTAGAGGAAATCCGAGCACAAAATGCTACTCATATGAGAAGCAGTGTACCGGTAATCGTCATAAGTGCCCAACATGATTTAAATGAAAAAATTAAACTGCTGAAAATGGGAGCAGATGACTATATGACTAAACCTTTTGAGCCTCTTGAAGTATTAGCGCGTATAGAAGCCCATTTAAGGCGGATGGGGAGTGAGTCCTTACCCAATAAGCCTTTGACTTATAAAACTTTGAAGTGTTATCCAGAATCGAGGCGGATAACGGTTAATGATCAAACTTTGAATCTAACGGCTCATGAATATGATTTACTTTATCTTATGATTCAGAATCCACAAAAGGTTTATTCGCGTGAAGCGCTTTATGAACTCATATGGAAGGGTGGATATTATGGCGAAAACAATACGGTTAACGTCCATGTCTCTAATATTCGTAAGAAAATAAAGGCTATAACGACAGAGGAGACCTATATAGAGACCGTTTATGGGATTGGCTTTAAATTGTCTTAAAATATTTTAGATTATTTTATATTTAGATCATTTTAAATGTTTTTTGATAATCCTGATTGCTCTAATCTTTATAAGTTCTTTATCTTTCATTTATGACTTTTTAAAAGTGAAAATCTTACAATAGACGTGTTCTTAAGAATAAGGATGAAGCGTAAATGAAGCTTTTATTAAAAAGAATACGTTCAGTAGGAGGTAAGTTTGTGAGTGAGTTTGTCATTGAATCACATCAATTAGACAGGTATTATGGTAGCTTAAAAGCCTTAGACAAAGTGAATATACATGTTAAAAAAGGCAGTATTTATGGTCTAATTGGTGACAATGGTGCAGGGAAGAGTACCCTGCTTAAATTGATAGCAGGTCATCAATTTGTGACATCGGGTGATTTATTTGTTTTAGGTGAACATGAAAGAAGGGCTTGTGAAAACGTCCGTCAGAGAATGGGTTTTATGATTGAAACACCTAGTTTTTTTCAAACCATGACCCTAGAAAACACACTTAAATATTATGCCATACAAAAGGGCATTGCAGACCCCGAACAAGTAGAAGCCATGCTTCAATTAACGGGAATTGAACACAAGCGAAAAAGTAAATGCAAGCAGCTATCATATGGTCAAAAACAGCGTTTAGGCCTTGCTATTGCCATGATGAGTGAGCCAGAAATATTGGTTTTAGATGAACCGATAAACGGCCTTGATCCGAGTGGTATGATAGAATTTAGACAACTTTTAAAGCGTTTGAATCTTGAAAAAAACATTACCATCCTCATCTCTAGTCATATTTTATCGGAGCTTGAACAAATCGCAACAGATTACGGTTTCTTGTATAAGGGCAAGTTGCTTGAAGAAATCACCAGTAAGAGCCTCTCTGAGAAATGTGAAGATTGCATAGAAATCAAAGTTTCAGATATTAATCGCTATGCTTTACTGATAGAGAATTTACCCAACAAAGAGCATTATCGGGTCATAGCAGATGGTATTATGAGAATTTATAAGCCTCTTGAAAAACCTGTGTTTTACAGTCAATTAGCCGCCCAAAATGATATTTATATTTTGGGAATGCAAACCTTGGCATCTTCTCTTGAAGACTACTACATGACGATTAAAATGCGAGGTGAAAAGAATGCTTAATTATATTAAAAGTGAATTATTCAGAGTGACTCATACAGCCAGAATTTTTATTTTTGTAGGGACTATGAGTGCTTTATCTCTTACGCTGAATCTGGTTTTAGCCCTGTTTGGTTATACCAATCCTAATTTTAAATATAACACGACGGCGTTTTCCTATTCAAATCTGGTTGCTAACCCTATGATTTTTGTGATGATGGGTCTATTAATAGCGATTTTGCTTTATGAAGAAAACCGTACTAATGGCAATTTAAAGAATACAGTCGCCTATGGGATTTCTCGCATTAAAATATTGACAGGTCAGATTATAGTAGGTACTTTGGTATCATTTGTCGCCATGGTGGTCATCTTAGCGGTCTATGTGATAAGTGCTAGGCTTGTATTAGAACCCACTGGTGTGGTCACCCTTTTAGACCTCATCACAGAAGTGCCAGCAGTATTTTTAATTGCAGTGGCATCGCTCATCTCTGAAATTGTCTTTATGGAAGTGACTGAGAAAAGTGCGATAGGCATTGTCATCTGGGTTGTCATTTGGTATGTTATCCCTAGAATTGTCTTCTACCTAGGAATCCGTTTTGGACCAGTACATTCTCTTGCTTCGTGGATGCCGGCGAATTTATTCAGTGGTGATTTTATGCAAGTGGGGATGTCAGTCAGTAACACAGTATGGCAGACACCAGAGGGGATGCTTAAATGTATTCTATCGGGTTTAATGGGCATCATTATTTTCTATACAAGTGGTCTAATCTTATTAAAGCGAAAAGAAATTTAAAGGGGGTAAAGCGCCTTTAAGGATGAAAGGAGAATAGCGCACATGATCCCAATCATTATCTTAATTCTGAGTCTATTGTGTTTTTATTTTGCCTTTCGCTATTATAGCCTCTTAAAAGCCTTAAAAAAAGTGACACAAGACCTTGAACATCTGAATGAAAATATAAAGGACAATGGTATTTTAAGGTTGCCACTTCCCAATCACGGTCTAGGTCACTTGCTGACAGCCATTAATCGCTTGCTTCAAAAGATACAAGCGGAAAGGATAATCTTTCAAAAAAGAGAAGACACCTTTCAAAAGGAGATGGAAAATATCAGTCACGACATGCGAACGCCATTGACAGTTATATTGGGTTATTTAAAATGGTTTAAAATCCAAAATGGGCAAGGCACCAGTCCATATGGGCAAGACGGCAGTCCATATGAGAATGGACAAAATGGAATTGATCAAGAAGCCTTTTATCAAGCACTTAAGGTGATGGAATATAAGGCTCAGTCTATGCAAGAACTCATTAATCAATTTTATGATTTTTCAAGGATAGAGGCAGGGCATTTTCAACTTCATCTTGAAGCCATTGATGTTACACGCCTTTTAAGAGAATCGTTAATGAGTCATTATAAGTTGCTTGAAGAGGCTGAGCTGATAGTTGACGTTACTTTACCTGACAAGGCGATTATGGTCATGGGAGATGAACTGGCTTTAGACCGGGTTTTTGTCAATCTTTTTCAAAATGCCAGTCGGTATGGTCAACGTTTTTTGAAGTTAGAAATGCTTGAGACAGACTCATTGGTGACGATTCGATGGATTAACGATACAGCGATAATAGAGGGCGAGTCCTTAAGTCAAGAAAGCCTTAATTTGTGGTTTGAACGTTTTTACAGGCAGGATGCCTCAAGGCATACGGAGGGGACGGGTTTAGGTCTCCCCCTTGCAAAGGAACTCCTTGAAAAAATGAAAGGAACACTTGTTATTAAAAAGATTCAAGATGAGCCATTGAATGAAAATGAGCGTCATTTGAATCATGTTGCGCCGGTGATTTGCTTAGAAGTGACGCTTTTAAAGGTATAAGAGAGAGATTGTTAAAGTGGTAAGTGCTAATAAACTTAAGGTTTTTTAGTCCTTTTTATACCACGAAGGAATCAGCTTGAGTGGGTCATCGTCATACCATTTACTGATGGTGTGTGCCTCTTGTCTCATAATGTCAATTTGTTCTTGTCCAAAAGGAATCGCCCAAGACAGAGAACTAAGGGTATTGACACAGGTGTAGAGCTTAAAGAGTTTCCAGAACAATGTGGGAACGTCATTGTCAAAATAGCCGTCTATGAGGCCAACGGAAAAAGAGGGAGATACCCTGACACACCAATTCATGCGATTAAATTCATCCCATGGGTCGCCAAAGTCATCACGGTCAAAATCAATGATTTGTAGTTGACCCTTTGTGTCAATCATCATATTGCCAATATGAAAATCACCATGTTGATAGGACTGGGGTCTGTCTTTGGTCAGGTGTCTTAGGTGTTGGATACTTTCAAGAAAAAAAGATTCATTGTCATAGCTCAAAGGACAGGACTGATTGAGTTTCAGTTTTCGTTCTATTTTTGCTTGATAGCGGTCGTGCCAGGATTCTAAGTTGTCTGGAGCTTTTAAAGTGTTGATTTTCCTGAGAATATGTCCGGCTTCTCGCCCAAAATCATATTGTTTTTGGGGGCTGTATTGGGTCATAAGATCTTCTGCATCATCCCCATCGACCCATTCTAAAAGCATATAGAGGTCAGGTGAATTAGACTGATGAGTGTCTAGAGAAGGGGCCTCATCAATATAGCCAAGTATATAGCCAAGTTCCAGAGGGGCATTAATAGGAAGTCCCATTTGTTGAAGTTGACACATTTTGTGAAAAGTGACTGTTTTAGCAGTTTCTTTTTTGATTTTTGACAGTCTAAGGAGATAGCTTTCTCCACTAGAAGTGATGAGTTTGTATTTTTGGTCCGATGACCAACCCTTAGTGAGGGGCGTCATTGAAGTGATGTCCCCCTCTAACAAATGATGAGGATGCGTTAATAGGGGCTTTAAAATAGGTTTACGAAACATAATGACCTCCTTGATAGTCTTAAAAGAGAGACGGTAAAGAAAGGTCTATATTATACCATATGCAATAAGGATTAGACAGAAAATTAGAAAAAATTTATAAGTGACCGTTGACAAGTTTTCAAAAACGGCATATACTTAAAAAAAGATGAGTTTAACGTTAAACTCGTTATCATGTCATTATCAAATTTTTCAATAGATAGATTCAATCGTCCCTTTAAAAGGGACTTATTTTACACCGAAAAGTTTAACGTTAAACTTAAAGCAAATATGATTTGTTTAATGGTTGAGAGGCTTTTATAGAAAGGGAGATGAACATTGAAAGTAACGATTAAAGATATAGCTGAATACGTTGGTGTTTCTGCTATGACAGTGTCTAACGTAATCAATAAAAAAAGTGGAAAAGTATCCGAGAAAACAGTAAAGAAGATTGAAAAGGCAATTGTTGAATTGGGCTATGTTCCTGATTATTCTGCAAGAAGTTTGGTGTCTAAAAGATCGAAAATGATAGGTGTTATTATTCCACAAACGGAATCTCATAAACAGTTTCTACTTGAAAACCCTTTCTATAGTGAAATCGTTAGTGGAATTGAAAATAAGTTAAGAGAAAAAGGCTACTATATGATGTTAACAGGCGTGGACAAAGATAAAAGTTATCTTGATGTTTTGGTTAATTGGAATCTTGATGCTGCAATTGTTTTAGGTATTTACAAAGAAGGTTTTTATGAACTTTTGAAAAAAGTTAATATTCCCATTCTATTAATGGACAGTTATATAGATGATTCCTATTTTTATAATCTTAGAATTGATGATTTCAAAGGGGGCTATTTGGCAACTCAATATTTGATTAAAAAAGGGCACCGTAATATTGCAGTTATTTCAGGACATATTAAGAAAGAAGGTGTTGCGGAAAAACGTTTCTTGGGCTATCAAAAAGCCCTTGAAGAAGCTGGCATTTCATATTCCCCTGACTGGCTATACAGTGATTCTGTCAGTTATGATTATGGGATGGAAGCCGGACGTCAAATTGCACTTAATCATTCTGATATTACAGCGGTATTTGCGACAGCAGATTTGATTGCTGCAGGAGCGATGGCCAGTTTTCATGAATTAGGTGTTTCTGTTCCTGAACAAATGAGTTTAATCGGTTTTGATAATTTGTCTATCTCTAAAATGATTTATCCTAAGCTCACAACAGTCAATCAAAATATTTTTGAAAAAGGTGAAAAGGGCGTAGAAATTTTAATTAATGCCTTAGATCACAAGGAAATTGAAACGGGAAAAGATACTGTTTTAGATATCAATATTATTGAAAGACAATCGGTAAAAAATCTCAAATAGGTAGGGCTATATTCAGAGTTTATGTGGTTAGATAAATTGTGAGAAGAGGGGAAAACAGGAGGGAAAGCTTTGGTTGGACATAAGGGCATTAAAAAATTTTTAACAATAGCATTTTTCTTATTGCCAAGTTTAGTTGGGATGACAATCTTCGTCATTATTCCTATTATATCATCATTTTTGTTAAGTTTTACAGAATGGGACTTAATTGGTGACATCAAATGGGTTGGCATCAGTAATTATATTAAAGCGATTCATGATCCGGTGATTATGGATGCACTAAAACATACATTACTTTTCATAGCGGGTTATTTGCCAAGTGTGTTGATTATTGCACTTGCTATTGCCCTCATTATGAATAAGAAACTAAAGGGGGTTGTTTTTTTTAGAGCGGTTTATTTTATTCCTGTCATTACATCGTGGGTAGCGGTATCAATGATATGGAAGTGGTTGCTCAACCCTAAATATGGCATTATTAATTACTTATTATCGCTGGTGGGGGTAGTAGGGCCTCAATGGCTTCAAGACCCTAAATGGGCACTTGCAGGTGTTATTATGACCAGTGTATGGAAAGACATTGGTTTTATCATGGTTATCTATTTGGCAGGACTTCAAGAAATTCCAGACCATTACTATGAAGCTGCTGAAATTGACGGTGTTAACCGTTGGCAAAAGTTTAGGTATATTACATGGCCACTTTTGGCACCAACGACTTTCTTTGTATTGACCATATCGCTTATCAATTCTTTCCAAGTCTTTGACCAAGTTTGGATTATGACAGGTGGTGGGCCAATTGGTGCAACCAGTGTTTTGGTTGAACAAATCTACAGGAATGCGTTTAGATACTATAAGATGGGCTATGCTTCAGCAATCTCTTGGCTGCTCTTCGCCTTGATATTTGCAGTGACAATCATTCAGAATAAGTTACAGAAAAAGTGGGTGGACTATGAAGACTAAGACAATCATCAAGAAAATAATTTTATACGCTATTTTGATTTTAGGCGGGATTGCGATGATTTTACCTTTTCTATGGATGCTGTCAACATCACTTAAATCATCAGGTGCGACGATGGTTTTACCGCCAGAGTGGATTCCTAAGTCACCAACGCTTGACAACTATAAAGAAGTGACAACCCAAATGCCTATGGGACGCTTCTTTATCAATAGTATCTTTGTTTCTCTTGTGACAACGTTTTTTCAAGTGCTATTCTGTGCCATGTCAGGTTATGCCTTTGCAAGGTTTGAGTTTAAAGGACGAGAAGTTTTGTTTTTCATTTTTTTAGGGACATTGATGGTGCCTTCGCAAGTGACTTTAACACCTCTGTTTGTCCTGATGACACATTTTGGATGGGCCAATACTTATCAAGCCTTAATTTTGCCGGGGATTTTTAGTGCTTTTGGAACTTTTTTAATGCGACAGTTTTTTAAAGGTATTCCTAAAAGTTTAGAAGAAGCTGCCTTTATGGATGGCGCTGGCTATATTACCATTTTCTTTAGAATTATTATACATTTGGCTAAACCAGTGATTGCGACATTATGGATTCTTGGTTTTATGGCATCTTGGAATAATTATTTATGGCCACTAATCATTACCAGCGATACAGCACATATGACGTTACCGCTAGGATTAGCAGCACTTCAAGGTAGGTGGGAAACAAACTGGAATGTACTCATGGCAGGGACGCTAATCAGTATATTTCCAATCTTGTTTGTCTATATATTTACGCAAAAGTACATTATCAAAGGTATGACACATACCGGATTAAAGTAATGGAGGGGTAATATGAAGAAAATTTTAACGGGACTACTTATTTTAACTTTAGTACTTGCGGCATTTACGGGCTGTGGGGGCCAAGCATCTGAACCGGCAACGGGTGGTGATGTAGGAACAGGAGGCAATTCAGATAGCCAATCAAGCGATCAGTCTTCTCAAGCTGATCCAGTAGAAATTACTTACATGACATTTTCTGCTGCACCAGATCATATTGAAGACTTAGAGCAAATGATTTCGGCATTTGAAGTCCAAAATCCTGATATTAAAGTCAATTATGAAACGTATGCTTTTGATGATTATTTTACAAAACTTCAAACACTAATTGCTTCTAAGACAGCGCCAGATACATTTGAGCTGAACTATGAGACGTTTGTGACCTATGCTTCAAAAGGGGCACTTTACGATATGGATCCATTAATGCAAGCAGATACCTCATTTGATTCAAGTGTGATAAATCAAACGGCCCTTGATGCCTTTAAAAATGAAGGTAAGCAATATGGGATGGTAGAGAGCTTTTCCAATACGGTTTTATTCTATAATAAGAACCTATTCGACCAAGCTAATCTGGACTACCCAGATGCGTCTTGGACTTGGGATGATGAATTAGCAGCAGCTCAAAAAATAACCAATGCAGATGAAGGCATTTATGGGACATACTCGCCAATACAATTTTGGGAGTTCTATAAGACCATCGAACAAAATGGGGGACATATCTTCAATGATGATAAAACAGAAGTTGTTATTGATAGCCCACAAAATGTTGAAACGTTACAATGGATGATTGATAAAATTGAGAAATATCATGTGACACCTTCTGATGCAGAAATGAGTGGTCAATCTGATGGTGACTTATTTAAAGCCGGAAAAATTGGCATGTTAAGAACAGGCATCTGGATGTTTGATTCATTTAAAGACACAGATTTTGAATGGGACATTGCCCTAGAACCTGGTAAGACCCAAAAGGCGCATCATTTCTTTGCTAATGGACTTGCCATTAATAAGGATACTAAACATGCAGAAGCGTCTTGGAAGTGGTTGAAGTTTATGGCGTCTAGTCCTGAAGCAACACAAATTCGAGTGAATTCAAGCTGGGAACTTCCTGCTGTGACAGATGAATCCATTTTACAAAGCTATTTGGAACAAACCCCACCAGAAAATCGTCAAGTTGTTTTTGATGCACTTGACACACTTGTGGTACCACCTGTCATTGAAAACTGGAATGAACTAACAGACGTCGTTGGCAAAGAATTAGATCAAGCTAAATTAGGGACTAAAACACCTGAACAAGCACTTAAAGATGCTAAGGTAGAAATTGAAAACCTTATTCATTAAGCATCAATCGACGGGGTTGATTATAAGTAGGCAATAGGGATGAAGACTGTCAAATCAATCTGTTTGGCAGTCTTTATTTCAATCGGTAGAGCACAAATGAATTAGACAATAAATGGAGGCAGTATAGAATGCATAAAAATTATTTTCCGTCTGGAAATGAATATATCTCTCTTCCAACGATTAATGAACAGGCTGAATTGGAGAGCATTAATTTTTTAAGCATGAAGGATCGTGGTCTTATCGAAATCGAAGGAGATCCCTTTTTAAGACCTGTCATAAAAGTGAATGAGACGGTATTTCCTTTAGATCAATTATTGTGGCAACGCCAAAATAATTGGATTCCTCAGTTTAAAATGAAGGGTGAGCAATTGAACGTTCATGGAGAATATATAACGCCACTTCAGAGCAAGGGCTTTATTTTAAGATTGACCATAAAGGCTTTAGAGGAAATAGGACCTGGACAGGTCGGCATTGAAGGGAGTTTTTCAGGCGTCAAGCATAGCATTAATGAGTCAAAAGATGTTAAGGGTGAGAAAAATGTCTACCCAAGTGATTGGAATCAAGGTCTTATGTTTGATTTTAGAATAGGCATAAGTCAATTTGCCTTTTGTTTTCTAGTTGAAGGTGGATTTGATGTCAATGACTATCATTATAATGAAGACGGAGATATTTTATTTACTTTATTGAAAGAGATTCCCTTTCATAAGGGTGAATCTTATCAGATAGATATTTACTGTGGGATAGGACTTGAGGAAGTGGGGGCGGCTGCACAGGCTATAGAGCTTTATCGTATGAAAGCGGAAACCTTAAAAGGCAAGCTTCTTGATTGGCTTGAAGAACGGAGTCAAACCATAGAGGAGCCACACCTTAATCGCCTTTTAAATCTCAATTTATTTTTCAATTATTTTTATGGTTCGGGTTTAACCTTTGATACAGAAGAACGTGTCTTATGCACCTCTAGGAGTCCGCGATACTATGTAAGTGCTGCTTATTGGGATCGTGATAGTCTAATATGGAGTTTTCCTTCTTTTTTAATCATGGACCTCAAGATTGCCAAAGAAGCACTTGATTATGTTTTTGACAGACAAATTAAAAATATAGGTATTCATAGCCGTTATATAGATGGCACTGTTTTAGAACCGGGCTTTGAACTTGATGAACTGTGTGCGGTAATTATGGCTCTCTGGCAATATGTTGAGGCAACGCAAGACCTGTCAATTTTAGATGAAATGCCGATTCGGAAAGGCGTCCTAAAAGTCTATGAAAACTTAAAGGAAAAAAAGCACGCTGACTATGAACTCTATGAAACATTTCTTATGCCGACAGATGATATGCACCGGTATCCTTATTTGACTTACAATAATGTGCTTGTATGGCATGTTTTTAATATTTACGAGTCTATATTTGACCATTATGAGATGATGAATTTGAAAAATGAAGTCGTAGAAAAATCAAAACAGATGCAGAAAGATATTAGGTCTTTTTTAACCACTACTTATCAAGGTAAATCAGTTTTCGCATGGAGTGGTGATCTTAAGGGACACCATGAGCTTTACGATGAACCACCTGGAAGTTTGACCTTGTTGGCCTATTATGGTTTTGTCAGTGAAGCAGATGAGTGTTTTAAAAACACGATGGACTATATTTATTCAAGTGATTTTCCACATTATTTTTCAGAGACTTCTTTTGAAGAATTAGGATGCTCTCATGCAGAACATCCATGGGTTTTATCTATTGCCAATTCTTTGATTAATGGTAGAAAAACAATCGCTTATGACCTTTTAAAAAGGACAAAAATGGACAACTATATTGCTTGTGAAAGCATTGATGAATATACAGGCTTACCAAGAACGGGAGAACATTTTGCAACATGTGCAGGATTTCTCGCCTACACCTTATACAAATCATGGAGGACGACAGATGGAGAAACTATATCCTGGCATTGGGATCATTGGAAGTGAAAAAACATCAGGAATTTATGGTCTCAATCAAGGGATTATTGACGCAAAAGGAACAGGTATCCAACATCTCTTTTTTAACCAATTCAGTGAGGATTGGGTTCATAGTGCAAGTTGTATGATTAAAAAGGGGCAGACCCTTTATTATGGTAATCGCAAAAAGGAAAAGTCGAAACATCAGGTACATTTGACACCTGTTGATTCGAGAATCGAGCAGGGCTATATGATGGTAGATAAGTTTGTAGAACCTGACCTTTCGTTTACTCATAGGGTATATGCCTTCAATGAATCTCAAATTGGCTTTGAAGTGTGCCTTGAAAATCCAACCCGTCAGCGGTTGACTTTAGACGTTTATACTTATTTGATTCTGAGAAATAACGTGAAGAATATAACGCAAATAGAGGGGGATAAAGTTGTTTGTCAAAGGAAAGAGACGCGTTTAGAGGTGAAAGCGCAAAAGGACTTGTTTGAATCTTTTAATGTCAAATTGTTCAATGAAAGTCCTACGGGTTTTTTGTATCAAACGACAAATGCTTTACTGTATGATGAAATAGAAAGTCAAGAGAAAATAGAAGGATCAGATCTTTTAGTGGGGGTACTCATGGGGGGCAAGTTAGACCTCGAACCTCAGGCTTCTAAAGTCTTTAAATGGACGCTGTATTTTAATGGTGAAAGTGACAATCAATTGTCAGATGAAGTTGAACTGGATGGTATGCGCCAACAAGCACAAGCTTACTGGCAGCGTTATCTCGATCAAAGTCAGTTTAAGCCACAAGAAGATTCTGAATATATCCCGATTAATTTGATTGCCTTAAAAGCGGCAATGATTAAAGGTTTTGTCCCCGCAGATTTAACAGGACACTATTTTAGTGAAGGTATGCCCTCTTATTATGCAAGAGATGCCATGATGGTTGCAAGAGCATTTCTTTATGCAGGCTATTATAAAGAAGCTAAGTCTATCATGATTTATTTGCATGAAAGAAAGCGTAAAAAGACAGGTGAATTTTACCAACGCTATAATGGGTTAGGTCAACCTTCAGAGGGAGCTAATAACAATGTTTTTCATCAATATGATTCAATTGGTTATTTTCTGAAGAATATCTATGATTATCAACTGTTAACGGGTGACAAATTGATTTCTGAACATGAAATTCTCCTTTTATTAGAAGCCTTATATGCCAGTGAAAAGAAGTATGGTTTGGTTGGTCCAGAGGGAGGCGTCAATGAAGGCGTTTATGGGCCTGCCTTTATCACATCTTCTAACATGTGTATTTATGGTGGTTTAAGTGCGGCTGAAAAAATGATACAAGAAGAGCAAGCTATTCATAAAATCAAACGCCTTAAAAATGAAATGATGAAGGGAATTGAAAGTACTTATGAAGAGGGTGTAGGCTATAGATATGGTTATGTAGATTATCATGACCACTTAATTAGAAAATATGATACCCCTGTTTATTTTGGTTGCCTATATGGGTTTGATTTGACAGAAAACATGTTTAAGACACATCAGTATTTGCTAAGAGACGCCAGCTATTTTGGTGAAGGCATAGGTTACAGTGAGCAAGAGTATCATCATGGGCCGTGGATTTTTAATACAGCAGCATGTGCTGAATACGCTTATTTAGCAGGTGATCTAGCCCATTATCATCAAAAAATGGCATGGCTTAAGAAACATTCAAATCAATATGGTCTCTTTCCAGAAGCTATTTCAGCGGACAATGAAGCGGTGTGTTATATTAATCCCTTGATTTGGGCAGGCGCAGAATTTATTGCGGCGTCATTTATAAATCATCGCCTATCAGGATTAGATCAGGGCGCATTAGATGTTCAATATAAGTCACAGAAGGACTATTAAGGAGGTGATATCATGAAAACACAAGGATTAGAAAAACTTGGGTCATTTTTATTGGCACAATTCCATCAAGAAGACAGTCAAACAGAGGACTGGATTCAAGCTTTTCTTCAAGAAGATTCAGGGGAAGAGGAGCTTAAGACTCAAGGTGCCATTTTATTTTTAGCAGGTGAATATCAGAGAAACCACCGAGAGAGCAATATAATTGGTCAGCCACAGATTCAAAATAGGGTTCAGCAGTTGGTTAGCAAGTGTGCGTCTTATCTTGAAGGAAAACAAAATAAGACTTGGCAATTGCTTGATCTGGGGGCAGTATATGGCGGGTTGAGAAATATCAATCTTTTTTTAAAAGAGGATCAGATTAGTCAACTGTTGTTAGCACTTAAAGCTCATGTTTTTAAGCACTATATCTTAAAGGGACAATTATGTAGCAATGTTGAAAAAACGGAAACGCGCGCTGAAATGTTGCTAGTGTGTGTTCCTTTTGGCTTATTTGAACCCGAAGATTTGGTTTTGGTTGAAGCGAGCAAAGTCATCTTAAAGGCTTGGCATAATCAACAATTAGACGATCAAGAAAAGCTTTATTTGGCTTGGTACTATTTAGAACAAGGGACATATGAGTATACGCGACAACTCTTAAAAGAAGTGACTCATAAGAATGATTTATACCAGTTGATTTACGATCAATTAAGTGCTTTGGGACAGATTCATTCAAGACTCATTTTGCATGAACCATTAGGCAATGATAATCGTTATGAACCTAAAGTCACAGAGCGATTTCCTAAAGAAGTTATGGCAGGGGAAAGGGTCGTTTTTAAAGTGATTTCCAATCCAATGGCTTATGATGATCCTGTCTTCTTATCCTGTGACGGGCAGCTGATAGAAGGTGAATTGATTGATAATCAGTATTGGCAATTTAAAGCGGGGCCTTTTAACCCTAATCAAAAGGTAACCTATCATTTCTTTTTCAGTTTAACGCCTGAAATCAAAACGCCAGACTATTCATTTACGGTAGGGCGTTTAAAGTCAAAACATGCAGTTCTAGGTTATCAGGTATTTCTTAAAGGCAGTGATTCTAGCGGTAAGCAATACTCATCTTTAGACACTCAAGGTTTAAAATTGATAACCCAAGATTTGACTGTGACATATGGTATTGAAGTATCGAGTGGAAACCTGTTTATGGATATTGAAAGCAGGACGGTGCCTAGTGGCGATGAGGAAGGGACTATGCAAGCGTTCATCCCCATCAAACTAAGTCAAAATTTTGAAAATGACGATTATCAATTAACTTTTAATGACAATGATTGCTATCTGACGTGTCACGACTACTGCTTAAAAATTGATTTAGGGAGCTTGGCTTTTGAATACAGTGTTGGCAGTCAGCGACTTCTTAAAAGTGCAGGTGAGCCATGGTTAACAACGCATGTGATTGAAAATGAAATAATGGCTTATACCTGCCATTTTACCAATGAAAATGAACGATTTTATGGGTTCGGTGAGCGATACAATGCACTCAATCAGTCGGGTCAAAAGGTAGACCAATATGTCTATAATCAATATAAAGAACAAGGTTTAAGAACCTATTTTCCCATGCCGTTTTTTATCAGTTCTGCAGGCTATGGTGTCAATATTGATTCAGAAGCTTATTCTATTTTTGATTTGGGTAGCCAAGTGGAGAATACCTACAGTTTGAGACTAGAATCCAATCAGTTGAGACTACAAATTATGCCAGGGACTTATCAAGAGGTGATTCAGCAACATGCCCGTATTTCAGGATACCCTGAAATGTTACCTAAATGGGCTTTGGGACCATGGATGTCAAGTAATAATTGGGACAGTGACAAAGAAGTGAGATATCAAGTTCAGCAAACTCTCAAACATGAGATACCAGCAACTGTACTGGTTATAGAAGCATGGAGTGATGAGTCCACGTTTTATATATTCAATGATGCAAAGTACGCAGAACGTGATGAAGGGATCTTTCAGTATGATGATTTTGAATTTCCAGAGTGGGGAAGATGGCCTGACCCTAAAGGACTCATTTCTTATTTGCATAAAAACAACTTAAAATGTATTCTATGGCAGATTCCGATTATTAAACAAATTACAAGTCTACACCACTTACAAAAAGAAAATGATGAGGCGTATTTCTTAAAGCATCGTTTAGGTGTTTATCATCCTGATGGACGGCCTTATCGTATACCAGAAGGCTGGTTTAAAGATAGTCTTTTATTGGATTTTACAAATGAAGAAGCCTCAAAATGGTGGATGGATAAACGACGGTATTTAATTGATGAGGTTAAGATAGATGGATTCAAAACTGATGGAGGCGAATTTGTTTTTGGTAGAGACCTAGTTTTTTCTGATGGTAGAAGTGGTCGTCAAATGCGTAATGCCTATCCCAATCAGTATATAGAAGCTTATTATAAACTGGCCAAGGAAAATGACGGTATGACTTTTTCTCGTGCAGGCTACAGTGGTGCCAATCAGATGCCAGCACATTGGGCGGGAGATGAACGTTCAACGTTTGAAGCCTTTAAGCGCAGTATTATAGCGGGTTTATCGGCTGGTCTTTCTGGTATTCCTTTTTGGGGTTGGGATTTAGGTGGTTTTAGTGGTGATGTGCCTTCAGCAGAACTTTTTATAAGATCGAGTCAAATGGCAACCTTTTGCCCTATTATGCAGTACCATGCTGAAAGTAAGGGAGAGTTTAACCAAGATAGAACCCCTTGGAATATTGCTGATCGGTCAAAAGATCCAAGAGCATTATCCGTCTATCGCTATTATGCAAATTTGAGGATGAATTTAATTCCTTATATATACATGGCTTCAAAAAAGGCTTGTGAAACAGGAGAACCTTTAATGAGAGCCATGCTAATAGATTATCCTGAAGATTCCCATACTGATGACATTTGGAATCAATATATGTTTGGTCAATCGTTCTTAGTAGCGCCTATTATTTATGAAGGGCATACAAGTCGATCAGTCTATTTTCCAGAAGGAAAGTGGATGTCGTTTTTTACCGGAGACACTCTAATTGGGCCTTGCTGGCAAACTGTTACTGCTCAACTAGAAGAAATCCCACTTTTTATTAAATCGGATTCAGTTATCCCGCTCCATCTTAATCATGATTTAAAATGGGGAGAAAAAGTGACTCATCAACTTAATCGCTATGAATCACTTTGTTTTAGAATAACAGGATGGCCCCAATCGCCTTATATTTTTGAAGACGACTTGGGCAATCGTATTGAGTTAATATTTGAATCCTTTTCTCATACGGAGGGACAAAGTCTTTTGTCAATTGAAGTTAAAAAGCAATCACAAGCCCCACTTGTTGAAAGTAGGATTGATACCATCCATTTTATTTTTGATTCAGATGTAGAGTGTATCCGTATTAATAGAAAATGTTGCTATTTAGATTCGATGGATTATCGACTATCTGAAGGTAACAAGGATTTTAAGGTTATAGACTATCGCTTATAGAACGTCTTTGATAAATATACGCTTTTATTGCCGCTTTTGAGAAAATATCAAACTGACGATGATAATACTTACACCTATGAGTTGCAAGGGATTAACGGTTTGATGAAAGACAATGTATCCCAAAATAAAGGCAACAATGGGGTTAATAGGCGACAATAGGGTAACTTTTGTAGGTGAGAGTTTTTCAATGCCCCTAAACCATAGGAAATAGGCAATGCCGGTATTAAAAATACCGAGAATCACGAGCCCTATCCAATTGTTGAAAGTGAGTAAAGGCAGGTCATTTTCAATGAAGAAAGTAAGTGGTATGAGAATAAGACTCCCAAAAAAGAGTTGCCAAGCGGTAAAATTCATGGGTGAAACTTCTTTTGGTTTTCCCCAATATTTAGTCAGAACAACGCCTAGAGCCATGGTGAGTGCACCTAGAAAAGCGGCTAGGATGCCTATAGAGTCAAGCTCTATACTCGGTGTTGAAATGAGCAAAGTAACCCCTGTAATAACCATGAGGGCGGCAAGGACTGAGCGTTTTTGTGGACGCTCTTTGAGAATGAGCCAGCTGAGCAATATAACGAAAAGGGGTTGAACACTTCCAAGAACTGCTGCGATACCACCGGGTAATCGGTAGGCTGCAATAAATAGAAACAGGAAGAAACCACCAATATTTAAGGTGCCGAGGATAAAGGTCTTTAGGAGCCATTGTTTTTGAGGCCATTTCCGGTAATAGAGCAACAAAATGAGTCCAATGGGAAGACCTCTCATTAATGCCACAAAAATAGGACGATTAATGGGAATAAAGAGGGCTGTTATCATGTAAGTTGAACCCCATAAAAGTGGGGCAATCAGTGTGAGTAAGGTGTTTTTTAAAGTATTCATAGCTGATCCTTTCTTTTGTGAGTCATGACTGATGCTTGGTTGTAAAATTCAGTCTTTATAGTCACAGTGCATGAGCGTTTCAAAAACTATCTTAACGTTAAGATAGTTTGGACTATAAGTGTGACATATAGAAGGCAATCTGTCAAGTATCTTAACGTTAAGATACTTGAAAAATGTCAATAAACATGCTAATATAAGGGTATGAAAAAAGATAATGTAGAACATATCGTCGCACAGTGGCAAGTAGAAATGCCTAATCTTGAAACAGATGCAATGGCTGTGCTTGGACGATTGAAAAGGATAATGATATATACTGAAAAGGCAATGAATCAGCACTTTGCCACTTATGGAATCAATCAAGGGGAATTTGATGTGTTGGCGACTTTGAGACGGTCTGGTCACCCCTATGTCTTAAAGCCAACTGAATTATACCAGTCCCTGATGATTACCTCCGGTGCTATGACTAATCGCATCAATACTTTAGAAAAGAAAGGATTAGTTAAAAGGCAGTTTGATAAGGAAGATAAGCGAGCAGTGGACGTCAAGCTCACGAATCAAGGGGAAACACTCGTCAACCAAGCTGTTAAGACGCATGTCGCTTTAGAACAAGAACTACTGAAACATTTATCTTTTGAGGACGTTAATCAATTAAATCGTCTTTTAAAAAAATGGGAAAATAGCTTAGAAGTTTAAAAAAAAGCGAATGAATAACACGACGTTAGAAGTGAAAAATAGTATAGTAAGAACCCCACCAGTATACTTTATGAAAGAGACTGGTGGGGTTTTTCATGTTAATGAAGCCTTTTCTTTTTTATTATCGCCTTAATCCAAAGGCATGTATGAAGTATCACTAATAAGTCAATGAATCCAATGAGCAGAGGGATTAAAGGCAGTGTATGGGGTTTGGCTATTGGTTTGAGGTAGGCTTTCCCGTATTTCTTAGCAAAGTCTATATTGCGTGTCCTCGCATTGAGCCACATGTAGAGGGTACCTTTAGTAGCCTGTCTTAGGCTTTGATTAAAATAGTGTGAGTCAGTGTCAAATTGAAAATGACCAACATTGATTGTGCCATCCATCCATAGATTGCCACCTGCTCTAATTGCCTGATCCATATTCATATAAGCATGGTGGTCACTAAAATCAGTAATGACACTTCCTTTAAAACCCCATTCATCTCTTAAAAGCCCAGTCAGTAATCCACGACTTCCCCCTGCCCAAATTGCGCCAAGACGATTATAAGAGGACATGAGGCCAGTGAGTTTAGCTTGGTCAATGGCCATTTTAAAAGGTTTAGCGTAGAGTTCTCTGAGAGATTGTTCAGTTAGCCAAGTATAGAGACCATCTCGATTGGTATCTTGTTCATAGACAATAAAGTGTTTCATATAGACATAGACACCTAAATCTAGCGAACCATTGATTGTGCCAGAAGCCATGATTCCAGAGAGATAAGGATCTTCAGAGTAGTATTCATAATTCCGTCCCCCCATAGGTGACCGATGAAGATTGGCTGACGGGGCATACCAACCATCAAAACCATAGGCGTTGGCTTCACCAGCAATGGCTTGCCCAAAAGCATAGGCTAATTTAGTGTTCCAAGTTTGACCAAGGGTTGTTGGATTGGGAAAACCAATGCCGAGAACGCTGATGGTGTAACTGCCAAATTGAGAAGGACCGTCTAAGTCTTTAAGAAAGGGCTTATCAATAGAGGCGATAGGCTCTGTTCCCACATAAGCATGGAGGACTAAGTTCTTCATTTCTTTTTGAGTCACCTGATCAAGTAATTGATCCCAGAGGGGGTCATCATAATGACGTCCAAGGCTTAGCGCGAGTTGAGTCAATTGACCCTTTTCATCCATTAAAGACAGGTCATTATCTTGTCCAAAGACGATTGGCTTCTGGTCAGTCACTGATGAACTTGAAAGATGACCGCTGTAAGCTAAATCATCTGCCTTGGCCTTTTGACGACTGTAAAGATTGGTGTTAATCAAGTCAGGCGTCATAGGACGATTTTCGCCTAATTGAGAAGGATAAGTGCTTTCAAAGTCAGAACGAGAAAGATAGGTGATAGGACTATTTTCATCTTTGCCATCTATGCTAATACCATCGACTGCATCAGATCCTGTGAAGAGATTATGAACAGGAGAACCCGTAGATAAGTTAGTGTCACAGCGGATTGTTTCTTGAAGACTGAAGGTAACTTGATTGTCTCCCTGCATTGTTTTCAAATGATGGGCATCTGTTTTAAGTGAGAAAATATAATCACCAGCTTCAATTTCATAACCTTTAAAACCATTTTGATTCTTATCATAAGCGTCATATGATGCCAAGTCTTCTATTTTAAGAGTCAGTGTAAGAGTTTGACTTTCACCTGCTTGCAAAAGTTTTGTTTTATTAAAGGCAACTAAGAGTGTTGATGATTTTTCGATTTGTCCCTGGGTATAAGGCGGTGTCAGATAGAGTTCAACGACATCTTTGCCAGCAATTTGACCAGTATTAGTGACTTTGACGTCAAGACTAATGCTGGCTTTACGAAGGTCTTCTTTATCGGTGATATTTTGCGTTATGTGATTGGCTGTGATTTCCCAATCAAAAGAGGTATAAGAGAGCCCATAACCAAATGGAAATTGAACAATGCCGTCATAACCCTTGCCATAGGGATTATCGACACCATTCCAAAAGCCTTCTACATCGGCAGTTTCATACCAGCGGTAGCCCACGTAAATATGTTCAACATAGTCAGTGTAAGAAACAGCCTCATAAGGGGCATTTAGACCTGTATCGCCGTCAATAGTACCATTGGCGGGGTAGTAGCCCTTGCCATTAGTGTAATGTCCTTGCCCCCCTATACCAAAATGGGTGTAAGAAGGGGCGGAATCCAGTGAATAGGCATAAGTATCGGTTAAACGACCACTGGGGTTGACTTTGCCATAGAGCACATCGACAATTGCTTTTGAAGCTTCAGTCCCCGTTGTCCCTACGATTAAACAAGCATCAATATTAGGGATTGTCTCAATTTGACCGAGGGTCATGGTATTGGTTGCGTTAATAATGACGATGACCTTTTGATAAGTATTGGCTACATATTTTAAAAGGGCTTCTTCTTCAGTTGAGATGGACAGATAATCTCTGGAGTCATCTTCTAAGAGGGGCCCTTGATTTTGAATTATTTTATATTGGATTTTGGGTGTATCTAGACTTTCCCCGGAAACTCTGCCGAGGACAACAATGGCGGTGTCAGAAAAAGTTTGAGCGTGCTTGAGAAGGGATGGCGTATAATAGTTGGGGTCAGTGATTGAAGGTTCATAAAGTCTTGAAAAAGTATCTGCAGTTGATTTCATAGCTCCAGTATCATAATAGGGTCTTATAGGCTGAAAATCACGATACATTTGAGTGAGCTCTTGATTGTAGTCGATTCCGGAGGCTGATAAGGCTTCCAAGAAGTCAACTTGACCTTGCCTGACCTGTCCTGATCCTGAACCGCCGTAGAGCCATTGGGTAGAAGACCATCCAAAAACGTTGACCGTTTGCGTACTTGCATCGAGAGGTAAGGTTTTATCTTGATTTTGAAGAAGAACAATTCCTTCTGATTCGATGGTCTCTGCTAAAGAAAGGCTATTAGATTGAGCGACTTCAATCTGGTCATCAGTAATGCCCACTTCACTTGGAATGACTATTTTTTCGCCTAGAGAATGAGCAAGTGGGCCCATTGCAGTGATAGCCAGTGCTAATAGAATGAGTAGAATGGATAAAATATGCCATAGAAAGTGTAGTGCGCTTTTAAATTTGCTAATCATGTTTCCCCCTGATTATTGTCTGTTCGTTTTTAATATGAGCTATTGCCCTCGATAAAAAATCTAGACCTATAGTTTATCATGCCATGTCAAGTGTGACAGTATGTATAGAAAAACTGGTTGATTTGGACGCATAATTTGCAGGAATTATAAAAAAAGCGAGTACCTTCTGGGAGATACTCGCTTTTTTCATATGTTTGTTTTTATTTTCATAGAGCATAGTGATGGTCAATAAAAGCATGAGAGATGAGGTTTAGTCATTAACATTGATGCTGTTAAGCATCGTCATGATGCTATCACCAGCTGCAGGGTTATCGTAAAGTGCCGTCACAGAGACAATGTCATGAGAGGGTAAAACCACAAGATACATGGTCGCATAGCCAGTTCCATTTTCATTTTTTGTGGTAACGGTTGCTACTTTGCCTTTGAGACCATCAGCAAAAGTTTCATCGTTTTCTTCATATTCTTTGGTCGTGGAGCCGTCGAGGCCTTCATCAATAAGGCCATCATAAGTGACCTGTTTAAATGTAGCAATCATTTGGTCAATCATCGCCTGATCTTCAACGCCCTCTACGGGACTCGTCATGGACCAATCAAAGAAGTTGCTTAAATAGCTAATCACATCTGAAGGGTCTTCTGCATAGCCTAAAACGATTGGAAAAGGCACATTGTCACTTTTAGCTAGGGCTTCACCTTCTTGATCATACCAATTATTAGGAATGACTAATGAAAAGTCATAATAGTCATTGTGATAGACGGAGCCGTCATAAGAGCCATTAGTATCGTCAAGATTGCTTTCAGTATTAGGATCAATTGCATTATCTTGTCCAAGATTGCTTTCATCAATAGGATTTCCATCTTCATCATAGAGAACAAAGTCATCACCATAAAGGGATTCTTCATCATCAGTAGCATCTGGATTTGAATTTTCTATTTCGGAAGGACTATCATCTTTAGTGGATGAAGCCTGGGAGGCAGAATGACTTGATTGAACTTGATTGTTTGTTGAATCCGCTTGACAACCCGTAGCGAGTCCGACAAGCCCAATGGCCATAGTAACCATTAATACCTGTTTTATTTTGTGTGCTAACAATATATTTCCTCCTTAGTAAGTCTATTGCTATCATTGCTCAATAGCAGTTTAATGTCATTTGGAATATATTCAATGATACACGAAAAGTGAGCATTTAAAGCAACAATCAGGGGAGAATTTACGAATTGTTAATAATCCGCTTTAAGGTCTAGTACATGTGTTGGACTATTCGCAAGACTAAAGTCATGTCTGATTAGTCGCCGTAATACATATATCCAATTTCTTCAAGTGTAGAAGATAAAAATTCAATATAGGCAGTAAAATCATCTCCAAACTCAAAGTTTTCTACTTGATTTGAGTTTTCAGAATTAATGAGTTTAAGGGTATAAAAAGGTTCAGAATAATCTACATTAAAACCAGTCCCTTTAAAAATGACGTGGTCTCCCACATTAAAGGTATCTGTGGCTTGGGCAATTGTAAAGACTGGATAGTGGATAGTTCCCTGTGTAAATTGACCATCACGATAGGTATAATCAGCTGTCGCATAGACCATTTGATCAAATAATTCAAAAGTGACTTGCCCATCCCCACTTGATTGGTGGTCATAATATTGACTTGTAAATTTTTGAATTTCTTTAAAATGGTCTTCATCAATCGGACTTAATATGTCCAAGGTGAAGTCGGCACTTGGGCCGTTGTCATAAGCGATGATTTCCATTTTGCCATCGTTGATATCGAGGTCTGTGATAAGACTACCGGCATAATCATATGAGTCGAGATCAGCAACGTAACCTTGGCCGTAATCAGTTCGAGCGTAAAGATCTTGTGAGACATCGAATCTTTCTACTATACCGTCCCCATTGGTATCAATGCTGATAGTAGTCAGGCTTTTTTCAGGAGAGTGGTTCTTTAAAAAGGCAATATTGTCCTTTTCGATATCACTTAGGTCTGCTTCGCTAAAGTTGTCAGAAGGGTGATACCAAGCTTGATGACTAAAATAGTCGTTGAGGTAATCCTTTTGAAAAACATAGCCATGACGGGCATAAATTTCATTGACTGCTAATTGCAACAATGAGTGGTCATAGCCCCATACATCTGTACTCTCAATGCGTCTTGTTGAACTCTCGGGTACAATGCTGCCTATTTCTAAAGGGGTTAGGGCGTTGCTTTGAGCTTGAGAGTCAGATTCTTTGTCAGAGTCCTGTATATTAACTCGGTCGCTATTCTCGCCCTCATTTTCGTTACTTTCTATAGGTGGGGTACTTGGAGAATCAGGTGAGGCTTCTGGACTTGTTTGATCGGTTTGACCACAGGCACTTAATAGAAGCACTAAACTTGCTAATGTCAGTAATAGTCTTATGTATATTGACTTCTGTTTCATAATTAACCTTCCTTTTAAACCTTGTTTTAGGGTTGATAACATGACTATTTTACCACTTTTAGCGAAAGAACACGATTAAAAAAAGGCTATCACACGGGGCTTTTCTTGTATATATTATTCTTTCTATCTTGTTATTCATTTAACAAATAAGTATGAATTGTAGATTTTGAGGGCTGTTCAATGAAAATGTATTCATGAATTGAACATTTTTATACAGCTAAAGCTAAGTCATAATACAAAAAAATGATTTTTTTTTGACCGCCATCGAATCGCGTCTTTCAATATAATAAAAGAGAAATTGATTGTATCAAAGTGTGAACACGTTAAAAATGACATCAATCTACAACATTTAAGATGCAAGAGTGCTCAGGGGAAAAAATAAGAGTGTATGGTGAGCAAAGGTGCAGATAAGTACTGTATGATCGGGGAGCGTGTTTAAGAGGGGTACAACAAAGAAAAAACATTTATGAGAGGACGGTCTTAGATATGTCAGATGATGCAAAAAAATTAGGCGTCGCAGCCCTCGTTGCGATGGTAATCAGTTCATCAATCGGTAGTGGAATCTTCGGTATTTCAACAGACATGGCAGGAAGTGCAAGTCCAGGGGCAGCGATTATTGCTTGGATTATTGTCGGTTTAGGTGTATTAATGTTATGTCTTTCATTTACCAACTTAATAGCAAAACGTCCAGATCTTAGCGGTGTATTCAGTTACGCAGAAGCAGGATTTGGCCCCTTCGGTGGTTTTATTAGTGGTTGGGGCTACTGGCTATCAGCATGGCTTGGAAACGTTGCCTTTGCCACAATGATGATGAGTGCCATGGGTTATTTTATTCCTGCTTTGGCAGGGGGACAAAATTTATTATCTATTATTATTGCCAGTGTCATTTTATGGTTCATGTGTTTTGTGGTTAATAAAGGGGTCGAAAGTGCTGCAGTGCTTAATACGATTATTACAGTTTGTAAATTAGTTCCTCTTCTTATCTTTACGATTGCAGCTATTATCTTCTTTAAAGCGGATATGTTCTCAGCAAACTTCTGGGGAACTGTATCAGGTCATTTTGAATTCAGTGATGTCTTTGGTCAAATCAAAAATACCATGATGGTTTTAATGTGGGTATTTGTTGGGATTGAAGGGGCAGCAATGATGGCTGACCGTGCTCAATCTAAAGCAGTAGCAGCGAAGTCAACAGTGCTTGGTTTAATTGGATTATTAGTCATCTATATTCTTATTTCTTTATTACCTTATGGCCTTTTAGACAGAGATACTATCGTTGGTTTGGGTCAACCTTCAATGGCTTATATCCTCCAAGAATTAGTAGGCCCTTGGGGTGCTGTGATGATCAATATTGGTCTTATTATTTCTATCTTTGGTTGCTGGTTATCTTGGACAATGCTTCCAGCGGAAACTACTTTGCTTATGGCAAAAAGAAACTTATTGCCGAAAAAATTTGGTGAAGTCAATAAATTTGGATCACCAACTTATTCATTGGTATTTATGACTGTTTTAACACAACTTTTCATCTTTACATTACTCTTTACAGAAAAAGCGTACAACTTCGCGTATTCACTTTGTACAGCGGCAATCTTCATTGCTTGGATTATGGTGACCATGTATCAAATGAAATTTTCTTACAAAGAAAAAGATTGGAAACAATTTGCAATCGGTCTTATTGGAACACTCTTCTTCTTATGGGCAATCTATGCTTCAGGCATTGAATACTTGTTACTCTGCTTTACTGTCTATATTATTGGTTTCTACTTCTACATTAAAGCGAGAAAAGAAATTGGTGTTGAAAAAGTTTTAAGCCAAAAAGAATGGATCGTGGCGGCACTTATTCTTGTAGGTGCAATTGTTTCAATCTTTATGTTAGTAAATGGACAAATCGCAATGTAAAGAGATTGAATCTATCAATTAAGTTAAGCGATTGAGAAAGGAACCCTTTTGAGGGTTCTTTTTTTATATAATAGGACATTAAGTACTGTTTAAGTCTCTTATTCATAACCGTATAAGACTATGAAGTTTATACCATTCTTTAAAAGCATATCGAAAAAACAATGTATAGGGCGGCACTTTCTATTGTATGAAATAGGAGGTGCTTTTTTAATTTAAAATTGAGAGAGAATCCAGTTCTTTCAACTTTTCTAGCATATAATGTATTGAAAAAGGGACAAATAGTCCTTTTTTTTATGTATTTTTGTTAGAGAGGGGTTAAAGTGGGGCTTTAGGCTTTTGACTGCTTCTTGAGAGATATATTCTTAAAAAAGAATAATCATACTCACAGGGTGGGAAATTACCAATAAAGTTATAAAAAAACAATAATATAAGAACCGAGAATAATACAAGAAATCAAGAATGATTATTCGTACATTGAGGGTTATTTTTAGATATGATGAGAGTGTAAAAAAACACATGCGCATGAAACAAATATATCAATAGAGTTAGGGAGGCAGCTTGATGGTTATCAACGTGAAGAGTGAAATAAGACCCTTAAAAAAAGTCTTACTTCATCGTCCAGGGAAAGAGTTAGAAAATTTAACACCTAATACTTTAGATCGATTGTTGTTTGATGATATTCCTTTCCTTAAAGTGGCACAACAAGAACATGATGCATTTGCAAAAGCTTTAAGAGACAATGGAATTGAAGTTGTATACCTTGTAGATTTAATGGCAGAAGTGCTTGATCTTAGTGATGAAATCAGAGATGAATTCTTACATCAATGGATTCAAGAAGCGGGTATTAGAACTGAAAAGTACAAACAAAAGGTATGGGACTTAATGATGTCTTACAATGACAACAAAAAAGCCATGGTTGAAAAATCAATGGAAGGAATCGTATTAAGGGAACTTGATTATAACCAAGAAGATTCTTTAATTGACCTTATGAGTACATCATCTAAACTCGTTATTGATCCAATGCCAAACCTTTACTTTACAAGAGATCCATTTGCTTGTATTGGTAATGGGGTGAGCATTAATAGAATGTATTCTCAAACGAGAAATAGAGAAACAATTTATGGTGAATTTATCTTCAAATATCATCCTGATTATAATCATGATGTCACTGAATATTATTCAAGATATAATCCTTTCCATGTTGAAGGCGGCGATATCTTAAATCTCAATGATAAAGTATTAGCTGTAGGTGTTTCACAACGTTCCGAAGCAGATGCGGTAGAATTATTGGCTAGAAATATCTTTGAAAACGAAGCATCAAGTATTGATACTGTTTTAGCTTTTGACATTCCAGTTTCAAGAGCTTTTATGCACCTAGATACTGTATTTACTCAAATTGATGTTGATAAATTTACAGTGCATCCAGGTATTTTAGGACCACTCGTGGTTTACGAAATCAAAAAAGGCAAAGCAAAAGATTCAATTACGGTTAAGAAAATTGAAGATAACTTAGAACATGTTCTTAAAACTTATTTAGAACTTGATGATATAACCCTTATTAAATGCGGCGGAGACGACTTAATCGTAGCAGAAAGAGAACAATGGAATGATGGGTCAAATACACTTTGTATTGCACCAGGAACGATTGTGACTTATGAAAGAAATACCATTACCAATAACATTTTAAAAGAAAATGGCCTTAACGTCATTGAAATTCCAAGTGCGGAATTATCAAGAGGAAGAGGGGGCCCTCGTTGTATGAGTATGCCTCTCGTAAGAGAATAGGCATCTCAATCAAAATAAGCTTGCTTTTGTAGGGGGACTTATCGGGAAATCGGCTAGACATTTGAGAGCCCCTGCAAGAGTAACTTTATCAATTAATAGTGATATGAAAAAGGAGAGACAACCAATGGCAGTGAATTTAAAAGGAAGAAGTTTCCTCACATTAATGGATTTTACAACTGAAGAAATCAGATATATGTTAGATCTTGCACATGATCTTAAAGCTAAAAAACGTTCAGGCATCTATGGCGAAACATTAAAAGGTAAAAATATCGTTCTTTTATTTGAAAAAACATCAACTAGAACAAGATGTGCTTTTGAAGTGGCTTGTTTAGATGAAGGCGGTCATGTGACTTACCTTGATAAAAACAGCTCACAATTTGGTAAAAAAGAATCAGTAGAAGATTCAGCAAAAGTATTAGGACGTTTCTTTGACGGTATCGAATACCGCGGCTATGACCAAAAGGTTGTAGAAGATTTGGCTCAATACTCAGGTGTCCCTGTATGGAATGGTCTTACAGACATTGATCACCCTACTCAAATCTTAGCTGACCTTTTAACTATTGAAGAACATATTGCTAAACCCCTTAATAAAGTGAAAGTGGTATTCTGTGGTGATGTGAGAAACAATATGAGCTATGCATGGATGTACGGTTGTGCCAAAATGGGTATGCATTTTGTCGCTTATGGTCCAGACGAATTAATCAAAGAAGTTGACCAAGACATCATCAAAAAAGTCAATGAAGTGGCAGCTGTAACAGGTGCTAAAATTGAACTTTCAAGCACACCTGATTGTTTAGAAGGTGCTGATGTTCTCTACACTGACGTATGGGCATCCATGGGAGAAGAAGACCAAATCCCAGCAAGAGTAAAACTTTTAACACCTTACAAAGTGACAATGGAAATGGTTGAAGCCACTCACAATGAAGATGTTATTTTCTTACACTGCTTACCTTCTTTCCATGATTTTGATACCGTTATGGCTCAAACTCAAAAAGATGCTGGCATTGACATGAGAGAAGTAACTGATGATGTTTTCAGAGCACCTTTTTCAAAAGTATTTGATGAAGCTGAAAACCGTATGCATACAATTAAAGCAGTGATGGTAGCAACTATCGGACGTTAGAACGGAGGAGCCAATGAAAAGAATCGTTATTGCATTAGGTGGGAATGCCCTTGGCAAAACCCCTGCAGAACAGCTTGAAAAAGTAAAAATCACTGCCCAAACGGTTGTTAATATTGTCACTGCAGGCTATGAAGTGGTGGTTTGCCATGGTAATGGTCCACAAGTTGGCATGATTAATCTTGCTTTCCAAAAAGCAAGCGAACAGGGGGAAGTCCCTGAAATGCCTTTCCCAGAGTGTACAGCAATGAGCCAAGGATACATTGGTTATCACTTACAACAAGCGGTTGACCAAGAACTTGTAAGAAGAGGGATTGAAAATCCAGTCGTGATTACCATGTTAACACAAGTTATTGTAGATGAGAATGATCCAGCGTTCCAAAATCCAACGAAGCCTATTGGATCTTACTATGATGAAGCAACTGCTAAGAAGCTTATGGCTGAATCAGGTAACACTTATGTTGAAGATGCAGGCAGAGGGTGGAGAAGAGTTGTGGCTTCCCCAGTCCCTGTCAGTATTTATGAACGTATTTCGCTCAATACGCTTATCAATTCTGGACATATTGTTATCGCAGGCGGCGGTGGTGGCATTCCTGTTGTCAAAGAAGCAAGTGGTTCTTACCACGGTGTGCCAGCAGTTGTTGATAAAGACCTTGCAGCAGAGAAATTGGCAGAACTTGTTTCAGCAGATATGTTACTTATTTTAACAGCTGTTGACAAGGTGGCCATTCATTTTGGTCAACCTAATCAAAAATTACTAGATAAAATGACGATCGAAGAAGCGGAGCAATATATCGAAGAAGGTCATTTTGCACCGGGCAGTATGCTTCCTAAAGTGAAAGCAGCAATGAAATTTGCTCAAAGTGGTGCAGGTAAAAAATCAATGATTTGTTCTTTAGAAAGAGCAGACGAAGCATTAAAAGGTTTAACAGGTACAGTGATTGTAGAAAAATAGACAATCACCTTATAGCATAGGAAATAGCCCAAATGCCTTAGATAGTTATCACATCCTATTTTGAAATAACCCCATCACTTAAAAAAACCTGATGCTGTCGTTAACTTGCTTTAACGGCAGCATTTTTTATGACATAATAGGAGCGGCATAATCTATAAATTTTTTAGGAAAAATAAAGCCTAATTTTAAATCATTTAAAGTATTATGATGAGATGTATACCTTCTTGAGAGAGGATAGAGAGATGACAGAAAGAGCTGAATTTCAATCACAATATTGTTCAAAACTTGATATTAAAAGGATTTGTTCTTTTGATTATGAGGTTATTGAAGACAAAACGAATCCACTATACCATCAAAGTCCAAGATTCTTATTTATAAAAAAAGGAAAAGCCAAATTTAAAGTGGATACAGAGCTTTATGAAGTTGAGGAAGGGTGCCTTTTGTCCATTTTGCCATGGGATTGTACAGAAGTTGTTGAAGTAGAAGACCCCCTTCAATATGAAATTGTAAAATATAACTATGATGTGATGGCAGGGATGATTCAAGCTATTGTTCCAGAAGATGAAGATGAAATGCCTATTTTAAAAAAATTGGAAATCACACCTGTGATTACTCTAAGACAAGATCAAATTGAGGGGATAGCTTCCATTTTTGGTCTCATTAAAGATGAAGTAGGTGTTGAATCTTTGCTAACAGATATTGAGCCTCAAAGTTACCATGAGATGATGGTATGTACTCTGATTTCAAGACTTATTATTAGCTTTTGTCGCATGATTGATGACCAGCGGATGATTCCAGAAGTGCTGGCTGAGCCCGGAGACAAACGTGCACTCATTTTGAGATATATTTCGATGCATCTAGGTGACCGAATGACCCTCGATAAACTCGCTAAACAGTTTTATATGAGCAAGTCTTCAATTAGTAAATATATTTTTGAAAAGACAGGTTTAACTTTTAGTGAACTTTTAAATGAAATGCGGGTAACGAAAACCGTAAATTATTTGCTCTATACGGATTTTACACTTGAAGAATTGGCTTCTATTGTAGGTTATGTGGATGCGGCGCATATTTCTAAAGTTTTTGAATCACGCATGGATGATAAAATTGGACACTTTAGAAAAACCTATGGAAAAGCCATGCACATTGGTCAAGTAGAAGAGTCTAAGAAAGAATATCATGTGATTGAATATATTTCTCGCAACTATGCAGAAGATATTTCCATACAGTCCGTCTCCAATGAATTCGATATCTCTTTTAATGAAATCAACAGAATGTTATTGGGGCAAGTTCAAAAAAATTTCTACGAATTTCTCAATACGATTCGAATTAACAAAGCATCAGAACTCTTAATTGAATCGGATATGGATATCACAGATATTGCGATTTCAGTTGGTTACAATACAGTGAAGGCTTTTAGAAGACACTTTGTTCAACAAAGACGTATGAAACCGAGCGAGTTTCGACGACAATATCAAATTCAGGAATAAAAGCGTTAATCATTTAGTAATTAAACCCCAATATGATTTAAAAGAGGGCCAAAGGAGGTACCTCTTTTTTTATGTCAATTGCTAAATGCTTGTATTTGTAGTATAATTTCATTCGATTATAATGAGGTTAATGGTACTGAAAAGGGATTATTGAATGTGATTGATGATAAACATAGGATTTAATCTGTGTTACGGGAGCGTATAAACGCCCTTAGAATAGGAGAATAAGAATGTCAGAAAAATTAATGGGGAGTGGCTGTGAGATTATCTTAACAGATGAGCCGTTAAAAACAGTTGAAGAAATAGAGCGTAGTATTATTACGAAATATAGAAAGCCCATCTGGCGAAAGTTTATTAAAGCCGTCAAAGAATTCAGTTTAATAGAAGATGGTGATCGAATTGCAGTAGGCGTGTCTGGTGGAAAGGACAGTCTTCTTTTATGTAAGTTATTACAAGAAATCCAGCGTCATGGTCAAGTTAAGTTTGAACTTGAATTTTTAGCCATGAATCCTGGTTACTATAAAACCAATGAAAAATTACTCAAAGACAATTGTCAGCATCTTAACATCCCTATTCACTATTATGACTCTGGTATTTTTAATATTGTGGATGAAATATCAAGTGAATATCCTTGCTACTTATGTGCGAAGATGAGACGAGGTGCTCTTTATTCAAAAGCCCAAGAATTAGGGTGTAACAAGTTGGCTTTGGGGCATCACTTTGATGATGTGATTGAAACCCAGTTGATGAATATATTTTATGCGGGGATGACTCAAACCATGATGCCGCGTTTACGCAGTGACAATTACGAAGGACTAGAGTTAATTAGACCCATGTATTATGTCAGAGAAGAAGAGATTATCCGTTTCACGAGAAATTCAGGCCTCATGCCAATGAACTGTGGTTGTATGGTAGCTGCTAAGAAAACATCGAGTAAGCGTCGTGAAATGAAAGAACTCATTAAAAGCTTAAAAGAAACGCATCCTGAAGTAGATAAGTGTATTATGGCTTCAGCCCATAATGTGAATCTCAATACTATTGTAGGATGGAAAAAGGATGGGAAAAAAGAACATTTTATGGATCATTATTTTGATGAAGATTAGGACGAAATATAACAAACGGAATTGTTCAATTATATTGGAGTAAAAAGCTTAAGCAAGTTTAAATCTTGCTTAAGCTTTTTTTATAGAAGATAAAGATTATCTTTATTATTGACATATGCCCTAAAAGAGAATACAATAAGGTTGTTGAAAAGAGCATATGTTATTAATAGAGGAGGATTATTATGATTATTACATTACCGGTTACATCCAAAGATACACAAACGAGCCTTTATCATTCATTTGGTAGAGCACCTTATTTTATGATGTTTAATACAGAAACGGAAGAGGCAACTTATATTGAAAATACAGCCATGAGTCAACATGGTGGAGCGGGTATTAGCGCAGCACAGAAGGTCGTTGATCAAGGTTCAAATGTAGTTCTTGTGCCTAGATGTGGTCAAAATGCCCTTGATGTTTTAAGAGGGGCTAATATTGAGATTTATGAAGCAGCCAGTGGACAAGCAATGTCACTTATTAAGGCTTATCAAAGCCATGAACTTTCGCCACTAACCAGTGCCAATAAAGGACACCAACATAGAGGTCGCCAATGAAAATAGCAGTTCTCAGTGGCAAGGGCGGAACGGGAAAAACCTTTGTTTCTGTTAATCTTGCATCAGCCATTTCTAAAAGTCTTTATGTGGACTGTGATGTCGAAGCGCCTAACGGCGGGTTGTTTTTCTCTGAAATGACCCCTCAGCTTAAAGAGCAGACCGTCAATGTCAAAGTTCCTCAAATCAATGCCAATAAGTGTAATCAATGCAGAACTTGCATTGATTTTTGTCACTTTCATGCCTTAGCCATGATTGGGAACCAAGTGAAAGTATTTGATGATTTATGTCATAGCTGTGGCGGATGCGCCCTTTTTTGTGAAGCAGGTGCGATTGAAGAAATTGAAGTTCCAATAGGCAAATTCTATCAGTCAACTGATTCTGACATAAATCCTCAATTATTATTGGGAGAAATGAATTTGGGAGAAGCTTCAGGCGTCCCTATTATAGCTGAACTGTATCGTCAAATTGAAGCGATTGAAAATCAATCCCATCATACGGTTGTCGTCGATTGCCCTCCTGGAAGTGCATGCATGACAATGGAAAGTATTAAAGAGGCAGATTATTGTGTGATTGTCGCTGAACCTACACGCTTTGGTGCTCATAATTTAAAGATGGTGTATGAATTGGCGACGCGTTTCCATAAACCTGTAGGCGTTGTGATTAATAAGGCACTTGAAGGAGACCATTTAGATCCTTCGACTATTTTCTGTCAGGAAAATGGTATAAGGATTCTAATGAAGATTCCTTTTGACGAGCGTTTGGGGCGTTTTCTATCTCAAGGAGAGATTATTGCTCAATTTGATCCAACGTATCAAGAAATATTTGAGTCCTTATATGGCAAAATAGAGGAGGCATATGATGAAACAATTACTCATGCTTAGTGGTAAAGGAGGGACAGGTAAAACCACCTTGACCAGTGCCTTTATTAAAATGGCTAACCTTTCTTATTATGCCGATTGTGATGTAGATGCGCCGAATCTTCATGTATTAAATCAAATAGATGAGAGTCAAAGACAAGAAGACTCTTTCTATGGGATGAAGAAAGCTGTTATTGATTCAAAAAAGTGTATAGGTTGTGGTGTGTGTGCCGACCATTGTCGGTTTGGTGCTATCAATGTGCCTCATATTAATCCTTATGCTTGTGAAGGCTGTGGCGTTTGTGAACGCTTATGCCCCATTGAAGCCATCAGTATGGAGGCTTTTGAAGCGGGTAAAATGTCATGGATGGATCAAGAGGTTAAGTTTGTAACAGCTCAACTCAAAATGGGCTATGGCAATTCAGGTCTTTTGGTAACTGATATTAAAGAAAAATTAAAATCATTAACTCAAGCGATTGACCATGAGCAGATGTTAGTGGTCATAGATGGTTCACCGGGAATCGGATGTCCAGTAATGGCGTCTATGGCAGGAGTTGACTTGGTTCTTATTGTTGCGGAGCCGTCTCTATCGGGTATTTCAGACATGAAACGTGTCGTGGCTACGGCACAGAATTTCAATTTACCAGTAATGATTTGTGTCAATAAAGCGACAATTAATTTAGCTTTAACTCAAGTGATTGAGTCCTATTGTCGTGAAGAATCGATTCCCTATGCAGGTCAGATTCCTTATGATTCAGCAGTTTCTCAATGGGTTAATGGAGAGAAAAGCTTGTCACATTTAAGTGAAGAAATCCAAGCATCCATTAGGGGGTTATGGCAAGTGACTCAAAAGGCATTGTTCCAAACCAGTCAGGTGGGAGCCTTAGTTCAAATTGATATTATAGGCACGGAAGATTCTAAACTTTAAAGGTCATCATCAATCATAAAAAATAGATGCGCAGTTCAGTGATAAAGCATCTATTTTTTATTGTTTTTATATGATAAAATATTAACAATGTTATAAAGGAAGCCTTGCATCATATAGCGTTATTTGTATATAAAGGAGCGATAAAATGGGGCAATACATAGGAATAGAGATAGGTAAAACACTTATTAAATCGTGTTTGATAGACACACAGGGGAATGTGCTTAAAGAACACAAACAAGTAACAGTATTAACTGAATATTTTTCTGAAAAGGCAAATGAAAACGGGGATTCAGTCCGATACCTCATTAAAAAAATAAAGCATTTGATAGAAGCCTATCGTGTAAAACACGCTGTCAAAGGCATTTGGATCATCTCTCAAGATGACACCTTTATTTTTACAGATGACAAGGGAGCCTTTATAAAACAAGAGGTTGGCAGAGTCGATTCTCTGTTCTATCTCTCTTTAGCGAACTATGTGGTATGGCACCTTACAGGGCAGGTTAAGAGCCATGTAACAGTAGCAGCACAGTCGCCTTATTTTGATGTTAACCGATTAAAATGGTCGCGAAAGGGGCTTAAAAAGAAGGGATTAGATCATTTGAAATTTCCACCTCTAACTGTTGAGATCCTACCGGTGGGACAATATGAGGGCATTGACATTTTTATTCCCTTAAATCATCTACAAATCAAGTGTTTTACTATGGTAGAGTCTTTGACTGACCAGACAGACCAAGCGGTGGTTATTTTTGATGAGACTGGGGGACTTGCAGCACGCCTAAGCACATCAAATCAGATAGAGACAGAGGCTAATATGGGACAATTAAATGAAGGTAGAGAGGTGAAGTTATATGACGTTTTTCCTTATTTTGATAACCACTGGTTAATCGCTTCAAAAAAGCCAATGACTCACCAGAATTTTAATTGGCTGATTGATCGTATTAACCAAGTCGGCTCGTCTTTTTTTCAAAGTCATATATCAGAAAAAGAAGCTTACGCAATCATGGATGAAGTGATTCAAAAAGAACTTTTCAGTCAACCCCATTATCCTCAACCTCATTTGCCCTTATTAGAAGTTTCAATGGCGCATTTAGATATAAAAAAAGGGACTCAATATGGTAAAATAGAGGGACTTACATACGATAACTCTCATTTGGGACAATTTTTCAAACAAATGTGTGATGATACACTTCACTACATGACAAGTGCTCTTGAAGAGTGCTTGATGATTGATTCGATACCTGTGAGTATTTCTGGGAGAGCTTTTGAGTGGATTCATTATTTAAATGTACAAATGAAAGGAAGAATCCAATCAGAATGTCAAATGATTCCCCATCACGATTTAGCGATGCGGGGAATTTTAAAACTCGCCAGACGTTATGAATTGGACTTATAAAGGAGTATATGCATGTCAGAAACCATAGAAAAAAATAGTGTTGAAGGGGTGATTCATCACAAAAACTTGCCCCCTTTGCCCCCGAACACCCATCCACTTTATACCTTTAAGACGGTTTTATCTGCTAAGAACTATCAACATTTCTTGATAGTAGCCAGTTTTTTTAGATACTATCGGATTCCCATTATGCTTTATGGTATTTCTCTTTTAGTAACTTTTGCTCTAGGCATGGGTCATCAGATTCTTTTTTGGCCTTTTTATCTTTTAATAAGTTTAGTGATTTTTGTATTGATGGTATTGATATTTTTATTAAAGATACAAATGCGCAAGAAGAAGGCTGTTAAGGAAGATTTATCCGGTCGATTTTCATCGGAAATGACGCTTCACTTCTGTTCAGATAAACTGGTTTTTGTCACACCGAGCCACAAAGCAGTAAGTGAAATCCCTTATGAACAGATTTATCAATTGGTTGAAAGTCGAAAACTCTATATGATTTATGTGACTTCTAATCAAGCGGTTTTATTACCCAAGGCAGTCATCAACCCAGAGCAAGCTCAAGCATTTAATCAATTTATCAGGGCGCATATCACCCGTAAATATCAAGATATTTCAAAGTTCATATAGAATATCAAAACAGGCCTTTATTTTTTAAAATAAAGGCCTTATTTTATACTAAAAGGGATTGACACATATATCGTACGGTGATATATTAAATTCATAATATATCAGGAGGTGATATATCGTGAAACGACTCAACTTATTGAGCAAATGTTTTTTGGCAATCAGTCTTCTGCTCATGCTATATATTAGGTTAAGTGGACGGGAGTTGGATATCCTATTGAGAGGACTGGGATTAACTATGTTAGTTGGCATTTTTATTGTGGTTTTCACCAGTGTAAAAATGAACCTGAAACATCAGAGAACTTGATGCAGATAGAATTTAGAAAGGAAGTAGAAAATGCCACAAGGATCCTTTACAGCTTTAACAGAAACCATCTATTACATACTGCTAGCCTTTATTGAACCCAATCATGGTTATGGGGTCATTGGGTTAGTCAATGAGATGACAGACGGTAGAATTGAACTTGGTGCAGGCACCTTATATGGGGCCATTAATAACTTATTGGATAAGGGATATATCTGTCTGATCAGTGCCGATAAGAGTTCTCGAAAAAAGAAAGAGTATCAGATCACACCACTAGGGATGGAGGCCTTAAATAGTGAGTATCAGAGACTCAAAGAATTATTAAACAATGGGTTAACTTATAGCAAAGGAGTGATTTCAGATGAAAAAATATAGAATTTACGCCGATCCAGAAAAAGAAGCCTTATTTCTTAACAAGATGTCTGATAAAGGATATCGTTTTGTAAGCTATTTTTTAGGCCTTTATCATTTTGTACCTTGTGAGGCGGGAAAGTACGTTTATAAAATTGACTTACTTGATGACATGAGCGAGTTTGATGACTACAGTGACTTCATGGCTGAACAAGAGATTAATGTCCCTGATAGGTGGTTTAGATGGGCCTATTTAGAAAAAGTGAAGACGGACATACCTTTTGAAATCTATACAGACAATGCGTCTAAGCATGCCTTTTATGAAAAACAACTGAAGATGTATCTCTTCGCAGGCATTGCTGATCTTGTCATTGCCTTAATGGAAATTGTTTTTTTAAATGTGACCCAAAATGGGACTTTTGTTTTCTTCGTGGCCTTTCTCATTATATTAGGTATAGCCTTGTTATCTATGTATGTGAAATCCTATGCCTTGGCAGAAAAATACAAGTATTAAACAATAAAGCGACCCTTCAGAACTTCAACTGAAAGGTCGCTTTTTTAAGTGGGTTTTACAATGCTTATAGCATTATAGTTGGATTTAATTATATTTTTTGATAACTTTTTCTGTACTGCCCAGGTGTCATACCTGTAAATTTTTTAAAGACCTGTGAAAAATGACTTTGAGTACAGAAACCAAGAAATTGGCTGATTTCTAATAGCGAATATGAAGCGTACTTTAGTAAATTTTCGGCTTCTTTTATCTTAGATTGATTAATAAAACGCGTTACAGATTCACCAGTTTCTTTTTTAAATAGACTACAAAAGTAATTTTCACTTAGCCCCACGTGATCTGATATGTCAGAAAGCGTTAGGTTATAGTGTAAATTTTTAAGAATAAATTCCATTGCCGATTTGGTTGCGACTGAAACACTTTGGTCATATTTAGCATGTTCACTAGCAACTCGTCTGGCAAAATCAAAGGGAACTCTCATTTGTAACTTTCTGATTTCGTCAATGGATTGACATTCATCATATTTCTGAATATAAATATCACTGAGCGTGAAGGCTTCATCCTCAGGGAGTCCGCCTTCAAGTGCTGCTCGAGTGGTAAGTGCAACTCCAATGATTGCACCATAGAGTTCCTGCTTAAATGTGTTAGGAGAAAGTTTCCCCATTTGCTCAATGAAAGCAATCCACTCAGGGCTGTCCAGAAATTTTTCTAGGCCCTCGCTATCGCCTCTTGATACAAAAGAATAATATTTTTTTTCAAGGGCATACTGTTGACGTGCCTTGTTTTGCTCCCTGTTTTGAAAAATCTCCACATGGTAGGCTTTATCAATTTCTTTTGTTGTTAAAAGGTTGATTTTTTTCGATTGAGTATCATTCATTTCATCACATCATTTCTGGAATCATTGAATTATTGATGTCTATGCTTCTTTATTCTTTTTAATTCTATTGACCATAAAGGCAAAACCGCAGATTAAGAAGAGTGCAATTACTACATCAGCGATATAAAGTACTTTTCTCCAAGGTGCCATAGTGTAGCTAATAGTTGTACCAGGTACAATGTTGTTCATTGCATTAGAGTTCGCTACAGTATAAAGCAAGTTATGAGCTGAATTTCTAAAGTCATTTAATACACTTGGATTTGTTGTATCTTCAAATGATTTCATTGAAGAGAAAGAAATGTAGAAATCAGTACCATTGTGGATACCTTGGTTAGCATACATATAGTCATAAAGGTTAAAGTCACTGATTACAGCGCCTCTGAATCCCCATTCATCTCTTAAAACATTTTGAAGAAGTGCTGAAGAACCACCAGCCCATGTTGAACCAATTCTGTTAAATGAGCTCATTACAGCTGTTGTTCCAGGCATTTCTTTTTCAGAAACAGTTCCTTGATCATCAGAAATATATTTAAGTGTTTGAGTTGCAGTTTTAACAACGATTTCGAAAGGTTTTAAATAAGTTTCTCTGATATCTTGTTCATTTGCCCAAGTAGCAACCCCGTTGTTAACACGGTTAGTTTCTTGATCATTTAAAGCAAAGTGTTTGATAAATGAGTAAACACCTTTTTCAGCAGCACCAGATACTACTTCAGAAGCTATTTTACCTGATAATACAGGATCTTCAGAATAGTATTCAAAATTTCTACCTGCAAATTGAGAGCGGTGAATATTCATTGCTGGTGCATACCAACCATTAACACCAAGGTGTAATGATTCGTTACCAATCATTTCTCCCATTTGTCTTGCGATGTCTTTACTGAAAGTTGAAGCAATAACCACTTCTGATGGATAAGCTGTTCCGTGAGTATCACCCATGAAAGCACTGATACCAGCAGGACCATCTAAATCAACAGTAGCCGGTTTATTAACGCTTGGCATTTCAGCTGTGTTATAAGCACTGTTAGTAATAACAGTAATCATTTCTTCAGGTGTGATTTGGTCAAGTAAATGGTTCCAAGCAGGATCATTATAATCTTTACCACGAAGGTCAATTAAGCTTAAACCATTTGAAGCATTAAATGTTGGTGCAACAGCATTAGGATCTGCATGGTCAGCAGTCACATAAGGAGCGAACCCTTCAATGATTGCATCAGAAGCTACGAAGTCTGCTTCTGTTGGAGCAGTAGGGAAAGTACCTGCAAAATCTGCTCTTGAGAAGTTTCTTACATAACCTTCTTGTGCTTCATCTTTGAATAATGCAGAAATATCATCAAATTGGTTTGTCACAGCAGTCTTATCAGATTGTCTGTGGTTTTCTCCATTATATACGATAGTACTAGAAACATTATAGTTAATTGGTGCAATATTTTCTTTAATATTGTGTGAATCTGTTTGGAGCGTAATTGTATAATCTCCTTGGTCTAAGACATAAGCTTTATTGTCTTTGTAATCATAAGAAGCCATATCTTCAACTGCTAAGCTTAATGTAACGACTTGAGATTCACCAGGTGCTAATAAATCAGTTTTAGCAAAATCACCTAGAATGATAGACGATTTTTCAATGCCACCTTTTGTATAAGGTGCTGAATAATAAAGTTGAACAGTATCTTTACCTGCGTAAGTGTCTCCTGTATTAGTTACTTTGACGTCAACATCAATTGTACCATCTACATCACCAAGACGTTGGTCTTCAACTTCCCAAGCAAAGTTAGTGTAAGATAAGCCGTAACCAAATGGATAAACAACAGCATCATCATAATTAATGAAACCTTCTACAGCAGCTGTTTCATAATATTTGTAACCAATGTAGATGCCTTCTTCGTATTGAACAAAGAAACCGTCACCCATAGCATTATCTGCACTGATATTGCTGTATTGGTAGTTTCCGAAGTTTACGAATGTTGGATCTTTTGTAAAGTCAGAAGGGTAAATATCAGCAGTGTGTCCTGATGGTGTAATCGCACCACTTAAAACATCACCAACAGCGTTAAAACCTGTTTGACCTGGAGAGCCAACCCATAATATAGCATCGATATTTTCATCATTTTCAAGAACACCAAGTTCCATTGGAGTACTTGCATTAATTAAAACAACCACATTATCAAAATTCTCTTCAGCCATTTTAATTAATTGTTTTTCATCATAGTTAAGTTCTAATTGGTGTTGACCAGGTTCATAGTGGTCATCCCAACCTGTCATATCTCTTGCAAGGTCACCACCTTCACCGCCACCACGGCCAAGCATGATAACAGCAGCATCATTATATTCAGCAAAAGTAGCTTTTGCGCTGTCAGTGTATTCACTTACAGGCATTTCACCAATAGAGTATTGAGATTCTTCAGGCTTATCCATAACGATATTAGCCTTAGGATGATCGTATTTACGATCCATACCGCCCATTGTATTAGGTTCTTCTTTATAAGATGCATAAGAAACTAATAAGTCAAAAACAGTATTGTTAACATTAAAGCCCGCTTGTTCAAGTCCTGTTTTAAAATCAATAACTGAACTTAAATCAACAGCCCCAGAACCTGAACCCCCATAAACAGGGTCAGCCGCGTCACGACCTAAAACAGTTACATTCGATGAAGCATTAAGTGGAAGGACCCCGTTGTTTTTCATTAAAACAATTCCTTCACCTTCAATTTTTTCAACCATATTATTGGCTGCTTCTTGAAGTGCTTCGTCTGAATCATAGTCACTTGTATAGTAGGTACTATCCCAGTTTTCAGTCCCTTCAGCTTTTGTTACTACAATGTCACCACGACCGAGATAAAGGTCAACGTGACCGCTGAAAATATTGAGTGCAACATTTAAAGCGAGTGCAATAATGAGTACAGCCACAAGTGTGGTTGACCAGATGCGTTTAAACTTTTTGTTGCTCATTTTAGACTTACTTTTGTTTTGGTCCATTCTAAAACTCCTCCTCATAACATATCTAAATGAATAATTAGTTGTAGCATTTAATAAATTATCATGGTTATATGATAAAGTTTATAAAAATATTACCCATATTGTCAAAAAACTACGATTGTGTTCATTGAACTATACAAAATTATTTATACCAATAAAAGGATGTAAATAATCATAAAATAGTAACAAAAAAAGCAGTATTTTGATACACAGTGTGACTTTTGACATGATATTATGATGTTTGTTGTAGTAATCAAAAAAAATAACAAGATGAGAATGAGGATGTATTGTGAAAAATTTAGATTTGATTAAACAGATGACAATTGAGGAAAAAGCTTCGCTTTTGTCTGGTAAAAATTTCTGGGAAACAATGGGAATTGATCGTTTGAATATTCCTTCAATCTTTTTATCAGATGGCCCTCATGGCATTAGGAAACAAGCTGGAGCGGCGGATCACTTGGGACTTAATGCAAGTGTTCCTGCAACTTGTTTTCCAACCGCTGCAACTGTAGCAAATAGTTGGGACTTAGAACTTGCTGAACGTATTGGGATTGCTTTGGGAGAGGAAGCTATTTCAGAAGATGTTAACGTGGTCTTAGGCCCTGGAATCAATATGAAGCGTAATCCTCTTTGTGGCCGTAACTTTGAATATTTTGCGGAAGATCCTTATCTAGCAGGTAAAATAGCAGCTAGATTTATCAAAGGAATTCAGTCAAATGGGATTTCAGCTTGTGTTAAGCATTTTGCAGCCAATAACCAAGAAGAAAGACGTATGGTTATTGATACCATTATTGACGAGCGTGCACTGAGAGAAATCTACTTAACAGCTTTTGAAATCGTTGTTAAAGAAGCAGGCACTAAAACAATCATGACATCATATAATAGGCTTAACGGCAAACATACTAATGAAAATGAACATTTACTACTAGATATACTTAGAGGTGAGTGGGGCTATCAAGGTGTCGTTGTAACTGATTGGGGTGGTGAAAATGATCGTGTGGCAGGTCTTAAATGCAGTAATGAACTTGAAATGCCAACCACTCATGGGGATACAGATGCAGAGATTGTAGCGGCTGTAAAAAACGGTTCTTTAGATGAAAAATTAGTAGATGAAGCATTAGACCGTTTCTTAACGCTTGTATTTGATACACAGTCAGCTATTGATAACAGACAAGAAAAGTATGATGTTAACGCACACCATCAACTGGCGAGAGAAGTAGCAGAACAATCAATTGTCTTACTTAAAAATGAGGATAAAATCCTCCCATTAAGTCAAGGTCAAAAGGTAGCTGTTATTGGAGATTTTGCATCATTTCCACGTTACCAAGGTGCAGGTTCTTCTATTGTAAATCCAACCAAACTGGACAATACCTTAGATGTATTTGGGGATTCTGGATTAAGCTTAACCAAGTATGCACAGGGGTATGATCGTTATGGAAAATCAAAACCAGCCCTTCTTAATGAAGCTGTTGAGGCTGCTAAGCACGCAGAAATTGTTCTTTTCTATCTGGGATTGGATGAAGATTCTGAAGCAGAGGGACTTGATAGAACCACTCTTCAAATTCCACAAAATCAAATTGAAGTTTTTAATGCTTTAAAAGCAGTCAATAAAAATATTGTAGCTGTTTTATCGTGTGGATCAGTGGTTGATATGTCTTGGGCTGAAGGCGCAAAAGCCATTGTACATGGTTATTTAAGCGGACAAGCTGGCGCAAGAGCAGCACTTAATGTGATTACAGGTAAAATTAATCCAAGTGGTCGTTTGGCTGAAACTTACCCAATGGTTTATGAAGATGTGGCAAGCAGTTCACATTTTCCTGGTAAAGAAGTCAGTGTTGAGTATAGAGAAAGTTTGTATATTGGTTACCGTTATTTCACAACAGCAGGTGTACCTGTGAAGTATCCTTTTGGATATGGTTTATCTTACACAGACTTTGACTATAGTAATCTTAAAGTAACCGAATCAGGTGCAACCTTTACTATTAAAAATATTGGAACCGTGGATGGGGCTGAAGTGGCTCAACTTTATGTTAGTAAATCATCTGATGTAATCTTTAGACCGAAACGTGAATTAAAAGGTTTTGTTAAAGTATTCTTAAAGGCAGGGGAAGCTCAAGAAGTGACGATTCCTTTTGATGATAAAACTTTTAGATACTTTAATATTAAAACCAATCAGTGGGAAGTTGAAGCGGGAGCATACGATATTCAAATCGGTAAAAATGTAATGGATATTCAACTTAATGAAAGCATTGAAAAACAAGGCACTACAAATGTTGCGCCTTATGAAGAGAATAAAGCGATTCTTGAACCTTACTTTACAGGTAAAGTGGCTAATGTCTCTCAAACAGCTTATGAAACCTTGTTAGGAAGACCCGTTCCTGATGCCAAATGGGATAAAAAGAAACCTTTAGGTTACAATGATACGTTAATGCAAATGTCATATGCTAAAGGATGGGTAGGTCGTTTTGCCTATCATTTAATTCATATTGCATATAAGTTCTTTAAATTAACTAATAATAAAAAAATGATGAATACGTTTGAAATGTTAGTGTTCCATATGCCTTTTAGAGGAATGGCACGTATGTCGGCAGGTGCGCTTACCATGGAAATGGTAGACGGCTTACTCTTAATTGTTAATGGTCATTTTTTCAAAGGGATCAGCCTGCTTATTAAAGGTAAGAAACACCAAAAACAAGTTGGTAGAAAGGACGCTTAAATGAATACAGAAGCTAATAATAAGGAAAAAAGTAAGATTAAGATTAAATTTTGGGAAAATTTTAAAGAAAAACATCCCAATGTGGCTCAATTTGTGATATTCTTTTTGTTGAGTAATGGTGTAACTGTGCTTCAAATGGTGCTTATGCCAGTGCTAAAAGAAATTTTCTTGCATACAGGCCTTGTTCAAACTGCTTTTCAAGTGATCCCAGTGGGTCATAATTTAGATGGTAGTCAATATTATGTTTTTAATTATCCAGCAGGTAGTATTGGCACTGGTGGCGGTGGTGGACTTGCTTATTTCTTAGCAGTTCAAATCACAATGGCTATTGCACAAATTATTAATTTCTTTGCACAGAGAAACATTACCTTTAAAGCAAACAACAGTGTTTGGAAATCGGCATTTTGGTATGTGATTGCTTATATTATCATTTCAATTGGTGCAGCAGCATTACAAGGTGTATATAAAGCGCCTGTTTATAATCTTTTCATGGAAACCCTTAACTTAGGTGGTACAGGTGAAACGATTGCTGACTTTATTACCATGATCATTAATGCAGCCATTTCATTTTGGGTATTTTTCCCGATTTTCAAAGTAATCTTTAAAGACGATGAAACAGAAAAGGCAGAATAAACGATTAAAAAGGTAGCGTGAATTATGAAATTATTATCGATTGCAATTCCTTGCTATAATTCAGAAGCATATATGGAAAATTGTATTGAATCACTTCTCCCCGGTGGAGAACAAGTTGAGATATTAATTATCAATGATGGCTCGGTAGATAGAACAAAAGAAATTGCAGATGCCTACGAAGCCAAATATCCTAGCATAGTTAGAGCAATTCATCAAGAAAATGCAGGACATGGCGGCGCAGTAAACGCGGGAATCAAAAATGCGACAGGACGATATTTTAAAGTAGTTGATAGTGATGACTGGGTAGATAGAGATGCTTATAAAAAAGTACTAGATACCCTTCAAAAATTTACAATGTCAGAGAAATCTGTAGACATGCTTGTTTGTAATTTTGTTTACGAAAAACAAGGTGCTACACGTAAAATGAAAATGAAATACACCAATGTTATGCCTCAAGACCGTATCTTTGGATGGGATGACATTGGTACTTTTAGAAAAGGGCAATATATTTTGATGCATTCTGTTATTTATAATATGGATGTTTTAAGAGCGTGTAAAATAGAACTTCCAAAACACACGTTTTATGTAGATAATTTATTTGTTTACTTGCCACTTCCTTATGTCAATACGATGTATTATCTCAATGTGAATTTTTACCGATATTTTATTGGTAGAGATGATCAATCGGTAAACGAGAGTGTGATGATAAAACGCATTGACCAACAGATTAGAGTTAATAAACTTATGATTGAACAAGCGGAACTTAAACTTGTCAAGAATGATAAACAGCGTAAATATATGTTTAATTATCTTGAAATTATGACGGTTGTTTCATCTATTATGTTAATTAAGTCAGGGACATTTGAAAATCTTCAAAAGAAAAAAGTACTTTGGGATTTTATTAAAGCAAACGATATGAAACTTTATAAGAAGTTGAGGAAAGGCTTACTGGGGATGACCGTTAATCTTCCAGGCCGTTTTGGAAGAAGCCTCTCAATTGCTTGCTATAAAGTGTCTCAAAAAGTCGTTGGATTTAATTAGAGGTGGCCCTATGTATGATTATTTAATTGTTGGAGCAGGTTTATTTGGTTCTTTATTTGCCTATGAAGCCAACAAAAGAGGTTTAAAATGCTTAGTCATTGATCGCCGCAATCACATTGCGGGCAATATTTATACACGTCAAGAGGAAGGCATCAATGTGCATGCCTATGGAGCTCATATTTTTCATACATCTAATCTTGAAGTGTGGAACTATGTTAACCAGTTTGCGACGTTTAATCGGTATACCAATTCGCCTATGGCGATTTATAAAGACGAAATCTATAATTTGCCCTTTAACATGAATACCTTTAGCAAGATGTGGGGGATTAAAACACCACAAGAAGCTGAAGCGATGATAAAGAAACAAGTTGAAGAAGCGGGAATTACTGATCCTCAAAATCTTGAGGAGCAAGCAATCAGTTTGGTAGGCCGAGATATTTACGAAAAATTGGTTAAAGGCTATACTGAAAAGCAATGGGGAAGAAAAGCAACTGAACTTCCTGCTTTTATTATCAAGCGACTTCCAGTAAGACTCACTTATGATAATAATTATTTTAATGATCTTTATCAAGGGATTCCAATTGGTGGTTACACTCAAATGGTTGAGAAAATGCTTGACGGCATAGATGTAAAATTAGGTGTAGATTTCTTTGCGAATAAGGTAAATCTTCAAAAACAAGCTAAAAAAATTGTCTTTACAGGGATGATTGATGAATATTTTGATTATGCTTATGGTGAATTAGAATACAGAAGTCTTAAATTTGAAGATGAAAAATTAGATATACCTAATTATCAAGGGAATGCGGTCATTAATTACACAGCTTATGAAGTACCCTTTACCCGTATTATAGAACATAAATATTTTGAGTATGGGACTCAACCTACAACGATTATTACGAGAGAGTATCCTAAGACATGGCAAAAAGGGGATGAACCTTATTACCCTGTTAACAATGACTCAAATGCAGCACTTTATGAAAAATACCGTCAGCTTGCAGATCAAGAAACGAATACGATTTTTGGTGGTCGCTTAGCCGAATACAAGTATTATGACATGCACCACGTGGTGGCAAAAGTACTTGAAGTGGTTAAAGAAGAGTTTAATGAAAACTAAATTAATACATGCTTCTCATCGAGCATATAAATGAAAGGATAGCTATTCGTAGCTATCCTTTTTTCATTGCACCAACGCAAACTCACTTCGCTCAGACGGTGCGTGTGATGTGTCCTCCCAAGTCCAATCCAAAGCTGTCCCCCTCAAACGGTTACTCGACTCCTGAAAAATAACGAACCGTCTCTGCACCAACGCAAACTCGCTTCGCTCAGACAGTGCGTTTGTGTGGCGAGACTTGTTCTATTTTTCATGTCGTCTCGTAAATGCTTGAAGAGGGGACAGCTTTGGATTGGACTTGGGAGGACACTTTAGGGAGGGCAATGTCAAGCCTTACTTTTTAGATATACAAGTGCTTCAGATTTACAAGTTAAATAAATATGTTAAACTATAGAAAAGCAATCTTACATAGGGATATTTTAACGAAATGATTTTGGACTGTTTATAAGGAGGTTTTGTTTTGTCATACATAGAAAAATATTTTAAACGTTATAAAGGTGATTTGAGACAACTTAGCCTCATGGCGACTGTTTTATTAGTGATTTACCAAGTGATAATTTTATTGCTTCCAGGTGGGGGCTATCACTTTGAAGCGTTTGTTACCAATGACTATTTGTCTTTTGGACTTTCTTTGATTGAACAATGGCTGATGTTTTTCGTGATTCTGACATTTTATCGTGTAGTGATTCGTTTTTTTGCTAAAGTATGGCAAAAGTAGTTTGGCTTAAACGAACTACTTTGAACAAATTGTAAACATTCGTTAAAATCTTTAATTAACTCTACTAATTTACTCGGAATTATACTATAATATCACTATAACGGAGGTGAGCGAAATGTATATTGCTACTAATACAGAAACTTGTGAAAAAATCAAAGAAGTTTTATCAGCACAAGCTGACAAACCACAAAATATCAGAATCTTTATCGCTGGTATGGCTTGTAGTGGTCCTAGCTTTGGTTTAGGTCTTGATAATGTTAATGAAGAAGACATTACAGAAAGTATCGACGGCATCAACTTTATTTTAGAAAAATCTGTTTATGATACAGTTGGCGAAATCAAAGTAGAATGGGTAGGAAACGGATATTCTGTTCAACCAGTTAATGTTCAACCATCTGCATGTGGTTCATGCTCTAGCTGTGGCTAGTCTTTATGACATAATTTAATCAAGAGACACAAATCTGTACCTTTTTTTAAGGTACAGATTTTTTTTATACACATTTTTTGATGTGTTGATTTTATTGATGAAAGAAGTGGAATAGGGTATAATAAAAACACCCCTACAAGAGGGGGTTGAAGACGAAATTTATTTTAGGGTTTTGAAAAAGGAGGCAGTCTCATGTATTTTAGAGTGAGTGAAGAGACATGCAACCAAATTCAGGATGTTTTAAAACAGCAAGAAAATAAACCACAGAATATTCGGGTTTATATTGCTGGTATGGGTTGAGGCGGGCCGACATTTGGTCTAGGTCTAGACCAGCTTAAGCAAGATGATATTTCTGAAACGGTTCATGGTGTAACCTTCATAATGGAAAAGTATGTATATGATGCAATGGGAACGATTAAAGTAGAATGGACAGGTCATCGTTATAGTATCTATCCAGAACAATTAGGTGGGCCATCAAGTTGTGGCTAAAATAGTAAAAAAGTGCATTAAAAAGATAAGCGCATGAGTGACTGAAAAGTCTTTCATGCGCTTTTGTTTTCTTCCTATTGACTATTTTTTACGTCTAATTTCAAATACAGCAGAAGTAAAAGCAGGAATTTTAATCAAGTGATAATTTTCAGGTGATATTTTTTGAGGCTGAATACTTAGTCCTTTTTCACTCAAAATTTGATAAATATCAAAAGCTTTTTCGGGTGATGGAATCAAATCACTTGGACTGCTAAGACTCGCTTTTTTCAAATCAGATAAATGAGGATTCACTTCTTTGATTTTGGATTGTTCAACTTTGTATTGATGGCAAAGTTGTAAACTGAGTTCGGATAAAGATAATAATAATTCTTTGTTTTGTGCATTATGGACGACCAAAAGACAGTCATATTCAAAGGCAGGATCCGTATTGTGAAGACTATAGGCAATGGCATTTTCAGTATGACCTAAATGTTCCGTGTCCTCTATAAAATAGGCTTTGTCTTTAATGTCTTGAGCATCGTGTAACCTGAATAGCGGATAGCGCTTTCTAATTTCAATAAGGTCTTTAACATAATTAAAAAAATCAAGATGTTTTTCTTTGAGTGACCAGTCAATCCCATTAATATCGAGAGATGCATTGTAAGAGTTATGTTCCCCTTTTTTGTCTCTCATGAATTCGTTTCCTGCATGGAAGAAGGGAATACCCTGTGAAAGTAAAAGAATGTTAAAGGCCATCTTATTGACTTTCTTAAGAGTATCTTCACTGGCATGAGGCATGGATTTGACGATCTTATCGTAAATAATAAGATTATCATGGGCATTGAAATAATTAATGGTCTCTTCAGGTTGAGAGGCAAAGCCAATATGACTTGAATCGAAGGGAATAGACCCCATAATACCGGTCTTAACTTGGTGTCGTTCATCAAGATTACCTTGTATAAAACCTTTTGAGTTCCCATCGTTGTCACCTTTGATGGCGTTTCTAAAGTCATCGTTAAACAAGGCAAAGTGCTGTCCACACTGTCCACCTTTATGGAGGGTATTATCATGGTCAAGCGTTGATAAGCCACCCATCCAAGGTTCACCATAAATCAGAACCTCCTCAGGTAAGGCTTTTCGTATCGCTTTGATTGTTGTTAAATCAATCAGAGACATTAAATCAAATCTAAAGCCATCTATATGGTATTCTTCCATCCAGTAGACAAGTGATTCAATAATGAATTTTCGTGCCATAGGGTGTTCTGAACAAAATTCATTGCCACAACCAGAACCATTAGAATAATGACCGTCCTCTGTCATACGGAAATAATAGTTGGGTGCAAGAACATTAAAATTAGTATCTCCCCCTCGATACATATGATTATAGACCACGTCTAATACGACTTTTAAGCCTTTGTCATGAAGTGCTTTGACCAAAGTTTTAAGTTCTTTGACACGTGCAACGGGATCATCTGCATCTGTTGAGTAACTTCCTTCGGGACAATTGTAGTGTTCTGGATCATAGCCCCAATTGTATTCAGGAGCAGCATTTTGGGATTCATCAACTGTGATAAAGTCATAGACTGGCATGAGATGAACATGGGTAACACCAAGTTCTTCAATATGGTCAAGCCCTGTTTTTAGCCCATGATAAAGCGTCCCTGATTCACTTAAACCCAAGTATTTTCCCTTCATAACGGCATTAGAGTTATCAAGCCCCGTAAAATCCTTAAGGTGTAGCTCATAGAGGATGGCATCACAAGGATGAGTTCCCTCCAGTCGGTGGTCGTCTTCCCACCCTTCAGGGTGAGTCTGATTGAGATCAATGACAGCAGAACGGGTACCATTAGTGTTTGCAGAGATGGCATAGGGATCTGTAACTTCTGTTGTTTTATCAATAATATAGGTATAGAAAGTGCCATGAAAGTCACCCGAAAGCGTCAATTCGTGTACACCTTCTTCTGGAATATAAGTCATAGGATACAGTGTCCTAAAAATTTCACGGGCATCTTGATAAATAGCCAAATCCACTTGTCTCTCAAGAGGACTCCACACTCTAAAGGTCGTTTGTTGAGGACTATAAGTGATTCCAAGTTGTCTTGTTGTTTCTGGATAATGATTGTTTTTCATAATTTCACCTGACTTAATAGAATAAATGTAAAATGATTAATTAAAAAGAAAGTGTATAAATATCTTGATATTGAGTGATGACTTTATTTCATAGGATGTGACTTAATGTGCCAAATTTCTTTGGCATATTTGTCAATAGTATAATCGGCTGAAAAAACACCGGAATGTGCGATGTTGACGAGAGACATTTTGCCCCAGTGGTATTTGTTAGGATAATACAATGAGATACGGTCTTGAGCATCACAATAGTCTTCAAAATCTTTCAAGACAAAATATTCATCGTTAAATCTTAGCAGGCGGTCAACAATAGGAATAAATTCGTCTTTGGCGGCTGGCAAGAAGCCATTAACCAGTTGATCGACAACCGTTTTGAGCACAGGGTTATCATGGTAGATTTCATAAGCATTGTAGTCTCCTGTTTGGTAGTAATCATAGACATCTTGAACCCGTAGGCCAAAGAGGACCATATTATTTTCACCCACTTCTCTTAAAATTTCAACATTGGCACCATCGAGTGTAGCGAGGGTGATTGCCCCATTCATCATAAATTTCATATTACCTGTTCCAGAAGCTTCCTTACCAGCGGTGGAAATTTGCTCACTGACATCAGCGGCAGGAATCATACGGCTAGCTAAAGAAACACCGTAATTAGGCAAGAAAACTACTTTAATTTTATCACGGATACGTTTGTCATTGTTAACAACTTGTGCCACTGTATTGATAAGTTTAATAATTTGTTTGGCAACATAGTAGCTTGGTGCGGATTTTCCCGCAAAAATGAAGGTACGTGGCGGAATATCTAAATTGGGATTTTCTAAAAGGTGATTGTAAAGGTGCATGACATGCAAAATATTAAGTTGTTGACGTTTATATTCATGGATACGTTTAGCTTGCACGTCAAATATAGAGGCACTATTAACTTTCACCCCTGTTGTATTAAAAATATATTGAGCCAATTTTTCTTTATTATGATGCTTGATTTTATAAAGGTCGTCAATAAAAGCATGGTCTTCTTTATATTGAAGCAATTGATTTAAAGCCATGGGATTGGTTTTGAATTCGTCACCTATAGTATTTTCAATCAATTGAGTGAGTCCGGGATTGGCATTAAGGAGCCAGTGACGGTGCATAATCCCATTGGTTTTATTATTGAATTTGTGCGGATAAATGTGATTGAAATTTTTAAGTTCTCTATTCTTAAGAATTTCAGTGTGGAGTTTGGCAACCCCATTGACACTATAGGAACCGACAATAGCCAGATGAGCCATTTTAACAATTCCATCGGCAATAATGGCCATATCATGTCTAATGTTTTGATCATGTATGTGATAAATATTAACGAGATCTTCTAGGTATCTGCGATTAATCTCTTCAATAATCATAGTCACTCTTGGTAGGAGGTCTTTAAGCATATAAAGTTGCCACTTTTCAAGAGCTTCCGCCATAATGGTATGGTTCGTATAAGAAATCGTTTGGGTGGTGATTTCCCATGCTGTATCCCAGTCCAGTTCTTCTTCATCAAGGAGGATACGCATTAATTCAGGTACAGCTAGGGCAGGGTGCGTGTCATTAATATGGATAGCCACATAATGGCTGAATTGGCTCATAGGCTGATTCATTTTCTTGTAGCTGGTAATAATACTTTGAATACCGGCAGACACAAAGAAATACTCTTGTTTTAGACGGAGAAGTTTGCCCTCATCATAAGCATCGTTGGGATAAAGAATTTGGGTGATGATTTCAACATTGTGTTTTTTCTCAAAGGCACTAAGGTAATTTCCTTTGGAAAAGTTTTGAAAGTCAAAAATATCTTCAATTTCTTCTGCCGACCAAAGGCGAAGGGTGTTGACGGTATCGTTTTCAAATCCCAGAATAGGAGTGTCATAAGGCACGGCGCGGACCGCATCATAATCAACATGTTTAAATTTAAGTTTGTCATCTTCCATGAAGGTTTCAATGCGACCATTGTAGCGCACTTCTACAGCCTTGTTAGGACGTTTATATTCCCAAACATTGTTGTTAACCAGCCAACGGTCTGGAAATTCAACTTGGTAACCATCAATGATTTTTTGTTCAAAGAGTCCATTTTTATATCGAATACCACAACCATGACCCGGGAGTGCCGTAGAACTTAAAGCATCTATAAAGCAAGCCGCAAGTCTGCCTAAACCGCCATTGCCTAAACCTTGATCTACTTCACATTCAATCAAAGCATCTAAATCAACACCTAATTCGCTCAAACTTTTCTTGGCTACATCGTAAAGTTCAAGATAGGTGAGGTTATTGGATAAAAATTTACCAGTTAAAAATTCCATAGAAAAATAGTAGACTTGTTTAACTTGATTCTCCCTATAACTGGTATTGGTTTTAGACCACAGTTCACCAATATAATCTTTGAGCATCTGTCCAAGAGCATTATACTGTTCAAGAACACTCGTATCTTCAAGACGCCTGGCTGTTGATGCATTAATGGCAGCCATGTAATCTTCTTTAAAATTGTCTACACTTAGTTTCATCTTGCCACCTCTTCTTAAAAAAAGAGAATACTCAGATTCTCTATTATCATGATTTTATTCACTTATACCCAATATTTGACGATAAACCGCCAAGTATTCTTCGGAAGAAGATTTCCAGCTATGATCAGATTTCATGGCATGTTTCATGAGGGACTGCCAAGTGTTTTTATCTTCATAAAGACTTAAAGCATCTTTGATGGTGAAGAGAAGCTCATGAGCGTTGTAGTTCACAAAACCAAAGCCATTGCCTTCGCCAGTGTATTTATTGAAAGGGATAACGGTGTCTTTGAGGCCACCAATTTGTCTTACAATAGGAATTGAACCATATCTAAGGGCAATTAATTGACCAAGACCACAGGGCTCAAAGAGTGAAGGCATGAGAAACATGTCAGAGCCTGCATAAATGGCATGTGACTCATATTGGTCGAAATAAATACGGGCTGCTAGCTTATTAGGATGGCGATACTGGAAGGTTTTAAAGAGGGATTCATATTGGTCTTCGCCAGTGCCAAGAACTACCAGTTGCACATTAAGACTTAAGAGTTCTTCTAAAATGCGTTCTACTAGATCAAGCCCTTTCATATCCACCAGTCGTGATACAATCCCCAACATAGGGATATCAGGGTCAACGGGTAAACCGTATTTGATTTGAAGGTGCATCTTAATCTCATGTTTGCGTTTGAGGCTACGCATATCATAATGAACGGGAATATTAGGATCTGTTTTTGCATTATAAACATCGTAGTCAATCCCATTAACAATCCCATAAAGTTTATCTTTGTGTTTCATGATAATCCCTTCAAGATTTTCACCAAAATAAGGATAGGTTATCTCATGGGCATAACTTTTGGAAACCGTGGTAAAGGCATCAGAATAGACGATTCCCCCTTTTAAGAGATTAATGCTGTCATAAAATTTAATGGCATCATCATGGTAATAGTCCATAGGCAGGTTGAGTAAGTCGCCTAGAACAAAGGGGTCAAAGACGCCTTGGTAGCGAAGATTATGAATGGTGAAAACGGTTTTGATGTTTCTATAATAATCATCGTATTGATTGTAATGATCCAATAAAATATTAATGGCTGCAGTGTGCCAGTCATTGGTATGAATAATATCAGGGTGAAGGTCTAACATCTTAATGGCAGCAAGAACGGCTTTTGAGAAAAAAATGTAGCGTTCTGCATCGTCACCATCACCATAGAGCTGGTGGCGTTTAAAATAATATTCGTTATCAATAAAATAGTAGCAGACGTCATCACGCTCTAGTGTCATAATGCCGACATACTGTTCTCGCCAGCCTAAGGTAACAAAAGTATTGCCGATGTAGGTCATTTCTTCTCTAAACTCTGGCGTGATTTTAGCGTGTAGGGGCATAAAGACAGTGACCTTGGCTGCTTGTGAGTGATTAAGTGCTTTGGGAAGAGACCCTGCTACATCAGCAAGGCCTCCTGTTTTGGCAAAAGGTGCCGCTTCAGAAGCGACAAAAATAACGTCTATCATATTTGACCCCCCTTAGAAATGACAGAGAGTTTACCCGCCATATAAGGGCTTGATGCATCACCATAAAGCTTAACGCCTTCTTCAACTTTTGACCGTTTGTCGAGGATAACGTATTGTAAATCCGTATTTTCTTCGACATCTGATTTTTGCATGACGATGGAATTTTTAATAGTGGCATTTTTGCCGACTTTAACCCCACGGAAGAGGATTGAATTTTCAACGTTACCATCAATTTGACAGCCATTGGCTACAAATGAATTTTTAATAGTGGCATTTTTTTGATAATAAGTTGAGGGTTCATCTTTGACTTTTGTAAAAATATGACCATATCTAAAGAAAAGATCTTCTGAGATATGAGGATCGAGGATGTCAAAGTTAGCATCAAAATAGTTTTTCACATTGTTAATACAAGCGACATAGCCATCATGGACATAGGTTCTAACCTTGTAGCGATGTAAATTGTTGAAGACTGCTTGTTTTAAAAAGTTAGCCGTGCCATGTTCAATGGCATCAAATAGGAGATCAAAATAGACCTCTTTTTTCATAAAATACATTTCAAGCGAAAGATTGAATTCATTTTCTTTACCTAGGTTGGTGCCAACAGATAAAAAGTCATTATTATCATCTAAATAGAGTTTGTCACAACCTATAAATTTTTTATCAGGGTCATTGACGTGTTTATAAATAATAGAGATGTCAGCATCAGATTCTACAAAGTCATCATAAGCGGCTGAAAGATCTATATTACAAAGCATGTAGCTTTTAGCAAGGAATAAATTTTCTTGCTTAGCATGTTTGAAAAAACTATTATTTTGATAAAAAAGATCTAAATCGCCCATACGTTTATAGGTTGAGGTATAGTCGTAAGTGGGTGTAAAGAGAAAGAGACCGTTAAGTTTTCTATCTAAATCCCAAGGTTTACCTGAACCGAGGTGGTCCATAATTGATCTGACCTTGTTGCCTGTAAAGACACCAATGCCGTTAATACCACTATTGACCATGTTTGAGAGCATAAAGTCAATGATTCGGTAACGCCCTGCAAAAGGGAGCATAGAGATGGGTCTGCTTTGACAGAGAACGCCAAAGTTAGTATCAATTTCGCTGAGATTAATGATTCCAAGACAATTGTTCATAGGGCACCTCCTTAAGATTCCAAAATTTTATCTTTACTCACGAGATAGATCGTATCGTCTTCAGGACTTCCGATTTTTTGACCTGAATGGATAACGACATCTTCCATGATAACGGCATTATAGACTTCAGCACCTTCTTCTATTTTAGCACCCGATAAAACGACACTGTTAACGACTTTGGCACCTAAAGCGACATGAATTTCGTTAAAGAGTACAGTGTGCTCAAGGTAGCCTTCTATTTTACAGCCTTCATTAATAAGCGCATTTTTAACAGTTGCCTCTGGTGAGACAAAATGAGGCGGTAAGTGACGGTTCTTAGAATAGATTTTCCAAGAACGGTCGTATAAGTCGAGTGTATTACTATCATCAAGCAAGTCCATATTGGCTTCCCAATAACTCTTAATCGTTCCAACATCTTTCCAGTAGCCATCAAAGCGATAAACGAAAAGATCAAGATTATCCTTTTGCATACGGGGGATAATGCTGTGACCAAAGTCGTTTGAAGATTCAGGGTCAGCTTCATCTACAATAAGATACTCTCTTAGTTTTTTCCAATTAAAAATGTAGATGCCCATAGATGCCAAATTGGCTTTAGCCTCTTTGGGTTTCTCTTGAAACTCAACGATGCGGTCATGGTCGTCAGTGATAACAATTCCAAACCGGTGGGTTTCTTCCCAAGGCACTTCTACAACGCTCAGGGTTGCATCAGCACCGAGAGCTTGATGCGCTTCTAACATTTGTGAATAGTCCATTTTGTAGATGTGGTCCCCAGAGAGAATCAAGACATATTCAGGGTCAAGTGCATCAATAAAATAAATATTTTCATAAATGGCATTGGCTGTTCCTTTGTACCAACGCCCACCGTTATCTGTCATATAAGGTGGGAGAACACGGACACCACCGTTACGTCTATCAAGGTCCCAAGAGCTTCCTATTCCAATATGTGAATTCAATTGATAGGGTTTATATTGTGTTAATATGCCGACATCAAAGATGCCCGAGTTAGAGCAATTTGATAAGGGGAAATCAATAATGCGGTATTTACCACCAAAAGGCACAGCAGGTTTGGCATTATTATGTGTCATGAGTTTGAGTCGTGATCCTTGACCACCAGCCAGTAGCATGGCAATCATTTTTCCTTTTTTCATACTATTTTGCCTCCTTATGTTTTATAAACAAACCGCCCAAAGCAGGAAGTTCGATTGTAATGGCATGGTAACGATGATGCATGAGTTTTTCAGTTGAAGCATAGGTTCGTTTCCAATGTTTGCGGCCACCGCCATAGTGGTCATCGTTGGTATCAAAGATAACTTCATAGTCACCAGGAACAGTAACTCCAATAGGGTGGGCTTTTTTATGAACAGGTGTAAAATTGAAAATACAAATGAGACGCTCTCCGTTGGCGTTGATGCGTTCAAAAGAGACAATACTCTCGTTGGCATTATCCACCTCAATCCATTCATACCCATCATAAGAGGCATCTCTTTCATAAAAACAAGGTGTATTTTTATAAAAATGGTTAAGTGATTTGACAAATTGGCTGAGTTTGAAATGAGATTCATAACTGAGGAGATGCCAGTCTAGAGCTTGCCACTCATTCCATTCGATGAATTGACCAAATTCGCCCCCCATGAATAAGAGCTTTTTACCAGGATGGGCATACATATAGGCATAAAGTAAACGCAAGTTTGCAAACTTTTGTTCATAGGTTCCTGGCATTTTATTGAGAAGTGATTTTTTGCCGTGAACCACTTCGTCATGACTGAGTGGCAGGACAAAGTGTTCAGAAAAAGCATAAGTAATTGAGAAAGTAAGGGCTTTATGAAAGCCTTTCCTGTAGATGGGGTCGAGAGACATGTATTCTAAGATGTCGTTCATCCAACCCATATTCCATTTATAGTTGAACCCCAGCCCTCCCTCTGATACGGGTTTTGAAACCATTGGCCATGAAGTGGATTCTTCGGCCATCATATAGGCATAGGGATAATAATCGTTCATCACTTGATTGAGTTTTTTAATAAAGTGGATGGCTTCTAAATTTTCAACGCCACCATTTTCATTTTTAAGGATTTTGCCGCCAAAATTTAGATAGAGCATATAAGCGACGGCGTCGATTCTAAGGCCGTCTACATGGTATATATCATGCCAGTAGAGTGCATTAGAGATTAAGAAAGATTGAACTTCTGGTTTAGAATAGTCAAAATTAATAGTGCCCCATTGATCGTTGTGGGCACGGTCATAGTCTGAAGATTCAAAGACAGCCCCACCATCAAAGTGATAGAGGCCATGATCATCTTTACAGTAGTGTCCCGGAACCCAGTCGAGGATGACTCCAATGCCTTCTTGATGACAACGATCAATAAAGTGCATAAAGTCAGTTGGTGTTCCAAAACGGCTAGTAGGGGCAAAATAGCCCGTAATTTGATAACCCCAAGACCCATCATAAGGATGTTCCATAATAGGCATGAGTTCAATATGGGTAAAGCCCATCTCTTTGACATAAGGGATTAGCTCATTGGCAAGGTCATGGTAACTGTATTGGACGCCTTCTTCTTTTTGTCGCCAAGACAGTAAATTCACCTCATAAATAGAGATAGGACGGTTGTAGAGTTCACTGTCAGCACGCTGGTCTAACCATTTGCTATCAGACCATTCGTAATCAGTGATAGGAAAAAATTTTGAAGCTGTTCCAGGGCGTTCCTCTGCATGAAAAGCATAAGGATCAGCCTTGTAAAGCTTTCGACCCTCTTTGGTGGTAATAACATATTTGTATTGATCATAGATTTTGACTGAAGCAACACAAATTTGCCATAAGCCACTGGTGCCTATGGGATGGAGCGGGAGACTATTTTCATTCCATTCGTTGAAATCGCCCATGAGATGAACATTTGACGCATGGGGAGCCCATACGACAAAGCGAACAGCCTTAATGTCAAAGCGGTTAATGGGATGTGCACCTAGGAATTCATAGCTTTTATAGTAAGTTCCCTCGTGAAAGAGATGCGCATCAAAATCACCTTCATTAAGGTAAAAATAGCCTTTCTCATTAATATACTCTAGTAGTGTTTCTTTGGTCAATGTGACACCTCCTATAAGTCTAGGGAAGAAAAGCAAACGACAAGTACTTGATAAGTATGAGCTTGATATTTTTTGATTAGTTCATATTGAGTAAATTATCTAAAAACGTCTGTGCAGCTATAGAAAGCGGCTTCGTTTTATTCACTAAAATACCGATTTCCGTTTTAGGAATGACTTCAAAGGTTTCTAAAATTTTAATAGCCCCTTGACCCAATTCGTTTTGAATGGCATTTTTGGTGACAAATCCGATTCCCATGTTAGATTTAACAGCATTGATGATGACGTCGAGAGAACCGAATTCAAAAGAAGGATTTAAAATTTCGCCATGTTGTTCATAAAAATGTTCTAAAATTTTCCGTGTCGTTGACTTCTCTTCTAAACAAATAATGGGATATTGATTGATGACACTCAGATGATGTTTGCTATTGTCTAAGAATTTGGAAAGAGAAGTGCTAGCAATGAAAATATTTTCAATTTGACTTAAAGGATACATGGCGAGCCCTTCGTAATTAATATGAGGATTAATGTTGATAATCGCCAAATCAATTTCACCTTTTCTAAGTCTTTCAACAGAACGCGGAGAAGGTCTATTGTTAATTGAAATTTTAACCTTGGGATAGTGCTCGTTAAAGTGTTTGATAGGCGTCATGAGAAGATAACGGGTAATGGTATCACTAGCCCCTATAAAGATAGTACCTTCATCCAAAGATTTGATACTGGCGAGTGATGACTCTGCTGATTTTATAAAATTAAAAGCTTTTTCAATATGTTGAAAAAGGATTTCGCCTTCAAAGGTGAGTTTAATTGAACGCCCTTGTCTAAAAAAGAGGTGGACATCCAGTTGAGACTCTAGTGATTTAATGGCTTGACTAATAGCAGATTGAGTAACATGAAGCTTTTGAGCTGCTTTTGAAAAATTCATTTCGTCAGCGGCATAATAAAATATTTTATACAGTTCGAAATTAACTGGATTTTGGGAGTCGGGAAGCATACTTCCTCCTATGGTTATATATATTTTTTAGATAAGCAAGCTTATTTATGCCTTGTATCAGTTGAGCTTACGCATATTATATCAATTACCTGTATAAAGGAAAATAGGAACAGTAAAATTTTCCTATTTTTTTGTGAGAAGTAATAAGCTTAATAAAGTTTTGTTAAAACACATCAAAATAAGATATAATAGTAAAAAAAGTTATTGACATTTGTTAATAAAAGAATATATGTGAAGGGAGATACACATGAGTCGGAAAATTGCAGTGATGATACTCATCATCATGATGGTGGTATCCAATACCCCCCTTGTTTTTGCTAAGGATTATAATACCGCAACTGTTGAAAGTGTCACGGGAACCGTTTCTATTTTAAAGGCAGGTGGAGAGAAATCAATTACCCCTGAAAAAGGAACGATACTTGAACATGGAGATCGTATTATTACAGGTAAGGGCGCAAGCTTATCCTTAAAGATTGACGATGATAAGTATATAAAAGTTGATGAAAAATCCTACCTCAGCTTGAGTGAACTCATCTCAAGTGAAAGTGAAGGGACGGATACAGGGATTAAACTTTTTTTAGGAAAAATTTGGGCGTCGATTACCAAACCCTTAGAAAAAGACGATTCTTTTACTATTGAAACGCCTACAGCAGTCATGGGGGCGAAAGGGACAAAGTTTGTTGTGAAATATACGATGAATAAGAAAACAGATGATAACGAGACTAGCGATGAAAAAAGTGATTCTGGCAATGATGCCTATGAAGGGACCAGTGAGGTTGTCGTTTTAGAGGGAACGGTTTCTCTCCAAAATGATGGGATGAAAAAAAATGATGCAGAAATTTTCATTCATAAAGATGAACGTGCTGCTTTTACAGATGAAGTGATGTCAGAAATGGCGAGAGAAATTGAACGGGCACTTGAAGGTGGTACAGCTCTTGAAGACGTTGATTTACAAGTATTAGCAAGTCAAAATGATACCTTGAAGAAAATCACCCCAGAAGATCTGGATTTGTTTACCCTTGAAGCGATAGAAGAAAGTCCAGAGGGCGTCAATGAAACCTATATTGAACAGATGGATACCCTTAAGGAAGAAAAGGAAAAAGAAAAAGCTAAAGAAGAACAAGCAGAACAAGATCCTCGTGATGAAAAAGCAAATTATGACGACGATGTGATAGCCCCTACTATTGGTGATAATAATAGCAGCAATGATGATAGTAGCAATGATGATAGCAGTAATAACAATAATAGTGGAAATGATACACCATCAACGCCACCTGCTGGTTTTAGACTTTTAAGTGCAGAAATTATCAATATTAAACAGTATAATGAACCCTTTGATGCCTTAAAATTGACTTTTTCTCAAGCGATTGATGATTTTAAGTATAATCGATATTATACGGTACCTATCCGTATCTATGATAAAGACGGCAATATCTCTGATTTAATTTTCGATTCTGAGGCGCTGATGGGGCCTAATGATTTTGGGGATACACCAGATATAGATATAAAAAATGACAATATTATTTATATCAGCTTAAAACCGAGTACGACTTTTGAAAATAACCCAGATGTTATTTTTGAAACGCATCCAGAAGGTGAAATTAAAATTTCAGAAGGAACTGTTGTCGCTATGGATGGGACTGAATATGATGAAACTGGCAAGTTTACATGTATCGAAAAAATTGCTCCTATAGTGAAAAGCATGTCTTATACTTTAGCAAATGATGTTGCATCTGGGGATGGAGCGACAGGCGAAAAGAATATTACAGTGGTCTTTTCTGAGAGCCTAAAAGCGTCTGACACAACACCTATTTCAAATATTGTATCAAATATGAAGTTGGTGTCTCCAGAGACAACGATAAATGGTGATTTTGGTTCAGTTGATTCAAGTCAATATGACTTAAGTCAATGCACAAAAGAATGGCTTAGGGATGACAATAATGAAATTTATGGATTTACCCTGAGCAGACTGCCTTTAGATTTAGTTAGACATTTGCCTAATATGATTGTAGGGAGTGAAAATAATGAGTCGATGTTAAGGGTTATATTTCATTCTGATGTGCAAGTGACTGATTTAGACAATAATGTGAGACATATAGGACGTGAATCAGAAGAGGATGAGGATCTAAGTTTAAAAATAAACTACTTACCTTGCACTGAAATGGATACAAAACCAGCTAGTATCACTGCGTTAGAGGCGAGAAAGGATGATTCAGCCTCTGATAAAGTAATCGTAGATTTATATTTTGATGACTATTTAAGTCTGTATAGTAACGGAGGCAGTAGATCAGTTGATTTGGAAGATTTTCAAAACTGGTTAAATTCTGAATTAGATAATACCTCTTATGCTAATCGCTTATTTTCGATTAGGAATGATAATGATGTGGAAACCTTTGACGAGAATCCTATTGTGAATGTAGTGTTAAATGATTTTAACACTACTACAGAAAAGGGAGCAAAGCTTGAATGTGTTTGTACATTGACTAATCCACTACAAAATAATGACAAATTGTTTTTAGGAGATGACGACTTTTTCTCCCTTTCTGAAAATAATTCTTATCTGATGGGCGACCTATATGGCAGGAAAGTCAGCATAAGTAACAATTTAGAGAATGAATATTATTTAAGTGAAAGCGACAATACTTTTAAGCCTGTTACAAAAGCCCAAATAGAGGAAGCCACTTTAGTAGATAAGGATGAAGATGGGTTATGTGAAAGCTTACACTTGGAGTTTGATCAACCTTTTGAAGCAGGTGGCTTTATGAGAGAGAAAACTCATATGACTTTTACAGGTATTCCAGGGGCAGTTACTTATGGTGCCATTAGTGCGGATGAAGTGTGTTCAAAATCGTGTAATATATCACTGACTTATACGGGCGGAGATTATACAGCTGTTCCGGGAATCCCACTAGACGTATTAGCATCAATGAATGAAGTGTCTTTAGAATTAGGTGTTGAAGGGATTATTAGTTTAAATCAATATCGAACCATTTATAGTCAATTATATGATAATGATCATACTGTTACTGTCACTTATTAATAAAAAAGGGGAAGCACATGAAAAAACTACTGACCAGCCTGATGATGATGTTGCTAGTAATAGTAGCATTGCCAATCGCAATGGCTGAATCGAATCTCATAAATGATGAAAAAGAAATGATTGGATCACTGAACCAGCCCTATGGTATTACCCTTGATAAAAGGGGAACGCTTTATGTGGCAGATAACTTTAACAATGAAATCAAGGTTTATCAAGACGGAAAATGGACTCTTTTTGCTGGAGGTGAACAAGGAATTGGCAAAGATGGTCTGCCTGTTGTTGGATATGTCGATGGCAAAGCCGATGAAGCGAGATTTAATCGGCCGAGAGGTATCGCTTTTGGACCAGATGGAGCCCTTTATGTTGCTGATACAGGCAATCAAGTGATTCGTGTGATTAAAGAGGGAATGGTAAGTACATTTACAGGGAGTGGTGATGTCGGACATTCCGATAGTTTTGCAAGTCTTGCCTCTTTTAATACACCGTCAGGTATTGCTTTTGGACCAGATGGCAATCTCTATGTAGCGGATACACTCAATAACCTTATTCGTGTAGTGGATTCAAAAGGGAAAGTCTCTAGTTTGAAATGGACGGGTTCAAGTATGATTACAACGCTTAACGAACCCACTGATGTGACTTTTGATGCCGTTGGCGACCTTTACATTGTAGATAGTGGTAATCATCAAATTAAAAAAGTGCACGAAGGTGTGATTAGTCTTGTGGCAGGAATCCATGTAGGAAGCACTGATAGCTATGGTTACTATGAAGGTGGCAATGCAGACGGTTCAGCATTAGTAGCACGTTTCAATTTTCCTAAAGCAATGACTTTTGATAGTCACGGCAATGCCTTTATAGCGGATACTTGGAATAATAGTATCCGTGTCCTTAAAAAAGATGGACAGGTAGTGACCTACCTTGATGAGTCGTTTGATTTAGACAATCCTATAGGTGTATTAGCTCTTAATGACACCCTCTATGTGGTGGATCGCTGGAACCATAAAGTTCGTGCCTTTAAAATTGATTATGGTATAGACAGCTTACAAAATGATCAAGCTTACTTCAAAAAGCTATTGCCTTTGAGTTTAGATTTAGAGAGCCATGAAGACTATAGCTTATATGATGGCGATGGCAAAGTGATTTCAATAGACACAGCTATTATGGAAGATGAAGTTAATGGTCTGTCACTTCCCCTTAAATCCATAGCAACTTATTTGGGCTATGAGGTTAAGTGGAACACCCTACTCAATCAAGTTGAACTCACCAAAGAAGATGAGTTCAAGGCGATTAATCAAGACAATGGGTTGATGTTAGATCACGGTAAATCTTATCTAGAGCAAAGCGTGATGGAAAAAGAATTGGGCGTGACCTTTGATTGGTCAAGAGATTTAAAAGTGGTCATCTTAAATCAATAATTAAAAATCTAAAAAACAATAGAATCCTTTGAACTCAAAGATGTGAAAAACATTGATTGAATTCAAAGGATTTTTTTATTTAAGTTTTAAACGACAGACTCTAAATGTAAAAGAAAGTTAAAATTTGATTAGAATCAAACTATAATAGTTTGATGCGTATTGAACTTAATTTTGATTCATGGTATATTAATCATGAGCTCAAAGCATTTTAAAGATGATTGGAGGACTAAATGGATAGTCAAGAAAATGAAATAAAAAAAGAAAATGAAATTAAAATAGGTCATATTAAACGCAATTTGTGGTTAACCCTTTTTGGTAAGGGAATTTCTCAAATCGGTAGTAAACTCTTTGGTTTTGCCATGAGTTTCTATATTTTAAGTGTAACAGGGTCCAGTCAAAGTTTTGCGATGACCCTCATTTTAACGGTGCTCCCCTCTGTTATTCTCAGCCCCTTTGTAGGGAATCTTGCAGATCGTGTCAATAAAAAGTGGATGGTTGTAGGAGCCGATTTTTTAAGTGGTATTTTTATGATGATAATGTTTGCCATCATTCAGTTACAAGGTATTTCCCTTTGGATAGTTTATCTTTCAACATTTGTACTTTCTTTATTATTTACGATATTGAGCACCGCTTATTCAAGTGCTTATCCTAGTATTGTCGATGATGCGCATTTAACCCAGATTAATTCATTGTCTCAAGGCATTGAAAGTTTTATTTCTATTTTTTCACCTATTTTAGGAGGCGCTTTATATGCCTTGGTAAGTCCAGAAATGTTCTTTATTGTCAATGGCATTTCCTTTATAGGATCGGCAGTTTCAGAATGTTTCATTGATTTTGACCTAAATTCTAAATTGAAAAATCAAGAGAGACAGCAAGTGGCATTCTTTGAACAGATGAAAGATGGTTTTAGATACGCTAAGAGATATAAACTCTTCATGACAGTGGCGATTTACGCTTTACTTATTAATATTTTCTTATCAGCAGTGTCATTAGTCTTGCCTTATAATCTGATAACGATTCATCATTTATCCTCAACCTCTATGGGATTCATTGAGGGGGCTTTCCCAATTGGCGCACTTATTATGAGTCTCGTATTAGGTGTGATTAATCTTTCTTTTTCAAAACGTATTTTTGGGACATCTATGCTTCTATTTGCGGCTCTTATTTTGATGATGGTGATTCCTGTTTTACCGATGTTTAACTTTGTTTTATCTGTTGATTGGTATTATGCAGTGATTATGGTTTTATTGGGGGTTGTCGTTATCCTCGTGAATGTGCCTTTAAATGTTTTACTTCAAAAGAGTATTGAAGAATCCTATCGCGGCCGCATGTTAGGCATGCTAGGTGCCTTATCACAAGCAGCTATTCCCCTTGCCTATCTAGCTTATGGTGTATTGCTAAATCATGTTGAAAGTTATATGATACTCATATCATTAAGTATTATTTTGATACTTTTTGCAGTGTCAATTTACAGCAATAAAACATTAGATACAGTTGATCATAGTAAGGCAGTTCAAGACGTCTAAGAGTGCTGCAAGACAAGCCTTATTTTGACCTGTATTCATTAAAATAGGTGTGAGGTTTTTATGAATCAGTACAAGATAAAAGTTAAAACCAGTATGATTTTTGAATTTATCGTCCTAATGGATGGGGTGGCTAACTATGAAATGTTGCTAAAGATTCAGAAGAAGAGTTCGCCACTCGATTTAAGGCCAGTCATTGAGAATGTGGAAAAACTGAGAAATCAATTACCGACTTTACTCTATGAAGATATTAAATTACTCTTTAAAGAGTTTGCCCTTTCTCATGCATTATTTGTCATAGTTGAAGAGGATTTAGAGATACCTATTGAAGCGGCGATTATCAAAATCAAGGAAACGCCGGCTCAAACCTTTTATGAGGCTTTACTAAATGGCATGTATGGTATTAAAGACGGAAAGGATGAAGCCAGTGTAAAAGAAAAGGTAAACGATTTTCAAAATCAATCTATGGATATGATTTTAACCTATAAGAAGCTCCTCTCCTTAAAACAAGATTTAGACACCATTAAGAGACGCTTAGATTTATGCTTGGATGCTTTTTATCCTTATTTTAAGAAGCTAGAAAAGACATTAGCCTTTGAAATGTCAATTGTTGCTGACTTCTTTGAAGAAGCCTCACAGGATTCTGAATCTTTCTTTAAGCAATTAGATTACGTTAATATGGCCTCTTTTGAGCCACTAGACCCCCATATTGATTTGATTGCATCAGTGAATCATATTGGTATTTCTTATCATTTTGAAGAAAAAGATGAAAAGCGTGAACACAACCAGTTAAAAATCTTTATTGGTGGCGTCAATCGTTTCCTTTTTCAAGATGAAGATCTTTTTAAACTCCGACTAAAGTGTTTAGCGGATGAGTCTAAAATGGCCATTCTTCTCAGTGTGAAAAATGAACCCTTATTTGCCAAACAATTGTGCGAAAAAACGGGTTTGACCAAGGGGACAATCAGCCATCATATTGAAAAACTTTTGATGGCTAAACTGATTGAAGCTAAAAAAATTGAGGGTCGTTGCGTTTATTATGGGCTAAGAGAGGGAACCATTGAAGAAATTTCACAAAAAATTTTAGAGACATTTGAGTAAAACGAAAGCATTAGGGACTACTTATTAGTAGAGCTAATGCTTTTTATTATTTATATTCATTTTTCTTATCTTATGAAGGGTGGTAGAATAAAATTATAATAATAAACCACATGAGGGATTCCATTAAAAATGATGAATGATATGGACAGACAAACAGCTCTGAGGAGGACTTATGGTAACGCGTATTCTCGTTGAAAAAAAAGAAGGCTTTAATGTAGAAGCCATTAGTATGAAAGAAGATCTTATTAAAACCTTAGGCATGACAGGTCTTGAAAGTTTTAGAATGATTAATTGCTATGATTTAGAGGGGATTGATGAGACAGCACTTGACACCGTTGTGCATTCAGTTCTTTCAGAACCCAATGTAGATACTGTTTCACAAGGCAACTTGACGCTTTTAGAAGGTGAAAAGGCCTTTAGAGTAGAGTACCTTCCAGGGCAATTTGACCAACGTGCGGATTCTGCTATTCAGTGTTCAGAGATTATTACACTTAAAGAAGGGACTAATATTGTTAGTTCCAAAATAATCGTTTTAACAGGGGAACTGTCTTCACAAGATATGGATAAAATTAAAAAATACATGATTAATCCTGTCGAAGCGAGTGAAGTCACAATGGCAATTCCTGAAACCATTAAAATGTCTTTAGAGGTGCCTGAAAGCGTACCAACAGTTGAAGGTTTTGTGGACATGGATGACACGGCGCTTGCCGCTTATAGGGACAAAATCGGATTTGCCATGACTTTTGAAGACCTTCAATTTGTTAAAGCCTATTTTAAAGATGAAGAAAAGCGTAATCCAACCCTTACTGAATTGAAAGTGATTGATACTTATTGGTCAGACCATTGTCGTCATACGACTTTTTCAACGGTTCTCGACCACGTTACATTTGAAGATAATGCTTATTCAGCACCAATTAAAGAGGCTTATCAAGCCTATCAAGAAGATAGAGCTTTTGTTTATGCCGATAGAGAAAAAGACATGACCCTAATGGACCTTGCAACGATTAATACCAAAATTCTTCGTAAAAAGGGTGGTCTTAAAGATTTAGACGTCTCAGAAGAAATTAATGCGTGTAGTTTAAAAGTAGATATAGATGTAGAAGGTCAGCAACAACCGTGGCTATTGATGTTTAAAAATGAAACCCATAACCATCCGACAGAAATCGAACCCTTTGGTGGGGCAGCAACTTGTTTAGGAGGGGCAATTAGAGACCCCCTATCAGGCAGAAGTTATGTTTACCATGCTATGCGTGTTACTGGTGCAGCAGATCCAACGCTTTCAATGTCTCAAACCCTTGAAGGAAAGTTACCTCAAAAGGTGATTACCCAAAAAGCAGCCGCTGGTTTTTCCTCATATGGTAATCAAATAGGGCTGGCAACAGGAATGGTGACAGAAGTTTATGATCCACATTTTGTGGCGAAAAGAATGGAAGTAGGAGCAGTGGTTGGCGCGGCACCTGCTGAAAATGTCGTACGTGAAAGACCTGCAGAAGGAGACATTATTCTACTTGTTGGTGGGAGAACTGGTCGTGATGGTATCGGTGGTGCTACAGGTTCTTCAAAAGAACATGATGAAGACAGCCTCGCTAGTTGTGGGGCAGAAGTCCAAAAGGGAAATGCACCTGTTGAAAGAAAAATTCAACGTCTTTTCAGAATACCAGAACTCTCAAAGATGATTAAACGCTGTAATGATTTTGGGGCAGGGGGTGTCTCTGTTGCCATTGGAGAGTTATCAGAAAGTCTTCACATTGATCTCGATAAAGTAACTAAAAAATATGAAGGTTTAGATGGAACGGAACTGGCTATATCAGAATCTCAAGAAAGAATGGCAGTAGTTATCGCTAAAGGAGATCAAGACGCTTTTGAAAACTATTGTCACAGTGAAAACCTAGAAGTGAAAAAAGTGGCAGAAGTTACAGGGGATGGTCGCTTGATAATGTCATGGAAAGGGCAAGAAATTCTCAATCTCTCAAGAGCCTTTTTAGATACCAATGGCGTGAAAGGACATGCGGACGTTAAAGTGGTAGCTCCAAGTGAAGCAAGCTACTTTGAAGAAGTTAAGACCCTTCCTACTCACCAAAGTCTTACAGACCGATGGATGGCATTTTATGAAGACCTTAATATTGCCTCGCAAAAAGGACTCGTAGAACGTTTTGATAATACCATTGGTGCAGGGACAGTCCTTATGCCATTTGGTGGTAAATTCCAACAAACACCTATCCAGACTATGGTAGCTAAATTCCCAGTGCTGGGTAAAGAAACCACTTCCGTTTCAATGATGAGTTACGGTTATGATCCTAAGATAGGTCAGTGGTCACCTTTCCATGGGGGCTACTATGCAGTGGTTGACTCAATTGCCAAAATCGTTGCAACAGGTGGAGACTATAAAAAAGTAAGATTGTCACTTCAAGAATACTTTGAAAAATTGGGTAAGGATGCAAGTAAATGGGGTAAACCATTTGCGGCATTACTTGGTGCATCGGCTGCACAGACTGCTTTTGAAACAGCAGCTATTGGTGGAAAAGACTCCATGTCTGGTACTTTTAAAGACATTAATGTGCCACCGACTTTGATTGCTTTTGCAGTGACAACAGAAAATATAAACCATATTATAACACCTGAACTCAAATCCGCAGGTCATCAACTTGTCTGGTTTAAAGCGGTGAGAGACGCTTCAGAAGTGGTTAAGATTGAATCACTTTGTAGAGGCTATGATAAAATACACACCCTTAGTCAAAGGCAAGACATCTGTTCTGCCTATGCGATCGGTTATGGTGGCATTGCTATGGCACTTTCCAAAATGGCATTTGGCAATGGCATAGGTGCCAAGCTGACGATGACAGATTCAAAGGCTCTCTTTGATGCCAACTATGGTGGAATGCTCTTAGAAGTATCTCCTGCTGTAGCTGAAACACTTGTGAAAGAAGATGATTTTGAGTTAATTGGTGAAACGCTTAAAGAGCCAGTAATTCAATTAGATGAGATTAAAATTGATTTATCAAAAGCATGTGAGCAATGGGAAAGCAAACTCAATCCCATATTCCCTATCCAGTATGAAGAAAAGCGAAGCGTTAAAAAACACACATATACGGGTTCGGGAATAAGACGCTCAAAAGTTAAAGTGGCTAAACCTAAAGTCTTTATTCCAGCTTTCCCAGGGACTAACTGTGAATGGGATACTGCTAGAGCTTTTGAAAAATCAGGTGGAGAGGTTATACCATTTGTTTTCAAAAACTTAAGTGCAGAAGCGGTTCAAAATTCAATAGATGAAATGGTAAAAGGCATCAATGAAGCCAATATTATTGCAATCCCTGGTGGTTTTAGTGCAGGGGATGAGCCAGAAGGTTCAGGCAAATTTATCGCATCTGCTTTTAGAAATCCTAAAGTTTCAAAAGCCGTTATGGCACTTTTAAATGAGAGAGATGGCCTCATGATTGGGATCTGTAATGGCTTCCAAGCACTGATTAAGTTAGGCTTGTTGCCTTATGGCGAAATCAGATCTCTTGATGCAGATTCACCAACACTGACCTTTAACCATATTGGACGTCATGTGTCTAAAGTGACAGGTGTCCGTGTGGCGAGTCATTTATCACCGTGGCTTCAAAATACAACTGTAGATGATGTTTATCACACTGCTTTTTCACATGGTGAAGGTCGCTTTTATGCTAATGCTGAATGGATTGAAAAACTTAGTCAAAAGGGACAGATTGCCACACAATATGTGGATTTAGAGGGTAATGTGGTTTCTGATGGTGCGTTTAATATCAATGGTTCAGTAGATGCCATCGAAGGCATTACATCAGAAGATGGCCGTATTTTTGGAAAGATGGGGCATATTGAGCGAATCGGTGATGGACTTTACCAAAATATAATAGGTGAAAAGGATATGCGCATATTTGAAGCAGGGATCCGTTATTTCACACATGAATAAGCTATTTTCCAATAATAATAGATAAAAAATGATTAAAAGTGCACTGTCGAGAAAGAGATTTTGAATGTCTTTTGAGAGAGTGCACTTTGCGTTCTTAGGTGTTTTGAAGTCTTTGGACCTTCGTAAAGAAAGCGTTATCAAAAAGACATGTGTTTGTTATTTGCCATTTTTCTGACATATGATAATATAAAACAAATGAGAAAATGGAGGATATAATGCGTAAAATAAAGAAAATAACGATAACACTTTTAATGATTTTGTTATTGTCGGTTCAGAGTTTTACTTTTGCTGATGCAGTTACATTGAGTTATAACGGTAAAGGGGTGGAGACTGATAATGCCTTTGATTTAAAAGAGGGTGTCTTGTATGTGAATCCAACCCAACTGTTAACCCCCTTAGGTCTTGATGTTGAGTGGTTGGAGTATGCTAATTTAGTGACCATAAAAGATGGCGACAACTATATTAGTTTTACCTTAGATGATTCTACAGGCTATTATAATAATGAAACTTTTGATACAGGTTATGACGCCTATGTTGTGAACGGTGTCAGCTATGTCCCTTTTGAGTTTTTAATGGACTTTTTACCAGAATTTTATTCTTATGATTCACAGTATTTGAAAGTCGATATTGTTTCAAGTCGATTTGACAAAGAAGCGGTAGCCATTGAAGAACCTACTTATACGGATGAAGATGTTCTTTGGCTTGCTCGTATTGCGGATGTTGAAGCACGCGGTGGATCGGAGTATAAGAAATTAGCGGTTGCCAATGTTGTATTAAACCGTGTGAAGAGTCCTAATTTCCCTAATAGTGTTTACGATGTCATCTTTGCCAGTGGGCAATTTCCACCTGCTCATTGGGAGTCATTCCCCACATTAGAGCCTAAAGACGAAAGTTTTAGAGCGGCTAAACGTGCCCTTGAAGGGGAAAACAATGTGGAGTCGTGTCTGTATTTTAATAATAGGCCTTTTTCTTCAAAGGCAGATGATTTTTACAAAAATATTGAAGGGGACTATTTTTATTATTAAAGGTTAATAAAGCCTTTTTATACCCAATGGGTCATTGTATGAATAGCTTAGATGAATCTTTTATGATGGGATGAGTGCCTTATAAATTGTATAAGTATGTATTTTTTAAAAGGCACTTGATAAAAATTTTAAATCAATATATGCTTTTTTCAAGGATATCCTTCAGTCTAAAACTAAGGAGAAATGAAATGAAAAGAGATATTGATTTACAATTAAATAGAGCCTTTAAGAAGACCTTTCCCCATGCGTATGGTCTTGAAATCATGCAGGGGGATAACCCTCTTTTTAAGATACACCAGAATGCTTATGAAACAGGGCAATCACATCTTATTTATTCAGTTACTAAAAGTGTTTTAGCCTTACTTATGGGCATAGCCGTGGATCAAGGACTTATCAAAAGTGTCCATGAAAAAGTCTTTCGGTTTTTTCCAGAGTATTCATTGACGGATTCTAATGAAGTGGCAAAGGCAATTACAATAGAGGATTTGCTGACGATGACAGCCCCTTTCAAATATAAGGCAGAGCCGTATGAAGCCTTTTTAATGAGTGCCAATTGGTTAGAATCGGCCTTGTCTTATTTGGGAGGAACGGCACGGACACATACGTTTTTTTATTCCCCAATGATTAGCACTCATATTTTGTCAGGTATTTTAGAAAGAGCAATTGGGCAACCCCTTTTGAATTTTGCTCAAAAAAATCTTTTTGACCCCATGGCAATCACTGTGGATACCCCCATTATTTTAAAATCGAAAGAAGACCATTTGGCACTTATGAATGGTCAGCCGAGAAGGGGATGGGTTTGTGATTCACAAGGTATATTAGCGGGTGGATGGGGATTGTTTTTAAATTCAAATGACCTCATGAAAATCGGAAAACTCATCTTGAATCATGGCATGTGGAAAGGTGAACAGTTGGTATCTGCCCAGTGGCTTCACAGGATGACGCAGGTTCACAGCCAATGGGAAGCTATAGGTCTTTCATACGGTTATTTATGGTGGGTTATTGACCCTTCAAAAGGGGTTTATGCAGCGGTAGGAGATGGAGGAAATACTCTTTATGTAAATGAAGAAAAGAATCTCGTCATCAGCTTGTTAGCACCGTTTAAACCCAATGTAACCCATAGTATAGAGTGGATTGAAAATCAAGTAATTCCGTTGATTGATCCTTTACTTCAATAAGAGAGAACATACTGTTAATTCAAATGATTGAGACGCATCCTTTAGTGATGATGACGCGTCTTTTTATAAAAATGTTATGACCCTAGTCCAATTGATGGACTGGGGATTTTTTTTTATCATGTGAGGTCAGTGTTTTTGTAAATAAGGCTATACAGACAAAAGAATATGTGATAAAATAAAAACAGAACATATGTTCTATGATACATAAAGGCAGAGTCGGTGAGGTGCATTAATCTATACGAGACTTGAAAGGAAAGGCGATGACGAGATGAAAACCCTTGAAAAATTAGAAATATTGGCAGATGCAGCAAAATATGATGTCTCATGTTCTTCAAGTGGATCGACAAGACAAGCGCAAAAAGGACAATTGGGTAATGCGGCAAAAGCCGGAATCTGTCATTCGTGGTCAGACGATGGGCGTTGTATCTCCCTTCTCAAAATATTGCTGACCAACAAGTGTATTTACGATTGTGCTTATTGCGTCAACCGATCAAGTAATGATTATCCAAGAGCAGAATTTGAACCGCAAGAAGTGATTGATTTGACCATTAATTTTTATAGAAGAAATTACATTGAAGGCTTGTTTCTCAGTTCAGGTGTGGTGAGGTCACCAGATTATACCATGGAGCGTTTACTCGAAGTGGTAAAACGCTTAAGACTAGAAGAAGGCTTTAATGGTTATATTCACCTCAAGGGAATTCCAGGAGCAAGTGATTACCTCATAGAAGAGGCAGGCAAATACGTCGATCGTATGAGTGTTAATATCGAATTACCTAAGTCTTCAAGCTTACGCTTGTTAGCCCCTCAAAAAAAACGGAAAGCGATGATAGAGCCCATGCTCCTTATTAAAGAAAAGAGAGAGGCCTATGGCGAATTGACTTATAAAAAGAGACGTGAAAGTGATTTTGTTCCAGCAGGGCAGTCCACACAGATGATTATTGGTGCAACTGGAGAATCAGATAAGAGTATCATTAAAATTTCAGAAGCACTGTATAATCGGATTGATATGAAGAGAGTTTATTACTCGGCTTATGTGCCTGTGAGTAATCATCCTGCGGTTGTAAAGCGACAAGCACCACCCTTGGGACGTGAGCATAGACTTTATCAAGCAGATTGGTTACTGCGTTATTATGATTTTAAAGCGGACGAAATTTTAACAGATGAAGACCCTAATTTAGATTTATGGGTTGATCCCAAGGCTCAATGGGCACTTCGCAATATGAAGTTTTTCCCAATGGAGGTCAATAAAGTTTCTTTTAAAGCCCTCTTGCGTATCCCTGGAATTGGTAATATTTCGGCGAGGCGCATTGTTAAAGCGAGAAGGCTCAATACTTTGCACTATGAAGATTTAAAAAGGTTAGGCGTTGTGCTTAAAAGAGCCAAATATTTTATCACCGTGGCCGGAAAATACTATGGCATTGGTGATGTAGAGCCTGAACGCATTAGACATGTTTTGTTAGAACCCCCTAAAGGGTATCAGAGTCAATTAAGTCTCTTTGAGACCAATAAAGAGGTGTTTGCACAAGTATCAGCACCCTTAAAAAAGACTGAACCTCTTGTGGCACAATCCAGTCAGCCCTTATTACCTTCCAAATAGTTTTTGACTTTTAGGAAGACTTAAAGACGATAGGCACAAGGGATTTATAGAAGAAAACTGTTCTTGTAATGAGGTGGAAAAATGGTTTATTTACATGATGGTACATTGGAAGGCATTTTGACAGGTATTTATACCATGTTTTATGCCCGCGCACGATTTGATGAAGGGCAACTATTGGCACTTGAACATTATCAGAGTGACATCTTTCAATTAACTGTAGAAATTGAAACAAATGAAGAAAAGGCAAATAAGGTGGCTCAATCAATTTATGAGCATTTTGGGCCAGACGGTTTTAGAACAGTTGTTACTGCTTTTTTGTCAGATGACAATGATTTTGGAACAGTTTTGTTTCGCTTCTTGAAAAGAGCTTATAAGATGGGGCCTAAAGCCTTGGAAGCCCTATCAGATCTTTCAATCTATGCGCTTTATCAAAAATATCGCAAGGTCACACGGGAAACACATTTGCTGACAGGTCTCTTGAGATTCTCTGAATTAAAATCAGGCATTTTCTATGCAGAATACGAACCCACCTACAATATCACAGGTCTTCTGGCAGATCACTTTAAAGAACGTTTAGGAGACCAATTATGGGTCATACACGATAAGAAGAGGCAGATTGCTGCCTTTTATGATAAAGAGACATATTATATAAGAGCCCTAGGGGCTTTTGATACTTTGGTTTATTCAGAAAAAGAAAAAGCATTTCAAACCATGTGGCAATCCTATACACAACATATTGCCATAAAAGAGCGAGAAAATTTAGTTTGTCAGAGGGCACATATGCCTAAAAAGTATTGGAAGTATCTCACTGAAAAGATAAGTAGTCAACATTAAGACATTTTTTTATAAGAGTAACTGTGATATAACGTTGGAAAGAAGACGTTTTATCGCAGTTTTTTTATGTGAACAAAGTTGGTAAAAATTTACCTATGTTTTACTATTTATTTACTAAAATTGATGTTAAAATGAAGTCGGAGGCAATCTTATGGGGCAATTAGAGGTTAAACCGGTCTTAAATATTACCTATTATGGGATGGAACATTGTGAGCCCAGTCATTTTTTCGGGCCAAGTGAACGGGGCGTTTATTTGTTGCATTATGTTCTATCCGGTAAGGGAACTTATCAAAATCAATATGGGACATGGACTTTAAAGCAGGGACAGGGTTTTTTAATAGAACCACATCAACCTGTTTTTTATCAAGCTGATTCAGAAGAGCCATGGCAGTATGCTTGGATAGGTTTTGTCGGGGCAGAGGCGGAAATGGCACTTAAAAAGGCAGCATTGATGGAATCAAGTCCTATTTTCCATTTTGATTTAAGAGGCAATGTTTCCCGATTGATTGCCATCAGTGAGGAAAAAAACAATCATGAGCGGATTGATTCGCGAATTTCAGCAGATATACTGAAAGATTTATTAAGTGAAATGCGTGTTACAAAAGAGCGAATGGTGGATATTTATTTTATAGAGAGTATGGCTTATATTGAATCACACTTTGCTGAAAAAATATCCATTAGTGATCTTTCTGAAAAAATGGGGGTCAATCGGAGTTATCTCTATAGTATCTACAAAGCACGTATTAATATGTCACCACAAGACTATTTGATTCACTATCGGATAGCAATGGCTAAACGAGAATTAGTTGAGACAGAAGATCGAATTGGGAGTATTGCCATGCGCGTGGGCTATCCAGACCAATTGATGTTTTCAAAGATGTTTAAGAAAAAAGTGGGGTTATCCCCCAATCAGTATAGAAAAAGCAAAAAGACTAAGGTGAGTTATTAAAATAAAATGACAATGAACAAAGGCTGACAGACTAAATGAAAGCTGTGAGCACAAGGCGAAGGAGGATAAAATGATTTTAGTATTAGGTGGTGCAGGTTATATTGGGAGTCATGCAGTTAAAAAACTGATTAAGGCGGGGAAAGAGGTTGTCGTTGTAGACAGTTTAGAAACGGGACATATGGATGCGGTTGATCCCCAAGCTATTTTTTACAATGTGGATATAAGGGATGAAGCCAAATTAAAAGCAGTATTTGATGCCCATGAGATAGAGACTGTGATTCATTTCTGTGCCAATTCTTTGGTAGGTGAATCAGTAGGTAATCCCCTTAAATATTTTGATAACAATGTTTATGGGGCAATTGTACTGCTTAAAGTCATGGCTGAAAAAGGTGTCAAACGTATTGTTTTCTCTTCTACTGCAGCTGTTTATGGAGAACCGGATACCGTTCCAATCACCGAAGAAAATGTACCTCATCCGACTAATCCTTATGGAGAATCTAAACTCATGATGGAAAAAATGTTCAAATGGGCAGATGCGGCTTATGGGATTCAGTATGTTTCATTGCGATATTTCAATGTGGCGGGAGCTGATGAAAGTGGTCAAATAGGAGAGGCCCATACGACAGAAACCCACTTGATTCCGCTTGTTTTACAAGTTCCCCTTGACCAAAGAGCCCATATTTCTGTATTTGGAAGTGACTATCCTACTAAAGATGGCACATGTATCCGCGACTATATTCACGTTTCTGACTTGATTGATGCCCATCTATTGGCTGTGTCTTATTTAGAAAAAGGCGGCAAGAGCGATATCTTAAATTTAGGGAGCGGGGAAGGCTTCTCAGTAAGAGAGATTATTGATGTGGCGAGACAAGTAACCGGACATGAGATTCCTGAAGTAGATGCAGACCGACGAGCAGGTGATCCAGCAGTGCTTATCGCTTCTTCTGAAAAGGCAAAGCGTCTCTTAGGGTGGAAGCCTCAAAAGACAGATGTTAAAACGATTATAAGTGACGCTTGGGCATGGCACCAAAGTCATCCTCATGGTTATAAAGGATAAGCACGGTGTTGAAATGATAAAGAGGGAGGCTGAATAATGAATGAAATGATTCATCAAATGAATGGTTTTTTTGATCAATATTTTGGAAAAGAAGGTCTAAACCAACTTGACAAGAGACACTATTTCTTTTCACCTGGACGGGTTAATTTGATTGGTGAACATATTGATTACAACGGCGGCATGGTTCTGCCTGCAGCGATTAGTTTAGGTACGTATGCCATTGTAAGTGAACGTCAAGATCGTCAGGTATCAATGGTCTCTATGAACTTTGAAGCGCAAGGCCTAATCACTTTTGATCTAGACCATATTGAATATACCCCTTCGGCGGATTGGGGAAATTATCCGATGGGCGTTTTTTTAGAGATAATGAAGACCTACGGCCCTTTAAAAAGAGGTTATAATATTGTTTTTAATGGTGATTTGCCTAATGGCGCTGGTCTTTCTTCATCGGCATCACTTGAAGTTTTAACAGCGGTTATTTTAGATGAATTGAACCAGCTTAACATGGATCGTAGTAAAATGGCCCTGCTTTGTCAACACTCTGAAAACGAATTCAATGGCGTGAAGTGTGGGATTATGGATCAGTTTTCCATTGCACAAGGGCGAGCGAATTCAGCCATTTTATTGGACTGTAATACGTTGGCGTTTGAAGTGGTTCCTGCCTTGCTCCAAGATTATCGGTTGATGATTATCAATAGTAATAAGAAAAGAGGGTTGGTGGATTCTGCTTATAATGAGCGAAGAGCAGAGTGTGAAAAAGCACTTAAAATTATTAAAGAGGCAGAAGATGATAAAGAAGCAGAAGACGTCAAAGAGCGTGATGCAAGTCAGGCTGTTCACACTTTATGTGATTTAACACCCATTGATTTTTTAAAGGTAGAACACCTTTTAACAGAAACTCCCGTTTATAAACGGGCTTATCACGCTATATGTGAAAATGAGAGAACAAAGCTGAGTCAGAAAGCATTGGCAGAAGGGAATTTAATGCAATTTGGGCAGCTGATGTATGCTTCTCATGAGTCTTTGAAGCATCAGTTTGAAGTGAGTTGTTACGAACTTGATGTGATTGTTGAAGTCAGTCGATCTGTAAAGGGCGTCATTGGAGCGCGTATGACAGGCGCCGGCTTTGGTGGCTGTGCGATTGCCCTTGTTCATAAAGATGAAATTGATGCGTTTGAAAAAATACTAGGACCACTTTATCATGAAAAAACGGGTTTAGAGGCATCCTTTTATGTTGCTAAAATTTCAGGAGGGGCAGGTAGGATAAAATGAAGAGATTAAGACTGATAGAAACATTAATCGCCTATGGTTTAAGAGAAGGTTTGATAGGAGAAGTAGATGCTTATGTTGTCCGTAATGACCTCTACCAGTACCTGCAAATTGGACCAGATGAAATTCCTGCTACTTTCCCAGAGCAACTTGAAATAGAGGATATTTATCAGCTATTGGATGAATTAGTCGAAGCAGTTAAAGGGCAAGAAAAGGCCGACTTTCATTTAACGTATTTATATGAAGTAGATGCCTTTAAGGCACGGATTATGTCTTATCTTTTGCCTCGGCAATCTGAACTTGAAAAGCATTTTTACACCCTCTTAGAAAGTGATCCGCAAAAGGCAACTGCCTATTTTTATCATTTATCCAATGCGTCGATTTATATCCGTGGTGACCGTGTGAGTAAGAATCTCAAATGGCAATCTCCTTCAGAATATGGCGACTTAGATATGACGATTAACCTTTCAAAACCAGAAAAAGACCCTAAAGAAATAGCCATGATGAAAAATGCCAGTCAAAGTCAGTATCCTAAGTGTTTACTTTGTGCAGAGAATGCTGGTTTTTCGGGAACAGTAACACATCCGTCACGTTATAATCACCGCATTGTTCCAATGACACTTCAATCTGAGCGATGGTTTCTTCAATATTCGCCTTATGTTTACTATAATGAGCATGCGATTGTCTTGTGTGAAAGCCATCGAGAAATGAAAATTTCAAAAGATACCTTTTGCCGTTTGGCAGACTTTGTCGATCTTTTACCTCATTACTTTATTGGTTCCAATGCAGATTTACCTATTGTTGGGGGCTCTATTTTATCTCATGACCACTATCAGGGAGGACACTATGAGATGCCAATGATGCGGGCGGACGTTGCTTTTACTCATGTGAGCCAACGTTACCCTCATACTGAAATCGAAGGCTTAATATGGCCACTATCTGTTTTAAGATTAGTGGGACAGGATAAGCAAGAGATCATTGACCTTGCAGATCATATATTAAAAGCCTTTATCAATTATTCAGATGAGTCAGTAGGTTTGTTGGCGTATACTGTTCATGATAAGGTGAAAGAAAGACACAATACTATTACACCTATTATGCGTAAAACCAATAGGGGTTATGAACTTTTTCTAGCCCTTCGCAACAATAGGACCGATGCAGAACATCCAGAAGGCATCTTTCATCCTCACCGTGAGCATCATCATATTAAAAAAGAAAATATCGGTCTTATTGAAGTGATGGGACTGGCTGTACTGCCAGCACGCCTTGAGGCAGAAATGGAAGAGATGAAAGCCTATTTAAAAGGGACGACAAAAACAGTGACACAAGCACTTGAAAAACATGTGGACTGGTTAGATCACTTAGAAAATGTGCCACAAGACGAGAAGGCTTTAGACGGTTACCTCAAAAATCAAATGGGTCTAAAGTTTGAGTGCGTTTTAGAGGATGCAGGTATTTTTAAAAGGGATTATCATAAAATGAAGCAGTTTATTGAGAAAGGGGCACAATTATAATGATGAAAACGAAAGCCAAAATGTTGAATTTTCAAATCAATGGGATCGCCGAACAAGTAATGATTCAAGAGGATCATCACATCAGTGAAAAGACTTTCGAGCGAAAAGATTTGACCTATAAAATTGAAGTCAATGAAGTATCGGCACATAGTGCTTTGCTTTCAATTCACATGCATGTGGATCAACCGCTTACTTTTGATTTTTTTCAGTTGACACTAGAAGTACCCGCGTATGATGCCTATCTCTACAACGGCTATCAAACATGGACAACTTCACGCCTTTTGCAAAGTGATGAAACCTTAAAAAAACTCAATCCGCTAGGCAAGCGTTTTAAACTGAATAAATATGGGGATTATGACTTTGTGCCACAAGATCGCCCGCATAGTTTTCATTATACTTATTTGACCAATCAAATGCCCCTAGAAGCAATCACGCTACTTGCTTCTATAGACGAAAGTGAAGGCTATTCCCTCTTTTCACCACGTTTGTCTCAAGGCATATGTTATCTCAAAAAAGATTTTGAAGGCAAAGTCTTTGAGCCGGGAGACCATAAGGTGATTCAGTTATTAATAGTTGAAGCGTTGGAAGAAGAGGCGTTTGATATCTATCGGTCTTTTATGCCGAGTTTACGACCTGCTGGACAGCCAGTAAATGGGTGGACGAGCTGGTACAATTACTATACGAATATTGATGAAATGATTATACTTGATAATTTAGAATCTTATTCAAACATTCATTCACAGGGCGATATTTTTCAAATTGATGATGGGTACCAAGAGGCCTTGGGAGATTGGTTGTTGATTAATGATAAATTTCCAAGGGGATTAAAGGTTATTGCAGACGCCATTAAGGCAAAAGGCTATGTTTCTGGCCTATGGTTAGCGCCCTTTGTGTGTGATAAAAAATCGCATTTATTTATAGAACATCCAGAATGGATTGTAAGAGATCCAAAAGGCAAACCGGTTGCAGTGGGCTGGAATCCTGCTTGGTCAGGTGACTTTTATGCCCTCAATATTCTAATGCCTGAAGTTCAATCCTACCTTAAAGACGTTTTCAAAACAGTGACAGAAGTTTGGGGATTCAAAATGGTTAAGCTCGACTTCCTTTATGGGGTAGCCACTGTTCCACATTCAGGTCGATCAAGAGGAGAATTAATGAGCTTTGCCATGGACTTTCTTCATGACATTTTACCTGAAACCAAAATATTGGGTTGTGGTGTACCACTGGGCAGTGCTTTTGGAAAGGTAGATTATTGTCGTGTTTCGAGTGATGTAGCCCCCTATTTTGAAGATTTTAAGCTTTCGAAAATACATTACAGGGAAAGAGTTTCTACCTTTAATGCATTGATGAGCACCATTCACCGACGTCATATGGATGGCCGTTTTTTTGGCAATGATCCTGATGTTCATTTGTTGAGAGCAGGCATTGATTTGACTGAACGTGAAAAATATACACTTTTAATGTTGAATCGTTTTTATGGGTCACTTATTTTTTCAAGTGATACGCTAGAGACTTATGATGATAAAACCCGTCAATTATATGAAAAACAGCTGAAGATACCGCCGATTAAACCCCTCTATATAATAGAAGAATCGGGGCTTTATATCCAGTATGGGCAGAATGAAGAAGGCTTTTTATTGGTTATAAGTAATCTGGCACCTAGTGGTCGAACAATTTCTACAAACGTTTTATGCAATTTAACCAATGAGGTTGCAAAACTATTGAAAAATCAAGATGAAAGGCATAGTCTTGTAGATGAAAAAACATCTCTCAAGGGATTATATGAAGAGGTGGAGACACGAATAGAAGACATTCGTAGAATCAAGCACAATGAAACAAAAGCGTACTACTTATCAATGGAAGGTTAAATGCGATGAATGGATTAAAAAAAAAGGTCTCATTTGAAGGGTTAGAGCCAACGACTTATGTCTTGCTTTCAAATGACTTTATGTCTGTAGAACTTTTAAGTTTGGGTGCTACAATGTTAGCGATTAACATGCCCGATCAAAGGGGGATAACAGAGAATATTTTGCTATCTCATGATGAGCTAAAGGCATATTATCACAATGAAGACTTTTATGGGGTAACAGTTGGACCTTATGCAGGGCGAATTGAAAAGGGAGAAATGCAGATAGATGGTATCTCCTACGCCTTAGAAATCAATGAAAAAATCAGTCACCTACACAGTGGAACAAAAGGCTTTCAACAGGTCAATTGGAATGTTTCAGAGTTTATAAGAACACCAGAATCAATTGCTGTCATCTTCTCTCATGAACATGTTCATATGGAAGATGGTTATCCGGGCAACTATACTGTAAAAGAAACGGTAACCTTAGACCGACATAACCATTTAACCGTGATAATAGAAGCTGTTAGCGACCGCAAAACAGTCCTGAATATGACCAACCATAATTATTACAACTTATCAGGTCATCATCAAAGACCAATTTACGATCAAACATTATTTGTTAATGCCTTAAAAATGCATGCGATAGATGACAATGATTTACCTATTTGGCCGGCACATTTGTTGAGAGGAACACGTTTTGACTTCACTCGAATGAATAAAATTGGACAAGCTGTTTTTCAAGAAGAAGATGGGGGCATATATGGGATTGATAATCCTTTTAGAATAGATGAACCTGTTGATATTAATGAACCTGCCATTATTTATAAGGATAGGATTTCAGGGCGACAAATGACAATGGATTCTAATCAACCGGTGGTTGTTATATACACTACCAATCGTGAGAAACAAATGCACCGAGGGATTTGTTTTGAAATGCAAAGATGTCCGAATCAAATGCACTATTTAGAGGCGAATACGCCTTATGTTAATGAAATGAAAATCAGCTTTAATATTGATGAATAAAATTGTTAAAAAGATTTAAAAAATGGTTTGATTCTTGTATTTTATCCTATATAATAGAATTAAACTTGCATAAATGAATAAATAATCATTATGCATTCTTATTAAAGGTAGCAACTTATCGTAAAATTTTATCTTTGCTAGGCGGATAGCAATCAAAATTTTATAGATACATTTTTGATAAAACTCATTCAGTGTAATCCCCTTTCGCTGATTGGGTTTTTTTATTTTTTGAAAAGGGGGACGTGAGACTGGGGAAGGTTCGCTTTTTAAAAACGAATAAAAGAGAATAATGTTCGGTAAAACAAAGTGATTTAGGGAAATACTAAGTGTCTAATGTTCGATAAACGCTATAATAGTGAATATTATAAAATATTTACAAAAAAATATTCGTAATTGTATTGATTTTTGATGAATCTTTGTCTATAATGAACACATACTTGAGATGATGAGTTAAATAATCGAATTTAAGATGGAGGAAGAGATGTCACGCGTTGATATTTTTAAATTACAATACCCTATTAAATTCTCAAACCAACACGGATTGGTTTCATTGACGTGCGCGAACCTTTTAACGAAAAGTTAAGAGGTTTTTTTGTTTCTTATAAAAAGTATGCTTAAAGAAAAATGGAGGATTAAATGAAAGTAGCGATTGTCATGGGAAGTGATTCAGACTTTCCAGTAGTTGAAAAATGTATTGATATGCTTAAAAAGTTTGATGTAGAAGTTGAAGCCCGAGTGCTTTCGGCTCATCGAACACCTCATTTGGCGATTGAATATGCAACAAAAGCAGAAGAAAATGGCATTGAAGTCATTATTGGTGCAGCAGGCAAAGCAGCTCATTTACCAGGTGTCCTTGCGGGTGTAACGACTTTACCTGTGATTGGTTTACCGATTATTTCCTCAACACTTGATGGCTTAGATTCATTGCTTTCAATTGTTCAAATGCCTCCGGGAATTCCAGTGGCTACAGTTGCTATTAACGGGGCAAACAATGCGGCCTTGCTGGCTGTTCAAATTTTGTCAGTAAAATATCCAGAGCTTAGAGTCAAAATGAAAGACTATAAAAAAGAGATGGCGGATAAGGTTCTTGCTAAAGATGCAGGTATCCAGTCACGTTATTAATCCATTTAAAAAATAAAATTTCAAATAAAAAATAAAATTTCAAAAGATGTGTGTGTGATGAATCACAAGAGGAGGAAAGTAAAATGGAAAAATTAGAACAATTATATGAAGGTAAGGCAAAGAAAGTATTTAAAACAGATAATGAAGATTTATATATTGTTGAATATAAAGATGATGCCACTGCTTTTAACGGCGTTAAAAAGGGAACGATTGCAGATAAGGGTGTTGTTAACAATAAGATGAGCGCATTACTCTTTAAAATGTTAGAAGAAAAAGGAATTCCAACTCATTTTGTAGAACTTATCAATGACAGAGAACAAGTCGTAAAAGCTGTTAAAATTGTTCCGCTTGAAGTCATTGTTAGAAATGTGGCAGCAGGGTCACTTTCTAAGAGATTGGGTCTTGAAGAAGGCGTTGTTATGAAAGAAACTGTTTTAGAATTTTCATATAAAGATGATGATCTCGGTGATCCAATGATTAATGAGTACCATATTAAAGCCATAGAACTTGCAACAGATGAACAAGTGGCGATTATTAAAAAATATGCCCTTAAAGTCAATGAAATTTTAGTGGAGTATTTCTTAGAAAAGGGCTTAAAATTGATTGATTTTAAACTTGAATTTGGGATTCATAAAGGGGAGATTATTTTGGCGGATGAAATTTCACCTGATACTTGCCGTCTATGGGACAAAGAAAGCAACAAAAAAATGGATAAAGACCGTTTTAGAAGAGATTTAGGTGATGTGGAATCTACTTACCAAGAAGTCTTAGGAAGACTTGAATAAGAGAGTCAGAGAGGACAAAATGAACGATATTTTAGAGATGGACAAATTGAAAGAAGAATGTGGTGTCATTGGGATTTATCAGAAGAAAGCAGAAGCCCTTTCGCAAATGCTTTGCTTTGGTCTGATTGCTTTGCAACATAGAGGACAAGAATCCGCAGGCATTGCAACCCTTAATGAAGGGCGCATTCATTACTATAAAGAAATGGGACTGGTTCAAGAAGTTTTTAATCCTGAAATTTTAGATAAATTAGAAGGAGACGTAGGAATCGGGCATGTGAGATACTCTACAACGGGTGAAAGTTATGTTGCCAATGCTCAACCGCTTGTAGTGAGATACAAGGGAGGGAGTATTGCCCTTGCCCACAATGGCAATTTGGTAAATGCAGGTTCGATTAGAGACCGCCTTGAAGATCAAGGTTCTATTTTCCAAACTTCAATTGATTCTGAAGTGATAGCCAATCTTATAGCCAAGAATTATCACTTGGGTATGAAAGAAGCGGTGATTGAATCGGTTAAAGAAATTAAGGGTTCTTTTGCCCTTGTCATTATGATTGATAACTTGCTCATTGGGGTGAGAGACCCTCATGGTTTAAGACCACTATCACTTGCAAAACTCCCAGAAGGAGGTTATGTTCTGGCTTCAGAGACCGTAGCGCATGACGTCGTTGGAAGTGAATTTGTAAGAGATATTGAACCCGGTGAAATTGTGATTATCAGTGATGAAGGTGTTGAATCTGTCATGTACAATACGTCGGCACGAAAAGCAGTTTGTGCCTTTGAATACGTTTATTTTGCCAGACCCGACTCTATTATTGATGGGGTCAATGTTTACAGTGCACGAAAAGAAGCGGGGAGAATCTTAGCAAGAGAAAATCCAATTGATGCCGATATGGTTATTGCTGTTCCCGATTCTGGAATAGCGGCGGCAATTGGCTATGCAGAAGAATCAGGTATTCCCTATGACAGTGGTTTGATTAAAAACAAATACATGGGAAGAACCTTTATCCAACCGGATCAAAAATCAAGAGAATTAGCAGTCCGTTTAAAACTCAATGTCTTGAAAGACAATATTGAAGGTAAGCGGATTATTATGATAGATGATTCTATCGTGAGAGGGACGACCAGCCGTCGCATTGTTAACATGTTAAAGGAAGCAGGAGCGAAGGAAGTCCATATTAGAGTTAGTTCGCCACCCGTAACACATTCATGCTACTTTGGGATTGATACGCCTTCAAGAAAACAGCTTGTTGGTGCGACTCACACGATTGAAGAGATTAAAGAGATGATAGGTGCAGATAGTTTAGCCTATCTTTCAGTTAAAGGCTTGGTTGAATCCATTGGTATGAAGTATGACCAACTTTGTACGGCTTGCTTTAATGGAGAATACCCTATGGAAGTGCCACAAGAAGGCAACAAGTATGTTTTTGAAAAATGTTGATTAAATCAATAGGATCATTGCTCATTAAAAACTTGAATAACTCGTCGGTTAAAGGCCGTTTTAATGAATGAGATGTGAAGAATTTTACCTAAAGGAGAATTGAAAAATGCAATTGACTTATAAAGAGGCAGGCGTAGATGTCAAAGAAGGCGCAAGAGCTGTTGAACTCATGAAGAAACATGTTAAAGAAACGTTCAATGACGATGTCGTTGGTGACTTAGGTTCATTTGGAGGTCTACTGAGATTAAGTGGTGAATTTGAAAAACCTGTTCTTGTAGCGGGAACAGATGGTGTAGGAACAAAATTGAAAATTGCCTTTTTGATGGATCAACATGACACGGTAGGTCAAGATTTAGTGGCTATGTGTGTCAATGATATCTTATGTCAAGGTGCGACGCCTCTTTTCTTCTTAGACTATTTGGCAACAGGCAAACTCAATGCTGAAAAAACAGCTAATATCGTCAAAGGTGTGACGGATGGGTGTAAACTTTCAAACATGCCGTTATTGGGTGGTGAAACAGCTGAAATGCCTGGTTTTTATCAAGAAGGCGAATACGATATGGCTGGATTTGCAGTAGGTGTAGTTGATGAATCTAAAATCATCTCAGGTAAAGACATCCAATCAGGCGATGTACTGATTGGACTTCCTTCATCAGGCGTACATTCAAATGGGTTTTCGCTAGTAAGAAAATTGTGCTTTGATGCTTTGAAATTAGAAGTGGGGACTTATGTGGATGCTTTAGGCATGACATTAGGTGAAAACCTCATTACACCAACTAAAATATACGTGAAACCCGTTTTATCATTGCTTCAACAGGTTCTTGTAAAAGGGATGATTCATATGACGGGTGGCGGTTTTTATGAAAATATTCCCCGTATGATTCCAGAGGGATTAGGGGTTAAAATTGATTTAGGAACGTGGCCAACACTGCCTATTTTTGACTATATTGCATCAGAAGGGAATGTGTCACAAACAGAAATGTTCTCAACGTTCAATATGGGCATTGGTCTTATTATCATTGTTGATCCTGCAGATGTGGATCAAACGATTGAACACCTTAAAACCTGTGGCGAAGCAGCCTATGTGATAGGGAGCGTTAGTGATTCGGTAGAGGGTGTTGAATTATGCCAAAAGTAAAAGTTGCTGTGTTGGTATCCGGTGGGGGTTCCAATTTACAAGCTTTGATGGATGCTGACCAAGACGTATATGAAATTGTACTTGTCATTTCAAATCGGCGAAAAGCGTATGGATTAGAGCGTGCGCGCATGGCGGGGATTCCTACCGCTTACTTTGGCAAGGGCAATTTTCCCGATCAGGAAGAGCGGTTTGAAGCCATGCAAGATCTCATTGAATCCAAAGGCATTGACCTGATTGTGTTGGCAGGCTATTTGAGTATTTTACCGGCTAAAATCGTGACAGACTATGAAAAACGCATTATCAACATCCATCCATCCCTTATTCCTCAATATTGTGGAGAAGGGTTTTATGGTCACCGTGTCCACGATGCAGTGATTCAAGCAGGCGAAAAAGAATCGGGTGCGACGACACACTTTGTAGACAGTGGTGTGGATACAGGTGAGATTATTATGCAAAAGCGGGTACCGGTCTTAGACGGAGATACTAGCGAGACATTAGCCAGTCGCGTTTTAGAGGTTGAGCATCAAATTATTGTTGAAACAGTGAAGACAGTATCCCTTCAATTACTTAAAGAAGACAAGTCGAATTAAAAAGACAAAAAGGCTATTTAATAAAGGCCACACTTATATACAAATGAACATAGCGTTATCAATCAAAGGAGGAAACATCATGGTTAAGAGAGCACTACTTAGTGTTTCGGATAAAACAGGTATTGTAGAATTAGCAACAGCACTCAATCAAATGGGGGTAGAACTCATTTCAACGGGTGGGACAGAACGTGTCATTAAAGAAGCGGGGATTCCTGTTAAAAATATTTCTGAAATTACCAACTTTCCAGAATGTTTAGATGGACGTGTGAAAACCCTTCACCCAGTGGTTCATGGGGGAATCTTGGCAATGAGAGATAATCCAGACCATATGTCCCAACTTGAATCGCTTGATATTACACCTATTGATATGGTTGTGATTAATCTTTATCCTTTTAAAGAAACGATTGCTAAACCAGATGTAGCCTTTGAAGATGCGATTGAAAACATAGATATTGGTGGACCAACTATGTTGCGTTCAGCGGCTAAAAATCATAAAGACGTTATCGTTGTAGTTGATCCTTCTGATTATGAGGGTATTGTAGAGGTTCTCAAAACAGAAGGCGACGTTTCAGCTGATAAACATTATGAATTAGCTCTTAAAGTGTTTGAACATACCGCACATTATGACGCTATGATTGCTGGTTATTTAAGACAAAATGCCAATCTCGAACCTTTTGGCGAGACGCTGACAGTGACTTATGAAAAAGTCCAAGACTTGAGATATGGAGAAAATCCACACCAAGTAGCTGCTTTTTATAAAGAACCGCTCATGGTGAAAGGAACACTTGCCGATGCGGAACAACTTCATGGTAAGGCATTGTCTTTCAATAATATTAATGACACCAATGGTGCGATGGCACTGATTAAAGAATTTACTGAACCAACGGTTGTTGGGGCTAAACATGCGAGTCCATGTGGGGTTGGAACAGGTTATGATATTCATTCTGCCTATATAAAAGCCTATGAATGTGATCCTCAGTCTATTTATGGTGGAATCATCGTTGCCAATAGACCGATTGACCTCAAAACTGCTCAAGAAATCAGTAAGATTTTTGTTGAAATTGTGATTGCACCTGATTTTGAAGCAGATGCTTTTGCTGTTTTATCTCAAAAGAAAAATGTCAGATTACTCAAATGTCCTGCTATTTCTGAACCGGTTTCAGCAGGGGCAAGAGATATGAAAAAAGTTTTAGGGGGTCTGATTATTCAAGATGTAGACCGAGAGTTGTTAGAAGGTGAACTACAAGTGGTTACTGAAAGAATCCCGACCAAGAAAGAACTTGAAGAATTGAAATTTGCTTGGAAAGTGGTTAAACATGCGAAGTCTAATGCCATTGTTGTTTCAAAAGAGGGTCAAACATTGGGGATTGGACAAGGCCAAGTGAGCCGTGTTTGGGCGTCACAAAATGCAGTGAGACAATCAAACTCACCTGTGAAAGGGGCAGTCTTGGCATCAGATGCTTTCTTCCCATTTGCAGATGCTCTTGAAGCAGCGGCTAAAGAAGGCATTACTGCTATTATTCAACCGGGTGGTTCAATTAGAGACCAAGAAGTCATTGATGCTGCAAATGCTTATGGCATTGCCATGGTATTCACCGGTATGAGACATTTTAGACATTAGTAGCAGCTAAAAAATTTAAGCATAAATAGACGAAAAAAGCAAGCAATAATAGATCAAAATAGATCAAAAATATAAGATTGAAGAGTATGTGAATCATAAGATTCTTTTTATAGATTGGCAAAGAATAGAGAATGATTGAAGGTTAATTCAGGAGGACCTATGAAAGTATTAGTCATTGGAAGCGGTGGTAGAGAACATGCCATTACTCAAAAGATCAGTGAAAGCCCACGTGTTGACAAGATTTTTGTCGCACCCGGCAATGCAGGCACGAGCCAAATTGCTGAAAACATCAATATCAGAGTGGATGATATCCCTATGCTGGTGGCTTTTGCTCAAAAAGAGGCGATTGATTGGACAATCGTAGGGCCAGAGTTGCCATTGGTTTTAGGCATTGTAGATGCTTTTGAAAATGAAGGCCTTAAAATATTAGGTCCCAATGCGAGAGCGGCACAATTTGAAGGCAGTAAGGCATTTACCAAGGCATTTTTAAAAAAATATGAGATTCCTACAGCGGCTTATGAAGAATATACCTCACTTGAAGCGGCTAAAGCGGGATGTGCTCATTTTGATTATCCACTGGTTGTAAAAGCAGATGGCCTTGCGGCAGGAAAAGGCGTTGTGATTGCTCAAAATGAGGCAGAAGCATTTGAAGCCCTTGACGATATGATGGCTCATAAGCATTTTGGTGATGCAGGTGAAGTTGTTGTTTTAGAGGCCTTTTTGAGAGGTTATGAAGCTTCGATCCTTTGCTTTGTCGATGGGGAAACCATCTTACCCATGCAAGCGGCACAGGACCATAAGAAAGCCTTTGATGGCGATTTAGGCCTTAATACAGGTGGCATGGGGACGTATTCACCAAGTCTTAAGATTGATGATGCTATGATGGCACGTATACAAACTGAAATCCTCAATCCGTTTATTACAGGTATCAAGGAAGAAGGGATTGATTTTAAAGGCATTTTATTTGTGGGTCTCATGATTGAAGGCGATGATATCAATGTTCTTGAATACAATGTGCGACTGGGTGACCCTGAAACAGAAGTAACCCTTCCTAGACTCAAGAATGACCTTATGGATATTATCGAAGCGATAGATCAACAACGTTTAAATGAAGTGACACTTGAATGGTCAGAGGAACATGCGGTCTGTGTGATCTTGGCATCAGGTGGCTATCCTGAAAGTTATGAAAAAGGAAAAGTCATTACAGGACTTGACAAGGCACTTAACGGCTACGTTTTCCATTGTGGGACGAAGATGGTGGATGGACAAGTGTTGACCAATGGGGGACGTGTACTGGGCGTGACGGCGCTTGGTGAAACACTTGAAGTGGCGCGTCAATTGGCGTATGAAGATGTTGAGAAGATTACCTTTGAAGGCATGTTTTGTAGAACGGATATTGGTGTTAAATAGGGCGTGTGCCTAAGGTCTGGTTGGTGACCGCTAGCTGTTATTCGTCAGACGGAAAATAACGAAAAGAACCATCAACTAACAGGTCAAACTCGCTGTCGCTCAGACAGTGACCTGAAAACAGTTGATGGTTCTTTTCTATTTTTCGGTCTTCCTCATGAATGCTAGCGGTCACCGAGCAGATCTTGGGCACAGGGTATTTAACGTATATATCGTTCTACTTTGTGTAGTGGTTATGCTGTTATTCGTCAGACGAAAAATAACGAAAAGAACCATTAACTAACAGGTCAAACTCGCTGTTGCTCAGACAGTGACCTGAAAACAGTTGATGGTTCTTTTCTATTTTTCAATCCTTCTCATAAATGCTGATGCCCGTCAAGCAGACCTTGGACAATGTATTTTTGTTTGTTCTGTAAAGTTACGAAATATGTATTTATTTGACTGTGAAATGAGCGTTAATTTATGATAAAATACACTGTAGAAATCAATGACTTGAGTGGTCAAGGAAAGAGGAAAATGATGTTTATTATAGAGCTTACTTATATCAAACCTATTGAAGCTGTGGAAAGTGCTTTAGAAGCCCATATTGCTTTTTTAAACCGATACTATGATTTGGGTGTTTTTGTTTGTTCGGGTCGTAAAAATCCAAGGACCGGTGGGATTATTATTTGTAATGTAGAAGGACAGGAGGCTTTACAATCGGTGATAAGTGAAGATCCTTTTTATCAAAATGAGATTGCTGAATATAAAGTGATTGAATTTGTGCCAACGATGTACGCAGAAGGGTTTGATAAGTTTATTAAAGGATAGAGTGGCGTAATCTCTTTTACAGATAGAAAGGAATTGAAATTAGATGAAAAAGATGAAGGAATTAAAGACTAAACCCTATTTAATATTAAGTTTTTTAATGCTTGTGGTGGGAATTTTTGAAATTGTAGCACATCAAATGTCTTTAGCGACGATGTTTATCGCCCTATGGGCAATGTTTATGACACTGAACCATACAATAACTGAAAGAGAACAAGCCATTGATGAGGCTTTAATTGAAGCGGATGAGGTATTCTTAACACTTATAAGAGAAGGACAAAGGAAAGAGGCTATTAAGCGTTGTAGAAAAGTGACCTTATGTAGCTTGAAAGATGCAGTTGATTATGTCGACTCTAAATTATCTTAATTAAATGAACCAATCATCTAAGGGAGGACCTACTATGAAAGCGTTTATAAAGGCTATTTTTGAAAAGCCATACACGACTAATATGAACAGTTTATTTTTTTATTATTTTTATCTCTCTATATTATTTTTATCTGTTTTTCAACTGATTGGTCATCTTTTATCAGGACAACCGTTTCTTAATGCACTCATCTTTTGGTTAGGATTTGTGATCGTATTTACCCTTATATTTAGATTCAAGGCTATCCTAAATTTTTTGAAAAACAGATAGTCTTCACTTACATATCAAGGAGCAATCATGGAAAAAAATTATCCAGAAACAGTATATAAACTCAACTGGGGTGCTTTTCTCCTTACCCCTTTTTGGGCACTTTTTCATAGAATGTGGCTCATAGGCATCTTATCATTGATTCCCGTTTTAAGCATTGTTATTTCCGTCATCAGCCTCTTTAATGGCAGTCAATGGGCGTGGGATAAAAAAGAGTGGGAATCAGAACTAGCCTTTGAAGAAGACCGTTCAAAATGGAATTTGGCAGGCATCATCGTCTTGATCCTTTGCCTATTAATAGGATTCTTGTTCTTTTAATATCGTGAGGTCGCATCCATGAGGAAGACAGAAAAATAAAAAAGGACCGTCAACTAAGATATAAGCTACTGTTCGAGCAAAGCGAGTTTGGCTTATAAGTTGATAGTCCTTTTTGTCATTTTTTCTCTGACGAATGACCGCGACCTCTCGACCGCCTGTCTTTTGATTGTCAGTACATACTTATTTCAATTTATCAAGTCTAACCTCAACCGCGTTGGCATGTGCATAAAGGCCTTCGGACTTAGCCATCAAAGAAGCATGTGGACCAAGTGCTCTTACAGCATCTTCTGAAAGTGATTGGAAAGTCAAGGTTTTAAGGAAGGTGCCTACATAAACACCACCTGTATAGCGTGCCGCTTTAAGGGTTGGAAGTGTATGATTGGTACCCGAAATATAGTCGCCAAAGACTTCCGCCGAATATTCACCTACAAAGAGAGAACCGTAATTGTGAAGATCATTCTGAATGAGCGTTGGATCATTAATAGCAATTTCTAAATGTTCAGGTGCTAATTGGTTCGCCATATCTACAGCCTCTTCTAAAGAGTCAACCACAATCACTTCGCCAAATGTTTGCCAAGACTGACGGGCAATTTCAGCAGTTTGTAAGGTCTTGAGTTGTGAGTCAACAGCCTCGATGACCGTTTTTCCCAGACTTTCACTGGTAGTCACTAAAATGCCTTTTGCCAATAAATCATGTTCTGATTGGCCCAGTAAATCGGCGGCAATAATTTGAGGGTCTGCGCTTTCATCGGCAATAACCATCACTTCACTAGGGCCTGCAATAAAGTCTATACCCACTTCACCATAGCATTGACGCTTGGCTTCGGTGACATATTGATTTCCAGGACCTACGATAATATCGACTTTGGGTAAACTTTCAGTGCCATAAGTAAAACCAGCAATGGCGTGAGCACCCCCTACGCGGTAGATATCATGAACGCCTGCAATATCAAGTGCAACTAAGGTTTCAGGAGCAATCTCACCTGTAGATCTTTGGGCAGGAGAACAGGCGGTTATGCGTTTAACACCAGCTACACTTGCAGGGATAACCAGCATGAGAGCGGTTGAAAAAAGAGGATAATTGCCTCCGGGGACATAACAGGTACAGGCATCCATTGGAACGATGCGATGACCTAATTTAACACCGGGATAAATTTCTGTCTCAGGAAGAGCCTGTATAGTTGATTTTTGTTTTTCTGCAAAATGCCTAATGTTTTGAGCGGCAATTTCGATGGCTTCAATCAGTTGAGGCGATACTTTTTTATAAGCCGCTTCAATGGCATCCCGTTCTACTCTTAATTGTTGATTGCTGTTACCGTCAAATTTTGTATTGTAACTGACAAGGGCTTGATCACCTTGATTTTTAACGTGGTTGATGATATCAGTAACGTTATCACGAAGTGATTGGATATCAGCAGCTTGTCTGACGTGTGCTTTTTTTAATAGATTCATGAATATTTCCCTTCCTGTTTGAATCGCCTACAGGAAAATCTATTGGTGACCTTCCTTAGGAACGATACATATAAATTTGAGTGGTGTATCTGATGTGTTCACAAATTCATGTAAAGCGTTTGAAGGAACATAGGCATAAGAGCCTGCCTTGATGGGATTAATTTTATCATCAATTTGGAGTGTCCCTTCTCCTTCAATTATATAATTAATATGTGGCCAATCATGGGTATGCTTTGGTGAATGGCCGTTGACCTCTACTTCTACAACGCGCATCACATAATCTTCCCAACCTTCTTCAGGGGATACAAGTACTTTCATAGCAGCACCTTTTGCAGCTGGATCTGTGCTGGCTTTAGCGATTAAATCATTAACATGTCCTACAATCATGATAACCTCCTTATTTTTTTAACTTATCGTAACATAAAACGCCCAAAAATAGAACTTATTCCGACTAAATTGATGCGAATTTATAGTGAAATGATGAAAAAAGAAAAATAATTAGTGAGGCGAAATATTTGAGTGGCGAAGTAAATTATGATATACTTTATAATGAGGTAATATAACGGTTTAGGGTATAATAAAGAGAAAAGGATGTCAAAAATGGATATGAGTCAAAAACGTGACATGATACTGAAGGGAAATTTGTGGAAAGTTATTTTCACGTTAGCACTTCCTATTATGTTGGGTAATCTTATACAAACAATTTACAATTTAACAGATACCTTTTTTGTAGGAAAACTTGGGGGTAACGAAGTTGCTGCCATTCAATTGGTATGGCCGATTATCTTCTTGATGATGTCATTTGGTATGGGAATGGGGATAGCGACAACGTCTTTAATCTCTCAATATATTGGCGCAAATGAACATGATAAAGCATCTAAAACAGCGGGTCAAGCCATCAGTTTTCTTGTTATTTTGGCAATTGTTTTAGGGACAATTGGATTTTTTTTATCTGATACGATTGTTTCTTTGATGGGTGCAACGGGTTTGTTTCACACCAACGCTTCAGATTTTTTGAAAATTATGTTTATCGGTTTACCGGGAATGTTTTTAATGTTTGCTTATAATGCGATTAAGCAAGGGCAAGGGGACACCATGGCACCGATGAAATTAAGTTTAGTGTCAGTGATCAGTAATATTATTATGGATCCCATTTTTATTTTCGTGTTAGGTATGGGGATCAGAGGGGCAGCGATCGCAACTGTTCTTGCACGTGCTATTTTCTCTGTGATAGCTATTATGACGATTTTCTATAGACAAAAAGGGATTCATTTACACTTAAAAGACTTGAAACTGCAAATGGAATCAGTTGCCCTAATTGTGAAAGTGGGTTTACCTTCATCATTGGGGCAGGCGACTGCTGCTTTAGGGTTTACTATACTCAATGTCTTTCTGGTTGATTTTGGACAGGTAACCTTAACGGCTTTTGCGATTGGTAATCGGATTAGCTCGCTGATTATGATGCCAGCCATGGGCATTGGTAATGCTCTTGCGCCTTTAGTGGGGCAAAATTTAGGTGCTGAAAATCCTCAAAGGGCTAAAAGTGCTATCTATAAGAGTATGGTTATCTCTACTGTGATATTATTAACAGGTGGATGGCTAATGTTTCCTTTTAGGTCATTTTTAATTGGTCTTTTTACAACAGATCCTGTGGCAATTGCCAGTGGTGCTGATTATCTAGGGATGATTATTATTGGGATTCCTTTGATGGGACTTTTTCAAATTTACAACGGTACTTTTCAAGGATCAGGACATACTGTTTTCGCCATGATACTGATGATGGGACGCCTTTGGGCGCTTAGAATTCCAATGGTTTTCTATTTAAGCCATCAAGCGACGTTTAATCCGATGAGCGTCTGGTATGCGATGATTATTAGTAACTTTATCACAGTTCTTGTTGGGACAGGAATCTTCCTTTCAGGTAAATGGCAAAAGCGTGTGATTAAGAAAAAGGCGGTAACACTTGCCGAATCGGAATAAATAGTTATTGTGAAAAAAATGTCATATAATAAGAATTGACGTTTGTATAGACTCGTGCTATACTAAATTTGTAAAAAGTCTTCAGGGCGGGGTGTGATTCCCCACCGGCGGTAAAGCCCGCGAGCCGAAAGGTTGATTTGGTGAAACTCCAAAGCCGACAGTATAGTCTGGATGGAAGAAGATGTTAGTATTATTTCTTGTATACAAACCCTGAAGTACACATGCTTTAGGGTTTTTTGATTGGATAGAAAGCCATACAAAAAACTTAAAGCCGACATGAAAATTTTAGGAGGTTTTAAGATGACAACTAAAACAACAAAGCGATTATCAGTCTCAACGATGACCAAGATTGCCATGTTAAGTGTACTTGCATTTGTTCTTATGTTAATTGAACTCCCGTTACCCATTTTTCCAGCCTTTTTAAAACTGGATATTTCGGATATGCCAGCCCTCATAGCGGGGTTTGCGATGGGACCATTTGCAGGTATTATGGTAGAACTTATTAAAAATGTAATGCACCTACTCAAGACGACAACGGGTGGTGTAGGCGAGCTTGCCAATTTCATTATTGGTTCAGCGATTGTGTTACCTTCTGCTCTTTTGTACATGAAGTATAAAAATAAGAAATTTGCAGTGATTGGTCTTTTATTAGGAACGGTTTTAATGGCAGCAGTAGGCGCACTTGCTAACTATTTTGTATTAATTCCTTTCTATCAAAACTTTATGCCAATTGATGCGATTGTTGCAATGGGAACAGCAATTAATCACAATATTAAGGGTGTGAGCACCTTGGTTTTATATGGAATTGTACCTTTTAATTTATTCAAAGGGCTTGTGATTTCATTTATCACTTTATTACTGTATAAACGTTTATCGCCGGTGTTGTCCAATAGACATTAGCTAAAAGAGGACTTATAAAATAAAAAAATAAACCCCCACGTCAGTTGACTCAAGTTTACTTGATGAACTGATGTGGGGGTTTTTTATGTGGTTATTTTTAGAGTCTTACTTTATAATTTTAAATTTATACCTTGTAATTTTTAAGTTCTATTCTTAAGAATTCAACTACTTTTTCAAGGTCGGCAACATTTTCAGTTAACGTCGCAATTTCTTCAGAGAAACTGGTTACATTGGCACTCATTTCTTGAGAGGTTGCTGAATTTTCTTCTGCAATCGCTGCAAGTGTGTGCATGTTTTGGAAGACTTTATTAATCTTGTCTGTTTCGCTTGATAATTTTTCAGCATTTTCAGCGATATCAGATGAAACATGACTGATTTGAGAAGCTGCATTTTTACTTTCGTGAGTTACGCTAACCATGGTTTGTGTACCATTTTCCAGTTCTTTGTATTGGTTATTCACTTGGTTAACCATTGAGTTAACACCTTGAGTAAATTCATTAAGACTGGTATTAATGGTATTTACAGCGTCTTTAGAATCTTCAGCTAGTTTACGAATTTCTTCTGCCACGACACTAAAACCACGACCCATTTCACCGGCTCTAGCTGCTTCAATAGAAGCATTTAAAGCTAAGAGATTGGTTTGTTCAGCAATGCTTTCAACGGTTTGAACGATATTAATGATGTTAGAGATTTTATCGCTTAATTCGTTCCCTTGATCATTGACAAGGCTAAAATTATCTTTAACATCGTTAAGGTTACTTGAAACTTGCTCTAAATCTTTGAAAGAAACTTCTATTTGGTCGACTGCTGCTTCTAAGCTTGTCTTACTGTTTAATTCTTTTGAACTGATTTGATTAAGTGTTTCTATGTTATCCGATAAGATACTTACAGAGGATTCAGTTTCAGTAGCTTGATGGGTAGCACCCTCAGCGACTTCTTGAACGGCTCTGGAAATCAGTTCAGAAACATTACTCATATTTTCTGCACTTCCTGCAAACTTTTCTGTGAAAGAATGAAGGTCGTCAAGACCGCCTTTGAAATAAGTGATACTTTCACCTAATTTGGATTTTACATCAATGACGTTTTCAAAGTGTTCTTCAAAAGCATCATTTGTTGCCACAAGGACTTCGTCTCTAAAATTCAAATCACCAATCTTATGAATTTCTTCTGATAAGAGTCGTGTTGGTTTCAAGACAGTTGAAATGGTAAACAGTCCTGATACCATTATCAGAAGAGGAATCCCAACCAATAATGGGATGTTTTGAACGCCGCTAAAAATTAAGATTAATATAATAGATAAAACTGTAGGCCAAATCACTAATTTAAGAGGAACACTCTTTATAAAACCAAGTGATAAGAACCGTGAAATATGATAAGGGACAACTGTTTTCGTACCCTTTTCAAAAGTGATGTGGACTTTAACCACATGAATGCCATTCGAGTCGATTTGTCGATCTAGAACGTTAAATTCAATGCTTTCACCAAAATGCTTAGCAACACCTTCAATGAGACCTAATAAATAATCAATTAATCCACGTTTAGATTTGTAAGTGATAATGACATTTTTATCGTCAAGTTCTTCTGGGATTAATCGTGGGGGTTTAGCACCTGGAATCATTTTCGTTAATTGTGCATGGACTTTATCCATAAGCATCATAAAACTTTTAGCAGATGACTTTTCAAAATAAGAAGGGAACCATTTATGAAATGATTCAACATTGTTTTGTCCCAATTTTCGCCAAATAATAGAAGGTTCGACACCTTCGCTTTTGGCGAAAGCTTCGATGAGGCTGAAAATTTGTTTATCATCTACTTCTTCAATAGGTGTAATGAGTCGATTGGGGTTCCAGCCTGATTCGACGAGTACACGATTACGCTTATCTTTACCATAAAGTTTCTCTAAGGTATTAAGCCATATATTTACTACCGTACCTTTCATACAAATTCCTTTCGTTGTTGACAAAGATGATGTCAAATGTATTTTTCTAATTTCATTATATCGGTTTTATGCCATAAATAAAATTGAATTTTAATTATTTCTAATTTTTTTGCAGAAAAAACCTGATTCTATTATAGAAGAGACTTTAGAACAAATCATATCTAGGGTATGAACGAACTATTAAATATGCTTCTACCCTTATAAATACTAATTTTGTATTTCTTTTAGGGCTTAAGTAGGAATCGTTAATGTGGTGAATATTTCTGAATAAAATATGGTAAAATAAAGAATAAAACGAGGAAATGGAAGGTTCTATATGAAAAGAAATATCTTAATTGTTATCCTTTTGATTATTTTGAGCTTGCTTCCTGTCTTATCTGAAGGGGAAATTTATGCTGTAGAGAATTTGGACGCGATCAATATTAGTAATGGTTGGCAGTATTTTCCCAATGTCATGTTAACGACCAATGAAATTGCACCTCATACAGTAGGTCAAAAAATTAATTTATATCATTTATCCAATGAGCTTTTTTCTATCAATTTAAAGCGACAAAAGGGGACTTTATACAAAGTCATTGAATTACCGCCTAGGCTAGTAGGACAAGAATTAGCCTTATACAATGATGCTTTTCAGGAAAATGTGAGTATCTATGTCAATGGTGAAAATATATTGCAACAGGGGAGTTTTTCTCTTCAAGGGGAGTCAGGATCGATGAACCTTTATCAAAGTACAAGACATTTTGTGCCTGACAAGCCCCAACTTGAATTCTTGATTCAAGTGGACCAAACGCAGTCCTATCTATCCAGTAAAAATGATCTGTATATAGGTGGAACTAAGTCAATTGCGAGAATGTTTTATCTCAATACCTTTGGAGAGTATATTAAGATTGGCCTTTGGCTGGTTTTGACTCTACTGTCTATTCCGCAATTTAAAAAGAGAAATGAAATTCTCTTTAACTTTTTACTCTCGGCTTCTTTACTTATAAGAATCATAACCACAAAAGAAAGTATTATTAGTCAATTTACATTTTTACCGATTTCTTTCGTCGTGAAGTTGAGTATTCTTTCACATATCTTTATTCATGTGTTTATTCTGCTGAGTATTTTTAGTGATAAGAAAGACTGGACTATTCGTTCGGATTTGGGCATTATAGGCTATAATTTTTTAAGTGTATTCACCTTACTGCTATTGAATCGCGTGAATTTAATCTTATGGGTGTACGCGAATTTCATAGTAATGACCTTTATCTATATCATTAATTGGAAATCTTTTAGACGGCGGATTGGAACGCATTATTTCATGGCGCTGATTGTTTTTTATCTGTTTGACTTTATCTATCAATTGACACCGTGGTTTAATCAAATTTACTTGGTTGCCTTTATGTCTTTTGCTCTATTTATTGTAGGCAGAAAAACCTTTCTACCTTACACAGATTTTAAGGGCGATAAACAAGAGGGACAAGACTATAATCAGCAAGTGGATCTCTCTTTAAGTGAACAAGCGCTGATTGCAAAATCAGTATTGGCGAATATGAATGAAGGCTATATTTCTATCAATGAGTCACTGCTTGTGAATCATTTTTGTAGTGATGCGGCTCTGAACATGCTCGGTAAAGGGGCGAAATATAAAAAAATAACAGAAACACTTTTTGGCAATGACATTCAGCAAAAAGTTTATGTTGAGGGGATTCTGAATAAGTTCTTTTTTACTCACAAGTGGAATGAAAAACATATTTACTTGGATCTTTTACCTAATGAAATCACTTTAAATGGCAGACACTTGTCTCTTGATTATAAGGTAACAGAAGATAAGAACAATTTGATTATTCTCTTAGAAGATCGTTCTGAGCAAATTGGATTAATCACTGAAACCAATAAAGAACGCGAAAAATTGCATATGATTATTGAAGTTATGCGTCATCAAAACCATTTTTATGAATTAAAGCACCAATATGATAAATTTATCAACGATAACATACAAACCTATTTTAATGTTTCAGGAGATATCAGTAGCTTACTGGGAATGTGGCTTTCCAAACTTCACTACTTTAAATTACAGTTTGATGGTTTGGGTTTAGTTTCATCAGTTAGACAATTAGAAGTGATTGAGTCTGAAATTTTAGAACTCCGTAATAATGCCCAACTTTTAACCCCTCAAGCCTTGCGGGCGATTATAGAGGACTATGAATTAGACCGTTTGATGATGACTGACTTATTGATTTTGAATGACTATTTACCAGAAAAATTAAACCGCGTTGAGGGACTCTTTGTAGACAGAAAAACCCTTGACCGTATTGAAAAACAAATTAAAGTATTGGAAGATTCAAAGGAAAAACAAGATTTATTAGATCAATTTTGGTCAATTAGGCATGTTTACTTGTCTAAAATTATTGAAAACTATCAACAACACCTTAAAGATTTTGCGCAAAGTCTTGGAAAGAAGATACAGCCGTTAGCTATAGAGGGTGAAGATTTATTAATCAATGAAGATTACTATGGTGAATTGATTGGTCAATTGACAGCACTTTTTAACAATGCCTTAGAGCATGGCATTGAACTGCCGTCAGAACGTTACCGTAACAATAAAAAAGAAGCGGGGCAAATTTCAATTTCAGTGAAGCGGTTAGATGAAATTTTATCTGTTACCTTTGAAGATGATGGCAAAGGCATTAATATAGAGTCGCTTAAAAAAAATATCTGCCAAGTGAACCATCTTGCCATGAATGAGCTTGATAAATATTCAAACCATGAAATTTTACAATTTATTTTTGATGAGGGCATAACAAGTGTTGAAAATGCTGTGAACTTTGGTCAAAAAGGAATGGGATTGAGTCGATTGAGAAAGACAGTTTTAGACTATGGTGGTATGATAGAGGTGAATTCGACTTGGGGACAAGGAACGACTTTTTATTTAGAAATTCCCGATATAGATTCTTAAGTGCAAGGTAGGTTGTAGAAGATGACAGTTTTTATAGTAGAAGATGATTTAATCTTGAAGAGAGAATTGATGAAAATATTGAAAGCCTATGGTTATGAGGCGGTTACAACTGAGCGGTATGATGAAATGGTGGATACGATCATTTCATCAAAACCCGATCTGGTTGTGTTAGATGTTAATTTGCCTCTTTGCGATGGCTACGGCATTTTAAAGCAGTTGCGTCAAAATTCAGCGATTCCGGTGATTATGTTGACGAGTCGTGAAAGTGAAATGGATGAACTCATGAGCATTAACCTTGGGGCTGATGACTATGTAACCAAGCCCTATAATGCTCAAATTTTAATGGCGAGAATAGGAGCAGTGCTCAAAAGGGTTCAACCGATTGAGCAGACGCTTTTAACTTACAAAGAGCTTTCGCTTGCCATTGAACAAAATAAAGTAACTTATGGTCAAAAAAGTTTAGAATTAACTAAAAATGAATCCCGTATTTTATGGCTTCTCATGAAAGCGCAAGGCAATATTATGTCAAGAGAAACGCTGATGAATGAGCTGTGGCAGTCAGATGTTTTTGTAGATGATAATACCTTAACGGTTAATGTCAACCGTCTTAGAAAGAAATTGGAGCAAATAGGAATAGAGGATTATATCCATACTAAACGCGGACAGGGGTATTCAATATGAGTTTTAGGCATTATGTAAAGGAAAAATTAGTATATTTGATGATTAATGCGCTCCTTTGGGCGTTTATTTTTTTGACAATGCATGTTGTAAAAGCCCCAATAGAGCTTATTATAATGTTATTAGGACTGATGATTATTGCTTGTTTTGCCATGCTTTTAGAAGGATTTTACAAACATAAAAAATACTATGATGAAGTCTTTAAAGTCATGGAACAGTTGGAAGAAATTCATTATTTATCCGAGATTATCAGTCTACCTGAATTTGAGGAAGGCCGAGTCTTTTATGAGATTTTAAAACGTGTTTCAGAAGATTGTGTCAATCAGATTATTGAGAGTAGGCAGGCTGTTACAGACTATCAGGAATACATAGAGACGTGGATTCATGAAATTAAAAGGCCGATAGCGGGCATCGACTTGATTTGCCAAAATAATCAGTCGGATTTGACGCGAGAAATCGCGAGTGAACTTTCAAAGGTGGATAACCATGTGGAAAAAGCCCTTTATTATGCAAGGAGTACACAGTTAAAAGACGATTATTATATTCAGGAGCACGTTCTGGATACCTTAATCAAAAATGCAGTTAAAAAACGGTCAAAGGCACTTATTTCAGCCAAAACAACCCTGTCTATTGAATCTTTAGATTATCAGGTTTTCTGCGATAAAAAGTGGGTTGATTTTATGCTGGGACAAATTATTGATAATAGCATTAAGTATGCAAAGGGGCCCTTACAATTGACTTTTTCAGGAGTTGAAAAAAAGGGTAAAGTGATTTTAGAAATCAAAGATAACGGAATTGGTATTCCGAAACAAGACCTAAATCGGGTTTTTAATAAAGGGTTCACAGGGATTAATGGGAGGCTTTACACCAAGTCTACAGGGATTGGACTTTATTTGTGCCAAAAGCTTTGCCAAAAGATGTACATGGGAATTCGCATTGACTCGAAAGAAGGGGAATACACCATTGTTCAACTTATCTTTCCTGTAAATCAGGAAGTTATTATGAAACAAATGTGACATTTTTGTTCGTTTGGTGTCATCATAATCGATTTTTTCTAAGAGAACTGATTGGTACAATGAATGAAGAAAAGTTCAAAAATCAGTCAGGAGGAAGTATAAAATGTCAGGTATATTGAAAGTAGAAAATTTACAAAAAATATATGGTTCTCGTGGGAATGTCACTCTTGCTGTCAACCACATTAGCTTTGAAGTGAAAAAGGGAGAATTTGTTGGAATTATGGGGCCATCTGGAAGTGGAAAAACGACCCTTCTCAATTGTATTTCAACGATTGACCGACCTACCAGTGGTAAGATTATTATAGATGGGGTCGATATTATTAAACTTAAAAAAAAGGCACTAAGCGAATTTAGGAGTCATGCCTTAGGTTTTGTGTTTCAGGATTTTAATTTATTAGATACCTTAACGGGATATGAAAATATTGCACTGGCACTAACCATTAATCGTGAAACGCCCAACACCATTGAAAGTAAAGTGAAGGAAGTGGCAAAATATCTTGATATAGAGCCAATTCTAAGCAAATATCCTTATCAAATGTCAGGTGGGGAAAAGCAACGTATTGCATCGGCAAGAGCCATTGTGACTGAACCCAAATTAGTGCTTGCAGATGAACCGACGGGAGCGTTGGATTCTAAATCAGCTGAAAAATTATTGAGTCAATTCCAATCTTTGAATGAGAATTTAAAAACGACTCTTTTAATGGTCACTCATGATGCCTATTCAGCCAGTTATGCAGAAAGAATTATTTTTGTAAAAGATGGGGATATTTTTTATGAATTGATTCGAGGAGAAGAAGACAGACGCGCCTTTTTTAATCGAATCGTTGAAGTCGTTGCACTTATGGGAGGTGACAACATTGATTGTTAAACTCGCCCTTAAAAATGTTAAAAAGAGTTTTAATGACTTTATGGTCTATTTTGTAACCTTGCTCTTTGCTGTTTCGATTTTCTATATCTTCAATTCAATCTATGCTCAAGAATCAGTCATTATATTGACGAGTGCTCAAGGTGGCGTTTTTGATCTTATTACAATGACAGTGAACTATCTTAGTGTCTTTGTAGCGGTCGTTTTAGGGTTTTTAGTTATCTATGCCAATAGTTATTTTATTAAAAGGCGTCACAAGGAATTTGGCGTTTATCTGATGCTGGGCATGAAACAAAAGGATGTTTCTTTCATTTTATTAATTGAAACGTTAGTGATTGGGATTGTGGCTTTGGTGTTTGGTCTGCTCATTGGCGTGTTGGGGTCGCAGTTCATGTCTATTCTGACTGCTAAAATTTTTGAAGCTGATTTAAGTGTTTTTCAGTTTATTTTTGCCCCTAAAGCATTGGTTAAAACGATTGTTTACTTTGGTGTTATCTTTGGTGTAGTAGCCCTCTTTAATCTCTTGGTCATTTCCAAAGTAAAGGTCATTCAACTTTTGCATTCAAATCGAAGTAATCAAAAACAAAAAATTCCTAAATTTGGTTTATCGGTTGTCTTGTTTATTCTTTCTATTATAATACTGGGGATTGCTTATCATATGGTCCTTAAAAATGGATTGCTTAACTTATCGAGAGAATTAGGGATTTCGATTATCTTAGGGTCTATAGGAACAGTTATTTTCTTCTTTTCCGTGGCAGGGGGATTAACCCAGATCATCCAGAAAAACAAAAAAGTCTATTTTAAAAACCTTAACATGTTTGTTTTTAGGCAGTTAAGCAGTAAGATTAATACCAACTTTATATCTATTTCTGTCGTTTGTATTAGTTTATTATTAACCATTGGGATCTTTTCATTAGGCTATAGCTTGGAATCAACCATGTCAAAAATACTGAAAGAAAGTGTGCCCTATGCACTTAGTATTCAAGCGAATTCTCAAGAGGTGATGGATGATCTCTACCATTCTATTAATGAAGCAGGACTGATTAATGATCCTTCAAATAAGATGGGAGCAGTTGTTTATTATGATGCCAACTTAAATGACAGCCCTCTTTTAAAAGAGTACGCCTCTAAGAATAAAGCGCATATTGATGTAATGGGTCTCTCTGATTATAATCAATTAAGAAAAATACAAGGTTTAAAGGCGACTACCCTTCCACAAGGCTATTACAAAATGGTCGAATCAAGTGAAGCAACTAAAACCTTAAGCCATATTTTGCTGAAAAATCAGGTTCAAATATCCTCTCAATTATTACCCTTAGAGGAGACGGATCATTTCTTTACCACCAATGAACAGGTGGATTTGATCCTCGTAGTTGAAGACGCATTTTTGGCTGATTATCAGCCGTTAGAATATAATTTAAATATTATAGAAAAGAAATCAGAGAAAGAACTGGTTCTTAATGATTTTTTAAAGAGCGTTAGCCAAGATGAACCCACTTTTAAATGGTTGACGAAGAGTGATATTTATAGGTCAGCCATTACCAGTAAAAGTTTGGTATCATTTATTGCCATCTACCTAGGACTTATATTTATGTTGACGAGCTCAGCTATTTTGTCCATTCAACAATTATCAGAAGCGGCAGATAATCAGCCACGATATGAACTGCTTCAAAAGTTGGGGGCTAGTCCTAAACAAATTAGCAGGGCGCTTTTCACACAGATTTTCATCTATTTTGCTATGCCGATGCTGTTGGCAATTGTTCATTCATTTGTAGGCTTAAAAGCCGCAAGTGAAGTCATGTTGTTCTATGGAGAAAGTGCAGCAGCTCAATCCGTTATTATTGTAGGGATTGGTATTTTAATTGTTTATAGTATCTATTTCTTAATCACCTATTTTTCAAGTCAAAGAATGATTAAAGAATCTCTTAATAGTACATTTCAGGCCTAAGACTGATAAAAAGCCCCTGAGTTGATTAGAATCAACTCAGGGGCTTTATTGTCGTTTTAGATAGGGGGTTAAAGGCTATCGAGATAGGCAATAAGACTGGTTACAAAAGTACGGGTAACCAAGGTGTCGGGCTCTAAATCGGCGAGTAATTTCGCACTGATAGCTTCAGGTGTTTCTGTAATCTCTTTCTTATAGGCAATATAATAACAGTTAATGACTCTTTCACAAAGTAGGGTATATTCCTCTGGCGTGAGAGGCGATAAGGGGACAATGGTCTGATTAAGCTGGTCATAGTCAATGTCGTCATAGCTTGTGAAATGAAGTCTTTGAGCTAAAGGCGTTAAGGAAAGAATCCCTTGCTCTTCATTGGTAAAGAGTTCTGGCGCACCTGAAAAAACGATAAAGGTGTTAGAAATATCAGAACTACCTGTGAGATCAAGTAAGTTCTTGATATTTTGATAGGCTTTCATGCGCAAGTCGCTTCTTTCATAAATTAGTTGATCCATTTCATCTACGATAATAACCAACCCCTTATAGTCCAATAGAGTGATTAACTTGATAAAGGCCTTAAAGAAATCCAATGAGGTGGCTTTGTCAACAGATCCCACCAGATTATACTTTTGTTTGAGTTCATAAGGTATGTTTTTTTCACCAGTAAGCCAAGCGGTGGTCACATTAAGCATTTCGGGGTTATGCTGGATGCGTGCGCGCATAAAGGATAAAAAGCCCCTTGCATAGCTCATGTTGAATTTAGAAAGTTCTTGGCAAACGGTGTTGATTTCAAAACGCTTATGATTGGGAATGGGGGAATGTTGTAGATTTTCAATCCAAACATCAAAGATTTCATTGAATGAGGTCTTTTCGTGTAAAGACGCCTTTATATAAAGGTGATGCATAACCGAGTAGTAGAAGTCATCAATTTTATTGAGTCGGAATCCGTCTCCAAGTGATAACGAAGCGACAACAAAGTCACTGTTTACCGCAGATTGTTTGATACATTCCAGCATTAAACTTTTACCTGTTCCAAAGTCACCGGTGAGCCATTTGACATGGCTTTGCCCACTGGCTGTAGCAGCGAGGGTGTGGTTAAACATCATTTTTTCGGCAGATCGACCTGTTAAAAATGCCCCAATATAGGCAGAGGGTGTAACACCTATTCGAAGTGAGTTGATGAGATTCTGTGCTTCTAATGAGGTGATTTTCAATGAGGACCTCCTTCTTGATTTGATGATGTATGCGTATACATAATAACGATATGATTTATTATACGTTTTTTTTTGAGGAAATAAAAGCACAGGATAAAGGTGAATAATGATATAATATCGCTTGAGGAGTGTGAATATGAAAGAAATAATTATTGTTGGTGCAGGGGCTGCAGGCCTTTTTTTAGCAGCACAACTCAGCGAAAGTCAATCCGTTTTAATCCTTGAAAAAATGCCTCAATCAGGATTGAAACTCTTGGTTTCAGGCAGTGGTTCATGTAACTTGACACATACGGGTTACGTGAGTGAGTTTGTGAAGCATTATCATGCCCCTAAAAATTATGTTAAAAAAGTATTGAAATCATTTGATAATCAGGCTGTAATTGACTATTTTCAGTCAATCGGTCTTGAAACCTATACACGGGAAGACGGTAAAGTGTTCCCAAAATCTATGCAATCGAGAGAGGTTCGCGATGCGCTTTTAAAACAAATTCCTCACGCCATACATTACGGCGAATTAGTTGAGACAATAGTCAAAACGGATAAGGGGTTTAAAGTGACAACGCATCAGGCGAGTTATGAGAGTAAAACAGTAGTCATTGCAACGGGAGGCATGTCTTATGCGGCTCTCGGGAGCGATGGAAGCGGATACGGTCTTGCCAAGCGTCTGGGACATCTTATAAGACAGCCTTATCCAGGGTTAACGGGTTTGATTTTAAAAGACAATCCATTTAAGGCGCTGATGGGCTTAAGTTTTAAGGCGATCAAAGTCAAAAGTGTCATAGAATCAAAGACCTATGGGGGAGATTTGGTTATGACACATTTTGGAATCAGTGGGCCTGTTGTGATTAATAACAGCTGTTTTTTTGAGTCGGGTCAGAGTCTTGAACTCCAATTTACACCTGAAAACTATGATCAGTTATTAGAACATTTTTTAAAGGAAAGTCAAACGTCAGGCGATAAACCGCTTGCCTTTTGGCTGAATCAAGTTAGCGTTCCCCAACGGTTAAAAGAACACATTTTACAGGAGATGACACTGGATTCTCAAAAAAAATTGGCTGAAATAAGCAAGGCGGAACGCAAAAATTTACTTGATAAATTATCGCGCTACCCAGTGACAATAGAAAGTCCACAAGGGTTTAAACATGCCATGGTAACCTGTGGGGGTGTGGCGATTGATGAAATAGAACCTGCAACCATGATGTCAAAGTGTCAAGAGAACCTTTACTTTATAGGGGAAGTGATGGATGTCGATGGAGAAACAGGGGGGTATAATTTACAGTGGGCATTTTCCACTGCCATGCAAGTGGCAAAAGCATTATCAAATAAGCAATAAGGGGGGGAAGAAGATGTCAAAAACAACGAAAGGGCTGTTGAGTATTTTAGTGCCTGTTATTGTATGGGGCATTTCGTTTGTCAGCACTGAATATTTACTGGGCATAATGGAACCTATGAGTATAGGTGCTATTCGATTTACAATAGCAACACTTATACTGTATATCATGATGAAGGTCAAAAAAGAACCTTTAAAAGTCAATCGTAAAGATCGACCACTTTTTATTTTAGCGGGTGCGATTGGGATTGCAGTTTACTTTTTCTTTGAAAATACGGGTATTAAGTATATTTCGGCTTCTCCAGCATCGTTAATTGTTGCTGCGATACCTATATTCACCTTGATTTTTGAAAGCCTTGTTTTTAAAAGACGCTTTTCTAAAATTGATATTTTAGCAGTGATTATTTCACTGGTAGGGGTTATTCTCATTGTTGATTTGAGTGAGGGATTGAGTTTACAATCGGATGCAATGATAGGTTACTTAATGATGATTGGTGCTGTTGCTGCATGGGTTATTTATTCGCTTGCAAGTAAGCCTTTGTTTGAAAGATATAGTTATTTGACCATTGTTTTTTATCAGTTCCTGTACAGCGTCCCTTTCTTCATTCCTTTCTTGTTCTTTGAAAAAAATAATTGGTCAGCTATCGGCGCTGTTGAAGTAGGACATCTGGTCTTTCTTGCTATTTTTGCCTCAGTCCTAGGTTTTTATTACTATGCAGTGGCTATGGATTTACTAGGCGTTACAGAGTCGTCTATTTTTATTAATTTCATTCCGATTGTTACCATTGCTTTTAGTTTCTTCTATCTGGGACAATGGGTAGGTGTAAAAGAATTAATCGGTGGGATTCTCATTATGCTTTCAGTTACTTTAACCACAATTGAAGACCGTAAAACTAAAAAGCATAATCCTTTAGATATTCAGTAAGAAAGATAAAAAAACCATAAAGTACTTTATAAGCATAGCCTTTATGCCGATAATCTTTTTAACGAGAATAGGATTAAGGAGTGTCATATGAAGATTAATCAGTGGTTACAGTCGAATCCATTGGAAGCCAAATTAAAGCATTTGGAAAGACAAGCACAGAAATCAACACCGAACGAATCCATGAGCGCAAGTGATCGTTCGATTGCTATTTTAGAAGCGAGCAATAATAAGACATTTACCATAGAAGAAAAAAAGGGGATTGGCGCTTTTTTACAACATGCCGAGGGTGATGATTCATCCAAGATGAAAACGGTTCAAACGGCTATTAATAAAGGGGTTAGCTTATCAGAAGAGCATTTATTGAGTATGCATAAGGCCTTAAATGAAGCACCGTTATCAGTAGACCAATTGGAAAATATCTATTTATCTGAATCCTCTGGTGAGGAAGATGAACTGACTATTGGAAAACTTATAGATGATTCGGCGCTTCCTGAGAGTGTAAAATCGGTAATTAAGGAAGCGATTAATCAAGGGAAGCCCCTTAAAGAGGCTGTATTGATAGGACTAAAAAAAATACTTTCTGATGCCAATTTGACGGAATCAGCAGGGGCCATAGACGTAAAGTACAAGGGTGACGTCAATGCCTTGCTTCAGTCCATCAGTAGCATGCTTAATCAAAAAGGTGTTACGCCTCAAAGTTTTCAGGCTTCTTTACAGACTATTGCCGATCAAGCTGATTTGACCATGGCAGATTTAAAGACTTTCCTAATACAATTGGTTAAGACTGTAGCGGAAACCTTACAAGCCAAGCAAGAAGATATAACGCAAGATGAAGCAAAAGGTGAAAGTGGCGATGAAAGTCAATTAAAGGCTACGACACCTTCGTCGGTGACATCAGACGTTCAAGCGCAGCCGACCGTTATAGAAGCCAAATCATCCCTTGAAAGTTCACCCAAACCGGTTAATGATGACCAAGATGAGGCTCAAGACCTTATGGATTTTGTAGAAGATAAGCTCAATACGCTTAATGACCATATGACAGATGTCTTATCTGAGATGGTTGTTAAAATGTATGCTGTAAAAGAAACGACGGCATTAACGGCAGCACTTAAACAAGAGTTTAAAACAGTTCAAAATGAAGTGAGTCATCAACTTGAAAAAGTTATTCAAGCTATCGAGCCTCAAAATACTCAAGAGGAACCGATTCAAGCCAAGCCAGTAGATACCAGTGAACTGATTGGAAAAGCGATTGATAAACTCAATCAAACCATCACTAAGAGCGATTTGACCCTGTATACCTCTATGAAGAATGAACGCGATCTTTTGGTGGCATCTAGTGATTTGACCAAGGCAAGACAACTTTTAGCTCAAGGCAAACAAACTGAAGCCTTGACTATTCTTAAAAAAACCCATTCACTTGTGAATAAGATGGTCTTTACACCTGAGAAAAAGCGCATTGAGTTATTTGCAACGCGACAAATGACACGGGCAATGGACACCATTGAGCAATCAGACCACCGTTATAAAAATCAACAGAATTTAAAATCTGTTTTACAGATACTTTCAAATGATTCAAACCATGTAAAAGCGAGAGATGTAGTAGAAACCGTTAGATTTATGGGGGTTAATCATGAGGTCGAACTGGCTAATCAAATGGACCAAAAAGAGCAACCTTCTAAACGCGATTTAGTCAATGCCAATATAAAGGAAATACTCATCAAGCTTTCAAAAGAAGAGACGGACAAAAGGACGGTTGAGCAGACCGAATCCAGCTTGATGAATTTAAATGGTCAACAAATGATGAACGACTTTAATCAACGGGAACAAGGGCAATCTTACTACTTTAATTATCCAGTGACAGTAGAGGGTGAAGCTCAGAATATGAAGGTCTTTTTATCAGGAAAGGGCAACCAAAGTCTTGATTGGCAAAATGCTGAGATGGTATTTGGATTGACGACTGAAAAATACGGTCAAGTGGGGATACGCGTGAAATCTGTAAGTGGTAAATTAGAACTCAAGGTCTTAACCCATGAAAAAAGTGACCTGTCTAGTCAATTAGCAGGTTTAGAAGAAGCCTTTTTAGAATTAGGTTTTACAGATTTTACCGTCAAGTCAGAAGTGAATGTACCTTCTGATGAAGCCAGTAAGACTCAAGATGTACAGGCCAATATGGCTCATCAACGCGAGAGCACTCATCAAGTAGAGCCTGCTCTTGCAGAAGGAGGGTTCGATTTTAAAATATGAAAAAAGTCGATTTATATGAAAAATATGATGATTTTCAAGGCTCGGGTGATTTAGAAAAATATGCGGAACAATTAGTAGATTATGCTAATGAAAAGAAGATTCCTATAGAGCAGTCGCCTGAAAAAGTGAAACATATGATAAAAACGGACATAAGAGATGCTATTCCGCCCCAATTATTTAAAATAGTAGGTCTTATTAGCCAAGTTATAGAAGAGGAAACAGAAAAATAGCAAATGTAGATTTTATATCCACCCTAAATACGTTATAATAAGGGTGGATATTTTGTGAGGTTATCTATGAAAGTTAATAAAACATCAAAAACAAGTAACAGTCAAAAATCGAATAAAGTGACTCCTAAAAAGCCGGATTTGATGCCTAAAATCAGTTTTACTGAAATTCTAGCCAATAAGGACTATGATTCTCAGAAAGAAGCCCTTCAAAAGGCTTTAGATGAAATTGATAAAAAGGGACAAGCCTTGATTGAGGATAGGACGGTAGAAAATCTTTATGCCTATAAGACCTTAATTAAGAGTTTTATTGAAGAAGTGGTTAATCAAGGGTTTGAACTCAGAGAGCGCAGGGGCTTTTCCAGAACGGGAAGGTCTAAAGTCATGCGAACAGTTGCTGAAGTAGATGCAAAGCTGGTAGAACTTACAAACTTAATACTCAAGCGTGAACATAAAGAAATTAGTGTCTTAAAACGCGTAGGTGAAATTCAGGGATTATTAGTTAATTTGATGATATAGAGAGACATATCAAACCAAAATAAAGTGTTAAAGAGAGTAGGGTACAGAAAGGGGAAAATAATGGATTTAAGCACACTTAATCCTGCACAGAATCGTGCTGTTTTAGAGGTTCAAGGACCTATTCTCGTTATTGCAGGCGCGGGATCTGGCAAAACGAGAGTGTTGACACACAGGATAGCACATTTAATAGAGGAACACGATGTCTTTCCTTCGGCTATTATGGCGATTACATTTACCAATAAAGCTGCAAATGAAATGAAAACACGTATAGAATCGCTGATTGGACCAGTGACATCTCAGATGTGGGTGGGAACTTTTCACTCGATCTGTGTCAGAATTTTAAGGAGAGATGCTTCTTTAATTGGTTATAACAGTGATTTTGTTATTTATGATACAACCGATCAAAGAGCCTTGTTAAAGACCATCTACAAAGAACTCAATGTTGATGATAAGCGTTTCCCGCTGAAACAGTTTCAATTTAAGATATCAGGGGCTAAAAATGATATGATGAGCCCTACAGATTATGAAAAGGCGTTTGGAAGTGACTTTCAAGAAAAAACGTTCATCAAAGTGTATCATAAATACCAAGAGAAGATAAAGCTAAATCAAGCCATGGATTTTGATGATTTATTATTAAATGCCATTAAACTCTTTAAAGAAAATCCGGACGCTTTACACTACTATCAAAAGCGATTTAGATTTATCCATGTCGATGAGTATCAAGATACCAACCGCGCCCAATATACCTTAATAAGAATGTTGTCAGCAGGACACCGAAATTTATTTGTGGTAGGAGATGGAGACCAATCTATCTATAAATGGCGTGGAGCAGATATTCGGAATATTAGGGAGTTTGAAGAGGATTTTCAAGGGGCTCAAATTATTAAACTTGAGCAAAATTATAGATCCAGTAAGAATATATTAGACCTTGCCAATAGTGTGATTAAAAATAATCCCCATAGAAGGGATAAGGTGCTTTGGACCGATCGTGAACCCGGTGAAAAGATCGGTTATTATCAGGCCTATGATGAACGTGATGAAGCGCAATTTATTATTAGAAGAATTCAAAAGTTAATAAGAGAAGAAAACCGTTCTTATGGTGACTTTGCTATTTTGTATAGAACCAATGCTCAGTCAAGGGCACTTGAAGATGCTTTGGTGCTTGAGAGCATGTCTTATAAAGTTGTTGGCGGCTTAAAATTCTACGAACGTAAAGAAATCAAAGATATTCTTGCTTACATGAAATTGGTGGTGAATGGAAGTGACGATATTAGTTTCTTGCGTGTGATTAATGAGCCTAAACGTAGCATCGGCGATAAAACCATTGAAAAAATGCAGGTATTCGCCAATGAGCATGAATTGAGTTTGTTAGATGCGGCTTTTCGTGTAGACGAAATTGAAGGGGTGTCAGCTAAAGCTAAAAATGGAATTGTTCATTTTGCTTCTATTATTAGTGCCATGAAAGAAAAGATTGACACGGCTTCTGTCTCGGAGATATTTGATGACTTGCTAAGAGAATCTAATATACTTGAAACTTATGAGAAAGAAAATACAATTGAAGCGGATGGTAGAATTGATAACCTTTACGAATTTAAATCGGTTATTGAAGAATTTCAAAAACGAAATGAATCACCGAATTTAAGAGATTTTCTAGCAGAGACGTCACTTAGAAGTGATCAAGATAATATTAACGCTGAAGAAGAAGGTGTCCTATTGATGACGCTTCATGCATCAAAGGGATTGGAGTTTCCTGTCGTCTTTTTAGTAGGGCTTGAAGACAATTTGTTTCCATCTTTTAGGGCGAAAGATGATCCGGAAGAATTAGAAGAGGAACGTAGACTGTGTTATGTCGGAATTACGCGTGCAGAAGACAGGTTATATGTGACCCATGCTAAAAATAGAACTCAATATGGACGCTTTGAAGCGAGGATGCCAAGTGAATTTTTAAAAGAGATGGATGAGAATTTACTTGAGAATCAAGGCGATCGTTCCCTTAAAGAACTGATTAAACATGCTGAAAAAGAAACGAAAAATGAAAGTTTCTTCGCCATTAAGCCTAAATCCAAAACGCGTTCTTTTATGAGTGATGCCATTAAACATCCTCAAACCCAAAAGCCAGAATCTGAAAAAATAGGGACTAAGCCTTTAAGTGCGGGTGTTAAAGTAAAACATAAGATATTTGGCGAAGGATTGATTATTTCTGCTTCAAATGATGGTATGAGTGTTACTGTCGCCTTTGATACGGCAGGCATTAAGAAGTTGGATCCGGCTGTAGCTAATTTAAAAGTAATTTCGTGAGGTTAAAATGAATCCTATTGAAGAAAAAATCATAGCGTTAAGACAAAAGTTAGATCAATATAATCAAGAATATTATGTGAATGATAAACCCTCTGTTCCCGATGCGGTTTATGATCAGACTATGAATGAATTAAAGGCACTTGAGTTAGATTATCCAGAGTTTGATGATCCAATGAGTCCGAGTAAACGTGTAGGTGGCAAGGTGCTTGATCAATTTGATAAAGTTTTGCATACACAGCCATTACTTAGTCTGGATAATGCCTATAATGGGGCCGATTTACGCGCCTTTGATGATCGTGTGAGAAAGGCGATAGGAAATGACTTTAATTATGTTGTGGAATATAAAATAGATGGTCTTACCATGGCACTGAAGTATGAGAACAGTGTCTTGGTGAGAGCGGCAACCCGAGGAAATGGTATTGAAGGAGAAGATGTCACTGAAAATGCAAAGACCATTTATAGTGTGCCCTTAAAACTCAATACAGCCCAAGCCTTAAATATAGAAGTGCGGGGAGAAGTCTATATTTCTAAGAAGGGCTTTGTTAAGCTCAATGAAATGCAAACCTTAAAAGGTAAGGAAGCCTTTGCAAATCCTAGGAATGCAGCAGCTGGGTCGTTGAGACAACTTGATTCTAAAATTGCAGCTCAAAGACCTCTTGATATATTTGTTTTTGATATTTTAAATCATGGTGATAATATCCAACTGGATAATCAGGTTGATGCATTTGAAACCTTGCATGAATTGGGTTTTACAACAGTGATGCCTAGAGCATTTGATACCATTGATGATGTGGTAGACTACTGTCTTGGCATGACTGAGACCCGTCATGGCTTAACGTATGAAATTGATGGGTTAGTGGTTAAAGTCAATCAGTACCCCTATAGACAGCAATTGGGGGCAACGGTTAAGAGCCCCAAATGGGCGATTGCTTATAAGTTCCCAGCTGAACTTGCTGAAACAAGTATTGAAGCGATTCAAGTCCAAGTGGGAAGAACGGGTGTTTTAACACCACTGGCAATTTTTAAACCTGTTAAATTGGCAGGTTCGACGATTTCAAAAGCAACACTTCACAATCAAGACTTTATTAATGAGAAGGATATTCGGATTGGAGATACTGTTCTTATTCAAAAGGCGGGTGATGTTATTCCTGCAGTGGTCAGTGTCAAAACAGACCAGCGAACAGGAGAAGAAGTCCCTTATGAGTTGCCAGACCATTGTCCTGTGTGCGGGAGTCAGGCAGAGCGTAAAGAAGGCGAAGTGGCGTTAAGATGTACCAATGCAGAGTGTCCAGCTAAATTGCGCCGTAAATTGATTCATTTTGTATCGCGTACGGCGATGAATATAGATGGTGTGGGGGCTGCTGTCATTGATCAGTTAATTGAGAATCAACTGATAGAGAACATTGCAGATCTTTATACGCTTAAAGATAAAAAAAGTCAACTTCTTGCTTTAGAGCGCATGGGTGAAAAATCTTGTCAGAATATGTTAGAGGCGATAGAAGCATCGAAAAGCAATGACTTGTACCAACTGATTTCTGGTCTGGGTATTACACATATTGGCGCAAAAGCGGCTAAAACCTTAGCCATGCATTTTAAGACCTTAGAGGCTATTAGAGGCGCATCTAAAGAAGCATTAATAGCAGTTGATGAAATAGGCGATAAAATGGCAGATGCGGTTATGGCATACTTTAATCAAAGTGAAAATCAAGACATCCTTAATCAATTGGTTGAAATGGGGATGAATACGCGTTCAGCTCTAGAGAGTGTATCAGAATCACCTATTAAAGATAAGACGATTGTCGTGACAGGGACACTTGAAACTTTTACAAGAGAAGAAATTAAGGCACTGATTGAGTATAATGGTGCAAAGGCGAGCTCAAGCGTTTCTAAAAAGACAGATTATGTAGTTGTAGGTAAAAATGCAGGGTCTAAAGCTGAAAAAGCTAGAACTTTAAATGTTCCCATCTTGACGGAAGCTGAATTTAAAGCTTTATTGGAAGAATAGGATAGAAATATAGCATGAACGATTAACATCTATCAACCTGTATCAATCTTTATCAAAATATATCAGCGTATATCAACGGTTATCAATGTGTATCGAAAATAGAACGAATAATCGTTTGAAATCAATTATAATAGACTAAAAAAGTGAAAATCGCTCTTATTCCAAGAGTAGAATTTTCACTTTTTTTATTTTTTGATGCATTATTATCCGGATTTTGTTTCAAATAATCATTGAAGTCTTCTATTTTTTTTAGAAAAAATGTCTAATTATGCAAACAATAATGAATATATTAGCCGAGAATATTTGTATTTTTTATCAAAAATTAATGATTTTAAGTCATAAGTTTGTGTTTTATATGTAATTAATCTATTAAATGAATTTGATTCGTTGGCTGAATTGCAATATTTAGAAAACATATAAAGTTTTTTATATGGGACAAATACTAGCCTTGTCAAAGCCTGTGTAAAATATGTCATAAATGTTACGAATAATTCATATTAATAGAAGTCCTAAAACGTTGTAAAAAACAGCATATTCATGTAAAATATTTAGAAACACATAAAATTAATTCAATTCTTTTTTACACTCTGTTCACATAAAATACACTTGGTTAACAAATTAATTCAAAAAGTTTTTATTTGTTAATAAAATAATATGCAATATATATTCATGTAGATTGCAAAAAAACAGTGGTGTTTATGAAGAAATAGTGGTTGTTTAGTGAAAAAAGTATTTGTGGAAAGAGAATGTGAGTTGAAACGTTGAAAGGAGTGTTGGAGTTTTGGGCAATTACGTTGCAAAAAGGCTAGTATCAATGGTTGTTACACTTTGGTTTGTTATAACCATTACATTTTTCTTAATGCATGCTATTCCAGGGGGGCCGTTTTCAAGAGAAAAGGAATTACCTGAGAAAGTATTAGAGGCATTAAATGAAAAGTATCATCAAAATGATCCATTATGGAAACAATACGTGGACTATTTAAAAGGGGTTGTCGTTTTAGATTTTGGTCCTTCTTTCTCAAGACCGGGTGTTGAGGTTTGGGATAAAATTAAAGAAGGTTTTCCAATATCCGCTAAAATAGGCGGCGTTGCAGCATTAATTGTTATCATTATAGGTGTGCCGGCAGGGGTTATATCCGCCTTGTATAAAAACAAATTACCAGATTATATTGTAACGATACTGGCGACTATAGGTGTAGCCGTTCCAAGTTTCGTTATTGCAACCTTGTTTATATATGTCTTTGCCGAGAAATTAAAAGTCATGCCCGCCTATGGTCTGGAAGAATGGCGATCGTATGTAGGACCATGTTTGGCACTTGCTGGTTTCTCACTTGCTTTCGTTGCAAGACTCTCTCGTTCAAGTCTTTTAGAAGTTATGCAAGAAGACTATATTAGAACAGCGAGAGCCAAAGGGCTATCTGAAGGACGCGTTATTTTCAAACATGCACTTAAAAATTCATTGATTCCTGTTGTCACTTATATGGGGCCAACTATTGCATCTATCCTTACAGGTTCATTTGTTATTGAAAAAATCTTTGCAATTCCTGGAATGGGTAAATTATTTGTTGAAAGTGTAGGAAACCGTGACTATACCATGATTATGGGGACAACTGTTTTTTATGCGGCCTTTGCAATTGTTATGATTTTTGTCGTAGATATTGCATATGGGTTTATTGATCCTAGAATTAAGTTAGGCGATTAGGAGGTTGAAATGGCAGTGGATATGACGAATAAATGGGAAAAGCTCCCTAAAAAAGAAGTGATGAAGGAACAAACACGCGCCAGTTTAACTTACTGGCAAGATGCGTGGAGACGCCTTAGACAAAATGTCCTTTCTATGATTGGATTAGCGATGATCATATTAATGGCGCTCTATGCGATATTTGGTAATTTCTTTACAAGTTGGAGTTACTCTGAAATGGATTTAACGATGACGAATATACCACCAAGATTGGCACTTTATGACATTGGTGATGGCACTTATGTTTATGTCCATAATGAATATATTCTTTATCAAGTGTCAGAAGATGGGTCTGAAATTGTAAAATTGGACTTGCCACCAGCTAATAAGGATATGATTAAAAAAAATAATAAATACGAAATTAATGGTCATGAAGTTATACTCGATTATAGTTTTGCTGCTAGAGCGGCTAAGTCGGATGATCCTAATGCTAAGAAGTTTGAACTTCGGGTAGATGGAAAAAATATTGATCATGTTTATAAAAAAGTATGGAATAAAGTCAATATATTAGGAACGGATGGTCTAGGTCGTGACATGTTTGCCAGACTTGTGCTCGGTGCTAGAATTTCACTCTTGATTGCACTTGTTGCAACAGCAGTTCAGTTTTTTATAGGAGTAATGTATGGCGGTATTTCAGGCTATATCGGAGGACGCGTTGATAATATTATGATGCGTATTGTAGATGTTATTGCTACAGTACCCCTCTTGCTATACGTTATCTTGTTAATGGTTGTAATCGGCTCGGGTCTTAAAACCATTATCATTGCTTTGGGTTCTGTTTATTGGGTAAGAATGGCACGTATTGTACGGGGGCAAATCCTCAGTATTAAAGAACAAGAATTTGTGCTCGCAGCAAGAACCGTTGGTGCTAGTACATGGCGTATTATGGTAAGACACCTTATTCCAAATGCTTTGGGACCTATTATTGTATCACTTGCCATGATGATTCCAAGTGCCATCTTTACAGAAGCTTTTTTAAGTTTCATTGGACTCGGTGTTAATGCACCAATGGCTTCATGGGGGACACTTGCAAATGATGCAGTTCCTGGACTGAGATCTTATGCCTATCAATTAATGTTACCGTCTATTTTTATTTCGATAACAGTACTCGCCTTTAACTTCTTAGGTGATGGTTTAAGAGATGCATTGGATCCAAGGTTGAGAAAATAGGAAGGAGTGTCACAGGTGAGTAAAAGAATATTAGATGTTAAAAATTTATATACATCCTTTTATACACATTTAGGTGAAGTTCAAGCGATTCGTGGTGTGAGTTTTCACTTAGATGAAGGAGAAGCTTTAGGAATAGTTGGAGAATCGGGTTCAGGCAAGTCAGTGACTTCTATGTCCGTTATGAAACTGGTACAACATCCTGGTAAAGTAAAGAGTGGTGAAATTATATTTAAAGGGGAAGATTTAGTTCCCAAATCAGCAAAAGAAATGATGGGTATCCGTGGGGATCAAATTGCAATGATTTTCCAAGATCCAATGACGTCGCTTAATCCGGTTTATACCATAGGTAATCAAATTATGGAAGCGATGATGAAACATCAAGGAATTTCTAGAAAAGAAGCACGTAAAAAGGCAGTAGAAATGCTTGAACTGGTAGGTATCCCTTCTCCAGCTGAACGTGTTGACAATTATCCTCATGAATTTTCAGGTGGTATGAGACAGAGAGCGATGATTGCCATTGCACTTTCGTGTGAACCAGATTTGTTGATTGCTGATGAACCGACAACAGCACTTGATGTAACTATTCAAGCTCAAATTTTAGAGCTTTTGAAAGATTTGAAAGACAAAGTAAATACAGCAATCATCTTGATTACACATGACTTAGGTGTGGTAGCTGATGTTTGTAGTCGAATTATTGTTATGTATGGTGGCCTTGTGATGGAAGAAGGATCGGCAGAAGATATTTTCTATAGTCCGAAACACCCTTATACAATGGGTCTGATTAAATCAATTCCAAGACTAGATCTTAATGAAAAACAAAGATTGATTCCAATCCCAGGGACACCTCCGGATTTATTAAATCCACCTAAAGGTTGTCCATTTGCTTCGAGATGTCCGTATGCTATGCGCATTTGTGCGGAAGAAGCACCGCCGTATTATTCAACAAATGAAGGTCATCGTGCAGCTTGTTGGTTACTCGATCCAGAAGCGCCAAAAGTAGAAGTTGATACGGGTGTTAGGAGGGATGATGAATAATGGAAAACAGTAAAGATGTGTTACTCGAGGTCAAAAATTTAAAGAAATATTTTAAGATAGATAAAGGTTTTATCAAAAAGAAGATTAGCTATGTTCAAGCTGTTGATGATATTAGTTTCAAAATATTCAGAGGTGAAACTTTAGGCCTCGTTGGAGAGTCTGGATGTGGTAAATCAACAACCGGTCGTACCCTTATTAGACTTTATGAGCCTACAGATGGTGACATTATTTTTGATGGGGCTGAAATTGGGCGCATGAATGAATCTCAACTTAAACCTTTTAGAAAACGAATTCAAATGATTTTCCAAGATCCTTACGCGTCCCTTAATACGAGAATGACTGTGGGTGACATCATTGGCGAACCGCTTGATATTCACAATTTGGCATCAGGAAAAGAAAGACAAGAACGTATTTATGAATTACTAGAAAGAGTGGGACTTAGTAAAATGCATGCGAGTAGATACCCGCATGAGTTCTCTGGTGGACAGAGACAAAGAATCGGGATTGCTAGAGCTTTGGCAGTAAAACCAGAATTTATTATTTGTGATGAACCTATTTCAGCACTTGATGTGTCTATTCAAGCACAAGTTGTTAACATGCTTGAAGACTTACAGAAAGAATTTGGTTTGACCTACTTATTTATTGCCCATGACCTCTCAATGGTTAAACATATCTCTGATCGGATTGGTGTTATGTACCTCGGTAAAATGATGGAACTTTCTGATAGTGGTTCGCTTTATGAAAAACCACTTCACCCTTATACTCAAGCTTTATTATCGGCGATTCCAATTCCGGATCCTGAAAAGACAAGAGCGAAACAAAGGGTAATTCTTGAAGGGGATGTTCCAAGTCCGATTAATCCACCTTCAGGTTGTCGTTTTAGAACGCGTTGTATTTATGCAATGGATGTATGTAGTGAAATCGTGCCTGAGTTAAAAGAAGTCAATCCAGGTCATTTCGTTGCTTGTCACCTTATGGATCAACCGTCACAAGACAAGAAAGAATAAGTTGGAAAATTGATAAAAATATAACATCTATGGAAACTTATCTTTTATATTTGAAAAAGTAGGTGAGATGTATTATAATAGGTCTATGTTAAAATTTCTTAATTTTTTCATGGCTAAAAAGTAACAAATTAGAGAAAACGTTAAGAAAATGTTATAGACGAGGCATGTGACCTTGTGTATATAGAGTAATGAAAACAAATATGAATTGTGATTATGCTGAGAGCATTCGTAGGAACGTTTGGGTTTGTCAACTTGGATTCTTACGGAACTCAATAGTCGCAAACAAACAATGGAGGGGATTAATTTGTTTAAAAGAAGTTTAGCATTATTGTTGACAGTGATGTTAGTGGCTGCAGTATTTATCGGCTGTGGATCTGATACTAACAATGAACCTGCCGCTGATGATAACAGTACACCGGCAACAGATACAGATAACTCAGGTGATACTGCAAGTGGCAGTGACAATGAACCAGCTGACGAACCAGCTGATTCGAATGTAGAACAAGTATTATATTGGAATGTTGGTTCTGAACCTAAAACTATCGACCCAGGTTTAAATGCTGCGTCAGATGGTGGGGATGTTATCAACAACATGTTTGAAGGTTTAATGAGAGAAGTAAGTGGTAAACTTGAACCAGCTATGGCTGAAAGCTATACAATGAGCGATGATGGTTTAGTATATACTTTTACTCTTAGAGATGGCCTTAAATGGTCAGATGGTCAACCTTTAACTGCCCATGATTTTGAATATTCATGGAATCGTGTATTAGCAGAAGAAACAGCTTCAGAATATGCATGGATTTTTGATGAAGCAAATGTTGATACTTTTAAAGCGGTAGATGATAGAACTTTTGAAGTAACTTTAAAAGCACCAACACCTTATTTCTTAGGTTTAACTGCATTCTATACATTCTTCCCAGTTAGACAAGATGCTGTTGAAGCAGGTCCAGATGGTGCTTGGGCAATTGATGCATCTAAATCAATCGTTAATGGTCCTTTTAAATTAGAATCATATGTTGGTGGCGATAGAATTATATTGGTTAAAAATGAAAATTACTGGAATGCTGATAAAGTTAAACTTGAAAGAATTGAAGGTTTAATGATTGTTCAAGCTTCTACTGCATTAACTGCTTATAATGGTGGAACGATTGATGCATTAAGTGAAGTACCTACAGAAGAAATTCCTACTTTACTTGCTGAAGATCCAACATTCTATATCTTACCTCAAGATGGTACTTACTACTACTCATTCAATACAACTAAAGCACCTCTTGATGATATTAAAGTAAGAGAAGCATTATCACTTGCTATTGATAGACAAGCAATCGTTGATACTGTAACAAAAGGTGGTCAAACACCTGCACTTAACATGGTTGCTCCTACATCTTATGATGCTAACGGTGACCTGTTTAGTGAAAAATTAGGTGCCTTTGATTTAGCACCTACTGCACAAGTAGAAAAAGCACAACAATTACTTGCAGATGCTGGTTATCCAAACGGAGAAGGCTTCCCAGAAATGGAAGTTATCTATAACACAAACGAAGGTCACAAAAAAATTGCTGAAGCAATCCAAGAAATGTGGAGACAAAATCTTAACATTGACGTGAAATTAACTAACCAAGAATGGGCTGTATTCCAAGATACTAGAAAAGAAGGTAACTTCGAAGTAGCTAGATCTGGTTGGTTAGGTGATTACTCTGACCCAATGACTTACCTTGGTATGTTCTTATCAGATTCACCTATGAACTACCCTCAATGGAAAAGTGCTGACTACGATAGATTAATCGAAGAAGCAAAAACAGCTCCTGGTCAAGAAAGATTTGACAAATTATATGAAGCGGCTTCATTAATGGAAGCAGATTATATTAATATGCCAATCTACTCTTACACTAACGCTATTATGGTGAAAGATAAAGTTAAAGGTTGGGAAATGAACACAAGATCAACTTGGTGGTTCGGATACGCTGAAATTACTGAATAATTCATTCAGAATAACCTTTTTTTAAAACGATGAATTTAAAAGCTCGTTCTCTTTTGAGAGCGGGCTTTTTTATTGTTTTAAAAACATATTATAAAATGGTTACGGAAGCAATACAGCCCTACAGATATGATATAATATTGGCGAATACACTAATTAATAGAGCATGTTGACGATGGTTTTAAGGTTGGATGATATAAAAAATACGAATATGATGAGGTGGAAAAATGGCAACGGGTAAATTAAAAAATGCAGATTTAGAAAAATACATTTTAAAAAATGTTAAACATATTAGAGAAGATGTTTTGCTTGGCCCAGGGATTGGTGAAGATGTTTCGGCAATCGCTTTTGGCGATCAAACCTGTCTTCTTTCTACAGATCCTATTACAGGAGCAATTGAAGACATAGGAAAATTAGCAGTTCATATTAATATAAACGATATTGCTGCTTCGGGTGGTGAACCCGTTGGTCTGATGGTAACACTTCTTTGTCCAGAAAATACGGAAGAATCGTTGATTCAAAAGATTATGGTTGACATCAATGAGACGGCTAATGCTTGTGGTGTAGAAATCGTTGGGGGACATACTGAAATAACTTCAGCGGTCAACCGCGTTGTTGTTTCTGTTACTGCAATTGGAAGAACTCATGACGAAAATCTTATGAAAACTGCCAATGCTAAAGTTGATGAGTATATTTATATTACCAAACATCCTGCTTTAGAAGGCACCGCTATTTTGGCGAAAGAAAGACAAGCGGTCTTAAAAGAAGCGATGACAACATCTGAATTGGCCCATGCAGAATCTTACATCGAGCAAATAAGTGTCCTTAAAGAAGCTGAAATTGGGAGACAAGCAGGTGTTTCGGCTATGCATGATATTACTGAGGGAGGCGTGTTAGGTGCTGTACACGAGCTTTGTGAGGCGACAGGACTGGGCTGTAAGATTTATAGTCGACAAATTGAGCTTTTGCCAGAAACAGAAAAAATTTGTGAATATTTTGGTTTGAATCCTCTGCGATTGGTTTCAAGTGGTTCAATGATGATGACAGTTACTGTAGAAAAGGCAGTGGCACTTGAAAAGGCACTTGTAGAAGCGGAGATTGACTATGCTCGTATTGGCATACTAACAGAATCAACTGATAAGTTGCTTGTTTATGGGACAACTGAACTTGAAGAAATTGAAGAAGAGATAGAACCACCGTCTGGAGACGAACTTTATAAAGTATTGGGTTAAATAAGACAAGCATAAGTGCTGGGGTTGCTTTATTTCATATAATCAATTGATGGGGGCTTTTTCTAAAATACTTTGGGCAAGGAAAAGCAGGAGGAGAGAGGACAATACTGAAATGACGAAAAGAATAACAAGTCTATTACTGATTATGTGCTTGCTGATGACAAGTCAGGTGACCTATGCCAATAAATTTATAGAAGAGAATGAAGTGAGTATGACCAATCCCTTAACAGGGGAAACAGGGGTATATACCACCGTCAATTTGATGATGAGTGGACAAGATATGATTACGGATACACCGGGGATTTTGTATGTGTCGGGATCATCAACGAGAACCCTTGTACCGATTAGCTTTATAGTTGATGCGATGGGTGCCTCTATCAGCTGGAAACAATCAACACGGGAAGTGTCTATTGTGACATCGGATAAGACCCTTGTGATGCAAATTGGTAATCCTATGGCAACTGTGAATGGTAAACAAGTGAAATTGCCAGATGGGATTGCGCCTATTTTATTGACTTATGAAGACCTCAACAAGACTTATGTACCCGTAAAATTCATCTCAGACCAATTAGGACTAGATGTCAACTGGATCGGCGAGACACGAACCGTTGCAATCAATAAAGAAATGCAAACCATCAGCAACATCAATCTTGATTACATGAAACGCTTTCCAGAAATTCGCCTTAAAGTAACAGGTGAAGTAGAAGAAACATCGTACCATATAGATGGGAGCAGTGTAGGTGGACAAGATAAGATCGTGGTTGATTTTCAAAATACAAAGTTTGACTTAGTTGATAAATCAATGCTCAATAATGGGATTGGTACGTATAAAGTCTCCGATGGCATTTTTGGGATTGATAAAGTGCAAATCGAATCTAAATCAGATAACCCGCCAACGACGCGAGTAACAGTCTATCTGAATGAAAGTAAGGGTCATCAAATTTTTTATGATCGAGCGACAGGCGAAATGGTCATTCAGCTCGTTAATACCGTGAATGAGGTTCAATACAAACAACAATTTGGAACAGATTCAGTGGTTATAGAGACGAGTGAAATGGCTAACTACAATGTAAACTTGGTAGGCAATAAAGTTTATGTAGACGTTTTTAATTCCTACTTAGAAGCCAGTGGAGGTGCGCCAACAATGGTTCCGGTAGGCAAGGGGAAAGTGAGCAGTTTATCTTATACCCAGTTAGATACCAGTGGCTATAGTGATTCAGATGTATATACCTCTGATGACGTTATAACGCGGGTAGCTGTGAATTTAAATGAAGAAATCACCTATGATGAACTCTATATTGAACCGGAAGGCAATAATATCGTCGTTTATGTGAGCCAAAATCCACTGAATAACTTTGAGTATGTCAAGTTATCTGATTCAAAAGGGAATTTAAGTTTACGTCTTTTTGAAAAGGCAGATGTGGCAACCAACTATAATGCATCCAATAGACAATTGACCATCAGCATACCGAAGACAGCAACTAACCTAAACGCGTTTGATTATCCAGTGGATGACCAGATTGTTAAAGATGTGGTCATAGGAGAGTCGGGTAATGATTATGTTGTAACAGTTACTTTAGCAGAGAACACGACCTATTCAAAACTGAGTGTAGACAGTGCAGTTGCTTTTAACTTTACCAATACGCAGATTTTGAATTCAGATTATAAGGATACCTTGATTGTTATTGATCCTGGCCATGGCGGAGGAGCATCAGGTGCAGTAAGGAATGGTATTTATGAGAAAAATCTGGCGTTAGCATCTGCGTTAGAACTTGAAAAACAATTGAAACAAAAAGGTTTCAAAGTTTATATGACACGGACGACTGATAAAAATGTTGGCCTTTATGAGAGAGCAGACATTGCCAACGAGTTAGGGGCAGACCTCTTTATTAGTATTCACTACAATGCAACCACCAATTCAACGGCTCATGGTGTAGAAGTGCTCTATGAGGGTGATGCGACACGTGATAGTCAGTCTTTAGCTAAAACCATACAACCTTATTTGGTCAAATCATTGGATGAACTCGATCGAGGAATTGTCCATAGACCTAATTTAGTCGTTCTTAGAGAAACGAAGATGCCAGCTGTGCTGTGTGAGTTAGGCTTTATTTCTAATCCAGAAGAACAAGCTAAAATATTATCACCTGATTATAATGGGAAAGCAGCAAAAGCGATTGTTGAAGGCATTGAAAGTTTTTTACGTTGATTTAAATCAATAATAGCCATAAATATGAAGTAAATAAACGTCACAGCGCCTTGCTTAAAAGGACTGCATGACATAACAATTTTAAATGAAAGGATAATAAAGAGGAATCATATGAAAAGAATAACAAGTCTATTACTGATTATGTGCTTGCTGATGACAAGTCAGGTGACCTATGCCAATAAATTTATAGAAGAAAATGAAGTGAGTATGACCAACCCCTTAACAGGGGAAACAGGGGTATATACCACCGTCAATTTGATGATGAGTGGACAAGATATGATTACGGATACACCGGGGATTTTGTATGTGTCGGGATCATCAACGAGAACCCTTGTACCGATTAGCTTTATAGTTGATGCGATGGGTGCCTCTATCAGCTGGAAACAATCAACACGGGAAGTGTCTATTGTGACATCGGATAAGACCCTTGTAATGCAAATTGGTAATCCTATGGCAACTGTGAATGGTAAACAAGTGAAATTGCCAGATGGTATTGCGCCTATCTTATTGACTTATGAAGACCTCAATAAGACTTATGTACCCGTAAAATTCATCTCAGACCAATTAGGACTAGATGTCAACTGGATTGGCGAGACACGAACCGTTGCAATCAATAAAGAAATGCAAACCATCAGCAACATCAATCTTGATTACATGAAACGCTTTCCAGAAATTCGCCTTAAAGTAACAGGTGAAGTAGAAGAAACATCGTACCATATAGATGGGAGCAGTGTAGGTGGACAAGATAAGATCGTGGTTGATTTTCAAAATACAAAGTTTGACTTAGTTGATAAATCAATGCTCAATAATGGGATTGGTACGTATAAAGTCTCCGACGGCATTTTTGGGATTGATAAAGTGCAAATCGAATCTAAATCAGATAACCCGCCAACGACGCGAGTAACAGTTTATCTGAATGAAAGTAAGGGCCATCAAATTTTTTATGATCGAGCGACAGGCGAAATGGTCATTCAGCTCGTTAATACCGTGAATGAGGTTCAATACAAACAACAATTTGGAACAGATTCAGTGGTTATAGAGACGAGTGAAATGGCTAACTACAATGTAAACTTGGTAGGCAATAAAGTTTATGTAGACGTTTTTAATTCCTACTTAGAAGCCAGTGGAGGTGCGCCAACAATGGTTCCGGTAGGCAAGGGGAAAGTGAGCAGTTTATCTTATACCCAGTTAGATACCAGTGGCTATAGTGATTCAGATGTATATACCTCTGATGACGTTATAACGCGGGTAGCTGTGAATTTAAATGAAGAAATCACCTATGATGAACTCTATATTGAACCAGAAGGCAATAATATCGTCGTTTATGTGAGCCAAAATCCACTGAATAACTTTGAATATGTCAAGTTATCTGATTCAAAAGGGAATTTAAGTTTACGTCTTTTTGAAAATGCAGATGTGGCAACCAACTATAATGCATCCAACAGGCAGTTGACCATCAGCATACCGAAGACAGCAACTAACCTCAATGCGTTTGATTATCCAGTGGATGACCAGATTGTTAAAGATGTGGTCATAGGAGAGTCGGGGAATAATTATGTTGTAACAGTTACTCTAGCAGAGAACACGACCTATTCAAAACTGAGTGTAGACAGTGCAGTTGCTTTTAACTTTACCAATACGCAGATTTTGAATTCAGATTATAAGGATACCTTGATTGTTATTGATGCCGGTCATGGGGGACACGATTCGGGAGCTGTTGGGTCCAAGGTCTATGAAAAAGATATGGCGTTAGCATCTGCCTTAGAACTTGAAAAACAATTGAAACAAAAAGGTTTTAAAGTTTATATGACCCGTTCGACTGACGTTTTTGTCGACCTTTATGAAAGGGCAGATATTGCCAACGAGTTAGGGGCAGACCTCTTTATTAGTATTCACTACAATGCAACTACCAATTCAACGGCTCATGGTGTAGAGGTGCTTTATGCTGGAGATGGTAAGCGTGATAGTCACTCACTTGCAGAGGATATTCAGCCCTATCTTGTCAAAGATTTAAAAGCAGTAGACCGCGGAACAGTTTATAGACCTAATTTAGTAGTATTAAGAAAAACCAAGATGCCAGCAGTTCTATGTGAATTGGGATTTGTAACCAATCCTGAGGAGCAAGATAAAATGCTCAATCCATCATATGTATCAACGTCAGCTGCGAGCATTGTAAAAGGTATTGAAAAGTATCTTAAATAATTATAAAATGCACATGTAGGTAGATAGGCATTAAAACAGCAATCAGTTAGTGAATACTTCCCTAACTGATTGTTTTATTTATAGAGGAGGAAACATGGAAAGAATAGACGGTAGACAAAATAATGAATTAAGACCTGTGATGTTTACAAGACACTTTACGATGCATTCTGCAGGATCTGTTTTAGTAGAAATGGGCAATACAAAAGTAATCTGTACAGCAACAGTTGAGGAAAAAGTACCTGGTTTTTTAAAAGGGAAAGAAGAAGGTTGGGTAACAGCTGAATACGGAATGTTACCGGGTTCAACTGAGACGAGAAAGAGAAGAAATACCAAAGGTATAGATGGTAGAAGTCAAGAAATTCAAAGATTGATTGGTCGCTCTTTGAGATCAATTGTAGACAGAAAAGCACTTGGTGAGAGGACGATTTGGATTGACTGTGATGTGATTCAAGCGGACGGTGGTACGCGTACAGCGTCTATCACAGGGGCTTATGTTGCCTTGTGCGATGCGGTATCAAAATTAATCGAAGAGGGTTTGCTTGAGAGGTCACCCATTACAACAGAGCTTGCAGCAGTAAGTGTTGGTGTAGTAGAAGGTGAATCTATTTTAGATCTTTGTTATGTTGAAGATTCAAAGGCACATGTGGATATGAATTTAGTGATGACAGGGAAAGGCGAGTTTATTGAAATTCAAGGAACAGGTGAAGAAAAACCTTTTTCAAAAAAAGTTTTGTTTGAATTACTTGAAATAGGAGAACAAGGGATTAATCAATTAATCCAAGCACAAAAGGAGGCATTGTCAAAATGAAAAAAACAGCTATTTTAGCATCGTCTAATCAACATAAACTTGAAGAAATCCAATCAATGTTAAAAGATTTCGATTATGAATTAAAAACAATGAGAGAAGTAGGACTAGGTGATATGGAAATTATCGAAGATGGTGATACTTTTGAAGCGAATTCTCTCATTAAGGCAAAAGCAGTGCAGAAAGAGAGAGGTGGTATTACCATTGCGGATGACTCTGGCCTTTCAGTAGATTGCTTAAATGGAGCACCAGGGGTCTTCTCTGCCCGTTATGCGGGTGAACCTTGTAATGATGCCAATAATAACAAGAAGCTATTAGAAGCTTTAAAAGACGTTCCAGAGGCTCAAAGGACAGCACGGTTTGTTACTGTGATTACCATGTTGTTTGAAAATGGAGAAGCCATTGTAGTCAGAGGAGAAGTAGAAGGGCTTATTTTAAAGCAAGCACGCGGAAACAATGGTTTTGGCTATGACCCTCTGTTCTATGTCCCTTCAAAAGATAAAACTTTTGCAGAGCTTACAATGGCTGAAAAAAATGAATTAAGTCATCGGGGTAACGCCCTTCAAAAGTTAAGAGCTATTTTGGAGGCATAGAATGAAAGTATGTGTAGTAAGTGATACGCATGGCAAAATTGACCAGGTTGTTGCTCATATTAAAGCAAATCATTATGATCAAATTTGGCATCTTGGTGACTATGTAAGTGATGGACAAGAGATTGAGAATAAAACGGGTATTGAAACAATCGTGGTAAAGGGCAACTGTGATCCTTCCAGCTCTGTCAGTGAAATTCAGTTATTGACTTATCAAGGCAAACGATTTTTTTTGGTTCACGGTCACCAATATGGGGTAAAATATAATTTGAATAATCTGTTTTATACTGCACTTGAGAACCAAGTTGATTTGATTTGTTATGGTCATACACATATGCCAGTTAGTCTTTGTGAACAGGGCGTCCGCATTTTTAACCCAGGAAGTGCATCTTTGCCACGTGGAGGTTCGGTAGCAAGTATAGGTTGTATCACCATTAATCAAGGCAAAATTGATTGTATTCATATCAATATTTAATACTCTGATAATTCTGTCAAAGGCTGGAATTCACTGATATTCAGCACTTTAAACTTAATGTAAAGAGAAAGTAAAAAAAGTTAAGAAAAGGTGTTGACGGGTTTGGCTGATTCATGTATAATAGACTTCGTCAGTGAGCGACGGGGTGTAGCGCAGTTTGGTAGCGCATCTGGTTTGGGACCAGAGGGTCGCGGGTTCAAATCCTGCCACCCCGACCAGTAAAGTGACATGCGTTCGTAGCTCAACTGGATAGAGCACCGCCCTTCTAAGGCGGGGGTTCGGGGTTCGAGTCCCTGCGGACGCGCCATTTTCTTAAATGAAGATGATATGTTGCAAATAGCTCGCGAACTTAGTGAATTTTAAATATTGATTATGGCGGCTGTCGTCAAGTGGTTAAGACAAAGGATTGTGGCTCCTTTATGCGTGGGTTCGAATCCCATCAGCCGCCCCATTATTTTTTTGGGGATTCGCCAAGTGGTAAGGCACCGGACTTTGACTCCGTTATGCACAGGTTCAAATCCTGTATCCCCAGCCATAGGGTCCATTAGCTCAGTCGGTAGAGCATCTGACTTTTAATCAGGGTGTCCCGCGTTCGAGTCGCGGATGGATCACCAATTATAAAAAAGCTATTCTGATGAATAATCGGAGTAGTTTTTTTTATGTCCTAAAACCTAAACGCGTTGTGCTCAGACTTATACTCACTATGCTCAAAGGGGCGGTTTGACCGCCTCAAAGTCACCCTCTAGCATCTGATGCCATACCCGTACTCGCCTTTGGCAAAAATGACGAAACGCCTTCTCGTAAAACCTAAACTCGCTACGCTCAAACAGTAGGTTTGATCACTCGAAGGCTTGTTCTATTTTTGCACAAAGTCTCATAATGGCATGGCATCAGATGCTAGAGGGTGACTTTGAGGCTATAATATATTATGATAGATATGAGTTGATGATTGTTAGTGTTATAGTTAGCAGAAATAAAATACTCAAAAGGTATATAGGTATATATAGGAAGAGTTTTTGACATCTCCTAACACAGTGATGACTAACATTTCGTCAAATATAGCACTGGAGGGTTATTTGAAATTTGAAGTTTATGAATTACAGTTAGAGAATAAAAAATATAGATTGTATGATGCTTTAGATGTTCCAACTCAATTAAGAGTTCTCTATCCAGAAGGCAATACACCTAATATATTAGCTAATAGTGGGGGATTTAGATTTCTGGAATCAATTTTTAAAATTATTTCAGTAAGCATGAAGGCTAATTCAATTATAAGAATAAAGGATAACTCAGCTAAGCGTGAAAAATTTTATGATTGGTATGAAAATGCAGCAGAATATCACAATGATTTGATTATCTTCAATTATCAATACACTCAAATTGCTTGTAAGCAGGTTCAAAGGTTGCTCAAAATGTTAAGGTATAAAAGTGGAATAATTGTAGATATTTCAGTGCCAGCGGTTTCTTATGATGATAAAAAGTGGTGGAAATTAGAAGGAACACTTCATGTTGATAAAAGAAGTAATTTCCTGATCGTATCATCAAATAGTTTAGGCTTTTTATACATGGCAGAAGAGGCAAGTGATTTTGATAATATTGTAGATGATGAAGACAATTATGATGCTCATTCACATCTTTTTGGAGTATGCAAGAATGAAGACCTTTTAGATTTTAGATATTATTTTGAAAAGACTGAGCGTCGTGAATTGTGAGAACCTAAGAAGATAATGTAATGATGCGGGTAAGGAATAAGGGATGATTTTATATAAGGCAATTAAAAAAGAGAATTTGGCGTCTTTATCAAGTGTGTTTAAGGGAAAATACATCTATGATGCCAGTATGATGGAACTGATTGCATCGGCGATGGGACATGTTAAAAAGGCGAATCAAAAGAAGTCTGAAAATCATCAGGATTATTGGATTTCTGCGACAAATGATTTTGATACAGCTTATCATTATTTAATAGAACATCAAGATGATGTGTATGCTTATGATGGGATCGTACAGATTGAGTTGCCACATACTCATCAGTCTGGAGATATATATGATGCTCATTTAAGCCAATATGGATACTTATCTAAAAGTGTTGAAAGGGGCGTAGCCATTCACAACTGGACTCCTAATGAAGATGGTGTGATTTGGCTTCTCGACATGTCAAGACAAACGACGGTTAATTATTTGGCGTCTGTTTATTGGCTTAAGGGCAATGACACAAGCTTTAGAGATTTCAGAGTTTTGAGAACGTCAAGAAAGGATCATGAGTTTTTAATTCTGGGAGAAAATGTCCAGTATACTTATTATCCGCTGGAGAGTCTCACGGAAGAGGTAAAAAATCTAATGCGAAAGACTTCTTCCAATATTCCTAGCCTTCATGATCAGCTGTTTAGGCTTATTCTAGAAGACGCACCAGACTCAGAACTGAAAAAACGTCTTTTAAGTGCGCGGTATGACGAGAAGATGACACTTGGATACGAAGAAGATTGGGAAGTCTTAGAAATGAAGCATCTTGAAATCAAATACGCTATCGAGAAATTATATGGTATGTTAGAAGGAAAGTATTCTCAAAAGCGTGCTCAAAAGTGTTTTAGAGAGCTGAATCAATTAGCTTATGAAGATAAAGATATTATAGACTTTACCTTATATGAGCCTATGTGTCCAAGCGGGGTGAAAATTGATTTTGAAATTGTAAAAAAAGCTTATTTATATTCAGGGCGCAATATGTACCAAGTGATGCAGGAAAATCCTGTTTATCAGTTATTGCCTCATCTTTATCTTCCAGCCTTAAGCCTATTAAAATATTATGATGAGCTTAAAAATATAACGCCCTTCTTTGATGAAATGGTTTACTTGGGTTATGTAAGAGATGACTTATACTAAATGGGAAATTAAAAGAAGGCGTAATCAGAAATACCCAAAAAGACACCTAAGGGTGTCTTTTTAATAGAATGAAATTATAAGAAAATAGCGTTAGAATGAATAATATAAATGAGGAAGATGTGTGATGCAAGACAAGGTTTTTGTGGATTGATACAAGTACTGATGTTGTGTGTGGTGTGCTATTTTATGATGATTTTCATTTTAACTGTCTCTTTATTCATCAACAATTAAGTTATGCGCTAAACCTATCTGCAACAATCAATACATAGATTGAAATAACTAGAAAGTATTTGCTGATTATTGAATAGATAAAATTAAGGAACATAGAGAATCAAAAGATTAAGTTATGCGCTAAACTTATACGTAAAAACCCCTAGACACATAGTCTAAAGGGTTTTTAAGAGAATTAAAATAATTAGTAAGCAGAAAGCATCTGCTGAATGGCGTTAAGTGGCGAGTAGAGGCTCGAGACGATTTCTTGGTTATCACTTAACCAAAGCTCATTGGCTTTGATCTGAGCTTTAACGGTTTCAAAAGCAGGTCCTCCAACATGAGCTTTGCTGTTGATGATGTTTTTAAGGTCTAAAACCTCGAAAATATCAGCTTCAAATTGGTCTGAATAACCCTTGTAGTCTTCAAGCGAAAGGGCGGTTAAAGGGAGTCGTGCCTTTTCACAATCCTTGACAATAGAGCCCACAATATGGTGACATTCTCTAAAGGCAAGCCCTTTCTTAACGAGGTAGTCGGCAATTTCAGTGGCTTCTGTGAAGCCTTTAAGGGTGGCTTCGAGCATGGCGTCTTGATTAACGGTCATGGTTGAGACGAGTTTTTCCATCATAGGAATCATGAGGTCCAGTTGGTCCGTTGACCCAAAGAACATTTCTTTATCTTCTTGAAGGTCCTTGTTGTAGGCAAGTGGCAAACCCTTGAGGGTGACCAAGAGACTTTGTAATGCCCCAATAATACGGCCTGATTTCCCCCTACAGAGTTCAGCCACATCAGGATTTTTCTTCTGAGGCATAATACTGCTGCCAGTGCTGTAGGCGTCATCAAGGGTGATGAAATGATAGGCTGATGAATTCCATATGATGATTTCTTCACTGAGATTACTGAGATGGATAGCAATCAAACTATAAATACTGGCGATTTCAACCAAATAATCTCTATCAGAAACGCCATCTAGGCTATTATAAGTTAAAGATTCAAAGCCCAAAGTCTCTTTGACTGCGTTACGGTCAATGGGATAAGAGGTTGAGGCCAGTGCACTTGAACCCAGTGGCATAGCATCAAGATGGTGATAAGCATCAGTCAGTTTAATCACATCACGTTTGAATTTTTCAACATAGGCTAAGAGGTGATGACCAAAAGTAATCGGCTGTGCATTTTGAAGATGGGTGCAACCAGGCATAATAGTTTCTACATGGTCGAACGCCAAAGTGTTAAGGGCGGCAATCAATGAGAGCAGGTGTTTCTGAACCCCAATCAAAGCATCTTTGGCATAGAGTTTCATGTCGAGAGCAATCTGATCATTACGACTTCTTCCTGTGTGTAGTCGTTTTCCTGCCTCACCTATATGGTCAATGAGGATGGATTCAATATTCATATGAATATCTTCAAGAGACAATTTAAAATCAATATCTCCTGCTTCAATCCCTTTATAGATAGTTTTAAGTTCTGTTTCAATTAATTCAGCATCGTCGCTTGAAATAATGGCTTGTTTTGAAAGCATTCTCACATGCGCAATACTGCCCAAGATATCATAAGGAAAGAGGCGCTGTTCAAAAGCAATGGAGGCATTAAAAACATCCATCATTTCTGAAGTATCCTTTTCAAATCTTCCGTTCCAAAGTTTAGGCATAAATACTCCTTTTAATGAATAAGATTATCACACAAGGGGTGCGATAATCTTATGGATTTTATTCTGAAATGAATGATAACATTTTATTGGGCTTTTTTCATCCAAGCTCTTACCGTCATAGGTAGGCCATAAAGTGTGATAAAGCCTTCTGCATCATGGTGATCATAAAGGTCGCCCGTTTCAAAGCTACAAAGTGAAGCATTGTAAAGTGAGAATTTAGAGCTTGAACCTGCAAGTTGAAGATTGCCCTTATAGAGTTTTAAATTCACATCGCCAGTTACCGTTTCTTGAGTGGTATCAAAGAAAGCTGTGAGTGATTCTCTAAGGGGTGTAAACCATAAACCATTGTAAAGAATATCAGCAAATTTTTGAGAAGCTGTTTGTTTAAAGCTGTAAGTTTCTCTGTCGAGGCAAAGGTGTTCAAGGGCTGAATGTGCCTTGTAAAGAATAGTGCCACCTGGGGTTTCATAAATGCCACGTGATTTCATACCTACGATTCTATTTTCAACGATATCAGCAATGCCAATCCCATGTTTGCCGCCAATTTTATTAAGGGTTTCCATGATTTCAATAGGCCCCATTTCTTGACCATTAACAGCAGTTGCAACGCCTTTTTCAAAGTGAATAGAAAGCATTTCAGCCTTATCAGGTGCATTTTCGATGGTGTTGGACATTTTTAAGATTTTGGTTAAATCAGGTACATGTGCTGGATCTTCAATATCGAGGCCTTCATGTGATAAGTGCCAAATGTTTTTATCTCTACTATAACTTTGGTCAGCGCTGAAAGGAAGATTGATCCCTTTGCTGTGACAATAGTCAATAGCATCTTGACGTGATTTAATATCCCAGATTCGCCAAGGGGCGATAATTTTGATATCTGGATCGAGGGCCTTAATCCCGAGTTCAAATCTGACTTGGTCGTTTCCTTTGCCAGTAGCACCGTGACAAATCGCTTCAGCCTCTTCCTTGTGGGCAATATCAACGAGGATTTTAGAAATAAGAGGTCTTGCCATACAAGTGCCTAAGAGGTATTCGTTTTCATAAACAGCGCCTGCTTTAACGGTTTCCCATATATAATCTGTAATAAATTCTTCAATAACGTTTTCAACATAGACTTTAGATGCGCCAGATTTTAAAGCCTTCTCTTCTAATTTATCGAGTTCTTCAACCCCTTGCCCTACATCGACGCAGACAGCGATGATTTCATAATCATAATTTTCTTTTAACCAAGGGATAATAGTGGTGGTATCTAAACCACCTGAATAAGCCAATACAACTTTTTTAGACATTTGATGTTCCTCCTCTTAACGTGATCCTCTATGGGTTCGAGCATTGTTTTATATTTGTTAAGCATGATTATACATAATTTTAAATATAAATTCAATGTTTTTGTGCAAATTTGTTGCAAAAAAATTAATTTATGTGTATAATTATCGAAAATATAGCATGAATTACCCAATTTCACCTTGTGTTTCTGAATAAAAACTGTATAATAATTAAAAAAATCAAGTATTAAAAGAATGTTTATACATAATATTCAAAAATAATGTATATTCATTCAAATTGTACAATGTGGCTTGAAGCTTTCATAAATGATAAAAACAATGAAAAGATGAAAACAATTAAAGGCTAAATAAAGGCTAAATAAAGGCTAAAAAGGGTTATTTAAATAGGAGGCAATATGTTTAAAGAGATCAAAGCACAGATCAATGCACCAAAAGGATTTAAAGCGGCAGGGATGCATTCTGGTGTTAAAAGAGTTAAAAAAGACTTGGCACTGATCTATAGTGAAACAAAAGCACAAATGGCAGGAGTCTATACGACCAATCAGGTAAAGGCGGCACCTGTTTTATGGAATCAAGACATTCATCAAAAGGGAGAAGGTGTTCACGCCATCGTTATTAATAGCGGCAATGCCAATGCCTGTACAGGCGATGAAGGTAAAGCTCACAATGAAAGCATGGCATCAACTGTTGCTGAATCACTCAAAGCACAAGCTATAGCCTGTGAAAAAGATCAGGTACTTGTGGCATCAACAGGTGTCATAGGCGTCCAACTTCCCATTGATAAGATTACCAAAGGAATAGAAGCGATTACGCCTACCTTGAGTGACTCCTTCGAAAGTGGAGAAGATGCATCTATGGCGATTATGACCACGGATACTTTTTCCAAGAAAGTATCCGTTGAAGTTGAAATGGATGGTAAGACCGTCACTATTTCAGGTATGGCTAAGGGGTCGGGGATGATTCATCCTAATATGGCGACCATGCTTTCCTTTATATTAACGGATGCCAACATTGACAGTGCCTTATTACAAACTTTACTCACAGAAGTTAACGGAGACACCTACAACATGATTACCGTAGATGGCGATACCAGTACCAATGATATGGTTCTCGTTTTAGCCAATGGCGCAGCTGGAAATGCCCCTATTGTAAAAGATAGCCAAGATTATGAAGCCTTTAAAGAAGCCTTCTTCTATGTGAACAAAACGCTCTCAAGATTAATCGTAAAAGACGGTGAAGGGGCAGGTAAACTCATAGAAACTAAAGTTTTCGGAGCGGCTAATGAAACAGAAGCCAAACAAATTGTTAAATCTGTTCTCAGTTCAAGTCTCGTCAAAACAGCCTTTTTCGGAGAAGATGCCAACTGGGGCAGGGTCTTGTGTGCAGCGGGTTATTCAGGTGCAAGCTTTGATCCTGAAAAAGTATCCCTTTATTTTGAAAGTGAAAAGGGGAAGATTGACCTTTTAGAGGAGGGTAAACCCCTTGAATTTTCAGAAGACTATGCTAAAACAGTCTTATCGGCGGAAGAAATTGGCGTTATCATTACTTTAAAAGAAGGCGATGCCACAGCAGTGGGTTGGGGCTGTGACCTCAGCTATGAATATGTCAGAATCAACGGCGAATACAGAAGTTAGAGACGTTTATAAAGGGGAAAACCAATGAAAGCATTAGCAGGACTTAACCATTACCAAGTTGGAGAGGAACAAATCATGAACAAAGCGATAGATAAGGCCAGTATTTTGGTAGAAGCCCTACCTTATATACAAGCCTTCAAGGACAAAATCTTCGTCATCAAATATGGTGGCAGTGCCATGGAAGATGAGACTTTAAAAAATCAAGTCTTAACAGAAATAGCCCTCTTAAAATCAGTGGGCATCTTGCCTGTTATCATCCATGGGGGCGGGAAAGATATTTCAAAAATCTTAAAGGAAGTGGACAAGCCCTCGACCTTTGTAGACGGCATCAGAAAGACAACTGACTCAGAAATGGGTTATGTGGAGATGACATTGTCGGGAAAACTCAATAAAGAAATCACTGGGATTCTCAATCAAACAGGTTGCTCGGCGGTTGGTATTTCAGGTCGGGATGCCAACTGTATCAAAGCGAAAATGTTATATCCTGATAACCCAGACTTTTCACGCGTTGGCTGTGTTAAGTCTGTCGATGTGAAGCTCATTCATTCATTAATCGCTAGCGATTTTGTGCCGGTCATTTCGCCTGTTGGGATGGGAGAAAACGGTACAGCCATGAACATCAACGCCGATGAAGTGGCAAGCGCAGTGGCTTCAGCCCTAAATGCTGAAAAATTAATCCTCCTTACAGACGTTGATGGCGTCCTCAATGAAGGCAAGCTCATCACCCAACTTACGGGATTTGAAGCTCAAGAGCTCATTCAAAAAGGCATTATCTCTGGCGGGATGATTCCTAAAATCCAGTCAAGTCTTAACAGTCACATTAGCAATGTACACATTCTTAACGGCACGACACCGCGTGCCCTCTTACTGGAAATATTCACTCACGAAGGAATCGGTACCAAAATCATATTAAACGACGCTTTGCCACTAAAAGCCCAATAGACAGAGGACGCTTAGGCAGGAAAGGAGACACACATGAGTCAAACACAAGAAATCATCAATCAAGGAAAAGCAGCTATCGCCAATACCTATGGTCGTTATGATCTGGTCTTTCAATCAGGAAAAGGCATGTGGCTACAAGATATAGAAGGTCAAAAGTATTTGGATTTCGTAGCAGGCATTGCTGTAGACGCTTTAGGACATGGGGATGAAGGCTATGCCAATATGTTAAAAGAACAAGCCCAAGATCTTGTTCATGTTTCCAACTTATATTGGAACGCACCCAATGTTGAAGTGGCTGAAATCCTTAAAAAATGGTCGGGTCAAGACAAGGTTTTCTTCTGTAATAGTGGGGCAGAGGCCAATGAAGCCGCCCTCAAATTTGCCAGAATTTATGGGGAAGATGCGCGTTATGAAATCATCACCATGACCAATTCCTTCCATGGCAGAACCATGGGGTCTCTTGCCATGACAGGTCAAACCAAATACCAAAAACACTTTAACCCCTTAACACCGGGCGTTTCTTATGTGCCTTTTAATGACTATGAGGCTTTAGAGGCGGCGATAACGCCTAAAACAGTCGCTGTCCTTATTGAAATCATTCAAGGCGAAGGGGGCATCATCATGGCAGAGGCGGACTACCTTCAAAAAGTGACTGCTTTATTAGACCAAAAGGACATTCTCTTAATGGTAGATGAAGTGCAAACGGGAATTGGTAGAACGGGCAAAGCCTTTGCCTACCAATTGTTTGACCTCAAGCCTGATATCGTCTCAGTAGCCAAAGGGGTAGCGGGGGGATTCCCTATGGGGGCAAGTCTCATCAGTAAACGGGTTGCCGATAAGCTCTATCCAAGTTGTCATGCGACAACCTTTGGTGGAACGGCGCTTGCCAGTGCCGCTTCAAAATATGTACTTACCACGATAGAAGAACAAGGGCTTATAGAAAATGCAGACAAAGTAGGGACTTATCTTAAAGGGGCACTTGAAGGCCTTTGTGACAAGTATGCCTGTGTTGAAGGCACAAGAGGAATCGGATTGATTCAAGGAATTAAAATAGCCGATGACACGCCAGTATCAGGCATTATCAATGCCGCCATAGGGACAGGACTCCTCCTTGTAGGAGCAGGTCACCAAGTGATTCGTTTTGTACCACCTCTTATCTGTAGTCAGACAGACGTTGATGTTATGATTGAAAAGTTAGAAAGCGTCCTTAAAGCCTTATAAGTGATATGAATGAGATCAGTTTGATTGACTTTAATCGGTTAGATTGATGAGATGATTTAGAGATATAGGTTGGATGAAATAATGAATCCAGATGCCATAAGTTGTTAAGACTTTTGGGGTCTGGATTTTTTATAAACAAAAACAGAAAATTCAATTTATTTCACTTGAACCTATTGACTATCGATATATATATAAAATATATTTATGGAATAAAATTCAATAAAGGAGGGGCGAGGTACATAAAATAAAAGAGAACAATTATATAAAAACGAAATTAAATGTTAAACTAGAATGGAGGAAGAACATGAAAAAATAGTTGCAGTAATGTTGATGTTATGTATGGTGTTTCTAGTGTAGGGATGACTTTTGCAGATAGTCAAACACCATCAATAAACTCAAAAATAGTAGAGCAAAATTCAGTAATTGGAGATAATGAATTTTACTACTATTCAAATGGTGAATTTAATTTTGCAGTACAAAAAACTCCTCAAGGCATCTTTAATTTTTCAAAGTATAATACAAGAACAGATGTACTTGAAATTGGTACAGTAGCTCTATCTGAATTAAACACTGGTAATTTATTACAAAGAAATAGTGTTAATAAAAGTGATGTTAAAGCTATTTCTAAAAGTATTTTGTCTGATTTCGATTCTTATAATATAATAGAGAGAACTAATAATGTAGATAAAATTGATATTATTCAAAGCTTTGAAAATAAAAATAATTTTAATGAAATTTTATTGAGTAACTTTGACCTTTCTACATATGAAGGTGCAGCTACTGAATATCGTGGCTATCCATACGCTAATAGAGATGTAGGAGCAAAATCATTTCTAGAAGATGATGGTTCATATAACACTTGTTACTTGAAGAATAATCATACAATGTATTATCGTCAAAAAGCAAATGTAACACTTTTGGCGGACTACGGATTAGAGGTTGTAATGTCTCTAATTGGAATTCGAGACGCGACTTTAGTTCAAAAAATTTTTGCTTTTTACGTAACTGCTAAGGGTGGATATCAATTAGCAAAAGATTGGAATGCTGAAATAGTGAATTTAGAAGATAATTTTCATAAAGTAGCGTATATTAATGATGAACCTAGATACAATGCAGGAGTAACTAGAAAATATAAAATAGTTTTAGGGGATAGTTCTAAATGGACGTTTGCTCCTGAACTGTATTATACAAGCAAAGATTATGATTATGATGATAATGTTGCGATTATGGATAGAGCAATCAGCAATTATCGATATGGTTATTGATTCTATTTTAGCTATTTTAATTTGGAAAGGTTAGATAATGAACAGAGATAACAAAAAAAAATGGATTGTTGGTGTTGCAATAATAATAATCTTTTCAATTTATCAACTTGTTAGTATGGCATATGAACGGTATGAAATTGATGTAGCGAGTCTATTTGTAACGGTAGTTGAAGACGTTGATAGATATGAAATCGTTCCTATAGATGATGAAAATGCTAGACCGATTGAAATAAAGACAAGTGATTTATACCCTGTAGATGAAAGAGATTCTTATGCTGGATACCCAAATGGTTTTACATGGGACTCGGTAAGATTTGACAAAAAAGATTTTAAAAGAGTCTATGAAGTCAAAATGTATCAAGAAGATAACTTGGTCTTAACCGCTTATCTAGCAGAAATGATGAAAAAAACAGATCGAGTAGAGAATTTTAAAATATATTTAGAAGGAAGAAAGACTTTTTATGACATCAATGGACATTATTATGCTCTAGAAACCAAAGGACGGTATTGGCTATTTACTGAAGGTCAATCAAGTAGGCTAAGTGACTATTTAAAAGCCTATGACTCATCTAATTAAGGTTTTAAGATTTCTTACATATTACAATGAAGACTTAATCAATAGCCGATGCAAAAATATAATGCAAAATATAGAATCAAATCAATCATAAAAAAGTGAGGAGTGGATCGAATGTTTAAAAGATTTTTAAAGTTTAATCCCTATTCAGGCACCCTATTTATCATGGCTATATTAGCTATTTTCATGAGATTATAGGGAACTACATTAACGGTGACGCAAGGCAATTGGCTAGGAACGCATGAACAATGGGCGACTATTTTAGTCTATTTACATGGCCTTTATTTTAAAGTGATTGAGCCTATTATAATCATCGTTTTAGTGCGTGCCCTTCAAGTCTATTTGGAAGATAAAAAAAGATGAAATACATATAATTGATTGAATCGAAAGGAATAGGCATTCATATGAACAAATATCGAAAAATCCTTTGCATTCTAGCACTTATATTAGGACTTTTAAGTGCTTGTGGACAAGTGGATAATAGTAGCACCCATGAGGGTGAAAGCATCAACGATCATGAGGGTGAAATCATTAATCATCACGACACAGAGGTGATGGCCGATCCTTATTCTGAGAATGTGGACAATCAGGACTCTGAAATTTTAACCGATAAAATTGAAAATACATATGAGACGCATCAGCCCTATTCTTTTGTGGAAGACCTACAAATAACCACTGATGAAGTATTTGCCATCATAGAGCGCATTGATGAAAATAGTAACTTTGATAATGCTGTGATGCTGGATTATGTGGGCGTTTATTATGTGCTGTCTAATGCCTATCATGAACTTTCTCAAGATTACTGGTCACCTGACTTTGGCGTTGGGGTAGCAGATTCTGAGCCCAAAGACATTGTACCATCCTATTCAGTAGGGATGGAATATACAATCAACTATCATGATAAAAATTATGAACTCTTTGTTTATCCTGATATAACAGAACTCAATGACCATGTCGCATTTTATGCATCTGCAACAGGAAAATCTGAAAAGATTTGTTACTATTTTAAACCTTATTTTGTGACCTTGACGAACTATAACCTTGATGAAGAAGATGAGCAAGCCATGTATGATGATTTTTCCTATGTTCAGAAATATGTTTATGAGTTATGGGATAAAATTGAGGAGGCTGAAAAGGATTAACTTAACGATAAATCCGTGGCTGAAAGCAATCAATATTTTAGATTTCAATTCATTATCCATTGTTTGTTTATGGGAAAAAAGGTATAATTACTTAGCAAAAATAATATATAGACATACAACTTAAAAATGCAGACTTAAAATGACAAGACCTAGGGGGAAGAATGAAAAAAAATTTAATGCTATTAACCTTGATTTGTGCCATTTTTTTGGTGTCTACAGTAGCCTATGCGGACACTGGTGTTCAAATTGAGGTGAATGGAGAACGTGTAGACTTTAGCGAGAACACAGGGATTCCTTTTGTAGATGAAGCCTCTCGAACACAAATACCTGTCAAAGTGGTATTGGAACGTTTGGGAGTTAGTATAGGTTGGGATGGTGAACGAAAAGAAGTCATCGCCAGCAATGAAACAAGTGAGTGTTTGATTCCAATTGGAAAAAAAATGATGATTATCAATGGTGAAACGCAAACGACAGATACAAGTGCCTTAATTAAAAAAGGTCGTACATTTATCCCTATTAAACAGGTTGCAGAAGCCTTGGGCTATCATGTTTCATGGGATGCTTACAAAAGAGCTGTTTACATCTATGACGATAGCCATGTGGCTTATTATGAGGACGTTCTCAATCATTCTTCAGCCTTATTAGAGCAAGAAAAACAAGCAGAGGCCATGGCTACTATGAACGAAGAAGCGTGGTATATTAATAAGCAGGGAACTATGATTATTGAAAATAATGACTATATCTTTTTTATTTTGGATCGTACAGATGGCTCTTACATTAGCGATGTTTACAAGCAATCAAAAAAAACGGGCAAGATAACAAGGTTTAAGAATGCAGCGACTTCAGGCGGTTTATATGCCAATGATCAGTATGTAGTCAATCTTGATGTTGATTATTATAATATTGAAAAGATTGATATTGAGACAGGGAAAAAAACAGTACTTGTCACTGATGTCGACACACGACCAATGGCTGATCAATGTCTCCTTGTAGGAGATTGGTTTTATTATTCTAATTTAAAGACGAGTCCTTATGAACCGAAGTATGATGATGCCTTTAGTCGAGTGAACATCAATACAGGTGAAATTCAGGTGATAGATGATATTATTGCATCAAATATGCGTTACTGGGATGGCCATTTGTTATATACCATTGATTCACCAGTGTTAGAAGATATTGACGATTTTCATTTTTTAGATTTAGCGACGATGAAGGAAGATCGCATCATGACAAATGAGAGCGGATTATATTTACCGACGACAATCGTTGATAACAAAATGTTTTTGGCATGTAGATACGATGGACCAAAAGTTTACTGGACTGATTTAACAGCAGATACCTATAAGGTACAGACCCTAGAGACGGTGCTTGAAAATCCTTGCGTGAATACTGATGCCTTATTGGCTTATAAGGGGGATGTTTATATGCTCGGCGACGATTCGTTTAATGACAAGTATCATATTTACAAACAGAATCTAGCGACAGGAGACTATAAAGATATTGTTTTGCCAATAGGTTATCATACAAGATTTATGAATATCGTTAATGATAAAATTTATATATACAGTACCGAAAATGTCAATTATCATATTGTTGGGTGTCATGTTTTTTCAATGGATTTAGACGGCAATAATTTACAAACAGTTAAATAGAGAATGATGATATGTAAAATAAATTTCACATGAAGCGTACAAAAAGCAGTTGTCTGAGGACAACTGCTTTTTGTATAGAAATAGATAACCACTCTTTAAGCGTCAAGTATTAAAAGGACGATTAACAAATTTGCGTCCCAGATTGTTCATTAGCACTTTGATTATAGATAGCAGTAGGCTTAAAAGTCCATACAGCATGTGTAGGTAAACCCACTTTTGCAAGGTCGGCTTTTACAGTATCAAAGAGTTGGCCTTCTGTTTGTCTGTCCATGACGTCAACTTCAAGTAGATAAGATTCAAGACCTTTAACAACAAGAACAGCAGCCGTTTTAGTAGCCGCTAGATTGGCAGCAGTCTTTTTCATCATCACTTCGCCACAACAAACTACATCACCAGTAGGTGCCATGGAACTTCCAACGACAATTGAATGGGGTTTACCTTCTGAATTAACAGAGGTAAAAACTTTAGTTGCTTGTGAATCATTTAATAAGTTTAGTACATTTTCTGGAATGCTCATCATGAATCTCCTTTTTAGAATCGTTAGTGGTTGACTTGTTTTACTTATGGGCTCATTATATAATCACAGTATGATTTTGAACAGTACAAATAAAAAACGTTGATAGTATCATAAAACATACTATTAAGGGAGCGTAAAGCTTCAATCGTAATAGAATCGGAGGGATTATTTTGGAAAAATATGCAGCGATGTGTCATCAAGATTGTAAGATAGAAAACAGTTTAAAACCGCAAATATGTACCATTTGTATGACTCAAAGATTGATGAATGGCAAATGGAAATGGCTCATTATCTATCTATTAAGAGATAAGAAAATGCGTTTTTCAGAAATCAAGAGAGCGATTCCTAAAGTGACACAGGCCTATCTCAGTAGTCAACTTAAGGAATTAGTAGAAGATGGTATCCTCGTAAGATACTCTTACAATGTGGTTCCCCCGAAAGTTGAATACTATTTATCGGAAGATGGCAAGGCCTTTATGGATGTTATTGATGACATGGGACAATGGGGAACACAATATTTGAAAAAACACTATGTAGACGATGAAAAGACCCTCAAAAGTCTATAATAAACTTATACAGCAACAAAGTGTCTGTGAATATACAAAAGTTGTTAAATAAATGATATAATATTTTAAACAGAAATTGTCATTATTGTGCCTCGTTGTAAAATGACAAGTGTTAGTGAAATGTAAGTTTCTATATAAGAGAGATTACCGACACTATGTCGCATATCATTCTTTTTTGGAGGAATATGCGACAGTGGGGCGGGAATGCAATAGTTAGACGAAAGAATATGCTAAAAAATAATTAGTGAAAGAGACAGTACAAAATATGTATCTATAAAAATAAGGTGGATATTATGAAAAAAAATGTTGTAATTATTACGATTGTTATAGTTGTTTTGCTATTCGTCCGGTATATGATGACACCGAATGACAATGTAAGTTTAATCGAAGAGAGCAATACAGGATTAAACAATACAATTATACAAGATAAAATTGATGATTTATGCAGCGACTGGGAACATACGTGGAATGAAATTACTGAATTTGAAGGTGAATTATCTGAATTTCAGATAGAACAAATTAATAATTTATTGGTACCAGTTTTTTCTACAGAAGATTTTTTTGAAGTTAATCCTTTGAGTTGTTTTTTTACATCATATTATGCTGAATCTGATGAGATAAATATGGATGATTTTTTAAGGTATTTTCCATATGATGAAGCACCAGAAGAAATCGAAGAGTTTGAAGAATTGAAAACGCATAAGAACTGGCCATTTATTGAAGTGACAAATTTAAACGAACTTCCGGTTCCTGTACATCGTTATGAAGGTGAAGTTATTCGAATGTTTGTTTTAAACTTTATGAATTTGGATGAGTTTAAGTTTTATGATTTGAATGAAGCTATTTATTTAGAAAGCACAGATTGTTATTATAATTATACGAGTGATTTTGGTCCAGGTACATTTATATGTACTACTGGAAATGTCAAAGGAAACACAATAACATTGAATGGAGAATCTTCGGTATTAGTAATAGTAAATAATGGTGAAAAGTATCTTATAGAATCATATACTACTAAATAGTAAATTTATGCAAAATCGCATATTCCTTCGTCTAACACGACGGTTAGCGACATTCCCATGTTGGTAATTGATTGTGTTGCGTGTATTTATAGTGCTTGGTTAAGTTATAGAGAATTGAAGATGAACAGGGAACGATCGCGAACCGCGGGAACGTTATCAAACATTTATAATTAAAATAAATTAAATTAAAAGGAGTAATAATATGTCCAAAATATCAATTGTCGGAAATGGATTTGATATAAGGCATGGATGCAAAACTACATATAATGATTTCTTAAATTATTGTGAAAAAGAAGGAATAGAAAATAACGTACTTTATAAATTTTTTAGTAAAATGAACAATTACAGAGGATGGTATGATTTCGAGCAAGATTTATTATCTTTCTTAATATTTTTTGAAGAGCTAATCAATAACTTTAAAATAACAAGCTATGCAGAGTACTATCAGGTCAAAAATAACGATATTGTGTATTCGCCGAAATCTCGAATCTTCTTTGACGTTATTAAATCGATGAACTATAGTTTCTTTCAGAGTAGCAATCAGACACAAATACTTATTAAGTTGGAAGATGAGAATTGGTATAGAGATCTTATAAATCACGTCATGGACGATTATTTCAATATGCAGAATCTTCTAGTAAATTATCTCGATAATGAAGTTGAAAAAAGAATTGATGAAATTAACTTGTTAAACGAACCATTTATTGAATATCTTCGTTCATCCAATCAAGTCTTTACATTTAATTACACAAGTATTATTGAAAAATATAATCTTAAAAATATTCATTATGTACATGGATCGTTAAGAAATCAAATTATACTGGGGATACCAGCTTCTGTTAAGATTGAAACCTTAGAATTTTTACCACTTTTTAAAATTACACAGAGCATACAAATGGAATTGAATAAGGTCCTATTTTACAATTACTCAGAAGATTTGTACCTATATTTTTTCGGTTTTTCATTTGGCGAATCTGATCATTATTTTTTTCAAGAAGTTAAAGACTGGATAAATAATTATTATAGTAATAAAGGGGAAATACCTCCAATATTTTTTAATATTTTCTATTTTGGTGAAGGAGCAAGAAAAGATTTTATAAATAACTTAAGGATCTTTATGGGTGAAGAAATGCTCGTTAGATTCGATATTAAAAAGCAGATTAGATTCATTCAATATTAGAAAACGACAATTATAAACGTCTGATAACACGTCAATTACCGGAAATTCATCTGATGACACAGCCCTTGCGTGGCAAGGACTGCGCCACTTTTTCCCTAAGGGTCAAAAGGATGAACTTCGTTAATTGCGGGAACGTTACATGACAGATTTGCAGAAAAGATAATAAAACCAATTTAGGAGTAATTCATGAAAAGCTATAAATATCAGGATTTACAAAACTTTTTTTCAAAATCGAATGAATCATACTTAAAATTAACTTTTCAAGAAATAGAATCAATCATAGGGTTTAAATTACCAGAGTCGGCTTATAAATATGAAGCATATTGGTATCCAAGTGAGACACATACTATTTGTAAATCATGGACAGAGAACGGATGGAAAGTGATAAGTGTAAAAATAGGCGAGTATATAGAATTTCAGAATACTGAATTAAATTTCGATAGTAAAATTGTACAATACAAAATTGAAGTCTATTTATCCGAAGACTTAATTGATGACATGATAACTGAAGCCACTAAACTTGGAGCTTGTAAAATTGGGGACTACGATCATATAGCATCATATTACGAGATTAAAGGATGTTGGCGACCACTTGAAAATTCACAACCGTTTACGGGTGAGAAGAATATTGTTAATTACGGAAGCGAATACAAATTGGAACTTAGGTGTGAGGAAAAAAATGTGAAATCAGTTTTGAAAAGAATAAGAGAAATTCATCCATATGAGGAAGCTTTAGTAAATGTTATAAGATTGGAGAATCACTTGTTTGAGTAAAAACTGCAAATCCATCATGTAACACGCTGATTACCAAAATCGCATTGATGTCACAGCCCTTGCGAGGCAAGGACTGCGCCACTTTTCCCCTAAGGGTGAAAAGATGCGACTTCGGTAATCACGGGGACGTTAGACAAAAGATTATTTAAAACATTTGGAATTCAACAAATATGAGGAGCTATCATGAAAATAAAATCATATATTATATTACTATTAATAGTCTTGTCTATAACAGGCTGTAGTGTTGATAATAATTGGAATTCGATGGTAAATAAAGAATTTAGTAATATGGATAATTGGGCAGGTAGTGGATTTTACTTTTATGAAGAAGAGAATGAAAAATACTGTACTTACATGATATATGGAAGTGGGTTCCCAGTAGCTGGTTATTTCACAACTAAAATTGAGAATGATGATGATAAAATGCTAATACAATTACCTATTGAAGAAGCGAAATTCTTTTTAGAAGAATACGAAACTGATCAAGATAGTATTAACATTGAGTTAGAATATGTCAATGAAAAAGTAATAGTCAATGGTATTGAATTCACATATATCGAAGGGATAGAAACGCATAAATACATTGATAGTGAAAATGAATAATCCATCGTCTAAACCAGCTAATACTTGTCAAGTAAATCCATAAAAAAGATCTAAAACAAGAATTGATGGCACACTTAATAAACCTATCACAGTAGGGTTAAAAAATGATATTATTGATTAATAAAAGTTGTATTATTCTTTATCATACCGAAGATAATACGTAAAAGTTTACATGATGTAGCTGTTAAAGCAAGCCTTTTAGGTTTGCCCTTATCGATTAAATGGTCATAATGCGCTCTCAATACAGAATTAATATAGCCGCTAGAACGCTTACTAATTCCAATAGAAGCAGCCATATAGAGAGCCTTTCTGAGATAGGGAGTACCACGTTTTGAAATCTTACCACTACGCGCTTGATATTTACCAGACTGATAAACGGTAGGATCAAGACCAGCAAAAGCAACAAGTTGTTTTTTAGAATGAAAGCGGCTAATATCGCCGATTTCAGATAAAATCACAGAAGCTGTCACTTCGCCGACGCCTGGAATAGATGTCAGAAGCTCGTAATGAGGAGACTGTCGGGCTAGCTTATTCATTTGAGTACGAATATCGTTCAGTGTATTTTGCATGCCTAGTAGAATCTGAGCATAGTAAGAAAGTACAGGAACTTGTGCCGAATGAGGAACAGCCGAGTCTTTGACAGCTTCAATGAGTTTATGTGCTTTATCAAGATGCCAAGCATCATTTCTTTTATCAGAATGAAAAGATTGTGCAATTTCTTGAGGCGTAGCCTTTAGAATGCTTTGAGGTGTAGGAAAGACAAGAAATAAGCGCAAAGCACTTTTAGACCTAACACTGTAGAATACACGATTAAAGTTAGGAAAGACAAGGTCGACAATAGTATGAAGCCTTACAACAAGCTCCTGATAGGTCTTGTTAATACCATCATATTGTCTTGAGAGCATTCTAAGTTCTTGATAGATGGCACTTTGAGGCTTAAATGGAGAGAGATTAAGCGTGTAAAAGGCATGAGCAATTCTCATTGTATCAATTGGGTCAGTTTTAACTTTTCGCAAGGATTTAGACTTGATATGACTTGTAGTGAGTGGATTCAGGACATAGACTTCATAACCCCGTTCAAAGAAAAATTCAGCAAGTGATTTAGAATAAACACCAGTGGCTTCCATGACGATTTTAGGTCTACATGAGAAAGGCATACATAAAAAGTTGATGGTCTCAGTAAGAGAAAGAAGATCATCAAACTCATGACTGAACTCAAAAGGGTCTTTAATGACATGATGGTGATCAGAGAAAATAGCAGCTACACTTTTGCCTTTGGAAACATCCATGGCAACAATAGGGTTCATAATACCTCCTTAAAAATACTAGGACTAGCAAATGGTCGATTCTCAGGTTCGTGCGGTGATGCAGGCTCAAGGCCTAACCAGCTTAAGCGAGATAAGCGAACAAAATGCTAGCATGAACAGTTTATACGGCAGGCTCTTGGCCCAACACAGCGAACGTTCTATGCCTAGCTTGATAAGAGATATATACCAAAAATACACATACCACGATCAAGCTGGTATGATTCAATAATACGAACACAGCGATTCCCAACATCTCACTTGATGTCACATGCCTTGCGTGGCAAGTCATACGCCACTTTTTCTGCTTCGCATTAAAAGAGTGAGACGTCGTGAATCGTGGGAACGTTAGATAAAATAAAAATCATAGGGGGTACTATGCAAAGAGAAAAAGATTTTTTAGCATACCTTGAAACTGGTTGGAAAGAAAGTACAGCACAAAAATACTCAAGAGCAATAATTACGATTTCAAATGAATTAATATCATATGGGCTGATTGATCGCTCAATTTATTCAATTGACGATAAGCAGTTTTTAGGAAAATTAGTTGAATTATATCTTAGTGTTCCTGATTTAGAAAGAAAAGACCAAAGGGGTAAGAGAATGTACAGTAATGCTTTAAAAAGATATTATGAGTATTTTATTGAGAAATATTAAATTGAAAATTGTCTCAAGATTTTTACTTCATCTAACACGTCGATTCACTGACATGGCTTATGTCATGGGATATGCGAGAATAGTCGGTTCATGGCAGATCATAGTAAAATGAAATGGTTTCTACATAAATAGACGATTTAGTCGGCAAATCCCACGCCATGATTCCCCTAAGGGTGAATCACAGCTTCACGTCGTGAATCGCGGGAACGTTAGGCGCAATAAATCTTTTAGTAATATTTATAGAAGCAATGGAGGTGTGAAAATGAAGATTGGTATGCCAACTTTAATTGAGTTAGATACATTAGAAGATAATGTAATGTTATGTGCTGAACTTGGTTTGGATTTTTTAGAAATCAATATGAATTTTCCTCAGTATCAGCTTGATAAGTTAGATGTGAATGAACTTAATGATTTACAGAAGAGATTTGGTATTTTCTTCACTTTTCACTTAGCTGAAGACATTGACATTGGTCATCTAAATAGAAACATCAGAAATGTGTATGTAAACGAGGTAATAAACGTTCTGAAGTTAATGCAGCAAGTAAATTCAAGAGTATTAAATATGCATATGTCACAAGGTATATATGTAACTTTACCTAACAAGAAGGTTTACATATATGATAAATATAAGTCAGAGTATCTTCATAATATTACTGAATTTATGAGTGTCGTATCAGAGCATATAAATGATAGTAATCAGAGTGTATTCATAGAAAATACAGGTATAGGTGATATCGATTACGTTCATGAAAGTATCAGAATGATGTTAAAAAGTGATAATTTTAAACTTACTTGGGATATTGGCCACGATCACTCGAGTGGATTAAGAGATAGAACATTTCTAGAGGAAAACATTGAATTAATCGAACATTATCATGTACATGATGCTATTGGTAAAACAAATCACTTAACGCTATTCGATGGTGAAATTGATATAGAGAAGTTCATAACATTAGCAAAAACCTCAAAATCAACAGTAGTGTTTGAGACTAAGACAGTAGAAGCATTAAGAGAATCGGTTAAAAGGTACAGGAGTCTATAACACAAGATTTACTGCGCCTAACACGCCAGTTAGCGACATTCCCATGTTGAAAATTGAGTGTTGCCCGAGTATGAAGAGTGAGTGGTTAAGTTATAAAGTGTGAAAGATGGATAGGGAACGATCGCGAACCGCGGGAACGTTAGCTGAAATTATTAATCTAGGAGAGTGTTGTTATGAATAATGATTTGAATAATATGATTGATTTAGATAAAATCGAAATCATAATGCCTAAAATTAAGTCAGGATTAGATAAATACATAGCATTAATGGATTTTTATAATTCAACAAATGTTGCAAAAAATGTTAAGTTTCAAAAATCATATAATGGATTTTATAGAATGAGGCAACGAACTAAAGAGTTTTATAAAGAATATTATGAGTTAATGGAGAAGTATAGAAATAGTTATGTTTCTTTCGAGCAAATTATTCGTGAAATTTATGAATCACAAGGAAGGATAGAGCCTTCATTTACTAGTAAAATGCTAGCGACAATCAATCCCAACAAACCTATATGGGATAAGTATGTATTAAATAATTTAGGTTTGAAAGCACCATATAATAATGGTGCAAGTGATGACGCTAAAATAAAACGTTTAGACAAAACTATTTTGAAATACAAAGAAATTGAGAAATGGTATGAGTCATTTTTAAAAACTGAAAGAGCGATGAATGTAATTGAAGTATTTGATGAGTATTATTCATATAGTAATATCTCTGACGTAAAGAAAATCGATTTTATATTATGGCAGACTAGATAAGACGATTAATAACTTCAGCTAACACGACGGTTAGCGACATTCCCATGTTGGTGATTGAGTGTTGTGCGAGAATTTATAATGAGTAGTTAAGTTATAGAGTATGATGATGAGCAGGGAACGATCGCGAACCGCGGAAACGTTAGCCAAAATTCTTTTTTGAGAGGATATCAACAATGATAAAGATTAAATATGGAAGCATATTCGATGAGAAATGTGATTTGATAATATTGCCGTGCTCATCGAATGGGAGTGTAACAAGATGGGTAAGATCTGAGATTGAAAAGAATGGATTGCCTTTCCCAAGTTATGATGTACCCTTTGCATCAGTGGCATTTTTGGAAGTAGGTAGCACATATAGAAATGCGAATATCATTGCGTATGCTTCAACTGTTAAAGCGAAAAATTATTCAGACTTAGAATCCATTGGTAATATTGTGCGAAAAATAAAACATTATTCAGTAGAGAATAATGTTTCGTTAATCAATATCCCCGTGCTTGGAACTGGTGCAGGTGGTTTAAAACATAACGAAGTAATTGAGTTATACCGACGAGAATTAGATGAGATTTCAATCGTATTTAATATATACATACCTGATAGAGATATTGCAACTACTTTTATTGATGCTAATATAATGCAATATATTAGAAACCCTAGAGTATTTATATCTTATGCTTGGGGGAGTTCTGATGTTCAGGAGTGGGCAAAATCCTTAACGAATAAATTATGTGAACATGGTGTAAATGCTAGACTTGATAAATACCATTTAAAACCAGGTAATGATATGCCACAATGGATGACGGACGAAATAATAAAGGCTGATAAAGTGTTGTTAATATGTGATGAATTCTATGCCGAAAAAGCTAATGTCAGAAAAGCAGGAGTAGGTTGGGAGACAATGATTGTACAAGGTGATATGCTTACTCAAGGAAGTAATAATAAATACATTGCAATATCCTATGGAAACTTTGACAAGAGCATTCCAATATATATGAAATCAAAACTAGCAATGAGTAAAGAAGAAGTTGACAATAATTTTGATAACTTGCTTATTAATGTATTTGAATTAGATGTAGCTCCTGAAATAAAAGAAATTCCAGGTTGGGTTATAGAGAAAATTGAAAAATCAAAAAAGAACATCGGCTAACACGCCGATTCCCAACATTCCTTCTGATGACACGCCGCTTGCGAGGCAAGCATCGCGCCACTTTTTCCGCTGAGGCGTTAAAAGGAAGGAACATCGGTAATAGCGGGAACGTTATCTGAAACCCTTTCTTCAAAAATATAAAAAAATAAGGAGTATTTCAAATGGAGATGACTTCAAAACGGTTCATTGAAGCGCTACAGAACCATAATTTAGATGAAATAAAAAGAGTCCCCAAATCTGATCTACATAATCATTTCGTATTAGGTGGAGATAGAAAATTTATAAAAGAAAAGACAGGAATAGATATAAGCCCATACAAAGGGATTATGCATTCAATGGATGAAATGCACAAGTGGTTTGAACTAAATATGGGAGAGAAATTTAATTGCCTTGAAATGAGACAATTACTTATTGACGCAACTATTATTCAAGCAGCTAAAGATGGAATACATATATTAGAGATTGGTGAAGATGTATGGGGATTAGATGAATATTTTCAAGGTAATATAAAAATGCTGATTGATGGTTTTACTCAATCACAAAAGAAATATGGAGAGCAAATTGAGCTACGATTACAAATTGGTATGTCACGTCATTGCAGTATAAAGTATCTTGAAAAATGTTTAGAACAATTCTGGGACGAAAAATCATTCCACTCGATAGATTTATATGGAGATGAGAAATATCAACCAATAGAAAATTTTAAGGAGATATATCAAAAAGCAAAATCAAAAGGATTGAAACTCAAGGCACATGTTGGAGAATGGGGAAACTCTGATGATGTAAGAACAGCAATTGAAGTATTGGAACTTGATGAAGTACAGCATGGAATAAGTGCAGTAAATTCAAAAGAAGTAATGAAATATCTAAGAGAAAATAAAATTAGGCTTAATCTTACTCCAACAAGTAATGTAGTTTTAGGCAGAGTGGAAAATTTCACAAAGCATCCAATAGGAGAACTGTATAATTCAGGGATAGATGTTACGATTAACTCAGATGATATACTCATTTTTGACAGCGATGTAAGCAAAGAATACTTAAGATTATATGAAAGTGGAGTACTAACAGCGGATGAATTAGATGATATAAGAAAAAATGGATTAAGGTAAAAGGTCGAATTAAAAGTAAGAAGAAAGAGCATCAGATAACACGACATTTTCCTACATTACTTCTGATGTCACTGCCCTTGCGAGGCAAGTGCAACGCCACTTTTACCGCTAAGACGTTAAAAGGAAGGAACGTCGGAAATCACGGGAACGTTAGAGGAAATCTGTAGATAAGAGAGTAAAAACAAAATTAAAGAAAATCTGAACAATTATAAGAAATATAATGAAATGAGGATAATATGAGAAAAAGTAAGACTCAATTATATTTAGGAATTGGATTATTAGTATTAACTTTGGTTTTTATTTTAATAAATGCAAATACGTTATTTATATCGGTAAATCAAGGCGAAAGGTCTTTCTTAGATATACATATTGATGATGGAATTGAACAAGAAGAGATTATCACAATTATTCGGAATGAAACAGGTTTTACATCTGACAAGGTTAAGTTCGAAGAAAATGGTAATTCGATAAGAGTAGAAACAGGTTATATTAATGATAGTACAATGAAAACAATTGAGGAAGTACTTAATACCAAATATCAAAATAAAGTTTACGTGAGCAGTTCAGCAAGAACTGGCAAAATTGAAAAATTACCTGCATTATATGTAGTTTATGTGGTTATTGTTGTCTGTTTAGTACTAAGCATATATTTAATAGTGAAGAATAAAACTGAGTTTTCGAAGAAAATGAATTAATTATTGATGGATGAAGATTATTAGGGTGATATATCTACAGACATCCTCTAACACAGCGATGACCAACATTTCTTCTGCTATCACGAGCCTTGCGAAGCAAGTCTACGAGCCACTTTTCCCGCAGGGCGTGAAAAGAGAAGAAACGTCGTCAATTCACGGGAACGTTAAGCGACAGTACACACTAGTAATCAAAGAGCACTCGTTTATATTTATGGAGGAAGCGATGATGGAACATATATCTGTAGAGAAGATGTGGAAGGAATATTTAGATTCTCTAGAAGAAGAGAAGGATGGCCCTAGCGAGTATGACGCCTATAGTTTTTGTAATGATGAAGAGAGCGCAAATAGATTAGCCGCTTTGGTCAAGGAAGGCAAGAAGAGAGCCACTTCGTCTTTATATCTTCTTTATGAATTAGAAGGTGAAGAACTGCCTGCAATTAATAGTTATAGCATCATACTGAATTGGACTGGTGATGCACAGTGTGTTATACGAAATACTAAGGTATCGTTAATACCATTCAATGAAGTGACTAACGAATTTGCTAAGAGTGAGGGCGAAGGAGATTTATCCCTAGAATACTGGCAGGAAGCACATAGAGCTTTTTTCATTGAAGCCCTAAAAGAGATAGATAAAGAATTCACTGAGGATATGTTGGTAGTATGTGAAGAGTTTGAAGTTGTATATCCACGTCAGAATTGAGCATATCAAAAGTTTCCGTGTGTACCGTCGCTTAACAGCATGTTGACAACATGGACAGGAAATCGGAAGGATGTCCACGTCGTCAACATGCGGGACGTTAGGTAAAACATATTTTAAGGAGATCGTATAGATGAGTGAAGTTATTTCTAGCAACAGAAAAACCAAAAACATACAAAAAATAATTAGAAGTGTTGTTATTTTATATTTTGCAGCAATAATCGGATTAGGTGTTATGTATGCTTTGAAATCTAAGGGAGGAAATATAGCTACAATTCTGTCCTATTTTGGAGGCATGAGAGGTTTTCCGAATGATGCCTTAATTTATACTTCGATTCTTGAAGCAGTATTTATAACTCTTGCAATGGTCGGAAGTTTGCTGTCAATCATCATGTTATTTTCATCATCATGGAAGTTCAAAGTAATTCCACTAATAATGCTATTTAGCACTGCAATCACATATATTCTAAGTCGTATAGCATTAATACAGGCTACGATTCATTTATCAACTCAAGGAGCAATTAAGAATATTGAAGTATGGGATATGCAGATGATTTTTTCGCAAATACTTGGATCATCGATTATGGTTAGAAGTATTGCATTGCTACTAATTGGAAGTCTTTTAATACCCATTCTGCTTTATATCGATGACAGAGTGAAGGTTTTAGAAACTTAAAATATGCATCACCTAACACATCGGTGTCCCGTCATGCTTGGTCAAGAAAGTAAAATAGTTTGGAGAATATATGAACTATGCTTTCTTATAAAGGTGTACGTTGATTAAGCACGAACGTGAACCGTGGGAACGTTAACTAAAAATACAAGTTAAAACATAAAATAGATTATTATAATTGTAGTGTGTTCACTTCGGAGGTGAAAATGAAAAAGGAAAATGTACTAATTATATCAATAATTTTTTTAGGAATATCAATTATCTTTAGCGGAGTATATATTGGAACTTCAATTAAATCTCAAAATAATAAAGTTATGCAAGTTGAAACAGATAAAACTCTTATTGATTCAGAGGAAGCTGCTAATTACTTAGGTATATCGATAAAAGAAATGGATGATTTAATATTGTATTCAAGCAAACTTTTTGGAAAAGGAATACCATATTTCTCCATTGGTGTTAAAAAGTATTTTAACAAAGAATCTCTAGATCAATGGATAATAGTAATATCTGAAAATAATGTGCAATTTTAATGAAGAAGCGTTATATATAGATACATAAATAATTAGAACTTGTATCTTCAGTTAACACAGCGATGACCAACATTTCTTCGGTCATCACAATCCTTGTGAGGCAAGTTTGCGTGCCACTTTTCCCCTAGGGCGGAACCGAGAAAAGCGTCGTTCATCATGAAAATGTTAGACAGAATATTTTTCAAATAACAAAAGGACAAGAAATAAGAAATATAGTATAATTATATTAGGTAGAGGTGAATGATATGAATACAGCAAAAGAGTACATTCATAAACTAATAGATGGATTATCAGATAAAGAATTACCAGAAGTAATAGATTATATAGAGTATATTAAATTAAAGAAAATGAAAGAACAGAATAAAGAATTGCAAGAAGCTAGTCAATCAAGTATGTCTTTTTGGGATAATGAAATAGATGATGAGGTGTGGAATAATGTATAAAAAGGGATAAATTTTTTTAATTCCCATCCCATTCAGTGATTTAACATCATCAAAGAAACGCCCGGTGTTGGTTATCTCAAATGATTTGTATAATGAGATTACAGAAGACGTTGTCGTGGTTGCGATTACTTCAAATATTCGTGGAAATGAAAATGAAGTTGTTTTTGATAATGAAAACATGGAAGAAGGAAGTTTACCAAAGGAATCATGTGTAAGGCAGATAAAATTTATACTTTATCAAAAAGTATAATTGTAAAGAAATATGGAAAAATAGCAGAAGATAAGATTGATGATGTAAAGCTAAAAATTGTTAATCTTTTTAATAATTAACCCGAAAGGGTTTTTTCTTTTAGAGAATAAATACATATAAAGGTAATGTGTGCTTAAAACGGAAAAATACTCCGTCTAACACAGCGATGACCAACATTTCTTCTACTGTTACGAGCCTTGCGAGGCAAGTCTACGTGGCACTTTTCCCGCTAAGGTGTGAAAAGAGAAGAAACGTCGTTCATCGTGGGAACGATAGCGGAAAAAGTATAATGGAGTAACATATGAATAAGAGAATACAATTGAAGAATAGAATTTTTCAAATTATAGAAAAAGCTACAGAAGACGATAAAGCGAGTAAAAAATTTGACATATTTATAATGACATTGATTATTTTAAATACAATTGCAATTGTATTAGAATCTTTTAATTCACTAAGTGAGAAGTATAGCTTGTATTTTACAGTATTTGAAGTGATTTCAGTCATCATATTTACAATTGAGTATTTGTTACGAGTTTGGACGTCAGATCTTTTATATTTGTATTCAAAGGGAAAATTAAGCGCAATGCTACGTTACATATTCTCCCCAATGGCAATTATTGATTTATTAGCAATATTACCATTTTATTTACCTATGTTTATTCCATTCGACTTAAGATTCTTGAGAATGTTTAGAATATCTCGATTGTTGAGGCTATTAAAAATTAATAGATATACGAAAGCTTTAACGGTTATTATCAATATAATCAAATCGAAAAAAGATGAGTTACTTGCGACTGTATTTATGATGTTGTTTATGATAATGATATCATCAACAATGATGTACTATTTTGAAAATCAAGTACAACCAGAAGCTTTCCCCAATATTGTTGCTTCATTTTGGTGGGCAATAGCTACTTTAACAACGGTAGGATATGGAGATATTTATCCAATCACGGCAATGGGGAAAATTTTAGCAAGTATAATTGCAGTTCTAGGAATTGGAATTGTAGCTTTACCAACTGGAATAATCAGTTCAGGCTTTATGGAAGTTGTTACAAATAAATTTAAAAACAAAGAAATTAAAATTGATGAAGAGAAAAAAGAAATGATTTGTCCACATTGTGGTGAGAAAATACATTACAAATAATACTTCATCCGCTAACACAACGATGACCAATATTTCTTCTACTGTCACGAGCCTTGCGGGGCAAGTCTACGAGCCACTTTTCCCGCTTAGGCGTTAAAAGAGGGAAATGTCGGTAATCAAGGGAACGTTAGCTAAAATCATACAAAAAAACAGGAGTTCAAATGAAAAAAACTGATACAGAGAAAGTGCTAGATACAATATTAAAATTTCAAAAAGGATACTTTGAAAGAAATCTACAAAATGTAGATAAATTTGCAGAAGATTTGTTCGTTGATAGTGATGAGGTAGTAATAATTGGCACCGGAAATGGAGAAAAATGTATTGGTCTTGAGGAGATTAAAGAACTTTTAAAAATCGACTGGGAATACTGGGGGAATTTTGAGCTAAATCTTGAGGAGGCAATTATAACATCGCATGGTGAGGTTGCGTGGATAGTTTGTGATGGAACGCTAAGTAAAAAAATTGATAATATAAAAGCACAGAGTAATTGTATAAAAAGAGTTAATAAATTTTTGGATTCATCTGATACACCAGAGGAGAAACTTTTAAAATCTTTAAAATCAATAGCTTATAGCCTTCATGAAACAAAAATTAATGACGAAATCTGTAGACCAGTTAGATTTTCAGCGGTTTTAAAAGAGGAAGATAACGCATGGAAATTTAGTCATATACACTTTTCATATCCTGTAGGACCACCAACAGATATAAAAATAATTCGGGAATAAAAGTATGACTTCAGTTAACATGCTGATTTCCACCATTCTCCTTGATGTCACAGTGGCTGAGAGGCACACGCTGATAGGTTTAGTCTATGACACTTAGCTATCAGTAGGTATACAAAATCGAAACGCCCAAGTGAAATCACTTGTTCGCTCCGACTTCGCAAACCCGCGCGACGTTACACGAAATAATTATCGAGGTGAGGGTTTGTATAATTCATTCTTGTATGGAAATGGATTAAAAGTATACACATTATTTGAATTAGTAAATAGTGTAGAAAAAGTTAATAATAGTGGTTTGTATTATAATGATTTTATGAAAATACTATTAGAAGCAAGTTATCATCAAAGAATTTTCAGTTATTTGTTTTATAATTATTGGTATTGTCATATTTGCGAAGAACTATTATCAAATAGAAAATCGCAAAATATTATTAAAAATGTGTGCAACAAATTTTTGGATCAGTTAGAAAGTAATGATAAAATTTTTACAACTAATTTTGATATGATTCATGATAATTACTTTAACACTAAACATCTGCATGGAAGTTTTGCGTATCCTCTAAGAAATGCTATGGATATTAAATATCGTGATATTGATTCTAAATCATTTGAGTATAAATTTTTACTAGGTACTAATGGATTAGAAAAGTTGAAGAGAATTGATAGATTTAAGGAGTTCAGTGATACTCCTTTTAATAGGGACTTGTTTTATAATAATTCAACAGATTATGGACATATGTTGATTTTTGGGTTGTCTTTTGGACGTGTTGAAGTGATGTCCGATGAATTTTATGAGCAGTATTCAGAATATGAGGACTTACGATTAGTTAAATCGGTTGATGGTCATATAATTTTGAAATTAGAATTGTTGCTCAAACAAGCAAAACTAACAAAAATTACTTTATCATATTACTCTGAAACAGATGTCAAAAATTATGAATCATCTTTTATTAATTCACCACTAAAGGAAATTATTGAGTATTAGAAATGCTCTGAAATTATTCGATAATTACTTCGTGTAACACGACAGTTAGCGAAACGACCAGTTATGAGATAGATTGTTCCGTGGGGATTTATTTGTACATGGTTAAGAAGTTCTATTCAAGAGATGAATAGGTCGTATCACAAACTGCGGGAACGTTATGTGACATACCCATGAAAAACAGAAAAGGAAAAAGATAAATGGGAAAGAAATCATCAATTGTTTGTTTACATATAATAGCCATTCTAGATTTGTTGTATTTATTAATTGTTAGATTTGCAGGATTCCAATTGTTAGAATTGAAAGTGGTAGTAACTGTGTATGTAATTACAATAATATCAGCAGAAATAATAGCAAGAGGCTTAAAGAAAGACAAATATTGGGGATGGCTTGCAGCGATAATATTCTTTGCATTAAATACGATAAGTTTGTTTATAGTGGTTTCAATTATAGGATTAATAGGATTGTTTAAAAAAGAAACGAGAGCTATTTATACTCGTGGAAGGGATTAAAAATCATTCGTACGACACATAACAAGCCAGTTACCAACATTTTTCCGTACCACAATTCTGCCTAAGGGCAGAATCGAAAAAAACGTCGTTCATCGTGGAAACGTTATCTGTAATTCATCAACATAAAACAGGAGAAAAATAATTGAAAAAAAGAATTCTAAGAATCACTATATTAACTTTGCTAATAACTATATTTTTCATTTCGAGTTACAAGATGAGACATGATTCCATTACTAATTTAAATAGAGTTAGTAATAGTAATGAATTTATTGAAAATGTAAATGAACATAGTAACAAGGTAGAGAATGTAGTACTGGGAAGCTGTAAACTAGAAATTGCAGGATTAGAAAATGCAACTTTAGAATTGGTGATGGATAATGGCGAATTTTATCATGATGAAACTCCGGGTGCTTTTCAAGGAGATAATTGGATAGGCAGTTGTAAATTGATATTGTCGAGTAATGATAAAGTGAAAAGTGAGTTAATCCTAGATGATTGGAATGAAGATTTAAGGTTTAGTTCGACATTTCATATTGAAATAGAAGACTATGATGGGGATTCTCAATATGAGTTTCTGATTGGACAGTATTTTAGTAGTAATATGAATCTATATCGAATGTATCAAATTAATAAGAATAATCAAATAGTAAATATTGATTCTGTAGATTATTTAAATATTAGCGGGAAGCCTCGGTATTCATGCGTTCTTGATAAGAGTTCTGAAGGGCAATGGTATTATAGTTATTATAATAATATCAGTTCAAAAGATATAGAAAAATTAATTATATTCGATAAGGATTTTATACGAAAAGAATCAGTATCGAAATCAGAAGATGAATAATATTGAATAAAATGTTGACTAAAAACAGATAACACAGCAATGATCAACATTTCTGCTGTCACGAACTTTGCGAGGCAAGGTTGCGTGCTACTTTCTCCGCTAAGGCGTTTAAAGGGGAGAACACCGGAAATCACGGGAACATTAGAAGCAATTTATTTAAAAAGGAGAATGTATGAGGCAAAAAGACATTGATGAAAAATACATTAGGAGAGCCAACGAATTGGCTGAAATTGCAAAATCAAAAGGGGAAGATCCTTTTGGGGCCGTATTAGTTAAAGGCAATGAGATTGTATATGAAACACATGATGGTTGTATCGAGTATTGTGACCCAACTTACCATGCTGAAAAGAGATTGATATCAGAGTATTGTAGAAAAAATAAAGTAATAGCATTAGAAAATTATACTTTGTATTCGAGCACTGAACCATGTTCAATGTGTAGTGGTGCTATTCATTGGGCGAAAATATCAAGACTTGTATTTGGGATTAGACAAGAAAAATTGAATAAAAAATCTGGTGGTCTGAAGAAATTGTCGTCGAAGGAGATTCTTCATAATGGCAATAATCATATAGAAATTGAAGGACCAATTTTAGAAGATGAATGTTTAAAAACATTTGAAGGATACGAGTTCAGATTGAAGAAAGATAGAATTTCAGAAGCGTTAGTAAAAAATAATGATGAAAACTAGGAAGTTGTTATCAACAGAGTATAAATAAACTTCTTTTTCGCTCTGACTTTGCAAACTTGCGTGATGCTATATGAAAACAATTGAAATGATGGTGAAGAATTATCATAGAAGTAAGGATGGTGTAAAATGATTGATTTTATAAAGAAAAATAAAAAAATGCTAATGTTTATACCTATATATTTGATTTACATAGTAGTAATTGAAATGATTATGGGGTTAGGAGTAGAAAACAATTTTGTTTGGAAAAAGGGAAAAGAAATCATTAGTAATGAGGAAGGTTCTATAGACTAACTTGATAGATCAAGTAGAAACAAAAAAATAAGAAAAACTAAAATACTATCATATAGCACGCCGGTTACCAGTATCTTTTAATGTCGCCGAACTTGCGAAATTTAAAGAGTGTATACATTGAGTCAGGGGTTTTATTTAATATTAGATAATATGATTAGTTATGAGATAAACAAGTTGCCGTGCCACACTTTTGCCTGAGGGCAGAACTGGGGAAAATGTCGTAAACAGTGGGAACTTCTAGCGAAAGAAAGGAAACAAAATGAAAAATAGCAAAGTACCAGAAATAGAATTTAAAGAAATAAGCAAAGACGCAGAAGTGACATTTAAACAAGTACTTGGGAATTTTGTTGAGCCGAAACTTAATGAAAAAGCAACTTTTTTATCATATGAAATGATGAAAGGAATTGGATTTGAATCAAAACACGAAGTTGTTGTAAAAAACAAAGCAAAAGTGCACGGCATTTCTTGTTTTGAATGTAGAAGCAGTTATATAAATTTTCGTGATGGAAAAAAGTATGAAGTTATTTCATATGATCGCATTACTGATGACTATGTTCAAAGTCTTGCATACATCGAAGAATATCCAGATGGAACTCGTGAGTTTTATTCATATAAAGATCAGCATTTCTTGGATCATTGGGGAATGGGAGAAGATAATTGTGGAATGAAAATTCACCTAAAAAGTGAAGGTGAAATTTTAAGTGTTGATAACAAATTGATTGTAAAAGAAGAAAGAGCTGGACTGTATGATTTGGTAGGTCGATATGAATTGACAATAAATAATAAATCATATGAAACAGTTCGATTAGTATTTCTTGCAGCTGAAAACCAAATAAGTGACTTTTTTATTGATAAGAATGGAAAAGAGATTATGCATAGATTCTTCATACCAAATGAAGGATTTGGAAAATCACAAAAAGATCAAAAGTATAGCAAGCAATATCCAAATGCAGAAGTAATCAAAATAAATGAAAGAGAATGTGTATTAACTACATATGTAATACATGAGGATTATTTATAGTCACAGCCATTAAATTAGAACTGTCCACAGGCAAGAAGAAAATAAAACACAGATTGAAATCATAAAATAAGAGAAATGTGGCTCCGATGTCGCAAACTCGCGCGACGTTATATGAAAGATTTTTTAAAAGATGTATTTATTGATGGTTAACATATAGTGTTTTGGTTGATTTGTCTGCATTGAGATATACGATTTTATCAAATGTAGCACTTTTATTATTTAATACAAAGTAGTATTCACCTTCAACAGTGCTGAATGGAATTTTATATCCTGTGAAGGTTATGTAAAGAACTCGGTCTGAAAGAGTTGATTTAATATTGGTGATATAAACTGAATTAACAGGAACGGCACCATATACATCAATTTTATCAGAATAGACTTGAATACCTGGCTGAATATTTGAGAAATCAGACATAGATATATCAGACTTGAGTAAAAACAGAAGTAACAAGATTACCAATAAAGTCAGAAATAGAGCGATAACGATTTTATAAGACGTTTTAGAATAATTCAAATAATACTCCTTTAAGATCAGAATTAGGAATAACTTAATTGTAGCATATTTGAGTTGAAATATAATGATTGAAGTAGATGAAAATTAAAAAATCCATCACATAATACGCCGATTACCGCGCGATGTTATGTGACATTTTAAAATTGTAAAATCAAGAAAGGAGTCAATTATGACTATTGAGTTACCAATGTGGGGATTTGTAATTTTAATTACATTATTTTTCTTCTGTATGTACCAACTAGGGAAGATATTAGGTATTAAAGCTTTATTGGAAAAAATATTCGACAAAGAATAATTAAAATAATACATAAAAGGTAGTTTGTGAAGGATTCTAAGACGTCATGGAACTTGTGAAAGGCATAGATTTTCACATTTAGGAAGGTTTTTTACGAATGAGGATAAAATCATCATGAGGTTGATGCTATAGTTTTTAAGGTGCGATATTAATATAAGATGAATATTGGCTATGTTTAAGTGTTGGCACCCTTACGATATTAACATCACATAACAATATATTGCCAACATTCATCAGAGATGAACGTCTGCAACACGGTAACGATAGATTAAAATCGAAACGTCCAAGTGAAATCACTTGTTCGTTCCGACTTCGTAAACCCGCGCGACGTTAGAAGAAATGTTTTTAAAATACTTTAAAATAATGAAGTAAAGTATAATTTTTTATGAGGAGAATAACATGTTTGAGGAAAAAGAATTAATGGATAATGAAGTTATTAATTATGCAGTTGTACCTTTTATGAATAATCCTGATAAAGAGAAACAAAATGAGAAAATGAAAACATATTATGAAAAACTAAGAAATAATGTAGATCATGCATTGGATCATGTTAATATCCCTACTAATATTAGAAAAATTATTTTGAGTGCTCCAGATTTATTCTATTTAGTATGGAAATTAACTTTTACAAGTGAGGTTAAGGGTAAACATAAGAAAAAACTTGCATATTCACTGTTGTATTTTATTTCTCCAATTGACTTTGTTCCAGATTTTATTCCAGCAGTAGGTCATCTTGATGATGTAATTGTTGTATGCTATGCTTTGAATTCGGTATTAAATGAAGTTGATGAAAAATATATCCAAGAGTATTGGCTAGGAGATGAAAAATTATTAGATTTTGTTAGAATGACTTTAAAAGAAATTGATAATTTAAGAGAATTTGTTATTGAATATATTAGAACACCTTTAACGAATAGTATGCGTAGTAAGAATAAGAATAGTTCAAAATTTGATTAAGAATAGTATTATGAATTTAAAAACACCTCTTCTAACACAGCGATGACCAACATTTCTTCTGCTGTCACGAGCCTTGCGAGGCAAGTCTGCGAGCCACTTTTCTCACTTTAGCGTGAAAAGAGAAGAAACGTCGTTCATCGTGGAAACGTTAGCTGAAATGCATAATAAAATATGGAGTGACAATGAAAAATTTGTATAAAGCTATATTTAGCGATTATGAAAGCAAACTATCTGATGATGAATGGTATTTATCAAAAAAATTGGCAGAAATAAATGATGATTTGAATTCTATGGAGTCATTTGAACTATTACCAGATGCAATTGACACAATATTAGAATTAGAAGATAGTTTGTTAATATGGTATATGATTAATTTTATGATTAGTATTTATCGAAAAGTAAATACAACTGAAGTACATACTTACCTGAAAAATAATTTAAAAGACTTTGAAAAGCATATAAAGAATCACGATGACTCTTGTATCAATGCATATGAAGATTTATGTAAATATCTAAGAATAGAGTGATTATTATGCCCATCATCTAAACCAGCTAATTCTTGTCAAGTAAACCCTAAAAAGGACTTGAACCAAGAATTTAGATCACCTAAAACATGATAACCAACATTTTTCTGATATCACTGAACTTGTAAAGGTTCAGTGATTTTTTAATAAAATTCATACAAAAAGAAGATATTACAACATAATTGTTATAGAATACAAGCAGGCAGGTTACCGCGCCACAATTCCACCTAAAGGCGGAACCGAGAAAAACGTCATTCATCATGGAGACGTTATGAGACATATTCTTTCCTTGGGTAAAGTAAAAGTAGTTGTTCTTGTTGATTTAATAAAGATTTTAAAGCGTATATGGGGGTGAAGAATTGTTTCAAAAATACTTATCAAAAGGTGAAATGTTTTTCTTAATAGTGGTATTTACTATCTTGGCATTGGTTGCCACTGGACAGATTGTTTTTTTTGCTTTAGCACTACTGATTTTGTTATTATCCAGTGATAAATTGCGTGATAATGATAATACATTGATCATTGATCGTCGCTTTCTGAAAGCTTTTTTTCTGGTTTTTAGTGTATGGCTAATTCACATGATTATAACTTTAATTGTGGGATGTGATGGATTTAGTAATAACCAAATCAGATTATTTTATCAGTTACCATCTTTTCTTACTATTTTCTTGATGTACCTATTTGGAGTGAGACTCAGAGATTTTAACTGGAATATCCGAATACAAGAATTTATAGTTATTATTTTAATTTTTATTTTGGTAGAGTTTTATGCAATTTTTTTTGAGTTTGACATGACACCTATGCTTATTCTGAAAAGTTTTGTATTGCATATAATATATCCAAGTGTTACAGAAGAAGTTATTTATAGAGGCTTATTATTGACGGGATTATTATCATTAGGTTTTAAAAGAAGTACGGCTAATATATGCCAGGCCATACTATTTGGTATAGTGCACGTGCATACCTATAAATATATATTTATAATCAGTTTATTGAAATGTTCAGTTCAAGTATTTTTAGGCTATATATTTGGCAAGTTATATTTAGAATCAAAGTCTCTAACACCATGCGTATTATTACATACGCTTATAGATACTATTTGATGTTCATATAACCTGTCTGTTAGAGGCGTTAAAGCGTAGACATAGTGAGTGTGGTAATCGTAGATTTTTTTACATTTAGGCAGGGTTTTTACGAATGAGTAGAGAATATTATTGATTATGAGATATGAAAGGAGCTATTATAATGCTTAAAAACATTGAATCACGTAGAAGTATAAGAAAATATATAAATAAATCTATTGAAGAGGAAAAAATAATTCAAATAGTTGAAAGTGCAAGATTGGCACCATCAGGTAGCAATACTCAACCTTGGCATTTTATAATCGTAAAATCAGAAGAATATCGAAAAAAAATAGCAGAGGTATCGCATAATCAAAAATGGATGTATTCAGCGCCAACTTATATAGTGTGTGTAGCTGATATTAGATGTAGAATAAAGGATGATGCAGAAATATATTTAGATGAAAAAAGTTCACATGAAGAATTGAAGCAAATTATTAGGGATACGTCTATTGCCATAGAGCATATGGTACTTGAAGCAGAAAATTTAGGATTAGGAACTTGTTGGGTAGCATGGTTTACTCAAGATGAAATTAGACCCGTATTAGATATACCTTCAGATAAGTATGTAGTAGGTGTTGTTACCGTTGGATATCCAGATGAAAGTCCAAAAGCTCGGCCAAGAAAGAAACTGGAAGATATCATTCACAGTGAAAAGTGGTAATAGCAAAATACCAGTTCAATCTGGAGAACATTTTAGGTATGTGTGGCGTATATCAGAAACTTATTTAGAGTTTGTATGAATTTTCGGAGATGACTTTACACGGGATAGATTTTTTCTAGCTGATTCAAAACTTGTTGAACTTAAAAGTATAGATTGAGATGAGGCTATTGTCTGGTATAAAGAAAGTGACTTCGTAATATTAAATCACACATAGAACAATTCAAATGGAGGGGATCGGAATGTTTAAAGAACATATTTTTCAATATTTTAAGTTCACAACCAAAGAAGAATATACAGCTAATTCAAAAGTATTTTATAAAAAAGAAGGCTCGCCTTCTGTCTATGAGTTCGGCGACATAAAATGGACTATTCTACCTGAACGTTTAAGACATATTTCTATAGAAACTGTAAACGAAGCAGCAAAGTTAGATACAACAATCGTTAGTTTTTTAAGTAATAGACAGTATGATTTCATTGATAATGCTGAGTATTGTCGAAAATTGACCGAGGATGACGAAGAGATATTTAAACAACTCATGGATAAACTATCCGACGAGGAAAAAGAGAGTGGCGCTGTAAGTCTCGATGATCCAACAGTTTATGGCATCGTAAAAGACAATGAGATACTATCAGTAGCTTCATTATGGCATTTTGGAGATACCTTATCAGATATAGGTGTGTTGACTCATCCAAACCATAGAAATGAGGGACATGCAGAAAGCGTATGTAAATATCTAATTCATAATGAAGATAGAAATTATATTTGGCGGAGTGCAGACAACCCTTCTTCAAGAAAGCTAAGTATGAAACTGGGTTTCATTGAAACAGGAGCGATACATTCATTAGATTTGTAAGGGGAATTTTGTAAGAAAAATGAAGTATAGGTAATCATGATACAGTTGCCAGCAGCTCTTGAGTAGATGGAAAGTTAGACGAAAGTTTTGTTAACGATTAGGTAGATAGTGGAGATGAAAAAAGTATGATTAAAATTAAGCAATTTGTGAATAAAGATTTAGAACTTGCTATGAAAGTTGTCAAACTGGCTTTTTATAGAGAGGGTAAGGATGATAAATTTAATGAATGGAATTTCATTGATCAAGTTAGAAGTGATAAAGCATTTGTAGATGAGTTATGTTTAATAGCAATATCAGATGATGAATATGTTGGTTATAATTTATTGACGAAAGCATCTATTAGTAATGAAAATGGATTAGTATTAGGTCCACTTGCAGTAAAACCAACTCATCAGAAGAGGGGTGTTGGTAAAAAGTTAGTTGAATATGCAATAGATAAGGCAAAAGAATTAGGTTATAAATGGATAGCACTAATAGGTGGAGATTACTATTATCAATTTGGATTTAAGAATGCATCTTCATATGGTGTCATAATTAGTGATGACCATCCAGAGAATAAATATTTAAAAATACTTGTATTATCAGAAGATAAAGTTGTAAATGAGGGGAAAATAAAATTTGCCGATTCATTTTATGATGAGAGTGGTGAACTGCTTTAGATAATAAGTTTAATGACGTAATAGCGACGCTTACTTCAGTCCATAAAATTGTTCATTTCTTGTAATCTTACAAATGGAATGGACTCTTTGATGATGACAAAAATGATTATGAAAATCTGAATTTAAAGTGGATTTTGAATGAAAGAGAAGTAAATTCAAAAATCAAAGAGATAAGTATGTGTGAGTAGCGTAAACAAATAGATTGTGGCAAAAGAAAGGGTCAAATAGATGGATCGTAATTTAAGATGGTTTATTGATAAAAGAGTTGAGAGAACGATTGAGAGTCTTAAAAAACAAAATATGCTTGGTATTTATATTAAGGATAAGACCGAATTATTTGAGTTACTAGAAAAATTAATTCCCAATAATACAATTGTAGGTGTTGGTGACTCAATGACACTATTTGAGCTAGGTGTGATTGATTTTCTCAGAGAAAAAAATATAGATTTTTTAGACAAGTATTCTAGTAACTTAAAAGGCGATGACAAGAAGAAAATATATAGAGCCAATTTTTCAGCAGATACATTCTTAACGAGCACGAATGCAGTAACGGAAAAGGGTGAACTTTATAATATAGATGGGAATGGAAGTAGAGTTGCACCAATGATTTATGGACCAGATCAAGTAATTGTAATAGTTGGAACGAATAAAATAGTTAAAGATTTAGATGAAGCAGAAAATAGAGTTAGACAAATAGCAGCGCCCATTGATGCAAAGCGGTTAAATAAAAATACCCCCTGTACTAAAGTTGGATATTGTGTTGATTGTAGACACGAGGAAAGAATATGCAATGATTTTGTTGTTATTACAGGTCAATTTCAAAAAGATAGAATAAAAGTTCTTATAGTGGATGATTTTTTAGGGTACTAGTCTCGATAAAATATTAAATAGGTAAATGATGAATAGAAATTAGAAGATTAACAAGGAACGATCGCGAACTTTAGGCACAATAAAGCAATTGAGTTTTGGATTAGAAAGGGGTATTTTGATGATTGAAAACAATATAATTTCAACAATGACAAAAATAGAGGCGCTTGAATTAAAATTAACTGTTTTTAATTCGAAAAGAGCATTGTCAAATATTGAGAAAGATTTAGAAATTGTAAGAGTAGGCAAAAGCGCATTAATAATGGATAAAAATTCACCAAAATCTGGTTATTATAACCGAATTAAAGGATTTGGTGAAGAGGACATTGATAAACTCAAAAGTATCCTCAATAGATACAGTCAATATAAAATAGAACCTTTTTTTGAAATGACACCCAATAACATAACTGAAAGTGTTTCAAGAGCTTTGAATAGAGAAGGTTATGTCAATGTAGAGCAATTAGTCTATATGGAGTTGAATACATTAGAAGTAGAAGAGATAAATTCAAATGTTGAAATCGTTAAGGTTTCCGAAGCAAATGCAGAAGAATTTATAAATATTATTCAACAGTCAAATGAAGGCATGGATATAAGTAAAGAGGTTGTTGAAAACAAGAAACAGTATTTTTATAAACCTTATTTTCATAATTATATAGCTTATATCAATGGAGAAGTAGCAGGAATTGGCTCTATGTATATCAGTGAAAATGTAGGCTATATTGCTAATGACTATACATTTGAAAAAGCAAGAGGACTAGGCTGTCAGAAGATACTACTGACTCATAGAATCAATGAAGCTATAAAGTTAGGTTTAGAAAGTCTTTATACAGATGTGGTGTTTGGAAGCATTAGTCATAACAATATGAAGAAACTTGGATTTAAAGACATATATACAAGCTCATTTTGGGCGAAATAGATAATCCTTCATTCGGTTAACGCAGCGATGATTAATCATTAGCAATTAAGGAGCAATTATGGACGCTTTTATAAAGAAGAAGTTGGAAGAAAGAAATAATAGAATTATTAAAGCCGTTATCAAAAAGGCAGAAGACGTATGCCCAGGTGCAATTGCGCTAATTGGAATAGCAGGTTCATTCCATTCAGGTGACATATATGAAAAATCCGACTTGGATTTATATATCCTTACAAAGGATGACAGTGCTCGAAATATAGCGTCTTGCTTTATAATTGATGATGTCGCTTTCGACATTTATTGTTCTAGGTGGAGCAAACTTGAGGAAATGTCTGAGTATAATGATCCATACATTACAAAATTACTTGAGTTGGATATTGTTTACTGTAATGAGGACAAGTACCTAAAGGAATATATGGCATTAAGAGCGAGCGTTACAAACAAATTAAATCAGCCATATTTAGCTGTAGACAATAATAAGGCTAGAAAATTTGTTGATAAAGCATCTATAGGATATACCAAGATGATGCTGAGTAATCAGTATGGAGAATGTAGATATGGCGCATCAGAGATGCTATATTATATTGAGTTTGCTATTTATATGTATAATAAGACATACGTAAAAAGAGGCATTAAAAGAGTTCCAGAAGAAATAGCTGCAATGCAATATCTTCCAATAGATTTTAATAATCTATACTGGAAGTTAATTAAGGCAACGACTGTTGAAGAGACTAAAGAAATAGGAACAAAATTGATGAAAGCAGTAATTGATTTTGCAAAAGAAATGAAAGATAGAATTACTACAAAAAAGGAAATCACAAAAGATAATATTCGTGGTACATATGAAGAAATCTATTCCAATTGGAAGAATAAAATGTATCATGCTTGTGATACAGGTGATGCCTATTTATCGTTGATGACAGCTACCAGTTGTCAATCATTTTATGATGAAATGTATGACGAATACTCCATTGATAGAATTGACCTTATGAAGAGTATAACAGCGGATAACTTAGCCTTATCGGCCGAAGCATTTGATGATGCAATGGACGAATATAAAAAGAACTATGACAGACTTGACGTAAAGATTAAGTATTATAGGAATTTAGAAGAATTTGAAACAGAGTATTTGGGCAAATAGGGAGCAACAAACGCATTCAAAATGTTCAGTGTTATATAAAGTGTATAATTCAGGGATAGCTGTTACGATTAACTCAGATGATATAAGAAAAAATGGATTATTCTGATTCAATAAAGATAAAGAGGCAATAGAAAGGGCGTTTCATATGAATAAGAAGATAGCATTAATGGTATATCCTAATTTTAGTATGCAAGAAATTGCAAATCTGTGTGGTCTATTTCGATGGAATTATGGTGCAGAAACAGTTGTGTTTTCTTCAAGTTTAAAACCTGTTAATTCTGAAGAGGGGATATTAATTCAACCAAGTTTTACTTTTGAGGAATTTATAGAAGACAATTTTGACTGTTTAATTTTACCTGGCTGTAGTGATATGGCAGAATCACTAAGAGATGATAAAATAAAAATGTTTTTAGAAGGATTTAAAGAAAATGATAAATTTATAATAGGGGCGATCTGTGCTGGTCCAGTCTATTTATCTCAAGCGGGCTTACTTAAAAACAAGAAATTTACAAGTTCATTGTTTGTTGAAATGAATGAAATGCTAGAGTTTGTCGAAGAAAAAAACATAGTATACTTACCAGTCGTTGAAGATGAAAATATAATAACTGCAGTGGGATTTGCATTTAATGAGTTTGCCATAGCACTTGCGCGTAAAATTGGATATGAATGTCTAAATCAAATATATAGTGGCGTACCAAGTCAATGGAAAGAAGAGGACTATAAAGTTCATATGAATCCAGCAGATATTGAAAAGATGAAAGAAGAACTGAGTGCGTTTATCAAAGCGTAAATGAATCAACTGTTTATCCGACCTCGTAAATCAGTGCGACGTTATGCGTAATTTATTACGAGATGAATTTTGTGAAGAGGATACGAGTAAGTCACTCATCATTATTGGAAATAGAACAGGCAAACTTCATCAGTAAATGATTGGATATTGAAGTTTTTCGCATACAGATTTTGATTGAAACCATCGTATCAATCTTGTCCAGATGGGAGACCGTTAATTTCGTGTGATTCTTACTGAGACTTTCTGGAATAATAGAAACGCCGAGACCTCTTTCGACACTATTCACAATTGACTCAAGCGTATCAAAATAAAAGAGATTATTTATTGGTTTATTATGAGCTTTTGCCCATGTAAATGCTATTTTTCTGTAGGGACAATTAGGATCAGAATTTATAATCAGTGGTAGATCTAAAGATTCCGAATGGCTACTATTAGGAGAAATCAAAATGGCGTTTTCATATATTTCTGAAATGATTTCAACATCTTTCGAGTTCACTTCATAGAATAGGCCTAGATCAATTTGCTTTGATAACAGCGGTTGAATGGATTGGCTTGAAGTAATAGCGATGAGTTCAAAATTGCTTTGAGGAAATTCACTTTTAAACGCATGTATAGAACGAGGTAAAATAGCTGCGAGAATAGTTTGAGGTGCACCAATTTTAAACGCTGAACAAGTTTGTGAAATGCCAAAGTGGTCTTGAATATTTTGTATAATAGAATCAATCTGAAGTGTATAGTCTAATAGCATTTCACCATCAGTCGTTAACTCTGAACCTTTGACACTTCTGATAAAAAGTTTTGTATTGAGTTCATCTTCAAGGATTTTGACTCTCATTGAGATATTTGATTGAGCATATCCAAGTTTGTGAGCTGCCTTTGATATTGATTTTTCAGTTGCAACAGTTTGAAAGATGTTTAAATCATTAAGTTCCATAATAAGATCTCCTCGTATAAGTCATCATTAATACTGATGGGTATATCACTTATTAGTATTATACACTACGGAAGAATCATATTACTATAAGTACAAGGAGATATATATTAATAGAAAGGTGGCAGAGAAATGATAGGATCCCAGTACAAAATAGAATTGGCAGATGATTATGATATGAATACCATTGAAAAAAGAATTAGAGAGAATGGTTTCAAAACGGATGGTTTTAGAGGTCTACACACAAAATTTTATATGATGTCGAGAAAATCAGCTTATGGTATGTCTAAGAATACCTATTGCCCACTTTATTTATGGAATGATTCTGAAGGTTTAAATGATTTTTTGTTTGGTGGGTATTATGATAATATTTTAAACACGTTTGGTTGGCAAAAAGTCAATCTTGGTATCCCTCTAATGTACAAATTTGAAGAAAATATAGGTAGCGTAAAGTATGCATTTGAGCAAATAGTTGATATAAAAGAAAGCAAAAGTTTAGCTAATTTGACCCATACGATTAAAGAGTCACTTCTAAGTGAACAATTTGATAACTATTTAGTGATCTATAATTCCGATAAGTGGAAGTATGTGGTTTTCTATTTTTCGGAAGAATACACTGACATAGAGTTAACTCACGCAAACGTATATGAGATTAAGCATATATCATTTGGATAATAACTTACAACATATGTATGACTATTCCAAATGCAAATAAAGTGTATCCAAGAAGTAATAAAGGTACTTGTACTTAAAACGACGGGTACCTTTTTGATTAATATTCAATGGGAGATTTTATGTTAACACACGAATTTGGCATCATAGATAAAATAGATAAGATTAAAAATTATAGTGAATATGAACCTGAACAGTATCATTGCATCAGTATTCATGATGATATAATTATTGATGTATTAGAAGCATTATTAGAAATTGAAACCTACTATCATAGTTTGAATAGACCTAATAAAGGATTAGCATACTATGGAATAACATTGATTCCACCAAGATCATATGGAAAATTTATTGATATCTTAAATGTTAACATGACAAATGAAACATCAAAAGAAATAAGTAAGTTATTAGCTCTTATAATCGAGGCAAATAAACAAAATAAATACATTATTCACTTTGGAATATAACTAATTTAGTGTTGATATTTCAAATTCCTAAAAAAACCGCTGTTGGATAGGTTACACTAAGTTAGACAGAATTCTTAAGGTCATATAAAATATAACCAAAAGAAAAAGGAGAATCTCCCATGTCTAATACTAAAAGAGAGCGAAGAAATTTCACCGAAGAGTTCAAAGAGCAAAGAGTACAATTATATTTAAACGGAAAAAGCAAAGCAGATATTCGAAAAGAATATGACTTATACCCTCAGGCCCTTGATAAATGGATAAAACAACACAAAGATACAGGCTCATTTAAAACAAAAGATAACCTCACAGAAGAACAAAAATAGCTGATAGAACTTCGAAAACGCAACAAGCAATTAGAAATGGAAAATGATATTTCCTAAAGAGTAGGTTTACTTGTAATCTATCGCATAAAGCAAGCCGCTCAAAAATTCACTTCGTAAATCACCTTCGGTGCCGGTATCTTCCGGTTATTACTGATCATGGGACGAAAGTAACCATCATGAAATCAAATAGTGATAAATACTCTGTATCAGCAATGTGTGCTGTCCTAAATATTCCTAGAAGTTCATACTATTACGAATCAAAAATTCAAAGTTCAAGTTCGGACGATGACTATTCAAAAGTGATTATAAAAGCCTTTAAAAAGAATCGTCGTGCTTATGGTACAAGACGTCTAAAAAAATATCTGGAAGAAACAAAGGGTATTATACTTTCTCGAAGACGTATTGGTCGTATCATGCGTGAAAATGGCTTAGTATCAAGCTATACAGTCGCTAAATATAGAGTTCATAAAGACACTTGTAATGAGGCTAAAATCACAAATCTAGTTGATCGAAACTTCGATAACAGAGATTTTTTAGACGTAGTTGTAAGCGATTTAACTTATGTTAGAGTAAATGGCAAGTGGCACTATATTTGTCTAATGCTTGATTTGCATAACCGCGAAATTGTTGGTTATAGTGCAGGTGCCCATAAAGATGCAAGACTTGTATATGAGGCATTTTCATCTATCAAACACGATTTATCAAAGGTCAACATTTTTCATACAGACAGAGGCAATGAGTTCAAAAATAACGCAATTGATGGCTTACTAGATACATTTTTATACTCGTTGAGTATATCATTAGGATATTTATTGATACTTGTAGCGGCCAGAAAGGAGATTATAAGTGAATATATTGCAAAAAGAAGATGTAGAACAAGTTGAGCTAATTAACCCGAAATTACTTATTACAGGTGTTAGAGACGTAAAAAGAGCATTTGAACCTATTACTAACGAGAGTTTTTATAATATGCTTAATGATTATCCCGAAATAAAAGTATTGATTGATATAATGATATATAATCAGTCAATGGTTACATTACAGTATTTTTTAAATGAAGTTGCTCCTAAAGATTTAATGGAGTTGGATGTACTATCTAAGTATTTAACTGGTATTTTTGCTAGTGTTAAGCAAATGATATCAAAGGAAGGTTTTATCGTAGGGTATTATCTAGCTGATATACGTGAGGAAATCAAGATTAGATCAGATTTTTCTAGTATTGAGGATTTAGATACATTTTTTTCACTAAAAAAAGTAGATAGATGTTTAAATTATTACCCAGGGATAGATTTCTTTTTTAGGAAGTATAAAGTTGCAAAAAATGGAAAAAGAACTTCTGAAGAAAATAGAAGTAGTTTAATAAAGTACCTAGTGAGTCAGCATGATTTTTATGGAGAAGTAAGTTTACCGTTAATTGGTTTTCCAATAGATAGAATTGAAGATGTTATAAAATTATTAGAGCTAAATCATTATTTTGAAAATATAGTTGTGGTATATGATTCTAATGAAAATTTATCTGTTTCAGTTATATTAAGAAATCTTTTGTATCATGAATTAATTGAAGATTATGTCTAGTTAATTAATGTAATAATAATTAGTGAATGAGTATTTATCTGGATAGGTTACACTAAGTTAGACAGAATTCTTAAGGTCATATAAAATATAACCAAAAGAAAAAGGAGAATCTCCCATGTCTAATACTAAAAGAGAGCGAAGAAATTTCACCGAAGAGTTCAAAGAGCTGATAGAACTTCGAAAACGCAACAAGCAATTAGAAATGGAAAATGATATTTCCTAAAGATAGGTTTACTTGTAATCTATCGCATAAAGCAAGCCGCTCAAAAATTTACTTCGTAAATCACCTTCGGTGCCGGTATCTTCCGGTTACTACTGATCATGGGACGAAAGTAGCCATCATTAAAGCAAACAGTGATAAATACTCTGTATTAGCAATGTGTGAAGTCCTAAATGTCCCAAGAAGTTCATACTATTACGAATCAAAAATTCAAAGTTCAAGTTCGGACGATGACTATTCAAAAGTGATTATAAAAGCCTTTAAAAAGAATCGTCGTGCTTATGGTACAAGACGTCTAAAAAAATATCTGGAAGAAACAGAAGGCATTATACTTTCTCGAAGACGTATTGGTCGTATCATGCGTGAAAATGGCAAGTGGCACTATATTTGTCTAATGCTTGATTTTGCATAATCGTGAAATCGTTGGTTATAGTGCAGGTGCCCATAAAGATGCAAGACTTGTATATGAGGCATTTTCATCTATCAAACATGATTTATCAAAGGTCAACATTTTTCATACAGACAGAGGCAATGAGTTCAAAAATAACGCAATTGATGATTTACTAGATACATTTTCAATAGAACGTTCTTTAAGTAAAAAGGGCTGTCCTTATGATAATGCAGTAGCTGAAGCAACCTTCAAGACGGTCAAAAAAGAGTTTGTATATCAAGAAACGTTTGAGTCGATTGAAAACCTAAGGTTAGAATTATTCGATTATGTAAACTGGTATAACAATCATCGATTGCACTCATCATTAGGTTATCGGTCGCCGACAGATTACAAATATTTACACCTTAAAAGAGTTGTCTAATTTTGTGTTGACATTTCAAATTCCTAAAAAACCGCTGTTCATCGTGGAAACGATAGAAGGAGGGAAGGGCTATTGGTCAATATATCAGGCGTTATGGTTGCCATTTTAAGTGTATGTATGGTGATTGGAATGGTTGTTATGCTTACAAGAAAATCTAAGGAGAAACGCTACCTCATCATTTTGGTCATTCTAACATTAGTGGTGATAATTATCATGTTTCGAGGCACGTTTATAGTGGGTTATCCTGATGCTTATACGATGTATCATGTAGAAGGTACATCATATACTTATAACCCTGAACTCAGTGTCTCCTATTTGAGTGTCAAGGAATGGATTAAGGTTGATGGTGTAGGAAGTGTATATTTATCAGGCGTTAATCGACAAAAGGGGAGTATAAGATTATTTGTGAGGGTGTTTGGAACATCAGGTAATGATATTACAGAGTTAGAGATGCTTATTAAGGATGATGAGGGTAATGAGTACAAAAAATGTGGAGGATATTTCAATGGGGGCATGATTTTAAGCTCTGCATCCATTGATTTCGTTCGTGCAGATTGGGACGATAGCGTAGGTGCTGAATTGATGTTGACGATAGAAGGCAAAGATGACATTATTGAACTGAAAAAATAAAAGGATTTAAATGCATCATAATCAGGAGCAATGGCGTATAAGTTCGATACTTTATATTTAATATTGGCATATAACGTTTTTATAACGAGTAGGGAGAGAAAAATTTTGATGAAAGAATATAACGTGATTACCTTATGTGGTAGTACAAAGTTCAAAGATGAATTTATTGAAACTCAGAAACAATTGACACTGCAAGGTAATATTGTAATTACTGTAGGCTTTTTTGGGGATATTGGAGATAACAGGGTGTTGGATGATTGTGTTAAGGATATGCTTGATGATATGCATAAGCGTAAGATTGACATGGCTAATGCCATTTTTGTAATCAATAAAAATGGCTATATTGGAAGTAGTACTAGATCTGAGATAGAATATGCTTTAGAACAGGGTAAGAAGGTGCTGTACCTTGAGCATAATAAATAAACAATAAGAAGTTATAGAAATAACAGTCACTATTGCAAAGAAAGGATTATAGATTTGGATGATCATATAAAAATATATTCAGCAACGGATCAAAATGTAGTAGACCTAGCGAGAATAATGAGGTCAAATATAGAAATATATGATGCTATTATGCCAGGTGCATTTCAGAGATATGCTATGCATCTTGAAGCGTGTGGAATTCCTAGTACCTACAAGGTAGAAATGATTGAATGTGATGGAGATGTCGTTGGATTTATGGGCACTATTGAAATAGATGACGATAGAGTATATCTTCTAGCATTGTACTTGATGAAAGAGCACCAGAAAAAGGGTCTCGGGCGAGTGATAGTGGATAAAATGATTCGTTCATACCAATTAGATAATCGAAAAGAGATTGTTTTATTGGCTCATAAAGATGCAACATGGGCATGTCGATTTTATGAGAAAAACGGATTCAAGTTAGTCAGCAGAGATGAGAAAGAAATTAAGCGTTATTCGAACGGTATAATGGAAAAACATTATATCAGAAATAGTGTATTATATAGCTTGAAAATAGGTGAATAAACAGGTGTTGAATAATAGGTACATGTTATTTATAGGAGATAAAGAATGATTCAAGGCATTGCAATTTTCGGGCTGAACGGAAGTGGAAAATCGACTTTAGCACATGCTCTCGCAAAGCAAATAGGTTATTTGGAGATGGACGTAGAAGATTATTATTTTCCAGAACAAAGAGAATCAAGAAAATGGGCTATGGAAAATAATGTCGGTCTATTATATGAAAGGCATTCAGAAGAGATCCCTTTTTCTAATCCAAGAACAAGGCTTGACGTTCAATCAGCAATGCTAGAGAACATGAAGCGTCACCCTCAATTTATTATTTCAGGCGTTACAATGAACTGGTGTGATGAAATTCTTTCACGGATTGGCATTGCTTTTTGGGTTCAAACACCACTGGAAGAAAGAATAAAGCGCATCCAATCGAGGGAAGAAAAGCGGTTCGGAACTAGAGTACTCGCTGGTGGAGATATGTTTGAACAGCAAATGAATTTCAGAAAAATGGTGGAAAACCGCAACGCTCAAATGGTTGAAGAAAGTGCAATGAACCTCTTTTGTCCTGTTATTGTACTTGATGGAACTTTGCCGGTAGAATATAATTTAGAGGCAATAGTAGCACATTGCAAGGATTGATTCATGAAGAAAAATGAATCAATCCTTGCAATACGAAAGATCAAAATACACTAGGATAGACAGGTCGTTAGTTGTCCTATACATAAAACCATATGACGCCACGAGGGGCACAGGTTAGACCACATTTTTTCTGAAGGCCCATAGATTTATCATTGGCTCGTTCGACTTGACAAAAGGCGGGAATGTCCGCTTTAAGCCGTCTATCAATCAGAAATTTCTCAAGGATGAGGCCATAACCTTTTCGTCGGTGGTCAGGGAAAATTTCAAGTAGTCCCATAGACCCTTCTAAATGTTCACCAATAAAGCCTGCCAACTCTAGTGAATTAGAATTTTTTCCATTAAAGGAATCAACATAGAGTCCCCAAATTTGACCACGATTCAATAAATCAATCAGGTAATCATCATCATCAACAGCATGATAATGGCTAGAAACGATGGAAAGGTCATCAAGAACTAATGACTTGATGATGGCATGAGGGTCCACATCAATATGGGGGCCTTCATAAACCATTTGATAACAATCCATAATCCATTGAGCCGGGCGGTCTTTGGTTAAGGCATCGAGGAGGGGAGCTTGGTGAACAGCGAAAAGATGATAATCTTCAAAGGCAAAGTCAACTGCATTGAGGTCATGATGGTCTAGGCTAATCATCAAAGAGTCACTAAGGGTCTCCAGTAAGATGACGCCATCATTTTTGGCATAGAGAATTTTAGCTGTTTGGCGTTTAATGGGGTAGATCATATCCGCATGACTAAGAGGATCTTTTTCAAGATATTCAAGTGCTTTTAAAGCATCTGCATCTAAAGCATTTTTTATTTTGTCGTGTAACATGTTTCGTCCTTTCATAAAATGAAGCCTTGATTATACGGGGGAAACCTTTAAATTTAACGATAGGGCCCATTAAGGAGGTTAAGCAAGTGCCCAAAGCTTTTAATTTGTTCCATCATGAGCTCGGGATGGAGGCGGTCAATGAAGCCATTTTCTGATTCAGCACATAGATAAAGCGGAGCTGGCACCAATGAAATAGTTGGAATTCCAGCTTTATAAAGGGGTTCGCCTTCACCAAAATAGAGTTTGCTTGGTTTCAGCAAAACAGGATGATGAAACTGTCTACCTGCTGTGGCAATTTGATAAAGTTCAGTCATGGTGTCATTGGACGTATAAACGAACTCATAGGGGATGGTATCTGTTACACCTAGATGTTCAATGGTGAGTCCAGCGACTGCTTTTAAGTGGCCTTCTTTACCATCCCAGAGTTCAGGGTGGTCACTGAGCCAGCGAGAAGTAGCTTGTCTACCGGACACACCGAATTCAGACATTCTAAAATGCCCTGTGGCGAAGACCACAATGAGGGTTTTGTCACGGCTCTCTATAGGGAGCTGCCTATAATAGTCAGTAAGTGCCAATAGTGCAATCCCTCCATTTTCTTCCGCTGCATTTGGCCCGTCGGTATGGCTATTGACAATGATAGCTTCATGTTTGTTTTGCCCTTCAATAATGGTGTAGAGGGTTTCACTTTTACTGTCTTCAGACGTATCAGCAGTGAGCGTTAGGGTAGCCTTATGGGGTCGGCTGGCTAAACGTTTTAATTTTTCACCAATATTGGCGTCAACCCATAAAGTTGGACACTGAAATGAAGGCATGGTAAAAGGTAAGTATTGCCCTTTCATCAAACCAGAACTCTCATTTTTAAGATAACAAATAATCCCTTTAACGCCGTATTTCTCAGCTAAATGTAGTTTTGATGCAAAAAGTTGTGTAGACACAACGGGGTGAGATATCATTTTTTTAAAGTTTTTGGGTTTCTGTCTGGTATGAAAAATTAAGCCACTTGGTAGTGCTGGATGACTGATGGCCATAAGGGCAATTTTGCCAGCGGCTTTCTTTAAGTCACGACTATTTTTAACAAAGACGATTTCACTGGTCACCCCTTCTTCAGGTGTTTGACCTGAATAGGGATAGTAAGATAAGACGGGAATGTCTTTTCGTTTATCATTTTCAAGGACAGACAGCGAATAAGAAGTAGCTTCCCAACGTTTAAAAGAATAGCTGTCAGTATGAACAGGACACTCGTAACTCTCGAGTTTGTCTTTAATCATGGCTATATAAGTTTGATGGGCCTTATTACCGGTATAGCGTGGTCCTAAAGCATTCATATTTTCTTGTAGAGTCCAAATTTCTTCTGTATGACATTTCATGTAATAGTCAATCGTAGTTTTTATCATAAACACCTCACTTATGGATAAAGAAAATGACGACGATGGGTATGTTAAAAAGAGATATGCTTGAAGTTTTTTCATGCATACCCCTTTTGTGGTCTAAGATATTCTTAGTATATCATATTGTGTTAAAAATTTTAAAAGAAAACGTCAAGTCTAATACATAAAATAAGAGCCTAAATAAAAAGTCTAAATTAAACCTAAGAATTGTTGAAGTGATAAGCTGACAATTGTAATGGCAACCCAACAACAAAAACCAAGAATCAGTGGTTTTGAACCATTTTTGATAAGTTTGACAACATTGGTATTAAGACCAATGGCAGCCATCGCCATAACAATCATGAATTTACTCACTTGTTTTAGAAAAGCAAAAACGCTGTTAGCCATAATAAGTGAATCACCTGTTAAAAGACCTGTCACGATTGTTGTTAAAAGTGAAGCCAAGACAAAATAGAGAATGAACATAGGAAAGACTTTTTTAAGTGAAAAAGACTGAACCGCTTCTTCGGTATCACGTGTGAGTTCTTCTATTTCTTGATTCATATTTTCAGGTTTTCGTTCTTTTTTCTTAAGTTCAATAATAGATAACCCTAACGTAATTGGAATAATGGCGAGGGTTCTAGTGAGTTTAACAATGGTGGCATATTCAAGAACACTCCCACCTGTTTGATGCAAAGTATCCCAAGTAGAAGCCGCTGCTGTGACAGAAGAGGTATCGTTGATGGCTGTTCCAGCAAAAAGACCAAATCCTGTGTTAGAGAGGCCTAAGAGTCCGCCTAAAGTTGGGAAGATAAAGGCAGCGATGACGTTAAAGAGGAAAATGACTGAAATAGACTGAGCAATTTCTTCTTCATTAGCATTGATAACGGGAGCAGAGGCAGCAATAGCTGATCCCCCACAAATAGAAGATCCAATCCCGATAAGCGTAGCTGTTTTGTAAGGGACTTTGGCGATTTTATTGACCAGCCAAGCCACTAACAATGAAGTTGTAATGGTAGAGAGAATGATAGGTAGTGAAGTGGAACCTATTTTACCAACAGTGGCGAGGTTGAGTCCGAATCCTAAGAAAACAACAGCACCTTGAAGAATTTTTTTAGATGTAAATTTCACACCATTTGAAAAGAGGGCCTTTTCTTTAAAAGAACTGGGTAAAAGCATGCCTACTAAAATAGCCAAAATAGGGGCACCTACAATTTCGAGGGCATGAATATTTTTAGTGAGTAGCCACATGGGAATGGCGATCACTAAGCAAAGTAATAAACCGTAACCTTTGTCTTTGATGAATGTCATAATAACTCCTTATAAAAATAGTATAGTCGATCAATAGTTGTCTATACATTCTATTAAACATGATATAATCTATAATGTAAAATAATATATTTTTATATAATGATAAAATATATTTATTGATGTTTTGTTTTATAATGCGAAGCTATTGATTGATGAGAGGTGAAAGGATAAGGAGGCAGTTGGTTTATGTTAGATTTTAGGATAGAGTCTTTTTTGGCAGTTTGTGAAGAAATGAGTTATTCAAAGGCGGCAGATAAAAGACATGTGACACAGCCCTGTATTACGCAACATATTAAAGCTTTGGAAAAATACTATGAAGTGCATTTATTTGATTATCAAAACCGTCAATTGACTATTACGCCAGAAGGGCAGATGCTCCTAGAAAAACTCCAAACTATGAAACATGATATTCATCAACTTAAAAGAGAGATCAAGGCATTAGGAGCTTCTGGACAACACTATAAAATGGGAGCAACCCGTACGATTGGTGATTATTATTTACCTTCTAAACTCAGTCAATGGCTGGAAGAACATCCTAGCAGTTCAATAGAAGTCAATATTTCAAATACGAGTGAACTCATGACTTTATTAAGCAATGGTGAGATTGATTTTGCACTTGTTGAAGGCTACTTTGATGCATCAAAGTACGATGCCATTCATGTGGCAAATGAACCTTTTATTGGGGTGTGCGGAGCGCATTTTGAATATGGTAATATGGAAGCGTTTACAGACCTTTTGACTTATCCTTTGTTATTAAGAGAAGCGGGATCGGGAACACGGGAAATCCTTGAACGCTATTTACACTTTAAAGGAATTGATTTAGGGGCTTTTCAGCAAATTCATAAGGCATCGAGTATCCCACTTATTAAGGGACTCATGCAGAATAATCAAGGCATATCTTTTATGTATGAGGTAGCAGTTCAGGAAGAAATTCGTCAGGGAAAACTTCAAAAAATTCAAATCCCCGATTTCGATATATGGCATCATTTTTCATTTATTTGGCGTAAAGACAGTACCTATAAAACGTTTTATGAAAAATTATGTCATGACATGTTCAGTCATTTAGAAGTCAAATAAAAAAAGACTTTAAGAAAGCATATTATGCTGCCTTAAAGTCTTTTTGATTTTTCATGTGGTGCATCCTGTGGGACTCGAACCCACAACCAACGGATTCGAAGTCCGGTACTCTATCCAATTGAGCTAAGGATGCAGTATTGGTGTTTTTCACAAGGCTTATTTTACACTAAAATAAGTCTTGCGTCAATTGTCAGGCTGGGACTTAATCCAAATTAAATTTTTCATCTAAAAAATCGTCTTCAGAGATCAATTGAATATCAGATCCTTCTGATTTCATTTTTTCAGCCTTTTCAAGTTTATGACTCTTCTTCCCGCTTTTGGGGGAACCATAAACCAATAGATCAGTATAAAAGTTAACACGATTATTGACTCTAAATCCCATTTCAGACGCTTTGGTTAGGGTTCTTTTTTGTGAAGATTTTAAGTAGCCTGTAAAGACAATATTCTTACCAAAGTAGTCACCGGCTTTGTTAGGAGCCAGTGTGATTTTTCCTTGAGGTAAACGAATGGTTTTAGGGGCACACATTTCTTCTAAGTGGAATACTTCAAGTGTTTTCCCTGAATCTTTAAGCGCTTGAATCACAACTTTGGCGGTCGTTTTAGCATCTTCAAGTGCATTATGCGCCTTGTAGACAATGCCAAAATGATCGGCAAGAGCTTGTAAACCAAAACCACAATCTTTTAATTCATCCCATGTGCTTTGAGCGATTTTAGCTGAATCAACCCAAATCATTGGAATACGTTTTTTGCCTATTCTTAAGGCAGAGCGATCAATTGCCAGTTGATCAAAGGTAGTATGTTGAATGCAATAATGTCCACTAAGTATCTCATAAAGTTCATCATAGAGTGCTGCAAAAGTAGGTGCGTCTTGGGTATCTTCTTCCGTAATACCGTGAACTTTTACATTATGATATTCATAAGGCCCATCAGGGTTAACCATAAATAGCCATGTTTTTGTAATTTCAAAATCATTCACTTCAACGATTCCAATTTGACAAATACTATAGGGATGGCGATTAGCAGTTTCAACATCAAGTACATAATAAGTCATATTTTAATCCCTCTTTAAATTACTGATTATAGTATAACGCTTTTGACCCTAAATGAAAAGAAGTCACCTCAAAAGATGAGGCGTGTCTTTTCATAAATATAAGATTTTTATCATTTTTTTAAGGTGAAATAATCCGAGTAATGTATTGAAATCTGAACATTTATAAATTTTGTCATTATTGGTTAAGGACAAAATCAATGGTCTTTTCATTGAAATTGGACGGAGATTGTCCCTATAATAAAACTGTAAACAAGAACCTTTGGCCAAAGGGACCTGTACTCTTTAGTAATCATTACTTTAATCATTTTAAGGGGGATATGATGGATAACATATTAAACTCAGGTTCAACAAAAGGTGGTGTCCAAAAGTTTGGTCGTTTCCTAAGCGGTATGGTCATGCCAAACATTGGCGCATTTATAGCATGGGGGCTCATTACAGCTCTCTTTATCGGAACAGGTTGGTTACCTAATGAAAAACTGGCAACACTGGTAGATCCAATGATCAAATACTTGTTACCTCTATTAATAGGTTATACAGGTGGTAAAATGGTCGGCGAGACAAGAGGCGGTGTTGTTGGGGCCGTTGCAACGATGGGGGTAGTTGTTGGGGCAGATATTCCAATGTTCATTGGTGCCATGTTAATGGGTCCTCTCGGAGGATGGATCATTAAAAAATTTGATGATGCAGTAGAAGGTAAAATTGCAGCAGGATTTGAAATGTTAGTAGCTAACTTCTCAGCAGGTATTTTGGCAATGCTTTTAGCACTTCTTGCATTTGTCATTATTGGCCCCGTTGTTTTAGCATTAAATAACTTACTTGAAGCGGGTGTACATGTCATTGTTAATGCAGGTTTATTGCCATTGGCTTCAATCTTTATTGAACCTGCTAAAATTCTTTTCTTAAACAATGCCATTAATCATGGGGTACTTAGTCCGCTGGGGATTCAAGAAGCAGCTGAAACTGGAAAAAGTATTTTCTTTATGTTAGAAACCAATCCAGGACCGGGTCTCGGTGTCTTATTAGCTTACTGGGTATTTGCAAAAGGAATGGTTAAACAATCTGCACCAGGAGCTGTGATTATTCATTTCTTGGGTGGAATTCACGAAATCTATTTTCCCTATGTTTTGATGAATCCAATTCTTGTCCTTGCAGTTATTGCAGGTGGTGTGAGTGGTGTCTTCACTTTTTCAATTCTTGGTGCTGGTCTTATAGCAGTGCCTTCACCAGGCAGTATCATTGCGCTTCTAGCGATGACGCCTAAAGGTGGATTTTTCCCAGTCATTGCAGGTGTCGTCGTATCTACAGCGGTTTCATTCCTTGTGGCATCATTCTTTGTTAAACGCAAAAATGATGACGATGCTTCTCTTGATGACGCACAGGCTCAAATGAAATCAATGAAAGCGGCTTCAAAAGGTTTATCAGATTCAAGCGTTTCAAAAGTAGTTAGAAAAATAGTGGTTTCATGTGATGCAGGAATGGGATCAAGTGCTATGGGTGCCACTACTTTAAGAAAGAAAGTTCAAAAGGCAGGTCTTGATATAGAAGTTCTCAATACGTCAATTGACAATATCCCTAAAGATGCTGACATTGTTATTACACATGTTAGTTTGGGTGAACGGGCGCGAGGCTATTTAAATGGTGCAGAACTTATCACGATAGAACAATTTGTAGGCAACCCTATTTATGACGAACTGGTTGAAAGACTTCAAAAATAAAAATGAGTGGATGAACTCAAATCACTGTGTTATGGAACAGAGAAGCTTGCTTCTCTGTTTCCTTGTTTCAGGCTTTATTCAATATTGGCACTAATGAATGGTGTCAAAGTCGACCAAGTAAATGTTTTTAATCCCATACAAAATAGTTATAATAGAGATAAAGGAAAGTTGTCAGAATATTGATTCGTTAAAAAATGTCTCTATTAGGGGGAGAACATGAGCTATTCAAAAAGAGTGATGGAAATTATCAGTATTTTGCTACGTCAAAGTGATTATTTAGCAGTTTCTAAGATAGCGGAAGAAATGGATATTAGTAAAAGAACGGTATTTCGTGAAATGGATGCAGTTGACTCACTGGTGACAGAGCTCGGTATGACACTTAAGAAAAAGACACGGTTAGGATTTAAACTTGAAGTAACACAGGCACAGCTTGAAGCCTTTAATCATCTGAAATCAGGCCAAGTAAACCATGAATACACCATGGATCAAAGACAGCACTTTATTACTATTGAATTATTAAAGAGCCGTGAGCCTAAGAAATTTTATTATTTTTCAAAGCAATTAGAAGTTTCGGAGGCAACCATTTCTTATGACATGGATAAAATTGAACCTTGGTTTGAAAAACGGCACATTACCCTTGTTAGAAAACCGGGGTACGGAGTCTATCTGGATGGCAAGGAAAGTCAATTTAGAAAAGCGATCGTTGATTTTCTGTATGAAAACTATGAACATCAAGACATCGTTTCACTGCTTAAAAATAGTGAAAATATGGTTGAGTCTGTCATTGATAAAGATATTCTCATCAAAATTGTCACTATTTTAAAACAGTATGAGAATGCACTTGAACAGCGTTTAACCGATCAGTCATATATGGGACTTGTTATTCATTTAGCGATCGCCGTTCAAAGAATCACAAGAGGTGAAAGCGTCCTCATGAACCAAGAAATTCTGTCTCAGCTTCAAAGAGATGTCAACTATGAAATTGCATCGGCTATTGGTGACAGTGTTGAAGAAGCTTTTGATATTAAGTTTCCTAAAGATGAACTAGGCTATATTACCATGCATCTCAAGGGAGCTAAACTTAAAACAGGGGCTTTAGTTGATCAAAATGATATGATTTTGACCAATTTTGAGTTAAGTCGATTAGCAGTCAAAATGATGACGACTTTTAAAAATCAAAGTGGTTATGATCTCAGTGATGATGAAAAATTACTGGTCGGTTTAATCAGTCATTTGAGACCTGCTGTAACGCGAATGAAGTTGGATTTAGATATTCGAAATCCATTGTTGGATAAAATCAAGGAAATGTATCCAGAAATCTTTCATATGACAGGTGAGGCGTGTCAGATAATTGAAGAGGAGTATCGTGTCAAAGTGCCTGAATCTGAAGTAGGCTATTTGGCCATGCACTTTGGTGCAGCGATTGAACGGAGAAGAAAGACACAAAGTCTAGAAAGAAAAATTAGAACGGGCGTGGTGTGTACCAGTGGAATTGGCACATCAAGTTTACTTCATTCTAAGCTGTCAAAAATTTTTCCAAAGATTGCACTGATAGGACAATTCTCTAAAGAAGATATTATGAGTGGACAAATCAAAAATGAGGACGTTGACCTTCTGGTTTCGACCATTTCTTTAGACTATTGTGAGTGTCCAGTGATGGTGGTTAATCCCCTTCTACTAGAAGAAGATATTCGCCAAATTTCACAAGCGATTAGCTTACTTGCAAGTCAATTAAAACCTTACAAGCCTATTAAAAAGAAAAGAGAACTTCCGATTAATGAAATCAAGACCATTAATCTCATGACGGGCGGGATATTAGAAATTGAGGAAGGCTTTAAGCTTTATCATGATATTTCTGCCAAGAACATGACCCAACTCATTAAGCACATTTGTGGCATTAAAACCGTGGATAAATCATCAAAAAACCAACTTTATCAACAGTTGATGGCACGGGAAAAAATGGGGACAACAGTTTTACATGATGAGAAAATTGCCTTGATTCATGCCAAGACATCAGCCACTCATCAACTGAATTTTTCAGTATGGCGTTTGAAAAAAGAATTTTGCCACAAGGACCAACAGTGGATAGATACAGCTGTAACCATGTTAGTTCCAGAAAAGTGCGAAAAAGTTCAAATGGCATTAATGAGTCAATTAAGCAAAGGCCTCGTAGAAGAACCCTTGTTTTTAGAAACGATTAAGGGTGGTTCAGAAGCTGAAATACTTAATATGATTCAGTCAATTGTTCATAAGTGGCTAGCGAAACAGATGGCGAGGACGAACGGATGATAAAGACGCGGATTCAGAAAATGGGAAGAATACTAAGTAAGATGGTCATGCCCAATATCAGTGCTTTTATAGCGTGGGGACTTTTGACTGCACTCTTTAATCAGGATGGTTGGTTACCTAATGCACATTTTGCAGCGATGATTGATCCAATGATTCAATATGTATTACCCCTGCTCATTGCTTATACAGGCGGGAAAAATGTCTATGGGTCTCGTGGTGGCGTGATTGGCGTTGTGGCGACAGTTGGTTTGATTGTTGGGGCTGAAATCCCCATGTTTATTGGGGCGATGTTGATGGGGCCATTAAGTGCATGGTTACTTGAAGCAATGGACAAACGATTAAGACGTGTGACCCCTACGGGTTTTGAAATGTTAAGTAATAATTTTTCAGCGGGTATTCTAGGACTTGTATTAATGATGGCTGCTTATGGAGCCGTTGGGCCTATGATTGTGTTCTTTAATCATGTGCTTTCAGGTGGCGTTAACTATATGATTAATCACGGTCTCTTATTTTTAGCGTCAATACTAATAGAGCCAGCTAAAGTTTTATTTTTAAATAATGCCATTAATCATGGTATTTTAGGGCCGATGGGCATGCAGGAAGCTTTGAAAACAGGACAGTCAACCCTCTTTTTACTTGAGGCGAATCCGGGGCCGGGACTAGGCATTCTATTGGCATACTTTTATCATGCCAAAGGACGTTTAAAAGAATCAACCCACAGTGCAATGGTTATTCATTTTCTAGGCGGGATTCATGAAATTTATTTTCCCTATGTTCTCATGACCCCCTTTCTCTTGCTGGCCTTGATTGCTGGTGGCATGTCAGGTGTTCTTATTTTTCAACTATTAGGCGTTGGACTGGTGGCAACACCTTCACCGGGATCAATCTTTTCAATTATCACCATGACACCAAGACATCATCTGATAGGGGTATTAATTGGAATAGCAACCTCTACTGTAGTCACTTTTATCGTGAGTGGCATAATCCTTTCTAAAAAGGACTTTGAAATAGAGAATCAAGAAGAGAGTGACGCAATAGCCCAAGAGACCGACCAGTATTTTCAAAATTATCAAGGCAATTATCATATTCAAAAAATTGTATTTGCTTGTGATGCAGGAATGGGATCAAGTGCCATGGGGGCATCAATGCTTCAAAAAGTGTTTAAAGAAGCAGGCCTCATGATTCAGGTTGACAATGCCTCTATTGATGATATTCCTAAAGATGCAGATGCTATTGTAACATTCAAGACCCTTTTACCTTTGGTTAAAGGTCATCATCCTAAAGCACTTCACATCGGCGTGACCGATTTTATGAATAAAAAACAATATGAAATGATTGCAAAAGCAATGATGGAACATTGCGAATTTGAGGAGGTTAAAATGAGCCAACAAGAACCCACACAAATCCTTTTAAAGACTAATATTTTATTGGGCCAAGCCTCTGTCTCTAAAGAAGACGCTATTAAACAAGCGGGAAAACTTCTATATGACAGTGGTTATGTTGAAGAAAATTATATAGAAGGGATGCTGGCAAGAGAAGAGAAATTTTCCACTTATATTGGTTCTCATGTAGCGATTCCACATGGGGAAAATGCAGTAAAAGACAGTATTAAGGCGTCTGGTATTGTAGTGATTCAATATCCAGAGGGCATTCACTTTGGTGAAGGAAAAGAGGCTAATCTGGTGATTGGTATTGCAGGAAAAGGAAATGAGCATTTACAACTCCTTGCCAATATTGCCGAAGCAATTGAAGATGAGGACATCTTAGATAAAATGCTTCATACTACTGAAAAAGATTATATCTATAGTCTCTTTTCAGATGAGAGGATGTTTGAGGCATGATTATGACAGTAACCCTTAACCCAGCCGTTGATAAAACCATTGCCTTAGACCATCTTCACATTGGCAAGCTCAATAAAGTTAATCAAATGACCTTGGATGCAGGTGGAAAGGGGATTAACGTCTCAAAAGTGATTCAATCCTTAGGGGGTCAAAGCCTTGCAATGGGTATTTTAGCTGGTCAAGCGGGGAAAATGATTGACCAAACACTTGAAAAAATGGCGATTCAAACTCATTTTTCATGGATTGAAGGCGAAACGCGTACGAATACTAAACTCTTTGATCCTGAAACGCAGGTAACGACTGAGGTCAACGAACGTGGACCAGAGGTGACAGAAGCAGTTTTAGATCAGGTGTTGGAGAGGATTAAAGCCCATATTGAATTACCTTGTCAGGTAATTTTGTCAGGGAGTGTTCCGCCATCATTGCCGCGAAATACTTATCAAAAAATGATTAAAGCCATTAAAGCTCTTGGGGCGAATGTCTTTTTAGATGCAGATGGTGAACTCTTTAGGCAGGGCATCAAAAGTTTGCCAACATGGATCAAACCCAATCGCGAAGAATTGGAAAATTATTTTGGTAAAGCGATTGAAACAGATCAAGAGCTCATTGAGGCAGGCAAACACTTTGTTAATCAAGGTGTAGAAGAAGTTTTTATTACACTGGGTGGTCAGGGTGCCTTATATGTGAGCCGTGACGATGTTTATCAAATGGAGCCTTTGAAAGTTTCAGTGAATTCAACTGTTGGAGCAGGTGATGCCTTTGTTGGTGGACTGGTTTATGGGAAAGAAAAAGGTCTTTCTAAGATAGAATGTCTTCAATTGGCGATTGCCACGAGTGCAGGAGCGGCGATGACCGTTGGCACTAAACCAATGGATCAAAAATGGGTAATGAGTCACATGGCTCATGTCAAAGTGACTCAATTATGAAAAGGAGTTTATGATGAAAACAAAAGCAGTGAGAATGTATGGTCTTGATGACCTGAGATTAGAAACATTTGACTTACCTGAAATAAAAGATGATGAAATTTTAGTAAAAGTGATTTCAGACAGTGTTTGTATGTCGACTTATAAAGCTTTAAAACAAGGTAAAAATCATAAACGTGTCCCTGAAGATGTACATGAAAAGCCGATTATTGTTGGTCATGAGATGGCAGGGATCATTGAAAAAGTCGGAGCCAATTACAAGGGGCAATTTGAACCGGGACAAAAATTTTCATTACAACCCGCCCTTAATTATAAAGGTAGTCCTTACTCACCGGGCTATTCTTATCAATATTTTGGAGGGAATGCCACTTATAATATTATTCCACCGGAAGTTATGGAATTAGGCTGTTTGCTCCCTTATGAAGGGGATAGTTTCTTTGGGGCGTCACTTGGTGAACCGATGTCATGCATTATAGGGGGGTATCATGCGGCTTATCACACTGTTCCTAATGAATATAAACATATCATGGGGACTAAAAAAGACGGAAACCTCATTATTTTGGCAGGTGCAGGCCCTATGGGATTAGGGGCGATTGATTATGCTTTAGCCATTGAAGATAAACCCAAAAGAGTGGTGGTAACAGATATCAATCAGAATAGACTCGACAGGGCGGCTCAAGTGATTTCACCAGAAAAGGCCAAAGAAAAAGGTGTAGAACTTATTTATGTCAATACAGGTGACAGTCAAGATCCTATTGGTGATCTCATGGCAATTACAGAGGGGCATGGTTATGATGATGTCTTTGTTTATACACCCGTTAAAGCACTTGTAGAACAAGGCGATCAACTCCTTGCTAAAGATGGTTGTATGAACTTCTTTGCAGGCCCAACCGATCATGAATTCAATGCGCCGATTAACCTTTACAACGTTCATTACAGCAATACACATATTATGGGTTCAACAGGGGGAAATACTGACGACTTAAAAGAAGCACTTGATTTATTTGCAAGAGGTCTTACCAATCCTTCAGTGATGTTAACTCATATAGGAGGGATTGATGCCACTATTGAAGCTATTAAAAATCTGCCTCAATTACCAGGGGGCAAGAAATTAATTTATAATCATTTTGATATGCCTTTAACAGCAATTGAAGATTTTGGCGTATTAGGTCAAACCGATTCCCTTTTTAAGAAGCTTGATGAACTTTGCAAAAAATACAATGGTTTATGGAATGCAGAAGCAGAAGCCCACTTATTAAAACATTTTGGTGTGCTTTAAGTAGGCATATGAATCTACTGGGAACAAGAGCGAAGGTCTGTGTAAGATATAAGTGATAAGGAGAGTGTTCAATGAAAAAAATAGCATTTACTTTAAACAATGCGCATGGCTTACATGCACGTCCAGCGGGAATGATGGTTGAAACAGGGAAACAATATGAAAGTACCATTACCATTATCAAAGCAGGCAAGAATTATAATGGTAAAAGTATGATTGGACTGATGAAAATGGGAGCATCCAAAGGCGATGCGCTTGAAATAGAAATTGAAGGCAGTGATGAAGTAGGAGCTGCAACAGCGATTCAAGCACTCATTGATAAAAATTTTGATGAATAGGGGTTAGACATGAAGATTCAAGGGGTAGCCACATCAAGCGGACTGTCGCTGGGTGTGATCAAAAAAATCGAAAAAAGTCATATCGATATAAGTTTTAAAGCTGTAAGCGATATTGATGGGACGATTCACGCATTAGATGAGGCCATCCAGCAATCTCTTGTTCAGTTAAAAGAACTGGCAGAGAAGACCAAATCAAGAATAGGTGAAAAAGAAAGTAAAATTTTTGAAGCCCATCAAATGATGCTTGAAGATCCAGAATACAGTGATGCTATCAGGGACGTGATTCGGGCTGAAGAGGCATCTTTACCCTATGCGGTAGATCAAGTCAGACAGATGTTTGAAGCTATGTTTTCGGGGATGGATAACCCGTATATGCAAGAAAGAGCGGCAGATATTAATGATATTAGTTATAGAGTTATTAATAATCATCTAGGGCTATCTAATGATTTTGATCTAGAAGAGCACACGGTGATTTATTGTGAAGATTTACAGCCATCTGATACAGCGGCCTTAGATCCTGATAAAATAGTGGGGATTCTGACTCAAAAGGGAGGGAAAACCTCACATTCAGCCATTATAGCAAATAGTCTAGGGATTCCAGCTGTTTCAAATATCAAGGCACCGATTGAAGACGGGGCACCAGTGATTGTAAATGCTGTTGAAGGATGGGTGATTGTCGATCCAACTTCAAAAGAAATTGAAACATTCCGTGATTATCAGAGGACATGGTTAGACCAACAGGCACTTTATGATCAGGTTAAAATGATGCATGCTGTGACCTTAGATGGACAGGCAATGGACGTGGTTGCCAATATTGCCAAGACTCAGGGTTTAGAAAGCGTTATTGCATCGGGGGCTGAAGGGGTTGGCCTTTTTAGAACGGAATTTCTCTATATGAATCGTCAAGCCTTACCAAGCCTTGAGGAGCAATTTGAGGCTTACAAACAGGTCCTTGAAACTTTTGGAGACCAGCCGGTGGTTATTAGAACTTTTGATATAGGCGGGGATAAAGCGATTGATTATCTCAATTTACCAGAAGAAATGAATCCCTTTTTAGGTTATCGGGCTATCCGTATTTCCTTAGACCGACAAGATATTTTTAAAGTTCAGTTAAAAGCACTGGTAAAAGCCAGCGTTTATGGTAATTTAAAAATTATGTTTCCTATGATTTCATGTATTGATGAACTTCAAAAAGCCAAGGATCTTTTAGAAGACGTTAAATCAGAGTGCCGGGAAGAAGGCATTGCTTATAGTGATTTTGAAGTGGGAATGATGGTTGAAATTCCAGCAGTTGCAATGATGGCAGATCAATTTGCCAAATATGTTGATTTCTTTAGCATTGGCACCAATGATCTTTTACAGTATACCGTAGCAGTTGACCGCATGAATGAAAAACTGTCTCATCTCTACACTTGGTATCATCCAGCGCTTCTCAAAATGATTGATTATGTGGCTCAGGCGGCACATCAGGCAGGTATATGGATTGGGATTTGTGGTGAATCAGCAGGTGATCCCTTGTTACTCCCCTATTTTTTAGGCATTGGAATTGATGAGCTCAGCATGTCTCAAAGTAAAATAGGAGAAATCAAATACCGAATGGGTAAGCTTAGTCAAAAGGAATGTTTAGAGGTGGTCACTCGTGTTAAACAATGTGAAACAGCCAATGTCGTTAAGGCATATTTAGGGAGTTTGTTATAAAGTTTAACCGAGTCATTACGAGGAATGATTTGAAATAGAGCTGTTGACAAAGCAGAAAGTTTTGATTATAATGCATGTAATTAATTAAATTGTCATATAAGCTATGAAGAGAAGAGTAAGTTTTCGGCATTTTTAAGAGAGCGTTTGGTTGGTGTGAAAACGTAAATAAAGTAAACTGAAAAAAGCCTCAGAGCTCTATAGGGAACTTGTAAAAAAGGGATACTATAGCGGGCGCCTCCGTTATCGGGATAGAATATAACTGTACTTGGGTACAGCGTATTTGAAAGAGGTGAGTTTTCTTATAACTCACAAATTGAGGTGGTACCACGATAGTTTAACTCTCGTCCTCAAGGTCGCAAGATCTTGAGACGGGAGTTTTTTTATTGCTATAAAGCAGGTGGGTACATTCTATGTTTATTGACAAAAATAATATAAAAAAGGAGTGATTGAATATGCATTGGGCATTAAAAACAGCACATGCGTTAATTGAAGAACATCCTGAAAGAGAGATTTTTGTCTTGGCATCAGGAATTAGTCCATCTGGAAGTATCCACATGGGAAACTTTAGAGAGGTGGTGACCACTTATTTTGTGAAAGAAGCCCTTGAATATCTTGGCAAAAAGACCCGATTCATCTTATCATGGGATGATTTTGACCGTTTTAGAAAGGTGCCAGCAGGTTTACCAGAACATTATAACCAGTATTTAGGGATGCCCTATACGCAAGTACCTGATCCAAGTGGCTCTTATGCTTCCTATGCGGCTTACTATGAAAAAGAATTTGAAGAAGTCCTCAATCAATTTGGTATTCATCCAGAGATGCGCTATCAAAGTGATTTGTATCAGTCGGGACAATACAGCGAGCTGATTATTGACGCTATGAATCAGAGGCAAGTAATTGGGCGAATGATTAAGGGGGAAGAAGTAGCGTTAAATGACTATTATCCTGTGACGGTATATTGTAGACGTTGCCTTAAGGCACACACAAAAATTCTGGCTTACGATGAAATACAGGGCAGTTTAGAATACCAATGTCAATGTGGTCACCACGAGATAACTGAACTATGTTCTTATCCACTTGTTAAATTGGATTGGAAAGTAGATTGGCCTATGCGTTGGTCTGTGGAAGATGTACACTTTGAACCGGGTGGAAAGGATCACTCTTCTGCAGGGGGCAGTTTTGAAAAATCGAGTGAAATTGTCAGACAGGTCTTCCATCATGAACCGCCTATGTATTTAGGCTATGAATTCATTGGCATAAAGGGTTCAGACGGTAAGATGTCAAGCTCTACCGGTAAGGTGATGACGCCTGATGAATTACTCTGCATTTATCCCCCTCAAATGATTCTTTATATGTATGCACGATTTTTGCCAGATCATGCGTTTGATATTGGTCTTGATGACGATGTCATTAGACAATACAGTGAATTTGAACGTATGCTGAATCGACGGGAGGCCCTAGAGGAAGATTATCAATTTGCCCTTTATCTGAGTACGCAAAATAAGATAGTACAGTCTAGCACATCGTTTTCTCAGATTGCCGCTTTGCTTCCCTTACTTGCCTATGACCATAGTCGATTAATAGACGTTTTAAAGCCTGAAACGATTGAAGAAGAAATAGAAATAAATATAAAGGCGACTCGCTGTCAGTATTGGATCAATCATTATGTATCCCATCGTCAAATTCAAATGAATCAAGAAATGCCATCAGGTTTTTCTCAGCATTTGACTGAAGATGACCGTCGCTGGCTTCATGCCTGTAGGGAATTAGTGGCTTCCAGACTTGATTATACGTCAGATACTTTTATGGATGCCCTTTATGCGATTCCCAATCACCAAGATCTCAAAGTGCGTCGTCAGCAGCAAAAACGATTCTTCAAACTCCTATATGGTCTTTTTTTGAATCAGACGTTTGGCCCTAAAATCAATCTATTAATAGATATTGTAGGACAATCTAAAGCGGTGTCATTGATGGACCAATCGCTCGAAAGCGTGTATTCGGCCTAAAAAAACGCCTAAAGTGCCATCAGAGAGGCATTTTAGGCGCTACATATGGATGCTAAGAATAGCAAGGGTTAATGTCGATTTAGAGTGTATCTAAAGCTTGGCTTAAGTCAGCAATTAAATCATCAACGTTTTCAATCCCAACAGAAAGTCTGATGAGGTCGCTTTTAACACCCGCTTTTTCAAGATCTTCTTTACTTAACTGCCCATGAGTCGTACTTGCAGGATGGATAATCAATGATTTAGCGTCAGCCACATTTGCAAGCAATGAGAAGAGCTCTAATTTTTCAATCACTTGTTTACCTGCTTCAAATCCCCCTTTAAGACCAAAAGTAAAGATAGAACCAACGCCTTTAGGGAAGTAAGTTTCTTTAAGTGCATGATAAGGACTGTCTTTTAATCCAGGGTAGTTTACCCAAGCGACTTTAGGATGGTTCACAAGAAAATCAACGATTTTTTCAGTATTACTCACATGTCTTTCAACGCGAAGTGATAAAGTCTCAATCCCTTGAAGGAGCAAGAAAGCGTTGAAAGGGCTAAGGCAAGCGCCTGTATCACGAAGAAGTTGAACTCTTGCCTTGGTGATATAAGCGACTTCACCAAGTGCTTTGGCATATTCTAAGTCATGGTATGATGGGTCTGGTTCAGTGATTTGTGGGAATTTACCACTTGCTTGCCAGTCAAACTTACCTGAATCCACAATCACACCACCAATTGATGTACCGTGTCCTCCTAAGAATTTTGTAGCTGAGTGAACCACAATATCAGCACCATGTTCAAATGGGCGGATGAGGTAAGGGGTTCCAAACGTATTATCAACGATAAGCGGGATTTTGTGAGCATGGGCAATATCGGCTACGGCTCTAATGTCTACAAGATTAATTCCTGGATTACCAATACTTTCAATATAGATGGCTTTGGTATTTTCATTTAAAGCAGCTTTAAAATTTTGAGGGTCATCTGGATTGACAAAAGTGGTTTTGATCCCCAGTCTTGGTAAGGTTGATTTAAAGAGGTTGAAGGTTCCACCGTAGAGGGTACTAGCAGCAACAATTTCATCACCAACTTGTAAAATATTTAAGATAGCGTAAGTAATCGCCGCACTACCTGATGCAACAGCAAGAGCACCAACGCCACCTTCAAGAGCAGCTAGTCTTTCTTCTAAAACAGCAGTGGTAGGATTCATGATGCGGGTATAAATATTGCCTGTTTCTTTAAGCGCGAATAAGTTAGCAGCATGATCGGTATCGTTGAAAACATATGAAGTCGTTTGGTAAATGGGTACAGCACGTGAGCCAGTAGTAGGGTCGGGTTCTTGTCCAGCGTGGATTTGTAACGTTTCAAATTTCATAATTTCCTCCTCGGTTTAAATGAATAGGTGTCATCAGTCCTCTTTTTTGGCTGATGGAATATCTTGATTGTTATAAGGTGTCAGCTGATAGACATAGTAGTTTAACCAGTTGGTAAACAGGAGTGTTGCATGGGCACGCCAATGAATGCGTGGTGTAAGTGACGGATTATCATCTGGATAATAATTTTCAGGAATCTTAGGATGGAGTCCTGCTGCCAAATCCCGTTTATATTCTTGATCCAGTGTTAAAGCATCGTATTCTGAATGTCCGGTTACAAAGATTTGTCGCCCGTTTTCAGCAGAAATAATATGAGCACCTGCTTCTTCGGATCGAGATAATAGGCTTAATTGAGGGTGGTTAATAATAGCCCATTCATCAACTGTTGTGTGTCTGGAATGAGGGGCGTAAAAGTGGGCATCAAAACCTCTGAATAAGGGCAAGTCAGTTTGTAAAATCTGGTGCTTAAAAATGCCTGAACATTTTTGGGAAAGTGTATTTTTGGGAATATGATAGTGATACCATAGCCCTGCTTGAGCACCCCAGCAAATGTGTAGTGTTGAAAAGACATGGGTTTTAGTCCACTCTAAAATTTCAGTAAGCTCATTCCAATAAGTGATTTCTTCATAATTGAGTGTTTCTACAGGTGCTCCTGTGATAATCATCCCATCAAATAGCTGGTTTTTCACTTCATCAAAGGTCTGGTAAAAGGTTTGGAGATAATTTGAATCCGTATGTTTGGCCTCGTGGGTTTGGGTGTAAATCAAAGTAATGTCAATTTGCAGTGGTGAATTGCTAAGCAGTCTCATCAATTGAACTTCTGTCTCTATTTTCTTAGGCATTAAATTCAAAATCACAATTTTAAGAGGACGAATATCTTGGTGAATAGCTCTTGAACGCGTCATTGTAAATATATTTTCTGCTTCCAGTAGCTTGCCTGCAGGAAGGTGATCAGGAATGTTAATTGGCAAAATGTTGCTCCTTTCTAGATATAAAGAAAAACCCTACTGTAGGAAGATAGAGCCGCTTCAGATGATAAAGCATTTCTATTGACAATAGCGTTTTTTATATTGCTTAATAGCTTCTATTCAGTTTTGACTTGAAAAATTAAAAAAGCCTCTTCGATAGAAGAGGCTAATCAGTCTAAGCGTACTATCTTTCAAGAATAATCTTGCAGGAATTAGCACCAGCCTTAAACTGGTTGCCGGGTTTCTAAGGGCCTGTCCCTCCACCACTCTGGATAGCTATGAAATTAATATTGATTATACGGACTAATAGCAAATTTGTCAAGCTAATTATTACAAAAAATTATTTTTTCAGATAAAGCAGTTCAAAATCGCTAGGAGAAACAGGTTTCCCTAATACATAACCTTGAATTTCATGACAGTGGAGAGACGATAAAATAGTGAGTTGCTCAAAAGTCTCCACACCTTCAGCAATGGTTTTTAAACCTAAGCCTTCGGCCATTTTAATAATGGCATTAACAATAAGGCGTTCGTTAGGATCAGTCACAATATGATCAATCAGTTCTTTGGCTATTTTTAAGCGATCTACATTGAACTGTTTTAAATAGCTGAGAGAAGAATAGCCAGTACCAAAATCATCTATAGAGACATGGAACCCTCGATTGCTTAAGGTTGTAAAAAGCTCATCCATAAGGATAGAAAAATTCATAGCACTGTGTTCGGTGATTTCCAGATCAATCCATTCGGGATTAACGTTGTAATCAATAAGCCACTGGTCTAGTGAGGGTAAAAAATCAACATAATCAAGACTCAAGGGTGACACATTAATTCCCACTGTTAAATTTTGATGATAGTTTGTATTCCATTGGTAGATTTGTTGAAATACCTTTTTAAATACCCAGTTGCTGATCTCTATAATGAGGCCAATTTCTTCTGCAATTGGAATAAACTCAGCAGGAGAGATGTAACCATAAATCGGATGTTCCCAGCGCATTAGGGCTTCCATGCCAATGAGATTTTTAGAATGAATATCAAATTGAGGCTGGTAATTAATGCTGAACTGTTGATCATAATCAGCGTTTCGAAGTAAAAGCTCAATATTGTTTCGGCGTTCAATGTGCTGGATAAGATGAGATGTATAGAACAAATATTTACTTTGGCTAGAAGTAGCCTCTTTTGCGTGATACATCGCTAAATCGGCATATCGAATGAGTTCTTCAACGGTTTTGGCGTCATCGGGATAACGGCTAATGCCTAGACTAATGCCCAAACTAAACTGAAAATTATCGATGATAATCGGTTCTTTTAGAGCATCAATAATGGACTCGGCTAAATGGATAAGGGTATCGTAGTCCGTTGTATTGATGAGAATGGCAAATTCATCACCGCCAATTCTGCCAATAAATGAAGTGGCTATGGGGGTGATTTTATCTTCTATAAAAGCAGAAAACAAGTCTGCCATTTTTTTTAGGACACGGTCTCCCATAGTATGACCATGAATATCATTAATAACCTTAAAACGGTCTAAATCCATGTATAAGATACTGAAAGGTTGATTGCCTTTTTTGATATGCTGACAAGTGTACTTCAAGAAAGTTTCACGATTATAGAGCCCTGTGAGTGAATCATGACTTGCCTGATATTTCAAATGTTCGTAAGCGTCTTTAAGTTCATGGGTTCGCTTACCCACTTCTTCTTCTAAACGCTGATTATTTTCTTTTTCTTGGATGAGTTCGAGTTCACTCATTCTAGCCTTGTGAACTTGGATATTGGCGTAAAGGTAGATAATTGTAATTAAGGAGACAATGACAAAAGGCCCTATGGTTAATATATCTAGGAGAATAAGGACTAAGAGCATAAGAAAGTAAAATACAGCCAATATTTTTTTGGAAGTGAAGTTACTAAATTCTCCGTAATTAACTACGGTTTCATAGGTTTTTCCCGTTTTAAAGAAAGCATAGCTCAGTGTAAAAAAGCTAATAGATAGGAGATAAACCACATCAAGCCAACCATCATAGACATAAGATTCTCGCATATACAGATAAATAAAATAAAGTGTCACAAAAGAAAAGATGTAAATCCCTGTAATAATTAAAAAGTAAGGAAGTCCTAATTTTTCATATTTGGCGGTAAAGATCATAGAACTCATCAAGATGAGTGTGAGGCCACTTACAAGGAGAAAAAAACTACTCGCCATCAATAATTCTATATTGGCGGAACCCGTGATGAATGGATCAAGGTATAATTCAAAAATGATAAAAAAGACAATGAACAAGATGAATGAGAAGTCCAAGGTCAATTGTAAGACGTTTCTTCTTTTATAATACTTTTTAAAATATATAGCAGATATAAGTAAAATAAAAAAGTTGGGAATAGCAAAAACAGACAGTAGAAGACTGCCGTCTAAGGGGTGGATATAGCCATTGTAAAACCATACGAAGTCTGTGAGACTAGAGGTAATCAACATGATCCCGATGACAAGCCAGATGCTAATAGGCTCGGAATTTTTAAAGGTATTATAGATGATTAAAATCCCTAGGGTTAAAAAAAAGAAAATGCTCATGAGATTAGCATAAAAAGACATATGCATCAATTTAAGCATAATGAATATGATGAAAAAAATGATATGGGTAATGAGATAAAAATATTTCTTCATAAATGCTCCTTTAGACGGTTCTGATTAGTTGATATATACCCATTTTGATGTATAAGTAGACCTTAAAATGAGAAAATTCCCAGCAGTGATAAAAGTGTTTTCCTTTATCGCTGCTGAGAATTAAAATGAAGCTTTCTTGATTATGTGATTTTTATTGTTGAGGTGTAGTTATAGAAACAGTTGCCGAGTTGTAAGATTCTTTGCCATCAACAACAGATGTTACTATAAAATAGAAGGTTGAATTAGGTTCTAAACCATAAAGTTCAGCAGAATACTCATCAACCCAGTCGAGACTTTCAAGGTCACCATAGTAATCTTCGAAGTAATACCAAGTGCCATTGACATCATCTGTGTAGTAAAGGTGATAGTAATCAGCATTGACGTCATCCCAACCAATTTCAATTGAATCTGTATCAATAGCTCTTGCTTTAACATGGGTTGGCGTTGGTACACTTGAATCGCGATTTACTTGGTCTGTCGGATTGGTTGGATCACCAAGGTATTTGCCTGCTTCAAAATAACCTTCTAAAGTAGAACCATCAGCATTATAGTAGGTGCCAGTACCATCGAGTTTGCCCTCTTTGAAATAGCCATAGTAGTAGTCACCGTTGGCCCATTCCATGTAACCGTAACCCGTGATTTTATCATTTTCATAGTCGCCTTCATAGTAATTGCCATTGGTCCATGTGAAAGTGCCGTAACCGTCTCGAACATCATCTGAATACTCACCATAGAACTCATCGCCATTGGCATAAGTGTAGGTGCCGTAACCATCACGGATACCCTCATAATAATCACCGCTGTAAACATCACCATTTGCATAAGAATATTCACCCCAGTAATCAAAGAGCCCTTCATACCAATACCCTTCATAGACATCACCATTGGGATAGGTCATTTTACCGTAACCTTCTGGGAGTTCTTCATAAATTTCACCCACATAGACACGTCCATCAGGATAATTGATGGTTTCATAATTCTCCGAATAGGTATTCCAGTCACTGTCACTTATGTCTGATAAGTCAGTAGTGGTATAATCTTTAAAGTAGAGTTTGGCTTCATTGATAGGAATCACGAGGTTCAAATTTTGCCCCTCTGTGAATTGAGCGGATGTAATACCAATAATTTGACCTTGATAATTGGAGAGAACACCGCCACTGCTACCAGGTGAAATAGGGGCAGTGATTTGAATATAGTTGTAGTCTTCAACCATTTGGTTGATATTGCTGACAAGCCCATCAGAAATGGAATTAAAAAGACCAATTGGACTGCCTAATGTTATAATGTGTTGACCTTTTTTAACCAAGTCAGAATTACCTAACGTTACAGGTGTTTTGCCAACGAGTTCAGAAACTTTTATAACAGCAACATCTCTTCCATAGTCCATATTGAGGACGGTAGAAGTGGTATACGTTTTATCTGAATTGGTTTGAACTTCTATTTTAGCAGCACCTTCAATGACATGATAATTAGTGGCTACAGAGCCATTTGTATCAATTAAAAAGCCACTACCAGTACCGATTTCATATCCGTCACTGTCATAAGTGATTAATTTAAAAACTTTTGAATCCAATAAATTCGAGATTTGAATTTCTGTCAAATCAGCTTGAGAAGTGGAGTCAGAAGTATCCTCTGGTGGCGTAGTTGGAGTCTCGTTTTTTACAGGTGGTATAGGATTCCCCTTAGAGACAATCGTTAAGCCTTCTTGATCATCAAAATGATATTGAAGATTAAATTCGTCCACCATAAAGTGCCAAGTTAGTGGAAAATAAGTGATATTTCTAAAGACGAGGACGGGGTACTCTTCTTTAGAATTGTCAATGGCTTGACCATTGATTTTAATATCAAATTGAGCTTCTGATGCAGTGTATTTTTTAGATAGCGAATTATCGCCTGTTAATGTTTGTGAAACTGGAATTTGATTCCCCAGTTGACTAATACTTAAGCCTGTTTGATTGTCCCAATCTGCATTGAGTCCCAATGCTCTTGAGTAGTTAAAAGTCATAGGCAAATAGGTAATGCCTTTATAGACAACGGGAGGATAGGCATCTTTTTCAACATCCAGTGATGTTCCATTTATACTGACATCAAATGAAGGTAAAGAAACCGTTTCTGCATAAACTGCGCTGAATGATAAAATCAGTACAACCATGAGCAAAAAGCTCGTTTTAAATTTAAATTTCATACTGTATACCTCTTTATTAATTTGATTGCTCCTTTTAAAGAGAAGCTTATGATTGAGTGACGTGGTGCGAAATAACCTTAAGGGCAATTTCACTTGCTTTGACCAAGTCTTTGATAGACATATGCTCATTCAAGGTATGGGCCATTTTTTCTCCAATACCAAAGTTGATACTTTGGATGCCATTTGCATTGTAGACATTAGTATCGCTACCACCACCTGTTGAGATACAATGTGGTGTAAGGCCTGTCGCCTTAACGATAGCTTGTGCACTTTTGACAATATCACTTGAGGCGTCAAGATTAAAGGCATTATACATACGCTTGATTTCGACTTGAGCATGACCACCAAAATCTTCAGCAGCCTTAACAAAACAATGCTTCATGTGCTCTGATTGAACAGTGAGTTCATCATGGTCAAGGCTTCGCGCTTCGGCTTCGATGATGAGTTCAGGCATTACAATATTAGTAGCTGACCCACCTGAAATTTGGCCAATATTAGCAGTTGTTGCTTCGCTAATACGTAAGAGTTTCATTTGGTCGATGGCTCTTGAGGCTATCATAATAGCACTTATACCCTTTTCTGGTGCAACACCAGCATGGGAAGCTTTTCCAGTTAATTTGACATGAATCTTATCTTGTGCAGGCCCTTTGACAATGATATCACCTGGATCTGTGCTTGAATCAAATACAAAGGCACGTTTAGACTCGAGTTGATTGTAATCTAAGTTTTTAGCCCCATGTAGGCCGCCTTCTTCAAAAATGCTAAAGACAATCTCAAGTGTAGGGTGGGGTAAATCATTCTCAATGACGGTGCGTAAAGCTTCCATGATGGCTGCAATACCAGCCTTATCATCTCCACCAAGGACTGTTGTTCCATCACTATAAATGATATCATCTTTGATAACAGGTTTGATGTTTTCACTTGGTGATACTGTGTCCATATGTGCACTTAAGATAACAGGGATACCCGCTGTATTGCCCTTAAGTTTGGCAATGACATTGCCTGCATTTGAACCGACTTTTTCACCGGCATTATCCATATATACTTCAAGTCCAAGTGACTTTAATTCGCTCATCATATGCTGGGCAAATGTTTTTTCAAAGCGTGTAGGACTAGAGATTTGTACATAGTCTAAAAAAGAATGAACCAATCTTTCTTTATTTATCAAGAGAACCTCCTTGTCAATATCATAGTTTTGTATCATTGAATACATCCAGTTTACAATATTTCGGAGAGATATAAAAGCGTTGAGTGAAAAAATAAAATAATTGGGTAATTATAAAGGTAAAAAGTCCTAGATGCGAAATATTTGTTATAATATAAAGGATAAGGACCTTTTTTTGTATAAAAGGTCAATAGAAAGCAACTCATTTTTCTAAGATAAAAGTAGGTGTCATTTTGAAGTACAATTTAAGTAAACCACTTATAAAAGAATATGTATCACATCAAGCACAGTGGATTTTAGGCGTTAAACTTTTCCAAAATAGCCGTGTACATCTGATTTCAGGGATCAATGAACCCATTTTGAAAGCGGCAGTGATTGAAAAGCAAAACTTTGATATTACCCTTAATTTTTCAAAATTAGGTGATATTATTAGTTACGAATGCAGTTGTCATGAGCAACATAGGCCTTGTCAACACGTTGTAGCAACACTTTTAGAGTTAACCGAAAAGGGGGACTTGCTCATGCGTGTAGATACGGAAGAACGACCATGGCCTTTTAGCGATACCACAATTGTTGATCCTGCTTTAGAGGAGGAAGAGCAACCTAAAAAATCCGAAGCGTTTGAAGAAGCTGAAAAAATAGTAGAAATCGTCAAGGGTCAAAGATTGATTCACTATTTTGAGTATGCCAAGCCGTTTGAGACTGAAAGGCTCATAAGATTTATCCCCTTTATTACCTTTAATGAGAACGGCGTTTCAATTTTGTTTAAAACAGGAGAAAGACAGCTTTATGTGATTAAAGATGTTCAAGGCTTTTACGAAGCCTATCATAAAAGAGAAACGATTTATTATGGTCAAAAGTTTACTTTTGATCCAGCGATTCATCGCATTGATCCGAGAGATAAACCGCTCTTTTATTTTGTGGAGTCTTTTATTGAAGATGAGACACAAGGTTTTAATGAGAAACAAAGCTTACATCTTAGCTCTTTCCAGTTTAAAGAATTTGTGGCATGTATCAATGAAAACAATCTTCTCCTTTATTTGAAATCAAGTGATCAACCGCTATTCTTTGTAGATGGATTACCGCATTTTAAAATAGAAGCCACTTGTGATGAGGATAAAGTAGTTGTTGATCTAGAGGCCTTTAATGACTATCATTTTGTGGATAGTAGTGGCTATTTTATATGGGATGAAGCTCAAACTATTTATCAAATTCCAGTAGATAAAAGGCAATCAGGACTTGCCATCAAAAAAGCGATGGGAAGTCATGGGAAAATCCATTTGCCTTTGAGCTTAATTCAAGACTTCTATGACACGGTTTTACCTGTTCTTAAAGAGGTTGCTGAGGTAGATATTAAGGCAGATTTAAAGCAGAAGACAGTAGAAGATGCCCTTGAAGTAACGATATTCTTAGACTATATCAATGGGTATGTCTCTGCTAAGATTAACTTTAAGTATGGTGCAGTTACCATTAATCCAATCAGTGATGAAATAGAAGGTATTGGCGACAATATGGCAGTTTGTCGCAATAAGGATAAAGAAAATGAAATTTTGCGTTTTTTTGAAGAAGAGGGCTACTTGGTCGTTGATGGTGAAGTGAGAATTGTTAGAGATTATCAAATTTATGACTTTATCCATCAAAAGGTCGTGGTTTTAGCAGCCATGGGACATGTGAAGATTACAGATCGTTTCAGGCAGAAAAAAATAGTTCAAGCAGGCAAGGTTCATCAGAATATACGCGTGGGCAATGACATAGATTACTTGGAATATCAATTAGAAATTGAAGGCGTCCCTTCAAAAGAATTAAAGCGTGTCCTTAAAGCTTACCGAGAGAAAAAAACGTTTTTATTTACTTTCTAATGGTCAATATTTATCTCTTGAATCTTTAGAATTAGACCAGTATGAAGAAATGACGCAGTTTATGGGAGTGAAACAATCAGATTTAGGGAAGCCCCTAAAATTACCGATTGAAAAAGCTTACTACTTGGATGCTTTTTATGACAAAAATGGACTTGAAAAACCTGAAATTTTAGAAAAAACAGTTGAGCGTATTAAACAAAATAAAGTAAGGCAAGTGCGTTTGCCTGAAAGTCTTTTAGCACAATTGAGAAGCTATCAGAAAAGTGGTGTCAAGTGGCTTAAGAATCTTTCAGATATTGGATTTGGTGGGATTCTGGCAGATGATATGGGGCTTGGAAAAACGGTTCAAGTTTTATCATATCTTTTAGATCAGAAAGGCAATACCAAAAATAGAAAGACTATTATTGTGACGCCAACTTCATTGATCTATAACTGGGCCAATGAGATTGAAAAATTTACACCTCAATTGTCATATGAGGTGATTGCAGGGTCTCAAGAAGTAAGAAGAGAAAAAATTCTTAATAACCGTTCGAGGATTTTAATCACCTCTTATGGGAGTTTAAGAAGAGATATGTCTCTGTATCAATCGTTTCATTTTTTTGGAATTATATTAGATGAAGCGCAGCACATTAAAAATGACGGTTCTCTCACCAGTAAAGCGGTTAAATCGCTTCAAGGGTCTCATCGGTTTGCTTTAACAGGGACGCCTATTGAAAATCACTTAGGGGAACTCTGGAGTATTTTTGATTTTATCATGCCAGGATTTTTAGGAAGCCGGTATCATTTTAGAGGTTACTTTGAAAAACCGATTGTGCAGGAAAATGATGCAGACAGGAGAGATACACTCTTACAACTTATTTCTCCATTCATTTTAAGACGTTTAAAACAGGATGTTCTCAAGGAACTCCCTGAAAAAATAGAAAGTCAAATGAAAGTTCAAATGACAGAAGAACAAGAAATGCTTTACAGGGCTACTGTAATGCGGATTAAGGGCGAAATATCTGATGGCGCTCAAAGAATGCGTATTTTAGCAGGTTTGACTAGACTCAGACAAATTTGTTCTCACCCGGCTTCATACCTTGAAGATTATGATGGGGGGAGCGGTAAACTTGAGGCGTTAGAAGAGTTGACGAAAGAATTAATTTCTGCAGGAAATCGTGTCATTATTTTTTCTCAATTTACATCCGTGCTTGAAATTCTTAAAAAAGAAATTAAGGCAGACGCCTTCTATATAGATGGCAGTGTTAAAGCTGAACAACGCCTAGAGTACGTTAACCGTTTCAATTCAGGTGAAGGTGATGTTTTTTATGTTTCTTTAAAAGCAGGGGGGACGGGCCTTAATTTGACAGGTGCTGACACTGTGATTCACTTTGATCCATGGTGGAATCCTGCTGTTGAGAATCAGGCAAGCGATCGTGCGCATCGAATTGGTCAAACGAAAGTCGTGCATGTTATTAAAATGATTACCCGTAACACGATAGAAGAAAAAATAGTAGAGCTCCAAAAGCAAAAACAAGGTCTCGTTGATCAGATTATTCAATCTGGTGAACTACACTTAGGGGCGCTTTCAGACGATGAAATCAGGTCTATTTTAGGAATGGATTAAGAGCGTATATGTTTAATAATGATGAGAAAGGAAACGTTATGAATCTTGTAATTGATACACTTAAATCACATACATCGGTGCGGAAATTCAATGACAAACCGATTAGTGAAGAGCTTCAAGATACCATTATTGATTGTGCACGACGAGGAGCAACCGCTGGAAATATGCAAATGTATCATATCATTCGCATTACTGATCGAACATTATTAACCCAATTAGGGGAGACGTGTGACCATCAGCCCTTTATTGGCAATGCTGCCTTTGCCCTCCTTTTTGTCGTAGACAATCATAAATGGGACATGTATTTTAGATCAGAGGGGGTTCCTCAAGCATTTGAAGACTATAAAGGCCCCCAAATTGCTGATTTGTTTTTAGGGATGCAAGATACGATGATTGCTGCTCAGAATGCAGTGATTGCTGCAGAAAGCATGGGAATTGGCACGTGCTATATTGGTGATATTATGGAACAGGCAGAAAAACATCGTACTCTTTTTAATTTACCCCAACATACAATGCCGGCAACCTTGGTCGTGTTTGGTTATTATGATATGAAGCCTCAACTGAGAGAGCGATTTGACAAATCCGTAATGGTCACAGATAATCAATATGTTGATATAAATGACGATATAATTAAAAAACTTTTTTCAGATAAACCTGAAGGCTTTGCAAAGGCTTTTTATAAACGAAAAATAAACGCAGACTTTTTTAAAGAAATGTGTAGATCTATTAAAGTCTTTATGAAGGATTGGTTATGACAAATCATTTTTTGTATAAAAACAGCATATGTAAAAAGATGTTGGGTATGAAGAAAAGAGTAGAACATCAAGGGAGGCAGTTATGAAACCAACGATTCACTTTTTAGAAGATATTCCTGTTTTTACAATAGATTATCCTTTGTTAAAAACATTGGCAAATCATTATAAAATAGAGCCTAATGCCCTTTCGCCGCTTTACCAGATTAAAAATAAAGTGGAGGATATTCCAGCGGAATTTAATAACAATGAAAAAGTCCGCTTGTTATTAAATGTGTTATCTTTTCCGGTTTATAAAGGGTATTTTCAAAAAGCAGGTGCAGGGTATCCTTTAGAGATTTTTGAAATATATGGTGCATTGATTGAGGATAAGACTTATTATGTCTATGTTGATAACTACAGAGGTCAACTTAAAATGTTGCTGTTTTGTAAGGCGAAGGAGCTTTCAACCTATTTTGTCTCCAGATATGCAGCGATGATTGATCAGACACTTGATAATGTCTTACCCCATCAAATGCCGGCCAATTTATTCTTTTACATACTGAATGTTTTAGATATTGTAAAGAAGAATTATCTTAATGGAGTAATTACGGGTGCAACAATGTCTTTAAATGAAATTCCCATTAATACATATCAAAATATGCTAGAAAATAATCTCATGAGCGGTGATGTAAGATGGCTGCTCCCTTCAGCGATAAAATTGATGCCCGGTGCTCACGAAAATCCTATTGATTTTGATTATAATCATATTCTGTTTCCAGATAATTTTAACCTGACCCATGAGGCGAAAGATGCGTTTGGAAATCCTGTGATTAATGTGTCTTATGATTGTAAACAATTGGGGATTGAATACACTCATTTTTGGAAATATGCGATTGGATTCGATTTTAAAACGCTTGCCCCTAATCATGGCGATAAACAGCGCTTAGTAAGAGGCTTTTTTACACCGACAGACGAATCTAATCATCTCTTTGTTATTGATAAAAAACAGATGTGCCACCACGATGCCCTTAGTTTTAATGAATTGTTATTTAGATTAGAAAATCTTTTCAGCGACCTACTTGTACAGTAATCATGAAAAAACAAGTTGTCAGTAAAAGAAGAAGAGTGTTAAAATGTAAAGAGACAGCTTAAAGGCCTTGTCTCTTTTTCATATGGAGATAATTCATTTTGAGCTTTAAAATCAAGAAAGAGGAGTAAAATGATTCAAATCAATGAAGCGTATTTACATGTATTAGACGGCAACAATGAAACAAAAGTATTTTCGGAAAATCCAATGGAAATTGAAGGAGAAATCCATGAATATATAGAAAAACATGTCTCTGGTTTTTTTGATCAATTGGATATTGCTTGCATGACAATTGATGAAGCATCCAATCTAAATGAATTGATTCAAGGGGCGGAAGATTTTAGAGGATTGACACTTGATATATCAGATCGTTTTGCGGAAGCAATGAAAAAAACAGAAGACATTAGACCTTGTGATTTAATGTGTATTCATTTTGTATTAGAGGAGCAAGAATTTATTGGTGTACTAAAATTGAATTTTAGGACCTCTTATGCCCATTATGTTCAGATGGATGAAGGGGCAATTACCAATCGTATCATTAAGCAAGTGACAACCCTTCCTTATAAGTCCCAGAAAGTTGAAGAGGGATTTGTCATCAATCTTGATGAAATGAAGGTTTATTTAAGAGATAAGCAAGTCACTATTGATGGAGCAAAAAGCAGGTACATTTCAGAAGAAATTTTTAAGATGAAACCAGAATTGACAACGAAACGCTCTATTGATGTGGCAACGAAAGCAGCTGAAAAGGTCATTCAAAAATACCATGATGAAGACCTCATCAAAAAAGCCAAAGTTAAAGACTTTATCACAGAACAAATTGATGAGCACAGTGCATTAAACATTGAAAATGTGGCGATGCAATGCTTTGAAACAGAACCTGAACGAGAAGCATTTAAAGAAGAGGTGGCTAAAAAGGGCGTTGGTGAAAGCCCTATTGTAGTGAGTGAATCTCAGAAAAAGAAGATTAAAAGAAGCCAAAAAATCAAAACAGCATCAGGTGTGGAGATTACTTTACCTTACGAGTATATAAAAAGAGAAGAAAATTTTGTAATAGAAAATCATCCAGATGGGACGCTATCCATTAAACTCAACAATTTAGGAGAGTTACTATGAGACTTAATAAGTATTTAAGTGAAGCAGGGGTTTGTTCGAGAAGAGAGGCAGACCGATTAATTGAAAAAGGTGATGTAACCATTGATGATCACGTAGCAACACTTGGAGAACAAGTTGAAGGGCATGAAGTGGTGAAGGTCAAGGGTAAACGTGTGGGAGAAATGCCAGATGAAATTTATATAGCCCTTAATAAACCTATCGGAATAGAATGTACAACGAATCGTCAAGTAAAAGATAATATCATTGATTACGTGGGATATCCAGAACGGATTTTTCCGATTGGCCGGTTAGACAAACCTTCTGAAGGTTTGATTCTCCTTACCAATGATGGCGATTTATCAAATGCCATTTTGAAGGCGAGACATTTTCACGAAAAGGAATACATTGTAACGGTTAACCAACCGGTTACCAGTGCGTTTTTAAAGAAAATGGGTTCAGGCGTTCCAATTTTAGAGACCGTAACAAGACCTTGTAAAGTGGCAAAAATAAGTGAAAGAACTTTTAGCATTATTTTGACTCAAGGGCTTAATCGACAAATTAGAAGAATGTGTGAAGCTTTAGGTTATCGGGTCAGAAAATTAAAACGGATTCGCGTATTAAATATTGAATTAGGTGACTTACAATCTGGTAAATGGAGACACTTAAGTGAATCGGAGATTCAGAATTTAAAAGCCATTATTCGACAATAACCTATAAAGATATAAGGATAAATTGCCGATAAATATAACTAGGAGTGATATTATGATACAAAATATACTCATTGCTGGTGGGATTACTTTTTTTATCTACATTGCAGTAGAGTTTATCAAAAGCATTAGACAATTTATGATTTTTAAAAAAGTGCGAGAGACCATTTTGATTTCATCGTTTACTTATTTGAAGGGAACGCCAGATAGTCACGTCGATCTTAACCATCTGCACAGTCTTTTAATGAAAAAGCTGTCTGAATTTAAGTTGGTAAAGTGGGTGAGAGAGATTAATATCACATGGCAGTCACAGGATGCTATTCAGTTTATTTTTGAATTGGAGTTTAAAGAACTCCATCCTAAATACAAGTTTGTGATAGGACTGGATGACATTAGAGAAGTGATTAAACACGAGTAATCAGGGGGCTATATGAAAAAGGTGCTTATTGTAGCTGGTTTTGCAATCATCAGTTTCTTAATATACAGTACAGTATTTAAAACAGAAGAACCAGAACCTGTTTTTTCTTACAATTTTGATTTTGAAAAAGTAGATCGTGATTTTTGGTTAGTGGGTAAATGGGACAGCTTTGATAGAAATTATGATGCAGCTAAAGTTAATGATGGCAAACTCATATTGACTTCAAATGACAGTCAACATGTGCCTTATATTTTATCTAAACCAATTGCTATCAGACAAGGAGATGTTATAACTGTTAAGCGAAGAGTGAAAATATCCCATAATGATGAGTATTTTTCAGGGGGGATGGTCTTTTTTCAAACAGATGATGAAGATATTATTCCAACACTCTCTGATAGCGGATTTGATAATTCTTTTGGTGATGGGATTGCCTTAATTGAATATTCCTATGATTTTTCAAAAGGTCAAGAACGTCCTGGAAAAGATGTGATCCGATTTTTAGCGGCTGATTGGGAGTACAATGATAATTATGTCTTGATTAACCCTATTTATGATGAATGGATTGATGAAACGTTTACATTTGATACGCGTACAAGTCAAATGACTTATGAAATCAATGGCACTTCTTATAAGCTTAACAGCTATAAATTAGACCGTAATTATATTCGGGTTTTGATGCACGCTTATGGGAAAGGTTATGGAAACGAAGTGGCAATAGATGATATCGATATTACGGTAGAGAACCAGTTAGATAATTAAAGAAAAAAACAAGAATGAAGTGAGGCAATTTTGAAAAAAACACCTTATGAAAAGTGGCTTGATTATGCCCTCTATTTATTGTCAATTAGGATGCGAACCAAGGCAGAAATACTCAAGAAACTCAAAGAAAAACAAGTTGAACCAGAAATCATTCAACTTGTTTTGTCATTTCTTGAATCGCATCATTATATTGATGATGAAAACTTTGCACAACTTTATATTGAAAATCACCAACATGAACACGGCGCCTATAGAATGCGACGAAAATTAAAAGAAAAAGGTATCGAAGAGGCTATTTTAGAACCTCTATTTGAAGCCATTGATGAAGAAGATTCTTTGGCAAGTGCCAAGCAAGTATTATTGAAAAAATGTCGCAGTTTAAGTATTGATCAAGAACAGTTGCAATCGGATTATGTTTATCGACAAAAGATATACCAAAAATTAATGCGTTTTTTGGCTTATCGAGGCTTTTCATCAAGCGTGACCCATACGGTCATCAAGGACGTCTTGCAACAAGAATTCTTTGACGAATTTTGATGTTTTATTCTGTCCCCCACCAACAAAGGCAATGTGGAGTAATTCAAAATCAGATTTGGCTCGGGTGAGGCCGACATAAAAAAGTCGACGTTCTTCTTCAAGTAAATCAGGGTCAGGTGATGGAAAGACTTGATCGTTGACATCTACCATGTAAACGCGATCGAACTCTAAACCCTTACTGCTGTGGATTGTGCTTAAGGTAACACGCTTGCTTTTATCGGAAGCATCCATAAGAGAAAGATTCGCTTTGAGTGTTTCAATGCGGTTTATAAAATCAAAGGTCGATTTAGTATATCTTGCAATTGCTTTATAGGCATCTAGCCTTGTTCGAGCAAAATTCATGGTATATCCTAAGCGATCTTTATTTTTATTGAGATAGTCAAGATAGCCTAACTCAGACTCTATAAAGTGAATGGCATCATAGGGTCTTAATCGACTTAAATCATCAAATTGAGCCTTTAGTTTTTCTTGCGTTCGCGACTGATAATCGGCCATAAAAGGGGCATCTGCTAAAATATCAAAGATATTTCTTGAAATAATGCGTTCGCTGATATAGTTAACCATTTCGCGAGAAATATAGCCATTCATCTTAAAAGCAATCCGTTTAAAACTTTCGACATCTTGAGGCATCATAGCGAGAAGCATGAAATGGGTAATATCGTTAATCATAAAGTGATTCAGTTCGGCAACGGGAGCTTCTTTAATATAGAAGTCAATATTTTCTCGATCTAATAAGTCAATCAAAGAGAGGCTAGAAGCACGATTACGGTATAAGATAGCCTGTGTTCCTTCTGATGAACGGATTTGATCTAACAAGTAGTCATTTCGGTCAACTAAGTCATCAAAAGTAATAAGACGTGGTTTTGAAGTGGGGTCATGGAAAGCTTCCATCGGTTTATCAAAACGGACACTGTTGTTTTCAATGATGGCTTTAGAACAATAAACGATATTGGCATTAGACCGAAAATTATCTTTTAAGTAGTAAAGCTTAGCTTCAGGGTATTTTTGAGGAAAGTCAAGTAAGTACTCTGGGTAAGCCCCCCTAAAACCATAAATGGACTGGTCATCATCAGCAACGAGGAAGAGATGAGTTGCTAACATTTCAATGAGGGTATACTGTAGCTTAGAAGTATCTTGAGCTTCATCCACTTGAATAAAAGGATATTGCTCTCTATAAAAGGCTAAGACTTTTGGATTTTTCTTAAGAATTTGAATGGCATAGACTAGCATGTCATCAAAGTCAATAAGATGATGTTTCTTCTTATAAGTATGAAAGTCTTTAATCATACTGAAAATGGAGTCGAAAGAGAAGCTATGGCCTTCCGTAGCTTTTTCTTTAAGTTGAAGGTTATAAATCAAACCGAATTCATTGGAAAGAGTTTCGTAATCTTCTTCTGAAAGCGGTGAGTGATAGTACTTTTGATAAATGCCTGAAAGAATGGCATAGCGTTCCGCGTATTGAGTCAGTAAAGTAAGCGAATTGCCCGTGTGTTTCATGTATTGTTTTAAGATGCCATAGGCAAATTTATGGATAGTCATGAATGTAAATTGATAGGGAACCGTTTTAAAGGTGTCTCTAAAACGTGCCTGCATATCATCAGCAGAAGATTTTGAAAAGGTAAGTGTCAGTATGTTTTTGGGTGCAACTTTTTCCTTTTCTACGAGATAAATTAAGCGATGAAGTAATAAAGTGGTTTTACCACTACCTGGGATAGCAAGGGTGAGGGCAGGACCTTTAAAGTGCTCTGACGCCTCGCGTTGTGATTGTGTTAATTGCATTTTTGTCCTTCCTTTTTGTTCAGTTTAGAGCCTATGAACAAGATATTAACAATATATAACATAAGGGTAAATTTTGCAATTATTCCTTGTTTACAATTCTGAGTAGGGTATAATTAAAGTGATTTAAGTCCATCTCTTTACATTTTTCTGTAAATACGTTAATATGAATAAGTTATAGACTATTATATTAGACTGGGTGCCCCCAGTTATAAGCATATATTATATTTTTGGGAGGATTAAAATGAGCTACGAAATGATTAAAAATGAGAACAGTGAAATCACAATTGAGGTGACTGTTGCTCAAGAAGCATTTGATAAAGCGGTGAATGTAGCGTACAACAAAAACAAATCAAGATTTAACATTCCTGGTTTTAGAAAAGGCAAAGCACCAAGAAAAATTATTGAAAGACAATACGGTGAAGGCGTATTCTTTGAAGATGCAGTTAATGCAATCGTTCCAGAATACTACGAAAAAGCACTTGAAGAATTGAAACTTGAACCTGTATCAAGACCTGAAATTGATCTTAAAGAGCTTGAACCCGGTAAAGATTTTGTATTTACAGCAGTGTTTGCAGTAGCTCCAGAATTTGAACTTGAAGGTTATAAAGGTATTGAAGTTGAAAAAGTAAATGATGAAGTTACTGATGAAATGGTTGAAGAAGAACTTAAGAAAACACAAGATATGAACGCTAGACTTGTAAGTGTTGAAGATAGACCTGTACAAGATGGTGATACAGTGATTATCGACTATAAAGGTTTTGTTGGTGAAGACCAATTCGAAGGCGGAACTGCTGATGACCAAGAACTTGTTATTGGTTCTGGTTCATTCATTCCTGGTTTTGAAGAACAATTAATCGGCGCCAATGCTGGTGATGATGTTGAAGTTAAAGTGACTTTCCCTGAAGAATATCATTCAGAAGAATTAGCTGGAAAAGATGCTGTTTTCCAAGTTAAAGTCAATGAAATCAAATTCAAAGAATTACCAGAACTTGACGATGAATTTGCAAAAGACGTTTCTGAATTTGATACTTTAGATGAATACAAAGCAGATGTGAAACAACATTTAGCTGAACACCGTAAAGAACATGCTCAAAATGAACAAAGAGATAAAGTTATTGAAGCAGTAGCAGGTCTTATTCCAGTAGAAATTCCAACTAAAATGGTAGATGCTGAAATTGATGGCATGCTCAATGAATTTAATCAACAATTAAGTGCTCAAGGCCTTAGTTTAGAACAATACGTTCAATTTACAGGTGGTTCTTTAGACGCTCTTAAAGATCAAATGAGACCTGATGCACTTATCAGAGTTAAAACAGGTCTTGTTATAGAAAAAGTAATGGAACAAGAAGACCTTGAAGTAAGTGAAGCAGACATTGAAGAAGAACTTCAAAAATTTGCTGAAATGCAAAAACAAGATATCGAAGAAATTCGTAAAATATTTAGTCAAGACAATTATGCCTACTTAAAATCAAACCTTAAATCAAGAAAAGCAGTAGATTTCTTAGTAGACAATGCGAAATTAGTATAATCACTAGGAGGTGTCAAAATGTCAAATTTCGTACCTTATGTTGTTGAGCAAACCAGTAAAGGTGAAAGATCATATGATATTTATTCACGTTTATTGAAAGACAGAATTATTTTCTTAAGCGGAGAGATTAATGATCAAGTTGCCAATTTGGTAGTCGCTCAGTTGTTATTTTTAGAAGCAGAAGACCCTGAAAAGGATATTCACATTTATATTAATAGTCCAGGGGGTTCAATCACTGCTGGTATGGCCATTTTTGATACCATGGAATATATAAAACCAGACGTTTCAACAATTTGTGTTGGGATTGCTGCTAGTATGGGTGCATTCTTACTTTCAGTAGGAGCAAAAGGAAAACGTTATGCCCTTCCAAATGCAGAAGTGATGATTCATCAACCACTCGGTGGTGCGCAAGGACAAGCAGCTGACATTAAAATACAAGCAGAACGTATTGTTAAAATGCGTGAAAAACTCAATAAAATTTTGAGTGAAAGAACAGGAAAGCCTGTAGAAACTATTGATAAAGATACAGATCGCGATAATTTCATGAGTGCCGATGAAGCTGTGGAATACGGGCTTATAGACAAAGTTTATAGAAATAGATAACACGGACTTACAGAAATGGGGTAAAGCATGGATAAACCGATATTAAAGTGTTCATTCTGCGGGAAAAGTCAAGAGCATGTTAAACGTTTAATTGCTGGTCCAAATGTTTACATTTGTGATGAGTGTATTGAGCTGTGCAATGAAATTCTCGAAGAAGAACTCGCGATTTATCAAGAGGATCAAGACGAACTTTGGGAAATGGAAGAACTTCCAAAACCAACTGAAATAAAGTGTACTTTAGATGATTACGTAATAGGTCAAGACAGAGCTAAAAGAGCATTAGCAGTTGCTGTTTATAACCACTTTAAACGTATTCGTTCAGAAGTGGGCGAAGATGAAGTTGAACTTCAAAAAAGTAATATTTTACTCATTGGTCCAACAGGGTCAGGTAAAACACTTTTAGCCCAAACACTTGCTAAAATACTTGATGTGCCATTTGCGATTGCAGATGCAACAGCGTTAACAGAAGCGGGATATGTTGGAGAAGATGTTGAAAATATTATCTTGAAACTGGTTCAAGCTGCTGATTATGATATTGAAAAGGCACAAAAGGGTATCATCTATATTGATGAAATTGACAAAATTACGCGTAAATCTGAAAACCCATCTATCACAAGAGATGTTTCGGGTGAAGGGGTTCAGCAAGCGCTTCTTAAAATTATTGAAGGAACAACTGCAAATGTTCCACCGCAAGGTGGAAGAAAACATCCACATCAAGAATTCTTACAAGTGGATACGTCTAATATTTTATTTATTTGTGGTGGTGCCTTTGATGGACTTGATAACATTATTAGTTCACGTATTGGTGAAAAAGCCATGGGCTTTGGTGCAACTGTTCAGAACAAGAAAAATATTTCACTAGGTGAACTATTTGAAAAAATTGAGCCAAAAGATCTTCTTAAATTTGGATTAATCCCTGAATTTATTGGTAGAGTACCTGTGGTGGTTTCTTTACACGAGCTCGATGAATCAGCACTCGTTAAAATTTTAAAAGAGCCTAAAAATGCCATTGTTAAGCAATATCAAAAAATGCTTAAACTTGATGACGTAGAACTTGATTTTGAAGATGAAGCGGTACTTGAAGTAGCGAAGCTAGCCGTTAAGCGAAAAACAGGTGCAAGAGGTCTTCGATCAATTCTTGAAGGCATTATGATGGATATTATGTTTGAAGTGCCATCGAGAGATGACGTTAAAAAATGCATTATTACCAAAGAAACAATTCTTGGTACTGAAGCACCTCAACTGATTTTCTTAGATGCCGCTGAAAAAGAAGCTAGAGCAAAGGCAAAAGAAAATGCCGAAAAACAAACTAATGATTCAACGGGACATCTTTCTATTGAAGAAAGTGTTTCTTAAGAAAAGTTTTATTTTAAAAAAACAATCAAAATCACTCTTTTGTATGGAAAGAGTGATTTTTTTATTAATTAATGACCTAAAAGAGTGACTTATTGATAATAATAAGGCGTTTTTTCATGAAAAGTGAGTCTAAAAGAATAAAAAGAGGTATAATAAACACGAAAAGACGTTTTTTATCTATTTTATTGCATATTTTAGGATGGATTGATAGAATAGATTAATATCAAAGAAATGAGGTGAAGTAATGGAGAATAAAAAAATTGAAAACATGCCCCTGATCCCACTTAGAGGATTATCGGTATTTCCTTATATGGTATTACATTTTGATGTAGGCCGTAAAAAATCTATAAAAGCACTTGAAGCAGCAATGGCTAAAGATCAACGTATCTTTTTAACAACACAGTTTGACATTGATGTGGATTCTCCAAGTCCTAGCGAATTTTATACTGTTGGTACAGTATGTAAGATAAAGCAAATGCTCAAGCTACCAGGAGATGCAATCAGAGTCCTTGTTGAAGGGATTATGAGAGCTGAGGTAGAATCGTTTATTGAAGAAACCCCTTACTTCAGGGTTAATATTCAGACGTTTGAAGACCCTAATGAAATTGACAAGGTCACTCGTGCCCTAATGCGTTCGTGTATCTCTGCTTTTGAAAATTACATTAAGGTGAGTAATCGTGTGAGCCCAGATATTATTTTATCTGTGACAACGATTGAAGAACCGGGCAGGCTTGCGGACATTATTGCTGGTCAATTGACACTTAAAACAGAAGAAAAGCAAGAATTGATTAGTGCGATAGATGTCAAAGAACGTTTAGAAAAACTCTATGCGATTTTACTCACTGAAGTTGAAATCCTTGAAGTTGAAAAAGATATTAATGATAAGGTTAAAAATCAAATCAACAAATCACAAAAAGAATACTACCTACGTGAACAAATTAAAGCGATTCGTGATGAATTAGGTGAAGAAGAAGTTCAAGAAGATGAAGTAGAAGAGATGAGAAAGAGACTCAAGAAACTACGTCTTGGTAAAAAAATTGAGAAAAAAGTCAATGGCGAAATAGATCGTTATAGTAGACTTTCACCCTCTTCAGCTGAAAGTGGTGTGATTCGTAATTACGTGAATTGGATTTTGGATTTACCTTGGAAAAAAGAGAGCAAAGATCAAATTGATTTAGACTTGGCACAAAAGATTCTTGATGAAGATCATTATGGTCTTGAAACAGTTAAAGAGCGTGTGGTGGAGTACTTAGCAGTGAGAGATTTGACTCAAAGTATGAAAGGCCCGATTATTTGTTTAGTAGGTCCTCCGGGGGTTGGTAAAACGTCGATTGCTAAATCTATTGCACGCAGTCTTAAGAGAGAATTTGTGCGTATGAGTTTAGGCGGTGTACGTGATGAAGCTGAAATTCGTGGACATAGAAGAACGTATATTGGTGCTATTCCAGGTCGTATTATGACATCAATCAAAGAAGCAGGCACTAAGAACCCTGTCTTCTTATTTGATGAAATTGACAAATTATCTAGCGATTTCAGAGGCGATCCAGCATCGGCGTTGCTTGAAGTTTTAGATCCAGAACAAAACAAAGAATTTACAGATCATTATTTGGAGGTGGCTTTTGACCTTTCTAATGTGATGTTTATTACAACAGCTAATTCACTAAGCACAATTCCAAGACCATTGCTTGACCGTATGGAAGTCATTCAAGTATCTGGTTATACAGAGTATGAAAAACTCAATATTGCTAAAAAGTATTTAGTGCCTAAAAAGCTTTCAGAACATGGTCTTAAAAAGAAAAATTTGACCCTTTCAGATGAAGCTATTTTAGAGATTATCAGAAAATATACACGTGAATCAGGTGTGCGTGAGCTTGAACGTAAAATTTCAGATGTCTGCCGTAAAGCGACTGTTCGCATTGTTAAAGGTGAAGTGAAAAGTGTGAGAGTCACTGACAAAAATCTTGATAAGTATTTAGGAAAGACTAAATATCATTATGATTTAATCCAAGATTTAGACCAAGTTGGTATTGTGACAGGTCTTGCTTGGACAGCAGTTGGTGGTGAAACACTTTCAATAGAAGTCAACAAAATGAAGGGTAAAGGCAAGCTTCAGTTGACAGGTCAACTTGGAGATGTGATGAAAGAATCCGCACAAACAGGGCTTTCTTATATTAGAACGATTGCCAGTGATTATGGTATTCCTGATGATTTCCATGAGAACTTAGATATTCATGTGCATATTCCAGAAGGTGCGATTCCGAAAGATGGTCCTTCGGCAGGAATTACAATGGCAACGGCACTTATTTCAGCTCTTTCAGAAATTCCAGTGGACCGTTATGTGGCAATGACAGGAGAAATTACTCTTAGAGGTCGTGTTTTACCAATTGGTGGCTTTAAGGAAAAGGCACTTGCGGCTAAACGTGCTGGCATCAAGAAGATTCTCTTACCATTTGATAATAAAAAAGATTTGGATGAAATTCCCGAGTCTGTTAAAGAAGAGATAGAATTCATTCCAGTCAAAACAATGGATGAAGTCTTAAAACATGCCTTAGTCAAGAAGGAGTCATAGACATGAAAATAAAAAAGAGCTCGTTTGTCATCAGTGCAGTAGCGCCGAGTCAGTATCCAGAAGATGGCTTACCTGAAATCGCCTTTGCAGGGCGAAGTAATGTGGGAAAATCTTCACTGATTAACATGTTGCTCAACCGAAAGGGGCTGGCTAAAACCAGTTCAACGCCGGGAAAAACACAAACAGTAAATTTCTATGATCTTGATAGCATTGTGAGATTTGTCGATTTACCGGGATATGGTTTTGCCAAAGTGTCTAAAACACAAAAAGCGTCTTGGGGTAAAATTATTGAAACTTATCTCAGCACGCGCCAAAATCTTTTGGAAGTGATTCAACTTATAGACATTAGACATAAACCAACCAAAGAAGATAAAGAAATGTATTCTTGGATACGTTCATTTGGATTTAGCGGGATTGTTGTAACTACCAAAGCGGACAAACTGGGAAAAACACAGCTTCAAAAACAGCTTAAGGTCATCCGTAAAGAACTTAACATGGAAGATGACGCCATCATTATTCCCATTTCTTCTACAAGCCGAAAAGGCAAGTATCAAGTTTGGGATTTATTCAATGCGATTTACGAAGCCAACGGTTTTGATATTTATTTTGAAAGACAAGTCAATGATCCGAGAACGACAGCCAGTGCTGAAAAGAGCGACGCTGACATTAAAAGTCAGAATACAGAAAGTATAGACGAGGCAGAAGAATTGACGTCTTCTGATGAAAGTATTTCTACAGATAAAGCTGATAGTGAATCCCCAGCTTTAGATGATAAATTAAATGATAAGATAAAACAGGAGGACGACATGAGTCAATATCCAGTAGTAACCATTACCCTTAAAAGTGGTCAAGTGATTAAAGCTGAATTATATCCAGAAGTGGCACCGATTACCGTTAATAACTTTGTATCTTTAGTTCAAAAAGGTTTTTATGATGGCCTTATTTTCCACCGTGTGATTAACGGCTTTATGCTTCAAGGTGGCTGTCCAGATGGAACAGGCATGGGTGGTCCAGGTTATGGCATCAAAGGTGAATTTAGAATGAATGGTGTTGAAAATAACCTGAAACATACAGAAGGTGTTTTATCAATGGCACGTTCTCAACATCCTGATTCAGCAGGGAGTCAGTTCTTTATTATGCATAAAACATCACCGCATTTAGATGGTCAATATGCGGCATTTGGTAAAGTGACAGAAGGCATGGACATTGTGAATGAAATCGCCGAAATGGATACCAATCCAATGGACAGACCGCTTCAAGATGTTGTTATGGAAAAAGTAACCGTTGACCTGAATGGTTATGAAGCTGAGTAGTATAGGTGTAGCCTGAAATTGTTGTTTTAAAAGTATCTTAGAGCACTCTAAGATACTTTTTTATATTAACACTTGAGTTTGAATTGAGCATTAGAAAAAGATATAATAAAAGTGGATTTCTATTGAAAATTGAGGTTTAAAACGTTTGATGATGTAGGTTCTTAAAATTATTTTACGAAGTGAAGAGGTGAAGTCTTGGATAAGAGAATGGTGATTGTAGTTCTAATTATAGTAGTCATAGTTATAGGTGGTATTAAGTGGTACGATGGCAATAAAAGTGTAGAGATTAACAATCATATTGAAGGGGTAATTATAAGCAGCCAATCAGGGGTTTCTTATATGCCGAGTATTTTAGAAATGCAAGGCGAGGTCAATTTTAGAGTTCAACCAATCTATTTAGGAACGCTCAGTCTGATTAAAGATCCAGAATCAAGAATAGCAAGATCTGTTCCTTTTGAAGACTATCACTATGACCTTGTACAAATGATGCTTGCAAAAGAAGATCAACAACAAGAAACTTTTTTAGGAATTGTCAATCATAACTTGAGCAGTAAAACTTATTTTGATGAAAACCATAACTTACCATCAGATGCTTATCAACTACACATTTATTATAAAGACACTCAATTAAACCCAATCTATATTAAACTTGAAAATGGAGATTATTTCATAGGTCCCTGTGAAAATGAAGAAGAAGGTCGTGAATTAGCGAGACAATTGATCGATGGAACTTATGAATCATATTTGCTTGAATTAAATCAATAATAGTGATTTGAGACAATAAGCGAGACTGAGATGAAGGGAGGCATGATTATTGTGAAGCATTTTATGAATGCCATAATGAAACATTTAAATATCATTCTCCCAGTGGGTCTCTTCATACTGGTTGTAGGTATATCTCTTTATCTCGACCAAGATAGAGACTTTGAAGTGGACAAAGAAATACAGGGAGCTATTATCTCCCGTACGGGTGAAGACTTGTATATTTCATCAACGCTCAATATGAAAGGCGAAATCGTTTTTAGAAGTTATCCAATGTATAGAGGGGCCTTTAGTCTCATTCCGACGGAAAATGAGGGCAATCATCAAAATGATGACAACCTTACAAATGATAGCACTTATAATACATATGAACCCTATAAGTTTGATGATTTACTTATGCACTTGGTTAGAAAGAAAAGTGACCAACCCGGTCTTTTTAATATCGTCAACCATCATCTGGACTGGGATACTTATGAGCGTTTTCACAGTGGAGACCCTTACCGAGAAAAGACACTCTCTTGTCATATTTATTATGACCAATTAGATTTCAACAAGGTCATGATATACCTAGAAAATGGAGATCTATTTGTCGGTCCATGTGACAATCTAAAAGAGGCACAAGATTTAGTCAGTGAACTTTCAAAAGGAACGATTCATGAATCATGGCTCCGAATTGATAATAAATACAAAAAAGAAAATACTAACAAAAATAAAGTATAGCGATCAAGGTTTCTGAAACTTGCTTATCATATTGGCGTTACAATATGGAATCAAAACAATGGGGACCTTGGTATGAAGGTTCTATAGGAACTGCAAGTTAGACGAGAATATATGATTAGTTAGGAGCAAAAGGATGAAAGGATATGAAGCGTGGCCTATTTTTCTCATTAATCTCATGATTTCAGAACTGTGGTATAGGATTAATAAGAAAAATGTGAAGAGTAAAATGGGGTATTGGGATTTAAGAAATAAACAAACTTGGATAACATTACCGTCAATTCTTATTTTCTTATATTTTGTAACTGAACGAAGTGGCGTTAATAATGATAATATTGCATTTACAATCTGCATTAGTGCGTGGTTAGCGATTCTGTTTGTGATAGAAATGATACGTCAATTTTATAAAATGGGGTTTGAGGAGTCTGAAGATAAAAATAAAAGACTCTAAAAAGTATGCTCTTGCTTACATATTGATAATCATAAAACAAAGTCTTTGAGATTAATAATCAGAGATTTTGAAGTTGATAAAGCCATTAGCGGCGCGATTATCTCCAGAACAGATGAAGGCTTATATGTCCCTTCAACGCTAAGCATGGAAGGCGAAATCGTTTTTAGAGGTTATCCAATGTATAGAGGGGCCTTTAGTCTCATTCCGACGGAAAATGAGGGCAATCATCAAAATGATGACAACCCTAAAAATGATAGCACTTATAATACATATGAACCCTATAAGTTTGATGATTTAGTCATGCACTTGGTTAAAAAGAAAAGTGATCAGCCGGGAGACTTTATGTTTGTAAATCATAACTTAGACTGGGATACCTACCTTTCTCAACATGATGAAGAAACTGAACTAGAACATACTTTTTTCAGTTCAATTTATTATGACCAATTAGACTTCAACAAGGTCATGATATACCTAGAAAATGGAGATCTATTTGTCGGTCCATGTGACACTCTAAAAGAGGCACAAGATTTAGTCAGTGAACTTTCAAAAGGAACGATTAATGAATCATGGCTGAACTTTAACTAGCCCACCCTTGATTGTTATCCGTAATGGTCCAATGATCCTTTTCTTTTTCAAGCGTAAAAGACATGCCTATCGCACCAAGTCCAGATTTATACTTAGAGGCTTCAATAATAACTTTTGTAGAAGATTCAATTTGGACATCAGTGACTTCAAGATAAACCCCTTCAATGTAAAAATCATCAATCACCATTCCTTTCTCAGTCAGGCTTTCCATGGATTCATTGATTACGTCCACATCGTATTTTTCAAAATGTTCTAGAATTTTGTCAATATCCTCAGAAGACGCATTGGCGAGAGCGTCCCCGTTGATAGCAATGTAAGCCATGTCATCATTTAAAGCATCATCTTCTTCCATTAATACATCAAAGACACTTATGTAAATATCTGACCAATCATAGTCGGCAGGGCTAGACTGGCAACCGATTAAAGAAAACATGAATATGAATACAAGTAGTATTGATATTATTTTTTTGTCCATAAAGAAAACCTCCTTTTATGGGTTAAAATAATTCTTATCCTTTAAGACGGTAGATAGTAGCTCAAAGTTCCATAAATGGGTAAATTTAATCCCATGACATTTATTTTAATAATGATGTCATGGGATTAATGTTTTTTTATGAGATAAACCCCAATCGCAAAAGACTGCCTAAATCCCTGCTAGCCCTTCCCCCCTTGAGGCCTAACATTGACGAAACGACATGAAAAATAGAATAAAGCTCTACAAAAACGCACTGTGTGAGCAAAGCGAGTTTGCGTTTTTGTAGAGCTGTTTCGTTTGATTTCAAAAAATAGAAAAGGCCTCCACAAAGTGAAAGCCTTAAACTATAGCATTTTTTTATTATTTTTGATTACTTCCTAAAACATCAACGATTTTATGTTTTACCATACCGTAGATAGCTTCTCTTGCTGGAGCTAAGTACTTTCTAGGGTCGAAGTTACTTGGATTTTCAGCAAATTCTTTTCTGATTGTACCAGTTAAAGCAAGTCTTAAATCTGAGTCAATGTTAATTTTGCAAACGCCATATTTAGCTGCTTCTCTTAACATTGGTTCTGGACATCCTAAAGCATCTTTTAATTCTCCGCCGTATTCATTGCACATTTCAACGTATTCAGGAATAACAGATGAAGCACCATGAAGTACAAGTGGGAAACCAGGTAATAAGTTAGTGATAACTTTTAATCTTTCGATGTCGATTTTAGGATCTGAACCAGCTGCAAATTTGTAAGCACCGTGGCTAGTACCGATAGCGATTGCTAATGAATCACAACCTGTTCTATTGACGAAGTCAACTGCTTGATCTGGGTCAGTGTAAGTTGCATCTTCAGCTTTTACATTAACAGCATCTTCAACACCAGCAAGTCTTCCTAATTCTGCTTCTACAACAACACCTTTTGAGTGAGCGTATTCTACAACTTGTTTAGTTAATGCAACGTTTTCTTCATATGATAAATGAGAACCGTCGATCATTACTGATGTGAAACCATCGTCGATACAAGCTTTACAAAGTTCAAAGCTATCACCATGGTCTAAATGAAGTGCGATGTCAAGATCAGGATTTTCAGCTAAAGCAGCATCAACTAATCTTGTAAGGTAAGCTGGGCTAGCGTATTTACGCGCACCTGCAGATACTTGAAGGATAATAGGAGATTTTGTTTCAGCCGCAGCTTTAACAATCCCTTGAACGATTTCCATGTTGTTGACGTTGAACGCCCCAACAGCGTAGCCACCTTCGTAGGCTTTTTTAAACATTTCTTTTGTAGTAACTAATGGCACTATGATCACTCCTTTTTAATATAGCGAATTTAGTGCAAATTTTGGTTATAAGGGATATAACAATTTCTCGTTATATATGATATTATAAAGCATGTAACGTGAATTTACCAGTAAATTTTAGTGAGAGGACTTTATGAATCTACCAATTGATTTTTACCATAAAATGAAAGACCAATTAGGCGATGAATTTGAGGCTTTTTTGGCCTCATATGACAAGCCTTATTATAAAGGACTAAGGGTTAACACCCGCAAGATATCAGTAGAAGATTTTGTAGCATCTTTTCCATTTGAGTTAAGTGAGATTCCTTGGATTAAAGAGGGATTTTATTATGAAGATGATGCAGTGACCAAGCATCCTTATTACCATGCAGGCCTTTTTTACATTCAAGAACCTTCGGCAATGGCTGTTGCCAATGAGCTTGATATTGAATCTGACCAGCTTGTCCTTGACCTTTGTGCTGCACCGGGTGGCAAAACAACTCAAATAGCAACTCGTTTAGGTGATGGAGGACTTTTAGTTACCAACGACATTAGTGATAAAAGGGTTAAAGCTATTATTAGGAATGTTGAAAAATATGGCATCACACAGGTTATCGTCTTAAATGAGCGACAAGACAATTTAGTCGAAGCATGGGGACCTATTTTTGATCGAGTTTTGGTCGATGCACCTTGTTCAGGGGAAGGGATGTTTAGAAAAGATCCTAAAGCGATGAAAGCGTATGAAACCTATGACAATAACAGCTGTGTAATAATGCAAAAAGAAATATTAGAGGTCATTACAGAGGTTCTTAAACCTGGGGGGCAGATGGTGTATTCAACGTGCACCTTTTCAAAAGATGAAAATGAACATCAGGTCAAAGCCTTTCTAGCTAATAAGCCAGAGATGCTGCCCAGAGTTATTCAAAGTGACTACTATAGAACACAAGAGAATACGGCTAGATTATGGCCTCATTTGTTAGAAGGAGAAGGGCATTTTATTGCAGCTTTTCGTAAATGGCAAACAGATGAGCATCAACTCAAAGGGGAGATAGAAAACTTTGATGAAGGACGTTGTACAGCGGCTAAAAACCGTGTGGTAATAAGACCTGAACCTAATGAAGCCCCTAAAGTTCTAGCTGAATTTATGGCTAATAATATGATAGAGCCTCTTAAGGGGCACTTTAATGTTATCAAAGACAAGGTCTATCTTTTGCCACCTGTGACGCTTGAATTAAAAGGACTGAAAGTAGCCAGAGAAGGCTGGCTCTTAGGTGAACTTAAGAAAAATCGTTTTGTACCTTCACAGGCATTGGCATTGGGGGTAAAGCCTTCGAAGTTTAAACGTGTCATTGATTTCCAAAGTGATTCTGAATCAGTGAGACGCTATCTTAAATGTGAATCGCTCTTTGTTGAGGGTTATGAAAATGGCTTCTATCTTGTCACAACAGATAGTTATCCCCTTGGTTTTTGTAAAATTCAAGAGGGGCAAGTGAAAAATCTCTATCCTGCTTCTTGGCGTCTCGTATAAACGTGATAACACAATTTAAAGTGAAAAAGCCAAAGCCAAAGAGCTGTGGCAAAGACAAAATATAATGAGAAAAAATAAATATGAATGAAGAAAGAAGGCAATAATGGGTGAAAAAATAAGAATTGATAAATGGTTGGCCAATATGGGCATGGGAAGTCGTAATGACGTCAAAGCGGGCATCAAACAAGGGCGGATTAAGATTGATGGTCAAGTGGTAAAAACGGCTAAAGAAAAAGCAGATGTTGAGACCGCTATAGTGACGGTAGATGGACTAGAAATTCCTTATGTTCCTTATGTATATTTGATGCTCAATAAACCTGAAGGCTATATTTCCTCAACTGAAGACGGGGCACATCCAACGGTTATTGAGTTAGTACCAGAAGCGTTTTGGCATTATGAGTTATTTCCTGTAGGGAGATTGGATATTGATACAGTTGGACTACTGATTCTTACCAATGATGGAAAAATGGCACATCAGCTTTTAGCCCCTAAAAAGCATGTTCCTAAAACTTACTACGCTGAAATTAATGCGACAGTGACTGATAAAGATGTAAAAGCTTTTCAAAAAGGGATCACCTTAGATGACGGCTACAAATGTATGCCAGCAGAACTTGTGATTTTAGACAATCCATCCCATATAGAGCTGACGATTCATGAAGGTAAATTTCATCAAGTGAAACGTATGTTTGAATCTGTTGGTAAAAGTGTAGAATTTTTAGAGCGAATAAAGATGGGGGCATTGCCTTTAGATCGATCACTTGAAAGAGGCGAAATGCGTCAATTAACAGAAGAAGAAATGGAATGGCTTCAAGAAAAATAAAAAAATGCTTTTAAAATAATAGAGAAAGCTTTTGATGAAGATAAAAAAAGAATGGTTCAACTGAATCCTCAGTGAACCATTCTTTTGTATTTTTTAATTCATTTATCTTTTGCGCTTATCGGTTTTGTCCAGTGAGGATATTAATGATGGTATCTAAATCATCTGAAGGAGAGAGTTTGAATTCTCCAGCAAACAGTTTACGATCAAGGTCGCGTTCAACCAAGCGATTGACGAAAGCGTTTTCATCATCTATATAGCCTTGTGAGACGAGGTCTTTACCAATGCTGTAGCCAGAAGCACCCGAAGGAACGACGAATGTCTTAAGTTCACCTGAAGGCGTGTTAGGGGCTGTAGCAGGGGAGGCATCACTGTCATTATTATCGTTTGATGCATCCGGTGGTGTATGGGTCTCATCTGGTTGAGAATCACTAGGATTAATATCGTCTTCATCATCAAGTCCGAGAGGGTCGTTATCACTAGGTGGGATTGAACCGTCTGGAATGATGTCAATGACTTGTGAACCGGTGTCACTATCAATAACATCAGCCCCTTGTACGGGATTAGATTGTGAGAAATCCACGCTCAAAGAATCTGAAATTTTCCAAGAAACTGCAAAAAAGATAAGGGCAATGATAACCAGTGAAAGCACAATATCACTAATATCATATAAGAAGTCTTTTATATGTTCTAGCATGGTCACCTCCATTAGACGTTTATATCAATTACTAGAATATCACAAAAAAGCATCTTCATAAAGTAAACTTCATTTCAAAATGATTACTTTCGTGTTACAATTTTTTTAGGAGGAAAGTTAATGTTTGGAAAACTAGAACGCTCTGATTTGGAATTAATGAGAGCGTATATTAAAGGATACAAGGATGAAGCCATTTATTTATTAAAACCCTTTCAAGATTTTGAAAAGGATCAATGTCAGGGTGAATTTTTGGGACATGTGGAAAAAGGCCAATTATTAGGGCTCTTTTTCTTTTCAAATAAAAAATCTTTAATGGTGCATATTAGTAATCAAACCGTTTTAAATCATATGGGATTACTTAAAGCGATTAGACATTATCAGCCTAAATTTATAAAAGGCAATCATCAATCTGTTGCCGCCATTTATCAAATGATTTGTAGAATAGTCAAAACACTAACGGAAGATCAATTGTATCTTATGACTTATGAATCACTTGAAAATTGTGAGGTTCAGCCGTTGGCTAGTTCAGAACTGACCTGTGTTTCTGGAAAACAAGCAAAGCCCTTTGACGATTTGAGATTTTTTATTAAGGTTGAACAAGCATTTGGACGAAATATCCAGACGGTTAGTGATGTCCAAAAAGATTGGAATCAAAGGCGTTTAACCGATGACTATTGTCTCATTAAGAGGGAAGATAAGATTATAGCACAAGGAATTGTAGAAGAGGCAAGTGATCAGGTGGGAGTTATTGGTGGCATTTATGTCGATCCACAGTACCGCCAAAAAGGGATAGGACTTTATATTTCTTCTTTTTTAACGAATCATTTGATCCATCAAGGCAAAAGTCCAGTTCTATTTGTACTTAAGAAAAATACGTCTGCAATTAACTTATACCAAAAGATTGGGTATAAAGTAAGAGCCAATTACGCGATACTAACTGTGAGTTTTTAGGCTTTGACCCGAAGACGCTGACAAATAAAATGAGAATATATGAGGTAGGCATGAAGAAGATAACCATTATGAAAAATGAATCAGATCAACGATTAGACCGCTTTTTATCCAAGTATTTGAACAATACAACACGCAGCAATATCTATAAATTGATTCGGAAAAAAGTGTTTAAAGTGAATGGTACACGTATGAAAGATGAGAATTATTTTTTAAAAGAAGGCGACGAGCTTGAAATTTATTTGGCAGATGACACGCTAAAAAGTCTGACTAAACCTGTTAAAATTGTCAAACCTGATGAAAGCGGCTTGGATATTGTTTATGAGGATGATGACATCTTGGTTGTCAATAAACCCAAGGGTATGTTGACGCATCCAGATAAAGATGAATATAAAAACACATTAGCCACAATCGTCCAGTTTTATTTGAGACATTTGTGTACGTCAACCTTTAGACCAGCACCGGTACATCGTTTAGATAAAAATACAAGCGGCTTGATTTTATTTGCCAAAAATTATGAAGCGCTTAAATATTATAATGATAAAATGAGAGAAAGAGATGTTGAAAAGTATTATCTTTGTGTTGTAGAAGGTCAAGTTGAACCAAAGGGAGAAATCAAAGGCTATTTGCTTAAAAATGAAGCGACTAATAAGGTGACTTTAAGTCAAAGTGAAAAAAAGAATAGCAAATTTTGCCATACTAAGTACCGTTTGCTAAAATATAATAAAGGGATTTCATTGGTAGAAGTCGAATTATTAACAGGAAGGTCACATCAGATCAGGGTGTCGATGGCTTATTTGGGACATCCCATTGTGGGAGACGTTAAATACGGCGGACATAAGCGCAAAGGTATGACGACTCAATTGCTTCATGCTTACAAGATTGTGGTCAATGGCAAAACATTTGAAAGAACTTCAAAAGAAATTGAAGACTTTGTAAATTAAAAAACAAATCATAGGTGGCAAAATGTCAGATACAAGTGCAGTAACTAAGAAATTGATTGAAAGATATGATTATTGTGGCGCACTTCAATTAATGAAAAATACAAAAGGAATGTCTCATGATGCAATTGAAATGGTAGATATGTGTAGAAATGCGATTAATTTTGATTTTATTTCAGCGGGTAAGTGTTTAGATCATCTTTCGGGTAAAGCAAAAGAAAGTGACACTTTTCATAAAATTAAATCAAATGTGAATGCGTTAATAGAGGGTGATCCAGATGCCCTTTTTTCAGAACTGCTTGAAAATGTTAAATTTCAAATTGTCAATGAAGAATATATTGATTTTTTAGGGCGTGTTTATAGATTTAAAGAAGCAATCTACAAGTATATGTTTATTCGGGCACATCTTAAAAATAAATCGTTTAGTTTTCATATCCGTTTTATGCAGAAAAAAGAGATTTTGAAGATACTCAGAAATCATTATAAAATTTATAATCACAACTTAGTATGGGGGATTAATACTTATTTTAAAAAGTATCCAGCTAAGAATAAGGCAGTAGATGAGACGCTTAAAGTGTTAAATGCACAAAAAATGAACCAACTCATAGAATTAAGGCATGAGTCCTTGATTGGACATGGATTCAGAGGGGTAAATTTAGAACAGATTAGAGAAGTTTATGGTAACCCCTATGAGGTTCTGGATGATTTTAAGGCGTGCCTACAGATGTTAGGCGTAGAAATTTACACTTATAAGTATTCTGAAGTCAATCATTGGATATTTTCAATGATGGATTAGCCATAAGCACTTTAGTTGAATAAATGGTAATCAGGTGATGAAATGAGTGTTAGCAATCGTTTTGTGTTTAATATTGTGATGATTATCTTAGGGATTGCCCTAGTCGTGATGTTTTTAAACCCCTTTGTCGTAGAAGGGGAGTCTATGCTTCCAACACTTCATAATGGTCAAATTGTGCTCATTAACCGTGCAGCTGTGGTTAGTCATCAAATTCATAAAGGGGATATTGTCATTGCAAGATTATCAGAGGTCAATGAAAACGGGTATCCTAAACTCATTATTAAGCGCGTTATTGCTACACCTGGCGACCATGTTCTCATTCAGAATGGACAAGTCATTCTCAATGGGGAAGTGCTAGAGGAATCCTATATAGCATCAGAACGGACGCCGGGAGACATCAATATTGTATTGGGGAAGCATCAACTATTTCTTTTGGGGGATAATCGGATGATTTCAAGAGATTCAAGAGATAAAAGTATTGGACCAGTTACATTAGATAAGTTAATTGGCCGGGCTTATATGATACACATCAATTAAGTGAAGAGGTGAAGGAATGACAGTTAAAGTAATCAAATATGGTAGTGTGAATGTAGAAGAAGGGGCAACTTATGAAACGTTAGTTAAAAATTTAGTGAGAGGTCACTCACCAACGGTTGTAGCAGTAAGATGTGGCAATGTTTTAAAAGAACTCACTGAGACTGTTTCAGAGAATTGTGAAGTAGAATTGGTAGATTTGTCGTCGTCTGATGGTGAAAAAATCTATCAAAGAAGTTTATCTTTTATTATGATTAGAGCAGCGATGGAGCTGTTTAAAGGAATAAAAGTACGTATTGAACACTCATTAAGTAAAGGCTTATATTGTGAATTTGATTATGATAAACACTTATTGCAAGCCGATTATGATGCTATTGAACATCGAATGAATGAGATTATAAAAGCCGATGATCCTTTTATAAAGTCAGTTGTAACAATTGAAGAAGCCCAAGCAATATTTGGGAGTTATGGCATGGATTCAAAAGTGAATATCTTAAACTATAGAAAAAGCGATACTGTGAATATTTATCAATGTGGAGAACTTAAAAATTACTTTTATGGCTATATGGTGCCTAGCACACGTTATATTCATGAATTTAAAATGATTAAATATGATGAGGGTGTTATTTTAATGCATCCGACGAAGTATTCTCCTTTTCAAGTACCAGCATTTGAAGAGTCACCTAAAATTGCAGAAATATTTAGAGAGTCTGAACGCTGGGGCAATATTATGGATATTGGTTATGTGGGAAATCTTAATGACCTCATTAAGGCAGAAAAACATACAGAATTGATTCAAATTGCAGAAGCTTTACATGAAAAGAAAGTGGCTGCAATTGCTGACCAAATTACAGAAAAGAAGAAACGTGTGATTTTGATAGCGGGACCGTCTTCATCTGGAAAGACTACTTTTGCCAACAGACTAAGAATTCAACTCAAGGTCAACGGCTTACATCCCATTACAATCTCAACAGATAACTATTTTGTCGATCGCACGTTGACGCCTAGAGATGAAAATGGAGACTTGGATTTTGAATCAATTGACGCAGTAGATGTGGCTTTATTTAATGAACACATTATGAAACTTCTTGATGGTGAATCAGTTGATTTGCCCGTCTTTAATTTTCATGTAGGCAAAAGAGAATACCGCAATAAGCCAATCCAAATTACAGAAGATCAACCGATTATTATTGAAGGAATTCATGGCCTTAATGAGAAATTAACCAGTCAAATTTTTAAGAAAGACAAATTTAAAATTTATGTGAGCGCATTGACACAACTCAATATTGATGAACACAATCGGATACCAACAACCCAGTCGAGACTTATAAGAAGGATTGTAAGAGATAATCAATTTAGAGGTCATTCTGCTGTAAAAACAATAGGCATGTGGCATTCTGTGAGAAGGGGAGAAGAAAAAAATATATTCCCATTCCAAGAAGAAGCAGATGCAATTTTTAATACGGCTTTGCCTTATGAATTAGCAGTACTCAAGAAACATGCTGAACCTTTACTTGAAGCAATTGGGCAAGATAATCCGGCTTATGGAGAAGCCCTTTTGTTATTAAAATTTTTAAGTTATTTTGAATCGATTGAAGACGATAATTTAGTGCCTTATGTTTCGATTCTCAAAGAGTTTATTGGTGGCAGTGCATTTGACGTATAGAAAAAACTTTTATTCATAAGTATAAATCTGGGGTTAGCATTTTTCGGGGGGGAGTATGACTAAAAGTAAATTGACCGAGCCTAATTTAATAAAAATCACTGTCTTTTTTATTGTAATACTGATCATCAACCAAGTTTTTTTATTTAAAGGTTTAGATGATATAGCCTTGTCTATTTATTTTGAAATGATTATTTTTGCAGGGATTGTTGTGTATGCTTTTTTAGCAACGGCTTCTCTTTACGGGGCTAAAACGAAGGTTAATCTTAATTTTATAGGGATTACATGGGGAAGTTTGGTCTTTTTGACCAATGGCATTATTGCAATATTAATGTTAGCATATTGGTTTAAATTGATAGAAATTGTTATGATTATATTTCTTAATTTAGGTAAGACTTTTTTTACCTTATCACTCTTTATTCCAGTGATTAATTATAAGAAAATAGATGATTATCTGATGTCAAATATTCGATTAGTTGTAGTGACAATAGGCCTTTTTTTATTGGAATTGATCTTGATTTATATATTATATAAACTTGAAAGTTTGTCGGCGAGTATTGTTATTGCTGTCAACATGTTTAATGTTGTTTTGAGTTTGATGTTGGCACTTGAAGTGCTTATTCAGAAGAATCAAGTTCTTAATATGATTCCAGTGATGGCAATTGTTTTAGCGAATGTTATCCTTGTTTTAAATCCAAGGACGCTGAATGCTTATATTCAGTCCATGTTACTAATTGTTTTAGCGGGAACGTTGTTTTTTTATGATTTGAATCATCAAAATTTTGAAATTCCCAATCGTGAAAAAGAAAACTTAATGGCTCAATTTAATGTCTATTCCAAAAATTTAAAAAAGGTGATTGATAAAAGAACCTATGAAGTCAATGAGGTTAATCAGCGCATTATTGATGAACTCGAGTATGCGAAAGAAATTCAACAGTCGCTTTTACCGTCTAACCACTATACCTATCAAGATGTAACCTTTTACTCGGGGTATTTCCCCTGTGAGCGTCTATCAGGGGACTTTTATGATGTATTTAGAATAGATGAAGACCATATTGCACTTTATTTTTTAGATGTTGCAGGTCATGGCATTTCAGCAGCACTTATGACCATGCTCTCTAATAACTTTTTAAGGAGTTCAGATCAAAGTATTAGTAGGCTCTGGGAAATTAAACCGGAGCGGACTATAAGTCATTTTTATGACCATTTTAATCGGCTTAATATTCCTGATGAAATGCATCTTGTTATTTTTTATGCAACCTATAACTTAAAGACGAGAGAATTGACTTATTGTTCGGGTGGCATGAACTGTGCCCCTATTTTAACCAAGAAAAGTGGTCAGACCATTTTACTCGAGAAAAGTGAAGGCTTTCCTATTTGCAAGATGGATGATTTTTTCAAACCACAATATAAGAGTGCGAAAATCACCTTAGATAAAGGGGACCGGATTTTGTTTTATACAGATGGTCTTATTGACAAAGAAAAGAATAATATTTATGATATGAAGAGCATTGTTAAAGAAATGAAACAATCGAAAACAATCAATACAAAAGTGTTAAATGATAAAATTTTCGAAAAAATTGAACCTTTCAAAGACAGCTTAAACGATGATATTACGTATATTATCATGGATGTTTAGAAAGTCTAAATAATCTGACGAGTTGAATTTTTAATTGACGCTACCCCATATAATGTTTATAATATATATAAATTTATTTCTATGGGATACGCAAATTTGGGGAAAGGTTATCAAATTAATGAAAGATGTTATGATACTCAAAGAACTAGAACAAATTAAGGCAGTGTCGCAACAGTATAGGCTAAAAGTTTTAGAGGCATTTGATAATGAACCTAAAACCGCTAAACAAATTGCCGAAGTTCTAGAAGAACCTCATGGTAGGGTTAATTATCATATTAAGATGCTCGAAAAAGTTGGGATTATCGAGCTTGTACAAGAAGTGACAAAATTCGGAGTTGTAGAAAAGTATTATTGTCCGGTGGCACATAAAATTATAATAGACAGTGCAGCGGTTACTTTAGACGACGACGTCAACGATTCAATTAATAAAGTTTCACTTGCTTTTTTTGAAACAGTATCTAGGGAATTTTATAATTCCATTGAGAATTTCTCAAATGGTCCTTCGAGAAAAATCTCATATGCACTAGATTACTATCTCACAGATAGCGAGGCACTGGAACTTTATAATAAATTAAGCCAAGTGGTTGATGATTATCTAGCGGACAAAACAGAGCCGCGAGACAATGCCCACAGGCACATTGCAGCACATATGGTTATTCCACTTCCACCTAAGGATACGGAATAATATCTGCAAACAAATTTTAAGGGGGATTACAATGAAAAAATCACTAGTATTATTACTTGTATTTGTTATGGTATTCTCACTTGCGTTAACTGGTTGCGGTGGCGGAGATACTCCAGCTACAGATGACAATTCATCAGCACCAGCTACTGACGATAACAGTAGTTCAGATAACTCAGGTGATAATTCAGACAATACACCAGCAGACGACCAAGCGTCGGACTTAGATCCATCGCAAAATCCTGCATTAACAAGAGGAAATGTATTAACAGTTGCGACAACATCTTTAGATGGTAAATTTAATCCAGTTATGTCAGATAACGTATATGACTCATGGGTTAATTCATTGGTTTTCGATGGTTTGGTTGGTAACGACCCTAACGGAAATCCTACTGAAGAAGCGGCATCATCATGGGATATCTCAGATGATAAGTTAACTTATACTTTCCACTTAAGAGAAGGTATGAAATTCCAAGATGATACACCTGTTACTGCAAATGATGTTAAGTTTACTTATTATACAATTGCAGATCCAAATTATGATGGACCTAGAGGATCAGTTGTTGCTGATATTAAAGGCGTTAAAGCTTACAGAGATGGTGAAGCTGATACAATTGAAGGTATCAACGTAATTGATGATAACACAATTGCATTCACAATTAATGAACCAAACGTTCAAAAAATTTGGGACTTCGGTTATGGTATTATGCCAGAACATGTTTACAAATATGATAACTGGGATCAATTCAAAGCAACTATGAATAAACCAGTAGGTTCAGGAATTATGAAATTTGAAGAATTCAAAGTTGGTGAATACGTAAGATTATCAGCTTATGATAACTACAGAGGCGGAAGAGCTAACATTGATGGCGTAATTATTAAATTACAACCTACTGAAACTTCTACTGCAGCTTTATCTTCAGGTGATGTTGACCTTGTTAACCCACCAGCAAGTTTAGAAAACTATGATATCATGACTTCAACTGGTATTGCAGATGTTCAAGAATTCGTTGGTAATGGTTACAACTACATTGGTTTAAACTTAAGAGATCCTATACTTTCTGATAAGAGAGTAAGACAAGCTTTAACTTATGGCTTAAACAGAGAAGTTTTCATTGAAAACCAATGGGAAGGTTTTGCATCAGTATGTAATGCACCAATTTCTCCTGTATCTTGGGCATTCCCAGAAGCATCTCAATTAAATGATTATGCTTATAATCCTGAGAAAGCTAATGAATTATTAGATGAAGCAGGTTGGGTTGATTCAGATGGCGACGGTATCAGAGACAAAGATGGCGTTAAGTTATCACTTGTTTGGACTGCATACAATGACGTTGACTGGCCACTTAACTTAATCGCAATGGCAAAAGAAAACTGGAAAGAAATCGGTGTTGAACTTGACGCTGAATTAATGGAATTCAATGCAGTTGCTGAAAAAGTATTTGATAATCAAGATTTCCAAATGTGGAATATGGCTTGGTCATTATCAATCGATCCAGATCCAACTGGTATCTTTGATGCAGCATCAGATGTATTAGGCGGATATAATGCAGGTGGTTTCCACAATGATAGAGCAGAAGAAATTTTCTCTCAAGGTCTTAAAGAATATGACCAAGATAAGAGAGCTGCTTTATACCAAGAATGGGCAGAACTTGCTAACGAAGAACTTCCTTATATCTTTATTGCTTACAGAAATGAAATCTGGGGCGTAAATGATAGAGTTCATAATATGGAATTAGGACCTTACTTCGATTGGACTTACAATGTTCCAAATATCACTCTTGATTATGTAGACTAATCATAGAAGCGTTATAAAAACGAATAAATAAGCAAAATTACTTGATAGCCCGGCAGATGCTGGGCTATCTAAATTTTCAGAAAATATTAATTTATTGTAAATACAGTTATTAAAACTTAAAGAAAAAAGCTGAAAGCTTAATTATATGTCATTATTGTCTAAATGTTGGAATTTCAACGTTAGGTATGATATAATAGATTCAATATTTTTTTTAGAATATGCAATGACTTAAGTTCATTGAATATTCACATTTTTCTGTTTCCTATTTTTTAAGGTGAGTATAAAAGATAGGCAGGCAGATAGGATAAAGTTTAGAAGGGGTGTTTAAATGAGAACGTATCTATTGAGGAGAATACTACAGATAATACCGGTGCTATTTGGTATTACAATCCTCGTATTCTTCATCGTGCATAATGCACCAGGGGATCCAACTTCGAAAATGATGGATCCGAATATGACGGTTCAAGAAAAAATGAGATTAAAGGAGAAATTCGGTGTAGATAAGCCTATCATTGTACAGTATGTTGACTGGATTTCTGAAGTTTTACACGGAAACTTAGGATTCTCTTGGAAATTCCAAAGACCAGTATCAGAAGTTATGGGAGAAAGAATGCTTTCAACTTTCTATCTTTCTTTTATATCTTTGGTACTTGCTTTAATTATCGGTATACCAGCCGGCGTCATATCCGCCACGCGGCAGTATACAGGGCTTGATTATTTCTTTACGATATTCGCACTGGTAGGGATATCTATTCCAAGTTTCTTCTTCGCCTTGTTGCTGATTAAACTACTTGCAGTAGATCATCACTGGTTACCACTCTCAGGAATGACTACACCAGGTTCTAGTGATTGGACTTTATGGGAACAATTTAAAGACATTGCTCATCACACTGTCTTACCTGCTATTGTCCTTGGACTTGGTTCAACAGCAAGTTTTATGAGATATACACGTTCTAATATGCTTGAAGTCATTAGACAAGACTATATCCGTACAGCACGTTCAAAAGGTTTAAGTGAACGCGTGGTTATATATAAACATGCACTTAGAAATGCCATGATTCCAATTATCACTCTTTTAGGATTCTGGATTCCAAGTTTGTTTTCAGGAGCACTTATTACAGAACAAGTTTTTGCTTGGCCAGGGATGGGACTATTAGGTTACCAAGCCGTAACGGATAGAGATTATCCACTCTTAATGGGCGTAAACTTATTCTTGTCACTCTTAACATTAGTTGGGAACTTGATGGCCGATGTCTTCTATGGCGTCGCGGATCCAAGAATTAAATACGACTAGAAGGGGGGATATTGACAATGTCGGAATCAATTAAAAAGAAACAAAAAGATAACGCAGCTCTTGAAGAAAATCAAAAAATTGAATCTCCTTTTAGAGTCGCACTTAAACGGTTAAGAAAAAATAAATTGGCAATGGTAAGTCTCGGAATCTTGTTGATATTAATCTTTTCTGCAGTGTTTGCTGATTTTATTACACCACATGGTCGTGATGAAATTAACTATGGCGAAAAAGATGTACGTGGTAAAGTTATGGAATTACCACTTAAGAAAGAAGCGCCAACTTCTAACTTCATTTTAGGAACAGATGAGTTAGGACGTGATGTATTAACAAGATTGATCTATGGAGGTAGAATTTCACTTTCAGTAGGTCTTGTAGCCGTAACAATCCAAGTTATACTTGGCGTATTGGTAGGGGCTATTGCAGGCTTCTATAGTGGTATAGTCGATGCTATACTGATGCGGGTCACGGATATTATTATGTGTTTCCCATTCCTGCTGATTGCCATAACAGTTGTGGCTATCTTAGGACCAAATATTTTCAACGTCATGTTGGTTATTGGGATCCTTGGATGGACAGGTATCGCCAGAATGGTACGTGCACAAATTTTAACACTTAGAGAACAAGAATTTATGGAAGCTGCTGAAGCTTTAGGAATTAGAGATAGCAAGAAAATATTTAAGCATTTGTTACCTAATGTTATTGCCAACGTTATCGTATTCGCTACTATGGGAATGGCAAGTGCTATTCTTACAGAAACATCATTATCTTATTTAGGACTTGGTGTAACACCACCAACACCTACATGGGGGAATATGATGCAAGCGGCACGATCAATTTATTCTCTTGAAAACCATTGGTGGTTATGGATGCCACCAGGATTCTTAACTTTTATTACGGTTATGAGTTTCAACATTTTAGGTGATGGTTTAAGAGATGCACTTGATCCAAAAATGAAGAAATAATGGAGGGAACAAATGGCTTTATTAGAAGTAAAAGGACTAAAAACCTATTTCTATACTGATGATGGTATAGTTAAAGCGATAGATGGCGTTGACTTTGAAGTTGAAGGCGGCGAAACTCTTGGAATCGTAGGCGAGTCTGGCTGTGGTAAAAGTGTCACTTCCATGTCAGTCTTAAGACTTGTCCCAAATCCTCCAGGAAAAATCGTTGATGGTTCAATCAAATTTGATGGCAAAGACATTTTGGCTTTATCAGAAAAAGAAATGCGTAAAATCAGAGGAAATGATATTTCGATGATTTTCCAAGAACCAATGACATCACTCAATCCAGTATTTACAATAGAAAAACAATTAGGTGAAGTCTTAATGATTCACAGAAATTTAAAAGAAAAAGAAGCAAGATTAGAAGCGATTAAACTACTTGATAAAGTAGGTATTCCTAGAGCAGAAGATGTAGTAGATGATTATCCATTTGCCCTTTCTGGTGGAATGAGACAAAGAGTTATGATTGCGATGGCACTTGCTTGTAATCCTAAATTATTAATTGCTGATGAGCCAACAACTGCTTTAGATGTAACGATTCAAGCACAAGTACTAGAGCTCATGAAAAAGCTTCAAAAAGATTTTAAAACAGCGATTATGTTTATTACACATGACCTTAATGTTATTGCTGAAATGGCAGATAGAGTTATTGTTATGTATTCTGGTAAAGTAGTTGAAGAGTCTTCTATTGTTGAACTCTTTGATGAACCTTATCACCCTTACACCATTGGACTTATGAATTCAAAACCAGATTTGGAAACAGATACTGAAAGACTTTACATGATTCCAGGTGTTGTACCAAACCCACTCTTTAGACCTGTGGGATGTCAGTTTAACTCAAGATGCGAATACGCTGAAGAAAAATGTTTCCAAGAAGAACCGCCGCTTAAGGATATTGGAAACGGTAGAAAAGTAAGATGTTGGCGTTGGCAAGAAGTAAAAGAGTTAAGGGGTGAAAAATAATGAGTGAACAAGTAAAGTCAGCAAAAAATTCAGAAGCCTTGTTAAGTGTTAAAAACTTAAAAAAGTACTTCCCAATTAAAGCTGGTGTCACTAGAAAAACAGTGGGACATGTCAAAGCTGTTGACGGCCTTAACTTTGATATTAAAGAAGGTGAAACATTTGGTCTTGTTGGTGAGTCTGGATGTGGAAAATCAACAACGGGTCGTACCCTCTTAAGACTCCTTGAAGCGACAGAAGGTGAAGTATTCTTTAATGGCGAAAACATTTTAGATTATAATAAGAAGAGACTTCGTGAATTAAGAACTGAAATGCAAATTATTTTCCAAGATCCGTATTCATCGCTTAATCCAAGAATGACAGTGGGCGAAATAGTAGGTGAAGCGCTTGTTGAACATAATCTTGTAAAAAACACAAAAGAAAAAGAAGCACGTGTAAGAGATATCGTAGAAAGATGTGGCTTAAGTGCTTATCATATTAGAAGATATCCACATGAATTTTCAGGTGGACAAAGACAAAGAATTTGTATTGCAAGAGCACTTGCACTTAATCCCAAATTTGTTGTTTGTGATGAAGCAGTGTCTGCACTTGATGTATCAATTCAATCTCAAGTTATCAATCTTCTTAAAGACTTACAAAAAGAAATGGATTTAACTTACCTTTTCATTTCTCATGATTTAGGTGTTGTTAAATACATCAGTGATAATATTGGTGTAATGTATCTAGGTGTCATGGTAGAAAGATCAGAAAAGCATGCGCTTTTTGAAAAACCGATGCATCCTTATACTCAAGCACTTTTATCAGCTATCCCTGCTTCTCATCCACTTAAGAAAAAGGATAGAATTATATTAGAAGGGGATATTCCATCACCAGCGAATCCACCATCAGGTTGTCGATTCCATACAAGGTGTCCAAAAGCGATGCCAGTTTGTAGTGAAGAAATTCCTGTATTCAAAGAATATGAACCAGGCCATTTCTGTGCGTGTCACTTATATGACCAAAAATAGAAAGGAAATCTCATGAATCAAGTCAATTGGGATGAATACAAAAAAATCAATCAAGATATGAAAAAAAAGGACGATGATATTAATCGTCTCGAAGCGATGGATGTTGTTGCTATGGTGATTGCTATGCTTCAACTTGTAATGCCAATTGCGTTGATTTTTATGGGTGTTGCATTGTTAATGATGTTGCTCTTTAGATTTCTGTTCTAGTCCTTGTTTACAAGGCTAAAAATGTTATGATTAAGCTGAGGATATTTTTTCCTCAGCTTTTTTGATATGCTTTTGAAAGCCAAGTATTTTAAGAAAAAAAAATCGAGATTTTTTGAGCAATAGAGATAGGAAAGTAAGAGATGGATGCATTAGAAAAATTAATGAAAATTGCAGATCAGTTTAATGGTAGTGTAAAGCTGATTACTCAAGAAAACAGTTTGGCCTATCAAATCTATGAAGAGGCACTGGTGGGAGCTTACCAAAAGCAACTTACTTTTGAGCCAGAAGAGTCAGCGCGTTATTTGTTTAAAACGATGAAAACGGATGATAAGCAGTCTTACGTCATTGTGGGTGTAACGGCGCCTTATAGTCTTAACCAAGATAGAGGAACATATGGAAAAGGTATAATAGATTACAGTGCTTGGGAAGCAGACTACCATGAAGTTTTACAAGCTAAAATACAAGCCATGCGTGATTTAATTGAAGAAGATCCACTATGGGTTTATCAAGAATCGTCAATAGATACCTCTCCATACATCGAAAGAGAACTGGGTTTTCTTTTGGAATTAGGAGAATATGGTGTCAATCAGATGTTGATTCATCCCCAATGGGGGACGTGCTTCAATATGGGGTTTGTGATTTATCGTTTTAACCATGAAAGTGACTTAGAGGGAACTGATAACTTGAGAGATAATCCCTTTTATCATGAACTGGTAAGAACACGTATAGGTGAATCTAAACGGTATTCAGCTTGCGAATCTTGTAACCGGTGTGCCAAAGCTTGTCCAGCACAAATATTGGGAAAAGACAAGACGACGATTAATCGTACAGCCTGTATTTCTTATTTGACTCAATCTAAGGCATTTATCAATGAGTCTGAAGCGCAGAGAATGAATTGGCAGCTTTATGGGTGTAGTATTTGTCAAAGCGTATGCCCTGCAAATGCAAAACTTGATCGTTACAACTTACTTTTAAAGGAATCTCATAACCAAATTGAACTAGATACTTTACTTAAGATGACCAATAAGACCTTCAAAACAACTTACGCACACAAGGGATTTACGTGGAGAGGACTTAGGGTCATGAAACGGAATGCGCTGATTGTTTTGGCTAATCATCCGGATACTGAATTAATTGAATGGGTTTTAAATCAGAAGATGTTTCAAGAGGATGACTTTTATCAGCCTTATTATAGACGGCTAGAACAGATTGTTAACAATCCTTCATAATAAGCAAATGCGTTTTACAGAGTGGATGTAAGTGATATACTAAAGATGAATAATGTTTTAGGAGGGCTGTACATGTCAAATATTCATGAATTAAAGTATCTTCAAGATCAAGTGAATGAATTAAAAGAACAAGGGGTTTATCGTCAACTTCCTGTTTTAGAAGGTCCAAATGAACCTGAAATCATCTTAGACGGTAAAAAGGTGATTAATTTATCTTCAAACAACTACTTAGGATTTGCTAACCACCCTAAACTTAAAAAAGCGGCTATTGAAGCGGTTGAAAAATACGGGGTTGGTTCAGGCGCAGTAAGAACCATTATAGGTAATATGGACATTCATGAAGCTTTAGAAGTGAAACTTGCAGAGTTTAAACGAGAAGAAGCTGTGATGGTATTTCAATCAGGCTTTAACTGTAATGCAGGTGCGATCCAAGCCATTACCAATAAGGGCGATTTAATTATTTCTGATGCACTTAATCATGCGAGTATCATTGACGGCGTGAAACTTTCTAAAGCGGATAAAGCTGTTTTTAAACACAGTGATATGGCGGATTTAGAACGTGTTCTTAAAGAAAAAAGAGACCACTATACGAATTGCTTGATTATTACAGATGGGGTTTTCAGTATGGATGGCGATATTGCTAAATTGCCTGAAATTGTAGACCTTGCTGAAAAATACAAATGTATGACTTATGTAGATGATGCACATGGTTCAGGCGTTTTGGGAGAATCAGGTAGAGGGACAGTAGACCATTTTAACTTACATGGTCGTGTCGATTTTTCTATTGGGACGCTTTCTAAAGCGATTGGTGTCATTGGAGGCTATGTGGCTGGAAACCGTGTCATGAAAGAATGGCTTCTACATAGAGGCAGACCTTTACTTTTCAGTACTTCTTTACCACCCGCTGCAGTAGGAGCGATTATGGCAGCTGTTGATGAATTATCATCGACAACAGAATATACTGACAGACTTTGGGATAATGCCAAATTTTTTAAAGCAGAACTAGGCAAACTTGGTTTTGATACAGGAAAATCGGAAACACCGATTACGCCAGTGATTATAGGCGAAGAATCGCAAACAGTTAAGTTTTCAAAAGCCTTACTTGAAAAAGGTGTTTTTGTTTCACCTATTGTTTTTCCAACGGTACCTAAAGGAACGGGTCGTGTAAGATGCATGGTTACAGCAGGACATTCAAAAGAACAACTGCTTAAAGCCGTTCATGTTTTTAAAGAAGTAGGTCTTGAAATGGGCATTATTAAAGCTTAGAGTAAAGATTTTTTGAATAGAAATAAAAAATAACACTTATTAAATTTTATCCCCCTATGCCTTAAATGGATGTGAATTCAAAGGTTTAGGGGGTTTTTATTAACGATTTTTCAAGTTGAAGTCACAAATATAAAGGAATAATATTCAAAATTGAAAAAAGGGTGATAAGTAAGTGAAATAGTTGGGTATATCATAAAAAGCCAATAAAAAAAGACAAAGGGCTGTCATTTAACTTCAAAAAAGGTATAATAGTTATAATAATAGAAAAGGATCGAAGGAGTGCGTTATGATGGAAAAAAAAGCTGGCATTTTATTAGAAAGTGGAACGGGCGAGGTTGAAATATTACATTTTACTGTTGCCGGAGAACATTATGCGATTAATGTCGTAAAGGTTAAAGAACTCTTACAAATTGAAAATGTTTCTAAAGTGCCAAATTCACACGCTGCTATATCAGGTATTTCACTGATTCGTGGTGAAATGATTTCTATTGTTGATTTGACTTATGTGTTAGAGAATAGAAAAAGTGAAAAGGTAAGCGGAGGCATGACTTTGGTCTGTGAATTTAATAAAATAAAAGTGGGATTTGCCATTGATGCAGTTCTAGGCATTAATCGTATTGGCTGGGATAAAATCACAAAGCCAGATGAAATCACTTCTAATTCACTGATCATTGGTAATATTAATTTGAATGATCAGATTATTATGCTTTTAGATTTTGAAAAAATTGTAATGGATATTAATCCGAATACAGGTATTAATCCAGACCGAATTAAAAATATAGTAGCCAAAGATCGTTCTAATATTAAAGTTGTTTTAGCAGATGATTCTCCAATGATTAGAAAGGTATTATTAGACACTTTAACTTCAGCTGGTTTTGAAAAAATGACCTTCTTTGATGATGGAATGCAGACTTATAATTACTTAATGGGCGTCGCTGAGAAAAAGGGTGAAGCTTATAGAGACGTTGTTGATTTGGTTATCACAGATATTGAAATGCCACAATTGGATGGACATGCTTTGACCAGACGTATAAAAGAACACAAGATACTTAAAAATCTTCCTGTTATCATATTCTCATCACTGATTACAAGTGATTTGATGCATAAGGGAGATGCCGTAGGTGCAGATGCTCAAATGAGTAAACCTGAAGTTGAAAACTTGGTTAATTTGATAGATAAAATTCTTCAAGTGAAGGGATAAAGCCTTTTAAATGAAAGATTGAAGTTTAAATATTAGATAATGATATAAGTAAATGTGTAAAAGATAGGAGGATACCTTCCTATCTTTTATTGTTTTTTTGACTTATGTTTTAAAAGAAAAGATTAGGATGTAAAAATCTTAAAAAGAGGTTCATAATAGTGACTATTTCAAAGCAATTAGAATTTTGAAAAATCCATAAAAATAGAATTAATTCTCTATTATTGAAGATAAATTCGCTATAATAAGGAGGTCCTATCATTGAAAAATCAATACTTTAATCGACATTTGATAGGAAATTAAGTACTGGTAAACTTTTTGATTAATATAGTGTTGACATTTAAAATAACATACCGTATAATAAATCGAGTGAAAAGTTTAGTATAAATAAACTTAATTGTGTTTTATGTGTATAAATGTACCCTAAAAAAGGAGTAATGGTTGTGAATATTGGTGAAAAGATAAAAAGATTAAGACTAGAAAACAACCTGACACAAGAAGAGTTAGCGGATAGATGTGAACTGTCAAAAGGATTCATCTCTCAACTTGAAAGAGATATGACATCTCCTTCTATTGCCAGTCTGGTTGATATCTTAGAAAGTTTAGGAACTAATCTTCAAGAATTCTTTTCAGAGTCAGTTGAAGAAAAGATTGTTTTTAAAGATGAAGATTTCTTTGAAAAGGAAGATGATGAAATTGGTTATAAACTAGAATGGATTATCCCTAATGCCCAGAAAAATATGATGGAACCTATTTTGTTAACTTTAGCACCTAATGGGGGCTATGATTGTCATGAACCACATGAAGGTGAAGAATTTGGCTATGTGATGTCAGGGACGATTATTATTCGACTGGGACATAAAAAATATGTAGCTAAAACGGGTGATTCTTTCTATTATAAAGCAAATAAAACCCATGAAATTGTCAATAAAGGTAAACGGGAAGCCAAAGTGCTATTGGTTGGCACGCCACCGAATTTTTAGTTGGAGGCAGAGTATGAGTGATAAATTAATTAGAGGCGTAGGATTAGTTAAAGAATACAGCGGCGTAGAAGTCGTGAAAAATATAGATTTTTGGGTTAAGAAGAATCAATTTTTAACCATATTAGGTCCAAGTGGTTGTGGGAAAACGACTACTTTGAGAATGATTGCTGGGTTTGAAAAACCTACCTCTGGTCAAATCTTATTTGAAGGGAAAGACATTACGGAAGTCCCACCTTATTTAAGAAATATTAATACTGTCTTTCAAAAGTATGCCTTATTTCCACATATGAATATCTATGAGAATATTGCTTTTGGATTGCATATCAAGAAGATGTCAGAGAAGGAAATCGAAAAAAAAGTAGGCAAAATTCTTGAACTGGTTAATTTAAAGGGATTTGAAAAAAGAAAGATCGCTTCGTTATCAGGTGGACAACAACAACGGATTGCTATAGCAAGAGCCCTTGTTAATGAGCCTAAACTTTTGCTACTTGATGAACCCTTAGGAGCTCTTGACTTAAAATTGAGAAAAGAAATGCAATTAGAGCTTAAAAATATGCAAAGAGAATTAGGCATTACTTTTGTTTATGTGACCCATGACCAAGAAGAAGCACTTACTATGTCTGATAAAATTATAGTAATGAACAATGGTGAAATTCAACAAATAGGTTCGCCAATTGATATTTACAATGAACCAGAAAATGTTTTTGTCGCTGATTTTATTGGTGAAAGCAATATTTTCGATGGCACGATGCTAGAAGATTTTAAAGTTAATTTTGCAGGCTGTGATTTTGACTGTGTAGATAGTGGTTTTGGTAATCATACGCCAGTAGATGTGGTAGTTAGACCGGAAGATGTACAGCTTAAAAAGCCACAAGAGGGCGATATTCAAGGTATTGTCGATTCAGTGGTCTTTAAAGGTGTACATTATGAAATGCTTGTAACCGAAGGACCACGTGAATGGATGGTTCATTCAACGATGAAACGAGAAATTGGAGAGTCAGTTGGAATTAGTTTGACACCAGATGACATACACATCATGTATAAGGAGGGATAGACATGCTAAAGAAAATAGCTGGAGCGCCCTATGTTTTTTGGGCTATTTTATTTATCCTCATCCCAATTATAATGGTAGGTTATTTTAGTTTAGTTTCTCAAGATGATGCGGGAAATCTTGTTTTTAGTTTGGATAATTATGTGAGATTTTTTGAACCAATTTATCTCAAAGTATTAGGCCGTTCCATTAAGTTGGCACTAGAAGCAACCATAATTTGTCTCTTAATTGGCTATCCAATGGCGATGATTCTTTCGCGAATGAACCCTAAGGTAAGGACAACAGCTGTGATGCTTTTTGTAGTACCTATGTGGATGAACTTTCTTCTAAGAACCTATGCTTGGATGACTATATTAGGTAAAAATGGCATACTCAATAAATTGATGAGCTTACTGCATCTTCCGCAAGTTTCTCTTCTCTATTCGGAAGCGGCTGTGCTGATTGGAATGGTCTATAACTTCTTACCGTTCATGGTTTTACCGATTTATACAGTATTATCTAAAATGGATAATAGTTTAATTGAAGCGGCACAAGATCTAGGAGCCAATCAAGTTCGCATTTTCAGAAAAGTGATTTTTCCATTGTCTATTTCTGGGGTAATCTCAGGCATCTCAATGGTCTTTATGCCAGCTGTAAGTACATTTGTCATTTCAGATTTACTTTATGGTGGGCAATATATGTTAGTCGGAAATCTCATCCAACAACAATTTTTAACCACCCATGACTGGTACTTTGGGTCTGCTATCTCAATGTTCTTAATGGTTCTTATTCTTATTACAATGTCTGTTATGAATAGGGTTGGCGATGGTGACATTGGTGAAGGGAGTGTGAACTTATGGTAAGTAGAATGCTTAAAAGACTCTATACTGTATTGATTTTCATCTTTCTATATGCTCCCATCTTTGTACTGGTTGTGTTTTCATTTAATGATTCAAAATCAACGGCTAAATGGGAAGGATTTACTTTAGACTGGTACAAAAAGTTATTTTCAAATGATTATTTGATGAAAGCCCTTTACTATACGCTGATTGTGGCGGTTATTGCCACCATACTTTCAACACTGATAGGAACGTTTGCGGCTTTTGGGATTCATTATATGAAACTTTGGCAACAAAAAATGATTCTCAATGTCAATTCTTTGCCACTGCTTAATCCAGATATTGTTACTGGGGTAGCACTTATGACTTTATTTGTGGCATTAAAATTTGACCTTGGTCTATTTACCCTTGTCATTGCCCATGTGACTTTCTGCATTCCGTATGTCATTCTTTCAGTATTACCAAAGCTTAAACAAATGCCTAAAGATGCACTTGAGGCAGCACTTGACTTAGGAGCAACGCCTTGGCAAGCTTTTAAATATGTAATTTTGCCTGAAATTAAACCAGGTATTATTACAGGTGCGCTGATGGCATTTACACTTTCGATTGATGATTTTGTCATTAGTTTTTTCACAACAGCCAACGGCGTGACTAACTTGTCAATTGCTATTTATTCTACAGCAAGACGCGGGATTAAACCGGAAATAAATGCTTTGTCATCATTGATGTTTATTACAGTGCTCGTATTGATTTTACTCATTAATAAACGCAATAAAAAAGTCGAAGACATATAGCTTTATCAAAAATATAGAGCCTAAAAATATAAAACATAAAAATATAAAGAATAAGGGAGACGATAAAAAAATGAAAAAAACTTTTTCAATACTCATGATTTTGTTACTGGTATTAGTGAGCTTTTCAGGATGTGGGAAAGACGATCAAGTTGTTTTAAATGTGTACAACTGGGGAGACTATATCGGCGAAGATGTAATCCAACAGTTTGAAGATGAAACAGGCTATAAAGTAAACTATGAAACTTATGCAACCAATGAAGAAATGTACACTAAAATTAAAAATGGTGGGACCAAATACGACATTATTATCCCATCTGATTATATGATTGAAAAAATGATTGATGAAGATATGCTTGAAAAAATAGATTTGAGTCAAATTCCTAACTTTGCTAATATTAAAGATACTTTTAAAAATTTAGACTTTGACCCAGATAATCAATATTCAGTGCCTTATTTCTGGGGAACAGTAGGGATTATTTACAACTCAGATGTCATTAAAGAAGATATTGACTCTTGGGATGCTCTTTGGAACGAACAATACAAAGGAATGTTCACCATGCTAGATTCACAAAGAGATGCAATCATGATTGCACTTAAAAAATTGGGCTATTCAATGAATACAAGAGATGTCTCACAACTTGAAGAAGCCAAAGCCTTACTCATTGAACAAAAACCATTAGTATTAGCTTATGCAGGAGATAATGTTAAGGATATGCTAATTAGTGGGGAAGCGTCAATGGCAGCAGTTTGGTCAGGTGAAGCCAGTGGTATTATCCAAGATTATGACAACTTTAAGTATGCGATTCCTAAAGAAGGAACTAACAAATGGTTCGATAATATTTGTATTCCTAAAGGATCAGAAAATATAGAAGCAGCTCATGAGTTCATTAATTTTATGTGCCGTGGAGATATTGGCTTTGAAAATGCTGACTATGTGGGATATTCAACCGTTAATACTGAAACAATGAAATTAATTGATCCATCATTGATCGGAACAACTTATGCTTATCCAGATGATTCTCTTTTAGAAAACAGTGAAGTCTTTTTAGACCTGGGTGATTTTGTAAAAGAATATGACCGCGTTTGGACTGAAGTTAAAGCCAACTAATAAGTTGAGGATGGCTATAAAAATAGGTAAAAGGAACTAGTTAATACAATCAAATAATGTTATAATGATGTGTAGTGACGATATATGAAGCCCATAATTTTTTTATGGGCTTTTTGTCTCATATAGAATGGACTATTTTCAATGAATGTCATCGCTTTTTAGCGAAAGTTAGAGCAGGAGAGTAAACGTGAATATTATAGGAATTGTGATAACAGCCAGTTCAATTATTGCGACAGCTGCTTATTTTTATAATGATAATAAACAAAAAAATCAAAAGATTTACCCCTATGACGATTATCCGATTATTATGGAAGCTGCCAATGATTATAAGATTGAAAAAGGGGAATATTGTAAAGTATTCAAAGAACTAGCCCCTTACATGGAAAATTTTGATAAGATGCCACAGAAGAGATATGGTCTATCGCTTGATGGCAAATTTTTAACGATTAGTGGTTTGAGCCCAGAAGAGGGCAAAAAGATTATCAATGAAATTGGAGGCGCAAGTCATATTAATGGAGAAATCGTCTATTTAACGTTGATGCGTAAGAATGACTTGAGTGAAGTTCAACCGATAGCACATTTTAAAATGATTCCTGACAGAGATATTACAACGACATCAGCAATTAAGTATGACACCAGTGACTGTGTGGTTGAAGACGGTGAAATTTTAGAAAAGAAATGGGAGAACAAACAAATCACATTTAAAGAACCTGGAATGTATGACATTAAATTGTCCATTAAAGATAAAAATGGCAATTGGTCTGACCCTTATGTGAAAGAAATTAAAGTCACTGAAGAGACGGGCATTAAGGATATTGATGCTTGCTCAGACTCGCTTTTTGTCCTTTATAGAAATGGGAAGGTCATCTCAAAAGGTGAAAATGCTTACGGTGAACTAGGCCTTGGCAATGTTAACCCAGTCTATGAGCTTACTTATCATAGTATGCATGATTGTGTGAGACAGGTGGTATGCGGGGAACATTTTTGCCTTTACTTGTTAAATGATGGCTCTGTATTTGCAGCGGGTCAAAATCAAGATGGTCAACTAGGAACTGGAGATAATGAAGCCCATAGAACCCTTAATAAAGTATGGGGACTCGAGAATATTAAACAAATTGCAACAGGAAAACATTTTTCAGCTGCCCTTGATTACTCAGGACATATTTATGTCTGGGGCAGTAACAGTGAAGGACAATTGATGAATGAAGATATAACAGATTCTTTAATGCCTGTGAGACTTGAAGGGATTGATGAAGTCAAGTCTATTGCCTGTGGTGAGAACTTTGGGCTAGCCTTAAGGATTGACGGAAGCGTCATGGGATGGGGAGATAATACCCATGGACAATTAGGGCTAGGTTATAAAGGCAAAATTTCTGATCCTATGTTAACTGAATTTCAAAACATTAAATCAGTTTATTGTGGCGAAAAATTTTCTTTATGTATCAATAAACAGGGTAAAATTTTAGGAGCGGGTCAAAATAACTTTGGTCAACTTGGTATCAAGGGCAAATCAACTATTTTATTTCCGGAAGAAATCCTTAAGATTAAGCAAGTGGAAACGTTGTGCGTGAAAGATTCTCTTGTTTTAGCGGTAACCGAGATGGGTAAAGGCTATGTATGGGGGAACTTTAATTCACCAGGCGTCAAGCCTATTTCAGAACCTCAAGAAATTCCGGGAATCAAGTATATTCAAAAGGTAGGTAATTCAGGTAAAAAATGCTATATATTGGATGATCAAAATCACCTCCATGAGGTTTCAGATCTTAATGGCAAATATGAATATACTGAACTTAACCCTAATTTTTATGAATTTATGGAAAAGTCTGAAACATAAAATTTGTATTCTGAAGAATGCTAAGGTATAATATTCCTATCAAGAGTTTGGGATAAACATATAAGGAGTTGAATAGACTGTGAAAGACCGTAGAAAAGCGCACAGAGTGCCTTATAAGGCAATGATTACAATTGATGAAGTTTATAATCAGCAAAAAGTCATTAAGGAACAACAAGAAGTGGCCATTGAAGTAGTGGATATTTCAAAAGGTGGCATTGGTTTTTTAGCGCAAGAGTCACTACCTCTTAATTTTTATTTTAATGCAAAACTTGACCTAGGAAATGGTCGCCAGTTTTACAGCGTCCTTAGAATTATTCGCAAAGTCGAATTGGAGGAAGGTTATAATTACGGGTGTGAGTTCACAGGACTTGCAGATATACTTTCCTTGTATATAGAAGAATATGAATAATAGACACGTGACCACTATGATTTCATAGTGGTTATTTTTATTTAACAAGGCTACAAAGGTATGAATTCAATCATAAGATGCACTGAAGGAGAGGCAAAGGAAATGATAAAAGTAATATTAACCTATGATTATGGCAAAGAGAATATAGCAGCCATTGAAGCTTTGGGTTATGAAGTCACTTTGATAAATGAAAATGCTCACGGTTCTCAATCAGAAGGCACATTAGGATTAGGAGACAAAGCAACAGAAGTTTTGATTTGTTATAATCCTTTTGACCGATTAAAATTATCTGATTATCCTCAATTAAAATGGATTCAGCTTTCTAGCATTGGCATTGATCAATTACCCAAAGAAGAAGTTCTTGAACGCGGGATTAGTGTGACCAATAACCAAGGTGGTTACTCGATTCCAATGGGGGAATGGATTGTCTATAAGATGCTTGAGGCTTATAAAATGGGAAGGACACTTCAGAAACAGCAAGCACATAAAAAATGGAAAATGCAATCAGGCGTGAGAGAGTTGACACATAAAAAGGCCATGTTCTTGGGGACGGGCACGATTGCTAAAGAGGCCGCTAAACGGCTTGAACCCTTTAATATTGAACGAATTGGAATTAATACTACTGGACATCCAGCAGAGGGATTTGATAAAGTCTTTTTTATTGAAGCCCTTGAAAAAGAAGTGGCTCAGGCTGATTTTTTAATTGTTAGTGTCCCTCATACACCTGCAACTGAAAAATTGGTTTCTCAAAAGGTATTAGGAGCGATGAAAGAAGATGCTGTACTTATTAATATAGCAAGGGGCGCAATCATTGATGAAGATGCTCTTATTCAATATCTTGAGGAAGGTAAGTTTTTATCAGTAGCCTTGGATGTGACTGTAACAGAACCCTTGCCAGCTGAAAGTCCGCTATGGACATTTGAGCAGGTTGATATTACCCCCCATAATTCGTGGATTTCTGAATACCGCAATCAAAGGCGTTTTGACCTTATTTTAGACAACTTAGAGGCTTATGCTAACCAGAAACCGCTTAAAAATGTAGTCGATGTCAAAAGAGGCTATTAATAATCGTAAAGAATAAATGTAAAAAAATAAATGTAAAAAAATAGAAAGTGTTGAAGGAAAATAAATGAAAATAGATATACGTTCACTCACCTTAAACGAGATTGAGACGTTAATGATTCAATTAGGTGAACCCAAATTTAGAGCTAAACAAATATATGGTTTTCTTAGCAAAGGTATTAAAACTTTTGACGAGATGCACAATCTTTCAAAAGCATTAATAGAGAAATTAAAAGAAAATTGTCAAATTAAAAATGTCAATATCATAAAAGCACAAAAATCAAAAGATGGAACTCAAAAATTTCTTTGTGAACTGGATGACCATGAAGTCGTTGAGACCGTTTTTATGAAATACAAATACGGTAACAGTATTTGTATTTCAACTCAGGTGGGGTGTAAGATGAAATGCACCTTCTGTGCTTCTACGATCAAAGGAATGAGAAGAAACTTGACAACCAGTGAGATGCTGGGTCAAATTTATGCAGCAGAGGCCTATACAGGTGAGAAAATTAATAATGTTGTCATGATGGGAAGTGGTGAACCACTGGATAACTATGATAACAGTGTTAAGTTTATTAAGTTGGCAACTGATGAGAAAGGACTTAATTTGTCAGGGCGTAGCATTACACTCTCTACTTGTGGACTTGTCCCACAAATTAAAGTACTTGCAGACGAACATTTTCAAATTACTCTTGCCATTTCACTCCATAATCCTATTGAAGCGGAAAGAAAAGTAATTATGCCGATTACCCATAAACATGGTCTAGAGGATTTAATCCATGCAGTTGACTATTATATTGCTGAAACACATCGGCGAGTGACTTTTGAATACGCTCTAATTGAAGGTGAAAATGATTCAGAGCATCATGCAAAAGCACTGGGAAAACTATTAAAAGATAAATTGGTACATGTGAATTTAATTCCAGTGAATGCAGTTGAAGAAAAAAATTATCATCCAACACAACAAATACAAATTAATCGCTTTAAATCCATTTTGATGGATAAATATAAAATAAATACGACAGTAAGGAGGGAGTTAGGCTCAGATATTAATGCGGCATGTGGCCAGTTGCGTAATGAACATATTGAGACACAAGAAGCCTAGAAGTAGGGTTCAATAGTCTGAATTAACGAACAATTGGTGCGAAACTTTTTTTATTGTTTTGAAGGAAATCAATAATTGTATCTAGAATAATACAATTAAGTGCTTAAACAAAAAGGAGGAGATTCGAATGGTTCAATTAATAGCAGGTAAAAAGGGAACTGGAAAATCAAAAGAGTTAGTAAAACATGCAAACTCAGCTGCCGAGGACGCTAAAGGAAGTATTATTTTCATTGATGATGACCGCCGACCTATGTATGATTTAGATCATAAGGTGAGATTTATCAGTATGGAAGAATTCCCAATCGAAAAAGCAGATGAGTTTTTAGGTTTTCTATGTGGTTTGATTTCTAATAATTATGATATTGAAAAAATCTACATTGATGGCATCCTTAACTGTACAACCATAGGTGAAGAAGCTTTACCGAATTGGTTTAATAAAATTGATGATATCTCCACAGCATTTGATATTGATTTTGAAATAACCTTGAGCCGAGAGTCCGAAGTACCTGAACCGTTAAAAAGGTACTTATCCTAGAATAAATAATATGTTCTTTTAGAGCATTGTTTGAAAGAAAATGTAAAAAAGCCCTAAGACATCTTAAAAAAGGTGACTTAGGGCTTTTGAGTGTGTTGAGAGCTGTAAAAACAAGAATTTAAGATTAATCAATGCTAAAAGATGACTGATTAAGTCAATTCCTATTTTAAAAAATTTTTACCGAGATATTTTTTAACGTCTGATGGATCCGAAAAATCATCAATGAGTAATTCTTCGCCGGTTTCTTCAAAAACAACTAAAACTTCTGTATTACCTGCTTTAAATGCTTTGGCAACGGTTTCTTCATTTATCTCACGTATTTTATTGGCGTGGTGTTTAATTTTTTCATATTCTTTAATATACATAGATCCGGTGAGGCCAATCACTTTGGAATATCTGTTCATAATATTCGCTTTCCTCCTTTTTTATACTAGCGTCATTATATCAGAAAGCACCTACCTATTTCAAATAAAGGCATAAGGAAATCATTAAGAAAACTTTATGATTTAAATCCCCTAATTTAATTTTAGCTTAACTTTTATTTGGTATAATTAAAATAGACCTTGCGAAAAGAATGCATCTGGAAATTTATTTTTTCTAGAAAGGAGAAAGTAATGAGAAGAAAGAAGAAAATCATGGTCTGTGTGACTCAACAAAAATCATGTGAACGCTTAATAGACTACGGAGTAACCAGAATTTCTTCTAAAAATGACGAATTGCATGTGGTTCATGTTGTTAAAGAAAATTGGAAATATTTTGGACAACTTGAAGAAGAAGACGCACTTGAATACTTATTTGATGTGTCGAAGAAAAGCAGTGCACAATTGTCAGTCATCAAAGCATCTGATATTGAAAAGACATTATCTGACTTTGCTAAAAAGAATAAGATTACTCATATTATTATGGGGGCATCTAACGAGCAAAGCGAGCAGCAAAATATGATAAACCGTTTACAAGAAGCAACTCAAATTGAAGTGAAATTTGAAATTGTACCTGTTAACTTAGATGAAGATATTGAAGTTATAAAAATGGAGAAAGAGATCTTATAGGTCTCTTTTTTTATAGGATGGACTTGATTGAGAAGACTTAAAGAGAATATCGTATTTTTTTTTAAATGATTTGTTAGAAATGTACAAAAATTTAGAAAAAAGATTGAAAGCTTCCCATTATAAAGATAGAATAAACTTGGGACAAATAATATTTTTAGGAGGTTTTATGTTTAAAGGTAAAAAACAAATTGCATTATTACTGGCACTTATGTTAGTGGTATCGGGCTTAATGCCAGTTATGAGTTTTGCTGATGACAATAGTGTAGTCATTGATGTGTATTCTTTCAATGATTTTCATGGTGCTTTAGCAGAAGGTGGCAAAAATGTTGGGATGGCAAAACTTGTTGGTGCTGTTAAAGCGCATCAAGCAGAAAATCCTAATACAATTATCGTGTCAGCTGGAGATAATTATCAAGGCTCAGCAATGTCAAATTTAACTTATGGAGAACCTGTCAATGATATGTTTAAAATGATGGGTGTTAATTTATCAGCCGTTGGTAACCATGAATTTGACTGGGGCGTTGATCGTATTCCAACTTGGGCTAAAGAAGGTGGATTTACTTTCTTAGCATCTAACATTTATGACAAAGCAACAGGTAAACCCGTAGAATGGGCACAACCTTATGCAATCGTTGAAAAAGACGGTAAAAAGATAGCATTTTTAGGACTTGCAACAACAGAAACAGCTTATAAAACAAAAGCTGAATTTGTTTCAGGACTTGATTTTAAAGACCCAGCAGAATCAGCAAAAACATGGGTTGATTACTTAAAAGCAGGCAAAGATGAAGCAGGTGTTCCTGATGCAATCATTGCCTTAACACATATCCCTGCTTCTCAAAAGGGCTATGGTGCAGATATTAACGAACCTGTAACTGGCGACGAAGTAAGCGCAATAGCTGCTGTTGACGGTATTGATGGTATCGTGTCAGCACATAACCATGCAACTGTAGCAGGTTACGTTAACGATGTTCCTACTGTTGAAGCTTATTATAGTGGACGTGCATTAGGTCATTTACAGTTAACTTTCACTGGTGATGCGTTAACAGTGACTCCAGGTGTAGACGAACTTTATAAACGTTCAGAAGATATTACACCTGATTCAGCAGCATTAGCATCATATACTAAATGGAATGAAGATTTAGCACCTGTACTTAATGAAGTATTAGGAAAAGCAGATGGTGAATTTTCACATGACCGTTATGATGGCATTTCAACATCAGTACTTGGAAGTTGGGTATGTCAAGTGATGGCTGATAAAGCTGGAACTCAAATTGCCCTCCAAAATGGCGGCGGTTTAAGAAGAGCAATACCAAGTGGCGATATTACTTATGGCTTAATGTATGAAGTAATGCCTTTTGATAATACGCTTGTTACCATGGATTTAAGTGGTGTAGATATTCTTAAAAATATTGAACACGGTTTAGGCAATGAAGAAATTGGAAACGTTTCATTCTCAGGCCTTAAAATTGAAATTAATCCTGATAAACCTTTTGGTGAAAGAGTGGTTTCAATTGCATTAGCAGATGGTACACCACTTGATATGTCAGCTTATTATTCAGTAGTTGTGAATGATTTTATGTATCCAACAGGTGATAACTTTGATTTCACTGGTGCTAAGAATGTAGTTAATACATTTGAGCCAATTAGAGATGTTTTAGTTGATGCCGTTAAAGCAAAAGGTACAATTAAAGCAATGCCTGTTACAAGTGTGACAGAATACGTTGATCATAACACCACTTATACTGTTAAATCAGGTGATGTACTTTGGAAAATTGCCAAAGAAAATGGTACAACTTATGAAAAAATAGCTGAAATCAATGCACTTTCTAATGTTAACCTTATTTATCCAGGTCAAATATTAATGATTCCTGCACAATAAAAATGATTGAAGGGTGGTTATCGTGGTTAAACACATGATAACCACTCTTTTTTTCTGTAAATGATTGCTTCAAACAACTTAACTTGTGATAAAATAAGATGAGGCCTTTTTTAGAAGGTCTATTAAAAGAGATTAGAAATGGAACATCATGATGCGTTATTATAAATACAGTGATTACTTAAAAAATACTTATGGCGAGAAGGTTTATAAGATTCCAGTTAATCTACCTGGAACATGCCCTAATCGTGATGGGACGTGTGGAACAAAGGGATGCATTTATTGCAGCGATATTGGAACCGGTTTTGAGAGTCAAGAAAATCGAATGAGTGTTGAAGAACAGCTCTTAAAAAACATAGCCTATATAGGACCGAAATATGGTGCCCATCAATATATTGCCTATTTTCAAAATTATTCAAACACCTATAGACCTATTGATCAATTTGAAAAATATATGAGAGCCGCCTGTCTTCCTTCTGTGGTGGGTCTAAGTATTTCTACAAGGCCAGATGTTGTTGGTGATGAATATTTAGACTTGTTAAAGAAGATTGAAACAGAATATAAGGTGACTATTGAAATAGAGTTGGGGCTCCAAAGTGTTAAAGACAAGACACTTGAAATTTTAAATAGAGGGCATGACTATGCTGACTTTGAAGAGGCAGTCAATCGGATTCATGCGTATGGTTTTTCAGTTTGCGTCCATTTAATAGGGAGCTTACCTTGGGATTCAGACGATGACTTCTATCAGGGTGCCCATATGATTAATCAACTCAATATTGAAAGTGTGAAAATTCATTCATTATATATATTAAAAGGGACACTTTTAGGCGAATGGTATGAGGCAGGTCAGATTGAACTGATTTCTGCGGATCAATACTTAGAAAGAGTGTGTCATTTTATAAGGTTATTATCTCCAAAGGTTTCAATCCAAAGACTTTTTGGGCGTGCCCCTAAAGAGGAAACTCTTTTTTGTAACTGGCAAACGAGCTGGCGAAAGTTACAAAATACCTTGGAACACATGATGGATGATAATCAATATCAGCAAGGCGACTTATACGAGGAGTGCGAAAATGAAAGTGATTAGAGAATGGAAAACCATGTTAATTCCTTACGAGCAGGCTGTAGAAGAATTAAAGGTTAAATTTAAGGCGATTAGAAATCAATATAGAGAACTCAATGAGTATTCACCAATAGAGTTTGTAACAGGTCGAGTTAAGAAAATTTCAAGTATCATTGAAAAGGCTGAACGTCGCAGTATTCCAATGGAGCGTATTGAAGAAGAAATGGAAGATATTGCGGGAATTCGGGTTATGTGTCAATTTATAGATGATATTTATCGCGTGGTTAATTTAATTCATGAACGCAGTGGCAAAGATTTTACAGTTCTTTATGAGAAAGATTATATTAAGTATCCTAAAGAAAGCGGTTATAAGAGTTATCATATTATCATTCGTTACCCTGTTCAAACGGCACTAGGAACAAAAGATATACTATGTGAATTTCAAATAAGAACACTTGCCATGAATTTTTGGGCGACGATTGAACACTCGTTGTCATATAAATATAAAACACAGATTCCAGACGAAGTGAAGATAAGACTTAAAAATTCAGCACTTGCAGCAACTAGACTTGATGAAGAAATGACTGAAATCAGTAAAGAAGTGATTAATGCCCAGCTAATGTTTGAAGAAAAATCAAATACAGTAAGAGATATCACGACCAATATTCATTTGCTATTTTCTCAGGGCAAAGAAATTGAAGCACTTAATTTTCAAAGGCGTTTTGAATCCATCAAAGACGAAGATAATATTATAAAATTTGAACTCTTACTGGCAGATATTAAAAAAGCACTCCCTCGCTATAACATTTTTGAGAAGGGGACGCTTAGATAATGGAGAAATGGGAACAAAATCTTTTTATCAAGAAGGTGCGTCAAGCAATAGATGATTTTGATTTGATTCAAGCGGGAGACCGCATTTTAGTTGGGGTTTCAGGTGGAAAAGATAGTACCCTTCTCTTTTATACTTTAACACTCCTAAGCCAATACAAGATTTATGACTTTGAAGTGACAGGACTGACTATAGATCATGGTATGCTAGAAGGGACTCAAGACTATCATGATTTCTGTAAGATGAGGCAAATGGACCATCAAATCCACGATGAGCCTTTTGGAGAGCAACTTTCTATAGCAAATGATATCAAACCCTGCTATACGTGTTCGAGGCTTAGAAAGGGCATTATAAGGCGATATGCCCTAGAGAACCATTATAATAAAATTGCATTTGGTCATACACGAGACGATTTAGTTGAAACTTTTTTGATGAATATCTTGCAACATGGCAAAATGGCGTCAATTCCCGCTATTCAAGTGGAAGAGAACTCTCAGCTTCAAATGATTAGGCCACTGATTTATGTAGAAGAAGACAATATTATAAAGGCTATTCGTACCTTAAAATGGCCTATTATTGAATCAAAGTGTACCTTTGCAGAAGGTAGAAGCCGTGCCAATGCAGAAGACCTTATTCAAATCATTGAAAAAGTGGCACCTGATTTTTCTGACAAAGTGATAGAGTCGCTTAAACATATTAAGCTGGATCGCTTATTGGATCAATCGCATTATCAAGTAGAAATGAAATAAAGAATAGATGAGAGCAACCACTCAGTACAAATGGTACTTATCGGAAAAGAGGATTATATGTCAATATTCGTTATTGGCGATTTACATTTAAGTTTAAATACAGATAAACCAATGGACATATTTGGAGATTCATGGCATAATCATCATGAAAAGATTAAGGCAGACTGGCTGAGTAAAGTGACAGAAGAAGACTGCGTTATATTGCCAGGTGATTTATCGTGGGCGATGTCTTTTAAAGAGGCAGAAACTGATCTCGGATGGATAGATGAACTGCCAGGTCAAAAGGTTGCTATTAAAGGGAATCATGATTACTGGTGGACATCTAAAACCAAGATGGACAATCAATACAAATCCATCCATTTTATTCACAATAGTTTTGAAAGTTTTGGCGATATTGCTATTTGTGGAACGAGAGGATGGCTCTGTCCAAATGAAGTTCAATTTGATGAACAAGATGAAAAAATATATAAACGAGAAGCCGCGCGACTTGAGACGTCTATTTTAAAGGCGAAAGAGGCAGGCTACGATCAAATTATTGGTGTGCTCCATTATCCACCAACGAACGAAGAAAAGGCCCCTTCTTTGTTTACAGCTTGTTTTGAAAACTACGGGATTAAGACCGTCGTTTATGGCCATATTCATGGGGGCGATTTTGATAGGGCTATTCAAGGGTTACACGGGGGCGTTAACTATCATTTAACAAGTTGTGATTTTTTAGAGTTTAAGTTATTGACCTTGGTCGAGGATCAAAGACTGTAGGTAGAAAAGATAAAGGGAAAAGGGGTTTCGGTTGGAAGCGACAAATATAAAAACAGTTTGCGAGAAACGTTTAGAACTGATTACAGATTTAGAGTGTGGAAAATTATCCAAAGAACGTTTTATTGATGAAAATTATAATTTAATCAAGGATATGAAGCGTGTTAATTACAATGTGACATCTATTTACGAAGGCATTGTTAAATACCATTATTTCAATACCTTTGCTAAGAAGAAAGTATTGGAAGCAGATATTTATGAATTTAGAGAACCTATGCGGTATAAACAGCTAAAAGAAGAAGCCTACCAATACTATTTAAAGAAAGACCGCATTACTTTAGCCATGCTTGAAATAGTAGCTTATGAAAATGTAGAGGCCTATTTTATATCCCTTAATTCGCAGGGATTGTGTGGCCATATTTTTGAAGTGGTTTTAAAGGATTATGACCGAGTGGTCTTACATTCCAAAGACCGTAAAATATTGCATAAGTTGAAGATTAACGACTGTTTCGACCCGCTGATTAGGGCTTCTGTTATTGATAATTATGTAAACACTAAGATATAGGCACTAAAAAAAGAAACCACCTCTTAAAACTAAGAGGTGGTTTTTTAGGTAGTTTAGGTCTTGCTTATTACATATTAAATTTTAAATTCACGAACATAACCTTTTAAAACGCCACTTGCATCCTTAACATTGTTGACCTTATCAGTGACTGTTTCTGAAACAATGACAATATCGTTAACGTTTTCAGCAACTTCATTAACGCCTTTAGCACTATCATTGACTGTCACAGCAATGTTACTGATAGCATCTGTAACTTCACCAACCGAAATTTTCATAGTATCCATTGTCGCTGACAACTCAGAAAACATCGCATTGAGATCATTGGCATCTTTATTGTATTGTTCACCTAATGAAGAGAGAATATCGTAGTCTCTTAAAACGGTATCTTCAATAAAAGAAATAAGGGCATTGGCATTATCAGCAAGATCAGAAACGGAATGAATAACACCGCCTGTGACACTTTGAATTTCGCTTGCAGAATTTTGAGATGTTTCAGCGAGCTTTCTTATTTCTTCTGCTACGACACTAAAACCTCTTCCGGCTTCTCCGGCACGTGCCGCTTCAATAGCTGCATTGAGGGCAAGCAAGTTGGTTTGTTCTGCAATATCCAAAATTGAATTTGAAAGCAAATTGATTTTTTCAACTTCTTTAGACTTTTCAATAGAGTCACTTAACACATGTTTCGATTCTTCATAGAGAGAAACAGCATCGGCTTTTGCTACTTTAGATTTTTCTTTTACAGATTCAGAACGTTTTTTAATATCCCCTGCAAATTGAAGACCGTCATTGGCTTGTGTAACAACATTGACAATCATCTCATCAATTGTTTGTGTCGTTGCATCTATTTCTTCAGTTGAAGCACTGGTTTCTTCCATGCTGGCAGATAATTCTTCGATACTAGCTGAAATATTTTCAATACTTGAATTAAGATGACTCACTTGGTTAGTTACTTCTGTGGCAAGTGTATCGACATCTTGAGCATTTTGATCAATATCAGTAACCATACTTTGAATTTTATCTGAAAAGCCATTAAAGGCAATCGCTAGCATTTTGAATTCATCGTTGGCTTTGAGTATGATTTTTTGGGTTAAATCATTGTTGGCAGTTGCCATACTTAAGTCGGTATTGAGGACTTTAAGCGGTTTAGAAATAGAACGGTAAATCAAAATTGAAAATAAAAGTGAAACCACTACACCTAGTACCAATGAAATATAGGCAGTACTAAGTGTGCTAGAGCTGATTGTTTCTACAAAAGAAATTTGCTCTGAATAAATCTCTTCGCTGGTATTCCTAATAGCATTAACAATCGAAACCAATTCGTTTTTTTGATCATTAAGTGTTCCATCAATAGAGTAGAGGCGGTTGGTTGCCATAACATAGCTATTGAGCTCTTTGTTGACATCAGAGCCAAGGTCTCTTGATTCTTTATCGCTCATCTTAGAGGTTAAAGAGAGCAGCTCATTCTGAATAGCCTTAGTGTCTTGAGACAACTGGTTAAGTAAATCCTTATCGCCACTTTTAATATAATCTTTTTCTAAGAAACGCAGTTGGTTGATATTAAGTTCAACATCTTGAATTTTAGAAACAAAACTATAAGTATCAATAATAGTTGCGTTATCTGCAGTTTCATTTGTATTATAATCAGTTAGATTTTTATTAATTCTTTCAAGTAAACTGTCAGTTGCTGATGTTGCACGTTTTGACACATCACTGAGTGTTGAAATTGATTCATTACGTTGGGCTTTAAGTGAAACATATTTAGAAAGTTCTACTTTATAGGAATCTACAAAAGTACTAATATTGGTAATACTATCTTTGGTAGATTGTTCTGCTGAAGAATTAAGAACGGTATTAATCTCTTCTTTAGTAGAAGTGACCAGTTCATCAATAGCAGTAATTTCGCTTTCATCTTCTGATAATTCGTATTCACTTTGGTGATTAAGTATACTGTCAATGCTTCTTACGATGGTATTGACATGGTTATTGGTAGCGATAATAGTGTTAAGCCTATTAATGCCAAAAATTGAGAATATAATAGAAATGACAATAACAAGGAATAAAATCACATAAGAACTAATTAACTTATTTTTGACGTTCCAACGACTCATTGTTCTTTTCTTTTTTTGTCGCGTTTTTTTATTTTTTTTGATTTTGCCAGGTCCTTTCTTTGTTAATTTGTTATCATGACTATTTGTGGAAATTTTGCCCATATTAAACCCTCCTAGAAAAATGTCGTTTAAAAAACGTCCCTTCTATAATATATGATGGTAATCATAAAAACATCCCGACAACTATTATACCTCAAATTGATGATAATTTCATTCATCTTTCACTTTCATTATAACGTATATATGAATAAATGTCTTAACGAATTTTGCCTATATAAAGCAAGAAAAGGACTGTTGATAAAGACAATCCTGTGTTAGAATAAAACCAAATACTTTAGGGTAAGAGAACGTAAGTTATAGATCGCAAAACATGTATAAATTAACAAAAAAAAGAATGTTTATGCTTAAATTTGTGCAAAAGTGATGATTATTTTGGAGGATTATGTGAAACATTTTGAGAATATTGAAGCTATTATTTTTGATTTAGATGGAACATTAGTTGATTCAATGTGGATTTGGAAGCAAATTGATATTGATTTTTTAGAGAAGAGAGGTATTGACCTACCTGACGATTTACAAAAAGCGATAGAGGGTATGAGTTTTACTGAGACAGCACAGTACTTCATAGATCGCTTTGAATTAAAAGAGTCAATGGATGCGATTAAAAAAGAATGGAATGATATGGCATCTGTATTTTATAGAGAGCGGATTCCTTTAAAAGGGAATGTTCATCAAGTCTTGACTTATGCTCAAACGAAGGAAATTCCTTTAGGTATTGGGACGAGTAATTCTCCAGAGTTACTTGAAGTCGTATTAGAATCACACGGTATCAAATATGATTTTTTGTCACGCCGGACATCTTGTGAGGTCAAAGCCGGTAAGCCGAGCCCAGATATTTTTTTGAAGGTAGCAGAAGATTTGGGTGTCTCACCTGAAAAGTGTCTCGTTTTTGAAGATACTCATGCAGGTGTTTTAGCAGGTAAACGTGCCGGAATGAAGGTGATTGCTATTTATGATGCCTTATCCGAAAAAGATGCACCTCAATTAAAAGCAGATGCAGATGCTTATATCATGGATTATAGTGAACTCTTTTAAGGACGTTAAAAGCTCCCAGCTATTTAGCTGTGAGGGCTTATTTTTTTGAGCCTTGTTTTTCGTATATTTTAATGTCTTCTTCTAAGATGACTTGAAGTGCACGAGCCTTGTTAACAGGAAAACTGAAATAATGACCTTGGACGTAATCGTAATGGTAGTCTCTAATATGTGACAATTGGCTACTGCTTTCTATATTTTTGATAATGATTTGAATATTCATTTCTTGAAGCACTTCTATGAGGGATTTTAAAATCGTTTCACCCATTGAAGGTTCTGAGAATAAATTGACATCAATCTTAACAAAGTCAACAGGGAGCTTCTTCAAATAGTTAAGTGATAGGTAGCGAGAACCAAAATCATCAATAATCATTTTACACCCAAGTTGTCTGAGCTTATCTACTTGTGCTTTGACTAAATCAAAGTCTCGTTCAATAGAGGATTCAGATATTTCGAAACAAATTTGATTGGGGTCTACTTTTTCTTCTTTAAAAATCCGATCAATATCAAGTGAAAAGAGAACATTGAGAAGCTCATAAGAAGACAAATTGATAGAGAGCATCACAGGTGATTGGGTAGTTGCCAGTGTCGTACTGAGTTCACAAATATGATTCATAACAAAGTGATTAAGCTCTTGCATCATTCCCATTTCTTTGGCGATAGGAATAAATTTTTCTGGAGAAATAGTACCCAAAGGTGAAAACCAACGCAACATGGCTTCTAAAAAGACAATATGCCTTTTATCACGGTCATACACCGATTGGTAATAAAGGGTGATTTCTTTTTGATCAAAGGCATGAGAGAGATTTTGCTTAAGGGCTTTGTAATTATTAGACTGCTCTATAAATTTTTCATCAAAGTACTGAAAAGCATTCTTAGATTCTTTTTTAGCACTGTACATGGCCATGTCAGCTGATCCGATAAGTTCATCATAGTTACTGCCGTGAATAGGAATTAAAGCAATCCCCATACTAAAGGTGACATAGAACGAATCATCATAGATGTTGATGTGCTCTTTAAAACGCTCAAAGAGTTGATTGGCAATATATTTGATGGTCTCTAAATCACATGAATTATCAATAAGCACTACAAATTCATCTCCGCCAAAGCGGTAGATTTTACCATAGTCACTTAATTGTTCACGTAGACGTTTAGCCACTTCGATTAATATATTATCGCCTACAGAATGACCAAAGTTGTCATTAATCGCCTTGAAATTGTCAAGGTCAATAAAGAAAAGAGCACCGTTGACAAATTCTGGGCTATAGTCTGATAAATGTCGAGACAAGTCCATTTTAAGTGATAAGCGGTTAGGCAGTTTAGTTAAATAGTCAAAATAAGCATAATCTTCTATTTGTTTTTGTTTTTTTATCAATTCATTTTTTTGAATTTCTAATGTTTTTTGGGTTTTCATTAATTCAACGTTCTGGCTTCTAAGTTCTTCTTCCGAAATGGCAAGTTCTTCATACAAATCTTCGAGCTCATGTGTCCGGACATTGAGATGCTCTTCTATATGTTTTGCTTTTCGAATGTAAATGCTGAGGTAAATAATTAAAATAATCAAAATGACCAAAACAAATAGGCTAATCAGGACTTCCTTAAAGTAAATATCTAAGATGGACTGAGGTTTGTTAATAAAATAGGTTTGATCAGGAAGAACCTTTGGATTAAGATTATAATTTTTAAGAATTTGGTAATCGTACATAGGGAGGTTTGGGCTATTACTTAAAACGGGTATATCAGAGAGTGATGTGCCTTCATCCAGATAGCGATGCGCCATGGCTGCAGCTGCAGTTGCTTGTTCGTGGTGACTGATGACCACGCCGCCTATAAGACCGTCGCCAATCCCATGTTCATAAAGGTGAAAAATGGGGACAGCACTTTTGTTAACCATGCGTTTTACACTTTCTTCAAATGAAAGTGTAACATGGTCTTTATCTTCATAAGCAGCAAGCAGGAGGACGATATCATGAGTTGACATATTGTGAAGGGCATTTTCTAAATCTTGAAAGGACATTTCTTTTAAGTCTAAGGTGTGAAAAGTAAGTTGAGGGAACTGTTCAGAAAAAGCAATATATTTTTCATGGTCTCCCATACCACCGAGTGTATTATCAACAATAGCATAGATGTCAGTTGCTTTAGGATAAAGGGTGAGGGCTTCTTCTATAGTTTGGTCAATAGAGGAGGCTTCAACAACACCTGTAATGAAGGGATCGTCGTTAAAAGAAAGTGCGTAGTTAATTTGATTCACACCTAAAAAGATGACAGGAATATTTTTAAAGTATTTTTCGTGGTTGCTGCTGACATAAGAGAGCGCATTATCATCAGCAGTAATGATAAGATCATATGTCTGATAATGGTCTAGTTTATAAGTGAGGAGTTGATTAAATAAATAGAGGTTATCTTCTGTATTAAAGCGTTTGGAATCCATAAATTCCATATCAATTAAATAGTGGGGTTGTGGAAAAGACTCCCGTAGACCATCAATTTGTTGATAATAGGTTGGGAAGGCACTATTATAAGAGCTGATAAATAAGATGTGAAAGGGCTGGGAATTTTCATTAGGAGGGGTGGGTTGTACGTTTGCAAAAGAAAAATGTATTAATAATGAGGAGAGAAAGAGTATCAGCAATACAAAAAAGGCGACTTTGTATTTTAACCGCCTTTTATAAGTATGGTGATGATACTTGTATAAAAAAAAGTCTTTTGTAAACATATGTATCCCCCTAACAAATAAAAACTCCCATATTAATAATACCCTTATTAAAAGGCAATAAACAGTGGGGTCCCTATTAATAGCTTGTTTTTAATCTAGTGGCTTGATATAATGACTCTGATTATGAAATCTAGAAAGGATATACATTGTGAAAAAAGGACAAGAAATTGAATTAAAGATAGATAAAAATAAGTATCCCAATATTGGAATCGGTTATGTTGAAGATCACAAAGTCCATATTAAAAATACGATTAAAGGACAGACTGTTAGAGCGAGAGTGACTAAGAATCGTTCGGGTAAAAAACAGGCACGTTTACTGGAAGTTATTGAAAGAAGTCCATTAGAAACGGCTTCTTTTTGCGAACACTTTGGTAAATGTGGTGGTTGCCAACTTCAGACCTTGTCAGCGGAGGGGCAAAGTCAAATGAAAGCCGACATGGTAAAGGCACTCTATGAAGAAAGTGGTTTTGAGGTGACTTTTAAGCCTATTATAGAAAGTCCAAGTGTCTTTGAATACCGCAATAAGATGGAGTTTTCTTTTGGAGATGAAGAAAAAGGAGGCCCCTTAACGCTGGGAATGCATAAAAAAGGAAGACATCATGACGTTGTAACGACGGATCATTGTCACCTCGTAGATCAAGATTATAGGTTAATCTTACGGTCTATTTTAGATTACTTTGTTGAAGTGGGTGCTCCTAAATACAATAAAAAGACCGACGAAGGTTTTTTAAAACATTTGGTGATTAGAAAATCCTATAGAACAGGTGAAATCATGATTGCCCTTTCGGCGACGACAACGTGGGAATTTAATCGTGAAAGTTATGTGGCCCTGTTAAAAGGGCTTGAACTTAAAGGCGAAATTGTCAGTATCCTTTATGTTCATAATGATGGCGTCAGTGACATGGTAAAAGGGGATATTGAAATTCTTGATGGGAGAGATTATATTACAGAAAAGCTGTATGATTTAACCTTTAAAGTGACACTTTATTCTTTCTTCCAGACTAATACGGAAGGGGCAGAAACCCTTTATAAAACGGCACTCGATCTTATTCCCAATATAGATGGCAAGGTTTGTTTTGACCTTTTTTCAGGGACAGGTACGATTGGTCAAATTATGGCTGAGAGAGCTAAAAAAGTAATTGGTGTTGAAATTGTCGAAGATGCAGTTATAGCGGCGAGGGCGAATGCGGCATTTAATGGCCTTGAAAATTGTACTTTCCTTTGTGGGGATGTTTTTAAGGTACTTGAAACAGTAGAAGATAAGCCCGAAGTGATTGTTGTCGATCCACCAAGAATGGGGATGGGTGAAAAGACGGTAGAAAAAATAGCGGGCTATGGGATTCTTGAAATTGTCTATGTGTCTTGCAATCCCAAGACCCTTTTAGAGGATCTTGTGACCTTTAGACGGATGGGATATGAAGCAGGTGAACTTCAACTGGTGGATATGTTCCCTTGGACGGGACATGTGGAGACGGTTGTTCTTTTGTCCCAACAAAAACCGAGTGATCGAATTGCGGTTGATTTGGACTTGAATGAGTTGGATGCGACAAGTGCTGAGATGAAAGCTACTTATGCGGAAATAAAGGATTATGTACTGAAAGAGCATGGATTGAAAGTTTCTAATCTGTATATTTCACAGATAAAAAGAAAATGTGGATTAGAGGTTGGGGAGAATTACAATCTGGCGAAGTCTGAGTATGCAAGACAGCCGCAGTGTCCAGAAGAGAAGGAAAAGGCGATTGTGGAAGCGTTGAAGCATTTTGGGATGGTTAGCTAAGGCTGGAGGTAGAATGGATGGAGTATAATTTGTATTATTATGATTGGATTCTCGATGCAGTTGTTATGAGAGATAAAGAGGATAATGAACTGGTAATTGAATGTGCCAAGGTAAATGCACAAGTTGTATTTGATGAACCAGAAGATGAAGGCTATCTAGTGAGATTAGCAAGAGAAGAGCCTGCAAATTATGTATTATATGCTTTGAAGCCAGATGGGTTGCAGGAGTATGTGGATGCGATGAATGTGTTTAATTAACAGTAACTGGGTCAGACTTGAGCGTTATAGCTTTCAAAATAAGTCAAATTCTTGATTGTATATTCATTTCTAAGCATAAATAAAGCACAAACGAGAAATAGTAAAATATTGTTCGTCTACCACGGAGTATTTGGAGAATCTCTTGAGTGTCTTGGTTTTACTTGGCTTAAAAATGAGAATGGAAAATTTTTCCGAGTTTATAGCAGCAGATCTGCTGGATAAGGGTTATGATATAGCAAATTTTATGATTAAATAAATATGTTTACAGTTGGTAAGGTTGTGATAGGCTTTGTGCCAGAAGGCACCTATGCATGTGACTCGATGTGGATCATATAGCAAGGGTGCCTTTTGTTTTGCCTTTCAATCACAGCTGCGGGTTCCGACTGTCGAACGTATGTGTGAAATGTAGAGATGTTTGTTTGGATATTTTAAATCCGAATTTAATGGTAAACATCAGATTTCGAAGTGGTGAAGTTTCAATGGAGTTTGATTGTGATTGATGCTAAAATAAGACAAGAACAAATTTGAATCTGAGGAGGAGAATTATTATGGAAATAGAATTTAGGAAGCTAACAGAAAAAGAACTTGAAATCTTTATAGAGATGAGAATAAATCAATTAAGAGAAGAAGGTGCAAAAGAAGAGTTTGATTTACGCCATTCTTTAAAGGATTATTATAACAGGCATATGTTAGATGACTCATTTGTATCATGGCTGGCGATAGAAAATGAAATGATAATTGGTACTAGTGGAATGTCGATTGTTGAGAAACCACCATATTTTGGATGCCCAAGTGGAAAGATAGGACTTTTATCTAGTATGTATACAAATCCAAATTATAGAAGAATGGGCATTGCAAAAGAGCTTTTAAACAGAGTTGTTGGAGAGGCAAGACAACAGGGATGTGGGACTGTTCAAATTACTGCTTCTGATATGGGCGTTAAATTATACACTGCATATGGATTTGCTCATAATGGTAATTTTATGCAGTATAAACTGTAAAGTAAAATTCAATTTTTCAAGATGGTGTTTCGTGTTTTAAATTAAAACATCATTGATTAAATAAGGGGATAAATTATGGATGATTATATTAATATAGTTACTTCATGTAAAACGGATGAATTGCTAGAGGTAACAATATCTTTTCTTGATGCTGTAGAAAATGTGGAAGATGCTGAAAAATTTATACGAGTTCTTTGGACAAGAGTACCGGAACTAACTAATGAACAAGAAAAAGAGATTCACAAAGTTGGACGAAAGATACGAAAGAAACTAAATATGCCACCAGTAAGAATTTGATTTGAAACGATATGGTTATAGGGTATAAATTAAAAATTGTGAAAGATTTTTTTGATGATAAATTTTTCAAAAAGTATTGACTCCAACGTAACGTGATACTGTATTCTATCATTAGGAGTCAGATAGAAATTGCCGGCAATTACATCTTACTCTAACTGATAAATAGGGAGTTGATTATAATGAAAAGTGTAAAGCAAGTTACTGCATTAACAGGTATCAGTGCTCGTACTTTGCAATACTATGATGAAATAGGTCTGTTGAACCCCAGTGAATTAACTGCTGGTGGATATCGCTTATACAATGATGATGCACTACAAAAGCTGCAACAAATTTTGTTTTTTAAAGAACTTGGGTTCAAGCTGAAGGAAATCAATGAGCTTATTTCAAAACCAGATTTTGATAAGATTACAGCATTCAAGAAGCAAAAGGAATTATTCTTGTTAAAGCGTAATCGAACTGACAAGCTGATACAACTCCTTAGCCGCTTAGAGAAAGGAGAACAATGTATGAGTTTTAAAGAATTTGATTTATCCGATTATATTTTTGCTTTGGAAGATTTCAAACAAAATAGTTCTGATGCAATCGTAAAATATTGGGGAAGTGCAGAGAATTTTGATTTATTTATTCAAAAAATAAAAGATGATGAACCAGAAGTCGCCAAGCTCGCAATACAGCAATTCGGTAGTATCGAAAAATATACCGAAGCAATGAAATACAATTTAGAACATTTTTCTGAGGTGATGGAACAGCAAATGTCAGGCGATGTCAAAGAAATTGTAGAACAAAGCGATGCACTCTATGCTAAATTAGTTGCTGACAGAACAAAAGATATCTCATCAATTGAAGTACAAGATATTGTTCATGAGATTGATAATTTTATGCACAAACACGCATCTGTAGATTTGGTCGGAGATAGGTATTGGAATGTTATTATAGAATCTTACAAAAGCGACTATGTAAAAGCCATTACCGATACAAAACATGGCTCTGGTGCTGCTGATTATATTGTAAAAGCATTTCAATATTATGCAGAGAATTATGTTGATAAGTAATTTATAGAGGTGTGGTGTTGAAATGTATTAAATCCCCATTTTTGAGATATGAATTGACGATAAATTAAAATTCGTATGATCAAGTTAATTGAAACAAATAAAATATAATCTATTTTTCAAATTGTGCAGTGAAATTGTTGATTCAGTTTCACTGCTTTTTTCATATTTTTTATATTCTGCGAATTTTAGTCTTGGTTGAATTTGGCTTCAAAAAATACAGCCAAATTTATTTGCTGGCTACAGAAAGTATAGCCATTTTGGTGTGTTGACTATATAAAGTAAAGCCAAGAACAAGCATTGGCTACCGTGTACGCTCTAGCCGAGGCACACAATTTAGACGATGGGCAACAGAAAGACTAAATTTGAAAGTATTTCAACCAATGTAAAGATGGGTCTAAAGATGAAAATGAAGCGTGGGGAGCTGGTTGGTTTTCAAGGTTGTTTAGGCTATGACAAAGAAAGCAAAGAACTGGTCATCAATGAAGAAGAAACCTAGAAGGGCTTCTTTTGTTTTTCATATTATACGTAAAAAAGCCTGATTATTATTACAATCAGGCTAATAACTTTCAATTTGTATGGCTAATTCTATATGTATAGTACGATCTGAATTACTACACACTAAACATACTTCTTTGATATTTTTTTATTTTGACACTACATTTCAGTCTCTAAATAGTTGATATACAAACATATTCAGCCATCCACCTTAAAATCTGATTTTCGAAAGGAAATACATCTGTGTCAGGTACTTTCATCTCACCATATATTTTCTTATAATCAGTATTATGAAAACCAATTTCTTTACAACTCTTTATCCACTCTTCTATATCAATCATTTTCATAGGATCTATAATACTGTCTTTTATTCCTAAATATAATTCAATCCATTTTTTTGAATTCTCTGACTCATGATTATCAATAATAGCACGATTGTAAATTACTGCTCCACTTGGTTTGACTACTCGGATAGATTCCTTGAATCCATCTAGCATTTTATGTTGCATACTTTCAAATCCTCCTAGTGAAAGGACACAGTCTACTGTATCTGACATAATTGGCAAATTAGAAGCGTCACATGCAAGATAATGTATATCAACATATGGATTAGTAATCTTCTCACTGATGTATCGATTGTTCCATTTCAAAATTCTATGGGATAGATCTGTAAGAATAACAGTACAGGGCCAATCAATCCTTTTTAACATATATTTAATTCCAGTGCCAGTACCAGAAGCAATGTCTAGTATCACCTTAGGTTTTCTTTTAGATAGTTCTTGCCATTTTATTTCATCCGAAGATACTTCAGATCGCTGATAAAAATTTGGTATTGGTGCTTCTGCTTCTAATAAATAGTGTTCATAATTCCGATATGTCAATGACCATTCTTCGCCTTTTATTTCTCTTGTACCAAAATAAATAACACCTTCATCAACATTAAACTTATGATTATGTTTACAGCAGTATTCTTCATTATCCCCTTGTTGCTTTTTCCTTAACGCTTCACTGCAAATAGGACATTTTAACATTTTCTCAAAACTATTTATAACCAAAAACATACTATCTAATGTTACATCAAAATAATTAGATAAATACATTAGCCCATCAATATCTGGTATAGAAAGTCCTGTCTCCCATTTAGAGATGGCTTGAGTAGACAAACCTAATTCTTCTGCCAATTGTCCCTGTGAAAGCCCTTTATCTTTTCTTAACACATGAATTCTATCTTTGAAAACTGTCTTATCGTACATTAATTTCCTCCCTATATCTATAATAATCAACGGTATAATTATATTGTATCAATAGTAAAAAAATATGGAATACATTGACCGTAACAGTTTCTAGATGATAAATCAACTCATAGTTGAATTCAATTACAATTCAGGATCAATCAGCCTGGATAGGTTACACTAAGTTAGACAAATTTCTTAAGGGCATATAAAATATAACCAAAAGAAAAAGGAGAATCCCCGTTCAAGTTCAGACGATGACTATTCAAAAGTGATTATAAAAGCCTTTAAAAAGAATCGTCGTTCTTATGGTACAAGACGTCTAAAAAATATTTGGAAGAAACAAGTTGTAAGTGATTTAACCTATGTTAGAGTAAATGGCAAGTGGCACTATATTTGTTTAATGCTTGATTTACACAATTGCGAAATCGTTGGTTATACTGCAGGTGCTCGTAAAGACGCAAGACTTGTATATGAGGTATTTTCATCTATCAAACACGATTTATCAAAGGTCAACATTTTTCATACAGACAGAGGCAATGAGTTTAAAACTAACGCAATTGATGGTTTACTAGACACATTTTCAATAGAACGTTCTTTAAGTAAAAAGGGCTGTCCTTATGATAATGCAGTAGCTGAAGCAACCTTCAAGACAGTCAAAAAAGAGTTTGTATATCAAGAAACATTTGAGTCGATTGAACACCTAAGGTTAGAATTATTTGATTATGTAAACTGGTATAACAATCATCGATTACACTCATCATTAGGTTATCGGTCACCAATAGATTACAAATATTTACACCTTAAAAAAGTTGTCTAATTTTGTGTTGAAATTCCAGCTATTAACATTTTATATAAAGGTTTACTAGCTAAAAAAGTAAGTAGTGATGAGTTAAAAAGAAAATTACAAAGTATTGTTATAGTTTAAAAGGGGGAGTAAAAGTGATTGAGACGATAAAAAAAATTGAGACTAAAAGGCTTATTTTAAGAGAAATTAGTGAAAATGATGTAGATGGAATTTACAAAGTATTTAGTGATCCAGCAGTTGCAAAATATGATTGGTTTAGTCCTATAGAGTCTAAAGATGATGCAATAAAATTTATAAAAAGATATAAAGAAGAGTTTGAATCTGGAGAAGAAATAACTTGGGGAATCGAGTTAAAAGATACAAAGGAGCTAATAGGAATATGTTGTTTAGGTGACTTTGACAATGGAGCTCGTAGGTCTGAAATTGGATATGATTTAGCTCAAGATAAATGGAATAAAGGATATGCTACTGAAGCTATTGAAGCGATAGTTAAATTCGGACTAAGTGAAATGGATTTAAATCGAATAGAAGCTTTTATTACACCAGGAAATGACGCATCAGTAAAGGTTCTTGAAAAATTAAATTTTACAAAGGAAGGTGTTGTCAGAGAACGAGATTTAATTAAAGGAAAGCTTGAAGATGGAATTATAATGTCTATACTTCAAAAGGATATAGTATAAGGTGGTGGAGTTGATGGAGTTTAAAAAGGTTGGAATGATTGGAGCTGGAAAACTATGGGAATGGGGTTAGCATACAATCTTGCTATATGTGGAATTGAGGCTGTTTTAGTTGATATTGAACAAAAACAATGCAGTGCAGTCAATAATTTAGACACAATTAGTTTTATTTTTTCTCCTGAGGCCAGTATTTAGGCATACTGACCCCAGTATTCAGCCTCAAACTCATTTGGTGTTTTATAAGCAATGGAACTATGAGGAAGGTGATTGTTATATAGGTTTTCTATATAATCAAAAATATCGAGTTTTAGCTCTACATCGTGTTTGCTTGCGATATGCCAACCGATGATTTTTCTAGAGAATAAGTCCATAACGATACAAAGGTAATACCATTTGCCATTTACCTTGATGGATGTAAAGTCGCTAGCCCAGACTAGATTTGGAGCTTTTTGGTTGAATTTCTGATGTAAATGATTATTGCATAATTCCTAATCTTTATGCCATAATCACGACCTAGAATATGAGTAATTTTATAAGCACCAAGGCATTTATCATAATCCGAATAAATCTGTAAGATGATTCATTTGATATTTAGATTTTCCTTTAACCTAGGAGAAAGATCGGATGAAAAGTGCTTATAATAAGTACTACGATTTACTTTTAGAGCAAGACATAATGTTTTGATGTCCTCGTCATAACGTTTACCTGTTTTACTATCAATATTATTAAACTCCTGTAAATAAGTACATTATAATGCCACATTAAGATACTTTGGAGAACCTCTCACCCAAGTATCTTAATGTTTAAACTGAATAGATTACACTAAAGTGAATAGTTTTTTGAAGGGGCTGTTATAAGCTATTTTAAAGCAAGCGGCTCATAAGTTTACTGCGTAAACCGCTTTCAGAGCTGGTGTTTTTTTTACTTTCTACAGATGCTTGTTTTCCATTATATTTACCTCATTTCTTTTTTGCCAAATTGGGTGACGGCGAGCGTAAGAACCAGTACAAAAATCAGTATCGCGCAAGGGAGGAAGGGTATCAGCGAAAATGTAGTATCGGAGGATGCTGCTGTGAAATCATGTAACGAAGAGGACACCAAATAGCCGCTGTAACAGTACGGATAGGCAATCCAGAGTGGGGTGTTAGCCACCAAGACGCCGGGAATGACAAGGAGCAGGTTTAAACCCACAGAAAGCAAGGCTTTTTCAAATAGAGTCGTAATCGCCCACATGGTTGCTAAACAAGGAAGCATGGTAAGGAACAGCCCCGCGCACCATTTCAGAAGATAAAGCACTGGAAGCGTTTCAGTAATACCCATTGAGTTTGTTGCAATCAATCCGGCAATCACGAATACTACGAGGAAAACTACCATTTCCATGAAAAGATAAAACATAAGTACACAAAACTTTGCCAATGAGAGCTTATAACGGCTGATTGGCAGAGCTAGCATTTTTAATATTCCCTTGTTTTGTGTTTCCCGTCCTGAAATCATCACGCAGACTACAATCATAGAAAACGGTAGCAGATAGTAGGCGTAGACCAAAGCACTCTGAATGAACATAGCAGGCCATGCATTGGTATATTCAGGCGTAAAATAGCTGCTCAAATTGGCGATTCCCGACGCCACCACCAATAATGGTGCAACGAAAATCAGGGGAATAATTTTTGAGCGTTTCACTTTCATAAACTCAATTTTGAGTAATTCTAAAAAATTCATCATTTTGCCTCCTTACTCATAGCGCAGGTTTTTTGACATCCATAATCCTGCGCCAAGGAAAAGGACTGTTTCGATGACAGCTACAATAGTAACTGTCATATTAGGCTGTGCGCTCATAGCTACTGCGGGCTTTAGCATTACAACAAAGGGATGAATAAGCAACAGCCCCATATCGGATGTCGCCAAAGCCATGCCGCTTAAAAATCCGGCTACCCCTACTCCGAGGGGAACCCACATATTTTTAAAGCGAGAGGAAACCAATAACATAAAGGACAGTACCGGCATGGACGTAATAAACGAATACCCTGCGAAGGTTATCAGCGTCCCTAATTCAAACGTCCCTTGTGGCAAGTCTGTCATTCCAATTTGTGTCAGTACCAGATTTTGCAGGACGACAGCCACTAAAAACATCACGGTTATAATCAAAAATTTACAAAAGTACATAGCCGGAACACTTATAGGAAGCATATACATTTTTTTGATTGCACTTTCATTAAACTCCATGTTGTAGACCATACATGTGGCGACTATAATGGCAAACATATTTAGTATCATAATCATGCCGTAAAGTTGGGTCAGCAGCACATCCATTGGCGCTAACGGCAAGTTTAAAAGCGTGTCTTTTCGTACAAGGAAGTTGACAAAAGCGTATGCACCACCCAAAATACCCACTGCCAGTAGTACAGAAGAAACGCCAGTCCGTTTCTCTTTTCGAAGTTCGATTGCAAGTGTCCTCATAGCTTTGCTCTCTGCTTTCTTGCTGCATTGTCCTTTTCCACCATTGAAAGGAACACATCCTCCAGATTGTCCAAAGCAACCCCAGAATGTAATGCGTTTTGACGTAAATCATCCAAGCTGCCCTCAAACAATAAATGCCCGTGATTGAGAATACCAATGTCGTCCGCAATCAATTCAATTTCAGAGAGCATATGCGATGAAATTAAAATGGTGCAATCGTAAAGGTTAAGCAAGGATTTCACTAAATTACGAATTTCATGGATACCGGCGGGATCAAGCCCATTGGTCGGTTCATCCAGAATAAGGATAGGTGGACGTCCCAACAATGCCCCGGCAAGACCTAAACGCTGTTTCATACCCAATGAATACTTCTTTGCCAGACGGTCACCAAACTCGGTAAGACCAACTAATTCCAAAGCATCCTCTACTGAGCTTTTCGACAACTTCAAAATCCGGCGGATAATGTCAAGGTTTTCCCGGCCTGTCAGGTTAGCATAAAACGAAGGCGATTCAATGAAAGAACCAATTTCTTTCAGGATGACCAGTCGATCATCTGGAAAGTGTTTTCCATTAATAGTAAAGTTACCCTTTGTAGGGGCGGTGAGCCCCAACAGCATTTTCATAGTCGTGGATTTTCCTGCTCCATTTGGGCCAATGAGACCGTAAATACTCCCTTTGCGAATGTGAAGTGAAACATCGTTGACGGCAGTAAATTTTTTGTAATTTTTAGTTAACTGTTTTGTTGTGATAACATCGTTCATATGAAACATCTCCTTTCATTGATTTCATGTTATAACACCATCCTGACTTCTACATTCTCGTGTCCTTACTTTTACCTTACTTTTTCGCAAGACTGCATCCCAAATGAATGCCATCTGTTATAATGTTTACATTCGGAGGTAAGGCTATGGATAATTCGTTTTTGCACACAAAAAAAATAATGCTCGTGGATGATGAGCCGGATTTACTTAAATTAGTTTCTAATATCTTAACGGATGATGGTTTTGAAAATATCGTCAACGCTACTTCTTTTAAAGAAGGTATTGCAGTCGGCAGAAATGAAAAACCTGATTTAGCAATTTTGGATGTCATGTTGCCGGACGGGGATGGTTTTTTGCTCATGGAACAATTGCGCTCGTTTACCGATGTCCCCATTATTTTCCTTACAGCCAAAGACGAAGCTGTGGATAAATTGGCAGGCTTAGGTCTCGGCGCAGATGATTATATTGCAAAACCATTTATGCCGAAAGAATTATTATTGCGCGTTTATGCAGTCTTGCGACGTTGCTATAAAGAGGATGTTCCACTGTTGAAGTTAGAAAGTTGTACGATTGATTTTAGTCGCGCAGAGGTAAACAGGGGCGGTGAAGTCATTTCTTTAACAGCAAAAGAACATACTCTGCTTGAAACACTCGCCCGAAATGAAGGGAAAATCGTCACTGTGGACGCGCTATGTGAAGCACTTTGGGGGGATAATCCTTTTGGATATGAAAATAGTCTAAATGCCCATGTAAGGCGCATAAGGGAAAAGATAGAAACAGATGCATCAAAACCGGTTTCCCTTATTACGATCAAGGGATTAGGCTACAAATTGAATACAAGGAAGTGATGCTATGAAATCATTTGGAAAGTATATATCTAAGCATCTAGTATCTTTTGCAGGCTTTATTATGGTGTTGCTGCTTATCAATATTATTGCCTTTGGATGGACTTTTCATAGTGTTATTAAAAAGGATTATGGGGCTATATCACCTAATAATATGTTGGAAGAAGTTGCCGCAGGGTCTACATTGGATGGATTGTCAGATCAAGCCCGCAATAAATTGGAAAATAACCATATTTGGGCGATTTTCCTCAATGCAGCAGGAAAAACCATGTGGTCTGTTAATGCACCGAAAAATATTGCGGCGCATTATACCGTTCAGGATGTTGCTATATTTTCAAGGGGCTATCTTGAAGATTACCCTGTTTTTGTTTGGAATACCGATAGTGGACTGCTAGTATTGGGCTATCCGAAAGACAGTTATACCAAACTTACAAGCAATTATTTTTCCATTCAAGCGATTAAAACCCTGCCACTTTATTTTTTAGGAATGTTAGCTGTTGATTTGCTTCTGCTGTTTTTCGCTTATCATTTGTCGAAGCAGAAAATCATCAAGAGTACAGAGCCGATTATTTCATCCATTGAAACACTCTCAAATGGTAAACCAGTATCTCTTTGTATCAGCGGCGAATTATCGGAAGTGGCTGGGAGTGTAAATAAAGCATCTCAAATTTTAAGTAGGCAGAACGAAGCCCGTGCTAATTGGATTAGTGGCGTATCTCATGATATACGCACCCCACTCTCAATGATTATGGGGTATGCCGGACGCATTGCGAATGATGAAACCGTAAGTGACACTGTGAGGGAACAGGCTGAAATTGTACGAAAGCAAAGCGTTAAGATGAAAGAGCTGGTACAGGATTTGAATTTAGTATCGCAACTGGACTATGAAATGCAGCCGTTACACAAGGAGTCTGTTCGGTTATCAAAGCTACTGCGTTCCTATGTGGCAGAATTGTTCAATACAGGTATTTCCGATAGTTATTCTATTGATATTCAAATCACTCCAGTTGCTGAAACAGCCACAATAGATTGTGACCCCCGTTTAATCTCACGGGCTGTAAGCAATTTGGTACAGAATAGTATGAAACATAATCCGCAAGGATGTAATGTCAAATTGTCCCTTGATTGCTCTGATAATTCCCTTATCCTTATTATCGCCGATAATGGTATTGGATTATCGGCTGAAAAGCTGCAAGCCTTAGAGGAAAAACCTCATTACATGAACAGCACTGATGAAAGACTGGATTTGAGACATGGTTTAGGGTTGATGCTTGTTCGGCAGATTGTGGAAGCCCATGAGGGAACAATGCAGATAAAGAGTGTTGATAATCATGGATTTACAACAACCATGACCTTTCAAAAATGAGCAGCTGGTTATGGTGAACGATAGAGTAAAAGATATTTTATAGATAAATTGCAGGCATACAAGCCTGTAATTTTTTTTACGTATTGACAGGTTTGTCTAATGGTGTTAGACTTAATTTGTCTAATAGCATTAGACAAAAGGAGGATCTTCGTATGGAAAAATATAAACTTGGCGAAATGGAACAGAGATTTGCAAATATTATTTGGGATAAAGCGCCAATTAAAACTCGAGATCTTATAGAGATATGTTCTGATCAATTTGAGTGGAAAAGAACAACAACATATACAATGTTAAAGCGGTTATGTGAAAGAGGCATTTTTAAAAGTGAAAATGGAACTGTGAGCGTTTTGTTAGTAAAAGAAGACTTTTTGGCAGAAAAAGGAGAAGCGTTTTTAGAAGAAACTTTTAAAGGGTCTTTGCCAAGATTTTTAGCAACATTTACTCGACGAAAAAAACTAAGTGAAAATGAGATTGAAGAAATTCAACAATTAATTGATGAATACAGGGAGGAATAAGGATGTTGGAGAAATTATTTTTGCAAATCGTTAATATGAGTTATATTGGTAGCATCGTTATTATGTTCATATTAGCAGCAAGAATGCTTCTTAATAAAGCACCAAAAAAGTATTCGTACATATTATGGGCAGTCGCTCTCTTTAGACTTATTGTGCCCGTTTCATTTGAAAGTATTTTGAGTTTGATTCCTGTGAACCCAACGCCTATTTCTAACGATATTTTATACACTACAACACCACAGATTAATGTGGAAGTGCTCAATATTGATCAATCTATTAGTGGGCCGCTACCAGCAGCAGATGTAGTGACTAGTGTAAATCCAATGCAAGTTTGGATTTTTCTTGGATCATTGCTTTGGATTTCGGGGATTGTTGTTCTCTTAATTTATGGACTGGTATCATTGATAAGAATAAAAAGTCAATTTAAAAATGTAAGCTGTGAACAGGATGGTATTTACAAATCAGACAAAGTGGAAACACCTTTTGTTTTAGGTTTAATTCGACCCAAGATATATCTGCCTGATTCTTTGTCGGAATCCGAGAAAGAATATATATTGCTTCATGAACGGACCCATATAAAGAGATTCGATCATATCTTTAGACTGATAAGTTATTTAGTTTTATGCATTCATTGGTTTAATCCGCTGGTATGGATTGCTTTTGGGTTGAGTGGTAAAGATATGGAGATGTCTTGTGATGAATTGGTAATAAGTAAACTAGGTCAAGATATAAAAAAAGATTATTCACAGACTTTGCTAAACCTTGCAACAGGAAGAAAAAATTTCCGAATAACACCTCTTGCCTTTGGGGAAGGCGATATAAAAGGTCGGGTAAAAAATATATTGAATTTTAGACAACCCAAGTTTTATATTGTTGTGATATCTCTAATAGTCCTCATGGTTGCTGCCTTTGGATTGTTATCTAATCCGAAAGAAAAGTCAATGGGTATTAATAAGACAGAGGCAATTTTGGATAGAGAAGTTTCTTCAGTACAAAATAAACACTTAACACCAAAGGCGTTTATAGAAGAATGGGAACTGGATGTTAAGGAATCTCCAACCAAGTTTGATATATTAGTACCAGAAGATTGGCATGTAGAACTAGGCTCTTATCCGGAAGGGTTATATTGGGGAATGGCAAATGTGTTTTCTAAAGAAATTGGATTGGATTTAACTAAAATCAAGGGAAAGAATGTAGAAGTGCAAGTTTATGAATTAACCGATGGACTATCTGGTGAGGGGGACAACTCAAATTATTCTTATCCAGCGAATGTCATACTGCTTGTTAGAGATAACAATACGGTAGGCGCATGGTTAAATTTCAATGTTAATACTATAGGACCATCAATCAATAAAAAATCTTTTAAGGCAATAACGGGCTTAGAGATTCATGAGTGGATTAATCAGAATGGTTACTTTAGTACTTCATCAGACAATGATGATTTAAGCGATTTATCACCAATTGAAGTTCTTGATGAATTCTTCGCAGCTATAAATAATGGAGATAAAGAAAGAGCTTTATCATTCATTGGTCCATATTCACAATTAGAATCTTTAACAATGAATAAAGGTAATAATGTGTTGTATAATTCTGAATGGGGCTATAATAATTCGATGGTTTACAATATTGTTGAAGCGGAAACGCTATCTTATAAATTACTTGACCCTGAAAGCTTAGAGGAAATTGATAAAATAGGAGATAGAAGTAAGATAGAACTGGCATTAGAAATGCACTTAGTTTGGAAAGATGAAGCATTTAATTCCCCTAATAACCAAGCCGTAAGATTCCCTATTCTGATGAAATATAGTAATGGGTGGAAAATTGAGGGTTTCGGAACAGGTCCTTAATATTGATTAAGAACATTACCTGAGGAGACCGTTTAAAAAACTAATGCCTTTTACGCATTGGAAGTGACAAATTGTATAAGACGCATGTGATACGCTGTGGATCGAGTTAAATCAATAAGTTGACAGGGATGTTCAATGGTCAATCTTAGATAATATTCAAAATATTCGCGCAATTCTGAATAAAATCTTGACTTTTGATAAATGCTTTAATACAATTCAGATATACCATGGTGTAATACAAAAAACGGAATATAATACTGATATTAGGGAGGTGAAAACATAATGAAAATGAAGCCAATTATTAAAGAAAGCTGGAATTTAAAAAAAGAAGCTAATAAAGAGAGTTCAGGTATGGGACCAATGGTAGGCATTAATCATCAATGGTGTTGTGCTTGCTAAGATTAGCAAAGTAATTTAGGATACTTACTTATTGGAAATTTAATTCCCAAAGATCTAAGTTACATAACCCTTCTATCACGTAGTCTAAAGTGTTCAGTGATGGAAGGGTTTTTATCGCATATAATATTGTGATGAATATTAATAAGTATAGGACACTATTGATACAACCATTATCTTTAGGGAGGGAAAGTGATGCAATTAATTAAACATATGATATTTGTCGACATACATAATGACAAAAAACTGTTAATCAATTCTTTAACAGGTACAATGGATGAAATTGATGTCCCTATTTACGAAACCTTGTCCAAGTGGAAAAATTGTGAAGAGATTGTAACGGAGAATGATTTGGAGGCTGAGTTATTTAGCAATCTTCAATCTAGGGGGTATCTGGTAAATAGCTGCGAAGAGGAAGTAGCGATAAAGAATGAAGTTCTAAGCGTATTGCGTAAAGATCACCTTCAAAGGCAAAAAGACCAAAAAACAGCTGTCTTTGTAATGACTTATGACTGTAATTTCAGATGCCCTTATTGTTTTGAGGGGGATGCCAATCTTAAAAAACAGGTCATAACGCCGAAACAAATTGATACTGCTTTAGAGGTGGCAGGAGAGAATGTGCAGACAATATGTCTTTTTGGAGGAGAACCCTTGCTCCCAAAAACAAGACCGGCTTTGGAGCATCTTATAAATAAAGCCCCAGATAAAACATATCAAATTTTTACCAATGGCTATTATTTGGTAGAATTTCTTGATTTACTTTCGGCTATAAATATTTCTCAAATTCTAATCACATTAGACGGCAATGAAGAGTCACACAATAGTAGGCGGATTCTAGCTAACGGAAAACCAACCTTCAAAAAGATTATGGATGGTGTGGTGAAGTACTTAGAAAGCGGTATAAATATTAGAATCAGAATGAACCTAGACAAAAACAATTATGAGGAAGCGATCGAGCTAAGAGAAAATCTACTTGAAAAGTTTGCCGAATACAAGGATCACTTATCGTTTGAATTGACCACACTGATTGGAGACTCTTATGATGAACGCGTTGATATAATGACTGAATTATATCTTTCGGATAAAAATTATTCATTTGAGGAGCGGGAAAGAAGAAACGATTTTTTAACTAAAAAAAATTCAATACTAGACCACTTAGTGTATGGTAGGGGCATAAATCCTTTATATTCATATTGCTATGCCCATTCAGATGGCATGGTCTTTGACCCCTATGATGATGTTTATCCGTGCTTGGGATGTGTTGGTAAGGAACGATTTGCTATAGGCAAGTACTATCCATTAATGGAATTCAAGGAAAACTCAATACGTAACCGTAATATAGAAAAGATTCCTGAATGTAGGGACTGTATCTATTCTCTTCTTTGTGGAGGCGGTTGTCCTTTGGGGTTAGATGAAAAGGGTGACTTTTATAGACCTATGTGCTATTCTGTCAAAACGCTTTTACATAAAGAGCTTCCTATATTTTATAAAAAAATGGAAGAAGCGATGATAGAAAATGAAAAATGATTGATTAAAGAAAACAATGCAATTTCATTTTTAACTCAACTTATTCTATAGGTTGAGTTTTTTTTGATAGAGTTTTGATATTATAGGTTTGACACAGGATAATGAAGTGGTAACATTTAAGTATAGTTTGATAAAACAAATGATATCAAGGGAAATCTTATTAAATCACAGACGGAACAGAAAGATACAATTTCACATCATATATTAAAGGATTATGCTATGCTTACATACGATACATTACAAACATTAAATCATACGGAAATGTACATCTATAGATATTTAACTTCAAATGCCGTAAAGATACCCTATATGAGTATTCGTGAACTGGCAAATGAGTTGAATACATCAACATCTACTATTTTGAGGTTTTGTCATAAAATTAATTTAAACGGTTACAATGATTTGAAGCAATATATAGAAAAAATAAATGAGAATGATGAAAATATTATTCTTGGACAAGACCTCGAAGAGTTATCTTTATACTTTCAACAAACGCATACAAAAGAATTTGAAAAGAAGATTGTTGAGGTAGTGAATACAATAACTAAAGCAGAGAAAGTATTTTTTATAGGATTGGGTTCATCTGGTGCACTGGCAAGATATGGTGCTCGGTATTTTTCTAATTTAGGCAAGTTTTCAATTGGTCTTGAGGATCAAAATTATCCCATAACAGATAAGATGGCTACGGGTTCTGTTGTCATTGTGCTATCTGTATCTGGAGAGACGGTAGAACTCATTAAATTTATTGATAAATGCAGAGAAAAGGGCTGTCAAATACTGAGTATTACAAATCATGCGACCTCTCGTATAGCTGAAATGGCTGATATGAAATTAACCTATAATGTTACTTATCAGCTAGGGCCTGAAGGACACAATGCAACGACACAGGTGCCCGTCATGTTTTTGATAGAGGCAATTGGTAGACGATTATAAAAAGTTACGTGCTGTTACTTGATGTGTAACAGCATTTTTTTTATTCTAAATATAGAAATGAGATGATTAAATATGGAGGGATAGTAATGGATGAATTAGAAAAAAGTTTAGTGGGTTTAAATTATAATTGTCATGACAAGATATTTTTAGAATTTAAAAGAAAAACACGGGAATTGTTACTAAAATACAATGCGCTGGCATATGATGAAAAATCACAAAAAATAGAAATACTTGAAAAATTATTGGGAAGCAAAGGTGAAACAGTATCTATAGGGGCTCCTTTTTTATGTGACTATGGAAGAAATATTCATATCGGGTCTAAAGTATCTATAAATATGAACTGTTCATTTATTGACTCAGGTAAAATTACGATTGGAGACAATGTGATGATTGCGCCAAATGTACAAATCTATACGGCGGTTCATCCGATTGATTTAGAGGAACGGTTAGTGAGCGATTGGAGAAGTGGAGAAGGTCGTCATTTTTGTAATGTATCGACGAAACCAGTGAGTATTGGTAACGGTTGTTGGATTGGTGGTGGCGTTATTATCCTTCCAGGAGTAACCATTGGCGATGGAAGTGTCATTGGTGCGGGGAGTGTCGTAACAAGAGATATACCTGATAATGTAGTTGCAGTAGGCAATCCATGTAAAGTGTTGCGAAAGATTAATGACAAAGAGCTGGATTAAATGAATATACATAATAATGCCATGTGCGGCTATAGCATTTGCCCTAGTGTGATTGCGATTGCCGCTAAAGGTGTTTAAACTAGAAAAATAGATAAAAAAATTAAAAAAAGCCAACAAAACGGACATCATAATGCATCTAATATATAATGATTCCTATAGAAGAGAAGGGTTATAAAATAATATAAGCTGAACAGTTAATATCTAAACAGACTAAGGTTAAAAGAAGTGGAGATAATTATGGAGCGTATGCATTTAAAGCCAATCATTGCGCTAATTAAGGATAATAAAAAAGAAGGAATGGAGCTACTTTATGAACATTATTTTCAGATGATGTATGGTGTCGCATTTTCAATTGTAAAGAACAAGGAAGATAGCCATGATATCGTTCAAAATGTCATGTTAAAATTATTCAATTTAAGTGATGAAAAGCTTCCTCAAAAAGGTGAAGTATCATGGCTCTACACGGTAGTCAAAAATGAAGCTTTAATGTTAATTCGCAAAGAACGCAAGAAAGTAGATATTGATAATATTACAGAGCAAGGTGAGTTGGATTCAGAGATAGAATCTTTTGTTGATATGGCATCTTATTATGCTATGATTGAGGGATTGAGTGAAAAAGAAAAAGAAATCGTAACATTAAAAGTGTTAGGTGGACTTAGCCACAAAGAAATAGCTCAAATATTAGGGAAACCCATGGGAACTGTCCAATGGCTTTATAATGGATCAATAAAAAAACTGCGTACAGCACTTAATGTTTCAGCACTGCTTATGGCGGGGGTATTTGTCAAACGTTATATTGACCAAATGAGCATCATTGAGGATTATGCTATAGAAATTGACCATTTTGAAGAGAATCCAATAGATTTAACGCTATGGGAGAAAAATTTGCAGTTACTCAATGACCCAATACTCTTAACGATAGGAATAGTCCTATTAGTGCTTATGGTGACCAGTATTTTAATGAATATAAGTCAGTACCGAAAAAATAAATTGAAAAAATTCCAACAAAATAAGGACATCTCTGCATCTAATAAGTGTAATGAACCATAAATCATTGAATTTTGAAGAAGAGAAAGGAAGATGACAATGAAAGTTTATGCAATCGCGACGACCGTTGCAATAGTAGCACTTCTTGGCTTTGCAATTCTGACAAGTAATGCAGAAAAAATAGAACCAGCATTTGATGGAAATGAAACTTCACTAATTGATGAACTCAATGAAGATGATGGGTTGAACTTAGAAGAATATCCTACATTTAAAGGAAAAGTAAAAGAGTTAAATGATGGAAGTGCCATTCTTATAATAGGCAAAGACGAAGATGATTTTCAAGAAGGCGATTTAGTAGTTATAGAGTTACCTGAAGGATATCAGTTAGAAGTAGGCGAAGAAGTAACCGTTGAATACGATGGTCGAATTATGGAAAGTTATCCGTTACAAGTTAATGTTATGTCCGTTAATGGTGTACAAATGGATGAGGCTGTACAAACAAATGAAAGCACTGCTCCTGATGAAGGGATTTCAAATGATAAATAAGCTTTGAATGACAGCATTTGATTACGATGATAATAAATGGATCTATCTTCAAAGCAAAGCATTTTTGTCTTGATGCTAATGGATAAAACAAAGTAGACAATGGACGGGCATTAGCCCGTCCATAATAAGTTTTTTTCATTTACTTGAACACTACTGCCTTTACTTGAACACTACTGATGGTCTTGTTTATTCACCTTGCTCTAGTTGTGCGATTTTATCCGCGAATTGAGGGAGGTGTTTTTTATTTGCCAGAAGCATTTCGTCTAGAAGTGTTTTGGCTATTTTTCCGCTTGGAATTAAAGGATTTAAGGTAAAGGCTTGAAGTGCCGCACCATAATCACCGGTAACCGCAGCGCGAATAGTAGTTAACTCCATGTTTTTCATTAATTGCAGTAGGCCCTTACTGGATGAGTCAAAACTTCCCCAAGCTAATGGCATCGGACCATTTGCAGTAATGATACTACTCACTTCTACTACTACATCGTCGGGAAGATCGCTGATAGAACCATTGTTTTGCGTACTAACCACCATTGCAGTACCAGAATTGTTGTAAATAGAAGTGATCAGTTCACAAGCAGCATCAGAATAGAAGGCACCACCCCGTTGATCTAATTGTGGAGGCTTTACTTTTAATGCGGGGTCTTTGTACAACTCAAAAAGCTTTGCTTCAGTACGTTTTACGGTTTCTGCACGCGTATCTCCATGAGAAAAAGCTTCCAGTTCTTCTTTTAACATATCATCAGTAATATAATAATAGCGGTGATACATACATGGAATAATACCGAGGTCTTGGATTTGTTCTGCTACAAATGGAATATTGGGAATGTTCCGAACGCCAGAACCCTTGACATTGGACAGAGCCTTTTGAAGACCATCTTCTTGAACATAAACCTGTTCAATGACTTCAGAGGTTCGTTCTTGACCTTGCTGATCCCATACTCTGTGCCAATGGAAATGATTGAGACCCCCAAAACGGAAGCTTAGGCTTTCTTCTTCTTCGGAAAGGGCACCAGCTGCAATTTTTTTGCATAGAATAGGCACATTACAAAGTCCCACTACCTTATCCCAGTTACCATAACGCATCACTGCTTCGGTAACCATACCTGAAGGATTGGTAAAATTCACAAGCCATGCATTTGGACAGAGTTCTTTCATATCTTCTACAATAGAGAGGATAACAGGAATGGTACGGAAGGCTTTGAAAATACCACCAGCACCGTTGGTTTCTTGACCAATGATTCCATGTGAAAGAGGAATGCGTTCGTCTTTAATCCTTGCATCTAGCAAGCCAACACGAAATTGAGTTGTGACAAAGTCGGCGTCCACTAAAGCTTCCCTGCGATCTAAAGTCAAATGGATGTCCCAATCAAGACCCGCTTCTTTCACCATCCGTTTGGATAGATTACCGACGATTTCTAATTTTTCTTTACCGTCTTCAATATCTACAAGCCATAATTCTTGAATCGGCAATTTGCTCTTCCTTTTAATAAATCCTTCAATCAATTCTGGTGTATAACTGGAACCACCACCAATAGTAACGATTTTTAAGCCTTTTTGATGTACAACTTCCATAGTATACCTCCTCAATGTTTGATGCTTGAACGTTCTTTATACAAGAATATTATAAGCTGTGAAGACCAATAAAAAAAGAGAATGTACTGTTTTAGGAACATTCTCTCATCATTAGGTATATGTGCCAAATAAAAAACACATTGTTTCTTTCGATTATTTTTTCTGGACAACCAGCTTTGCCAATGCTTCAACAATAAATACGGCAGGTAACTGTGAGCTTAAATCCACTTTATGAATATCATCTGCTAACTCACGTTGGATGTAATAAGCAATATTATAGTCAGAAATTTTTGCGAGTGTACAGCCTTTACTATTGGTAATGGAAATGACAATCATATTATGTCTTTGTAATAATTCAACACTTTGAATCAACTCCTTAGATTCTCCCCCAATTGACAAGGCAATAAAAACAGAATTTTGAGGAAATTTTAACTGAGCAGGGAACATTAACATTGGAATGCTCATTCCTGTGGAGAAAATTCCCATATTGCAGAAACAACGGCTGGCATAGTCAGCGATAATACCAGAGTTTCCTAGACCAAGAAATAGAACTTGTTTCTTAGAAGCGATGACGTCTGCAATGCGGTTTAAATTATCCTTAAACGCCGTGGTTTCGATTCGTTTGAAAAAATCAAAAATGGAGCTAAAATCAGCATCGTTTTTTTGGGAGGACTCTTTAATATGAGCCTGTTCATTTTCCATTTTAAAACGTATCTTGAATTCAGAAAAACCATTACAACCTAGCTTATGACAAAAACGTGTAATGGTCGTGGGGGAAACATGGCTTTCAGTTGCTAGCTCACGAATGGTCATATAACTTATTTGGTTTCTGTGTTTAAGTAGATAGTGGTAAATTTGATAATCTAGCTCTCCAAATTGATCCATTATTTCTTTAGTAAAAAGCATCTTGCAGCCACCTTCTTTGAACTGTATTCTTTTACAGATTTTTCTCATTTATAAAAATAAGTATAATTTAAATCATCATTTATTTCAACTCTTGCAATTCAGGAGAGGCTAACCCATTAAATGTCAGTCTTTTTGGGTTAAAAATATGCTATATTTAAATGTAGCAGGATATATTCTGAGTGAGAATGCTAATAAATTTTAGAGGTCTATGATATTATGGAAAACTTTGAATTAATCAAAAAAGATCGCCAAGTCATTAAGTTCTGTTACTATGGCTTTTTTAAGAGCTTGCGCTTTTTTGAACCTTACTTATTAATCTATTTAACACAAAGAGGGTTTTCTTTACTTGAAATTGGTTTTTTATTGACCATACGGGCGGGGTTTACCTATGTTTTTGAAGTACCAAGTGCTTTTGTATCTAATCGCTATGGGATGAAAAATGAACTTTTATGGTGTTTTACATTTTATATTATTTCTTTCATATTTTATTTTTTTGGGACCAGCTTTTGGGTGATTGCAATAGGGATGGTCTTCTTTGGACTTGGAGAAGCTTTTCGTTCTGGGACACATAAGGGGATGATTTTACTTTATCTCGAGAAAAAAGGTTGGTTTGACCACAAAGGATTCGTTTATGGGCGTACCCGCTCTTATTCAATGTTAGGGGCAGCCCTCTCAGCTTTTTTATCTATTGGCTTTGTTATCTGGGTCCCTGATTTAAAATGGGTCTTTGTTTTAACTATTATTCCTTATGTATTGGATTTTATTTTGATTTCGACTTACCCTTCTTATATGAATGAGAGGGTGGGGGGACAATCAAAAGTTGTCCTTTTTCTCAATGAGTATTGGACAGGTGATTGATATTGCTAAAAATAAGAACATTCTTAAAATGCTGATGAGCAGTGCGACGTATGACGGGACGTTTAAAGCCATCAAAGATTATATACAACCGATTCTAAGTGTCATTCTTTTCAGTGCAGGTGCAGCGACGATTTGGAATTTAAGCAGTGATAATACTTTAAAAGTATATTTAGGAGTCCTTTATGGGATTTTCTACATTTTAAGTTCAATCGCTTCACGACAGGTCTACAAGTTGTCTCAGAAATTAGGACAGAAGGATGCCTTTGAATATACCTATATTTTAATGGGACTGCTTTTGTTGGTGCTGTCGATTGCGATTAAGTATAATCAAATAATACCAATAATGCTTATTTATATGTTGATCTATCTCTTGGGGAATGTAAGGCGTAACTTTTTCTTAGAATTTGCTGCTGACCATATGGCCAAAGAACAAAGAGTTACTATTTTGTCCATTAGGAGTCAACTGAAAGTCATTGTCATGATGATTTTATCACCTATTTTTGGTTTTATCGCTGACCATTATTCCATTAGCACACTTTATGTGGTAATTGGTTTAGGTCTATGTGTCCTGCATTTTATATTGAAAATCAGACCGGACAAGATTGAACAATAAGATGACGAATTAATTGTTTTTTTAGGGATAGCCTGCATAGCGTGCTATCCCTTTTTATTGACTTTAATTTTAATGAGGGGGTTTATGATTTACCTAGCGAACTATTAAGAATAAGGAGAATATCAGATGCGTTCTTTACATCAAATTGATTAGATGTACAATGGCTGAATGTGACTATCATGTTTTTTTATACGCGTTCAGAAAAAAACTTTAATAATATACTATTTTATATAATATTGACTTTAATATTATTAAAGAGTATAATAATTATATTAAAGATTGGTTTTGGGAGGTTGCGATGAAAGAAATGCCACACTGGCTAATTGGGTTAGAAAATGAAGATTTGAATTTTATTAAACAATTTATTCTTGCATCAGGATCGCTTAAGGATATTGCTAAATATTATGATGTCACTTATCCGACGATTCGTTTGCGGTTAGACAAACTTATACAAAAAATTGAGGTTAGCGAAACAGAAGAAGAAAGACCGTTTATTACACTCGTTAAACAACTTGCCATTGAAGACAAAATGGATATTGAAACTGCTAAATTGCTTATTAATTCGTATAAAAAGGATTTGGAGGTGAAATAGAATGGGTAGTGTGATTATGCTATTTGCTTTAATTATAATTATAGCTGTTTGCCAAGTCATTTTGTCGTTACAAAAAAACAGATACTTAGGGTATTTTATACCGGGTTTAAATCTATTAGTGGCGATGATTTTGAGTATGCTTACAACAGATTATTTTGTGGCTTATTTACTCTTTGTCATTATTCTATTACCAATCATTATTTGGATGGTGATCTATAAATTATGTAGAAATAGAGTCAATGATAAAGTTAGACGGGAAATGAAAAAGTTAAATGTCAAGAATTTGTGAGGTGTATGATGAAAAAATTATTTGGAGTCAATATAAAACATATAATGATCGGATTAATAGGTATTTTAGTGTTGATTTATGTTGGCGTAACAATTAATCAGCGAATTATGGATAAATGGCAACCGGATGACAGTATCGTAGGGGTCTGGTCAGGACAGGGGGAAACTAGAAAATTTGGAGAACTTGAAAATATTGACGTTACTATCAATATTGATGAAAAAGGAGTGGTTACGGGTACAATTGGAGATGCTTTTATAGAAGAATGTACTATTGATTTGAACCGAAATGATTTTGAAAGATTACTTAGAATTAAGTCTGATTATATTATACATGAAGGGTATATAAAGGGGAAGATTACTTCTAACGATGAATTAACAGATCGAAACATTTCTATACCATTTAGCATTGAAGAGGGGGTACTTGGCGGGACTATTTTCACAGTTAAAAGTTTAACATATCCAGATCCACTTATATTGCACTTAGAATTGACAAAATAGACTTTGAAGAAAGATAAAAAAAGAAGAAAGATAAAAAAATATAATGAGTTGAGGTGAAATCATGATTGAAACAGAAAGATTAGTTCTGCGGCCGTTCCTTGAAAGTGATGCGATGGATGTATTGGAATATTTGAGAGAACCAACGGTAAACTGCTTTGTCAGTATGAAGTTGAATTCACTTGAGGAAGCCAAATTAAAAATGAAAGAGCGTGTTAATGAAACTGAATACTATTTCGCGATTGTTCTGAAAGAGACAGGAAAGGTCATCGGTGAAATAGATGCTTATCCCGAGCGTGGAGAACCGCATGATACGCGTTCGCCGCTGGATAACTTCAGTCCATGTTGGATGCTAAACGGAGATTATCAGGGCAAAGGTTATGCATATGAAGCAGCTCACGCCTTTTTTGAGTATCTATTCAATGAGAAGAATGCAAGACGCATCTACGCTTACACTGAGGATTACAATTTATCGAGCCAGCATCTTTGTGAAAAACTCGGTATGCGTCGGGAAGGTGTATTTAAAGAATTTGTGTCTTTTATCAATAACCCAGATGGCACACCGCTTTATGAAAACACTGTACAATACGCTATTTTAAAAAAAGAATGGCAAGGGTAAATAGGGTTTGATAAGTATAAAAAGAAAATAGCTTAAAAAGTAGTGAAAGCCGTGAGTTTAAAATTAACTCACGGCTTTTTTGGATCTTAAATTAAAAAAATGAATATAAAAAGTATATGAAGAATAGGACTTTTCAAAGAAGAGATTTTATCAGACAGAGGGCATTTACGTTAACAAGGTCTTGGTGGTCATGACTTTCTTGTACATATAAAACCCTAATAAATCTGATAGAAACCATCCTATAACGATAGCGCCACCTATTCCAGAAAATCCAAGCGTTGGTGCAAAGGAATAGGCGAGTAATACTCTTAAACCTTGAGATACGATGGTCATTAGGATTGATATTTTAATGGCACCTAGACCTCTGAAAAATCCATAAAACATGACAATAAAACCAAGGAAAACGTAAAACAAAGAAACAAATCTAAGATAACTAACCCCTACAGCGATTACACCTGTCGCCTCTTTGCTGACAAAAATTTTTATGAGATGAGGAGCGAAAACAAAAGCAATAAAACTAATGATTGCAGAGAGGGTTATGATAATCTTTGAAGTTACACGAAAACCTTCTCTAATTCTTAGGGTCTGACCAGCACCTTCATTTTGGGCAGTATAAGTAGAAAAAGAATTGCCTAAATCTTGTAAAGGTGCATTAGCAACAGCGTCAATTTTAGAGCAAGCTGCAAAAGCTGCCATCACTGTTGAGCCAAAGGTGTTGACCAAACCTTGAATAAGCATCATTCCAAAACTAGAAATGGACTGCTGAAGTGCAGTTAACAGAGAAAAAGTAGCTACTTTTTTAAAAGCAGTGACGCTAAATAAAAAGTCTTTCCCTTTGAAATTTAAAAACTGCATTTTTTTGACTGTATAAATACTACATCCTATAGCCGCAAAGGATTGTGTAACGAGAGTAGCAATTGCTGCTCCGGCAACGCCCATGTGGAGGACAACAATAAAGAGTAAGTCTAAAATAATGTTTGATAGGCAGGAGACAATCAAGAAATAGAGAGGGGTCTTTGAATCGCCAAAAGCCCGTAATAAAAAAGCGAATGCATTATACATCCCGACAAAAACAAAACCAATAAAAACATATTTTAAATAATCAACAGCATAGCCGGCAGTTTCTTTGGGCATTTGATAAAGTGTAATCATTTCTTGCAAAGTGCTGGATGTTACAACGGTAATGAATATGCTTACACCCAATAAAAAGATTAAGGCAGTGGAAATGGTTCTTTTTAATTCATCATACTGTTTGCCGCCGTAAAGTTGAGAAAAAATGGCTGAAGCACCCATAGCGAGCCCTAATAAAATAGAGGTTATAAAAACAGTTACAGCACTTGATGAACCCACTGCTGCAAATGCATCTGTTCCTACAAATTGTCCTATTATAATGGCATCAATAATGCTGTAGAATTGTTGCAATAAATCGCCGATAAATAACGGAATGAAAAATTTGAGAATAATACGTGAAGGTTTTCCCTTCGTCATGTCTAATGCCATTAATAATCCCTCCTATGAGTAGATGGGCAGGTATGCAATTGACAAATCTCCGGTGATGGGATTGGTATATAATTCGCAATCTATTTCATAAACCTGTCTGATTAATTCTTTTGACAATATGGCTGTTGGGCTTCCTGATGCAATGATACTTCCCTCTTTTATAACATAGAGACTATCACAGTAAGCAGCAGCCATAGGGAGATCATGGAGAGCAGCAAGTACACCAATGTTTAAAGATTTTACAATGGATAAAATTTGAAGTTGGTATTTGATATCTAAATGATTTGTGGGCTCATCCAAAACTAAAAATTGGGGTTCTTGTGCAATGGCACGTGCCAGTATAACCCTTTGTTTTTCTCCACCGGATAAGGTTAAATAGCTTCGATCTGCATATTGGGTTAGATTCACTCGTGCCAAAGCATCCGCAACAATTTTATAGTCTTGAGTATTATCAGACTCCATTAGTTTCTTGTGAGGGGTACGTCCCATCATGACCATCTCTTGAACTGTAAAATCAAAACTTAAATCATTGAATTGCCCTACAACTCCCATATTTTTTGAAACAACTCGGGCAGATGATCGAATGACGTCCTTATTGTCTAAAAAGACCGATCCTTTTTGAGGTTTAATGACTTTATATATACTTTTCAGCAACGTGGATTTACCACAACCATTCGGACCGATTATCCCTACAAACTGATTATTATTCACTTTAAGACTGATATCTTTTACAATGTCAGTACCTGCTAAAGAGACTGACACATGTTCTGCATTTAAATTCAAATTATTTACCTCCAAATCCATAGCTCTTTTTAATTAAAATGTACATAAATACCGGGGCACCGAGAAGAGCAGTTACGATACCAACCGGAAGTTCTCCGTTAGGGATGATTGTTCGGGCAAAAAGGTCTGTCCATATCATAAATAAGGAACCAAACAAGATGGCTGTTGGAACGAGTCGTTTGTGGTCAGACCCTACAATGCTACGAACAATATGGGGAACAATAAGACCAACAAAGCCAATAATGCCACAGGTAGATACTAAAACACCTGTTACTACTGAGGATATCATCATGTATAATCGTCTATAGAAATTCAAATTGATGCCTAAAGTAACAGCAGTTTCATCTCCCATTAACAGGGTATTCATCACCCTAGACTGAAATAAGAAAAATACAATGGCTGTAATAACCACTACAGATATGAGGGGCAAGGTATTCCATTCAGCCGATGCCAAACTTCCCATGGTCCAGAAAGATACGGAACGTATACCTTCTGAATTTTTAGCAAAATAGATGATGAAATTTGAAAAGGCATTACATAGGGCGTTGATGACTGTTCCGGCTAAAACCAATTTGACTGAAGAGGTTTTTCCACCAATACTGGCAAGACCTAAGACCAATACAGCGGCTCCAAGTGCACCAATAAATGCCCATGATGCAACCCCAAACTCCCCAAGTAATCCACCAACACTAAAACCAAGCATAATGGAAAAAGTTGCTCCCAGAGCAGCGCCGGATGAAATTCCCAAAATATAGGGATCTGCCAAAGGATTTTGGACGGAAGCTTGCATGACTGTTCCACAAAGTGCAAGACCTGCGCCTATAACCATAGCCAGTAATACTCTTGGAAAACGAATCTGCCAGATAATATCAATAAACATATCATTGACCGGTGCACTTGGACTTGCCAATTTGCCGTGAGTTATTTGTTGGACCAGTATACGAAAAGATTGCTGAAGGGGGATAGATACTTGTCCGATAGATACTGAAAGAATGACTGAAAGAAGAACAGCAGCCGTTAAAACGAGAAAGATGATTGGGAATAAAGAGCGTTTTTGAGGCATTTCCTGAATCTCTAGGGGGACAGATTTTTGGGCACTGTTCTGAAATAGACTCATACTTATTCTCCCTCATATAATTCAGGATGGATAAATTGGGCCACATCCCAATACAATTCTGAAAGACTAAGACTTCCTCGAACAGCGGTGGTATATTCAACAACTTTTACATGCCCGTTCTTAATTGCAGTGGCATTTTTCAGCTTTGGATTGAGAAGATATTTGTTAAGTAATGCTTCACTATCGGACTTCTGAAATCCGGTGATAATAATTTTATCAGGGTTAACAGATAGAATAGATTCTTCTGACATTCCCACATAGGTCTCTTCTGACACCTTAATATAGTCACCACCTGCACCTTCAATCATTTCGTCTATGAGACAAAGAGAAGGACCATAATAATAAGTTGTATCACTACTGGTTCCAAGAAGTAAAATTTTAGGTTTATTGTCTGCCTGAATTGCCCTATCTTGAATTTCACTGATTTGATCTTTCTGTTCTGTGACAAAGGCCTTGGTCTTTTCTTCAATATTAAGAACAACGCCTAAATTCTTGATATCGTCAAAAAAGCTGTCGATTGTACGCCCAATGGTGTAATTAATACCGGTTAATACTGGAATTCCCCGATCATTCCAAAAAGAAATATCTCCGAGACGGTCCTTTTGAAATCCAGAAGACATGGCAATAATTAAATCAGGTTTTAATGCTAAAATAGATTCCTTTGATGGCCACAGATCTGTCATAATGGGGAGCGTTTTGATTTGGGCCTCATATTTTGAAAATGATTTGTCCAAATAAGCTAATCCTACAATTCGGTCTTCTTCTCCCAACCCAATCATCCACTCTGCAAACCCCTGTCCAACGACAACGATACGCTGCGGTTCTTTTTCAATGGTTTGTTGTATTTCATTCCCTTCGTCATCATAAATAGACAAAGTCATAGGATAATGATCATCTGGCTGAGAGGTGTTTTCTACACTGCTGGAAGAGGGGGGAGAAGCTATATTTTGAGTGGTATCTTTTGGTGAGCAAGCCGTCAATGCAGTAAAGCAAAGAGCAATTGCTAATAAGAGTAGTGCTTTCTTTTTTAACATGAATAATCCTCCTAAATCAAAACTAGTTAGCTTAGGCTAACTCTGTAAATCAAATGAACTAAATCATTAACGCAAACATATTGTACTGTATATTTTCGCTAGGATCATACTGCTTGCAATGCCTAATTATGTTGAAAGAAGACTCATATTAAATCAAAAAAACCACAGGCTTAAACCTGTGGTTTCTAATGGCGTATTACTTTATTCTGCATTTCTCAGTAAAGAGGATTCTCTATATTTTAGGGGGGTAACACCGTAGTGTTTCTTAAATGCTGCACAGAAATTGCTAGGACTTGAATAGCCGCTATCATAAGCAATTTCACTGACGGTGTGATCTGTATTTAGCAGCATTGATGAAGCACGATTTAAAGCAAGTTTCCTGTGATAGCTAAAAATGGTATCGCCATAAACGCATTTGAAACCTTTCGTTAATTTTTTGGGATTGATAGCGAGAGTCTCCGCTAATGAAAGCAGGTTTGGCAATTCAAAGGGTTGCTTTAAAAGCATTTGTGGGATTGCCTTAATTGTCTCTAATTCGTATGGACTGAGTGCGACAACATCACCTCTCTCATGTTTAATGATTTCATTTGAAATAATTAGGGAAAAGACTTCCATGACCTTACTTTCATAAAACAAGGTTCGTGATTTTACAGGAAGACGGCAGTTAAATAGTTGTAAGAAGATGTTGGCAATCTCTGGTGGCGTATTTAAGCCAAGATAATATTCAGAGCGCAGTTGATCTCCCAAATTTTCTATTGTATCATGCCATACATCTATTCCGATGCTTCCAAAATAAGATGACAGCGTGCGCTTATTAGCCATAATTGAAACGCCTTGATACTTCTGATTTGCACAACGTTTTATGCTTCCTTTCATGTCTGTTGACAGGGAGATGGATAAATGATTGGGCCCAAAGCAAGCATCACCTGTCTTTTCTTCTTCAATATACATACATCCATCTATACAATATTCGATTTCAAAATAATCCTCTTCTAAATCAAATACTGTGATTATATCCTTTGAAAATACAAAGTTATAGATTAGTAGCGTGACGTCACCAAGCAAATGATAGACTTGGATTGTTCCTTTACCATAGGCTGGTTTTAGGTCATAAACAGTACTTTTATTCATATCATGATTGGGTAAAAAACGTGCATTAGCAATTTGTTCATGCATGGTTTTATATTGTTTTAACATAGCAGGGTATCCGTTTTGGGAATTGATATGAAATGTTTGTTGCATGAGCAAGCTCCTTTCACGATTGATTGATGTAAAGTCGTTTCATATTCATGAAAAGTTAGACTTGGCTAACTAAAATAAAAGTATATCATATTGCCTATTTTGTATCTACTCCATTTTTTTAATCCATTTCTATTGCCTCTGTATTCAGCTAATATCTAAAAAATTTAATGAAATCAGTGCAGGAAGGAGGGGCTTATCCATAGCGTTACTCTTTTGTAGTCATAAGGCTTTCATCTATAGATTGGAGAAAGTTTCTAATCCCTTCATAATAATGTTGGTCTGCAAGCTGTCTTGGTGCAAAGAGAGCGGTTAAGACGGTTAGTGTGTTGGAATCAACAAGTGCTGGTCTTAACATAAAGTGGTCAGCAGTGGGAATGACTGTAACACTTAAAAGATTTTCAGGTACATTGGCTTGGTATACTTTTTCTGTATCACTGGTATCAACGTTGATATCTCGACCACCTAAGAACAGTTTAATGGGACTATAAAAATGTTTAATATCTTCGCTGGCGTCAGCCTTATAATTTCTACGTTCAAAGTTCCATCGGTCTTCGGAGATATTTTTATCGGCATTTGGACTTTTAAGATAGTCTTGATAGGAGATTCCTCTCTCAAAAATAGAAAGGTACTGGTCAAAATTTTCAAGTGCTTGTTCTTGTTGAGTTATTGAAGCACCTTCTTTCTTCATTTGGGCTAGGGTATTATAGCGACCTTGTTCAACCCAGTTGATCGCTGGAGCGACAAGAATGGTGAAGGCAATATCGTCATCTTTTTGGACAATTTTGGGGATGACCCAACCGGCTTGACTAGCCCCCCAGAGGCCGATTCTTTTTGTATCAATTTCTGGAAGCGAATGTGCCCAATTAATCGCTTCGACTGCTTCTATGGCTCTATCATCCATTGATTGATCCAGCCAATTCCCCTCGGAGCCATCAATACCGGGTTTATTCCAAGAAAGAGAGGCATACCCTTGATTCGCAAGTTCTTCCCATAAAGGCTCATAGTTACCATCGTAGGAAGCATCCGCTGGCCCGTCCCCATGGATAAATACGACTAATCCCACTTTAGATTTTGCATTTTGGGGTAGTATCAATTTCCCCTTTAAAAGACCATTGGTGGTAGGAATTTCGACAGATTTAACCTTCATATGAAAGGTGTTTTGATATAAAATGACACCGAGGCAGATAACGACTAAAATACAAATTGATGTCACCATTCTGATGATTACTTTTTTCATTTTTTGAACTCCTTTTTCATGACTTTCCATTGCTTTATACCAGTAAGATAGTACTTATAGCGGTTATTAATAATATCAGTTTCTTTAAATCCTATTTGGTCATATAGGTGCTTTGCAGGATTGCCTTTTGCAACTGCAAGTGTCAGAGAAGAAAAACCTCTATTTTGGAGTTCCTTTTCTACTTGTACAATAAGCTTTGCTCCGATGCCTTGACCGCGCATAGATTCATTTACGGCAATATGTTCAATATAGCAGTCTTCTGGATCGTGGACTTCTAAAACAGAGAGCTTAAAGAAGAGACGTAAAATATTAAGGAATCCATAGAGATAAAAGAGACTAAAAACAGGTGTTTTTTTATGACTTTTCCGAATGGCGCCACATCTGACGAGTATAACACCTACGACGTGTTGGTCTTCTTTTGCAATATAGTGTAGATACCCCGTATCTTCAGAGGTAATATCCCAAATGACGCTAAGAATAGTTTTAATGTCGTCTTCTGTTAGTTTTTGCCGATAGCAAAATTTGCTGTTAAAAGAATCCACTATTAAACTAATCATATCTTCAAAATAGAGATCTTGGTATTTTTCAATGTTGATTTGAGACATATCCTTTGCTCCTTTACAAAAAATAGTGGTTTGGATATACTCATCATAAACTATTGAGTTACTCTAGAGTCAAGATGTATATATAAGGAGGTCATATGAAAAATTTATTAAAGATCGGTCAGGTTTGTCATTTATATGGTATATCTCTAGATACCCTAAGATACTATGATCGAAAGGATTTATTAAAGCCAATTGTCGATAAAGAAAATGGTTACCGCTATTATTCCTTAGAACATCTTGATATTCTAGAAATGTTACTGGTTGGAAGATACCTTGAGATACCCCTAGACGGGATGAAGGAAAAGATTGCGAATGAGAGTGTTGATGGCTACTTGTCCATGATGGAAGAACATGGACAGCGTATTCAAGAACGACGTAATCAATTAGAAAAACTTAGTCAATATACGGCAGAAATGACCAGTTTGCTCAAGCGAATTCGTGCGTTTGAAAATGATTATACCTTTTCAAGTATGACATTTGAAGAAAAGGTGGATATTACTATTTTCAATGTACCCATTAATAGCCTGTTTAGCGGGCGCGATTCACGGATAGAAGGGATTGAGTCTATTGAGTTGATTGAACAGTGGGTAACTTATCATGTGAGTAAGGGCGGCGATTTAATCACTGACAACCAAACGATGGGACTGTCTATTCCCAATCAAACGATTCATGATAATGAATTAAGAGATCATTTAGAGGCAATGTTAAAAACGGATAAAGTATCAAAGTATCATCTATCTGGAGGGTATAAACACATTGATTTCTGGGGTAAGGAAAAGGATTTGATAGAATATCTGCAATTAATTTGTCACACATTTAAGCTGTGCGATACAACACTTAATGTAAAATTTTCTTTTGCTTTACTTCACAAGGATATGGCACATGATTATTTTACAGAAATCTTTTTTTAGCATAAATGACGTGTTTTTTTAAGGTATAATAATAAAAAAAGAATCAATAACGATTGGAAACATTAAATTGTCATGCATATTATAGAAAGGAAGGATATCTTGAAACACGAATGGAGAAAAAAAGAGAAAAGTTTATATCTTCCCAAGGAAGAAGCAGAATTAATCGAAGTGCCTGCATTTAAGTTTTTGATGCTGAGTGGTAAAGGTAATCCCAATACCGAAGCGTTTTCAAAGCGGGTAGAAGTTCTTTACAAGCTGTCATATGCAGTGAGAATGATGCCCAAAAAGGGTTATACTCCAGAAGGTTATTATGAATACACAGTATATCCACTAGAAGGCGTGTGGGATTTGACAGATGAAGGAAAGCAGTCAGATCAATTTGATAAAGATGAATTGGTCTATACCATAATGATTAGACAACCTAACTTTGTGACTCCAGAGGTCATAGAACTTGCACTTGATAGTGTAAGAAAGAAAAAGGAGAATCCCTTATTAGATGAAGTCACATTTGCTACAATAGAAGAGGGGTTATCTGTCCAAATGATGCATAGGGGTCCCTATGATGATGAGCCAAAGACTTTTGAACAAATGAAAAAATTTATAATGGATAATCATTTAGAAATAAAGACACTTAAGCACAGGGAAATTTACATTTCAGATGCTCGCAAAACAGAACAAAGTAAATTAAAGACAGTATTAAGATATAGGGTTTGTCAATAATCCATAAGTAAGGAAGCATTTAAGTAAAGAAGTATTAAAGAAGGAGACTCCATGTAGGGGGCTCCTTTTATTTAGCTTGAAAAAAATGAAGGCGAATAGCTATTGTCAGTAAAAAAGTCAGGTGATAAAATATAGTTAACCCACTCATTTATTTACCGTATCACATAGAAAAAGGAGAAATCATGACTGACAATAGTTATATTCAGGTATCTGGTGCAAGGGTGCGTAATTTAAAAGATGTCAATGTTTTGATACCTAAAAGAGAAATTACCGTTTTTACAGGTGTTTCTGGTTCAGGTAAATCATCTTTGGTATTTGATACAATAGCAGCAGAATCACAAAGACAATTAAATGAAACGTATACTAGTTTTATTCGGCATCGGCTGCCGCATTATGGGAAACCTGATGTGGACAGTATCGAAAATTTATCGGTGGCATTTATTATCAATCAGAAAAGGTTGGGCGGGAATGCACGTTCAACGGTTGGAACGATTACAGATATTTATGCTGTATTGCGGTTATTATTTTCTAGAATAGGAGAGCCATTTGTGGGTTACTCTGATGTTTTTTCATTTAACAATCCTTCTGGAATGTGTGAACATTGTGAGGGATTGGGGACAATAGAGACGGTCAATATAGAAACATTATTAGATCAAAATAAGTCGCTTAATGAAGGGGCGATTAATTTTCCAACTTTTGAACCGGGGGGCTGGCGGTTGACTCGATATACCCATTCAGGTTTTTTTGATAATGATAAGAAAATAAGAGATTATTCACCAGAAGAATGGCAACGTTTGCTTTATGCTGACAGGATAAAGGTTGAAAATCCAACGTCTGAATGGCATAAAACTGCCTTGTATGAAGGTTTGATCCCACGGATTGAAAGGAGCTTTCTCAAAAAAGAAGAAGAAGAAAAGGTCCGATATGGAGCAAAAATTGAGCGATTTGTTGAAAAACAAGTCTGTCCTTATTGCCATGGAAGGCGTTTAAATGATAAAGTACTCTCTTGTAAAATAGAAGGAAAAAATATTGCTGAATGTGCAGAGATGCCTATCATTGAGCTTTTGAATTTTATTCAATTGATTCATGAACCAGTGGCAGTTACCATTGTCTCTGAATTGATAAATAGGATTCAGCATATGATTGCTATAGGCTTAGGTTATTTGAGTTTAAGTAGAGAGACAGCTACACTTTCAGGCGGAGAATCTCAAAGAATTAAAATGGTGAGTCAACTTGGCAGTAGTTTAACGGATCTCACTTATATTTTTGATGAACCCAGTATAGGGCTTCACCCACATGATATTGGTAAAATGAATGCGCTTATGAAGGGCTTACGTGACAAAGGCAACACGGTCTTGATTGTAGAGCATGATCCGGATATGATTAAAATGGCAGATTACATTATTGATATGGGTCCAGGTGCTGGAACACGCGGCGGACAAGTGGTATATCAAGGGAATTTGGAAGGCTTAAAAACAGCTGGAACGCTCACTGGAAAGTATTTATCGTATTGTCCTCAAATTAAGCCAATTACGCGGACTCCTAAGGGCTGGCTTTCTATTGAGAATGCGTGTTTGCATAATTTAAAAAATGTTTCAGTTGAAATCCCGATAGGTGTGATGACCCTTGTTACGGGAGTTGCAGGTTCAGGAAAGAGTACACTTATTAACGAGGTTTTGGCACAGAAGTATCCTGAAATTGTTTTTATTGACCAGAAGGGGATTCAGGCATCTAAACGGTCTAATATTGCAACTTTTGTAGGCATTTTTGACAGCATTAGAAAATGTTTTGCCAAAGCTAATGGTGTGAATGCTTCTTTATTTAGTTTTAATTCAAAAGGTGCTTGTCCTGCTTGTAAAGGTTTAGGGGTCACTTATACTGATTTGGCCTTTATGGATACAATTGTAAGGCAATGTGAGGCGTGTCATGGTGATCGTTATACAGATGAAGTGCTTTCCTACCAGCTAAGAGGTAAAAATATTGCGGATGTTCTTAAAATGACGGTGACAGAAGCGCTTGACTTTTTTGAAGAAAAGCCAATTGTAAAAAAACTTAAGCAGCTGTCGGACGTTGGTATTACTTATGTTGCTTTGGGACAACCACTGAATACCTTGTCAGGTGGGGAGTTACAGCGGCTTAAACTTGCGGCTGAACTTGAAAATACAGGTCAAATTTATGTATTGGATGAGCCTTCAACAGGTTTGCACATGGCGGATATCAAACAATTAATGCAAGTAATGAATCGCCTTGTAGAACAAAATGCCACACTTATTGTTATAGAACACCAGTTGGACATTATAAGCCAAGCGGACTGGATTATTGACATTGGGCCTTACGCAGGACAAGATGGTGGTGAAATTATGTTCACAGGTTTACCGAAAGATTTAATGCATTGTCCAGATTCTTTAACGGGAAATCACTTGAGAACGTATATGAATCTAAAATAGGAGGTTATCTGATGGCTATAAAAGAACTAGAGGAAGGTTATGTGCCTTTCCAATGTATGATTGTATCTGATTCTAATCGGTTCAATGTTGAAGGGGTTTCAACGGCGCAGTATTATATATTGGATACACTCCATAAACAAGGGCCAAAAACGACGAAAGAACTCGCTGAAATGAGAGGTATTTCACAATCCGGTATTTCAAAATTAACCAAGCGTCTACTTGAGAAAGCGTTTGTTGTTCAGGAAAGGCAGACCAAGGACCGACGGTTTTATAATATTGTACTGACGAATGAAGGAAAAGCTTTTTTAAATCGTGTTGAAGATTTTGGCAATGAGATAATGAATCTTATTGAAGAAGCTTTGACAGAAGAAGAAGTACATACCTTTTCAAGCATGTGCAAAAGGATTACAAACTTATATGCAGAAAAGCAATAGACAAACCTCAAAAACGTTAGGTCACTCATTTAGTGACCTAACGTTTTTTTGAGGTTGAAATCATTTTAGATGGGGCTGTAAGGTTTATTTATCGTTGTTAAACCCTTGTTTTTTCATAGTAGGGTACACTTTTGGATAATAAACAGATTGATATAAATTTGAAGTGTTATAACTCCAGTTGACTTCTTGTTCACGGTTGATGCCTTTAAGGTAAGTCGCCATTTGGTCATCATATTGATCAATGACTGCTTCAAGACCTTCTTTTTCATATTTGTCTTTATGATAGAAAGCTTTTAGAGGCAAGCGAGGTTTTTGGTGAGAAAGTGAATTTGGAACGCCAATAGCAAGCCCTGCTACGGGGTAAGTGAATTCAGGTAATTCTAATAAATCAATGACTGCTTGAGGGTCACGACGGACGCCGCCAATAGGGACGATACCAAGACCCATAGATTCAGCAGCAATAATGGCTCCACCTAGATTCAGCCCAGCGTCTACACTGCCAGCAAGCGTGCCTTCGACACTTTCATGAATGACTTGGTGGAAGTCATTTTTTTGAGCAGCTAAATGCGTTTTATAAAAATCAATGACAAAAACCATAAAGACAGGTGCTTGTTTAATCCATGTTTGATGACCTGCAAATTCAGAAAGTTGAGCCTTTATATCAGGATCTGTTACGACAATAACGGAAGTTTGTTGTCCATTAATAGAATTAGGCATAGATTGTGCAGATGCGACAATTGCATTGATTTGTTCTTCTGTTAAGGGCTGATCTGAAAAATCACGTATAGAACGGTGATTTTGAATAGTATTAATAGTTGGGTTCATGTTAAATCTCCTTTTTCGATAGAGGGTTATTTTTTAAAATAGTTCAATAAAATACGAAGAGGCTATGTGATAATCAATGCCACTAAAGTAATAAGTGCTGGAAGACCTTGTTTAAGAAAAATGCCTTTAGACGTAGTTAAGCCGCCAAAAGAGCCTGCTATGAAGATACAAGCTGTGAAAAAGAGACCGATATTATGACTCCAAAGAGGATCTTTAATAATCAAAGACCAAATAAGGCCAGCAACAATAAATGCATTATATAGGCCTTGATTAGCGGCCATTGATTTTGTAATCGTGTAAAAATCAGTTCGAGACTGAGGTGAAATTTTTTTTCCTAATGTTGTCCATGCGAACATTTCAATATAAAGAATATAAATGTGTTCTAAAGCAATGAGTGCGATGAGAACTTTTGAGATAAGTGACATAGATGCCTCCTCTAATTTTTTATTATCGATATACCATTATACCCAACCGGTGGGGTATGAAACATAAATAGCATTTTAAGACAAAAATTATAAAGTTTTTCTAAATAAAATGAATTTTTTATAGAGTTCTTTACGGGTGTATTGAGATATGAGAGAAAGTATTATATGATACAAGCAATATTGTTTGAATATCAAACTATTTAATTTGAGGAGGTATCTATGCAAATGCCATCACTTAAAATAGGTGATTTAAAAATAGAAGTGCCTATTCTTCTTGGAGCAATGGGAATTGGAGTAACTCGGGCAAATCTTGCAGCGGCTGTAACCAATGCTGGAGGACTGGGTGTTATTTCAGGTGTTAATTTAGGTTTCAAAGAAGCTGATTTTTTTGAGAATATGCTTGAAGCTAATTTGAGAGGGTTAAGAAATGAAATTCGAAAAGCAAAGGCCCTTACTCAAAATGGTCTTGTGGGGGTTAATTTCATGGTAGCCATGAATCGCTATGCAGAACATGTGAAAGAAGCGGTCAAAGAAGGTGTAGATATTATAGTATCAGGAGCAGGAATTCCCACTGAACTCCCTCAATTTGTCAAGGGAACTTCTACCAAAATTGCGCCGATCATTTCAAGCACCAAAGCTGCCCGATTAATTACCAAAGTATGGGATAAAAAATACCAGTATGCTCCGGATGCTATTGTATTAGAAGGCATAAAGGCAGGGGGACATCTTGGATTTTCTGTAGAAGACATTGAAAGTAATCACTATGACATGCCTAAGGTGGTCACGGAAATAAAAGCACTTTTACAACCTTATGAAGCCAAATATAACAAATCAATTCCTCTAATTGTAGCAGGCGGAATTTTTGATGGTGCAGATATGATTCAAGTTCTTAGAGAAGGGGGAGACGGTGTTCAAATGGCGACTCGATTTGTTGCGACGGAAGAGTGTGATGCAAGTGATGCTTTTAAACAAGCCTACATTAATGCAGGCACTAATGATGTTAAAACGATTATTAGTCCTGTTGGCATGCCCGGACGTGCCCTTAGTAATCCCTTTTTAAATCAAGTGATGGCAGGCAATCGACCACCTATTGAGAGATGTGTTAATTGTATCAAGACTTGTGATCCGCGGACGACGCCCTATTGTATTTCGCAGGCACTTATCAATGCGGTTGAGGGTAATGTAGATGAAGGCCTTATTTTCTCAGGAGCAAATGTGGATAAGGTAAAGACGATGTCATCTGTTAAAACGATTTTTGAAGAAATAAGAACTTATCTTGAAACACATGACTTATAAAAATTCAAATAGAAGCCACTCATTAGTCAAGGCGAGATTGACGAATGAGTGGTTTTTTTAAGCAAATGTTATTTTGATTAAAAGAGCTGTAAATCATATAAAACACTGATTATTTATGTTAAGATGAGGGAAAATAAATATAATAAACAGGTGTGAATAATGATGAAAATGATACAATCAATTAAAGCAGAATATCAACGGCGATTGGAAAAAATTGTTTTTTCAGTCGAGGTTAAAGAAATGGAAAAGTATGAGCTCCAGCTGATATCAGGTGTTAATTTATTGATGTTTATACTTATTTCAATTATATCAGTGCCGCTAAGCCTTAAATGGGGTATATCCCCCATCAAGAGTGTAATATTTTCAATGAGTCTTTTAGGGATTGCGGTAGCCATTTTTATAATTTCAAGAAATAAGCGGATGACTAGTACTCAACAATTGCATTTTATTTCTATTTTGTATGTCATTTCTTTTTTGATAACCTATTATGTATTTTATCTTAAGGTTAAGGTACTTTTTTGGTTTACAATTGTCATTATTAGTATTTTCTTTAACATGAGTAGTCGATCGGTATTGCATTTTTATATGATGGGCATTACAGCCATTCTCTTGGGAGTCTCAATAATAGTTGATCCACAAGATGTGATTATAGTGGATTATTCTTTTTATTTTTCATTGGCTGTCATGTTGTCGTTAGTTTTTTTTAGTGGCTTTATTGTGAATCGCCTTTACAAAGTGATTAGTGAGACGAAGATCCGTGAATACCGACAATTGATAGACAAAAACGATGAGATTACCTCTCTTTATGAAGAAATATCTGCAACGGAAGAAGAACTACGTGATCAAAATGAGAAACTTCATCTATACAACGATGAAATTAATGCCAATAAAGAAAAACTAGAATATTTGGCTTATCATGATCCATTAACCCAACTCCCTAATCGTGAAATGATTATAGAACAACTTAATATATTGGTTGATTCAAACATAGACGGACATCTAAAATTTTCAGTGGTATTTATTGACTTGGATAATTTCAAGAAAGTCAATGATTCAATGGGGCATAGTTCAGGTGATAAATTATTGGTTGAAGTGTCTAAAAGGCTACAAGCAAGTATACATGCTAAAGACGTTATCGGGCGTTTAGGTGGCGATGAATTGGCATTAATTATCAGAAGACACTTGTCAGAGGAAGATCTACTTACCTATGTCCAGGAGATTTGCGATGTGTTTAATGATATTTTCATGATTAACTCAGTCAAAATTAGTATTTCAGCGAGCTTTGGGATTGCCATGTATCCCGTAGATGGATCCAATGTAGAGGAACTATTGAAAGCTGCCGATACAGCCATGTATAAGGCAAAAGATATGGGAAAAAATAATGTACAGTTTTTTGAGAAAGCAATGAAAGAAGCTATATTGTATAGAATTGAAATGGAAGAGAAACTACAGTCTGCACTTGTTAATGAGGAATTTTATCTAGAATACCAGCCACTCTATGAGACTAAAAATCAAAAACTCGTTAGTTTTGAAGCATTAATCCGATGGGAGAACAAGGATAAATGTAGAGTTTCTCCTGCTGACTTTATTCCCTTTGCAGAAGAAACAGGATTGATTATCGATATTGGTGAATGGGTTTTAAGAGAAGCTTGTCGACAAATTAATCGTATCGCAGATGAAGGGATTGAAGATATTCTTATTGCCGTTAACATTTCAGCGATTCAAATGAGAGAGCACGACTTTATTGATCGTGTAAGAGCAATACTTAACGAAACAGCAGTTAACCCTCATTACTTAGAATTTGAAATTACTGAATCTGTGTTTATTTTAGATAAGGATAAGGTAATCGCAGATATAAAAACGCTACAAGAATTAGGTATACGAATTGCTATGGATGATTTTGGAACAGGCTATGCGTCACTGAGTTATCTAATGGGATTGCCTATAGATATTCTTAAAATTGATCAGTTATTTGTCAGCGCCATAGAGCAGGGAAATGATAAAAATGAAGTGATAAGGGCAATTATTAAGATGGCACATGCTTTAAATATGAAAGTTGTGGCTGAAGGTGTTGAGACACCAATACAACTTGCATATCTCCAAGCAGAATCATGCGATTATTTACAAGGCTATTTATTAAATCGACCTTTGGATAAATCCAAGATGATACAATTAATGCTGAAGGGAGAATAGGCAATTAAATGGTGAACGCTTATCAACGGAATATCCCCTATTAGACTGTGATGACAAGCGATTAACTTTATAGGCGTAACCTTGAATTGCAATAAAAGAAAAAGTTAATAATTATTGAAGATTGTAAATAAAAATCCTTTTAGTTGATAATGATTATCAATTAGAATATAATAGGAACTACAGATTAAAGTAATCATTGAATACCAAGTCAATCAAAAATAAACCATTACGGGTATGATAATTGAAAGCATTATTATAATCAAGGAGGAAGACAAATGAGTAAAGTACTTTACATTAAAGCGAATATTAAGCCAGAAGGTGAATCAAGAAGTTATAAAGTTTCAGACGCCTTTATTGAAAAATATAAAAAAGAAAATCCACAAGATGAAATCATTACTCTTGACTTATACGATGAAGAAATTGATTTCTTACACGGTCAAGATTTAGCTGCTGTTTTTGGACCCAAAAATGAAGAAAGTCGTCAACATTCGATTTTAAAATATGCTTACCAGTTTGCAGAAGTGGATAAATATGTTGTAGCCGCACCACTCTGGAATTTAAGTATTCCGGCTAAACTTAAAGCTTACATTGACTATATCAGTGTGACAGGGGTGACCTTTAAATATACTGAAAATGGAGCAGTAGGCCTCTGTAGTGGTAGAAAAGCAGCTTTTATTACAGCACGTGGGGGTCAGTATTCAGAAGGTCCAGCTGCACAATTAGAAATGGGAGAACGTTACCTTAGAGTGATTTTTGCGTTCTTAGGAATTGAAGACTTTACAACTGTAGCCGTTGAAGGCCTCGATGTTATTGGTGCTGATATTGATGGGATTGTAGCAGAAGGTATTAATAGAGCAGAGCAGTTAGCAGAAACGTTTTAAGTAGAAGGATTATCTATAAAAATCAAGAGATCGGTCCATTGAGCGACCGATTCTTTTTATATTCAAAAAAAGTTTACAGGAGATTAATTGATATGATTTATCAACTAAGTTATACTTCTGTAAATAGAATTATACAAGAATAGCAACGATAGAACCAAGGAGGTTTTTATGAAAATAGAAATATGGAGTGATTTTGCTTGTCCATTTTGCTATATTGGTGAAACAAGGGCGTTGAAAGCAATTGAAAATAATAAGATAGAGGATGTAGAAGTAGTTTTTAGAAATTTTCAACTTAATCCTCAAGCAACAGCACATCCCGATAAAAATATTCATACGCTTCTGGCTGAAAAATATCAGTTGACTTATGATCAAGCTGTAGCTAATAATCAGCACATTGCTGAAGAAGCCCAAAAAAGTGGTTTAAATTATGATTTTGATAATATGAAATCTAATAATACACGTATGGCACATGAGTTGACCCGTTTTGCAGAAGAGAGTGGACAAGAGAAAGAAATGGCTGAAGCACTTTTTTCAGCTTATTTTGAAAATGGTATTGATATAGGTATTAAAGAGAATCTGATTGTTTTAGCAGAACAAGTAGGCCTTGAGGGGCAAGCGGTTAAAAAAGTTCTGGATCAAGGCATTTATACAGAACAAGTGATGAAAGATCAGGCCCTTGCAGCTTCTAAAGGAATAACATCAGTGCCTTATTTTATTATCAATGATAAATTTGCTATATCCGGTGCACAAAGCCAAGCCTATTTTGATATGGCTCTAAAGCAAGTAGCGGAACAATCACAATAGAGTGATTGTATTGTGAAAGGCACTTTTTTAAACGTCCTTGTCCATGAGGAAATGGACAGGGGCGTTTTTGATTTTAAATTAATTTATGTTAATAAGACTAATGTTTGATTAGAAAGGATTAATGTGGGGCATGTATATAGCAAGTAGATTGATTATAGAACATCTCATGAATGGTAAAGAATCATTAATGAGGTGATGAAATTTTAAAAAACGGAGGGAATATATGTTAGAGTGGTTAAGTCAGTTTGGACCTGTACAGCAAGCACTACTTGCGACAATTTTTACATGGGCAGTCACGGCGCTGGGAGCAGCACTTGTCTTTTTCTTTAAAACGATCAATAAAACGGTACTCAATGGGATGTTAGGATTTGCAGCAGGGGTTATGATTGCAGCTAGTTTCTGGTCACTTTTAGCACCTGGGATTGAGATGGCAGAGGAATTGGGTCAAATTGCTTTTGTAACGGCGGCAGTAGGTTTTCTAGTTGGCGGTGGTTTTCTTTATTTAGTAGATAAATTACTCCCCCATTTACATATGGGACTTGAAACCAATGAAGCAGAAGGGATTAAAACCAATTGGCAACGCAGTGTCTTATTAGTGTTGGCAATTACCCTTCACAATATCCCAGAAGGATTAGCAGTTGGCGTTGCTTTTGGGGCAGTATCAGCAGGCGTTGGTACAACGGCAACACTTGCAGGGGCAATGGCACTCGCACTTGGAATTGGGTTACAAAACTTTCCCGAAGGTGCAGCCGTTTCTATTCCACTTAGAAGAGAAGGTTTTAGCCGTAAAAAGGCTTTCTTATATGGACAAGCATCAGGGATTGTTGAACCGATAGCAGGTGTAATTGGAGCATTTGCAGTCGTTAGAATGCAACATTTATTACCTTATGCCCTAGCTTTTGCAGCAGGTGCTATGATTTATGTCGTAGTTGAAGAGCTGATTCCTGAAGCACAGAGAGAAGAAGGTGGCTCTAAGACAGATGTTGCAACAATTGGTTGCATGGTTGGTTTTGCTGTAATGATGGTTTTAGACGTGGCATTGGGTTAAGGTAATTTAACTCATAAAGGGATATTTCAAATAGGAATCTTAAAGTTCAATCTTTAAGGTTCCTATTTTTGTCGGTTCTAAAAGGTGGTTAGAGAACACTTGATTTGGTACAATAGAAATGGGGAAAGTAAAAAATCTTAAAAGGAATTACATATGAAAAAGGAAATGAAACTGAGTTTATTATTTGGGATGGCATATAGTTGTGTAATAAGCTTTGCCTTGTTTGGACCTTTGTTGGGGACCATTTGTTTTGGAAACGCATTCTATTATACCTTATTAGCCATGATTGCTTTTATTTTAGCTTTTATTAATCCTTATATTTATAAGTTATCACCGAAACTGCTTGTTGGGCTTATTCTTTTAGCCGCTTGCGGTTTGATAGTATTGCCTTCTAGATATAGTTTTAATCTTGTAGAGCTCTTTGTATTTTCATTTGGAGTTGCAACTATTTGCCGAAGTTTTACTCTCTACGTGTTCCAACAAGTGTCGGTTAAATGGAGTGAACCTATGATGGCTTTTTCATTTATAATTGCCTTTTCAACCCTCTATCTTATTAATTTTCTGGAGCCTTTTATGAATCGACAGTTGGCACTGTTGATATTGTCTATGATAACTTTAGGAATGTGCAGCTTATATTTATATACCATAAAATTAGAGGTGCTCAAGTCGATTAAGTTGAATGATGAAAAAAAGGCATGGGCAAAGGAAACCCTTCTCGCCTTTATTTCAATTTATTTAGTCTATATTGGTGGTGGCATAAGTTATGCGGGAATCTATCCATACCTTGAAAAATATGCAATGATTGATCGCTATTATAATGTCCTTCCACTTGTACTCTTTCTTCCTCTTGCAGGTTGGATGGGTAAAAAAATAGGAAATACACTGAACTTACTAATGGGGTTATTGACCTTGACGATTGCTTTTGCCTTCTTCTTATTGCCTTTAACAGGTGCTAATTATTTCATTGTACAAACATTCTTGCAGATAGGATGGGCCTTTGTTAACGTGTGGGGGTTCTCATATGCTTGGCGATTAGCGCATAAAACGAAAATGCCCCATGTTTTTGGTTATGGCATAATTTTCATACTTTTAGGAGTTCTATCAGGCAGTTTGATAGCCAATCGCATTATAATCAGTGGCTTGCCAACGATCTATTTTGGTCCCGTTTCATTTGTTCCCTTAATCACCGGACTGGTATTTCAATTTTTAAAGACGGAGTCATTAAATGAAAAACATGAAAAAGTAGCTTATAAAGAAGTGGTCAAATATCAAAAATTGCCACTGGATATATTTAATAAAATGGCCCCTTTAGAAACTTTAACCAAAAGAGAAAAAGAAGTTCTATATTATTACTATCATGCAGATTCTGCTCAAGCCATTTCAGAGAAACTTTATATTAGCCAAAATACAGTAAGGACACACATCAAGAATGGCTACACTAAACTTGAAATTAACAGTAGGAATGAACTGAAAAAAATGATTGATGACTACCGACAAAATCAAATGAAAAGATAAAAAATGAATCAATTAAGTTAAAATGGTACTATTTTATAAAAATCACCCCTAATTGGTGATTTTTTTTTGCCTTTTTAGAGGTAGGATTAGCCTATAAAAGGTGTAGGAAATCAATAAATTTTGCTAGTGATTATTTTGAAAAAGCTATCATAACCGTGTTACCTGATACAAGGTACTAAGCAGAGGAAAACTTCAAAATAACAACAGGGATTAAGTACACTAGAAAGAAAAATGAGTAAGCTAGTTTTGAATCTTAGTAATTAGAAAGGAGAAAAAGGGTGAAAAAAAAGAGATTTGTTTATACGTTATTGGTACTTGTGCTAGTCATAAGTATGGCGATGGGTTCGGGGTGCTCGCTTTTTCCTGTGGGTAGTCAAGAACAACAAGTGGAAGTTCCGCCGAAAGAGAAAGAAATAGAAAATCCTCTTAGTTCAAATCATGAGAAAGAGACAGAGGATGTGAATCAAGTGATTCCGGAACATCAAACTGTACCAGACGTTAATATTAATGACGAAAGTTCATGGCTTGACGAGACGCAAGTGATTACACCTGATACTCAAGTCATTTTACTGAATGAAGGGGCGACAGGAGAAGTTATTCTCCCAGAAGATTTGATAGATTCACAAGAAACATTTACGATGAATCAAATAGAAGAGACTCTAAAACAGGATGATTTAGGAACAGCTATAGAATCCTATGTTTTTAATATTGAGATAGGGGACAAACATGAGCTTAATGATATCATCAAGATTAAATTCAATTATAATGATGAAGACTTTCCAGAAGCGGTTGATGAAGCGTCTCATATAGGGGCACTTTATTATGATCCAAGTGTCAATCAGTGGGAATATACCTATTATGAAGTGGACACGACTGAGAATACAGTGACCTTATTCACGGATCATCTATCCAAGTATGCTATTGTGACAGGTATTGATAGAAAAGTAAGTTCAAAACAGACATTGTCCAGTCAAGACATTCAAAAGATTATTAGTCAGCCAGTTCAAAGCGATTTATCAGATAAGGCATTAATTACAATGGCTATTTCACATCTGAATGCGGCTTTTAGCAATACTTCAAAATTTATTCCTGATGATATTTCACAAGCCGTTATTGATTCAAAAGTATATCAGTTTAAAACATTTGGAGAAGTTTGTAAAACGTATAGTAAAGGCAGTTTTTTAGTCAAATACGTTCAGGCACTCAATTCGATTTCTGACAAAGAATCTTATCAAAACAGGAAAACCATCATGGATTTAGGCAAAGATGTTTATGATAATGCCGTCGGACAACTCCTAGGGAATTACTCAAGTAAATTAGCAGGGATTGGGACTTTTTTTATAGAAAAATCACTTAATCAATTTATTGATGCTGCTATAAGTGGTAATGAAAAAGCATGGGATGATATGTATAAAGATTATTACTTTACAGTTAAAGGGGGTAAGTCGTTGACTTGGTGGCGAGATCAATTGGCAGTTATCGTTGAAAAGACACCTTACGGAGAAAGTCCAAGTCAAGCAGTGCATACTTTCGTGTATGATTATATGAATCAACTTTGGAGCAATGAAGCAGAATTAGCGTCTTTAATTCAAGAGCGTGATAAATTATCTATGGGAGGCATTTCAGAAGAGTTGAAACGTAAAATTGTTGAAAACAATTTGAAACGTATGTATGAGTCACGTGTTTATCCTGCCATGGAAAAACTCAGAGATTACAACAAGAAAATGACCGAAATTGAATTGGCGAAAGCATTGACTCAACTTGAGAATGAGTTGTATTCAGACAAGTATTTTGATATTTATTTTGACCTTCCAAGCGAGTATCAAGGTTTTTTCACGATGGATAATGTTGTAACACGTGTGGGGGATGTTCATGACAAATATTATTTATCAAGTCAAGAATCAGAGGTTTATAAACGTGTCGATCATCACCAATTCTATTACAAGCCCATTGATGTATTAATGTCTGGAGCCGATCTTAATTATGTGGAAGCAATAGTTCCTGTTCATAATGGGCATCAAAGTGTGAAAGCTCAAATGAGTTCAAGTCTACCGTCCTATGCTAGCGTTCACATCAAAATCCCAGATAACTATGTTGAATTTGACATTGATGAAGAAGCTGAGAAGGTAGAAGAAACCGAGGAAGAAGCCATTGAAGAGGAGGAAGAAGTAGTTGAGGATGAACCTATAAAAGAAGAGAACCCTGAAGCATCCAATCAAGAAACGGAAAAAGATACGCCGCCAACAAACGACATCGCTGAAGCAACACCAGAAGATCCGGAAAATGTTGTTCTCAATATCAGTGTCGTTGACTATGATACTGAAAAAGCAATTGAGACAACATTTGAAATTGATGGTAGAGCCTATGTTATATATGGTAACTCTAATGAAATTACATTACCTAAGCAAGACAAGTATTGGATAAAAGTGACATCAGTAGGTTATGAATATTATGAAAGTGTGTGGTACTATGAAGATATTGTCGGACAGTATTTAAGTGTTGGTTTAAGGGCATTACAAGAGGAAGAAAAGAAGAATGAGACTATTTTAAGATTACCAGTCGAAATAAGAGATATTGTTACAAGTGACTTTATTCCTTATCATTTAGAGACATTGGCCAATTGTGAATTTGACCCTTATACACAAGAATTAATTATTACAGGATATCCAATTAATTTTAATGTGTCATCAGATGGTTACTTGACCTTTGAAGGTTCAGGCTGGGGTAAAAATGCACTGAAAGAGACATCTGTCATTCAATTGGCATTGACGCCATTGCCTGAAACGATTGATAACAGTGAAACAGATAACACACCTGCGCCGCCTGACAATCCTTCACCACCAGAAACGCCATCAACGCCAGCAACGCCTGTGGAAGAAACTGTAATCGTGAAATTGAAAATTGTTCAATACCATTACCAAACGTTGTTAAATACTGAAAAAGGAGCAAAGGTAACGATCAATGGAACGCATGTTGATTATGACCCTTCACCTTCTTATATGGAAATTGAAATTCCAAAAGCTTCAAGCTATACTTTTACAGTCACACCAATAGATAATCACACTTATCCATCAGATAGCACGCTTTATAATGATTCTAAGTATCTCATTTTGCCAATATCCGAGACCATAAGTACCAGTGAAAGTATTGTTGATGCTAATTTTATCTTTATTACGCCGTATTCAATCAGTAGGAGAGGTTTAGAAGGCCAAAGTCAATATAGAGGGTATTATTTACCATAAATAGTCATCATGATCAATATAGGAGGGAAAAATTTTCCCTTCTATATAAATGAGAAGAGGTGGAGATGAAAAATAAAGTTTTATTAAGCTTATTTCTTTTACTCTATTTGACCCCAATTGCTTCAAATGCAGCCGAAAATATGACACTTTATGAGTACAATGGAGAAATCTATGGGTTACAAATGGAAGCAACGAATGAGGTGACGTTAGAAGCAACCAATCTTATTTTTGACTTAAATCATCAACCCCATATGACTTTATCTTATACTGTTCAGGCTAAAGCGTCAGGCACTTATCAAATACTTATGCCTTATGCCTTACCAGCCCAAAGTATTTTAGCAAGCGACTTAATGCCCACTATAAAAGTGAATGAGGAAGAACAAGAAGGTGAAATTGTTGGGGTAGGCAATTATTTAGCGGATAAGGATCGTGACCAAGCAGCAATAGATAACCAACTACTCCAAGATAAGATAGAGAAGATCTTTCAAGGACAATATGAAGTCTTAAACACGGATGATAGACTCAAAGCCTACAATATTAGGGGACTATTAAGTACTCTGAAACTTGAATCAGGCGAGACGACCATCAGCGTTGAACAAAATCTTTATCCCTATACATCAGCAGAGATAACGGATCGGTGGATAGACCGTTATAGAGTTCACAAACCTAATTTCAAAGCCTTAGATCCCCTTCAAGGGACGATGACCATCAAGGTGATTCCTAATTGGGAAGCTGAATTTGGAAAGCCCTACCTTGTAGAATCGACACTTGACTTTATAGAAGCAGAAGGCGTTTACACTTGTAGTATGAATCAGTTTGATCAAGAGACTTTTTCATTTGCTATGTATGATCAAGAGACCGTACATTATACAAGACAAGATGACGAAGGCAACCCTGTCAGTAAAACCCAAGATCAAACTTTAATGTGGATTGTAACGTTGTTAGTAAGTGGTATCTTTATTGTTCTTTTGGTCATAATGACTCTCTTTATTATCCTCTTTCTTATTCGCTTAGTGATAAAGAAAATTAAGAAGCCAGAAAATAAAGACAGATAAATTGATAAAATCGCTCAACCATTTTAAGAGAACATGGTATAATGAGAAAACAAATGGCACAGAGTTTGTGCCATTTTTCTTCATGCTATCAAATGAGAATAAATGAGATTAATGAAATGAGGTCAAGATGGATCAAAATCAAAATAAACCCGATAAACCCCACAAACGTCGTGTGAGGTACAAGGGGACACATCCTAAAACCTACAAAGAAAAATATAAAGAACACAATCCTGAAAAATATAAAGCAACTATTGAGAAAGTCATCAGTAAAGGTTCAACTCCAGCTGGCATGCATCTCTCCATAATGGTCGATGAAATACTAGATTTTTTACAAATCAAGCCCGGCCAAGTGGGACTAGATGCGACTTTAGGTTATGGTGGTCATACGCTTAAAATGCTAGAACAATTGGGGGATCAGGGTCATATTTATGGACTCGATGTAGATCCCATTGAAATGGAGAAAACTAAAAAACGCTTAGCAGATAAAGGTTTTGGTGAAGAAAGATTAACGGTTAAACACCTTAATTTTGCCAATATTGATGAGGTTGTAGCAGAATCGGGTCCTCTTGATTTTGTATTAGCTGATTTAGGTGTATCTTCTATGCAAATTGATAATCCTGATAGAGGGTTTTCTTATAAGACAGAAGGACCACTTGATTTAAGACTGAATCCTGATAAGGGGATACCTGCTTCAGAAAGATTATCACAACTTACGAGGAAAGAATTAGAAGGCATGCTGATTGAAAATTCAGATGAGCCCTATGCTGCTGAAATTGCAAAGGAACTTTCTTCCTATACTAAGGGTGGAAATCGATTTGAAACGACGAGTCAGCTTAGACAACATATAGAAAAAGCACTCCAATTTTTATTAAAAGAAAAAGGGAAAAAAGAGGGCGAGCAGTTGATTAAGAAAGCGTGTCAAAGAACTTTTCAAGCCATTAGAATTGATGTCAATGATGAGTTTGAAGTACTGTATTCTTTCTTAGAAAAATTACCAAACGTTATGGCACCTGGTGGACGTATTGCAATATTGACCTTTCATTCGGGTGAAGATGTTTTGGTCAAAAAATCGTTTAAAGCCTTGCAAAAAGAAGGCGTTTATAGTGAAGTTGCAAGACGGGTCGTTAGACCGTCACAAGAAGAGTGCCACAGAAATCCGAGAGCTAAATCAACCAAAATGCGTTGGGCAATAAGAAATGGAGCTAATGAAGAATGTTAACAATTGAAAAAATGTCATATGGTTATCCACAGAAAGACCTTTATGATGAAGTCTCATTGACACTTGAAAGAGGAGAACACTGTGCCTTTATGGGTGCCAGTGGATCGGGTAAAAGTACCCTTATCAAAATGATTATTGATCCAGAATCAGTGATGTATGACGGTAAAGTGATTTTAGAAACAGAAGGGAATATTGGCTATGTCAGTCAGTTTTCAGAGGTAACAGAAGCGGATGATTTATCTGTTTTTGACTATATTGCTAAACGCTATATGGATTGTCAATCGGAGATAGAAAGACTTTGCGATGAAATGGCAACCACTGAAGATTTGGAGTCAGTGATGGAAGCTTATCAAGTGGCACTGGACACTTTTAATGCGATAGGTGGCGATGGCTATGAAAGTCAAATTAATATTCAACTGGGACTTGCCGGTTTAGAGACCTACAAAAATATGAACGTTACTAAACTCAGTGGTGGTGAATTTAAGCTCATTCAAATTATCAGAGAACTTCTTACCAGTCCTGATCTTGTGATTATGGATGAACCAGACGTCTTTTTAGATTTTAAAAATCTACTAGCACTTAAAAAGCTCATTAACTACCATAAGGGTACACTTTTGGTGGTCACTCATAATCGCTATTTATTAGAACATTGCTTTAATAAAATATGGCATTTAGAAAACCAGAAAATCAGAGAAGTTGAAGGCACTTATAGGGTTTATAACTATAAATTGCTAGAAGAGAAGATAGATCAACTTGAAGCGGCACTCGAAGATGAAGCAGAAATTGCTAGAAATGCAGTATTAATTGATCGCCTAAGGATGATTGCAACTTTTAATACAGAAAAGGCAAGAGGAAAGTCGCTTAAAGCACGTGTGAAAATTCAAGAAAGGCTTCTTGAAAAACAAACACAGGCACCTTATATTGAAAATAAAAAAAGAGCCCTTGAGTTGAGCTCAATAGACATTGAAGAGACTGAAAGTGAAGGCGAAATCTTAGTCGCATTAAAAGATTACCAAGTGGGCTTTGATGAGCTTTTGCTTGATCATGTTTCCTTTGAGATCAAAGAAGGTGAAAAGATTGCCTTAGTCGGAGACAATGGAACGGGTAAAACGACATTAATGCGTGATATTTTCAGCCATGATAAGAAAAGTATTCAAGTGAACGATCATACGAAGATAGCCTATCTTTCACAAATTCAAAGCGAAGTACTCAATGAAGATAAAACCGTGATTGACGAAATGATGGATTTTGGGTTTGACACTTATACAGCAGCTGAATCCTACTTGAGGGGGTTTGGTTTAAACAGCGAACTTGTACATCAAAAAATCGGTGATTTATCAGGTGGAGAAAAAAATACCCTTCAAATTGCCAAGCTTTCAGCAAGTAATGGTAACTTATTATTATTAGATGAGCCGACAAGTCACTTGGACTTATATTCACAACTGGCTCTTGAAGAGGCCATTAATGCTTATGAGGGTGCTGTTCTGATGATTTCACATGACTATCAATCCATTGTTAATTGTATGGATTATGTCCTTTTGCTTGAAAATCAAACGGTGCGTAAAGTCAAAATGAAAAAGTTTAAGAGACAAGTCTATGATGCCTATTTTGATCGAGCTGTTCTTGAAAGTCAAGAAAAGAACAAGGCGGTAGAAGTTGAAATTTCAGATGCTTTAAGGGCAGATGATTTTGAAAAAGCGAGAATCTTACTTGAAAATTTTAGACTTGAGTAATCAATAAAAGGCATAACGCATTATCATTAATCACAACATTAAAGACTAAAAGTCAGTAACCATGAGGATGCTGGCTTTTTTTTGACTAATAAAATATTGACTTGACTAAACTTTTGGGATAGCATTAACATATTAAACACATCAAGTGGAGAATGGGAGGGTTAAATGCCAACAATTAAAGATATTTCGCGTATTTCGGGTATTTCAGTCACTCAGGTCTCGAGAGCACTTAATAATCACTCCGATGTAAGTCAAAGCACCAAAGAGCGGGTTCGCAAAATTGCAAAAGAAATTGGGTATGTTCCTAATCGATCCGCTCAGAATCTGGTTAAGCAAACGACCAATACTTTAGCTATTATTATTTCTGGACTTGAAAAAGAAGGTGGTAAAGACAATATCATCTATCAATTGTTAACGGGGATGTATCAATTTGCTGAAGAGGTTAATTACGAAATTGCTTTATTTACTACCAGTAGTGCACACCAAAAAGAAAAAAGTTATTTTGAATTTTGTAAAGAACACAATATAAGAGGTGCTGTTCTCAATGGACTAAGAACAGATGACCCTTATTTTGAAGAATTGATAGAAAGTGATATTCCCTGTGTCTTAATTGACAGCGTTCAACCTGACAATGATCGTATTGTAAGTGTTTCAGTTGATAATGTAGCTGGAAGCTATGATGCTGTTTCCTATCTGATACAGAAGGGGCATAAAAATATTGCAATGATTAATGGACGACCTGAAGCTGAGGTATCAAGTCAAAGGCTAAAAGGCTATGTACGTGCTTTGAATGAACATCATTTAGCAATTCAATCTAATTGGATTGTTTATTGTGATTATAAAGAACAAAAAGCTTTTGAAGTGACATCTGACTTACTTAAAGAAAATAAGGGAATCACGGCTCTTTTTTGTGCCAGTGACATGATTGCTGTGGGGGCGATGAAGGCCATTAGAAAGCTAGGTCTTAGAATTCCAGAGGATATTTCTATTGTTGGTTATGACAATATTCCAATTTCAGAATATCTTCATCCGCCGTTGACAACAGTAGCTCAAGACTTTTATATTATGGGCTATAAAGCGGGTGAAAAACTTTATAAAATCATCACAGATCAGCCCGATGAAAAAATGCTAATTTTAGAACATAAATTACTTGAAAGAGAAAGTGTACAGTGTTATAATTGAAAAGCCGAAACGTTTCGGAACGCTCGAAGCGTTTTTTTATTCTTGAAATCCGAAACGTTTCGGTCTGATGTAAAATCACTCAATCTTTATGGAGGAATAGACACAATGAAATATAGTAATCAGGATAAGAATCATCACAGTTGGATGGTCGTTGAAAACCAATTTCATGCCAATCATCTAAAAAAATATGAAGCAATTATGACGTTAGGCAATGGTTATATGGGCATACGTTCTTCTCATGAAGAACATTACTTAGATGAAATGAGAAATACTTTTATTTCAGGGACTTTTAATCGTTTTAGTGAGGAAGAAGTAACTGAACTTCCTAACATGCCCGATTTAACACAGATTAAATTAATCTTAGATGACGAAGTGTTTAGTTTGACCACTGGAAGAGTGATTGACTATCGCCGTGAACTTCATTTATGGAATGGCGAAGTTTACAGAGTAATCAAATGGCAATCCCCATTGGGCAAAACTTATAAAATAGAATTCAAACGATTTGTTTCTCACAATAACTTGCATCTTTTGGGACAGCAAGTAAAAGTAACGCCTCTTTCTGAAGAAGTGGCTATTAATATTGTATCGGGGATTGATGGACAGGTAACCAATTCAGCTGTTCAGCACTTTATCGAGGGGAATAAACGTTTTTATTATGGCAAAATACAAGAAATGCAACAGAAAACAACAGAATCTGACATTGAAATTTATGCACATACTGTTCACCGATTTGTCTTAAACGAAGAAATAATGAATCTTAAACCTTTTATGACAATGGATAGACGTAAAATTGCGGGGGAATATGCATGCTCGATTCCTCAAGGACAAACACTTACTATTGAAAAACTGTCGATGTATCATACCTCTAGAGACTGTGATTTGAAAGGTGACTTACATGATTGGGCATTGTCTGAAATTGAAGCGGTGGGTCAATGGGGATATGACCTTTGGTTTGAAAAAAGTGCCAAGGCGATGAAGACATTTTGGGATGAAAAGGATATTCTCATTGAGGGTAAAGAGGGTGCTACATTTGACCAATTGGCGATTAGGTTCGCTCAGTTCCATCTCAAGGGAATGACGCCAGCTCATGATAATCGTATGAATATTGGTGCAAAAGGACTTTCGGGAGAAGGTTATAAAGGGCATACTTTTTGGGATACAGAAATATTCATTTTACCGTATTTCATTTATTCTGAACCTCAAGTGGCACGACAACTTTTAATTTATAGATATCATTCTTTAAACAGTGCCAGACAGAAAGCGCGAGACAATGGTTATAAGGGGGCTATGTATCCTTGGGAGTCCGCTTGGATCGAAGATGGAGAAGTGACACCCGTTTGGGGAGCTGCCGATATAGTAACGGGTGAAAGAACTAAAATTTGGTCAGGATTTATTGAACAACATATTACAGCCGATGTGGCTTATGCAGTCTGGCAGTATTATCAAGTGACAGGTGACCATCCCTTCATGGAAGACTTCGGATTTGAAATTTTAGCAGAGACAGCTAACTTTTGGTGTTCAAGATTAGAATGGAATTCCAATTTAAATCGTTATGAAATCAATGATGTTGTTGGGCCAGATGAGTATAAAGAGCATGTAAACAATAATGCTTTTACCAATTATATGGCTCACTGGAATATAGAATTGGTTATTCACCTTTATGAAAATGAACCCGCATTTCGAGAACTGTTAAGTGATAAAATGACGATTGAAGCAGACTATCATTTTTGGCAGAAACGTCTTGATTTAATTTATAGACCTCAACCGAATGCAGATCAAATTATTCCACAAGATGATACGTACTTGCAGAAAAAAAATATTGACTTAGGACCTTATAAAAATAAAGGAAAAGTAGGCCTTTTATTTAAGGATTACAATTTAGAACAGGTTAATCAAATGCAAGTGACGAAACAGGCGGATGTTATGATTCTCATGTATTTATTAGAACATTTATTTACGCCAGAATTGAAACAAGTCAACTTTGACTATTATGAACCAAGAACTTTGCATGATTCGTCATTGAGTCTTTCTACTCATTGTGTTTTGGCGTGTGATTTGAAAAAATATAACTTGGGCTATAGTCTTTTTGAAAAGGCGGCAAGGATTGACTTAGGTGATAATATGTCATCAAGTGATCAAGGGTTACATGCAGCTTCAATTGGGGGCATGTGGCAGTGTATTGTCAATGGATTTGGTGGTGTCAGAAATATCAACGGTATGTTGAGAATTGAGCCAAGTTTACCTGAACAGTGGCAGCGATTAAAATTTGAGATATTATGGCAAGGCAATCCGATAATTATAGAGATTGAAAAAGAGACGTTAGATTTTTCCCAAAAAGTGACATTGAGTAACAAAGGTAAAAATCAGGTGATTGTTATGACAAAGGATCACCCGATACCACTTGAATCAAATGGGCAGGTAGTATTATAAACGGATTAAAGAGGAGCTGTCTAACTTTTAAGAGGTAAGGCAGAACCATTAATCATAAAAATAATATTAGGAGTTGGAGGAAGAGATAATGAAGATGAAACATTTGGTAGCAGTATTATTAGTTGTTCTTTTAATGTTTACCGGTTGTGGCGGAGCCACCGGAGATTCATCAACATCGGGAGATGCGGATAAGGGAAGTCATTCAGATTCAAGCAATGCAGGTTCAGAACCTCAATCCATTGTTGTAGGCCGTTGGGGTGGTAATGAAGCGGAAACGGCTGCTTTTTCTGAAATGACTAAAGCTTTTACTGAAAAAACGGGAATTGAAGTGGTTGATCGCGTTTATTCAGATTACAACACAGAATTACAAGCAGCCTTGATAGGCGGAGAGGGACCAGATGTTTTTTATGTAGACGGCTATATGGCACCTTTCTATATTTCTCAAGGCATTTTATTACCACTTGATCCTGATACATTTGAACTTGATCAATTTTATCAACCTCTTAAAGATGCGTTTTTAAATGAAGGTCAATATTATGCAGTGAGTAAAGACTACTCAACTTTAGCACTTTACTACAATAAAAAGTGGGTAGATGAGTCTGAATTGCCGGATTCACTTGAAGACTTATGGTCTCCAGAATTTCTAGAAAGTATTCAAGCTAAATTACCAGAAGGTACAGCGGCACTTACTTATAATCAAGACCTTGCAAGATTGATGTACATTGCTCAAAATGGCGGGCAAGATATTTTATCTGAAGACGGTTATTCAGCTTTATCTGCACCTGCTGTTGAAGCCAATCTTAAACCTTTATTTGATGCGGCAAAAGCTAAACTTGTTGTAACACCTCAAGATTTAGGCGTAGGGTCTAATGGCGATGCCTTTGGTAATGAAAAAACAGCATTAATGATTGAAGGAAACTGGGAACTGGGCCATTTAAAACTCAATTTTCCTGATGTTGATTTTGGAACAACTGAAGTGCCTGACTATAATGGTGAAAAAGGATCGATGTTCTTTACAGTAGGATATGGTATTAATTCAGCAACTGAAAAAGTGGATGCAGCAAGTCAATTTATTCAATTTGCAACAGGACAAGAGGGCATGACTATCTGGACTACAGGTGCAGGGGTTTTACCGTCAAGAAAAGATGTCACTGAATCAACTAATGTAGGAGAAGATCCACTCAAAAAAGCCCATATTAAAGCGGCAGATTATGCCACTGCATGGCAAAAAGGCGTCAACATGGATACGATTAATAATGAATTTAAAAACTATATTAACTCGGTAGTTACTGGTGATCGTACCTTGGATGAAGCGCTAAAACTTATTGATGAAGAAGCCAATGCCACTATCAAAAGCAATCAATAAGCAGACATCAAATTAAAGACTTTGTTAAAGTAAGAGGAGAATAAAAAATTTATTCTCCTTTCAAAGGATGGAGAATATGAAAAAGAAAACGAAAGATGCTATACAAGGATGGACTTTTTTGACACCGACAATCCTTATCTTGAGTATTTTTGTATTTGCTTCAATTATTTTCGCACTCTACATTTCATTTCACAAAGTAAATCTTTTTACAGGTTATATGAAATTTATTGGTTTTGATAATTATAAGCGATTATTTACAGATCAAAAGTCCCTTGTAGCATTTAAAAATACAGCCTTTTTTGCTGCTATTGTTGTTCCAATACAGACCTTTTTAGCCATGGTAATGGCGTCGGTTCTCAACAGTAAATTAAGAGGAAAAATGATTTTTAGAAATGTCTTTTTTCTTCCTACGTTGACTTCGAGTGCAGCACTTACCATGATTTTTATGTTTTTGTTTAGCTTAAATGGTCCAATCAATGACTTAGCAATGAATATAGGTATTCTCGATGAAAGAATTAATTTTTTGAACAATGCTAAATTTGCATTAAAAGTGATTATGTCAATGAATATATGGTCGACTGTGCCCTTTTTTATGACTATTTATTTAGCAGCTCTTCAAGACATACCCAAGTCAGTTTACGAAGCGGCGGAAGTAGATGGTGCTAATAGTGTTCAAAAATTTTTAAAGATAACAGTGCCTTTCTTAAAACCAGTAACTACTTTTGTGATGCTCATGGGAATTATCGGGACATTCCAAATGTTCGATCAAGCCTACATTTTCTCAAATGGATCTGGAGGGCCTGAAAATTCAACACTTACTGTTGCACTGCTTATTTATAGAAATGCTTTTGGTCAAAACAATACAATGGGTTATGCGGCAGCAATGTCTATTTTACTTTCACTTGCTATTTTTGTGGTGTCTTTTATTGCTCAAAAATTTAACAAGTCTGAAAGTATGTATTAGAGGTGGGAGAATATGAAAAAATCTTTTAAACCAATCTTATATATGATCCTTATTGCTTATGCAGTAATCACACTCTTTCCATTTTTATGGGCGGTTTCAGGGTCGTTTAAATCCTATCAAGAAATCACAGGTGGCAATATGTCTCTCTTACCAAAGACGCCAACTTTAGATGCTTATGTAAAATTAATAAGTATTGATGAAAACTTTTTGAAATGGATTTTCAATTCTTTCTTTGTTTGCATTATTGGGACTGCCTTGAATGTTATTTTCAATTCAATGGCAGGATATGCTCTAGCAAGATTACAATTTAAAGGCAGACAGACTATCTTTTATTTAGTACTCGTTTCAATTATGGTACCTGCACAGGTTTTGCTCATTCCCAATTATTTGATTATCAAGACCTTCCATATGCTCAATTCTTATCAGGCGATTATATTGCCAACGGCAGTGAATGCTACTTATATTTTTATGATGAGACAATTTTTCATGAATTATTCTAGAGATATTGAAGAAGCATCATATATTGACGGTCTAGGTCGAATTGGGTCTTTCTTTCGGATTGCACTTCCAATGTCCAAACCAGCTCTTGCCACGCAGTCAATTTTTATCTTTTTAGGCTATTGGAATGAGTTTTTAAAGCCAAAACTTTACCTACAAGATGTTTCAAAATATACGTTAACAGTAGGGATTCAAGCTATGATGAGTCAATATTCTGGTATTACCCAGTGGGATCAAGTTTTGGCTGCCAGTGTGATATCACTGATTCCGATTGTTATTTTGTACTTTGTTCTCAATAAATACTTTATGGAAGGTGTCCGAATGGATGGTGAAAAATAAACAAACGAGGATGGAAATATATGATTAATCTTGTCAGTTCTCAAGACCATCAAAAGGCATTATGGCAACTTGAGAAAAATGAATTTATAGCGTCAAATGCCCTTGTAGAAGAAAGCCTTTTCACGGTAGGGAATGGCTATGTAGGGATAAGGGGTTGTTTTGAAGAGGGATATGGTCAAACCATTCCTCTTTCTGTAAGAGGGGCTTATATTAATGGCCTTTATGATAGGATGCCCATTGTATATGGAGAGTCGGCTTATGGTTTTCCAACGTTACAAGATAAACAACCCAAAATAATTGATACACAAACTTGTGAAATCTATTTAGATGAGGAGCGCGTTTTATTCGATCCAGTAAAGACACAGCATTATAAGAGGGTGCTTGATTTTCGCAAAGGGGAGTCAGTGCGGTCCTATGACTATTTAACTCGGTCTGGTAAAAAAGCCCACCTTGTTTTTAAACGTTTGGCATCTCTTAATCACAAAAATACGTTCATTTATCGAATTGAAGTGACTTATGATGGCGGGATTGCGTTAAAAAGTCGCGTGGATACACATGTAGTGAATGAAGGCAATCCTTCAGATCCAAGGGTATCCAGTGTAAGTGAGAAACTTTGGCAGACCAAAGAACTGTCGAGTGATAAGCAACGTATCTTTGCCTTGCTTGAAACGCAAAATACAGGTCTTTATCAAGCAACCATCGTAGATTACAAGGTCCTCTTACCATCAGGTAGAAGATTAGACAAGGCAGAGCCTATAAGTCATCGCATTATTGATGAATCAATTGAGACTTGTTTTCAAGGTAAAGAAACGTTTATTTTAGAAAAACACTGTTATTTTACAGACAGCTTGAGGGAACAAAATCCCATTGAAAAAGTGAACCGTTTGGCTGATGATAGCCTTTATTTAACGTATGAAGACTACAGCAAGGAACAAGTGAAGAGCTTAGAAACTTACTGGAATCAATCTGATATTCTTATTGATGGAGAAGAGGGCATTCAAGAAACACTTCGCTTTATGCGCTATCAAATATTGCAGTCAACAGGAACAGATGCTTATGCCAATATATCAGCTAAGGGATTGTCAGGTGAAGGCTATGGGGGTCACTATTTTTGGGATACTGAAATTTATGTGCTTCCCCTAGTTCAAATGACACAGCCTAAAATGGCAGAACCGTTATTGGCTTATCGTCACCGGATTTTACCTTTTGCAAGGGCAAGAGCTATAGAGCTAGGGTTTGATAAAGGCGCAGTCTATCCTTGGCGAACTATTTCTGGCATTGAATGTTCTGCGTATTTTCCAGCGGGAACAGCTCAATTTCATATTAATGCAGATATTGCTTATGCCTTTATTAGTGCTTATCTCTACAATCAAGATATCAATTTTCTGATTGATATGGGAGCCGAAGTGATACTAGAGACTGCTCGGATTTGGTTGCAAATGGGTCACTATGATAAAGGATTATTTAAAATCAATACAGTGACAGGTCCTGATGAATATACAGCAATTGTCAACAATAATTATTATACCAATGCGATGGCTAAGTACCATTTAGAATGGGCTTTTAAAGTTTATGATATCTTATATCAGAATGAAGAAATAAATCAAAAGAAGCGTATTAAGTCCTTATTGAAAAAACTAGACTTTGGATATGAAGAAGCTGTTGCTATGTTGAAGGCAAGCCGTGAAATGTATTTACCCCATGATGAGACCTTGGGAATTGATATTCAGGATGATACGTTTTTATCTAAACCCAAATGGCCTTTTGAGAAAGTAGAAGCTTCAAAGTATCCGTTATTATTATATTTTCATCCTTTGACCATCTATCGTCACCAAGTTCTCAAGCAAGCGGATACCGTTTTAGCACATTTTCTTTTAGAAGACTACAGCGATGAAGCGACCATGCGAAAATCCTTTGACTATTATGAAGCGATAACCACTCATGATTCTTCGCTCTCAACCTGTATTTATGGTATTATGGCATCAAGAGGTGGTGATCATGCTAAAGCCTATCAGTACTTTAAAGCATCTCTCTACTTAGATTTAGAAGACACACATCATAATACAAAAGATGGCCTACACATGGCTAATATTGCAGGGACGTGTTTGAGTATTATTAATGGATTTGCTGGGTATAGAATAAAAGAGTCGGGAATATCCTTTAGACCAAGTTTGCCAAACCAGTGGAAAAGTTACCGTTTTAAAATTCACTATCAAGACAGGTGGATAGATGTATGGATTGCTGATAGAATCACTTTTACACTCTTGGAAGGAAAGGCTATTGACCTTAAGGTATGGGATGAAACCTATAAATTGACAAATCAACTGATTATAGATTGGACACAAGAAAGGAGTCAACATGAACAAGACAATCAAAGGTATTATTTTTGATATGGACGGGGTCTTAACAGAGACCAGTCATCAACATTTTGAAGCATGGCAAAAACTTGCTCAATCCTTAGGCTATTCTTTAGGGGATGAAATTATGGATCAAGTGAGAGGCATTTCACGTATGGCTTCTCTTGATATTGTTTTAGAAGCAGGTGGAAAAAAAGATCAATTTACTCATGACGAAAAAGTAGCACTAGCAACGAAAAAGAATGACATTTATTTAGACCTTATTCATGCTTTTTCGCCAGAAAATCTATCTGATGGTGTAAGTGAACTCTTAAAGATGTTAAAAGAAAAACAATTTAAAATAGCTTTAGCATCTGCTAGTAAAAATGCGCCTTTTTTATTAGAGGCTATGGGCATTGAAGCGTATTTTGATGCAGTAGTCAATCCAGCCAGTATTGAAAAAGGAAAGCCAGCACCTGATATTTTTCTAAAAGGAGCTGAGTTATTGACATTAAGTCCACAAGAATGTGTAGGCGTTGAAGATGCCTATGCAGGCATTGAAAGTATTAAGGCTGCAAACATGAAAGCCATTGGTATTGGTTCTAAAGACGTTTTGAGTAATTGTGAAGACGTTTATCCGGATATTGTACAAGCTAAAAAAGCTTATTTTGATTATCTTTAATCAGTTCCCTAATTGTGCTAAAAGAAGGTTAGGCTTAAAATAAATTCTTAAAAAATGATATAATAGTATCAGTATTAAAAAAAGCAGTTAAATGAGTGAGGTCTATCGATAGAGATAGGCGTAAAAGGTTAAGCAAACATCGAGTTGTATTTTGACCTCTGTTTGTTATACCAATGAAGAGAAAAAGACTAATTTTAAAATAATCATGTAAATGAAGAGCCTTTAAGGCTCTTTTTTTTTAAGGGAGGAAGCATAATTTCTAAGACAAATTTCTTTTAAAAGGGCGTAGGTTGAAAAATTTTATGTTAACTGAGTAAGCATTCTAAAATAAAGCTTGAAATATAGATTAAAAGGAATAAAATATAACATGGAATTGGTGTAATTATAACAATATAATTATAAAAAATATTTTATAAATTTTATATAGTATGTTTTTTGACATCGTTGAGAACTTATTCATTTCAGATGATGAAGGGAGAGGTTAAGGATATCTTTATGAAGGAGACTAGAAGGGTAATAAGTATTTTTAATAAATTAGGAGTCATTATTGCAGTTATTTTACTAATGACCTGTATGGTTTTTATAAGGAATGTCTTATCATTTGCAGAGACGTTGAATGGCTCTCATGGGAATGACAAAAGCACCGATGACATGAATTTTGAGTCTGAGGAAATGATATCAATCTTACAGGATTTAGGTGTTTATGCTCATGATTTAGACAATTCATCTGATTACATAAAGCGTCAAGAATTTTGTATGATTACTTACAATCTTATGAAAAGAACGGGTCAAATAAAGGACAGTCAAGAAGGTGGTCGCTTGACACTGCCAAAGACGAGTGTCTTTAAGGATGTTGATGATAAAAGTCCTTATTATGAAGCCATATATACTTTGAATCAACTGGGCTATATTAGTGGAACAGGCAAGCAAGCATTCTCTCCACTTCAATCAATCAGCCAACAAGAAGCCGTTAAAATATTGGTTGATGTATTAGGGGACAAAAATAGAGCCATCGCAAGTGGCGGTTATCCTAAAGGCTATTTAAAGGTTGGCGTAGAGGAAGGTTTAATGGATGCCTCTCATTTGAATGACGAGTGCTTAAAAAAACCGCTTGATTATCAGTGGGCGGTAAGCTTGTTGATGGCGGTCTATACGCATCAGAATTTAGAGCCTATCTGTGGAGATTCAAGTGAAATTCATCTTAAAGATTTTCAGTTTAATCCTCTCATTCAGGTCAGAAGTATGGGAAAACTTGAAGGAGAGCTTGTCTCAGATGATGATATTGATTGGGTAAGATGGCGTTTTATAGAGCCATTGACAGGCAAGCAAATTGTGGCAAGTCGACAAAAAATGGCAGATTCAGTCAAACAAATTGATTTTGAAACCTTAAGTCAATCGATTGATTTTTCAAGATTAGGTATTGGGTCATACCAATTAATAATAGAAGTAAAGACGAATAAAGAGGTTATTCCTGTTTTTAATCGGTGTGTAACTGTTGTATCACCGCCCTCTAAGGAGGAAGACGAGGATATTAATCATGCAGACCTTCAGATGAAATACCTTAACATTTCACAAGGCCCTGGTGGACAAGGTGGCCATAAAGGTACTTATGCGATTGATTTAGCAGGAATCGATGAAGGTCAAGATGCTTTTTATGCCCCTTTTGATGGGACAATCACTAAAATCTATTCTGAAGATAATCAGCAAAATTTTGTGTGGCTAGAAAGCAAAAATAAAATTCAGTACCTAGATGGTCATTGGGATTATGTCACCCTAATGACAGGACATGATGAAAATATTTCAGATTTGTATGTGGGAAAGGAGATTCATAAAGGAGACCACTATTATAGTGAAGGAGCTAGTGGCAAAGCCATTGGTAATCATATTCATCTAGAAGTAGCTAGTGGTCGAACAACGTCAAATGGATGGTGTGAAAATGAGTATGGCATTTGGCATATTGAGAATATGATTCCACCACAATCTGTTTTTTATATACCAGAAACGACAACGATTATTACATTAAAAGATTTAGTATTTGAAGAAGAAGGAGAATAGGAATGAAGCAAAAATTTGGTGTTTTGTTATTTTTAGTCTTGATTTTCTGCGCAGGCCTTAGCTTTGCAGATGATATGACAGACCCGGGGTGGACCATATCGGCAGATAAAGATCATTTTGATTGGAAGAATTTGCCGTATGATCGGATTGCTAGCAATAGTAATGAAGTAAATGATGATAAACCTTATGTGGGTTACCTTGATGAAGATGATATTGAAAAAGTTCAGTATTATATAAAAAGAGGATATACGGTGTATTATCGTGTTAAGTTTAAGTTGAAAGATGATGAACTAGCTCATACTTACGTAGGGTATGGTTGGCAAGATAGCGATACTATAAATAATACAGGATTCGGAAATGCTAATGGTGATGATCTAATACATGGTGATAGTTATTATAATATTTGTTTTTCGGAGCATCAACATACAACAGCAGGATCACCTGGATTAAGAGATAGTATCCATGATGATACTGATGGAGCTCTAATAGATAACTTCAAAATAAGAGATGCATCTTATGATGAATATAGAAATACTCTAGATAATAATTTGGCTGTTCGTTATGGAGTCTTAGAGAAAGAAACGCCTTGGTTTAACAATGCAGGTGATCACATGAGTATCATTGTTAAGAGGGATGGGCATGGTGGAGATAAGGGATATATTAAAGATGTTTACATGCAAGTGGCAATAGTAGATGATCGTGACCCTGTACACGTTCAAATTAAGGATATGTATTATCGTAGATAATGCACAAAACAATATCAATGCCCAGATTACCTGAAACAGCTGATGGTCCTCAACTTTCATACAATGGAGATAAAAATTCAGTAGATATGGTCATTGTTTTTGATAAACCGGTTGAAACAAAACTTTCGAACGAAGCGTATGACTTTATCCCAACTAACCTTACGCTAGAGAGTGATGGCGACCAAACCAGATGAAGGCAGTTTTCAACGTCTTAAGGATTCTTCATTTCCAGACGAATGTATCTCGTCTACCGTTATACCACCAACTATGGTGGTTGGGCGAGAACACAGCACAGAGAAGGGCTTGGAGAAGAAACCAAGCTTCAAATCAATGATAAGCTAAATTACAATAGTAACAATAAATATCCTGAAAACGAAGCCATTATGAATGCACTTGTTAATAATATTGGAGTATATGGCAAAGGCTTAATAGATGGGACAGAACTTGAACCGAATGATGTTCGAGGCAATGTCACCATCGTCCCTAACAACTTAGGAATCACCGTGGATGGGGATCCACCAGAAATTCAAGCAGTTGAATATAAAGTCAACAATATCGAAAGTGCAGATGTTGATAGTCCTTACCTTAATGTAGGGGATTCACTTGAGATTGATGTTCAATTAGCTGAAATTGCTGATGGGGAACGTGTTTACGTGGATCCAGAGGGCTTTTTCCCTTTCAATACAGGGACAAAAGCAACTTTGATTGAGCCACAAGAGTCCTATGGTTCAAATGATTGGATTAAATACAAGTATACCGTTGAGGCAGGTGATCCCAATACCAATTATCTCAAGCATCTGATAGACGCTGAACCTAAAACAGAAGCATATGCTGATGCTGTCTTTGACATGGCTAAAAAAATGGGCATCCATGATGATTATAACAACGTGGCGATGATGCTTAAAACAGGTAAGGACAGATTGAGTACCCTCTTGTTTACACAGGTACAAGGCAAAGACGGGGCACAAATTTATGTGGATACCATTGCACCAAAAGTTAAATTTGATTCTAGTGATTTTGCTACCTATAAAAGAGCACAAACTTATGAACTCATCCCTGACGAAACGGGCTCTATGCTTGAAGGGGGAACTTTCTACTACTATATCAATAAAGACCCTGATAATCCTACAGGGACAACATTTGATGACCATTTAGGGGTCAAAATTTATCCTTATACACGTGAAGGCTCAAATGTCGATAGTGGTTATTCAAGTATAGAAGGCATCAAGGATATCTTAATTGATAATAGTTTGTACCACGGTGTAAGTGGTTACACTGACTATGATACTTACTACAATCCAATTACAGGAGACGGTTATTATCCTGACGTGGATTATGAAGCGGGTACCGCTTCTGATGTCGTTTATGAAGGTCGTAGAGAAATTACTGGCACTTTCTATATTCATACTTATATGAAAGATTTATCTGGGAATGAATCTTGGCAAACCAGTCAGGCAATTAATCTTGATAATACAAAACCGATTATCAGTCTTAACCCAACCAGTACAACCCGTTATGTTGCAGATGTTAATATCAATTTTGGTTTGATAGACGGGGGTATTTCGGGATTTGATCATTATGATTACCGCTGGATGGATGCCAATGATTTAGATATTAATACCTTAGACAGCAATGACAGGTATACAACAGATTCTTACACTTATGGAAAACTCACAGATGCTTCATCGGATTGGGTTAAGGGAAATGCGATTGATGCTTATAATCAATCGAAAATTCCTATTCCAGCTTTTGATGAACGTTTACATGGGCCATCCTATCTATTGATACGTGCTTATGATAAGCCAGGCAATGTTGAGTATATTGTTTCAAGTGCCTTTTACTTTGATAAAAAAGCGCCAACGGTATCTTTTGAAACCATTGGAAATGATGATTTTAGTGTTGCCAAAGAAAATCATCAAATCAAAGTGAAAGCAGATGATGTGGACACAGGGATTGCGGATATTCGTTATTACTTTAGCCAAAGTAATACTTTAAGAGATAAAGACGATGCTATCTGGAAACATTTAAAACTGGATTTTGCACCGCTTCCTGAAGACTATGATGCCAACTACGAGGGACCAGCTCTTTCTGTAAAAGAAGCTACTCTCGATACAAAAGATTGGACAGAAGAAAGATTAAACGGTTATAGTTTCTTACATGTGTATACTGTGGATTATGCAGGCAATGAACAATTTTATACACAAGATATTTTAATTGATAACGGTGGTTTACCAAGCATTGGTTTTGATTATGATGGTGCCATTGATAACCGTTACAAATCTGTTATAGGTCACATTAGAGTGAATGATGACAGTGGTGCTGGTAAGGTTCAATATGCTTTTACAACTGAATCGAGTGCGGACCAAGAACCAACGACTTATTCAGATTTAGATTTAAGTGGTGTGACCAATCATTCTAACTTTACGATAGATACCCCCGCTTATAATACAAATGGCACTTGGTATCTTCACGTTAAAGTAACTGATTCAAAAGGTAATGTATCAACAGCAGTATCTGATGCATATGTGATCAGTTCTTCAACGCCTGAAGCTGGTTTATTTACAATTAATACGACAGATACTTTTGTAACCGATCAAAATCAAGTTTCAGTAGATTTGAGCAAATCAATAAATGATGATATTGAATACACTTACAAAGTATATACAGATGAAGCGCTTACCGACTTACAAAGTCAAGGTGCATTTAAGGCACTTCACCAAACCGTCGGGATTGACGTGGATACCACTCAAAGTAGTGATAGCACTCAAACTTACTATATTAAACTTTATAATGACCTCATGATTCCTCTCGAGGATACATTTGAAGTTCATGTGGTATACGATAACATTGCGCCAACAGCAGAAATTACTTATTCGCCTGAAGAAGCAGATGGCACAAGTCAAACGCCAGTTGTAGCAAGCCTTGTAAACCTAGAAGATGATTACTCAGAAAGTGAGAATTTAGTACTTTCTGAAGCAGATTATACTTTTAATAGTAACGGCAAACATACTTTTACTATTACTGACCAAGCGGGCAATGTGGGGACGGTAACAGCAGAGGTGACATGGATTAGTGAATCCAATCTTATTTCAATCATAGATGCCACGGAAAATGTCAGTACACCTTCTCGGACTATTGATTTTACGCTTGACGCTTATGATTATTCAACAGGCAGTGCTGTTAGTGTCGGAAATAGTGAAGATGTAAAGATTAAGTATCAAATTTCTGACTCTACCACTGTAGATGAAACGGCATGGAAAGCCTATGAGGGTGATACAATATCACTTTCAGAGTATGATGATGGCACTTATTATGTGCTCACACAAATTACGTCTGAAGGACAGACTTATTATGGCCAATTTGGGCCTTATATATTAGATACAACTGCTCCAACTATGGCACTCCATTATCATTTTGACTGTACAGATGCGGAGGGAAATGTCCAAACATTTGATGGAAGAGAAGAAGAGGGTGAATATGTACTGGCTCTTTTAAAAGCTTCTGATCATACACCTATTGAATTGACAGCAGAGAAACCAGAAGAGAGTGGACAACCGGCAGAAGAACCAGCTGAACCAGCAGACCCATCGGATCCAGCAGAAGAACCGGCTGAACCCGAAACGGTGATTCCAAATCAAGTCACACAAGATGGCGTAACCGTAACACTTGTTGCGGATTCAGATGCTCTTATTTCAGGCGTTGATCAATTAGATGCCAGTGAAGACGTTATTAAAGCACTTACTATCCAATCGGAATACACGTTTAAATACAATGATCACTTAAAAATCAGTTTCCATGATGCAGCAGGGAATACAGAAACAAAAGAAATTATAATGACCGCACTTGAAGACGGTAACAACGCTTGGGGGGATGACAGCACTCCACCAGTGGGCAACATTACTGTGACAGATTTTGATGCTTACAACAAGAAAATCGCAATCGCTATTACTGATGAGTCTGCAGTTCATATGACAAGTGTTGTATTCACACCAGCAGATACTAGTAAAGAACCTATTGAATTCGATTTAGAAATGAATCAAACAATGGGTGGTGTTTCATACAACATCAACACTTATGATGTTATAACAAGTATTGAAGGAATCATTCAATATACTTTTGAAGATGCGGCGGGCAATAAAGGTAGTGCGCAAAAGGAAGTCAACGACCTTTCAGGAACAGGTGTTGATTTATCCAAAGTATCTGTCGCTTATCAAGTTGCAGGGAGTGAAACAAGTTACAATTCCCTTGAAGCGTTGGGACAAGTCAATAAAGATGTCACTGTTACTTTAACATTGCCAGAAGGTTATACAGTGGCAAACAATGGTGGTAACTTATCACGTAGTTTCTCAGATGCAACGACTTTTGACTTCTTAATTTACAATGGCTTTGATCTTAAATCATTAACCATTGATTTAAGTCAAGCTATCAAGAAAACGGGACCATCACTTGACATGCAATACCTGATTGATGGCACTGATTATAAGTCTAAGTTAACAGATGGTAAGACGGGTCATAATGTTGATTTAAAAATCACATCAACAGAAGATTTAGCCTCTGTAAGCTTTAACGGTACTGTGGATACGACAGCCCCTTATACTTATACGTTTAATCAAAATGGCACTGTAACGATTGTCGCAACTGATATGGCAGGTAATACAACAAGTATGAAAGGGTTTGTCGATTGTATTGATAAAGAACCAACGCGTGCGGGACTCTTTTCACTCTATACACAACCGACAAAAGAAGCGACCATCAATTTACAATTTAAAGCGACTAAGGCAGTGACAGTGACAATGAATAACATTAAAAAGGATGGGCATGATTATCTGCCTGAAACGATGACAGGAACGGCACCAAGTAATCTTTACACTTTCCCAGTCAATGAAAACGGAACGTATAGTGTCACTTATACGGATGACCTTGGTAATGTGAATACTGTTGAGCTCGTCGTGAATAATTTTGACCGCGAAGCACCTGTTTTGAAATTACTTTACAACGATAGCGAAAGCCAATCTCCTACGAAAGAGAACGTTTTAGTGAAGGTTGTTTTAGTAGATGAAGATCAAGAACCATATGGCATCAAAGTGCTTAATACGCCTTCTAACTCAGATACCATGCTCTTTAAAGAAAATGGTGTATTTACTTTTAGAGTGGAAGATATGGCAGGTAATCTTCAAACGATTGAAGCGGTTGTAGACTCAATTGATAGAGAGGCACCAAGTTATACTGTGTCTTATTCAGAGACGGGTAACACAAGTCATTCAGTAGTGGCAACTGTGGAAATTACAGATCAAGATCCTGCATTCAAGATTCTTAACAGTGATTTAAATATAACTGATCCAAGTAGTGCTTATAATCAACACGTTACAGTTGATGGACAAAAGATAAAAGTTACTTTTAACAACAATGGTTTCTATCGCTTGAGAATCAGCGATTTAGCAGATAATGAAGAAACCATTGTCCTTAGAGTAAACAATATAGATAAGGTGAAACCTACCCTTACTTTTGATAATGCTTATTTGGTAACTGGCAAAAATGAAATGCCTCTTCTTTCAGACTTTGTCGCTTATGATGATCATGACGGTAATATCAATGATCGTGTGAGCATTTCTGAACCTGATACTTCTGCTTCTGGCACTGTGAATGCAAGTTATACCGTGACAGATACAGCAGGCAATATTTTAGAAGTTCAAAGACCTGTAAGTGTCATTGGCGATGACTATGCAGTCATTGCAAATGGACAATCGAGAAACAGTGCTTTTAGAGTGGATGGCTCAAAACTTGAAATGACGATTTATAACTATATTGAAACAGTTAATGTCAAATATCTTAAAGCGGATATGAAGGGTTCAGGTAATGTTAAACCAAGTGCCTTTAAAAATGGTGGAATCCTTTATGATTCAGCCAACGATGAAGAAGGCACAGGTCATGTAACCATGGATTTCAGTGCAGCTGAACCGGGCTGGTATACTTTCTATGTTCAAGATATCAACCACCAAACACAAATACTCACAGTATTCTTTACTGGATCAGAAAGGGTGGAATAGACGATGAAACGATTTTTAAAGGCTTTACTCAGTTTAACGTTGGTTTTATCTACAATCACGATGACTTTTCCGCAAGTTTCTTATGCAGTTGAAGAATCAAAACCAGTGACACACGGTAATGAAGTTATCACTTATTCAGTAAGTGAAAATGGTCATTTCTCTATAAGGACAACCGAAGAAGGAAGTCCCTATAGAGAGAGTGATGGCAATATGTCTCTTTTATATGAAGATGGGGAAAATAATACCTCATTTGCTACCTTTAAAATAGATGGTGAAGACTATATCTTTGGACAAAGATATGCCTATTCATTGTCTAAAAAAGCACGTATCACAGGCAAAACCATCTCAACAGATGATTCGATTATCACCACTTATACCGTGGGAGATCATATAGAAATTCAACAAACACTTTCTTATGTTTCAGATCAAGAAGATACGAATTATGGCAATGTGTTTATCAGATACAGTGTCAACAACACGAGTGGACATGATATTCAGGTAGGGGCAAGATTACTTGAAGATGTCATGCTTGGTGACAACGATGGAGCGGCTATTAAAGTTGATGATAATTTTTATGATAAAGAAATTGCATTTGAGGGCAGTGAAGTTCCAGAAGTATGGCGTGCCACTGACAATGAATTTGCACCAAATGTTGTGGCATACGGCTACACCAGTGGATGGGGGAACAAGCGCCCTGACCGTATGGTGGTTGGAAGTTGGCTGGGGCTTTCTCAGACACCTTATGACTACACACCCGATTCGTCGGTTAACTTTACCATGGAAAGTGACTATGGTCATAAGGATACTGGGATTGCTTACTATTGGAATCCAAAATCAATTTCAAATAATGAAACCAGCTACTTTGAAACGTATTATGGTTTAGGACAAATCACAGGGACTGAACTGACTTATGCAACCAATATTTTTGCGCCAACACAATTGGTAGTCAATGATGAGCATACAGGTTACACTGATGATGGTGAATTTGAAGTAGATGTCATGATTGAGAATAACCTTTCAACATCAGAAGAAATCTATAATGTAATGGCTTATTTAACCTTTGAAGATGGCGGCGGAGCCGTTAGTCTTGATAATGATGCGGCACTTAAAGGGGTCAAACTCATTAAGAAAAATGGCCAGTTTACTTTTAGGTGGAAACTTAAAGCGAAAGCAGGAGAAGACTATAATTCAATCCGTTACAAAGTCAACCTTTATGATGATCGTAACCTTTATAAAGAAGGAGACACCATCCCCGAAGGGGCTCAAGTTGGCGATGTGAAAATGGATGAAATTTATACGGTTTCCAAAGCCCTCATTTTACCATCTAAATCAGGGAAAGCCCCTAGTGTTGGATTTGAATCAGTTTCACCTGATGAAATCTACTATAGCGGTAAAAACCTTATTACCTTTAAGACAAGTGGAACGACACTTTTAGTGGATAAAGATAAATGGCAACTTGAATACAGTCTTAATGGGGGTGATTATACCGTTATACCCAAAGACCAAATCAATGTCTTAAAAGAGACCAATTCAGTAGAAGTAAACTTCGAACAAGCTTTTGAACCAGGTGAAATGAAGTTTAGACTTAATGTGGTTAAGAGTCTTTATACTGATGGCACAGATGATGAAAATATCATTGCAGGCGATATTCTTTATATTCCAGGTGCTCTTAAGGTGACTAAAGATAAAGCTGCAATGCAGAGAACTTATGGGATGCTTGCCCTTGTTGAAGAATATAATGGCGATCACCAATATACACTTCCATTTGTTATAGCAGATAAAAGTGAACTCGGTCAGTTACAAACCGCTATAGATTCAGCCAATGCTTCAGATGGCAAAAATCGTGAAATACTTGTAACGATTAGTGGGGATGTACGGGCAATCCGTGAAGGTGGAAAAGTGGTTCGCTATGTCGTCTATGCTCAAAATAAAAAAGCTGTGATTAATGACTTAGTCACTTATACGTCAGCGATACCAATGACTATTGAATATGCTGAGGCATTGAGTTCACCAACACGTCGAACCATTGACTTTTCATCTTCAGCGAACAGTGGTATAAGCAGTACCCTTAAAAATAAATTAGATGAAACAACTATATTGAATAATATGTTCCCGGCAGGTCAAGATGCCCCAGGACTACAATCAGATGTTTCCTTTGACTTCCCGTATGCATCTGATTTACCAAGTGAAATGACAGATGCTGCAAAACAAATTACTGGGGTTAGCCAAGCGTTAGATACCCTCTCATCAACTGGTATTGCACCCGGTGAAGATTATATCAATGGTAAAGTAGGTCGTTTAACCATCACCGGTATGGGTGTCCTTGGAATGAATTCAAAAGATGGATTCGATTTCTGGATGGATAAATTCTGCATGGAATTTTTAGATGACCACGTTTATACCCTTGATGAAGGCAATGAAGATGCAGACTCTATACAACTTCAATTGGGAGGTATTGGTTCAGTTCTCAATAAAGTTCTGGAAGGGATGCCTGTTCAAATCGGTGGCGTTAGATTGGTTCGAGATGATGAAGCGGATAAAGATATGCTTACCTTTGATGCGTCGGTAGATTTGACCTTCTTACCAGGAGGGGTATCTGCCGATGCCAAAGATGTGTATTTCTCAAATGATGGCTTTGAAGGCTTAATTGTAGATGCCAGTGTCGCACCAGAAGATGATATCGGTATTGTCTCTGACCTTGAATTAGCAGTAGGTGTAGATACCTACAATAACGTCTATAGTATTGAGGGTGGTGCCTCTATTAAAGTGGTTTCCGCAGAAGTGCGTTTTACCATTGCAAAAGAACGTCGAAATGGTAAATGGTATTTGGATAGATTGGTCATAGCAGGTGGTGGAGACCCTGGTATTCCAGTTATCCCAGGCGCTATTTATATTACAAAACTCGGCGGAGGTGTTAAAAACCTTCAAGAAATCACCAACCCTTACTATGATGGGGGCGGTAGCATTTTTACAGTGGTTTTAATTGCCGGTGTGAGTGTTGATGAGATTCTCACAGGTGATTTTGAAGGGAATATTACAAAACGAAGTATTAAAGTAACCTCTGATGAGGCCGAACTCTTTGATATGGATATTCTAAGAGATGTAGAATTTAAACTCCAGTGGGCAGATGATTCAGGTTCAGATTATTTCTATTTATCCCAAAAAGCGTCGCTTGACCTCTTAGGGATTATTGAAGGGACTTGTCGATTAGCCATTACCGACTCTTCATTTGAAGGAACGGCAAAAGCATCTATTAAAATACCAGATTCAGTTGACCTAGTGGGTGGTAAGAAAGTGGGACATGCTAATATGGGCGTTAACCTCGATAAAGTTTGGGGAACAGTTGGCATTAGCTTACCAACCCCTCTTCCAACTGTTGATTTTGGTGCAACTTATTATTGGAGAGGTAGTTTCAAATTTAACATAGGTGAAGCTGGGCCTATGGTTGAAGGACCGCAAGGTGCACTCTACAACGGGACGATGACCGATGAAAATGATGAAACCGTTAATTATTCAATTGGTACCAATGTCAACCTGATGGATAATACAATGACTGAAGCGGGTGCAACAAGCTTAAGACCTGTAACCATGTTGACGACTAATCAAACGTCGCAACCTTTTGTATCACTTCAATCAGGTACACCAACACCTGAAACGGTTTACGTTCATGCTGATGGGACAACACAATTTGACGGTAAAAATGTCTATAAGATTAGTTTAGCGTCAACTGATGCAAGCAACCTTGTGTTGAGACATGCAACAGCCGATCCTACAAAGGATAGCAACCTTAAACTTTATCACATTACTGGAAACACAGTTGATGGTAAGGCAGAGGTAGATGAAACAGAAGATACACTGGCTTATGCAGAACATCAAAGTGGCGATCAAGAATATGATACAGTCACAGGTTTTACAGAACGTGAGTTGACAGATTATCTTGTGGTTTCAGATACACCAATCTCCCATTATCTCGTTTATACAGATGGACAAGATTATGCAGATTTTGCTAACGATTACACTTATGAAGTCACTATGGATACAACCAGTAATACACGACTTGCCTTTACAAGTGATGAAAATGCCGACATTCAAATTTACAAAGTCAATAATGCAGGTGAAGAAGGCATGAGTCGTGTAACAAAAGCAACAGATATTAAAGAAGATAGAGCACAATTTAATGGCAAAAAAGTCGTTATCTTCAGTGGATTCCCCGATGGTGAATCTGATGCAACTTATTATGTAAGCGCATCACAAGCACTTGAACAACAAAACTTACTTGATGCGCAAACCATTGAAATTCATCCATCAACGTCAGAATTTGACTCTTTGATGGTTGAGCAATTTGTATCAAAATCCAATATTAAAGAGGCACCAGTCTTCTATATTACGGATGATGATGGCAACATTTTAGACTTCTTCCAAGAGAGAGAAACAGTTACGGAAGATCCTGATTATGATAACCTCTTTAATACACTTAGTATCGATGGGGAAGATTACTATACGATGATGTACCCATTTGAAGCACCAACTGAAACGAAGACTTATCATGTCTATTCAACGACTAAAATTGATGCAGACAAGAGCAAACTTTATGAAATTGAAGCGATGCCTGAACTTGATCAAGACAGCGTCGAAGTCAAGACCAATGCACAATCAGGGCTTAAGAAAGATGTGACTTGGTCTGGTCAGTACTACAGATATAATAGCAATGAAGCTAAGGGAACAGGTAGAACTGTCTTCACTTACTACTTAGCGGACAACAAGTTAATATTGGATGAAAACGGTAATCCAGAATTTGATCCAAAGAGATTACTCGGAACTTTTGAACCAGTAAAAGGGGATAAAGATTACCATATTCTCGATATGCCAGTAGATGTTCAATCAGGTGATTATCGTATATTGATGGTCATGAGTACAGAAGGATTAAGTCAAGATATTGCCTATTCTGAACCGTTTACATTTGTTAATCCGAACATGCCCAAAGATGTTGTTAGCGTCACAGCAACCCCTCATGGTAACGGCTATTTAGATGTCAAATGGACAGATCCAGAATCCGTTAAATCTTATTATGTTGAAGTTTTTGATGACGAACACAAGATGATTGATGCTTTTGGAACCGCAGAAGTTAGCGGAGATAAGCGGGAAGTTTTAGTCGGAGGGGTTTATGAAAACTTTGACCCTGATCATCCTGAAGACAGTACGGTTACAGGACTTGAAACAGGTAAAACGTATACTGTAGGTGTGACCCCTGTTAAACAGGCTGATGACACCTTAACGGTGATTGGTAATCCAACTTATTCAACCCGTATTTATCTCCCTGAACCAGATCCTGCGACGCTTACGATGAGTCTGGAAGGAAATCAAATTTATACACGATCAACTGATATCAAAGGGGTTGACGAAAAGGGTCAAACCTTCACCGATACAGTAGAAGTCACTGGTACAAATGTTAAAAATCCAGTGGTTCAGGTTGAAAGTGACCAAGTGGTTTCAATAACAGCTGAACTCAACGGTGTACAAGTATATGCTTCCGAAACAGCAGTTGATACTTTTGACATTCCACTTAATAAAGTACCTGAGGGACTTAACTATTTAACAGTTGTAACTCACAACGAAAACGGAGATGTCAGCGATGATACTTTGAGTTTTTATATTGACTCAAGAGCACCTGAACTCATGATTAGTCAGCCAAATAACAATGATATTGTGACTTCTGATGTGACAAGTGTAAGTGTCCAAGGTAAAACAGAAAACAGTGCTCAAATTCTGATTAATGGGATGGCAGCCACTGTTGATGATAAAGGTTTCTTTAGTGGCATGGTAGCTGTTGATTTAGAAGCAACTAAGACTAAAATAGACATTGTTGCCCAAGATGATTTCGGCAATCAAACAGAAAGTAAAATGACGGTTATTCGTAATCTAGAACCGATTGCAGGCATTAAACTTTCATCAAATGTACCTGAAAAAACGCAAACGATTGAAGAACCGATTTATGATACTTCGACCGTTTCGATGGTCAATCCATTTACAGGTGTCGCAGTAGAAGTACCAGTGGCTGAAAATGATGAAGTCATTGGTACGACTGAGAGAACACTTACAACGAATGTTGTAGAAATGGGCAAAACGTATCAATTAGATGTGACCGGGGTTGCTGAAGATGATTCAAGTGTTCCATTGGATACCAGTCGAGTGAAATACGAACTTGTACAAGGTGAATCAATTGCGAGCATTGACAATTCAGGTCTTCTGAAAGTCAATAACACTGGAACAATGGTTGTAAAAGCCTCTTATTCACTGCTTGATGAAAGTCAAGGGGCGACCGATGGTAAAGACCCATTTGCCTTTACAGAATATATGACTGTCACCTCAGATTACAAAGATATCTATTCTGATTTGCCAGATCAAGAGACATCTGATGGGAAGGACGACAATCCACCAGCACCATCAAATCCATCTAGTGGCAATACTAATACACCTCCACCTGTTGTTGATTCTAATCAACCAACCCTAGAAGATGAGTTGGGTCAATTGATTGGTCATATCAATTCAAGTTATAGTGAGGATGCGGATGGAAAAGTGATTCAAACGGTTAGAATTGATAGTAGAGATTCTGACAAAATGATTGACTCAACTCAAGGGAAGTCAAGCAAAATAATTAATCTTGTTTTACCAAAGAATTCTAAGACAAAGATTACGAGTATTGACATTGCTAAAAACGCTGTTGAGTCATTGAGTCAGGCTCAAATCGGCCTTAAAGTTGTCAATGATTATTCAGCCATTCAAATGAAAGCAGAAGATTTGAAAGAACTGGCATCACAAGTAGAAGGCGATTTAATCTTTAATATTGAACCTGTAGAAAATAGCAAGCAAACACAGGATATTGTAGAATTGGTGAAAGCAGATACAGGTATAAGTGAAGCCATTAAACAAGCAGAGATGAAGCTTGAAGGAGACTCGATTCACGTGACTTCTAACATGGGAAAAATGAATCATCATCAACTAGAAGTTGTACTTCCAATAGATGAAAATAAGATTCCTTCAGGTTATGATTCAGCGATTGATTATCTCAAAAGCCTTGAAGCTTATGTTCAGCATGATGATGGCACAACAGAGCTTTTACCAGTTGAAATTGTTGCGATGTCTCATAAAGATGATATCATTCAATATGGTGCAAAAGTTGCGGTAACCCATTTAAGTACCTTTACACTCTTAAGTGTTGAAGGGACACAAAACTCTAAGGTAGATGAAAGACAACCTTACATGAGTGGTTATGATCAAGGCATCTTTAAGCCAGAACAAACCATGACGCGTGGAGAACTTGCTGCCATGTTAAACAATACCTTGATGAAGGATTATCAAGGAGCTAACAAAGAGACTCTTAATGACTTCAGTGATGTCTCACCTCAATTTTGGGGCTATGATGCCATCATGAAGGCTAGACGAATGGGGCTTATGAATGGTAGTGGCAATAATATCTTCGCCCCAAATCGTGCGATAACGCGGGCGGAAATGGCGACTATCATTGCTAAGTATTTAGGACTCGAAGGCAAGACGTCGAAGACATTCACAGATACTCAAAATCACTGGGCTCAAAACAGTATTGGCTTAGTGGCAGATGCTGGAATTTTCAGTGGATATGGTGATGGATCATTTAAACCAAATGCTTCTATTACGCGTGCTGAAGCAGTGGTCGTCATGAATAAAATACTGGGTAGAAAAAAAGGGCACATTGAAGTTGACAATCCATGGCATGACGTTTCATCTCATGCATGGTATTATAAGGACGTTATTGAAGCGACCGTTAAACATGTTTGCACCATCAAAAATGATTTTGATGCATCGTATTCAATTAAATAGATAAGCTTATCTTAAAATAGGCATTTTTCATCAGCGATGATGATTAATGTCTATTTTTATTAGGTCAAAAAAAGACTAGAACAATTTTTTCAGTTGTTCTAGTCTTTTTTACTTAGGTGCTATTTTACAACAGCACTTTTTCATTTAAAGACCCAAAAATCACTTTACATGCCAATAACATTGAATGATGAGTCAGTTCGTTTAAAATGAAAAATGCTGAAAGATTATTTATATTTTAATATTATGGAGGTATGGGAGATGAAGAAAAAGTACTTAATATTTTTGTTGTTGGGAATGATTTTTTTATGTATGGGGTGTTCCGATTCAGAACAAGCATCAAACGCAGCTCATTCAGGTGGGGAAAAAGCGGAAGAACAAGTCGCGTTTGTAAAGAGAATCCCAATGAATGAAAAGTTAACACAAGAAGCGTCTGAAAAAGGTACAACTGAAACACTTCAATATACAACACATTCATATGCTTTAGAAGCGGTTACAGATCGAGAAGAAGTGATGGTAGATAAGGAAATAATCGTTTATTTGCCTTATAACTATGATTCAAGTAAAAGCTACAATATCGTATACATGCTTCATGGAACCAGTGACAATGAAAAGTATTGGCTAGGAGATAGCAGTACCGGTAATGTTACCAAAAATATGATAGATACAATGATTGAAAGTAAAAAATGTGAACCGACGATTTTTGTATCAACTTGTTACTATTCATTTGATAAAGATATGCAGTTTGATGATTTGAGCACTGAACCTTATGCAGATGAATGGCCAATGTATTACTGGGAAGAACTTAGAAATGATATTGTACCACTTGTAGAAAAAAATTACTCAACCTATGCACAGGGAGATGTTTCAGAAGAAGGACTTACAAACTCAAGAGAACATAGAGCTTTTGTTGGCCTTTCAAGGGGTTCTATGACATCGGTTAATTCAGTGATGATGGAATGTTTAGATTGGTTTTCAAGCTTTGGATCTTATTCAGGTGTTTGGGCAGACTTTGATCAATTTAAAGAAAAATTAAATTCAGATGAGTATAAAGATTTTAGTATTGATGCATGGTATAACGGAAATGGTTCGGCAGATTTTTCACTAGAAAATCACGAAGCTTTTAAAGAAAAAGTGCTTACAGAGATGCCAGAACGTTTCAAAATGGATGAAAACTATTATTGGGTCAATTTTCCAGGTGGATCTCATGCATTCAACTGTTGGCTTCCAGATTTATATAATTCTATGTTGGTCTTTTTTCAAGAATAAGATAGAGTGATGCAATTTTATAGTTAAAAAATGCTATTTAATGACACATGTATTGAGAAAAAAACAATTTTTAATATAATTGTGTAAGCATTGAGAAAGGAGCTACAAATGTATCAAAGTAAGAAAAAGAAAACTTGGATTATTTTATCAATTGTACTTGCCATTATGATTGGACTCAATGGAGGCTTATTATACTTTGGTAGAGTATTGGATGTCTATGTTGGTATGGGGGAAATGGTAAAAGAAGAACTTCCCGGAGCTGAAAATTGGGATGATGTATACTATGAGACAGATTATGATACATCAGAAGCGATTGATAAGTATGCCAAATCAGTCACTCAATCAATTGCTGAAGAAGGTATAGTCATGTTAAAAAACAATAATAATGCCTTACCTTTAAAAGTAAATGATAATAAAAATATATCATTATTCGGAAGACGAAGTGTTGATTTTATATTTGGTGGAACAGGAAGTGGATCAGGTGATACCAGCCAATCAATTCCTTTAGCAGAGGCACTAGAAGGTGTTGGGTACTCTGTTAATCCACAGTTAATAGATTTTTATAAGAATCATTTGGAAAGTGTACCGGTTTCTGAAAATACAATCGATAATTTGTCCAAAATGACTTACTATATTGGAGAAATTCCTGTTGAGTTAATGGATCAAACGGTTACTTCAAGCTATTCTGATTATAACGATGCGGCAATCGTTGTAATTGGGAGACAAGGTGGAGAAGGGATTGATTTTTCAACAGATTTGAAAAAGTCTATTGCTGACGGTAACACAGGGATGTCCTCGGATGTGGAAGAAACAAGCCATTATCAAGAAGGGCAACATCAATTAGAGTTGAGCTATGAAGAAACTCAAATGATTCAACATGTTGAGGAAAATTTTGATAAGGTCATTGTTCTTATCAATAGTGCCAATGTTATGGAAGTAGATAGCCTAAAAAAAGATGATCAAATTGATTCAATCCTTTGGGTTTCTTATACAGGTTCGGTAGGGACTATTGGATTGGCTAATATTCTTGATGGTCAAGTAACACCATCCGGTCATACTGTTGACACTTGGCCAGTAGATTTAACAAATGATCCTACATTTAATAATACCATTTCAGAAGCTTATAATAACATTGATGATTCTAATGCTTTAGGGAAATCTTATGTCCTTGAGTACGAAGAAGGCATCTATGTGGGATATCGCTATTATGAAACTCAATATGCTGAATCCAATCAATTTAAAGTGGATGGAGCTATTGTTGACTATGATGAGGCAGTTAGTTATCCCTTTGGATATGGTCTTAGTTATGCGAGTTTTGACCAAAAAATAACAGGTCATTCAGTTGACGAAGATGGTGTGATCACTGTTGATGTTGAAGTGACTAATACTCAACCAGAAACAGGCTACTCAGGTAAAGACGTTATCCAACTTTATTATGAAGCACCTTACAATGGAGACATTGAAAAATCAGCTATTGAATTAGCCGCTTTTGAAAAAACAGATGAACTACAGCCTGGAGAGTCGAAAGTTTATCAATTATCATTTAACCAAGAGGCAATGAGTTCATTTGATTATAAGAACCATCAAGCCTATGTACTTGATGCAGGAGATTATAATATTTCAATTCGAAAAAATAGTCATGAAGCATATGAGCATGATGATACTTCTTTTGCCTATAATGTAGGTGATACAGTTGTCTTTGATCAGACACATCCAAGAATGACTGATCAAGAAGCTCAAATAGGTGAATACGTCAATTTAGAAACGAAAGAGGCATCAAACGTAAAGGCAGCAACCAATCGTTTTGATGGTTTAAGTGAACATTTTGCTGAATTTACAAATGCAGAAAAGGGTCAAGCTGTTAATTTCACACGTGATAATTTTGAAGCATCTTTCCCAACTCAACCCACTGAACTTGATTTAGAAGCAACTTCAGAAGAAATTGAAGGCATGGGAGACTATACGCCAGATTATTATGATGCAAATGCTGTTATGCCTATAACCAAAGCGAATAATAACATTCAGGCAGTAGCATTAAGAGGACTGTCTTATGATGATCCTCTCTGGGATAAACTTTTAGATCAGTTAAAAGCAAGAGAGATGGAAAGTTTTATTTATTCAGGCAATCAAGGAACAAGTGCGATTACTAGTATTGGATTGCCAGCGACTACTGCAACAGATGGCCCGGCTGGACTTAAACAGTATGGTGGACTTGGTTTTTCATCAAGTGGAAACTTTAACTGTAGCAGTACCTTATTAGCAGCAACTTGGAATATCGACCTAGCGGAAGAATTCGGAAAATCGGTAGGTAATGAAGCCGTATCAGCATCTAAAAGTGGTTGGTATGCCCCAGGTGCTAATATTCATCGTTCAGCTTTTGGTGGTAGAAACTTTGAATACTATTCTGAAGATCCTTTTATTTCAGGAATGATGAGTGCCTATACTATTCAAGGCGTTGCTTCAAAAGGAGTTGCAACTTACATGAAGCACTTTGTTGCCAATGACAATGAAACACATCGAATAGATAATGGCTATGTCGTTTGGGTTAATGAACAAGCTTTAAGAGAAATCTATTTAAAACCTTTTGAAATAGCAGTTAAAAAACCAATAATGGCCCTTAGCTATCTGGATGAAAATGGTGTGACACATGATACAACTATAAGAGCAACCACAGGTATAATGAGTTCTTTCAATCGTTTGGGAACAACATGGACAGGGGCTTCAGATCCTTTGCTTAACCAAGTTCTTAGAGGTGAGTGGGGATTCATAGGAACGGTTATAACCGACTATAATTCTAATCAATACCAACACGTTGAAGAAGGTGTTGTCAATGGTAATGATTTAATGTTAGCTAATGCATCTACCTTACCATCAAGATTTGCAGATATTAAACAGCCGAGTACAGTTATAGCCATGAGACAGGCTATGAAAAATTGTATCTATACAATTGTTAATTCTAATGCAGTTAATGGACAATCAGCATCTGTTGTTATTTCATATAAGATATCACCTTGGAAAATTTGGCTCATTATTTTCGATGTAGCTGTTTTGGTAGTCATTGCTTTGATTTTACTTTTAACTTCTAGGAGAAAAAGAAAAGCGTAAAAAAATAATGTTGTAACTTTAAATATTTGCATGAATCATGCAATATTATAAAAAATGATTTAGTGGAGGAGAAAAAGATGAAAAAAAGTTTAATTATGATGTTAACTTTACTCTGTATGGCAATAGGGATAACGGGTTGTGGTAACAGTGCTGGACCAGAAGTTTATACTGGACAAAAGGTTTATATTGAAGAAGCATACAAAGGTGACGTTTGGAATGGGGTTTCAGAGTCACTCACATTAAATGCAGATGGCACTTACATTAGAACAGAAAACACTTCAATTATTCACTCTAGCGGCGCTATTGTAACTTATTGGACTTATACAATGAAAGGAACATATGAAGTTAAAAGTGAAGATGAAGACGTTAAGTCAGTAACACTTAGCAAACCAACTCAAGTTTCTTATGTTATGAATGATAGTTTAATGACAGAAGCAGACGACAGTACTTTACTTGATTATGCTGATGAAGTGACTTTTGAACTTAATAAATCAACGTTGAAATACACTTTGAATTAGGACAATGATTTAGTATAATAATAGAATAGCATTTATTTAAAATAGAGGTAATATCATATTACCTCTATTTTTCATGACTACTCATTTATAGGGGCAGTTTTGGACTCAATAATAAAATAGTAAAGTGGTGTTAGTAAGGGGAGAATTCTAATGAACAGAATTGCAATTGTTGAAGATAAGAGGGAGGAAGCCAAGCTTTTAGAATCTATTTTAAGCAAATATAAGAATGAAAATGATAAAGGTTTTATTATTGATGTCTATAAAGATGCCTTTGACTTTTTAGATGGTTACAGTTCAGTTCATCAGGTGGTATTTATGGACATAGAGCTCCCGGGCTTGAATGGTATAGAAGCCGCTGAAAAGTTAAGAAAACTCGACGAAGATATCTCTATTATTTTTGTAACACATATTTCAGATTTTGCAATAAAGGGTTATGAAGTCGGGGCGATTGATTATGTGGTCAAACCTGTGACTTATTCTAAAATCAAAAACAAGATGAATCGTTTATATGATATTAGATTAATGAGAAAAAGAAAAAAAATACTTTTGAAAACAGAATATGTTTTTCAAACGGTGTTTTTAGATTCCATTATTTATGTTGAAGTAGAAGGTCACTATTTGTATTATCATACATTAAATCAGTCCATTAAAGTAAGAGGAACGCTTAAAGAGGCCTATCTTGAACTCAAAGCACATGGATTTCAGAAATGTAATAAGGCTTTTATAGTAAACTTAGCCTATGTTGATAAGATTGAAGGCAATACTGTTTTTCTTCATAATCTAAAGTTAGAAATGAGTCGAACGCAAAGGAATGATTTTATAAAACGTTTAGATGAATTTTGCCTAAGGAGTAAAAATTGAACATTACAATGTTAGATTTTGTTAAAACAGCATATATTATAGAATTAATGATTGCGGGCGATTTAATTACTCAAAAAATTTCTAAAAAGAGAAATTATTTTATGCGCTTCTCATTATCGACCTTAGTTTGTCTGTGTGTTGCTTTTGGAGTTAAATTGCCATATACTTCTTCGTTATTGGGGATTGTTTTTTTTGGTTTTTTATTTATTTTAAGTGTGATAAGACTAATCGTAATTAATGAAGAAGAGATAATGGATTTGGTTTTTATAGGGATTATTGCCTACAATGTCAAACATATAGCCAGTTTATTGTTTTCAATGGTTTCATTAGTCAATCGAGATTTGTTCTATCATTTTGGAGAACACTGGACTGTTAATTTACCCATTTTAATAGCTTATTTAGGGACGCTAATGGCAGTGTATATTCCTTTTTACTATTGGATTGCTAAAAAAATGAAGCCTATTTCTAAAGCTTCTTTTACACCTTACTTCATTATTAGCATAAGTGGACTTGTGTTGGTCATTAATTTGGCACTTGGAATGATTTATGAAATTGATTTATCAAGTGATGCAGAGACGATCGAAATATTTTTTCAGTATTTTTGGAATTTAGTAGCCAGCTTTTTATTGTTGGCTTTACAGTTTGACATTACGAGCAAGAACAAATTAAAAGTGAACAATGAAGTCCTTAATCAAATTGTTAAGCAAAAAGAGAATCAATATAATCTTTCAAAAAATATGATAGAGAATATAGAAATTAAGTTCCATGATATGAAATACTACTTGAACAAGTCTTTGGTGGATAATGATAATAAAGAAGAGCATATTTTAAAAATTATAGAAGATCTGGATCAGTACAAAAATTTTGTTAAAACAGGCAATGAAATTCTGGATGTTATCCTATCAGAAAAGCTAATTACAACAGAAAATACTGGAATTGATATTGTTATTATCGCGGACGGCAAATGTTTGAATTTTATTGACACGATTGATATTTATGTTCTTTTCGGTAATTTGTTAGACAATGCTGTGACGGCGGTGACTGCTTTAGAAGACGGGCGAGACAAGACGATTTATCTGTATATTGATGAAAAGGAAACTCAAATTGAAATTCGATTGGAAAATTGCTTTGAAGGTAAAATTGAATTTGAGGATGCTTTTCCGAAAACGACTAAGACAGATAAAGTCAATCATGGCTATGGTTTGAAAAGTATCAATCAAATAGTGGATAAATATAAAGGACAGATCACGATAACGACGAATAAGGGGAGATTTTATACAGAGATTGTTATTCCGTTTCCAAGTCAATAGTCAAGTGCTGAAAGAATACTGATAACATTTTTTTAAAATAATTCTAAAAATTTCATGAAATTTATCTTGATATTTTTAATAAAAAGTATAAAATGTATGATGGGGAAGAAAACATATTAATATAGATTTGAGAGAGTGGTAAAATTAATAATATTATAAGTTTATTAAATCATTATTTATAAAGGCACAAGAAAGGATCATTAAAAAAGGCATTATATGAAATTATTGAAACTGTTTCATTTAAGAAGTAAAGAGTCACTGACGATACGTTCGGCCCTATTGGCGGCGTTGGTTTTGATGGCTCTATTTTTATGTGTACCCAACTTTGCGGCAACGGATAAACTAGAGGAAGAAAAACAATTATCAATGCTTCAAGCCATGGACATTATAGATAGTAATCTAGGCGCTGATTATTTACAAGCGAATTTAAGCGAAAGCGAATTTGAAGAGATGCTAGACCATATGATGATCGTATCAGGACGAAAAAAGAAAACGGACTTGAATGAAGCAATGACGGTTTTAGAATCGATAACCCTCAAGAAGGCCCTTGTCAGGATAATTGACTCAATTGAATTAAAGAATTCCCCACAAGATGCTGTGAAGACAATAGTAAATTATCGTGAGAAAGGCATTAAGCTGGGACTCATTAAAAGTAATGAAATTCTTGAACAACCGCTGACAGTTGCAAGAGCAGTTGATCTTTTTTGGCAATTTTATAATATACCAAAATATGAAAACCCTTATCAAGATGAAAGAAGTCAGTGGGACAATTTTTATACAGAGTCTCTTTTAAGCGTTGGAAAGCAAGGCAAATTGGACGGTGTTTTTAAGAGCCAAGATGCCATTGACTGGGTCAGATGGCGCTGGATAGAGCCTTTGACTGGTCGACAGATCATCGCGAATCGCTCTAAATTTAAAGAACTGACTCACTCCATTGATTTGAATCAATTAAAGCAAGATATTGATTTTTCCAGATTAGGTATTGGTGCTTATCAATTAATCATTGAGATTAAGACGGAGGGAACAATAGAACCTCTTCTTAATCAGATCTATACAGTACAAAAAAATGAGGACCAAGAATGTACTGATATGGAGGCGAGGGCTGAATTAAACATGAAATACCTTAATATTTCTCAAGGACCTGGAGGAACAGGAGGACATCGTGGCACTTATGCTATTGATCTTTCAGGGATTGATACAGGTAGAGATGCTTTTTATGCGCCGTTTGATGGGATTATAACGAAAATTTACAGTTACAATCATCAGCAAAATTTTGTATGGTTACAGAGTCAAAACAAAATTCGGTATGCAGATGGCACTTATGATTATGTCACTGTGATGACGGGGCATGATAATGATATTTCTGATTTACATGTGGGAGACTATATAAAAAAAGGAAGCCACTATTACAGTGAGGGGGATAGTGGACGAGCATGGGGGAACCATATCCACTTAGAAGTAGCAAGAGGAAAAACCACAGATAGAGGTTGGTGTCAAAATGATCAAGGTATTTGGCACATTGAGAATATGATCTCACCAGAAACTGTTTTTTATATACCGGAAACAACAACGATAATTAATTCAAAAAATTTAGATTGGCAAAGAGAAGGAGTCAAAGAATGAAAAGAAAATTTGGGGTTTTATTAATAATCGCTATGTTCTTGTTCACGGGAATGAGCTTTGCAGATGACATGAGTGATCCAGGGTGGACGATTTCACCAAGTACATCAGATTTAAAGTGGGAAAAATTGTATTACAGTCCTGAAAGTGCAACCGTCGATGATGAAGATGATGACTATTTAGGACATTTATCACAATCTGATATAGACAAAGTAAGATATTATATTAAGAAAGGATATACTATCTGTTACAGAGCTGTTATTGAATTAAAAGATGAAGATCAAGCTTATACTGAAGTTGGGTATTTGGGAAGTGATTTGAGCAACCAATTTGGAAATGGCTATGATAGTGATCACTATGATGAGTATTATAATATTTTTGTTGGAGAAGATGGTAGATACGATTCAAAACATCGTCAGGGATTGGCAAGTTCATCAATGCGTGATACTGTAGATGCTTTTGTGGGAAGTTATAGTTATTGGGATGATTCTTATGCAGCTTATAGGGATACACTCCCTAACAATTTAAAGGACAAATATGGCATTGACGCAAATAGAACCTATTGGTTTGAACCTATTAATATCTCTAGTACTTTTCCTATATCTTTAACGACGAAGAATTTCTATGCTTTGAGGATTGTGCGCTCAGGTGGTGGTGGTGACAAGTGTAAAGTCCGAAATGTGCGTATGGAAGTTGCAATTGTAGATGAACGTCCTGAAATTCCTGTCTATATTCAAGATATGTACTACGTTGATAATGCAGAGAGTGATTATTTGACTCCTCTTCAACCTGCTTCAGATGGACTACATTTGACTTATAATGGAGATAATCATTCGGTAGATATGGTGATTAAATTTGATAAGCCAGTGACACTTAGTGATGTCAATGATGTAGAAACAAATTATATTAAAACGAATTTAACTGTAAATGGAACGGATGAAGGGAGCTTTAATTATTGCCCTGAAGCAACAGAAGCTTTACCAGATAATTACTTGGTCTTTCGCTATGACACCAACTATGGTGCATGGGCAAGAAACAAGCATAGAGAAGGGCTTGATGGTAAAGGCGACCATTTGATGATTACCCCTGAAACAATTACACCTAGTGATGACAGGACGACAGCTTCTGATTGGTATCAGCCTGTGAATAAGGAAATTATTCAAGCTCTAAAAAACATGGGTGTTTACAGAAAAGGTGACACGTCAAAAGAATCAGAGATCAAGACTGATGATGAGAGAAATAATGTAACAATTACCCCAAATAATTTGGGAATTAAAGTTGATGGTGACCCACCAGAAATTGATAATATTATATATAGTGTAGAAGGCAGTGATACAGCACCTTATCTTAATGTAGGGGATACTGTTAAAATGGAAGTTCTCCTTGCCGATATGGCTGAAGGCGAACGGGTGTATGTCGGTGATGGCGGTTATTTTGAATTTAATACAGGTGCCAAAGCCACTGTTTATAACAAGAAAGAAAGTTACGGATCGGGTGACAAAATTGAGTACCGTTACACGGTGAAAGCAGGAGATACCAACACTAATTATCTTCAACATTTAATTAAATCTGTACCACCAAGTGAAGCTTATGCAAATGAGATTTATGATGTTGCTAAAAAAATGGGTATTCGTGATGAATATGGCAATGTTGCCATGATGAAAAAAACAGGCAAAGATCGTTTTAGCACACTTCTTTTTCCACAAGTACATGGAGAAGGAGGGGCACAGTTATATGTTGATACGATTGAGCCTCAAGTTATTTTTGACAGTAACTCTTTTTTAGATTATCAACGCTCTCATACATTTGAACTTACGCCTAATGAAAAAGGGAGTATGCTTGAGAACGATCAATTTTATTATTATATTAATAAAGATCCTAAAAACCCTGTAGGAACAGATTTTACTGATCATTTGGGAGGCCGTATTTATCCTTATTTAAGAGAAGGCTCTGACCCAGATACAGGCTATTCTGATATTTCGGCATATAAAGATATTCTTATAGATAACAATCTCTATCATGGTGTAGCCGGTTATACGGACTATGACACTTATTATAATCCTATTACAGGAGAAGGCTTTTATCCAGATGTAGATTACCAAATCGGAACGGCATCAGATGTGGTCTATGAAGGGCGACGTGAGATTACAGGTGATTTTTATATTCACACTTATATGAAAGATAGAGCAGGAAATGAGTCGTGGCAAACGAGTCCGTTGATTCATATGGATAATACATCTGCTATTATTAGATTGGATCCAACCAGCACAACCAAATATGTTGCAGATATCAACATTAATTTTGAACTCATAGAGGGAGGCATCTCTGGATTTGATCATTATGATTATCGATGGATGGATGCAGAAGATTTAGATGTTAATGCATTAGACAGTAAAGACCGTTATACGTCAGGGACTTATACTTATAATAAACTGACTGACAGCTCAGCAGACTGGGTTAAGGGAAATCCGATAGATAGCTATAATCAATCTAGAATTCCAATTCCAGCTTTCGATGTTCGATTACATGGGCCTTCTTATTTGTTGGTTCGTGCTTATGATAAGGCGAATAATCCAGAATATATTGTTTCAAGTGCATTCTATTTTGATAAAAAAGCGCCCATTGTTTCATTTGAACCTGTAGGTGGTGCCTTTGACCAAGCACAAGAAAGTCACCAAATTAGAGTGAAAGCGGATGATGTAGATACTGGAATTGCAACAATTCAATACTATTTTAGTGAAAGCAATCAAGTGAGAGATAAAAATGATGCAATATGGAAAACATTAGCGCTTGATTTTTCACCGCTTCCGGAAAATTATGATGCAAATTATGATGGACCAGACCTAACACAAAAAGAAGCCACGGTAGATACAAAAGATTGGACAGAAGAAAAACTCAATGGGTATACTTTTCTCCACATCTATACTGTGGATTATGCAGGTAATGAACAATTTTATACACAGGATGTTTTAATTGATAATGGTGGGCTACCAAGTATTGCTTTTGATTATGATGGGGCGATTGATAATCGTTATAAATCGGTAGTTGGTCATATTTTAGTTGCTGATGATAGTGGCATTGATCGTGTAGAATATGCCTATAGTCAAGAGCGTGAAACGGAACCATCTGTATATCAATCGCTGAGTATGACAGGCATTAGTGATAAAACACATTTTACTATTGATACACCTGTGTTTTCAACAGACGGATCTTGGTATCTACATGTGAAGGTAACTGATTCAAAAGGTAATATTTCTCAAGCTGTATCAGAAGTTTATGAAATCAATGCCTCTGCACCAGAAGCAGACCTTTTTGAACTTGACTCAGTGGCAAGTCCAATCGTTACTAATCAAGAGCAAGTTCCTGTAGGTATAACCAAAGGGATTGATGATGGGATTGAGTACACTTATCGTGTTTATACTGATGAGGGGCTAAGCAATTTGCAAAGCGAAGGTAGCTATTCAAGTCTCAAACAAACGATTGGTTTGCAATTAGATACCAGTCTCTCAAGTGATACCATTCAAACCTTTTATATTAAAATGTACAATGACCTGATGATTCCGCAAGAAACAGCTTTGATAGTGCAAGTTGTCTATGATAATGTGGCACCGACAGCAGAAGTTATTTATTCACCTGAAGAATCAGCGGGAAATACAAACGGTCCTGTTAAGGCGTCATTAACGCATTTGAGTGATGATTACTCTTCAGAAGGAGCAATCAACATTTCAGAATCGGATTATACTTTTAATAACAATGGGGAACATATTTTTGTTTTAACAGATGAAGCGGGAAATGTAGGCCAAGTAGTAGCAAACGTAACATGGCTTGATGAGCAAAATATCATTAGTCATTTAGAGACGGATCAATTAATCCAGACCCCTTTAAAATCATTTGACTTTAAAATCAATGCCTATGATTATTCAAGTGGTTCAGCTGTTAGTGTAGGAAGTGATGATTCAGTAACGTTTGACTACCAATTAGGGGCAAGCCAAACACCAGATGAAGATGCATGGCAGGCTTATGAAAAGGGTTCGATTGTTTCGTATGACGATACAACACCTGATGGAACTTATTATGTTATTGTTAGGACGAAGTCTGGTGATAAAAAATACGATAAAGCTTTTGGTCCATATATACTAGACAATACAGCGCCAGCACTTCAACTGGAATATCAATTTGAGTATACTGATGAAACAGGAGAGGTACAGTCATTTGATGGAAGTCAAGAAGAAGGAAATGCTTTACTTGAGTCATTGAAAGCAGGAGATCATACTCCTATTTCTACACCAGATACTGAACCAGCAGAAGAACCAGAAACAACAGAGATTATTCCCAATAAGGTTACTGATGAAGGTGTGAAAGTAATTGTCGTTAAAGAAGCTGTTAATGATGTTATTCAGGTTGAACAAGTCATAGAAGACGGGGATAATGTAACTTTACCTTCTAGAGAGACTTATCAATTTAAATACAATGATCACCTAAGTATGGTCATTATTGATCAAGCCGGAAATCAACAGTTATATGACCTTGTCATAGATACTTTAGAGGACGGTGTAAATGCGTGGGGAAACGCTAATATTGATATAAGTGCGATTACTTTAGGGCAAGAAACGTTTGATAATCATCGAATTAAAGTGAGCTTGAATCCTAAAGATATTGCCCCGATTACTATTGTTGCGGTGACTTTTGAACCACAGGATACGTCTCAATCAAATATGACATTTGATTTAGAACATAATACGTCACAAAATGGTGTCGCTTACAATCACATTACAAAAGAGCTTATTACAGAAATCAATGGTAAAGTGATTTATAAATTAAAAGATGCAGAAGGGACTGAGCGTGATGTAACAGCTGAAATTGTTGTTCCTTCTACTGACATAGATTTATCGACAATTAAAGTTCAATATAAATTACTTGGAGAGCCAACCTTGTATGATTCATTAGAAGCATTAGGCGTTGTTAATCAAGATGTTGAAGTTGTATTAACGGTACCGGAAGGCTTAACGATTGCCAATAATGCAGGTGAAAATACACGTATCTTTTCCACGGGACAAGCTTTTGATTTTATTATTTACAATGGTAAAGATTTAAAGACATTGAGAGTAGACTTGACAGGACATATTAAAAAAGTGGGACCTGATGTAAGTCTGAAGTACACTATAAATGGTACAGATTTTAGAAGCCAATTGATTGATGGGAAAACGAACCAAGACGTTGTCTTAACGGTTGAATCATCAGATAATATTGTATCGGTTAGCTTTAATGGTAGTGATGATACAAGCGCACCATTTAATTATACTTTTGGTCAAAATGGTAAAGTGAATATTCTTGTAACAGATAAAGCTGGAAATACAACAGCCCTAAAAGGATTTGTTGATTGTATAGATAAAGAGCCAACGCGTGCAGGTTTGTTCTCTCTTTATACACATCCGACAAATGAAGAGAGTATTCAATTACAGTTTAAGGCGACTAAAGCGGTAACATTTAATGGCGTCAAGAAAAATGGTGCTGATTATTTTCCAGAAACATTAACGGGTGAGTCACCTGATACCATTTATACTTTTTCAGTTAATGGAAATGGAAATTATACTGTCATTTACACAGATGATTTAGGCAATCAAAATGAAGTTAGCCTAGAGGTAACTAATTTTGACCGTGAAAAACCAGTGTTGAAATTACTTTATAATGGCAGTGAAAATAAAAAGCCTACAAAAGAAAATGTCCTTGTACAAGTGGTGTTGGAAGACGAAAACCAAGAACCCAATGGCATAATTGTGTTGAATACACCTTCAAGATCAGATACCATGCTCTTTAAAGAAAATGGTGTATTCACCTTCAGAGTGGAAGATCAGGCAGGTAATTTGCAAACGATTGAAGCTGTTATTGATAATATTGACAGACAAGCTCCTGTTTACACTTTAACTTATTCGACAACAGAAAATACCAATCAGTCAGTGGTAGCAACTGTAGAGATTACAGATCAAGACCCAAGTTTTAAAATACTCAATAGAGATATTAATACAAATGACCCAACATCAGCCTATAATGATAAAGTAGAAGTGAGTGGACAAAAAATCTTAGTAACTTTTGATGAAAATGGATTCTATCCACTTAAAATTAGTGATGCAGCGAATAATCAAGAAACGATTATTTTAAGGGTGACTAATATTGACAAGGTGAAACCTACAATTACTTTTGATAAAGATTACTTGGTGACTGCACAAGGTGAAATGCCTGATCTTAGTGGTTTCCTAGCCTATGATGATCATGATGGCGTTATAACGGATAAAGTGACAATTAATGAACCTGACACCAATACTGCTGGGGAAGTGAATGCAGTCTATACAGTGACTGATAGTGCGGGGAATAATTTAATAGTTGAAAGACCTGTTATGGTTGTTGGAGACCAATTTATGGTCATTGCTAATGGACAAAATAGAAATCAAGCGTTCACTATAGATGGTGCAACACTTGATATGACGATTTACAACTATGTTGAAAGTGTGAATGTGAAATACTTGTCTCAAAAAGATAAAGCTTCAGGTATTATAAAAGAAGGTGACTTTAAAAAAGGTGGCATTCTGTATAAAAACTTTGAAGATGAAGAGGAAACAGGCCATGTTACCTTTGATTTCAGTGCAGCACGTTCGGGGTGGTACACACTTTATATTCAAGATACCAATCGACAAACTAAAGTATTGACAGTATTCTTTACTGCAGCGAAGAGAGAGGAGTAATACATGAAACGTTTATTAAAAGTTCTACTAAGTTTAACGCTTGTAGTTTCTACCATTGGAATGTCTTTTCCTCAAGTTTCTTATGCGGCAGCAGAAGTCAAACCTGTTACACATGGTAATGATGTCATTACGTATTCAGTTAATGAAGACGGTCATTTTAGCATTCGGACAACAGAAGAAGGTAGCCCTTATAGAGAAGGTGACGGGAATTTGTCACTTCTCTATGAGGATGGGGAGAATAACACCTCATTTGCAACGTTTAGAATTGATGGAGAAGATTATATATTTGGTCAACGCTATGCCTATTCTCTGTCCAAAAAGGCGAGAATTTCAGGGAAGACCATTCAAAATGATGATTCAATTATCACCACATATGTTATAGATGACTCCATTAAAATTCAACAAGTTCTTTCATTTGTTTCAGATCCTGAAGATACGAATTTTGGAAATGTTTTTATCCGCTACGTGGTGAATAATACTTCTGGCAAGAGTATTCAAGTTGGTGCACGCTTGCTTGAAGATATCATGTTAGGTGAGAATGATGGGGCAGCTATCAAAATAGAGGACAATTTTTTTGATAAAGAAATTGTCTTTGAAGGAACAGATGTCCCTAATATTTGGCGTTCTACTGACAATGAATTCGCACCCAATGTCGTTGCTTATGGTTACACCAGTGGATGGGGGAATGCTAAACCTGATAAAATGATTGTTGGTCATTGGCAAGGTTTGTCAAAAACAGCCTATGACTATACACCTAATCCTTCTCTTAACTTCACAATGGAAAGTGATTATGGTAGCAAAGATACAGCAGTTGCCTACTATTGGAATCCTAAGTCACTTGAAAATGAAGGGACTACTTATTTTGAAACTTATTATGGATTAGGTCAAATTACAGGTACAGAATTGACCTATGCGACTAATATATTTGCACCTACTCAATTGGTAGTTAATGAGGAACAAACCGGTTATACAGATGATGGTGAATTTGAAATTGCAGTGATGCTTGAAAACAACTTGTCTACATCTGAAGAAATTTATGATGTAATGGCTTATTTAACCTTTGAATCAGGTGGGGGTGCTGTAAGTCTTGATAATGATGCCGCCCTTAAAGGGGTTAAGTTGGTTAAGCGAAATGGTCAGTATACTTTCAGATGGAAAATGAAAGCCATTGCGGGTGAAGACTACAATTCAATTCGATATAAGGTTAATTTATACGATAGACGAAATCTCTATAAAGAGGGAGATGACATTCCTGAAGGCGCTCAAGTGGGCGATGTGAAAATGGATGAAGTCTATACGGTTTCAAAAGCCTTGATTTTGCCATCTAAATCAGGTAAAGCACCAAGTGTTGGTTTTGAATCAGTTTCACCAGATGAAATTTATTATAGTGGTAAAAATCTAGTGACCTTTAAAACATCTGGAACTAATCTCTTGGTTGATAAAGATAAATGGGAACTTCAATATGCATTAAATGATGGGTCTTATGTTACGGTTCCAAAAGATCAAATTAATGTTTTAACTGAAACCAATTCAATTGAAGTTAATTTTGAACAGGCTTTTACGCCAGGAGAAATGAAATTCAGAATGTCTGTCACTAAAAATATTTATACAGACGGAAGTGATGATGAAAATATAGTTGCAGGCGATTTGCTTTATATACCAGGAACTATAAATGTTACTAAAGATAAAGCAGCTATGCAAAGAACTTATGGTATGTTAGCTCTTGTACAGGAATACAATAATGGTCATGAGTATACATTGCCATTTGTAGTAGCTGATAAAGAGCAACTTGAATCGCTCAAAAAAGCAGTGATAAATGCCAATGCCTCAGATGGTAAAGATCGTAAGGTGACAGTGACAATTAGCGGAGACGTTCGATCAATAAGAGAAGGTGGTCGTGTCGCAAGATATGTTGTATATGCTCAAAATAAAAAAGCAATGATTAATGATTTGATCACTTACACGTCGGCGATTCCAATGACGATTGAATATGCTCAAGCAGGAAACTCGCCAACACGTAATACGATTGATTACAGTTCAACTGGCAATAGTGGTATTAGTGCGGCACTTAAAACAGCCCTTAGTGGTACGAATATATTAGAAAATATGTTCCCAGCAGGAAACGATGCGCCAAACTTGCCATCCGATTTGTCGTTTGATTTTCCATATGTTTCAGACCTGCCAGATGAAATGACAGCTTCTGCCAAACAAATTACAGGGTATAGTGAAATTAATTCAGCCCTTAGTAATACAGATATTGCACCAAGTCAAGATTTTATAGATGGGAAAGTAGGTCGATTGACCATTACAGGGATGGGTGTCCTTGGGATGAATTCTAAAGATGGCTTTGACTTTTGGATGGATAAATTCTGTATGGAATTTTTAGATGATAATGTATATTCCTTAACAGAGAATGATGAAAGTAGTTTGCCTGTTAATATGCAACTTGGTGGGATTGGATCAGTACTTAATAAAGTACTTGAAGGAATGCCTGTCCAAATTGGTGGTGTCCGCCTCGTTGAAGATGAATTCAATGGTAAAGACATGTTAACTTTTAGTGCATCCGTAGATTTGACCTTCTTACCAGGGGGGGTATCAGCAGATGCGAAAGATGTTTATTTCTCACAAGAAGGTTTTGAAGGTCTTATTGTTGATGCCAGTGTTGAACCTGAGGGCAAATTAGGGATTGTTGACAATCTCAAGTTAGCTGTTGGTGTAGATACCTATAATAATCAATATAGTATAGAAGGCTCTGCAGATATTAAAGTTGTTCGTGCAGAAGTAAGATTTACAATTGTAAAAGAACGTCGCAACAATAAATGGTATTTAGATAGATTGGTTCTTGCAGGCGGCGGTATTCCGGGTATTCCAGTAGTACCAGGAGCAGTTTACATTACCAAACTTGGTGGTGGTGTTAAAAACCTTCAAGAATTAACGAATCCTTATTATGATGGTGGGGGACAAATTTTTACGGTTGTCTTAATTGCCGGTGTTAATATTGTGGGTGTTATTGAAGGTGATTTTGAAGGAAATATTAATAAGCGAAAAATTGAAGTAACAGGTGATGAGGCTGAAATATTTGATATGGATATTTTGAAAGATCTATCGTGGAAACTTCAATGGAGTGATGAAAGTGGTTCAAACTATTTTTATCTATCACAAAAAGCAACACTTAACATCCTCGATATCATTGTTGGATCGTATAGACTTGCTATAACGGATTCTTCTTTTGAAGGAACAGCTAAAGCTTCTGTTAAAATTCCAGATAATGTTGATCTGATTGGGGGCTATGAAATAGGTAAAGCGAGTTTAGGCCTTAATTTAGACAAAGTATGGGGAAGTGTAGGCATAAATTTACCTTGGCCATTGCCATCTGTTAATGTCGGAGCAACATACTACTGGAGAGGTAAATTCAACTTCAATATAGGTGAAGCAGGGCCTGTGTTAGAAGGACCTGAAGGCGCACTTTATCATGGTGTCATGACTGATGAAAATAATGAAAGCATCAATTATGTGATTGGTACAAATGTAAGCACAGTGGATGGTCAAATGACAGACAACAGTGTTAAAGCTATGGCTCCTGTACAGCTGATGTCAACCTCAGATGGCAACCAAGCCTTTAGATTATTAGGGGCAGAACCACCAAAACCAGATGATTTATATGTTCACAAAGATGGTACAACCACTTTTGATGGTCAGTATGTTTATAAAATTAATCTCAAAACAACTGAGGATACCAATTTAGTGCTTAGACATGAAACAGCCGATCCTGAGACTGAAAATGCCCTTGAAATTTATCAGTTAACAGGTGAAGTAAGCGAAGGTAAATCGGTTGTAGATGAACCTCAAGATAGTTTAGCTTATGTTGAACATTTAGATGGAGATTCTGAATATGTTACAGTGACTGGTTTTACAGAAAGACCATCAAGTGACTATATTGTTGTTTCAGACACACCACTTTCTCACTATTTGACTTATAAAGATGGGGAAGATTATACAACCTTTGCAAATGCGAACACTTATGAGTTCACAATGGATACAACAAGTAATACCCGATTGGCATTTACTTATGAAGAGGATATGGATATTAAACTCTACAAAGTTAATAATGCTGATTCTCAGGGGCTTGAACGTATTGAAGAAGTAAATGATATTGTTAAAAAACACGCCGTTTATAATGGTCGAAAAATTGTTGTATTTGAAGGATTCCCAGAGGGAGAATCAGGAGCAACTTATTATGTAAGTGCTTCCAAACCTTTAGAAGAACAAAATTTATTAGATGCTAAATCAATCGTTATACCAGAATCTTCTTTTGAAAATGGTTCATTAATGGTTGAACAGTTATTATCAGAATCCGATCTCAAATCGACAGATATTCTTTATATTACAGATGCTGATGGTAACTTATTAGATTTCTTTAAAGACAATGAAGCGGTGACTTCAGATGAAAATTATGATAATATGTTTGGTCAAATAAATAAAGCAGAAAAAGACTATTACACTATGATTTATCCATTTGAAGAAGCAGGCACTTACTATATCTATTCAACAGCAGATATTGATGTTGATAAAAGTAAGCTTTATGAGATTGAAACTATGCCACAATTAGATGATTCGAGCATGAAGGTAATGATTAATGCTCAATCAGAACTCAAACGTGATGTGTCTTGGGATGGCAAATTTTATAGATATAGTCCTAATGAAGCTAAAGAAACTGGGAGAACAACCTTCACCTATTATTTAGCAAATAAGGAATTACAAGTTGATGACGAGGGTGAACCACTTTATGCCCCTGAAAGATTGCTAGGCTCATTTGAACCTGTTAAAGGCGATCGAAACTACTATACCATTGATATTCCGAGAGATGTTCAATCCGGAGATTATCGTGTTTTAATGGTGATGAGCACAGAAGGATTGAGTCAAGAATATGCTTATTCTGAACCTTTTAATTTTGTGAATCCTAACATGCCTAATCCTGTAAAAAATGTGACAGTAGTGCCTCATGGCAATGGCTATCTTGATGTTAAATGGGATGACCAAAACAGTGTTAAATCTTATTATATTGAAGTCTATGACGACAACAATAACATGATTGATGCTTTTGGAACAGCTGAAGTTGATGGGGATAAGAGAGAAGTGCTCATTGGCGGTATTTATGAAAACTTTGACCCAGATCATCCTGAAAATAGTACCGTTTCAGGGTTAGAAACGGGCAAAACATATATAGTGGGGGTATCACCGGTTAAAAAAGTAGACGAGACCCTCGATATCGTAGGGAGTACAACGTATTCGAGTGTAGTTGATTTGCCAGAACCTAATCCTGCTAGTTTGACACTTTCTTTAGATGCATCTCATGTTTACTCACGAACACTTGTGAATCAAGGAGTAGATGAAAATGGACAAGCATTTACAGATACGGTTGATGTACTAGGAAGTTCAGATAAAAATCCAAAAGTGAAAGTGGTTTCAGATCAAGCAGTGACTGTAACGGCTAAGCTAAATGAAAAAGATGTCTTTAATTCAGAGGTTTTATCTGATAATGTAGTGATTCCACTTGAAAAAGTATCAGAAGGTTTAAATTATCTTGATGTAATTGTTAAAAATGAACAAGGGGATATCTCTTACGATACACTAACCTTCTATGTGGATTCACGTGCACCAGAATTGATGATTAGTGAACCGACGAATAATCAAATTGTTTCTGAGGAAGCAAGTGTCGTTAATGTAGAAGGAAAAACTGAAAAAGGGGCACAATTAACGGTTAATGGAACGTCAGTAACAGTAGGAGATGATGGCTTCTTCTCGGCTCAAGTACCTGTTGATTTGACTTCAAGCAAGACAAAACTTGAAATGATTGCCAAAGATGATTTTGATAATGAAACAGTAAGTCGTTTAGAGGTTATTAGGAATCTAGCACCTGTTAAAGGTATCAAACTTTCTTCAGATGTACCTGAAAAATCTCAGACAGTTCAGTTGCCGATTTATAGTATGACAACAGAAGAAATAATCAATCCATTTACTGGGACTACTGTGAGTGTGTCAATTGCGGAAAGCGATGAAGTGATAGGTTATACTGAAAAAACAGTCAAAACTAATGTTGTTGAAATGGGCGAGAGTTATCAACTTCAACTAGAAGGTCTCTCTGAAGAAGGAAATCCTTTGCCACTTGAGTCTGAAAAAATCAATTATGAAATTGTTCAAGGGGATTCAATTGGTTCAATTGATCAAAATGGTCTTTTAAAAGTTGATAATTCAGGGACTATAGTTGTTAAGGCTTCGTACACCCTTTTAGATGTAGGAAATGATGAAAAGGCTAAATCACCTTATGCTTTTACTCAATATATGACAGTAACATCAGATTATAAAGATATTTATTCAGATTTACCAGATCCAGAAACGACTCAAGGTGACTATGATGATGGTTCAAATAATCATTCAGGCGGTCATACGGGAGGCAATACAGGTGGTAATAGTGGTGGCAATGCTACACCTCCAGTGCCAAGTGTCCAAACACCTCTTGTAAAAAATGCTGATGGGCGTACGGTCGGTCAATTAGATGTTACAATGAGTCAAGATAAAGCGGGTAAAACAACTCGAGATATACGCTTAAATGAGGAAGAAGCGAATAAGATTTCAAATGCACTTACAAATCAGAGTAATAAATCAGTTAAACTGTATTTACCTGAAGATTCAAATGTAGATGAAACTTATATTCATATTCCAAGAGCATCAATTGATAAATTGAAGAACTCTGATGCCAATTTGCAAATTGCTAATACAAACGGATCTATTAATATGCTCGCACAATCTTTAGAGGATTTATCAGGGCAAATGGGACAAGAAGTTGTCTTAAAAGTAGAGACTTTAAGCAGTAGATCGGCAACTGAAACGGTTAAAAAGAACCTTTCAGAAGATGATTCTATTAAGAGCCAAATTCAAGGTAAAAGTTACAGTGTTGAGGGACAACCTGTTCATATTGAATCCAATGTTCCGGCACTTTCTAAGTCCAGTTTAGAAGTGGTTATTCCAATTGATTTGGCCAAATTGCCAAAAGGCTATGATGCTCAGATGACTTATCTCAAGAGTCTTCAACTTTACGTTGAACATGATGATGGAACCACTGAACTATTGCCTATAGAGGTAGTCAGTCTTGGTCAAAAGGATGGTAAGACACTTTACGGTGCTAAAGTAAGTGTTAATAAGCTAAGCGTCTTTACCCTCTTGAGCATTGATGGGATAAAAGATTCTAAAGTTGACGAACGCTTACCTTATCTTAGTGGTTATTCAAATGGTATTTTTAAACCGAGTCAGTCAATGACACGTGCTGAACTGGCAGCGGTCCTTAATAATATCATTGGGGATGAGGAAACTTTAAAAACACGAGATAGAGATGATTTCACTGATGTTCCTTCAGATTATTGGGGTTATCAAGCGATTATGAAAATGAAAGAAATGGAACTAATGAATGGTGTTGCTAACAACCAATTCCAACCTAATCGCGCGATTACGCGTGCAGAGGTTGCAACGATAGTGAGTCATTACTTGGGTCTTGAAGGAAAAGGAAAGACAGCCTTTAAGGATACTCAAGGGCACTGGGCAGCAAATGATATAGCACTTGTAGCAGATGCTGGAATTTTTAGTGGTGATGGCAAAGGAACCTTTAGACCAGACGATAAAATAACACGTGCAGAAGTAGTGGTTGTGATGAATAAAATTCTCGGAAGAGAAAAAGGACAGTTAGAACTTGAAAATCCATGGAAAGACGTACCAAAAGGTGCGTGGTACTATGAGGATATTCTTGAAGCCACTGTCAAACATGCTTACACAATCAAAGATGATTTTACGTCTAGAGATACAATTCAATAATAAAAGGTGTAAAGAAAAGCGTTAAAGACAAATAAGATTACAAATTAAGCCCCGATTGGCATTATAGTCAATCGGGGCTTTTTATTAGAAGGTATTGCAATCGCTGTATGAGATTTATTTTGGTATGGGGATGATAATATTGACATTAAAAATTGAGTCTGAAACATCAATGGATAAATGGCCTTTATAGGATTCAATCAAATATTGAACACTTCTAAGACCATAGCCATGGAGTGTATGGGGTTGTTTTTGGCTAAGAGGTAAACCATTGGTAAAAGTAATTGAGCCTTCGTAGTAGTTCTCAACGTGAATTTTGACATAATTGAGATAGTCTTTGACCACTAAGGCAATTACCCGATGCTTTGCATCACTACTATGAAGGACAGCCTCGATGGCATTTGTAAGTAGATTGCCAAAAATAGAGTACAGATCAATTGTATCTATAAATTGCAGCAAATGACCATCAACCATGCAAGTGAGTTCAATATCATTTTCTTTACAGTAAAGTATTTTTTCAGTTAGGATAACATCAATAGCATGATTACCGGTATTGATTTTAGATTCGTATAAATCAAGTGAATGGCTTGCTTTCTTTGAAAAATCAACGAATTGCGATTGGTCATGACTGGCATTGATAAAATGTTTTAGGTCATGACAATACATATTTAAGAGCTCTAAATTTTTATGAGATAATTCATACTGTTTTTGATCATTCAACCATAGTTGCTTGAAAACCTCTCTCTCAGAAAGAATTTTTTTGCGTTCAATGAGGTTCAATTGAAGAGTCAGTGCTAAGAAACAACTGAGTAGAGAGTAAATAGGTGTAATAAAGGTTAAAACAGGATCAAGGTGAGTTGAATAGACTTCTCGAGTAGAGTTAAGTAACACAGTAATGGTAATAACGAGTAAGCTCATTAATAGAATCATTTTATAATTATCCTTTAGAGTGTAGAAATCATATGATTTTGGTGTCACCACATGATATTCAATAAGAGAAGAGACAATATATAAAATAATTAAAAAGCCAAAAGAATGACCAATAGTGGCATGAAAAGAACTTAACATGAGCACAATACTGTAATTAATATGTTGAATTATAAAACCATTAATGCCCCAATAGAGAAGATGCCAAAAGGGCAAGTCAATGGCGAGATAAAAAGCACATAAAACAGATAAAAAAAGCACAATATATTTAATGAAAATCAAAGGATGATTCCAAGGGACTCTCCAAAAGAGGAGAAGTATGGTCGTCAATAGAAGTAGCGAAAAAAAATAACCCAAGGCGTGTGGTCTTTTTTTTTGATGAATTAAAAGCACACCTATTGAAATAATCAGTTCTATGCAAAATATACCCTGCCCAAGTGTATTATACATTAGCATTTTCCTCCAATATAATTGGTGAAATCATCCATGAATTGTTTCTTTTTAGGTCGGCTAATGGTCAGTTCATGACCTTCTAAGTAGACGATGTTGTCTTCAATTTTTTGGATATGTTTGAGATTGACTAAATAGCCTTGATTACATCTTGAAAAATAATGTGGCTTGAGTTGTTTTTCAATATCGTTGAGACTGCCTCTTGTGTTGATCACATCAAATTTAGTATGAAAAGTTAACTTATGTGAGTGAACATCAACAAAGTAAATGTCAGATATAATCAGACGATGAATGGATTTTTTACTGATTAGGGTAAGGTCTTTTTCTGTATTGACTCCAATGTTATGAATGACTTTTGACATTTTTAATTTAAAGGATTCATAATGAATAGGTTTAACAAAAAAATCACTGGCATCAACTTCATAGCCATTAATCGCATACTGTGAGAGGTTCGTTGTAAAAACAATAGATACCAAGGAGTCCATTGCTCTAATTTCGTGGGCGGCAGACATGCCATTGATACCAGGCAGATCAATATCTAAGAAAATTAATTGGTATTGGAATTTATACTGTTCTATAAAGGTTGTTGCTTCATGAAAATGTTGATAGGTATAATCTATCTTGAGCTGTTCGAAATAGGTTTTTATATATTTTAAGAGTTGAAAAGCATCTTTTTTTTGATCTTCAACTATAGCAATATTAATCATAATCTCCCCCAAAAAAATTAAGACTTATTTTTTGCATCACTAATATTATACCTTATAGGTTCTAAATTGCATACAATATAGGACGTTTTGATATCAATATAGGACAAATGAGCTTGTCTTCTCTAGTATTCTAATAAACTATTAAAGTCAATGTCAGTATAAGTTGATGATTAAATTTAGGGGAGGAAGAAAATGTTACAAGTAAACATGGAAGATGTTATGAGTGTCTTAAGGAGTATTAGACCTCATCTGATTGGATTTGCAATTGTATTGGTTTTAGCAATTGGGGGCATAATCTTTTCACGTCTCAATAAAAAAATGACCTTATCAAAACGCTATATGGTTAAAATGCAGTCCATTTTAGCGATTTTTCTTGCATTGGTCGTTGTTGTCAATTTAATAACTGTAGGACCTATGTCTACCTTAATTGACCTAGCAACAGGAGAAGGCAATATTAGCCAAGAATCTATTGAACAAGCGAATGACTTTGGTGTACGTGTTGCCGAAGAAGGCATTGTTTTACTCAAAAACGATCAACAAGCCTTGCCACTTGATTCCAATTCAAAGGTGAATGTTTTTGGATGGGCATCAACTAATCCTTGCTATGGCGGAAGTGGATCAGGCGGTATTTCTGATGCATATCCTAAAATAACTTTACTAGAAGGCTTAAAAGATGCAGGTATTCAAACGAATCAAGAATTGAGTGATTTTTATCAGAATTATCGTAGCGATAGACCAGAAGTAACAATGTTTGGTCAAGACTGGACACTTCCAGAGCCACCAGTTGATTCTTATTCAAACGATTTATTAGAGAATGCAAAAGCATTTTCAGATACAGCAATCGTTGTTATTTCTAGAACAGGTTGTGAAAATGCAGATTTACCAATGGATCTTTCAAAAGTGAATTATACTAATAATTCAGATGCTTATGAGGATTTTGGTAGTGATAGACATTACTTAGAACTCAGCAAAAGTGAAGAAGATATGGTCAAAATGGTTGCTGAATCATATGCTAAAGTAATTGTTGTCTATAATGGTGCCAGTGTATTTGAACTGGGATTCTGTGATGACTATGACTCTATAGAATCGGTATTATGGTGTCCAAGTACAGGACAAACAGGATTTAAGGCACTTGGAGAAATTGTAACAGGTCAAATCAATCCATCGGGAAAAACCAGTGATATTTTTGTAAAAGATTTGACTCAAACACCTTCATTCAATAATTTTAAGATTACTAATTATTCTAATATGGATGATTATGCAGTTGAAACTACAGATTTTATGACCGGTGAAAAGTCAATTAAAAAACCGTCATTCGTCGATTATGTAGAAAATATATATGTGGGTTATCGTTTTTATGAAACTGCGGCAGAAGAAGGATTTTTGGATTATGATCAAGCTGTGCTCTATCCATTCGGATATGGTTTAAGCTATACACAATTTAAAGAATCAATTGAGGATATGCAAACAGATAATGACGGTAATATTACAGTAACGGTAAATGTAGATAATCAAGGTCAAGTTGCGGGTAAAGAAGTGGTTGAAATTTATTATAATCCACCTTATGAAAATGGCGGAATAGAAAAATCATCATCCAATCTAATTGGATTTGCCAAAACAGATTTGCTTAATCCAGGTCAACAAACCACTGTTACAATTACTTTTAATCAAGAAGACATGGCGTCTTATGATGATCAAAATGAAAAGGCTTATGTTTTAGATGCGGGTGACTATGTGATTTCTCTTAATGATGATTCACATCATGTCATTGATAAAGAAATCTATTCAGTTCCAAGCAAAGTAACTTATAATGAAGGAAATAAACGTTCTTCTGATGCGGAATTAGCAGAAAATCAGTTTGATTTTGCAAGAGGTGATGTGACTTATTTATCTCGTCAAAATGCTTTTGAAAATTATGAGGTTGCTTGTGCAAAGCCAACAAGTACAGAAATGAATCAAGAAAGTAAAGCACTCTATTTAGATAATCAAACTTATAATCCAAGTGATTATAATAATGCTGATGACTCAATGCCAGTTACAGGGGCAAAGAATAATGTTGTCTTGAGTGATTTAAGAGGAAAAACCTATGAAGATCCACTTTGGTCTGATTTGTTAGACCAGTTGACCATTTCAGAAATGGATGATTTGATTGCACTTGGTGGCTACCAAACCAAAGCGATTCCATCAATCGGTAAAGTGTCAACTTTAGATTGTGATGGACCTGTTGATATTTATAATAACTTTACAGGTGTGAGTTCTATAGGATTGCCATCCATGGTCATGCTAGCATGTTCTTTTAGTGAACCGTTAGCGTATGAATATGGTTCATGTATTGGTAAAATGGCAGATGAAATGAACATTAGTGGTTGGTATGCACCATCTATGAATATGCACCGTTCAGCATTTGCAGGTAGAAATTTTGAGTACTATTCAGAAGATGGATTCTTAGCAGGTAAGATGGCAGCCAACGAAGTAAAAGGTGCTGCAGAACACGGTGTATATGCTTATATCAAGCATTTTGCTTTAAATGACCAAGAGACCGATAGATGGTATAAAAACAGCATGTGGAGTACAGAACAAGCCATTAGAGAGGTCTATTTAAAACCATTTGAAATGGCGGTTAAAGAAGGTCAAGCTAAAGCTGTAATGTCATCATATAACTATATTGGACCTTACTGGAGTGGGGGATGTGGTGCTTTACTTCAAGATGTACTGAGAAATGAATGGGGCTTTAGAGGAATGGTAATCACAGATTACTTTTTAGCTATTGGTGGTGCAATGAATGCAGATCAAGCCATTAGAAATGGTTCAGATTTAATGCTTACCAATATCGAAGCAGGAACCAATCATATTGTTGATCAACAAAGTGCAACAGGGGTATTAGCCATGAGAAATGCAACGCATAATATCTTATATACAGTAGTAAATAGTAGAGTTTATGAGGGCAATACGCAAAATCAAATTGCAAAATGGAAGATACTATTAATTATTATAGACGTTATCGCACTATTTATTCTTCTTGCAATTGAATGGTTGATAGTAAGAAAGAAATATTTAAAATTAAAAAAATAAGAGTCAGTATGAAATGAAAAAAAGATTGATAGCCTTAGGGTTATCAATCTTTTTTATATGAAGGCGATGAGTGAGAAAAACAGGCGTTTGGGGATGTAAAATGTACATCAAACATAAAAGGCCGATGTTTTTAGCTTAAAAGTTTATTTACAGGATATAAATAAACTATAGAATTTACAAGGAGGGACTTATGAAACCATCTGACCGATTGCCCCAATTTAAAACCAATGAGGAAATATTAGCGGCCTTCAAATTGGTTTTACCTTATCTCAACCATATTGTCCGTGAAGACATGGCGGTTGGGTTGACAGATTTAACTGAATATCTAGGCTATTATAAGGCAAAAACTTTTGAATTGGATTTGCCTGAAGGAAAACCTATTGCAGATATTGATACCATTCCAGAGTGTATTAATAAGAATAAAGATACTTATGCGGATGTACCACCCGAAGTATATGGTTTACCGATTAAAACGATTTTCACGCCGATTTATGGGATTAATGGAGAAATTATAGGAACTTTGAGTTCTGGAATTGACTTACAGGACAATCAGAAATTAGTGTACAGTATTAATGATTTAAATCAATCATTATCAGAAGTAGCCGATCAGTTAAATGCAATCACCGTGGGAGCTGAAACCTTATCTAATTCAGGAAAACGTTCTATGGAACTGGCAGGTGAACTTGAAAAAAACAATAGTCATACCTATGAAATATTGGATTTTATTAATAGTATCGCTAGTCAAACCAATTTGCTCGGTTTAAATGCTTCTATAGAAGCAGCAAGAGCAGGGGAACAAGGTCGTGGCTTTGCAGTGGTTGCAGAAGAAGTGAGAAAACTTGCAGCACAATCAGAAGAAGCTGTTAAAAATATTAGAAGCAACATTGTTTCTATGAATAATGCCGTGAATGATATATCAGCGTCTATCGAGACAACGGGTACAGTCAGTCAAGATCAGGCGCAATTGATCTCAGGTATTTTAGAGCGATTAAAAGCGTTATCTAGAACAGCACATGAACTAGAATCCTTTGCACAACGCTATAGATAGAAAATCAAAAGCCATTACTTTTTAATCATTGCCAAATTCAAAAGGCAATTTTAAAAAATAATGGCTTTTAATTTTTATAAGTTAAAATAATGAATTTGATTACGGCCGTTATTTTTGGCAGCATATAATGAATGGTCAACATGGTTAAGTACTTGTTCTAATCCCTTATCTTCAAGAGGGGTTTCATGATTAATGTAATAAGCCCCAATACTGATGGTGACTTTTAGGTCGGGATGGATATCAGACCAATCGGTTAAATCAATAGCCTTTTTAATAGATTCTGCTATTTTTTGAAAGGATTCAAATTGATGAACGTAGGTAATGATTAAAAATTCTTCTCCGCCAATACGCGTTGGTAGATGGCTATCTCCACAATGGTCAATGAGCACTTGACCGAACCTTTTGAGGACATCATCCCCAGCTAAATGGCCAAAATTGTCATTGATTAACTTGAAATGATCAATATCTAACATAAGAACTCCAAAACTTTTCACCTTGTTAAGAGAGACTTCGGCAATGATTTCAGAGAGTTTATTCATTGCAAATCGGCGGTTATAGAGTCGAGTCAATTCATCGGTAGTTGCAATCCATTCCAGATTTTTATTCGCTTTTTCAAGATCCTGCTTCGTGTTTTTAAGTGCTTCAATCGAGCGGTGATAATTATCCATGATATAGATAGTCATAATAGAGATAAAGACAGTTATAATAGCAAAAGCAAAGAAGATATCCATGAAGTGAGCTTGAAAACTAAGATAGGGGCTAATCGTATTGGGTTTGATGATTTCTATCAATATAAGAGCACTTGCAATGATGAATTGTAAAAATAAAATCACTCTGAATTTGAATTTTCTTAAAACGACGGTTGTTAAAAAGACCATAAATAAATAGTAATAAGGTGTTGAACCCGTGAGTCCACCACTATTAAGCCATAAACTTGGAAAAATAGTGAGCGTTGACACAACAATGGCAATATAACCTGCATAATGGTTATTCGGATTGTGAAAAACGGAGTAAATAAGCCCCGCATAAATGAAAGCCATGATAAGAGGCGTTAAAATAACAATGAGTGACATTTGGAGGATAATATTAATAGCAACACTTAAAAGACTAATAACACCACCTGCAATGAGCGCCATAAAAAGTATCCGAGTTTCAAGATCCATTTCTTTGAGATGTAATTGTAAACGACTGATTTTTTTATTAGATTTCATACCTGATCCCTACTATAGAATTGTTTTTCATACATAATTAAGTATTAGTATAAATGAATTATGACATTTTGTCTTGTGATTTTATAACTCTTATTGTGATACCCTAAAAAATACTTTTGAGACAATAAAATTTTTGCGGTAAATCATTCTATAGATTATATTTTGAATGTTGTTTAGGTTCAATTGATGACTGATTTTTGCTATAATAATTATAATTTCATACTGAATATTGAATTATTTGATTACGAAAAGGAGATTTAACTATGGCAGATATAAAGTACGACATTATTAAAACAATCGGTGTTTTATCAGAAAACCCTAAAGGTTGGACTAAAGAATTGAATCTTATTTCTTGGAATGGTAGACCAGCTAAGTATGACCTTAGAGACTGGGCACCTGAACATGAAAAAATGGGAAAAGGGGTGACACTCAGTGAAGAAGAGGTTGAAAAATTAAAGGAAGTATTGGCGTGCTTATAAAAAGATAAAGCAATATATTTTGGAGGACATGAAGGTGAACCCAGATTTTTTTAAACAAGATGCCGTTACATTGGCTCAACAACTATTGGGGAAAAAGCTCATACGTAGAGTGGATGGCATGCAAATAGAGACAAGAATTGTAGAAACAGAAGCTTATGTAGGTCCAGAAGACAAGGGCTGTCACGCTTATGGTAACAAAAGAACAAAAAGGACAGAAACTATGTTTCGTGAAGGTGGAAGTGCCTATATTTACTTAATTTATGGCATGTACTATTGCTTCAATGTGGTTGCGGCTAATAAAGATAAACCTGAAGCGGTATTGATTAGAGGCGTAGAACCGCTTAGTCATCTAGAGTGGATAAAGAATAATCGTAAAATCAAGAGTAAAAAAATAGCTGATTTAACCAATGGTCCTGGCAAGTTATGTCGTGCACTTCAAATTGATAAAAGTCTTGAAGCGTGTTCAGTGATGAGTCAAGGGCCGCTTTATATTGAAGAAGATATGACTTACACAGTTCAGTCAATAATCAGTTCGCCAAGGATTAACATTGATTATGCGGAAGAATACAAGGACAAGCATTGGCGGTTTTATATTAAAGATAATGATTTTGTATCTCAAAAAGCTTCAAGCAAATAGTGATAATTTATTTGTTTGAAGCTTTTTTGGGCACTGAATTGAGTTAAATGATAAAAAAAGCCGCTGATAGAAAACAAACAGCGGCAAGTTACGGGTGATCGTATGATGACAGAGATAAACAGGGAGCAAATTCGGTCATCATAGCGATAATTAATTATATCAAATTTTACCATTAATTACCATATTTTTATGCACTTTAGTATAAAAATAAAAATGAGGTAGTGGAGAATGAGAGTTTCTTGGGCAAGGCTTTATGTTAATGATATAGAAGCATCTAGATCATTTGATACTATACTTAATTTTACATATTCAATATAAATATTTTTAATATCCACCTTATTTATTTATGAATTGGAAGGCATCGTGTAAGTGAGGGGCTGATGATTAGTGATAGTATTAGGTGACATATTATATACGTAGACATCTTTCCCTTTGTAGCAAAGCATAGAGACCCAAGGATAGGCTTCATCGGGATAACAAGAATCAATGAATAAGCCATTATCCATAATCAAATAGGAGTCACCATAAAGCATATAATAGCCATAAATTTGATCTTGATCGATTGAAAGTACCAGATAAGAAATACTCTGGTCACTATTTTCAAGCTTTAGAATCATTTCGTTATTTTGGTCTCCGTTCACATCCATATAAGCAGTGCCTGCTACTTCATAAGAAGATTCTGTATAGGGATCAATATGATGAGGTTGTATAAAATCAGTCAAAGTCGTTTCACCTTCAAAGTAATTGTCTCCTTGAAATATAGAAACCGCATAAAATGAACGTTGACCCTTTAAAAGTTCATTAAAAATAGTTTGATTTTCAGGTGAGGTTTGTCCGAGTCCACCTAAAAACTGGCGATTGGGGCTATAATCTTCAAGGGGAAGAAACGATAATTGATAATAACGCGTCACAGGATTTGTGCCTTCAGCAAATTGAGTCGGTGAATCGTAGGCGAAGAGTTCATCAGGACTTGTGTAGATATCTTCAATTTGTAAGGTTTTATTTGAAACACTTAACTTGCTAATAGATTCCATTCCCATTTGTCCAAAGAAAGTCATAAGACCATTATCGTTTGGCCAGCTGTAAAAAGTTATATGTCCTGAAGGTACATTACCAAGCATAAGGACATGATCATTAGCATCTGCATCTAAAGTATAGACGTAGAGCGTGCGATCAGCTTCACAGGTCCCATATTCCACTAATAACTCTGGAATATTATCTTTATCAATATCATATAAGAGGTAGTCGCTATAAGAGTCTTGAGGTGTTTCTACACTTCCAGACCATATTTTTTCCAAATAATCGTGGTAAATATTGTGATAGTCTAGAGAATGATTAATTGGTTCAGTTGGGGGAAAATCAGTTTCTTGTTCAGTATGTAATTGACAAGCAGAAAGTAGAAATACTAGTAGGAGTAAACTGGAGATAATCTTTATTTTTTTGTCATTCATGTTCTTATTCCTTTCGATAATCTAAATGATATAATTGATTATTTGGCAGAAGGCCACCCCTAAGTTTACGCCTCTGATTTAAAATGTCAATCCTTATTGAATAAAAGTAATCATGTTAAAATTGTGATACAATTAAGAAAAAAATGATGGAGGGAAATGTATCATGAAATTTTCTTGGACGACACTTTATGTCAATAATATGGAAGAATCAATAAAATTTTATACAGAATTAATAGGGCTTGAATTGGTGACTAAAAATCCTGCGGGTCCTAAACAAACGATCGCTTTTCTCGGAAAAGGTGAAACACAAATTGAATTGATTGAAAACTTAGATAGAGATCAAACCGTTACTGGATCAGATATTTCTTGGGGATTTGTGACAGATAATTTAGAAGATATGATTCAAAAGATTAAAGACTTTGGAATCAGTAAGATAGAAGGTCCCATTGTGCCCAATGAACACATTCAATTTATTTTTATTGAAGATCCAAATGGGATGCGTATTCAAATAGCACAAACGCTCTAAAGTTTTAAATAGGTTCAATTAATAGTGAACATAAGCAAGACTAAGGGTGAGAGATTGACACTTACCCAAAGAGGTATCGGGTCATGCCTCTGCCGTCGTCAATGGGACAAAACAGATGTTTTTGCTTTCATTTTACAAAGTAAAAAAAGAGTTGGAGCAAGAAAGGTGAAAAGAGACGTCCTATGAAATCAAACTCACATGCTATTAAAAAGAAATTCAATCAGATAAAGACTTATTTATCTTTGCAAAAGAACCGTTTAAAAGAAAGCTTACCCCTTGTCTATTGGGCACTTAGAAAAAAGCAAACCCCACTACTCCCTAAATTAGTGGGGTTACTTACATTGGCCTATGCATTATCTCCAATTGATCTTATTCCTGATTTTATACCTGTGTTGGGCTATCTCGATGATGTAATCTTATTACCCCTGATGGTTAAACTTACTTTGTCTTTGATTCCCAAAGATATTATAGCCTTATGTCGTTCTGAAATAAGGCAAGATTTTTCAATCAAAGACTACAAGAAATGGTATTATGCTCTTCCCATTATTTTAATCTGGATACTTATCATAAGGGCACTTCTTAAAGGGCTGCTTACACTTATTTAAGACAGGCAGATTTACATATGATTGTCACAAAACTGCCACAATAGTCCCCTATAATTAAATCATAGCAAGAAGGCAGTGTGAAGAATCACTAAAATAAGTTTTTAGTGAAAGCTGTTCAAATTGATTTTAACTTATAGGATGAAAGGATGAGTGAGTATGAAAAAAATAATGAAAATGATGAGTTTAGTATTGGTATTAATTTTATCTATTGGAACACTTACATTTGCAGCAGAAGGTTTAGCTGGGGCAAGTGCTGCATCGGAAGATACCAGTTATACACTTGAAGAGATGTTGGCTTATGCTTTACAAGATGAGAAGATAGCACAAGCTGAATATGAAGCGATTATGGAAACATTTGATGTTGATAGACCTTTTAGCAACATTGCAAAAGCGGAAGTGATTCATGAAAATGCAATTATCAGTTTATATGAAGCCAAAGGTTTAGAAGTGCCTTCATTTGATGCATCAGCATATGTGGTAATCCCTGATACTCTTGAAGAAACTTATAAAGTAGGTGTCCAAGCAGAGATTGATAATATTGATATGTATGAAAGTTTCTTAGAGCAAGATTTAGACGACGATGTAGCTGCAGTATTTGAGGCGCTTAAAGCGGCTTCTGAAAATCATTTAGCTGCTTTTCAAAGAGGTGTTGATGGCACTATAAACAGAGGCTTAAGAATGGGAAACAATGATGCTAGAGGATACGGCAATAGACAAGGAAAAGGATTTGGCAGTGGTGCTTTTAAGGGAAATGGTGGTTTTCAAAACAATACAGGTACTTGTCAGGCGGATTGTTTATTAAACCAATAAAGCTAAATCAGCTTCTTCTCTAAATTAGAAGCAAGAAAAAGACTCTTAAGGGTCTTTTTCTCGTGCAGATATTGGAGCTTTTATACTAGAAAAGAGGGTATAAATGAATCAAATAGAGGGAGGTAATGTGTTGACAAAGATGTTAATTGTAGAAGATGAAGCAAAAATTAGAGAGATTATTAAAACCTATGCCATAAAGGAAAACTTTGAAGTGAGTGAAGCAGAGAGTGGTAAGGAAGCCTATGATCAACTGAATGAAAAAGACTATGACATCATTATTTTAGACGTGATGCTTCCAGATACAGATGGATGGACAATCCTTAGAAAAGTAAGAAAAGAAAATCAAATTCCAGTTATTATGCTCACTGCTCGTGGTGAAGAAGAGGATAAGCTATTGGGGTTTGATTTAGGTGCAGATGATTATGTTACAAAACCTTTTAGTGCTAAAGAATTAATGGCACGTATTAAGACTGTCCTCAAAAGAAATCATACTGTGACTTATGGGGAAGTTGTGAAGATCGGGTCTTTAGAAATTAACACGGCTTTTCATCAAGTCATGCTGTCAGGAAAGGACTTAGCCCTCACCCCTTTGGAATATGACCTCTTGATGTATTTTGTTAATAATGCCAATATTGCTTTAAGTCGAGAACAAATTTTAAATGGCGTCTGGGGATATGATTATTTTGGTGATGAAAGAACAGTGGATACCCACGTTAAAAGATTGCGTCAAAAATTGGGTCAATCAGAGAAATTTATTATAACGGTCAGAGGTGTTGGCTATCGAATGGTGGTGAAACAAGCATGAGACGTTCCATTGGGTTTAGAATTTTTATGACCATTTTTCTTTTTGCGCTGATGATGATAGGCATTATTGCTGTCAGTACACGGTTTATTTTGCCATCTTACTATTTACAACAACAATTAAACACTTTTGACGAAGCCGAGATGAGAATTAGGCAAGCCTATTTGCAAGGCGATCAAGATCAGGTAATTAGTCAAATGGAAGACCTTAGGAATACAATTAATGGTCAACTCTACTATGATGGAGAAAATATGAATAGGGGCAGAAGAAAAGGAAATAGTTATGGCGGGATGATGAATGACAACCGTGAAAAATTTTCACCGCAGGGAGATGTAACGGTTTATAGCTATACCGATAAAGCAGGTCGCCTCATTCATGTCATTGGCGTTAAATTGGATGATGACTATCTTGTTTATGAAGGTAATATACAGTCACTCAATCAGGCAATGACAACACTGATGCACTTTATTTTTATTTTACTAGGGGTTATTTTACTAGTGGCCGTTCTCGTTTCCTATGTTCTGTCTAAAAGAATTGCATCACCCATTAAAGAGCTGAATCAATTGGCAGAATCCATGAAATCTAAGACGATTGATCCACAAATTATTGTTAAAGAAAATGATGAGCTAGGGCAACTTAATCAGACTCTGAATGAACTTTATGAAGAATTAAGGGGCAATATTTATAAATTAAATGCAGAGTTACAAAAAGAAAGAAAGACCGAAAAACTTAAAAAGCGTTTTTTAGCTCAAGCAACACATGAACTCAAAACACCTATTGCAGTCATTAAGGGTTATGCAGAAATTCTATATGATGGCATGTATAAAGATGAAGAAGAGCGAAATCGCTTTTTAAAGAATATCTACGAGGAATCTGAAACAGTTTCCACGCTTATTCTTGATGTCCTTGATTATACGAAACTTGAAACGGGAAATGAACACTTGGATTTAGAAAAGGTTAGGGTGAGCCAGATAGTGAATCAAATGGGGGAACGCTATCGACATTATATTGAAAGCCAAGGCATACGGTTTGACCTCCAAATTAGTATCCAAAACAATTTATACAAAGAAATTGACCGAAGACGATTTGAACAAGTTTATAAAAATCTGATAAGCAATGCTGTAGAACATGCGAAGTCGGTGATAAAAGTAGAAATGACTCAAATGAATCAACGTCTTAAAATGAGTGTCTTCAATGATGGTGATCCTATTCTAGAAGAAGATTTACCTTTTATTTTTGAAAGTTTTTATAAAAAAAGAGGTAAGAAAAAGGGGACAGGACTTGGACTTTCAATTGTAAAAGAAATTATGCTCCTACATCAAGGCGAATATTGGGTTGAGAACAAGCCAGAAGGGGTCAATTTTGTTGTTATTTTTTGAGTTTTTTTAGATTTTCAGAATAAAACATTGTATTTCTTTTTTGTAACAATTATAATAATGAAGAATTTACAACAAAATGAATCATGAGAAACTAACTCTGGAGAGTCTTGATTAACAAGCGCCGAAGGTGTAATCAGTTTTCATTTGAAAACTGCCTTATCTCTCAGGCAAAAGGACAGAGCATTTGTTATGCGATTGTTTACTCTTTAGAGGGCTGATTTGACATCGGCTCTTTTTTTGTGCACCTTAAAGGCAGCACTTTCTCATTAAAAGAGGAGGACAAAACATGTTAGAAACAATTAACAAGGGTTTGGGGGAGATTGACAATATTGTTTGGGGACCCATTCTCATTATTTTGATTTTATTAACAGGAATTTTCTTAACGATTAGGTTAAGAGGTCTACAAGTAAGACATTTGGGTAAGGCTCTTTCCTATCTTTTTAAAAAGGAAGAAGGACAGGAAGGAAAAGGAGAAATCAGTAGTTTTGGTGCTTTTTGTACAGCTCTTTCTGCAACGATAGGGACAGGAAATATTGTTGGGGTTGCAACGGCAATCGTAGCAGGTGGACCGGGAGCTTTGTTTTGGATGTGGATAGCAGCTGTTTTTGGTATGGCAACCAAATTTTCAGAAGGCGTTTTGGCGGTTAAATACCGTGTCGTCGACCAATCTGGTCATGCTCTAGGGGGTCCTTTCTACTATATTGAAAATGGGATGGGCAAGCACTGGAGATGGCTTGGCAAGGTATTTAGTATTTTTGGTGTCATGGTAGGAATATTGGGAATTGGTACCTTCACACAAGTCAATGGGATTACATCAGCGGTTAAAGGTGTTTTTGATCCCAAGGGTCTATATACCGTGCAGTTGTTAAATAGGAATTATTCCCTTGCAGTTATTATCTCAGGGGTTATTTTAACGGTATGTGTTGCCTTGGTGATTATAGGCGGCGTAAAGCGTATCTCAAAAGTAGCAGAAAAGGTCGTTCCTTTTATGGCCATTATTTATATTAGTATTTGTCTCTTTATGATTATCAGTCATATTAATGAGGTGCCAGCAGCAGTTGTTGAGATTGTGGCTTCTGCATTTGGCTTTAGAGCCGCAGCGGGTGGTGCACTTGGTGCGATGATGGTAGCTGTTCAAAAAGGGGTAGCCAGAGGAATCTTTTCAAATGAAGCAGGTCTAGGAAGTGCTCCCATTGCTGCAGCGACGGCTAAAACCCATTCTCCTGTAAGACAGGGTCTAGTGACCATGACGGGAACATTTGTAGACACAGTAGTTGTATGCAGTATGACTGGCATTGCAATTGTTCTAACTGGAAGCTGGCATATGGGACTTGAAGGGGTTGCGGTAACAACTGAAGCTTTTAAGCAAGGACTTCCCTTTTCAGGTGAGATATCGGCCTTTATTTTAATGACTTGTCTTATTTTCTTTGCATTTACAACTATTTTAGGATGGAATTTTTACAGCGAACGCTGTTTGGAGTATTTAACAAATGGCAATATGAAAGTGGTTAAAATTTATCGCTGGTTTTATATATTGGCGGTCTTTATTGGCCCATTTATGACAATTTCAGCAGTTTGGACTATTGCAGATATTTGTAATGCCCTTATGGCACTTCCAAATCTCGTGGCCTTGATTGCCTTAAATGGTGTAGTAGTTGCAGAAACCAAGCAGTATTTTGATAATTTGGATAAGGGGCACTTACCTGTTCGTGACCAAGCAGAAGAAATGATATAAATAATAGATAGAGGGTTTTATATAAACGCTTTGCCTTTCGATTTTATTGCGTAAGGTAAGGCGTTTTTTACTATAAAAAGAGACTCACGATGACTTATTAAGGTTGAAATAATCAATATAATTGTCATCTATCAACAATATGAAAGCATGAATTGACTGATAAATCAAAAAAACACGACAGACTTTTTTACGAAAATGCAATAAAGTAGGACTAACCTAAAATGAAGGAGGAGAACGTATGATCAAATTAATCGGCATTTTAATCATTATTGTTGGTTTTATACGTAAGTATGACACGCTTGCAGTTGTTGTCACTGCAGGGATTGTTACAGGTTTAGTTGGGGGATTGGATATTATACAAATAGTGACGGTGATTGGAGATTCATTTGTGAACACACGCTATATGTCCCTATTTTTATTGACATTACCAGTCATAGGGATTTTAGAGCGTTATGGTCTCAGAGAACAAGCGGCTGACTTAATCGGTTCTATGAAAAAAGTAACAGCAGGAAAAGTTTTATCACTCTATACACTCATTAGATTGATTGCAGGTGCTCTTTCAGTAAGATTGGGTGGACATGTTCAATTTATTAGACCACTCATTAACCCTATGGCATATGGGGCAGCTGAAAAATCACAACCGCTTATTGACGCACACGACGAAGAAATTATCAAAGGTTATGCAGCGGCATCAGAGAACTTTGGTAACTTCTTTGGTCAAAATCTTTTTGTTGCATCAGCAGGGGTTTTATTGATTGTTGGAACATTAGAGGAATTAGGGACAGCTGTTAATCCACTCGATGTTGCTAAAGCATCTATTCCAATAGCCCTTATTGCCTTTGTATACACTTTTATTTATTATCATTTATTAGATCTTAAAATTGCAAATAAATCAGGGGTCACAGCACCCAAGAAAGGAGAATAGGCATGAAAGATACATTACTTGAAATCATGTATGTTCTATGTGGAGGTGTAGCGATTATTACAGCATTGCATGCACTGCGGGATGATAAACATCCATCGGGTAAAATAACGGCTTTATTTTGGACTCTAGTAGGGATTATTTTTATTTTTGGAAAGGTTCTTCCAGGCTATATCTCTGGTATTATATTAATTATTATGGCTATTTTATCAGCCACTAAAAAAGTATCTTACGGTTCACAGACCAATTCAGAAGAATCGTTTAGAATAGAAAAAGCCAAGAAGATAGGCAATAAATTGTTCATTCCAGCAGTCGCTATTGGGATTGTTGCTTTCTTGGTTGCTCAATGTATTCCAGCGTTAGGAGCTTTGGTTGGCTTAGGGGTTGCTGCACTCGTTGCAACGGTCTTAGGGCTTATTTTCACTAAAGCACCTATTAAAGAATTGAGTTATGATGGGAGTCGTTTGCTTCAACAAGTAGGTCCTTCAAGTATTTTACCGCAATTATTAGCAGCCCTTGGTGCCCTATTTACATCAGCAGGTGTTGGTGAGGTTATTTCTGGAGGAATCAGTGGCGTTATTTCAGATGAAAGTCGGCTGATTGCAGTCATTGCCTATTGTGCAGGAATGACCATTTTCACAATGATTATGGGGAATGCATTTGCTGCTTTTGCCGTTATAACAGCAGGGATTGGTGTACCTTTTGTCATTGGCATGGGAGCTAACCCAGCTATTGCAGGTGCACTTGCATTGACTGCAGGCTACTGTGGAACACTTTTAACCCCTATGGCAGCGAATTTTAATATTGTACCTGCTGCTGTCTTAGAAACTAAAAATCCTAATCGCGTGATTATTGCTCAAGCGCCTATTGCTATTGCCTTATGGGTGACTCATGTTATTTTAATGTATTTCTTAGCTTTTTAATGGAGGCTCAAAATCAAGCTAAGGATGTATTTCATGGTCGCTTTTATAAAAGAGACGCCAAGTTGCCAATCATTTGGTAAAATAGTAGAAAATAGTGTGTAAATCGTATGATTTATCGTATGATTTATAGAAAGGAATGACAATGAAAGTATTGATAACAGGTTTTACACCTTTTGGAGGAGAAAAAACAAATCCAGCTTATGAAGCGGTTAAAGGATTGCCAGATACAATAGAGGGCATTGAAGTTATCAAGGCAGAAGTGCCCACTGCTTTTTATGATTCGGTTGAAACATTGAAACAGTTGGTTGAAGCACATCAACCTAAGGTCGTGATTTGTGTTGGGCAGGCAGGTGGCAGAGCCAGTATAAGTCTTGAACGTGTCGCTATTAATGTAGATGATGCACGCATTCCAGACAATAAAGGCCAACAACCCATTGATACAGCAATTGCTGAAGAAGGACCGAATGCTTATTTTAGCAGTTTGCCCATTAAAGCCATTACAGAAGCGATTCGTGCCAAAGGGATACCAGCGATGGTTTCTAACTCAGCAGGCACTTATGTATGTAACCATATCATGTATGGGTTGCTTCATTTATTGGCTCAAGATTATCCTCATATGAAAGGTGGATTTATCCATGTTCCATTTAGTGAAGAACAAGTAACTGATAAACCCAATATGCCATCAATGAGTTTACAAAGCATGAGTGATGCGCTTGAAGAAGCGATTAGGGTTGCCGTATCAGTAGACCAAGATCTTGTAAAATCAGAGGGGAGTATTTGTTAAGCCAAGATTTTAAATAATCAAAGGGTTATTAAAAAAACAGTTGTTTAGCCTATTTTAGTTAGGCAATCGCTTGTTAGGTGTGGTATGATATTAAAAATTAAATGGAGGGGTGAATCATCGTGTATAGAGAATTGTTTGATCCGATCAATCAAGATAAAATGACTACTTATTTTGCTGAAGAGCTTGCATCAAAAGGGGTGATTAAACACTTTAATAAAAACACCTTAATTGATCCGTTTGATTCAGATCATATTTACATTGTATTAGAAGGAGAATGTCGTCAAGGTCTGTTTAGTGCCAATGGAAGTGAGCGGTCTTTTTTTAGACTGAATAGAGGAACGATTTTTGGAGAAATGGATTTTTTTGAAGGGGCGAGAACATGTGAAATTACACATGTCATGAAAAAGTCAACTGTAAGTGTTATTTCAAGAGAACGACTAGAAAGCGAGCTTGCTAAAAATCCAGAGATCTATCGATTGTTTTTACATTCAGTGATTCGAAAGTATAGACTTTTGATGATGCAACTTGCAGATGCTAGATTTAATGACTCGATTGGTATTTTAGCCAGTGCACTTTTGAGAATTGGTTCAGTGGAATCAGGGTATGACCTTCAAGAGCGGACGCGCCTTGTCCACCAATATACCCATGAAAAACTTGCCAATAATTTGGGTTTAAGTCGACCAACGGTGACCAGTACGATGGGCTATTTACGTGAGAAAGGGCTTATTTCCTTTGAAGGTAAGACTATTGTACTTGAAAAAATTGATGACTTAAAAGCATTAACCAATACTTATTGGTAAAGTAGATTTCAAGAAAATTGGATATAAAACAGGAAAAATTAATATTCTGATAATTCAAGAATGGATATAATAATGATTGAATCTTTTGACACAGAGGGTGTTATAAGCGATTCAGTCATTTTTTTTTGAAGGGGGAAGAATTAATGAAACAGAAATCGTATTTAAAAAAAGGATTAGCATGTTTTCTAATCCTGATAATGCTGTTGTCTCAAGTTGTTTATGGAGAAAGCAATCCTTATTCACTTGCCAATCAGTATTATAAAATTAAGTCAGTCTATAATGGTCAGTATCTTTTGGGGAATAATGCAGGTTATGAGGCACAGGCAGAAGGGCCTGAGGACGCCATGGTTTTTTATTTAAAACCTTCTGGATTAGGCACTTATATTCTCTATGATAGTGATAGTAAATGGCTTAATATTAACTTTTTTGGGGCGATTATTCGAAATACAGATAGGCAGAATTCTATACAGTGGCAAATAGAGCCGCAAGCTGATGGCTCGATGAGTCTTTACTCAGTAACGCGCCATGCTTATGTGAGTATTTCTGGAACGTCGCTTGTTTTTAGAGACAGTGTAGATGAATCTTGTCTTTTTGTTTTTGAAGAAACAGAAGGCGATAATCCCTTTCCAGAAGCAACAACCAACGTGAATATAACTGATGCTTCAGGTCAGCCTGTTGCTTCAGAAAATGCATTGGCAAGACCTCAGGTAGGTGACATGATTATCGGTTATGCTGATACACATGCCCATCTCAACCACTTTTTAGGATCGGGGCAATCTACTTTTGTGGGAGAAACCTTTAATCCATTGGGGATTACAGAAGCACTTAAAGCGTGTACAGATATTCACGGGATAAACGGGAGCTTTGATTTATGGGGACAATTGGTAGATGGTGCAACGACTCACAATACCAGTGGCTATCCTTCATTTGATTATTGGCCAACCTCTTATTCAACGGATCACCAACAAACCTATTATAAATGGGTAGAACGATCATGGCTTGCAGGTCAAAGGGTATTTGTACAGCAATGTGTGAACAATGCAACCCTTGGAGCGATTAAAAATGCCCTTCCACCTTATAAAAATGGGCCTGTAGATGATATGACAGTTGCAGATCTTCAAATTGAAAATGTTTATGCCATGCAAGACTATATTGACGCTCAATGCGGAGGGCCAGGTCAAGGTTGGTTTAGAATTGTTACCAGCCCAGCTCAAGCAAGACAAGTGATTAGCGAAGGGAAGATGGCTGTTTTCTTATCTTTTGAATTCGATACGGTCTATGGTGCTGATCGCGATTATATTGGGGCTTATGAAGCGGGTGAAATTTCAAAAGATGAATGTGACCAAGCCCTTCAAAATATAGAGAACCAATTGGATATGTACTATGCACAGGGAATCAGAAGTGTTTTTCCAGTACATGCGCTTAATAATGGTTTTGGAGGATGTCAGTTATACCAAGGTGAACTTTTTAGTATTATGAATTATCTTAATAGAGGAGATTTCTACCAGGCGGAAGTCAGTTCTAATCCACGTGTTTTCTATAGACAACCTAAAGCGGACCTCCCAGAAGAGGCGCAAGGACATGGTAATGTGGAAGGCTTAACTCAAACAGGTGAATGGCTCATTCACAAACTCATTGATAAAAAATATATTATTGAAGTGGACCATATGAGTGATAAGACCTTTAATGCAACACTTGATATTTTATGGGAAGAAAAATATCCTGGAATTATTGCTTCACACACACGTATATTAGATATGTTTGAACCAGAAGCGGAAGCGTGGGAACAAATGGATATCCCAAGAATGATTAAAGTGATGCAGCTAGGAGGCATTATATCACCAATGTTGTGGGAAACTTTAGATGAACATCAAAAATGTGTTTCTGATTATCTTGAATACATGGTTGAACTTAGCAGTGATGGTGTCCCTAAGGTTGGTACACTTGATAATCCGAGATATCAGCAATACGGTGGGCCTTATGAAGTACCAACAACATGGTACAATACCAATAGTGATTCAAGTGATGATATGATTGTTGGGATACCTTATGGGAGTGATGTCAACGGTGCTTGCATGCTACCTAATTTTGATAATGTTCAGGGTGTCTATGAACCGGTCAATTATGATGATGGCAGTTTCGGTGCTCTATATGAAGGCGTTTATAGTTCAGAAGTTACTTCAGTGGGCTTTGATAGGCAACAAACAGGGGACCGCGTCTTTGATATTAATGGTGATCGAGGGGTTGCCCATTATGGTTTAGTACCTGATTTAATTAAGATATTTGAATCAAGACCGGATCGCATTGATATTGATGCTACTTTCCATGGTGCAGAGGCTTATATCAGAATGTTAGAGCGTGTTGAAAACTATAGTGAGACTTATCCATCAAGAAATCCTGATGAATGGCTAATTGTAGATACAGAATATTGGCACTAAAATTTTGAAAAGGTGCTGTTGCAAAACTAAGAAATGAGTTGAGCGGCAGCGCCTTTTTTAATTGGCTAAAAGCCCATTAAGAGGGGCTTGATTCATTTATTGCCTTAAGAGGCGTAAGTGATTCTTGCTCTTTTTTATTTTTATAAATGAGAAAGAGAACCATTATAATCGAAAAAATGTCAGATAGAGGTTGTGAGGCTATAATGCCATTGAGCCCCCAGACATGGCTTGAAATTAAAATGATGGGGATGAAAAAAATGCCTTGTCGACCAATACTGATTAAGCCTGCTTGTTTTGCTTTACCCAGTGCCATAAAGTACGAAGAATACACTGCAGAGAAACCTAGACCGATAAAAGTGATTGCATTGAGCATTAAGGCCCATTTACCTACGCTCAGAACAGCAGGGGAGTGATTTGAAAAAGCATTAATAATAGGTGAAGAAAAGGCCAATAAAGTAAATGAGATTATTAGGCAGAATCCAGTTGACCAGATGACAGCAAGGCGTGTTGCTTGATGAACACGCTCCATGTTTTGTCGACCATAATTGTAGCCTACGAGTGGTTGATAACCTTTCATAAATCCAAAAAGTGCCATAGAAAACAAGGACATAATACGTGTCATAATGCCTAAAGCCGCTAAAGTTGCATCACCATAAGCGCTAGCCGATAAATTGGTCAAACTGAGAGATAAGCTGGTCAAAATTTGAAAAACGAGCATAGGGGTTCCGATTTTAATGAGTTCGATATAGTAAGACATAGAAGGGGAAAAGTTTTTGAAACATATCTTGAATTGGCTTTGACCACTCATAAAGTAATGAATGTAAATGATGGTTGAAATCAGTCGCGAAATCAGGGTTGCGATAGCTGCACCCATGATACCCATATGGAAAATGAATATAAAGATAGGATCTAAAATAATGTTGACAATCCCGCCAGCTAAAAGCGCAGTCATACTTACCGTAGAGGCCCCTTCAGAGACAATCAGATTATTAACAGTAATGGTAAAAATATTAAAAGCTAAACTCACAATAAAGAGAATACCATAGCGGTGAGCATAAGGATAGGTGCTTTGGGTTGAACCAAGCATAAAGAGCAAAGGTTTTATGAAAATAACCATCAATAGAATGAGTAGCCATCCAATGCCTAAGCTAGTAAAGAGAGCTGTAGAAGCACATTTTGAGGCTTGATCAGTTTTGTTTTGGCCGAGGAGTCTTGAGAGGATTGAAGCGGCACCTGAACCAAAGAGTAATCCGAGGCCTAAAATGAAAAGGCTAACGGGGTAAACGATAGAGACTGCAGCCATTTGGGATTGACCTAAACGACCTACAAAGAAAGCATCTACAAGGTTATAAAGAGCTGAAACCATCATACCAATCATCGTTGGTATACCAAGTTTTAATAAGGCTTTTGAAAGTTTTTCTTCTCTAAGTAAATAGAGGCGTTTGGATTGAATAGTCATGATTGTCCTTCTTTCTTCATTTAAATCTTGATGCACAGTATTTTGCATCAAGGTGTTAATAAGAGATACAGTATATATACTAAAGTGTATATTTACTAAAATGTATAGTAACTAAACACAAGGGGTTAAAAAGAGAGCACAAGATGTGCCCTCTTAATATTGTAAAGGCTTAGTGGTCGTCAACGGTATTGGTTAGCATTTCTTCAAATGATTTTAAGAGATTGACCATGAGCGTGTATTCAGTATCACTTAAGTTTCTCAGTTGATCAAAAAAGGGTTGCTGACTTGTCTTGTGAAAAGCAAGATGCGCTTCATAAGCGAGTTCTCCCTTTTTGGTCAGTGATAAGGCAACTTCACTATCGGATTGTTCTGAAACGTTTTTGGAGACATATCCCTTTTTAACGAGGCGGTAAATCATTTGCGACATAGCACCCTTGGTAATGCCTCTTAATTGTGAAAGATCAGTGATATTGATTCCCGTGTTTTGTCCAATCATATTGATCGTATGGATTTCAGCTCGTGTGAGTTTGTCATCTGTTCCATAATAGCGGGGTTTTTTTTCATGTTGAATATACAAATGGATGATGCGTTCCATAATTTCAGCTGTCTCATCGAGTGGTCGACCTGAGTCTGGCATAATATTCTCCTTTAGTACTGTTGATATACTGTATAGTAACTATACACAAAGCATAGTCCTTTTATTTTTGATTGTCAATGTTTTTTTGCATTGAAATATATTGAATCTTTATAGTGGTCATAAGCATATTATGTTATGATATATCGGGTATTAAAAAATCAGATAAGGAGAACATATAAATGACATCAAAGCAATCTTCTAAGCAGTATGGGTTTTGGACTGCGATATCAATGATTATAGGCATTGTTATTGGCTCTGGTATTTTTTTTAAGAGTGATGATATACTTAACGCAACAGGCGGAGATGTGAAAAAAGGCATCTTGGTCTTTTTTATTGGCGCATTTGGAATTATTTTTGGGAGTCTAACCTTGACAGAACTGGCTAATCGAACGGACAAAAGTGGTGGGATAGTGGCTTATTTTGAGGCATTTGTTTCGCCCAAAATGGCAAGTGGATTTGGATGGTTTCAAACTTTTGTTTATTTTCCAACGTTAATAGCAGTATTAGCTTGGGTAGCAGGTATTTATATCGCCATGTTATTGGGATTAAGCAATAGTTTAGAGCAGCAATGGATCATTGGACTCTTTTGTTTATTGTTCTTTTTTATCACGAATAGATTGTCAACACGCTATAGTGGGTATTTTCAGACTATAGCGATGGTCATTAAGCTCATTCCACTTATTCTCATTGCAGTAATAGGTGTGTTTTGGAAAGGGCCTCAACCTGTTTTACAAGCGAGTCAAGCAGTTACTCCAATGGGAAGTGTGGGATGGTCATGGTTAGCAGCACTGGTTCCTATGGCTTATTCATTTGACGGTTGGGTGGTTGTAACCAGTATTGGAAATGAAGTGAGAAATCCTAAGAAAAATCTGACTTTGGCTCTAATCTTAGGACCTTTAATTGTACTAGGGGTTTATGTGGCCTTCTTTTATGGTATGACGAGACTGCTTGGACCTGCTTATATTATAGCGACGCGTGATGCTGCACTTAATCAAGTGGGAAGCATGCTTTTGGGAACCCATGGTTCACAAATCCTCCTGATATTTATTATTATTTCAGTATTGGGTGTTATTAATGGCATGACCCTTGGCATGATTAGAATGCCTCAAGCATTAGCCATAAAAAAGATGATTCATTTATCGGACGGAGATGGTGGCAAGCAAGCGATGGAAACACTTTCATTAAAGTCTTGGCAGTTGAGTTTCTTAGTGACTTTGGGATGGTATTGTATTCATTATATGAGTCAGAGATTAAATCTTTTAGACGGTGGGGATATCAGTGAGATAGCAGTAGTTTTTTCTTATGCATGTTATATTATTTTATATGTACGCGTTATCAAGATGAAAAAGAAACATGAAATAGAGGGCATTTTCAAAGGTGTCATTTGTCCTATTTTTGCAATAATAGGTGCAAGTATTATTTTTATTGGTGGTTTTATTTGTCATTTTATGTATGTGAGTCTTTTTGTTGGCTTATGTATTATGGTTTTTGCTTTAGGAGTTTTATATTATTATCGGACTAATTAAATGAGAAAAAAGTTAGTAAAATCAACATGTGCAACTACTGGTTGACAAATTTCAAGTTTGACTTTCTTTTATGCAACTAAAAAAAATAGTATGATTTCATCAAATATAATATCAAAAAGTCTTCACTAAGATAATTGATAAAAGGAGAATGAGTGAATATGATTTTAGCTGATAAAATATCGAATTTAAGAAAGCAAAATGGTTGGTCACAAGAAGAACTTGCTTATCAAGTAGGCGTTTCAAGACAAGCCGTTTCTAAATGGGAAAGTGCACAGTCTATTCCTGAAATTGAAAAAATACTATTAATGAGTCAGATTTTTGAAGTAACAACAGATTTTTTAATTAAAGAAGAGTATGAAGTAGAAGATAGGTTTGACAGAGAGGATACCTTAGGCCATTCTTACGAAGACACTCCTATTAATCCTCTTAGAAAAATCACACTTGAAGAGGCGAATGAGTATTTAAATCTTAAGGAATCTTCAATCAAAAAAGTCGCTTTGGGTGTTTTTCTAACAGTCCTTTCTCCTGCTTTTTTAATAGTCTTGCTGGCTTTAGCAGAGAGTCCCTATACTGTTATATCTCAGAATATGGCAACCGGTTTAGGCTTGATTACCCTCCTGTTACTCGTGGCTTCTGGAGTGATGTTGTTCATTGCTTCGAGTTTAAATGCCAAGAAATATGATTTTCTTGACCGAGAACCCATTGATACGGCTTATGGTGTAAAAGGGATGGTAAAAGAGCTGAAAGATAACTTTCATTCAAGATATGTAAGTTCAATTATGACAGGCGTTTTATTGAGTATTCTCTCTATTGTCCCTTTATTTATAGGGATTGCCATGAATGTAACGGGATGGATTATTCTTATATTGGTTTCTCTTATTTTTGTCATTATTGGCATTGCGACGACTCTTTTTGTAAGTGCGGGTATAAGACAATCCAGTTATGAGAAACTCCTACAAGAAGGAGAATACACGCCTCAAAACAAGCATCAAAGTAAAAAAACGGACAGTATCTTTGGCATCTACTGGATGATTGTGCTGGCTATTTTCTTAGCCTATAGTTTTTTGACAAATGATTGGGGAAGAAGTTGGATAATTTGGCCGGTATCAAGTGTCTTATTTGGTGCTTTTGTTTTAATCGTTAGAACAATTGTGGATAAAGAAAATCGGTATTAAGATTTATAATGAAGTAGGAGCCTTATTTTATGGGGAAGAGGCCAAAACATTAATCTAATTTAGAAGAGTCATCTGATGATTAACCATCAGATGACTTTTTTTGAGTAAAAAATAGAATGTATCATAAGAGATTGACAATCATTATCAACCATGTTATATTTGTATGTACAAACAAAGGAGCTGGTCTTATGTGTCAAAATGAATGTCATGATTTAAATACCTGTCTCTACTTTGCAACGAGCAAATTGGCGAGAGCCTTTAGCAAGTTGGCTGATGAAGCGTTTGCTAAAACGGGATTATCTCCGAGCCATGCTGTTATTTTATATACGATTAATAAGCGGAAAAAAATGCCTCAGAAAGATTTAGGAGAACTCCTGAATTTGACCCCGTCGACTGTCACGCGATTGATTGATAAACTACAAATGCGTGGTTATGTGGAAAAAGAAAGTGATGGGAAGGCCGTTTGCTTAATGTGTACTGAAAAGGGTTTGGCAGAACAAGAGACGATTACAGAAGCGTGGAACACGCTTCATCAAAGTTATGACGCCTATTTAACTGATGAAGAACGTCAACAGTTTTTAAATGTGAGTCAAAAGTTATTAGAGCAAATGATTGAAAGGAAGTAAAAGAGCAAATGATGAATGAAATAATGAACAGAAGAAGTATTCGAAAATTTAAAGATCAAGAGGTTGAAGCGGATAAAATTGAACAAATTCTTAGAGCTGCTATGCAAGCACCCTCTGCTGCCAATCAACAACCATGGGAATTTATTGTTGTGAAAGACAAAGCAAATCTCGCAAAACTTGCTGAAACGTCGCCTTATGCTAAACCAGTTGCTCAATCAGGTGTAACATTTGTTTTAGCTGCTAATGAAGCCCTCGTCAAAATTCCAACAGCATGGCAATTGGATTTAAGTACTGCTGCTGAAAATATGCTTTTAGAAGCAGTTCATCTTGATTTAGGTGGTGTTTGGTTTGGCGTTTCAACTGTAGAAGCTATTGCTAAAAATGTCAGTGAATTGTATGACTTACCAGATGAAATCAAACCTTTTGCATTGATTTCTGTTGGTTATCCAGATGGCCAAGAAAATGTTTTTGTTGATCGCTATAAGCCAGAACGCGTTCACTATGAAAAATGGTAGTATAAGTCTGATTAGCCTTATAAATAGATTTTTAAAAGGATGCTTCTAATCAATATCACAATAATAATTAAAAGGAGTGTATACAGATGATTAAAATAGTTGCACAAAATTATATTAAAGCAGATAAAATTGATGCTTTTATTGAACTTGCTACTGAACTTGTTAAAGCGACTAGAGCCAATGATAAAGGGTGCATTTATTACGAACTTTTACAAGATGTAAAAGATCCACAAGTAATGACAATCTTAGAACATTGGGAAAATCAAGAAGCTTTACAGGCACATGGACAGTCTGAACATTATCAAAAAGCGATGGGGGTTTTTCCAGAGTATATAGAAAAACCAGGAGAAATGCATTTATATAAGACGTTAGTCTAATTAAATTGATGAAAGGGTGCTGATAAAAATCAGCACCCTTTATTTTTAATCTCTTTATTTTACTCTAACACAAGGGGTTGGACTTTACATATTTTACGGTCATAGGTTATAAGACCATTGACTTCTTCTTCAACATCAGATAATTGAGTATAGACAACACCACATAAGCCTTGTTTTTTCAGTGGCAAGACTTCATGGTGATAGAGCTTTTGAAAAGCATCATTAAATGAATCTGTTGATAAATAAATTTTATAGCCGAATGTTTTGTCAGAAAAGCTGTGACCCTCTATACGACAGGCATAGCCGCCAAATTCAGATATGAAGTAAGCTCTTTTATCTGCCATCATTTTTAGAGGCCTAAAATAATTGTGAATACTTAAAAAATCACCTATTCCTTGGTCATACCAACCACTTGCGTGATCAATGACTCTTGTAGGATCTAAGGCTTTGATACGGTCGTAAACCTTTAAGGCGTCAAATTGCCCCCAACCTTCATTAAAAGGACACCACATGATAATAGACGGATGATTGATCAGAAGATTGACGGTCATATCACATTCATTGAGCCATTCTTGGCGTCCCTTTTTTGAATGACGACTAAAGAGTGCATAATTTGAATCTTTTATTTTAGGTTGAATGGCAGGAATGCCTGTTGGTAAGTAAGCGTTGAAAATAGGAGATTGATTTTTCCCGCCATTCACCATATCTTGACAGACTAACATACCTAAACGATCACAGTGATAATAAAAACGTTCAGGTTCGATTTTAATATGTTTTCTCAAAAGGTTGAAGCCTAGGGTCTTAGCCTTTTCAATATCAAAGATGAGAGCTTCATCTGAAGGGGCAGTCATAAGGCCGTCTGGCCAGTAACCTTGATCCAGTAGACCGTTGATAAAGAGGGGTTGATGGTTGAGATGGACTAGCATTTTACCTGTTTCAGGGCAGGGATTAAGAGAGACTTCTCTATAAGCAAAATAGGTCTCAAAGGTGTCTAGCCCAATCTGACAATGCACTTGATAGAGAACGGGTGAGTTGGGGGTCCAGTATTTTACGCGGTCAGGTGGAAGCGTAACTGAAATATCAAGATCAGTTGATTTAAAATCAAGTGTCATGAGATTTATCCCTTCATGTTCAATACGTAAATGACAAGGCAACGATTGGGACGGTTGATTACATTCAAAATGAAAAGTAACGCATCCTGTATCAATTTGACTGGTGATTCGGTGGTGAGTTACATAAATTGTGGGAACCCATTCAGCCCAAACGGTTTGCCAAATACCACTTTGTGCAGTATAAAACATGCCGCCTCTTTTAAGCCGTTGCTTGCCTTTGGCATGGTATCCCTTATCAGATTGATCTTTAACTTTAAGGATGAGTTGATTGTCTCCTAATATGATCGAGTCAGTTAGATCGACTGAAAAAGGTAAGTATCCACCTGTGTGTGTCATAATTTCTGTGCCATTAATATAGACTGTGCAAGTTTGGTCAACCGCTCCAAAATGGACAAGTAAACGCTTTTCTTGGGGAATCTGGTCAAAGGAGAGTACTTTACGATACCAAAGTGTCTCATTGGGTTTTAAGGCATGATTGATACCTGATAAAACAGATTCTGGTGAAAAAGGCACTAAAATTTTTCGCTTAAAAAGATTAAGATTTGGCATAGACTCGGATTGACTGATATAGCAGTCCCAATACCCATTGAGATTAATATAAGATTCTCTGACACGAGAAGGCCTTGGATAATCATCTAAGAGGTGATTGGGATCAAGATTTTCACCCCAATAAGTCATGAGTTGATGACTCGGTTTATGATTATTTTGATAAAAAAGTGTTCTGAACGTATCCTTTATATCCATAAAAAGTGCTTTACCTCCTGTTGCTCAGTCTTATTTGATTATACTTACTATCATACCATAATTTTCACAATATAAACGCTTATATAAGCGTATCCAATCAATGATAAATAGAGAAAGGACACAAAGGTCAGTTCTGACTTTTGTGTCCTTAAAATAAATCAAATAGATGGTTTCATATTAAGCTGGATTGTCACCATCAAGTAATTTCTTCACGCGTTGACCCGCTGGAATTTTAACTTCAGGATGGGTTAAAATGAAGAAATTATTGGCTTCAACACTTGTGAAGACAGTCATGCCAACTGAATCTATATCGATGCCTCCGTGAACAGAATGGGCACTTCTGATTAAACCTGATTGATAAGCTTGACTTTGATAATAGGCGTCAGACATATCAGCATAGCGTTCTGGACGATGTTTGTCGCTTTCGTGAATATGTGTTTTAACAAAAGCAGGACATAATACGTGCATTTGAACGTGGTGGTGACCATTGGCTTGAAGACCAAGTGCTGTACTTTCAGAGAGTGCGACATCTGCAAATTTAGTTGAATGGTACATGGGTGCAGTAGGTGAAGTTAAAAGACCAGCTGCAGAAGCCACATTAACCATCGCACAAGGTTCATTTTGTTCAATCATTTTAGGTAAGAAAACACGCATGCCATAAGCATGGCTTCTTAAATTAATATCAGTTATCCAGTCAATATCTTGTAGTGGGACTTCCCAAATGTTTCCTGAGACAGCAACACCAGCATTATTAACCACCATGTGAACCTTTCCAAAGGTTGAAAGGGTAAGGTCATACAAGTCTTGAACAACTTTGAGGATGGAAATATCCCCTGCTAAACTGGCGCATTCAGCACCTAATGCTTGTACTTTTGATGCGGTTTCTTTAAGGCCTTCTGCATCAATATCATTGATGACAACTTTCATACCCTTTTGAGCTCCTTCAAGGGCTAGAGCTCTACCGATACCATCTGCGGCACCAGTGACAACCAATACTTTATCTTTAAAATCTTTCATGATTTACGCCTCCAATTGAATGATAGTATAAGTTAAAAGACAAACGCTTTATCGTTAGCTTCTTTCATCGCATCAGCGATAAGACCAGGTTTATGGGCATCACCGACAGCAGTCACTTTATCAAAGACAGCTTCAAATGATTCAACAAGGCTAACTTGTGGTCTTACACCAATAGCAATGACTACTGTATCAACATCTAGTGTTTTGGTAATAGCGGCTGGCATAAGGGTCATTGAAATTTGACCTTCATTGATAGAAGAAAGTGCATGATTAGTGAGATAATGAGTGTTGAGAGCTTCAAGTCTTTTGAGAAGTGTTCCTCTAACACTTGGATAAAGTGAAGTCCCTACAGCATTAGCCATTTCAACAACAGTGACATCATTATCAGTGCCTAATACTTCGGCAGTTTCAAGACCTGTTACACCCCCACCAATAACAGCAATTTTTTGACCAGTAAGTTTAACTTTGCCTACTAAGACATCTTCAGCACTTACGACGTTTTTACCATCAATACCAGGTACGTTTGGACGGATAGGACTACCACCAACAGCCATCACAACGCCATAAGGATTAAGTTGGCTGACTTCTTCTGGGCTTGGTGCATGACCTAATCTGACTTCAACACCTAAAGCTTCTATTTCAGCTTTTTGCGTTTCAACCAGTTCGGTAATCATGTGTTTGTGAGGTGGCTTATCACCTACATTTAAAGTACCGCCAAGTGCCTTATTCTTTTCAAATAAAACGACTTTAAAATCACGTTCAGCGAGAACTTTAGCAGCTTGCATCCCACCTGGACCGCCACCGATTACTGCCACCGTTTGACCGGCACCATTCTTTTTAAGTGTTTCTTCATTATAGATAGTTTCTCTACCCAATACAGGATTAACAGTACAAGCAAGTGCACGACCTGTGTTGGCAATTTTAAAACAGTAGAGACAACCAATACATTTTCTCAATTGTTTTTCATCAGTATATTTAGCCTTGTTACCCCACTCAGGATCAACGAGTTGACCTCTGGCAATACCAACGAAATCACAAACGCCTTCTTCCATAAGTGATTCAGCGACTTGAGGATGTTTAATATTATTGACAGCGATTACTGGGATTTTAACATTTTCACGAATCGTTTTTGCTAAATGTTTTTTCCAACCTTCTTCAAATTGATAAGGTTCTATAATACTATAACCAGATTCGTAAGTACCACAGCTCACGTTAATTGCATGAATACCCAATGACTCAATATGACGTGCAATTCGAACAGTTTCTTCTAACTTGAGGCCGCCTTCAACAAATTCATCAGCACTGATTCTAACTGAAACAGGGAAGTCTGCACCACAGGCAAAACGAATACCAATAATAATATCATCTAAAAAGCGGAGGCGTTTTACAAAGTTGCCGCCATATTTATCTGTTCTTTTATTTGTTGTAGGACTTAAAAATTGATTAATGAGGTAGCCATGTGCCGCATGGATTTCAACGCCATCAATACCTGCTGCTTTGGCAATGTAAGCACCTTTAACGAATTTTTTAACCATTTCATCGCATTCTTCAGTTGTGAGTTCTCTTGGCATTTCACCAATAGTAGAGCAGACAACTGGGCTTGGTGCAACGATTTGGTGTCCATTGAGCAGACGGCCTGGTGTTTGGCGACCAGGATGTTGAAGTTGTACAAAAACTTTACTGTCATGGCGATGGATACTATCTGCAAGACGTGTAAGTCTAGGAATGAATTTAGAATCCGTAACACTCAATTGATTGCTCATACCAATACCCGTTTCGTCATCAATTCGAGTAATTTCAGTAATAATGAGACCACAGCCACCTTTGGCTCTTTCTTCATAATAACGAATGATTTCATCAGATGCTTCTCCTGTTGATGCTGCAAAAGCAGTACCCATTGCAGGAAGTACGATTCTATTTTTCAGTGTGAGTTTACCTATTTTCCCTTTTGAAAAGAGATGTTCGTAGTTTGTTGGTTTCATCTTTTTCATCCTTTCTCCTCATCCCTAACCGATTAATAATGCCTACATTATCTTCAGTTGAATGTTTATTAATAACTTTGACTATATTTTAACATGAGTGTTGTTAAAAATTATACAGAATAATTGTACAAAAAAGGTTGACTCTTTTGTGCATAAAGCACTAAAATCATATTGAGGTGATAAAATGACTATTAACATGTTAATCGAACAAAACAGTATTGAAGAATACTGTTTAGATATTGAAATTACAAATAATACAGAGATAATGTCTTGTTCACTCATTGACTCTGAAAAACAAGTCTATAAAGATGATGTATTATACTTTGGGCCAATTTCACAAATCAATAAGCAAGAGATACTGCCACAAAATTACGTCTGTTGGCTTGACAATGATGACCTCATAATCCAAGCTCAACCAGGTGGTTTTGATAGAAAATTATCAAGAAATCGTATTGTGGTTGCAGCAGATAAATGGCTAAAAGTATATAATCAACTTATTGAAAGTTGTATGAGAAGTCTTAAAAATGAAAATGATTATGCTCAAATGATACACATGACTTTACAAGGGCGACCTTTATCAGCCATTTTTAGATTTTGCTTTTGAACGTTTGCAAAATGAAATTGTTGTGATTGATGTGAGTGGTAAACTATTGGGACATACTAGCGTTTTTGAAATTCCGGATCAGTTATGGATGACGAGTATTAAGAAGGGGTACTGTTCGTATGAATTTATGGAGCATATTAAGTCAGAGCGCTTTAAAGTGAAAAGACCCATTACAGATATTGCTTTTGAGTCAGAATGTTATCAAGACCATTTAAAGTACTTATCAAGTATGATTATCATAGATCAGGCAATTGGTGGGGTATGTTTTTTATGATTCAAAACAGGCAAGTCTTTAATCGGGCATGTTCGGACATGTTACCCTATGTGAGCCGTGCAGCTGGTTACTATATCAAGCAACGCTATGGTGGAGATACAACCCCCTTTCATATTCACCATAGTGTGATATCAGATGTTTTAGCAGGGATGTCTCCAAGGCATATTGAAGCTAGAATTCAAATTGGGGATATCAAATTCCCAGAACGGATGTGTGTCCTCGTTATCAAGTCCGCTTACTATCGCTCTGAAAGTGATATCAAAAAACGGTTAACAGAAGAGCTAACCATTATTTTTAAAAAGGCACTTTACATTTATTATGAAGAGAGTCTTGTGTTTATTGTTCCAGTTGATGAAACGTTACATTTAATGGCTAATCATTTGGATGCATTGACCAAGCTAGCCGAAAAAGAACATCTTAAGATAGGTAAGAGTAATGGGTTTACGCAAGTCATTCATTTGAGACAGTATTATGAAGAAGCATGTGATGCTATTAAAATTGCAAAAGAATTGAATTTAAATAAGGATTTTGTTGATTTTCAGACAGTATCTTTTTATCATTTGTTAGAAATTTTACCAACAGATTCAAACCTTATGAAGTATGTACACCCCTCACTTAAAATATTAAAACAATATGATAGTGCCAATGGAACTCATCTTTTTGAAACCCTTAATATTTATACGATGACTGGATTTAATCAAAAAGAAACAGCCAATCAAATGTTTTTACATCGCAATAGCTTAATTTATCGGATGAAGCGAATTGAAGAGATTGCAGGGCTTAATCTCAAAAGTCCTGAATTGCTATTTCATTTGATGGTTGCCTTTCAAATTGACACTTATTTAAGTCAACGCCTCAATCCTTAAATGAAACAAGCGTTAAACTAAAATAAAGAGATAAACAAGGGATGAGTACAAATAGATAAACTAATCAAGAAGGGCTTTTAAAGCTCTTTTTTTTGTTGATTCATCAATTTTCTTTTTAGGGAGTTGACAGGAAAAAATAGAAAGGATATAATAGCCCTCATAGAAGATGCAAATAATTCGCATTTGCATTTATTGACATCGCATTGGTTGTCGAATGAGATATCCAATGTTGAATTTAATGGAGGACGACATGATAAAAAGAAAGTGGAAAAAAATAGCCGTGATAGCTCTAGCGATGGTAATGTTATTATCTTTAGCGGCTTGTGGGCAAACGACTAATACAAATGAAGATACTCAAACTGATACAGCATTGACCGTTGCTGTTACAATTGTCCCAGAAGAGACGTTTGTAAAAGCAGTCGGTGGAGATTTAGTAAAGGTTGTCACTTTAGTGCCACCAGGAAGCAGTCCAGAATCATATGAACCAACACCTCAAGTAATGGCAGATTTTCATGATGCGTCAGCTTACTTTTCAATAGGGGTTCCGACAGAAGAAGCCAATATACTTCCAAATGTAGGAGACGTTAAAGTTGTTTCACTTAACGACGCAGTCGCATCAACTTATGATGAACGTCTGTTTGAATCGGGTGAAAGAGATCCCCACATATGGTTATCACCTAAACGTGTAAAAGTGATGATTGAAACCATTGAGCAAGAACTTTCAAGTTTAGACCCAAGCCATGCAGAGACTTTTAAGGCCAATGCAGAAGCATATCAAGCTAAACTGGATCAATTAGATACAGATATTACAGAAGCACTTAAAGATGTTTCAAATAAGAAATTTATCGTCTTTCATCCTGCGTTTGGCTACTTAGCAGAAGATTATGGTCTTGAAATGTTTGCCCTTGAAGAAGAAGGGAAAGAAGCAACTCCGGAACATCTTAAAGAACTCATTGATGTGGCAAAAGATGAAAATATTAAAGTGATTTTTTACCAAAGTGAAATTGATTCGAGCCAGTCTCAATCTTTTGCTGAAGAGTTAGGTGGCAAGACTATACAGTTGGCACCGCTTGCACCGAACTATATAGAAAATCTTGAGAAAATGGCAAAAACAATGGCTGAGGCGATGGAATAATGGATGACTTATTACAGATAAAAGTCGATCAAGTTTCTGTTAATTATGGCTTAACACAAGCACTTAAAGGGATATCAATTGATATCCCTAAAGGTGATTTTTTGTGCGTTATAGGGCCTAATGGCGGTGGTAAATCGACGTTGATGAAAGCCATTTTGGGTTTGGTTCCACTCGCTCAAGGGCGACTAACACTTAACCCTAAATCAATGGCACCTCATTCAAATAAAATTGCTTATGTCCCGCAATTCTCAACCGTTAATAGACAATTCCCAATTTCAGTTTTTGAAGCCGTTTTACAAGGACGATTAAAAAAAGGCATGATGTGGTTTAAACATTATAGTGAATCAGACCGTTCCATTGCTCAAGAAAAAATAGAACTAATGGGGCTAGAAAATTTGAAGAATAGGCAAATTGATGAACTTTCTGGCGGTGAATTTCAGCGGATGCTTATTGCACGAGCGCTTTGTTTAGAGCCAGAAATAATATGCTTAGATGAACCAACCGCTAGTGTTGATGAAGCTTCTAAATATCAAATTTTAGAGGCACTGGCAAAAATCAATCAGAAGGCAACGGTCATTTTAATAACACATGACTTGAATATGATTGAATCCCATGCCAAGCATCTTATTTGCTTGAATCGCAAGGTGATTTATGATGGTGTTCCTTTACCCACAAGAGAAATTGTCTCAATGCTATACGGCAATGGTAGACCCCATTCAAAGCTTCCTTTTCTAGGAAAGTATAAAGATGAAAGAAAGTCAGAACGCATTTTAAAGGTGATAAAATGATCGATATGTTGATAAATTATCAATTCATGCGTCATGCAGTATTTGCAAGTATTCTTGCTAGTATTGTCTGTGGCATTATGGGTGTGATTATTATAGAAAAAAAATTAGTGATGATGAGTGGTGGTATCGCTCATACGGCTTATGGTGGTGTGGGATTGGGCTATCTCTTGGGATTTGAACCCCTTATAGGTGCTTTTATTTTTGCCATTGGATCAGCTCTCGGGATTGGGGCGATTAATCGCACTGAAAAAGTTGAAACGGATGTTCTTATAGGGCTTTTTTGGTCATTTGGTATGGCGTGCGGGATTTTCTTTATTGCCTTAATGCCATCTTATCCACCTGATATGACCTCTTATCTCTTTGGAAATATATTATCAGTTACAAGCAGTACTTTGAGATTAATGATTATTTTAACCGTCATATTGGTCTTCGCCTTGCTTGCTTTTTATGAAGATTGGAAAGCCTATTTATTTGATGAAACATTTGCTAAAATCAGTGGTGTTCATACGAATTTTTTTCATTATTTATTACTAATACTCGTTGCAATTACAGCAGTGATTCTCATTAGAGTTGCAGGCATTATACTAGTTATCGCCTTACTCACAGCACCCGCAGCAACCTCGGCACTTTTTACGAAATCACTATCTAAAAGAATGACACTGGCAGTTCTTATTGGTCTGATTTATTGTATGATGGGCTTATGGCTTTCACTTCAATTCAATTTAGCATCTGGAGCCAGTATTGTACTTATATCAGTCTTTTGTTTTTTTGTAGCTTATGCCCTTAAAAAAGTTAGTCGATACTTCAACCAAGTGCTAATAAAATCATAAATAATGAATGTAAAATGGCAAGTGATGTTCTAATGAGCATCACTTGTTTTAATATTAAAGGTGATGTATAATTATTAATAAGTTGTAATAAAATATAGGAGGCGTTTTTTATTAGTTGAAACCACTTATGAAGGAGGGTGAATAATATGAGTGTTTTAAGAAAGGGATACATATTTTTAAGCATGATGATAGTCATGTTACTTATCACGCCGATTACTTTTGGCGCAAATACGACTTATGGATTTGAAGATTTTACGGGTATATTTGGAATGGGAACAGGAGAGGGATCGGTAGATATGCAAGACCTTCATGTTTATGCAAAAGAAGATGTTGCATCTCCTTCTATAGTCCAAGCGGGTAAAGTGTCAAATGACCCTATTCTGTCTAGTAATGAAACCGATAAATGTTTATATTTCGGAGCTGGTGGCATGGGTTCTAGTGGTCGTGCTGGATATCTTGAGTTTTCAAAACAGGATGGCAGTTTATTTACACCGATTTCAGTAGATTTAAAAGCAAATACGTATCGGACATCTTCAGATGCACCAGAATCTAATCCCAACATTGTTAAAATCACAGGTTATAATGAGTCGGGGGTAGAAGTGGCCTCCATTTCTTATACTTATTTATATGATGATGACTATATTTTAGACCTCAGTTTTGCCAATGCAAGTGCCTCAGATCTCGTTAGAAACAATGGGGCGCATAATGGAGACACACTAACTTTTGCTAAATCAGGTTCGTTTGAGAATATTCATACACTTCGTTTTTGGATTGACTATGATACACTACTTCTTGATGATCTTGTCTTATCAAGTGATCCACCCCTTCCATCTGCACCAAGTCTAACAGTAGATACAAGTGATAACACCGTTGACCATGATTTGACTATCACTTTTACACCTGATGCGACTTACCAAGGGGCAATTACGGATATAAAAGTAGGAGATTCTAGCCTTGATTCAAGTCAATATGCCATCAGTGGCGGAACCATTACCTTAAAGCCAAGTGTGGATACAGGCAGTGAAAGTCAAAACGCCCTGCTTAGAACACCGGGAAGTAAAACGATTAAAATCACAGCAACAGATTATACAGAAGCAACCGTGACACAGGTGATTCATGCAGGAACAGCCAAGAGCTTAACAATAACCACTGAACCTGTACCGGGGACGGCAAGTGGGGATGCCTTTGCAACGCAACCAGTGGTCACTTTAAAAGACCAATATGACAATATTTGTGCAACTGGGCCATCAGCCACTAGCACAGTGACAGCAGAAGCCAAGGCGGGAACAGGGACATGGACGATTGGAGGAACCAGTAGTAAAAGTGCCGTTGGTGGGGTAGTGACCTATACAAACTTAACCTGTACTTTATCAAGCCAAGGGACAGGACAAATAAACTTTGTCCTAGGCACTTTAAATGATAATGCGAGTCAAAGCTTTACTATTCCTATGGTGGTACCACCAAGTCTAACAGTAGATACAAGTGATAACACCGTTGACCATGATTTGACTATCACTTTTACACCTGATGCGACTTACCAAGGGGCAATTACGGATATAAAAGTAGGAGATTCTAGCCTCGATTCAAGTCAATATGCCATCAGTGGCGGGACCATTACCTTAAAGCCAAGTGTGGATACAGGCAGTGAAAGTCAAAACGCCCTGCTTAGAACACCGGGAAGTAAAACGATTAAAATCACAGCAACAGACTATACAGAAGCAACCGTGACACAGGTGATTCATGCAGGAACAGCCAAGAGCTTAACAATAACCACTGAACCTGTACCGGGGACGGCGAGTGGGGATGTCTTTGCAACGCAACCAGTGGTCACTTTAAAAGACCAATATGACAATATTTGTGCAACGGGACCATCAGCCACTAGCACAGTGACAGCAGAAGCCAAGGCGGGAACAGGAACATGGACGATTGGAGGAACCAGTAGTAAAAGTGCCGTTGGCGGGGTAGTGACCTATACAAACTTAACCTGTACTTTATCAAGCCAAGGGACAGGACAAATAAACTTTGTCCTAGGCACTTTAAATGATAATGCGAGTCAAAGCTTTACTATTCCTATGGTGGCACCACCAAGTCTAACAGTAGATACAAGTGATAACACCGTTGACCATGATTTGACTATCACTTTTACACCTGATGCGACTTACCAAGGGGCAATTACGGATATAAAAGTAGGAGATTCTAGCCTCGATTCAAGTCAATATGCCATCAGTGGCGGGACCATTACCTTAAAGCCAAGTGTGGATACAGGTAGTGAAAGTCAAAACGCCCTGCTTAGAACACCGGGAAGTAAAACGATTAAAATCACAGCAACAGATTATACAGAAGCAACCGTGACACAGGTGATTCATGCAGGAACAGCCAAGAGCTTAACAATAACGACTGAACCTGTACCGGGGACGGCGAGTGGGGATGCCTTTGCAACGCAACCAGTGGTCACTTTAAAAGACCAATATGACAATATTTGTGCAACGGGACCATCAGCCACTAGCACAGTGACAGCAGAAGCCAAGGCGGGAACAGGAACATGGACGATTGGAGGAACCAGTAGTAAAAGTGCCGTTGGCGGGGTAGTGACCTATACAAACTTAACCTGTACTTTATCAAGCCAAGGGACAGGACAAATAAACTTTGTCCTAGGCACTTTAAATGATAATGCGAGTCAAAGCTTTACTATTCCTATGGTGGCACCACCAAGTCTAACAGTAGATACAAGTGATAACACCGTTGACCATGATTTGACTATCACTTTTACACCTGATGCGACTTACCAAGGGGCAATTACGGATATAAAAGTAGGAGATTCTAGCCTCGATTCAAGTCAATATGCCATCAGTGGCGGGACCATTACCTTAAAGCCAAGTGTGGATACAGGTAGTGAAAGTCAAAACGCCCTGCTTAGAACACCGGGAAGTAAAACGATTAAAATCACAGCAACAGATTATACAGAAGCAACCGTGACACAGGTGATTCATGCAGGAACAGCCAAGAGCTTAACGATAACGACTGAACCTGTACCGGGGACGGCGAGTGGGGATGCCTTTGCAACGCAACCAGTGGTCACTTTAAAAGACCAATATGACAATATTTGTGCAACGGGACCATCAGCCACTAGCACAGTGACAGCAGAAGCCAAGGCGGGAACAGGAACATGGACGATTGGAGGAACCAGTAGTAAAAGTGCCGTTGGCGGGGTAGTGACCTATACAAACTTAACCTGTACTTTATCAAGCCAAGGGACAGGACAAATAAACTTTGTCCTAGGCACTTTAAATGATAATGTGAGTCAAAGCTTTACTATTCCTATGGTGGCACCACCAAGTCTAACAGTAGATACAAGTGATAACACCGTTGACCATGATTTGACTATCACTTTTACACCTGATGCGACTTACCAAGGGGCAATTACGGATATAAAAGTAGGAGATTCTAGCCTTGATTTAAGTCAATATGCCATCAGTGGCGGGACCATTACCTTAAAGCCAAGTGTGGATACAGGTAGTGAAAGTCAAAACGCCCTGCTTAGAACACCGGGAAGTAAAACGATTAAAATTACAGCAACAGATTATACAGAAGCAACCGTGACACAGGTGATTAAATGGGGAGCTATTGATACGATGACTTTTATGCAAACACTTTCAGCGCCGGCAAGTCTCTCAAGCGATTTTAGTCGACAACCCATCGTGCAGATTGTTGATCAATATGAGAATCTTATAAAAGATGACAATGGGACGATGATTAGAGTTGAAAAATCAGATAATGGTGATTGGACGCTTACTGGAACACTAGAGATATCAAGTGTTAATGGGGTTTTTGCGTTTACAGACTTAGGCGTGACGAATACACGAGCGGTCAATTCGGCTAAAATCAAATTTACATCATCAATCGGCATATTAGAATCAGCTATTTTCAACATTCCGGGTGCTTCTCAACCAAATGATTCTAATAATAATACGGATAATCAGACAGGTGCTGGGAATGACGAAAATGATGACATTATTGTTAATGGTGAAGTGGTTAAAATGGGTCAATCTGTTATATACTATGAAGACAATAAAAGGGTTAATTCAGTGAAAATAGATGAAGCAAAATTCGATGAGTTGCTTAACGCTAATTTTGGAACAGAAACATCTATGATCATCCCTGTTAGTAGTAAAGATTCTGAGATTTCTGAAGGCGTTTTGACGGGAGAAATGGTTAAAAAGTTGGAAGATAGAAGGGGCACTCTAGAAATTCAAACGGATTTCGCTAGTTATGCTTTACCAGCACTTGAATTTAATATGGATCAAGTTCAAAATCAGTTAGGAGCTGATGTTAATTTTGAGAATATAGAAGTGAAAGTGAAAATCGCAGAAGCATCTGAAGAAGAAATGAAAATAGTGACTAAATCGGCGGCAGAAAATGAATATACCTTGATTGTGCCAGCAGTTGATTTTTCAATTGAATGTAGCTATGAAGATACAATTGTTGATGTTGATTTGTTTAATCACTATGTCAAACGCTCTATCCTTATTCCAGAAGGTATCAATCCAAGTCAAATTACAACAGGAATAGTAGTTGAAAAGGATGGGACAAGCCGACATGTCCCTACAAAAGTGGTTGAAAAAGAAGGACAGTATTACGCTGAAATTAATAGTTTAACGAATAGTCTCTATTCAGTGGTATGGCATCCTATGGATTATGTGGACTCAGAAGGACATTGGGCAGAAAGTTATATTGATAACATGGGTTCTAGAATGATTGTTGAAGGTGCAACTGATGATACTTTTTCACCTGAATCGCGCGTAACACGAGCAGAATTTATTGTATCACTGGTCAAGGCTTTAGGTTTAGGGGAAACGCTATATCAAGATGGATTCAAAGATGTAAATAGCAATGCGACATATGCAACATATGTTGAAACTGCTAATGAATATGGATTAATAGATTATAATCAAAGTCCCCTTTTTATCCCCGATGACTTTATAATTCGCAGTGATGCCTTTGAAATGATTGCCGAGGCAATGGATATTATAGATTTAAGTTCAGATTTAAGCATCTCTGAAGTAGAACATGTTTTATCTGAGTTTAGTGATATTTATAATATGGATGAAGCCTATAAAAAAGGAATAGCTGATGTCATCGCTTATGGCATTGTTTCAGGGACTTGTAATCATCAATTAGAACTTGAACGGGAGTTGACGAAAGCAGAAATGGCGACTATTTTAAATCAACTATTGGTAAAATCCAATTTAATTGAAAGACCATAAAGGTGATATAAAAAATAAAAACCTACATTGTTGATTAAAAATCAATCAGCAATGTAGGTTTTTTACTTAAAGCGAACCTTTAAAGTAATCTTTTAAAGATTCAATGAAGACTTGCGAAGCAATAGACAAATGTGCATTGGGTTTATTGGCAATGGCAAGCGACCGATAAAGTGGAGGATCAATGGGCCGTGTGACAATATCATATGGCGTCCGATTCAAAACCAATTCAGGCAAAATAGCGATCCCTAAGTCTTTTTCTACCATAGCCATCATGGTATAGTCATCCCGAACACGATAGTCTATCTGTGGCGAAATGCTGTGACTTTTAAAGAGTTTAAGCACGGTGTCGTTATGGTCAGGCTCGAACATGATAAAGTGCTCTGATTCCAGTAAATGGGCAGGAATTGCTTCTAAGTCAGCTAACGGATGCCCCACGGGTAAAACGACGAGCATTTGATCTTTAAAGAGAGGCGTGTTTTTTAAAGGGGAAGGTAATTTTACCACGCCAAAGTCGACGACACCATCTTTAATCCACCGTTCTGTTTCAGTATAATCTCCCTGTTTGATATAAAATTCTATATTAGGATATTTTTCTTTAAACGCTTGAATCAGTGGTGGTAAAGTATGACAAGCAACGCTTGTAAAAGCCGCAATTCTGATAATACCCGCTTCCATATTTTTCAGTTCAAAAACTTTGGTAAAAAGCAAGTCTTGGGCACTTTGGATTTGATAGAAAAAAGGTAAAAGCTGTTCACCATCAGCAGTTAAATGAACGCCAGAGCGAGACCGGTGAATGACTTTAATACCCAATTCATTTTCAAGAGATTGGATCATTTGGCTTACGGCAGATTGTGAATAATTATAGTAATCTGCTGCCCGAGATAGGCTCCCAAATTCTAAAACTTTAAGCAGCATTTGATACTTGGTAACACGCATATTTTTTGCCCCCCGAAATCGAAAATACTAGTCGCTATAATGCAGTGATATCAATAGATTGACGATACATCAGTTTTTCTTATATTAATGATTAAAAACATTTGATTTTCTGTATGATAAATCTATTATATACTGATTGAGGCAAAGTGCAATAGAGACTTAATTCTTTCGAAAGCAGAGGAGGCTAATAAGCAAAAAAATGAAAAAATGGGTTTTATTATTATCTGGAACGACAGTAGCTGCATTTGGAATGACCTTTTTAATGCAATCAGGTCTAGGCAATGTTATTTTAAATGTTTTGTGGGATGGTATGAGTAAAAATCTCGGGATAAGTATAGGGATTGCTTCATACATTACATCTGTTATGATGATTCTTTTTTCACTTGGATTTGATCGTTCTCAAGTAAGAATTGGAACCGTGGTTCATTTTTTACTTTTTGGAGCTCTTATGGATTTCTTTATGGTGATGCCTCTACAAAGTGACCTATTTTTAATGAAGTTTTTTGATGTTATGATAGGGATTTTCTTTCTCAATTTAGGGATTGGAATCTACGCCTATGCAGATATGGGGAGGGGTCCTTATGAAGGCATTTGCTTTGCATTATCAGATAAGTTAGGCATTGAACTTAAAGTCGTGAGAAGTATTTTAGATGCCAGTTTTACAGTGATTGGCTTTTTATTGGGTGGACTTGTAGGTATTGCAACACTGCTCAATATTATCTTTGGTGGTCTTATTATTCAAAAGACCATGACTTTGTTAGACAACATGAATAACCGTCCAAGAAGAAGAAAACCTTTGAATCCGAATTCTCAAACGAGATGGGTTTAAAGCGTTGATACGATAAAATAAGAACGCCTCCGGTCAATGATAAAATTGACACAGGAGGTGTTTTTTTATTGGGTGAAATATAATAAGGTATTCAAGACAAAGGGGGCTCTATCTTAAAAGACTTCTATTAATTTTGAGTTTGCCGCTTATGGCAAGATGAGGATCAGTACAGCGTGTTTGATCAAAACAACAAGGACGACGTTTATCTTTTTTAATAAGATGGTCAATGGTTTGAGCGATGCGTCTGGAACGGGTTTCTGCTTGAGCGGAAAGATTGATCCATCTTAAAAATTGCCATTGGCTCTTCGTTGTAAGCGTATCCCAAGTATTTTGGCAATGATCAGATTTAATAGCGTGTTTCAAATCTTCTGGCAATTCGGGGCTTGACCACTTGGTGACTATATTATAAGAGGCCTTAACAAGCTGTGGTAAATTAGCCTTATCAGTGACAATGTGTGCTTGATAAAATGCTGGCAAACGTCCCCAATGACCTCCTTTTCCATCGGGCTCTATAGGGACAACAATCCCGTCTTCTAACTTACTCGAGTGGACATTGGGAAAAATCAATTGAATCATATTCATCCCTTGAGAAGGTAATCTTTTTGATTCCTCCAGAGGCAATAAGAATAGAATCTCTGAATTATAAGCTATAAGTTCTAGATGAAGTAATCGCATCTCAAATCTCCTTTTATAGACTAAGCGTTAATAACATAAAATTAGATTTAAAAACAGATAAAAGTAACAGATAGAGGGAATAGAAGGTAACTTATAAGGACGTATACCCTAAATTTGAAGGCTCTTATCAGAGAACAGATATAAATAGTGACTGACATAATCCCCTGCGCAGCACGTTAAAAAGAGAGGTCATAAAAAACCTCTCCTTTGTTTTATAAATTTGTTTTATAAAAATGAAACTACTGTGGGGCATTAAAGAAGAACAATCCCAGTCCACCAATGCCAAGATGACTCGCTAGGGTACTCCCAATAGGCTGGACGGATAGCTTGTGTTCTGGATATTTTTCTTGAATCAAATCATGAATTTTCAAAGCCATCATTTCATTATCTGAATGGGCAATAGCAATGCGTTGAGGCTGACCTGGGGTCAAACGTTCGTCAAGCAAAGCCATGATTTTAGAAATCGCTTTTTTCTGACCACGTTCTTTAGCAATGACTTCCATGCGCCCTTTATTCACATGGAGAATAGGTTTGATATTGAGAATTTGACCAATAGCCCCTTCTAATGAGCTAATACGACCTCCTTTAACCAACCATTTCAAGTCATTAATTGTAAAAATGTGCTCAATGCGGTCAACAAGGGCAATCATTTTTTTCTGGATGTCCTCATAAGCATGCGTGCTAGCATCTTTAATGACTTCTTCAACAATAATGCCAATGCCAGCGGCGCCTCCTTTGCTATCAATACAAGACATTTTAATATGCGGATAAGATTCTTTTAAAATGTTGATAATGCCACAAGCCGTTTGATAAGTGCCTGAAAGCGCGCTTGAGAAAGATAAATAAATAAAGTCTTTTCCTTGTTTACAATAGGATTCAAATAAATCAAGCATCTTTTTAGGGGACGGTTGCGATGTTTTAGGCAGAATGTCCTTTTTCATCGCCTCATAAACGTCTTGAGGTGAAATATTGACTTTATCTTCATAAAGTTGATCGTCAATAGCAATGCCTAAAGAGAGCATACTGATATGATGTTTTTCCATAAGTGATTCATCTAAATCACAAGTGCTATCTATAATAAAATATGTCATAAAAACTCCATTTCTATAGGCTGAATTTTGTCTTTCAATGAGCCTCAACGACAATTATACTCTCAATTCAAAAGGATTTCAAGCAAGGGTGGTATAAGGTATAAAGGGGGGATAGACGAGGAGATAGTCGCTAGATAGACCTAAAACTTCTATGATAAAGATACCGCTTAGTTTCCTGCGTAAGATGAACTGACACGGGGTACGAGTAGTGATAAGACTTAATCACTCAATATAAGTATAGCCAAATCTAAAAAAGGCTGTATAATAGTGATTAATAACCTCAAAGTTGAAGAAAGAAATTTTGAGGGATGGCAAAGTAGACATTGGTGCGGTCAGTGATATAAGAATAGGAAGTTGTCTTATATACGAATCGTCTTAGGACGTCCGGTGCGAATGTTGCATTCCGTTGCCGCGAAAAGATATCTTTATATACTTTAGCGGCCTTCTAAAAAAATGATGGAGGCGAAAAAATGAAAGATTTAAGAAAATGGATTTACATGGGTTTATTTGTGGCGATTGAAGTCATTTTAACCCGTTTTTTATCCATCCAAACCCCAATTGTTAGAATTGGATTTACCTTTTTACCGGTTGCACTTTCGGCTATCATGTTTGGGCCACTCTTTAGTGGAATAGGCGCAGCATTAGCTGATATTATGGGAATGATTATGTTTCCAGCAGGTGCTTATTTCCCAGGGTTTACATTAACCGCTTTTCTTAATGGTGTTATTTATGGGGTCTTGCTCTATAAAAAACCTATTTCTGTGACCCGTGTTGTGATGGCGTGTATTTTAACCACAGTGGTAGGAAGTCTTGTATTAGATACGGTATGGCTTTATATGATTTTAGACCGTGCCATTGCTGTTTTACTACCACCGAGAATTATTAAAGCCCTTATCTTGATCCCTGTAAAAATAGCAGTTATTGAGCTTGTATGGCGTTATATCGGCGGGTATCTTAGAACAAAACCAGCTAAGATATAGCCTTTTAAGTAGATGCGTTGAGTGTAAAAAAGTAAACGGTAAAGAAATGAATAAAATATAAAACCCAGTATCTTAAGTTTAGATGAAAATGCCCTGTAAGGCAGTCAGCTAACATTAGGATGACTGGGTTTCTTTTAATTTAAAAGGATTGGCGGCGGGAATCCATGGGATTTGAACAGATGGCTTACATCTAATCCTTATAATTTTTCATCCCATTCTGCTTGTTTAAAACCAACCAATACATAATCATCTGTTACCAAAATAGGTCTTTTGACGAGCATGCCATCTGTTGATAAGAGGGCTATTTTTTCGTTATCAGTCATAGTCGGTAGGCGGTCTTTAAGACCGAGAGAACGGTAAAGTTGTCCACTGGTATTGAAAAAACGTTTAATATCATAGCGACTCATGGTTAGCCATTTTTTGAGTTCCTCTTTTGTAGGATTGTCTTCCTTAATGGCTCTAAAAGTAAAATCAATGCCCTTTGATTCAAGGTATTTTTGAGCCTTTTTACAGGTAGTACATTTTGAATAACAAATAAAAGTCATGGGACCTCCTTATGATTTATAAAAGCCTTCTTAGAGAAATAAAGATGACTATAATTTTGAGTGATTAAAGAGGTGGTCAACCCATTGTGCCATCTCTTCCGGTGACTGTTTATACCCGTTTTCCATCCATTTAATCTTCATATTGTAGAGACCGCCAATAATAAAAGCCTGCGTAAAAGTGTTTGAGTCTTCCATTGAAGTTAAGGGATTAAAGCCCTTGGGATCATCGGATTTTGAAGGGGTTTTAATGAGCTGATCAATAAGTGCAATTGATCCGCCTACAATTTTTTGATAACTATCATAAACCAGGTGCTCACAATCTTGAGCAATTAAAAGATTGAGTAGGTCACGATAGTCTAGCCAAAAGTGAAAATAGGTGCATGTAACAGCGTAGAGAGACTTAACCGTCAGCGCATCAATTTGAGCTGTAAGTTGGCGGCAGATATTTTGGCTGAATTCTTCTACAATAGCATCCTTTGACGGAAAGTGGCGGTAAAAGGTTTGGCGTGAGACATCAGCTCGCGTCACAATATCTTTAATTGAAATATGAGCATAGTTTTTTTCCTGCATTAGGGCAATTAAAGCATTGATAATCCATTCATGATGTTTGTGATAAGCAGGATGGCTGCGTGAAGGGTCCATAAATGATACACTCCTTTTGTTTTGTAACAGTTGTGTGGATTAACTTGTCAAATCTATTTAAGCTCATTATAATGAAAACAAAGAAATGTGACAAGTGTAACATTATTTACAGCTGATTTAAATGGGTATGAAAGAGTATAAGACACGCTGATCCGATGCTGCGATGTTCTTAATGGAAAGGAGAAAGAAAATGAAGATGGAAATGTTAGTAGAAACGCAACGTGATTTTTTCAATACGAATCAAACCAAATCACTTTCATTTAGAAAACAGCAACTCATTAAGTTACAAAAATCACTTGAAAAGTACGAAGAGGAACTCTATAGGGCAGTTTATAAGGATTTGAGTAAGTCTAAAACAGAAACTTATATGGCAGAGGTGAGTATTGTATATACAGAAATTAAATATGCGATTAAGCACCTTAGCCAGTGGTCAAAGCCTCAAAAGGTTAGAGGGTCAATGGCGTCTTTTCCTGCTAAGAACAGAATTTATAAAGAGCCCTTTGGAGTCGTTTTGATTTTATCCCCTTGGAATTATCCTATTCAATTGGCGTTAGCACCTTTAGTTGGAGCGATTGCAGCTGGTAACTGTGCCGTTTTGAAAACGTCGAGTTCAAGTGCTGAAACCTCAAAAGTTCTTATGAAGATGATTAATGAAACATTTGAAAGTCAATATGTTTATTGTGCACCAGCCGATATGGACTATGATGAAATTGTTGGACAAGTTTATGACTACATCTTTTTTACAGGGAGTCCAAGAGTGGGCAAAATCATTATGAAGGCAGCCAGCGAACACTTGACGCCTTTATCCCTAGAATTAGGCGGCAAGAGTCCTTGTCTTATTACAAAGGATGCGGATTTACAAGTAGCAGCTAAAAGAATTGTCTGGGGAAAATTCCTAAATGCAGGTCAAACCTGTATTACTATTGATTATCTCCTTGTAGAAGAAAGTGTGAAAGAAGCTTTTGTTGAAGCCCTTAAGCACGCCATCGAACTGCTTTATCATGATGCCTTAAGTCAATATGATTATCCTAAAATCATCACACAACATCATTATGAGCGTTTAATGGACTATATTAATGATGAAAAAGATAAACAGGGACATTCACTTTATGGGGGAAAAGGCGACCCTAAACATTTGAAAATAGAACCAACGCTTTTTGAGCATGCAGCTTATGAAGACCCTATTATGGAAGAAGAAATATTCGGCCCGATACTACCTATTATTACCTATCAAGATCTCAATCAAGCTATTGCAGATATTAAGAAAAGACCCAAACCTTTAGCCTGTTATATTTTTACAAAAGACAAGCAAAAAGCCAATAAGCTTATCCATGAGGTTTCTTTTGGTGGCGGGTGTGTAAATGATGTACTAATGCACGTAGCCAACCATCACTTACCTTTTGGTGGCGTAGGCAACAGCGGGATGGGGGCTTATCATGGCAAGTATAGCTTTGATACTTTTAGCAGAGAAAAGGCTGTGGTTAAGAATACTACACTGATTGATATTCCTTTAAGATACCCACCTTATGATGACAAAAGCTTTAAGTGGCTTAAACATTTTATATAAGCAAAAGAACCTGAAAGGGCGCTTGACCCCAGTGAATGCCTCATGGTAGAATAAGTTAACTCAAGGCAACAATTGAAAGGAAATCAAAAGATGCGTGCCCCGAAGATGTATTATTATGAAACGTCTAAAAGTGAAGAAGTCATTAAAGACATATGGAATCAAACCTACAATGTCTCTCGTGGACAAGTCAATTATCAATTGTCAGATCCCTATGGTAAGGGGCAGGTGACGGGACTAGAGATAGATAACGGCATTAAAATGATTCATCATGACATAACCTTTAGCCATGAAGTTGCGTTAAAAGGGACTTGTTATATGCCGCATATTGACCTTTTATTTTGTTTAGGCGAAGCTGTCGATTTTGATTTATTGAAGAGTCAGCAGCACTTCCATATGGCACAAGGGGACACCTATATGGGAATGAGCAAGGAGACTGAAAAATATAGCCTTTATAGAGCGGATACAGCACTTAATATGATTGAAATTAAATTGCCGGTGAGTCTTTTTGAAAACTTTTTCAATCACAATAGGCCGTGTAAAATTGACCAAAAGAGTCTATATGAAGGGGGATGGTCCTTACATCACCCACTTTCATATGATGTTAAATATGTATTGGAACAACTGATTAATCCACCACAGGATTTGCCCTTGATTCAACTATATAAAGCCGCTAAAATACAAGAAATTTTAGCACTTTATCTTTCGGAAGTTTTTTATGAAGACACGAATGGTACTTCTAATAAATTGTCAGAATTTACCCAATGGGACTTGAAATGTATCCATCATGCACGCCAGTTTCTGTTAGAAAATATGGATAAAAATTTGACCATTGAATCCCTATCGCGGGTAGTGGGCCTAAATGAGTATAAACTCAAAAAAGGCTTCAAGATTATTTTTGGACAAACCATTCATGCCTTTTTTATTGAAGCTAAAATGAAGCGCGCCAGTCGGTTACTTCAAAATTCAACGGTTTCAATTAGTCAAATTGCCTATGAATTGGGCTATAATAATGTGAGCCACTTTTCATCAAGTTTTAAGCGAATTTATAAGAGGACACCCCGTGATTATCGAAAGTTTGTTTTAGGTTTATAAGGCTTCAGGTTAATTAACCTGAAGCTTTTTTTATTGCTTCAGAATCCCGAAATTGACAGTAATAATCCCTTTTTGAGTAGTTTGCCAGTCAGAATCCCCCTATAATAGTGAGTGTTAATTTTGGATAACGGGGTTAAACACTCTATATAGAAATGACAGAAAGGTGATTATGAATGGAAAAAATAAGACATTTTGCTGAAGGAACACGCTTAAAGCTTGTGGGTTCAGTTTTTTTATCTCTTTTAAGTGTGACAAGTGGGTTGGTACCTTATCTCATTGTGGCACATCTTATCCTACTGATAAGAGGCGGTGACTTAAACCAACAGAAACTTTTAATCAATGTTGTTGGTATTATAGGGGCTTATGGCCTCAAAATAATATGTTCTGGTGTATCAACAGAATTATCTCATCAAGCAGCATATCATATTCTCTTAAAAATCAGAAAAGCGTTGATTCATCATTTGACAGAGCTTCCTTTGGGGGTCGTTACAGAACGCTCTTCCGGAGTACTTAAAAATCTCATTGTTGAGACTGTCGAAAAGATTGAAGCCCCTTTTGCCCATTTGATTCCAGAGTTATCTGCCAATGTATTGGTTTCGGTGATGACCTTTATCTATTTGGTTTATTTGGACAGACGCTTGGCTTTAATTGCGCTTATAACAATTCCCTTGGGACTTGTTTTTTATAAGCCGTTGATGAAAAAGTACAAACGCCATTATAAAGAAAATGTTGAAGCGTCTAATCAACTCAATTCAGAAGCAGTGGAGTATATCAATGGGATAGAAGCGATTAAAATCTTCAACCATTCAGAAGCTTCTTTTAAAAACTACCAAGAGGCTGTTAAACAAAGTTTGAAAACCATGTCACATTTTTTTGTAGTGACCCTGCCTGAATATACAGCGGTGATGACGATTATACCATCAACTTTGGTGCTGGTATTACCTTCAGCACTTATGTTTTATGTGTCGGGCACTTTAACTTTTGATGACTTTATTTTAGTGATTATGCTATCGCTTGGCTTTACACCACCACTGATACAAGCCATTAAATATACCGATCAAATTGCATCAATGGGGACTGTGATGAATGAAGTGTCTGCACTATTGGCACTAGAAACCTTAAAACGCCCTAGAGACCATCAAGACATATCATCTTATGATATTGAATTAAAGCATGTTTCTTTTGCCTATCAAGATAAATCTGTTTTGCACCAAGTTAATTTGAAGGCAAAAGCCAATGAAATGACTGCTATTGTTGGGCCATCAGGATCGGGTAAATCGACAATTGCCAAATTAATAGCCAGTTTTTGGGACGTTAAAGAAGGCACTATTGAAATAGGGGGTGTCGATATTAGGTCAATTCCTTTTGAACAATTAAGGACGCTTATCTCATATGTGGCACAAGATAATTTCCTGTTTAATCTTTCCATAGAAGATAATATTAAAATGGGTAATCCAAAAGCGACACACCAAGACGTTGTAAGAGCGGCTAAAATGGCAAGTTGTCATGAATTTATTGTGTCGCTTGAAGCAGGCTACGAGACAGTAGTAGGTAATGGCGGTAATCATTTATCAGGTGGTGAAATGCAGCGAATATCCATTGCAAGAGCTATTTTAAAAGATGCACCTATTATTGTTCTCGATGAAGCAACCGCCTTTACAGATCCAGAAAATGAAACGCATATACAAGCTTCTATTAATCAGTTAGTGAAGGGTAAAACCCTAATCGTTATTGCTCATCGGTTATCAACAATCGCACATGCGGAGCAAATCGTTCTCATAGACAAGGGCGAAATTGTTGCAAAGGGCACGCATCAAAGCTTACTTGATGAACAACCCCTGTACAATAGAATGTGGCATAAACACCGTGGGGATTACTGTGAAGGAGGCAAAACCAATGATTAAAATGATACATCAATTGATTATTTTTTCTGGGGAGGATAGAAAGCAGCTTTTTAAAGGCATGTTTTTTCAACTATTATACTCTATTTTAGAAGCGATGCCAGTGCTGACTATACTTATCGCCATCCAGTTTATGTTACAAGAAAAGAGACCGTATCAATCCGTTTTAGCGACGATTGTAGTCATTTTATTAATCAGTTTCATCGGTCGGATGATGACTCATTATTATGCCAACAAAATCAGCAGTTTAACCAGCTTTAAAGTTTGTGCAAAACAACGATTATCCTTAGGGGAACGTTTGAAGCAATTGCCGATGGGATTTTTTTCGAGTACTCACTTGGGAGAAATGACTCAGATCATTACAAGCGACATAGACGAAATACAATCTATCGCCACCCCGTTGATTACCCAAATTTTAGTGGGAATCATTCATGCGGTAGTTATTACCCTTTTTCTTTTGTCCATCCACTGGACTCTGGCTTTGATAGCACTTGTTTCAATTGTTCTTGGCCTTACCTTTAATATTTATATACAAAAAGAAATGAAACGCGTGTCTCATGTTAAACAGACTGTAGCCAGTCAGCTTTCCGATACAATTCTTGAATACATTAAAGGAATAGCTGTTGTGAAAAGCTATGGATTAGGGGACCGTTTATTTGCTAGGGTTGAACAGTCAATAGAAGACAGTGCCCATCAAAATCTTGGATTTGAAAAACGTTTTACCGTTTTATCATCTGTCTACCGTTTCATTTTTAAGTTATCGGCGGCGGGAATCATCTTTGCTGCGGCGAGTCTCTACCTTCAAAATGCCATTTCGATTGAATATGCAATAACGGCAATGATTGTGAGTTTTGTGGCGTTCACCATGATCGAAGAAATGGGGGCTTCTACAGCGTTATTGGAGATGATGAATGAACATTTAGAGAAAGTCAGATCTTTAGAGAAAATAGAACCTATGGAATGGGGAGACAAAGCACAAGACGTTGTCAGTGAAAGTATCACCTTTGAACAGGTTGCCTTTTCATATGATGATAAGCCTTTACTTCAAGATATCTCTTTCCATATTCCTCAGGGATCGAAGACCGCTATTGTTGGTCCTTCCGGAGGGGGTAAGAGTACAGTGTGCAGATTGATGGCGAGATTTTGGGATGTAGATCAGGGGCAGGTCTTATTAGGGGGGAATAATATCAAGACCTTTAGTTCAGAAGCTTTAATGTCGCATTTTAGTATCGTTTTTCAAAATGTGTATCTTTTTAGAGGCACCATTATAGACAATATACGGTTTGGGAAGCCTGATGCTTCCTTTGAAGAGGTCGTAGAAGCTTCAAAACAGGCGGGGTGTCATGCATTTATTAGCCTGTTACCCAATGGCTATGAAACACTTGTAGAAGAAGGTGGTGGCAGTCTATCAGGAGGAGAGAGACAGCGGATTTCCATTGCCAGAGCCATTATTAAATCAGCGCCGATTATTATTTTAGATGAAGCAACTGCCAGTGTTGATCCTGAGAATGAATGGCTTATTCAAAGGGCTATTGAACATCTGACAAAAGGTAAAACCGTTATCTCAATTGCTCATCGCCTTTCAACGATTAAGGATGCCGATCAAATTCTCGTGATAGACCAAGGTGGGATTGCTGAATCGGGAACACATGAAGCCCTAATGTTGAATCAAAGCAAATACTATGAATTTGTTAAAATAAGAGAAGAGGCAGAAAATTGGGAAATGTAAACACGATGAAATAAAATTAAAAAAAATAGGAAAAAATTAAAAAAAGTCCTTTATTGCCAAGAGGCTTTTAGGTATAATAGTGAACGATATGTAAAAATAAAACTATAATATACGGAAAAGCTGAAAGAGGTAGTCATAATGGGTTTTAGTTTGAAAGCTTATCATGGTCCTAATTTTGAAGAGGACTTTTTAAAAAAAGCACCAAATGTTAAAATGGTTCAGACCAATCAAGCAGGAGTAGCACCTGAAAATTTTCATGCTATGAGTATTTTTCCTGAGTATTTTAAAGTAGAGGGGCAATGGTTATTGGCAAAAGAAAGCCGTATGGATTGTGTGCCAGTCTATGATTCAGGTGAAATTAAAGTCGTAGAATTTAGAAATATAAAGGCTGGGGACTGGGTTATTGTTGGGCGTACAGAAGATGCCAGTGAGGGAATTTATGTTCATGCTGACGGCTTTGGTCAAGTTGAGGATGATAAAGAAGTTTTTGCTTTTAGAGGTAGTCGTTCAAGAGAGACTGCTTTTTCAAAAGACTATAACGAACTTTATGAACTATTAAAGCACGAAAGAGAATATGGGAAAATCGTGTGGGTATTGGGCCCTGCCTTTACCTTCGACAGTGATGCGAGAATGGCTCTCGGTCAGTTGATTAAAAATGGTTATGTGGATGCGATTCTAGCAGGAAATGCACTGGCAACGCATGACTTAGAAGCTGCTTATATGCGTACTGCCTTAGGGCAAGACATTTACACGCAAAAAAGCCAACTCAATGGTCATTACAATCATTTAGCGACGATTAATCGCGTGAGACATCACGGTGGGATTAAGGCATTTATTGAAAATGAAGGTATTGATAATGGGATTATATACAATTGTGTTAAAGCGGATGTTCCTTTTGTCCTAGCGGGATCTATCCGTGATGATGGACCACTTATTGGCGTACACAGTGATGTTTACGAGGCACAAGATGCCATGAGACATGAGGTAAGAACGGCAACGACTGTAATCTGTATGGCAACGATGCTTCATACCATTGCAACAGGAAATATGACGCCTTCATACCGTGTTCTTGAAGACGGCACTGTAAGAGAGATATACTTTTATTGTGTTGACGTTTCTGAGTTTGCAGTTAATAAGTTAAGTGATAGGGGCAGTTTATCTGCGAAAGGAATTGTTACCAATGTTCAAGACTTTATATGCAATGTCTGTAAAGGGTTGGATTTACCTTTAGAATAGGGCTTAATTTTTAATATCCATTCAAGAAAGTATGAATAAAAGGGCGGGAGACATCTTGAGGTGTTTCCCGCCTTTTGACATAAAATCGGGTTTAGGAAAGTCGTTGGACTCATTCAATCAATATAATCTTCTATATTGGCAGAAGAAGATTGTCCCAGTAATAATTGTTCAACATGAGGCAAACGTTTTTTTAGTTGTTTTGCAACGGTGCCAACGAGAAATGCTGCGATGATGGTACCCATACCGACCCCGCGAATCTCACTAAATAAGACAAAACTGATTATAAGAGCAAAAAGAGTGAGCGTTGTATCAAACCCCATTTTAGTGCTGCCCATTTCTGTTTTGAAGACTTTGGAAACGGCATGCACGAAAGCTTCTCCTGGAAGCATGACGACATCACCTAAGAATTCAAGATAGACACCTATTCCTAAAATAATACACCCTATAATAAGACTGATTCCTTTGACTGGAAGCCATTGTGGATTGAATCGTGTTAATAGTAACATTGAAAAATCAATAAATAAGGAAAAAAGAATAGACATGGGAATTTGTAATAGTTGATGGAGGGGAAAAGATTTTCTAAGTAAAAGGAGTTGCCCTACAAAAAGGATGAGACTCATGTAGAGTGTGAATTGTCCCAGTGTGGGCATGTATTTGAGGCTCAATACATAAGGAACGCTTGAGATAGGCGATGTACCAAGATTCGCTTTTGTGACAAGTGCGACGCCAAAAGCACAAGTGAGCAATCCCGTTAGAAAGATGAGATATCTCTTAAAGGTCATTAAGTGTTGATTCATTGAAGTCCCTCCTCTGATGTCATATTTAAACAGATTTTTTTAAACGTTTCTAAAAATTGTTTTTTCTCCTCTTGAGTAATTGTCTCAAAGAGCGTTTGTTCAGCATCTAAAAAAATAGAATTGACCTTTTGAGCAAAGTCGTGACCAAGAGGGGTCAGATAGATGTGAACTGCGCGGTGATTGTTATCTTTGTACTTTTTTTCCAAATAACCTTTTTCAGCCATACGCTTGATGATCCCTGAGAGCGTTGCTGCTTCAATTTGACAGGCATGAGCAATATCCTTTTGAATACAGCCATCATGATGGGATAAATAATCAAGTACTTTTGGTTGACCGCGTGTGAGGCCTTCATCATATAGGGCTGTCATAATTTTTTTGTGAAAAAGACTTTGTGTAATCATGATAAGATAGTGAAAGCTTTGATCCATGAATCCTCCTTGTATAGTTAGCATGCTAATTATTAATAGTTAGTATACTAACTATTTTTTCTTTTGTCAATGTTCCAACCTATTTTTGAGCCGGTGGTTAACAAAGGTGATATTCTTTGAGATAATAGTTAATGTAAAGGAAAGTAACATTGAGATTTAAACCACTTAGGAGGTAATCATGATTAAAGATTTTGATACAGTTATTGATAGAAGTCAGTTTTATTCAGTTAAATGGCAAGCGGGAGAGGAGACGCTACCCATGTGGGTGGCGGATATGGATTTTGAAACAGCACCTGTCATTAAGGTAGCCCTCAAAAAAGCAGTTGACCATGGGGTTTATGGATACACCAAATTGCCAGCCCGTTACTTTGAAGCCGTTCAAAGTTGGTGGAAAAGGCGCTATGATTGTCATTTTGATCAAGAGGCCATTTTGTATAGTTCAAGTGTTGTCGGTTCGCTGGCTACGATTATTCGTGCTTTTACTGAAGTAAATGATGAGATTCTCGTTCAAAGTCCTGTCTATCATATGTTTTATCATGTGATAGAATCCAATCAGAGAATCGTGTGTGAAAGTCCTCTTAACTATGATGGACAAGCCTATCAAATGAATTTTGAAGATTTAGAAGCGAAGTTGAGTCGACCACAAGTTAAAATGATGGTTTTGTGTCAGCCGCATAATCCAATAGGGGTAATGTGGTCTCATCAAGTTTTGACGAGACTTGTTGAACTTTGTAAACAATATGAGGTTCAGCTTATTTCTGATGAGATTCATGGTGATATTACCAAGGGGGACACACGATATATCCCTGTTGAGAAGGTAGCCCAAGAACAAGGGGTGTCGGTCATTACATTAACGGCACCAACCAAAACTTTTAATTTGGCGGGCATTCAAGCCTCTAATGTGATGGTTAGCGATCCTGATTTAAGAGAGAAAGTCAATCAGGCTTTAAGCTTAGATTTTATCAATCATCCAACGTTATTGGGAATCACAGCCACAATAGCGGCTTATGAAGAGGGTGAATCTTGGCTTAATGACTTGAGACAGGTAATTGATCGTAATCGCGATGATCTTGATCAAATGCTCAAAACACAATTTCCTAAGATAAGGTTGTTGCCCTCGCAAGCGACTTACCTAATGTGGCTTGATATTTCAGAACTTACAGAAGACAGCGACGCGTTTGTGTCTTTTTTGAAAGAGAGAACAGGTCTAATCGTAACCAGCGGTCATTTGTTTAGAGGTAATGGTCATCATTTTATCCGTATGAATATTGCTTGTCCGCATGCGTTGTTAATAGAAGGCATTAACCGGCTTATTGAAGGGGCAAAAGCTTATCAAGCAGTTTAATGGATCGAAGAGGAAAAAGAACCTAAAAGGGTGTGTTTATAAGAAAGTTATAATTTGTCCATAATCCTTAATGAATGTGATAGTCTCTTTTAATTTTTATCATGTATAATCATGGAGAGTGAAACTATAGCGCCAGACGAATTGAGTTTGGCGCTATTATTTTACATAAACTTTATACAGCGAATAGGCTAATTTTTACATGCGTCTAATAGACTAAAGATAAACATTTTGAAAGGAGCGGACATGAAACTAAAACCGTTAGAAAAACAATGGATTTTATATGATGTAGGCAATTCAGCCTTCACCTTATTGGTCTCAACAATCATTCCTATATACTTTAATTATTTGTCACAGCAAGAAGGCATATCAGATGTTAATTATTTGGCTTATTGGGGGTATGCGGCGTCTATAGCGACCTTAATTGTCGCTTTTGCAGGGCCCATTTTGGGGACGATTGCTGATACAAAGGGGTATAAAAAGCCCATTTTTTTAGCGACGATTATTATGGGGGCAGGTGCCTGTGCTCTGCTTGGGTTTCCAACACATTGGTTGATTTTTTTAGCTATTTTTGTCATTGCTAAGATTGGTTTTTCAATGAGCCTCATTTTTTATGATTCAATGTTATCTGATGTGACCACTGAAGCAAGGATGGACAATGTTTCTTCTCAAGGTTTTGCTTGGGGGTATATTGGTTCCTGTATTCCTTTTATCATGAGTCTCATATTGGTTTTAGGGAGTGATTCGCTAGGATTATCTATGAAGCATGCCATGATGATTTCATTTTTTATTGTGGCTCTTTGGTGGCTTGTCAGTTCACTGCCACTTCTCAAAAACTACCAACAAATTTATTCTGTTGGTAAAAGAAAGCACGTAGTGAAAGACAGCTTTTCAAGACTGGGTAAAACCTTTAAGAGTATTAAAAAAGAAAAGCATATTTTTGTATTTCTCTTAGCTTTTTTCTTCTATATTGATGGCGTCTACACCATTATTAATATGGCGACTGCTTATGGAACGGCTTTAGGATTAGACAGTACAGGGCTTTTATTGGCACTTTTGGTGACACAAATTGTAGCCTTTCCGTGTGCCATTATATTTGGGCGACTAGCAGGACGATTTGAAACGTCAAAACTTATATTGGTTTGTATTTTGGCTTATTTTGGAATCAGCATATTTGCTGTATTTTTACACACACAGATTCAGTTTTGGATGTTGGCAATTTTAGTGGGCATGTTTCAAGGTGGGATACAAGCTCTTTCTAGATCCTATTATGCTAAGATTATTCCACCTGAAAAGTCAGGCGAATATTTTGGTATTTTAGATATTTGTGGTAAAGGGGCTTCCTTTGTAGGCACGACTGTGGTGAGTGTGGTATCTCAATTAACCAAAAGCACTAACTTAGGTGTCGGTGCCATTTCAATTCTCTTTATTGTAGGGATTATTCTCTTTATTAAAGCGACTCAATTGTCTAAGACAAAAGATGATGGAGACACAAAGGAATTTGTTAACGATATGGTATCAGAGTATTAACCATTATTTTAGAATTTAATCAGGTTTCAGAATGAAACAAGTGAGAGAGGCTAGCGTGGCATTTTTCACTTGTTTTTTATGTTGACATTACTTTTCCTTAACTTAGGCTTCATATAGTTTCGCTATGATGATAAAGGTTAAAGTTTACAAAATAAGGCGATAAGCTAAGGAGGACGAAGTGAAAAAGTCATTAAAATTTTATTTAGTGTTAGCACTGGTTATTGTGCTTTCATCATCAGTGGTAATGGCAGCGACATACACTGTAAAAACCGGGGATACATTATGGAAAATTGCTGATAAACAAGGCGTTAGTACAGAAGATCTTGCAGCAGCTAATAGCTTAGACAACCCGAATATGATTTATGAAGGACAGCTATTAAATCTTCCAAGTTCAAAAGTAACAAGCGATCAAAGTCAACCCAAATATGTCTTTTATCTTATTGGAGATGGTTTAGGGGCGGCACAAAGAGAATTGACAGAACTCTATTTACAACAAACTCAGCATCAAAATGGTCAACTTTTAGCGATGGATCAACTTCCAGAAGGCGGAATTAATTCAACCTATTGTGCGAATACCTTGATTACAGATTCAGCAGCAGCGGGAACAGCCCTTGCCTCAGGCGTTAAAACCAATAAAGGCGTGATTGGTCAAGATGTCAATGGCAAAGATGTAAAAACACTTGTTGAAGAAGCTGAAGAAGCTGGAATGGCAACTGGTATTGTCACATCAACACGTTTAACCCATGCAACACCGGCTGTATTTGCATCACATAATCCTGATAGAAATGATGAAAATGCTATTGCTCAAGATTATGTAGATAGTGGTGTCGATTTCTTTGCAGGGGGCGGTGCACGATATTTCTTATCTAAAACAGCTGAGAAGGTAAAAGACTCTACGGGAACGACTATTAAGTCTAAAAGAACAGATGACCTTGATGTTTTTGCAGAGTTTGAAGCACAAGGGTATAAAACTTTTTATGGTGAAGAGGGAACAAAAGCCTTTAAGAATACAGACTTTACAAAAGTAGATAAGGTACTTGCACCATTGACATATTCTCATTTACCTTATGAAGTGGATAGAGCGAATCTTTATCCAGAGATGCCATCACTTTCTGAACTTGCCAGTGCAGCAGTTGACAGCTTATCTCAAAATGAAAAGGGCTTTTTCCTCATGGTAGAAGGGGGCAGGATAGATCATGCTTGCCATCAAAATGATGCGGCAACAGCTGTACAAGACGTTCTTGCCTTTGATAATGTGGTAAAAGTAGCACTTGATTTTTACAATAAGCATCCAGAAGAAACGCTTATTGTCGTTGTAGGTGACCATGAAACAGGTGGCTTAGGACTGGGCTTTGATGGTCAAGGATACTTTATGGATACAAGACCAATGCAAGGTGCTAAGGTATCAATAGCCGATGTCATTGCTTATAATTCTGACTATGCTTATGATGGCGACCGTGATCAATTTATTAAAACAGTAACCGAAGACTTAGGTCTTGGACAATTAACAGACAGTGAAATGGCCTTATTGACCAAGGGCATGGACGATTTTGATGCGGGGATTACTTATGGTTATTATAAATATGATTCAGCATCAATGGCTGTGACCCAAATTGTTTCTCAAAGAATGAATGTGAACTGGACGACAACGATTCATACAGGAACAATGATTCCGTTTACTGCAAAAGGTGTTGGTGCAGATCAATTTAACGGTTACATTGACAATACTGATATTTCAAGAACACTTGCAAATATCATGCATTTTGATATGAAATAGATGTTAATGAAAAAGATTAAATCACTGATTAAACCACTGCTCTTAGTTGGGATAGTGATGACAGGTATCGCACTGTATTATACAGTTGCGGTACCTTTTTCAGCACAACATTCAAAAGACACTGAAACTTTATCAGCGTCTTCATCAGAAACGTTAGAAGTTAAGGGGCAGGTGCTTTCGGTTGACAATTCAGATGTCATAAGTGGAAATTTGTCACATATTGGTCATCAGAGTATGACTGTAAAAGTGACCAGTGGTGCCTATAAGGATCAAGTTTTTGATGCCAACAACACACTTCTAGGACAAGTGGATATGGATATTCTTTACCGCCAAGGTGACCAGTGCCTTTTAGCGATTCAAAGACAAGAGGGAAAAGTAGTCTCTGTAAAACCGCTGGAGCTCAATAGGGAATTCTGGTTATTGATGATGATTGCCTTTTTTGTAGCCGTTTTACTCATTTATTCAGGTTGGATGGGCGTTCGAGCGATCTTGTCTTTTATTTTAAGTGTCTGGATTCTATGGGAAGTATTTATTAAGGGGCTTCTTAAAGGACTCTCACCGATGCCTTTAACCGCTTTAACGGTAGCACTTTTGTCAGCAGTCATTATTTTTTTGGTAGCGGGATTGACCCGCAAGGCATTGGCTGCATTCCTCTCAACATTGGCTGGACTCTTGATTACTCTATTGTTGACTTTGTTCTTTGGACATAAATTAGAGTTATATGGTTTAACACAAGCTTATGTACAGACACTGGTGATTAGTGGCTATTTTAACCTCAATATTCAGGAAATTTTTTTTGCTGCAGTTGTTTTAGGTGCTTCAGGCGCTGCGATGGACATTGCTATGGATATATGTGCCTCTATGGGTGAACTGAAGGATAAGAAACCCGATATTGAAACAGCGACTTTGATTGCATCGGGGATTAATGTTGGTAAGCATGTCATAGGCACGATGTCGACGACCTTATTGTTGGCATATTCGGGGAGTTTTTTAACTTTGTTGATGTTGTTTCAAGTAAAAAACACCAGTTTGACCAGAATGATTAATTTAAAAATGGTTATGGCAGAAGTCATGAGAACTTTAATTGGCAGCACAGGATTGGTTTTAGTAGCACCCTTAACGGCACTTATTGGTGGACTCATTCTCAATGCGGGTAACCATAAGTTGACTCAATCCAATCATCAAAAGGACCATTAAAAAAGCTAGCATTGAAAAAGTTGATTTCAATGCTAGCTTTAATTGATATGTTTTGACGAGAAAAAAGCTTCTATAAAATTTTTTCTAGGAAAGACTGGGTACGTTCTTCTCTAGGATGAGCAAAAAAATCATTGGGGTCATTTGATTCTTCAACAATATTACCATCATCCATAAAAATGACACGTGTACCGACTTCCTTGGCGAATCCCATTTCATGAGTCACAACCACCATGGTCATCCCCTCTTTTGCTAAATTTTTCATAACTTCTAAAACTTCACCGACGAGTTCTGGATCTAGGGCAGAAGTGGGTTCGTCAAAAAGCAAAATTTTGGGTTTCATTGCCATGGCACGAGCGATAGCCACTCTTTGTTTTTGTCCTCCAGAGAGTTTAGAAGGATATTCATGGGCTTTATCAGCAAGTCCGACTTTATCTAAAAGTTCTAAACCATATTGTCGCACTTCTTCAGTTGATTGTTTTCTAACAGTTGTTGGTGCAATCGTTAAATTTTCTAAAACGGTCATGTGCGGGAAGAGATTAAAATGCTGGAAAACCATTCCAAGTTCCGAACAAAGTTTTGAAACCTTTTGAGGTGAGATTTTAAGTTGCTCTTTACCGTTTTTTCGCTCATCCATTAATTCGCCTTCAATAAAAATACGCCCATCAGAAATACGTTCAAGTTGATTAAGGCATCTTAACATGGTGCTCTTTCCAGATCCACTAGGACCGAGCACACAGACGACTTCACCCTGATGAATACTTAAATTGATTCCTTTAAGCACTTCTAAGCTTCCAAAGCTTTTTCTGATATCTTCAAGTTTAATCATTTCACTCATTTTCTCACTCCTATTCTGATTTGCCCAGTTGCTTTTCAATCATCTGGAAGATAATTGTAAAAAGACTGGTTAGAGCCAAATAGATAATGGCTGCGTAAGCGTAGTAAATAGATTGCCCAGTGGCATTGGTAAAAATTTTGGCATTGCGGAGTAAATCGGAAAGACCAATAGCCGATACTAATGATGTATCTTTAATCAATATAATAAATTCATTGCCAATAGGTGGCATTAGACGTTTATAAGATTGCGGAATAATAATTTTTCTCATGGCTTGTCCATAGGTCATACCCAGAGCCTTTGCGGCTTCCATTTGTCCCTTGTCAATAGATTCAATACCACCCCGAATAATCTCAGCTAGATAGGCTCCAGAGTTTAAACTAAGAGCAAGGGCAGCCGATTGAAACCCAGTTAATAATATCCTATGGCCTATTAAATTCTGACTCATGATGGGTAAAGCATAAAAAACAACCATGATTTGCATGAGGAGTGGTGTCCCCCTAAATATCCATATATAAATCCAGCTGATAGCACCGAGTACTTTATTTTTAGAAATTTTACAGAGTGCGAGTAGTAGACCTAAAATGAGTCCAACAACGATGGCGATAAAGGTGAGTTCGAGTACAAGAATAGTACCATCCCCAAAAGCTGACCACTGTGAAGCTGTCATAAAAAAACCTCCTAATTTCCTATCTTCAATTTAATTACAAATGATATTTTTGATATTTGACTGCGAAAAAATGTATAACGCTTAGAAAATAAGCGTTATACATAAGTGTCATCAAATTATGAAATCTAATATAATTCGGAGTCAATATTTGAAGTGTAATCTTCACCAAACGTATCTTTTGAAATTTGAGATAAAGTACCATCAGCTTTCAGTGTATCAATAGCAGTATTAAGGACATCCTTTAATTCAGTATTGCCTTTTTTAAGACAAATAGAAATGGGTTCATTGGTTAATTGAGCCGTCGTGATTTTATACTGATCTGGATTTTTTGAGACATAATCCATGGCAACAGCTGCATCAACGACAATCGCATCTAAACGACCGGCTTGCATTGCTGAAAAGGTTTGGGTAATGTCATCATATTGTTCAATAGTGAAAGGTGTTTTAGCAGCTTGTTTTTGAGCCGCTTCATCTGCAGTTGTAGAAAGTTGTACGCCGACTGTTAACCCTGCAAGGTCATCAGTCGCGTTAATGGTATCATTATCGGGTGCGACAACAATTACTTGACCATTTGATAAGTAAGGTTGTGTAAAGTCAAAATTCTCTAATCGGTCATTTGTCATACTCACTGAAGAAATGATAACATCATATCTCTCTGAATTAAGACCTTGAAAAATCCCATCCCAAGCAGTCGATTGAAACTCAATTTCAATCCCTGTTTCAGCGGATAATGCCTTTGCGAAATCAATATCAAATCCAACTAAGTCATTGTTTTCGTCACGATACTCCATAGGCGGATATGAATCATCGACAGCAATTACAATTTTACTAGGAAGTGTTGACGTTTCTGATTCTGCTTCTGTTGAACAGGCTGCACTTAAAACCATCACAGCAATTAATAAGGCAACGAGCCATAGTTTGTTAAAAATTTTCATCGTTTGTCCCCCTTTTATTCATTTTAGCTAAACGATTTTTTCAAAAAAATATTATTTGTCTATTATATCACTAATTATAAAAAATACAAGAAAAAGAGTTTTTATGCAATTGTATATAAAATGTAATAAAAAGACGAGTAATACCATGCCTTTAGAGTTGTTAAGAAAAAGAAATAATGAATATGACGTATATTACCTTGCGATAAAAAAGTGAAAAAGGGTTGTGATTACAGTGAATTCTAATTTTTTTAGAGAAGATTGTAGATTTTAAGGCATTTAATTGTTTAAATGTTATCAAAATGTTATAAAATATAGGTATAATATCCTGTTTCATTTTGGTCTATCATATGTTAAAATGAACTTCGTGTTATTACGAATAACATGACATTTATAGAGATATATAAGGACAAAAAGGAGATTGTAATATGAAGAAATTACTAACATTAGGATTAGTATTGATTTTAACTTTAGCATTATTTGCTGGGTGTGGAAATTCAGATAACCAAGAACCTGCCACAGGTGATAATGCGGCAGCATCTGACAATACAGATAACACAGACAACGCAGATCAAACTGCAGACAACAATGAAGAACCAGATGCTGTAACAACAGCTTCAATCGTTTCAGATGCTGATGGCGTTGTTAATGCATTATCTGCTGAAGGTACATGGATTGTAGCAACACTTAATGATGTAACTGTTGATTCTGACATTACAGTAGATGGACAATTTCATGATAAAAATGATGAATCAAAAGACATTTACAGAAAATTAGCACTTTACACTCAAGATGCTGATCATAATATTACTGAACAATTTACTTTAACTGCTCCAAAAATGGTTGTTAAAAGTGAAAACTTTAGAATTCAAGGTGGTACTTTTGTAGGTGATGTTTACGTAGAAGCGAATGGTTTTAACTTAAGCACTCAAGCAACTGTAGAGGGTAATGTATATTATGCAACACAAGAAATGATGGATTCATCATCAGTTGATGAAACATCAACAATTACTGGCGAAAAAGCTGTAAAAGCTTTAGAAGTAGCAGCAGAAACAGATGGCGAAGCAGATGTTGTAACAACAGCTTCAATCGTTTCAGATGCTGATGGCGTTGTTAATGCATTATCTGCTGAAGGTACATGGATTGTAGCAACACTTAATGATGTGACTGTTGATTCTGAAATTGTAGTAGATGGACAATTCCATAACAAAAATGATGAATCAAAAGACATTTACAGAAAATTAGCACTTTACACTCAAGATGCTGATCATAATATTACTGAACAATTTACTTTAACTGCTCCAAAAATGGTTGTTAAAAGTGAAAACTTTAGAATTCAAGGTGGTACTTTTGTAGGTGATGTTTACGTAGAAGCGAATGGTTTCAACTTAAGCACTCAAGCAACTGTAGACGGTAATGTATACTATGCAACACAAGAAATGATGGATTCATCATCAGTTGATGAAACATCAACAATTACTGGCGAAAAAGCATTAGCTGAATAGTGATTGCATTTAAACAAAGACGGAAATAATGATCATATCTCTATGAATCAGAGTCTTATAAAAGAAATAATAAAAAGTGCTAAACAAACGTGTTTAGCACTTTTTTTTCAATCTTGAATTGTGTATAATGTAGGCATCAATATATTAGAAAAAGATATAAGAAGATGCCATAAAAGGGAAAGGAAAAGAATAGAATGATAAAAAGAGAATTTTTGCCTTATTTTGACCACGACGATCACGGCTGTGGCTGCGGAAACCATCATAGTGGAGATCAACATCACGACCATGACCAAGAATGTGCTTGTGGGGATGATGATCATGCTTGTACTTGTGGAGATGACCAAGGATGTGATTGTGGTCACGACCATGACCACGACCATGAACACCATCATCATGACTATGTCACTTTAGAACTTGAAGACGGCAAAGAGATTAAATGTCCTATTGTTGATATTTATATGTACAATGAAAAGTCATATATAGCTTTGCTTCATCCAGTAGAAGATCATGTTTTGCTGTATCGTTTTGAAAATCATCAAGATAATACTATTGATATTTTCAATATTGAAGATGAAGACGAATACGAGGGTGCTGCCCAGAAGTTTGTTGAGCTTCAACAAGAACTTGCACTTGAGGCTGATGAAGATATGGATGAAGAAACAGAAGCATAATCTTAAGCACCTATTAAAATTAAGCGCGTATCAAATAAAACGCCCAATCTTTAGGATTGGGCGTTTTTTTATGTTGTATGAAGTATTGAGATTAAGACCCTTCGACCGTAATCACGAAAATTCGCTTTTTTTGATAAAGGGATTGGGAAAAAAGATAGGCGTTTTTTTGGCATAAGCTTGAAAGGCGGTAGATGATTTATACCGTTTTTCAAGGAGTGGCACGCCAGAGACAAATCTTACGAGAAGACTAATCAGAAGGGGTGAAAAAAAGGTCCATAAAGGTGCACCATAGGCAATAGCAACACTAAAGATGCCCCACCAAAGGGTAGCTTCACCAAAATAGTTGGGATGACGTGTATAGGCCCATAAGCCAGAGGTCATCACTTGACCTTTTTGTTTGTGCTTAACGAATTTTTTTAGTTGATAATCGCCAACCGCTTCAAATGTAATGCCAAAGGCAAAGATCAAAAGACCAATGACTAAGAGTAATGGGCTTTTTAATGTCTTATTTGCCGACAAACTTGCGAATAAAATCCAAAATAAAAGAAAAGGTTGAAGCATAAAAACTTTGAAATAGGCATTAATATAGGGATGATCTCCCCAGCGTTTACGCATATCTTGATAGCGGTAATCTTCGGGCTTTCCTATATTTCTATCTGCCAAGTGAATAAAAAGTCGAATGCCCCAAATGGAAATGATAATGGGCAATACAAGGGGTAATGAGTGGCTATAGAAAAAGGCAACCCAAATACTGAGTACAAATCCTGGACCCCAAGCAAGATCTACGATTGAATTATTGTGCCAGTACTGAGCCAGCAAAAACAATAAAGTAAATGAAAACCATAAAAACATAATGACAACAAGGTAAGTCATTTTAACCTCCTTTGTAAACAAAGACTCTCATCACGTAGATAAGAGTCAAGTGGGTCAATCTACGGACTCTTCTAAGATGCCAATAGATAAGGCTCCTTTGCCAATGAATGCTGAAATAACACCTGAAACTTCATTGATAAAAACGGGTGGTTTTCCCATTTTCTCTTGAATGAGGCTAATTTCTTCGGAAAAATCGTCTAAGATCCCCGTGTAAATAACAGCATATTTTGAAATGTTTTTTCGGTGTGAAAGGGTATCAACCATACGCATGAGTGAACGTTCCTTCATAATGGCTCCCTTACCGTTTTGGTCAATTGTAATGAGGGCTTTAATTTTAAGCCATGACGCAAGTGTTCCTACTATTTTAGGGACTCTACCACTTAAAGTGGCATAATGAAGATCCGGTATTTCTACATATATTTTATACTGGTTAATGGTTTCTTGGAGATGTTTGATGATGTTTTGATAAGTTTCTCCCGCTTTAATCATTTTGAAAGCGGTATGGACCATTAATCCTTCAGTGACAGAATTAGTCTTTGTGTCAATGATAGTGAGGCGCTGATGATCAATGTCGCTAGCAACTCGTGAGACTTTTTGATAAATGCCACTCATTTCCGATGAAACAAAAAGGCCAATGACATTTTCAAAATGGTCTAACATATATCTTAATTGTTTCTCAATCCGAGTATCACTGGGCTGTGAAGTTGTAGCAATCGCTTTCTCTTGGTCAATAATTTGAAATAAGCGGTTGTTGTTCAGTGTTAAGCGGTCAGTATAGGTATTGCCATTGAGAAGAATATTTAAGGGAATATGATGGACGATTAGGCTCTTTTTCATCTCTACTGATAAATCAGCAATGGAATCTGTAATAATGCCAATCGGCATTTTATCATGGACATTCATTTTCACTTGAAGTAGCATATCATCTACTTTTGATTTAATAACCTTCCCCTGAGATTCAATCTTTTCTGATGCTTTCGCAGGTTGGTTAGTATGAAGATGAATTTTATAATAAGGTCCAATTTTTTGAACAATGACAGAGTCGCCTAATGATTCCAATGAAGCCATTAAAGCTTTTTTATCAATTGTATTAAAGGGTTCAACAATGAATTCGCTACAATATTGGAAGGTAGGAAGACTCTCTAATGTATGTTTATGATTGACTGTGGATTGCGGTTGAACGAGAATAGTCTTTAATCCGCCGGATATAAACTTTACAATGCCTTCGAGGAAATAGACAAATCCCTGTGCCCCTGCATCGACGACATTGGCGTCAGCCAGTACTTTAAGTTGACTTCGTGTGTGAACTAAAGCCTTTTGGCTAAAAAGAACAGCTTCTGAAAAAAGTGACATTAAATTAGGGTGCTGGTCATAGTGATCACTTAAATAGTTTGCCCAGCCTTTAATAACAGTAAGAATGGTACCTTCTTGTGGCTTGGCAAGGGCGTCATACGCATAGTCCACAGCCTTTTGCGCAGCACGACTAAACTCGCCAATGGTGAGTTGAGATTTACTTTGTGATTCTATGGCTAATCCATATAAAAAGCTTGCAAAGATCGTCCCAGAATTACCGTAAGCATCTTCTAAAGCTGCTTTAGAAATAGAATTAAGCGTTTCATGTGCTTTTTCAGAACGCTTGGCATTGGCAAGAATACATTTCATAGTATAAGCCAGATTACTACCTGTATCACCATCTGCTACTGGAAAAACATTAATCGCATTTAAGTTATCTTCGTATTGAATAATATTTTGAGCACCAGCAGTGAGGTAGTCGTAAATATCATATCCTGTAAGTGCTTGCATCTATAATCTCCTTTAATTTGATATTGAATAGAATAGGATTGATTTTTTTATAAGTTCTACTGTTTAAGCCATAAATTTGAAATCCATACAGTAATGGCAGAGATAGAACCCCCTAAAACGGTTCCCCATATAAGGTCAATAATGGTGATTTTAAGAGGCCATTGATTCAGTGTGGCAAGATTAGTTAAATCATAAGTTGCATAACCGATAAGGCCGAAAAAGGCACCGTTCATAAGAGCCATGACAATATCACCTTTTTGAGCAGCTGGATAAATAACAAAATAAGTTAATCCAATAATGTATAAAACATAAAAAATCAGTGCTGCAATCCAATTGGTTTTGTCAGCTAATAGGTGACCCAAATTATCTTGATATAGATTTTTGGCAATCAGGCCTAGCCAAATAAGATCAATAATAAAAAAGACAATAAAGGCAACTAGAACTAATTTTAGAAATAAAGTTTGTGGTAGTGTCATATTAATCCTCCCTTTTATTTATATAGTAATAAGTTACCCTAAAAGTGTGGTAATAAGCAATTCCGTTTATGACAATATGTAATATTTATCAGTTTATTAATCAAAAAAAGCACAGAGAGACAATTGATTGTCTGTCTGTGCTTGGCACTATAAAAGTTTGACTTTAAAAAGATGAAGACTAAGCGTTTACAACTTTCTCTCCAAGTGATTGACAAAGTTGAACCCCTTCACTATCAGGTGCTTCGTTAACAATGAGGCCATCTGTTATTAATTGTCCTCCTGTTTCTTCAACTTCTGATTGCCATGTTCTCATCCATTGACCGTCGCCCCAACCGTAAGAACCAAATAGGGCGATTTTTTTCCCACCCAGTTGAGATTGGATGTCATCGAAGAAAGGTTGGAATTCAGATTCTTCAAGTACTTCGTCTCCCATTGATGGACAGCCTAAAATCAGCTTATCATATTGATTGAGATTGGATGTTGAAAAAGAAGCGACTTCAAAAATATCAGCAGATCCACCTGCTGATTGAACACCTTCGAGTATAGCCTTTGCCATAGCTTCTGTATTACCTGTTCCTGACCAATAAATAATTGCGATTTGACTCATTTTTTCCCCTCCGTTTTTTAGTGTGTGATGCTTGCAGTGTTTAAGTAGTGTGTCAATACTTCTGGAAGTGATTTTCCAATATCTATTTGAGTGGTCATATGATCTCTGACTTGTGTATATTGATCAAAAAGACATCGGGCTTGGTCTTCGTCACCATAAACTTTCCAATACCCGCATAGTTTACAATTTTGACCATTATTAATAATGAAGCCATGGACGTCATCAAGTGGGTAACCTAAAAAGAGTCCCACTTCATGTGGAAAGCCCTTATTTTCATGTATTCTGATCTTAAGATGGTCTAATAAATGATGAACACTGCCATCCATGGGATACCCCAGTTTAATAAGATAGTCATAATTAGGTGATGCACTTAAATAGTTGTAAAGCGTCTTTTCATTATAAATAAGGAGCAACTGTCTACTTGGACAAAGTTGCAAAGTAGTCACTTCAATTCCAATCGTACGTAAAAAAGGTATAATTGGAAAAATATCCTGATGTGATAACAAAGGATTGGTGATTAAGTTGGCGGGTTTAAGGCCCACAAGGGTTGGGGCGCAGTGAAAAGCTAAAGTTCTTTCAAATGACAAAATATCCTCCTCAGTATCTGACACGATGAGTATAAACAGTTTATATAGTAATGATAATCATTATCAATTAAATAGTCAAGACTATTTTTATTAACCAAAGTAATCTTTTTTGATATAATATGAATAACATAGATACAGAAGCAATGATCTTTCTGATTAAAATAGCGTTTTTGGGGTGAATATGAAATATTTAAAGAAAATCGTTACACACCGTGTAACGTCAATTGTATTGGGGTTTTTTCTCCAACTGATTTTTTTGACGGCCATAGTCGTAAGGTTTACAGAGGCATTTGTAGTCTTTTACGGTATCAGTGTCTTTATTTCTCTTTTGGCTGTCATTTTTATTATGAATAACCGCATGAATCCAGCCTATAAATTGACATGGGTTATTCCAATCATGGCATTGCCAATCTTAGGCGGTTATCTCTATCTACTTTTTGGTCTCAATTATCATCGGAATGAAACTGAAAAGCGAATTGAACATATCACTAATCATTCGAGAAGGGTATTGGGGAAAAATGATGATGTCATAAATAGCATAGAAGTTAAAAGTTTTCATGCGGCCAATCAATCCCGCTATATCCAAAATTCAGGGGGATATCCACCTTATGCTCAGGCAGAGACCCTCTATTTTGAAGATGGTGAACAACAATTTTCCAAGATTCTTGAACATTTAGAAACCGCTCAAGAATTTATTTTTATGGAATACTTTATTATTAGCGAAGGCATCATGTGGCAAAAGATTTTAGATATTTTAAAGGAAAAAGCGGCCCAAGGTGTTGACGTCAGGCTAATCTATGACGATGCGGGATGCCTCTTTACTTTGCCTAAAAACTATGATAAAACCCTCAAAGAATTTGGGATTAAAGTATGTGTATTTAATCCGCTTAGGCCCCTGTTTTCCCCTTTTTATAACAACCGAGACCACCGTAAAATGACGGTTGTTGATGGGCGGGTAGCTTTTACAGGGGGCATTAATATAGCAGATGAATATATTAATAAATATGAAAAATATGGTCACTGGAAAGATTCAGGTATTATGATTAAAGGTGATGTGGTTAACAATATGACGGTTATGTTTTTGCAATTGTGGCAATACCTCACTAAGGAATCTGAAAATGTAGAGTCTTTCTTAAGAAAGTATCAAGATTGCAAGCACGATGGTTATGTCCAACCCTTTTCAGATAGTCCTCTAGACCATGAAACAGTCGGTGAAAATGTTTATCTGAATTTGATTAACAAGGCAAAGCGTTATGTGTATATTACAACGCCTTATTTGGTTCTTGATAATGAAACGGTTGTTGCCATGACGACTGCAGCCAAATCGGGTGTAGATATAAGAATTATTACACCTCATATTCCAGATAAAAAGATAGTCCACGATGTGACGCGTTCTTTTTATGAAGTGTTGATTGAAAGTGGTGTGAGAATTTATGAATATACCCCTGGCTTTATTCATTCTAAAAACTTTGTTTCAGATGATCGTTATGGTGTAGTTGGAACCATTAATATGGACTATAGGAGTTTGTACCTGCATTTTGAATGTGGGGTTTGGATTTATCAAAATAGTATTGTAAGTGACATTAAAAGTGATTTTATGGAAACACTTAAAGTCTGTAATGAAGTATCTTATGAAGAGGCGAAAACAGATAAAAAGTATCGTTCACTTAAGAATGCCTTTTTTAGATTATTTGCGCCTTTCTTATAAAGTCAGAGAAGGTAAATTCAGGTCTTGGCTTAGGTAGTGGATTTGACGCCTATAAAATGATTTTATATAATAATAAGGATACAAGAAACTTAAAAATTAAATATCCCTAGGTGTGAAGTAGCTGTTCTGAGTATTTAATCAGTGAGTCAAAGGGTGCGTTAGCATGTTATGATAAAGTGATTGTTAAAAGAAAAGAAAGGGCAAAAAACGATTAAGAACTGGGGTCTGCGTAGGTTCATGATGGAAATGCGCTATACTACAAAGACGTGGTATAATGAGGAGCTTTTATAGCGAAACATGGGCACTCTAACTCTTTAAAGAGAGTTAGGGTGCTTTTTTAGATTATAAATGATTGAAAGAGGCATCAACCAGCAATGATAATTGATAAAATGGAGGCGATAAAATGAAAAGCGGAAGAACACCCTTATTGAGAGCAAAAAAACTAGAAGATTTATTGGATGTTGGAGAAATCTATCTTAAAATGGAAGGCAATAATCCAACGGGTCATAAACATGATCGGGTTGCTGAAGTCATCATTAAAGATGCACAGGCTCATGGCTATAATCAATTGTTAGTCAATGGGTCAATGACCTATGTGAAATCAGTCGTTTATATGGCACAACAAAACGATATGAAGGTAGTGGTGCCCTTGTTTAAGAATGAAAGATGGAAAAAGACCCAATGTCAAGGGGCTGAGGTTATTGATTTTAGAAATGAAAAGGTTGAATTGCCCATTGTTTTTCTAAAATCATATGCCGAAAGCCACCAGTATTACTTATCAGTTCAAGGTGTATCTCAAAAACATTTATCTCAAATGGTACTTGAAGAAATGGCAGAAGAAATTGTCAATAAATTAACTTGTGTTTCAAGTATATTCACTCAGTTGAGTTTTGGGTACACCATGACAAGTCTTTACAATGTGGTTTTAAAACAATGGATGAAGGGCAATTATGATGCACTTCCTATGCTTTCAGCGGGGACATGGGAAAGTGGAAATGATATTTATGCAGAGTACCTAAAACGCTATCAGATTCAAAGTGATTCCTTAGGTGAAATCCCAGAAAATTTGCATTACAATCGAACAACTGTCGAAACCACTCTCCAAGCTATTGATGAAGCGTCAGGCGAAATCATTCCCATTCAAAAACAGGCACTTAAAGAGGCTAAAAAGAAAATTAAAAAAATTGAAAATGTTGAAATCAGTGAAAATGAGGCCTATGGTTTAGCTGCCTTTTTTGAAATGGTAGAACAAGGAAAGCTAAAAAAGGGGACTCATGTCATTGTCTTAAATGATGGCAAGAGTCAGGTAATGGTTGAAGACATCAAAGATTTTGACGCAGTTTCACAACCGGAACTCATTGCTTTTACACGTCAGTGGCTAGACCAGTATTCAGATTCTGTAGGTGAGACTGAAGATGCTATTCAAAATGCAATGGATAAAGGGCATATTTTATTGGCTAAACGTCATGGGGTTTATGAAGGGATTTGTGTCATTGTACACATGGGATTCCAACGCTTTATTCCAACGTACCATATTGCTTATATTGGAACGATGAAAAGCAGTAAAGGGAGAGGTGTGGGCAGTGAACTCATCCAAAAGGCTATAGAACTGACAGAGGGTAATGTCTCTTTACATGTTGATTTGGATAATCGGTCAGCTAAAAAGTTCTATGAAAAATATGGGTTTGAACATGTCTATAACCGCATGATTCATAAGAGACATCATTAAATAAAAGGAAGGCATGTTGAGAGACCAAAAAGACCAAAAGTAATTAATAAGACCAAAAGATTGATAAAATAATATCAATATCTTATACTCTTCCTAGATTAAGTAGTCACTTAATATCAAGGAGGAGAAAAAATGAAAAAATGGTTATCAATTATTGTTGTTTTAGCAATGATGGCAGCGATGTTATTAACAGCTTGTGGGCAAGCAGACGCTGATCAAGCCAATACAAATGGGACAGATCAAGACATGTCTCAAGAACAAGACAATCAAGAATCAGACGCTTTATATAAGCCTGGAACCTATGAAGGTGAAGGACAAGGACATGCAGGTCCCATTAAATTAGCAGTCACTGTAAATGAAAATGCTATCGAAAAAATCGAAGTAGTTGAATTTAGTGATTCAGAATTTGCAGAAGAACCAAGAGATCAAATGATTGAAAATATTATTGCAGCCAATTCAGCAGACGTTGATGCAGTTGCAGGTGCAAGTTTAACGTCGTCGTCAGTTAAAGAAGCAGCAGCGGCAGCATTAGCACTAGCTTATGTCAACGGTGCACCAGAAGACAATAGCGCAGCGGAAACAGATGAAGATACAGCACCACAAGTATTAGAAGATAGAACAACAGATGTGGTTGTCATTGGAGCAGGTGGTGCCGGTTTAACAGCAGCCATTGAAGCTAAAAACAATGGAGCCAATGTCATTATCGTCGAAAAAATGCCGATTATCGGTGGTAATACTAAATATGCAACAGGTGGCCTTAATGCGGCTGAAACATCAGTTCAAAAAGAATTAGGAATTGAAGATTCAATCGAACTTTTCTATGAAGACACAATGAAGGGTGGCGGCAACATTAATAATCCTGACTTGGTTAATGTACTTACTCACAATGCCAAAAATACAGTAGAATGGTTAATTGGTATGGGCGCAGATTTAAGCGATGTTGGTCGTATGGGTGGTGCAAGTGTTAACCGTTGTCATAGACCATCAGGTGGTGCACCTGCCGGTAATCACATTGTTGAAGTACTTTATGCTCAAGCGGAAAAATTAGGTGTTGAAATCCTAATGAGTACTCAAGCAACAGCGATTATTAATGAAGAAGGTAAAGCTGCTGGGATTGAAGTTGAATCCAACGAAGGTATCTACAATATTCACGCGAAAGCAGTTGTCGTTGCAAGTGGTGGTTTTGGTGCTAATAATGAATTAGTTGCTGAATTCAGACCAGAATTTAAGGGCTATGGAACAACTAACCATCCTGGCGCAACAGGGGATGTTATCGACTTTGCAAGTACAATGAATGTTGCTTATGTTGATATGAAAGAAATCCAAACGCATCCAACCGTTATGCCATCTAATAACTACATGATTACAGAAGCAGTTAGAGGAAATGGTGCGATATTAGTGAATCAAGAGGGACAACGTTTTGTCAATGAAATTGATACAAGAGCAGTGGTGTCTAAAGCAGAATTAGAACAAACAGGTCAATCAGCTTATATCGTATTTGATCAAGGTGTAAGAGAAAGTCTTTCAGCGATTGAAGGCTATTACAAAAAAGGTTTCTTGTTAGAAGCTGAAACACCTGAAGCACTCGCTGAACTTATGGGAGTTGATCCTCAGGCATTAGCTGGAACACTTGCAAGTTATAATCAATATGTAGCAGAGGGTGTTGATCCAGATTTTGAAAGACCTGATATGCCAAGAGACTTAGTGACAGGTCCTTACTATGCAGTTGAAGTTGCTCCAGCTGTTCACCATACAATGGGTGGTCTTATGATTAATACAGATGCACAAGTATTAAACACAGATGGAGAAGCTATTGATGGTTTATATGCAGCAGGAGAAGTAACCGGTGGTGTTCATGGTAATAACCGTTTAGGTGGTAATGCTTTAGCAGATATTACAACATTCGGTAGAATTGCAGGAACCAATGCGGCACAATCTATTCAATAATTAATAACAGGATAATCAAGAAAGAGAAGACTAATCTTCTCTTTTTTTTATTGTTATCTCATAAGGCATGCCCAAAAACTTAAAAAAATGTCAAGTTGTTGTGAAAAACGTGACAAGCTTATTCAGATATGTTAGACTATCGTCCAAAAGCAAAGTTTAAGAAAGAGGAAGTCATGAAATTACACCGTAAAATGACTTTGACCATTATAGCCTTAATGACAGTATTGGTCTTGGTTTTATCTATTCTTTTCTTCCAGAACTGGTATCAATCCATGCAAAGACAAGTGGCTCTAGATGCTATGGATCAGGCGATGATTATAGCTGATAATCATGCAATCAAAGAGAATATGGTTATTGAGAACGGTTATATAGCGGTTAATAAACAGGTTGAATCGATCAGTCTCAAAACGCGAATTCAATATCTATATATCGTTAATCAAGAGGGACGGTATTTTGCACACCCTATTCCAGCCCTTTTAAACAGCCAAGTTAAACCACAAGATATCCATGTGACGACACAGGCACATCAACCGGCTTATTATTATGATTTGAGTCAAAATGCGGTTGTGGAGGGCTATGCGCCCATCTATACCGATGGACAATATTCAGGTGATGTCATTGTGGGGATTTACAATGGTCAGATTTTACAATCCATTAGAGCGAGTGCGGTTTATCCTCTGATTTTCACCCTTATTTTTTTGGGAATTGCCAGTTTGGCAGGTCATAAATTATCACAAAGTATCAAGGCGGACATTTATGGCTTAGAACCTGCGGAAATTGCCCTTCTCCTTCATCAAAATGAAGTGATTATTGATAATATGGGCGAGGGACTTATTGGCATAGACGCCAATAGACGGATTATTTTGGTGAATACGAGAGTAAACACCTTGATACCTAATCATGGCAGTCTTAAGGGGCAACTGGTAGAAGATACCTTCTTAAGTGATTGGGTAGAAGATAAATGGTTAAAAGAAACGACGGATGATGAATTGACCCATTTAGAGACAGAGTGGCGGATTGGCGCAGGTCAAATACTTAGCGTCAATCTCATCAAATTGTCACAGATGGATCACCGCCTTAATTTACTCATTAAATTACAGGATATGAGTCAAGTCCGTAAGAAGGCAGAAGCCTTAACCAACATGGAACAGTTGACTCAGGCCCTTCGTGCTCAAAACCATGAATTTATGAATAAGCTCCACACCATCTCTGGCTTGATTCAATTGGGTGAAGTGGATGAGGCGCTGCAATTTATCAGCACTGTTTCACGGTCTCAGCAAAACTTTATTAAGCAACTCAATGAATGGATAAAAGTCCCTGTGGTTTCGGGCTTGCTTTTAGCCAAATACTCTAAAGCAGTAGAACATAAGATTAAATTTGAATTGGATGAAGACAGTTGGCTTGAAAAATTGCCACTTCAAGTTCAAGATGAAGATTTGACCTCTATTTTAGGAAATCTTATTGACAATGCCATTGAGGCCCTTTCTGGTCAGGAAGAGCCTGTGATTACAGTTGGTATTTACGAAGAAGAGCAAATGCTTTTCCTTGAAGTTAAAGACAATGGCAAAGGATTTAGTGGACCTGTAGAAGCCTATTTGATTGAGGGCGTCAGTTCGAAAGGTCAAAACAGGGGGTATGGCCTTGCTATTGTGACGCAAAAAATTGAAGCAATTGGTGGATATTACCAGATTAATAATGATGAAGGGGCATGCTGGCAAATTCAAATTCCCATGGAGGACATATGATTTTTTTAATTGTTGAAGACGACCCAATGGTCCGCAATATTAATAAAGAATTTTTAAATAGAATCGATTCATCGGCTAAGGTGATTGAAGTGGCTACCGTCGGACAGGCCAAGAAAATTTTGACTGAACAAGCGATTGATGTGGTTTTATTAGATGTCTACTTGGGGACTGAATCAGGGCCAGAACTCTTAGCGTGGATTCGAATGCAGGCGATTGAAAGTGATGTTATTTTAATTACAGCAGATGCCTCTTCTGAAACAGTAGAAACCTCACTGAGATTGGGGGCAATTGACTATTTAATTAAACCGTTTACATTTGAACGCTTAAACGAAGCGATTCAAACGGTTAAAGCACGTCGAAGAACCTTGAGTAAAGAATGCCAAGTGAGCCAAGAAGCTATAGATACCTTGCTGGCGCAAAGGAAGGACAGAGAAAACGGACCGCAATTAAATGAAAAAGGGATCAATACAAGAACCTATCAATTGATTTTAGAGACTGTTAAATCCACTCAAAGGGCCATGACGGCACAAGAAATTGCTGATATAACAGCACTTGCTAGAGTGACCGTGAGACGGTATTTGGCAGCCATGGTTGAAAGCTGTATTCTAGAGGAATATTTACAATATGGAAAAATAGGGAGGCCACAAAAGTATTATGCGATTAAAAAGTAAGGGCGGTCTAATGGGACTTGCTGGGCTTGTCCTTTTGGTTATTATTGTGAGTTTTATCTTAACGAGACAACCTGTAGAAGCAACAGATCTTGTGGTAATTGGATCAGGTGCAAGCGGGATGAGTGCTGCTTTAGAAGCAGAGGCGAGAGGCTATCGAGTGATTTTGTTAGAAAAGATGCCCTATGTGGGTGGTAATACTTTAAGAGCAACAGCGGGGATTAATGCTTTGGGTACAAAAGAGCAGGAAGCAATAACCGTAGAGGACTCTAAAGCGCAATTTATTGAAGATGTCATGGCTTCTGGGCATCGTGAAAATAACCCTGTGATGGTCGAGTTATTGGTGGAAAAGAGCACAGAAACCATCGAATGGCTTCAATCTAAATCTATTGATTTATCAGATGTGGGCATACTGGCAGGTCACACCTACCCGAGAACACATCGTCCATCAGGGGGGAAACCCGTTGGCAATGAAATTGTACAGAAGTTGAAAGCGGCGGTTGAGGCGTCCACTATTGACCTTAGATTGGAAAATACAGCTTTTGCCATAGAAGTTAAAGACAACACTGTAAGAAGCGTTTCGGTTGAAGACCGGTACGGTAAACACTATAAAATTAATACACCCAATGTGGTGATAGCCACAGGTGGATTTGGTGGGAGTCCAGAAACCTTTGTCTATTACAATCAGAAGTTAAAAGGCTATGCTACAACCAATAGCCCCAGTGCAACGGGCGATTTTATTCAATTAGTAGACTCACTTGATGTGAAACTTGTCAATCTTGACTATATTCAAACCCATCCAACGGCTTCTTCGGAATATGGTGTCCTGATTACAGAGGCTCTAAGGGGCAATGGCGGGATTCTCATTAATCAATTGGGACAACGCTTTGCAGATGAGTTGAAAAATAGGGATATGCTTAGCGAAGATCTTGTCAATCAGCCGGACAAAGAAGTTTATTTGGTTTTCAATGAAGCCATTAGAACCTCGTTAGAAGCCACCGACCACTACATTGATTTGAAACTCCTTTCTAAAGGTGAAACACTTGAAGCTTTGGCTAATGAAATGCGAATTGATCAATCGGCGTTTATGGCGACGATTAATCAGTATAACCAGTATGTTGATGAAGGCCTTGATCCTGATTTTCACAGACAAGATTTAAAAGTAAAACTTGATAAAGGACCCTATTACGCCATTAAGGTGATGCCAGCAGTTCATTATTGTATGGGGGGCATTCTCATTGATAGTCAAGCGAGGGTGTTAACAGCCTCGGATGAAACACCCATCATTGGTCTTTATGCCTCAGGTGAAGCCACGGGCGGAATCCATGGAGCCAATCGACTAGGGGGAAACTCCCTTTTAGATGCTGTTGTCTTTGGACGTATTGCAGGGCAGTCTTTATTACCATTGGCCTCTCAATAAATAATAAAAAGAGTTATCCATTTAAAATGCGCTTTAGGGCGCATTTTTTAATGCCATAAAAACAAATGAATTAAAATAAACTAAAAATTCAGAATATTTAGAAAAAACTATTGAATCTTTATACTTAAAAACTTATAATAGTAAAAACGTGGTCATACCACAAACGTATCAGAGGAGTTAACGCATGAAAAAAGAAAGTGCTGAAGAGTATGTTGCCAATTATTTAACGGGTGAAATTTTAAATGGGCATTTAAAGCCTCATACTTATCTGACACCTGAAAGGGCATTGGCAAAAGCATTGAATTATAGTAGACCTGTTATCCATAGAGCAATTATGCGCTTAGAAAATCAGGGACTGGTAACGATTATTCCGAGACAGGGCGTACTCATCAATGCGTATCAAGATGAAGGAAAATTGGCCCTAATTGAACATATTATTGACCATGATCGTAAGCACATTGATAATCAATTGAACCAATCAATGTTGTGGTTTATACATGATAATCTGAAGAGTATTTTGAAACGACATGTTGTGAGCCAAGAGGTTCCTTATGAAGTGATAACTTTTTCAAAAATGGACTCGCCAGAACGCGTCTTTGAATGGATAAAGAGGACGGCGATAGAGACCCAAAATGTGATTTATCCCATGCTGATTAATGAATTTAAGATTGGCATTCTTAATGTATCAGAGTATCTCTTAACGAGTCAACCTGCAATTGATGCACTCAATCAAGTTGTGATTGAACATTACATCAATGATGATAAAGCACTGTCTTCTAAAATGAATCTGCTTTTTGAAACAATCGAAGCAGTTTGGATGGGGGACACAACCATGTAACTTGCGTTGAAAGGGGGAAATAAATGTCAACGAAAGACAATCAACCGCAAATTAAAGTGTTTGTAAGTGCCATATTAATATTGGTTTTGATGTGGGTAGCGACTGGCATACTGACACATGTTATTCCCAGTGGAACCTTGGAGGGGGGGACTTTACAAGGGGCTTATGTACCTTCTAATGAAAATGGCATCAGTTTTTTTAAATGGCTGGGTGCTCCTATTTTAGTCCTTTTTAGTGATTCAGGAGGATTGGTTATAGCTATTACACTCTTTTTACTTGTAATTGGGGGGGCGATTTATGTTCTGAAAGAATCCGGTCTTATTGAAGGAGTCATTATCAAGATTACCCAGCGTTTCTTAGACAATGAAATGAAGCTAATGGCTATTTTAATTTTCTTTTTTATGGCACTGGGTGCCTTTATAGGCGTTTTTGAAGAAGTCGTACCTTTAGCACCACTGGTTTTACTTTTAAGTAGACGTATGGGATGGGACGATTTAACAGGACTAGGGATTACCCTTTTGGCATGTGGTGTGGGCTTTTCTGCAGCAGTGACTAATCCGTTTACTATTGGTGTGGCTCAAGAATTGGCGGGTATTCCTATTTTTTCAGGTGCTCTATATCGTTTTTTTATTTTTTTAGTGACTTATCTCATCTTATTTTTTTATCTTTATACTTATACACAGAAACATAAAGTGGCAGTTGAGAAAGTAGAAATGACCGTGCAGGTAGAACCACCCCAACGCGCTTATCGCTTTTTTATCAGTATAATGCTTATCATGTTTGCCTATATCGTCCTTTCACCCTTTATCTCTATTTTAAGAGATTTTAGTTTGGTCATGATTGGTCTTTCATTTTTAGTGGCTTCTCTAGGTGTGGGGTATTTTGTTTTTGGCAATATGACAAAGGTGGGACGTTCCTTTATAAAAGGTGCAATTGATATGTCTCCAGCGATTCTGCTTATTCTTTTAGCGACAAGTATAAAATATGTCATGATGGAAGGGCAAATATTAGATACCATACTTTATCAATCCGCACAATTGATAGAAGGTATTTCTCCCATTATGGCGATTATTGGTGTCTTTGTTCTTGTGATGATTCTCAATTTTTTTATTGGATCAGGGAGTGCTAAAGCCTTTATTCTCATGCCGATTATGATGCCGATTATGGATTTGATGGGGATGGGGAGACAGCTTGGAATTTTAGCCTTTCAATTTGGGGATGGTTTTTCAAATATTTTATATCCAACGAATGCTGTGTTATTGATTTCTTTGGGCTTGACACAGGTGTCTTATGGAAAATGGTTTAAATTTGTATTACCATTACAAATCATTCTGTTAACCGTTTCAATGGGGTGGTTAGGGTTAGGTTATTTGATTGGATACGGTTTATAGAGGGGAGATGAATGATGAATTTTAACGTCAATGATAAATTTTTATATTTGCTGGCAGGGGGGATTATTGTCTTTGTTATCTTGCAATCTTCTTACTTCTTAGTGAAAGCAATAAAGTCAGCGCGACAGGTAGGCATGGATATGAATAAGGTGAAGCATACGGTTATTACAAGTGCTATTTTTACAATTGCTCCTGCGCTTCCAATTTTGCTTGGGGTCATCTCGCTCTCTAAGTTTTTGGGAACGCCTTTACCTTGGATGAGACTGAGTATTTTGGGGGCGATTACTTATGAATTAACAGCGGCAGCTTCTGCTGCATCTTCTGTGGGTTTAAGCCTTGCAGATGCTATTACCAACGGGACGATTTATGCGACTATCGTTTGGGTGATGACCATTGGTATTATTCCCAGTGTTATTTTAATCCCTATTTTTTTGAAAAAAATTCAATCGGGAATCAGTACTTTGAAAAATAGAGATGTTGAATGGGGAGAACACATGATGACGTCTATCTTTTTAGGGATGATTTCAGCCTTTTTAGGAGTGGTTTTTAAAGACATAAGATTGGGTATTCCCGGTCTCTTGCCGGTTTTTGTCCTCGCTGTTTCTGCAATTATTATGTCGATTTGTGGCTTGATTATTAAGAAAAAACAAATTAAATGGATTGAAGATTATGCCCTTCCTTTTAGTATCATCGGTGGTATGGCAAGTGCAGTATTTTATCAACAAATGTTCTTATAGGAGGTAGATAATGGACTTTAAAACATATACAGAAGGTGTCCATCGTTATGGTCGGGTGTGGATGATTTGTGCCTTTTTAATGATGATTTCATTCCCCATACTGGTGTCAATTCATTACGGCGCTTGGCCGACCCTATCGGCGGTTATGAAAGGGTTGTTGGGAGTTGTTCCTATTTTTTGGACAGTAGCAGTGATTGAAATTATCACGTTTACGCCTATGCTGGGAACTGGAGGGTCGTATTTGGGATTTGTAACAGGTAACTTAACCAATCTTAAAGTCCCTTGTGCACTATATGCAATGGAAACGGCTAAAGTGACTCAAGGAACAGTTGAAGGGGAAATTATTTCTACAATTGCAATTGCCACTTCTTCCATTGTGACAACCTTGATTATTGCAATAGGCGTTTTACTAATGGCACCCTTGACCCCTATTTTAAATGCCGAAGTGCTAAAGCCTGCGTTTGATAATATTTTACCTGCTCTATTTGGCGGGCTTGCAGTGGTTTATTTGAGTAAAAATTGGAAAATTGCTTTGGCACCACTTATTTTTATGATTGCCTTATTTGTAAGTTTTCCAGCACTAGGGAGTTCTGTTTCAGTATTTGTACCAGTAGGTGCTATGATTGCCCTCATTTCGGCGCGGATACTTTATAAAAAGCACTTATTATAGTTCAATTTTAAATCAGTGACAATATTGGGAAAGGAGCGATATATGATAGTTGTACTTGGCTTGATTGCCTTATTACTTGTGATAATTGTGGTGAGAACTATACAGTTTAAGCCTAGAGACCAAGAGGTCACACCTGCTGAAAGAGTAACCATTAATGAAGAGGAGGCCCTGAATCATTTTACTGAGATTTTGAAGTGTCAAACAGTAACTTATAATGATGCATCTAAAATCAATGAAGAAGCATTTGACCAGATGAAACAATTGATTCGTGAACTTTATCCTAAGGTACATGAGTGCTTAGAAGTTGAATATATTGAAAAACGTGGGATTCTTTTTTACTGGAAAGGAAAGCAATCGGATCAAGTCACTGTTCTGATGGCACATTATGATGTTGTACCCGTTCATGAAGAAGATTGGGCAGTTCCTCCTTTTGGTGGAAAGGTTGACGACACCTATATCTGGGGCAGAGGGACGCTAGACACCAAAGTCACTTTTACCGGTATTTTGGAAGCTGTAGAATATGCTTTAGGGCAGTCATTTGTTCCTCAGCAAGATGTTTATTTAGCGTTTGGAGGGGATGAAGAGGTCAGTGGGCCTTCAGCTCCTGCAATTGTTGAAACGTTAAAAGAGAGAGGAATTAAGCCCTATTTGGTACTTGATGAAGGTGGTGCTATTGTTCAAAACATCTTCCCAGGGGTGGAAGAGGCTTGTGCTTTTGTAGGGATTGGTGAAAAAGGTTATATTGACTGTGATGTGGTGATTAAGGGACATGGTGGCCATTCTTCTTCACCACCCCCTCAAACATTAACACAGAAATTAGCACGTGCCATTGTTAAACTTGAAAAGCATCCTTTTAAATCGGAATTGTCTTTACCAGCACGTGCCCTGTTTGATTCAGCAGGACGTCATTCAAAATGGGGCTATCGTATGATTTTTGCCAATTTGTGGATTTTTTCACCGGTGATTAAGTACCTCTTCAAGAAGATAGGGGGAGAAATGAATGCCCTTGTAAGAAGTACCCTGTCCGTTACCCAATTAGAAGGCAGTAATGCTTATAATGTTTTGCCAGGTCAGGCCAAAATGGGTGTTAATATGCGTTTACTTCAAAAGGATACGGCTGAAGAGGCCTTAAATCATATGAAGGCGGTCATTGGCCCCGAATTTGAGGTTAATGTTATTGAAACCCGAGAAGCTTCACCCTATACGGATCTTGACAGTGACCAATGGCGATTAGTCAAGGAGGCTATTTTAGAGATTTATCCTCAAGTGGTTGTTTCACCTTATCTTATGTTAGGAGGGAGTGATTCTAGGCATTATACTGAAATTGCTGACCATATCTTGAGATTTTCACCAATGAATCTTAATAGTGAAGAACTAGGGAGAATTCACAGTAAGGATGAACGCATTTCAAAAAAGAATTATTATGATGCCTTGCAATTTTTTATTAATTTAGTAGGAAAACTATAGATTGTTGAGCAATCAAAAAATGTAATATTCGGATTAGACGATGCTATTTCAATTGATAGCATCGTTTTTTATAGGGGGTTTAAATAATTGACCTGCTTAGTTGATTTTATAGGTGGTATAAATAACCATAGACAGTGGAGGTGAAGCGAGATGAATAGGCATCGAACGCCGAGGAAAACCTATTCCATACGGACGATTATTTTAATGCCAATGATTGTTGCGATTGTCATTTTTATGTTGGTTTTTATTTATAAGTGGCAATATGATTACAATTGGCTGGCAGAAAATCAAGGTAACCAAATTTTATCGGAGATTAATCATAATATCAATGATGATGTTTATGAAATGCTGGAACATCCTTTGGTAATGAATCAACTTCTTGCCACACAAATTCAAGAAAATTATACTTATGAAGACGATAATCTAATGCGGATACAAGAGGATATATACATATTTTATAAGACCCTATATGAAGAAGCGCCGCAAGTGAGTGCCATTCGATATGGTGATTGGTTGGGTCGATTTGTGGGATATAGTACAAATGAAGGGTTTGATGGAACCGAATTGATGCTTAAAGATGAGCGGACAAATGATATGTTTAGTATTTATAAGGGCAGTCACTTATCAGATGATTTGAGTCACGTGACTAACAACTATGATCCAAGGACGCGTAGTTGGTATGAATCGGTAAAAAAAACAAAATCGCCCCAGTGGACGAATGTTTATATGAGTTCATCTTTGAATACACCCATGATTTCTTCAACCTATCCAATTTTAGATGAATCGGGGCAATTGGTAGGGGTATCAGATATAGGGATTCAGTTAAATAATATAGATGATTATTTATATAATAATCGCAGAAATGAGAAGAATGTTGTCTACATCGTCAATGATGATTGGGATCTCATTGCCAGTTCGGATCTTGAAAAGAACATGATTAGAGCTTATGACAGTCACAATACAGTCATCAAAAAGAGTGCTTTAGCTCTTGAAGGTCATTTGCATTACAAAGAAGAAATGGCGAGAATTGATGTAGAGGGTGAAACGTATTTGGCACTTGTTTCTGTATTGACAGAGCCCCTTAACATTCATTGGCACATTATTGTAGCAACGCCTGAAGCGGAATTGATGGGACTTGTGAAGGAGAGACAGAATCAGACAACGCTTTATATGATTTTACTGTTAGTCATCTTGCTCGCCATTGCCATTTATATTATGCGACTTATTACAGAGCCAATTACTAGACTTTCAAAAGAGACAAGGGGGATTGATTTAAAGGGCAGAGAAAGTTTTGAGTTGATTCACTCACAGTCATTTTTATCAGAAATCAACGAACTTCAATTAACCATTGAAGACATGTTGATTAGTGTTTCAAACGCCTATAAAGACATGCGACTTAGTGAAGAAAAATACAGGTCATTGGTTGAAAATGTTGAAGATTTTATTTTTATGATGAAACCCAATATGAACTTAGTGACAGTAAATAGTGCCTTTGAAGCATTTGTGAATACAGAAAAAGAAAAATTACTGGGACGACCTATGGAGGAGTTTGTTAGTGATAAGGAAAAAATTTTCTGGCGTGCAGTGATTTCCAGTGTTAAGGCAACAAGAGAAACCTTACGATTCAGAAGACGTTTTATTCTTCCAGAGGGAACCGTTAAAATAATCAAGATGACACTTATTCCTGTTTTTAATGATGATCAAGAGTTGACTTTTATTTTGGGTTCTAGTTCAGATATTACAGAACTTGTTCAAGCTCAAAATGAGTTAACAAGAGTTCATTTGAAAGAAAAGGAAAACTTAGAGTTAAGGGTAGCAGAGCGAACACAAGAACTTGAAAAAGCGATGATAGAAATTGCCGAAAAGGAAAAAATGGCTTCACTGGCGATATTGGTTTCAGGAGTGGCTCATGAAATTAATACACCACTTGGCGTAGCCGTTTCAGCAAATTCTTATCTGGAGAGTGAACGCAAGCGATTAGAAATGAAATTGACAGAAGGCTCACTTTCCAAAACAGACTTTATTCATTTTTTAGAAGCTTTTGAAGAGAGCGGTGACATGATTAAAATCAATCTTAATCGAGCAGCTCAATTAGTTAAAAGCTTTAAAGAAATTGCAGTTAAGCAAAGTCATGATACACTTGAAGTTTTTAATGTTAAACAGTATTTAGAGGCAACCATTACAAGCTTGAGGCATGTGAACAAACACGTTAATGCAGAGATTAAAATTGAATGTCCTAATCAACTGGAGATTAAATCTTATCCAGGAGCACTTTCACAATTGGTGACTAATATGATTGAAAATTCTCTAAAGCATGCTTTTAAAGCAAAAGATAATCCAGAAATTCTTATCCGAATTTCTGAACGAGAGGATACAATTGAACTAATCTATGAAGATAATGGTTCAGGGATTCCTCAAGCGCATATTAAAAAAATTTTCAATCCATTTTTTACAACAAATCGTAGCGAAGGTGGCAGTGGATTAGGTCTTAATATTGTATATAATTTAGTCGTCAATCAATTAAACGGCAAAATCACTTGTGAAAGTGAAGTGGATCAATATACACGTTTTACAGTGATTACGCCAAAGATTATCAAAAGAGAGGGTGAAGGCAATGAGCAGCAAGTGGAGTGATAAATCATTTAACTTTGATTTTTTAAATCACGATGAAGAAAAAACAATTGACTATAAAACCTTTAGATTAAAACCCATTAAAATACTCATAGCAGATGATGATAAAGAAGTACACGTTGTGACGAAGATGATGCTCAAGAATTTTAATTTTGAAGGGCGGAAGCTCGAATTTATTGATACATATTCAGGCGAAGAGACTAAAGTAATATTCAGACAGCAAGACGATATTGCAGTGGTATTTCTAGATGTTGTAATGGAAGATACCCACTCTGGCTTAGAAGTGGTGGAGTACATCAGACAAGAACTTAAAAACCATATGACACGTATTATTTTAAGAACAGGTCAGCCAGGAGAAGCACCAGAGGAAAGAGTCATTAGAGACTTTGATATCAATGATTATCGTTTAAAGACTGAAATGACTATGCAGAGACAGATTACAACACTTTATTCTGCTCTGAGAAACTATAGAGATCTCAACAAACTCGATCGCAATCGGAAGGGGCTTGAAAAGATTATTAAAGCCAGTGCCAATTTATTTGAACACAATACCATTGAAGACTTTTTTTCAGGGATATTAGAACAGTTGACGACTTTTTATAGCAGTGAGACAGAACTAGTTTACATAAGGGGGAAAACCGAACACACAAAACAATCTGGATTTGTGACATTAGAGGAGCAAGAACAACCCTTGATTGTTGCTGCTACAGGGAAGTATCAAACCTATGTGGGCAAAGATATCCGTGAAATAGACACACTAAAAAAACTCTATGATTGGATGGATCAAAATAAGATTGAAAAAAATGAGATTGAATATGTGAATAATGGTTACATTATCAAAAAAAGTGGGCAAAACCAATTGAAAAATTATATTTTCATTGAAGGAAACCGAGAGCTTTATGATCTCGAACTGATTCACTTATTTATGACCAATTATTCAATCGCTTTAGACAATTTTGTTCTCAATTCAATGATTTCAGATACTCAAAAAGAAATCATTATTACTCTTGGTGAGGTAGCTGAAAAGCACTTTGAAGACAATAGTGACCACGTTAGACGGGTCTCGAATATGATGTTTAACTTTGCTAAAGTCAGCCAATTACCCTATTCGGAGTCAGAGATGCTCCGTGTTGCCAGTACCATGCATGATGTTGGTAAAATTGCTATCCCTGATAAAATTTTGAAAAAACCAGGTAAACTTAGCGAGAAAGAATTTGAAGCAATTAAAAAACATCCAGTCTTTGGTTATGAAATTTTAAGCAAGTCTCATTTGGGGATTCTGAAGCTAGCGGCAGAAATTGCTCTTAACCATCATGAAAAATTTAATGGGACAGGCTATCCTAATGGTTTAAAAGGAGAGGCTATTCCGAAGAGCGCAAGAATGATGGCAATCATTGATGTCTTTGATGCAATGACACATGAGCGGTGTTATAAAAAAGCCATCCCAGTGGATGAAACCCTTGCTTATATAGAGGATTTAAAAGGAACACACTTCGACCCAGAGTTAACAGAAATATTTTTAAGACATTATTCTGATATTGCTAGAGGGACTTCCTTCTGATAGAATGGTCTAAGATTGGAGGTCGAAATGAAAGCAGTAGTAGATATGCATACACATACAGTTGCAAGCGGACACGCTTACAGCACTCTTAAGGAGAATATAGAGGCAGCCAAGAAAAAGGGCCTTAAAATATATGGTGTTTCAGACCATGCCCCTAAAATGCCTGGAACAGCACATCTTTTTCACTTTAGTAACCTCAAGGTTATTCCAAGAGACGTGGGGGGATTAACAGTGTTAAAAGGCGTTGAACTCAATGTCCTCAATGGCGAAGGAGATATTGATTTAACGGCACATGAACTTCAAGGTTTAGATTATGCCATTATCAGTTTGCATACACCTTGTTACGATGATTTAGGACCTGTCAAAAACGCAGAAGCAATGGTCAAGGCTATGCGACATATGAAAGTTAAAATTGTAGGGCATCCTGATGACAGCCGATTACCCGTTGATTATGATATTTTAGTAAGGGGGGCTAAGGAACATGGGGTATTTATTGAAGTCAATAACTCGTCTCTTTCACCCAATTCTTTTAGATCAGGAGCGCACGACAACTATTTAAAGCTCTTAGCCTTGTGTAAAGCGTATGAAGTTCCAGTGATTATGGGGAGTGATGCTCATCATGAAAGTTATGTAGGTGTCTTCAATTTTTCTCGAAAAGTGTTAGAAGATTTAGCATTTCCTGAATCATTAATTGTCAATGATCATCCTGAATACATTGAAGCTTTTTTAAATGAATCAGAGGAATAGAGTGTTCTAATCAAAATATCAAAAAATCAAAAATTGAAATGCCTTTAAGTAAACCATTAAAGCTTGTCTCTAATGGCTTACTTAAAGGCATTTTTATTTTAGGTTCATAGCTTAAAAATCAACAATGATGCTTTTTAAGAGGGGATGGAAAGCATGCTTGTTTATTCTCATAACAAATGATAAAAATAACATGAAAAACATGTTATAATGAAGACATCATAGCAGACTAAAAGAAAAGTGCACGAAGACTAAATCTTTAGTGTGATTGTTTTAGAAAATGGAGCATTTATAAATGAAAAAAAATAGGAATAAATGGCTATTGAGTCTTTTTTATATATATGTTATTATTTTGACTGGTATTATTTTGTTGAAGACACAAGGCTTTCATATATTGAATTCGCTGGATCATTGGACAATAGAAAATTTTCATTATAGTTTATTGAATGCCAATTGGTTACCCTTAAAAACAATTAGTCACTACAGCCATTTGCTGGTGACTCAGAGTGGGACCTTATTCTATATTGCTTTTTATAATTTGGTAGGTAATGTTCTATTATTTATGCCAATGGGTTTTTTGATGCCTTTTATTGTGGAAGAACATCGTTTTTTTAAGGTCATGATTATTTCTTTTTTAATCAGTTGTAGCTTAGAATTAATTCAGCTAGTGACCTTGTTAGGTTGCTTTGATGTTGACGATATGATTTTAAATGTCCTAGGTGCTATTTTAGGCTACTTGTGCTTTTGGATATTGACGATGAATAAGACCCCTAAAACGAAAAAAACGTCACTGGTTGATGACCATTTTTAAACTTCAGGAGGAAACATGAAAATTAACAAAAAGGCTGTCTTTTGGAATCACTATGAGTCTAGATTGACCCTTATTTTTGCTACGATTATCCTAATCTTAGGAATTGCAATCACATTATCAACTCAAGATATTATTCCGCGTTTTGCTTTGACACAAGACATGCTTAGGATGACCGGACTGATGATTGGCATTGCTGCAGTACTTTTAACGCTCTTTTTATTTTTCGCGGTAAATAGTTTTTCAAACAAACTCAATGACCGCATTGCATCTGGAAAAATTGTACCAGCAGAGGTGACTCAATTTCAAATGTCTAGAAACTGGTGCAGAGTGCATTACACTTACATCTATGCAGGTGAAACTCACGAAGGCGTAATTAACTTATCGCGTTCTTTGAAATGGCGCAAGATATTTGCTGCAGGTCAAACTTTTGATATTATCGTTTCTCAAACAGAGAGTGGCAATCTTAAACCGGTGTTGAAGATGTTTACAAATGAACAAGTTATGTAGAACATTATTTTGATAAATTTTTGACAAAAGCCTGTATTTTTATCCGAAATTCGTTATAATAGAAGTGTGAATGCTTATCCCAATAGTTTTATTTTAACCCAATAGATATTTATCGGGGGATATTTAATTGAAGCGGGGTATATATATAATGAGCTTGACTGGTAATGATGTTTTTTCTAGATTGCGGAAAGAGGGAAAAACGATGGATAAGAGGATTATTAAACGAAGTATTACTCCTATCTTGAATCAATTATTACCTTCAGTGATTGCATTTCCACTCATCTATTTTCTTGCAGGACGGTCTCAACCTTTAGGCGTTGGACTGGTGATTGGTTTTATCCTTTGGATTGTTATTGTCATTCTTAATTGGATAAAACAAATTGAATATGACGACGTTGAATTATCACTTAAAAAGATTTGGGGATCTAGAGTGATAAACATGAGAAGTTCAACAGTAGATGTAGGCAGTAATGAATGGTTAATTACAGATTTAAGCAGAGGGAGTCGGTTCAAAGTTCCTAAAATAGGGATGAACAAAGAGGAACAAAAGCAGTTCGAAAAATGGCTTTTGGAACATTCACAAATCTAGTTTTATTTAAATCACGTGTGAACGTGATTTTTTTTGTTTTTATTTTGGTCTTGAGAAGTAGAGTGATTTGACCGATAATAGATTATAGGGGGAGAACATGAAAGAGACGATAAAAAAGAGAATTATACTGGGGATAGTCATAGTCGTTTGTTTATTGATTTTAGTGCAAGAAATATCGTTGAGACCTTCAGAGTCCAATGAAGAGCCCAATTTAAGTTTAATAGAGCCAGGGACAGCAAGTCAAGATCAATTGACGATAGGAGGAAAGACTAATGGGGAGACTCAGTCCGATGCAGTTCCAGCAGCACAAGACCCTTCAAAAACAGACGAGGACACTGTTTACTCAATGAGTGATACAGATCTTATGTTTAAAGGTATCGGTGTTAAAGTAGATGGTCTTCTGATTTCTGAAGGTGATGCATTGACACAGCCTCAAGCGGGTCATGTCTTTGTAGTGATTGAATTGACAGTGACCAATGATAAGTCAGAAATAGCAGACGTTGATCCACTCCATTTTACATTATCAAATGCATCAGGACAAATTGTCGATGTGAGCTTAGTGCCCTTGTTTACTTCATTAAAATTGGACCGCCTTAAGCTTGAACCTGACGCATCTGTACAAGGAGTAGTAATCTTTGAAGTGAGTCAATCAGATACTTCAGGTATTTTGAGATATGCACCTTCAATTCTTGAGAGAGATGAGGTTTTAAAAATCAAATTAAACTATCCGAATGAATAAAAAAAAGCATTTCCTTAAGGAAGTGCTTTTATTGTATCAAGAGACATCGGCTTATAAAAATGATAACCTTGATAAATATCAATATTCATTTTATTTAAAATCATTAATTGTTCTTCTGTCTCAACGCCTTCTAGAACAATGCGCATTTTATAAGATTTAAAGAGGCGTGACATGAACAGGAGCGTATCTTGCATTTTTAGATCTTCGGTAATATCGGTGACAAAACTTTTATCAAATTTAACTTCATCAATAGGGAGTTTTGCAAAACGATAGAAAGAAGAATACCCGTCACCAAAATCGTCAAGAGATAGTTCAAAGCCTAAAGCTTTAATACTGAGTAAGTTGTCCATAACACGTTGGACATCGTTAAAAAGAATACTTTCGGTAATTTCAAAAACAATTTGAGCCGGCTCTATTTGATATTTTGAGATCATTTCCTTTAGAAAGTTGAGGAAACTATCTTCTACAAGATTGGCACCTGAGAGATTGATGGAGATTCTTTTGTTGGCGAATAAAGGCTCATTTGCAATATCATTAAATACAAGCTCAACAATTTGGCGTGTAATATCATAGATGAGTCCCAGTTCTTCTGCTCGGGTAATAAACAATTCTGGAGACACAAATTGACCATTGGATTGCCATCTTGCAAGGGCTTCATAACCATGAATTTCACCAGTATTTGCATAGACTTGAGGCTGATAGTGTACAAAGAAATCATGAGCTTGGACAGCATTTTTCAAATACATTTCAAAATGAACTTCTTTTTGGAAAAATTCGCCGTCTTCATCGTTAAAGAGATAAATTTTATCTTCCGTCTCTTTGGCCCTACTAGAGGCTATTTCCAGCGAAGCGACAATGTTTCTGTAATTTTCAGATTGATTACTGGAGATATTGCGATAGTCCACAATACCAGAATAGAGGGTCAGGTTGATTTCTTTCGAAAAATGATTATTATTGTTAAAGAGTGAAAGAATTTCAGAAAGACGATGAACCACTTCATCTCGATTGTGTGAAGAAAATAGAATGATAAACTTGTCGGCATAGTAACGGTAAACGTGTTCATCTTCATGTAAGTAGTCATGAATGGTATGTCCCACAGTATGTAAGAGTTTATCACCACGTTCATAACTTAATAAGTTGTTAAGCCCTAAGAAGTTCTGGATATTAGCCATCGCAAAATAGGTGGGTTTTATAATATTGCGCATGTCTTTTTCAAAAGCATATCGATTAGGTAAACCCGTTATTTGGTCAAAATAGACCATTTCTTTCATTTGTTTATTAGAAATTTCTATTTCAGAATCTTTGTTTTTAACGATTTCATAACTTTCATCAAGTTCGTTGCTGAAGCGATAGACAATGACAAAGAATAAGGCATGAATTAAAAGAAACGTGAAAACGTAACTCATGATTTCAAAAATGTTGCTATCAAGGGTATGCCTAAAAACATTAGAGGTTACGAGACTAATGGTTCCCATAATCAGCAAGATATAACCGAGATTGAGCCTGCGTTCTGATTGTCTATATTTAAGGATGAGAAGGCAAATGGTCATTAAAAAAAGAATGCCTACTGAAAAATCATAAAAAATGGGATTTTCAGTGATTAATTGAGCAATTGGGAAGAAAAGAATAATCGAAATAAACATTTTATCATTCCATTGTCCACAGATTAATTGATGCCAATGGGCAATTATAATCAGAACTAATGTAAATAAGAAACAAAAGAAGATCAGTAATTTTAGCAAATAATTTTGTTCAGGGGTAACTGAATGAAACTGTACATAAAGGAAGACTTTGCTTAAAACAGCAATAATAGTGATCAACATAATAAACCAGACTGAATGAATTGACTTTGAAATAATTGCCTTAAGACTATTTCCTTTTTTGGCAATGTAAAAAAAGCCAATAAAAATGTAAATGGTGATTGCACTGACGAGTATATTCAAAAAACTAATACGGATATAATCAACCATCAAAAACTCCTCTTATAAAATTAATATTGAAACAAGTAACTTGGCCTAAAAAGCCTAATTTGTTATACTTTTACAATAAACAAATTGACTAAGACTATTTTACTATAGGTGTTTGTCACATGCAAGGCAAAAAATAGTACCTGTAAGAATTTTGAATCAATTATTGATGAAATTCAAATAGATATTTTAGGCTATATCAGTTATAGTATGATGTAAAGTAATAAATATAAGAGATAGAAAAGGACGATAATGATGAAGGACAATAAAATAATTACTATTAATACGGATTCGGACTTTCGCTTAATTGTCATGAGTGATATTCATGGACATCCTGAATGGCTCAATAAAGCCCTTGATGAAATGAGTCTAACAGATGAGGATTATTTGATCATTTTGGGAGATTTTATCAACAGAGGTTCTGATAGTTATAAAGTTTATCAACAGGTGAGGGCACTAGAGAAGCGGCAACGCACATACGTGCTTAAGGGAAATCATGAGCTTTTTATGCAACAATTTTTGTCAGATGAAAGACATTATGATGATTTATTGTCTTATTTTAATCAGCATTATTATGAAACGATTGCAGAAACTTTATTAACCCAATACACCCTAAAGGAGAATCATCAGAAACTATCAGATATTGAATCGGGACAAGCCCTTTACAATCTTATGCGGGATTCATATGAAGAAATCATCAATTACTTTGCCCAATTACCCATAATGCTTGTTTTTAATGGCATAACCTTTGTCCATGGGGGCTATGATGCCTCATTTGATGTACAAGAAGAATTTCGATTTTTAAAATATGATGATTATAATACCCTATCAAAGGTGAATGATGATTTGGTTGTGGTAGGACATTGGCCTACTTGCAATTTATGCCAAGACCGCTATACAAACACGCCTTATATCAATACGGAGAAGAAAATACTCTTTATTGATGGGGGTCTAGGGATTAAAGAAGCAGGTGAACTCAATGTAGTTACCATTAAAGGTTCACAGGGTAAAATGAGCGCAAGTTTTAGACAGGTAAACCACTTTAAAACGGCTCTGATTCGAAAAAAGGCGATTTTTGATCAAGAACCCCTTGTCTTTATTAACTATCCAGACTATGAAGTGAAAGTTATAGAAAAAGGACCTTTATGGTCAAGATGTAAACATTTAAAAACGGGTACCTCTTTTTCTGTTTTCACAGAACTTTTGGATTTTTCAGAAGATCAAGTGACGCTTCGCATTGATTTTGTTAATCGCTTTTTTAATTTAGAAGTGGGCGAATGGGTAGATGTGGTCAAAGTATATGACACATGTGCTTTGATAAAATACCAAGGGGAGTTCGGATTTATATGGAAAGAACAGCTTTGATAAGTTATTAAATAGCTTATCAAAAATAGATTAGACCCCTTTTAGAACGGGTATAAGAATATTAATTATATTGTAATAAAAATCATTAGGGATAAAAATTATATTTTCAGTATAAAAATATCGCTGTTGATGATGAGGAGGAAAAATGAAAGTAAGATATTCATTAAAAGCGAAATTGATTACCATTTCAGCACTGTTGTTGATTATTCCTATGTTAGTAGTAGGTATTGTGAGTTATAATCAATCTCAAAAAGCTTTGTCGCAAAAAGGAGAAATCATATTAAAGAATGCAGCGCATCAAGCCATGCGGCTGATTGATGCAGAACAAAAATCAGTTGAGAGAGGGGAAATTGACTTGGCAGCAGCTCAAGAAACAGTTAAGAATGAGTTGAGAAACAGCCAAAACGATAACACCAATACACAGATTGATTTAGGGGAAAACGGTTACTATATTATTTATGACCAAGAGGCCAATCTTTTACTCCATCCAACGCTAGAAGGTCAATCTTTATGGAATGAGTCAAGCAAAGATAAAAAGGGTAATTATTTTGCTCAAGAACAGATTAAAGTAGCAACACAAGAGGGAGGCGGATATGTGACCTATGATTGGAACTATCCTAATTCACAAGAAATTGGTACGAAGATAAGCTATCAAGTGTATTCACCTGAATGGGACTGGATTATTTCAGTGGGTGCTTATGAACGTGATTTCAATGCAGAAGCCAATGATATTTTAATGGTGATGTTCTTGACGCTCTTCATTATGCTAGTAATAGGGGCTGTTATCATTGTTATTTTTTCAAATCATGTAACCCGACCTATTGCACGAATTACCTCAGCACTCCAAGTGGTTTCGGAAGGTGATTTTAGTCAAGATGATATTCGTGTCAAGAACACAGATGAGACAGCTATTCTAGCAGAATCATTTAACACAATGAAAGACAATATTAAAGGGATGATCCGGTCGACGATGACGTCTTCAGGAACAGTCAGTCAATTGTCAGAAACTTTAAGTAAAATTACAGATGAAACGACGCGTGCGATTAATGATGTGGTAGTGACTATTCAAGAAGTGGCTAATGCTGTTGCAGATGAAGCAGAAGGTGCGGAAATTGTTGCAGAGAAAATGAATCAGTTATCCCAAAGTGTGGAGGTGATAACCGCTTCAACAGGTCGAATGAATACGGCAATCCAAAATACGATTGCTAACAGTCAAGAAGGTATTCATATGATGGATGCTTTAAAAGAAGCATCTAATCAAACCGATTCAGCCACTGAAGAAATTTCAAATGTCATTCTTAAAGTTGATGAATCTAATCAAAAAATAGGGACAATTACGAATACAATTACTGCCATTTCTGAGCAAACCAATCTATTAGCTCTTAATGCTTCGATTGAGGCTTCAAGAGCGGGTGAAGCGGGTAGAGGCTTTGCCGTTGTTGCAGAAGAAATACGTAAGCTGGCAGAGGAGTCAGCTTCAGCAGTTGCAGAAATTAAAAAAATTATTGCGACGATTAATCATTATTCTAGTTTATCCGTTGAAACAATGGCAGATGTTAAAAAAGTTATTCAAACTCAAAATGGTTTGGTTGATGAGACGAAGCATCAATTTGATAATATTACACAGTCTATCAATGACCTAGATTTGATTATTGAAGCTTTAACCAAAGAAGCGACAGAAGTAGATCAAATGCAAGGGCGAATTTTAGAATCAGTTTTAAATATTTCGGCTTCTACTCAGGAGACATCTGCGGCAACAGAAGTAGTTTCAGCTTCTTCGGAAGAACAATTGGCGAGTATGACAGAATTAAATGATCAAACGAGTGATTTAAATGAAGTCACTCAAGCATTAAACCACACAATTAATGAATTCAAGATTGAATAAAGGTGTTTAACTGACGTTTAATCCTCTATTGTTTACAATAGGGGATTTTGGCTATTAAATGAAGTAAAGAAAGCAATGAAAAAAATCATTTTAGAGAAAAGGAAGGCAACTATGATACAAGCGTTTTATCACTTTTTTGGTGATGATAATCAAGATAATTATCCTGTTATTATTCAGCCCTCTGTGAGAAGCATTGTCTATAATCAGGGATACTATTTGATGATTAAAACGAACCGAGGAGATGTGATATTTCCCGGCGGTGGTATAGAAGAACAAGAATCACATTTAGAGGCTCTCAATAGAGAACTACTTGAAGAGACAGGACGGCAGTTGATTGCTGATGAAAGGCCAACCTACTTGGGGAAAATCGTAACACGGCGGCCAGATCGTCAACTAGAAGCAACCCTTTTCGAAGCAGAAATGTATTTTTATGAATGTCTTGTGACAGAGCCAATTAAGGGCCTTTCTCTAACGGCGAGAGAAAAAGAACTGGGCATGTCACCAATATGGATGAAGAAAGAAGAAATTTTAGCTCGAAATGAGAGTTATCAAAAATCAATAGCGGTAGTAGATCCTTGGATTGCAATGGTAGCCTATGTCCTTGAACATTATGAAAAGTATCGTTTCAATAAATAGGGATTGAAGTTAAGAACATTATATGATATAGTTTTTGCAAATGCGAACTATTTGCATTGGACAAAATATTATGAACATCATGAGGAAAACAACAATGAAAACTTTTAGCATCATCTTTATCAGTATTGTTCTTGAAGCGATGCCCTTTATTTTTTTAGGCACGCTCATATCAGCTATTATTGAGGTATTAATTCCTTCGGAATGGCTTAATGAAAAATTAAAAAATAGAAAATTAAGGTATTATTTTGTGGCAGGCTTGATAGGCATTATTATGCCTGTTTGTGAGTGTGCCATTATTCCTATTATGCGGCGGCTGGTTAAAAAAGGTATCCCAGTTGGTGTAGCAATGACCTTCATGTTATCAACGCCAATTGTTAATCCTATTGTCATGCTGTCTACTTATTATGCCTTTTCAGGTGATTGGTATATGGTACTGGGACGTGTAGGATTAGGTTATATTGCTGCTATTGTTATAGGATTAGTCATGGGGTATTGGACACAGGGCGAAGCTATTTTAAAAGACAAGCCTGCAGATCATGACCATGACCACGACCACTCCTGTGACCACTCTCATGACCATGACCATTCTCATCATCACCAACACGATCACGCCCATCATCATGAAAGTGAATCAGATTGTTTTTGTTCATGTTGTGGACACGATCATCAGGAACCGCTCACTTTAGGCCCTTTAACGCGACAACAAAAAATAAAAAGTGGTCTTAAGCATATCCTTGAACATTTAAGTGGTGAATTTATTGAGGTGAGTCAATTTCTAATGTTAGGAGCATTTATAGCAGCCCTTATGCAAACTTTTATTCCTCAAAGTTGGTTTTTATCTTTGGGATCAAACCCCTTGTTAGCCGTTCTCATTATGATGGTTTTAGCATTTGTTATGTCTCTTTGCTCCGAGGCGGATGCTTTTATTGCATCAACCTTTAGGAATCACTTTCCCAATGGTGCGATTATGGCCTTTCTTATATTTGGTCCAATGATGGATATAAAAAATACATTGATGTTAGCGGGTTCTTTCAAAAAAGGTTTTATAGTGAAACTCATTAGCAGTATTTTTGTCATTTGTTTCTTTTTAGCGAGTTTATTCTCTTTGATTTATTAGGAGGGCTTCATATGAAAAAAATAATGAATCCTTTGATTTATACCCTTTTGTCAATCGCATTAGGATTGATTCTTTTTAAAGGGCGATTGCCTTTGTTTTTACATCCTAAGATGGCTAAATATGTGTGGTTTCTTTTAGTGGGAACCTGTGGTTTAAGTCTTTATGGCTGGTGGGGCATTATTCAAGCGTTGACACATCAATCGACGTTTAAAATGGGTTTTCGATGGACTCACTCAGCCTTTTTGATGTTATTTATGATGGTGAGTCTGGTCAATCCCCAAGAAATCAATTTGGCCATTTCTGAAAATAAAGCATCTTCTTTTGTTATTAATACGGCTCCTCAATCAGTAAGTATTTATAATCCCAATCAGGATGAAACAGGGGAATTGGTAATACCCATAGAGGAAGAAGAGGACACCTCTATAGAACCCAATGTCCTTAATCCTTCTCTTGTTGATGATGGATCATCCGAATTGCCAGAGACAACGGGGGAAGATAAAAAGGTTAATGATAAGGATCAAAAGATAGGTGATGATGGGAGTCAGGAGAATGACTCAAATAATAGTCAAAGTGATATTGTTATTCCAGCGGCTCCTCCGACTGCCAATCTTAATCAGGATGATTTTCTTGACCGAATAGATAGTATTGGTGCAGATCCAGAGGCCTATATAGGTCAGACAATTACGTTAGAAGGTTTTGTTTATAGAGAGAAGGATTTTGATGATAATGCTTTTGTAGTAGGAAGACTTGTTATTTCGTGTTGTGCAGCAGATTCTACAGTCGGAGGAATTTATGTTGAAGGATTAGATGCTGCCCAATTTGAAACAGACTCTTGGGTGCGTGTGACAGGGACAATTGATCAAAAAAGTATTTATTTTAAAGACTTAGATATGTCCATGGAAACAGCTATCATTAAAGCGACTTCAATAGAATCCATCCAACCTTACGATTCGCCTTATGTGTATATGACATACTGACATTTTTTAAAAAGTGATAATATTATCACTTTTTTTTTGATATAATGGTATTGGGTAAAATAGACAAGTAGTACTTGTAAGGAAGGACTGAAGTTTGTGAAAGTATTACTTTATGATTTTGACAAAATCAATGATTGTAAGATTGACTCAATGGTCATTATGACTCAATATAAGCAGGATTGGGTGTTTTTAAAAAGAGAATTAAGATCAGAGTGGGAAATTCCAAATGTCATGTGTGATGAAGCATTTGGTAATGAAGAGTTGGTTGAGATGACGCTTCGAAAAGAAGTAGGGGCAAAGGAATTTGAACTGAAGACGGTTTGTATTTTCGAGCTTATTGAAGAGGATAAGCATACATATGGCCAATTGATGTATGCCAATGTGACACAATTTAGCGGGATTATTTCGCCTAATATTTCCATGCGAATTTTAGCTAAAAATTTACCAGAGGCATTGGTTTATCCTGAATTACATTCAGCGCTTTTTAAAGCGGTTGTTGATTAATCATTAAGAAAGTGTTAATAATAAAATAGTGGAGGATAATATGGCTATATTTAAGACGAATGATATTGAAATATTTTATCAAGTAAAAGGCAATCCAAATGCTAAAAAGACCATTGCCTTTTTTAATGGCGTAATGGCATCGACATCAAGTTGGTCACTTATTGTGCCTATCTTTGAAAAATTAGATTATCGGATTATTTTACATGATTTTAAGGGGCAGATGAAATCCAGTAAACCTCAAGGCCCTTACTCTTTTAAGGAACATTGTCAGGAAGCCAAAGCGCTATTTGATTATTTAGGGGTTGAGAGTGTTCATATAGTGGGGACGTCTTATGGGGGAGAAGTGGCTATGAAGTTCGCCATACTCTATCCTGAAACGACCAAGTCAATTGCTGTCATTGATTCAGTGAGTGAGTGTGATGAAGTTTTGAAAAAATTTGTCTTGGGGTGGAAGACGCTTTGTGATTTAGGAGAGGGCGACAAGTTCTTTTGGGGAATGGCGCCAAGTATTTATGGAGCTGATTTCATGACAAAAGAGATCGAGATGTTAAACAAGCGCGCGATGGATTTTAAAAAAATACCTTCAGATTATTATGAAGGACAGAAAATTTTATATGATACATTTGTCAATGATGTTTACATGACAGATGAATTAGATCAAATCAAATGTCCATCCCTGATTATCTGCGGTCAAGATGATTTATTAAAAAGACCCCAGTTTTCAGCCTTAATTGCTAGCCGTATTGAACATTCGGAGTATGTGCTCCTACCACACTGTGGACATGTGGCTATTTTTGAACAAGCGGAAGTTTTAAAGACACTTTTACTTGGTTTTATTAGTAAAAACCAGTAAAAGTCCTAAAAACAGGTGATTTATTGCCTGTTTTTTTATTTTTAATATCTAATATTGAAAATTTTTGGTAAAATAAGAGTGTGTTTAAAGACACCAGATAATTTAACGGTTTCATAAATATCTTTTTGCTAAACTCGGTCAACCTACTCTTTAAGGAGGAAGAATGAGAGATATTGATGAAATGAAAAAAATAGCTGTGCTTATTGATGCAGATAATGCTCAGTTAAGTAAATTGAAATCCATTTTAGAAGAGGTTTCTACCCATGGACATATAATCATTAAACGTGCATATGGAGACTGGTCAAGTGAACTTCTTAAAAATTGGAAGCGTGAACTGAATGAACTGGCAATTGAACCAATACAGCAATTTGCCTATACAACAGGAAAAAATGCAACAGATGCAGCGATGATTATTGACGCAATGGATTTGCTTTACACTGATAAATTTGATGCATTTGTATTGGTATCAAGTGATAGCGATTTTACAAAATTAGCATCAAGACTTAGAGAGTCCGAAATTGTTGTTTTTGGTGTAGGTGAAGAAAAAACACCGATCTCTTTCAGAAATGCTTGTGATGATTTTATATTAACAGAGTATCTCAATCATGAACCTGAAGATATAACAGCAGCACGGGTGAAAAATCGCTATAAAACATTTGATATGAATGAAGTCAAGACGCTTCTAAATAAAGCTTATGAACGTTATCAAGATGAAGATGGCTGGATTAATGTAAGTTCAGCAGGAACCTATATTAAGCGTGTAAAACCTGATTTTGATTCCAGATCATATGGCTTTTCGAAATTACCAGAATTGATTAAAAGTTTAAAAGATGATTATGAAGTGAAGAAATATAAAGGAAAAGGGACCGTTTATATTATCGCCTATAGACCAATCAAAAAAAAGTAATGGCTATGTAACATTTAATACTTAATGAACTCATAATGACGATCTTATGAAATGTTGATTAAGAAAGGGGTAACATAACTTTTATAGTATGATGATTTGAAGTGTCTAGGGAAGGCGTTTCCCTGTGAGGAGACGATAAAAATAAAGTTGAGAGTTTAGCGCAAAAACAACAGGTTAACTGTTGTTTTTTTGTTTACACATGAAATCACTTCATTTTATAGATACAAATATGGTAATATAGTTTTGCGGAGGGGGAGCATAACATGAAGAGGCTAGTCGTATTTATTATGGGAACACTTTTGATTTTATTTGTCTTTATGATAAATCAAAAGGAACTTTTAAGCAGTCAAGATAAAGAAGTGAAAACGGTAATGGAACCCCCTGTCTTAGAGGGAACGACCTTTCAAAACTTTGTCTTTCCAGATCAATTTGATATAAGAAAATATGATGGTGTGACACTTAACTTTATTGTAGAAAACAATATTAATGCTAATATTTTATCAAGAGAAAGTGAAGAATTTACTAAACTTACAGGAATAAATGTGAAAATTAGACCTATAGATTATGATACTTTTATTCAAAAAATCAATTTGGATTTTATTTCAGAAACGGGCGAGTATCAGTTGATTTATGCTGATCCTTATCAGACCTTAAATCGCTTTCACGATGATTTAGAAGTGCTTAATCCCTATATTGATAATAAGGACTTGCCACAATTACAGATGGCTAAGAATGATTTTTTTGCTTCATCTTTAGATGTTTGTTCTTATTTTGGTGACCGCGATAATATTTACGCTGTTCCTTTTGATTCAACGACTATGATTATGTACTATCGCAAAGATGTTTTTGAAGATTTTAAAGACGCCTTTATGAGAAGTAAGGGTTATGACTGGACACCCGGAGGCGATGATTTTACTTGGGATAAATACATTGAAATTTCAGAGTGGATTGACAAGTACGTGCCTAATGAAATAGTGGAGTACGGAAGTGGTCAAATGTCTCAAGCCCATAACAGTATTTTTTGTGAATTTTCAAATGTTTTGGCATCCTATGGTGGCAATTTTTTTGCTGATGAAGCGATCTCATCTGTAGGGCAAACGACATTTAACCAATTAACAGTGAATAGTGATGCCTTTGTTGAGGCACTAGAGACTTATAAAAATATGACCAAAGTGGCTGCACCTGAGAGTCAGAATTGGAACTGGACAGACACAGCAGAAGCCTTTAAAGAAGGCCGAATAGCCATGATGTTTAATTGGGATGAAAACTATACTGCCCTTAATGATTCGGATAATTTCAGAGTGAATGGCAATGTTGGCACATGTATTCTCCCTACAGGCCCAGTACGAAGTGCTAATATCTATGGTGGCTCTGGCATAGGCATTAATCGGTATGCCTCGCAAAGAGAAAAGGAAGCCGCATGGTTCTATATAACGTGGGCAACATCAAAAGATATGCAACTTAGAATACTGACAGATCCTACAGGGGGGTCTCTGCCTACCATAAAAAGTGCGTATGAAGATCTCGATCAAGGCTTCTATCAAAAGCACCCTCAAGTTGAAACCGTGCTTAAAGCTTGGCAACCTGACCACATTTACTATCGGCCTAAACTTGAAAACTTCTATTCGATTGAACAGATTATTATAGAAGAATTACATGATATGATTGCAGACGATTTAGACCCCAAAACGGTATCCGAAACTTTACAAGAGCAAATCATGAGGGAGAAGTAATCCATGTCAAAAATTAAATTTTACAATCGTCTGAGATTTCAATTGGTCATCTTTATGATTTTTCTAGTGATTATCCCGATGATAGCCCTTGGCTTAACCCTTTCTGACGGTTTGAGAAATATTTTTAATCAAAAGTACAGCACGGTTGCCCTGCAGTCTATTAGAGAAACAGGGGACAAAATTGATTACATGCTTAAAGATATTCAAGACTATTCAACAACTGTTTTATCTAATCGTTCTTTTTTAAATGCACTTAAAAACAATGCCTTATCTGAAAAAGAGATGAATGAAACCCTAAGAAGTTTTTTAGCAGCTAAAAATGTCATTGATGGGATTTCTTTAATTAGTAATAATCGAACCTTTACAATTGGAACCAATAAAACAGATCCGTTGATATCTATTCAGCAAATGATGCAAAATCATATTAACGGTAAGCCCATCTGGCTTTCAACTAAAAAGCAAAACATCAAAATTTTATCAGGCACCTTTAGTCGCTATTATTTTTCGGTAGCACGTAATATTATTGATTTTAATACACTTGAGAATAACGGTGTTTTAGTTTTGGATGTTGAAGAAGTGCTTTTAGAGCAGGCATATGAAAATGTTGACACCATTGGTGGCGATGTTTTTATTATAGATGAAGTGGGCAATATTGTTAGTCATAGTGATAAAGACTTTATTGGTAAAAGTGTAGTAGAGGCACCTTTTTATGAGACGATGACATCGAGTAGTAAAGAGAGTGGAGAGGTTTATTATAATGAAAACGGAGAAGAAAGAGTCGCCTTTTATAGCCTTTTACAAACCAATAATTGGCGGATTGTCAATACAGTATCTACAGGTGTTCTTTTTAAAGAAATCAATGATGTTCAACATTACTTTTTAATGGGAGCAGGTATTTATGGCATTTTAATTATTTTCTTCTTATTGGGTCTGGCTTTACAGTATACAGAACCTATGCTTAAAATTTTAGTAGACCTGAAAAAAGTGGAAGAGGGGGACCTTTCGGTTAGAACCTCTGTTGAACAAAATAACGAAATCAGAGAGTTAAGTGATGGCATTAACAACATGATTGATGAAACAGAAGCGTTGCTTAATCGCCTCGTCAGAGAGGAAAAGCTTAAACGGGAAGTAGAACTGGAAGCCCTACATGCTCAAATCAATCCCCACTTTTTATATAATACCCTTAATACCATTAAATGGATGGCTAAGATACAAGGTGCTGATAGCGTGAGCAATGCAATTGTCGCTTTGGTTAAACTGCTAAGAATCAGTATCAGCATTGGCGGGGACTTTATCACCCTAGGTGAAGAGCTTGAGTATATTAAGAATTATGTCTATATTCAAAGATTGCGATTCAATGAAACGTTTTTAATAGATTATGAGATTGATTCTCATGCTGAATCTTTGTTAATTCCTAAACTTATTTTGCAACCAATCATAGAAAATAGTATTATTTATGGTGTAGACAGTATTGACGAATTGTCAATACACGTATCAGCGAGAATAGATGAATCAACTTCAGAATTGATTATTAGGGTAGAAGATAATGGACCAGGTATTTCTGATCAAGTACTTAAAGAAATCTTTAGAGACACCAAAGACAGTGACAAGTTAAGTAAAGCGGGACTTAATAATGTCAATCAAAGAATTAAACTGTTTTGTGGTGAAGCTTATGGTCAAGAAATCATTTCTGAAGAGGGCAAAGGAACAACCGTGATTGTCAAATTACCAGTCGATCAAAAAGAGGGTGGAGAACATGTATAAGGTCATGATTGTAGACGATGAAGTGCTCGTGAGAATAGGACTTAAAAATACAATTTCATGGGAAAGTATAGGCTTTGAAGTTGTGGGAGAAGCGGCAAATGGGGAAGTGGCGCTTGAACTCTATGAAGAACTACTACCAGATGTTATTATCACAGATATTAAAATGCCCAAAAAGGATGGTTTGTGGTTAACTGAAAAAATACATGAGCGCAACAAACATGCTGTGATTTTGGTATTAACCTGTTATGATGAATTTCAGTATGCGAGGAAGGCACTTAAAAATGGTGCATATGACTATCTCCTTAAATCAGAAATTGTAGATGATGAATTGATTGAATTGATGCTGAAAATTAAAAAAGAAATTGATGAAAATCATGTGGAGAGTCAGGGGACAGGTAAAAAACCCGTGTCTCAAAGGGCAAGTAAGCGAACGTTAATGAATGATTTAATTAGAGTGAATTTCAACTTAGATGAAGGTCTTCGGCAGCGGTTACAAGAGCAAAATATGAAAGAAAAGGCAACACGCTATGGCTGGATTTACTTTAAAATGGGAATTCAACTTGATCCCAAGGTACATTCGATTGGAGAAGCAACAATCAATTTAGCTTTTGACCTTTTTAAGCAAAAGCAACTGTCTTACTTATATAATGGTTATGATACAGAGCACCTGTTTCTTATTGAAGGCGAAAAATTAACTCTTAATCAACTTCATCGCTTATCGGTTTCAATTCAGAGTGCAGTCAGTCAATACTTTGGTGTGAATACTCATATGATCTATTCAGATGCGGAAGAAGGAATAGAGGGAGCAGGCAGAGCTTATGAGCAATTAATGGATGCTAAACGCATGACGTATTATCTTTCTCATGAGGTTTCTTATTTAGAAAACGCCAGCCATGTAAAATGGGAAAAAGTCAGCGTAAGAACCATGAAGAAAAAATATGGACCGATGATGATAGATATCTTAGGCAGGGCAGCAAGTGATGAAATTGCCACCCAACTCTCTGATATCTATGTGCGATTTAGAGAAGAGCATTATAAGCCGAAGTATCTTAAATTACTCATGGTGCAGTTAATAGAAGAAGCTTATAATGTCTATCCTTTTGCCTTTGAGTCTATAACGCCAAAGTATTCTTTGTCAGACCACCAGAACTTATTATTAGCAACGACTCACGTCGCTGGTCTGTCTGATGAAGTTGAGCGGTTTTATCAGATTATATTGACCGCTCTTACAGAGTCAAGAGGCAGTCAATCCAGTATGCTGGTGAGCCGTGCGGTCCATTATATTCAAAATCATTTTCATGAAAATATTTCTCTTGAAGATGTGGCGAAAGTCGTTAATTTATCGAAACAGTACTTGTGTCATATTTTCAAGAAGGAAACGGGCAAAAATCTATCGGCTTATATTAATGAGTTGCGGATTAATAAAGCCAAGCAACTCCTATTGAACCAATCCTACTCGAATAAGGATATTTATGAAAAAGTAGGTTTTTCCAATCAACAGTACTTTAGTCGTGTCTTTAAGAAGATGACGCAGATGACGACTTCAGAATACCGTGAAAAAATGATTATTAATCATCAAAGTGGCAACTGTGATGATAATCATCTTAAAATAATACAATAAAATCTGAATAAATGACAAAAGAAACATCCCAAATGACCTATGTCTTGGGATGTTTTTCTATTTTTTGTTGAAGTTATCAAACATTTGTTTAAAAAAGTGCAATAACTCATTTATCTAGGACATTATGTATCCCTCTTGATTGTATTAAGATTAGTACATAAGAAAGGGAGGCAAATCATCATGGAAAAGTTAAAAGTGGTTGATATTGAGAAATCCTTTCCTGGCGTTAAAGCGCTTGACAAAATTCACTTCAATGTACGCCCAGGCAGTGTACATGTATTATGTGGTGAAAATGGCGCAGGTAAATCAACCTTGATGAAAATCATTAATGGGATTTACCAACCTGATGCAGGACAGATTATCATCGATGGTAAAGAAGTCAAAATCAATAATCCGATTGAAGCAAGAAGTCTAGGGATTTCGATGATTTTTCAAGAACTCAATTATATTCCTGAGATGACAATAGAAGAGAGCTTGTTTGTTGGAAACTGGCCAAAAGATAAGGCGGGCAAAGTAGATTGGAAAGAAATCCGAAAAAGAACGCTTGACTTATTAGAGAGAGAAAAACTTCATTATCATCCAGAGACAAAACTTAAAAATTTAACTGTATCAGATATTCAGATGCTTGAAATCTTAAAAGCAATTTCGTATGAATCGGATATCATCATTATGGATGAACCCACATCTGCAATTACTAATAAAGAAGTAGAAGTATTATTTGGAAAGATAGCAGAACTTAAATCGCGTGGTGCAGCTATTATTTATATTTCACATAAAATGGACGAAATTTTTAGAATTGCTGATGATATTACTGTTTTAAGAGATGGTAAAGTGATTGATACCAAACCTAAAGATGAACTGGATATTGATAAAGTCATAGCACTTATGGTAGGCCGTGAAATCGGTAATGATTATCCTAAACTACAAGTTGAGATAGGTGAACCTATTCTGGAGATTGAACATTTAAAAGGGGAGACTTTTGAGGATATCAATTTCCATATCAGCCAGGGTGAAGTATTGGGATTTGCAGGTCTTATGGGAGCAGGACGGACAGAGGTCATGCGTGCCATCTTTGGTCTTGATCCAGTACTAGGTGGACAAATTAAGATTCATGGTCAACCTGTCAAGATAAGAAATGTGAGAGACAGTATTAATCACCGGGTCGTGATGCTCTCTGAGGATAGAAGAAGATTCGGTATTTTACCTATCAGGAGTGTCAAAGAAAACATTTCAATTTCAAACCTCAAGAAATTTATTCACCATGGTGTCTGCCATGCTAAAGATGAAGAAAAAGAAATTTCTCGTTATTGTAGTAAGATGCGTGTTAAAACGCCTTCATATGAAACGACAATTGAGTCTCTTAGTGGTGGTAATCAACAGAAGGTACTTCTTGCTAAATGGCTGATTACAGATCCAGAAGTTTTTATTGTCGATGAGCCTACAAGGGGAATTGATGTTGGGGCGAAATATGAAATCTATAAACTGATATCGGAGCTCGTTAATGAAGGGAAGAGTGTCATTATTGTATCATCTGAACTGCCAGAGCTCATAGGCATGTGTGATCGTATCTGTGTTATGGCAAAAGGCCAAATTACAGGGACCTTATCCAAAGAAGATTTTTCACAGGAAAACATTATGCATTTAGCGACGGCATCAGTAACGGTGGGATAATCACAACACGAGTTTAGGGGAGAAAAAAATATGGACATGGTCAAGAAGATTTATAAAAAATTGAATGCAAACGGAACAGTGAGTATCTACCTTGTACTGCTTGCATTATTTATAGCCAGTATGTTTGCCAATGAAAACTTTGCAACAGTCGGTAACCTTTCTAATATTTCTAGACAAATATCAGTAGGAACGATATTAGCTTTTGGACAGACCATACTTATTATATGCGGTATGTTAGATTTATCATCGGGTTCTGTTTTGGCGTTATCAGGGGTATTATCAGTTTCTGTTTATACCATGACAGGATCATTATTATTGGCTTTTGCAGTTTCAATTATTGTTGCAGTTATCTGTAATATGATTAATGGACTTATGGTAACTAAATTTAGTGCACCACCTTTCATTGCCACTTTGTCAATGATGGCAATGGCGAGAGGGGCAGCCCTTCTTTATACAAATGGTCAAAACATCTACCAAATTGGTGATTATGTGGTCTTTGGACAAGGTAACTTCTTAGGGATTCCGAATCCGGTCTGGTTTCTGATTATGGCTTTAGGCGTAACTTGGTATTTATTGAAACACACTGTATTTGGACGTTCGGTTTATGCGATCGGTGGTAACGAAGAGGCATCTGTTGCTTCAGGGATTAATGTGAATCGCGTTAAAATGAAAGCCTATATTATTAATGGGATCTTTGTCGGGATTGCAGGTGTTATCTTTATGTCACGTGTAAACGGTGGATTACCTAATGGTGCTATTAACTATGAATTCAAAGCTTTAACAGCAGCTGTTATTGGTGGGACTTCATTTACAGGCGGTCTTGGTACAGCACCGGGTACACTGGCAGGGGCGTTTATTGTAGGTTTCTTAGATAATATTATGGTTCTCCTTCGTGTGAACTCATATCTCCAACAGATTATTAGAGGTTCTATTATTGCCTTAGCCGTTATTTATGATATTTACTTTAAATCACGTAAGAAAAAATCAAAATAGACTTGCCATATGATGGTAAGACAAGGTGAGCAACTGATGAATTAGGTTAATTTTGACAAATGTCAAATTAGCATAGTAACAAAGCACTAACCAAACACTTTAGGAGGAGAAAATGAAAAAAGGATTAGCTTTATTAATGGTTTTAATGCTAATGTTGGGGACGTTAGCAGGTTGTGGATCTGAAGCTACAAATGAGGATAATACTCAGTCTTCAGATAACCCAAGTGAGGCAGCAGACACTTACAAAGTAGCTTATATTGCAAGAGCACAAGCAGATTCATTTGCAGCATGGCTTGCTAATGCAGTAATGGAAGAAGCAGATAAGTATGATAATATTACAGTAGATGTTTTCGATGGTCAAGCAAGTGATGACACTGAAAATGGTCTTATTGAAAATGCAATCACTAACAAATACGATGCGATTATTATTCAACCGAATAACGGGGAAGCTCAAAGACCTTATGCGGAAAAAGCAGTTGAAGCAGGTATCGTAACCATTACAACTAACGCAAGAATATCAGGTATTGAAGGGGCTTCATCAGTGGATGCGGATCCTTATGTACAAGCTAAAGTCAATGCAGATCTTGCTGTAGAACAAGTTCCTCAAAACGCAAATGTAGTGGTACTTTTAGGCCCTCCAGGGAACTTCCATGCAGATCAAAGAAGAGCAAGCTGGGAAGAAGAATTCTTCAAAAAAAGACCTGATGTTACTATCGTAGGCGAAGAAATTGCTAACTGGAATAAAGATGAAGCAATGAACTACATGGAAACATGGGTACAAGCTAATGACAAAATTGATGCTGTTATCGCAATGAATGATAATATGTGTGCAGGTGCACTTGAAGTTGTTAAAGATGATTCTAAATATGATGACATCTTAGCTTATGGTGTTGATGGAACGGCAGAAGCTTGTTTATTAATCCAAGAAGGTCGTATGACTTCAACAAGTTTACAAAGTGCTTATGATTTAGCAGGTGCTTTATTAGACACAGCTAACAAATTATTAACAGGCGAAGAAGAACAAATTGATACAGATATTGATTGTCCATTGATTACAAAAGACAATGTTGAACAATATATTGAAATGCACAAACGTGCAGGTGCTATCCAATAAACAAGGGAAAGTATATGAGATTTAATCATTCATCAGACAGGCAGGTGCCCCCCACCTGCGTGTCTTTTGATACTCTTATAAAAAAAGGCATCAGATGAATTAAAGTGTGAGGCGATATTTAATCTCAAAGGAGGATATGATGAAAAATAAAGCAGCATTTATGTCAGGAACTAATAATATGATTTTTAAGGAGATTCCAGTACCCGAAATTGGTCCAAAAGAAGTGCTAATTGAGGTCGATGTTGTTGGTATTTGTGGATCAGATGTTCATTACTATGAGAAAGGCCGTATTGGTGATTTTGTTGTAGATGGCGATTTCATCTTAGGTCATGAGTGTGCTGGCTTTGTAACTGCACTGGGTGATGAAGTAACAGACTTAAAGGTAGGCGATCGTGTCGCTTTAGAACCAGGTGTTGTTTGCGGCGAATGTGAAATGTGTCTTTCAGGAAAGTATAATCTTTGTGAGCATGTTGAATTTTTCGCAACCCCTCCTTATCATGGCGTCTTTTCTAATTATGTTAAACATCCTGCTAATTTGTGTTTCAAATTACCAGATAACGTTTCAAATGCAGAAGGTGCACTTGTAGAACCCTTAGCAGTAGGTTTACATGCCGCGTCAACAGGGGATGTAAAATTAGGTGATACCGTTGTCGTATTTGGGGCGGGTTGTATTGGACAAGTATCCCTTCTTTCAAGTAAAGCAAGAGGAGCTTCAACTGTAATCGTCGTTGATATTCAACAAAAGCGTTTAGATTTTGCTAAGAAATGTGGTGCTGATTATGTTATCAATGCCAAAGAAAAAGATGTTATTGAAGAAATTATGAAAATAACAGAAGGTAAAGGGGCTCATGTGGTTATAGAAACAGCCGGATCACATATAACAGTTGCTCAAACGCCTTATGTGGTAAAAAAAGCAGGAACTATTGTTTTAGTAGGAATGACAGTAGAGCCTGAAACAAATTATGACTTTAGTACAGTCATGAATAAAGAAGCAACAATCAAAAGTATTTTTAGATATAGAAATCTCTATCCTGTGGCAATTAATGCAATCGCAAGTGGTACAATTGATGTTAAACAAATTGTGACACATGAATTTGAGTTTGATAAAGTTGGAGAAGCCTTTGATTTTGTTATTCATAATCAACAAGACGTTGTAAAAGCAATCGTCAAAATGAAGTAGGTTTGTCATGGGATATTATATAGGTATAGATTTGGGAACCTCTTCAGTAAAATTGATAGCCATGAATCAATCAGGAGATATTTTAGCCAGTGTGTCTGAGGATTATCCACTTTCCTTTCCCCAACCACTGTGGTCAGAACAAAATCCTGAAGATTGGTACAATGCTTCCTTAAGAGGATTGGAAAAGCTCATTTTAAATCTTAATAAGGCAGAAATTGAAGCCATTAGTTTTAGTGGTCAAATGCATGGTCTTGTACTATTAGATGAAAATGATGAAGTTATTAGACCTGCTATTCTGTGGAACGATCAAAGGAGTACAGAAGAGACAGACTATTTTAATCGATCTATTGGTGTAGATACAGTGTCAGAGTATACGGGGAATATTGCTTTTCCAGGCTTTACAGCCCCAAAATTACTGTGGGTAAGAAATCATGAACGCGATCATTTTAACCGTATCAGTAAGGTCATGTTACCGAAGGACTACTTGGCATATCGTCTAAGTGGTGTCTTTGCCACAGACTATGCAGATGCTTCAGGGACACTTTATTTAGATGTTCAAAATAAAAAATGGTCTGAATCCATGTTGAAGTTACTTGGCATTAATGAATCACAATTGCCAAAACTCTATGAATCGTACGAGGCTATTGGTCAATTGAAGCCAGAACTTGCAAGTCGTTTGGGACTGGGTTCTTCAGTTAATATTGTTATAGGAACAGGTGATCAAGCAGCGGCTGCAGTGGGTGGCGGTATAGTAAAAAGTGGTGCTTGCTCCATTTCATTAGGCACTTCAGGGGTCGTTTTTGTTCATTCAGATCAATTTTTAAAAGATGACTCTTATGGCCTGCATGCTTTTTGTCATGCTAATGGGGCGTATCACTTAATGGGATGTATGCTTTCAGCAGCAGGATCACTTAAGTGGTGGACAGAAGATGTCATGAAATCTAATGACTTTGATGGCTTATTGAAAGAAGCTGACCAAGTCGTTATTGATAACGGCCTCTATTTTCTGCCCTATTTAATGGGAGAAAGAAGTCCCCACAATGATCCTTATGCCAGAGGCGTCTTTTGGGGAATGAATTTGACCCATGGACGAGGTGCAATGACACGTGCTGTTTTAGAAGGTGTCACTTTTGGCCTAAGAGATTCCTTTGAGATTATTAAAAATCTGGGTCAACCTTTAGATGAAATCGTTATTAATGGTGGGGGCTCTAAAAGTGATTTTTGGTGTCAAATGGTTGCTGATATCATGGCAACTCCCGTTGTTAAATTAAAGACAGATGCAGGTCCAGCTTATGGTGCGGCTATTTTAGCGGCGGTAGGTGCTGGGACGTTTAAAAATGTTTCAGAAGCCTGTGATACTGTTATAAAAAAAGTAAAAACGTATGTGCCAAATCCTGAGGAAAGTAAGGCATACGATGTTAAATATACAACGTTTAAAGCGTTATATCCAGAACTTAAACCCCTTTTTAGAAAGTATCAATAGAAACAGAAACACATGTAAAACTTCTTCTCACTAAAAGAGACCCTAGTCAATAGTTGGCTAGGGTCTCTTTATGATGGGCCTTTTAAATATTTTGAGCATCAAAGAGTGCCCAATATTCATCGCCCCAATGGGCCTTGATAAATTCATCTCTTCCTGAAATGGCACGGTCTTCATGATAGTCATCAGGATTTTTAATGTGATAATCTTGGTGATAGGTTTCTGCTGCGTAAAAAGTTGTTGCAGGCAAAATAGGCGTTACAATGGCTTGATCAAACTTGCCAGAGGCTTCAAGTGCTTTTTTTGAAGCTTCTGCTTTTAGACGCTGTTCTTCAGACGTATAAAAGATCGCACTGCGATAAGAAGACCCTCGATCATGAAACTGACCATCAGGATCGGTAGGATCAATTTGCATCCAAAAGGCCTTCAAAAGTAAGTCGTAAGAAATAATATCTGGATTATAGGTGATTTTAATGACTTCATAATGACCTGTTGTTTGTGATTTCACCTCTTGATAACTTGGATTTTCAGTATGCCCGCCAGAATAGCCTGAAATGACAGATTCAATCCCATCAAAAACATGGAAAGGTGACACCATGCACCAAAAACAGCCTCCTGCAAAAATAGCGGTTGCCATATAGACGCCTCCTTATTAAGTTTACATTTGATTAAATACACATTTAAAAAAAGGTTTTAGAGATTCCTTTTTCTCTTATTTCTCTATTATGGATTAAATGAAAACAGAATTCAAGACAGATCATTGGAACTTTTTGTGTAGAAGGTGCGTCTAAATAAGTATCAAAGCAATTCAAAAACGATTGAAATTGATTTATATGGCAAATGAAAGAAAAGAAATAAAGGAGGCAACATGATGAAAACAGCAATTAAACGCCAATCAATAACACGAGCTGGTGTTATTGTATTAACGCTTTTATTGATAACACTTGCAAGTGTTCAAGCGACATTTGCAGACCAAGCAGATTACAAAGTGGCTTACAATGATGAAATGATTAATTATGATGTAGAAACACAAGTCATTGATGGTGTAACGATGGTCCCTTTAAAACTGACCCTAGATCAACTGGGATTTGAAGTGAACTGGGAAGCACAGTCAAGACAGGTTACTCTTTTAAGAGGTGCTCAGTATACGGTTATTACAATTGGTGAGAGCAGTTACTTTAAAAATAAAATGGCCCCTATTGAATTGAGTCATAGTCCAATTATTGTAGAGGGGAGAACCCTAGTCCCTCTTGAGTTTTTCACGGATATTTTAGACATAGGTATTCAAGTCAAAGACAATAAAATCATGTTCAATGACGATAGCAATGGTCATGAATCGGGTATAGTACAAAGTATAGAAAATAAGGAAGATGGTGCGGTTGTCTATACAATAGGACCTAGTCTTGAAGAAACAGATATGGGCGTGATTACGATATTAACCACATATCCGGATCAAACCATTATGCAAAAAACCGTTGAAGTGGGGGATAGGATTCATGCGGTAACCCCTCTTTATAGAATCATGATTATTCCAGCCCAAACATCAGCTTCTCTTATTTATTAAACTTTAGGAATATGAAGTTAAGAAACAGAGGTCATTAACGAGAGAGACGATAAGGGACCATAAGAGACCATAAAGAAAAAAGAAGGCAACTGAGCCTTCTTTTTTTGATGGATTAAGTCTTGAACAGTGAAAAACCAAGGGCTTTCTAATGAATATGGTTTATATTTACAGTTATTAATAGTATAATAAAAACAGAATAGGATAAAAATGAGTACACAGGGGAACGATATGAAAAAAATAAATGGGTTTTGGATAGGTATTTTGATTGCATCAATTGCAATGATTTCACTTTTTATTTATATTATCAATGTAAGATATCCGTTAGATCAATTGTTGGATAAGTATCAATTAGAATCGGAAAACGTGATTTATGAAGCACATGTGAACCAAGATTACTTGGTCTTAGTGGGACTTCCAGATACGACATTGTACTTATTATTAGACGAGAATATCTTTGGTTATAAGTTACTGGAAAAAGGTTCGCTTGATAGTGGACAACAAGTGACTGATTTGGGGTTTACCTATAAGCTTTTAAATCAAAGTGACAATGGATCACAAAATTTATTATTGGGCTATGTTAATAATCCCAATATAAAAGAAATACAATATCAACCGAGTAATGAAGGCGTTAAGGTAAAAGTGAATCAGTCCTATTATGTCATCAAATTGGGTAGACAGATTTCATCAGATTATCAATTAATTGGACTTGATGAAGCCAATCAGCCAATAAGCAGAGCAACCTTTAAGGACAATCAAGTTCAGATCGAAAAATTAAACGTTGAAGCAGAACCGGTTTTTGAAGATGGGACTGATTTTGAGCTTTCTGATGGAGATGAGACAGTAAAATCAGAACAAGTAGACTCAGGGATAGATCCGAGTTTAGTAGAGGTCTTAAGTCATATGGATGAGGGCGTTGCTTATACCTTTTATGGGTTTATCAATGCGTATGATTTATCTAGTCGAACAATAACTGTTAATGAAATCAGCTGGATAACTCATTTAGAAACTGTTGAAGCACTGAATTTAGATAAAGAACAACTTGAACAAAGTGGTTTTGTAATTAGTGATTTGGATGATACACTTTATGAACTTTCGCTTGCAGATGAAGTGAGATACACAATGCTCAATGAATCTACTGAAATGGAAGTTGATGGAAGTGCCATTTGGGAATTTATTGATTACATGGAAGAAGACGATTTTAATTATCCCTTTACTTTCAAAATATTAAATGGTAAAGTATATGAAATTAATCAGGTATACTTACCATAGACTAAAGAGGGAGGAACATATGTCGGTACAAGATGTAAGAGACTATTTAAGTCAGTGGAGACTGCAGGATAAAGTGCTGGAATTTGAAGCGTCAAGTGCGACGGTTGATTTAGCGGCACAAGCGATAGGCACTCAGCCTGCCCGAATCGCTAAATCATTGACCTTTAGAGGCGAAGAGACGCCTATTTTGGTAGTTGCAGCAGGTGATACGAAAATTGACAACTCAAAATTTAAAAAGACTTTTGGTCACAAGGCAAGGATGCTATCAGCAGAAGAAGTTTTAGAACATACTGGTCATGCTGTTGGCGGCGTATGTCCCTTTGCCTTAAAAGGAGACATTAAAGTCTATTTAGATGAATCAATGAAACGTTTTGAAACGATATATCCAGCTTGTGGCAGTAGCCATTCATGTATTCAAATGACTATTGAAGAGCTTGAAACAACAACACCTTATGAGAATTGGGTAGATGTTTGTAAAATCAAAGAATAGGAGTGGCATTGAAAATGGCGAGAAATAGTATTAAATCTCAAATTTCATTAACTGATGAAGAAAGGGATCTTTTTATCAAAGATATCCAGTACTATTTTCAAACGGAAAGAGATGAAAATCTAGGCGACTTAGGTGCAGGCTTTATTTTAGATTTCTTCTTAGAAAAAATCGCTCCGACTCTTTATAATCACGCTTTAGACGATGCCAAACACTGGTTGACTTCACGTCTTGAAGAATTAGATTATGCTTATGATGAACTTAAAAAATAAAAATGATTGAATCTTACGAGAAATTTAACGCTTTCTTTATATTTTGTGGTTATAATAGGAATAAGAGGAGGCGATTGAATGGGACTATTAGGACCGAATAAAAGTGAAAGTTATCAATTGATTGCTGAAAGTATCGGTGGCAGTGTGACAGAAGAAGAGTCATTATTAAAGACTGCTTGCATTAGTAAACCTTATCGGGGGATTACATTAAAAATGAGAACGTACACAGTGAGTACAGGGGGCACGATGATTATCACTACTTATGTCTATGCAGCCCTTACATTGCTTCAACCTATCAAAGTCAATGTCTACGCTAGAAGTTTCTTGGCTGACTTAGGCAAGAAATTAGGCATGCAAGATATAGAAGTGGGGTATGGTCCTTTTGACGATCAGTTCATTATTCAAGGTGAGCCTTTAACAAGAGTAAAATCTTTTTTGAGTAGGAGTAACATTTATCATTTTATGTTAGATCATCCTAAACTTCATTTTAAAATAGATAGAGGAAAAGAATTGAAATCAATTGATAAAGGCATTTCAAAAGATGATCCAGTGATTTATTACAGTGAACTTGATGATTTAAGAGATATTGAAAAAGTGAAAATGATTTTCAATTTTTTGGAACGTTTAATAGATGGACTTATTGAAGAAGAATTAATTGTGGGTTCATCATGAGGTGTGCTTTATATTAAAAAATAAGGGGGAGTGCCATGTGTATCAGCTTGTAAAATACAATGATATCAGCGAATTACAATACAAAGGATTTTTAAAGGCGTGGGATGTAAAAGGTGCCACAATTGTGCCAATGGCTGCAAGACCAGTTGATCATCTTTTTAGGCAGCAGTTATCCAAATGGCATGATGATGAACAAGAAGATGTCTTTTTGCAGGGATTTGTACCATCGACACTTTATTTTTATCTTGATGATGACCGTGAAATTGTGGGAGCGATCCATTTAAGGCATACTTTAAATGAGCAACTCAAGTTAACAGGTGGTCATATTGGCTATGGGATTATTCCTTCAATGAGACGCAAAGGTATAGCGACACAGATGCTAAATGATTTTCTTCGATTGATTCAACATCAATATGACTGTGTTTTGTTAACATGTGATGATAGCAATGTAGGTTCTATTAAAGTTATTGAAAACAATGGTGGAAAGCTTGAACGGAAAGTCATGGTGAATCAAAAATTAGTAAGACATTATTGGATTAATCTGGCAGGCGATGCTTTATAAAAAAGATGATGATACGATTAACGATTATAAAAAAAGGTTCTATTCACGGTATTGATACGGTGGATAGGACCTTTTTTAGGATACATAGACAACTTTACTTTAATGAAGGATGAGACTGATGTTCTATATAGGGTGGGCGTTCTTGGTTTTCCTTTGTATCAGTGTTTACCTCCATAAAATGAACGGTCTTTGCATTGTCGGGATTTCCCCATAAGTCCCAACCTTCTGGATGAATATGGTTGTCCATTTTGCAGGTATAATACAAGACCCGACCAAAAGGACGCCAAGGACGAGCTAGATAGACACTAGCAGGTTCAATTGAAGGGTCTGCAATGAGGTGACAGTTAATAAATTGAAAGCCATCTTCTTGTCCTTTTGGGGTAGAAGGGGCGGCGATATAGCCGTTAATAGGCTGGTTGCGATTATTGGAAAAAATATCACATGAGACAAAGTCGGCTTTGCCACTACCAAAAATAAAATCAATATCTCCTTTGATGAAACAGTGACTAAATTGAGAATAGGTGGGCTTCCTTTCGGCATATTGTCTTGGGCCAATGAAAGAACCGGGAATTCTTTCAGAAGGTGGCAAAGGACCTAGAAACAAGGTATCCTGGTTGGCTAATAATTGGCAGTTGTTGAGGCTTGCATAAGTACAGTCAAGATAAAGTGCAATGGCTTGCCCAACTTGACGGCCATCTCCAGCATTGTTTTCAATGGTCAAGTTTTCAGCTGCAAAATAGTCACTAGCGACAAAGCAAGTGGCTGTTCGAAAAGTTTGACGTTTTTGACCATCAGGCATTAGGTCATAAGCCCCTGCATTGTAGCGTAAAATCGTATCGGATTGACTTTCTCCAATAATATGAAGATTAAGATTCTCGATTTCTATTTTTTCTTCATAGAGCCCATTTTTAACAAAAATTGTCCAAGGCAATTGAGAAACGGCAGGTTTTAATTTTAAAAAGTGGATCGCTTCTTGAAAAGAAGCAAAATCGCCAGAACCGTCTTTTGCTATTATATACATAAGATCTCCTTTATTAATGTTAACGTTATCTTTATGATAAATTAAAAACGGCAATATACAAGCTAAATTTTTAACAAAGGACAAGAATTGTAAAAAGGACAACAAGAAATGTAAATTCAATGTTAATTTTTCATGATACAATAAAGAAAATGAATGGGGGATATTCATGAAGCATGTTAGTTTAGATTTATGGCATAATGCATCCGCGTTTTTAGATTTATATTTACTAGATGGCGAAAATGAAAGGCCGCTTGTACTTATTTTTCCTGGCGGAGGTTATGACCACGTCTCTAAAGCAGAGGGCGAACCCGTTGCGATAAGGTTTAATGCAGCAGGTTATCATGCAGCTGTTTTACGCTACCGTGTGAAACCAACCACATATAATGAACCATTCTATGATGCAGGTAAAGCAATCCGCCACATTAGGGCGCAAGCAAACTTGTATCGCATTGACCCTAGAGGCATTGTAGTCGTAGGGTTTTCAGCAGGTGGGCATCTTGCCGCAACACTTGCAACATTATATAATGATCAAGATCTTTTTCCAGTTGTTGATGGAGAGGATGCATCCGCTAGGCCAGACGCTTTATTGTTAGCATATCCTGTGATATCGATGGTAAAGACACCGCACTTAGGATCTCTAAAAACGTTATTGGGGGAAAAAGGATCAGATGAATTAAAGATAAAATTGTCACTGGAAACTCAAATTCATTCAGAAGTGCCACCTGTATTTATGTGGCATACTAGAGATGATGAGAGTGTTTCTTACCAGCATTCAATGCGCTTTTACGAAAGATTATCTCAAGAACAGCCTTTAAGCGAATTGCATATTTTTTCACATGGTGCACATGGTATGTCTTTAGCATCAGAGGTAGAAAATAACAATAGGGGTGAAGATAGCCTTAGAGTAGGGGTCTGGGTAGAATTAGCGATTAGTTGGTTAAAAGAAATAGTGGGAATTTAATTTTTGGGCCAAAATGTTAACGCTAACATAATTAAAAACTTTTGAATGAATTCAAGATATAGTTAATCCAATCATGATAGACACCGAAAGCTGTCTATAAAAAAGCATTAAAATGATTGCGTTAACATACAAGAAACATAAAAAAAGTATAAAGAGACATTAAAATGTTACGGTGAACATTTTGGGAAGCGAACTATATCAGGAGGAAATATGGACAGCCAAGAAAAGAAAAATAGTAAGCTCACGTACTATCTTGAAGTACTTAAGAGAGACTGGGCGCTATATGTGTTGTTGATTCCAATTATCATCTTCTTTGTATTGTGGCGATATAAACCAATGGGTGGTGTACTTGTTGCCTTCAAAAAATACAAAGTTATTGATGGCGTATTGGGAAGTGATTTTGCTGGTTTCTACTATATTAAAGAGTTAATGTTTGGAAGCGCAAGTCATGAATTCTGGAGAGCACTTAGAAATACGTTTATGATTAATATTTACGGTATCTTATTTGGATTTCCTGCACCAATTATTTTAGCATTACTTTTTAGTGAAATTAAAAATGTTGCTTTTAGAAGTATTACGCAAACATTTTCGTATTTACCTAAATTTATATCAGAAGTTATTATTACGACTTTGATAGCCATGCTTGTTTCTAACAGTCACGGTCAAGTGGGGATTGTAACACATCTCTTACAAATGGTTGGGGCAGTTGGACCAGATGCTAAACTATTGTATGAGCCAGGGTATTTTAGGGCGATTTATGTTGTATCCGATATCTGGGTCGGTGCGGGGTATGGATCAATTGTTTACTTTGCTGCAATTATGGCAATTCCACCAAGTAACTATGAGGCAGCGCGAGTTGATGGTGCTTCAAAATTTGATCAAATCAGATATGTGACTATGCCAGGTATGGCATCCACACTTACTATTATGTTGATCTTAAGGGTTGGACAAATGCTAGCGGTTGGTTTTGAAAAAGTATTCTTACTTTATAATGAAAGTATTTATGAAACAGCGGATGTACTTCAAACCTTTGTTTATCGTTTAGGGATGGGAGAAAATGCAGTTAATCCTTCGATAGCAACAGCAGCAGGACTTTTCAATTCACTTGTTGCCATGGTACTTGTCCTTGGAGCTAATTATATTAGTAGAAAGATTTCAGAAACATCGCTATTTTAAGGAGTTAATAAATGAAAAGATTAGACAAATCAGAACTGATATTTACCATTATGGCTCATGTCTTAGTTGGTGCATTTGCAATTTTAGCGATTTATCCGTTCATTTATACGGTTTCGGCATCTATTAGTGGTCGTATTCCTTTTGAACGTGGTGAGATTTTCCTTTTGCCAAAAGAAATCACATTTGGGGCATATCAGTATATTTTTAACGATAAAACGTTTTGGATCACATATACCAACACATTGTTCTATACTTTTTACGGAACAATCTATGCTATGTTTATTTCGATTACAGGTGCTTATGCCCTTTCGAAAAAAAGATTACTATTTAGACGACAGTTTAACTTCTTGCTTGTATTTACTATGTGGTTTTCAGCAGGGATGATTCCAACATATATTAACTATGTCAATATGGGTGTTAATAACCGTTGGGGAATTGTTATTGCCTTTGGTGTACAAGCCTTTAATGTTATTCTCCTAAGAAACTATTTTGAAAGTATTCCAAGTGAGATTGAAGAAGCAGCTATTATGGACGGTGCGAATGAGTTCAGTGTTCTTTCAAAAATTTATATTCCAATGTCTAAGGCTTCTATTGCAACGGTAACGTTATTTACAGGTTTGAGCCGTTGGAACGGTTTCTTCTGGTCGAGAATATTATTAAGTGATACGAATGATGTGCCACTTCAAGTTTATCTTAGAACGAAATTTGAAATGATTGAACAAATATCAGATGAAATCGGTGGTTTAGCACAAAGCTATTCAATTGAAGCGATTATTTATGGTATGTTAGTATGTTCGATTATTCCAATTATCATCATATACCCGTATTTACAAAAGTATTTTGTTAAAGGTGTAAATGTCGGCGGGGTAAAAGGCTAGAATATACGGGAGGAAAAGATGAAAAGAAGCAAAATAATGAGAGCGGTTACACTCATATATGCAGCTTTAGCAATTGGTGCTTTCGTGTATTCGCTTGGGTTTTTTACAAATTTTGTTCAAATAAGAAGTGCAGATCGTAATCTGTATGACTTGTTACAATTATACAATCGAAAAATATTCAATTATTCACTTGCTGTTATGTTAGGTTCATTTGTTCTCTTTATTGTGGGATATAACCATGGTAATAGAAACCTACCAGCCAAAATCATTGGTACAGCTAATGGGCTTGGTGCCATTTGGATTTCTTATTTTGTTTTACAATACCTTAACGTATTTAAAACAAAATATTTAACCATTGATGTTGAAGCGATTCAGCTCTATTATCCAGATTATCAATTATCAACATTTGTATTTGATTTTGGATTCCTGTTTTTCGTTGTATTTGCAGTATTTGCGGTATTACTCATTATTAATTCATGGTTAAAACCAGAAGGAGGCAAATAAATGCAACGTAATTTGAAAATTGAAAAAATGCGTTATCAAGAAAATAAATTAGGTTACAATTTTATTTTGGCAGCTTTCTTAGTGAATATGTACTATTTAGTTGTCACACTGAATCACTTAGAAATCAGCTATCATATTGGGATTGAAATTGGTTTCAATTTAATTACCTTTATGGCTATCTTCTTAGGGATGGAAAAAGTAAAAGGTCATGATTTGCGTTGGAGTATCAACTTCATGATACTTGCCCTCATTGATTTAGCAAGAATCTTTTATATGCCTAAAATGCTATTGGCACAAGGCGGTGCTCTCGTTGCAACAGGTGAGGATGTAAGTATTATCACAGGACAAGCAATCGTTAATGCAGGGTATCGGTCAGCAGGAGCACTCATAGTGATGGCTGTGTTGCTTTTGATTGCAGGCCTTGTCAGTTATAGAAAAGCGAAAGCCTTACGTGACTATTATGGAGAAGAATTAGGAGGAAATAACTAAAATGGCTAATATGATTTTGAAAGATGTCAATAAAGTCTATCCAAATGGTGTACAGGCAGTATTTGACTTTAACTTAGAAATAAATGATGGTGAATTTATCGCCTTTGTTGGTCCTTCTGGATGTGGAAAATCAACTACACTTAGAATGATTGCAGGCCTTGAAGAAATAACAAGTGGGTCACTTGTTCTCGATGGAAAACAAATTAACAATTTAGCACCAAAAGAAAGAGATATTGCAATGGTGTTCCAATCGTATGCCCTTTATCCACATATGACGGTATACCACAATATGGCCTTTTCTTTAATGCTAAAAAAAGAAGATTCAGATGTGATTCATGAAAAAGTCATGGAAGCTTCTAAAATATTGAGCTTAGATGCTTATTTAACAAGAAAGCCTAAAGAACTATCAGGAGGGCAGAGACAAAGGGTTGCATTAGGTCGTGCCATTGTCAGAAATCCTAAAGTCTTCTTGATGGATGAACCGCTTTCAAATCTTGATGCTAAATTAAGAGTTCAAATGAGAACAGAACTGATTAAACTGCACAAAGCAATGAGTGCAACAACGGTTTATGTAACACATGACCAAATCGAAGCGATGACGATGGCAGATAGAATTGTTGTTATGAGTATGGGATATGTTCAACAAATTGGTTCACCTAAAGATGTTTATGATTTTCCAAATAATAAATTTGTTGCAGGGTTTATTGGTACACCACCAATGAACTTTGTAGAAGGAAAAATTCAAAATGGTAGCTTTATATCGGCAGGCAATCGATTCAAAATTTCATCTCAACAATATGAACTTTTAAAGGCTAAAGGCTATGAAGGCAAAGAGGTGACATTGGGAATTCGACCAGAAGATATTCACTTAGATGGTGAAGTTTTAGAAAAACATCCAGAAGCCAAAGTCGATGTTGAAGTAGAAGTGTTTGAATTATTAGGGAAAGAAATTATTATCTATGCAATGATTGGCGATTCGCGCGTATTAGTCAATACAGAATCAAAACACCAAATTGAGATGGGTGATCATATACAAGTCACTTTAAATATGGATAAGGCGCACTTCTTCGATAAGGAGACTGAAGAACGCATTAGATAGTAGTGGAGGTTTTGATTGATGAAACGCAAAAAGGCAAATTTAAATAAGTGGACAAGTAGACTCCTCGTATTGAGCGGTTTGTTTCAGGCCATGGTTATCACAACACATATCAACATGATTATTAATCTCTATTCAACAATCATAGGATTCTTTATGTTTGGATTTGTGTTATTCACAATTATCAATATTCTTAATGGCGTAAATTTCTCTAACAAGAAATCTGGGATTACATTACTCATGACTTATTTGACATCAATTGTTGAAATTCTATTTGCTGTTTTCTATATGAAGACGACAGTAGGTGAAATTGCAATGTATGAAGATGTTGTCATGAATACTCAAATAATGAAATCCTTTGGTTTCATGGGCGTAAGTGTTGGACTTACAATCCTCGCAGTGATTTTTGCAACGGTATTCTTTTTTAAGAAACAAGATCAAGTTTCACTTTACATTTAGGAGTGACAATGAAAAAAAAGAAGAAAGACAAAAACAAATTAGACCCCTATAAAATTTCACCCCTTTCGGCTATCCCTGTTCCCATTCAGGTGGGGATAGCTAAGTGGTGGTGCTATGCGGCTGTTTATTATTTCGTAGGTTTCGGCATGCCTATGTTAATGACCAGCGTCATAGATACAATATTTACACTGGGGCTTGTTTTAGGACTCGTTCAAACATTTGTTGTGAGTTTTGTCGTCAAAGGCATTTGCGGAAAAGAAGAAATTTATCATAAATATTTAGCGGTAAAAACCAAAAGCCCTTTTCGTATTTTACTCTATGTGTTGTATGGCTGGGTATTAACGATTTTTGTCGCAATGACTTATCAAATTATTAATATGCTCATTAACTCAATCATGGGTTATGGTAATGGCGTGATTAAGTTCGGTGTTGAACCACTTTTATTTGGGGTTTTTATGCTTGTCTATGATACGGCAATTATCAGACTTATGGGGAGAATATCAGAGTTAAGAAAGTAACTATCAAGTCAATTTTTTTAGGAGGGTAATGATGAAAAAATTAGTTTCTTTATTGCTTGCATTAATCATGGTGGTATCTTTAGTAGGCTGCGGTGGCCAAGACATGAATGCAGCATTAAACGGGGAATCAGAAACAAATGAGCCAGCAACAAATAATGACACACCTGCTGACGATCAATCAGCTGATAACCAAACACCAGCTGAAGTAGATCCTGCTTCATGGGTGAATGCAGACGTAGAAGTTTACGTAACTTATAATGGTGAAAAATTTATTACGTTTAATGAATCGACACCTTTTACTGCTCCAGATGGAACCACTTATAAAAAAGGTGATTTACTGCCTACATGGCAATATATGAACGACAAATTAAACCTTAATATTGTCGATAAAACACCTAAATCAGGTTCAAAAGAAGACTTATTATTAGAACAAGCAGCAGCAACACAATTTGAAGATGCAAATGTATTTGTTGGGACACCAAGAATGTTAAGTGACTACGGTGTACAAGGTTACTTCGTACCGCTTAATGAACACTGGGACAAATTACCTAACTTCAAAGCTTTCTTAGATGAAAATCCAACTGTTGCAGCTTCATTAACTCAAGCAGATGGCAATATCTATTTAACGCCTTATTTTGATGATATTGACCAACTTGAAAGAATGTTTATCATGAGAATCGACTGGGTTCAAAAATTGTTAGATGAAGATACTGATGCTTATGATACTGACAGAACAATCGATACAGTTTACGAACCATTCTATGACTACTCAAACGGTAAAGAAATTGAAATGACTGATGGTTCTACTCAAAACTTTGAAATTGCAGACAATATCATTGACATTCAAAATAATCTTGATACTAAAAACGGCGCGACTTTAGTTCAATCTTTAAAAGATTATATTGATGCAAACTACATGAATGATAAAACAGGTTATACTAAACGTTCTGAACTATTTACAAGTTCAAATGCAGTTTATGATGCAGATGAATTAATCGCATTAATGAGAGCGGTTAAAGCTAATCCTGTTTATTTAACTGGTGAAAACAAAGATCTTACAATTTACTTCCCAAGAAGAGTTAAAGATGATGATAAAGCAAGAATGCTTGCAACGATTTGGGGCGTAAGAGGGATTGATTCTAGAAATGGTCTTTACTATTTAGATAGTGATGATAATGTTGTTGATGCAAGAGATACTGATGAATTCTTAACAGCACTTGATAACCTTCATAAATTATACCAAGAAGGCTTAGTACTTGAAGATTTTGACCAAGCCAAAGGACAAACAACAGATTTCAGAAGCATTAACTTCCAAACTAATGATGGTTTCTTAGCTTATGACTATGCAGCGTCTACTGTTGCACTTCATGACTTAATTCCAGAAGATTTACAAGCACAATACGGTACCGTATTTGAACCTGTTGTATCAGCTGCAGCACCTTGGTTTAATGACGAATTTGAACACTATGCAGAATCTAACCGTTCAGTTAAAACAAAAGGTGGTTGGGGAATTACAACTAACACTAAAGATGACCAATTAGATGCTGCTTTAAGATTACTTGACTACCCATTCACAGAAGATGGTCTTGCAGTAATGAGTTTTGGTCCTAAAGGCTTATACTGGAATGATTACACTGAAATTGGCGGTAAACAAGTTCCTAAGTTAATTGATCAATTTATGGTAGATAGAGACACTTATGCAAATGGTAACTGGTCAAACTTCATGAGAGGTTTCATTGGTGCAACATTTGGTATAGGTCATGTCAAACAAACCATTGCACTTGAACAACAAGTTTCAAATGAACATTACAAAAATGGGATTGATAGAATTCTTAATTCTACAACGAAATTAGCGTCACTTTCTACAGATGTACCACCAGAAAGACGTTTAATGCCAACGATTTTACCACTTAATGAAGATCAAATCGAAGCATCAAGTATTAACACTTATGGTCAATACTATGATGAATGGCAAACAAGAATTATCAAATACGGTTTCGGAACTAAGATTCCTAACTCTTCAGATTCAGTACCTACTAAAGAACAATTTAAACAAGATTTAGTAGATAAAGGGATTGAAATTGATCAAACAATCAGAAACCAAGCTTATCATACAATTCAATAATGATGGATTTGATTTGCGGGGGCTTGGCTCCCGCAAATCTCCTCTTCATTTTTAAAAGAGGAAGGAAGGTTATGAGCGATAAAAATAGAGCATTATTGTTTGACAGTATATTTTTCTTAGGACTTGTCATCTTTAGTGAATGGATAGGTGCCAAGGCACTTAAAGATTTTTATTCAGGATATTATTTTTCAATTTCTTTATTGGCTTCATTTATATTGATGTATAGATGGGGGATTGTGGGTGTACTGCTTTCTGTGGCAACAGGCATCATCAGTGTCCTGTTCATGAACCATGCTGATTTAGGAACATTACTAATATATGGTTTAGGCAATGCTGGTATTATTAGCAGTTACTTTTTTATGATGAAAATAACGAAACAAAAACTCAAATCTGAAACGGGCTTAACGATTCCCTATGTACTTGTCGGTTATCTTTCTATTGTAATAATAAGAGGCGTAATTATGGCATTCATGGGAGAAGATCTTTTAAGCGCGTGTTTTCTTGTATTATCCAATGAGATGCTGAATATAATAGCGGTGACATTGTTCACAACGCTATTGATGAAACAAAAGTCAATTATGATTGACTTAATCACATTATATCAAAACCAAGAGGTGTAAAATGGCTTTGAATCAACTTGTAATCACATCAAGAAGTGCGACATTTGAGATTGATAATAATCAAGCTTACAAATGTGAGGAAAATTACGATGTCCTCTTAAATGGAACAGTCGTTATTAAAAATGAAAATAAGAATGTATTTAGTTTATTTGATTTACAACCCAATACATCATATGAAATAGAGTTAGTTACGCGTGAAAAAAGATTTTGTCAAACCACTTTTAAAACAAATGATGAGTGGCTTTGTTTAAATGTTAAAAAGTTTGGTGCAATAGGTGATGGCATTCATGAAGATACACCTGCTATACAAGGTGCTATTTTGGCTGCACCTAAGGGGACAACTGTTCGTATTCCAAAAGGTGAATATTTGGTAGCGCCTCTCTTTCTTAAAGATGATATCACTCTTCAATTGGATGAAGGTGCTGTTTTAAAACTCAGTCATGACCGGTCTCGTTTTCCTATATTGCCAGGTTATACTCTAGCCAATAATGAAGAAGAAGAGTACTTACTCGGGACTTGGGAAGGCAATCCTCTCGATATGTTTGCCAGCCTCATTACGGGTATTGGCGTAAAAAATGTAAATATTATTGGCAAGGGCACATTAGATGGAGATGCACAAAATGCAGATTGGTGGGACTACCCTAGAGTAAAAAAAGGGGGCGCATACCGCCCAAGAATGATTTTCCTTAACCAGTGTGAAAATATTACAGTTCAAGGGATAAATGTTCAAAATTCCCCATGCTGGACTATCCATCCGTATTTATCTAAGAATATTGATATTATTGATATTGCTATTACTAACGATAAAAATTCGCCGAATACAGATGGTATTGATCCTGAATCCTGTGAAGGGTTGAGGTTGATTGGTATCAATTTTTCTGTAGGTGATGATTGTATTGCCATTAAGGCAGGCAAACTATATATGGGTATGACTTATCATCGACCATCTAAAGATTTTATTATTAGAAACTGTATTATGCAGTATGGTCATGGTGCAGTAGTGATTGGCAGTGAAATGTCTGGCGGCGTTAAAAATATTACGGTAGAAAGATGTATCTTTAAACAAACGGATCGTGGCTTGAGAATTAAGACCAGACGCGGAAGGGGCAAGTATGCGGTTATTGAAGCCGTTACTTTTAAAAATATTGTCATGGATGATGTTTTAACGCCTTTTGTTGTGAATATGTTTTATTTCTGTGATCCAGATGGTAAAAGCGAATATGTATGGAGTAAAGAAAAGTATCCTGTTGATGATTGGACGCCTCATTTAGGGGGATTTCATTTTGAAGAGATTGTCTGCACAGGTGCAGAAGTGGCAGGAGGATATTTTGCGGGACTTCCTGAAATGCCTATAGAGAGTGTAAGCTTTGAAAAGGTAAGTATCCACTTTAAAAAGGAAGCTAAAGTGGGGACACCTGCGATGATGTCTTATACTGATCCTGTAAAACATTTGGGACTCTATTTTATGAATGTACGTGAAGTCAGTATTAAGGATATGACAATCACGGGTTATGAAGGTCAAGCGATTCAAACCGATAAGGTAGACCGTATCAAATCAAATTTTAAGGGGTAATAGTGCAATGGATAGAATTAAAACCTATATGGACCAATTGATAGAAAAATCCACACCTGATTATCCAGCTTGGAATATTGAGGTGAAAAAACAAGGGAGAAAAGCCAAGTGGAATTATATTGATGGTTGTATGATCAAAGCGATATTATCAATGTATCAAATAACAGAAGACAAGAAGTATTTGGCTTTTTCTGATGACTATATCAGTCATTTTCTTGAAGAAGATGGCACAATAAAGGGACTCAATCCTCAACAATATAATATTGATAATATCAATGAGGGAAAAGTATTATTTGACCTTTATGAATTAACAGGTAAAAAGATTTATAAAAATGCCATTGATTTTTTATACCAAATTTTAATGGAGCATCCGAGAACGAAGAGCGGTAATTTTTGGCACAAATTAATCTACCCTAATCAAGTATGGCTAGATGGCCTTTATATGGCGCAACCTTTTTATATGGCTTATGAAACAAAATTTAACAAACTGAACAAGTATAGAGATATTTTTATGCAGTTTCAGACAGTTCACGACAAGATGAGAGATGAAAAGACAGGCCTTTCATATCATGGTTATGATGAGAGTAAAGAAATGTTTTGGTGTGATCCAGAGACAGGCCTTTCAAAAAATTTCTGGTCGCGCTCTATGGGTTGGTATGCGATGGCACTTGTTGATACGATTGAACAAATGGATGAACAAATGTTTTATGAATATAGAGCCTTAATGGCACGCTTTAAAGACACAATCAACGCTCTAATTCAGTTTCAAGACGAGAGCAGTGGTATGTGGTATCAAGTAATTGACAAAGGTCACTTAGACGGTAATTATTTGGAAACCAGTGGCAGTGCAATGATTAGCTATGCGATTATGAAGGGGGTTAATTTGGAAATCCTACCTGAAAGATACTGGCAGTATGGCTATAAAGCGTTTAAGGGCATTGAAAAACAGTATTTAGAAGTCAATGATGAAGGCGAACTTGAACTGGGTGGGATTTGTTTGGTAGCAGGATTAGGTGGCAAAGATAAGAGAGATGGCACTTATGACTACTATATTTCTGAACCCGTTGTTCAAAATGATGCCAAAGGCGTTGCCCCATTTTTACTTGCTTATACTGAATTGTTCAGAAAGGAGCAAGTAGGTCATGAGTGACACCGGGGGGAGTAATCCAATTAAGGCTGTGCAGAATGGCGATTTAGAAACATTGAAGTACTATTTATCAGAAAATCCTCAATGGGTTGAAAAACCAGACGAAAACGGTCTTTATCCGATATTTATTGCTGCTCGGAAGGGTGACTATAATATGGTTAAATATCTAGTAGAATATTCTAGATGTAGCATGAATATTTCAGACCCTGATAATCAAACGACTTTGCATTATGCTTCAATGTATGACAATGTTGATCTCGTAGATTACCTGATTACTCGGGTAGGAGAAGACCCTTATCGAGCCAATAGCAAGGGAGAAATCCCCTATGATTTAGCGGTGAAACATAAGGCGATAGGGGTTATAGATTACTATGAAGACCAGTATCAATTTCAAGAAGGTTACTATCGTAATCCTATTATGAGAGGTTTTAATCCAGATCCATCCATTATAGGCGTGGGCAAAGATTATTATATGGTAACATCAACTTTTGTTTTTTTCCCGGCGATTCCCATTTATCATTCAAGAGACCTGATTCACTGGCAAGTTATTGGACATGCTGTAACAGATCCTAATGATTTAGATCTTTCGGATTTTGAGGATGGTCGTGGAATTTGGGCACCGGATATATCTTATAATCAAGGTAAATTTTTTATTACAGCGACTTTGCGAATGAATGATACAGAAGACGTTTTGAGGAAGCAAATGGTGGTTTATTCTGAAAAACCCCAAGGACCGTATTCGCATCCTACTTATATTGAAGAAGATGGGATTGATCCCTCTATTTTTACTGATGATGATGGCAAGCGTTATATGCTTTTAAATCGCGGCGCCCGTTTATTTGAAATTAATGAACTGGGTTCTGAGAAACTTTCAGAATCAGAACTGATATGGTATGGTTCAAACAAAAGAGCACCCGAAGCACCTCATCTTTTCAAGCGCAATGGCTATTATTATTGTCTACTTGCAGAGGGGGGGACGGGGATGAATCATCAGGTGAGTATTGCGCGTGCCTTAGACCTAAAAGGTCCCTATGAAGCTTGCCCTTACAATCCAATCATGATTCAACGGAATTCACTTGACCCTATACAGCGTTCTGGACATGCTAAAATGATGGAGGATGCTCATGGTGATTGGTGGATGGTTTACCTTTGTGGGAGACGATATGAAGGTCAGTATACTATTTTAGGAAGAGAAACCTGTCTTGATCCTGTTACTTGGTCAGAAGAGGGATGGCCTATGGTTAATGGCAATCGAGGGCCAAGTAGTATTCAAAGAAAACCAAAAGGTTGGCGTGAGGTTTTAGCCTTTCATCTGCCTCAAAGTATTTTTGAACATCAATGGTTATTTGTACGCACACCAGAAATTTCAAGAATTATTAGAGATTATCATAATGGTTTTATACGCTTTTATCCCGATAGTTTACCATTATCGGATAAACATAAAAGAAATACAATGGTGTTAAGGCAAACCCATTGGCACTTTGAAGTTGATATGGTATTTGATTACAGACATGCAACAGAGACTTGCCAATTTGGATTAACCGCCTACTACGACACACATAGTTTTCTAAAATTTGGTGTTGTTATTCAAAATGCCGAACCACACTTTTTTTTAGAAGAACAAAGAGGAAATGATAACGCCATTCAGTGGAGTACATTTCCAGTTGAGTCAGGTCAGATTATGCTTAAAATGACGACCCAAGGATTGAAGCGATCCTTTTGGTATCATTCTGAGGTTAAGGGCTGGCAAAAAATATTTGAGATTGATAAAACCGATTATCTTAGCGATGAAGGCATATCAATCGGCAAACGTTTTACAGGTGCGACTTTTGGTACGTTTGGAGTCGGAGAAAAAACCAATGTGGATTTTTCGTATGATTTAGTTGACATTCATTGTATCAATAGGGCATAAGGAGTGACCATGAGATTATTTATTGTTGGGGATTCAACGGTACAATTCAATGACATTACAACTTACCCACAAATGGGATGGGGACAAATGTTGCATTTATACCTTGAAAGCCCCCTTGAAATTAACAACTATGCTAAAAACGGAAGATCAAGTAAGAGTTTTTTCAATGAGGGAAGGCTTAAAGCTGTGGAAGAACAGATTCAGTCGGGTGATCTCTTATTAATCCAATTTGGGCATAATGACGAAAAAGAAGATGAAGAAAGACATACAGATCCATTTGGCTCCTTTGAAAGCTACTTAGAGAAATACGTAAAAGTAGCTTTAGACCATGGAGCAAAACCGATTTTGATTTCGCCTTTGACGCGGAGACGATTTAAAAACGGCAGTGTACCAGAAGGTATTCATATGGCTTATCCTGAAGCAATGAAAACATATGCTGAGAGCCAAGAAATTGCTTATATTCCCTTGTATGAAGAAAGTCGTCTACTGCTAGAAGAAAAGGGTGAAGAGGCATCTAAAGCGTGGTTTTTACACTATCCATCAGGGCAGTATTCGTCTTTTCCTAATGGTGTTGAGGACGACACGCATTTAAGTGTTGAAGGGGCTGTCACTTTTGCAGGTATTATTGCAAAACATTTAAAGCATTTGGGTTATGACTCATTTATTTGATTAGAGGAAGTGTATGTTTAATAAAACAAAAATGACAGATATGGAAAGAAGACAATTTATTCTAAATGGTAATTTATGGAGAGTTGTCTTGTGGATTTCCTTGCCTTTGGCAATTTATAATGCCTTTAATCATATTTTTGGGATGATGGATACCATCATTGCATCCAATATAGGGTCAGATTCTGTATCGGCAATTGCCTATCTTAATCAAATTCAAATTATGATCAATTCAATTGGGGCAGCTATCTCAATGGGTGGGAGTATTCTTGTCGCTCGGGTTATCGGTGCAGGTGACATGGACAAAGCCAAGAAATACATCAGTACCCTATTTGCTTTAGCATTTACCATTAGTATTTTTCTGATTATTGTTTTAGTACCACTGGCAGAGCCTATTTTAAGGTTTTCAAAAACACCAGAAGCGTTAATTGCCGTGGGGCGTAACTATTTTATTATTCAAATATTCATGATTGCATTGATTTTCTTTAACAATCTATTCATTGCAACTGAAAAAGCCAAGGGCAATACAAAGAATATACTCTTTTTAAATATTGGAGTCTTGGTGATTAAATTAACACTGACTGTTTTCTTTGTCTATGTCCTGCACTTTGGTGTAACGATGATGGCGGTTGCGACGATGTGTTCTCACTTGTTTATGACAAGTTTTGCAATCTATTCAACTTTTAGAAAAAAGAATCCTTTGAGATTCTCTAGAAAAGATATTGTGATTAAAAAATCTTTTCTTTTACCCCTTTTAACGGTTGCCTTTCCTATCTTTTCAGAAAAGTTTCTATTTAGTTTTGGAAAAGTAGTCGTTAACTCTATGAGTGTTGGATACGGTGCGACAGTGGTTGGTGCACTGGGTATTTCTAATACACTAGGAGGCGTTGTGACTAATCCAACCAATGGTTTTGGCGATGGGGAATCATCTATTATAAGTCAAAACATTGGTAACAAAAATCCTGAAAGAGCCATTCAAGCTTTTTATAAGACGCTTACCATTAATCTGATTATTGGAACAGTAGGCATTATTTTTATGACCATTTTTATGGATCCCATTATCAGTATATTTGCAAAAGAGGACTTGGTTTTTGCCCAGCAAATTCATAATATCTATTACTATGAACGAATTGCGGCAGTCACTTTAGCAATTACCTCTTCGGTTAATGGCCTTTTGTTTGGATTTGGCTATACTAAATTGTCACTGTATTTAAGTTTATTAAGACTCTTTGCTTTTCGCATCCCCTCCTTATATATTCTTCAACACTTTACTGATTTAGGGAGTGAAAGCGTTGGGATTGCAATGATGATTAGTAATGGACTTGTAGGAATTGCTTCAGCAATCATGGCAGTTTATATTATAAAAAAAGTGAGAAATGGAAATTACAACATGAATTTGGTGTAACTTGGCATCGAATTGGCTTAAAAGGCGAATAATTGAGTGCAACTGGCTATTGTTGATAAATCAACAGTTTGCTATAATTTAATCAATACGGGAGGTAATTTTAGTGAACGTAACCATAAAAGATATAGCAAAAATAGCAGGTGTGTCTCATATGACGGTCTCAAGAGCTTTAAATGATACGGGGTCAGTTAAGCCAGAAACCAAAGCAATGATACAAAAAATTGCCAAAGACTTAAATTATACTAAAAATATCAATGGGAGAAATTTGGCATTAAATCGTTTTTTTAATATTGGACTTTATATTACATCAATGGTAGAGGGAAATTCACCACAATTTCTAAATGAAGTCATTACGTGTATATACAGTTCGATTAAAGGCCGTTACAGTTTGATTATCGGTTCTATTAAAGATTCACCAACTTTTGAAAGTTTAAACCATCAGAATTTTGACGGCATGTTAATTGTCAGCCAGTCGGAAGAAGACGATGAATTTATTGAAAGTGTTAGAAAAAAGGGTATTCCCATGGTCATTATGAATAGAAAGTACAAAGGCATTACCTGTGTACTAAGTGATGACCGATCAGGTGCTTATAAGGCATGTGAATATATGATTCAAAAAGGGTTTAGAGATTTAGCATTTGTAGAAGGTTCAAAAGAAAATGTTGCAAGTCAGTTAAGACGGAAAGGCATAGATAAGGCTCTTAAGCAATATAAAGATTTGAATTTATCCTCACAATTTGTTGTGGGTAATTATTCCTTTAAAAGTGGTTATGATGCAGGAAATCAAATTGCCGCATTTGAAAAGATTCCTCAAGCTGTCTTTTGTTATAATGATGATATGGCAGTAGGTTTACAAAAGCGTTTTTCAGAGCTAGGCTTAAAAGAAATTAAAGTCATGGGTTTTGATGGGTCTGTAATTTCTGAATATACCTACCCGAGCTTAACAACGGTCAAAAGACCGATGAGAATGATTACTGAAAAGGCGATTGAACTTTTGTTACAGCAAATTGATGATAAATCAGTTAAAAGTGACACCTTTGTTTACGATCAAGTTATCGTAGAAAGAGACTCGCTTTGATTCGCATGAAGACAAAAGGACAATGGACATGATGTTTAAAAACACAAATAAGGTGTATGAGTAAAATAGAACCCTATTTATAAGAAAGAATAATCCTTTTTGATGAGGAAATGATATAATGATATGAAGCGTTAAATGCTAGCAAATGAAGCCCAGTTAAATTAATGGGTTTTTATTTGAAGGTATTTGTTAACGTTAACAAGGAGGAAATATGGAACGTTTAAATCAGTCAATGTTAGCAGGTAACAAGGACTATCCTATTAAAGTTTTACAATTTGGTGAAGGTAATTTTTTAAGAGCATTTGTTGATTGGATGATTTATGAAATGAATCAAAAATCGGATTTTAATGCAGGTGTAGCTGTCGTTCAACCGATGCCATTTGGTCTTATAGATAAATTTATTGAACAAGATGGATTATACCATCATTTTATGAATGGAATTGAAAATGGAGAACCCGTACGTAAGATGACACTCATTGATGTATTGAAGCAATTTGTGAATCCTTATGAATCCTATGAAGCGTATTTAGAATTGGCTGAATTGGAGTCTATCGAGTTTATTGTTTCTAATACGACAGAAGCTGGTATTGCTTATGAAGCAGGGGATACGTTAGACAAAGTTCAAAAGAGTTTTCCAGCTAAGGTCACTGCTTGGTTGTACCATCGTTATAAACATTTTAGTGGTGATAGAAGTAAGGGAATCATCTTTTTACCATGTGAATTAATTGAATACAATGGTAAAAAACTTAAAGAAATTGTTGTGCGTTATGCTCAAGAATGGGCTTTAGAAGCTGACTTTTTAACGTGGATCAATGAAGCGAATACGTTTACAAGTACCCTTGTAGACCGTATTGTGCCAGGTTTCCCTAAAGACCGTATCAATGAAGTTTATGAAGAAATGGGATGTGAAGACCATGTGGTTTGTGAGTCAGAACTTTTTCATTTATGGGTGATTGAAGGCCCTCAATCACTTAACGATAAAATACCACACCAAGCAGCGGGGCTTAACATCGTTGTGACGGATGATATGACACCTTACCGTACGCGAAAAGTGAGAATTTTAAATGGTGCCCATACATCATTGGTTCCAGTGGGGCTTTTATATGGGATTGACCAAGTTAAAGAAAGCATTGAAGATCCTGTAGTGGGACCTTTTATCAATGCGCTATTAGATCAAGAAGTGATTCCAACACTTGATATGTCTTTAGAAGAACTTCAATCTTTTAAAGCAGCAGTGATTGATCGTTTTAGAAATCCATATATTAAACATTACTTGGCGAGTATTGCCCTTAATTCGATTTCTAAATTCAAGACAAGAGTTTTACCATCAATGGTGACTTATATTAATGAAAACAAAGCTTTACCTGAGCGTATTTTATTCTCTTTTGCCAGCCTTGTGAGACTTTATAAAGGGGATGTGATTGATTTGAAAGATGATGCTGATATTTTAGCTTTCTTTAATGAAAGATGGGAAAATGAAGCGGATGATATACAAATACTTGTCCACAAAGTGCTTTCGAATCAATCTTTCTGGGGAGAAGATTTAACAAGCTATGAAGGGGTTGAAGAAACAGTATGTGATTATCTTCAACGGATTCAATCTAATGATTATCAATCTGTCGTCAAAACATTTGTTTAAACAGAAAAGGAGATAATGATGAAAAAAGAGTGGATTAGAATTCATGAAAAAGATGATGTAATTGTTGCTTTAACAGACATCGCTAGCGGAAGACGCCTAAAAATCGACCAAATAGACCTTATAACTTTACAAGACATTCCGCGTGGACATAAAATAGCATTGAAAGATATTTCAGCAGGAGAAAGTATTATCAAATATGGTCATGTTTTTGGCATCGCCAAAGAAGACATAAAAGCGGGTGAGCATATTCATGTTCATAATGTTAAAACGTCTTTAAGCGGCCACTTAAAATATGACTATGCACCTCATTTTGAAGAAAGACTTTTTGAATATGATAATCGCACATTTAAGGGGTTTAAACGTCAAAATGGTGACGTAGGGATCCGAAATGAAGTGTGGATTGTACCAACTGTCGGTTGTGTTAATGGTACAGCAGCCAATATTATTAAGCAATATGAAAAAAGATATCCTGGTACAGAAATCCCACTTAAAATATGGAACCACCCTTATGGCTGTTCCCAATTAGGCGATGACCATATGAACACTCAAAAGGTTTTGATTGATATTATCAAACACCCTAATACAGGTGGTGTACTTGTTTTAGGTTTAGGGTGTGAAAACAATCATATCAAGCAGTTAAAATCGAATCTGGGTGAGTATGATGAAGAAAGAACCTTATTTTTAGAAGCTCAAAAGGTGGGCGACGAAATTGAAGAAGGCATTAAAATGATCGGACAATTGGTCACTTTGGCTGAAAAAGATGTCCGTGAAGACGTAGCCCTTTCACATTTGAATATTGGCCTAAAATGTGGCGGATCAGATGGTTTGTCAGGCATTACAGCGAATCCACTTGTAGGTCTTTTTTCAGATTATATGATTAGCCAAGGTGCAGCGACAATATTAACAGAAGTGCCTGAAATGTTTGGTGCTGAGACGGTCTTAATGAGTCGAGCCAAGGATGAAGCGACTTTTGGTCAAATTGTCAACTTGATTGATGAGTTTAAAGGGTATTATGAAAAACACCATCAACCTATTTATGAAAATCCCTCACCAGGAAATAAAGAGGGCGGCATTACCACGCTTGAAGATAAATCCTTAGGATGTATCCAAAAAGGTGGACATGCTATTGTTCAAGATGTTTTAAAATACGGTGAAAGGTTAAAAGCCAAAGGTCTTTCCTTATTAGAAGCGCCGGGTAATGATTTGATTGCTTCTACAGCCCTTGCAGCTTCTGGCTGCCATATGGTTTTATTTACAACGGGCAGGGGAACGCCATTTGGTACTTTTGTACCAACCGTTAAAATATCAACCAACACACCTTTATTTGAGAACAAGCCTCATTGGATTGATTTTAATGCTGGAATACTAGTCGATGAAGAATCTTTAAAGCTTGAAGATTTATTAGAAGACTTTGTTTCGCTTATTATTCAAATTGCCAGTGGTGAGCCTTCCAAAAATGAAATCAATGGCTATTCTGAAATTTCTATTTTCAAAACAGGTGTGACGCTATAATTGAAACTAAAGGAGAATTGACCATGTTTTTAAACAAAGATTTTCTATTAAAAACTGAAACAGCAAAAACTTTATATCATGATTATATGGCAGATTTACCAATTTATGATTACCATTGCCATATTGATCCCAAAGAGATATACGAAAATAAAAAATATGATTCTATTACAGAAGCGTGGCTGGGTGGCGATCACTACAAGTGGCGTGCGATGCGTTCAAATGGTATTGAAGAAAAATTCATTACTGGTGATGCAAGTGATTATGAAAAGTTTGAAAAATGGTGTGAAACCATGCCTTATGCCATTGGAAATCCACTCTTTCACTGGAGTCATTTAGAACTTAAGAAGTATTTTAACGATGAACGTATTTTAAAACCTGAAAATGCAAAAGCTATTTTTGACGATGCTAATGCCCTATTAGAAGGTGAAGAGTTATCTGTAAGAGGGATCATCAAACAATCTAATGTCAAATTAATTTGTACAACAGATGATCCGGTAGATTCACTTGAGTACCATGAAAAAATCAAAGCAGATGAAGCGTTTGATGTGGATGTTCTCCCTGCTTTTAGACCGGACAAATCATTTCTCATTGCAAAAGAGACATTTAAGCCTTGGTTTTCAAAATTACAAGCTGTTACTGATTTTGATATTCAAACATTTGAAGATTATCTAAAAGCCCTTGAAATAAGAATTGACTTTTTCCATGATCATGGTTGTCGTTTATCTGACCATGCCCTCGATCAATTAGCATATGTGAGTATGTCAAATGCTGAATTGAGTGTGGTACTTCAAAAGGCAATCAATGGTGACGCCTTAAGTGTGGAAGAAGAAAATGCCTTTATTACAGCCATGATGATATTTTATGGTGAAATGTATGAAAAAAGAGGATGGGTTATGCAACTTCATATTGGTACAATGCGCAATATGAACAGTAAGATGATGGCATCTTTAGGAGCTGACACAGGTTTTGATGCTGTGGCAGATATGCAATTTGCTGATGAACTTGCAAAATTATTGGATGGTATTTTAAATCACAGTAATTTACCTAAAACAGTTATCTATAATCTTAATCCGAAAGACAATTATGTTCTAGGCACATTAATGGGTTGTTTCCAAGGACCAGAGTATGCTGGAAAAATCCAATTTGGTTCAGCGTGGTGGTTTAATGATCATATTCCAGGTATGGAAAAACAATTAACTGACCTTGCATCACTTGGTTTGTTAGGTCGCTTTATTGGGATGACAACAGATTCAAGAAGTTTTCTATCTTATACCCGTCATGACTATTTTAGAAGAATTGTTGCCAATTTAATTGGGACGTGGGTAGAAGAAGATTTATTGCCACATGATATGGATATGTTGGGTCAAATGGCACAAAATATTGCCTATTACAATGCAGTGAAATACTTTAACATGGGATCAGTTGATCGACAACTTGAAAAATAATGCTAGCTTAAAGGTCTTGTGTGTTTCACATAAGGCCTTTTTTAGTCTGATAACAGTAGTGTAGAGTGCACGTTTGTTATAATAAGAGAGCATAAAGAGTAAAGACCGATTTAGGACGATTCATGAAACGAAGTGGTAAAATAAAAAAGAGATTAATAAAGGAGGATATGAATGATCGCATTTAGCTTAAAAGGGAATGTCGCTTTAGTAACCGGATGTAATAAGGGGTTGGGAAAAGCAATGGCTATTGGATTGGCTGAAGCAGGAGCTGATATTGTCGCAATTAATAGAACTCAAAATCCAGAACTGAAAAGTGAAATTGAAAGTTTAGGTGTTAGATTTATGGCGATTGAAGCAGATTTAATGAAGCAAGATCAGTTGACACAAATCGTTAAAAGAGCAAGTGAAACAATGGGACATGTAGATATTCTTGTGAATAATGCAGGAATGATTAAGCGAGAAGATGCCATTGATTTTACTGAAAAAGCTTGGGATGATGTTTTAAATGTCAATTTGAAGTCTGTTTTCTTTTTGTCTCAAGCGTTTGCTAGACAAGTTGTTGAACAAAAGACAAAGGGCAAAATTATTAATATTGCGTCTATGTTATCCTTCCAAGGTGGCATTAGAGTTCCCTCTTACACAGCTTCTAAATCAGCAGTAATGGGAATTACCAAAGCGCTTGCCAATGAATGGGCAAAATATGACATCAATGTCAATGGGATTGCACCAGGGTATATGTCTACTGATAATACGGCTCAATTAAGAGCGGATGAAAACCGTAGCCAAGAGATTCTCGATCGTATTCCAGCGGGAAGATGGGGAAACCCAGAAGACCTTGCAGGTCCTGTAGTCTTTTTAGCTTCATCAGCATCAGATTATATCAATGGGTTTACAGTAGCTGTTGATGGCGGTTGGTTAGCCCGATAAAGAGTTAAAAACGCTAGTGAAGAGCCATAGGATGCGGTTCACTAGCGTTTTTTCTATACAAGCCTTTTAAATCATGGTAAGATGAAAACAAGTTTAACGTATAACGTATCCTATCTTGAAGGAGTAGAACATGGCAACAATAGATGATATTGCAAGAATGGCAGGCGTCAGTAATACGACGGTTTCAAATGTTATTCATGGTAGAGCGAAACGTGTATCACAAAAGACACAAGATAAAATCAATGCGATTATCAAAGAGGTTGGATATATTCCCAATATGTCAGCACGCGCGCTGGCGTCTCGTTCTTCAAAAGTAGTGGCATTGATTAATCACTTAGATCCTGAAAAAAGTGGTAATTTTCTTGAAGATCCTTTTCGCAGTGCCTTTATTGGTGCAGTAGAGGAAACGTTAAGAGAAAGTGGCTATTATTTAATGATAAGAACCATTGTCAACAGTGAAGACTTGATTTCATTTTTAGCCAATTGGAATGTGGATGGGCTTTTTATGACAGGCCTTTTTAAAGATGAAGAACTTTATGAAACACTGAGAAAATTAGAAAAGCCCGTTGTTCTCATTGATAGTTATTTAGAAGCGTATGACAATATGATTAATGTGGGGCTTGAAGATTTTGAAGGTGGCTACTTAGCGACTCAATATCTCATTAGACAAAACCACCACCGAATTGCCTTTGCTTGTCCACCGATTAGTCGTTTAGGAGGCGTTGTAAGTAAACGTCTTGAAGGCTATCAAAAAGCATTAGAAGAAGCTGATATTCCATTTGATCCTGCCCTAATCTTTGAACGTGAAGTTTCTATGACCAGTACGATAGCCTTAGGTGAGGCGATTGCTAAAAGAGAGGATATCACAGCTGTATTTGCAACCGCTGATGTGATGGCTGCTGGCATTATGTCTGGGATTCAACAAAGCGGGAAACGTGTGCCGGAAGATTATTCAGTAATTGGTTTTGATGATATCAATTGGTGTCGAGTGACCAATCCTCCTCTAACCAGTATTCATCAAGATGCTAACGTCAAAGGAGAGATTGCGGCAGATTTCATGAAAAAATGTCTTGAAGGACAGGTGATTGCGAGAAAGAGTGTTATACTACCTGTTTCCTTGTCCATTAGAAAGAGTGTCAAAGCTTTGAAAAAAACATAGGTCATTAAGTTTTGCGCCAAACTTGAAGAAATGATTGGAATATCAATTGTGGAGAAAGGATAAACTAATTTTGAAAAAACGAAAGATTGAACGCTAAACCTATTCTGAGATGATAAGTGCTGTTTTGAGTTTCTTTACAAACTGAAAAATAAAAGAAGCCCCCTATCCAATGATAGAGGGCTTTTGATTTATGATTGCATAGAATAATGTCGTTTTCTAAAAGAATTTGGCGACTCATTACAAATTTGCGTAAAGACCCGAGTAAAATGGGTATGGCTGTTAAAGCCAACGCGATAGGCAATATCAATAATTTTATCATTGGAGCGCACTAATTGTTCTTTTGATTTTTTAATACGTAAAGAATTGAGATATTGAACAATTGTGTATCCAGTAGTCTGTTTAAAGAGTTTAGCCAAATAAAAAGGACTGATAAAAAATTTCTGTGAAAGACAGTTGAGTGTAATATCATCCGCGTAATGCTGATTGATATACATAATAATTTCCGATATCTTTGGATTGATTTCACCATAATGAAAATCATCATTTTGCTTGGCTTCATTAATATGTTCATTAAGAAGGACAAGACATTGGCAGAGTAAAAGGGGAATGGTTACACTTTCATACTGGGATTGAGATTCTTTAGCATGTAACATTTCTCTTAAATAGCCCTCTAGACGTTCCTTTTTATGGTAATCAAGTTTGAGTATTTTAGGTCGATTATCAAAAAGGGCTAGAAGTTGATGTTCATCAACCATGGATTTAATAAAGTCCAAATCTGATAATTGAAATCTTAAAATAATGCGTTCGTAGTAATTCGTATCATATAATGACGTTTTACAAGCACAATGGTCTTGTGTCAGCAAAATCATTCCCGATGTGATTTTGTAGATTGTGTCATCAATAATGTATTTTCTTTCTCCAGTGACTAAATAAGAAATTTCGAAATACTGATCACTTTTTTTCGGCTTATTTCTCAAATAATCATCTTTCTTGACATAATCAATATAAATATGATGTTGATTCATTAAACCACCCCATTCACCTTATTATAACAAAAAGTTTCATAATAAGAAATATATTTTCACGATGCGGAACGACTTTGACGAAAACGTTACAATTCTGACAGGAAGGCTTGATAAGTACAGATATTTCGCCCCTTGTTTTTACCTTGATAGAGCGCTTCGTCAGCTGTTGCAATGGTGTGATCAAGACTTGCTCCTTTAACATAATGTGTAAAACCAATGGTGACCGTTAAAGGGGATTTCAAATGTTCATAATTTTCATCGCCAATCTTTTGTCTTAAACGATCAAAAAACGTGAAGGCTTCTTGGTCATTTGCAAAGGAGGCAATCATTAAAAATTCTTCTCCTCCCCAACGCCCGACAATGCCCATTTGATTTAAATGTTGCTCCATCAGATTTGAAAGTTTAACGAGAACTTGGTCGCCAATATTGTGGCCATAGGTATCATTAATCAACTTGAAATGGTCAATGTCGAGGATAGCAATATAGAAAGACGCTTCTGTTTCAACATATTGGTTCAAATGTTTCATCATGGACCGGCGGTTAGGTAAGCCCGTTAGATAATCAGTGATAGACAATTTTTCAACTTCGAGAAGGGCACTTTTTAAAGCTTTCGTTCTCGATTCAACATTTTCTTCAAGTTGACGATTCATTTGTATAATTTCAGACAAGAATTGCTTGTTTTCCCGATCAAGTTGTTCAGAGCGCAGATGGCTTTCTATATATTTTTTAGCCATGGTATGGGACTCAATGAAACAAAAAAGAGCAAGTCCCAGCGGAATCATAGATGGCATTGGTCTCATTGTATATTGGTGAATGAGGTCATTAATCATAGCTAGCCCTAAAAAGAACAAACCGATAAAGACACTAATGGCGTAGGGCTTTTCTTTAAAAATCCCTTGAATCATTTTGATGACGGCGTAAATTAAGATGATAAAACCCCAAAGAGAAATGACCATGAGAATATAATCAGAGAAGGACATAGGAATAACTAAAATCGCTAATCCAGCAAGTGTCATGATTCTATTGTTTAGCTTATAGATTGAAGGTGATAGTAAGTCGGGGATAGCATAGTAAAGAAAGCCAAATAGAGACAAAAAACCAACGATGACAGAGAGATAGGCAAATTTGGCATAGATGACAAATGGCAAGACAATCTCAGCTGGTAAGAAGCGTTCACCAACAATGAGAATACGAATCCCGAAAAACAAAGAAAAAATACCGAAAAATAAAGTTTCGAGATTATCCTGACGTCTTAGGAAGAATAGGCCTAAATGGTGAAGGCTCATAATAAAAATAATACCAAAGAAAAACAAATCACGACCAACACCTAGAATAGAGCGCCTATAGATGGTACCTGATAAGCCGAGAATAGGTGGTTTGGCTGCATTATAAAGAAAATCAAAGTCGGCAACTTGATAAATAATGGTAATCTTTTTTTGGACGGGATGGAAGAAGGCGTGGGTTAATTTTACATAAGGTTCGTAGTCTTCTTTTAAAGTAGATACTTCTCCAACCGATAGTTGATACGTATGATTGATATAAAGTTTATAAGCAGAAAAAATAAGATCACTTTGGAGGCCGAGTGTACCACAATTTTGAGGCAAAGTGACGTGGAGTACAAGTGTGCCATAATGAGAATGAGAATGTAAAGGATTTTCTCTCAAAATATGGGGCATGTTAAAAGACTCAGGCATAACAGTTTGTCCTGATTCAAGGTCATTCAAGGTGTAAAATTGATTAGGATAATAAAGCCAAGTGCCTCCCAGCTTAACGCTTCCTTCTTCTTTAAATGACCAATCACTGAGGTCGAGGACGCCATTTTCAGCATTAAGGATAGTGGTCTTCTGGTCACCCTCTTCATGAAAAAGAATAGCCCATATGACCACTAGAATAAGTGTAATTGAAATAATAAAATACATTTTTCTCATAAGTTAATCTCACTTTACAGGTCTTATTGGATAAAGCATATGTTTCATTTTAACGAATTTGTTATAAGGTGTAAATATCTTAATGATTATACGGCTAATAAAGTGAAGTAAGTCATGTCTAAAAAGCTATTGCTTCATCCGAAGGATTTGGATACAATAATGCATAAATAGACAGAATAATTAGTGAATATTAATAGGGAGGATATGACAATGGCAAAAGTAGGTATTATAGGATTCGGTGCAATTGGTGCGAGTATGGGCGCGTATTTACTTTCAAAAGGACAAGCTATTAAAGTGCTTGTAGATGAAGATAGAAAAGCGCGCTATATGAAAGATGGCGTTATCGTTAATGGTGAAGTTTACAAAGATTATGACGTTATCTCAGCCTTAGATGCGTCAGCTCAGCTAGATATTCTTTTAGTGGCAGTAAAGTACAATCATTTAGGGGATGTGGTTCCTTTAATCCAACAGCATATTCATCCTAAAACAGTGATTATTTCTTTGATGAATGGCATTGATTCAGAGCAACGGTTAGCACAGTCTTTTTCAACGCATCAGATTGTACATGCCTTTGTTGTGGGAATTGATGCACTTAGAATAGGCAATGAGGTGACCTATACGCATCTAGGGAAAGTTATTATGGGTCCCGGTTTTCCAGAAGCACAAGACAATGAAGAAAGCATTAAGCGCTTTTGTGACCCGCTTGATTTTCCTTATGAGTGGACAGACAATATTATTAATGAACAATGGTGGAAGTTTTTAGTTAATGTAGGCGTCAATCAAACCAGTGCTGTTTTGCAGGCCAATTATGGCGTCTTCAAGCATAATCAAGAAGCGAGACAATTGATGATTGACACCATGCAGGAGGTTATTGACGTATCAAAGGCAGAAGGCGTTCATTTGACTTATCAGGCAATTGAAAGATTTCTAGAAGTTTTAGAATCATTAGGATCAGAGATGAAGACGAGCATGTTACAAGATATTGAAGCCAAGCGTCAAACAGAAGTTGATATGTTGGCAGGTAAGGTGATTGAATTGGGTAAGAAACATGGGATTAAAACACCTATTAATGAGGTCCTTTATCAGATGATTAAAGCGAAAGAATATATGAATCAATTATAAAGAGCATATAAAAAGCGCTAAGCTGGATAGCTTAGCGCTTTTAGTCTATAGTAAGGCTGTGTGTGATTAGCCTATGGAATATTCTTGTTTACCTAAGTGCTTCATTTCTAAAATGATAAAGATGGCAGTTACAACTGTTGCAGTAAAGTCTGCAATTGGACCAGCAATCCATACACCTGTTAAACCGTAAAATTGAGGTAATATAATGAGCATAGGAATAAGGACAATTACTTGTCTTAGCAAGCTTAAGAACATAGCACGAGGTGCTTTGTTAACAGCTTGGAAGTAGTTGGCGCTTACCACTTGGAAGCCTATAATAGGCAACATAGATAAGAAAATGTGGAGGCCGGTTGTTGCTACTTCTAAAAGTGCAGCATCGCTATTGAAGGCTTTGATCATAGTTGTTGTAAAGAACTGTGTCAAGATGAAGCCAACTAAACAAATAGCAGTAGCAGCTAAGGTTGCTAAGAATAAAGTTTTCTTAACGCGGTCATAGCGTTTGGCACCGTAGTTGTAACCGATGATAGGTTGTGCACCTTGGTTAATACCAAAGACAGGCATTAAAAAGAAAATAGCAATGGCTTGTATAACGGTCATTGCGCTGATTGCAATATCACCACCATGTGATTTTAAGACATTATTAGAAACAATGGTTACAATACTTGCAGCAACTTGCATGAAGAAAGGAGCCATTCCAATACTGATGATTGATTCAATTGCCTTTGCATCCAATTTGAGATTTTCTTTTAATAAGGTCACTTTACTGCGACCACTCATAAAGTGATAGAGAACCCAAGTCATGGATACGGCTTGTGATATGATAGTGGCAACGGCAGCACCACGAATTCCCATATCAAGGCCGAAGATTAGAATTGGATCTAAAATAATGTTGATAATCGCACCAATAAGCATGGTAAACATAGCAATGTTTGGGCTACCTTCTGCACGAATAATGTTGTTAAGACCAAAGCCGAGACCTTGGAATAAAGCACCTGCCAAAATAACGGTGATATAATCTAAAGCGTAACCGATGGTCGCATCACTTGCACCAAAGAAATAGAGCAGGGGTCTTCTAAAGATAAGACCGACAGCAGAAACAATAATCATAATAGCGATGATAAGAACGAAGGCATTTCCTAAGATTTTTTCTGCGCCTTCCTTATTTTTTTCACCTAATCGGATGGAAATAATAGCAGAAGCCCCTATACCAATGAGCATACTAAAAGCCATTAATAGAGTCATAAAAGGTAAATTAAGACCAATCCCCGTCATTGCAAGAGGGCCTAATCGACCAATATAAATTCTATCAACGATATTGTAAAGGGCATTGACCATCATACCGATAATAGCAGGAATGGAAAATTTCAATAGCAATTTTCCAACAGGTTGAGTTTCTAAGTGACTTTGATTCATTTAATCCTCCTTGTGATGGATACAATTGATAGAATTGTGCACGAGTTTATCGAGCAATGTATTAAATGTATTAATTTCTTCAATCGTCAAATCTTGAACGATTTTATTTTGCCATTTAATTTTAATCTTTTGAATATCCGTTTTCATATCTAATGTTTTTTGTGTGGGATGAATATAGTGTGAGCGACGGTCATCAGAGTTTATTTCTTTATAAATCAAACCGTTTGCCTCTAGTTTTTTGATTGCACGAGCAGTGGTTGCTTTGTCCACTTCAAAAACTTTACATAAATCATCTTGTGTGACACCATCATGTCCTAATATGTAGAATATAAAAGGATATTGTCCACTTCCTATGCCATAAGCTTTTAAATGTTTTTCTAAAAAAATATGATTATGGCGATATATGATAGAAATCTTTTTACCAAGATTTAAATCTTTTGTAGTCATAAGTCACCTCCCATTAGTTGACCATGCAACTATTTTACCCTTAAAAGGTTGCGTTGTCAACTAAATAAAGTTTGAAAAAGACGTGTTAACAATTTGTTAATACTTGATTTTTATAATGTTAACAGAAGTGCAATTGGGTTATTTTTTCTCAAAGAATAGGTGGAAAATCACCAATTAACCGTTATAATGGTAGGTGAGAAAATGATTAAGTAGGCTATAAACTTCAATTGATGAAGTGATTTTTAGAAAGAGAGAAAGACACATTATGAGATATTTTGGTGGGAAGGCAATAGAGCTTTTAGCCCCAGCCGGTAATGAATCTATTTTAGAGGGAATTGTAAGAACCAAGTGTGATGCCGTTTATTTTGGTGGGCAGTCACTTAATATGAGAATGATTAGAAAGGGCTATAATTTTTCTGATGAAGCCTTAGCACGTGCCGTCAAGCTTTGCCATCAGCATGATAAAAAGGCTTATATTACGGTTAATAATCTAATTGATGAAGGTGAAATAGGAGAAGCTAGACGCTTTTTAAGTTATTTAAATGACATTAGACCAGATGGTCTTATTGTTCAAGATATGGCCATTCTGAAATTAATTCAAGAAATGAATTTAGACTTAGAGATTCATGCTTCTGTAATGATGAATGTTCACAGTGTACCGATGATTGAAGCCCTTAAAAAGGAAGGCCTCACCCGTATTGTCGCTTCAAGAGAAATGCCACTTGCTGAGGTAGCGAGAATCAAGTCAGAAGTTGATATTGAAGTGGAATATTTTACACATGGTGATATGTGTATTGCCCATGGTGCTCAGTGTTACTACTCTTCTTTACTCTTTGGCATGAGTAGTAATCGAGGTAAATGTTTGAAACCTTGCCGTTGGTGGTTTGAAGGTGAAAAGGGCAATCCAACTTATCCCATGGCAGTTAAAGATATGTGTATGTATCCTTATTTGCCTGAAATGATTGAGGCGGGCGTTACCAGTTTTAAAATAGAAGGTAGAATGCGTGAAAAAGATTTTATTTGCAATCTTATCAATGTCTATGGAGAGGCCTTAGATCGGTATATTGAAGATCCTGTCGGTTATGATCGCTATAAAGATTATCAGCAAATCGTAGAACACAGAAAAAGAGATTTATCAGTTGCTTATGCCTTTGGAAAACCAGGCGTTTCTAATATCAATGTTCGCAATGAAGGAACTGGCAAAATTTTTTCTACAGGCAAAATGTTTTCAACACCTACTCAAGAACCTCCTATGGATGATAGAGCTCTAAAGGCAATAGAAGCTTTAACCCATGAAAGACCTGTAGTGACGAAGGAACGTAAGCTTTCGATTAAGGTTAATCACCCAGAGGTGGCTGGTGCTATTTTAGAGGAAGGCTATGACCGCATTTATATTAGTGGTGATACGTTTAAAATTCATGATCCTTTAAGTATAGCATCTCTTAGACAGTTAAAGAAAGCGGTGACGGCTTGTGAAGGTCAAGCACCTGAAATCTATTTGGGTTTACCAAGAATGATGACGCGTTTAGATTATGAAAAATACAATCAGTGGTTACCTAAAGTTAAAGAGGACATAGACGGTCTTTTAGTAGGTAACTTAGGGTCGCTTGAAGCCTATCAATCATTGGGACTTCCAGTCGTAGGTGACTATGGGATTAACCTCTATAACCATAAAGCATGGGATTTTTATAAGGCAAGGGGCTTAAGTCAACAAACGGCATCTATAGAGCTTAAGGGGCAAGCCCTTTTGGATTTGCTCGATCAGGCGAATACTGTAGAAGTAGTGGCTTATGGGCGTGTACCTGTGATGTTTTTTGAACACGATTTTCAAGGTGAAGAGACATCGCCAGTGACGATGCTTCGAAATGAAGCGGGCGTTTTTGAAATTTATAAAGACTATAATGAACGCTCGAGTTTGATGAGTCGCCAGTATTTAAGTTATCTGCCGATTGTGAAGTATTTAAATGCCAGTATGCTAAGATATGAAGCTCAAACGGATTCGGTTGAAACGATTAAGGCGACAACGCAAAAGATAAAAGCAGCCTTAAAAGGACAAGTAACAATGGCAAGTAATGAAACTTTAGGGGCGTTGACATTTACAGAGTAGTTTAAGTAAGAGCTGTAGAGAAAAGAGGGAGACAAACACATGTTAAATTCACAAGCGATTATAGAAAAAAAGGCACAATTTTTCTTTCCTAATGCCATGCATTTTTATAAAAATCCACCCCATTTGGTTAGCGGTCAAGGGGCAAAGCTTTTTGATGACCAAGGGAAGATGTATCATGACTTTTTTGCAGGGGTAACAGTGGCTAACTGTGGTCATTGCAATCCTGCTATTGTTGAGCCAATGAATGCTCAAGCTCAAAAACTTCAGCATACATCTATTATTTATTTAACAGAACCTATGGTCAATCTTGCTGAAGCATTAGCGAAGCGCTTACCCGGTGATATTAACCGTTCTTTCTTCTGTTGTAGTGGGACAGAAGCCAATGAAGGTGCCTTACTTTTAGCAAGAATGGCAACGGGGAAAAAAGGCTTCATCGCCTTTGAGGGCGGTTTACATGGTAGATCAGCACTTACTATGAGTGTGACTGGCATTCCTATGTGGCGAGTTGATCCATTTCTTGATCCTGATGTCTATTTTGCCAAAGGTTTTATGGGGACGGATGAAGAAAGTCGTCAAAAAGCATCTGAGGCAGCTTTAAGCAGTGTGGAAGACATTCTTAAAGCACATGGAGATAGAATTGCAGCATTAATTGTTGAACCCATGCAAGGAAACGGTGGTATGCATCTTCCATCTGATGATTTCTTTGAAAAACTGATTCATCTTTTACATGCGTATGATGTTTTATTGATTGTCGATGAAGTTCAAACGGCGTTTGCAAGGACGGGAAAAATGTTCTGTATCAATCACTTTAATGTGGTGCCTGATATAATGACGATGGCAAAAGCCCTAGGTAACGGTCAACCTATAGGTGTATTTGCAGCACGTGAAGGCATAGCGAAAGCCTTTAATAAACCTTCAGCCTCAACACTTGGTGGAAACCCAGTTTCGATGGTGGCAGGACTCGCTGTTCTCGACTATATTGATCAAGAAGGTCTTATTGAAAGAAGCCGTCTTTTAGGTGAGAAGATGATTAATGCTTTAAAAGACCTCGCTAAGAGACACGAAGGCATTATAGATGTCAGAGGAAAGGGACTAATGATTGGTGTTGAAGTACAATCACCAGAATGGGCTGATGCTATTCTAGAAACAATGAAAGACAAGGGCTATATTATTGGCAAAAATGGTATGAACCGTAATGTATTGGCTTTTCAGCCTCCTTTGGTTATTGAAGAAGAAGTAATCTATCAAATGATAGACGCTTTAGACGCAACTTTAAAGGCCTTAGCCTAAGGTTTTATGAGCTTTAATTTAATAACGCCCCTCAAAGTGAGTAGACATGAGTCACCTTTGAGGGGCGTTTATTTTTAACCATTTAAAAGCTTAGTGGTGCCACTTACAAAAGTGAGCTTCCAGTTTATCGAGCACTAAGAACATAACAATGCCCATGAGGCTGATGGCAATGATGCCTGAAAACATACCAACATAATCTAGTTTAATCCAAGCATCCATGATAAAGTAGCCAATCCCTCTTTGAGTTGCATAATTTTCTGCAAAAAAGAGAACGGAAATGCTTGTGCCAACACTGATTCGAAGTGCTGTAAAGAGGCTGGGTAAAAGTGCTGGAAAAATCAAGTGACGGTAGACCTCCTTAGCAGAGGCATTCATTGATTTCATTACAAGATAATAGCCTTCTGGAATACTTTTGACGCCATCTCTAACACTAATGACAATTTGGAAAAACAAAATAGTCGCTACAAGTGTAATTTTAGAGGCGTTACCTAATCCTAAAAAGAGCATCAATAAAGGCAAGAAGGCAATCTTTGGAATCGGAAAGAGGGTGTAGATAATCGGTGATAAAAAACGATCAACCCTTTGAGACCTTGCAAGGAGTATGCCAGTGGTACCTCCTAAGAGAACCGTTATAAAAATAGCGACAATAATGCGGTAAAAACTAGAACCTAAATGAATAAGAATGAGCTTAAAGTGTGTAGCCATATAGAACCCAACCGCCAGTGGTGAAGGGATAAAGGGTTTATGGATTCCCCAATAGAGTAAAAGCCATAAGAGGAGGATAACGACAAAACTATAAAGAAAGGGATGTCTTTTCACGATGTTCCTCCTTCATTTTTTTCCGTATAGTAATGCACATTTCATAAAATGATGTTTCAGATCGGTTGTTGATGTGAGTATTCGATGGACGATCGAATTGGTCATAAATATGGCCTTGTGCATTCATGAGTAAGATGGTATCTCCCATGTAAACCGCTTCTTCTATACTATGAGTGACCATAAAAAGCGTTAAGTCATTCTGCCGTTGAATCTTTTTCATTTCATCTTGAAGGGCTTCGCGGGTTAAGGCGTCTAAGGCAGAAAACGGTTCATCAAGAAATAGAATATCAGGATTTTGTATCAGGGCACGTGCAATAGCTACTCTTTGTTTTTGCCCACCACTGATATGTTGAGGATAGTCATTTAAATGCTGTCCTAGTCCCAATTCTTCCAGTAAAGCGCTTGCTCTTTTTTCTTGTTCGTCAGTTTTTTTTGACTCATGGATTTGAAGCGGAAGAAGCGTGTTATCCAAAACGGTTTTCCAAGGAAAGAGACCGTAATCTTGAAGGATAAGCGCTTGTTTTAAGTCAGGGCTTTTTTCCAATGTTCCTATGACGTGTGCTTTACGTGGAAGAACACCGGATAAAGTATACAAAAGCGTTGATTTGCCACAGCCAGAAGGACCTAAGATAACATAGGCCCTTCCTTTTATTAATTCAAGTGATAGATTGGAAATAATAGACTTTTGTCCATAGCGGACATAAAGTTCAGTGATACTTAATAAGGTGTTAGTCATTTTTACTTGTCCCCCAAACAGGATAAAGTGAATTATCAATTCCCAGTTGACTTAAAAGTCGACCCACAGTAGCATTTAGAATTTCTTCTAAATTTTGAGGCAGATGATAGTAAGCTGGCATAGGTGGAAAAATCGTTGCACCTGATTCACTTAGGGTTAATAGATTTTTGAGGTGGATTGAAGAGAGTGGCGTTTCTCTCGCAACGACAATAAGTGGACGTCTCTCTTTTAGTGTAACATCTGCAGCCCTTGTGAGAAGCGAATGAGACAAACCATTGGCAAGGCTTGCCACAGTTCCCATCGAGCAAGGAACAACGACCATGGCGTCTGTTTTAAAAGACCCACTGGCAATGGGCGCAAATAAGTTACTATTGTCGTAGATGTTGAGATTTGGATGGTGCAAATCTGTAAGTAAGGTTTCAAAAGAAGCCCCGAGTTCATAAGCAAAAACTTTTTCACCCTGTTCTGAAAAGACAAGGTGAACTTCGCAATTGTACTGAAGTAAGTTTTGAATTAAACGATATGCGTAAAAATGGCCGCTAGCCCCCGTTACACCAATAACTATTTTTTTCATAATATCCTTCTTTCTATCTTGAATGACTTGTCATCCTATTTATACCATTGAATAGCTCATATTATGCAATAAAGAAGTCAATAATACTCATTAATACAAGGAGAACGCTGATGACTTGGTTGATATGGTAAGAGGCAACGTTCATTTTATCTCTTCTTGAAGGTTCTACCATATAGTGTTCAAAGATTAAAAGCCCGCCGCTGATAATAACTCCGATTAAATAAAAATGTGATAAAGGTGTTAAAAAATAGAGGCTGAGCATCAAAAACCACATGATAAAGTGAAAACTTCTTGCAATCCAAAGGCCTTTCTTTAAGCCAAAAAAGGAAGGAATAGAATAAAGACCTACTTCACGATCGAAAGCAATGTCCTGTGTGCCATAAATAATATCAAAACCAGCAATCCATAAGGTGACCATTGCGCCCATAATAAGGGGAACCCAATCAAAATGGCCGCGGACTGCAAGCCAAGCACCAACAGGTGCCCCTGCACAAGTAATACCTAAAATAACGTGGCATAGTGGAGTGAAACGTTTGGTGTAAGAATAAAGGGTGAAGAGGGCAAGGGCTACGGGAGACAAGGCAAAGCAAAGCGTATTAATTTGTGCACTTGCAAAAACGAAGACAACATAGCAAAACAGGGTGATATAGAGGGCTTCGTTTTTTTTGACCTTTCCACTGGGAATATGTCTTGATTGTGTCCGTGGATTCATGGCATCGTATTTGGCATCAACATAACGATTTAAAGCATTGGCACCATTTCTACCAGCAAATAGTGCCACGAGTATCCATAAGATAATGTGTCCCTCTGGCAGTCCATTGGCTGCAATAAACATGGCAATAAGGGCAAAGGGTAACGAAAACAAGGTGTGAGAAAACATAACCAGTTCACCATAAGTCTTTAATTTGCTTATAAGGCGGTGAAACAAATGGCTATTTGAGTGTGATGCCATAGGAATCCCACCTTTCATCAACGCGTGCCTTAACATCATCAGACATGACAATATCATTTGGCCAAGCTCTCATGTGACCGTCTCTTGCTGTTTTTTTCGTCGCATCAATCCCAATAAAAAGGGGACTATCTTTAACATAGAGATCACGCTGGGCATCAATGTTGTTGAAAATTTTCCAAGCAACAGTAGAAAAATCAGTGACATCAATGTCTTTATCAACGATGACCATAACGGTTTCAGATTGGTGATGGGCATCGAAATAGGCTTGAGCGGAAAACGTATCCGTTTTATCTACGGCATGGACCTTAACTTGATCTTTAAAGCTTGTACTTTCACGTGCGATGCCTGTTTCATTTTCATATTTTTCAGTGGCATCAATCCCTAAGCGATAGCCTTGAAAAGCAGTGTTAGAAGCATGGTCAAGTGCGTCTAAAGGACCTTCAGTAATAATCAAATGTTTTGAATGGGTAACTTGTTTCAGCAAGACGTTAAGAACGGCTTGATAGTCATGGACATTAACGTCTTCATCAACAATAATAATCATTTTAGTATACATCATCTGTCCCATGCCCCAGAGTGAATAAAGCGCTTTGTGGGCATGAAGAGGGAAGGCTTTTTTGATAGAGACAATAGCACAGTTGTGGAAGACGCCCTCAAGTGGCATATCCATATCAATGATTTCTGGGCATTGGATTTTCATTAGCGGTAAGAAAATCCGTTCAGTAGCTTTTCCCAGATAACAATCTTCCATTGGGGGTTTACCAACAATAGTGGTTGGATAAATGGCTTCTTTTTTATGCGTTATTTTCTCCACATGAAAGACAGGATACATATCAGCTAAAGAATAATAGCCTGTGTGGTCACCAAAAGGGCCTTCAAGGCGCATCTCATCAAGATCAACATAACCTTCTAATATAAACTCAGCGTGTGCTGGAACATATATATCAGAAGTAACACTTTTAACCAGTTCGATGGGTTTACGTTTTAAATAGCCTGCAAAGAGCATTTCATCAATCATTTTAGGAAGCGGAGCAGTTGCAGCGTAAATAGTGGCAGGATCGCATCCCAGCGCAACAGAAACGGGCATTCGTTTGCCAAGTTTTCTATATTTTTCATAAATGGTTTTACCATCTTTGTGGAGATGCCAATGCATCCCTGTTGTTTGGTTGTCATAAACTTGTAGGCGGTACATGCCGACATTTTGCTGTCCATTTTCAGGATCTTTGGTGAAGATGAGTGGTAGGGTAATATATTTACCGCCATCTTCTGGCCAGCACTTGATAATGGGAAGTTTTGATAAATCAGCGTCTTCAACGACTTCTTGACAAGGTGCATGTTTGATTTTTCGTGGAAAAATAAAAGGCAAAGGTGCAAGTTTAGGAATGGCTTCTATTTTACCGCGTAGGGTAGCATAAGAACTGAGATTCATAAAATCTTCAATCTCTGCGGCAATGTCATCTAAATGGTCAACACCCAAGCCTAAGTTTAAACGCTCATAAGTGCCTAATAGGTTAATTACAAGTGGATAGTCAGAGCCTTTTACATGGTTAAACTTTAAGGCGTTGCCATATTTCTTTGAAACTCTATCAGCAATTTCGGTGATCTCTAATTCAGGATCAACTTGAGTATTAATTTCAGTGAGTAAGTGCTTGTCTTTAAGTGCTTTTAAATAGTGTGGTAAGTCTTTATAAGTCATTATATGTCCTCCAATTCACTTAAAATTGTAACGATTTTAACACATAGTGTCAATGAAATAGACCAGAAACCATTTATATGCTAAAATAATTCAATGGTATACAGAAATACCATATAAATAGGAGGAAATAATGAAAAAAATGATAGGTATTTGGGTATTAATATTGGCAACATTGATCTTAGGGGGCTGTACGCAATCTACGCCAACTCTTAAAATAGGCGTAATGAGTGATGTAGGGGCAGTCCCTTTTTATATGGCAAAAGAGCAAGGTTATTTTGATGACTTAGGTTTAGACGTTGAAATAACTGTCTTTAAAAGCGCCTTAGATAGAGATACAGCACTTCAAACGGGCAATCTTGATGGGGCAATGGCAGACATGCTAACCGTGTTCTTTTATAATCAAGCAGGCTATGAAGTAACTGCAACATCTCAAACTTATGGTAACTACAAATTAGTCACCTCTCCCGATCTCGATAGAGACCAATTTTTGGCACTTGAAAACAAACAAATTGGCCTTTCAAGCAATACAGTGATAGATTATGCAACATCAGTTGTTGCCCAAAATAATAATTTTAAAGACAGCTTGGACAAAGTGGCTATTCCCCAGATGCCAGTAAGACTCGAAATGCTTAAGTCGGGAGAATTAAATGGGGCAACCCTCCCAGAACCCTTAGCATCAGCAGCTTTATTGGCAGGTGGAACGATTATAGGTTCAACAGAGGACGAGGCACTTTATCCGGGGATTTTTATAGCCGATACACAAATGTTGAAGGACAAGTCAGATAGCTTTAAGAAGCTTTATGAAGGCTATAATCAAGCAGTAGATTATCTTAATCAAACAGACCAATCTGTTTATTTTGACATTTTGGTTGAAAATTTAGGCTTTCCAGAAGCATTAAAAGATTCTTTTGAGATGCCTGTTTTTGAAAAAGCCAAGTCAGTCGATAAAGAAACATTCATTCATACAGAAAATTGGATGAAAGATAATGCTTTATTGAAAAATGATTATGATTACGAAACACTTACAGATGATTCTTTCCTTGAATAATGATTTAAAATGGCTCACACAGAGTGAGCAAGAGGGTTAGGCTTATGACTTTCATTGAATCTGTTTTAAGGATGAAGTTATTGAAGGCGTAAAGGAGCCAATCATGAAGAAAGAAATGTTAAGAAGTCAAACGGCAAAACATGTGACAATGGTTGGATTTTGGACCAATGCTTTTTTGTCAGTGATTAAAGTACTCGCAGGGGTATTGGGTAAAAGTCAGGCTATGCTTGCAGATGGTATTCACTCAATGAGTGATTTTTTAACAGATATAGTGGTAATTGTTGGTTTTAAGCTAACAGAACGACCAGAAGATGAAGATCATACTTATGGTCATGGGAAATATGAAACCTTAGCGACGGTTTTTATCAGTATCATGTTAGTAGTTGCAGCTGTCGGCATATTCAAATCGGGACTAGACAATGTTATCTTTGTTATTAAAGGTGGGGTTTTACCAAAGCCAAGTTATGTGCCCCTTATTGTCGCTGCACTATCTATTGTTTCAAAGGAAGTTTTATTCAGGTATACCTTGAAAAAGGGGGAAGCTATCAATTCAGGTGCCCTTAAGGCCAATGCGTGGCATCATCGATCAGATGCGATGTCTTCTATTGGAACTTTTATCGGAATTGGAGGGGCTGTATTTTTAGGTCAGAAATTTACTATTCTCGACCCGATTGCCTCGCTTGCCGTAGGCGTTTTAATTGTTAAAGTAGCGATTGAAGTGTTTAAACCGGCGATGAATGAACTTTTAGAGTCTGCTCTACCTGCCAGTGATATGGATTATATTAGAGAAGTACTTGAAAAAACTCAGGGTATTTTAGAGTTTCATGAAATAAGGGCAAGAAAACTGGGGAACCGAGTTGCTATTGAATGTCATATGATGGTAGATCCTCAGATGAATATTACTCAAGCTCATAATATTGCTACAAAAGTTGAGCGTACACTCTTTGATAATTTTGGAGAACAGAGTATTATTACCATTCATATAGAGCCTTATGACGAAGATGAAGTGATTTTTTATCGTGAGAAGGCAAAACGCATAGCAGCTTTGAGTAAGAAAAACTAATATTACAATTTGATGACAAAACAAATGTAAATGATTATCATTGTCAATTGATGTGTATCTATAGAGTGTTGACAGAAAATAAAACATAATAATAGATATTAAATAAGGAGGCAATTTTATGTCATTTACATTACCTAAACTAGACTACGCTTACGATGCATTAGAACCTTATATTGATGCAAGAACAATGGAAATTCACTATACAAAACATCATGAAGGGTATAAGAATAAACTCAATGCAGCGATTGAATCTGAACCTAAATTTGCAGACAAAGACATTGAAGCCTTGCTTTCGGATTTAAATGCATTACCAGAATCTATCCGTACAGCTGTTAGAAATAATGGTGGTGGCTACTATAATCATATGCTCTTCTGGAAAAATTTATCACCTGATGGTGGTGGACAACCAGAAGGCGAATTATTAGAAGCCATTAATAAAGCTTTTGGCGGATTTGATGCCTTTAAAGAGCAATTTGAAAATGCAGCTAAAACACAATTCGGAAGTGGATGGGCTTGGCTAGTTGCTGATGAAAATGGAGCATTAAGAGTCACCAGTACTGCCAATCAAGATTCACCAATTTCTGAAGGTGCCCGTATCTTATTAGGACTTGATGTATGGGAACATGCTTATTATCTGAACTATCAAAACAAGCGTCCTGATTATGTAAGTGCATTTTGGAATGTTGTTAATTGGAAAGAAGTTGCAAAAAGATTCAAAGGGTAAGACTCAGACGTTGAGTGTCTTTAGTCTATAGAAAAGAATTAATTTACATGCTAGCTTTAAGATGAAACAGGCTTATGTTATTATAAGTGTGATTGCTTAAGGCTAGCTTTTTTTGTGGTATAATGATAAAAAAATAATGAATACTTATGATTTATGAGTGCAAAATTTATGAATCGTCAGTCCCTTCATAAAATAAAGGTTGTAATGCCGTTGTTCATATGTAGAGATGTTTTATATGGGGGATTTTATGGTTTTTAATGAAATTAATGAAAATATTGAGGCCTTTGATGAAATTACCAATGCCATCATTATTATTGATAAGATGGGGAATATTCAGTGCATTAATCAAAGAGCTGCAGAGTTATTGGAAACAAGTGCAGAGCGAGCCAGGGGTCAATTTATTAATAATATCTATGCAGATTCAGATTTGCTCAGGATCAATGATACAAAGGTGATAGAGAAGGATGTTCGGATTCATATTCATAAACATGTTTGCCTCACATCAAGGATTCCTTTATATGCTGATGGTGAACATGTGGGGACTATGGCTATTTTTGATGATGTAACGAAGCTTGAACAGCTTAATATGAAACTTGAGGCTGAACAAAGTGAAATGACTCTGATTAAAACGATTTTAGAATTGGCATATGATGGCTTGATTGTGGTTGATAAAGAGGGACACATCACGATGATGTCCAATGCCTATAAACACTTTTTAGGTCTTGAAGACGATGAGATTATTGGTAAACATGTCACAGATGTCATTCCCAATACAAGAATGCATATTGTTTCAGAAACAGGGATTCCTGAAATTAATGATTTTCAAGAGATCAAAGGAGACTACATGGTAGCAACGCGAATTCCTTATTATTCTGAAGGAAAACTCGCAGGAGCTATTGGTAAAGTTATTTTTAGAAATGTATCAGAACTTCGAGATATTAATAAAAAGTACAGTAAGATTGAACAAGAACTTAAGAGTTTGCGGTCTGAAATTAGCAGTCTACATCAATCCAAATATACATTAGATCATATTATTACCACCAATGAAGAAATGAATAAAATGAAAAATTATGTGAGGAAAGTGTCACATACCAAGTCAAATGTTCTCATTCAAGGGGAGAGTGGAACCGGTAAAGAACTCTTTGCTCACGCCATTCACTATGAAAGTCAGAGAAGGGATAATGCCTTTGTTTCAGTGAATTGTGCTGCGATTCCAGAACACCTGTTAGAATCAGAACTCTTTGGTTATGAAAAAGGAGCCTTCACAGGGGCACATAAAAATGGGAAAATTGGGAAGTTTGAGTTAGCCGATCAAGGGACGATATTTTTAGATGAAATTGGCGATATGCCGCTTCAAATGCAGGCAAAGATTTTACGTGTTTTACAAGAAGGTGAAGTTGAGCGTGTAGGCTCCAATCATCCTAAAGACATTGATGTAAGAGTGATTGCTGCTACCAACAAAGACCTTAAAGAGATGGTTGAAGAAAAAACCTTTAGAGAGGATCTTTATTATAGACTTAATGTCATCAACCTCGTGATTCCACCGTTGAGAGATAGAAAAGAGGACATTATAGCCCTCTCGAGACACTTTTTAGATAACCTTAATCAAGAAAACCATGGTAAGGTAAAGGGTATTTCTGAAAAAGCACAGTTCCAGCTTACGAGTTATGAGTGGAAGGGAAATATTAGAGAATTGAGAAATGTCATTGAGCGTGCCTATAATATTATTGAAGGAGAAGAAGTGATAGAAGTGTATCATCTCCCTATGCAAATTAAGGGCACCAATGACAACAATAAGGGTGAACCTCTTAGAAATATGATGGAGAAGATTGAAAGAAGGCTTTTATTAGAACGGCTCATTTGTTTTAATGGCAATAAAACTCAGACTGCTAAAGACTTGGGCATTTCAAGAATGGCACTCCATAAAAAAATAGAAAAATACGATTTGAAGTAGGCAACAAGAAAAATAGAAGATAAAAAATAATTGTTAAAAATCCAACAATCTTGACAAAAAAGAACGATAATGTAAATCAAAGTTTACGTATTCGTTCTTTTTTTCGTAGATGTAAACTAAAAATGACGCTTGACTATTTTTTAACAAATAAGTGTAAACTTTATATTACGTTTGTAAGAATTCTTAACAATGATCAAAAAATAGACCCTTGAAATTGTAGTGTTTTTAAACAAAATACCAAAGAAAGTGTAAAAAAAGTTGGCACGTGAATTGCAATAAATAAAGACGGAGGTGAAAGAATGAAAAAGGAGGACTGGCTTTCATGATGAATATTTTAAAGAAACCACGCTATTTTAATTTAGTATTACAGGGGCTCTTGTTGGTGACTATTTTTCAACAAGTGTATTTCCCACAGCATTACAAGTATTTACATTTAGCTGTGATTATCGTCAGAATGTTAATCAGTGAAATGTACGAGCAAGATTATAGGTTTCATCCCCTAGATCGATGGTTTGTACCGACCTTATTAATGACTGCGGTAGTATCCATTGTGGAAAAAACGGCTGGTTTTTCATTGGGATTTTTATATCTCATTTTACTCATGGCATCACTTATCATGGTGATTGTAATGATCAATGGGGTCATAGCAGATTCAAAAACAGAGTCACATGAGTATAAAATGCATCCGAAACATATCAATATGCTTAAAAAAGGTAAAGGTATGACTTTAGGTATTTTGTATGGGATGAATTTATTAGTTATGATAGGTTTTATCTATAGTTTCTATGAATTAATTAAACTTATTTTAAGTTAGGGGGATTTTAATGTTAGGTGTATTAGCCATATTATTAACGCTGTTCTCATTAATGTATTTTGCATATCGTGGTGTAACGGTACTTGTTTTAGCACCATTACTTGCAATGTTAGCAGCTATTTTATCAGGGGAAATTCCAGCACTACATGCATTATCTAATATTTTTATGCCAGCGGCAGCAGGCTATATTCAATCGTATTTTCCAGTCTTCTTAGCGGGAGCGATTTTCGGTAAATTAATGGGTGTATCAGGGGCAGCAACATCGATTGCCCATATGATTTCAGCAAAATTTGGTAAAAAGCATGCCATTGCAGCCGTTGTTGTTGCAACAGCACTTTTAACTTATGGTGGTGTATCACTTTTCGTGGTTGTATTTGCAATGTATCCAATTGGTGCCATGTTACTTAGAGAAGCCAACATACCTAAACGTTTATTGCCAGCAGCGATTGCACTGGGTGCCTTTACATTTACAATGACTGCACTTCCAGGATCGCCACAATATATTAATACAATGCCAACCGTTTATTTCGGAACAGATATATACGCAGGACCCGTTCTAGGGATTCTAGGTTCAGCGATTATGTTATTTGGTGGCTTATGGTGGCTTAACAGACGTGCTAAAAAAATGAATCAAGCTGGTGAAGGTTACGGCGACCATCAAAATGAAGGCTTACAAGAAATGGGAGATGGCGTACCAGGATTCTGGATTTCGATCTTCCCAATTTTATTGGTTTTCGTTTTGAACTTCGTTTTAACAAAAGTATATTTTGCAAATGAGAGTGTTATTGCAAAATATCAAGCAGCAGGTTCTGCCGTTAACGGCACATGGCCAGTTGTATTAGGGTTATCTATTTCAATTGTAGTCATTTTAATCACTTTAAGAAAACATCTTAAAAATACTAATAAAATTGTTTTCGATGGTGCAGTGGGTTCGCTTCTTCCTATTTTCAACACAGGTTCAGAAGTTGGTTACGGTGGTGTAATCAAATCCCTTGCAGCCTTTACAACTGTCAAAGTAGGGATTGTAGCACTTGCGATTCCTTCAATCTTTAAAGTAGCTATTTCTACAACTTTACTTGCAGGGATTGTTGGTTCATCTTCGGGTGGTACAGCTATCGCACTTGAAGTATTGTCAGATCAGTTTTTAGCAATGGGTATTAATCCTCAAGCACTTCATAGAATTATGTTGATGGCTGCGGGTGGTCTTGATACATTACCTCACTGTGGTGCGGTTATCACATTGTTATCAGTATGTAAATTAAACCATAAAGAAAGTTACAAAGATATCGCAATGATGACAATGGTTATTCCACTTATCGCAGTATTCTGCGTATCATTATTCTATCTTGTAACTAAAATCGTATAAGAAAACGGGAGGCGTCTTATGAATAAGGTTATGACACTTGAGGCAGCGATTTCCATGATTGAAGATGGCGCCGCTGTCGCAACAGGTGGGTTTGTAGGGAATATGCATCCAGAGGCACTTAGCCGGGGTGTGGAGGAACTATTTGTAAAGAGTGGTCATCCTAAAGATTTAACACTGGTCTATGCAGCGGGTCAAGGTGATGGAAAAGATAGAGGATTAAATCATTTTGGTCATGTTGGACTTGTTAAACGCGCAGTAGGCGGACACTGGGGACTAGCGCCAAAACTAGGAAAATTGGCACTTGATAACCAAATGGAAGCTTACAATTTTCCACAAGGGGTTATTTCTCACCTCTTTAGAGCAATCGCCGGAAACAAGCCAGGGGTTATTACAAAAGTGGGTATGAAAACATTTGTTGATCCGAGACTTGACGGTGGTAAGCTCAATGATAGTACTCAAGAAGATTTGGTAGAGTTAATTGAACTGAATGGAGAAGAATGGCTATATTATAAAAGCTTTAATTTAGATGTTGCCTTTATTAGAGGTACTTATGCAGATCCTCAGGGGAATTGTACTTTCCATAAAGAGGCAGTAAGCCTTGAAATGCTTTCTATAGCACAAGCCGTAAAAAATTGTGGTGGAAAAGTTATTTTGCAAGTAGAAAAAGTGGTTGAAGAAGGAACGCTGGACTACAAAATGGTGAAAATTCCAGGTATTTATGTGGACGCTATTGTTGAAGCTGATCCAAGTGAGCACATGCAAACTTTTGGAGAACAGTATAATCCATCTTACAGCCAAGATATTAGAATACCTGTTAAGGGAATTCCACCCATGGTACTCAATGAAAGAAAACTCATTGCACGTCGTGCTGCAATGGAATTGAAACCTAATTCAGTTATGAATCTTGGTATTGGAGTTCCAGAAGGTGTTTCAATGGTTGCTAATGAAGAAGGTATTGAAGGTTTAATTTTGACCACTGAAGCGGGAACCATTGGTGGTATTCCAGCAGGTGGCATGAGTTTTGGAGCAGCTATTAATCCAGATATGATTATTGATCAACCTTATCAATTTGACTTTTATGATGGTGGTGGACTAGATGTAGCATTCCTAGGACTTGCACAATGTGATAGCAAGGGTAATGTGAATGTTTCTAAATTTGGTCCTAAGGTAGCCGGTTGTGGCGGCTTCATTAACATCTCTCAAAATGCAAAGAAAGTGGTATACTGTGGTTCTTTTACTGCAGGTGGCCTAAAAGTTGAAGTGGTAGAGGGCAAACTTAAGATTATAAATGAAGGACGTGCTAAAAAATTCATAGATGATTGTGAACAAATCACGTTCTCAGGTGAGTATGCTTATGAAATTGGTCAGCCTGTTATCTATGTTACTGAAAGAGCAGTCTTTGAAATCACTGAAAAGGGGTTAACCTTAACAGAGATTGCACCAGGGGTTGATCTTCAAAAAGATATTTTAGACCTCATGACTTTTAAACCAGCAATTGCTGAGCCTTTAAAAGAAATGGACGCGAGTATTTTTGCGCCAGAGCCAATGGGACTTAAATTATAAGCTATCGTCACTGCCTTGAGTGGTCACTTGTCAAACCCCACAAGGTGGAACGAGCACCCTATATTGATGGATGATCTTACGTCTTATGCCATAGGCGTATACGGTCAAAGAAAAATCGGTATACAGAAATGTATACCGATTTTTTTTAGCCCTAAGTCACTTGCAAGCGATCTCCACTTATTTAAAAATATCTGATTTTAAACAATCTCTTTCATCAAAGACAAGAGGGAGAGAAAAGAGAATTGAAAGGAGAATATTAAAATAGCGTGTAACAAAAATAGCAATCATAATCGCCATCTGATACATAATAGCATGAAGAGGTACACTGCCCCCTAAGATTTGACCGGTCATCATGCCGGGCAGTGCCACTAGACCGATAGTTGCCATGGAGGCAATTGTTGGTTTAACCGAAGCACTGATAGCCCGTTTAAGATAAGGCTTGATGGCTTGAAAACGGGTTGCACCTAGAGCAAAGTCGTAGTAAACCCTGTCTTTCTGGTCTTTAATGCCTTGATAAAAAGTTTGTAAGCCTATAATATCACCGCTTAAAACATTGCCTAAAAGCATGCCCCCAATAGTAATCATATACCTTGCTTCAAAAATATGGTCAAGTCGAATGACAAAGCTGTTAAAATATATAAGAATAATGAGATTGGGGATGAGCATTGAAGTAAAAATAGGTAAAAATAAGTGTTTGAGTCTTAGAGAAGTTGAATGAATAATGGAAAAAGTAGCAACCCCCATCATGACAATGATATAGCTTATATTAAGGAGTGTTGAGTTAAGATCAAAGATGTATTGGAGATAAATACCCACTAAGCTGAGTTGAATGACCATGCGGATTAAAGAGATGATAAGGGCACGATTGATATTGATATTCAGTCGGAGATTAATAATTAAAGTAGGAATAACTAAGAGGAGAAGTGATGCAATTCCTAAATAAGTAATGGAAGTCATGAGAGCACCACCTTTTTAACCCGATGGGCATGTTGAACCTCTAGCCATTCTTGATCATGGCTGACAATAATGACTGTGGCTTCTATATCTAAGAGATAATTGACAACTTTCACTTTTAAATCATGGTCAAGTGCAGAAGTGATTTCATCCAATAGATAAATGGGCCTTTTAAGGGCAAAGGCAATAAGTAGGCCTAAACGCTGACGTTCGCCTCCAGATAAATCTTCAATAGCTTGATGAAACAGTTGGGGCTCGAACTCTAAAAAATCAATGGTCTCTTGAGATAAAGTTGGATTTAATACATTATAAGAGAACTGGCTGATGTCTTCTAGAATTTCTTTAACCGTTCCAGATCTTAAGGTGACATCTTGGTTAACATAGGCGCAGTTTCTTCTAAAACTTTTAAAATCTGAACCCTTTAGCGGTTTTGAATGGTAGAGAATCTCGCCTTTATCAAGCGGAGTGAAGCCCAATAAAATATTGAGTAGGGTTGACTTACCTGTACCAGATTTACCAGTAATGAGAACTTTGTCTCCTTGATTAATGGTTAAAGAAAAATCATCCAGAATATTTTTCTCATTTAATTTTAAATAACAATGGTTGAATGTAATCACCACCACACCTCCTCATCTATTGTATCAATTTGTTTATTTTTAAACCTTGACAGAAAGCCTATATAACCGATAAACTATTGATATCGAATATCGTTATCGACTTTCGATATTATCGTAACATAGGAGATGAAGACATGCAAGATTCTTTATTGAGAAAACTTTTTTTATCATTTATACAAATTCATATATTACATCATGCTAGAGAAGAAGCAATTTATGGGGCTTGGATGATAGAAGAATTGGCCCATCACGGCTATTCTATCAGTCCAGGGACTATCTATCCTATTTTTCATAAAATGGAGAAAGAGGGCCTCTTATCTCTTCAGAAGAAAACGGTAGGGGGGAAAATGAGAAAATACTATTCCACAACGACTAAAGGAGAAGCCGTTTTGGATGATTCTCGTAAAATGATTGAAGAACTAAAAGAAATATTTAATCATCAGGTGGGGGATTTTAAGCAGACCAATAGTCTTGATAAGGAATAAAAGAAGGGATTGTCCTCAGCATTTATGGGTAATAATAAACCATAGCGACGATTAAGTTTGTTGCAGTTAAATGACGATAACTTGATGGTTATTAGACTAAAAGAAACAGAGGACTATTTTAAAATGGATGACTATTTATTTTTTATTAATACAATTTTTAATTTTAGTTTTATTACCCTTGTCATCTATGGTCTCCTTGTGAAAACCAGACTGATCGAATACGGGTTTTCAAAATGGGGAAGGCTGTTCATAGGTCTTTTTTTTGCTGCCTTAGCCATTGTATCATCTGTGGCATCTTATTTTGTTTTTGATGGTTTAAGTTTAGACGGTCGATTGGTGATGATTTTATTAGCGACGATTCTTTATGGACTTGAAACGGGTTTTGTCACTTTGTTTTCAGTGACTGTATTTCAACTTTTTTTGGGGAATGGATTTGCACCTATGAGTGCTTTGATTGCTGCTATCAGTATTATCATCATCTATGTCTATAAGGCCTATCAAAAAAAGAGAAATCCTTATAAATCCTTATCTGTGATAGATATCTACATATTAGGTTTTTTATCAATGGGAGTCTTTATAATTTGGGTTGTTTTTACCCAGCCTAACTCGTCCTATTTAAAACTTTTTTACGATCACTTATTTTTAAGTATAATTATGGCTTGTAATCTATTGGGATTACTCTATTATTTGGTTAATACAGAGCAAAAAAACAGACAACGTATTGATGAACTCCAGCTGACCAAGTCAGATTTACAAGAACAAAATATGGAAATCAGAGCTCTTTATGAACAAATGGCAGCAACAGAAGAAGCGCTCCAAGAAAATTTTGATGAGCTCAATGAATACCGCTGGCAACTCGAAGAATCTGAAAAAAGATACCAAAGAGTATTAGCTGCTAGTGAAGAAGGCTTTTTTGATTATTATCCGATTACGAAAGTCTGGTTTATCTCAGAACAGTTATGTGAGATTTTAGAGTTTGATTCTTCTGAACGAGAAGAAGTCATGCGCCGTTTCTTTGAACTGGTAGAGGATGAGTACAAGAGTATTGAAATTTATTTTGTTGTTAAAGATGTTTGGCGTCGTGATGAAATTTTGTCAAGAGAAATAAAGATGAGAACCAAACAGGGCAAGTCAAAATGGGTGCTGATAAGAGCCTTGGCTGAATTTGATTCATCAGGTAAACTTTTTAGAATTACAGGTTCTATTTTAGATATTAATCAGAGAAAATTAGAGGAAGAAAAAGTTGCTTTTTATGCCTTCCATAATCCCATTACAGGCTTTTTAAATGAAGACTACTTTATGGATACTATAAAAAAATACTATTATCCTTCTGTTGATCCTTTAATGGTAATGTATGTTGGTATCTATGATATGTATCAAATTGAACGGGTTTATGGCAGAAAAATACTAGATTTGATTCAGTATCAGGTGGGTTTAGAAATTAGTAAAGTTTTTGAAGGGTTCTCAATAAATGCTCAAATTAAAAAGGGCGTTTTTGGGATTATTATTTTAGAAAAAGAGAAGAACAGATCAACTGTCAATGCAGCTATTAATGCCCTGAATAGTGCCTTTTCTGAACCGTTGATGGTACAAAATTATAAAATCGAAATTGAATTGGTCTATCCTTTTCATCTTTATGAAAGAGACCTAACAGAGGATGAAATGATTGAACGACTCAATGTTACTTTAGAATATTGTAATACAACACACCAAGTGAATCACTTGGTTGGTTTCCAATGGGACTTTTACAATCAGAAAACCTATCTCAAACAGTTATCTTTTTATTTGTCAGAAGCAATAAGCGAGAAACGGTTTGAGGTAGTTTATCAACCGCAATACCAATACACTCAAGATCATATCAAAATTATTGGTTTTGAAGCACTAGTAAGGCTTAAACATCAACACTATGGTTATATCTCGCCAGAAGTCTTTATTCCATTAGCAGAAGAGATGGGAATTGTTAATAAAATCGATTTACAAGTGTTAGAGAAAGCATGCGCTTTAGGCAAGGCAATTGAAAATGAGCATAGTGACATAACCATGTCTGTGAATGTGTCTTTCTTAGATTTATTGACTCAAAATTATTTTGAAGAAATGACTGAAACCATCAAGGCATTTGATTTTTCACCGTCTCATCTTATCGTTGAAGTGACAGAGACAGCAATTAGTCAATATATTGATGCGGTGATGGATAATCTTGAGCGGTTTAGTGAAATGGCAATAGAAGTGCACTTAGATGATTTTGGAACGGGTTATTCTTCCATAGGGCACTTAGGTCAATTAAACGCCAGTGCCTTAAAAATAGATAGGTCCTTTGTAGATGGCATGCTGGCAAGTGAAAAAATGCAGAACCTCATTAAGTTGATTATTCAAATGGGACATCAATTGGACATGAAAATCATAGCAGAAGGTATTGAAAACCAAGAACAACTAGACTTCTTAAATGAATTGGGATGCGACTATTATCAAGGGTATTACCTTTCAAAACCAATTTCAGCTGAAGAAGTGATGGCGCTCTTATCACATTAAAAAAGAGTCTTTCTCAGAAGAGGTAATGGCAATCCTCTTAGTTGAAAAAGGCTCTTTAATTTTCTAATCTTTTAGCCAAAGTATTAAGGTGCGCTTATACAAATTGATTAATCGCTGGGTTATAGTGATAATCAATGGCTTTAAGGCGTTCTATCAAGTCTGTGCTTGAAAGGTCGAGGTCTTGGCAACAACTGTCAAGATCGGGATAGAAGTCCCTTAGCTTGGTATTGATAAAGCTCAATAGCATGACAGGATCTTGTGGAATCATTCTATTTTACCTCCAGTATAGTAAAAATCGGTAAGGGGTCTTGGCCCTCTTGCAATGCGTCTTTTAATTTTTAAGTGTCCGGATTGATCGGGTGCAATCTTCCACTCAACAAGTGAAATTTCACCATTGCTGACTTCAATGCCAGTAATATTACGTGGGTGTATACAACACCCCGTATTAAAATAAGGAATGTCTGTTTTTTTAGGATATTTTGGACGATGGGTATGCCCAACAATCAAGGGCGTTTCACGCATAGAAATCCATTTGACAAAATTACGCTCAAGTTTATGTCGTTTATGGGCATTTTTAGCTGGACTTGCAGGATTTCTAAATCCGACGATATGAAGATAACGCCAAAAATGTCGACTCAATAATTTCATAACAGGCCAAATCTGATCGTTGATAAAGTCACCTTGGTGGCCATGGGCAATGAGTATTTCCTTATTTGCGTCAGTATCTTGCAAAATCACAGATTCATACACTTTGATATTGGGGAAAAGTTCAGAGTAGAACTCCTCATATTCATCATAAAATGAAAAAAGTGTGTTTTCAATAGCATGTTCTTTACTAAAAGCGATATTGTGGTTGCCGTAAAGCATAATAAAACGGTTTTCATCATAATATTTTCTGAGTAACATGAACACATCACTATGGGCATAACGAATAACTTCAAATTTAGAATGTTCCCAGAGTTCATCACCATCTCCCACTTCAATATAGGTATAATCGTGATTATAATAATATTGGAGCGCAAAATAGTATATATTTTGATTGTGGGCGAATTCATCAGAAAGACTGTTATCACCGCGATGGACATCACTAAAAAGAATAAACTTAGAATCGTGATTAATAGGGATACGGAGTGCTTTTTCGTAGGCTGCATCTAATCTTTTAATTGTAAACATATTGAATCCCCCTTCTAGTGATTATTACCCTGAATTTAAAAAAAATAAACTATTTATAGTGGTTATAAATATTATTAATAACGCCTTCATCATATAATGAATAGAGGACTTTAACCAGTTCACCATCAATATGATTGGCACTTACCTCTTCATCCATGATGTTTTTCACTTGGTCATAAGATAAAGCTTTTCTATAGGGTCTTTCTGAATAGAGGGCATCGAAAATATCACAAATACACACAATGCGGACCTCTTGTGTCAATTGCTCAGCTTTCAAACCGTTAGGATAACCCGAACCATCAAGTTTTTCATGGTGGGAAAGGACAATGGGAACTATTTCAGTAAGAGGGGTAAGTGGCATAATGATATTGGCACCATCTTCAGGATGATTTTTCATGATATTGAATTCGTCTGGTGTAAGACGACCGGGTTTATTGAGAATCGTTTCTGGTGTAGAGACTTTTCCAATATCGTGAATCATCGCGCCTAATTCTAGACGGTTGAGTGTTTTTTCATCAAGACCTATCTTTTGACCAATGGCGACACTTAAATCGGAAACACGTCTTGTATGACCATCAGTGTAAGCATCTTTGGCTTCAATGACATTCGTTAAACTGATAATCATCTCAATGACATTATCCATTTCTTTATTGTAATCACGTCGTAGAAGATCATAGAGTCTTTTAATTTCATTGTTCTTTTTTTCAATAAGGACCAGTTTGCTTTTTAATTCATTTTCAAGTGTAGCTTTTTCAATGCCGTTGCGAATAATTTTGATGAGCTCATTATTATCCCATGGTTTTTCTAAATAATAATAGAGACCCAAATCGTTAATACTTTGAATGGCACTTTCTTTATCGGAATAACCCGTTAGCAGGATGGTGACAATATTAGGTTGATGTTTTTTGACTTCAGCCAGTAAATCAAGCCCATTCATTTGAGGCATAATAAAGTCAGAAATAATCAAGTCGATTTTTTCATTTTTTACGTGATCACTCTCTAGTAATTCCAAGGGGTCATTAAAGGTGTAGACGGTGTAGTCTAGCATCATTTCAATTAATGCCCGAAGCGTTGATGTAATCATCGGTTCATCATCAACAACAATTATTTTATACATACCTAAATCTCCTCGTCTTGGTTTACAAAATATTTACCCTTCTATTAATGTTTCTTGTGTATAATGATAGTAAGTGTAATCATTTTATCATAAATTGATGGCGCGTATTTCTACATAAATGTAAAGTTTCTATGAAATGAGGTTTTTATGAAAAATTCTATAAAAAGAAAAATTAAAAATGCCATGCTTTTGAGTCATTTTATGACAATGTTTGTCCTTCTTCTATTGATGATTCCACTACTCTTTTTCCTTATTTATCCTTCATCCTATTTTATTACCAAATCAATGGAAGATGATATTATCAATCGCTATCAAGATACAGCGAGTATTGTCAATCGCACGCAAGTCAAAGCATTTGCTTATCGTGAACAATCGGTAGAAAGCCTAATTACTACCCTTGAAAATCAGAGAGCTGAACACCTTGTAACCGATGATGAAGGGGAGTTGATTGACTTAAACAGCCGTCACCGCATTGTGATTAAAAATGAAAATGATATCAAGCGATTAATGATTATTAGTCGAAATGCCTATGACCAACTTAACGATTTTTTCAATGACTATTCTGTTGTTGAAAATATGGGGAATATTGATTTAGAACTTTATAATTATCATTTGAATCTTGATAATGGTGGTCAAGCGAGCATTGAAATGATTAATCGGATGGTTAAGAAGAATACTCGAATCATAGATATCATCAACGAAAAAGGAGATCTGATTGGCAAGATCACTTTAACAACAGATGCATGGCTTATTCAAGGTCTTGTAGTCATATTGATTATTTTAATAGGGGTTACTGTTTTAATTTCTATGATATTGGTTCATTTTTTAAGTCGAAATCGGTCAAGAGGGATTGTTAAGCCCATAGATGAAGTCAATAAGCAGTTGTTTAAACTGGCTGAAAATGATTTGGATTCTTTAGAGTGTTATCAAATTGACATTAAGAGACCCCCTAAAGAAATCAGTAAATTGATTCAATATTCGAATGAGATTTATCAAAATATGGCAGATAACAAGCAAGTGCTAGAAAATCAAAATATGGAACTTCAAGCCCAAAATGAAGACCTCATAGAAAAACAAAAAATCATAGATGAACAAAATAAACAACTCATTCAAACTGAAAAAATGGCATCAATTGGTCAAATTACAGCAGCCATTGTACATGAAATCAATACACCGGTAGGAGCGATTAAAAGTAACGCTCAATTAACAGATATGGTGCTTAAATCAGTAAGCAATGAATCTGATATTGAAAAAATAAAGCATAAATTGGATCAAATTACGCCTGGTAACCAAATGGTCTTAGATGCCTCTAATAGAATTGCTGATATCATTAAGAGCATTAAAAATTTTTCAAGAATAGATCAATCTGATTTTAATGAAGCGGATATTCATGAAGCGTTACGCAGTGTCCTTGTTCTTACCTCTAATCTGTGGAAAAGTCGCGTCACTATTGAAGAAGACTTTGGTCAATTGCCTTTGATATTTTGTCATGCGTCTATGCTCAATCAAGTCTTTCTCAACCTCATTGTCAATGCCATTGATGCCATAGAAAAGACGGGAACTATCCGCATTAAAACACGTTATGAAAATGACAATGCCATTATTAGCATTTCGGACACGGGGTGTGGCATTTTGCCTGAAAATTTAGAGAAAGTGTTTGAACAAGGTTATACCAGTAAACCCTTTGGCAAGGGCAGCGGTCTTGGACTTGCTATCAGCCAAGATATTATTAAAAAACATAATGGGAGCTTAACTGTAAAAAGCACACTTCATGAAGGAACCACTTTTACAATTGTGATTCCCAATGATAAAGAAGTGTGCAAACAAGCCTAAGTGAGACAGACACTAGAGTTTTTTACGTTCAATAAATTGCTCTAGTGTATTTTTTATACTCAAATCTTGAATGAGATTCTGAGGAATGTTATCAACACCATTTGCTGCACCAATGAGCATGCCAAGCACCATTCCTCTTGCAGCTGAATCCCCACCACATAAGATATTATACTGTAGGGCTGTTAAATAGTCATCACTGTACTTAATGGCCAAATAAAGTGTTGCTGGGAAACTGTATTTTGCCCCGCAACTTTGACCAATGTCTTTTACAGTGGCAACGGTGTCGCTATCTATAATCTGCAGAAGTCTGTCCATAATACGGTGAACTTCAGGGTAGTTTTTCGAACAAACAATTAGAGTTTCTCTCAGTGGATTTCCAATGATGACTTGTAGGAGTACATCTACCAAGTATTGACTATAGGTTAATAGGGTCTCATCATTGTGTGTGAGCTTAACACATGAGTGAATATAGTCCTTGAGATTAGGATCGTCAAAATGATAAAAAATCAAAGGACTCGTGATTGAAAAGCCACCGAGTTCATCAGAGTCTGACCCCCATTGTTCATGTTTTAAAAGATCAAGAGAGGTTTTAGTCGCATGGTCATGGTATCCCTTGTAGTGACTCATATGAGTGAGCCAATGCATGCGGTAAGCAGACTCTAAATAACCATTTTCTGTAGAAATACTCTTTAGAAGCAAGAGACTTTGGTCACCATAATGAGTGAGTTCTCCAGCATGTTTCCCCGCATGAAATACTGAATCAGTAGGGTCTCTGTACTGGGTGAGTTGATTGTATTCAAGTTTTAATTTTTGTGTGTCGTAAATCCAGTGAGGGGCGAGACAAAGTGCATCTGCAACAAAGGCCCCAAATAATAGTCCGTCTAATCGTTTCATATCATCATCTCCTTTCATTATGATTGACATTAGAAGACCTTAAATCAAAATTCTACCTGTTATTTTTGAAAGGTAACCAAAGTCAATTCGGTTTCAGAAAATCGAGCCAGTGTGTAAAGTGTATCAGATAAGCGGTTGATGAATTTTATCAAATCACTTCGGATGGGTGCGTGTTTAGACAAGGTTAGAATACGACGTTCAGCCCGTCTACAAACGGTTCTAGAGACATGCATTGAGGCACTAAAATGATTGCTTCCAGGAATGATAAATTGGAAGGGAGCGTCTTTATCCATTTTATCCAAATAGGTATCAATTGTTTTTTCCAGCCATTCAATATCAGTTTCGGTTACTCTTTCAGGAAATTTTTCTGATGCTTGGGTGGCGAGTTCACCAGCAACATTAAAAAGCTTGCGCTGTAAGTCAAATAAAAAGGACTTGATGGTTTCGTCAGTGCAGTACTGTCTAGCGACTCCCAGTGAAGCGTTAAGCTCATCTACTGTGCCGTAGCTTTCTACGCGAATATCATCTTTATCTACTCTCGTACCATCATATAGGCTGGTTGTACCCTTATCACCTGTTTTGGTATATATTTGCATACTCATGTTCTTTCCTCCTTTTTAAAAAGAAAATGGCTTATTTTTAAAATGACCATCACGATCAACTGTAAGTAATCATAGTTATTATTACATATCTTTTATATACCCAAAGAGAGCGTTTGAAACACAGGGAGAAGACAAGTCATGTATTAACTTTTAAACATAAAAGTGACGACGAAACTACACTAAAATGATATAATAGCCTCATAGAAGTATGAAAAGAATGAGAGGTGAAAGTATGCAAAATTATAAATGTTCAGTGTGTGGTTACGAGTATAAACCAGAACGTGGCGATTGGATTCATGATATTCCTAAGGGAACTGCTTTTGAAGACCTTCCTGAGGATTGGAAATGTCCAACCTGTAATCAGCCTAAAATGGCGTTTACACCAGTAGATAAAAAAGCATAGTGAGTAACTGATAATAGTAGAAGTGATGGGGAGGATATAATGATTAAAAAAGAGGAACATTTAACAGACTACATTGCCAACACCTTTGATTTAAGCCGTATTCAAACGTTACCAATTACTGATAAATTTACTTTGGTCTACTACATAAAGTTAGTGGGGAGGGCAAGTTCGCTTGCAAATGATAAAGGAATACCTGAAATTATCAATTCACCACTTTATGAAATGGATCGTTCATTTTATTTACTCATTTCCCTTATTCATGCAGGGATTAATCCTATGATTATTAGTGATGTGATAGAAGATTATAGCTTTAACTTTGATGATAGTGATATCTATTATGCTAAGTTAGTTATTTTAGGGGCTGGAACACTGATGATTCAAAAAGGCATCGATTCAGATGCGATTATTAGTTATTTAATTACATTTTTAGGCAATGATTTTCTAAAAAGTAATTTTCAGCGACTTTATAGAGACAAAGATCAACTTGAGATCGAAGAAGAAGATAAGATTGTCATCAAGTATAAAAATTTTGATTATACGTATCGTAAATTAAAATATGACTTGCTTGCCCTTCTCAAGATAAAGAAGGAAAAAGGCTATGAGACTTTAAGACAGGTTATTTATGAAAAATGTGAAAACAATGATTTAAAACTTTATTTTAAGCTTTTAGATATAAAAGATGCACCAACGCTTGAGTATATTTATAGACAGCTAATGAAGAATTCACCCAAGATGGATCGCTTTATATTAACCGCTTGCCGTGCCATGTGTTTAGACCATACGATTCTTCAAACCCATTATCAACTTAACGCAGTGATTGGTAAATATACACGTTTTGACAAACCTTACTCAGAAGTCATAGATGAAATTGAGATGAGGGAAAAAGAGATATTAGAATAATAGACAAAAAACAAGAGGATATTCTAATGAGTATCCTTTTTAATCTTACAAAGGACAATAAAAATGAAACACATTAAATTAATCAAAGGATTTGTACTGGGATTACTCATTGTATTGAGTGGGTATTATATGATTGCTATCTCTCTTTTAAAGGGCCTACTAATGCTCCTGCTCGTAGGCATTGGGATATACTTATTAGACCTAAGACAAATTGAACGCTATTTGGATGTTATTCTTAGACGTATTTATGTCTGTGTTGATTTTGATACGGCGCGTCAAATGTTAGTAGAATTGGATCACACACTGATGATTCCGCTGTTCAAGAAAGAAGTGACTCAAGGGGTTAACCAGTTGTTGGCTTATCTTGAGGGAGATTTTGATACGGCAAGTCAGATGCCGCCACCTCATGCTTTTGGAGTAGCCAGATTAAATGCGTGGTACTATTTTGTTAGGGCTAATATTGATTTTGAAAGAGACGGTAAAATTCACCCTGATCATCTGCGCTCAGCCCATCAATTCTATGGAAAAATATCAAAACCACTGGGCATTGAAGTCTGTATGATGGAACGTTTTGATATTAAGACAGATCAAATGAATTCATCAGACTGGATGGCTTTAAGAGCAGAAGAACAAGCCAATCTTCAATTTGCTGAGTTGCACTATTGGCTTGGAAAATTGACAAAAGAAACGACAAAGAAAGCGTACTATTTTAAAATAGCGGCAAATTTAGCCCCAGAAACCTATTATGGAAGGAGTCAACATTATGAGTCAAATGGAACAAACATTGGTCATCATTAAGCCAGATGCGGTTAAAAGACAATTGGTAGGAGAACTTATTCAAATCTATGAAAAGAAGGGGCTCATTATTGAAGACATGTCTTATGGGATTGCTTCTTTAGAGGCACTTGAAGCACATTATGCAGAGCATAAGGGCAAATCTTTTTATGATAACCTGTTGAGTTTTATGCAATCAGGACCTTCGCTTGTGATGGCACTATCAGGCAAAGACGCTATCCAAGTGGTTAGAAAACTCAATGGTGCAACTCAATTTTTAGAAGCTGAATGTGGCAGTATCAGAGGACAATATGCCTTAGATGTTACTCAAAATGTGGTCCATGGTTCTGATAGTCCTGAGAGTGCAGCTCGTGAAATTGCAATATGGTTTAAGTCATAAGTAAGAGTATCAATAACGAATAGAGAATGAGGAGATAGACAATGATAGCAGAGACAAAACGAGAAGCCATCAAAAGAAGGAAATCGGTTAGAACCTATACGCCCAAAGAGCTGAGCCCAGATGATATTAAAAGCTTAAAAAACAGCGTTAATCAGCTGGGGCATCAAAAGGGACCTTTAGGACACCATGCTTCTTTTTATTATATTCCAGTCAATAATAATATTGCACCAGATGGTGAAAAAATTGGCACCTATGGTGTCATTAAAAAACCTTCGGGGTATGTGGTTTCCAAATGTAAGAATACCAAGCCTGCTTTGATTGATTTAGGTTATATATTTGAATCATTAATCATTGATTTAACAGCACGGGAAATTGGGACGTGTTGGCTGGGGGGAACTTTTAAAAAAATGGCCATTGAAAATCAATTAGAAATTGATAAAAGTGAGGTCATTCCAGCAATTAGTCCAGTAGGATATTATCAAGAAAAAGAACGGTTTATGGGGATGGCAATGAGACGGCTAGTCGGTGCAGATTCTAAGAAGCAATGGGCATCCCTTTTTTATAAGGATTCTTTTGAACAGGTTTTAGAAAAATCAGATGTGCCTTTGTATGAAGATGCTTTTGAAGCGGTTCGTTTAGGGCCATCAGCTTCTAACAAACAGCCTTGGCGACTTGTATATCATCAAGAGAGTCAAACCGTTGATTTCATACTTGAACACACGCCTAACTATGGCGGTGCAAGCGCAAAATTTGATATGCAATATATTGATATTGGTATTGCCATGTATCATTTTGAATGTGTATCAGTAGAAAGCGGTTACCAAGTGGAATGGACAGTCAAAGAGACCGTTGATTATGCTTTAGCCAACAGCAATCAAGAATACATTAGTACATTAAGTTTAAGCGTTTAGAGTGAAGTATTACTTCACCATTTAATGCGAGAAATGAGGGGGAAAAATGAAAGCACGTTATTCAGATCGAATGAACAAGACGACGACTTCAGAAATCAGAGAAATATTAAAGTTGACTCAAATGCCGGGGATGATTTCTTTTGCAGGTGGATTGCCGGCGCCAGAATTATTTCCACTTGAAGAAATGAAGAAGGTTTCAGAACTTGTAATTGATGAAATTGGAATGGAAGCACTTCAGTACAGTACTACAGAAGGGTATCCACCACTTAGAGAACATATTAGAAAGCGTTTGGAGAAACAAGGCATCCACAAATCCAAAGACGATATTTTGATTACGAGTGGTTCACAACAAGGACTGGACTTTTCGGGAAAAATTTTCTTAAATCCAGGAGATACTGTTATTTGTGAAACACCAACATATCTTGGTGCTATCAATGCCTTTAAGGCTTATGAATGTCAATTTAAGGATGTTGAAATGGATCATGAGGGGATGATTATGGCAGACCTTGAAGCAGTGATTCAAGAAACACCACAAGCCAAGTTTATCTATGTGATTCCTGATTTCCAGAACCCTTCTGGACATACATGGAGTTTAGAAAGAAGAAAGGCGCTTGTTGAAATGGCTAATCGTTATGACATGATTATTATTGAAGATAATCCTTATGGCGAATTGCGTTTTGAAGGTGCGTTTTTGCCAGCTGTTCAATCGCTTGATACAGAAGGTCGTGTTATCTACTTAGGCACTTTCTCTAAAACGTTTTCCCCAGGGTTAAGAATTGGTTGGGTTTCTGCTGAACCCGAATTATTATCTAAATATATTATGGTTAAACAAAGTGCAGATCTACAAACATCATCAATCTCTCAATGTGAGTTGAGTCGGTACTTAGATGAATATAGCTTAGATGACCATATTGAGAAAATCAAGTCACTTTATAGAGAAAGGCGTGACTTGATGATGGAGACAATGGCTCGAACTTTTCCAAAAGAGGTTGTCTATGAAAAACCAGAAGGAGGACTTTTTACATGGGTTGAATGTCCTGAATCGGTAGACACCAAAGAACTTATGGAAAAAGCGGTTAAAAAGCAAGTTGCCTTCGTTCCGGGTGCCTCTTTTTATCCTAATGGTGGGCATCATAATGCAATGCGCCTTAATTATTCCAATATGCCGAATGATAAGATTGTTGAAGGGATTGAACGGTTAGGAGCACTTTTAAAAGAAGCTATTTATAATAGCGAGGAATAGAACCGTTACTCGCCAATCAAGAGAAAAGCACTGAAAAGGTCAACTTAAAGGGTTGACCTTTTTTTAGTGCTTTTTCATAAAAACAGATAACCAGTGTTGAATTTATATTCTTTTTTATGTATAATTATTTAAAAATCCTGATAAGTAGTCATGATTATTGAATCAATAGAGGAGGAAGAATGTTAGAGCAACAAAAGGTATATATTGATGGACAACATGGTACAACCGGTTTAAGAATTAAAGAAATGGTGTTAGCACACCCTTATTTAGACTTAGTTGAAATCCCTTATGAATTGCGCCATGACCCTATAGCAAGACAAAAGAGAATGAATGAAGTAGACATTATTATATTGTGTTTACCAGATGACGGCAGTAGAGAAGCAATGACGTTTATTGGTAACAGCTCAGCACTTGTAATTGATACCAGTACAGCTTTTCGATGTGATGAAGAATGGGTTTATGGTCTCCCAGAATTGAGTGCGTGTCAAAGGCAAAAAATAATGGCTTCAAATCGCATTGCTAATCCTGGCTGTCATGCGACGGCTGCCATACTGCTCATCAGACCGCTTATTCAAGAAAAATTAATCAGCGAGGAAGCAGTCTTGTCTCTGGTTAGCGTTACAGGTTATACAGGGGGCGGTCGAAAAATGATTGAAACTTATGAAAAAACGGGTCATAAGAGTCCTGTTTTCTACAGCTTGAGTTTGGCGCATAAACATTTACCTGAAATGATGACTTATACAGGTCTAAAAGTTAAACCTTATTTCATGCCCATCATTGGAGGACACCCGCGGGGAATTGCTATTGCCCTTCCTCTTCAGGATCTAGCACCATTGGAAACGTTAAATACAGCTGACAAACTTGATGAAGCCTTTTTTAAAAATCTTTATAAAACCTACTATGGAGAGAGTCCTTTTTATACATGGTTGGGGCAATTAGAGGGTAAGTGGGACACCGATGCAAGTGATTTTTCAAATCAATTTAAGATTGGACTTGCAGGTAATGATGAACAACCGGTTTTGGTTATTCAGTGTGACAACCTGGGAAAAGGGGCTAGTGGTGCTGTTATTCAAACCATCAATATGAAGTGTCATTATCCATTGATGACAGCTTTATAATATCAATAAAAGACGTTAAAGCAGTTACTTGAAAGGTAAACGTGGACTTTTAATACACTGCTTTAACGTCTTTTATTTTTAATGGTTACGATTCATTGGTCTTGAATTGACTTATTTTCTTAAATGTTTCGCCAAAACTGTCATGAATGACTAAGTTGGCTTTGAAGTCATAGGGAGTGGTGTCCTTATTGATGAGAATAAGATTATCACCTCGGAAGAATTCGATAAAACTTGCTGCTGGATAAACAACGAGCGAAGTCCCGCAGACAATGAGACAATCTGCTTGAGAGATAGCTCTAATGGTATCATTGATGACATTGCCATCTAAGGATTCGCCATAGAGAACGACGTTAGGTTTCATGATTCCTCTACAATGAAGACAATGAGGAATAGGAGATTCTTGATTAAAATCAAGCTGATCTAAAACGTATTCACGTTGACAAGCTGTGCAGGTATAACGGGCTAAAGACCCGTGAAGTTCTAATACCTTTTGACTGCCTGCCATTTGGTGAAGGGCATCAATATTTTGTGTGACAATGGCTTTTAGCTTGCCTCTCTTTTCAAGTTCCACTAAGGCATAATGACCAAAATGAGGATGAATATTGTCTTTCATGAGATGGGTTAAAGTATACTCGTAAAAAAGAGCTGTATGATCGAAGAAAAAAGAATGACTGAGAATTTCTTCTGGATTATAACCATGAAAGTTTTGATTGTAGAGGCCATCTTTAGATCTAAAATCAGGGACATTACTTTCCGTTGAGGTGCCTGCACCGCCAAAGAAGACAATGCGGTTGGACTTTTCAATTAAGTCATAGAGTTGCTTAAGTTTCTTATCGGACATAACGTATGATGACTCTTAATGAGTCCCCTCCTTTTTCGTATTTTAATACTATTATATACCTATTGGTCAATCTCGTGAATTCCTACAACATATTGTATTTGATACAATACTTTATTATAATTAATGAAGAAGACCCATTATAGCATTGGAGAAGGTGCCTATGAAATACGTGATTCAAATACTCGAAGTGGTGATTATTGTTGTGATTATTATGATTAGTATATTTACTTACCAGCAAGTGAATCAATCAGCTATATTGAAATCACGATCAATAGAGAACCGTGCTTATCATGTAGCGGTTGTTACTGATTCTGAAAATACTTATGCTGACAATGATTTTTTTAAGGGACTTGCTCTTGGAATGGATGATTTTGATGGCGTTTATGAAATATATAATACACAGAATAATGATTTGGAAGATATTTTTGACATGATTATCATGACAGATGTCAACGGCGTCTTGGTTAAGCTGGACAATAATACCTTGGCTGAACCCTACGTTGAAGCATGTCATGAAGCAGGAATATTTGTGATTAATATTGGGAATGATTCAGCAGAACTTTTAAGAGACGTTTACATAGGGACAAATAAATTTAGTACAGGTGAAAAAGCAGGACAATTAGCATCAGAAGCGGTTAAAGAAAATGGAAAAATAGCAATTGTTTTAGGCAATGAGTATCAAGAAAAGGAACAAAAAAATACCAGTAATTTTGTAAGTGGGGTTTATGAATCCGTGTCTAAACTGGCCTTATTGAATGTATCGCGGATAGATTATACTCAAACAAGAAGGGCTGAAATTATCATGGATGAAATACTGGATGAATCCCCCAATATCAATGTCATTATTTGTACGGACCCAGTAGATGCTATTCGAATGACACGGGTTTTAGTTGATCGGAACAAGGTTGGCGATATTGAAGTTATCAGTAGCGGTGATACACCTGATATTAAAGAAAGTATTAATAATCAAGTGATTTATGCTACGATTGTAGAAGATTATGAGGCACTGGGTTATTTATCAATGGAGTATTTGTATCAGCTTCTAAATGGGGAAAGTGTTTCTTCTTATATCAATATACCAACAGAAATTATTGATAGAAGCAGTGAAGACGAGGTTGAATAAGGAAAGCAGTTTAGGCAATTGAATTATAAAATAAGAACAGGGGGAGGGTTTAAATGGGATTGACTCAGACTTTAAAAGATGTTTTTGTCTATAATACATTAAAACGCAAAGTTTTTTCTTTTATTATGGTAGTCATTATTTGTTTTTTATCGGCCTTCCTATACACGTTCTATCTGACCAGTATGATTAATGACCAAATTAATACGATGTTTAGTACCAGTATTAGTCTTAATGAAATGACCACTGTTATGGATAGTTTTGAAACCTCTTTAGAGAATTACCTCAATACCAAGTCTTCGGATAGTTTTGTTCAATATAGAAATGCTTATGTGAGGTTAGACAGCTTAAAAAAGACATTGGACAGGGGAATTGTTAATGATCCGTCCGAACTACAGTTGAGTAATATTCAATTGATTTTGACGCATTATCTTAAGACGTCTGATGAGGCGATTCGTTACAAGCGTGCCCGTCAAACGGGAAAGTACCTAGAATCTTTTGCACAGATCACAGATGACAGTAGCTATATTAAATCTAAAGTGAAGGGGATAGAAAATAATGAGTTTAAATCCAATTTGAGTTCTTACTTGCACCTTACTGCACGAACCAAGGGGATTCGACTCAATCTTTTTATTATTATTATTTTGCTTATTTTATTAAGTCTCTCCTTTGTCTATAGCTTTTCAATTAATGTAACTCAGCCCATAGAAGAATTGAGTAGTCGAGCGGATGCCATTAGTAGGGGGCAATACTCTATCAAGAAAATATATGGTTATCATTTTAGAGAAGCAGAGGTTTTGAAAAAAGCATTTTCAGATATGGCAGAGCACATTAATCAGTATGTTGGTGAACTACAAGATAAAGTAGAAACAGAAAATAAACTAAGGATTTCTGAGACTGAAAAACTCAAAATGAAAAATGCACTTAATGAGGCTGAATTATTGGCTCTTCAATCTCAAATAAATCCTCATTTTCTATTTAATACGTTAAATGCTGGGATGCAACTTGCCAATATCGAAGGGGCTGAACGGACGGCATCTTTCCTAGATTACTTAAGTCGATTGTTTAGGTATAATATCCAAAGTATGGATAATGAAGTGTGCTTAATTGATGAAATGGATAATGCGAAAAACTATGTTGCTTTGATGAAAGTAAGATTTGCCGATCGTTTAGACATTCAATTTGATATTGAAGGGGAGACAGAACAAACAAGAATGCCCCCATTAATACTACAACCCCTTATAGAGAATGCTTTGATTCATGGATTTTCGAATAAATTGTCAGTCGGGAAGATTTGGATTGAAGCCCAAATGAGGGATGAATCAGTTTGGATTTCTATAAAAGATAATGGGACAGGGATTTCCCCTGATATTTTAAACCAGCTCAACCATTATGATTTTAATCATAACTATGAGACGTTAGGTCATACTACTGGCTTAGGTTTAGGTAACGTCTATGAGCGATTAAAGCATTTTTACAATAGGGATGATGTTTTATTTTTTGAGAGTGAACAGCAAGTGTATACAAGAGTCATAATCAAATTACCAAAAGGGGCAGATCATGTTTAGACTATTAATTGTTGATGATGAAGCGATTGTATTAGAAGCGATGACCAAAATGATTGATGATCATTACGAAGAGGTAATGATAGAGACGGCGCGCAATGTCAAAGAAGGTCTTATTAAAATGGAGGCTTTTAGACCCCATGTGGTGATGACAGATATAAAGATGCCTGGCATGAGTGGCATTGATTTGATGGCTCATATTAGACAAGTTGATCAGAAGGTGAAACTGATTATTGTCTCTGCTTTTGACCATTTTGAATTTGCCAAGGAAGCGGTTAAATATAACATTGAAGACTATCTTCTTAAACCTTTGACTAAAAACAAATTGATTGATATTTTGGATAGAACTTTTTTAAAGATAAGCAAAGAAGAAGCCATAAGGCATCAGGAACTTGATAATATTGAAAGATTCTATCAATCTGTGGCGATTGTAGAAAGCAATTTCTTCAATTCTGTTTTGTTGGGGCGTAATTACATGAAGCATATAGACCATTACAGAAAATTATTGGATATACCGCTTGAACGGGGACAAGTGGTATGTATTGAATTCTCGAGTTTACAATTTTCAGCGAATGAAGAGGCCATGAATCATTACCATCAAACGATTAACGAATGTGGTGAATATTTAAAGACACATATTAAATATCAACAAAAGGCTTTGGTCAGTCATCCTTTTCTCAATCGTATATTTGTCTATGTGGAATCTTTGAAATCAGAAAATATCATAGACTATTATAAGAATTTAAGACAAATGATTATTGAACGCTATGGTTTAAATGTTAGAGTTGGACTGGGGGAAGTCAAAAATATAGATAAATTAAGTGAATCCTATGCCTCCAGTTTACTGATTTTGAGACAAAATAACGATGGGGTTGCTATGATAAGCGAGCAGGAAATAGTTGAGGGGGTTGAATCGTTTGAGAAGGCTTCAGAAGAACTCATTGAAGACTTCTATACGAAACGTAAACGGTTCAAGCAAACCCTCAGAAACTATGAATATGAGTATATTAAATTGCTAAAAACGCCTCAATATATTGCTTTTGCTGAAGCGGCAATTACAGAAGATTTTGTGACCATGATGAATCTATGTCATGAAACCAATCTTTTTCCAGAACAAAATTGGTACCGTCGTTATATGGTAGAATTTTTAGATAAGCCATCAGTGTCCAAAATGCAGCATTTTGAAACTGTTATGAAGGAACTCTTTGAAGTCTATTCTAGGGCGACCAAAAGTGAGTATAATCCTATTACCTTAGACGCCCTACATTATATTCAAAAACATTTTAAAAATGAAGTAACCTTAGAACTATTGGCGGAAGAGATCAATGTGACACCGCAATATCTTTCAAAGCTCATTAAAGACGATACAGGGATGACCTTTAAGGCCTATTTGAATGAACAACGTATTGAAGAAGCTAAACGTCTCTTAAAGCGTGGTGAAATGAGTATTAAAGAGATTGGATTTGAAATGGGTTACAATGACACGAATTATTTTATAAGAACCTTTAAAAAATATGAAGGCATCACACCAAAGGATTATCAGAGGATGGTTGAATCATGAAAAAATGGGGATTAGTGATCATGGTATTCTTTTTAATTTTAGGGGGAGCGGGGTGCGAAAAAGCACCACCTGAAGAAGACAGTATTAAAATTGGCTTGTCTTTTGATACTTTTGTAGTGGAAAGATGGAATAGAGAATTAGAGGTGCTAGTCTCCCGTGCCAATGAACTTGGAGCGGAAGTCGTTGTGAAGGTTGCCAACGAAGATGTAGAAAAACAGAAAGAACAAATTAAAGCAATGATTGATGAAGGGGTAGATGTTTTAGTAGTGGTCCCCAATGATGTAACAGCCTTGCAAGATGTCGTTACCCAAGCTCATGAAAAAGGAATTAAGATTATTTCTTATGATCGGCTGATTAAACAAGCACCAGTTGATCTTTATCTGTCTTTTGATAATGTTAAAACAGGAGAAATGATGGCACAGAGTATTGTTGACCAGTGTAAAGCAGATTATGACAAACGGCTTAATGCGGAAAAAACAGATGATGATGAAAAGCTGTTAAGCCTTGATAATTTGCCTGTTGATGAAAGTGCCTATCACCTATTGATTATTAACGGGGATCCTAAAGATAATAATTCAGCACTGATTAATGAGGGGTTTCACAAGGTCATTGATCCTTATGTGGCGTCTGAAAAAGTCGTTGTCATTGATGAAATATGGGCACCGGAGTGGCGTGAAAAATACGCGCGAGATTTGGTTGAAACGACTTTAAAAAGTGGTATCAAAATTGATGGCATACTGGCGGGAAATGATATTCTCGCCTCAGGTGCGATTGAAACCTTATCAAAATGGCAATTGGCAGGTGAGGTTTATGTCGTCGGTCAAGATGCAGAACTTTCAGCCTGTCAAAGAATTGTAGAAGGGACACAGCTTTCGACCATTTATAAGGATATCAATGCCTTAGCAAAATCATGCGCTGCTTATGCCTTAGAATTAGGAGAAAAAGGAAGTGTTGATGCAGATGATACGATGTACAATGGTGAGATGAATGTACCCTATATTAAACTTGATATTAAATTAGTGACTGCGGATAGCCTATACGATACGATTATAAGAACCGGCTTTCATAATGAAAACGATGTCTATTTAAATGAAAAAGAAGACTTAGAGACCAGTGAAAATCAATCAGATAGACCATAAGTTGACTTCAATAACTTTTAAAAAAACAAGGACGAATTTAATCTTAAATTTGTCCTTGTTTTTATTTGTATACAAAATACTAAAAAAACAAGAGTAATTCAAAATAAAATTGATTAAATACGTGAAGTGACATGAAAGTAAATATTAGGTAAAATTTTAATGAATTAAGGTTATCTAAGTCATCAATAGTTGCTCGAAAGTCGCAAATCTAAAGAAATTGATGGGAAATAGGACTAAATTAATACTTCAAAAGGGAAAAGCTTGCAGATGAAAAGCATCTCAAGTAAACTAAAAGAAGTAAATATTTAGTAAATAATAATTCTAACAATAGATTTGGAGGCAAAGATGGCAACCCTTAAAGACATTGCAAAAAAAGCAAAGGTGTCACCAGCAACGGTATCAAGAGTTCTTAATGAAGATTCTACATTGAGTGTGTCAGATGAAAAGAGAGCGTTGATTTTTAAAATAGCGGAATCGCTCAATTACATGCCACCGCGGAAACGGCATGAGAAAGAGCAGAAAAAAACTTTAAAAATCGGATTGGTCCACTGGTATTCTATGACGCAGGAGCTTGAAGATCCTTACTATATGTCAATACGACTTGGCATTGAAAAGATGTGTTATGGTCATCAAGTAGAGATGGTTAAAATTTTCAAACCTGATACATTTGATTTTACAACACTGGGACCGGTTGATGGCTTTATTGCAATTGGTAAATTTACAGATAATCAAATTCAGACAATTCAAAAGCGATCACAACATATTGTATTTGTTGACTCGTCTCCTAATGCGAAAATCTTTGATAGTGTAGTCATTGATTTTGAAGCGGCAGTTCTTGAAGCATTGACGTTTCTTTGGGAAGGCGGGCATCGCAAGATAGGTTATATAGGTGGACGTGAAACCATTGGCAAAGAAAACTTGGCACTCGGGGAAAGAAGAGAAGCTGTTTTTAGACAATTTATGACAGCACATGACGCTCTTTGTGAAGAGTCTATTCACATTGGTTCTTTTTTAGCTGAATCCGGCTATCAATTGGGACTTAAGGCGCTTGCAGTGACAAATTGTCCAAGTGCATTTTTAGTGGCAAGTGATTCGATGGCAATTGGCGTTTTAAGAGCAATACACGAAAAGCATTTACGGGTTCCTGAAGATATTAGCATCGTTGGTTTTAATGATATTCCAACCTCACGCTATACAGTGCCCCCCTTGACAACTGTCCATGTTCATAAGGAATTTATGGGAGAAACAGCTGTAGCTCTTTTACTCGAAAGGCTCAATCAAGGGCGTGAAATTGCTAAAAAAGTGATTATTCCGACGACGCTATGTATTCGCGAAAGCACTAAGTAACTGAAGAGCGATGAATCATCAAATCAATACTGTGATAATAAAAATTGGGGAGATGATTTTTAGTGAAAAGAATTTTAGCAATCTTATTAATGTTAGTAATGGTATTATCACTTGCAGGTTGCGGTGGCGATACAAATGAACCAGCTAATACGCCAGACAACAATAGTAGTGCGCCGGCAGATGATTCAAGTTCAGACGATTCTGCATCAGCACCCGCTGAACCAGCTGAAAAACCAATGATTGGTGTAACTATTTACAAATATGATGATAACTTCATGTCATTTGTAAGAAGAGCAATCCAAACGAATGCAGGGGATAAAGTTGAACTTAGCATGAATGATTCACAAAATTCTCAAGCAACTCAAAATGATCAAGTGGATACAATGATCTCTAAAGGCGCTAAAGCTTTAGCAATCAACTTAGTTGATCCACAAGCGGCACAAACAATTGTCAATAAAGCAAAAGAAAAAGATATTCCAGTTGTATTTTTCAATAAAGAACCTGATGTATCTGTATTATCTAGCTACGATAAAACATGGTATGTTGGAACCACTTCTTCAGAATCAGGTATTATTCAAGGTGAAATGATTGCTCAAATGTGGCAAGATAATCCATCTTGGGATAGAAATGGCGATGGCGTCATGAACTATGTATTACTTAAAGGTGAACCAGGTCATCCAGATGCTGAAGCAAGAACTAAATATTCAGTGGATACTATTGTAGAAAAAGGCATCCAAGTAAATGAATTAGAACTTCAAACAGGAATGTGGGATTCAGTTAAAGGTAAAGAATTAATGGACGCATGGATTTCTAAACATGGTGATGAAATCGAAATGGTTATTGCTAACAACGACGCAATGGCAATTGGTGCTATCCAATCCTTATCTGCAGCTGGTTACTTCAAAGATGACAAATATATGCCAGTATTTGGTGTAGATGCTATTCCAGATGCTCTTGAACATATCAAAGCAGGTGAAATGGCTGGTACTGTACTTAACGATGCAGCTAACCAAGGTAAAGCAACTATTGATTTAGCATACAATGTTGCAATGGGTAAAGACCCACTTGATGGAACTGAATGGGTATTTGATGAAAATAAAGCCGTTCGTGTACCTTATGTAGCAGTAAGTATCGACAATATTGAATTCGCAGAAGAATCTTATAAATAATTAAAGTCATGGTGATTCGAGATGCATCTCATGCATCTCGAATTTTTTCTGAAACGACGCTTAGGAAATAAACCATAAAAGATTTAGGAAAGTGAAAAAAGTATTTTGAGTCCAGTCAAGGCAGCTGTTTTGTTAGAAACCTATGGAAAAGAGACTGGAAGGAGGCGAAACACTTGGAAAAGAAGCAAAATAGTGGCACTTATTTATTGGAAATGATAGGCATATCAAAATCATTTCCTGGCGTTAAGGCACTTGATAATGTCAATTTAAGAATAAGAAAAGGCAGCGTTCACGCACTTATGGGAGAAAATGGTGCAGGTAAATCAACGCTTATGAAATGTTTATTTGGAATTTATCATATGGATAGTGGCGAGATCTTATTTGAAGGCAAAACCGCCAATTTTATATCTTCTAGAAATGCACTAGATAACGGTGTTTCAATGGTGCATCAAGAACTTAATCAAGTTAGAACCACTCGAATCATGGATAACATATGGCTAGGCCGTTTCCCGAAAAAAGGGATAATAGTTGATGAAAATAAAATGTATGAAGATACACTTAAAATATTTAAAGATTTAGACATAAATTTAGATCCTAGACAACCGATTGGTAATTTACCTGTTTCACAGAGTCAAATGGTGGAAATTGCAAAAGCCGTTTCATATAATTCAAAACTGATTGTGATGGATGAACCGACTTCTTCACTTACTGAAAAAGAAGTGAATCACTTATTTAAGATTATTAAGTCACTTAAAGAGCGTGGTGTTTCGGTGATTTACATTTCACATAAGATGGAAGAAATCGCTCAAATTTGTGATGAAGTAACGATTATGAGAGATGGTAAATGGATTGATTGTAAAATGATAGAAGACATATCAACAGATGAGATTATTAATCTGATGGTTGGGAGAGAACTTACAAATCGTTTTCCAACAAAAACAAATGTTCCGGGAGAGGTTATTTTGGAAGCAAACGATTTAACCGCTGTTTATCAACCGTCTATCAAAGAGGTTTCATTTGAACTGAGAAAAGGTGAAGTCTTGGGTGTAGCGGGATTGGTTGGAGCTAAGAGAACAGATCTTGTAGAAGCACTCTTTGGTGATAGAAAATTGTCTAAAGGAACGATAAAGTTACATGGTAAAACCATGAATTTTAAATCACCACAAGATGCCATCAAAGAAGGATTTGCATTGGTGACGGAGGAGCGTCGTGTAACGGGAATTTTTTCGAACCAAACGATTGCTTTTAACTCGATTATTGCTAATGTAGATGCCTATGTCAACAAATTTGGTTTTTTAGATGACAACAAGATCAAAAAAGATACCAAATGGGTGATCGATAGCATGAGTGTTAAAACACCAAGTCAAAAGACACGTATTATGTCACTTTCTGGAGGGAACCAGCAGAAAGTTATTATTGGAAGGTGGTTACTCACTGAACCCGATGTTCTATTACTAGATGAACCAACGAGAGGCATTGATGTTGGGGCTAAATATGATATCTATAAACTTATGATTGAGTTAGCTGAAAAAGGTAAAGCAGTTATTATGGTTTCTTCTGAAATGCCAGAACTTTTCGGTGTCACTGACCGTATATTAGTGATGAGTAATGGTAGACTCGCGGGGATTGTTAATACAAAAGAGTCTGACCAAGAAGAAGTCCTTAAATTATCTGCGAAATATTTATAGTTGGGAGATGAAAAATATGTCGGAGAACAGTAAAAAAGCATCAGGTATTACACTCAAAAAAGTACTTGATTTTTTAATGAATTATGCAATCTTTATTGTTTTATTGGTTTTAATGATAGTGATTATTGCACTTGAACCTTCATTTGTATCTATTGATAACTTTAAGAATATTTTAGCACAAGCATCAACACGTATTATTTTTGCATTAGGTGTTGGTACTATTATCGTGGCAAAAGGAACAGACCTCTCACTTGGTCGTCAAGTAGGTCTTGCAGCTGTTATTTCAGCCTCTCTTTTACAATCGCCAGATAATATTTATAGAATGTATCCTGATTTGCCAGTATTACCTGTGATTGTACCAATTTTACTTGTAATGCTCGTTACTGGATTTTTCAGTTTAATTAATGGGGTTGTTGTTGCTAAATTCAAAGTAGATCCTTTTATAGCAACACTTGGTATGATGGTTATTGTTTATGGTGTTAACTCGATTTATTATGATAGACCACCTTATGGCGCACAACCGGTTGGTGGACTTGATGACCGGTTTACACATCTGGCTCAAGGTTCTCTCAATCTATTTGGTCTTCACATTCCACTGATAATACTCTATGCGCTGGGTGCTATTCTTCTGATGTGGTTTTTATGGAATAAGACCAAGTTTGGTAAAAACCTCTTCGCAGTAGGTGGTAACATTGAAGCCGCTGCTGTATCAGGGGTTAATGTAACACGTGTTTTACTCTTTGTTTATGTGTTAGCAGGTTTGCTTTATGGTTTTGGTGGTGCACTTGAAGGTGCACGTATTGGTACTGCTACTAACAACACAGGTAATATGTATGAACTCGATGCGATATCGGCGTGTATTGTAGGAGGCTTGTCCTTTAACGGTGGTATCGGTAGTATTGGCGGTATTGTCACAGGTGTTTTGATTTTCCAAGTTATCGCTTATGGTCTTACATTTGTTGGCGTTAATCCTTACCTTCAATATGTTATCAAAGGTTTGATTATCATTACTGCAGTTGCTATTGATACACGTAAGTATATTAAACGTAAATAAAGCGGTATAAGTCAATAATAATGATTTTAATAACAAAGTAATTCCCTTTTGTATTATTTTATAAACACCTCTAAAATAAGTGAAAAAACTTATTTTAGAGGTGTTTATTTTGCTTAAGACACATCAAAGACTTAGTAGAATGATATAATAATGGGTAAAAAGAGGAGATAATTGAGTATGGACTACAGATAGTGGTTGATTTTAAATGAGGTAGTTAATGGGAGGAATGTTTAGATGCGCTAATTAAACGTGTCAGTCAATCGGTGAAAAATATGAAAGGAGGATTATAATGGCTATTTTTTTTGTTGCATTATGGATTGTTTGTGGTGCATGGGCGGCAAATGATGCTTCTGATCGTAATAAATCAGGTTGTTTGGTCTTTTTACTTATCTTATTGGGTGGGCCATTAGGATTGGTCATTTGGCTCTTGATTAGAGACAATTAATCAATGATACAAATAATAACTTTAATAGTTTGTTAGGCCATTTTTTATGAATACATAGTTTAGTATTAAGTTCGTTATGAAACATGAAGGAATAAAACGATTAAAATCCATGTTAATTGTAAGGGCAGGTGGGTATATATTATCACAATATAAGTAAAATCCACTGTGATTGACTATTGTTGATATTTATAGACTATTGATGAGTATGTGAGGTTAAGATGGATAATAATATTATGACTCAAATTGCAACGCCTTCTTTAAGGGCGTTGGTTGATTGTATTGCAAAAGAACAGGCTTTATTTAATCTTAAAATTGAAAATTTTGAAGAATTTTTTCATGCACTTATACATATGAAACCTAGATTATTTATGGTAGAAATTCATAAGTTGGATGATCCATATGTGAAAATTATAGGAATGGTCAAGAAATCTATTTTGACTAAGGACATTCCTATTGTAGTCATTGCCTCAACGTTTGATGATGATTTAATTAGCAAAATTGCTGAACTGGACATTGATGCGATTATTTATCAACCTATTCGTGAAGCGGTGATTAGTCTCTATATTAATAATGCCATTAAATCACATGAATCAAAGACAGATTTACAAGTGATACAAGACCTAAAGACGGTTCAGTCGGTTATGATATCGGGACTTGCTTCTTTAGCCGAATACAGAGATCCTGAAACGGGTGAACATATTAAGAGAACACAAAATTATGTAAAGGCTTTGGCAACTACATTAAGACGGAAAGGTTTTTTCCAAAAGGAATTGACACTGGAAAATATTGATGCCATGTATATGTCGGTTCCCCTGCATGACATTGGAAAAGTAGGTATAAGAGATGATATTTTATTGAAGCCTGGCCGATTAACGGATGCAGAATTTGAGATTATGAAAACCCACACGACAATTGGTTATGAAACGATTAGAAATGTAGGCAATAAACTTAAAAATAATACTTTTTTAGAATATGCGGCTGATGTTGCATACACCCATCACGAAAAAGTAGATGGTTCAGGCTACCCTAGAGGACTGAAAGGCGATGAAATTCCTCTGATTGGAAGGCTTATGGCAGTAGCAGATGTTTATGATGCTTTAACAAGTAAAAGGGTCTATAAAGAAGCGATGAATCATGAGGAGGCAATGACAATTATTGTTGAAGGGAAAGGAAAACACTTTGATCCAGTCATTGTTGATTGTGCCATAGCTCTCGAAGCGACGTTTCAAAATATTGCTCATACTTATAAGGATTATGAGGACTTGTCAAAGCGATATCTTCAATTAGTAGACCTCTATAATTCTAATTTATTGCGTAAAATATTGATTGTTGAGGACAGTCGTATTGTCAGAGAAATCACTAAAAATCAATTGATTGCAGTTGGTTTTGATGTTGAAGTGGCGGTAGATGGTGAGGAAGGTTATCATAAAATTATTGAAAATGATTATGATTTAATTTTATTAGATATTGAAATGCCTAAAATGAACGGTTATCAGATGGCTTTAAAAGTCAGTGAAAAAAAATCAAATCTGATAATGATTGCCATGACTGCGGCAGATTATAATGTAACAATTAATGAGCTTAAAAAGTACAATATCAAGGGGTTAATTTTAAAACCGCTTGATTTGAATCGCTTGGCAACGCTCTATAATGAAATGATACGTTTCTGATTCTCTATTATTTTTATAATCTAAAAAGAGTGACCTTGGAAAAAAGGACACTCTTTTTTTAATCCCCTTAAGAATGTTGACTGAGCTTTATAAAATCACTAACCAGGCCAGCCATCTCATCGGGGCTTTTTTCAGCACCTTCATCAAGCCATTTTATGAGAATTCGCATAAATCCACCTGTAGAAAAAGCTAGGCCATAAGCAATACTTTCCTGTGGCAAATCTATTGTTTGCCCTTTTGACTGCTGAAAATCTTCTGGCAATAGCTCATCAACTTTGGAGAGGATGAGAGAGGTCAGTCCCTGATGATTTAAAAGTGAGAGGAAGGAAAGATGATCTTGCATCACCGTAAAAAAAACCTTAGCAATAGTGGGTAAATCCAATTGTGATTCATTTAATAAAGCCTGACGATAGTCGTCCCAAATGACGTTGAAGTGTCCGACGAGAATATCATCTTTTGTATCAAAATTGCGATAAAAAGTACGTCTTGATAAACCAGCAGTATCTGTTATTTCTTTAATGGTGATTGCCGAATAAGGTTTTTCGCGCATTAAAGCAATAAGTGATTCTTCCATCCATTTTTTAGAGAGATCAGAGAGTGTATTACCTTTGTTCTTAGTCATATGAACTCCTTTTTTAGTGAAGTATTTGAGCCAGTGAGAAGTGATAAGCTTAAGGTGTCACAGATTATGGTATATGTAGCGAGTCAGCCAAAAGCATTGACCTTTAGAAGAGACCCGCTATAATGACATTATAAATGACACATATGTGACAGTAAAGGAGGAATTTTTATGAATTCAATGCATTTTTTAGTTTGGTTATTACCCGTTATTTTTATGATTCATGATTTTGAAGAAATCATTATGGTTGAAGCATGGGGAGAGAGATATAAGGCAAAAATTGAGAGGGTATGGCCCAAAAGAAAACCTTTTGGCCTAGGACAGTTTCATACACAGGCAACTGCTGTCTTTTCAATTGCAGTTTATGTCGAATTTATATTGTTTTCAGTGATTGCCTTTCTATCAGTTCTATTTGATAGTTACTTGATTTGGATGGTTGTTTTCCTAGGATTGACTATTCACTATGTTATTCCACATTTGATTTTTCCAATCATTTTTAAAGGTTATGTCCCTGGTCAAATTACTGGATTAATTGTTATTTTGCCAAGTATCTACATTGCCTATTATGCGAATTCAATCTTAGGCTATAGCCCTTTAACAATGGCTATTTCAGGGCTTGTTGGAATTGTCTTTATGATGCTTCTGGTACCAGCTCTTCACCATTTTATGGTCAATTGGCATCAAAAATTAGACCAATATAGCCGTTTAGCCTCTAATCTAGACTCAAAACAATAAAAGGGACAATCGAAGGCTACTCCAAAAAACTGCTTATAAGTTTAAGCAGTTTTTTTGATTCATAAAGTAGCGTAAAACGATACTTTGTATCTTTAAATGACTTAGCAGGCTATTGAGTTTATTCTCTAAAAAGGGTAATCTTAAAGTAATCAAAGGGGTAAGGATAAGGAGGATTTAGTGGACAAACTAAAATTAAGTGAGAATATTGTCAAATGGCGACAAGCCAAGCATATGACTCAAGAAATGCTGGCAGATTATATGGGCGTAACCAAATCGTCAGTATCTAAGTGGGAGCGAGGTGTAACCGTCCCCGACGTCGTTCTTTTACCGCTTTTAGCATCTTATTTTGATGTATCAATTGATACACTTATGGGCTATGAGCCTCAATTGAGTAAAGATCAAATCAAAAGATACTATTTTGATTTTGCTTCAGCCTTTGCACATGAGTCTTTTGAAAGTGTCATTCAGTCATGCCAGAAAGCTGTTAAAAAATATTATGCCTGTTACCCTTTTTTGTTACAGATGAGCATACTATGGCTTAATCATCTGAATTTAGCACCTAATAAGGAGTCAATGCAAATGATGATAGCGAGCATTTGTCAGTGGTGTGAAAGAATTGAATTAGCAAGATTGGATCCTATGATGATAGAAAATGCCAGGGTGGTAAAAGCAACCGCTCAATTGATGAATCAAGAGTTTGATGCAGTAATTGACACATTTGAAGATCGCATGGATGTTAATATCATAGGGAACAAGGATCATTTATTGGTGATGGCTTATCTTGAGAACGGACAAGCTAACAAGGCTGAGCTTACGACGCAGGTTGCTATTTATAGAGGATTAACCCAACTGATTGGGTCAAGTGTGCTTCTGTTTTTAAATCCTGATTTGCCAAAACAGACAGCTGAGATGACCATTCAAAGAATTGATGGGATAATTGATCTGTATCAAATTTTAAAGTTGAATCCTAATCTTTTGGCACAATACCATTTTAGAGTTGCTCTATACTATGCTAATCAAAATCCAAAAGAGCCAGAGGAAACGCAGAGACGTTTAAGAGCTTATATTGAAGCTATTAATAAGCTTCTGTCAGATGAATTGGTCATACATGGGGACTCTTATTTTACAGTGATTGACGAGTGGATAGAAGAATTGTCTCTGGGAATACGGAGTGTGAGAAATAAAAATCTAGTGATTGACAGTGCGATTCAAGGGCTTATGCATCCAGCCTTTAACGATTTTCAAAAAAGTGCGGTCATCCAAAAAACAATCCATGAATGGGAGGCATTAAAATGTTAAAAATTGATCATCTTCTTAAAACGTATAAAGGTGGAAAAACGGCAGTAAAAGACTTAAGCTTGAAGGTAGAATCAGGTGATATTTTTGGTTTTATTGGACATAATGGCGCAGGAAAAACGACAACGATTAAGTGTATTGTTGGAATTCATGATTTTGATGAAGGAGAGATATGGATTGATGGACAATCCATAAATCAGAACGCAATTACTTGCAAATCAAAGATAGCCTATATTCCAGACAACCCAGATGTCTATGAGTACTTGACTGGCAACCAGTATCTTAATTTTTACGCAGATATGTACAAGATTGGACAAGAAGAACGTGAATACCAAATTGATCAATTGGCAAGAGACTTTGAGATAGAATCGGCTCTTGGTGATCTGGTAGGTTCTTATTCACATGGGATGAAGCAAAAATTAGTGTTAATCAGTGCCTTTTTACATGAGCCCAAGTTACTCATACTAGATGAACCGTTTGTAGGCCTTGATCCTAAAGCTTATGTTGTTTTAAAAGAGAAGATGCATGAGCTTTGTGCCAAGGGATCAGCAATTTTCTTTTCGACTCATGTTTTAGATGTAGCTGAAAAAATATGTAATAAAGTGGCGATTATTTCTAATGGTCAATTAAAGGCCTGTGGCAATATGGCGGAGATTCTTAACAATGAGTCTCTTGAAAGTGTTTTTTTGGAGGTGACAGACCATGACTCACTCGATTAGCATTCTCGTTAAACTACAATTAATGAATACGTTTAGAATCAATGAAATACGTTATACAAAAGATCATAAACTTAGAGGACGGCTAGTAGGTATGCTAGGGGTTTATGGATTATTGATAGTAATGCTGATAGCCTATATTGTCATGACGGTTTATGGGCTGGCTGATATGCAATTATCTGAAATAATACCAACCTATCTATTTTTTATTGCCAGCATGTTAACTCTTTTCTTTGCTTTTTTCAAATCGACTGACTATCTATTTAATTTAAAGGCGATTGAATGGCAAATGCCTTTTCCGATTAAAGGGAGAAGCTTTATTATGAGTCGACTTATTCTTTTTTATGTTTCTAGTTTACTCCCGAGTCTACTTGTTTTATTGCCAGGTCTTATTGCATATTCAGTGCTTGTATCATTTGATATAGGGGTTCTTTTGTGGAGTTTAATAGGGAGTATTGTTTTGCCTATTTTGCCTATTGTCCTGATGTCAATTTTAGGCGCTTCAGTGGCTGGAGTTGCTTCAAGAATGAAACATAAACAATTGATAATCAGCCTAATCATGTTGGTTTTAGTCTTAGGTATTTTGATGATTAGTTTATTTTTTTCAAATCAAAGCCAAGGATTAGATACCAGTGAATTAAGTCAAATAAGTCGGTCAATTGAAAATCAAATTGCAGGTCTTTATCCACCGGCTATATGGTTTTCACAAGCTTTGAGAGGAGAAAATGTAATGCCTTTTCTTGGCTATCTTCTCGTTCTTTTTATCATGATGGCTCTTTTCGTTGCTTTATTAGATCGGTATTATTTTAGAATGATTTCTCGACTTTCAAGCCATGGGAAAACCCATCAAAAGAAAAGAAGTGCGCTTAAAGAGAAAAGTGTGCTTAGGGCACTTGTTATGAAAGAATGGTACCATTACTGGTCGTCAAGTATCTATGTTTTAAATACACTTATGGGACCACTTTTTATGCTGGTTTTGGCACTAGCAATTGTCTTTATGGGACCCGATTATGTGGATCAGATGTTAGGCATACAAGGGGTGAGTTTGAAAGCAATGCCTTTTTTACTAGGGGCGACAGCAGCGATTATGCCGGTAACTGTGAGCAGTATATCATTAGAAGGTAAAAATATATGGCAGCTTCAAACGCTTCCTATTTCACGCAAGAAAATTATTTATAGTAAATTATTGCTTCAATTGATCATCACGTTACCTTTTTATTTTATCTCTGAGATCATTATACTTTCTGTTAGCAGATTGACAAGCTTTAACGCAGCGATGCTGCTGATTATCCCACTATTAATGGTTACTCTCTCAAGTGAAATTGGTCTTATTATGAATCTTCTTTTTCCAGTGTACAATTGGGAAAGTGAGACGGTTGTAGTCAAACAAAGTGCGTCTGTATTCCTTTCATTAATCGTGAATGTTGTCCTTGTATTGGTTCCACTGTTTATCAGTTTAGCTGTTGAGCAGGCGTGGAGACAACCCGTGATGATAGGCATTGTTCTTATATGGCTAGGTCTTATTCTTTTGGCATATAGGATTTCTTGTTCTCAACGATTATTGAGTCGATCAGGATTGATAGGATAATTTTATTTTGTTTTCCTTGATTTTTATATTACAATAGAAATATAAAGAGATGAGAGGATTATAGGGAAGACTATGAGACAATTACATCATGTTTGTATTCAAACAAATGATTATCAGGCATCTTTAGATTTTTATGTTAGCATTTTAGATTTTCATGTTGTGAAAGAAAGCCCTCAATTTCATGGAAGAGCGTATAATACTTGGCTAAAAGGCAATGGCATGATGATTGAACTTCAAACGGGGAAAAAGGGAGAATGCTTAAGACCGTATCATAGTCAACAAAGTGGTTTAGTTCATTTTTGCTTTATGGTGAATAGTGTTCAGGCAGAATATGATCATATAGTGAGCCGAGGTTATGAACAATTTGCGCTTAAAAAGGGTCAACCTATCTATGAAGTGAAGGGGAGTAAGCTGCTCAAGGTCATTGCACCAGAAGGGACTATTATTGAACTTAGAGAGACGGAGATTGAAGGCGAAGATGATTGTGATATTCAAATAGAAGGACAAGAACGCTTAATAGATCATATAGACCAAATACATTCAACCCCCTTGGGGATTGAACGCATCCGTTCTAATCTCAATCTTCAAGAAGAGGATATTGTGAATTGGTGCAAAAGCTTGGTTAAAAGCGAGACAAGTCAAATCCTTAAAAGAGGAAAGAACTGGTATGTTAGACAGGGTGAGATTGAACTCACAATAAATGCTGGGAATTACAATGTAATTACGGGACATATTAGAAAATAGGATAAGCATTTTAATCAAGGAAATACTTTTAGAGGAGGTTATGGTGGCAGACTCGAAAAATACATTTGTAAAAGTTTATGACACAACTTCAGAGGTTGACCTTGGTATTGTCATAGCCCTGTTAGAAGATAATGGTATCCCCGTTTATCTTGAAGAAAAAGGCATGGGTGAATACTTACGGATCGTTCAAGGGGTTAACATACAAGGCTCAAGTGTCATGGTAAGACAAGCGGATTTTGAAAGAGCTAAAGAGCTGGTTAATCAATTGTGGCGAGAACAAAACAGTGGAGAGGCTATGGATGAAGTAGAACTTTCAAAGCAAGCTTTGGCAGCTCAAGGAGAAGATGAAGTAGAGCCTTTTAATGAATATGAACCCTTGGAAAAAAGACGGCGATTACTAAAAAATATCCTGAGAGCCCTCGTTATCATCAGCTTTGTAATCATTATTATCTTACAATTATTGGCGGATTAAGTTAAGCCATAATATACATTCGCACACCAATGTGCTAAACTATTAACAAGCAATAATTGTTTTAGAGGCCAGTAAAATTAGGCTGAATCAATTGAATAACTTCAAGATAAAAACACGATCCGGTAGGTAGTCCGGATGCAGTTTAAAAGCTGTCAGTAACCTGCCCTCCTGGGTTGTCCCTTCTTGAATAGATGCTTTAACAAGGAGGGTAATATGAGCATTTATTTAAGTGGACAAGTGACGATTTATTTTGAAAATCCCTTTTGGGTTGGCGTGGTAGAACGCTTAGACGGTGATGAGCTTCAAGTTGCAAAAGTGACTTTTGGACCTGAACCTAAAGATTATGAGGTCTATGCATTTTTAGATCAGCAATATTATGCGTTAACTTTTTCAGCGCCTATCAAAGACCAAGAAGAAGCGAATAAGCGCATAAAAGCGAAGAATCCCAAAAGATTACAGCGAGAAATTCAAAAGATGACACATCAGGTTGGCGTCAGAACGAAGGCTCAAGAAGCCATTCAAAAGGAACGAGACCAACACAAAATGGCGAGAAAGGCCAAGCGAAAACACGATAAAGACCAGTATCTAAAACAAGCTTTTCAGCAAAAACAACTTAAGAAGAAAGCAAAAAAACGTGGCCATTAAAGATGCGAAAATCCTCCAATCGGAGGATTTTTTTTGAGTAAGACTATCTTTTTTGTCAGATGAATCGTTATACATTACATAAGACATTATAAAAAAAGAGGCTAAAAATGCAGAGTGATTATTTTAGGATAAAACAATTGAAAAAAAGGGATCCCAAAGCAGTTGAGTCACTTATTAGGGACTATTATCCTGATATTTACAAGTATTGTTATCACCATACTTATCAAGTGGCAGATGCAGAAGATTTGACTCAGGAAACCTTTTCGCGGTTTATTAAGCATATTGACCAGTATGAGCACCAATATAAGTTGAAGAATTATCTTTACACCATTGCGCGTAATTTACTAAAAGATCATTATAAACGCAAGTCAGATCAGTTTTTTGATGAGGCAAGGGATAGGGCTTCGGGAAATCATTTTGAGCAACAAAGTGTTTCTTTAAAACAAGATCCCATTCACCAAGTAGAGAATCAACTTCTTTTAGAATGGGCTTTATCTCAACTGGCTACAGAATTCAGAGAAATTATTGTTCTTCACTACTTTAATGAATTAAAAATAAGTGAGATTGCTAAAATACTGTGCATAAAACCGACGCTTGTCAAATATCGATTAAAAAGAGGCAAGATATTATTGGAGAAAATTTTAAGAGAGGAGGAAAATGAAAATGAAGGAGAAGACGGAACGATTCACCCAATATATAAATCACTATCAGACTCTATCTAAAGACCAAGCAACCGGTGAACAAATTAATCGCTGTGTAGATGCAATCAGTTCAGAGGTGAGGTCAAATGAGCCATCTGTTTTAACAACGTATTGGATGTTCATAAAAGGACAATGGCATTTTATTGAAAAGAAGTGGTGGCTGTTTCAGGGCATTTTACTTTTTTTAACCAGTCTGTATTTGACCAGTTCATCATTCACACATACCGATGAAAAAAAACTTGGGATTATGGGCACTTTATTTATCATTCTGATGATTCCAGAATTGTGGAAAAATCAATCCACTCACTCTACAGAAATTGAACAGACCACGTATTTTACTCTAAAACAGATTTATGCCGCACGTATGATATTATTCCTATGGGTTGATATTACCTTTATTATGGTCTTTTGTGCCTTTGTCACATTGTCTGTTCAAATGACTTATTTAAGTTTAATCATTAATTTTTTGTTTCCTATGATTGTTACAGCTATTATCTGTTTTTCTATTTTAAGTCGATATGAAAAAATGAATGAATCCATTGCGATTATGTTTTGTGTTGTGTGGAATGGTCTTTGGACATTTTGTGTGACGACTTTACCGATTTATGAAAGCATCAGCCCTATTATAGGTGTTATCCTCTTTTTGATTGCCATTTTAGGATTAGTTGTTGTCGTTAAAAACACATTGAAAAGAGCCAATGATTTGAGGGAGGTTTAAACTACATGGAATTAAATATTAACCATCTTAGCAAGCAATTTGGAAATAAAGAAGTTATTAGGGATATCAATTGTTCACTTTCAAATGGGGTTTATGGTCTATTGGGGATTAATGGGGCTGGTAAAACGACACTGATGAGGATGATTTGTGCACTTTTACAGCCAAGCAGTGGACAAATTACTTTTGACGGGAAGAACATTGAAGCGTTAGGGGCTGACTATCGCCAATTGATTGGATATTTACCACAAGAATTTGGTTTTTACCCTTATTTTACAGTTAAAGACTACCTTCTTTATATTGCAAGCTTGAAAGGTATTCCTGCTAAAGAGGCCGTTAAACGCGCTCAATTTTTAGCAAAGGAAGTAGGTGTTGAGGCATTTTATCATCAAAAAATGAAGCAATTGTCAGGTGGGACTAAACGGAGAGTAGGAATGGCACAGGCACTTTTAAACAACCCTAAGATTTTGATTCTTGATGAACCCACAGCGGGACTTGATCCGAGTGAACGTGTTAGGTTTAGGAATTTAATTAGTCAACTATCAGAGAATAGAATGGTCTTATTATCTACTCACATTGTTTCAGATGTTGCGTATATCGCTAAGGAAATTATTATTTTAAAAGAAGGTCAAATTAAACATCAAGGAAGTGTTGAACAGATTATTGATGAGATGCCAGAGCAAGTATGGTTATGTCCTGTTGATCGATCATTGGTAAATAGCTTAGTGGCTGCTTATAATGTTGTGAATATGAAGACAATAGAAGCTGGCGTAGAGTTGAGAATAATTAGTAAAACACCGCCATTTGATCAGGCGAGGTTGGTTGATACGACACTAGAAGATGTTTTTTTATATTATTTTGGCTATCAAGGACAAGTCGAATTGTGATGACGGATTGCATTGATTCAATGAATAAGGAGGAAGACAATGCTAAAATATGAACTCAAAAAAATGATACTAGGTCGTTCGGGAAAAATAGCTCTCGTTGCCTTAATTATAATATTGCTTGTAGCCAGTTATTCATCTGTTTCTAGCATGAACTATGTTGATGAAGAAGGCGAACTGCACAAGGGCATATGGGCAGCTAGACAACTTGAAAATGCTAAAATGCAATGGACGGGGCTTGTCGATACAGAAATGCTGCAAAAGGTAATTGCTAGAAATGACTACATTAATCATACGCCCAATGCCCTCTCTGATGATTATCAGTTACAGGACAAAGCTTATAGTCAAAAGCAAGGGTATTCTGACCTAAAAGAGATGATTAACCAAAGTTTTACAGGCTTTTCTGAATATGATTATTATCGTATAGATACGGTAAGTGCTGATGAAGTGGGTAATGCTTATAAGAATCGTATTCAAATTATTAATGATTGGTTAGCAGACAGTGGAGAGGAAAATTTCGCATTTACGCCTCTTCAAAAAGATTTTGTTGAAGACCAAATCAATTCACTGGATACGCCTTTTTATTATGAACCTTTTGATGGTTATAGCGTTTTCTTTCAGTATAGTTCGATGGTCATTATATTATCAGTTGTTGTTTTAAGTCTTCTTATTTCTGGTATTTTTCCCAAGGAACATCAGCAACAATCTGACGCTATATTGTTTTCTACTTACCACGGAAGAGGGAAAGGAATTCGTGCCAAGATACAGGCGGGTTTTCTGCTAACAACTATTGTTTACTGGGTAATGATGGGATTGTTTGCCCTTATTATATTCAGTATTTTTGGAAACACGGGTGGAGATATTCCTATACAAATTGAATCTGTTGGATGGAAGAGCCTTTATAATGTTACTTTCTTTCAAAAGTTTTTGATGATTATTTTTGGTGGCTATTTGGGGACGTTATTCATGCTATCAGCAGTGATGTTGTTATCTATTTTAACACGGTCTGCTGTGGTGAGTATTGTATTTCCCTTTGCGGCAATTTTTTTACCTGCTTTTTTAACCAGTTTTGAGCTTCGTACCTCTGTTTGGGGACTTCTACCAGGACAATTACTCCAAGTAGATGATGTGACCGCTTACTATTACCTTTATACAATAGGAGACCGCGTTTTTTTAGCATTTCCCTTATTGCTCCTTATTTATGGCCTATTAACGGCTACTTTGGTGCCGCTTATTTATAAGTCTTATCAAAAGTCAAAGGTGATTTAGCCGGTAGAGATAGAGATAGTTAAAGTACTATAAAATAGTAAAATAGGGCTGACCTTGTCCGAGATATTTGCTATAATAAGAGATGTTATAAAGATAAAAAAGGAATAAGTGCCTTTGTGCCTATTCCTTCTCTTTTTTTGAAGTGTTGTTTATTCTGTTTTTTCAGTAGTTTGTCCTAAACATAGTGCATTTTAACATGAAAGTGGTAAAGTTGAACTATAGAAGATAAGGAGGCAATTGTATGAAAAATAAGAAAAAGAATCAAGTCAAAAAAATGTTACCAGTTACTCTTTTGGTTATCTTTATAATGCTTATTGCATACCATTTTCCGATTAAAGTTAATCGTCATATTGAAATGTTACACATTATGATAGATGATAAAGATGTAAAGGATTATGAGTCGATTGATCTTGTTGGTAATGAATACAAACACTTCTTTTCCCCTACGCGTTTTACAGGTCAAATTGACTTTAGAGGCGAAAGAGTAGAGTGGGTGGACTTGCCGGTTAATCAGTTTACCTCTTTCGTGGGTGTTATAGATGGAAAACCCGTTGACTTAGGGGTGATTTATATTAATGAAGACGTCAATCAAGTGACTTTTTTAGGTGAAAGAAAATTAATGGATGGGTCCTTTACCAGTGATCCTAATGACTACTATACAGGGCCTGCAGATACTCGGAGTCAGGCTGTTCAAATTATTAATGACCATCTTGACAGTGATGAAATCTATAAGTATGCAGTACATTTTTAAGCTGAAAAGAGAAGGGCATAAATAGAACTATAAGAAAAATGAAAGTATCAGATTAAGACAGTACTGTTAGGTCAATTTAAAGGGTATGGCAGGACAATCATTTTATTGAGAAAAGGAGTTTTATGATGAAAGAGCGTATTTATGAGTATGCAGCTTTTGATCAAGATGGCGTTGGTGGTAATCCTGCGGGTATTGCCTTAGATGCAGATGATTTAAGTGAATCTGAAATGTTAAAAATCGCACGTCAGTTAGGCTATTCTGAAACGGCTTTTGTGATGAAATCCGATAAAGCTGATTTCAAAGTGCGTTTTTTTACAGGCGAAGGAGAAGTCGATTTATGTGGACATGCTACCATTGCTACTTTTAATTGTTTGAGAGATTTGGGCCTTATTAAGGAAGGGCATTATACACAAGAAACCTTAGCGGGGATACTAGCAATAGAGGTTTTGAGTGATAAAGTGCTCATGGAACAAACCCTGCCTGTTTTTTATGACACCCTTAAGCCAGAAGTCATTTTACCATGTTATGACGCTTTGACATTAGAGCTTATAGATACTAATTATCCTATTCAAATGATTTCAACAGGGCTTAAAGATATTATAGTGCCTGTCAAATCTTTAGAAGCTTTAGAAAACATGGTACCGAATGATGAAGCAATCGCTAAATTAAGTCAAGAGCATCAAGCTGTTGGTATACATGCTTTTTGTAAAATTGAAGAGGGAATCTATCAAGCAAGGGTTCGAAATTTTGCGCCCTTATATGGGATAAAAGAAGAATCGGCAACGGGGACGTCTAATGGTGCATTGGGAGCCTATTTAATGACCTATATGGATCACGTTCAAGAAGGAAATTATTTATTTGAACAAGGGGTTGAAATGGGTGAACCCTCTAGCATAATTGTTAAAATAAGCAAAAAAGAAGACAAAATACACAAAGTGATTGTTGGGGGTTCTGCCCGACGATTTACGAGACAATAGAAGAAGGAGCACAATATGAAAAAAATAATGTTAACACTGATGATCATCTTATTGATGACGAGTGTAGCTTGTACAAAATCGGACCAGCCACTTGATACACCACCAGCGGATAACAACGCAGGTAATCCTGCTGAATCAGAAGATCAAAATACGGATCAAAATACAGATCAAGCAACGGATCAAAATACGGATCAAACAACGGGTGATGAACCAGCTACTCATGATTCAGATGATAATGACACTACAAATGAAGATAATACAAATGAAGACACTACAAGTGATGCTGAAGATAATAGCAACAATACAGATAATGAAGCAGATAGTCAAGCTGATTCAGATTCAGAAGATACGGACAATTCTTCAGTGAATGATGATACTGATGAAACGTCTACTGAATTACCTCAAGCACTTGTTGAGTTAATTCCAGAAAACTATTCACCGCTTTCTTTTACAGTTGATGGACAAACAAAACTTAATGAAGATGCAGTAGCTTATGGCGATTTAAATCATGATGGTTTATCAGATGCTGTACTCGTAGTAGAGAGTGTTACATCTGGTGATTTTGGTAAAGCGCGAAAAGTATTGATTGCTTATGGTAATCAATCAGAAGGATATGACCTTGCTGTGACTTCAGATTCAGCAGTCTTAGAGTCAGGCTCTGGTGGGGTCTGGGGTGATCCTTTTGAAGGCATTACATTAGATACTGAAAATAGTGAAATTCAAATTAACCATTATGGTGGCAGCAATTGGCGTTGGTATGATATTGCTAATTACAGATTGTTAGAAGATAAGTGGCAATTGATTCACTTGACAAAAGGGGAATACTTTACAGGCGATCAAACCATGGATAATGCTGATGAAACCAAGTATGATTATATTGAGGGAACAATCACTCATGTTACCCATGATGAAGCAGGTAATCCTGTTGAAACAACAGAGCAAATGGAAACCAATGAACCTCAATTTATAGATAGCCCAATAGCGTTATAATTAATTGAATTGAGACACTGTTTAAAAGGAGCTTTTTTATGGGGATAATGAATGTCGCAATTATAGGTGCAGGAAATATTGCAAGTCAAATGGCTGAAACATTAGGTCAAATGGATTCTAATCAGGTGTGTGCTTATGCAGTTGCTTCACGCCATATTGAAAAAGCTGAAAATTTCAAAACGAAGTATCATTTTTTAAAAGCGTATGGGTCGTATGAGGCTTTACTCTTAGATCCAAAAGTTGATTTGGTATATGTGGCAACGCCCCATGCGCTTCACTTTGAACACGCCAAGATGTGTTTGGAACACCATAAAAATGTACTGGTTGAAAAAGCCTTTACAGCCAATGCGTCTCAAGCACGTCAGTTGATTCAATTAGCAAAGGAAAAGCAAGTTTTATTGGCGGAAGCCATTTGGACACGCTATATGCCTTTTAAATCTCAAATTGATGCCTTAATTGAGGCAGGGGTGATTGGAAAGCCTTATAAAATAAAGGCAGTTTTCACACTCCCTAATTTTGTTTATAAGCGGATGCAAGATCCCTCTCTTGCAGGCGGTGTGCTTTTGGATTTAGGTGTTTATACGTTAAATTTTGCCTCTATGTTCTTTGGTGAGGATATTGAAAGGATGGAGAGCACTTGTAAAAAGTATAAGACAGGTGTTGATGCGACTGACAAGATCTGGCTATACTTCAAGGATGGCAAACAGGCAGAATTGATTACCTCTATGGTAAAATTGCCAAAGCGAGAAGCAACCATTATAGGTGACAAAGGCTTCATCAAAATTTTAGGGATTAATAATCCTCATAGTATAGAAGTTTATAACCAGCATGACCAGAAAATAGAGACACTATCACCGCCTAAACAACTAACAGGTTATGAATATGAAATTCTTGCTTGTAAAAGAGCAATTGAAGAAGGAAAAATCGAATGTCAAGAAATGCCCCATGATTTAATTCTTCATATCATGCAACAAATGGATCAGTTAAGACTGAAGTGGGATTTGATTTATCCGTTTGAGAAGCGAGAAGATTTGATGCTGAAAGAAAGTATAGGTGAATAGATGAGCGAACAATGGGATCTTTACACTAAAGATCGAGTAAAAACAGGCCGAGTGATTGAAAGAGGTAAACCCATGCCAGAGGAAGGCTATCATCTCGTTGTCCATGTGATTATTCTCAATGCGAATAAAGAAATGCTTATCCAGCAAAGACAACCCTTTAAGGAAGGATGGTCCAATTTATGGGATTTAACCGTTGGCGGTAGTGCCCTTGTAGGTGAAACTAGCCAACAAGCAGCAGAGCGAGAATTATATGAAGAAATTGGTCTTAAATATGATTTTTCTGCCATTAGACCCTTTTTTACAGTTAACTTTGAACAGGGATTTGATGACTACTATATTGTGTTTAAAGCACCCAAATGTGATGAACTCATTTTGCAAGCTGAAGAAGTTCAAGCAGTGAAATGGGCAAGTCAGTCAGAAATTCATGAAATGATTGATAGGGGTATTTTTATTCCTTACTATCATGAGTTTATTGATATGATTTTTCAAATGAATCAAGCTTATGGATCAATTAGACGTTAGCATGTATAGATGAGATGTTTAAACGTAAAAAACGTAAAAAGCACCGATAAAAACCCTTAATGAGAATAAGCCATTTGAGGATATTAAAATGAGTAAATCGAAAAAAATGAAGAAAACCAATGCCATGCGTATTTTAGATCAAGAAGGTATAGCATATGAAATGCATACCTATGAGGCAAGTGATGGTCATATAGACGGTATGTCAGTAGCTCAAAAAACTGGACAAAATCCGGATCAAGTCTTTAAAACATTAGTAACAGTAGGCCATTCAAAAGAACACTATGTCTTTGTTATTCCGGTCCAAAAGGAACTAAATCTGAAGGATGCAGCAAAAGCAGTGTGTGAAAAAAAGATTGAGTTAATTCAGGTGAAAGAACTCTTGCCTTTAACAGGATACGTTAGAGGAGGGTGTTCTCCCATTGGTATGAAAAAGGAATGGATAACTGTTATTGATGAGGCAGCTCTTCAATTGCCCTTTGTCCTAATTAGTGGGGGAAAAATTGGCATGCAAATTCAAATAAAGCCAGAAGACTTAATAAGGGTCGTTAAAGCAAAAGTGATGGTGGTGAGTCAATAATAAATACAAAGGGGACTTGAAAAAGGGATTTGAGGAGGATTGAGTATGAATTTTAGTGGTTTAATAATCGGATTGGTAGCATTTTTAATTATTGGCATTAGTCATCCTATTGTGATAAAAACAGAGTATTATTTTGGTAAAAAAGTATGGCCTGTTTTTCTAGGCGTGGGGATTGTGTTTATTGTTATTTCAATATTTGTTCACCAACTCATGGCATCTACTATTTTGGGAATCGCTGGTTTTACAAGCCTTTGGGCAATTCATGAATTAATTGAACAAGAAGAACGCGTCGCGAAAGGTTGGTTTCCCGCTAACCCCAATAAAGACAAGCATTGATGAGACTGTTCTGTTAGGAGGACATAGATGACCATTCAGCCGATTAGCAAAGCCTATTATAATCAAATTCCCCAAGTTTATGCGAGCAGTTTTAATCAGGTTCCTTGGCCTGCTAATTGGTACAAAACTCCTCAATACACAGACCAGTCAAGCTGGATTGCACTTATTGACAGCCAAGTAGTGGGGTTTGTTATTTCTTTTATCTCAAATGGCAAACCTTATATTTCTGTGTTAGCAACACATCGTGATTATCAGAGAAGAGGGATTGGAACCCATCTCATTCAAACGGTTTTTGACTATTGGGAAAGAAAAGGTTGTAGAAGCATTTTTATTCATGTGGATATGAATAAAAAACCAGCATTGGCCCTTTATAGTAAAATGGGTTTTAAGAAAACAAGTGAAAAATATGGTTCATATGAGCTGGAGTATTATTATGAGGCTGATAAGGACCCCTTTTGTTCAAATACATGAATAGACAAGCGTGTGAAGCTCATTTTTTAGGGTAAAAGAAGTGATAAGTTAATTCATTGGCAAGACTTGAGACGAAAATGCGAGGAGGATCCAAGTAATGGCACATATTCATGATAATGAAATTATTTCTTATGAAGTTGATTTTAGTAATAAAAAACTTTCGATTAAAACGGAAATTAAAAGAAGTGAAGGCGATGAAGAAAATATGATTGAATTTGAAGGCCTTTTTACTTATCATTTTGAAAATCAACTTCCTAAAAGTATACTTTTGGATATTGAAGAGCGACCTAATATTGATTTTTTTACGGACAATAAACGGTTATTAAGAGATAAAAAGTCTTTTGGATGGCCATGTCAGTATAATAGTATGGAAGCCCTCTATGAACTTTTTGAAAAAGCACAATTTCACTACTATGTGATTACTGCTTCCTTTGGATTGGTAGGATGGGTTGTTTCGAGAAGCTGTGAATGTATTATTAATGGACCAGATGGTCTTAAAATTGAACGAATATAGCGTTGAAAGTGACTGGACAGCAATAAGAGTGAGATTTAAGGAGGATATCTTGACATTTGTCTCCATATCCTCTATACTTACGGTGTAAGAATCATATTCATGATGAAGAAAGGAGAGTTCAATAATGAGAATTGTATTAAGTGAGGTTTATAGGGACAATTAAATATTGAATAGGCTTTTGCCTAACTTTACCTTTCGATAGCTTTCTTTTAATTATGGCGCGAGAGATCGCGTATTATTTTATAAGAACAGGGACAAAAAACGTCCCGTATAATTAAAAGGAGTATCAATGAATATTAATCAGTATGGTTATAACACTCAAATAGAAGAAGCGGCGCTTCAATGTCTTTCATCGGAAAAAGAGCGAGAGGGACTTGGACGTGTCTGTTATAAGAATCGTGGTTTTTTTGAAGTACAAATGGAAAAGCAAGTGATTCAGGCTCAACTCTCGGGAAAGTTTATGCATCTTGCAGAAGGAAATCGTGATTATCCAGCAGTAGGCGATTGGGTCTATGTCAATCCGGATGCTGGCATTATTGAAAAACTTATCCCACGCTATTCGGCTTTTGTGAGGCAACAAAAAAGCACAGGTGGAAAAAAAGCAATCACTGAATCGGGGTCAACAACGACTCAAGAACAAGTTCTAGCAAGTAATATTGATTATTGCTTTATTGTCACAGGATTAGATGGCAATTTTAATGAGAAAAGAATTGAACGCTATTTGGTTTTGGCTTACAATAGCGGTGCTCTTCCTATTATTATTTTAAGCAAGAAGGACTTGTGTCATGATATTGATCACAAGATGGCTCTTACAGAATCTGTCGCTATGGGTGTTCCTATTATTTTGACCAGTGTAGTCAACAGCGATGATGAGGGCATTTTACAGGTGAAGCATTATCTGAAAGAGGGAAAAACAGGTGTCTTTTTAGGTTCATCTGGTGTTGGAAAATCGTCAATTACCAATGTCCTGTTGAATCAAGAAACACAGCGTGTTTCCGAAACAAACGAAAAATGGAGCAAAGGACGTCATACGACGACTGGTGCTAAACTGCTCTTTACAGATCAGGGGGGCTGCATCATTGATACCCCTGGTATCAGAGAAGTTGGCTTGTGGTGTGACACAGAGAGTTTATCTGAAAATTTTGAAGAAATAGTAACGCTTGAATCGAAATGTTACTATAATAATTGTTCACACCAAGGGGAAAAAGGATGTGCTGTTACTGAAGCCATTGAAAAGGGTGACTTATCAGTTGAGAGATATGAACGCTATCAGAAACTGAAAAGAGAAATGGCATATCTAAATAAGAAACGAGAAAATGCAGAGAAACTTAAGCATAAAAAGAAGCGCCCTAATCAATCTAGACATCAAATGAAAGCACGCATAAAGAAAGTGTACAACGATTTATAAGTGTTCGATCATTGCGATATAAGTGGTGATTAGACAGTCGGTAAAAAGAAAGTTATCCAAGGAAAGTAAAGCAAATTTTTTGAGAAAGCACTCAATAAAACATGACAAAAATAGGCTTATTGAGGTATAATGTTTTTGGGTAACCTTTTTCCAAGATCATCATTATGACGAAAGGGGCTTGGAAGATGAGTAAAAAGCAAAAAGTAGATATTAATTGGAGCGAACTCGGTTTTAGTTATATTAAAACAGATTGGCGCTATATTTCTGTTTGGAAAGATGGCAAGTGGGATGATGGTAAACTGGTAGAAGACAATATGTTGAATATTAGTGAGGCATCAACGGCACTTCATTATGGACAGGAATGTTTTGAAGGATTAAAAGCATACAGTACAAAAGATGGTGGTATCCAATTATTCAGACCAGATGAAAATGCAAAGCGCATGATTAACAGTTGTCAAAGAGTATTGATGCCAGAAGTGCCAGTAGAGAAATTTATTGATGCTTGTGTACAAGTGGTTAAAGCCAATGAACACTTTGTACCACCTTATGGTACGGGAGCGACATTGTACCTTAGACCATTTGTAATCGGTGTAGGCAATAATATCGGTGTTAAACCAGCACCCGAATACATCTTTGGCGTATTTTGTATGCCAGTAGGCCCTTATTTTAAAGGGGGATTATCACCTGTTAATTTCACCATTGCAGATTTTGACCGTGCTGCACCTTATGGAACGGGCGCTGCAAAAGTAGGTGGAAATTATGCAGGGAGTTTAATGCCACATCAAAAGGCGGCTGAAAAAGGATTTGCAGATTGTATTTATCTTGATCCTGCAACACATACTAAAATTGAAGAAGTCGGCGCAGCAAACTTCTTTGGTATTACTAAAGATGATAAATTTGTGACACCTGCTTCACCTTCTATTTTACCAAGTATAACGAAGTTTTCTTTATTACATTTAGCTGAGCATTACTTAAATATGCCTGTTGAACAAAGAGATTGTCCTATTGATGCAATTGATGAGTTCAAAGAAGCAGGTGCTTGTGGAACAGCGGCGGTGATTACACCGATCGGAGGTATTCAGTATAAGGGAAATCTTCATGTATTCCACAGCGAAACAGAAGTCGGTCCAGTGACTAAAAAACTTTATGATACTTTAGTAGGGATTCAATTTGGAGAAGTTGAAGCACCAGAAGGTTGGTTAGTTAAAATACCTGAATAAAGTAAGCATAATTCATACGTAATAGGATAAGGAATAACTCTCATTTTAATGAGAGTTATTTTTTTATAAAATTTTTCTAAAAGATTGTGAAGACCTTATTAAGATTCTCTGTAAGGGCTATTATTTCCTAGGAAATCAGTTTAAGATATAGACAGTTAAGGTCTTTTGAGGGCGTGATAGGCACACCGCAATAGGTTGATGATAAAAGAGAAAATGAAATAGGAATAAAATAAAGGGAACAAATGACATTAAATCAAAGGAGTGATTCTATGAAAACATTAAACCCATTAACTATAGGGGATACGTATTCTATACAAAAGAAGATTGAATGGGAAGATACAACTTTGCATTATGGGAGCGGTGGAACGGAGACGCTGCTTTCAACAGCACGATTGAGTGATTTGATGATTGAAACATGCGTTCAATTTTTAGATACACCATTGGTGGAAGGTTTTGTTTCGTTGGGAAGCCAATTTGAAGTAGAACATATTAAGCCTAGCATTCAAGGTAGCGTAGTGAGTATAAAGGCGTCACTTGTCCATAAAGCCCAGTATCAATATGATTTTAAGGTGGAAGCATTTGATGAATTTGGCCTCATTGCATCAGGTTTCCACAGACGCGTGATTGCGCCTTATAAGGGTGTCATTAATGTGGCTGAAAAGAGATGTTTTGCTAATATACAAGAATAATGTATAAAAGGCTTTAAATATTGAATAGGGGTGTATATTTTATTAAAATATACACCCCTATTCAATGTGAACCTCTTTCATAAGATCGAATAAATGTCACTTATTTCAAATGATTTAAAAAGCTTGGCTGTGATTTGAATTGATAAAATTGTCCTTTATACATAAAATCGAGTTGAGCTGCCCAAAGATGAAGAGGCAATTTGGGATACTGACTACCGTATTTCATATCACCAACAATGGGGTGGCCTATATGAGAGAGTTGAGAGCGTATTTGATGTTGTCTACCTGTTTCTAAGGTAACTTGGAGCAAGCTAGTTGTAAGTTCGAGGTCATGTGTTAGAACTTGCTTTTCATTGACCTGATCCAGTACTTGATAGTTCAAAATCGCCTTTTTACAATGTTTTTTTTGATTTAAATCAGGCGTATCATAACAGGTTACAATATTCTCCTTCTGATGGGCTAAGAGATAATGGACCAAGCGATTGGATGGAGGTGTAACTTGTCCTTCTACAAGTGCCAGGTATTGTTTATGAATCTCATGTTTTTGAATCATTTGATTGAATTTTTTAAGAGCGGCGGGTGTTCGAGCAATGATAATGAGACCGCCAGTCGGTTGATCTAAACGATGCACCATACCTAAAAAAGGATCTTCAATGCCTAATGCGAATTCGAAATAAGAATCTAATTTGGATAGGAGCGATTCTTTGTAACCGTGTTTAGATTGTACGGGCATACCTTGGGGTTTTTCTACAATAATGAAATCAGGGTGTTCAAAACATATTTTCATAAAGCCTCCAGACATCAGATTCATAATAACTATTGCTATTATAGTCATTATGGTTCAGATATGCAACTTAAGAGCGTGAGAGAAGAGACAAAAAAAGAGCGACACTTGGTCGCTCGTATAGGACGTATTCTTTTTAAGACCTAATCATTTCTTTAATAGAACCTTTTAGATAATGACTGTCTTTAAATCATAAATATGATAATCAATAGGTAATTCATCTGTAATTACTTTTCCAAGTAAAGGATGATGAGCAGACAACTCATGACTTAATAGTGATGGATCTACTGGCATATCAATGTGATTGCCTGTGTCGCTGCATGTCATGACTAATTTGTCTTGGTTGAGTATAATGGTTCCTAATAAGTTACCATTAACAGGGTTGGCTGGCATATCATAAGTTGTGCCATCTTCAAGTAATAAATACGTTTTCATATTGACCTCCTCTTATCTTTACCTCACGGGGCAAAATTAATAGCTCCTTATTTTTATTCACGTTCTTGTATAAATATGTTTTTATTATTGTAACATATTAGCCTATAAATACAAGGCTTTTATGAAATAAAATTCACAAAAACGTATAAAAATAAGTTTTGTCGGTTAAATATAGATCATTTTTAGTGGTCAGCCAAAATCATTTCGATGTGCTTAACCTTTTTTATTATAAACAAGATTGAAAAAAATACAAGAGCAAATTTAAATAAAACGGATTTTTTGCAAAAAAACAATGATTTTGTTCGATTTTTCTGCTTTTTGATGTGTAAAAATCCTAAAACTAATTTTTAATAATCAGTTTTTTATGCAAAAGGACAAAAAATATAAAAAAAGTTGTAAAAAGCATTGAATAGTTATGAATTGTTATGTATAATTACTTAAAGAAATGGAGGGATTAACATGACACATAAAATGATTGTTTCTTATAGTGAAGAAGTTGTTAATTCACAAGCACATCAATGGATAGAGTCTCATAATGATCATGAAATCATTGCGGTGAATTTTATAAAAGAGGACACGCCACTTTTAGCTAACGCAGCTATGGTGGTAGGGGCTAAAAAAGTGTATTGTATTGAGCATCATCTTAATGCTGATGAACTAAAACTTTACATGGCCAATAAACTCATTCATATAGCTGAAAAAGAAAAGGCTTCTATTATTGTAACCGATGCTAGGATAGAGCAAGCGTTAAAGCATTTACTTAAAGCAGAACAATCAATCTGTATCATGAGTCCTGACGAGACTAATTAATAATGTACGAGAGACATTAATTAAGATGGAGGTATTATGAAAGGTTATTTAATACTGGAAGATGGCACCCAGTTTGAGGGCGAAATTTTTGGTGCAATAGGAGAGACCGTAGGTGAAGTGGTTTTTAATACTGGGATGACAGGTTATGAAGAAATTATCTCAGACCCTTCTTACTACGGTCAAATTGTTATTTTGACCTATCCACTTATTGGAAACTATGGCATCAATCTCGATGATCTTCAATCAGATGGTCCTAAAATTAAGGGCTTAATTGTGAGAGAATTTGTAGAAGACTATTCAAACTGGCGAGGAAAAGAAAATTTATCGGACTATTTGGAACAAAATAATATCGTGGGAATTGAAGGACTAGATACACGGGCCCTTGTGAAACATATAAGAGATAAAGGCACGATGCTTGGAACGATTGTTAAATCATGTGATCGCGCTCAAATAAGTAGTGAGAATTTGGTCAAAGGACAAGCCATTTTAGAGCGTGTAACGACACCAGCGCCTTATGATATACCAGGTGATGATTTAAAAGTAGCCGTTTTAGATTTTGGGATTAAACGCAATATTCTAGAATCATTTGTTTTGAGGAATATAAGCGTAAGAGTTTTTCCAGCCTTTACAGAGGTTGCTGAAATATTAGCCTATGAGCCTGACGGAATTTTCTTGTCCAATGGACCTGGAAATCCAGAGGATTATGGGATAATTGTTGACCACATAAAGGACTTAGCTCAAGTAAAACCTATCTTTGGAATTTGCTTAGGACATCAATTAGTAGCCATGGCTATGGGGGCAAAAACTGAAAAACTCAAGTTTGGTCATCGGGGCTCTAATCATCCGGTCAAAGATATTTTTAACAATAAAATTGTGATCACAAGTCAAAATCATGGCTATGTAGTTACCGAAGACAGTCTTCAATCATTACCAGTAACGGTGACTCATCTTAACTTAAATGATCAGTCTATCGAAGGAATTAAGCACAATGACCTTCCTATATTTAGTGTACAGTATCACCCAGAAGCGTCTCCAGGACCTGGAGATTCAAGTTATCTTTTTGACAACTTTGTATCTTTGATGAAGGAGGCTAAATAAGATGAAAAGAATTATGGTGATTGGTTCAGGCCCAATTATTATTGGACAAGGTGCAGAGTTTGACTACTCTGGTAGCCAAGCGTGCAAGGTGTTAAAAGCAGAAGGTTACTATACGATTTTGGTTAATAACAATCCAGCAACGATTATGACAGATAAAGAAATGGCTGATGCGATTTATTTAGAACCGATTAATGTTGACTATTTAGAAAAGGTTATCCGAAAGGAGAAGCCAGATGCCATTATTCCAGGTATTGGCGGACAAACAGGTCTTAATGCAGCAGTCTCTCTTTATGAAGCAGGCATATTAGACAAGTACAATGTACAAGTGTTAGGGACTTCTATTGAAGGCATTAAACGTTCAGAAGATAGAGAGGCGTTTAAAGAAGCCATGCAAGAGATTGATATTCCTGTTCTTGAAAGCTATCCTGTGACTACTTATGATGAAGCACTTGAATGTTTGAATCACTTAAAATTGCCACTGGTTGTAAGACCGGCTTACACATTAGGGGGGACTGGTGGTGGTATTTGTCATACCATGGAAGAATTCCAAGCCATCACCCAAAAAGGCATTGCCTTATCTCCAGTTAATCAGGTATTGATTGAAAAGTCACTGATGGGCTGGAAAGAAATTGAATACGAATTGATGCGTGATGGCAATGGCAACTGTATCACGATTTGTAACATGGAAAATATTGATCCACTTGGTGTCCATACAGGAGATAGCATTGTTGTTGCACCTTCTCAAACCCTTTCTGATAAAGAATATCAAATGCTGAGAAAAGCAGCTATTGATATAGCAGCAAAGCTTGAGATTGTTGGAGGCTGTAATGTACAGTATGCTCTTGATCCAGAGAGTTTTCAATTTTATGTGATAGAAGTTAATCCGCGTGTGAGCCGTTCGTCGGCACTGGCATCAAAAGCAACAGGTTACCCGATTGCCAAGGTTTCAACGAAGATTGCATTAGGGTACGCCCTTGATGAAATTGATAATGATATTACAAGCTCTACTAAGGCATGTTATGAACCGTCATTGGACTATTGTGTTATTAAATTTCCAAAATGGGCTTTTGATAAATTTCCTGAAGGCGACAACTCATTGGGAACAACAATGAAAGCCACAGGCGAGGTGATGGCAATTGGTAATCATTTTGAAGCCGCTTTCTTAAAAGCCATTCGTTCTCTTGAAGTCAATCAATTTAGTTTAATGTTTGAGCCTTTACTCAAACTTACGTTAACCGAGTTGTTTGAATCGATTCAAATGCCTAAAAGTGATCGTATTTTCTATGTAGCTGAGTTATTAAGAAGAGAAGTTAGCATGGTTTCCATTCATGCTAAGACAGGAATTGACTTCTTCTTCCTCAATAAATTGAAGCGCATTGTTGAAATGGAAAAGATGATTACCAGACGCATGCTCACAACTTTAAGTCGAGAGGAAATGCTTAAAATTAAAAAACTGGGTATGGCGGATGCCTTCTTAGCTAAAAAATTATTAGACCAACCGTCAGAATTAGAGGTAAGAGCTTACCGTAAGCAGTTAGGAGTTCTTGCTAGCTACAAAATGGTAGACACGTGTAGTGGCGAATTTGAAGCAATCACGCCTTATTATTATTCAACGTATGACCAATATGATGAAAATATAAGAACGGATAAGAAGAAAGTAGTCGTTGTCGGTTCGGGTCCTATTAAGATTGGGCAAGGCGTTGAATTTGATTACTGCTCTGTTCATGGCATTATGGCACTTAAAGAACAAGGATATGAGGGGATTATTATTAATAATAATCCTGAAACAGTGAGTACTGATTTTGATGTATCTGATAAACTTTACTTTGAACCCCTCACAACAGAAGATGTCCTCAATGTGATTGAATATGAACAACCAGAAGGCACCATTGTCCAGTATGCAGGACAAACAGGTTTAAAATTGGCTGATGTTCTCACGGACTACTTACTGGGCACTTCAAATGATAAACTTGATGAAAGTGAAAATAGGGACAGATTCTATCATTTACTTGATCAAAACGGCATTTTACATCCAAGTGGTGAAGTAGCTGAAACGCCTGAAAAAGCCCTTGAATTGGCTGAAAAATATCAATATCCTGTCCTCGTGAGACCGAGTTATGTCATAGGCGGTTTGGGCATGAAAATTATTGATAATGAGCCAGAACTTAAAAGCTACGCAAAAGAACTTTTAGGAATGGGAAATTCACACATCTTAGTGGATGATTATATTCTTGGAAAAGAGATTGAAATTGATGCTATCTGTAATGGCGAAGAAGTTTTAATTCCGGGGATTATGGAACATCTTGAAAGAGCTGGGATTCATTCAGGTGATAGTATTTCTATTTATCCGCCACCTTCGCTTAATCAAAAGATGAAAGATCGTATTTTTGAAGTAACTCAAAAATTATCTGTTTTGCTTGAAGTCAAAGGGCTTATGAATATTCAAATGATTGTGTCTGGAGAATCCTTATATGTGATTGAAGTCAACTTACGTGCTTCACGTACTGTTCCTTTCTTAAGTAAGATTACAGGGGTACCCATGATTGATTTATCAACGCGAGTGATGCTAGGACATTCTTTATTGGAACAAGGTTACCCATCAGGTTTACATGAAGAGAAAGCAGTCACAGCAGTTAAACTCCCTGTCTTTTCCAATGATAAATTGGTGGGGATTGATATCACATTGGGACCGAATATGAAATCGACGGGTGAAATCATGAGCATTGAAACGACTGTCGAGAAAGCACTTATGAAAGGATTTGTAGCACTGGGGAACACGATTGAAGTGGAAGGCAAGGTCGTCTTTAGCTTAGCCCATCTCAATGATGAGGCAATCACTATTGTTGAAGGGTTTGCAGATCTAGGATTTAGTATGGTAACAGATAAGGTGACGTTTGAACTGATACAGGATTTATCTTGTGCCAACTCAGTAACTGTTCAAGAGAATTTGGTTGAAGTCATTAATGAAGGTGACGTGAAATTTGTAGTGACTAATCTTGATGACAAACAATCATTTGGTCTTAGACGCTTTGCTACAGAAAAGAAAATTCAATGTGTTCATGCCTATGATACCTATCTTGAATATATCCAGTTGCTTAAGATGATGAACCATGATCACGATTACGCTATTTTTAATCTGTGTGAATTGGAATAAAACTTTTTTTAAAAAGAAACACCCGATAGTTTGAGGTAAAAGCTATCGGGTGTTTTTTGTTGTCATAAAGGTAGTTATCTTGCTCTGACTTATGAGCTTGTTTTCATTTCTTTAGTCTTGTGAATAAGGAACCATGCAATGACATAAGCCAGTGCAGTAAAGATAAACATGACATCAAAAGCAATAAAATCGACTACGGCGCCAAGGAAAAGAGGTCCTAATATGGCAGCGAGTGAAGATGAAAAATAGTAGAGACCTGTATAAGTTCCGATTCTTTCTTCAGACGTTCTCTCTACAACCATTGGATAGGAATTAATATTGACAAGAGCCCAAAAAAAGCCGCCTAAAAACATCAGTGCCATCATCAGAAGTTGAGAGTAATCGATACCGTTGCCTATTGTAAAGAGGAGTAGGAAAACAACAGCATCTCCTGTAAGGCCGATTAAAATGGTTTTGCGTTTCCCAATTTTAGTGCCTATAAAACCGGCAGGGATGGCAAAAGCAAGGAAAGAAAGGGCAAAAAACCCTAGGATTAAAGAAGCATCCGAAACCTCTAAACCGAGAAATTCAACACAGTAATTACTAAAGGTCGCTTCAACGCCTTGATAACCAACAAACCAGAAAAATATGGCACCTAATATATAGAGTGTTGACTTGTCTTGATCCTTTAAAATAAGTTTTAAGGAAGCCATAATTTTAATAGATTCTTCTTCTGATTTTACTCCTACTTGAGGTTCTTTAATAAATTTTAGAAGCATGAATAAGGCAAAGAACATTAAAACGGCAGTAAGAACAAAGGGCAAGTTTTCATTGGCACGATATAAAAAGGAGCCTCCGACTAGGACAAAAACACTGGCAAGTCCACCCATAAAATTAATAATACCATTAGCCTCACTTCTAAGAGGGGCAGGTGTAATGTCTGGCATAAGTGCTACTGTTGGCGCACGATAGATGGCCATAGAGAAGTTAAGAACAGTAATGATTAACATGAATGAAATAAAGCCAGTGTAATGAGGTAATAGGACAAATGCTAAAGCTGAAAGGGGGATACCAACCATCAGGTAGGGCATCCTTCTTCCAAAACGTGTTTGAGTGCGATCACTCATGGCAGCAACAAGGGGAATCAAAGTTACAGCTAAGATATTATCCAGTGTCATAATGGCATTAATTTGAAACTGGCTATCCAGAAAATCTCTTAAAAAAATAGGAACGTATACATTGTAGAGTGGCCATACTAAGCTGACAGCAAAAAAACCTAATCCAAGAATAAACGTGTTTTTCACATTGAGTTTCATAAGGGCTCCTTTAAGCTTATTATTTTAATGATTGACGATGCTGGATCATTTCATGAGGATAGTCTGTAATAATGCTGTGGATGTTATGCTTCATAAAAAGGCTGGCTTGATTCACGTCATTAACGGTATAGGGATTAAGCCCTATATGCGCTTTTTCAAAAGCTTGAATCATATCTGCATTTAAAGTCATTGTATTCGGATGATAAAAATCAACCCCAGTTTTTAAACAGTATTCCCATGGATTGTAGAGTAGTGAAGCTGTTAAGGCACCGGTTTGAGCCTTGGGCTCAAGTGCTTTGATTTTGACGAGTGCATAGTGGTCGAAAGAAGAAAAGAGTGTCTTAGATAAGTCATATTGGTCATTGACAGCCTTGAGAACAGCTTCCTCAATATGAGGATACATGGCACTTCCGGCTTTTAGTTCTATATTGAGATGGGCTTTAGGATAATTTTTAAGAAGGTCAAAAACAGCTGAAAGCGTAGGAATTTTATCAGTTGGTTTGCCTGATTTAAAGGATATGTTTTGGAGTGCTTCGAGGGTATAATTGCCAACGGGACCACTTGCAGTGGTTAATCGCTCTAAAGTAAAATCATGATAAACGACCAAGTGGCCATCTTTAGAAAAGTGAATATCAAGTTCTAAACCATCGGCACCATAATTGAGTGCTTTTTCAAAGGCTTCAATTGTATTTTCTGTGGCTTCTTTATTGGCACCACGATGAGCATATATTTTAGTCATTTTCTAATCCTCCTGCTTGATTAAAAGCTAATAGTGAAATTGATTCAAATAAATTGAATTTTCTAAAAAAAAAATTACTGATACTTCTTTCGATAATTGTATCAGTAATTCCTTTATTTTTGCGAAAAATAATGACAAAATAAAATGATTTTACATGCTTTTAACATCCCTCACCACACTTAGACAATATCAATGCCACCTTCTTCAAAGGTAATCATCTCGCTGTTCATATAGCAAGCTGCTTCAATGAGATCAAAAGCTAAAATACAGCCACTGCCTTCACCTAAGCGCATGTTCATATCCAAATAAGGATCAAATCCCATTAAATCTGAAGCCACTTTTGCCCCTTTCTCTTGAGAGATATGCGAAGGGAAAAGATAGGGTTTGATTAGCGGACTAAAAGCATTGGCAATCAGTGCTGCAATAGTGGAAATATAACCATCAACAACCACAGGGATTCGATGGGCTGCTCCACCAATCATCACACCAGCCATACCGATAATTTCGAGGCCACCCACTTTATGAATAATATCGATAATATCTTCAGGATTAGGTTGATTGACTTCGAGTGCTTTTTCAATAACGCTTGCTTTATGTTCTAATTTTTCAATAGGAAAATTGGCACCTACACCTGTAATCTCTCTAGGTGAAATGCCCGATAAGGCAGATAATATAGCTGTACTGGCAGTTGTGTTTCCAATGCCCATTTCTCCTGTTCCTAAAAGATTGGCACCTTCAGAGATGGCTTTTTCAGCGATTTCAATGCCTATTTCTAAGGCTTTTATGGCAGTTTCACGTGTCATAGCTGGGCCTTTGGTCATATTTTGAGTCCCCATCATTAGTTTGCGGTGGATAACCAGTGAGTCTTTAAAGTGAGCATTAACGCCTAAATCTACTGTATAAATTTTAGTTTGATTATGTTTTGATAGGGCACCTACACCGCTTAGTCCCCTAGGAATGTTAAGCGTTTGTGTTAAGGTGACAGCTTGAGGAGCAGAGGCGACGCCTTCTTCACAAACACCGTGATCAGCACACATAACAATCAGTGCTTTCTTCTGAATCCAAGGGTAGGGTGTTTGATAAATGCCAGAAAGATGACAAGCAATGTCCTCTAATTTTCCCAATGAGCCTTGAGGTTTTATAAGGAGATTAACGCGTTCAAAACATTGCTTTTCGGCGTTTTCATCATAGGGTGTGAGTAAAGATAAGGTTTGTCTTAGATAAGAGTCTGAGGGTAATTGATTCAATCTATAGTAGTGTATTGTTTCCATAAGTGCCTCCATTCTAGGCACATTATACGAAATGTAATCTCAAGCGTCAATAAATATGTTAAAATAGCTAATAATATAATGACCGATTAAGGAGGTATTATGATAAAAGTAGTTGTTTTTGATTTTGATGGTACCATTATGGATACCAATGAAATTATAAAAGAGAGCCTCAATGAAGTAGCTGTTAAATACAAGGGGCAGCCCTTGTCAGATGAAGATTTTGATCCCATCTTAGGACGTGCCCTACATGAACAAGTTGCTATGATCAATCCCAATAAAGCAGAGTTGGAAGCCATGGTTGAAGACTACCGCTTATACTATAGAACCCATCAGAAAGAGAAAGTACACCTCTTTAAGGGTATAAAAGAATGTCTTGACGCTATAAAGGCATTGAACGTACCCTGTGCAATTTTTACAAACAAGGGACGTCACGGTTTAGATCAAGGGTTGAACGATTTTGATTTAAACCAATATTTTCAATTGACCATTTCAGCTTATGACATTGAACATCCTAAGCCACATCCTGAAGGACTTAACCTTATAGCTGAGCACTTTAATGTGCAATCAGAATCACTTTTGATGATCGGAGACAGTGCCCATGATATTGAAGCGGGTAAGGCTGCAGGTGCTAAAACAGCCTTAGTCTCGTGGACGATTATTAATCAAAGCAAGTTAAAAGCCCTAAATCCAGATGTTTATATAGGTCAACCGATGGATTTACTTGATTATATTAAGTCTCAGCAATAAATATGCATAAATATGAAGAAAAATTCATATTTAACTTACCTTTTATTCCCCTGTCTGATATAATATTTTAGAAAGCACATTAAGGAGTGACAGACCTAAAGTTGAAGGGGGGATGGAGATGAGAACTTTTAATATCGGTGATCAAGTAACGCTTTCTAAAAAGGGCTTACAGACGCTTGAAAGTGAATATTTATCAATTGGTGAGAGGATTCATTTAACCCGTTTATGCAAGCAAGGGGGTCAAGTGACAGGTATCTATCCTCAACATATAGCAGTGGCTGTTGATCATTCTGGGAGGATGGACCAGAGAGTATTACCACTTCATATTTTGATTCCCAAATGAGACACCTTCTTTAAGAAGAGGGTGCTTTTTTTATAAAAAAATTTTAAAACATCCAAAAAAATAGTAAACACAATATAAATTGTGTTAGAATAATGATATAAGTGGAGAAGTATAAGGAGGACATCATGATATCAAAAGTATTGCAAGAGAATTTAAAAAATGCGTCTTGGATTAGAAAAATGTTTAGTGAAGGGGCAAAACTCAAAGCACAGTTTGGTGAGGACAACGTTTATGATTATAGTTTAGGCAATCCCTTTTTTGAACCCCCAAAAGCAGTCAATGAGAAGCTTAAAGAAATTGTAGATGCTCAAGTTTCAGGGGCGCATAGATACATGGATAATGCGGGTTATCCTGATGTAAGACAGAAAATTGCAGATTCTATTAATAAAGATATTGATCAGCCTATTAGTGCTGAACATATTATGATGACAGTTGGTGCGGCAGGGGGTATGAATGCTCTGTTAAAGACCATATTAAATGCAGGGGAAGAAGTTATCATTATTGCACCTTATTTTGCTGAATATATCTTCTATATTCAAAATAATGGGGGCGTTCCTGTTGAGATTAAGGCAGATCCTAAAACATTTCAGCCTGATATTGATGTATTAAAGGCTGCCATTACGGAAAAGACACGTGCTGTTATTATCAATTCACCGAACAATCCTTCAGGGGTGATTTATTCAGCTGATACTTTATCCCAAATGGGTCAAATGCTAAAAGCAGAAGAAGACCGTATAGGTCATGAGATTTTTCTTATCTCAGATGAACCTTATAAGGCACTTGTTTATGATGGGGTAAAAGTACCTAATATTCATAATTATTTTGAAAATTCAGTGATGGTTAATTCGTACTCTAAATCTTTAGGGTTGGCGGGTGAACGCATCGGCTATGTTGCAATTAATAGTAAAATGAAAGAAACAGAATTAATGATGTCAGGTCTTGCTTTTTGTAATAGGACACTTGGTTTTGTCAATGCACCTGCCTTATGGCAAAAGGTTGTGGCAGATACGTTAGAAGAATCTGTCGATTTAAACGAATACGTTAAGAGAAGAGATTTGATTTATAATCACTTAAGTGAATTGGGATTTGAAATGGTGAAACCAGAAGGTGCTTTTTACCTCTTTCCAAAGGCTTTTATTGAAGACGATGTTGCTTTTGTTTTAGAAGCTAAAAAGTATAATATTCTATTGGTACCTGGAAGTGGTTTCGGTTATCCAGGATATTTTAGAATGTCTTATTGTGTTGACCTTGCAATGATTGAACGCTCTTTACCCGCTTTCACAAAATTTGTGACGGATTTTAAAGCCAATCATTCAAAATAAATTGAGAATAAGAGAAATAGACTAGGCTCGTTTATAAAGTATAATTAAGCGTCAGACTGAAATTGAATGCCCTTCAATTTCAGTCTGACGCTTTTTAATTGAATTCTAATCTCTAATTGACATGGCTTTAATATCTAAAACCTATAATAGCATAAGGAGGTGATACAGTGAAAGGTTCACGTGTTATTATTATGACAGCATCATTTGGAAATGGACATCAATCCGTTTCTCATACACTTAAGCATGCACTCAAAGACCACTATCAAGTGGATATTATAGATATTTTAGACTTGTTAATGCCACCCTTAAAAGGACCAATTGTAAAAGGATACAGTCTTTTAACCAAGGATTTTAAAGGGGTATATAATTGGTTTTATCATTATAAAAAAGAGGCACCTAATAATCATTTAGATGGCATGATGTATCGCTTATTCAGGATGAAATTTAGAGAAAAGATGAGACAATTGGCCCCTGATTTTATTATCAGTACGTTTCCAATGACGTCAGCTTTTGTCTCTCAATATAAAGCAGAAACCCATTTAGAATTGCCCCTTATTACTGTTTTAACGGACGTTGTAGATAGTTGGGAATGGTTACATGAAGGGACTAATCGCTATTTTGTTCCAACACATCAAGTGAAGTTGAAATTGGTAGATAAAGGCGTTAATCCAGACATTATTAGGGTGACAGGTGTTCCTGTAGAAGCCCCTTTTAAAGCGCGCACTCAATATGCAATGAAGGCAGTTGATGATGTGAGGTCATTTGAAGTGCTTATTATGGCAAGTGCACTCTCTTGTACACCAATTGATGATGTGGTTTTAGAGGCATTTTCAAAGATGGAAGATGTGAAATTTACAATCGTAACCGGAAGAGATCAACACTTATATGATTGTATTCAGCAACAAGTAGAAACAAAATCAGTGGATAACGTTTGTGTATTACCCTATGTGAATAAAATGGCAAATCTTATGGGCAAAATGGATCTAATCTGTACTAAACCAGGTGGGGTAACACTTTTTGAAGTTATCCATATGAATGTTCCCATGTTGGTTCAAGATACGCACTTTGGACAAGAAGAAGCAAATATTCATTTTGTTGAAGAAAATCGGATCGGTCAAATTGTCCGCAATTCAGATGAAATGCTAACAGGAATAAGTCGCTTACTTTATGAGGATAAGCAAAGGTCAGAAATGGTACAGCATATGGAACTACTTGTCAAAGATATGGAGACCGATTATGTTGAGGCACTTCAATGAAGCCCAATAAACGTGAAAATAGGTCTTTAAAAAAGCATATTCAAGTGCCCTTAATGCTAGTAATGATTCTTGTAACCGTCGTCATTTTTTATAGAGGGATACATTTTCAAGATTGGATGACCATTCTACAATTGTCCCACTTACCTTACTTATTGATTGCGTTAGCCATGATGTTGGTATTTTGGGGATTGGAGTCACTAATGCTCGGTATTATTATAGATGATATTGAGCCTCGACGCTCTTTAAAATCACTTTTAGCACTGTCGGTTAAGACTACTTTAGTTGGGCAATATTATTCTAATATTACCCCTTTTGCAAGTGGTGGACAACCTGCACAATTGATGATTTTTAATCGACATCGCATCAGTTCTTCAAATGGAGTGGCAATTTTAGTGTCAAAATCCTTGCTTTTTCAAGTCACGGTAACACTTTATGCCCTTATGCTGTCCACCTTACATTTTAATTATTTATGGTTACAGTTAGCTACAATGAAAGTACTTTTAATGGCAGGTCTGGGCATTAATATAGTCGGACTCAGTTTAATCATTATTGTGGCCTTTAATCCCATGTGGCTAAAGTGGTTCGGACAAAAGATAGGCTACTTATGGCAACGCATAAGAAAGGGAAAAAGTAATCATATTAATGAAAACATTAACCATTTTATTGATAATTATCACTTGGCAATAGACAAATTGAGACAAAATCATGTTAAAACTTTTTTGTTATTTGTTTTTTCTATTCTCCAAATAACAGCTTATTTTAGTGTCTCTTTTTTTATCTACAAGGCACTGGGATTAAAGGGCGATTCAATCAGTCTTATTATTACACTTCAATCTGTCCTCTATGTGTGTGTTAGCTTTATTCCAATTCCGGGAACCATAGGGGCTTCAGAAGTGAGTTTTATAGCTATTATGAGTCCTGTTTTCACTCAAAATGCAGTGGGAGTAGCTATGATGATATGGCGAATGGTGAGCTATTATTTTGGTTTATTGTTTTGTGGCCTATTTACTTTTCTTGATCATGTGAAAGTCAAAAGAAGTCGTAACATTTTTGAAGAAGGGTAAAAGGGATTACATCAGTTGTTGACCAATAATCCCAACTAAAAAACCGATACATGCGCCTGTTGCAGGAATATAATCCCCCACTTTTTTAGACATAGGTGCAATATCTTGAAAAATAAGATAAATAATACCTGAGCCAGCAAATAACATAATCATAGCAATGGCTTTTGGATGAGTGCTTAGGATGAGTTCTCCAAAGATAGCAGCAAAAATACCTACAAAACTGAGGCCAAACATTAAAAGGAGTGTGGCTTTTTTGGAGAGCTTATGTCTTAAATCTCGGTATGAATTGTATCCTTCAGGTAGATTTTGAACACCAATAAAGACAGCGAGTAAAAGGCCAAACTTAGGATTGACAGCAAACGAAGCACCTAGCGAAAGAGCTTCAGGAATAAAATCCATCATCATGGCAATCACTTGGGCAACTGAACCGCCAATGTGATTGGCCACTTGATCAATGCCCATAAAGCCTAAACAACCCAAAATAGCAACGATAATAATTTCCAATAAAGAGAGGTGAGGGAGGGCTTCAGGAATAAGAGCGAAAGCAACAGCAGATAAAAGTGCACCACCTCCAAAGGCGACAATCCAGTGATTGATCTCTTTTTTTAAATCAAATTTTAAAGGTTCGATAATTGAAGAAAGGGTGCCGCCTATAATAATAGGAAATCCTGCGGCACTTGCATAAAGGATGATTAATTCAGTATTGGTCATAAAACGTCCTTTCATAATTTGCTTGTGTGATTTTCATGAATGGTTACTTTTGAAGCTTGATAGCTGCCTAAAGTTGATTCATGAAAAATAGTATCATACTTTATTGTAGCTATAAAAATGCCCTATGACAAGTAAGGGGGTACTTGCCATAGGGCTAATTGACATTTATAAGGAGAGGGGTGTCTCATTAAAATGTGTATCTGTAATTGTAATGTATATCTCTAATTGTGTTGAAAAGGAATAAATTGAATAAATTTGCTCTCCATGTTGGCTTTTGAGAGTACTACCTTTTCAAATGAAATTTTATTATGTTTATCTTTAGGTCCGTATATTTTTTTCATATGAAACCTCCTTAATCATTCGTTGTTGCTTTACATTTATATATTACCCGCTAGGATAAGTTTTAATATGAAGGAATAGTAAATAAATTGTGAATAGTAAATGAAAACGATTATCATTTAAGCTAATAGGTGACTACAAAGGGAACCTATTTTTTCAACTGAATAATTTTGAGCCACTTGGTCCATATTGTACTTTACCTTCTCTAAAGTCGCAGGATAAGCGATGAGAGAGTCCACGAGATCAGGAAGAATACTGATAGAAGAGGGTTTTATACCGAGTCCCATATTGACCATGATTTCTGTGTTTTCAGATTCTTGACCATGAATATAAAAGGGAATAATCATGGGGAGTCGTTTATTAATGGCTTCAGTGACTGTTAAACCGCCAGGCTTACTAATGAGAAGGTCAGACTGATCCATTAAGAGGTCTACGTAATCGACATAACCGAGAACATCCATTTTGATATGGCTAGGGCAGTGATCTTGAATTGCATTGATCTGTTTGAATAAAATTTCATTCTTACCACAAACCACGTAAATGTGGATTGAATGGCGGGTATGATAAAGTAATTTGAGTATTTTTAAAAGTTTTCTGCTGCCCATGCTTCCGCCCATTAAGAGGAGTGTGAAAATTTGAGAATCGGACTTGCTAGGTGACTTATAGAAGGACGGTTTAACAGGGATACCAAAGTCATATATTTTATCTGGACTGACTCCCATTTGAATCAATTGTTGATTAGTCGCTTTAGAGCCGGTAATGTAGGCATCTACATCGGGGTGTAGATAAAAGCGATGCACACCTAAATCAGTAATAACAGAGACACAGGGCGCATTGGTGATTTTCTCTTTTTTCAATTCTGCAATGAGAGGGACTAAGAGTGGATGGGTAGAAATGAGAAGTTGAGGGTGGTAATTGAGAATCGTCTTTTTGATGTTCTCTTTGAGCATGGCATCAAAAAGTCGACGGAGTGTTTGATTTGTAGATTGCTTGTTTGACCACTTATAAAGACTGCCATAGAGCGAAGGCACGTGGTTGGCTATAACCGAATAGCCGTCTTCAATGACAAATTCTAAAGTTGGGTTGAGTGCTCTAAATGTATCGATAATGATGACAGAAAAGCCCTGTAAAGTGAGTTGAGCTTTAAGTGCGATTGCTGCTTGATTATGTCCGCCACCAGTATTGGCTGTAAAAATTAAAACTTTTTTATCAAACATGATTGCCTCCAATGTATTTGTTACTTTTATCATAAGTGTTGATGATTAAAAGTATATTAAAATAACTTTAGAGTTACATGAAGATTGATAAAAAAGTTTTTATAATCATGGATCTATAGGTGATGAAGCCGGTCGTAAGAAATATTGACCTTAGCAAAACTCTTCATAATAAGAGTTGCTAAAACGCCACCTACTACAAATTGAACGATATTCCAAGGCAAACTAAAAATAGGAACAATTAAGCTACCATACATGATGCTAGAAGCGACATAGTAACCGAGAACCATCCAGATTCCTGCGAGAAGGATGCCTGTTGATTGGCGAAATGAAATAGCCAGTATTCTCTTGAGACCATAAAAGGCCAATAGAAGAATAGGCAAAGCCAACAAACTGACTAGAAGTTGAATTTTAATATGGTTAAGTAGAGCGCTAGCATGGGTAATCGTTTCAGCCTCTTCTATATTATTGAGGACAAAATCAGGTGTGAGATGTGTAATGCTAATAAACATCGCTGTAAGCGAGAGCATCCAAAGGACGAAACTAATGCCACCAGCCCATTTTTGAGAGGGTCTTTTAATAGCAAAGTAGCCCACTATCATCCCCATAATAGATTTTATAAGAAAAGTAGGAATGACCCAATGGACATAACCCCCCAATAAATCTGCAAGTGCAGAACCAACACCTGCTGCAAAAGCACCATACCAAGGTCCTAATAGAAGTCCTGCCAAAAATATGCCCATATCCCCTGCATGCACATAGCCATTTGTAAAAGGAATAGGAATTTTGATGATAAGCGTCATAATGAGAATAATAGCGGTCATCAAAGCAGTATAAACCATTTTTCTTAAATGCATTAATAAGTTCCCCCTTAAAACGAATTGCTTTTTCTATACTATATTATATAATTGTACTTATAGAAAGAGCCAGATTATAAGTATTTAATAGGGTCAGATTACAAGAGGAGGACTAAATCATGATTGGCTTTATGATCCATTTTGATGAAAAAAATCAAAAGCCTAAATATGTTCAATTATATGAGTACATACGGCATGAAATTATGAAAGGGGAATTGAAAGAGGGGGATAAACTCCCCTCTATTCGGACGTTGTCAAAAGCCTTGTATATTTCAAAGTCAACGGTTGAAAATGCCTATAATCAGTTAGCTATTGAAGGATATATAGATAGCAAAAATAAAAGTGGCTATTATGTTGTCCCCATTGAAACCTTTGGTATTGAACTGAAGAAGACGCCTATTAAAGGACAGGTTACTTATGAATCACCGGAACAATCAAGCGATCAAAATGACAGCCCGGCAGGAGAAGACATATTAGAAGCGACTCACTTCCCATTTGAGGCATGGAAAAAAATCGCTAATCAGGTTTTAGATCATCAATCTGATAAGCTGTTATCGCAAGGTGATGGACAGGGCGAACAAATTTTGAGAGCCGAAATTGCTCAATTTGTCCATCAATCCCGTGGGGGAATTGTTACAGCAGAGCAAGTCGTTGTAGGGGCAGGGATACAGTACTTATTTGGTATTTTGGCAGCTATGTTTAGAGAGTGGACCAGTGATATTGCTTTTGAGTACCCAGGTTTTTCTAAAGGTATGTATATTTTTGAAGACTATGGCTTTAGAACTCACAAAATCCCCGTTATGTCGAATGGTATTGATGTAGAACAACTTGAGTCCTCCAATTGTTCTATCGTTTATGTCAGTCCATCACACCAGTATCCAACGGGGTCTATTATGACGATTAATCAACGGCTAAAGTTACTCAATTGGGCTAAGGAAAAAAAGGGTTATATTATTGAAGATGATTATGATAGTATTTTGAGATATGATGGTTACCCTATTCCAGCTTTACAAGGCTTAGGCAGGGGAGAGCATGTAATTTATATGGGGTCTTTTTCTAAGTTGCTTATGCCCTCTCTTCGGATTAGTTTTATGGTTTTGCCAGAAGCTTTAATGGCACGATACGAAGCAATCAAGTCGCGGTATTCTCAAACAGTCTCCAAATGGGAGCAATTGACTCTTGCTCATTTCATGCGGGAGAATCATTTTGAAAGACATTTAAGAAGGCTTAAAAAGATTTATGGGCGGCGGAATCAGCTACTGATTGACGCTTTTAATGACTACGGGAATCATGAAATTAAATTGATTGGTAAAGCATCAGGTCTTCATGTGATGCTTCAATTCAAAAAAGAAGAACGATTAACACAATCACTTAACATTTTAAAACAAATGGGAATAAAACTTGAGCCGGTAGGGTATAAAGATTCTGAACCGATTGCAGTGCTATCTTATTCAGGTATACCAGATGACCAAATTCCTTATATTGTTGCTGTCTTTTTTCAGTAAAAAAGTGATATATTAAGCTTCATTTAATGCTTTGTTCACAATTTAATCACACATTGGGCGTTTGAATCATATAAACTTAATAAGGAATGAGGTGTATAAAATGCAGAAAATGAAAAAATTCGCTTTGTTTCTTGGATTGATATTATTATTTACTGGCTGTCAACAAGGGGTTCAGCAAAACGGTAATGATTCAGACCAAGGACAGATTAATTTAGATCAAGACAATAATAATCAAATAAAAACACCTTTTGATGAGGATACAATAGATGAAGCCTATGAAAGATTTAATACACAAATCCCCAATTTAAGTCAAGATGAAGCCACTCAATATTTTTATGACTATGAGTATTATGCCATTCAAAAACTTTATAGATGTGTGGAGACCTATGTAGGAGATGAGGATATTCAGAAGGCTTTGATTAAAGCCATTGATAAAGAGGGCCGTTTTGAAGTAGATTTATATCAAGGCAAAGAAAAGGATTCCATTGAATCTAAAATAAAGTGTGGCTATACTTTTGTTAGCTATGGTGGAATTGTCTATCCTATGGTCAATTATGATTCTTTTGCCTCAATTAAAGACTATGTAGATGATGAGGCCGGAAGTTATATTGATCTTAAAGTAATGGATATTGATAATTATCGTAGGCGAGGTTCGGAAGTTGAAGAAGCACTTATAATGGCAGAAAATCATTTGAAGAACTATCCAAAAGGGCCGACAGAAAGTCGTGTTCAAAATTTATATAAGAGTTATTTTTTAAGTGTTATTCCATATGATATGCGTCATCTATCAGGTCAGCCTGTTTCAGAGGAAAGCCTATTGAATTGTCAATCTTATATTGATGGACATACATCAGCGGTAAGTGCTCAAATGATGAAAGACTATATGGCACTATTAAAGGAACATGATAATACAGTGAGTGATGAAGTCTTAGCTTATTTTGACCACATGGATGATCCGCTCAATGAACTGCTCGAAGAACAACGATAAAAGACAGCTTAAATAAGCTGTCTTTTTTATTGCCTCATTGGCATTTGAAAACTATTCAATTTTAATATCATCGTGATTGAGCCAAGCTTGATTGTCTTCGAGCTTAACTGAAAAGATTTTACCGAATCTTTCTGGATCTTTAGCCTGATGATATTTAAATAACATCTGATCGCCAAGTGGCCCTAGTATCTCTATTTTACCGGTCTCATGGCTCATACAAAACTTAAGTCTTTTACTATGACCATGCATTAATTTTTTAGCGTCTTCAACAATCTTTATGGATTGTTCGAGCGGAAGTTGGAATTGATTTTTAACCCCTTTTACAGGTCGACACTGAAAGATATAATAAGGGACAATACCAAATTTCACAAGTTTATTTTGAAGGTCTGCCATTATAACAGGGTCGTCATTGACCCCTTTTAAGAGGACCGTTTGATTATTGACAATAATCTGATTGGCTCTAAGTGCATTGATAGCTTTCAGAGCTTCTTCTGTTAATTCATTAGGATGATTGAACTGAGTTACAACATAAATCTGTTTTTGTTTTGAATAGGTTTTAAGTGTAGCCAGTAGAGTGGGATCATCATAGATTCGTTCTGGAAATACAACAGGTGTCCTTGTTCCAAAACGAATGAAATCGAGATGATCAATTTCACATAATGATGCCAAATAACTTTCAATCATATGATTGCTAAGGAGAAAAGAATCCCCTCCAGTGATTAATACATTATTAATCATATCGTGTGAGCGGATGTAGTCAACAGCCTCATTTATAAAAGAGAGCGTTTCATTGGTAGAGGTACCAACCAGTCTTTTTCTAAAACAATGTCTACAGTACATGGCACATTTATTTGTTGAGAGCAAGAGTGCCGTTGTTGCATACTTGTGCTGTAGTCCTTTCATTTTTGTATTTTGAGATTCACCACTTGTATCAAAATCACCATCTAGGTCAAACTCTTCAATTGAAGGAATTGCCATTTTTCTAATGGGATCATTGGGATCTTCAGCATCAATAAGGTTAAGGTAGTATTCTGTAGAAGAGAGTGGAAAATGTTCTACAATTTTTTCATACGATTCTTTTTCAGTTTCTGTGATAGAGAGGAAGGGGGTAAGTTGATCAACTGAGTTGATATTATTTTTTAAAGATTCTATCCAGGTCATTAATGCCTCCTTTCATAAAATAAAGTATTCACACTAATCATTAGTGTGGCTAAACATTCATGTACATTGTATCATAAATACTTATGAATAAAAAGAAGCAAAAAGACTTCAAAGACAGGTATATAGCCTTAAAGTCCTAGAAAAACTTGATTTTTTGACTAAAAATTTAACATTTACCTAACAAAAGAGGGACTGATAAAATTGGACAAAAAATAAATCAATTCTAAAAAGAATTGATTTATTTTTTCATATCTGTTTTTTTTCGATACATCATGTGGTCGGCGGAGGATAGTAGATGGTCTATATCTTTTCCATTTTGTGGGAAAATCGAATAGCCTATTGCAAAAGCAAGCGGTATAAGGTGTTCCTCTATAATAAGAGGATCCGCGGAAATTTCTTCACATTTTTGAACCTGTAATTCAATATTTTCTTGAGTGGTTTCTTTTGAAATTGCGACAAACTCATCGCCGCCTATCCTAGAAAGATAGAGGGATTCATTAAAAACATTTTGAAGATGTGTCGCAAACATTTTAAGGGTTATATCCCCAATATGGTGACCATATTGATCGTTAATCTGTTTGAAATCATTGAGGTCTATGTAGTAGAGTGTGAAAGGCACATTTTTTGTAATCAATTCTGTTTTAATCAAATCAAAGAAATGCCCCCGTGAAAGTAACTGTGTTAAAGAATCAAAATAAGCCATCTGACGGATGCGGTTTTCATTGGCTTTAAAGTCAGTAATATCATAGAGCATACCAATATAGTGCTTTTTAGAATCTGTTTCATTTTGCTGTTCAAAAAGGGTGAGCCAGCCGATGCTAAGTTTATCTTGATGAGGAATCTCTACTTCTCCAGACCACTGTCTGTTTAATTGGACTTGGTCCCAAATATTCTCTTGCATATTGATAGTGGGCCTAAAAGGAGGAACATGACCGGCGACTTCGTTGTGACGTAGCCCTGTAATAGATTCAAAAGCTGGATTTGACCAAATAATCTGATAGTCGCTGTTAGTAATGATGACCCCATCTCTTAAATTATTATAGATTTTTTCATAAAATTGATTTTCATTTTTCATCTTGACTAGGGTATCTTTATTTTGATAAGTTGCTAATATAAGCGGTTCTTGCTTGCCAGAAACAACAATTGAAGTCGCAGAAAGTTGGTAATGATGGAGTGAACCGTCTTTACGTTCTCTAACAACATTTTGCTTGATTTTTTTATTGCTTTTAACTTGATTGACTAAGAAGTTGGTTTCCTCAATGGATTCAGAAGGTACAATTAACATACCTACATTTTTGTTTTTAATTTCATAGTCATTATATCCGAATTCTTGACAGAAAGCCTGATTGCAAGTGATGACTTGTAAACTATCAGTCATTATTAATTCTGGAACATGGAGTTCAGAAAATAACTCTTGATAATTAAGCTGATAATGATCATGTTGTTCTTGTTTTTTGAGGGGGGTAACAATGGAAAAGAGAAAAGCAGAATCTTTAATTTTGATGGGACCACTTAAGACCTTAACATCATAAATTTCGCCACTTTTAGTACGGTGTTTAAAGAAAAAGTGTTGTCTTTCCTCACGAGTGGCTTTGGCCATCTCTTCTTTTATTTTGTTTTGACTTAATATATTAATACGAGAGATATTAAGCGTTTTAATTTCATTGAGATTATATTCATAAAAAGCAAGTGCACGTGCATTGGCACTATGTATGAGGCCTGTAACGGGATTAATAATTAAGGTAATGTCATTGGCGTTATTAAGGAGATGATAGAGCTGATTATAATGTACTTCTAGAGCGTTACGTTCTGTTTTCCATGAACTGAGGTCACAGAGAATACAACCCCAATATTTTTGTTTTAAGGAGTGTTCGAGGCTAAAGAGAATGACTTCACTGTCAAATTGGGCGTCATCAAAAGACTGATGTCTCCATTTGAAACGCATATGGGTAGTGTTTTCATCAAATGTATCGAGTGATGAAAAATATTCAAAATAACAATGATAGTCCCAATCGTTAGCGGTAATCATTTCAATTGATAAATGCTCTTCATCAATATCATCAGGAAATTTAAACAGTTGCTTTGCAGGCTGGTTAAAATAGATAATTTGATGTTGGTTGATAATGATAAAAGGCTCGCTGACTGAATCAGCAATTGATGTTATGCTGGACCCGTTTTCTTTTAACCAAATAATGGATTGGTTGTCTTCAAAAAATTTATACTCCATAAAGCCTCCTAAAACCCACATACTATGTTACATATATATCACAAATAGTAACACCTTAAACAAAAAGAAGCAATAGAAAAGCCCCTATACAACCTCGGCGGATGAGTAAGGGCTTGTTGTACCATAATACTTGATTGGGTCTGTTTTTTTGAGTTCTATTAGGCTTGTTTAAATAGTCCTTTTAGAATGGCATTTAAGATAACGCCTACAAGTGCTGCTAAACTCAATCCTTCAAGAGGAACTGCTGTCCCTGGAACGGTAATTGAAAGAACCGATAAAGCAGGAATGTAAGTTGGCAATAAGCCAATGATAATGATGACAGCCATAACGATTGTATTCGTAGCATTAAATTGAACATCATTATCTTTAATGGTACGAACACCGATAAAAGCAATCATGCAGAAAAGCATTAAACTAATGCCGCCCATAACAGCTGGAGGAATTGAGTTAAGGACGCCACCCAATTTTCCTACTAAGCTTAAAATAATGGCAAAACAAGCTGCAATTCTTAAAATAGCGGGATTATAGTTTTTGGTAATGGCTAAGACACCGGTATTTTCGCCATAAGTGGTATTGGCTGGGCCACCTAAAAATCCAGCAAAGAGAGTGGCAAGACCGTCACCTAAAAGTGTTCGATGAAGTCCAGGATCCTTAATAAAGTTTTTACCAACAACTGTACCATTCGTTGTAATATCACCAATATGTTCCATAAATACGGCAAGCACTACAGGTGCAATGACAAGAATGGCTTCTATAGAAAAGTGAGGTAAAGTAAAGGCTGGTAGGGACACAATACTCGATTGAGTGATAATACTGGTATCCACTAAATGAAAAGCCAATGACAAAAGATAACCCACTATAACGCCGAAAAGGATAGCAAGTTGCTTAAAGAAGCCTTTTCCAAAGAAGTTAATGGCAAGAGCAGTACCTAAGGTTATAGCAGCAAGGAGATAGTTTGTTGTAACCATATCCCAAGCAGAGGGCACTAAATTTAAACCAATAACGATAATCATGGGACCAACGACATGCGGCGGTAGGAATTGGGCGATTTTTTCTACGCCAACAGCTTTAACTAAAAAAGAGAGTAAAATATAAATAAGGCCAGCGACCATGATGCCACCTTGAGCATAGGTTAAGTCGCCTGCGTACATTTCTTTAACTTGTAGTATAAGTGGAATAAATGCGAAAGATGAACCTAAAAATACAGGGACTTTGCCATTGGTTACGAGGTGGAAAATAAGTGTTCCACACCCTGCTGTAAATAGGGCAACAGAAGGATTAAAACCTGTTAAGATAGGTACTAAGACGGTCGCTCCAAACATAGCAATTAGATGTTGAAGACCGAGCACAAAGCTCTTTGGATCACGTAATGTTGATGGCGTGTCAGCATACGAGTTTGTAGACATAAAAAAACCTCCCTAAAATCATTGTTTGATGGGAGAAGATATTCATCTTCTCTTTTTAGCCTCACAGGACCAAGTTAAAAAGTTGTGTGTATTTAATTCTAAATGATAATACCATAGATTGGGGGTGACTGCAAGATATTATTAGAAGAAGAGTCTAAAGAAAAGAGTATATTAGAACGAAGAAGCCTTAAAGAATTGTTAATAATTTATAAAAAAGTGTCATAATGACGCTTAAAATAACAGAGGAATGATATAATAGACCTATGACTGAGGAGGGTGTAAGATGGGCACAAAATATAGTAAAACCTATACAATGTATACCTATGATTTTGATGTAAAAAATAATGTTAGGCTAGTGACGCTAATGAATTTCTTACAAGATATTTCGACACAACATTATAATGCCGTTGTCAAAGAAACAGGTGTTGGTCAAGGATGTGCATGGGTTATCTTAGAATGGAAAGTAGATTTTTTTGACTTGAATCTTTTAGAAGGTGATTTAGTGGTTACAACTGAACCCACTTACTTTAGACGTTTTATTGCTTATAGAGCTTATGAAATACATGATCTTGAAGGAAACTTGATACTTAAAGCAATTAGTAAATGGGCTTTTGTAGATGCAAATGAACATAAACAAGTGTTGTTACCTCATGTATTTTATGATCTTTTTGAGGTAGATGAAAAAGCTGAAAGGCCAGAAAGACTGTATAGATTCAATGTTAATGAAACGGAGACGCCGCGTACTTGCTACAGGCATACTGCACGGTATTCAGACATAGATGTTAATGACCATGTCAATAACGTTGCCTACATTCGATGGATGATGGATGCAGTAGAAAAGGAATACCAAGAAAACTTTGAACCGGCTTCTTTGTGGGTCAGCTATAAAAATGAAGTGACTTATAATGAGGAAGTGACAATCAATAGTTACTGGGAAAATGAAACAGTGAAACATGTGATTAATGATGCCGAAGGCAATGTTAAAGTAAAGTGTGCCTTAACATGGCGAGCGATTCAAGACAGACAATAAAAAAAGATTCAATAGTGTAATCGCTATTGAATCTTTTTGTTTTTTAATCAACAATCCGTTTGGCCCATTTTCCTGAAATAATACGCGGCAAACTGATAATTGTTTTTGAAATTTCTTCTAGTCCAACGAGACCAACGACAATGTAAATCGGTAACTGTAAGATGTTAGCGGTGAAATAGGCCATTGGAACACCAATTAACCAAACACATCCCAATTCAAGTACCATTGAATACAATGTATCACCACCACTTCTCAAAGTCCCTATGATAACAATAGTTGTGAAGAATTTAAAAGGCATCAACAGAGAGATGGTCCGAATGGTTTTGATTGCCATTAAAGAAACGGAAGGCGTGAGTTTAAAGAAGGTTTGAATCATCACAGGTGCAGAGACAAGAATAATGAAACAAATCACCAGACCACTGATAAACGCTAATGCTAAGAATTTAGCATTATAGGCCTTAGCCGTTTTAATATTCCCTTCACCTAACTGATTGCCTAACATGACAGAAGATGCATTCCCGAGTCCCATACTAACAACAAAAAAGAGGTTGTTAATGATATTGGCAATTTGAACAGAAGCGACAGCATCAGTACTTACATGAGCATAGATATAAGTGTAAACAGTCATACCAATAGCCCAAAAGGTTTCATTTATAATGACAGGAAAAGCTGTTTTGAAGAGTTTTTTTATAAGCAGTGTTGAAATATCTTTGATATCCCTTATTTTAACAGCTAAGACGTCAATACTTTTGTAAATAGTCATCAAAATGATAAGCAGTTCAATACTTCTAGCAACAAGTGTTGCAATAGCAGCCCCTTGAATCCCTAATTTTGGAAAAGAAAAATGACCAAAGATAAGTGCATAATTTAAAAAGGTATTGACCAATAGGGAAATAACACTGGCATACATAGGTAATTTTGATTTGCCAATACTTCTAGAAGAGAAGCCAAAAGCAAAACTGATAGCAGTAATCATATAGCTGACACTTACTATTTTTAAATAAGAGGCACCTAATTTTATAAGGGCTTGATCGTCGCTCATGATACTCATAACAGGTGTGGCAAAAAAGAAGCCAAGTACAAAGAATACGGCTGAAATAAAGAGACCAAAAAGCAGACCAATAGAAAGGACGCCTTTAATTTTTTCATGTTCCTTATTACCCCAAAATTGTGCTATATAAATACTCACACCACTGTTGGTTCCGAAAAGAATCAGGGTCATAATAAAATAAAACTGGTTGGCAAGACCTACGGCAGCAATATGTGTTGCCCCCAATTGTCCAATCATGACATTATCGACGAGATTCAATGAAGACGAAATGAAATTTTGAATCACGATAGGTAGAGCGATAACAAATAATAAATGGTAAAAAGAGCGATTGTTCTTATATCGTAAAGATATCATTAATACCTCCAAATCAACATTTTTAACTTAGTCTTTTCATTATATCGGAGCTTATTTAAAATGAATAGGGGTTTTTCTGTAATAAATTGTTGTTTTTAAACTTATCTTTTTATAGAATAAGAGTTAGAAACACCTTTCAAAATTAATTACAAATAAACGAAGAGGTGAACAATGAAAAAACATAAAATATTGATTGTTGATGATGAAATTCATATTTTAGAACTGTTGAGATATAATTTAGAAAGCAATGGTTTTGAAGTGGCAGAAGCTGAAACAGGGGAAGAAGCACTTGAAAAAGTGATGAAAGATGACTTCGATGCTATCATCTTAGATCTTATGCTTCCGGGCATTGATGGGATTGAGGTTCTTAGACAAGTGAGACAATCCGCTGATAAAGGGCTCATGCCTATTGTGATGTTAACCGCAAAAAATGAAGAAATTGATGCAGTTATTGGACTTGAAATGGGGGCAGATGATTATATTGGGAAACCTTTTAGAACACGTGAACTCATCTCAAGAATGAAAGCTGTTATCAGAAGAAGTGAAGCCAGAAAGGTCGTTAAAACAGAAGAATCAACGATTAGTCAAGAAGGACTCACTGTGAATACAGAAACGCATCAAATTTTTAATGATGGGGAAGAAATTTTCTTAACGTTAAAAGAATTTGAATTATTGGAGAAACTATTGAAGTCACCTGGAAGGGTATTTACAAGGGATGAACTCTTGGAATCCATTTGGGGTTATGATTATATTGGTGAAACGAGAACAGTGGATGTTCATATTCGCCAATTGCGTAAAAAGATAGAAAAAGATGATAAAAATCCAGAACTTATTTTGACCGTTCGTGGGATTGGTTATAAGTTTAAACAATAATAGACAGTGCTAAGGACGGAGTCGCTATGAGAAAAAAACTATTAGTCAGTTATCTCTCTTTGATTTTGGTGATTATCATTCCTTTAAGTCTTGTGATTAATGATGTCTTAAGAGAAAACTTAATTGTTCATTATCAGGATCAATTGCATCGGGAAATTTTGTTAGTTGAAAGACTCTTTAAAGCAAAGTGGAAAAGTGCAACTGATTTTCAGGCCTTTACAGATGATATAAAAAGTATGGCGACTGTAAGAGTGACCGTTATTGATGGTGAAGGAAAAGTACTTGCAGATTCAGATGAAGATATTAGTAAAATGGATAATCATTCAAACCGTGAAGAGGTCATTAAGGCAGAAGAAACAGGTGAAATTGCATCTTCTCTCAGGTATTCAAACACCTTGAAAACAGACTATCTTTACACTGCAAAAACAGTGACGGTAAATGACCATTTGTATATTATTAGAATCTCCAAGCCCTTATTTGAGTTGAAACAATTTAACGCGGCGATTCAACGTTATACAATGTTGACTTTAATTGTAGCTATGGTGATTGCTATGATTATGGCAATTTTTTTAAGCCGACGTATGACGCGCCCTATTGATGAAATCACAGAGGCAGCTAAGGATATTGCCAAAGGCAATTATGGTAGAAAAATTTATACTTTTTCAAATGATCAAATTGGAGAATTAACAGAATCGTTTAATTCAATGAGTTATAATTTAGCCAATACAATGGCACAGATTAAGCATAGAAATGGAGAGCTAGAGTCCATTCTTAACAGTATGATTAATGGTGTAATCGCGATAGATCATCATAAGAATATCCTCATGATTAATCCTATTTGTTTTAAAATACTAGGCTTGCCAGACAACTATGTGGCTCAAAATGAGTCAATGTATAAAATAATTCGGAATGAAGAAATTGCTGAATTGGTTGAAAAAACTATTTCAGAAGGAATTTCACAAATTAAAGAAATGCCGTATGTTCATTTAGACAAGATATTGCGGATTTATATTAATCCTATACTAACATCTGAAAAAGAGAAAATTGGTTGCATTGTGGTTATACAAGATGTTACTCAAATGCGAAAACTTGAACAGATGCGTTCTGATTTTGTTTCCAATGTTTCTCATGAACTGAAGACACCACTGACATCCATCAAAGGTTTTGTTGATACCCTTAGAAACGGTGCGATAAAAGATGAAGAAATTGCCATTCGGTTTTTGGAAATTATTGATATTGAGTCAGACAGGCTTTATCGTTTGATTAATGATATCTTGGTTTTATCAGAAATTGAAAGTATGGATAAAGAAAGAGAACAAGAGTGTGTGCAACTTGAACCACTTACAGAAGAAGTAATCTCTATGTTATCACTTAAGGCTGAGCAGAAAGGACTCTTGCTTGAAAGTCATTGTGATGAAGGGGCAGAGATATTAGGCAACAGTGATCGCATTAAGCAGCTTCTTATTAATCTAGTTGATAATGCGATTAAGTATACAGAAAAAGGCCAAATCAAGTTGGCAATAGAAGAAATAAATCATCATGTTCGTATAAGTGTATCAGACACAGGTATTGGCATCTCAGAAGAACATTTGGATCGTCTTTTTGAACGCTTCTATCGTGTAGATAAGGGTAGAAGTCGTAATCAAGGCGGAACAGGACTGGGGCTTTCAATCGTTAAACATATCGCTATTCTCTATAATGGTGTGATTGACGTAAAAAGTCAGCCAGGCGTAGGTAGTCAGTTCACTTTGACTTTTCCAATGAAACGAAAATAAATTAAAATTGTATGAGCAGTATGTATTGAAAGGGACTCACTTAATCAAGGTGGGTTTCTTTTTTTGTCCTTATTTCAATAGGTTGAGCCTAATTAACATGGATTTAACTTTGAGCACATTTGGCTATAACAAAGCCATGTTAAATTAAGACTGTAATTAATTTTGGAAAGTAAATGGAGGAAGTCAAAATAATGAAAAATTTAAAAAGATTTGGTGTAGTATTAGTTGTTTTAGCAATGTTATTTACGTTAGCAGCATGTGGTTCAGACGCGTCGTCAAATGAACCGGCTCCTGCAAAAGACAATTCAGCAAGTGATAATTCAGCAAGTAACAATTCATCAAACGATAGTTCATCAAGTAGTGATTCTTCAGCACAAGCAGAAGAAAGCAATACTGAATTATCAGGAGAAGTTATTGTAGATGGTTCAGGAACAGTTTATCCACTTATGGCGAATATCGCAGAGAACTATATGACAGAATCTCAACCCAATGTTAGTGTACAAGTTGGTAGAGCGGGTTCAAGTGCAGGCTTTAAAAAATTCATTCCAGGTGAAACAGATTTCTCAGATGCTTCAAGAAAAATTAAAGATACAGAAGTACAACAATTATCTGACGAAGGTCTTGAATTAGGTAAAGATGTTTTAGAATTTACTTTAGCATATGATGGTTTAACAATGGTAATTAATCCTGAAAACACTTGGGCAACTGAAATGACTGCTGAAGATATCGTTAAAATGTATGTATCAGGGTCATATAGAGAAGATGACAAAGTATTATGGTCAGATATTAATGCAGATTGGCCTCAAGAAGAAATTAAATTCTATGGTCCAAATGAAAACCATGGTACAAATGAATTCTTTACAGAAAACATCTTAGATGATCAACCAATGGTTAAAACAGCAAGTTTACAACAAGAGTATTCAACACTTGTAGACTTAGTATCAAAAGATAAAAATGCAATTGCTTTCTTCGGATACGGTTACTATGCAACTAATACTGATAAATTAACAGCAATTAAAGTTGACTTTGGTAATGGTCCAGTAGAACCAAGTCTTGAAACAATTGGTGAAGATTTACCTTATGCAGGATTTACAAGAAAAGTATACACTTACCTTAATGTAAATCACGCTAAAGAAAACCCATCTGTTTTAGATTATGCAAAATATGTTGTCTCAGCAGAAGGCGCAGAAAAACTTGCAGGAGATAACGGCTTTGCACCACTTCCAACATCAGTTTATGAAGGTTATCAAAAACAATTAGAAGCTATTCAATAAATCAGTCGTTTAAGAGTAAAGAAAGTTTTATAAGAAGATGGAAGGGAAGCCTTCCATCTTCATTAATGCCAAGAGGTCTTTAGGCGGTCTTGGTTTATAAATTCAAATCATATAAAAAGAAGAAAAGAGATTGGGCGCGTAGGAAAACAAGACGTGCGTTAGCACGAATTTATTTGTATTGGAGTGATAGCATTTGGAACAACCTATGAATGTAAGAGAAATGATTAAAGATAACGTTAAAAATAACAGACAACGATCTGAAAAAATAATGCCAGTATTTTTCTTTATCTGTGCACTTGTTTCGGTCATAACGACTATTGGCATTGTTCTTACTTTATTAGTGGATGCAGCACATTTTTTTAAAGCAGTCCCCTTAATGGAGTTTTTTAGTAAAGAGTTAGCACCTCTTAGTGCTGAACCTTCATATGGTATTTTACCTTTGATTAATGGAACCATCTTAACAACTTTAATAGCAATGGTTGTAGCAGTACCACTTGGACTTGCTGCAGCAATCTATTTAAGTGAATTTGCATCAAACAGGGTGAGAAAAGTACTTAAACCGATTATGGAATTACTTGCAGGTGTTCCGACGATTGTTTACGGTTTCTTTGCTTATTCATTTGTAACCCCTATCCTTATGAAAATTATCCCATCACTAGAACCGAAAAATGCTTTGAGTCCTGGAATTGTTATGGGCATTATGATATTACCTGTTGTGGCAAGTATGTCAGAAGATGCTATGCGCTCTGTGCCGAGTGCCATGCGTGAAGGTGCTTTTGGATTGGGCTCGACTAAACTTGAAGCGACCTTTAAAGTCGTTATACCTGCAGCAGTATCGGGTATAATGGCCTCTATCGTATTGGCGGTTTCAAGAGCCATTGGTGAAACCATGATCGTAACGATTGCAAGTGGGAGTTCAAAAAATTTCACCTTTGATATTACCCATTCAATGCAAACGATGACAGCCTATATTGTAGAATTTACAAGCGGTGATGCTGCCAGTGGAACGACAGGTTATTATAGCCTTTATGCAGTTGGACTCTTACTCTTTGTATTTACACTTGTGCTTAACTTGATTGCACAGTATATTTCTAAGAAATTCAGAGAGGAGTATTAGAATGACGGAGTATAGTATGGATCAAAATAAAGAAAAGAAAGATATTAGTGAAAAAAAGACGATTATTAATCTCAAACGCATTCAAAAACGTGTTTGGTTTAATAATATTTTGAAAGTGGTGTTCTTATTATCAATGATATTTGCACTCATTGTACTTGGCGTTCTCTTGTATCGGGTTATTGTACAAAGTGCAGGCTGGTTAAATCTTCAATTTCTTCAGAAAAATCTATCCATTTTCCCTGAAAAAGCAGGCATTTATGGTGCTATTATAGGAACAGTAGGATTAATGCTTGTCGTTATTCCAGTGACTATTGTTTTAGGAGTGGCTACTGCTATTTATCTTGAAGAATACGGTAGCAATGGTCGAATTGTTAATTTTATTAAAGTGAATTTATCCAATCTTGCCAGTGTCCCATCGGTAATCTTTGGTTTGCTGGGATTAACTGTATTTGGCAGAATGCTTCATTTGGGATCAAGTATCTTGGCGGGTGGTTTAACCTTATCCCTTTTGGTCTTACCTGTTGTGGTAGTTGCAGCTCAAGAAGCGATTAAAGCAGTGCCTAACTTTTTAAAGGAAGCCTCTTATGGGATGGGCGCTAGTAAGTGGACAACCATTCGAAAGGTGGTTTTACCCGTTGCAATTCCAGGAATATTGACAGGTGCTATTTTAGCTATATCCAGAGCAATTGGCGAAACAGCCCCCCTAATTGTATTAGGCGTTCCAACCCTTATTATGAAGATTCCTTCTAATATAATGGATAATTTTACAGCTTTACCGATTCAAATCTATTATTGGACGCTTGATCAAGTTTTAACGCCTGAGTATGCTAACTTAGCAGCGGCAACGATTGTTGTCCTATTGGTAACTCTTTTTATTATCAATTCAATTGCCATCTTTATTAGAAATAAATTTCAACATAATTATTAAGGACTCATGGAGGAAATAACATTGGAAAAACGTAAAGAAGAACGCAAACGTTTTGTATATGATGTCAAAGATTTAAATCTTTGGTATGGTGAAAAACAAGCGCTTAAAGATATTAATTTGAAAATCAATGAAAATGAAGTGACAGCAATTATCGGGCCTTCTGGATGTGGTAAATCTACTTTTATCAAAACATTAAACCGTATGATTGAAAATGTGCCGGGCGTCAAGACAACTGGTGAAATTCTTTATCATGATCGCGATATCTTTGATAAGAATGTTAGGGTTGAAGAGCTCAGAACAACTGTAGGAATGGTTTTTCAAAAACCGAATCCCTTCCCTAAATCTATTTATGAGAATGTCGTTTATGGTCCCAAAATTCATGGAATCAGGGACAAAAAAGTGCTTATGGAAATTTGTGAAAGCAGTCTTAAAGCAGCTGCACTTTGGGATGAGGTCAAAGATCGAATTCATGATAATGCTTATGGTTTATCAGGGGGGCAACAGCAACGATTATGTATTGCTAGATGCTTAGCGGTTCAACCAGATGTGATATTAATGGATGAACCGACCTCTGCACTTGATCCGATTGCCACTGCTAAAATTGAAGAGTTAGTGGATACGCTTAAAAAGAATTATACGATAGCTATCGTGACACATTCCATGCAACAAGCAGGTAGAATTTCAGACAAAACAGCCTTTTTCTTAATGGGTGAACTGATTGAATTCGATAGTACAGAAGTCATCTTCTCCAATCCAAGGGATAAAAGAACAGAAGATTATATTACAGGTAGATTTGGCTAATAAATGTGACATTGTGATTGGAGTATGGAGTGGAAAAGATGATGAAATTAATGGATAAAAGGGAGAAGTGGCCAAAGCGATGGCGACTCCCAAAACTTCAGCTTAAGATTCAGTCGAGACTGATGTTGATGACTATTGTGACAGCTCTGATTCCTATTATTGTATTAAGTATAATCAGTACGCGACAATCTACTCAAGAAATTGAGAACGCCATAAAAGACAATAATTTACTTTATACTCATTTAACGAAAGAACGCATTGATAATTATTTTTATAATCAAGAAGCCAATGGCATGGTTCTGTCCCAATCAGATAATCTACAGGATGGAATGACAATGATAGATACGTTTTCAGCCACTCAGGAAGAGTTGAAAACGATTGAAAGCAATTTTTCAGAAATACTCAATCCTGCTATTGAAAAATATCATTATACCGATATTTTTCTGACGAATCGGTATAATGAAGTAGTCTATTCATCACGTTATAATAAACTAGATATTGCGCCGTTAGTTTCTATAGGAGACTACTGTATTCATGCTTTAGAGGATGGTGACCAACACTGGTCATCCTTATTTAGGAATTCATTTATTAATGATAATATTATGATTCTATCTACGCCAATCGTCAATGCATCAGGTCCTATTGGTGCAGTGAATATAGTGTTGAATCAGACGGAGATCAATCAATTGGTTTTAACTGGAATCAATCGATTGGGAGAAGGGGCAGACGCCTTTTTAATCTCGCAAAGTGGCGTGCTTTTAAGTAATCCACAGTTAAATCAATCTGAGGACATGAAGGTTCTTGATACGCTTATTGAAAGTGAAGGGTCTGAGCAACTCATGACACACTTTGAAAAACAAGATCATGATAGTCCTGAAACCCTACAATATAGAAATGTCCAAAATGAGGAAGTTGTTGGTACAGTCTCTACTGTAAAAATGGGAGATGAAGACGTAGGATTAATGATTGAAGTGAGATCAGATGAAGCCTATCAACAAGTGAATCAGTTTATTGTTCAGCTTATGATTGAAATTGTAGGCGTTATTCTTTTTAGTTTGATGGTGTCAATTTGGTTTGCAAGTCGCATCAAAAAACCCATTTATTATACAATTGATTTAGCGGAAGCGATTGCCAATTATGATTTAAGTGCAGAAGATATTCATTTGACCTCGGATGAATTTGGTGAATTGAACCATGCAATGAAGAAGATTATTGATCATTTCAAGGTGCTTATTCTTGCAGTAGAAGGCGCTTCAAAAGACGTCTTTCGATCTTCTGATGAACTGAACAGTCATATGGGACAAATGATTAATGTTTCACAGGATATTGAAAAGGCAGTCACGGATATTGCCTTAGGCTCTGAAAATCAAGTAGGTCGTACGACACAAAGTCTTAAAGATACACACCAGCTTAGTGGTATATTGTATGAAACAGAACAGAAGATTGATGGCTTAAAAGATGAATTTTTAAATGTAGAAAAGGCAACCCATTCGGGTAAAAAAGTCATACAGTCTTTAGGAGAGAGCAATGACAAGTCAAAAGCCATTAATCGAGCAATGCATGATAGTATCAAGGATGCAGAGAAGAGTTCTAAAGAGATTATTATTGCAAGTGATGTTATAAAAGAAATTGCTAATCGAACCAATTTACTGGCCCTTAATGCATCCATTGAAGCAGCTAGAGCAGGTGAACATGGCCGAGGCTTTGCCGTAGTAGCGAATGAAATCAGATTACTCGCAGAACAATCTAAACAATCAACGGAAAATATTGAACAGAAAATCAATCAAATCATGATTGACCAAGAGAAAATGATTAAAACACTTGAGGCGTTAATAGAAGTTTCAAGTGTCCAAAATAAAAATGTAGAAAAAACAGAAATGACCTATCAAATGATTGGCGAATCCATAGGTTTTGTAAAAGAACAGGTGATTGATTTAGCAGCGTATGTAGAGGCGATTAACCATTCAAGAGAGACTGTTGAGATGAGTATTGAAACACTATCGGGGATTAGCCAGCAAAACTCAGCTTCAACGGAAGAGGTGGTTGCAGCCATGGAAGAACAATCTAAAACCAACGATTATTTGATGCAATCGAGTCAGACGCTAAAAGACTTGTCTGAAAAAATGCACCAATTGATAGGGGCGTTTAAACTGAATAAATAAGGGAGCGATAAGATGAGAACGTTACTAGATAATGAATTGAAGTCTATCCATGTAGAGATTATAAAGATGGGAACTCAAATTGAAAAGGCAATCGACGAAACGATGATGGCGCTGATTAATCAAGATGTTGACTTGGCTAAGGCTGTTATCATAGGGGACAAGAAATTCAACCAAAAACAAGTTGAGATTGAAGATAAGTGCATCAATGTTATTGCACTTCAGCAACCTGTAGCGACAGATTTAAGAACACTTTTGTCTGTCCTTAAAATTGTAACTGATTTAGAAAGAATTGCTGATCATTGTAAGGATATTTCAGAACTGACAATTGATCTTGCTAATGTGGAATATGTTAAACCGCTTATTGATATTCCGAATATGGCGAAAGTGGTTAAAAATATGGTAAAGCAGACCATTGATTGTTATATTGATAGAGATGTTGAAAAAGCCCGTGTCGTTTGTAAAACAGATGAGCAAGTGAATACCTATTTTAGAGAGATATTTTCAGAGTTAGACTTGATTATGAAAGGGGATCCTGAAAGTAACAGACAATGTCTTGATTTTCTAATGATTGCCAAATATTTAGAAAGAATGGGAGATCATTCAACTAATATCGCTGAGTGGGTTATTTACGGCGTTGAAGGACAACGCCTCTAGCCTCAAAATCTTTCATTTTTTTTAGACTAAGCTACTTTCTTTTCGTATGAGAAAAGGGAGTAGCTTTTTGATTGTGAACTTTTCTTGTATTTTCATTCACAAATGTAGGAGAGACATCCCTTTGTGGTATAATATATTGACGAAGAGAGGTGGACAAATGAAGCTTGAAAAAATATCACTTAAAAAATATGTTTTGCTTATCTTTTTATTCGTAATTGTTACAGCAGGTACACTGATTGCCCTAGATAAGGCATTACATATGGATTTAGATTTTAGTCTTGTTCCTCATCGCCTATGGCTTATTTTATTGGCGATGATGTTTATCTATATTGTATTAGATGCAACGCGGTTTTATGTTATTTTAGATGCGCTAGATATTCATTTTACTGCAAGAGAGATGCTGTCCTTAACAGTAATTGGGACGTGTGTAAGCAATTTAACGCCCTTCCTTGCGGGGGGGAGTATTGCACAAATTTATCTGATTCATCAAAAAAATGTCAATACAGGAGATGCCATAGCAGGGACGATTATAAAAGCGATGCTGGCACAAGTGTTTTTTTTCTTGTCACTTCCCATTATTTTGTATTTTAATATTGATACATTGGGCTTTGAATTTGAGGCTTATCGCAGTGTCTTACCGGTTATTTTTATAGGCTTTTTACTTTGGATCATTTTTGTTGTTGTTTTTAGTTTCTTTTATCAAAAGCCTATTGATAAGTTAAAGAACAAACTGGCTCAAAGACCAGACAGCAAGAAGAAAGAAATGCTGATTAAAGTAGTTAATGAAATTGATGTATCCCTTTCTGCACTTAATCGTTTTTTCAGAGTGAAACCTATTAAAATTTTAAAGGCCATGTTTTTTACAGCCTTGCATTTTATGTTTGTTTTTTCTTTTTCGGTTGTAATCATATTGTCACTCGGCTATAACCTATCACCAGGGGACATTATTACACATCAAATGTTGTCTCAATTTATCATGTACTTTGGTTTTACACCGGGTGCCTCGGGATTTGCAGAAGGTGGTTTTGCCTATTTGTTTTCTAATTTAGTCAGTGATACCCATTTAGGGGTTGTCGTATTTCTATGGCGTTTCTTTACCGTATACCTTGTGATGGGAATCGGTTTTGTAGCCCTTGTTTTTGAAGTGATAAAAGTGCGTAGAAAGGTTGGGCAACATGAACGTATATCTAGATAATAGCGCGAGTTCTTTTCCTAAGCCGCCACAAGTGGCAGAGGCTATGGCAAAATGGTTTTCTGAATCAAGTGGTAATCCGGGCAGGTCAAGTGGAGCAGCTACTCGAAACATAGAGAGACATGTTTTTCATACACGTGAAAAACTTGCACAAATGTTTGACTTTGAGGCAGTTGATCATGTTATTTTTACAAAAAATGTGACAGAATCGATCAATACGGTTTTATTGGGGTATCTAAAAGAAAACGACCATGTGATTATTACGACTTTAGAGCATAACGCTGTCGTGAGACCTTTAGACTATTTATCTAAAACCAGAAATATTACTTACACGGTAGTTCCTTTAGACCAAGAGGGCAAAGTGGATATGGTATTTTTAGAAAAGGCGATTAAGCAAGAGACTGCTCTTATTGTTTCCACACATGCCTCAAATGTTACAGGAGATATTGTGGATTTATTATCCATAGGTCAGTTGGCTCAAAGCTATGATATTCCCTTTTTGGTGGATGCTGCTCAATCGGCAGGTGTATTGAACATCAATATGAAAGCAATGCATATTAGTTGCTTGTGTTTTACGGGACATAAGGGGTTAATGGGACCTCAAGGAATAGGAGGCTTTTTAATTGATCCTCAAATGGCTCGGAAGACGCATGCCTTTATTTTTGGAGGAACGGGTAGCTTCTCTGAATCCATAGAACAGCCTGAAATCATGCCTGATAAATTTGAGTCAGGAACACTTAATGGTATTGGAATTATAGGATTAGAAGCGGGTATTGATTATATAAGATCTACCACTTTAGAGGCCGTTTATGAACACGAATGTCAACTTATTCGCTATTTACAAGATTTGCTCTCTGATGTGGAGACCATCCAGATGATTGGACAAGGTCGTCCTGAATCAAGAGTAGGGGTTCTTTCCCTCGTTATTGAAGGGGAAGATCATTCTCTTATAGCGCATGCTTTAGCTAAAACGTATGGTATTTCTGTGAGAGTTGGTTTGCAGTGTGCACCTTTAGCTCATCAGGCCTATAATACTTTACCAAAGGGAACCCTAAGAATAAGCGTTTCGGCGTATAATACAATGGAAGAAATGCGCTATACAGCACAAGCTATTAAAGCCTTACTTTCGCAAACATAGGCAATAGAGGGTGATGATGGAATTGATTTTTAAGGAATTGAATCGTCTAATGGTGCATGTTATGATGAGTTCATAGCAGGGCAAAATATGACAACATGAGAGATTAAAAGGCAACGGCTTTTTACATAGAGAGGATAGAAAGGGAATGGTATGGAACGTAGAAAACAAGCGAGATTAGAGAATGTAGGTGTTATTGAATCTTTTAATTTTCAGAAGGGCAATGACGATGTAATGATCGATTCACCTGTAGAAATATCTTTAAAAGATATTTCTACAGGTGGACTGGGTATTAAAAGTAGTAATGCGTTTTCAGTAGATACAACTTTAAGCCTGGGGCTTATTTTGGATGCACAAAGTTTTGTCGTGATTGGGAAAATAGTGTGGTGTAAGTCAAGAGGCGATTATTATGAAAGTGGCTTGAAATTAATTTACATGCCTGAAGAACTTGCAGAACTTGTAAGTGATTACGAACTTTCCTCAAGAATGTATGATAACTAATCAATAAATGGATATAAAAAGTCAAGAGAGAGAGGTCAAGAAATGACAAGAAATGAAATCGATAAAGAATACAAATGGGACTTAAGTGACCTGTTTAGTAATGACGAAGCATGGCAAAAAGCATTTGATGAAATTGAGCCTTTGGCACAAGATTTAAATCATCACAAAGGACATTTGTTGGATTCGGCAGATACGTTATTAAAAGGGATTGAGGTACATGATTTAATTGATAGAAAATTAACCAATATTGTGACTTATTCAAGATTGAAACTGGATGAAAATACGAAGGCTTCTAAATATCAGATGATGTCTTCTCAGGCAGAAAGTTTAGTTGCTAAAGTAGGTGCTTTAACTGCTTTTTTTGCGCCTGAATTAATGCAGAGTGATTTGGAAACAGTCACAAAATTAATGCGTGAAAATGAAGGACTTAAGATTTACCGACAGTTCTTTGAAGATCTTTATAGAAATCAACCTCATATATTGGATGAAAAAATAGAAAATATTTTAGTTCAGACTGAAGAAATTGGAGCAACAGCTGCTAATGCTTATGGGATGCTTCTCAATGCAGATATGACCTTTGAACCTGCTGTTGATAAAATAGGTAACAGTCACCCCTTGTCAAATGGCACATACGTGCCGTTAATGATGAGTTCTGATCGTGTCCTTCGAAAAGATACAATGAAGAAATACTATGCATCTTATAGTGCGCATATTAATACAATTGCTACTTTAATGCAGTCTGAAGTTAAGAAGAATATTTTCTTTGCCAAAACCAGACATTTTGAGTCGGCTAGACAAGCTGCACTTTTTAGTAATAATGTGCCAGTGGCTGTCCCAGATGCTTTGATTGAAGCAGTTCACGAAAAATTGCCGGCTTTTCACCATTATATGAAAATCAGAAAGAAAGCACTTGGATTAGATGAAATGCATCTTTATGATATTTATAATCCGATTGTAGATGATATTGAGTATAAAGTACCCTATAAGGAGGCTCAAACAACGGTTATTGAAGCTTTAAAACCTTTGGGAGATGATTACGTGGGCACTTTAAAAGAGGCTTATCAACAAAGATGGATAGATGTTTATGAAACAGAAGGTAAACGTAGTGGGGCTTATTCATGGGGAACTTATGATTCAAGACCGTATGTTTTGCTCAATTATAAGGACAATGTAGACAGTATGTTTACTCTTGCTCATGAGTTAGGACATTCAATGCACTCTTATCTGACTCACCAACATCAGCCGTTTGTTTATGGGAATTACTCTATTTTTGTTGCAGAAGTAGCATCAACAACGAATGAAGCTCTGTTAAATCATTACTTGATGGAAACGTTAGAGGATGATAAAAAGAAAAAATACATTTTGAATCATTATTTGGAACAATTTAGAGGGACTATTTTTAGACAAACGATGTTTGCTGAATTTGAAAGAGATATTCATGCTCACGTTGAAGCAGGTGGCGCTTTAACTGCTGAATACATGTGTAACCACTATTTAGAGCTTAATAAACTCTACTTTGGCGATGATGTTGTTATTGATGATCTTATTAAGTATGAATGGGCAAGAATACCACATATGTACTATAATTTTTACGTTTATCAATACGCTACTGGGTTTTCAGCAGCAGTAGCTTTTGCAGATAAAATTGTCAATGAAGGTCAAGATGCTGTTAACGCTTATCTTGAATTTTTAAGTAGTGGTTCAAGTGATTATCCAATTCATATTTTGAGAAAAGCGGGTGTGGATATGGAAAAAGCTCAAACGGTTGAACATGCTTTAAATGTTTTTGAAGCATCTGTAAAAGCATTTGAAAAATTATTGTAAATAGTTAATTAAATTAACGATTTATTCAAAGAATATCTCTTATTGTGATATAATAAAATATGTTTATACTGAGGAATTATAATGAAATTATCTAAGAAAAAAGTCATAGAAGTCATTGATGTGTTAGAGCAAATGTACCCAGATGCTAAAGCAGAGCTTGATTTTAATAATCCTTACGAGTTACTTGTGGCAACGGTTCTATCTGCTCAATGTACAGATGTAAGAGTAAATAAGGTGACCAAGGTGCTTTTTGATGTTGCACCTGATGCGGCGACGCTTTCAGAACTTCCTGTTGAGACGCTTGAAAAGATAATTAAGCCATGCGGTCTCTACAAATCAAAAGCTAAAAATTTGCATGCAACCAGTCTGATGCTCTCTTCACAGTGGCAAGGGGAGATTCCTCAAGATATTAAGACCTTGATGACCTTGCCAGGTGTTGGCAAAAAGACGGCAAATGTTGTTGTAAGCAATGCCTTTGGTGTGCCAGCGATTGCGGTAGATACTCATGTTTTCAGAGTTTCTAACCGGATTGGTCTTGCACAAGCTAATAATGTTGAAGAAACAGAAGAACAATTGATGAAGCGTATTCCTAAAGCGCGCTGGTCTAAGACACATCATTTGTTAATTTTTCACGGCAGAAGAGTTTGCAAAGCGAGAAAGCCAGACTGTGAAAATTGCGATTTACAAGCTTGGTGTCTTTTCTATCATCAATAAGTCATTTGTTTAAGAAAAATTATTTTAAGGGGACTATCATGACTAGTAAAAAATTAAATCCAATGCCAAAAGATCTCTTATTTGCATTAGATATTGGCACGCGAAATGTAGTGGGGACTATTGCACGCCAAGAAGGGGACAATTATGTCGTTTTAGACTATGAAGTGATGTCACATCCTGAGCGCGCAATGTTTGATGGTCAAATTCATGATATTGAAAAAGTGACAAAAGTGGTATCTAATGTGGTTGAAGCTTTAGAAAAAAGAAATGGTTTTGGTTTAGAAAGAGCGGCAATTGCTGCAGCAGGAAGAGCACTTAAGATTGAAAGAGCTAGTGTTTCTCGCGAAATAGATTTGACCAAAGAAATGAATAAAATGATGACAGATAGCCTTGAAATGGAAGCTATCCAAGCTGCTCAAAAAAAATTAACGACGGCACAAAAGGTTCAATCAGACTACTATTGTGTAGGTTATTCTGTGATTAATTATTATTTGGATGGCAGTATGATTCTCAATCCATTGGGGCACAAAGGTTCAGAGATAGAAGTTGAAATTATAGCCACTTTTTTACCGCATATTGTTGTGGACAGTCTATATGCTGTTATTAATCGAGCAGGTTTAGAAGTGATGAATTTGACTCTTGAACCGATTGCTGCGATGAGTGTGGCTATTCCGCCTCATTTGAGACTATTAAATTTAGCCCTTGTTGATGTAGGCGCAGGAACTTCGGATATTGCCATTTCCAAAGAAGGAACGGTGGTATCTTATGGCATGGTTGCTTATGCAGGTGATAAGGTGACTGAACAGTTAGCGCAAACCTATCTCTTAGACTTTAATATGGCTGAAGCGTTGAAAGTTGAATTAAACCAAAAAGACAAACATTGTTTTAATGATATTTTGGGTCTCCCGCACGAAGTAACGACGGATGAGATATTGACTCAGGTAGAATCTACTGTTTTGGATTTAGCAGAGAAAGTAGGGGCTCATATTTTAGAACTTAATAAAAAAGCACCGAGTGCCGTGTTTTGTATAGGTGGAGGTTCTCAAATTCCTGAGTTTACAGAGCTTCTAGCTCGAAAGTTAGAGTTACCTCCTGAACGGGTGGTTATAAAAACAGTAGAAAGTCTTGAAAAAATGTCCTTTGTGGGATCCCCCTTAAAAGGACCAGAGTTCATCACCCCTATTGGTATTGGGGTCACTGCTTTTACAGAAAGAGAACAAGATTTTTTACAAGTTAATGTCAATGATAATACAGTTAGACTCTTTAATTCTAAGAGCTTGCGTGTGGCAGATGCTTTAATTTTGGCAGGTATTCCTGCGAGAAGTTTATTGTCCGAAAGAGGACCTGAACTTCAGTTTACACTGAATGGCAATCAGCAGTTTATAAAAGGTGATTATGGTGAACCTGCTCAAATCTTTGTTAATGGTGTCTTGTCGAGTTTGGATGGTAAGCTTTCCCACAAAGATCAAATTACGGTTGTGCCTGCTTTACCGGGCAATTTAAAACAGGTTTGTCTTTCGGAAGTTATCTCGACAGAAGAGACCCTTGATTTTAAAGGACAAAAAATTCAAATGCATCTTTACGTGAGCGTCAATGGCGTGAATCGTACAGGTGAATATATCATAAAACCAGAAGATGAAATTGTGACTAAGGGAATCCATACATTGTTAGACTTAGCACAACTTTCTGAAATCAATCCGAGAACGGCTCAATTTACGGTTAACGGTGAAGAAAGACCACTTTCTTATGTACTTAAGGCAAATGATGTAGTGGATTTTTCAATCGTTGAAGGACAAGTTGACTGGGATGAAGCGATTGACTTTGAAACAGAAGGTAACCATGATACATTTTGGAATGTCGAATTTGATCCCCTTGAAGAGGGTGATGAAGAAGACTTACAAAAGGAACGTGGTCATAATAGAGAAAAAACACAAAATGAACCACTTGAAGCAAAAAATACAGTAAATGAAATTGAAGCGGATAAGACGAGTGAAGAATCGCTCATTGTGACAGTCAATGGAGAAGAATTAATCATACCGAAAGAAAAGAAATCAATGATCTTTGTGGATATTTTTAATTTTATTGATTTTGATATTAGTCAGCCTAAGGGGATTTTGGTGCTTAAACTCAACGGTGAACGTGCGCGTTACACTGATATTCTAAAGACAGGAGACGTAATAGAGTTAAAATGGAAATAAATAAAAGTGTTGGAGATTTATTTGATAGAAGTTATCAATGTCCCGTTTGTGAAAATGAATTTAAATCAAAGCAAGTAAGAACCTCAGCAATAAGGACAAAAAAGAGAGAAAAAGATTTTCATGCCTACTATTCAGGTGAAAACCCTGCTCGATATGGTGTGATTTGCTGCCCTTATTGTGGTTATGCAAAGTTTGAAAGTGATTTTAAAGAACCTTTAAAGTTGCAAGAAAGACAAAAGGTACAAAAGCATATTTCAGCTAAATGGATGTATCAAAATTTTTGTATGGAAAGAACACTAGAGCAAGCCATTAGAGTACATTTGATTGCACTTGCCAATTACATGTTATTTCCTATAGATTGCTATAATTTGGGGAAACTTTATTTGAGATTGGGTTGGTTTTATAGAGAAAGCCAAGACCATGATAATGAATTAAAGTATATTAAGATGGCAAGAGATGCCTATATTAAAAGTTTTGAGACAGAAAGTTACAAAGAAAGAGAAGAAAAAGAACTTGAAGTGCTCTATTTAATGGGAGAACTTTCCAGACAATTAAAAGATTATAATGAAGCAATCCGATGGTTTAGCAAAACAATTAATCATCCGATTGCCTATAAAAATAGACTCATCAAAACCTATGCAAGAGATCAATGGAATTTAGCATCTGAAGAGGCGCGTGAGGAGGGAAAATGACCATCTACTTAATTAGACATGGACAAACAACTGCGAATGTAGCCAAGCGTTTTTCAGGTCATTGGGACGTTGATCTCACGGATGAAGGTCAAGAACAGGCTTTAAGAGCACAAAAGGCACTTAAAGATGTACACTTTGATGCTGCTTATTGCTCTGATTTAAAGCGCGCTAAAATGACAGCTGAGATTATTCTTGAAGGACATGATGAAGTGACTTTAAAGACAGAAAGTCAATTTAGAGAAATGAATTTTGGAACTTGGGAAGGCCAAACTTTTAAAGAGATTAAGAAGGTCTATCCAAATGAATTTCAAAAATGGCTTGATGACTATGAACGATTTAAGACACCAGAGGGTGAAAGTGTTTTTGAAATGTATGAGCGTGTCGTAGAGCAGTTTGAAAGAATCCTTGCCTTATACAATAAAGACGAAGATACTTCTCGTATTCTTATTGTAGCTCATGGTGGGGTTTTACAAGCACTACTGTCTTATTTTTGTTATAGAGATACATCGGGTTATTGGAAATTCCGTATTGATAATTGCGGGATTAATATCGTCGAATATGTGATGGGAATGCCGGTGATAAAAGGAATTAACAAAAGGATTTTAGACTAAAAGGAGAATTTATGAATTCGTTTATCATAGCCATTATACTCGGTATTATAGAAGGTTTAACGGAGTTTATTCCTGTTTCATCAACAGGTCATCTTATCATAGCCAATAAGTTTCTTTTCTTTGAAGGTGAATTTGCTAATTTGTTTGCAATCGTTATACAGTCAGGGGCAATTCTCGCAGCAATGATTTATTTTAAAGACAAAATTTTGCCACCAATTTCCAGCAAAGAAGCTTTTAAGGCTTATATTATTAGGTGGCTCAAAGTCGCGGTAGCGACAGTTCCAGCGGTGACTCTTGCGCTCTTCTTTGAAGATATTATTGACCAATATCTTTTTAAGCCGATGGTTGTTGCTATTGCTCTAATTGTAGGGGCGATTCTATTGATTATTGTAGAAAATAAAAAACATCGGTCCAATATTGTCGTAGAAGAAAATATCACATTTTCAAAAGCCTTGATTGTAGGCATTTTTCAATGTCTAGCAGTGCTTTTCCCAGGCATGTCTCGTTCAGCTTCTACAATTATTGGTGGATTGTCTGTTGGTTTTGATAGAGAGCTAGCGGCAGAGTTTTCATTTTTAATGGCGATGCCTGCGTTAATTGGAGCGTCCATCTATAAACTTATTAAGTTTGATGGGAGTATTACGGGACCACAATGGCAGATGCTTGGAGTGGGAACACTTGTATCGTTTGTTGTTGCTTACGTCGTGATTGCCTTCTTTATGAATTATATTAAGAAACATGATATGAAGTTGTTTGCTTATTATCGTATTGTATTGGGCGTCGCTGTAGCCGCTTTCTTTTTCTTACATGGATAGTGATTTCAACATCCATAAAAGTCTTTGATAAATAGTGATTAACAAGAGGGTATAAAGGGAATATTATAAGTAAGATTAAAATAGACCATTAATTGGGGCTCAAAGAATAAAAAACGTTTGGAGGCGAAACATGAAGGTAGATTATATTAATGCTTTTATAAAAGCGGCAACAGAAGTGCTTAATAACTTTGTGACAGACAAATTTAGTGTAGGGAAACCCTTTATTCGTCAAAATCCTTATCCCACAAAAGAAATTGTGATTATCTTAGGGATAACAGGTGAAATAAAGGGCCAAGCCGTTTTTAGTATGTCAGAAGGCGTTGCAATGAAAATTGCATCTGGTATGATGATGGGAATGCCAGTTACTGAAATAGATGAGATGGCTAAAAGTGCCTTGTCAGAACTGGGAAACATGATTATGGGAAATTCAGCAACCTTGCTCTTTAATCAAGGCATTAAAATTGATATTACCCCACCATCATTAGTGAAAGGTTCTTCTATAGAAATTTCATCAGCAGGAATGGAAACTTTATGTGTACCATTAAAATCAGGAGATACTGATGAAATTGAATTTGATATTGGTATTAAAAATTAAGGAGTAAAAGACATCATGGCAATTAATATTGTATTATATCAACCAGAAATTCCACCCAATACTGGCAACATTGCAAGAAGTTGTGCTATTACAGGTTCAAAATTACATTTAATCAAACCTCTGGGTTTTTCTATATCTGATAAGCATTTAAAACGTGCAGGGTTAGATTATTGGGATTACCTTGACATCGAAGTGCATGATAATGTTGATGCTTTCTTTGAAAAATATGGAGATCAAAAATTATTTTTTTCGACAACTAAAGCAACTAAGCACTATGACGCCTGTCATTTTGAAGATGAGTGCTTTATTATGTTTGGAAGAGAAACAGCTGGATTACCCGATTGGATTCATGAAAAATATGCTGAAGATCGTTTTAAGATTCCCATGAAAGATGATGAACACTTAAGAAGTTTGAATCTTTCTAATTCAGTTGCCATTGTATTATATGAAGCTTTGAGACAAAATGCTTTTTTTGATCTCATATAAAATCACTACAAAAAATTACTGTAGTGATTTTTTGTGTTTTTATAACAATGCAATCGGCTTTAATTTGATGTAAATTTGTAGTATAGTAAGGATATTAGAAATGTAATTTTAAAGTTACTATTAATGAAAGGTGTATATAAAGATGAATACAATTTATGATATAGTTATTATTGGCGCAGGTCCTGCAGGTTTGTCAGCAGGCTTATATGCAGCCAGAGCAAAAATGAAAACACTTGTGATTGAACGTGAAAAAACGGGTGGACAAATAACAGGGACAGATGAAGTCGCAAACTACCCGGGGGCTTCTCCCGATGTTACGGGGCCTGAGTTGGCAGCAAGAATGGTTGAGCAGTGTGAATCTTTTGGTGCAGAACGTCTTAAAACTGAGGTTGAATCAATGTCACTAGAGGGAGAACTCAAAGTGATTAAAACGAGCAAAGGCGATATTAAAGCCAAATCTGTTATTTTAGCAATGGGGGCTAGACCGCGTCAATTGGGCCTTCCAAATGAAGATGCACTTACTGGAAAAGGCGTTTCATACTGTGCAACGTGTGATGCTGATTTTTTCACAGACCTTGAAGTTCTTGTTGTAGGTGGAGGCGATACGGCTCTTGAAGAAGGAATATTCTTAACTAAGTTTGCCAGAAAAGTAACGGTAATTCACCGAAGAGATGAATTTAGGGCAGCTAAGTCAATTGTTGAAAAAGCTTTGAATAATCCTAAAATGGATTTCATTTATGATTCTGGCGTCAAAGAAATTATAGGCGAAGGACTTGTACAGGGCGTTATTTTAGAAAATTATAAAACAGGTGAGACAAGAACAATTAAAGCAGATGAAAATGATGGCTTAATGGGGCTATTTGTTTTTATAGGTTATATTCCTGAAACGGAACTGGTTAAAGACTTTTTAGAAGTAGATTCATCAGGCTATTTAATTACTAATGAAAAGATGGCAACCAATATCGAGGGAGTATTTGCAGCAGGGGACATTAGACAGAAACCACTTAGACAAGTTGTTACTGCAGTTTCAGATGGTGCAATTGCTGCAGTGATGGCAGAAAAATATATTGATTCAAAAGAAGACTAAAGGAGGCAAAAATGATAGCATTAAGTAAATCAAATTTTACAGAAGAGGTCTTAGAGTCAAAAGGACTCGTTATAGTTGATTTTTGGGGAGAAGGTTGTGTACCTTGCCAAGCTTTAATGCCAGATTTTGAGTCTTTAGAGTCTCAATATAATCAGGTGAAATTTGCAAAACTCAATACGACAGCAGAAAGAAAATTGGCATTGAGTCAACGTGTCCTTGGTCTGCCAACGATTGTATTGTATAAAAATGGTGAAAGAATGGGCGAGTGTACGAAGAATACAGCTAGCCTTGAAGGTATTAAGGCTTTAATTGAAAGTCAATTATAAAAAGGTGAGAAGGGCATATCTTAATTTGTGAATAATGATGAGAATTCATCGTTATGAGGCTTCAATCCTAACTCATTGTTACTTTTCTACATAAATATTGCAAAAACAAATAATGAAAACAGATTTTTTTGTAGAAAAAGAATATATGAATATTTATTCCAATCTGAATATTAATGTTCATGTTTTAAGGGTGAGACGAGGATTGATGGATAGATAATGGTTATATTGTATTAAGACTCAAACAACATGTATTTTGAATGGATTCAATGTGAAAAAATGTTGTAATTTGAGCCTGATAACGATATAATTATTGAAGGTGAAAGCCGAATGAAATTATTAGTGGAGGTTTTACAATGAAGAAATTTTTATTGATTGCACTATCGCTTGTGCTTGTTTTGGGCGTAGTGGGTTGTGGTCAATCATCAGACAATGCTGGTGATAATGCTGGTGATGGTTCTTATGATATTGCCTTAATTACTGACAAAGGTAATATTGATGACAAATCATTTAACCAAGGTGCTTGGGAAGGTGTTGTAGCTTACGCAGAAAAGAACAATATTACCCATACTTACATCAAACCTGAAGAAGCTTCAGATGCTGGATATCTTGCTGCAATTGACTTAGCAGTTCAAGGTGGAGCTAAAATTGTTGTTACACCAGGCTTTTTATTCGAAGTACCTGTGTATGAAGCGCAAACTAAATACCCAGATGTGAAATTCATCTTACTTGATGGAGCACCTCATACTGCAGATTACTCAGATGCTAAAACAGAAGGAAACGTTGCAAGTGTAATGTACTCAGAACAACAATCTGGATACCTTGCAGGATATGCAGCAGTTTATGATGGCAATACTGACTTAGGATTCATGGGTGGTATGGCTGTACCAGCTGTTCAAGCTTTTGGTTATGGTTACCTTCAAGGTGCTGATGCTGCAGCAAGTGAATTAAGTATTGATGATGTTAATGTAACTTACCATTATACTGGTAACTTTGATGAAAATGATACTAACAAAGCAACTGCAAGAACAATGTACCAAGAAGGCGTACAAGTAATCTTTGCATGTGGTGGTTCTGTTGGTAAATCAGTTATGTCAGCTGCAAATGAAGCTGATGGCAAAGTTATAGGTGTTGACGTTGACCAAAGATATGATTCAGAAACAGTTATCACGTCTGCAACAAAAGGTCTTTCAGCTTCTGTAGTAAGTGTATTAGATGCTATTTACAATGATGATTGGGCGACTTATGCTGGAAAAACAACTTATTTCAACGCTGCTAATAATGGTGTAGGTCTACCTACAACTGTTATCGGTGATGAAAATGCTAATGCGTTTGACAGATTCCAAAAATTTGATAAAGAAACTTATGACAAAATTTATGCTAAACTTGCTGATGGTTCAGTTGATCCTGTAAGAACAATTGATGTAGCAGATGCAAGTGGTGTAGCAACTGCAGAAGAGTTAACAAATGGGTTAAATCTTACAACAATTACAGTTACTACTAGATAATGTATAAGAAGAAATGGAGTCTAGCCTAATTGGCTTAATATGACTAGTCAAAATGATGGGGAAGGCTTAAGCTTTCCCCATTTTGTTAATGGCGTAAAAGATTATACAGTAATAATGAAACACATGCCTTATTATTTGATAGATTATTTAGGATGGTTATATTTTATTTTTATTGGTAATAATAAATAGAGACAATTTAGAAAATAACAAAAAAACAATAAGGATTGTGATAAAATTATTGTTAAATTTCAACATATTCAAATCATATCTTTTGGTATATGATGAAACATGTGACGTCGGTGTGAGAAAATGAATTGAGAAGAAGAGGTTAAAGTGGATAATTATATTGTTGAAATGCGAAATATAACGAAAGAATTTCCAGGCATTAAAGCAAATGATAATATCACCTTAAACTTAAAAAAGGGTGAGGTACATGCTCTATTAGGTGAAAATGGTGCTGGAAAATCAACACTCATGAGTGTTCTCTTTGGTTTATATCAAGCTGAAAAGGGCGAAATTCTTAAAAACGGTAAAGCCGTAAAAATTAACAATCCAAATGATGCCAATGCACTTGGAATTGGGATGGTTCATCAACATTTTAAATTGGTTGAAATTTTTACAGTCCTTGAGAATATTATTCTTGGGGTTGAACCTAATAAGTTAGGTTTTTTGCAAAAACAAGAGGCGAGGCAAAAGGTAGTAGACCTCAGTGAAAAGTATGGTTTAGCTATTGATCCAGACGCCTATATTGAAAATATTTCTGTTGGGATGCAACAGAGGGTTGAAATATTAAAAATGCTTTATAGAGACAATGATATTTTAATCTTTGATGAACCAACAGCAGTATTAACACCTCAAGAAATTAAAGAACTCCTTAATATCATGAGGAATTTTGCAAAAGAAGGCAAGTCGATTTTATTTATTACACATAAACTTAATGAGATTATGGATGTCGCTGATCGTTGTACAGTATTACGTAAAGGGAAGTATATGGGTACAGTCGATGTCAAAGATACAACAAAAGAAGAATTGTCAAAAATGATGGTTGGAAGAGACATTAGTTTTAGTGTTGAAAAGAATCCACCTAAACTAGGTGAAGTGGTTTTAAAAATCGATCACGTCACTGTTCCTTCTAAGCTCCACAAAAATAATGCTGTGAAAAACGTGAGTTTTGAAGTGAAACGTGGAGAGATTGTTTGTTTAGCGGGTATTGAAGGCAATGGACAAACAGAGTTTGTATCTGCCCTAACAGGACTTGATAAAGTAAGTGAGGGCACGATTCTTTTGAATAACAATGATATCACAAAATCAAGTATTAGAGAAAGATCTATTGCTGGAATGAGTCATATTCCAGAAGATCGCCATAAACATGGTTTGGTACTTGAATATTCTCTTGAAGAAAACATGGTATTGCAACGTTATTGGCAAAAAGAATTTCAGAAGAATGGTTTCATTCGATTTGATCAAAGACGGAATTATGCTAAACGTTTAATTGAACAATACGATGTTAGAAGTGGACAAGGTCCAATTACAACAGTAAGAAGTATGTCAGGCGGGAATCAACAAAAAGCGATTATCGCCAGAGAAATTGATAAAGAACATGATTTGCTCGTTGCAGTTCAACCAACAAGAGGTCTAGATGTGGGTGCTATTGAGTATATTCATAAGCAACTTGTAGCCACACGAGATGAAGGTAAAGGCGTGCTGTTAGTCTCTTTAGAACTTGATGAAGTCATGAATGTCAGTGACAGGATACTCGTGATGTATGAAGGGGAAATCGTTGGCGAACTTGATCCTAAAACGACAGACGTTCAAGAACTCGGTCTATATATGTCGGGTGCCAAACGCAGTGAAGTAAAGGAGAGTAGCCATGCAGGGAAATAATCAATCAGAAAAAAAAGGTTTTAAATTGTCATTGATTACGAAGTCGAATGGCTTTAATGCTTTTACTGCTGCATTATTGGCCATTGTTCTTGGTTTAATCTTTGGTTTCGTTGTTATGTTGTTTGCTAATCCAGGCAATGCCCTTGCTGGTTTTAGATATGTATTAGTAGGTGGTTTAGGCCGATTTGGTGATGTGCTTTATTTTGCAACACCAATCTTAATGACTGGGCTTGCAGTTGGGTTTGCTTTTAAAATGGGACTTTTCAACATTGGAGCTTCAGGACAATATACAATGGGTATGTTTTTTGCCTTATATGTAGGTTTTATGTGGGATTTACCAGGGGCACTTCACTGGATTGTCGCTATTTTAGCGGGAATGGTAGGTGGGATGCTTTGGGGATTTATTCCGGGCATATTCAAGGCACTCCTCAACGTTAATGAAGTTATCACTTCAATTATGTTTAACTATATTGGCATGTACTTAGTAGATATGTTAGTAAAAAGCAATGCAACAATGTATGTTGCAAGTAAATCTAGAACCAGTTATTTACCAGCTTCTGCACAAATTCCTTCGCTAGGCGTTCAAGGATCGAACGTCAACTGGGCAATTATATTTGCAATCGTTATTGCAATTATACTCTATATTGTGCTTCAAAAAACGACTTTTGGATATGAACTTAAAGCGACAGGATTCAATAAAACGGCAGCTGATTATGCAGGGATGAAAGGTAAAAGAAATATTATTTTAACGATGGTGATAGCAGGGGGACTTGCGGGTCTTGGTGGTGCGTTTGCCATTCTTGCACCGTCTACAATTGCAGGTTCAAGTATGACCTATGAACCGATTAATATTATAGCTGCCAATGGTTTTAACGGGATTGCTGTTGCACTTCTTGGAAGTTCTAATCCTTTGGGAATTATTTTCTCAGCTGTGTTCATTTCTCATATTCAACGTGGAGGGTCACTTGCCAACTTAGTAGGCTATAAACCTGAAATTATTGATGTTGTTATAGCTGTTATTATCTACTTCTCAGCTTTTGCAATGATTATGAATGCTGCCTTAGGTCGATTCATTAAAGCGAGATTTGGCAAGAATAAAAAGAACAGCAAAAAGGAGGCTAAATAATGGATACTTTATTTTATTTAATTCAAAATATGCTTCCGGTAGCTATTCCCTTGTTACTTGTAGCACTGGGTGGGATGTTTAGTGAACGTAGTGGTGTCATTAACATTGCATTAGAAGGCATTATGCTCTTTGGAGCCTTCTTTGGCGCTTTGTTTGTCTTTCTTGTCCAAGATTCTGGTATGAATCCACAGGTTGTTCTACTTCTTGGTATGATTGTTGCTGCTATTGCAGGTACAATTTATTCACTGCTTCTTTCGTTTGCAGCTGTAACCATGAAAGCCGATCAAACGATTACTGGTACAGCACTTAACATGTTAATTCCAGCGGCGATTCTTTTATTTTCTAAAATGACATTTAATAGTGATGGAATAACAACGAGTATGTCATTTTACATTAAGAAAATGCCGCTTTTAGGTGATATTCCTTTCTTAGGAGAAATGTTCTTTCAAAGGACGTATTTGACGGTTATTATAGGATTTGTACTTTTGATTATTGCAATTATCATCTTCTATAAAACCAAATTTGGTCTTCGTCTTAGAGCCTGCGGGGAACATCCACAAGCAGCAGATTCTGTAGGCATTAATGTTTATAAAATGCGTTATGCGGGTGTATCGCTTTCAGGGATTTTAGGCGGAATCGGTGGCTTTTTCTATTCAGTTGGTATCTTAGATGGTAACATTAGTGGACATACGGGCGTTGCTGGTTTTGGTTTCTTGGCATTGGCTGTTATGATCTTTGGTCAGTGGAAACCACTTAGAATATTATTTGCTGCTTTATTCTTTGCTTTTCTAAGAACTGTGGCGTATTCAGTATCACTGATTCCAATCTTGAATAATTTAAATATTGATCAAAATTATTATAAAATGTTACCTTATTTAGCGACAATGATTGTTCTTGCGTTTACATCTAAAAAATCAAGAGCACCAAAAGCAGAAGGTATACCATATGATAAGTCTCAAAGATAGTGAAATTTAATAATAAAATTTGATTTATGGGTGTTTAAATCGTTTTATTAAGAGATAGGTTATATACTATGGCCTTGCAGGAATACACGTATTCCTGCAAGGCTTATTTTGACTAGAACCCTGTATAAAAATGGCATTTAAATACAATATGTGGTTAGATGTCATTATATTTGCCATTTGAATATGGTATTGTTTTTGCTATAATACAAGTAGACCTTGTATGACTATAAGTAAATGATGGAATGGTTTTCGCTATGAAGATGAACTTTGATTTAAATTTAGTACAAACTCAAAAATTGATAATGACGCCTGAATTAAAGCAGGCAATAGAAATTCTTCAGTACAATGCTCAAGAGCTTAATGACTTTGTAGATGAAGAATTATTAAATAACCCTGTTTTAGAAAAAATGGCAAGTGTAGAAGAAGTCAAATCGGAGAGAGAAGATAACGATTTTGAATCTGAATCTGCTGGTGAAGACACCAATAAGGAGATGGATTGGGAAGAAATTGTTAAATATTTCGAAGATGCTCGCCCTATGGGAAATACCAGTTACAACTTAGATAATGATATGAACTATGATAATTTCATTGCTTCTGAAGAATCACTAGAAGATTATTTAATGATGCAACTCAAACTAATGTCTTTAGATGTACACACACTGAGTATTTGTGAATACTTAGTGGAGAGTATTGATGACAACGGTTATTTAGATGTAGATGAAAAAGATACAGCCCTATTATTCAAAGTTGATTTTGAAAAAATTGAAGATTCAATCGGTTTGGTTCAGTCTTTAGATCCTGCAGGTGTAGGGGCAAGAAGCATTAAGGAGTGTCTTTTGCTTCAACTCTACAGAATGGGATATGAAGATAGCATTGAAGAAGAATTAGTTAAAGACTACCTAGAAGATATTGGTCAAAAACGATTTGCACAAATTGCTAAAAAAATGGGTGAGACGGCAGAACGTGTCCAACAGGCTTATGATTTTATTAAGACTTTAGAGCCTAAACCGGGGAGTGAGTTTGCTTCATTAAGAGAAGTGAGATATATTGTACCAGATGTATACGTAGAAAAAGTGAAAGATGAATATGTGGTGATGGTTAATGAATCAGCTTCCCCAAAACTTAAAATTAATCATTTTTATCAAAAGATGGTTAAACAAGCAAAGGGTGATACCGTAACTGCAGAGTATCTGAATAAAAATATTCAATCAGCACTTCGCATTATCAAAAGCATTGAACAAAGACGCAATACGATTTATAAAGTATGTAAGGCGATTGTCGATTATCAGTTTGACTTTTTTGAAAAAGGTATGCTGTATCTTAAACCCCTTAATCTCAAAGATATTGCAGATGAAGTTGAGGTGCATGAATCAACAGTGAGTCGTGCAGTCAATGGGAAATATATGCAGTGTCCTAATGGACTCTTTGAAATCAAATACTTTTTTCAGAGTGGTGTTCGCGGTAATAGTGGCGAAGGCGTATCATCTGAAAGTGTAAAATCTATCATAAAAGAAATGATAGATAATGAAGATTTAAAAAAGCCAACAAGTGATCAAAAAATCACAGATATCTTAACACAAAAAGGCATTAATATTTCGAGAAGAACGGTAGCAAAATACAGAGATGAATTGGGGATTTTACCTTCATCAAAAAGAAAAAGATATTAATTATAAAAGCTTGGAAACCTTATCTTTAGGGGACTAAGCTTTGTTAATGTTTTAACAGGGACGTTTTTTAACCATGGTGGGCAAAAAAAGTCCATTTTTTTTAGAAAAGGTATTGAACTTTATATCAGTGGTGTTATAATAAGAATGTAAACAAGATAAAAAACGAGTTTACAATTTATGTGTAAGCCATTTTTTTTACAGGCGGTGGGACGATAAAAAATGACAGGGATGAATGAAATCCCAGAAGGGTGATTTAATTGAAGCATAAAGAAGTGGATAAGGAAAATTTAATATTTGTCTTAAAACATGCTTTTCCTGAAATGGATGAGTTATTACCACTTCGATTTAATCTACTCAACACAGTCAAATTTAATCAACCTATTGGAAGACGTATTCTTTCATCGACTATGGGTTATACTGAAAGAATTGTTAGAAGAGAATGTGATATTCTCAAAAACAATAACTTAATAGAATATTACCCAGATGGTATGAGGATTACACCTAAAGGTGCAGAAGTTTTAGAAGCCCTTTCAGAAGTTTTCTATAAAATTAATGGGATCAGCGAGTTGGAAAAAAAGCTTGCTGAAAAATTAAACATCAAACGTGTTATTGTGGGATCTGTTGGGATTCAAGATAGTAAAGTGGCACTTAATGAAATGGGTTATGAAGCGGCACATTATTTAAGCTCACTCCTCAACGAAAAGTCAGTTATAGGTTTAACCGGCGGTTCGTCGATAGAAAGAGTAATTAATGGGTATAGAAGTGAATGGACGCATTTGGATAAGAACGCCATTACAGTTGTTCCTGCAAGAGGAGGTCTTGGCAATAAAAATGAGTATCAAGCTAATACGCTTGCTGAAAGATTAGCCAATAAGTTAGATGCTAATTATCATATGTTATATACTCAGGATAACTTGTCAAAGGCAACAATCGAGGAACTTAAAAATGAACCTAATATCAGGAAAGCACTTGATTATATTCACGAAATTGATGTCCTTCTTTTTGGAATAGGACGCGCTGATGTTATGGCGGGAAGACGAGCACTGGATCAAGAGCAAATTGATGATATCCTTAAAAAAGGAGCAGTTGCTGAGTCTTTCGGATACTATTTTAACAAAGATGGCGAAGTGGTCCACGAAATCAGTACCATTGGTATTGATTTAAATAAATTTAAAGCTCTCACAAATGTTATAGCTGTTGCTGGTGGTACTGATAAGGCTGAATCAATTATTGCCATTAGCAAACTCAACCCGAATCTTGTTCTTGTAACAAGTGAAAGGACAGCTAAGAAAATGAATGATCTTTTATGATTAAGGAGGATTTTACAAATGGTAAAAGTAGCAATTAACGGTTTTGGTAGAATCGGAAGAAATGCATTTAAAGTAGCAATGGGACTTGAAAACCCAGGTTTTGAAATCGTTGCAATTAACGATTTAACAGATGCAAAAACATTAGCACACTTATTAAAATATGACTCAGTATTTGGTAAATTCGAAGGTACTGTTGAAGCTAAAGAAGATACTTTAGTAGTTAACGGTCACGAAATCAAAATCTGTGCTGAAAGAGATCCAGCTAACTTACCTTGGAAAGAATTAGGCGTAGATATTGTTATTGAATCAACTGGTTTATTTAGAGATAGAGAAAAAGCAGGCAAACACATCGAAGCTGGAGCAAAAAAAGTTGTTATCTCAGCACCTGCTAAAAATGAAGACATTACAATAGTTTTAGGTGTTAACGACAGCGAATATGATCCTAAAAAACATCATATTATTTCAAATGCCTCTTGTACAACAAACTGTCTTGCACCTTTCGCTAAAGTAATAGATAGAGAATTCGGCATCGTAAAAGGTTTAATGACAACAGTTCATGCCTATACTGGTGACCAAAGAATTCTCGACGCTCCTCACAGTGATTTGAGAAGAGCTAGAGCAGCAGCAGAAAGCATTATTCCAACCACAACTGGAGCTGCAGCAGCTGTTGCTTTGGTACTTCCTCAACTTAAAGGAAAATTCAATGGTATGGCTATGAGAGTTCCAACTCCAACTGTATCAGTTGTAGATATCGTTATTGAAACTGAAAAACCTGTATCTGCTGAAGCAGCTAATGCAGCATTCCAAAAAGCAGCTGAAGGCGAAATGAAAGGTATTTTAGGATTCAGTGAAGAACCATTAGTATCAATGGATTACAAAAAAGATTCAAGAAGTTCAATCGTTGATGGTCTTTCAACAATGACTATGGGCGAAAACATGATTAAAGTTGTATCTTGGTACGATAATGAGTGGGGTTACTCAAACAGAGTTGTAGACCTAGTATCATTAATGGTAGAAAAAGGATTATAATTCGTTCACAAAAATTTAAGCCCTGAAATGCTCATTTCAGGGCTTCCTATATGTTAAAGCTATTTTATTGAGTCACTGTTTGCTCATATTATTGAAATCTTGTGAGAATAATGAAAGCCTTGTTGACAGAAGAACACATAAGATTTTAATCATATGAGCAAAGTGATAGACTTAGAATGAATAGCTTTGTTGAAATTATTTTTTAATGGAGGCGAATCAAACATGTACAATAAAAAAACGATTGAAGATATCAATGTGAATGGTAAACGCGTTTTAGTAAGATGCGATTTTAATGTACCCATTCAAGAAGGTAAAATCACTGATGAAAATAGAATTATGGGCGCACTTCCAACTATTAAATATTTAGTAGAACAAGGGGGCAAAGTGATTCTTTGTTCACACCTTGGTAAACCTAAAGCATTTGAAGAAAAATTTAGTTTAAAACCAGTAGCTGATCGCTTATCAGAATTATTAGGACAAACAGTTATTTTTAATAGTGAAGAAGAAGTTGTAGGACCACTTTCAAAAGAAGCTGCTATGAAACTTGAAAATGGTCAAGTGATGTTACTTGAAAATACACGTTTCAGAAAAGAAGAAACTAAAAACGGCGAAGCGTTCTCAAAAGATTTAGCTTCACTTGCTGAAGTTTATGTAAATGATGCGTTTGGTACAGCTCATAGAGCACACTCGTCAACAGTTGGTGTAACTGAATTTGTTGATACATGTGTATGTGGATACCTTATTCAAAAAGAACTTAAATTTTTAGGTGAAGCGGTAGAAACACCTGAAAGACCGTTCTGTGCAATTTTAGGTGGCGCAAAAGTTTCTGATAAAATAAAAGTAATTGAAAACTTATTAAATAAAGTAGATACACTTATCATTGGTGGCGGTATGGCTTATACTTTCTTAAAAGCACAAGGATTTGAAATTGGAAAATCACTTGTAGAAGAAGATAAAGTAGACTATGCAAAACAAATGATTGAGACAGCTAAAGCAAAAGGTGTTAAACTTTTACTTCCTGTTGACCATGTGGTAGCAAATGACTTTAATAAAGATGCAACACCTGTTGTTACTGATGATGAAAACATTTCAGCTGACTACATGGGAATGGATATTGGTCCTAAAACATCTGCTCTTTATGCAGAAGCCGTTGCAAGTGCCAAAACAGTTGTATGGAATGGTCCAATGGGTGTATTCGAATTTGAAAACTTTGCTAAAGGAACGATTGCAGTTGCAAAAGCACTTGCTGAATCAGATGCAACCACTGTAATTGGTGGCGGTGATAGCGCAGCAGCTGTTAATACTTTAGGATTTGGAGATAAAATGACTCACATCTCAACAGGTGGTGGTGCGTCATTAGAATTCTTAGAAGGAAAAGTGTTACCTGGTATAGATGCACTTAATGAAAAATAGGAGGCACTCATGAGAAAACCAATTATTGCGGGAAACTGGAAGATGCACAAATCAATTAAAGAAGGCGTTGAATTTGTAGAAGCAATCAAAGACGACGTTAAAGGAACTGATGTGGAAGTTCTACTTTGTGCACCTTATACTTTATTACAAGATTTAGTAAAAGCAGCAAAAGGCACTAATGTTCAAATCGGTGCTCAAAACATGCATTATGAAGATAACGGGGCTTTCACTGGTGAAGTAACAGCAGATATGTTACTTGAAATTGGTGTAACACATGTTATTATTGGTCACTCTGAAAGAAGACAATACTTCAATGAAACCAATGAAACTGTAAACCTTAAAACGTTAAAAGCACTTTCAAAAGGTTTAGTACCAGTAGTTTGTGTAGGTGAAACATTAGAACAAAGAGAAGCTGATGAAACAAAAGCAGTTTGTAAAGAACAAGTTGAAGCGGCATTTAAAGGTGTATCAGCTGCTGATGCAACTAAAGTAATTGTTGCTTATGAACCCATTTGGGCAATCGGAACAGGTAAAACTGCAAGTAGCGAACAAGCCAATGATGTAATTGCTTATATCAGAAGTGTACTTGATGGCTTATATGGTCCAGAAGTATCTGAAGAAGTTAGAATTCAATACGGTGGAAGTGTTAAACCTGCTAACGTAGAAGAAATCATGAACGAATCAGATATTGATGGTGCACTTGTAGGTGGTGCAAGTCTTAAAACAGACAGCTTTGTACAACTCGTTAACTTTTAGTAAGGAGCTTATATATGAAAAAACCAACTGCACTTATTATCATGGACGGTTGGGGACAAGGTAATCCTTCAGAAGGAAATGCCGTGTCACTCGCTAAAACACCTGTTTATGATGCATTATTAGAATCAAAACCACACACACTTATTGGTGCAAGTGGTTTAGATGTTGGTTTGCCTGATGGTCAAATGGGTAACTCAGAAGTGGGCCATTTAAACATTGGTGCAGGTCGTGTCATCTATCAAGAACTTACAAGAATTACAAAAGCGATTAAAGAGGGTGACTTTTTTGAAAACCCAACATTTTTAGAAGCTATTGATTATGCTAAAGCACATGGTACAAAACTCCACACATGGGGACTTTTATCAGATGGTGGTGTTCATAGTCACATTAACCATTTAAAAGCAATCATTAAATTAGCAAAAGATCGCGGTTTAGATAATATTTATGTACATGCTTTTATGGATGGTAGAGATACTTCTCCAACAAGTGGTATTGATTATATTAAAGAAGTAGAAGCTTATATGGCTGAACTTCAATTCGGTGAAATCGCTTCTGTTTCTGGCCGTTATTATTCAATGGACAGAGATAAGAGATGGGATCGTATTGAAAAATCTTATAACATGTTAGTTAAAGGCGAAGCTGAAACAGCTGAATCAGCAGTAGCACTTATGGAAAAATCTTATGAAGCAGGTACAACAGATGAGTTTATCATTCCAACATGTATTGTTAAAGACGGTAAACCAGTTGCTACAGTTGAAAAAGATGATGCGGTAATCTTCTTTAATTTCCGACCTGATAGAGCGAGAGAAATTACAAGAACAATTGTTGATGAAGCATTTGATGGCTTTGAAAGAAGCTTCTTTACTACAAAATACGTTTGTTTGACACAATATGATGTGACTATTCCGAATGTATCAGTAGCTTTTAAGCCACAAACTATTAACAATACTTTAGGTGAATATTTAGCTAAATTGGGTAAGAAACAATTGAGAATTGCAGAAACAGAAAAATATGCCCATGTTACTTTCTTCTTTAATGGTGGTGTAGAAGCCCCTAATGAAGGCGAAGAACGTGCCCTTATTAACTCACCAAAAGTAGCAACTTATGATCTTAAACCAGAAATGTCAGCTTATGAAGTAACAGATAGATTGTTAGAAGAACTTGACAGAGATGTTTTTGATTTAATTATTCTTAATTTTGCCAATGCTGATATGGTAGGACATACAGGCATCATTCCAGCAGCTGTTAAAGCAGTAGAAACAGTTGATGAATGTTTAGGTAAAGTTTTAGGTAAAATAGAATCATTAGGCGGTAATTATATTGTGACTGCTGATCACGGTAATGCGGAAGTGATGCTGACTGATGAAGGAAAGCCAATGACTGCGCATTCAACCAATAAAGTGCCTTGCATTGTGGGTGGGTTAGGACAACATGATTTAAGAGAAGATGGCAAGTTATGTGACTTAGCACCAACGCTTCTTCAAATGATGGGACTTGATCAACCGGAAGAAATGACAGGGAAATCTATAATCCTTAAGTAAATTAGCTATACGCCTCTTAATTGTAAGAGGTGTCAAAATAAAAAACACATTGAAAAGATGGAGGTATTGATATGTCAATTATTACTGATGTATTCGCAAGAGAAATTCTTGACTCAAGAGGAAATCCAACTGTAGAAGTAGAAGTTTATTTAGAAGATGGTTCAATGGGTAGAGCAGCTGTACCATCAGGTGCATCTACTGGTGCTTTTGAAGCTGTAGAATTAAGAGATGGCGATAAAAGCAGATATTTAGGAAAAGGCGTTGAAAAAGCTGTAGCAAATGTGAATGATATTATCGCTCCTGAACTTGAAGGATGGGATGTATTTGACCAAGTAGGTATTGATAAATTAATGATCGAATTAGATGGTACACCTAACAAAGCTAAATTAGGTGCAAATGCAATTTTAGGTGTTTCAATTGCTGTTGCAAAAGCAGCTGCTGAATCAGTTGGCTTATCATTATATGAATACGTTGGTGGCACAAATGCTAAAACATTACCAGTTCCAATGATGAATATCATGAATGGTGGCGCTCATGCTGATAACAATGTTGATATTCAAGAATTTATGGTAATGCCTGTTGGTGCACCAAGCTTCAAAGAAGCTTTAAGATGGGGCGCTGAAATTTACCATGCACTTAAAGGCGTATTAAAATCTAAAGGTTTAGCAACTGGTGTAGGTGATGAAGGTGGATTTGCTCCAAATCTTCCAACTAACGAAGATGCACTTAAAGTAATCATGGAAGCGATTGAAAAAGCAGGTTACAAACCAGGTGAACAAATTAAATTAGCTTTAGACGTTGCAGCTTCTGAAATTCATACAGAAGGTGGCAAATATGCATTAGCAAGCGAAGGTAAAGAATTAACTTCAGCTGAAATGGTAGATTACTATGCTGATTTAGTTGCTAAATACCCTATTATTTCAATCGAAGATGGTCTTGATGAAGAAGATTGGGCTGGTTGGAATTTAATGGTTGAAAAACTTGGTGATAAAATCCAAATCGTTGGTGATGACTTATTCGTTACTAATGTTGAAAGATTATCAAGAGGGATTAAAGAAGGATCTGCTAATTCAATCCTTATTAAATTAAATCAAATCGGTTCTATCACTGAAACTTTAGATACTATCGAAATGGCTAAAAAAGCTGGATTTACAACAGTTACTTCTCATAGATCTGGAGAAACTGCTGATTCTACTATCGCTGATATTGCTGTAGCAGTTAATTCAGGTCAAATCAAAACAGGCGCACCTGCTAGAATTGATAGAGTTGAAAAATACAATCAATTATTAAGAATTGAAGAACAATTAGGAGATAACGCTATCTACGCTGGATTATCAGCATTCTATAACTTAAGATAGTCTTTGACTCTGGTTGATACAGTTTTAAATAAATAAGCAACAAAATTAAGGAAGTATAATAAGAAAATGTGCTTAATCTACAGTGAGTTAGCATCTCAATGTAGGAAAAGATAAATAGGCAAATTTTGGTTATTCAAAATTAGGGAGCGCGAGATTTGGCAGTTCATCTGTCAAATCTCTTGCGCTTTTTTGATGAAATAATCGTATAGAATTGTATTTTAATCAATACTGTGTTAAAATACGAATGATACAAGAGACAAATGAACATGGAGGTGTTAAAGTGTTACTAACAATTTTAACAGTATTATTGATACTTTCATCATTAGTATTAGTTGCAAGTATTTTATTACAATCAGGTAAATCTGCTGGACTTTCTGGAGCAATCGGTGGTGGAGCAGAACAAATTTGGGGTAAGAACAAAGCAAGAGACTATGATGCTAAGTTTGAACGTTTGACTAAAATTTCAGCAGTTGTATTTTTAGTTGCAGCGTTATTAATCGATTTTATACAATAATTAGCATTGTCTAATTATTGTATATTTTTGTTTTAGAACCATTTACAAAAACGGGTTATGAAATTTTGTGGGATTTCATCGCCCGTCATAAAAAGAGGCATTGAACAATTTGTGTGTTTGTTTTTAAAATTTATTTGTGGGGAGGATATTATTAATGAACTACGCATTTGTATCAGCAGGAATAGGGTGCGTTGCACTCTTATTTGCATTTTTTCTAGTTGTTAGAAGAATCAATCCGGTTAATGTAACACATGAGCGTATGAATGAAATTGCATCATATATTCATGAAGGAGCAATGGCATTTTTGCGCCGTGAATATAAAGTGCTTATCATTTTCGCTGTGATTTTAGCATTTGCAATTACTGTAGGACTCAAAAGTTATCAAACTGCCATTGCATTTGTATGCGGGGCATTTTTTTCAGCTTTAGCAGGTTTTATTGGTATGCAAGTGGCGACTAAAGCCAATGTGAAAACCGCTTTTTCAGCAAAAGAAAGTGGTATGAATAGGGCTTTGTCGGTTGCATTTTCTGGTGGCGCAGTCATGGGAATGTCTGTTGTGGGTTTAGGACTTCTCGGTGTAAGCGTTTTATACATTATTTTTGGTGATCCTCAAATTATTACAGGATTCGGATTAGGGGCTTCATCTATCGCACTCTTTGCTAGAGTTGGGGGCGGTATTTATACCAAAGCCGCTGACGTTGGTGCGGATTTAGTAGGAAAAGTCGAAGCAGGTATTCCTGAAGATGATCCTAGAAATCCAGCCGTTATTGCAGATAACGTGGGAGACAATGTTGGCGATGTTGCAGGTATGGGCGCTGACTTATTTGAATCTTATGTAGGATCAATTATTGCTTCCATCACATTAGGGGTTGTAATCTTTGGTGTGAATGGTGCTTATTTTCCACTTATTTTAGCAGCAGTAGGCATAGTTGCTTCAATTATTGGAACATTCTTCGTACAAGGCGGTGAAAATGCAGACCCTCATTCAGCACTTAAAAAGGCAACTTATGCGAGTGGGGTAATCGTTATTATTGCAGCTTATTTTTTAAGTAATCAATTTTTTGGAAATCATCAAGCTTTCTTTGCCATTACTGCAGGTTCAATTTGTGGTATTTTAATTGGTGTCGTTACTGAGATCTATACCTCTGGAGAATATAAATATGTTAAAAAGATTTCTGAACAGTCTTTGACAGGTGCAGCAACAACCATTATATCAGGCTTGGCAGTAGGAATGATTTCAACGATGTTACCAATTATTTTTATTTCTATTGCAACCTTAGTTGCTCATTATTTTGCTGGACTTTATGGGATTGCATTAGCGGCTGTAGGGATGCTTTCAACAGCAGGGATTACAGTTGCAGTCGATGCTTATGGTCCAATTGCTGATAATGCAGGTGGTATTGCGGAAATGAGTGAACTACCTAAAGAAGTGAGAAAGATTACAGATAAGTTAGACGCTGTCGGCAATACGACTGCAGCCATTGGTAAAGGATTTGCTATTGGTTCTGCTGCCTTAACAGCACTTGCTTTATTTGCGTCTTATTCAACAGCAATAAAACTTGAAACAATCAATATTTTAGATCCAAAAGTTGTGGTTGGACTATTTATTGGTGGTATGTTACCCTTCTTATTTTCAGCTTTAACCATGGAATCTGTTGGGAAAGCAGCCAACGAAATGATAGAAGAAGTGAGATATCAATTTAAAAATATGCCAGGTATTATGGAAGGCAAAACAACACCTGATTATGCAAGATGTGTTGATATTAGTACAGGTGCAGCACTCAAAGAGATGATTTTGCCAGGTATGATGGCAGTTCTTGTTCCGATTGTTGTAGGTCTTTTACTAGGTCCTGAAGCACTTGGTGGAATGCTTGCGGGTGCACTTGTCACAGGTGTTTTGATGGCTATTTTTATGGCTAATGCTGGTGGTGCTTGGGATAATGCTAAAAAATACATTGAAGAAGGTAACTACGGTGGAAAAGGGTCTGAAGCACATAAAGCAAGTGTTGTAGGCGATACTGTAGGTGATCCATTCAAAGATACTTCTGGTCCATCAATCAATATTTTGATTAAACTGATGACAATCGTTTCGCTTGTCTTTGCGCCACTATTCGCAAGTATCGGTTCACTCTTATAAGTTGATAAATGATCATTTTTAGTTTCATTTTAACGAGACAGTAATAATAACAATAAAACAATACACAAATGGTAATCCCGATGGCGTTTAGCTGTCGGGATTTTTAATAGGAGCTTAAAGGATGGGGAGTCTACTGTTATCTTAAAGATTAATAAGGTATAATAATGGTATAAATATAAGAACGAATATAATGATGTGAATTTTTATGATTGGATAAAATAGACGATAAAGTCTATCACTACAGTTAATCCTTAAGATAAAAGCAGTGTCTATGACATGTCACTTTAAAATAAATTTCATTTTTATATGAAAATGAACGATTGAATCGTTAAAGAAGATAAACGGAGGAAATATGACAAAAGAAGTAATTATTGATTTTTTTAAACAACATGAAAACAAGACATTTGTGGCAACTGATTTAGTTGAACAAATGAATTTAGATCAAGCAGATATTCCATTACTAATGACTTATTTAGATGAAATGGTTGATGACGCTCAATTGATAAAAACTAAAAAAGGAAAATTGCAATTACCAGCGTTTTTTAAAATATATGTAGGTAAGATGCAAATCACCAAAAAAGGTTTTGGCTTTGCCTTAATAGATAGCATTGAGATGAATGATGTCTTTATTCCAACAGGCGAACTAAATGGCGCCATGAATGCTGACCGAGTGATGATTAAACTCACGAAAATGGGTAAAGATGATAAGAAAAGTGAAGGCACAGTGATTAATATTGTTGAACGTGCTAACGTTGAAATCGTAGGGACATTTGAACCGAGCCGAAATTTTGGCTTTGTGATTCCAGATGATCAACGTATTAAAAAAGATGTTTTTATATCGAAAAATAATACCCTAGGCGCTAAGCAGGGGGATAAAGTTGTTGTTGAAATGACAAAATGGCCAGAAGATCGTCGTAATCCAGAAGGAAAAATTATTGAAGTTTTAGGTCAAGCAGGCGCACCGGGTGTTGATATTTTATCTGTTATCAGAACCTATAAATTGCCTGAAACCTTTAATCATAAAGTGATGACAGAAGCCGAATCAATTCCGACAGAAGCGAGTGAAGATGAAATTAAGAAAAGACGTGATTTCAGAGACTATCGCATTGTAACCATTGATGGAAAAGACGCTAAAGACTTAGATGATGCTGTCCATGTGATAAAACTTGATAATGGCAATTATGAATTGGGTGTTCATATTGCTGATGTTTCTCATTATGTGAGAGAAAATAAAAAAATAGACAAAGAAGCTTTTAAACGTGCGACAAGTGTGTATCTACTTAATCGTGTGATTCCTATGCTTCCTGAAAGATTATCAAATGGGATTTGTAGTTTGAATCCAAGAGTTAATCGTCTTACACTTTCATGTATTATGCAGATTGATAAAAATGGTGATGTGGTTGATCATGAAATTTGTGAAAGTGTCATTAAAACAGTGGAACGTATGAATTATGATGATGTATCAGATATTATAGAAGGTCAAGTGGATCAAGAGCTCAAAGATAAATACGGTTATCTATTTGATGATTTTATGAATATGAAAGACCTTCAAAAAATCCTGTTTAATCGAAGACAAAGACGAGGATCAATTGACTTTAACTTTGCTGAAACACAAATTAAATTGGATGGAGAAGGGAAACCAATAGAAATTGGGAAGCTCAATAGACGTATTGGTCACCGCGTGATAGAAGAATTTATGTTGGCTGCAAATGAAACTGTTGCAGAGCATATGTTCTGGTTAGAGGCACCATTTGTGTATAGAATTCATGAAACACCAGATCAAGAAAAAATAGAAAATCTTAATAAGTTCTTGTTTAATTTTGATTATAAAGTAAAGGGAAATGTTGAAGAGGTGCATCCCAAAGCTATCCAAAGCTTACTTGATGAAGTAGAAGGAACGAAAGAAGAGCATGTCATTAGTAAACTGACTTTGCGGTCGCTTAAACAAGCCAAGTATGCACCAACTAATGAAGGTCACTTTGGGCTTGCTGCTAAGTATTATTGTCATTTTACATCACCTATTAGACGTTACCCTGACCTTGAAGTACATCGCATTATTCATGACTATTTAGACGGTAAGTTGAATGAAAAACGTTTGGCTAATCTCAAGAAAATCGTTGCTGAGGTTTCTACGCAAAGTTCAGAGCGAGAACGTAATGCAGAGCTGGCTGAAAGAGAAGTTGATGATATGAAGATGGCTGAATATATGCAACAGTTTATTGGTGACACGTTTGACGGCCTTATTTCATCAGTCACTTCATTTGGTATGTTTGTTGAACTTGAAAATACAGTTGAAGGTCTTATCCGACTTGAAAAATTAGAAGATGACTACTATGTTTATGACGAAGAACGTTTGCAACTTGTAGGTGAACGTACAAAACGGACCTTTAAGCTTGGTGATCCGATACGTGTTGAAGTAGTCGGGGCAGATCCTGTTTTAAGGCAAGTAGACTTTGAACTGGCTGAAGAGGATGCTTAATACAAAATGAAAAAAGAGTTGGTCTGCACTGAATGCGAAGCGATAAATAGTGACAGATACACCTAAAAGAAAGAGAGTTAAAAATGTCTAAAAGATTAATTGTGAGTGATATTGATGGCACTTTTTTAAAAACGGATAAATCAGTCTCTCCTAAAACACAGGCTAAAATAGAAGCATTAATGAGTGAGGGGCATCCTTTTGCGATTGCGACAGGTAGAATGTTCGCTGCAGGTAAGATGATTACTGAAAAATTCGATTATGATGGTTTTCTTATTGCTTGTAATGGTGCGCTGGTTAAACACCTTAAAACGGGTGAGGTGATTCAGTCAATTCCTATTGACAAAGAAAAAGTAAAACAAGTTATAGATATTTGTCATCATTATCATGCTTATTTTCACCTCTACGCGGTTGAAGACATTTATGCAGAAGAGAATAAGCATCTTGTAAAAAGATACGTAGATAGCCTACCAGTGCTCCCTGAACACCTTAAGTTTAATATTCACTTCTTAGGCAATGTAAGACCTGTAGCAGATCAGGTTGAAATCTATAAATTTGGTGTCTACAGTGAAGACCCCGAAGTTTTTCAAAAGGTAACCCAAGAGATAAATGCTTTAGGAGGACTTGAGACGTGTATGTCACTCACGACGTCATTTGATGTGAATGCAGAAGGCGTTACTAAAGCAAAAGGGATTGAAGCTTTGTGCGATTACTATAAGCTTCCTGTAGAATCGGTTATTGCCTTTGGAGATAATGAAAATGATACAGATATGATTAAATATGCTGGCGTTGGCGTTGCTATGGCAAATGCAACAGAAGCACTCAAAGCACATGCTGATTTTGTAACCTTGTCAAACGATGAAGATGGTTTAGTGTATGCCCTAGACCAACTGATTGAAGAATAAAGGATACCAGGCCGTTTATTTGGAACAATTATTTCAAATAGGCGGCTTTTTTTGTCTTCTTTTCAATTTTTTTTAAGAAAAATGAAACTATCAGAGCGGTTACAACGTATACATAAGTAAGAGACAGATGAGGTGAAATGTGAAGTCACAAGGGAAGAGACAAGATAATAGACAAAAAGAAGATAAAGTATTAATCAAACGGATGCTTAAACGGCGAGATAAGAAAGCGGCTGATTGTTTAATTAGGGCATATTATGATGAAATTTATGCTTATGTGTATAAGCAAGTATTTGACAAATCTATGGCGATGGACTTAACTCAAGACATTTTCCTCCATATGCTAAAAGGATTGCAACATTATGATTCCTCTAAAGCGTCATTTCGGACGTGGCTCTACAAGTTAGCGACGAATCTTATTATTGACTACATGAGACAGCAATCGAGGCAAAATAAAAGAGAGCACATCATTGATGACATCATGTTGGTTGACGATACAGAGCCACTGATAAAGATTACCAATAGAGAAAAGTTGGATCAAATTATGACTTATATAGAAACGGTTGATTTTGACATCCAGCAGATTTTTGCCTTAAAAATATTTGCTGAAAAAACCTTTATGGAAATCAGCCAAATTTTATCCATAAAAGAGTCAACCATTAAAACGAAGTATTATCGGTTAATAAAAGTGATTAAAGAGAGGTTTTACTATGAAAATTGATTATCCCTCAAAAAAAGAGAAGAATGAAACCATTACATCCATTATAGAAGCAGGAATGACTCTTCCTCAAAATAAGTCTCTAATGCGTATTTTGAAGACGATTTTACGACTAGATAGGCAGGTAATCTTTTGGGATATGGGTTCTTTATTGGTCTTATCTACGCTACTGATGCTGACTCTTTTTTTCAGCATGGCGATATTCTCACCACCACATTATTATTCAACAGCTTTGGTTTTATCCCCTCTTGTTTATTTGACTTTTGTTGGAATTATGCAATTTACTCAGAGCTATTCTCCTCTAAATGATATTGAAAAGACAAGCAAACTAACCCTTCATGAACTCAATGCTTACCGGCTCATTCTCTTTAGTCTCTTTGGTATGGGGGCTTGTTTAATCGTGGGTGGAATTAGCTTAGTGGCATGGCAAGTTCAAAGTTTGATTTCAATCTTACTATTGATGCTTGCTGGACTTTTTCTATGTGCTTATCTGTCTATTCTCGTGTCACGAAGAAGTCCTAAAATGAAAGGACAAGTCCTTTTCATCACAGGATGGCTATCTGTCAATGGATTGATCATGACTTACTATGGAACACAATGGGAAAGCCTACTGAGTAATATTCCATATCTCGTTAGTGGTTTATTAGCCCTTATTTTTATGGGACTCTATGGCAATGAAATACGACAACTATTAAGAAAGGGAGTGAAGTATTATGCTTACAATTAATCATGTGACTAAAAAATATGGCAATCAAATGGTCCTTGATGATATATCTTTAGAATTAAAAGATGGACTTTATGGTCTACTCGCCCCCAATGGAGCGGGGAAAACAACACTGATAAAAATGATAACGACATTACTTTATCCAAGTAAAGGAGAGATTCTTTATGATGGGAAAGAAATTCTAACATTAGGAGATCAATATAGAGATAAAATTGGCTATTTGCCTCAGACTTTTGGTTATTATAAAAACAAGACCCCTTATCAGCTTCTAATGTATCTGGCAGCTTTAAAGGGAATTGATAATCAAACAGCTCGGATGAGAATTGACGAGCTCTTAAATCAGGTGTCCCTTATGGCAGTTAAACACAAAAAGATGAAAACCTTTTCTGGCGGGATGATTCAGCGTGTGGGGATTGCACAAGCCATGTTGAATGATCCTCAAATTCTTATTTTAGATGAGCCAACAGCTGGACTTGACCCTAAAGAACGCGTTCGGTTTAGAAATATTATTACCAATCTCTCTAAAGACAGGATTGTTATTTTATCAACCCATATTGTTTCTGATATTGAAACGATTGCGAATCAAGTGATTATGATTAAAGACCATGAAATTATGTGCCAAGCCTCACCGCAAGCAATCTGTGAGAGCCTTAAAGGAAGGGTTTTTGAAACAGGAATCTCTCATATTCAAAATCAATCCGTTTTTTTACTTACCCAGTGGCAGGAAGCAGGCGAGACGAAAGTGCGATTTATTGGTGAAGATACTTATAAGGACAATCCTAATATGGTAGCGCGCCATCCTCACCTTGAAGATGTTTTTCTCTATAGTTATAGAGATGAAAATGAACCCCCTATAAGTTAGGAAGTAAAAGATGTTAATATCAATATTAAAAGCAGAATTTCATAAAATAGTGACAAATAAAGTACTATGGTTTCTTTTTATTCTGATGCTTGCCTTTAATAGCTTTATCATTATCAGTCAGCCTCTTAGTTATGAAGCTAAAAGGATTGGAGAATTGTCTCAAACGACAGGTGTTAAAATAGATAAATCCTTTAAGGTGCTTTTAGCAGAAGAGATTGAGAAGACCCCATATAGTGAATTGAAAGGTCTTTATCCCGTGATACTTGATTTAAAGGACCCCTTAGATACGTATAGTGTGGTGGCTATTGGAGAAGCTTATATAGAAGCGGCAGGTTATAAAGGCAATTTAGCTGATCGTATGCGGTCTAAATATCAACAATTTCAAGGTTCAGTGGACCAAAAAGCTTTATCTGATGAGAGTCTCTCTCTATATTTTGCTGGACATACTTATGAGTCATTTGTTTTTTTATTTAGACATATACTGGGGATACTTACTTTTGAATGTGCTATTTTAATCTTGTTAACAGTTATGTCGACCTTTGAATTGGAACGGTTGTCAAATATGCCTGCACTCATTGCTAGTTCTAGAAAAGGCCGTAAAACTTATCTTATCAAAGGTGGAATGGCTATCTTTGCTGGTTTATTGGGTGGTGTGATGATTACAGGGATTTCACTTGCACTCTATTTTATGATTAATCCCTATCATGATGTAATGAATAGTTCTGTATCCAGTGCTTTTAATTACATGAGTGATTTTATCGTTGGTAGGAGGCCTTATGTAACATGGGAGTCTTTAACAGTAAAAATGTATTTGATAAGAAGTTTAGGAATCATTGCAGGCTTAACACTGGTTTTTGGGTTAATGGCATTTGTGGTGTCTTTGGTCTGTGATCATCTTTACTTTGGTATTTTAGGAATTTTCATAACCAATGGTTTGGTGGTTGCGTTGCCTTTTATAATGGGATCTTCTTATCCTGCTCAAAGGGTGTTGACTTTTTTAATGCTGACCCCTATGTGGTTATGGTTAAAGCGACAAATTTGGTTTACAGATGGAGATGTAGATATTATTTGGCCTCACTTTGAAACGTTAGGACTCATAACGATGATGATACTGTTTACAGTGTTGGTCTTTGTTTCTTGGCAATATTTTAAAAGGAGAGAAATGACATGACGACTATTATTAATGAATTGAAGAAAATATGGACATTACCAAGCATAGGGATTTTGGCAATGGTGTGTTTTATTTTTTATACACTATTTCTAGGTCAAAATGTAGAGAATTTTCCTAATGGACATCCCTCTACAGAACTCGTAAGTGTAGCAACAGAATTGACTCAGCGTTATGGAAAGACGTTAAGTGAAAGTGAATATCAAGCTTATTATGATGAGAAAAAGCTAGCTTATATGACAGAAGCTGATACTTATATTCAAAACATTCCAGCCTTGAAAGAAGAAGGTATTACAGATTATCGAACGTTAAGAAGTAAGTATAATGATAGTTTGAATGGTGAAGTGATAAGTGAGGCAGTTATACAAACATGGCAGGCCCTTATTTCAGATCAGACGAATTATTTAGAGTTTAGAATAGCCAGTATTGAATCTTATTTAGATCCTTATTATAATGTAGGACGTGAGCATAAGTTTGATTTCGAAAAGGAGAAAGATTCAAAACCTTGGATGAAAAAACGCATTAAGGAGCTTGAAGAAAATGATGCTATTAATAATATTATGAGTACGCATGTTTTTGAAAACTATAGTGATTACTTGTCTTATATGGCGGTTTTGATTATGATGTGTCAATTTATTTTAATAAGTCCTTTTATCACACGTGATCACATGTCAAATATACTCATGATACAAGCAACAAGTAAATTAGGACGAAGATTGATTGTAAAGCAGTTTATGGCGGTTGTTATCACGTCGGTGCTTTTAACGAGTCTTTTAGGCCTCCTATTTGGAGCTCTTTTTCCTAGAGGGTACTTAATACCTTTTCTACAGAATCAATTGACATCATTTTTGAACTTTAATGGGGCTTTCTTTTGGACTGATATGACATTTAAACACTATATCATAGTGACGATTCTTATCGTCTATTGTCTAGGATTGGCAGCGGCACTCATTGCTTTCGTTTGTTCAAAAGCGAGTAAAGGCTATATGAGTTTGATAGGGAAAATATTGCCGATTTTAGCTTTAATGACTTTTCTTTCACATGCTTTAATCTATGATTACAGAAATACAGCCAATTTCTTATATCGGCTAACACAACTGATTCATATTGAAAATATAGTTTGGGTTTTAATGGTCATAATAAGTGCGGGACTCTCTTTTTATATGATGAAGCGTGAAAGGCATATTGAATATTAAATCCTTGTGACACTGGCCTTGAGAATTGAAGTTATAGCCTAAATGTGTTAAAATATAAAAGTTCTCTAGCCAAAGATTACTTTTGGCTTTAAATAAATTTCAAGGAGGGAGCCTTATGGCTGAATTTAAATTAATATCAAATAATAAAAAAGCCAGACATGACTACTTCATTGAAGATACATTTGAGGCTGGAATTGAATTATTTGGGACTGAAGTAAAGTCTATTAGAAATGGCAAGGCCAATGTCAAAGAGGCTTATGTTGACATTAAAGAAGGTGAAGTTTTTGTAATCGGTATGCATATTTCACCTTATGAACAAGGTAATCAATTTAACCAAGATCCATTGAGAAGACGTAAACTCTTACTCCATAAGAGAGAAATTGTTAAAATGGAACAGCTTAAAACAAGGGATGGTTATACTTTGATTCCACTAAGGCTTTACATTAATCCACGTGGGCTGGTCAAGTTAGAAGTCGCAGTCGGTAAAGGAAAGAAAAATTACGATAAGCGTCAAACGATTGCTAAAAAAGATGCTAACCGTAAAATTGATCGTGCGATTAAAAACTATAATAGGTAACGATAGTGTGTGTTTATATTTTAATTTTTATCGGGGGCCGTACTGGTTTCGACAGGGATGAGGCGTTACGATAAGCGAGCCGTGTTTACTGGTCTGGGGTACACGTTAATGAACTGGACTACTAAATATAAACGCAAAAAATGATAATTTTGCATTAGCTGCCTAATTAAGCAGCGTCACCTCTCTGGCTTTATCTCAGCCGCTTGAGACTGTGACCTAAAACTTGCTGGGATCTACCTTAGAGATGCTTTTCTAATCTCTTCCGTAGTATGATAGAAATAGTCAGTAGGCATGTGCGTTACTCCACGCGCTCACTGGCGAATGTTAATGAGTAACTGCGCTCGGAGAAAGTCGTATCAAATTATTTTTGGACAGGGGTTCGACTCCCCTCGGCTCCACCAATACAAAGAATCTTTCAAGATAAAACTTGAAGGATTTTTTACTTTTTTGAAAGAGGAGTCGAACCCCGAGAGAGAGAGCCACAAAGAAATGCACGGCATTTCGACTGGCGATCGTGCCCAAAGGAAGCGGCCCAGACACGAAGTGGCTGTTCGACTTTCCTCGGCTCCACCAATATTAAAAGAATCGTTGATTTTTCAACGGTTCTTTTGTTTTGTTATGAAAGCGTCGCCATTTGGTCGCCACTAAGTTTTAGATGAAGCTTTTTAACTGCTAAAATACATCTTATTTAATATTAATGAAAACTGTCAAGCACCTACAAACGAGTAGGTGCTTGTATATTGCAATAAAAAGATATTCAAATAGGTTGAGAAAGGGAGCAAGCCTTGTGTGCCGAAAATGATTAAGTAAAGGTGTTCTCGATAAATCATGTCCTAAAATGTCCTAATAAAAAATCATATAATGTTTATAGAAGATATCACCAAAACAAATTGTAGTTTTAGTGATGAAAATCTAGGAGGATACTATGAAGACAAAAACAAGCTTTTTAGGACTTGAAAAGCATGATGAAGAAGAATTTTATGATATAAATCTTCATTCAAACAATGCGGAAATTATTGATTTATCATTTCAAAATATGAATGGAGAGGTTGATCAATTAAAAGAAAGTCAAGGCGACTTAGGTGCCCTGCAGACTACGGAAAAGTCCAGTCTGGTTGGTGCGATGAATGAGGTCAAAGGCACAGTTGATTCAATGTCTAATGATTTGAGTGCAGCACAAGACAAGATTAGTAATATTCAGAACTACAGTGGCAAATTGCTGACGGCCGTTGTGGATGGAACTAACGCTAATGTAACAGTTGAAGGTAACATGGTATTTACAGACGGCGACAAGCTAGACGTTAAGTTTACTGCAGATGTCAGTGCGCCAGTGACGGTTTCGTTTAACAATGGAACTCAATTTCTGTTGAAGGACTTTGAAGGCAATGAGGCTGATGTTAGTGCTGAACAGATTTATACTCTTGTTTACAAGGATGATAATGTTGATTTTTTCTTTTGTGCCCCTAAAGGTGGGGCAATTGGTGATATTCTAAAAGAGTTTAGTGCTACATCTACTCATAGTACATCAACTGCAAGCGAAAAATGGGTAGCATATAACGACCTGCGCGTGCCTGTAAGGGTTCAACTTGATTTATCTGCAGTAACTAGTGGTAGTGTATCAATTGAATACAACGGTGTTCCTACGGGCTCATATATAAGTGGTACAGTAGATATTACGCAAAACGGGGCAAAAGTAGAAATAATAACAGACAGTAGCTTTACTGGTACATTAGACTGTACGGTCACCTACAAAGTTTACAATATATTCAACCGATACCTTGAAACATACGAGTCAATCACATTTGCAAATGATGATGTTGAGTTAATCCCATATGAGGTTGACATTATCACAGAGTCGCTTGACAGTGCACTGACAATTGGTGATTTCACTGCGCAGACTGGAAGCAATGTAGAAAGCACAGTTGTTGTATCAGACCAGCCGCTTAAAATTAATTTTGAAGAGGGGGGTTATAGTTTATTAAATGCTAATTATGATTCAATTTCATTTAGTGTATCAGCACAAGACGGAAACCCAATAGGAATATTCTTCAACCCAGATGGTACAAAAATGTATATGTTAGGATATACAACATATACAATCTACCAATATTCATTATCAACACCCTGGGATTTAACGACTTTATCTTATGATTCGGTTAGTTTTAGTGTGGCAGGTCAAGACTCTGCACTAACGGAAATTTTCTTCAAACCGGATGGAACAAAAATGTATATAGTAGGTTATCAAAATGACCGTGTCCACCAACACACCTTATCAACACCATGGGATTTAAGCGCTGCAAGTTACAACTCGATTAGCTTTAGTGTGGCAAGTCAAGACGGAAAACCACACGGAATATTCTTCAAACCAGATGGAACAAAGATGTATATTTTAGGCGACCAATACAATTCAATCTACCAATATACCCTATCAACCCCTTGGGATTTAACGACTTTATCTTATGATTCGGTTAGTTTTAGTATTGGAAGTCGAGACGGAGACCCATACGGGCTATTCTTCAAATCCGATGGTACAAAAATGTATATGGTTGGTGTCGCATCAGATTTCGTCTACCAACACACCTTATCAACACCGTGGGATTTAAGCACTGCAAGTTACGACTCGATTAGTTTTAGTGTGGCAGGTCAAGACAACACCCCACATAAAATATTCTTCAAACCAGACGGTACAAAGATGTATATGATAGGTGCTTCAACTGATTCTGTATATCAATACTCAACCACGGTACCCATCACAGGCACAGCTTACCTAAGAATTAAAAATATGAAAGGAGTGTCATAAATGGCTAAATCAGATTTTTTAAAACGCCCAGTTTCAGTAAATAAAATAACAACAGCTACCACAACCACAATCGCGAATGATGCCCCTAGAATTTTAGATGTAACGCTTAAAACACAAGAGTTCAGTGGGGGTATAGAAGTAGACGGTAATGTATTTGTGTGCAACAATGAAAGCTTAGTACGGGCATTAAAGGTGCCTAGCCAAGCTGATTTGGGCATCCTTACAAGTGATGTAGGGTATCAATTAGGAAATGCAAGTTATGATTCAATTTCATTTAGTGTGTCGGCACAGGATACCACTCCATACGGACTATTCTTCAAGCCAGATGGAACTAAAATGTATATACTAGGGTATACAACTCATTCTGTACGCCAATACACCCTATCAACACCTTGGGATTTAACAACGTTATCATACGATTCGGTTAGTTTTAATGTGGGAAGTCAAGACATAACACCAAGAGGAATATTCTTCAAACCAGATGGAACAAAGATGTATATTTTAGGCGACCAATACAATTCAATCTACCAATATACCCTATCAACCCCTTGGGATTTAAATACAGCAAGCTATGATTATGTACTCTTTGGTGTGGGAAGCCAAGACGAATCTCCGTTTGGGATAACATTCAGCCCAGACGGAACAAAGATGTATATTATAGGATATACAAATCAAAAAATTTATCAATATACTCTATCAATGCCTTGGGCTTTAAATATAGTGTCATTTGACTCGATTAATTTTAATGTAGGAAGTCAAGACCAATCTCCAAGAGGAATATGCTTCAACCCAGATGGTACAAAAATGTTTATAGTAGGTAGTGCGAACAGTTCAATCTATCAATATAGCCTATCAACGCCGTGGGATTTAATCACTGTAAGTTACGACTATGTAAGCTTTAGTGTGAGTGCACAAGACTCAATTCCTCTTGGGATAACGTTCAAAGCAGACGGCACAAAGATGTATATAGCAGGTAATCGATACGATTCAGTATATCAATATTCAGTGGCAGCCCCACTGATTGGCACTCTAACAACAATAGTCAAAAACTAGGAGGGAATATGCATTTATTAGTAAACGATAAAAAGACAATTATTAAGATTGATACAATGATTACGCTAGAAGGAAATCTATACAGACTTTCAGGCGGCGATGGCATTGTAAACAGCAACTTAAGTTTAATTGAAGTCGAAACGGTACCAGATGGTGTTAAACCGTTTGCTTATAATTATGATAATGGGTTTGTAGTCAATAGTAATTATGTTGACGCTAATGCTGAGTTAAAGGCACTAAAATCAGAACAAGAAAAACTTAAATTAATGGTGGCTGAACTTGGGTTAAGTATTGGAGGTGCATTATAATGTGGGGAAAACTTTACGGTGAGTTTATCATCAAAGGCAATTTTGAATACTCATATGTCATTAGCAGAAGGCCTGATCTAAAAGGTGAAATTGATGCCTATTTAACTGAACAAGGAAGAGACGATTTGATAACAGAAGCATCTACAACTGAGTAGGTGCTTTTATATTGCAAAAAAGAAAGCAGGTGAGTAATGACAATAGAAGTAGCCTTACTGATTTCAGGTGTATCATTAGCCTTTGCAATCTATCAAGGCATTACCAACTTAAAGCGAAATCAGACCAATGACGCAAAGGCTGACGCTTCAAATCTGACAACAGTCATCGTCAAGCTTGAGAACATCGGAACTGGCATCGCTCGAATCGAAAAAGAAGTGACTGACATCAAGAAAGATGTCCAGGCAGATCATGAACGCTTGGTCAGAGCAGAGGAGTCTGTTAAGCAGGCACATAAACGTATCACAGAGTGTAAGCAACAATGTAAACATATTGAATTAGATGAGGAAGGTGACTAGATGGAATTATTAAAAAGAATTGCAAAGTTAATTGATGTGAAAAGTATCATTTCAATCATTGCAGGTGTTGTTTTTGCAATACTAGCAATAAGAGGTGACCTTGGCGTTGATAACACGATGATTTTACTAACATTGGTGTTTCAATCTTTTTTTAGTTATCAAAATAGCAAGAAGAAGTTAGGGGGCGATGAATAATGAAAGGCATAGACGTTTCAAAACACAATGGTACAATTGATTGGGAAAAAGTCAAAGCAGACGGCATTGATTTTGCCATGATTCGTGCGGGATTTGGTAAGAACAACATTGACAATCAGTTTAAACGAAACATTTCAGAATGTAACAGATTAGGTATTCCTGCAGGTATCTACTGGTTTTCATATGCCTTTAATCCTCAAATGGCAAAACAAGAAGCTGAGTATTGTCTTGAGGCAATTAAGCCATATAAAGTTGAATTTCCCGTTGCATTTGATCTCGAATATGATTCTCTTCGTTATGCACAAAGTAAAGGTGTAACCATTGATAAGCACTTAGCCAGTAAGTTAGCTGATGCTTTTTGTCAAACTATTGAATCTAGGGGTTACTATGCTATGAATTATGCCAATCAAGATTATTTGGCAAATCGGTTCGATATGTCCATTACCAACAAGTATGATCTATGGTATGCGTTTTGGTCTGATAAAGTCGATCGACCTTATGGTATTTGGCAATATTCATCGAAAGGAAAGCTTGCAGGAATTTCAGGTCATGTTGATCTGAATTATACAGACAAAAATTATGCAGAAATAATTCGTCAAAGAGGGCTTAATCAATTGGGAGATATTAAACATGATTCACCTACTAATAAAAAAGAAAAAATTGAAGAAGCAAAAGAATTGTTATCTGAAGCAATTAAAATATTAGATGATTTATAAGAATTAAAAGCTCTACACGTGTTAAATGTGTAGAGCTTTTTTTATTGAAATTTAATGAAAATCTTTTATAAATTATCTTTAATATTAGCCATAAATTAGCCATAAAGTTATTTATAGACCCATTATATAATGTGCATTTTCATTTTGTAATCTAGTAAAATCAACATTTTAAGATGTAATTGAATAATACAAACTATTATGTTCGACTCCCCTCGGCTCCACCAATATTGAAAGTGTCGCAACTTAGTTGTCATTAAGTTTTAAATGATGCCTTTTAACTGCCAAATTGCATTTTTTTAATGTTAATGGAAACTGTCAAGCATCTACAAATGAGTAGGTGCTTTTATATTGCCAAAAAAGAAAGCAGGTGAGTAATGACAATAGCAGGAGCTTTTTTTTTAGTTATCAAAATAGCCTAAAAATAATCCATAGAAACACATGATAATATTCAAGTTATACATTATGCAAACCACATGGAACAGGCTATCAACGGTAAGCATTTTCAGCCTTTGAAAAAAGCTGTATTAAGTCAATGAAAAGCAATGATCTTGCTTTAAACCACGGTTGATTTTCCCCTTGACATCAAATTTGACGGTCTATATAATAAAAGTATAAACGGTTTGTAACTCTTAGAGGCATCACCAGGTTTTTTTGGTGTGCACTCTAGGAGTTTTTTGTTTTTTGATGTTTACAGGGGAGAAGAAGTGTTATGAAAGCCATTAAAAAAATTAATAACAATGTCGCTTTATGTTTAGATGGGAATGAGAAGGAACTAATTGCTTTTGGGAAGGGCATTGGATTTCCGAAAATGCCATATGAAATAAAGGATTTAAACTTAATCAATATGACTTTCTATAGGGTTGATCGTAAGTTTTATGATTTGATTGAAGAAATTCCAGATGATGTGTTTGAAACAACAGCTATTATCGTTGAAAAAGCAAAGCAAAAATTAAATCGTGAGCTTAACCCTAATCTAGTGGTTACCTTATCAGATCATATTCATTTTGCCATTGAACGCATGAAAAAATATAAAAAACTTAAAATGCTCTTTTCATATGATATTGAGAGCCTGTATCCAGAAGAAACTGAAATGGGCCGCTATGCAGTTAAACTTATAAAAAAGAGGCTATATGTAAAATTGCCAGAGTCTGAAATTACAAACATCGCTATTCATTTGGTAAATGCAAGTGAAGAGTCTGAAATAATACAGAATAGATCAGATACAGAGTATCTCATTGAAGAGGTCACTCAAAAAATTGAATCCCACTTTTCAATTACAATTAAACGCAATGAATTTAATTATAATCGATTTGCGATGCATATGCGTTACTATATTAAAAGGCTAGAAGATGAAAAACCAATTAGTGGTGATAATGTTGCTTTTATTAAGTTTATGAGAGAAACTGAACCTGATATTTATGAATGTGCCATGATGATAGGTCAGTATATCGCTGAAGAAATGGCAACAGAGAGCACAGATGATGAAATGTTTTACTTATTGTTGCATATTCACAGAATTGTTCAAAATGCAAATGAATAGTGGTCGGGCTTGTTACTTGTTATGAAGGCATTACCCCAACTAATTGATTAGAAAATAATCAATTAGTTGGGGTTTTTATATATTAAGAGGCGATTATTAAAATTTAATCAACACATTTAAGGAGGGAAAAGTATTATGAGTTCACAAGAGAAATATTTGAAAATGGCTCGTGAAATTTTGGAGACTGTTGGCGGGGAAGCTAATGTGACAAATGTGACCCATTGTATGACGAGGATGAGGTTTAATCTTAAAGATGAGAGTTTGGCAAATCATGAAGAGATTAAAGCAATTGAAGGGGTTATTGGGGTAATCAATTCAGGAGGACAACTTCAAATTATCATTGGACAGACGGTAGATCAAGTCTATCAACAATTATGCAACATTGGGCACTTTGAAACATTGAAAGAGGTAGGGAATAATACTGGTTCTGATAAGAAAAAATTGACACTGAAGACCATTGGTCCTGCCATTTTAGATGGTATAGCCGGCTGTCTTACGCCTCTTATTCCCCTTTTAATGGCAGCGTCGATGTTTAAGCTTTTGGCTGCACTTTTAGGACCTGATATGTTGAATTTAGTTTCAGCTGATGGCGATACTTTTAAACTTTTTACATTTGTAGGAGATGCAGGATTTTATTTCTTTCCCATTATTGTAGGGTATACAGCATCTAAAAAATTTGGTGTCACACCAGTAACGGGGATGTTTTTAGGTGCGATAATGATTCATCCTACTTTTGTTGAAATGAGCGCATCTGGAACGCCATTTACTTTATTTGGGCTTCCAGTGAGTGTCCAAAATTATGCCAGCACTATTGTGCCTATTATTTTGTCTATTTGGGTAATGTCTTATGTTGAAAGATTCTTTAAAAAGTATCTACCAACGGCACTGAAAACGATATTTGCACCTTTTTTAACGATTCTAGTTATGTTACCTATTGCACTGGTGGTTTTAGGACCTGCGGGTGCTTTCGTTGGCGTTTATATTTGTAACGGTCTTCTTGGCTTTTCAGGAGTAGGTGGATTTATTGCGATTGCTATTATTGGAGCCCTTTGGGAATTCCTTGTTATGAGTGGTATGCATCTTGTTATGATTTCGACTTTGATTCTCGTATTCTCTACAAATGGTTCAGAGGCATTAGTGAGTCCTGCTGCATGTGCAGCAAGTTTTGCAGTACCAGGCATGTGCTTAGGAGCAGCTTTATTACTCAAAGACAAAGAGCAGAAGAGTCTAAGTATTGGGTATATTGTTGCAGCACTCATTGGTGGTGTAACGGAACCTGGTTTATACGGTGTAGGGATGCGTTATAAAAGTCCCCTTATTGGTCTCATAGCTGGTGGCTTTGTTGGTGGACTCTATGGGGGAATTACAGGACTTACGGCATATACTTTGATTCCAGTTGCAAGCGTTCTCAATTTCTTAAGTTATGCTGGTGGATCTACTATGAATTTCATTAATGGTATTTTAACAGGGGTGATAGCTTTTACAGTGGCAGCAATCGTCACTTATTTTGTTGGCATTAAAGAATCCAATAGAATTCCAAGTCAAAGAATGACATCATAAGGAGGCATTAAAAATGAGTTGGTTCCAAAAAGTTTTTAGTAAAAGAGAGGAAGAAGAAATACTTGAAAAAACAGAAAAAGGTGTTATCTATTCACAAACTGAAGGAGAGATAATCCCCATTGAACAAATAGAGGATTCTGTATTTTCTCAAGAACTTTTAGGAAAGGGATGTGGTATCAAGCCAGCAATTGGAAAGATATTTGCACCCTTTGATGGGGAAGTGGTTATGTTAGCTGAAACCAAGCATGCGCTAGGATTAAAAAATGCGGAAGGCATTGAACTCCTTGTCCATGTAGGAATAGATACAGTTGAAATGCAGGGTAAGGGATTTACACCTCAAATTGATGCAGGTCAAAAATTTAAGTGTGGGGAAGTTTTGTTAACGTTTTCTATACCAGAAATTGAAAAAGCGGGTTATCAGACAACACTTGCCATTGTTGTGACAAACTCTGAATCATATGACAGAATTGAGTTATTAAAGCAAGGTACCTGCAAGCAATCTGAAAAGATGTTATGTGTGGAATAGTAGGCAAGAATGATTTTATAGAAAGGGTAAATAAATGAAAAAATTGATAATGAGAGCAGATGATTTGGGATATTCTGAAGGTGTTAATTATGGTATTGCCAAGAGTGTCAAAGAAGGGATTATAGGAAGTGTTGGCGTCATGGTTAACATGCCCTCAACCCTTCATGGACTCAATCTCTTAAAGGATGAGAAAGTATGCTATGGACAACACACTAATATTTGTATTGGTAGACCTCTTACAGACCCTGCTTTGATTCCAAGTATTACAGATGAAAATGGAGAATTTAAATCATCAAAAGTATACCGTTCTGCAAAAGAAGATTTTGTTGTTTTAGAGGAAGTGATTCTCGAAATAGAAGCTCAGTATAAGCGGTTTATAGAACTTGTTGGAAGACCGCCACAATATTTTGAGGGACATGCTGTGGCAAGTGATAATTTTTTTAGAGGGCTTGAAATAGTCGCGGAGAGACATCAACTGAAGTACTCAGGATTTTCTATTGATGGCACACCTCTTAAAATTGCAGGTCAGCATGTACACGTACAAATGGAGAGTACCCATGAAGGCTACATCCCTTTTGAATCTCTAAAAAGACATATTGAGGGTGCAGCAGATAACACTTATTTGATGTTTATCTGTCATCCAGGATATTTGGATAGCTATATTTTAAAACATTCGTCATTAACCTTACCAAGACCAATGGAAGTTGAGATGCTTTGTGATTCTAAAACGAAGGTATGGTTAGATCATCAAGGGGTAGAACTTATTACTTACGATAATCTTTAGAATGCTTGATTTTATCGTTAAGTGGTCTATACTTAAAGTGAAGAATACAATCATATATTCTAAGACCATTAGATAAGGAAGTGTACAAAAAGATGAAGTACAAAGAGTTCATTTTATGGATTGTTATTGTGGCTATTGTATTGGGGATTGTAATAGCAACAGATCCTTTTTCAGTCGTTAAAGGTTAGAGCCTTTAGTAAGAGACTGTTCTGAAATAAGCGCATGTGCCTTAAAGCAAATGGCGAATACTGATGCAATAAAAACACCTAAGCCTTTAGGTGTTTTTATTTTTTGAAAGATGACAATTGAGTTAATATAAAGAAGTGTAACGATAGCCCAGAGGTTAAAGAGGACTCATTATCTATCAGATTGTGTCAGCTGATTCTCCTAAGTTAGAGGGGCTAACTTTGAAATCAGAAATCAGTTCATTAAGGGAATCAACTTGACTTCCTAAGTCATGAGTTGCTATTTTAGATTCTTCTAGCCTTGACGTTTGTTCTTCAGTTGTAGCAGCGACTTCTTCGGTGCCAGCCGCATTTTCTTCAGTAACAGCTGCGATACTGGTCAAGTCATCTCTAATATTTTCAGCCGATTGATGAATGCTATCTGAAGATTTAGAGATCACATTAATATGAGAAGACATATTATTAACACTGGTGTAGATAAAGTCAAATGATTGTGAAGTTCGATCAACAGCAATGGACTGCTCTTGGACTAAGTCGTTGGTCTTTTCAACTAAAGTCACAGAATGGGAAACACTTGATAGAATATCTTCAATCAATTGATTGATTTCTGTCGTCGCATGGGTTGTTTGTTCTGCAAGTTTTCTAACTTCATCGGCAACGACTGCAAAACCTTTACCATGTTCACCTGCTCGAGCTGCTTCAATTGCCGCATTGAGGGCCAATAAATTGGTTTGTTCTGAAATTGATGTAATAAGTTGGACGAATTCACTAATTTGGTTAGATTTATCCGAAAGATGATGAATTTGAGAGCCTACTTCATCGGCAGCTGATTTATTATCTGCCATGATTCGCATTTGATCAGCAAGCAACATGAGGCTTTCTTCAATTCTTTGTTGAATATTAGAGGCGAGTTGAACACTCTCTGATATTAATTGATTCATCGCTTCTGTCTCACCCATAAAATGTTGAACATCTTTTTCAATATGACCGGTTCGATTGGCTTGATCTGATGCGCCACTGGCTAAATCAATAATGGTTTCTGTAATTTGACTGGCAGCAATAACAGATTCGGACGAAGCTTCGAGAATCAATTGTGTGTCATCAGAAACAATTTGGCTGAGGGATAGAATTTTAGAGACAATATTTTCTAGGTCATCAATCATATGATTAATTGAACTTACTACATAATTCAAATCGTCTTTTGCTCTTGGAGGGATGCGTTGTGTTAAGTCTCCTTCGGAGACAATATCCAAAGTTGTAATGATTTGGTTGATGCGTTTTACTAATTTTGATAGAACAAAATAACTGGCAACTACTCCAATTAAAAAAGCAATAGACACCATGACAATAATAAGCATCTGACTTTGGCTTTCTTGTTTTGAAATTGCGTCTAATGAAACTTGGGTAGATTTTTCGATTGTATCGACAAGTGCTCTTAGCTCACTAATATTATTTTCACCCAATGATTCTATTAATTCAAATTGAGTGGTTAGAGTATCTTGATTTTCAATGAGATTGTCATAAGTAATCAAATCAATATATTCAGCATGACGTTGATGAATAGCTTGTAAACGTTGATGAAGGGTTTGATATGTATTTTGTTTTTCTTGGCTAAATGAAGTAAGCTGGTCATCTTCGGTCATATCAGATAGCGTCTTATAGGTCTCTTCAATTTTAACATTAAGACCGGTTAGCTCTTCTAAAAAGGCTTTTGCTCCTTGAGTGTCTTGTGAAAGACTTTTTGTCGCTATTTTTTCAAGTAAAAGTTCTTGTTCATAATGAGACTCAGTGAGGTTGGATATGTGTCTAATCATTACAATATCTTTCGAGGCGATATGATTGACTTCATGAGAAATCATACTAATGGCTAAGTAAGCAATAGTACCTAGAACGACTGAAATAATAACGAGTAAAGTCGTTAAGTATTTAAGAGAATGCAGTTTTATATGGTGTTTATTCATGTATGGCTCCTTTCAAATGCTATTTGTAAAGATGATACCCGCTAGAAGGCGTTTATATCATAGAATCATCATATCTTCTGCATTAGGGTTAGCAATAAAAGCTTAAAAAAGTAAGCTTTTAGGCAAGAGAAAGGGTGGATACAAAATAAAATGATTAAACACTTTATTTGCAAATTGTAAGCAAAATATTATAATAGAATAATTGAAAGTTTAATGGGTATACTCATTAAAATGTGTAAGATAAATAGGAGGAAAAGAATGAAGAAGAGATCACATAAAATAATATTGGGCCTCTTAATTGCTATTCTGATTTTGGGAGGCTTTTTCTATAGTTACGTTTCTGATTATTATAAAGCAGATGCATCAGTTGATAGCCTGTTAATGCATCAATTTGTTGAAACAGAAGATCTTTATTATGCGACAGCCGATCAACCGACGGACAAGGCATTAATTTTTTACCCTGGTGGAAAAGTACAGGCTAAGGCATACTTGCCTCTTTTAGATCAGATGGCTTCAAAGGGCATAACCGTTGTATTGGTTAAAATGCCTTTCAATTTGGCCTTTTTCGATAGTAAGGCCGCTGATCGTATCTATGGACAATTTCCTGAGATAAAACATTGGTATATTGGTGGACATTCACTCGGTGGTGCAATGGCAAGTCAATATGCTTCAGACCACCAAGATCAAATTGAAAAATTAGTTCTTTTAGGTGCCTATGTCTATGGTGATTTTCCTAAAGAAAGAGCCATTACAATTTATGGTGAAAACGATCAAGTACTCAGTCGAGAAAAAGTTGATTATGACACGAATGTTCACATCATTAAGGGGGGAAATCATGGACAGTTTGGAAATTATGGTTTTCAAGCAGGTGATGGTCAAGCAAGTATAACGCATGAAGAACAGCAAGCAGAGACTGTCCAATTAATCCTTGATTTTTTAAATGAAAAGTAATAAGGAAAATCATGATATTTCTTAGAAGGTTAGAATCATCAAAAGTCAATGACTAGAATCCCAAACACAAAAGTGTTCGATCCTAGTCATTGACTTTTTCTTTAATCTGATTTGTCTCGTTTTTTTTGCGATAGGGACTATTTCGGAAGATAGAGTTTAGTTACTTAGAGTGAAACAAACCATTTGCTTATTTTGTCATGAAGATAAAACGGACTTTTGGTAGAAAGAAAGCAAGTGAATGTGATTAGAATTGCCGTTAGTCCATAAATGATAGCAAGTGGTACTTCATAGAATGTAGGATTGGCTATAAACGGAAAAGGATTAATAAATGCTTCTGTCTCCCAATTGATGTTCCAATACAGCCAATACAAGATGGGAAAGGCGTATCCGACATACACATTATTAATCAGTGCGCTGATTGCCATAGCGATTGAACCAATGAACAGGGTTCCGCCTCCTGCGTTAAGGATATAGGTAGCCAGTGAAATTGTTTCAATCGTCATTTGGCCCCTCAATTGCTGCATCATACGAAATACACCATTTGCCAATAGAATGTATAGAAGTAAAACGACAAATGAAATCAGGTATCGGGACAGAAATACTCGAATGGGCTTTCTGTTGGACAGATAGGCTATTTCTGCCGTGCTGCTGTCCTTATCTAAAATAGCAATATTGGAAAACAAGACAATCCCTATAAAGGGAAGGTAGAATATTGACACATTTACGAAATCAAAATAAGTCGGAACATACATGGCAATTGGTATGATGCAGACAAACAAAAGGCATGTCAGCCATTTGACAGGGGAGAACAGAAGCTTAGTTTGAAGTTTCATAGTGTAATCCCCTTTCTTAGATTTAATTTCATTCGCTTGTAAATCTTACAGGACAATACGAGGAACGCTATACTTAAAACGAGATAAATTATACGGTTAGACACAATACAATATCTTGCATAATCATTGACAGCATCAAGCCGGATAATGGGGCTTATTGTTTTTATCCACGCTCCATTTGAGCCAAACATATCAGGCGTTACGTTTAAAATCACAAAAATGATATAGAGCGGAAAAATGGCAGTTACTTTTTTTATCAGCAACATCAGTAACATCAGCAATGCACTGAAAAAGAAAACAGTAGGGAAAATATAGGTCATGAAATATGGTGAAAAGAATGTATAGTCATAGGCATATCCCATTGTGGCAAATCGTGCAGCACTTATCAAATTGAGTATGAAACCAAGCCCGTATAAAGCGAGCATAAGTGGAATGAATGCACCTAAATATCTTATTATCAGATATTGGCTTGAATTCATTGGCTGACTATAAACGATTTCATACATACCATGATGATAATCCCTTGTGAACAGAAATAAAAACAGAGGGAAAATGATCAAAGAGGCGATGATTTGTATATAAGTGGCATACTTTTCATATAGCTTAGGGCTATAACCAGTATCCCCTAAGTCGGACACCATCATCTGGTTCACTTCTTGTACATTCCCGAATCTTTGTCCGAATTGTGCCTTGCAAGCCAGAAGCCATGGCGATACTGTTTTATTGTCCTGCATTTCCAATAGAACATCATCAAAGTTCTGTGTGCTGCTTTCGAGCATTTCAAATACTTTGTCAAATTGAGAAACAATGTCCTGTGGGATAGAACCATCTTCTATTCTTTGTTTTAGAAACTGGACTGATAGTGTTTTTATCTCATCATCTGTGTTTTTGACAAAGAGATAATCACGTTCACCACTTTTATCTAATGCTTGTATATCTTGTTTGCTTTTTACCGGCATATGAAACACTTCTGTAAGCTGTGAAACTGCAAATATAGCAAAGATAATTATAACAATTAGAAATGTCATGCTGTGAAGCTGAGTTTTGCATTCAAAGCCGAGTAATCGAAGCTTTTTCATTGTTGTTTCCTCCTTGTAGTAAGGTAGACATAGGCTTCTTCAAGAGAGGGATGGTAAAGCGAACCATTTATCATAGGCGTGGATTCACTTATAGCAATTGCCTTTATTTTAGAACCTTCTCGCCTAAAGGATATTACTTTATATTGCTGTTCAAATTCTTGAAATTGGGCAAGTGTATCAAAAACACACTCGTATATTTTACCGTCTGCCAAATGCAAAAGTTTATCCAATGCGCCGGAGAATAATAGATTTCCACCATCCAATACAGCTAGCTGATTGCAGGTGTATTCGATATCCTCTACGATATGGGTTGAAAACAATACAGCGTGATTTTCTGCATAAGTGCTAAGCAGTTTACGGATGCTAATGCGTTCCTCTGGATCAACGCCGGCTGTTGGTTCATCAACAATCAAAATCGAAGGAGAATGCATGATGGCTTGTGCCAAGCCTACTCTGCGTTTCATGCCTCCCGATAATTGCTTGTACTTCTTTTTGCTGCAATCAGTCAAATTGACTTTTTCCAACGCATTCTGAATGATTGTCTTTTGTGCAGATTTCTCGGTTCCACGCAAAAGACACATATATTGCATCATTTCATATATCGTAAAATCTTTATAGAATCCGAATTCCTGTGGAAGATAGCCAATATTGCGCTTAATTTCCTCTTGGTTTGCTTTTGTTGCTTCCATTCCTAGAATGGATACTTTTCCATTTGTAGGCGCAAGCAGGGTGGTCAAAATTCTCATAAGGGTTGTTTTACCCGAACCGTTTTTGCCTAGTAAACCAAAGATGCCTGTATCAATACTCAAGGAAATATGATTGAGTGCAGTTGTTTTGGGACTATATTTTTTTGTCAGATCGAAAGTCTGAATAACCATAATAAAAAACCTCCTTATTGTTATAAGGAGATTTTAAAATACAAACTTCAAATTTTTCTCTACTATTTTATTTTGTCTTTTTTGAAAAATGCTGTAACCTTGGCACCCTTATTTATATTGCTGATTTTTAGGCTGCCGTTATGGCGTTCGCAGAGTATTTTGCAAATATATAACCCTAATCCGAAATGGTTCAATTTATCAGAGCTCTCTGTATAGTAGGGTTCTGCGGCATTTTTTAAACTGTCAACTGAAAATCCCATACCATCATCAACCACAGTCACACCAACCATATTATCTATTTCTGAAAAGATGACTTTTACACTGCTTTGCGCATGATTAGCTGCATTGGATACAAGGTTTTCCATAACTTGTACGAACATTTCATTATCCAATAAAACAACCTCTGATTGGATGCAACAATGGAAATGATATTGCTTTCCCGCTTTCTGACAAATCATACCCACCATCTGTTCTGCGTGGTATGCAAATTGATCAATCTCAATCCTTTGGCAATGAGGTACAATATCCTCCATTCGTTGTAGTGTACTCATACTTTCTACATATTTTTCCAGTCGATTAATGTGCTTTGACATCGTGAGTGCTGTTTCGTTTACAGCGAAGCTATCATTGGAGAATTGCAGTATTTCTGCGTATCCTTTAAGAACCGTAAGTGGAGTGCGCAAATCATGTGCAAAAGCGGCATTGAGGCGTTTGCGCTGTTCCATCTGCCACCACATAAGCCGGTTGTTGTCCTTTAAAGAAAACTTCATTTTTTCAAATGAGGAACAGAGTCTGCCCATTTCATCGAGCCCCTCATAATCAATGGTAAAGTCCAAGTCATTATTTGCAATACGTTCAGAAGCTTTATCCAAAGCATCCAGAGGTTCTTTTAATTTATTTCGGTAAAAAATAAATACAGCAGCGAGCATGCACAGGGAAAATGAAAGCGGAACCGCTAATGTTTGGAGGACATGAATTGCCTGAAGACTTTTCTCGTCCTGCTCAGTATACATGATATGCTCTTTTCCGATTAAGATGCCCTCACCTAAACGTTCGCCAGCTTCGTTGGTCAGATAATATCGTTGATCTGTTTGCGGATAACTTGCATAGATTCGTTCTTCTTCCAGTTGGCAGCCTTGTGTGATTCCCACGCTAAGGGCTAAGGCGATCACTGCAAATAGAATGATATATAAAACAAGGCTTTTGCGTAGAGACAGGTTTTTTAATCTGCTTTTTATTTTTTCCACTTATAACCGCACCCCCATACTGTTTCAATATACGGTCTGCAATTGGCAGCAGCTAATTTTGACCGGATGCGCCGTATATGTTCAAAAATGACACTGCTGTCACCCTCACCGTCATATCCCCATACCTGTTCATAGATACGTTCTCTATCAAAAATCTGTCCGGCATTTTGGGACAACAATGCGATAATATCAAATTCCTTTTTCACGAATGGGATGACCTCTTTATTGTAGTATACACATCTCTCTGAATAGTCAATGGTAAAGCCTTCATCGAACTTGACTTTAGCTTCTATACCTCGTCGTTTCTCCCTGCGCAGGTGAGCTGCAACTCTTGCATCTAACTCAATAATAGAAAAAGGCTTTAGGATATAATCATCGCCTCCCACTGCAAATCCTTTGACTTTGTCGGTATCATCAATCCGTGCGGTGAGAAACAAAATAGGGCAGGATACATAATTCCTGATCCGTTCGCAGACGGACAGGCCATCTAAATGTGGCATATTGATATCCAGCAAGATAATGTCAGGCTGCCGTTCGGATTGTTTAATGGCTTCTACACCATCGGTTGCTGTAAGCACATCATAATTTTTACTTTCAAAAAAGCCTTGTAACATAGCTACGATATCAGCTTCATCATCTACAATTAATATTTTTGTTCGCATCATAAACCTCCTGGTGGATAATTTATCTTAGTCTGTAAATCTCAATTATTTCTCAATTACCAACTCATTGGCTACAGTTAGCAGTAACTTATTCTTTAATAACTGAAAGTGGAACAGACTTTTATTTTTCAACAGTGAGTGAGGCGATAAGTCTTTTATTATCTCGGACCAAAAATTGACTGTGTTTTTCATTTACGAAGAACACAGTTGCTTTAAAATATCCCTTTTTCTTGCTAAAAATCGAGGTGAATCTATGAAAAAACGAGGGTCTCGAATTATTCATTCAAAACCCTCGTCAGTCTACATCAATATTGGTTTTTCAGTCCTGTATCTATGTTTGACTTAATCTTCTGGTGCGAGCGATGGGACTCGAACCCACACGGTATTCACCACATGTGCCTGAAACATGCCTGTCTGCCAATTCCAGCACGCTCGCTTGTTTATTTGTTGCAGTATAAATTTTAGCACATTTTCACTCAAATATAAAGACCCATGTGATGATAAAAAAAAGTTTATTTAAAATCACTAGCATTTTTACAAGTAATACGTTATAATAGTGTTCAATAATGAACAAGGATTCGTTTATGGCTCAAACATTAAAAGAAGAAATTAAATTAAATATTGTGACAGCGGCAGTTAAATTATTTAAAAGTTATGGTTATCACCAGACAACTATGCGAGATATTGCCAAAGGGGCAGGGCTTTCCGTAGGAAATGTGTATCGATATTTTCCTAATAAACGTGCCCTATATGATGAAATCATTAAACCCTTTTATTTAGGTGTTTTACAGATTACAGAAAATTTAAATGATTTAATGGATCAACTGTCTGCAAATGAAGTAAGTGAAAAAGAGCTCATGGTATTTACGGGATATAATCAATTTAGAATTCTATTTGAAAAGGAAAAGGATGCTGTATTGATGGTCTTAAAAGATACTGGCAGTGCACAGTTTCATGAGACTTTTGAAATGTTTTCAAAAATGTTAGTAGATACTTATGAACACATATTTTCTGTTTATGGTGATACAGAGATAGACTATAGCATTTTTGCTAAAGCCTTTTCTAATGCCTTAATTTATGGCTTTATTACTATTATTCAAGAAAGTAAAATGGAAGAAGTTGAAGAAGAAGTCAAGCGTTTTATGACCTTTTCTTTTAGTATGATTAAACAAAGATTAATGAATCTGGATTAGCAGATTCTTATTTTTGACACCAATAATGAACAAACGTTCACGATATTCGTTTTTTAGGAGGAAAACATGACAAAAAGAAATGGTGCAATCATTGTATTGATCGTCATCGTATTTGCAGTATTAATCGGCATTAAAGTAATGCGCCCAGCAGTACAAGTATCTGAGGTGATTAAGCCTGTTGAAACGATAACGGTTGAGTCAAAAAATATTGAAGACAAGCTTGAATATATTGCTATCGTAGATGCATCAAGTATGCAAAAATTAGGTTTTAAATCGAGTAATAAACTGGATTCTATCAATGTTCAGGTAGGTGAGCAAGTGAAGAAGGGGGATGTCCTCGCTACACTTGATCAAGAAGATATTAACTTTAATGTGTCTGCCTCAGAAAGTCAAATGAAGGCAGCAAAAGCACAATATGATAAGGCATTAAATGGGACAAGAGGAGAAGATTTAAATAATGCCAAAAGTAATGTTGATAAGGCACAAAAAGATTATGATTATGCCCAGAGTCAATATGAAAAAGGTCAACAGCTACTAGCAATAGGTGCTATCAGTCAAGATCAAATGGATCAATTACAGTTGAATGTGAGTGTTAAAGAAATTACGCTTAATCAAGCTAAAGAAACGTATACAAAAGCAGTTAATGGCGCTGAAAACGCAGATATTGAAGCAGCAAAAGCGCAATATGAAGCAGCTAAGACAGATTATGATTATAAGAAATCGTTGCTTGTGGACAGTGTATTAAAAGCACCAACTGACGGAACGGTTGTCCAAATACCTTATGAGCCCAATGAGATGGTGTCAGCAGGCTATCCTGTAATCGTTTTAAGAACTCGTCAACAAGTGGTGAAAATGGGTTTAACAGCTTCTGATTTAAAAAAAGTGGCTTTAGGAATGCCAGTAAGAAATGATGAAGGGACTATTTCAGGTAAAATTACTAGACTAGCAGAAGTACCAGATGCAGCAACACACCTCTATGAAGTAGAAGCTAATTTAGACCAAAAAGATTTGCTCGTGGGTGAAATTATTCATCTCAATATTATTGTAGGTCAGGAAGAAGCCATGGTAGTTCCCATTGAAACGATTCAAAATGATGGCGAAGATTTTGTTTTTGTTCTTGAAGGTGATAAAGTCGTCCGAAAAGTGGTGACAAGAGAAAAAATCATTGGCAATGATACAGTTGTAAAAGGTATAAAAGAAGGTGATCAACTTATTACTAAAAATGTAAATCAACTTAAAGATGGTCAAATTGTAGTAGAGAAGCAAGGGGAAAACAATGATTAAACGCGTAATAGAAAATCGAAAAATCATGTTCTTTTTTGTTGTTTTGGTAATTCTTGTTGGTCTATATACGTATAAGATTTTGCCAAAGCAAGAAGCACCAGATATTTCGCCGCAAGCGGCACTTATTACGACGATATATCCAGGAGCGTCTCAAAGTAATGTTGAGCAATTGGTCACCCGAAAAATTGAAGATGAAGTCTCCAATATGGATGGATATAATGAAAGTTATTCTTATTCAAACAATAGTGTATCAACGGTTGTAGTTCAGTATCAATACGGTGTAGATGTTGATAAAACTTTTAATGAATTACGCAGAAAAATGGATGACTTGCAAAGTGAATTGCCTTCTGAAGCTTATGATATACAGGTTAATACTGATTTGGCAGACACAGCAGGGATATTGATTGCTTTAAGTAGTGAAAATTATTCCTACGAAACACTTAGTTACTATGGCAAAAATATTACAGACGAATTATCACAGATTGATGGGGTTTCTAAATTTGAAGTGATTGGTGAAGTAGAAAAACAAGTGAGTGTCGATGTAGACTATGCATCCCTTAATCGCCTTAACCTTTCACTTTCAGACATCCTACAGCTGATTCAGAGCCAAAATTTAGAAATTCCATCAGGTAAAATTGATGATGGTCAATCTAAAATTAATTTGACTATTGATGGTACTTTTGATCAACTTGAAGATATTGAAAACCTTATCATAGGAGTTTCACAAGATAATGGTTCTGTTATTCGACTGAAGGATATTGCTCATGTTTATTATGAAAATAAGCAAGCCAATGCCAAGTATCTTCATGAAGGACAGAAAGCAATTCTTTTGACTGGTTATTTTGAAAAGGGAAGAAATGTCATTACGATTGGTAAAGACGTTAGAAAATCAATCAATGACATTAAATCAGATTTACCGGAAAATCTTCACTTTAATGAAGTCGTTTTTCAACCAGAAGATGTTTCAAATTCAATATCAGGGTTTATTAGAAGCCTTTTAATGGGAATTGTACTGGTGATTATAGTCGTATTCATAGGGATGGGGGCTAGAAATGCGATAATTGTTTCTCTAGCAATTCCACTTTCGATACTGGCAACATTTGCGATTTTGCCACTATTTAATATTTCTATTCATCAAATTTCAGTTACAGCTCTAATTGTTGCTTTAGGGATGTTAGTGGATAATGCCATCGTTGTAAGTGATTCCATTCAGTTAAAATTAGATAAGGGTGATGATAAGTTGTCTGCGTGTGTTGACGGGGCAAAAGAAGTTAGTATTCCCGTTTTATCGTCGACCTTGACGACTGTGGCTGCCTTTTCACCATTGATGATGTTAGAATCGCTTGCTGGTGATTTTGTTAAGTCGCTGCCGATTATTGTCGTCCTTGCTCTAGCGGCCTCTTATGTGATTGCTCTATTTGTGACGCCTTCTATGGCTTATATCTTTTTTAAACCACAGCATCATTCTAAAAAAATGAAGATGGAAAATACCTTTATCTATAAGATGCTAAATCATGCATTACAACATAAAAAAAGGTCTTTTGGTATTGCCATTCTGATGATTGGTTTATTAGCGTCTTCTTTGATTTTTACAGACATTACCTTTTTTCCTAAAGCGGATAAAGATGTGATGTACATTGATATCAAAGCCGATAAAAACATAGACATTGACTATACTAAAAAAGTAACAGATCAAATAGAAGACCTACTGAGTCAAGAAAAGGGAATTAAGTATTATACAACAGCAATTGGTGGTGGTTTGCCTAAATTTTATACAACTATGAGTATTACTACTGATATTCCAGATAATGCTCAAATCCTCTTAAAGGTTGATTTAGATCAAACGCCATTTAAAAAGAATACGCCTTATCTCGAATATCTTCAAAATAAAATTGATAGCCATCTTGTCGGTGGAGAAGCGACTGTTAAAGAACTGGAATATGCTGAACCAATAGGGTCACCTATCAATGTTCGTTTCTTTGGCGATGACTTAACAGCAATTGAGGCGGCATCAGACCAAGCCATTGATATTTTAGAGTCCATTGAAGGCAGCAAAAATGTTAGAAGTGACTTAAGTAAGAAAACTTATGAATTCAATATTGATGTTGATGAAGCGAAAGCAACGTATTTAGGCATTACCAAGTATGATTTATTAAATGAAGTGAGCATTGCTTTAAGTGGTAGGGCGACAAGCACTTTGAGAGCCAATGGCAATGAAAACGATATTGTTGTAAAATCAGATATCAATAGCATTGAAGACATCGAAAATATGATGATTAAATCTTCGGTCACAGGAAATAAAATACTGGTTAAAGATGTGGCACAGGTTAACCTTAAAGAGGTAACGCCAACAATAACGCGATTTGATAAAAAATATTCTGTGCGCGTCTCATCTGATGTTGTTACCAATTTTAGTCGAAGCGATGTGGAACAAGCATTTAAATCAAGGTTTAATGAGATTGATTTGAATGGCGTTTCTTATGAGTTTGATGGTGAAAGTGAAATGATTACTAAGTATTTTGGAAATCTTGGTATTGCAGCGATTGCAGCATTGCTTATCATTTTTACCATTCTTATGATTCAATTTAAATCGTTCAAGCAACCTTTCATTATCCTTTTTACAGTACCACTTGCATCAGCGGGGTCTTTATTTGGGCTCTTTATGGTAGGACAACCGCTGTCATTTACAGCATTATTGGGGATTATCAGTTTAATTGGTATCGTTGTGAACAATGCCATTGTCTTACTTGATTTCATTAATGGAAAACGTGACCAAGGCTTGTCAGTTGATGCCGCTTGTCGGGAAGCGTCTGTAGTTAGGTTTAGACCTATTATTTTATCAACCATAACAACTGTAATTGGTCTGATTCCATTAGCCTTTAGCAATAGTGAACTTTTTAAACCTATGGCAGTTGCCCTTATGTCGGGCCTATTGATTTCAACGTTATTGACCTTGGTTTTTGTCCCACTTGTTTATTCGATGGTCTACCATAAAGATCAAGCGAGTCATCCTGAGAGTGAATAGCGGTTTAAGATATACCATATAAAAAAAATTATATACTTCGATCATTATGGTATAATGAGACCATATAATCACTAAGGAGGGATAAAATGAAATTTAAAGATTATCAATATGAGCGTCCCAATATGGACCAGATTAAAAGTGAAATAGAAAGCTTGCTTTCAGAATTTGAAAAGGCATCAAGTGCTGAAGAACAGATTGGGATACTCAAAAAAATAAATGCAGTTAGAAATCATTTTGATACGATGGGTGTCATTGTAGATATTCGATTTACAATTAACACATTAGATCCATTTTATTCAAAGGAAACGGACTATTTTGATGATGTAAGACCGGAATTTGAAGCATTAACCAATGCAATTTATCGAAAATTGGATCAATCACCGTATAAAGAAGCACTTAAAGAAACTTTTGGACATCAATTATTTGATTTGGCAAGTGTGACGCTTAAGACCTTTAAAGATGAAATCTTAGCAGACTTAAAAGAAGAAAATGCTTTAATGAGTGAGTATACAAAATTGAGATCTTCAGCCAAAATCATGTTTGATGGTGAAGAACGCAATTTGGCTCAAATGACTCCTTATTATGAATCAGAAGACCGTGAAGTGAGAAAAGCTTCTCAAGAAGCTGTTTCAGAATTTTTCTTAGAAAATGAAGCCGCATTTGATAGCGTTTATGACCGCATGGTTAAAGTGCGTCACCGAATTGCTCAAAAACTTGGGTATGATAATTTTGTGCCAGTTGCTTACATGCGTCTTAATCGAACAGAATATGATAGTCAAATGGTCGCAGGCTATAGACAACAGATTTTAGACAATATTGTTCCTATTGCGACTCGTCTTAAAGAGAGACAAAGAGAAAGACTTGGTCTTGAAACACTTTACTACTATGATGAACCCATTGCTTTTAAATCAGGAAATGCTAAGCCTAAAGGTAATCCAGACTGGATTCTTGAAAAAGGGAAGCAAATGTATGAAGAATTGTCACCAGAAACAGGTGAGTTTATTAACTTTATGCTAGACCATGAGCTTATGGATTTGGTGGCTAAAAAAGGTAAATCTGGCGGAGGGTACTGTACTTATTTAGCAGACTATCAAGCCCCTTTTATCTTCTCCAATTTCAATGGAACATCAGGTGATGTAGATGTTTTAACACATGAGGCAGGTCATGCTTTTCAAGGTTATCAAAGCCGTCAATTTGAAGTTCCAGAATACAATTATCCAACACTTGAAGCCTGTGAAATTCATTCTATGAGTATGGAGTTTATCACATGGCCTTGGATGGAACTTTTCTTTGAAAATGAAACAGAAAAGTATAAATTTAATCATTTGAGTGAAGCTCTTTTATTTTTACCTTATGGTGTTCTCGTTGATGAATTTCAGCATTATGTTTATGAAAATCCTAACGTGTCACCAGATGAAAGAAAAGCCAAATGGCGTGAGCTAGAACACAAGTATTTGCCGCATAGAAATTATGCTGAAAATCAAATTTTAGATAAAGGTGCTTTTTGGTTCCGTCAAGGTCATATTTTTACTGATCCATTTTATTATATAGACTATACTTTAGCTCAAGTTTGTGCTTTCCAATTTTTTGTTAAATTTAATGAAGACAGAGAAAGTGCTTGGTCGGATTATTTAAAACTTTGTAACGCAGGTGGATCTAAACCTTTCTTAGAACTTGTTGAATTGGCTAATCTTAAAAACCCATTTGTGAAGGGCACAGTAGAGTCAGTAGTCCCTGATATCGTTGCATTTTTAGACCATGTGGACGATAAAGCTTTATAAATATGAATAAAATGAGATGTTTTTTGACTTGTTAAAGAAAAAATATACATTGTTTTTATAAAAAGACATTGAAAAATTCTGAATACTCCAATACAATATGAGTATAACTAAATATCCCAGATGATGATAATGCGAGATATCTGTAGAAAGATAGCCGAAGGAGCAATGAAAGGACTTGCCGAGTTCTTCAGAAACTCTCAGGCACACATAGTATTATCGGATGGCACTCTGGAGAGACCTTTTTTAAAAAGGCACCGAAGGAAACACTCTAACAAAGACAACGGGTCATAAAAGCATATATTAAAGTAGCAAAATAAATGGACTGTTAAGCTTTGATAGTAGTGAAATAATCTCAGGTATAAGAAACAGAGGTATATAAGGCGTCGTTTTGTCGTGCGCTTTATGTACCTCTTTTTTATTGCTTGATAATAGAATAGCCAACCCACTTTGGGGTAAATAATGAGTGTATTAAATGTGTGCACAAGGAGGAAGATATGGATAGAGTTCAACAAACACCCCTTTATGAAACTCATAAAGCGCTAGGTGGCAAAATCATTGATTTCGCAGGATGGGCATTACCAGTACAGTATGAAGGCATTATAGAAGAACATGAGGCGGTAAGACAGGCTGCAGGTATTTTTGATGTCTCTCATATGGGTGAGGTAACCATTAAAGGCCCAGAAGCTCAGAAATTTGTCCAATACTTAGTAACAAACGACATCTCTAAGCTCAATCCTAATCAAGTTATTTATACAATGATGTGCTATGAAGATGGAGGGGTGGTCGATGATCTTTTAGTCTATCATTTAGACGATAATGATTATTATCTTGTGATTAATGCGAGTAATGTTGAAAAAGATTACGAATGGATGCTAAAACAAAGTGCTTCTTTTGACTGCGAACTTGAAAATATTTCGCATGAAATAGGAGAAGTGGCTATTCAGGGACCTCATGCACAAGCTATTTTACAAAAACAAGTGGCTGTAAACTTAGATCATATTGGCTTCTTTTATTGTCAGCCAGATATAATGGTTGATGGCGTTAAATGTCTTATTTCAAGAACAGGCTATACAGGAGAAGACGGTTTTGAAGTTTATGCTAAGGCAGATGAAATCGTAAAAGTCTGGAAGGCGTTGATGGAAGCAGGAGAAGATTTAGGGCTTAAACCAGCGGGATTAGGTGCAAGAGACACCTTGAGATTTGAAGCCAATTTGCCTCTCTATGGTAATGAAATTTCAGAATCAATTACCCCTCTTGAAGCTGGACTTGGCTTTTTTGTCAAACTGGACAAAGATCAATTTATTGGTAAAGAAGCTCTCCAAAAACAAAAAGAGGCAGGTCTAAAACGCAAAATTGTAGGATTTGAAATGGAAAAAGGGATTCCAAGACATGGCTATGATGTTTTATCAGAAGGTAAAGTGATTGGAATGGTTACAACAGGTTATTTTTCTCCAACATTAAAGAAAAATATAGGATTGGCCTTAATAGAGAGTGAATATGCCAAGATGGGCAATGCTTTAGACATTCAAATTCGTAAGCGTGTTTTACCAGCAACGATTGTAAGTAAGCGATTTTACCAAAAAAATTATAAAAAGTAATAAAAAAATATAAAATACAAAACATGAAGGCGCTACAAACCTTTAAAAAACAAGGAGGAAAAACAATGAAAATTTTATCAGATTTATACTACACGAAAGACCATGAATGGGTAAAAGTTGAAGGTGATTTTGCAACAATAGGTATTACTGATTATGCACAACACCAATTAGGTGACATTGTTTATGTAGAACTTCCCGAAATAGATGATAGCATTGATGCTGAAGAAAACTTGAGTACAATTGAGTCGGTTAAAGCAGCATCTGATGTGCTAATGCCTGTGACAGGAACTATTGTAGAGGTCAATGAAGCTTTAGAAGATGATCCTGCACTCATTAATGAGAATGCTTATGAAAATTGGATTGTTAAAGTTAAGATGGCAGATACAAGTGAACTTGACCAATTACTCTCACCAAAAGCATACGAAAGTCTCACTGACGAGGAGGAATAAATGTTTCCCTATATTTCACATACTGAAGAAGACATCAAAGAAATGCTATCGGTTTTAGGAATTGACAATATTGATGTCCTCTTTTCAGATATACCAGAAGAGATTCGTTTAAATCGACGCTTAAATCTCAATGAACCCCTATCAGAACCTGAAGTTTCAAAGCATATTAGAGGACTGGCAAGAGAAAATACCAGTACAGATGACTTAGTTTGTTTTCTAGGTGCAGGAGCATATGACCATGCTATTCCCTCTGTGGTAGGGCATTTAATTTCACGTTCAGAATTTAATACAGCCTATACCCCTTATCAACCAGAAATCAGCCAGGGGACATTACAAGCTATTTTTGAATATCAAACGATGATAGCCAATCTGACTGACATGGAAGTGGCTAATGCTTCAATGTATGATGGAGCATCAGCAACAGCAGAAGCTGCTATGCTTGCAGCAGTCAATCAAAAGGGGAGTCAGCTTTTCATTTCGGCGACAATGCATCCTGATGTTAAGGCGGTTGTTAAAACGTATATGCGTTTTAGAGAGATTGACGTTATCGAAATACCAGAAAAAGACGGTGTCACTGATATTCATTTTTTAAAGGAGAAAGCATCTGATGAAATGGTAGGTGTGATTGTTCAATCACCTAATTTCTATGGAAATATTGAAGTTTGTGAAGAGTTGACAGAATTGGCTCATCAACATAAGGCATTAATGATTATGAATGTTGATCCAATTTCTCTAGGACTTCTTAAAACACCTGGAGAATATGGAGCTGATATTGTAGTTGGGGAAGGACAAGTTTTAGGGAATGCCCTTAATTTTGGAGGCCCTCACCTAGGATTTATGGCAGCGAGTAAAAAGCAAATGCGTAAACTTCCAGGTCGTATTGTCGGACAAACAGTTGATTTAGATGGCAAACGTGCTTTTACCCTAACCTTACAAGCGAGAGAACAACATATTAGAAGAGATAAAGCAACGTCTAATATTTGTTCAAATCAATCTTTAAATGCACTTGCTGCAACTATTTACTTGAGTTTACTCGGTAAAGAAGGTTTGAAAGAGGTTGCAACTCAAACTGCTCAAAAAGCCATTTATACACATGATAAACTCATTAAAACAGGTAAATTTAGACCAGTCTATTCGAAACCTTATTTTAGGGAATTTGTCCTTGAAACAGATGGAGATGTAGATCTTCTTAATCGTTTGCTTGCAGAAAAAGGTTATTTAGGAGGTCTTCCTCTGAAACAAATTGATGCTTCTAAGAAACAGCAAATTCTTTTCTGTGTAACTGAAAAAAGAACAAAGTCTGAAATAGATGCATTCATTAAAGTATTGGAGGCGATGACATGGTAAAATATGATTCACTCATTTTTGAATTATCAAGAGCTGGGCGACGTGGTTATCGTATGCCAACTTGTAATGTATCAGAGGTCGATATTGATACTGTAATTCCTCCTGAAATGCTTCGAGGTACAAGTATTCAGCTTCCTGAAGTCAGTGAGCCTCAAGTGGTAAGACATTTTACCCAGTTAAGTCTTAAAAATTTTGGTGTAGACACAGGTTTTTATCCACTGGGGTCATGTACGATGAAGTATAATCCCAAAATCAATGAAGATATGGCAGGACTTGCGGGTTTTAGAGATTTACATCCCTATCAACCCATTTCTCAAATTCAAGGGGCTTTAGGTCTCATGTATGATTTACAGAAAAAGTTATGTGAAATTGGGGGTATGGATACGTTTACTTTGCAGCCAGCAGCAGGGGCTCAAGGGGAACTTACAGGTCTAATGATTATTAAAGCCTATTTAAAAGAAATAGGTCAAAGCAAGCGACATAAAATTATCGTACCCGATTCAGCTCACGGAACCAATCCAGCAAGTGCCAATGTAGCAGGATTTGATATTGTTGAAGTTAAATCTGCGCCAGATGGTGGTGTTGATGTAGCGGACTTAAGAGCAAAAATGGATGATGAAATAGCAGGACTCATGCTAACCAATCCAAGCACTTTGGGTCTTTTTGAAAAAAATATTGTCGAAATTGCTGAAATTGTTCATGAAGGTGGCGGATTGCTCTATTATGATGGGGCTAATCTCAATGCTATTTTGAGTAAGGCACGCCCAGGCGATATGGGATTTGATGTTGTTCATTATAATTTACACAAGACTTTTTCAACACCACATGGTGGTGGTGGCCCAGGAGCGGGTCCAGTTGGCGTTAAGAAATTTTTAGAAGATTATTTGCCAAAACCGATTGTGACTTTAAGAGAAGGACAATTTATATTAGACAATGATCGACCATTGAGCATTGGTAAAGTTAAAGGATTTTATGGCAACTTTGGTATTTTGGTTAGAGCATACACTTACATTTTAACGATGGGTGCGGAAGGCTTGGACAGAATCAGTGATATAGCTGTTCTTAATGCTAATTATATGCAGCATCACCTTAAAGAAGCTTATGCTTTACCTTATGATCAAATCTGTAAGCATGAATTTGTTTTGGCAGGTCTTAAGGGTGGCATTACTGAGTGCTCAACATTAGATGTTGCCAAGAGACTTTTAGATTATGGTTACCATCCGCCTACTATTTATTTCCCATTGGTTGTTCCAAATGCGATTATGATTGAACCAACTGAAACAGAAAGTAAAGAAACCATTGATGGTTTTATTGAAGTGATGAAGGCAATAGCGATTGAAGCGGATCAAGAACCAGAGTTACTTAAAAATGCACCAACAACGACAACTATTCGACGTGTAGATGAAGTTTTAGCAGCCAGAAAACCGATCTTAAAATGGACCGAGGAATAAGGGGGACAAAATGTCGAAAAAAGTACTTGTCATTGGGGCTGGACCAGGTGGCTATGTTGCGGCGATTCATGCTGCTCAACTGGGAGCAGAAGTGACACTCATAGAAGGACATAAAGTGGGGGGCACTTGTCTTAACTATGGGTGTATTCCAACCAAAACACTTTATAAAAATGCAGAAGTTATTCATACAATGTCGCATTTATCTGAGTACGGTATAAGACTTGAAGGTGATTATACTTTAGATCTTCCTCAAATGATGGCACGTAAAGAAAAAGTGGTCAATCAGTTGGTTAAAGGGGTGGAACAGCTCATTGAAGCCAATCAAATTACTTTAATCCGTGGAACGGCTAGATTTATCTCGGATTATGTGATTGAAGTGACTCAGAGTGATGGTGAAATTAAGCAACTTGAATCTGAAAATATTATTATTGCAACAGGCTCAAAGTCTTCAGTATTGCCAATAGAAGGCACTGATTTAGAAGGCGTCTTAGACAGTAAGGCACTTCTTGAGATACAAACGATTCCTAAAAACTTGACCATCGTGGGGGGCGGTGTGATAGGGATGGAATTTGCAGGTATATTTAATGCGTTAGGGACTGAAGTAAATGTCATTGAGTATGCTGATCGGCTACTTCCGCAAATTGATGAAGAACTTTCAAAACGGTATACGGCAACGTTGAAAAGAAAAGGCATCAAAGTTCATAAAGGAACTCAAGTGGTTAAAATTGAAAAGGACTTAAGCGGGGGGCTTAAAGTCTTTGGAAAAAATAAAAAGGGAGAGGTTGCACTTGACAGTGAAATAGTGTTATTATCTACTGGAAGACAACCTGCAATTGAGAAATTAGGTTTAGAAAACACACAGGTGATATGTCATCATAAAGGCATACCTGTTTCAGAAAATTTTGAAACGAATATCAAAGGCATTTATGCTATAGGTGATGTAACAGGTCAACTTATGCTTGCTCATGTAGCCTCTCATCAGGCAATTAAGGCGGTGGATGACCTTATGGGCGTGAATAATACCACTGATTTCAAGGCAACACCTAGTTGCATTTTCGTTTTTCCAGAAATAGCAACAGTGGGCTTATCTGAAGAAGAAGCAAGCGCTCAAAATATCACATATCATAAGTCTAAATTTATGTTTGCAGCTAATGGAAAAGCGTTAGCTATTGGAGAAGGAGAGGGCTTTATTAAAGTCTTATCTGATGAACAAGACAAGATTATTGGTGTTCATATTTTAGGACCGCATGCTTCGGATTTAATACATGAAGGCACGCTGGCAATTAATCATCACATGAGTGTTAAAGATATTGCCGATACAATTCATGCACACCCGACGCTTTCGGAAGCTTTTGCTGAAGCAAGTATGGGAATCTTAGGGGAAGCCATTCATCTAAGCCCTAAGAAAAAATAAAAAAGTATCTTATTTGAAAGGGGAACATCATGAATTTGGATTTAATTAAACAAAACGACCCAGAACTTTATGATTCAATGGAAAAAGAATTACAAAGACAATCAAGTAATATTGAATTGATTGCTTCAGAAAATTTTACCAGTCAAGCTGTTATGGCAGCTATGGGTTCACATTTAACCAATAAATATGCAGAAGGCTATCCTGGAAAGAGATATTATGGCGGCTGTGAATTTGTTGATATCACTGAAAATTTAGCACGTGATCGTATGACCGCTTTATTTGGTGCTGACCATGCTAACGTACAACCCCATTCAGGTTCTCAAGCTAATATGGGTGTTTATATGGCAGTTTTAGAACCAGGTGATAAAATTTTAGGAATGAATTTATCTGATGGGGGACATTTAACACATGGTAGCCCAGTGAATTTTTCAGGTAAACTTTATGATTTTGTTTCATATGGTGTCAATGAAGAAGGTTTAATTGATTATGATGCTTTAAGAGAAATGGCAATTAAAGAAAAACCTAAAATGATTGTATCGGGAGCAAGTGCCTATTCAAGAATCATTGATTTTGAAAAAATCCGATCAATTTGTGATGAAGTTGGCGCATTGATGATGGTAGATATGGCACATATAGCAGGACTTGTGGCAACAGGTTATCATCCAAATCCTGTTCCCTATGCAGATTTTGTGACAACAACAACTCATAAAACATTGAGAGGACCTAGAGGTGGAGCGATTCTTTGCAAGTCAGAGTATGCAAAAGCCATTGATAAAACTATTTTCCCTGGTATTCAAGGGGGCCCTTTAATGCACATTATTGCAGCGAAAGCAGTTTGTTTTAAAGAAGCCATGTCAGAAGACTTTAAAGTGTATCAAGGACAAGTTGTTAAGAATGCCAAAGTTTTAGCTGAAGCCTTAGCTGCTGAAGGTTTTAAAATTGTATCAGGTGGCACTGACAATCACTTGATGTTAGTAGACTTGAGAAATAAGGATATTACAGGTAAAGAAGCTGAAAAATTATTAGACAGTATTGGAATTACTTGTAATAAGAATACAGTGCCAAATGAAACTGCAAGTCCATTCGTGACAAGTGGTTTGAGATTGGGAACACCTGCTTCTACTACAAGAGGCTTTAAAGAAAATGAAATGAAAGAAATTGCAAGTATCATAGGCTGGGTGATTGATCATCGTACAGAAGATTTAGAACCGGCTAGAGTAAGAGTTAAAAACTTATGTGATAAATTTCCTTTGTATAAATAGTAAAGAGGTTTATCAACCCCACAAAGAAAGCCTGCCATCATTTGATGGCAGGCTTTTTTTTATAGAGAGTGATTAGTCAAATTTGTCATATAAAATAGCTTCACTTGGCATGCCTTTTTCTTCTAAAATGGGAATGACAGAATCAATCATGACCGGACTCCCACAGAGATAGGCTTCTTTATCGTTTGCATTTTCAAGATATTTTTGAAGTAAATCAGTCACTCTTCCCACTTCACCTTCCCAGTGGTCTGAGTCTTTTGGTCTTGAAAGGCAAGGCATAAATTTAAAGTTGGGTAGATCTTTTTGAAGCTGTTCAAGAGTCTCAAGTTCAAATAAATCTTCTCGCGTTCTTGCCCCAAAATAGAAAGTAGCTTTCCGATCAATTCCTTGATCCCTCATGTACTTGAGTATAGACATTATGGGTGCCATTCCGGTACCAATGGCAACCAAAACCATTTCATTATCATGGTCTTGGTAAAAGAAGTCACCATATGGACCAACGACAGTAAGTTGATTGCCTTCTTTTAAATAGTCGTGAACAAAGGTTGAAGCAATCCCATTTTTAACCAGACCAATATAAAGTTCTACACCTTTGTTATCACTTGGCGAAGAAGCGATGGAGTAAGCTCTGTAGACTTCTTCATCATTCCCCTTATACTTAGGTGCCAGTATTTGAACGTATTGTCCTGCCTTAAAAGAAATTTCTTCACCCTCAGGTAAATTCACTCTTAAATGTTTGATGGTAGGTGTTTCAGTTTTAATATATTCAACATGATAATCGTATTGTTTTACATTAAACAATTCTTCTGGGATTTCAATTTTAATATTGTCTTTAATTTTTAATTGACAAGAGAGGCGAATACCTTCTTTTTCCTCATCATCTGTCACATAACTTTTCTCTGTAGCGAGGACAGGGCCACCGCCTTCGAGTACTTTGACTTTACAGTAGCCACAGGAGCCTTTTCCGCCACAAGCTGAAGGAATAAAAACCTTTTCTTCAATCAGGGTTGAAAGCAATGTTGCCCCACCATCTACGGTATATTCTTTCTCACCATTAATCAGAAGTGTTTTCTCACCATAATCTCCAATGGTTTTATTGGCGACAGAGAGTAAAAAAGCAAGGGTGCCAGTGATACCACTCATGGTTAGTACGGATACAAAAATGGGATTCATAAGTCCTCCTTTACTGTATTTGAACGATGCCTGAAAAGCCTAAAAAGGCCAAGGCCATAATGCCTGTGATAATGAGTGTGATGCCAGGTCCTTCAAGACCTTTTGGGAGTTTTGCATTTTTGATGCGTTGTCTAATCCCTGCCATAGCCACAATGGCTAATGTCCATCCTAATCCTGAACCAATCCCAAACATAAATGATTGGATTAAATTATAATCGCGAATAATCATAAATAGGGAAACACCTAAAATAGCGCAGTTTACAGTGATTAGGGGTAAGAAAATCCCCAATGAGTAGTAAAGTGATTCAAAGTATTTTTCAATAATCATTTCTACAAGCTGAACAAAGGCGGCAATGACGATAATAAAAACAATAAAGCGTAAATATTCGAGTCCCCAAGGTTCAAGAATGTAATGATAGATAAAATAGTTAATGACAGATGTACAAGCTAAAACAAAAGTGACAGCTTGCCCTAAGCTGAGTGAAGTTTTAATTTCACTTGAAACAGCTATAAACGAACACATACCTAGGAAATTGGATAAAATCATATTGTTAGTAAAAATGGCTGCAAATAATATGACAATCGGATTAATTTCTATCATGCTTTAGCGCCTCCTTTTTCATCATCTTTTGGGAATAGACGTTTTGAAATCCAGATGACGATGCCGAGCATGAAGAAAGCTCCCGGTGGCATTATCATAAGTGTCCAATTGACCCAATTTGCCCCTAAAATTTGTATACCGAACAATGACCCAAAACCTAATAGTTCTCTAAAGAATGCAATGAATAGAAGTACAACGAGGTAACCGGCTCCCATAAAAACGCCATCAAGAAGAGAAATGAATGGTTTGTTTTTTTGTGCAAAAGCTTCTGTTCTTCCCATGATGATACAGTTGGTAATAATAAGACCGACATAAGGACCAAGTGCCTTGGACATGGATGGCCAGTAGGCTTTTAGAAAAATATCAAGAATGATAACATAGGCTGAAATAATAAGTGTTTGCACCATCATTCTAATATGTTTAGGCGTGTAATTTCGAATCATTGAAACGGTAAAACTAGACAATCCAGCTACAAACATAAGACCAATGCCCATAACTAATGAATTCATGAGTAAATTGGTAACAGCGAGAGAAGAACAAATCCCAAGAATTTGTCTAAAAACGGGATTATCTTTAATCAGACCTTCTTTAAAAATGCGTTTGACTTCACCCATTGAGCTCGCCCCCTTCTTTTGCATTTTGTATCAAGTTTATAAATTGATTAAGCATATCACGTACAGAATTAGAAGTTAACGTTGCTCCGGATATAGCATCAATGTTCCCCTTATCTGCAGGTGTAAAAACCAAATAAGGAGTCTTGTCTACTGGCAAATTACGGAATTGGTCTTTAAACCAGTTTTCATCAATACGACCACCAAGACCAGGTGTTTCTGAATGTGAGATGAAATCAACACCTAGAATTTCATCGAGTTTAGGTGTGAGTGCTATATAACCTGTAATAGTTCCCCATAGTCCTCTGCCACTAAACTCAAAAACATAAGCCTTTAAATCACCATCTTCAGTATAAGTGTAGTAGGGCTGTCCTTCAAATTCGTATTGCTTAATGTCGCTATCAAAGATAGACTGCAAAGTTTCTTCATTTTCATAAGGGATATCAAGTGTATACAGGATTGATTTTTGATTGTTAAGTTGTGCTTGTGCCTCAATGCGGTCTGCAGAAGCGGCATTAATCGAGGCAAGAGCAAGAGTGTAAATTGCTGTGAGAACAATCATAAAGAGAACCGGTGAAAGAATTTTTTTCTTTTTAGCCATTACGCATCCCCCTTAGATAATTTTGACTTGCGAGCTTTTAAGGCTTTAACACCCTCATCAATAATAGGTGCAAAGGTGTTGCCAATAAGGATGGCAAACATCACGCCGCCTGCAAAAAGTGAGAACCCCCTAATAACAACCGTAATGATACCAATTAAGAGACCATAGATGATACGACCTTCAAATGTCTTTGGAGAAGAGATGGGATCAGTTGCCATAAAGACTGCACCAAATAGAATACCTCCCGCTAAGAAGCCATAAAGTGGGTTTGGAACACTTGAACCTAGCCAGTAAAATACTGAATTAGTGGCGATAAATCCTAGCAATACACTGATAATAGTCTCTTTTGCTGCGGTTTTAGTGACAATTAAATAAATTCCAGCAAGAATAATGAGAATGGCACTGGTTTCTCCGATACTTCCTGCTATTTGTCCAAAGAGTAGGCGGCCTAGAGGAAGCGTTTCTCCTGTTGAACGGAACATGTTCATGGGGGTTGCGGTAGAGATAGTGTCGATGGTTTCTCCTATGTAATGAACAAAGCCTCCGGGAAAACCACTAAAAGGTCTATTCCAACGAACAGTCATAAACTCTGGAAAGCTAACGTAAACAAAGGCACGTCCGACAAGAGCTGGATTAAACGGATTTTTACCAAAGCCGCCAAAAACCATTTTGCCAAAAAGGACACCAAAAATAATACCGAGTGCTGCAATCCAATAAGGTGTTGAGGGCGGTAGGGTTAAAGTATAAAGTGCACTTGTGACCCATACTGCTTCAGAGATTTTCCTTGTCGTTTTTCTGACAAATACCCACTCAGTCAGTGCCCCAAATAAACTGACAAGAACTAATAATATCAGAACTCTTAGCCCAAAGAAGTAGACCGCTGCAATGATGATGGGGATGAGAGCATAAAGCACTTTTCGCATCATCAGCTGCTTCATAAACTGAATATTAAATGGTAGTTTTTTCAAATTTTCCCCCTCCTAGATTATAGGTTTCTTAATAACTATTTCTATATATATCCATAAGTTATTAAGATATATCTTTTACTTTAAAAAAAATTCATTATCTTTACATTTTTTTTGATAAATCATATACTAATTAAGGGTATATAAGGAGGACATATGATAAGAAATCGTATTATAGTATGGAATTTGTTATTAGTTGTAGTCAGTTTGGTTTTTGATTATTTATGGCTTGTGAACCAAACACTAGCAGTAATAAGCTTGGTTGTATTTTTGGGGTTAGTTGGTATTCTCGCTTTTGATCTTCACCAACTTAAGCGTTTCAATTTAAAACTCCCAAAAGTTTCTGAAAAAGCATATGAAGCAATAGACAACTACTATCATGATACGAAAGCACCTGAAAAAGAGATTAAGCATCTTAAGAAGTGTTTAAGTCAAATGGACTTGTCTTCTTATGAAGAGTGTCTAAATCGTAAGGGAAAAATGAAGAAAAAGGAACTTAAATCATTTGTTGATTTTGTAAAAAAGCACTATATTCGTTTGCGCATTAAAGGTGATATTATATTAGGAGGACAACTCATGTTTGTCTATATCATTTTTATTAAAGGCATACAAATGCTAATGAAGAAAACACCTTTCTTAGAAGCAACGGTGCATGTAAGTGTTGTAATCTTTTTTATTCTAGCCGCTTTCATTTTACTACCTGTCTTATTTGCAATTGGACATGAAAAGAACTTAAACATTGATGAAGAAAAATCGAACAAGTCTTTAATCGTTATTGTAGCAGCCATTTTATATATGATGTTTGATCAAACGGTGAAGAATACCAATCCAGATCAAGTTTTTTTGTATTGGTTTGCCTATGGGCAGGTTGTTCTCCTGAATAATGGTGTCACAAGTGTTTTATTTGCAATTATGATTATATTGATGCAGTATTCTAAAAAAATAATAGCAGATTAGTCATATTGGAAAATGCATGAGGAATACGAAAAAAATAACTAGGGGGTATTATGAAAATTTCAATTGTAGGCTGTGGCAAGGGTGGGGCAAAACTCATTAGATTATTTCAAGCAATGGAAAGTGTTGAAATTGTCAGCGTAGTTGATCAGAACCTTCAGTGTCAAGGCATGACATTAGCCCAAAATTTAAAGATTCAAACCTTAACGGACTTACGTCAAATTAGCGACAATGTGGAGATGATTATTGAAGCAACAGGGAATAAGGGCGTTCAAGATAAGCTACACGCTTTATATCCAACGAAAAAAATTGTTGAATCAGATGTTGCCAAATTGATGATGCAAATGGTAGATAAACAAATCGAAGCTTCTGAAAAGCTCAATGTCCAATTAAATAAAATGAATGAAATAAGTCAAGAACTCTATTCACAAATGAATGATTTAATATCAGGAACTCAAGCGATTAATCAGATTAATTCCTTATTGGGACAATCTTCAGAAGAGTCAAAGAACTACATTGTTCAGACCGATGAAATGGTTAGTGCAATCAATAAGATTACACAACAAATTAAAATATTAGGTCTCAATGCCAATATTGAAGCTGCAAGGGCTGGTGAGCATGGAAAAGGCTTTGCTGTCGTTGCAACTGAAGTTCAGAAAATGTCTGACTCAACCAGTGCGTTTGCAGCGCGTATCTCTGGTTTGCTTCAATCTTTGTCAGAAGAAAATAAAAAAATAACGACAAATATTGAAGTGTTGGCAGGACATTCTAAAGAACAAGAAGGATTGAGCAGTAAACTTGAAGAAATTGTAAAATCTTTAAAGACGGTATAAACAGCTAAAATATGAAGAGCCATTGAAATACCTAAATCTAGCAGCAGATTATCTTAAGATAAAAAGAGGCTAGATTTTCTTCATCAGCTATTTGAAAGGTTTAAATCGTCAGTCCTAATTGACAATAATTTGCTTGATAAAAGCAGGATAGGGTAAACAAAATATATTAGACCTTTGGAGGAAAAAATGTGGCTTTTTAAACGTGGCTTTTTATTAAAAAAGGAAGCTTTTTTGTATGATTCACCCCTTTATATCTTGAAAAGTTTTTTAAGCATCTTCACTGCTTATATACTTTTTAGTAAGAACCAATATATTGGGAAAGATATGATTTCTGTCTTATTCGGATTGATGTTGACCATTGAACCGGTAACTATCTCAGGTATAAGAAGTGGATGGGATCAAATTAAGGCCAGTGTATTAGGAGGGGTAGTGACCGCATTACTGGTCTATTATTTTAATGTTAACGCTATTACAGTCCCTTTAGCGGTAGCATTGACGCTCTATATTTCGTTAGTGATAGATTGGAAAAATGTATCGGCTGTTGCCATATTCACAGCTATCTATATGACACAGTACGTTCAATTTAATGCATTTGGTGAGCCGAGCATGTTTTTAACCTTTAGGCTTAGAATGTTAGCGTTAGGATCAGGTGTATTAGTAGCTATTTTTTACAACTATCTCTTTTCTCTTTTTTTCTATAAGTCAATGATTCAAAAACGAATGGCATATATTTTGTATACAATATCTGATAAATTTGAAAGCCTAAAACCTAATATAGAACTTGAAGCATTAAGAGATTTGAAACGTGAAGTCTCTTTACTTTTCTCAGATATTGATTTTCTTTTTTCTCATTTATCAGATATGAAAAAGGAAAGACACTCTAAGAAAAAAGTATCACCCTATTTTGAATCCATTCTTGAATTGAGGGATTTAAATCATTATCTTCTTGATGTGATTCAAAATAAGATTAATCACATTGAAGATAAAACAGCATTAGCTGACTTATCTGTTTATAGTGAACCGATAAGGACGATGGCGGAACATCTTGAACGGAAAGAAGGCTATGAATCAGAATTAATATTTGATGGACATCATCATCAATCAGATAATATTCAAAAAACGATTAAAAGATTAATGGAAAGTTTAGCCAAGGCACAAAGCAGATGATGCATATTGAACAATGAGGAGGACTATTTATGAAATGGACTGAAGCACATCGAATTGGGATTGATAAAATTGACCAACAACATCAAGAACTTTTCGAAATTGTCGATACAATTCAAGACTTGATTCGAGATCATTTGAAAGATGAAACTTATGATGACATTTTAAAACTACTCATTAAACTTAATTTGTATGCAGTAAGACACTTTGAGACAGAAGAACAGATATTAAAGTGGAACGATTACCCAGATGTTGATGAGCACAAAATTGAACATGGACAGTTTACAGCTTATTTGGATCAAATTGATGTGGTCAAATTGAGAAAAGATGAAGCAGCATTTTTAATTTATCTAAACGATTTTTTGGAGAAATGGGTTAAAGGACATTTGATTGGATCGGATGGCAAATACAAAGCCTATCTCCAAAAACGTATAGATGAAGGCACTTTAGTAACAGAGAGACCACCTATTGACTTTAAATTCGAAGAAATAGATGACTAAATGGTTTTAAATTGTGTAAGAATTAACAGACTGGGTATAGAATGATTGTAAATGAAATGGATACAAAATTGTTATTATTTTAACGGAGGTATATTCATGAAAACAATCGTAGTAGGCTGTACACATGCGGGAACAGCAGCCATTAATCAAATTAAAAAAACAGATCCAGAGATGAACATTACTGTTTATGAGAGAAACGACAATATATCTTTTTTATCATGCGGCATTGCGCTTTATGTGGGAGGCGTTGTTAAGGATAAAAATGGTCTTTTTTATAGTTCTCCAGAGATTTTAAAATCAATGGGTGTCGTGACAAAAATGGAACATGATGTTAAGAAAATTGATTTAATCAATAAAAAAGTGATGGTAGAAGATATCCAAACAGGTGAAGTGTTTGAAGATACTTATGATAAACTTGTCTATACAACAGGATCATGGCCTATTGTTCCTTCATTTGAAGGTGGAGACTTAGAGAATATCTTGTTATCTAAGAATTTTAATCAAGCCAATGATATCATTGAACGGGCTAAATCAGCGGATAAGATTACCGTTATTGGAGCGGGATATATTGGTGTAGAATTGGTTGAAGCGTTTGAGAGACAAGGTAAAGAAGTCATCCTCATTGATGCAATGGACCGTATTATGAGTAAATATTTCGATCCAGCGTATACAGATTTAGCAGAAAAAGAATTTAAGGATAAAGGCGTCCAATTGGCATTGGGACAAAGTGTTCAAAAGTTTGAAGGTAAGGACGGCAAAGTGTCATCGGTGATTACTGATAAGGGAGCTTATGAGACAGATTTAGTAATCCTCTGTATTGGTTTTAGACCTAATACTGATTTACTTAAAGGTCAAATTGATATGCTACCTAATGGTGCTATTAAAATAGATGAGTATATGCAGACCAGTGAAAAAGATGTGTTTGCAGCAGGGGATTGCTGTTCTGTTATTTATAATCCAACGGGTGAAAAACGTTATATCCCACTTGCGACTAATGCGATTAGAATGGGAACTTTAGTGGGGTTGAATATTCATGGACCAAAAGTGAGATATATGGGTACTCAAGGCACTTCAGGTATCAAAATCTATGATCTTGATATTGCCTCTTCAGGTTTAACAGAAGAGTCAGCTAAAGCAGCTGGCATTCATTATCAAACAGCAGTTATTGAAGAAAACAACCGTCCAGAATTTATGCCAACCTATGAAAAGGCAATGCTAAAACTTGTATATGATGCAGAGACAAGAGTGGTATTAGGTGGACAAATTATTGCGAAATGGGATTTGACACAAATGATGAACACGCTATCTGTTTGTATTCAAAATAAAATGACTGTTGAAGAATTGGCATTTACCGACTTTTTCTTCCAACCACATTATAATAAACCGTGGGGACTTTTAAATTCGGTAGCACTCAAAGCAATGGATAATTAGTTAAAGGTTAAAATAAGTGTAGAGCTCTATAAGAGATTTTTCAAGTTTCTTATAGAGCTTTTTTTAAAGTATAAATTTGCCTTACAAGATCCTATAAAATAATGAGTCTTGATAACTTTAACTTAAGTGGTTATAATAAGGCAAGAGTAAGTACTTGGAGGGAAAATTGATTATATTCTTAGTGTTTTTATTAGGCATTATCATAGGGTCGTTTTTAAATGTATGTATATATAGAATTCCAGAAGGACTTAGTATTGTTAAACCAAGAAGTCGATGTGGGACATGTGGACATGAATTAGGTACGTTGGATTTAGTGCCTCTTTTAAGTTATATTTTCCTTCGAGGAAAATGTCGTTACTGTAAAAGTCATATAGCGTTGCGTTATCCTATAATTGAGGCTTTAACGGGATTTTTATATGTCATTGTTTATCTTGCTTTTGGGTATTCTTTATCAACGCTAGTGGGATGGATATTGTTTTCAATTTTAATTGTAGCATTGATGACTGACATTGATCATATGATTATTCCAGATAAACTGATTATTTTTGGTCTTGTTGTAGGTCTTGGAGTTTCTATTCTACAAGTTTTTAGACCTTTAATGATTTTTAGGACGGCATGGCACTTTTCAGGTTTTGCAGGGGGAGCTGCTACGGGTGGTATTTTACTGCTGATTGCTATTATTTCCATGTTCTTCTATGGTGAAGAAGGTGGCATGGGAATGGGAGACGTTAAGCTTTTTGTAGTCATTGGACTATTATCAGGATTGAAAGTGGCTTTAATGAGCTTATGGCTATCTTTTATTATAGGCGGACTAGCGGGGGTTGTTCTCATTTTAGTGTTCAAAAAAAATCGAAAAATGGCTATTCCATTTGGTCCTGCAATCGTGATAGCGACTATGATTTCAGTTTTGTTTTATTCCCCAATTATACAAGTAATATTTGGGTAAAATTTAGATAAAGACGGGACTTTTTCACTAAAAAAAGATTTACAGATTATAGGCTTTATCGTATAATAGATATAGTTTTAAAAGATTCAATAATTCAGATAATATGAAAAAATATATATTGAGGGCAAACTATATGAAAGTATAGGACGCAAAGTGAGAAGTCTAAGGGTTAACTATGATTGTTCTGCTGCAGTTTTAATTACTGCAGCTTTTTTTATTTGGTAAAAAGAGCTATTGGAAGTAACTTTTATAACGTAGACAAGGATAAAGGAAGGCAGCATGACACATAATGTGAGATTAGGAGATGCATTAATACAAAACGGTTATATTACAGAGACTCAACTTCAAGAAGCACTTAAAATGCAGAAGGGGAGCGGTAAAAAGATAGGGACTATTTTAATAGAAGAGAATATCATTACTGAGCGTATTCTTTATGAAGTGTTAGAAAAACAATATGGGGTTGCTTATATTGATCTCAACAATTTCTTTATTGATCCCAAAGTGCCCAAGCTCATAAATGAGGGGATTGCTAAAAAACATAAATGTATACCTGTAGCACTTGATAAGGGCGTCTTAACACTTGCAATGGAAGACCCACTGGACATGATTGCTATTGATGATATTCGCATTATAACAGGTCTTAGGATTAAACCTGTTATGAGTAATCATAAGGATATTACAAACAGTATTACGGCTTATTATGATGCATCTGAAATTGCTGAAAAGGCAGTTAAGGAATTCAACTCTAATATTGATCATTATGAAGAAGAAGTTGAAGAAGAAGACGAAGACGTGACAAATGCACCGATGGTAAGACTTGTTAATTCTATTATTGTTCAGGCAGTTAAGTCAAAGGCAAGTGATATTCATATTGAACCTTTTGAAAAAAATGTAAGAATTAGATATAGAGTTGATGGTGACTTAAGAGAGGTCATGTCACCGAGTAAGTCAACTCATTCGGCTATTGTGACACGTATTAAAATCATGGGTAAAATGGATATTTCTGAACGCCGTATTCCTCAAGATGGTCGTATTGAAACAGTGGTAAATAACGTTCCTATTGACATGAGAATTTCTATTTTACCAACCGTTTATGGAGAAAAAGTTGTAATCAGGTTACTGGACCGTACTAGCCTTGTTAAAAATAAAGAAGAACTTGGATTTACAGCCGTCAACTTGAAAAGAGTCAATGAAATTTTAAAAGTGCCTGAAGGAATGGTTATTGTAACAGGTCCAACGGGAAGTGGTAAAACGACTACATTATATTCAATGCTTAAAGAAGTAAATGATGATAGTAAAAACATCATTACAATAGAAGATCCTGTTGAATACAGATTAGAAGGAATTAATCAAGTTCAAGTTAATAACAAGGCAGGACTTACCTTTGCTAGTGGTTTAAAATCCGTTTTGAGACAAGATCCAGATATTGTTATGGTTGGTGAGATTAGAGACGCAGAAACAGCACAAATTTCAGTAAGAGCAGCTATTACCGGCCATAGAGTCTTATCAACACTTCATACCAATGATGCGACAAGTACAATATCTAGACTCATTGACATGGGGATTGAAGACTATCTTGTTTCTTCTGCTGTTGTTGGGATTATTGCCCAACGTTTGGTTAAGAAAGTCTGCCCAATGTGTAAAGAAGAAATAGATGCAACTTTGGTAGAAAAGAAAACACTTAAATTTTCAGAAGAGACTCCTCTTAAAGTCTACAAGGGTAAAGGTTGTAATGCTTGTAATCACACCGGTTATATGGGAAGGGTAGCTATTCATGAAGTGCTGATGATTAACAAAGAAATAAGAAATATGATCAATCATCAAGCCAGCAATGAAGAAATTCAAGAGATGGCTCAAAAAATGGGTATGAAAACATTACAAGAGACGGCTAGAGAATTAGTTATAAAAGGTGACACTACCGTTGAAGAATTAATCAGATTGACTTATAGTTTTGAAAATTAGGGGGACCATGTGGATATACTTTCAATTTTAAAAGAAGCGATTGATGCCAAGGCGTCAGATTTGCATATAACAGTAGCCTCTCCACCGATTATAAGGGTGAATGGTAGACTCATTAGAATGAATAATCAAAAGTTAATGCCAGACGATACAAAGCGACTTATTAGTCAAATGATGACACCTGATCAAATTAGTCAATTTGAATCCAAGGGTGAGCTTGATTTTTCTTTTTCAAATCCAGGATTAGGGCGATTTAGAGTTAATGTTTATAAACAGAGAGGTAGCTATTGTATGGCGTTAAGAGTCGTTGCACTTCAAATCCCATCAATGAAAGAACTTAGACTACCAGAAGTGATTAGTGAACTTTGTATGAAAAGGAGAGGACTCATCTTAGTAACGGGTCCAACGGGAAGTGGTAAATCTACTACACTTGCAGCGATGATTGACTATATGAATCACCATAGAAATGAACATATCATGACCATTGAAGATCCAATTGAATATCTTCACAAACATGATCAAAGTATTATTAATCAAAGAGAGATTGGACATGATTCAGAGTCTTTCGCCAATGCTTTAAGGGCATCACTTAGACAAGATCCGGATGTTATCTTGGTTGGCGAAATGAGAGATCTTGAAACGATTCAGACAGCTATTACTGCTGCTGAAACAGGCCATCTTGTCCTATCAACCCTCCATACGATTGGAGCCGCTAAGACTGTAGATAGAATTATTGATGTATTTCCACCGCATCAACAGCAACAGATACGTGTACAACTTGCATCGGTCATGGAGGCAGTTATCTCTCAACAAATATTGCCTAAAGCCGATGGAACAGGACGTATTGCAGCCTTTGAAACGATGATAGCTAATTCAGCTATTCGCAATCTGATTAGAGAAGGTAAGACCCATCAAATGCAGACTGTTATACAAACAGGTTCAAAATTGGGGATGCAGACCATGGACAATTCACTTATTGCTCTTTATAAGCAAAGAATCATAGATGCCAAAACGCTTAAAAAATTTGCAGTCGATCCAGATGCAATTGAAAGACAACTAGGATTTATTATGTAGGAGGCTCAAATGGTTCAATCCTATAAATCAAAGGAAATTAATTTGGGAGGTTCTTTAATTGAAAACTTCTATAAGGGAGAATCAAAAGAAGAGGTCCTCCAACAAATTCGAAACAAGGGTCATACACCTGTTAAAATTGAATTGGTGGCTGAAGAAGCACAAGATATTAAAGGATCATTTTTTCAAAAGAAAGTTAAAATCAAAGACATCTCCGTTTTTTGTAAACAACTGCATACGATGTTAGCGGCAGGGATGCCTTTAATTAGTGCTTTAACAGTGCTTGGCGATCAGTCAGAAAATCAACTGCTACGCAAAACAATAGACCAAATGATCACGCAAGTTCAAATGGGAAATGTTTTATCGATAGCGATGAAACAACATCCTAAAGTATTTCCAACGCTTCTAATTAATATGGTAGAAGCTGGGGAAATGACAGGAAATTTAGATGATGTTCTTGATAAAATGGCAGAACATTATAATAAAGAAAATAAAATTAACGCCAGTATTCGGGGGGCTATGATTTATCCAGCAGTATTGGGGATTCTGGTAGTCGTTGTGGTTGTTTTTATGCTGGTTTTTATTTTTCCAACGTTCTTGGGCATGTTTGAAGGGTCAGGAGTTAAATTACCGGGACCAACCCGTTTTTTAATTGGTCTTAGTGATGCGATTAAACACTATTGGTACATTATGATTGGTGTCATTATTGCATTGGTGGTTACTATAAAACGGGTGACTGCGACAAAAGAAGGAAAACGTGCTATTGATAGATTTATGTTAAAAGTTCCAGTGGCAAAAAAATCACTTAAACAAATTGCAACCTCTCGATTTACTCGAACGCTATCGACCTTGTTGGGCAGTGGTATTCCTATTATAGAAGCACTTGAAGCTGCAGGAAATGTCACCAACAATATGATTGTCATTGACGGTGTTGAAGAAGTGAGTGAAGAAATTAAAAAAGGAACGCCTTTAAGTATTTTACTTAAGCGGATGAACTTTTTCCCTCCTATGATGTTATCAATGGTAAGTGTTGGGGAAGAATCAGGATCGCTTGATGAGATGCTCTCTAAAACAGCTGATTTTTACGATGATGAATTAGAAGTGGCTATAGCACAGATGATTAAATTGATTGAACCGCTCATGATAGTCGTTATGGCAGTTATTATTGGTTTTATTGCAGTGGCAATGGTTATGCCGATGTTTGATATGCTCAAAACGGTATCCTAGCCAGCATTAAAATAGATCTTATATTATAATTATTCTTACAGGAGGAAATGATGAACAAACAATTATTGAAAAAGAAAAAGAAAAAAAATGGATTTACACTTATTGAATTAATCGTTGTTATTGCAATTTTAGGTATCTTAGCAGCGATTGCTGTACCGAGAGTGGGTGGATTCACAAATAATGCTCAAAATGCTGCAAATGAAGCGACAGCAAGAACGATTGCAAGTGGTATTACTATGGTAGAAGCGAGTACAGGAGCGACATTTGATCCTGACTCTACGCAAACATATGGTGATAACAATCAAACACCTTTAGTGATGCTTAATAGTTATTTAAGTAATGTGACAGTTATTTCAGCAGCTGGGGATGCTGATGATTGGTCTGTGGATTTAGATAGCGGAGCAATTTCAATTTATGCACCTGGAGTAACTGCTGCTATTATGGTACTTGATTAAGAACGACTCAACATGTAGGGCTCTTGCCTTGCATGTTGATTTCCTTATGGGACTAAATAAAGTTAGCCCTATAAGGAAATCAACTTATAGAGTGACGTGTTGAATACGAATGAGAAACTTATCAAATGACTGATTTATTATGAAACGAAGGATAAACATGTTAAAAAAAATGGTGCTAAAAAAATTCGAAAATAATAAAGGGGTATCCATCATCATGGTCATTGTCGTGATGTTAGTCATTTCTATCTTGGCTATTGCGATGATTAGATTATCCTATACTGAACGCCTCCAAACGATAGAAGATAATAAGGCAGTTCAAGCACGCCTTAATACAGATTCAGGGGTTCAAATTATGAGAGCCTTTGCAGAGAAGCATTCTGATTTATTGAAAGAAAAAGTCGACGATCAGTTAAATGATGCAGTGACGAGTAAGCCCTTTCCTTTTACAACCAGTTTAGATAAAGGCTCTTTTGAGACGGATTTGATCAACGAAAACGGTATAACTCAGCTTAAAATTACAGGACTTTACATGGACAAGCGTAAATCCGCTCGAGTAGAACTCAAAAAAGAAAAAACCACACCTGATTATTTGTTCCCTAAGTTTGTTACATTGACCTCAGAATTACCCGATTACTCACCTGTCAAGGTCCCTGAAACACCTATTACTGAGCCTAATCTTATTTTGCCTTATAATGAACAAGTATGGATTGATACATGGTGGGGAGGCTACTATAAGTGGGTGAAGAGCACATCAAAGACTTACGATTTTACATCTAATGATGCGGTCTTCTTTAACCATATGGAGGTCACCAGCGGCTGTGAGTTGAAGTTTGATCTTCATGATGAAGACCGAGTGATGGTGGTCGACACCCTAACCCTGCATAGGGGGTCCTATTGGAGTATTATCAATAACAATGCATCACAAAACATGTTAGTTATTTATGTGACCGGTCAAGCGACTATTCAAGCAGAATTTCTCAATGCCCATGAAAATCTTTTAATTGTTTTAGATAAAAATGCGAGACTCTATCTGGATACTCAAAAATTGGATGGCTCTCAAGGCATTTTTAATGCTTATGTCTATGCACCAGAAGGTCTTGTCTCACTTGGAAGTCCTGGAACTTTTGTAAGTGGTGCTATTATTACAGGAACGTTTATTAATACAACAGGCTATGAAGGTGGAGAGTACGTTCCACCGAGTCGTTTGACCAAATATGGAGGCATTATTTCTTATCCACCAACCTACACCTACCAACTGGGGTCGACCTATGATTACTAAAAATATGACTAAAAAGAAAAACCATCAATTGAATAAGGGCTTTACTTTAGTAGAAGTGATTGTAAGTATTGCTATTTTGTCTATTCTGTCATTGGTGATACTCAATATTTTTGCAGGCGGTTTTCGTAATTTGACGATGGGCGGACAAATGGTTCAGACCTATCAATCGGCAAACAGTGAATTAGAACTAGCGGTGAGAGACAAAGCTTACAATGGAGAAAGTCATGCTCAAAATGTTCTTCAATCTCAAGTGACTGTCACCATATTTGGTGAGGATGTCCCTGTGAGATTAATTCAATCAAAATTGTCAAATCAAAGTTCAGCGCTTGATCCTTTAAGAGATGATTATCTATCTGCCTATGGTGGTATTCAAACAGCAAATTATAGTTCAGGAGAAGCTTTTATTGCGGTGGGGAGAAAGAATGAACTTAACTTCAAAAATGGTGATATCCCACTGACTCCTGAAATGTTGAATGGGGATTATATTTATAATGGTCAGGGGGTTCTAGTGATTCCAAGTGATAATGCTGTTCTGGGAGAAGGTATGGATCATGTGAAGTGGAAAGTAAAGGATGGTATTGTAGTTAAATCAGGTGTTGAACTAAAGAGTTTAGGAGACTTCACGTTAATGAGTCAAACCGGTTCGATTACTTTGGATGATACTGTTATTTCTGCTAATGGAGCAATTATGATCGATGCTAAAACAGAATCGAATATACAGGGAATAATAATGACCTCGCGAGATGCTTCTATCGAAGTCAAAGGGGTGAACATTATTGCAAATGGAACAGACCTTAAGCCAACTTCACTTGAGACAAAAGCATTAGGGTCAACCATTACATTCTCGGCACCATCCAGTACGGGTGAAATATTTATTAACACTTATTTTTATGTGAAAATCAATGGGAATACGAGTGCTTATGTTTATAATAAAAATGAAGCAACTGTAACAACTGCCAACTATATTAATGGTGATAAAGAATTTAGATAAGAGGTTTCTATGAACACTATTGAAAAAAATAAAGGGTTTACTTTAATAGAATTGGTTGTAGCGATTGCCTTGTTGACCACTGTATTTATTTTAGCAGGTAGTATCTTAGGGGTAGGAACACGTATTTTAACCGATAGTCAGAATCAACGTGATTTACAAGTTGATGCACGCTCACTAAAAGTACGCATTGCAGATCAGATTAAGTATGCAGATGGCGTTGAAATTTTAGATACCCTGCCAGAGACTTACGAAGTTCAAAAACGTTATATTTATATGACAGATCAAGTGGTGTACTATAAAGTTGGCAATGATGTACCAACTCAGTGGGCAAATCTTGATGATAGTCAGGCGAGCCATATGGTATTCACCAAAAATAGTAACACTGACGTTAATGTTAATCTAGATAATCAAAATGCGTCTTTACGGTATGATTTGAATTTTGATTCAGAGGCTGTTAATTTGAAGGGAACTGGCAATAAGACCAGTGTCATAGGAGATCAAGGATCTGTTTTAGTATTAACGTATTCTTCAAGTGAAAAGAGTTTTACCTTATTTAATTTGAGATCGAGTGAAAATCCAGATTTGGATATAGAGGTAGTGGGGAGAATCACTTCTAATAAAGTGAAACTTTATGTTCCTCATGGGACTGATTTAAGTGATTTGGTTCCTTATTTTGAAACCACTGGTGACGCTGTTAATATTGGTGGCAGCAATCAAGTAACAGGGGTATCATCGGTTGATTTTTCTAGTGGGACGGTCACCTATACGATTGTTGCTAAAGATGGATCTGTCAAAGATTACGAAGTAGATGTTGAATGGTTACCAGAAAATAAGCCTGCAGCCAACGGTGTCCGTATTATTGCGACTGATAAAGATGAAGAAGGCAATGATGAAATCGTTCCAATTCCTTGGAAAACATCAACTTTGACAGGCAACTATACTTACATTAGTAATGGTAATGGTCAAGAGGATACAAGTGAAAATGGGACTCAGTATCAATGGTATTATGCCGATAGTGAAAATGGAACTTATTATCCTATTCCAAATGCTATAGATAAAACATTTAAGCCAACTGATTACGAAAATAAGTGGATTAAATTTTCTGTAAATCCTATTTCAGAAACAGGTGCCACAGGTGGGTGGTCTTTTTCACAACCTGTTCAAATTTACAATGGGGATACCAACCGTTTGTGGCGTAAGATGGTAAGTGATTTGTGGTATATGTATGCATCGGAAGCAGATAGAGAACAATTTGAAAAAGATCGTTTAGAGCAAGGGCAGCCACCTTATAAGCCGACTGTTGAAATGAAGGTAAGAAAGGAAATTGAAACGTTAGATCCTTGGAGTTCATTTAAGCCAGATCCTACTTTTTCTGTTAAGGCAGATCCGAGCGATCAATCGGTTGTATTAGAAGGAACGACGACTTATTTTGGGTCTTATTTAGCGATAGACTTATCTGATTTTGCATCAGATTTAGATACCTATTCATTGGTATTTGATACCAAATTATTTATCGATGACACTTACGATACAAGTGGTTGGGGTATGGCCCTTAATGGAAAATTAGATAGTAAAAATAGAGATGCTTCATATATGTTCCAGTTTGACCCAGGTGCCAAAGGATTTGTTGTAAGAAGAGATAATTATACTTCTTATTCTATTCCTGATTTAGGCGTAAGCCAAATAGGGGAGAAGGCTTATGGAGATGATGCAACTTATAACCCTACTGAAATTGTAACACCAAACCAATTTACTTGGTCAGGTAATGATGACAAATACAATTCAGAATGGATTAAAGATTACTCAACGAGGCTTACTATCCAACGCCAACTAGATGGGAGTCTTATTATTAAAGCAAACACATGGGAAACAGCAAAAGGTGAAAGCAATGACTCTCAAGAAATGTGGTTTGGAGATTTTGGTTCTATTTCTTATAATAATGAAACGTTTAACGGCGTGCCTGTAACGGGTTATGAATCTCAAGCTAATTCTGAAAAAGCAATGTATGATCACTATGATTCTTCAGAAGGCTCTTATTTGGGATTTAGATCATGGCGGAAGCAAGAATCTAAAAAATACAAAGCAAAATTTATTAATTTGGAACTTGAAGATGGTTTCAGTATGTCAATTGATCATGCAAGCTATGTTATAGATACCGATTTTGAAGGCAATGAGTCAAGTAATAAAGTTATGGTAGTTTTTGATTCGGAAATTAGAAGCAATGACTTCCATACAGATCTTATGAAGTTTTCAGATGCTATTTTTGGAGGTCAAGACGGTCAAATTACAAGTGTCTCTACAATGCCTTTTGATGATAAAGCAATTTTAGTTACATTTGATAAAAATATTCCTAAATCAGTTTATGATAATACTGAAAAGGTTTTCAATAACAGTATTGCTAGAGGTGGCGTTAGAGCACTCCATGCTGGAGATGTTAAAATAGTTAATGGAGGTAATTTTGGTATCTCTGAAAAAGTTATTTTCCCTTATATGACTGTTGAAAATCAGAATTATAGTGGGGCATTTTTGTCGCTTGATACCAATACTGGAGAGGCTAAACTCTACGATGATTCTATGGTCAAAGGCATTTACAAACAACTTCAATTTGTTGCTCAAGATGAAGGGTATTGGCTAAAAGGTAAAAATGTTGAAACTTATTTAAGGCTATCGAGCAACTATAATAGATCAATTGGTGGCTATTATGTAAACGTATCACCTTATAGTCCGACTGTCTGGTATCTTGAGGCAACAGAACAGCCTAATCAATATCGTATTTATACCATTTTAAAAGATCGTTATTATCCTTATAATGACATAAAATATTATCTTAATTACGTAGGAAATAATCTCAATAAAGGATTAGATGCTATTGTTACAGAAGCAAATACAGATAACAATAAGTACCATTGGGAAATTAAAGAAAAATAAATAGAGGGGGTAGCCGATGAAAGTAAAAAAAACAAAGTCGCTTAAGAATGTTTTAGTCATGGACTTGGGATCTAGTGAGATTAAATGCATTGTTGGCAATTATGCAGGACCCAATAAAATAAAGATTAATAAATCATTCTTGATTCCACTAGAGAAAGAAATTTACGACAATGGTAGGATCCTTAATGGGGATAGTTTAAAAAATAGTGTGGTTATGGCTCTTAAAGATGAAAAAGTGAATGGCAAAGACGTTATTTTAACAATTGGAACGACTGAATTTATTGAGAGAGAACTATCCGTACCTCAGGTAGATGTAGAAGATTTAACAGAACTTATTACTTATGAAATGGGTCAATATTTACCCATAGATATAAGTGCCTATGATATCCAATATAAGATATCAGGCAGGGAAGTTGATAATAAAATAGAGGTTATTGTGGGTGCGATGCCTAAAGATATTGTTGAACAGTGGATTGAATTTCTTGAAGTCATTAATATGAGGCCACTTGCACTGGATGTTCATACGAATACTATTGAAAAAACAATTCCTTATATCAAAGGCGTGAGAGGTCAAGAGACGGCCATTGCTTTCATTGATTTTGGTTTTCAAATGATTGGTGTGAGTATTTACGAAGCCAATCAGTTTAAATTTAATCGTATGATTAATTATGGGACTTCCACTTTGTTTCAATATTTACAACAGGAATATCAATTGACTGAAGATCAAATTAATGAGAAATTGGATCAAATTCAGGCAGATGTATTAATTGAAGTTGCTGAAAGTAGTAGTCAAATGGTCAATATGGAAACTCAAATACCAGAGAAAGAATATGATACAATAACAAAGGAGATTGCTCGATACTTTAATAATGGCGTTGAAGAAATTAGTAAAGTTTTTAAATTTTATAATAGCCGAAGTGCTGATAAAGAAATTGGGCAATTAATTGTATATGGCGGGATATCCAGAGCTTTTGAAGTGGATAAATTCTTAGGGAGTCGCTTAGGAATTGAAGCGATTCAATCTATTCAATTTAATCAAATTGATATAAGTAATAGAAATACTGATTTTGACTCAAAATTGTACTTAAATGCTGTAGGCGCATTGATTAGAAAATAGGGAGGACGCATGAGAGATTATAATTTTTTCACATCATATATCAAAGTGCCTGAAAAGAAAAATATAAAAGGAATATTATTGGTTATTATTCTTGTTGTTATCTTTGCCTTATTATTATTCTATTCATGGATGTTGAGTGCCTTATCCCTACAAAAAATGCAAGAAATCAAGCAATTAGATCAATTTCTTGAGAGTGATCAAGTGAAAGCACAATTAAAAGAAGTTAATGATAAACAGGCAGAACTTGATCAAATGCAAGATCTTTATGACTATGCTGTTAGCGAACATCAGCAATGGACTTCAAACATTGCCGTGTCACCAGGTGTAGTTGAAGAAATTGCAAAAGCTTTACCAAGTGGTATGTTTATTGATACCTTGAGTGCTGATGGTACGAGTATTGACCTCAATGGATTTACAAAAAATTATAGTGACATTGCACAGTATCAATATAACCTAAAAGAACAATTAAACACAGAGGATATTTTGGTAACGGCAATTTCTCAAGATGATTATAGATACAGTTTTAGTATACAAATTACCAGTGAGGAGGTTTTGACCCATGAAAGTAACTAAAAGAGATAGAAACCTACTCATGCTATTAGGCGTGTTTATCTTATTTGCACTTATTTATTTCTTTGTTATTTCACCTCTTGAGCAAAATAACGCAGCATTAGATCAAGAAATTATACAAAAATCAAATCGTGTTGATGAAATAACCCAGATGATCAGTAAGAGACCGGCGATCGAAGATCAAATCAATACAACGTATGAGACTATTCATAAGTTGGCAAATGACTTTTATCCAAGGGTGAATCAACAGGAATTTATTTATCAAATTAATGCCTTGAATGAGTCACAAAACTTGGAAATTAACAATATTGTATTTAATTACAGATCTGAGGATGAGTCAGGTGAACAGGTCTTAAAAGGGTCTTTTGATTTGAATGGGACTTATTCAGATATTCTCCAATATATCAATAATCTTGAGAATCAATTACCCAAAGCCTCTATAGGCAGCCTCAATTTTAATAATGATGGTACAGGGCTGGTTAAGGGTAATATGGAAGTGAGCATAGAAGCCTTGCCGCGACTAGCTGCTTATATTGATGCCAGTCAGAATTATGTCGCAGAAAATGATACAAATTATAATGACAATAATAATCCTTTTAAACCTTATGAAGGCTATATTGAAGAAGAAACACCAAAAGAATTACCTCAATCGGGAAATACGGAAATCATTATTCCTAAATACAGTATTTATGATTTTGAAAGTTCGGAAGTCTTCTTTGTGGGCAATCCAAAAGATGTTACAGGACAGGTATCACGTTCAGCCAATGCGATTTCGGGTAAATATGGTTTAGATATTGCTTATAATTTCAACACATTAAAAGCAGACAATATGGCCAATATTGTATTTGATGGAGATCCAATTATAGTGACTAATCCAGTTCAAACTATTGGTTTGTGGGCGTATGCTTATCAAGCAACCAATCATGAAATAGGCATTGTGATTGAGGACGCAGCTGGAAGAGATTTTAAAGTGCCTATTATTACTAATGTTAACTGGACAGGATGGCAAGAAACGAGCATCGCTGCACCAGAAGGAATGACCTATCCATTTGTGATTAAAAGATGTTACATTACGGCACCTGATTATGAAACTGCATTAAATGGTCACGTTATTCTGGATAAATTAGAAGTGACTTACCCTGAAAAATAGAGGAGGAAAGACATGAAAATCAAAAAGATAATCGCACTATTGTGTATTTTAATGATGCTGACGAGCTCACTTGCCTTTGCTGCTCTACCAAATCGAAATGACCTAACAGAACAACAAGGCAATGAAAATGGTCAAGTCTTTGGTGAACTTGACGGTCAAATAGATGGTAGAAGTGATGCAGAAAATAAATTGACCAATGATTACTCCAGACATCTACTCAGTGACATTAATATACAATATAAATTTAATTTAAAAAGAGATGACTACTACTATGGATATTACTTCCTTCAATCCTACAAGGCTTACTATAGAACTGCTTATGAGGCGGCTTATAGAGAAGTTATAACTTCTGAAGTGCTCATTCATTATCAAGATGCAGACAGTCATGGGAGCGATCTTGGACAGATAAATGGAAAAGCACTTGGAACGGTGGATTTTAATAATCGAAGAGAAAATGATTGGCAAAACGCTTACAATAATTTTCTAGCCAATGGCACATTAGTTTCTCGATTCTCGCTAGATAATGAAACTGACGATTATCGCTTAGCATTTGAAGCAGCCTTCAAAAAGGCTTTTATGGAAGCTTATACAAAGATGTATCAAGAGCTCAATCTCACATATGAAACGAGAAATGTTAACTATTGGAAGGTTTCTATGGATGAACTCCATGTTGCTTATAATGATTTAGTGCCTAATATTGTCAATGGCAATACTTCAGCTTCAACAACTGATCGAGTGATGATAGACATTGAGGCAGGAACTGTTTATGAAGATAATTACATTGGAATCACTAAAGTCTTAGATGATGTTAATAATGTAGGCAGTAAGTTAGAAAATTTAACGAAAGCTTATAAAATTTTAGCCAATAGAAATACGGAGTCTATTAAATTAGAAAAACCAATCAAACTATCCTTTACTTATAGTGGTGATGGTTATGCTGGTATTTATAAACTCATCAATGGAAGATGGGTATACCAAATCAGCAAATTTGAAAAAGACCGTATCTACACAGAGATTCCAAGCGGTTACTATGCCGGAGGCACCTACGCCGTTTTTAAAGACGATTCGGTGCATCGATTTACTGATGTAATGTTCAATTGGGCAAATGACGAAATAAATGCTTTGGTTAGACGTGATACCTTAGAGTTAACGACTTATTTTAGACCAAGAGATTACATTACACGTGAAGAACTTGCACAAATGATATACAAAGCATACGCACAAAATAATCCACTTCAATATACTCCTGTGCCACGTGCAACAGATATAGCTCAGTCACCTTATCAAGCAGCCATTAACTATGTTGTTGACCGGCAGGAAATGGCATTAGATGCAAGTGGTACATTTAATCCACAAGGTAAAGTGACCTATAATGATATTGAATGGATAATGAGTCATGTAAAAGACTATGACTTTAAATGGCAACCCTATGAAGATAAAATGCTTTATGATGCCTATACCCGTTCTGGAAGTCTTGTTTCCATGAGTCAGCCGATTACACGTGCTGAAATAGCGTATATGCTATATTATGAATATCAATGATGAATCATTAAAAAGAGCTATTGATCAAGTGATCGATAGCTCTTTATTGTTTTAGAGGAACTTGATAAAAAAACTTGAAATTCAAAGAAATAAAGATATAATAGTATAATTGTATGATAAAGATGAACGAATAACCAATATACTTGTCTAAAAAATTGGAAAATCATTATAAAATTGATTATAATATAATAGAATAGAAGTTTTATGGAGGAAAGAGTGCGTATAGTTAGTGTAGATTACCTTAATAAAGGCGATATACTTGGTAAGTCGGTATATGATGACCGGTGTCAATTGCTTTTATCAAAAAATATCGAATTGACCCCAAAATATATAGAGCGATTAAAATTATCAAATATCCATTGTGTTTATGTAGAAGATGATATTTCTGCGGGCATTGAATTTGATAATATCATTACAGATGAAATAAAAATTCAATCTATAAAGGCAGTTAAAGATGTTTTTAAAGAGACCATCAAAAAGAAAGATGGTGGTATTTCAGAAAAAGATATCAATAGCATTTCGGATATCATTGATGAAATGATGGCACTTATTTACTCTAATCATGATACATTATATGTCATGACAGAATTAATGGGAACAGATATGTATACCTATAATCATTCAGCAGAAGTTGCAGTTATTTCAATGCTAGTGGCTAAAAGTATTGGTTTAAATCAGTCTTTTATTCAGAAAATCGGTGTTGGAGCACTTTTACATGATATAGGGAAAATGAAGATACCAACAGAAGTTTTAAATAAGATAGAACCATTAACAGAAGAAGAAATGAAGTTGATGAGAACCCATGCTTCTCTGGGGTATGAGATATTGAAAAATTCTGATACGATTTCGCCCATTTCGAGGCAAATCATTTTGTTACATCATGAAAAATTAGATGGGAAAGGGTATCCATTGGGATTAAGTCAAGATGAAATTCCCGTGCATGTAAGGATTGTAACCATTTGCGATGTTTTTAATGCACTCATCTCGAATCGGTCATATAGAGATAAATTGAGTGTTGATGAAGCATTAGAAATCATAAGAGGAGAAGCCATTTATCAGTTAGATCGTGAAATTTATTATCATCTCTTGAAAGTGGTTAATATATATCCTCAAGGAACAATTGTTCAGTTATCTAATAATGAGAAAGCAATTGTCATTAAGGAGAATAAGGATTCACAAACAAGGCCAGTGGTTCAAATAATTCGTAACAATGTGAAAGCAGAGATTATTAATTTAATGGATGATTTAACTCTTTTTGTATCGAAAACAGTAGATCTTTAATTTTAAGGGGGTTAATTTGGGGCTCGTTTTATTAGGGGTAAAGATAATCATTACAATTTATATAATCATTAACATTATTGAGCGTGTAATAAAAAACAAGACAAGAAGCCAGTACTTGTTACTTGTTCTTTTATTTGTAATGCTCTTTAATGATTTAAGAGCATTAACTGTCGGAGAAGTAAATACCAACTTTTTTGAACAGTTGATGCTTTTTGTTTTTTTACTGTATGTAAGTAGTCAAGTGATTAAAAATAACAATATTTACAATGCCATTATGCCAGAAATGATAGACTTTAAAACCTTACTATCATCTGAAGTAATGAGTCATTTAGAAGAAGGCATTGCCATTGTTAATGCAGATAATTTCAAACTGCTTCATTACAACTTAACCTTTGGTCAAGAAGTGTTACCACTCTTAGAACTCATTGGTATTACTGAAATTATTTCACGAGTTTCGAGAAATGAAAATGAAATGGTTTTTCAAATGGATAATAAACGATTAGTTTATCAGTTTAGAACAGAATTAATGAGTAGACGTTTTATTGTCTTGTATTGTAAGAATATAACTCAATTTCAAAAAGTTAAAAGTGAGTTGGACGGTAAAAGCCAATACGAAAAAGACATTTGGAATGAATCGGAATTAGGCATCCTCTTATTAAATACCTCAGGACACATTATTTATGGTAACCCCAAAATAGCCTCGCTCTTTAAAGTTAACTTCGATGGATATGCTCAGTATCAAGTAGATGACCTCTTTAATCAAAATGAGAACCGGCATCTTTTTGAGACGATAAAGGAAAAATTAATGATTTCTGGGAAGGCAAGTTTCAGTATCACAGAAAAAATGACTATCCTCAATGAGCCCGTTAAGTATTTTGATATTTATGCCAAAGTAATAGAGTACGAATCTAAACCAACTATTTTTATGACGATTACTGATCAATCTGACTTTGAAATTGAACAGTGTAAGGGACAGGTCTATAACCAAGTTATTAAGGACTATTATATACATAATCCTAGACCCCTTATTTATATTAATCTTATAGAAAAAAGAGTAGTACTCTCAAAAATGTTAAAGTACAAATATCCCGAATTTATTGATATTGAAGATGATTATACAAAACTCATATCTTCTTCAAATTTAAAAGCCGTTATAGAAAACGGAGAAGAGACATCAGATCAATTGATAAACATACACAATTGTTTTTTCAAAATGGGCAAGATTATTCGTGATGAATCTAATATGCCATTGTCATTTGAGTTGAAAATGGTAGATAATCAATATGAAATTTTAAATCCTATTCAAATAGGCGAGCTGTTAATTAAGCATATTAGAGATGGAATTGCTTTTATAGCGCCAGATGGAAAAATCATTTATGCCAATGAGATTTACGCTGGCATGTTAGGTTATGAAGTTAGCGAAATTCAGGGACGACCTATTCAAGAACTTAATCCCGAAATGACAATGAAGTCCATTCAAAGAAAAATTAAAATGACTCAAGAAAATAAATCACTGCACTATGAGCAGCTTTATCAATCTAAAAAAGGACATCGTATTTTAGTGGAGATAGTTGCCATGTACGTTGAATCACCTGACAATGAAGGTGTTTTACTTTTGGTGAAAAACAAACAACAAGAAGAGTCCGCCAATATTAATGTGCTTGCGACTAAGTATCGCCAGATTTTAGAAACACTTCAAGATGATATTGTAGAAATTACACTGCCCAATCGAAAAGTGAATTATTACAAAAATGAGGGGATTGGTAAAGAATTTATTGGTAAAGAATATACATTTTATCAATGGTTAGAAAATGTTCATTTAGAGGATCAAGGGCTAGTCAATGAAGCTATTGACAATATTACAGCTGAGAAGAGAACTGAATACAGTTTTGAATTCAAGTATTTTATCAATGGGTATTGGTGCTGGTTACGTGGGATTGGTTCTTATATCGAATCAGACGAGGAAGCCTACATTATGCTTCTTCTTGTTAACATTGATGAACTTAAAACTGTAGCACAAGATTTAAATGAATACCGTATGATTTTGACAGAATCGGAAAAAGTGTCAGTCATGGCGCATTGGAAATTTGATGTTGCAACGAGTTCCTTTTATATCCCAGAAAATTTTAAAAATATGATGGCTATTAATAACTTGAGCCAGAGTGTTATTTCCTATGAACGCTTTTTAGAATATCTTCATCCATCTGATCGTAATTTTTTTGAACAAAAATTTAAAAGAGCCATTTGGAGTAAAGAAGAACTCAATATTATCGTACGTGTTATTCGATTTACACAGATTCGATTCATTCAAATCGTTGGAGATATTCATCTTGATGAAGATGATCTTCCTAAGTATATTATTGGTAACATTATGGATATTACTGATCGGAGAGAAATGGAGTATCGCCTTAAAGAATCACGAAAACTGCTCCAATCTATTATTGAACAATCTCCGACAGGCATTGCAGTGATTAAACGATCAGGTAAAATCGAGGTTATTAATAATGGCGCTAGAAAACTGATTAATATTAATGATAATTATGCTCAGACTAAAGATCATATTTTAAAAACAATAGCTTCATATTATCAAAATGAATTCGGTGGCGTTTTATCTGACGAATTGACACAATTGTTTCAATCGGATAGTCGAGAAATTAGAATTAAACGGATAGAAGGTGGCACACAATGGCTGAGTCTAATTGTTTCTCCTATGAAAAATGAAGAAGATATCTTGACAGGACATATTTTAATTATTATTGATTTAACAGAAACCTTAAGTATGAAAGAACATGTTGAAGAACAAACCAAGCGTCTTATTCGTGCTGAAAGCATGGCAAAATTGGGGCATTTTGAATTTGAAAGTCAATTTGGTGATTTGTACTATTCAGAGATGGTTAGTGACATATTTGAGATTCCTCCTGAAAGCCAATTTGACACCAATAGCTTTTTGCAAATAGTGATGCCAAACGATCGCCTTAAAATCATTGATCTCATGCAGAAAATTAAAGAGAGTGAAGGCGAATACCAATTTGAATTTGACATGATGACCGCAAAGAAAACCTATAGACATGTTATGATTAAACTGATTAAAGAGATAAACAAAGGCGTTTCACATTATCAAGGGACTGTTCAAGATTTAACTGATTTACACCTTATTATGAAAAAATATGAAAAGTCAGAAAAAGAAAAAGCCATTATTTTTGAAAGTGTTAACGAAGACATTGTTTATTATGATGCTCAAATGGCTATTCTATCTATGAATCATGTTAAAGATGACGTAACGCGTGAAAGAATGCTCAAACTACATTGTGGCAGTGCAAGTCGAGGAAAACAATCCTGTGAAAATTGTCTTGTTGAGGCGACCTTACGCACACAAAAATCACTGGTTGAAGAACAAGAATTTGAAGAAAGATGGTATGAAAAAAGAACTTATCCTGTTTTTGATAATGAGACGATAACCGGTGTGGTTGAAGTGACAAGAGATATCACCAAAGAACGTTTTTTAAGACAAAGAGAAAAAATCTTGGATAAGATGAAGTTTTATCTCACAGCTTCCAAGGGTATTTCTATAGATCTTAATAATAAAGTAATGGGCTTATCAGGCTATCTGGATATTATGTCCAGCATTGAATCCATTCCAGAAGTGGGTAATACTTATATTCATTTAATGAAGCGAGTGGTTCAATCTATTGAAGAAATTATAGCGAGAATGAGCTTGCTGAATGATAATCCAGATTTATCAGAAACAACTTTAGACCTATTGCCAATTTTAAGAGATGCTAAGCAAATGGTAGAGTATACGTACAATCAGTCCATTATACTTAATCTGGATTCTGATAAAGAGGCAATCTATGTTAGAGGGATTGAGGAGGTTCTTTTTAATATTGTTATTTCAGTTTTAATCAACGCTGTTGAATCAACCATCTATGAAAAAGAGCCACTTGTAAAAGTAAGTCTAAGAGAAGAATTATCATATGTTCATATTGATATAGAAGACAATGGCGTAGGTATAGAAGAAGATCAAATCGATAAAATTTTTGAAGACTATTATTCAACGAAAGATAGAACCCTCCATGCGGGAATGGGTTTGAGTACAAGCAGACAATTGATAGTAGATATGGGCGGAAAGATTGATGTCGTCAGAAAAAACAAGGGACTGATTGTGACTTTAACCTTTAAATGCGTTGAAGTTGTAAGTGCGTCATTTTTTATTGAACAGTCAAATATTACCGAAGAAAAGACCGATACATTCATTCTCATTGTCGACGATGAAGAAATCATTAGGATGCTTGTAGAGCAAGTTCTTACAGATGCTGGCTATCAAGTTTTAACAGCACGTGATGAAGAAGAAGCTGAAAAATGGGTTAAAACATATCCTAATAAAATTACCGTCGTTCTTTTAGATATGATTATGCCAGGGGCTAATGGCAGGCAAGTATTTGATACATTAAGAGCAATTCAAGATAATCTTCCAGTGGTGATTATGACAGGTTATTCAGAAGATAAAGATGTTAAATATATTATGGCACATGGTGGACTTAGAGTGCTCAAAAAACCTATTTCGAATGACAAGATTATTGAAATAGTCAGTCAATTGACTCGTGGAAATCATCGAAAGCCTGTTGATGAAGAGAGAGCGATTAATGAAATGAATGGCAATAAAGACTTATATGAAAAAATATGTCTTAAATTCTATGACAAATATCAATCTTATCCAGAAGTGATGAAACAGGAGGTTCAAACTGGAGCATATGATTCACTGCGAAAGAGAGTCCATTCAATAAAAGGCGTGAGTAGCAACGTGGGGGCAGAATCGATGACAACATTAGGCGAAATTGTTGAAGAAAAAATAGCCATGAACCATCCTGTTGACCTAGAATTAAAAACGTTTATTGAAAAACTTGAAGAGCTCCTCAATTATTTAAAAAATAAATTTGAAATTTAAGATACCAAAATATCCCAATTGTGTTATAATGGTAAAAAATACCATTTAATAGGAGGATCGTATGAATAATGTTAGTTTAGTTGGAAGAGTTGTTCAAACCCCAGAGTTAAAAGTTTTTGGAGAAGGCAATTGCTTAACGCGTTTCAATTTAGCCATTAATCGGTATCAAGCACAAGCACAGAAAGAAGAAAAAATGAAAGAAGGCAAACAAACCGCTGATTTTCCTCAGATAACGGTTTGGGGGAAAGCCGCCGAAAACTGTTGCAAATACTTATTAAAAGGTGCTCTCATTAGTATTGTTGGAAAGGTTTCAACCTCAAATTATGAGAATGCTGAAGGTGAGATGGTCTATATTACAGATATTGTGGCTTCTAAGGTCACCTTTCTAGAATCTTTTAAATCGGAGCATATGAAAATAGAGCAGATTCAAACGGAAGTCTAGTAAGGGCGATTTACCTAAATATTGAAAAGATGCTAGTATTTCTATTTAAAATAAATTATAATGTGTTTGAAGAATAATAAGGTTTACGGGTGAAAAAATGACAAGGAAAAATTTATCTGAACTCAAAGAAGGTATGATTCTTAAAGAAGATGTTTATGATTCACAGGGGGCTGTCTTAATAGGGACAGAGACACTTCTAGAAAAGAATCACATTGATTTTTTAAAAAAAAATCATATAGTGAGTGTATTAGCTGAATCTAAAACAGAATATGATCTATACAAAATAAATCGAGAGAATCAACGTGATTTAGAGGAGAAATACCGGTCTACCGTTGATAAGTTCAAAGAAATTTATTCTAGCTTTAAATTGGGTAAGGTGCCTCTATATCAAGAGCTTAGTGAAACCATTGAGCCCTTATATGAAGCCATATTAAATGACGATCAATTTGCTCAAAAAATGTGGCAAATTAAAGCTTATGATGGCTATACATTTGAGCATTCAGTGCGGGTATCGATGATAGCAGGTTTACTTGCCAAGTGGTATGGCATGAGTGAAACAAAGATAAAAGAAGCAACCTTAGCGGGACTGCTACATGATATTGGCAAATGCAACATCCCTGATGAAATATTAAATAAGCCAGGACCTTTGACACCAGAAGAATATAAAGTCATAAAGACCCATGCCACCTTAGGTTATATCCTCATTAAAGATATTAAAAATTTAAGTTATGAAGTGCTTTTAGGCGTTTTACAACATCATGAAAGAGTTGACGGGACAGGTTATCCAAACGGTTTAATGGGAGATCAAATTTCAGAAATTGCAAAAGTAGTTGCTGTTTCAGATGTCTATTGTGCGATGACAGCCAATCGAGTTTATAAAGTAGCAATGCATCCTTTTGAAGTGGCAAACTTTATCTTGGATAAATGTTATTCTTCCTTAGATTTATCTATGACTAAAACATTTTTAGGGAATATTTCTCATTACTATATTGGTCATAAAGTGATATTAAATACGGCTGAAGAGGCAACAGTGGTCATGACTTATAGGGACAATCCTTCAAGGCCACTTGTAAGAATAAAAGATGATTACTATGATCTAAGAAGGAGTACTGGTATAGAAATAGTCTCTATCATCGAAGAGGAGTAGTAAAAAGTAAGGTGACTAAAAGTTAGAAAAAAGTTAGAAGAAAATAATAGAAAGCTGTGTTATCAACAGTTTAAGTAGATTATGCAACCAGTTTCCAAAGACATCGACAGGTGTATTGGAAGCTGGTCTTTATTTTGTTTGGAACAAATGTTCTTTTAACTTGCAATGGAATATATATTTCTGATATGATTGTAATCAAGAGTATTCTACACTGAGGGGAAAAAACAATGAATAAACAAAACTATACAAATGAAAGTATAACAGCTCTTAAGGGGGCGGATCGAGTAAGAAAGCGTCCTTCTGTTATCTTTGGATCAGATGGTCTTGAAGGCTGTCAACATTCGTTTTTTGAAATATTATCCAATTCTATAGATGAAGCAAGAGAAGGTTTTGGAAAGGAAATTGTCGTTATAAGGCACAAGGATCAATCCATATCTGTGATCGATAAAGCACGTGGTATTCCAGTAGACTATAACCAAAAAGAGGAACGTTTTAATTGGGAACTGGTTTTTACTGAATTGTATGCAGGTGGTAAATACAATAACAATAATGCAGATGTTTATGAGTATAGTTTAGGGCTTAATGGATTAGGCCTTTGTGCAACTCAATACAGTTCTGAATATATGGATGTTATTGTTCATAGAGATGGTTATGAATACAGGCTTCAATTTAAAAAAGGAAACCTTATAGAAGGGGGCTTTACAAAAGAAGAAAAAAATTATCGCTCGACAGGATCAAACATTAAATGGAGACCAGATTTAGATGTCTTTAAAGATATTGATATTCCAATTGACTTTTTCAAAGACGTTTTAAAAAAGCAGTCTATTGTTAATCCTGGAATCAAGTTTGTTTTTAGAGATGAGGAAAGTGATGTTGTTCTTGAGTATATCTATGAAAATGGGATCAAAGATTACGTGGAAGAAGTTGGAGGAGAAAACAACTTAACTTCCATCCTCTTTTTTGAAGATGAAGGTGCTGGTAAAGATAGGGAAGATTTACCTCAGTATAAGGTGAAGTCTCAAGTAGCAATGACCTTTAATAACACTATAAATTTATTAGAATATTATCACAATTCAAGTTTTCTTGAACATGGCGGATCGCCAGATAAAGCTGTCAAAAACGCACTCGTATATGAGCTTGACAAGTTTATTAAGCAAGAAAATAAATACAATAAAAATGAGAAGAAAATCACATTTATAGATGTGCAAGACAGTTTGATTTTAGTGACAAACTCTTTTTCAACAGCAACGAGCTATGAGAATCAAACGAAGAAAGCAATTACGAATAAATTTGTTCAAGAATTCATGCAAGATATGATTAAAAAATATTTGGAGATTTATTTTATTGAAAATAAGGATGAAGCCCTAAGAATAGTGGATCAAATCTTAGTCAATAAAAGATCACGTGAAAAGGCTGAGAAAACGCGATTGAATTTAAAGAAAACGCTGGGATCCAAAATGGATATCACGAATCGTGTAAAGAAATTTGTTGATTGCAGAACAAAAGACATTACCAAACGAGAACTTTACATTTTGGAAGGGGACTCTGCCCTCGGCGCAACTAAAATGGCACGAGATAGTAATTTCCAAGCACTCATGCCTATTAGAGGAAAAATTCTTAATTGTTTAAAAGCAGATTATGATAAAATATTTAAGTCAGATATTATTATGGACCTTATCAAAGTTTTCGGATGTGGAGTGGAAATAAAGACACGTCATAATAAGGAACTAGACACATTTGATATTAATCAGCTTAAATGGGATAAAATTGTAATCTGTACAGATGCAGATTTTGATGGCTTCCAAATTAGAACCCTAGTCTTAACGATGATTTATAGGTTGGTGCCAACATTGATTAATGAAGGAAAAGTCTTTATTGCCGAATCACCTCTATTTGAAATTACCACGTCAAAAGGAGATACCCATTTTGCCTATTCTGAAAAAGAAAAAAATCGTATCTTAAAAGAACTTGGAAATATAAAAGTGTCTATTCAAAGATCCAAAGGACTTGGTGAAAATGACCCTGATATGATGTGGCAGACAACCATGAATCCAGAGACAAGAAAATTAATTCGCGTTTCTCCTGAAAATGTAGAAGAAACAGAAAGAATGTTTGAAATGTTACTGGGAGATGATTTGGAAGGTAGAAAAAATCATATAGAGACACGCGGAGAGTATTATTTAGAACAATTAGATATTAGCTAATGATGAGTAATAGCATGAAGGATATCAAAAACGTTATAATAGCAATAGAAAAGTGTAAACAATAGAGCAAGGAGCAATGTGATAAATGGAAGATAAACGTTTATATAGAGATCAAGCAATTACAGAAACGTTAGAAGAAAACTATATGCCTTATGCAATGAGTGTTATTGTTTCTAGAGCGATTCCAGAAATTGATGGTTTTAAACCATCTCATCGAAAAATTCTCTATACCATGTACAAAATGAAATTACTCAAAGGTCAACGAACAAAGTCTGCAAATGTCGTCGGACAAACTATGAAACTCAATCCTCATGGTGACCAGGCCATTTATGCGACAATGGTTAGACTTTCAAAAGGCAATGAATCTTTACTTTTGCCATATGTAGATTCTAAAGGTAACTTTGGTAAAGTGACATCCAGAGATATGAAGTTTGCTGCCCCACGTTATACGGAAGTTAAACTAGCAGAAATTTGTGAAGAACTCTTTGCGGATTTAGATAAGGACACAGTAGATTTTGTGGATAATTATGATGGTTCAATGAAAGAACCTACCTTATTACCAACAACGTTTCCCAACATTTTAGCAAATCCCAATAAGGGTATAGCCGTAGGGATGGCAAGTAACTTTCCGAGTTTTAATCTTGTTGAATTATGTGAAACAACAATTGCCTATCTTAAAAATCCCAATATAGAGCTTATTGATACACTTCCAGCTCCTGATTTTCCAACGGCTGGCTCGTTAATATATTCCAAATCAGAAATGAAAAAAATCTATTCGACAGGTGTGGGCAGTTTTAAAATCAGAGGGAAGGCAAAGTATCTTAAAGAAAATAATATGTTAATGATTACAGAAATCCCGTATACGACAACTGTTGAGCAAATCATGGACAAAGTAATTGACCTAGTTAAAGTAGGAAAAATCAAAGAAATTAATGACATAAGAGATGAAACAGACTTACAAGGTTTAAAACTAACCATGGATTTAAAAAGAGGAACAGATGTAGAAAAATTACTTGCAAAACTATATAAGTTCACGCCACTGGAAGATAGTTTTTCTTGTAATATGAACCTATTAATTGATGGCAGACCAAAAGTATTAGGCGTAAAAGCAATTTTAGATGAATGGATTCGTTTTAGGAGAGGGTGTATAAAGCGTTCAGCAGCCTTTGACAAAGTGAAATTAGAAGAAAAGTTACATCTATTTCTTGGTTTACAAAAGGTCATTTTAGATATTGACGAAGCCATTAAGATCATTAGAGAAACCGAAAATGATAAAGCAGTTATTCCTAATCTTATGAACTATTTTCAAATAGATGAAATTCAAGCGAACTATGTTGCAGATATCCGTTTGCGTTCTTTAAATAAAGAGTATCTTTTAAATCGAATTAGTGAATTGGACCAACTCAAAAAAGACATTGCGGATTTAGAAAAATTAATAGTGGAAGCTAAACGCATTGATAAAGTGATTATAAGTGATCTTAAGCGTATTATTAAACGTGCAGGGAAACCAAGGTTAACCCAACTTGTGAGTCCTCAAAATATTATAGAACATAATGATGAAGTGACTATTGAAGATTATAATCTCAAAGTCTTTGTCACAGCACATAATTATATGAAGAAAGTCTCACTTGTCTCATTGAGATCAAGTGGCGATCATAAATTGAAGGAAGAAGATTCTATTGTGCAGGAAATAGAGGGAAATAATAAAGACGAAATATTATTTTTCACCAGTCATTGCAATGTTTATAAAATGAAACTCTATGAAATAGAAGATCATAAAGTAAGTCAATGGGGACATTATTTACCTAATTTACTGAGCATGGAGGATAATGAAGAAGTTATCTATACTGTTGTTACTTCATCTTTTGAAGGACATATGATTTATGCCTTTGAGAATGGGAAAGTTGCGAAAGTACCTCTTACTTCTTATGAAACCAAAACCAATCGTAAAAAACTAGTGAAGGCGTATTCAGATTATTCTCCACTTGTAGGAATAACTTTTATTACTGAGAATGAAAAGCTCTTTGCTATAAGAGAAGATAATAAAGGTGAAATGAGAGGTCTTGTTTTTGATTCAGATGTGATTAGTGAAAAAGTGACCAAAAATACAAAAGGTATACAGACTTTTAGAATGAAAAAAGGCAGTGTCCTTGTCTATTTTAATCAGCTTAAAGTGATTGAAGATGAAATAGAAGCGTCAGAAGTTTATTTTTCAAATGAAATTCCTAAGTCAGGGAGTACAATAGATCCTGTTTTAAGAATGACAGTAGATAAATTATTGAAATAAAGGGTATATAATAGAAAAATTAAAACACTAAGGAGGACTCATGAAACATAATAGAAAGAATATTATTCAGTGGCTTATTATTGGGTTGACAATTCTAATCATCACAAAAGCATCTTACGAACTTAAGTGGTTTGATTTGCTAGTAGGAATATTTAAATTAGAAACAAAACCAGAAAAAGTACAACGTGTTTCGTTTAAGGCGTTATCTTTTATAGCTACCATTGATTGTGAAGCTGAATTTTTAGTTAAAATGAGTGAAATGGGCTGGCATTTCATTAAACATTATGGACGAGGTATGATTTTTGTTAAAGATGGCTATGAAATTTTAATAACAAGAAAAGACTACTTCAACAAATACACTTTATTTGAAGTAACAACAAAAGAAATTTTTGATGTGATTTAGACGTGATCTAATAGTAACATCGGATAAATTCATTAAATACTGTACAAAAAAGAAGCATGGTTACAATATAATTGAAACGCATTAAGAAAAAATACAGAATTAATTCTGTATTTTTTCTTATATAAGGGAGCTACATTGCTGCTTTGAGTACGAATGCAGATATTAAAATGAATTGATTATGAGAAGTCAAGAGATGGGATTGATAGAATTCAAGAGAAGGAAAAAGGAATGTAAAAGTGATGGGGATGTTGATATAACTAATCCTCGCTAGTAGACTGAAAATTGAGAATTGAATCACTATAAAAAAAAACAAAAAAAGTGGTAAAAACTTATTGACTGGCTTAGGATTCTATAGTAAGATAATCAAGTCGCTTGACGTTGCGACCTTTGAAACACAGTAAAATTCATGTTAATTAGAAGTTAATAACTTTTAAAAAACTTGAAAAAAGTTGTTGACAAGAACAAAACGTTTTGATATAATTTAATAGCTGTCACACGTTGGAACAACTTGTTCCTGAGGGTTTTGATAGCACACTAAGGACTTTGAAAATTGAATAGCGCAAATGAATTAAAAAACACGCAATTCCTTGACGGAGAGCGATTGAAACTTTAGAGTTTCGATTGAAGGAAGTTAAAGAAAACAAGTGATAAAGCAGATTCGAAAGAATCAACGGAAACGTTTGTAGAAATACAAACAAGCAAGTTAGCTCGTTTTGAGATAACAGGCAAACATTAAATTATATTTAAGAGTTTGATCCTGGCTCAGGATGAACGCTGGCGGCGTGCCTAACACATGCAAGTCGAGCGAGAAATTTTGGAATGAGCCTTCGGGTGAGTGAAGAAATGGAAAGCGGCGGACGGGTGAGTAACGCGTGGGTAACCTACCCCATACAAAGGGATAGCCACTGGAAACGGTGATTAATACCATATAAGACTACGCTATCGCATGATAAAGTAGTCAAAGATTTATCGGTATGGGATGGACCCGCGTCTGATTAGCTAGTTGGTAAGGTAACGGCTTACCAAGGCGACGATCAGTAGCCGACCTGAGAGGGTGATCGGCCACATTGGAACTGAGACACGGTCCAAACTCCTACGGGAGGCAGCAGTGGGGAATATTGCACAATGGGCGAAAGCCTGATGCAGCAACGCCGTGTGAGTGATGAAGGCCTTCGGGTTGTAAAACTCTGTCCTAAGGGAAGAAAAAAATGACGGTACCTTAGGAGGAAGCCCCGGCTAACTACGTGCCAGCAGCCGCGGTAATACGTAGGGGGCAAGCGTTATCCGGAATCACTGGGCGTAAAGGGTGCGTAGGCGGCAAAGCAAGTCAGAGGTGAAAGGCATTGGCTCAACCAATGTAAGCCTTTGAAACTGCTAGGCTTGAGTGCAGGAGAGGTAAGTGGAATTCCTAGTGTAGAGGTGAAATTCGTAGATATTAGGAGGAACACCAGTGGCGAAGGCGACTTACTGGACTGTAACTGACGCTGAGGCACGAAAGCGTGGGGAGCGAACAGGATTAGATACCCTGGTAGTCCACGCCGTAAACGATGAATACTAGGTGTCGGGGGTCGAACCTCGGTGCCGCAGCAAACGCATTAAGTATTCCGCCTGGGGAGTACGCACGCAAGTGTGAAACTCAAAGGAATTGACGGGGACCCGCACAAGCAGCGGAGCATGTGGTTTAATTCGAAGCAACGCGAAGAACCTTACCAAATCTTGACATCTCTCTGACCGTACCTTAATCGGTACTTTCTCTTCGGAGACAGAGATGACAGGTGGTGCATGGTTGTCGTCAGCTCGTGTCGTGAGATGTTGGGTTAAGTCCCGCAACGAGCGCAACCCTTATGTTTAGTTGTTAACAGGTTAAGCTGAACCCTCTAGACAGACTGCCGGGGACAACTCGGAGGAAGGTGGGGATGACGTCAAATCATCATGCCCCTTATGATTTGGGCTACACACGTGCTACAATGGCTGGTACAACGGGAAGCGAAAGAGTGATCTGGAGCGAATCCTAAAAAGCCAGTCCCAGTTCGGATTGTAGGCTGAAACTCGCCTACATGAAGTTGGAGTTGCTAGTAATCGCGGATCAGAATGTCGCGGTGAATGCGTTCCCGGGTCTTGTACACACCGCCCGTCACACCATGGAAGTTGAGGGCGCCCGAAGTCAGTGGCCTAACCGCAAGGAAGGAGCTGCCGAAGGTGAAATCGATGACTGGGGTGAAGTCGTAACAAGGTAGCCGTATCGGAAGGTGCGGCTGGATCACCTCCTTTCTAAGGAGAATTAGACATTTGCGCTATTTGATTTTGAGAGTCCTTTAAAAAGGAAACTCAAAAGAAGAAAAAGAGACCAGTGGGGGTTTAGCTCAGCTGGGAGAGCACCTGCCTTGCACGCAGGGGGTCAAGAGTTCAAATCTCTTAATCTCCACCATTAACCTTTTTTTCATCAAACTTGAACTTTGAAAATTGCATATAGAAGAGAAACCGACTATTAAATAAGTGAAAACTTATCAAATAATCACAAACACAAGCAGTTAAAAAAAAGCAAGCGTTGAACATAGTTCAACAAAACATTTTCAAACTGTCTAGTATAAAACTAAAACTCTAACGAGGTTTAGGTCAAGTTACTAAGAGCATAGGGTGAATGCCTTGGTACCAGGAGCCGAAGAAGGACGTGGTAAGCTGCGAAAAGCTACGGGGAGCTGCAAGCAAGTGTAGATCCGTAGATGTCCGAATGGGGAAACCCACTTAGCGTAATGGCTAAGTATCCATGAGTGAATTCATAGTTTATGGAGGGGAACTCGGGGAACTGAAACATCTAAGTACCCGAAGGAAGAGAAAACAAAAGTGATTTCCTAAGTAGCGGCGAGCGAACGGGAAATAGCCCAAACCTAAGTCTACGGACGAAGGGGTGTGGACAGTCGATAAAGGTAGTCTAAATTTTAGTAGAATCGTTTGGGAAAACGAGCCAGAGAGTGTGAGAGCCACGTAAACGAAAAGAGGAGGACGCCGAGACTGATCCGGAGTACCACGGAGCACGAGAAACTTTGTGGGAAGCAGGCAGGACCATCTGCCAAGGCTAAATACTACCTGGTGACCGATAGTGAATAGTACCGTGAGGGAAAGGTGAAAAGAACCCCTGGAGGGGAGTGAAAAAGAACCTGAAACCCTATGTTTACAAGCAGTGGAAGTTCGTTAAAGAACGACCACGTACTTTTTGTAGAACGGGCCAACGAGTTACGTTATGCAGCAAGGTTAAGTGCTTAAGGTACGGAGCCGAAGCGAAAGCGAGTCTGAAAAGGGCGAAAGTTGTATGGCGTAGACCCGAAACCGGGTGACCTATCCATGTGCAGGTTGAAGCTGAAGTAAAATTTAGTGGAGGACCGAACCCATATCTGTTGAAAAAGGTTGGGATGACATGTGGATAGCGGAGAAATTCCAATCGAACTCGGAGATAGCTGGTTCTCCTCGAAATAGCTTTAGGGCTAGCCTTGATCTTAGTGATACGGGGGTAGAGCACTGAATGTCCTAGGGGCTTTCACCGGCTACCGAAGACTATCAAACTCCGAATACCGTAATCATATGATCAGGAGTCAGACTATGTGTGATAAGATTCATAGTCGAAAGGGAAAGAGCCCAGACCATCAGCTAAGGTCCCAAAATGTAAGTTAAGTGGGAAAGGATGTGGGATTGCACAGACAACTAGGATGTTGGCTTAGAAGCAGCCATACATTTAAAGAGTGCGTAATAGCTCACTAGTCGAGTGATCCTGCGCCGAAGATTACCGGGGCTAAAACTTACTACCGAAGCTATGGAATTATACTTAGGTATAATTGGTAGAGGAGCATTGTGTGAGGGGCGAAGCAGTATCGAAAGAAGCTGTGGACATCACACAAGAGAGAATGTTGGCATGAGTAACGAGAGACGGGTGAGAATCCCGTCCGCCGAAAACCCAAGGTTTCCTGAGGAAGGTTCGTCCGCTCAGGGTAAGTCAGGGCCTAAGCCGAGGACGAAAGTCGTAGGCGATGGACAACAGGTAAAGATTCCTGTACTACCGAGAACCGTTTGAGAGAAGGAGTGACACAGGAGGTTAGGCCAAGCGCACGGATGGAAGAGTGCGTCTAAATGCAAAGTCTGTAAGATAGGCAAATCCGTCTTACTTAAGGACAATGTATGAATGGGAGCGAAAATAAGTAGCGAAGTGGCTGATATCAAACTGTCAAGAAAAGCTTCTATCGAGGGAGCAGGTACCTGTACCGTAAACCGACACAGGTGGGAGAGTAGAGAATACTAAGGCGAGCGAGAAAACTACTGTTAAGGAACTCGGCAAAATGACCCCGTAACTTCGGGAGAAGGGGTGCCGGAAAAGGTTAAGAGCTAAATCCGGCCGCAGAGGATAGGTCCAAGCGACTGTTTACCAAAAACACAGGTCTCTGCTAAATCGAAAGATGATGTATAGGGGCTGACGCCTGCCCGGTGCTGGAAGGTTAAGAGGAAATGTTAGAGCAATCGAAGCATAGAATCGAAGCCCCAGTAAACGGCGGCCGTAACTATAACGGTCCTAAGGTAGCGAAATTCCTTGTCGGGTAAGTTCCGACCCGCACGAAAGGCGTAACGATTTGGACGCTGTCTCAACAGTAGACTCGGTGAAATTGTAGTACCGGTAAAGATGCCGGTTACCCGCAGCAAGACGGAAAGACCCCGTGGAGCTTTACTGCAGCTTGGCACTGGATGATGGTATATCATGTACAGGATAGGTGGGAGACAGAGAAATGAGGACGCCAGTCTTCATGGAGTCGCTGTTGGGATACCACTCTTGATATAACGTTATTCTAACTATAATCAGTAATCCTGATTTAGGACAATGTCAGGTGGGCAGTTTGACTGGGGCGGTCGCCTCCTAAAGAGTAACGGAGGCGCCTAAAGGTTCCCTCAGCGCGGTTGGAAATCGCGCGAAGAGTGCAAAGGCAAAAGGGAGCTTGACTGCGAGAGAGACATTTCGAGCAGGTACGAAAGTAGAGCTTAGTGATCCGGTGGCACCGCATGGAAGGGCCATCGCTCAACGGATAAAAGCTACCCCGGGGATAACAGGCTTATCTCCCCCAAGAGTCCACATCGACGGGGAGGTTTGGCACCTCGATGTCGGCTCGTCTCATCCTGGGGCTGAAGTAGGTCCCAAGGGTTGGGCTGTTCGCCCATTAAAGAGGCACGCGAGCTGGGTTCAGAACGTCGTGAGACAGTTCGGTCCCTATCTGCTGTGGGCGTAGGAAATTTGAGAGGAGCTGTCCTTAGTACGAGAGGACCGGGATGGACAAACCGCTGGTGTATCAGTTGTTCTGCCAAGAGCACTGCTGAGTAGCTAAGTTTGGAAGGGATAAGCGCTGAAGGCATCTAAGCGCGAAGCCCCCCTCAAGATGAGATTTCCCATCCTATATGGATTAAGATCCCATGAAGATAATGTGGTAATAGGCCTGAGGTGTAAGTGTAGCAATACATTCAGCTGACAGGTACTAATAGATCGAGGACTTGACCAAGCTCAATAGAGAATTAGTTAAGTTTGTAATGTTTCATTCTATATGCGATTTTGAAAGTTCAGGGTAATAACTGAATTTTAGATATTTATGACAGTGAGAATTGTTGTAAAGATTGGTAGAGTTAGAAGAGAAGAAGGAAGCTTTTTAGCCTGTGGCTAAAACCATAAGCTCAATGTCTTTCCATGAATGAAAAGACGGTCTTCGCTTACTAGCAATCTAGTGACGATAGCGAAGGGGTCACACCTGTTCCCATCCCGAACACAGAAGTAAAGTCCTTCAGCGTCGATGGTACTTGGCGGGCAACTGCCTGGGAGAGTAGAACGTTGCTAGTTAGTTGTTCCAAGGTAGCTCAACGGTGGAGCACTCGGCTGTTAACCGATAGGCTGAGGGTTCGAATCCCTCCCTTGGAGCCATATGATTGCCGGGGTGGCGGAACTGGCAGACGCACAGGACTTAAAATCCTGCGATCCTTACCGATCGTACCGGTTCGATTCCGGTCCTCGGCACCATATAAACTTAATATCGCGGAGTGGAGCAGCTGGCAGCTCGTTGGGCTCATAACCCAAAGGTCGTAGGTTCAAATCCTACCTCCGCAACCATTTAATTTAAAAATAAGGCGGCGTAGCTTAGTTGGCTAGAGCGTTCGGTTCATACCCGAAAGGTCGGTGGTTCGAGTCCACTCGCCGCTACCATATCACGGCCCCTTGGTCAAGCGGTTAAGACACCGCCCTTTCACGGCGGTAACAGGAGTTCGATTCTCCTAGGGGTCACCATTTTTCAACTTAATATATGTCATTTTTATTATGGCCCAGTAGTTCAGCTGGTTAGAACGCTAGCCTGTCACGCTAGAGGTCGACGGTTCGAGTCCGTTCTGGGTCGCCATATAAAATTGCCAGCGTAGCTCAATTGGTAGAGCAACTGACTTGTAATCAGTAGGTTGCGGGTTCGAGTCCCATCGCTGGCTCCATAAAATGAGGAGGGGTTCCCGAGTGGCCAAAGGGGCCGGACTGTAAATCCGTTGTCGAAGACTTCGAAGGTTCGAATCCTTCCCCCTCCACCAATTTTAATATTTATAACTTTATATGCGGGTGTAGCTCAATGGTAGAGCCCCGGCCTTCCAAGCCGGTCGTGAGAGTTCGATTCTCTTCACCCGCTCCAAGAAATATGGGAGTATAGCTCAGCTGGGAGAGCGTCTGCCTTACAAGCAGGATGTCATAGGTTCGAGCCCTATTACTCCCACCATACTGGGGATTCGCCAAGTGGTAAGGCACCGGACTTTGACTCCGTTATGCACAGGTTCAAATCCTGTATCCCCAGCCACATGGTCCATTAGCTCAGTCGGTAGAGCATCTGACTTTTAATCAGGGTGTCCCGCGTTCGAGTCGCGGATGGATCACCAATTTGGAGAGGTACCGAAGTGGTCATAACGGGGCGGTCTTGAAAACCGTTAGGGTGCAAGCCCACGTGGGTTCGAATCCCACCCTCTCCGCCATCAAATATGGAGAAGTACTCAAGTGGCTGAAGAGGCTCCCCTGCTAAGGGAGTAGGTCTTGATAAGGGGCGCGAGGGTTCAAATCCCTCCTTCTCCGCCATCAAAAAGGGCCTTTAGCTCAGCTGGTTAGAGCACCCGGCTCATAACCGGACGGTCCGGGGTTCGAGTCCCTGAAGGCCCACCATATTATTTAAGTAGGGGTGTAGCTCAGTTGGTAGAGCAGCGGTCTCCAAAACCGCGTGTCGTGGGTTCGAAGCCTGTCACCCCTGCCACTTAAATAAGAAAGTACAATTATTAATTCCATATATATTATCGGGGTGTAGCGCAGTTTGGTAGCGCATCTGGTTTGGGACCAGAGGGTCGCGGGTTCAAATCCTGCCACCCCGACCATTTTCCACATTTATATGTGGGCGTATAGCTCAGCTGGTTAGAGCGCACGCCTGATAAGCGTGAGGTCGGTGGTTCGAGTCCACCTATGCCCACCATTTTATTTGCCCAGATAGCTCAGTCGGTAGAGCAGGGGACTGAAAATCCCCGTGTCGGTGGTTCGATTCCGCCTCTGGGCACCATAGTTACTTTTTAAAGAATACTTATTCTCATAAGTGTTTTTTTTATTTTTTGATTTGAAATAAATTTTTTCACCTCAATCTATACATAATATAAAAACCGATTTTTCAATAGTTAGACATGTAATCAAACTTTGAAAAATCGGTTTTGTAATTTAATTTCACTCAAAAACATCATCAATGAGTTTCTGAAGGTTATCAATAATACGTTTGTGATAAACGTGCTCCTCATGTTTGACTAAGTAGGACGTGATGGATTCTGAGGTAAGTGGAATATCCCAGATGAGCGGTGCATTAATAGCTGTAATGACACCTTGAGGGCCTTTAAAATGTTTAATGGACATTTTGATTTCAAGTGAATCAAGTGTTTGGGTGATGGCATAACCATTTCGGGTCACTTGAAATTGAAGATCCTTTTGCCATAAATGAGTTGATAACGTAAGTGTTAAGTCATCTTTTGAAAAATGATATGATGTCAAATACCAAAGTTGATTTACGACTTGAAACACAGGAAAATGAAACATTAATGGATCAGTTGATAAATAGTCAAGCAATTGACAGAGTGGTACCATATTCAGAATATCATCGAGATTATGAAGTAATATAACCGCTTTAAGTTGTGCTGATTTATTTTCAAGATAAGTTTCATAGAGAATAATACTTTCTTTTCCGCTAATAGTATCATCACGATGAATGCCTAAAAAGGCTTCAACATGCTTGAGGGTATATTTTTCCAAATTGAGTTGAGCTTTATGCTGTTGAGCTAATCGATAAATATCTAAATGCAGTTTTTTACTTAAAACATAATTGAGATTAAAATGTTTATAGCGTGCATTGATAAAGGGTAAATCAAAAGCATTGCCATTAAAGGTAATAATAAATTGGGTATTGTAATATTCAAATAATGCTTTTGTTTTAATGAGTATATCTTTTTCAGATTGTCCATCATCATTGAACAGTTGATAAACTTCACCATAAGGACTGTTAGGTGGATAAAAAATGAGTCCCATAATGACAATTTTATTGCGATGTCCTAGACCGTCTGTTTCAATATCTAAAAAGACAGATGATAGATGTCTTAAATTTTCATGCATAGGCATTTCTATTTTTTTTTGTATAACTTCCATGTATACCTCCTACCATTTCTATTATACTATCATTAAAAATGTAAATAAATAGAGTAAATCCTTAATTATTAGGACTTTAATTCGATTTATTTTGAAAATTTAATATGATAAAATAAAACTATCATTAGTTGTAATATAAAATGGGGGACACTAAAATGAAGGAAATTGCATTAGAGGAGTTAATAATTGGTTCAACTTTATCTCAAGATGTATATAATGATTTGGGTAATATAATTTTAGCTACGGGCACAAATGTGACTCAAAGACATATTGATTATTTTAAATCTCATGGGATTGAATACGTCTATTTAAATGTTAAAGAAAGTAGTGAAAAAAAAGAAGTATTGAGTGCCGTATCACAGGAAAAGTATAGAGAGTTAAGTGATAATTATAAACATATGCTTGAAGTCTATAAAAATTTGTACGCTCAAATACAGTCATCTAATGTTAAATTTGATGCAAAAGCCTTATCAGAAGAATTATCAATTTTAGTCGATCAATTAATAGATGATAACAATGTTTTAGGAGCAATGAGATTACTCAATTTTGATGAGCCTTATCATTTCACACATTCTATTAATGTTTCAATGATTAGTGCGATGTTAGCAAAATGGCTGAATTTTAAACGTGAAGATATCTATAAAATAGCTTTTGCAGGTCTTATTCATGATATTGGTAAAGCCAAAGTACCTCAAGATATATTGAATAAAACAGAGAAACTAAATGATGAGGAATTTAGTGCTTTAAAAAGACACTCACGTTTTGGTTATGAGTTGCTGAAAAACAATGATACTGTAAATAGTCTAACACTTGCAGCGGTATTATTTCATCATGAACGAAGTGATGGAAGTGGTTATCCTAACGGGTTAAATGATTCTCAAATTCCACTTTATGCAAGAATTGTAGCCGTAGCAGATGTTTTTGATGCAGTGACTTCTGATAAGATTTACCGTAAAGGGGTTTCTTCATTTAAAGCGTTTACAATTATTAAAGATGAAAGTTTCAAGGGATTAGACCCTAAGATATCGGAAGTTTTTTTAAAAAACATTGCAGCCTTTTTTGTTAATAACAAAGTTAGATTATCTGATGGCAGAATTGGTGAGGTTATCTATTTGAATAAAGTGGCATTAAATAGACCACTGATTAGAGTGGCAGGTGAATTTATTGATTTATCTAGCGATTACTCAATTGACATTGAAGAAGTCATTTCTTAGTGGCCAGTGGTCTTTAAGGATGGATTATTAAATTATATGTGCATAGTATGAATAAATAAAGCCTCTTTGAAATGATTTCAAGGAGGCTTTTGAGTTTAATAAAATTCGTTTTCAAACATGTTCTTTATAGCATGAAGGGAATTTGTTTTTCCCAAGGCAAGCATTAATTTGATACGTGCTTTTTGACCATTCAAATTTCCTCCAAAAATAGCGCCTATATCTAATAAGTTTTTACCGCCACCTGGATATCCATAAGAGGCATAAACACGTCCCATAGGACATCTTGATACGATTATGACGGGCAAATGATGGTCAATAGCGTTTTGTATCCCTGGAATCATTTCAGTTGGCAGATTACCTCGACCCATGGCTTCTACGACAAAACCCTTATAACCTTTTTCAATACAGTAATCCATATAGTCAGAGTCCATGCCAACGCACGCTTTTATAAGCATAATCTTGGGTTCAATTTTATTCGTGTCAATATGTTGTTGAGATATTGTATTTCGATAATAGATGACTTCATCATTATCGACAATACCGAGGGGACCAAATTCCAAAGACTTAAATGTGTCAAGTGACAGAGTATGTGTTTTTGTTACTTCTCGAGCAGAGTTGACTGCATTGTTTAAGACAACCAGAACTCCCCGGCCTATAGACTCATCAGAGGCTGCAGTACAGATAGCAGCAGATAGATTACTTGGGCCATCATAACCAAGTTCTGAGCCATTTCTCATAGCAGCAACCACTATAATAGGTTTGGAAGAGTCAATAATAAGGTCGAGAAAATAAGCAGTCTCTTCTAATGAATCAGTTCCATGAGTAATGACGATACCATCAATATCTTTACGGGATAAGAGGGCTTTAGTCATTTCAGAAAGTTTAAGTATTTTATCTGGGGTCATATGTGGACCTGGATATTGACCAAAGTTGACAATTTCAATGTCTGCAATTTTATCTATGTTGGTTACCATAGACATAATTTCCTCGCTTGAAAGGGCAGGAATTGCTGCTGCAAGTCTTTCATCCACTTTCATAGAAATCGTGCCACCTGTAAAGATTACCGCTATTTTTTTTTTCATTTGTCCCTCCACAATAATCAATATTAAATCCTAATTCGATTCAATTTATTATATAATATATATGTATGCAATCAAACAAGATGAAGGAAGTTTTTAAGAATGTTAATGATATTTAAAGAATTTTAGGTATAAGTCAAATTGAGGTTCTTTACTTTTTAAGGTCCTTTAGATACAATAGTATATTGTTGAAAGGTTGGTAAAATGGATATATATTTAGATAATAGTGCGACAACTAGGGTTGCACCTGAGATCATAGAAAAAATGAGCCAATGGATGACTGAAGATTACGGAAATCCGTCTTCTCTTCATCGTTTGGGAGTTGAATCAGAAAAGAAGATAAAAAAAGCGAGAAAAGCAGTTGCTAAATTATTGGGTGTAAAAGATAAAGAAATTATATTTACTTCAGGTGGTACTGAAAGTAATAATTTAGCGATTCAAGGTATTCTTAATCAAAATTCTAAAAAAGGAAAAATTATTACAACGCGTGTTGAACATCCTTCAGTGCTCAATACAATTAGAACATTTGAAAAATTAGGCTATGAGATTGTTTATATGAAGGTGGATAGTCAAGGGCATTTAAATATAGATGAATTTAAAGAGCTACTTGATGAAGATACACAGCTTGTATCTGTTATGCATGTTAATAACGAGACAGGAATCGTCCATCCTATTGAATTAATAGGACAATGGATTCACCAATTTAATTTGGAACATCAAACACAAATCAGATTTCATGTTGATGCGGTACAAAGTTATGGTAAAATTAAAGTTCCAGTTAAAAAGGCGTTCATAGATTTAGTATCATTGAGTGGTCACAAAATTCATGCCCTAAAGGGAACAGGAGCGCTCTATATTAGAGAGGGTGTATCTATTAAGCCACTTGTATATGGAGGGGGTCAAGAACGAGAATTACGTGTGGGGACTGAAAATTTTTATGGCATTTTAGCTCTAGGTGAAGCGTCAAAAATAGCGGAAGAAGAGATGAAAGATTCTTTTGATAGGGTCAAAATGATGAAAACAAAGATGGTTGAACATTTCATTCAAGAGCCGTCATTGTCAATTAACGGTTCAAGTGATTTTCCATACATTTTAAATGTTTCTTTTTTAGGCACGAAAGGTGAAGTTTTGTTACATGCGTTAGAAATGGAAAAAATATATGTTTCAACAGGTTCAGCCTGTTCATCTAAAAAGAAGTCTTACAGCAGTGTACTCGAAGCAATGGGATTAGATGTGGCTCATAAAGATGCAGCGATTAGGATTAGTTTTGGAAAATATAATACCTTAGAAGAAATTGAAATGGCTTCAAAAATCATTATTAAAACAGCACAGCAATTACAGAAGATTATGGGGAAAAGAAAATAGACCCATTGAATAGGTTATTTATAGCAAGTTTAAGCCTAATAAAGGTGAAAGGGAAGTGCAAATGAGAGAATTATTGTTATTAAGATACGGTGAGATTAGCTTAAAGGGCAAAAACCGTCGCGTGTTTGAAAAAAAACTTTTTAGAAATATTAGGAAGGCATTAGTAGATATTGAAGAAACAGAAGTGATTGATCGTCATGGTCGTGGCTATGTTGAATTTAATACAGAAGATTATGACGAAGTGGTCAAAGTGGTTAGCCGTGTATTTGGACTCGTTTCAATGAGCAAGGCCATTAAAGTTGACAATGATTTTGATGCTTTTTGTCAAATTGGGAAAGTTGAAATTGAAAGATTGAAGAAAGAAAAAGGGGTAAAAAGTTTTAAAATTGAAACAAGACGTTCCAATAAGTCTTTTGGTATGAAATCGCCTGATATTTCAAGTGGCATTGGCGCTTATATTCTTGATCACTGTGAGGATATTCATGTTGATGTCAAGCATCCTGATGTCATTTTAAATTATGAAATAAGAGAAAATACTTATGTTTTCTCAGAGCGAATTCCATGTAAAGGTGGCATGCCTTATGGATCTGCTGGAAAAGGGATGATGCTCTTATCAGGAGGGATTGACAGTCCAGTTGCTGGCTATCAGATGGCGAGAAGGGGTGTTGAACTAGAAGCTGTTCATTTTCATTCGTATCCTTTCACAAGTGAAAGAGCACTTGAAAAAGTATTGGATTTAGGTAAAATATTAACGCACTATACCTATAATTTGAGAATTTATTCGGTCAATATTTTAGAAATTCAAAAAGCGATTAATGAAAAATGTCCTTCGGAAGAAATGACTATTTTATCGAGACGTTTTATGATGCGTATTGCAGAACGACTTGCTTTAAAATCAAGATGTCAATGTTTAATTACAGGAGAAAATATTGGTCAAGTAGCGAGTCAAACAATGGAAGGGTTAACTGTAACCAATGCATCAGTGGATCTCCCCGTTTTAAGACCTTTGCTGGCTTACGATAAGAATGATATCATTAAAGTATCAAAAGAGATTGATACTTATGAAACGTCTATTTTACCTTTTGAAGATTGTTGTACAGTCTTTTTGCCAGATAGGGTTGTAACCAAGCCTCGTCTTGAAAAGATGGTGTTTTCTGAATCAAAATTGGATGTGGATGCCTTAATTGATGAAGCTATTGAAAATATGGATGTCTATTATATTGATAAGGGAGAGCTAATAGAGTCTTAAGATTTAAAGTGAAGAGTAGAGTAAAGTAAAATAAAATGACAAGTTAAAATGTTGGCTTGAAGGTATATGCTAACAGGTGATATAAGAAAAGCAATGTGAACTATTTAGTTCACATTGCTTTTTTATTGATTTTATAATTTGATTTTATGATTTTTTCAATGTGTTGTGATTACTGATTGTTGTTAGGATTATTATTATCAGCATTATTATTAGTGCCATTAGGATTCATAAGGTTTGAGTTATCATCAATATCATCCATAGCGTCGTCAGCATTTGGCTTGTTATGATCTGAATAACTATCCAAGTCAAAGACAGGAATATAAGAAATCATGTAAGCTGGAATAGTAGACCCATCAGGATAGATGATTGTATTATCAGCAAGTATTTTGGTTGAAACAGGCAATAAAATCTTTTGACCATCGGTTAACTCAATATTAAATGGCACTTGTACAATACGGCTACCATCAGGGAAGCTTACAGCCGGAACGGCACCTTCATAGCCACTATAGTCATAGACACCAATATCAAGTGTCTTACCTGTGTGAATATCACAGTCTTCAGTTGGTAGTTCGTAAATCCAATCTCCTGGAAGAATAGGATTACCAGCGGAGTCTAAATGATCTTCTGGTATATAAGGCACAGGTCTCTTAATAAAGACTCTATTTTCTACAAGTGTAGTTGGGCAGAATGGTGTGGCAAGTTTACCACTTTCAAGGCATATAGCCCCTGCTACATGGACATCATCTTGTTCAGTTGGAACAGTACCCGATAAGAAAATTTCGCTATGGACTGTATTTCTTGGATCCATATAAGAATATTCTGTCGGTAACTTACCTGATTTTGAATCGACAGTTGCACTAACGATACCTGCAGGTCTTTCAAATGACTTAGGATCTTTACCTGCATGGATTTCAGCCATGACAGTTTTCCAAAATTGTGATGATACTTTTGAACCTTGGTCTAGAGGTATATTGATATCATTACCAAACCAGACACCACCTACATAATAAGGTGTGAAACCAACGAACCAAGCATCCATTTTATCAGAAGTTGTTCCTGTCTTACCAGCAACAGGGATAACATCATTGTTAGCCGAGAGTTTTGCTGATGTAGCAAGACCAGAAGAAACAACTGATTTCATCATGTCTTCTACAATATAGGCAACGTCTTCATCTACTACGTAGTTCTTTTTCTGATCATTTTCAAGAATGACTTCACCACTTCGGTTCTCAACAGTTGAATAGGTGATTGTCTCATTGAGGACGCCTTTATTGGCAATAGCACCATAAGCAGCTGTCATTTCAAGAGGAGATACCCCCCTAGTCATGCCACCTAAAGCCATTGCAGAAAGGTTGTAATCGTTAGATGAGCCTTCTTTTACTAAACTGGTAATTCCAAATTTCTCAAGATATTCTATACTTTTGTCTACTCCTAAATCATTAACAATGATTGCAGCACTTACATTGATAGACCATTGTAAACTTTCTCTTAAAGTCACTAGTCCCCAGTATTTACTGTACTTACTAGAATGTTCATACCAGTTATATGGCCAGCGCACATTGGGATTGCCACCTAAATAAACAGGAATATCATCAATAACACTTGCTGCAGTATATTGACGTGAATCTATCGCAGGTGTAAAGACTGAAAGCGGTTTAATAGATGAACCAGGTTGTCTAGGATTGGTTGCTCTATTATAAATCTTTTGACCGGTGATATTTCTTCCTCCAACAATCGCCTTAAGTTCTCCGGTGTGATAGTCAATGATAACCATAGCGGATTGAGGTTGGATAATACCGGTGTCACTAATGAGATAATTTTTTGAATCTACAACTAAATTGTTTTCTGAATCCACTTTAAAAAAGTCAGGTTCTGCGGTTAAAAAGGATTTAGAAACAACGAGATTTTTATTATCATCAAAGGATTTGTAATCATTTGGAACAGTAACTTCATGGCCTTCATAAGTGTAGAGACCTGAAATGTTGTAAGTTCCAGCCCCTTTGACATGAGTGTTGCTTTCTTTATCATAATCATAGGTTTTTTCAATAACAATTTGAATATAAGACAGTTGATCGTCTTTGTAATGTGAATAAAAATTAAGGCGTTTATTTTTATAAAGGACTAAATCGCCATTTTCATTAAATTCATAATCTGAGCTTGGAATCACTAATTGTTGATTGTCGTTCACCATTTTTGAAAGCGGGTAGAGAAGTATTTTTCTTGATTTTGATGAAATAATATTCCCCTCTTTATCTATCTTAACGGTTACTCTAGGGAAGTTATCATTACTTCTAAAATACCCTAAATCATAAAGGGTACTTTTTAGAGAAGAGACTTCGTCTGCTGTAACTCCCTTTTTATAGATGTTTTGAGTGAATAGACTCAAATCTAACTGAGAGACTTCAGCCAGTTTAGCTAAGGTAGACTGACCAGCGATACCATCAGCTGAAAGACCATTGTCCTTTTGAAAAGAACGGACAGCCTTATAAGAGGCTTCCCCAAAATAAGTTGTAAAGTTATTGAGGGCATAGTTACTTTCAAGTGTTCTTTGCATATCAAGATCAATTGTTGAATGAATGGTTAGGCCATTATTAAATAACATTTTTTCGGCGTCTTCTTTGGTATAACCATACGTTTTAACTAAGTCATCAACGACATCATCTTTAACCATGTCAGCGAAGTAAGATGTGATATTATTATCCTCAGCTTTACCAGGGTGAAGTTTGGTTCTGAGATCAGTATTTTTGGCTTCTTCATATTGGGCATCATCAATGACACCATTTTCGTGCATTAAATAAATAACAGTTGAATAACGCCCTTCACATTCTGGATTATAGATATAAGTGAGCAGGGGATCAGTATCATCTATAATATAATCATCTGGACTTACATTGTCTTTATAAACACCCTTCATTGGGGCATATTTTTTAGGTTCTTTTGGAATGCCAGCAAGCATTGCTGATTCAATGAAATCCAAATCTTTTGCATGTTTATTAAAATAAGCTTGAGCAGCAGCCTCTACACCATAGGAATTAGCACCTAGGTAGATATAGTTAAGGTAGCCTTCAATAATCTGCTCTTTACTTAAATACTTTTCAAGCTCAATTGCATAATAGGCTTCTTTTACTTTTCTTTCGATCTTCCGTTCATTGGTGAGATATATATTTCTTGCAAGCTGTTGAGTAATAGTACTTGTTCCACCAAGTTGTTTACCTCTAAAGAGATAATCTCTAATGGCACCAAATATACGAATAACATTGAATCCGTTATGCTCCCAAAACGTTTTATCTTCAACGGCTACAAAAGCTGAAATAACGGCAGGACTAATATCATCATATTTAAACGACAGTTTCTCAAGCCACCACTTTGAATTTGTTCAAGGACACGCCCCTTGGTCATCAAGGAGTACGGAGTTTTTCTGTTAAGGCTTCTTGAATTTTTATCTGGATCAATGGGCTCAACATTTTTTTAATACATCTTTAACGTAGAAATAAGTAATTCCTGTGCCTATAAGGACCGGCAAACGATGAATAAGATAATAAGTACTTTAATTATATTAAAAAATTGAAACCTGATTTTTTTTTTTCTTTGGTTTTGACTTTCCGGTTTTTTTTTGTGATTAGAAGATGAAACCTTTTTTGTTGCTGTCCATTTAAAAACCTCCTAATCTCTCTATTGAGAGACATATATATTTTGTTCAAAAATACTTCAATGTATTATATCACATTTAAAATAAGCTGTTTAAACCTTTTAAAAGTAAATAATCTTTTTTGTAATATTAGGGTTTTTATAGTATAATGACGATATAAAAATTGACCAAAATGGTGGTGAGAAAGCAAATGGAAGATAATAAAGAAAGTCGTACAAAAAGCAATTCTCGTGGGTCTTTTTCAAGGATTAAAAGAGGATTATGATGAGAAAAGAGTCAATGAATGAGCTCGCTGAACTGGACTAAAGCAGCGGGTGCGGAAGTATTAGAAATGATGATTCAAAATAAATCGACAATTGAAGCAGCCACTTATATTGGTTCTGGAAAAGTTGAAGAAGTAAAAATGGCTGTGATTGCCTTAGAGGCGAATCTCGTTATATTTAATGATGAATTGTCAGGTGCTCAAATAAGAAATCTTGAAGATGCCTTTGGCGTTTCTGTAGTTGATAGAACAGCCTTGATATTAGATATTTTTGCTTTGAGAGCGAAGACTAAAATTGCAAAGTTACAAGTTGAGTTAGCCCAGCTGAAATACCGTATGCCACGGCTTACTGGACAAGGAAAATCGCTTTCAAGAACAGGTGGCGGTATTGGAACCAGAGGACTTGGAGAGCAAAAACTAGAAATTGATAGGAGGCGGATTAAATCACAGATTGATGATATTCGCAAACAAATCAAAGAGACGGAAAAACACCGCGAGACACAAAGACAGTTGCGTGAAAAAAATGAAGTGCCTGTTGTTGCACTTGTAGGTTATACAAATGCAGGTAAATCCTCATTGATGAATTATTTAATCGCACATACAGGTGAGGAAGATTTAGAAAAACAAGTTTTTGAAAAAGATATGTTGTTTGCTACATTAGACACATATAATAGAAGAATTGTTCTGGAAGATAAAAAGGCTTTTATTTTGACAGATACAGTAGGATTTGTATCAAAACTACCTCATAGTCTCATAGATGCTTTTAAAGCGACTTTAGAGGAAGCACTTCATGCCGACTTATTGTTGCATGTTGTTGATATATCAAACCCTTATTATGAAATGCAAATTAAGGTCACTCATGAAGTATTGAGGGAACTTAAAGCAGATCAGAAAAAAAGTGTGACACTTTATAATAAAATAGACCCCCAAATGTGATGAAGTACCGAGAGCTCTCGCTAGAGGAGAGCATGTGTATGTTTCAGCTAGAACCGGCGAAAATATTGACGATGTAATTGCTTTAATTAAGTCAGAAATTTTCGGTAATATGAAACATGCTACATTTGTAATTCCCTATAGTGAAGGCAAGATTGCTAGCTATTTGTGTGATGAGTACGCTGTTGATAAGATGGACTACTTAGAAGAAGGAACTTTAATTGAAGCAGATGTCAATGAAGCGGATTACACAAAGTATGGAAAGTATAGAAGGGATGCTTAGGCATGAAAGAATATCTGACGGTGAAACAAGCGTCAACTTATGAAATGAGTATTTCAAAATCCAAATTTATTGCTCATGTCTTGCCCACTGAATCGGAAGAAGAGGCCAATGCCTTTATTGAGCAAGTTAATAAAAAACATTATAATGCAACACATAATGTTCCTGTTTATTTGTTAGGTGAAGATATGGCAGTTCAAAAATATTCGGATGATGGAGAACCTTCTGGAACAGCTGGAATTCCAATTCTTGAAATGCTAAAGCATGAAGGAATTACCAATGTTTGTATTGTTATAACCCGTTATTTTGGGGGTATAAAGTTAGGAACAGGCGGATTGGTAAGAGCTTATACTGAGTCAGCCAAAATGGGACTTAAGGCCTCTACGATTGTGAAAAAAGTTCTTTATCGACAGGCTTTAATTGCCTATGATTACCCATTGCATGGGATGATAGAAAATCTTATCCGACAAGATGAATCCATTGTTGTTGAAGAGAGTATTTTTGAAGCCAATGTGACTTTAAAGCTTTCGATTCAAAGTGATCGTACCAGTGGTTTTGAAAAAGAATTAATTGAACTTTCTTCTGGACAAATTCATATAAGTTGGTTAGATGAGGTGTATAAGTCACTTGCCAGTACATTGTAAGGTAAGGCACCTGTCACTAAATGAGATTATCGAAAATAGAAAGATAGAAATAAAGGAGGCAATATAATGGATGAGTTAATTCAAATGATGTTAGACCAAAAAGTGTGGGCAGTGGTTGGTGCAACAGAAAATTCTTCTAAATTTGGTTACAAGATATACCAAAAGTTAAAACAATTTGGATATGAAGTTTATCCTGTGAATCCTAGATATGAGTCGATTGAAGGCGATAAATGCTATCCGTCACTTGCTGACTTACCTCAAAAAGTGGACTGCGTAGATGTAGTGGTTTCACCAGAACGTGCAGAAAAAACACTTGATGAAGTGATTCATCTGGGGATTGATAATATTTGGTTTCAACCAGGAACTTTTACTCCTGAACTTATAGAAAAGTCAGAAAGTGAATCAATCAATACGGTTTATTTAAATTGTGTACTGGTTGAGCTTGATAGAAGAGCAGGTCAGGCACATGAAGAAGCATAAATTTGCTTAATGACCATTCTAAATAACAAAAGAGATAAGGGAGATTCAGCCCTCTTAAGTGCTTAATTGAATGGCTAAGAATGCCCTAAGACATATAACGAAGCGTCCTTATTGAGGACGCTTTTTTATGGACTAGAATGATGACGGGAAGATGTGTTATACTATAATGGTGACTTTATCTTGTATAAGTTATCCATCAATCAACACTACGACAAAATGACTAGGAAAAGATGCCATAGTGTGTTATTATATTTTTGCATTATATTGTTAAGAAATGGAGAGATAACCGTGGGAAGAATAGGAACGATCATTAATCGAAAAGGAAAACAAGACGCTAAAAAAGCGAAAGAATTTACGAAGTTAGGTCGCTATATTATGGTGGCAGCGAAAGAAGGGGGGACCTGACCCTGAGTATAATGCAGCGTTAAAAAGTGCAATAGAAAAAAGCTAAGGCTGCTAATATGCCTAATGATAATATTGATAGAGCTGTCAAAAAAGGTAGTGGCGAAGGTGATAATGCTATCTTTACAGAATTAACTTATGAAGGTTATGGACCAGGTGGTGTAGCTGTTTTAGTAGAATGTCTTACAGACAAACACAAACAGAACAGCGGCAGACGTTAGAAGCTACTTTGTAAAAGGCAAGGGAAACTTAGGTGTCAATGGTTCAGTTAGCTTCATGTTTGACCATAAGGGTGTTTTAATTATTGAAAAAACAGATGAGATGGATGATGAAGAAGTTGAAATGTCTGTTATTGAAGCAGGTGCAGAAGATTTATCAATAGAAGAAGATTATTATGAAATTATTACTGAAATTGCAGACTTTGCAGCTGTTCGTGATGCCCTTGCAGATGCAGGTTATAAATTTTCAATGGCAGAATTACGTTATTTGCCTCAAACAATGACTCAGTTAACAGATGAAGAAGATATTAAGTATATGAATAAATTAATTGATCTTTTAGAAGACAATGATGATGTACAAAATGTTTATCATAACTGGGAAGAAACTGAATAGTTTGAAATGAAAAGTTCACAGGTTAAGCCCTCCTTATAAACACTTATAAGGAGGGCTTTTTTATTTGTAAATAGGGCGTGAATGAATTGTAAAATAACCTAAAAAGGATTGAAAAATAGTTCAAAAATGGTAAGATAATTATAGATGTTAGCACTCTGATGTGTTGGCTGCTAAAAAGTAATATAATATAAAAAACAATATTAATCAATGAATATAGAGAAGTGAGGTGGATGTTTATGGATATGAATAAATTGACAAAGAGTTCTGTTGAAGGGTTGAATCAATCCCAATTGTTAGCAGATGATTATGGCAATAGTGCAATAGAGCCTGAGCATCTTTTGTTAGGATTATTGGAAGAAAAGCAAGGTTTGATTTATCAAATGATTAATCGAATGAGTCAAGTTGACTTACTAAAAGAATCTCTGATTAAGCGGATTGAAAAACTGCCTAAGGTATCAGGACAAGATTCCATCTATTTGAGTATGGCAAGCAATAAAATTTTACTTAAAGCAGAAAAAATAGCTCAAAAAATGAATGACCAGTATGTAAGTGTTGAACATATTCTTTTATCAATGCTTGAAAATGGTCCAGCCGATTTCAAAAAAGTGTTAATAAATCATCAGGTGACAGAAGAAGCCGTTAAAAGTGTTCTAAAAGAGATTAGGGGGAATCAAAGGGTGTCTTCCGATAATCCAGAAGATACTTATGATGTCCTTAACAAGTATGGTTCTGATCTCGTTGAATTGGCTCAAAATAACAAATTGGATCCCGTTATAGGTCGTGATGAAGAAATCAGGAGAACGATTCAAATCTTATCACGTAAAACTAAAAATAATCCTGTGTTAATTGGAGAACCAGGCGTTGGTAAAACGGCTATTGCAGAAGGTTTAGCCCATCGTATTGTTAAAGGCGATGTTCCAGATAGTTTAAAAGATAAAACTATTTTTGCTCTTGATATGGGTGCCTTGATAGCAGGCGCAAAATTTAGAGGTGAATTTGAAGAGCGCTTAAAGGCTGTATTGGATGAAATTAAAAAGAGCAATGGTAATATTATTATGTTTATTGATGAACTTCACACGATTGTAGGTGCTGGAAAGTCTGACGGTGCAATGGATGCGGGTAATATGCTTAAACCGATGTTAGCGAGAGGTGAATTATTTTGTATAGGGGCAACTACCCTTTCAGAATATAAAAAGTATATAGAAAAAGATAGTGCGCTTGAGCGAAGATTCCAGCCGGTGAAAGTGGAAGAACCATCTGTTGAGAGTACAATTACTATTTTGAGAGGATTGAGAGAACGCTATGAGTTATATCATAAAGTCAATATTAGTGATTATGCTTTAATTCAAGCGGCTGAGTTATCTGATCGCTATATTTCAGATCGTTTTTTACCTGATAAGGCAATTGACCTCGTTGATGAAGCTTGTGCTTTGATTAAAACAGAAATAGAGTCGATGCCAACTGAACTCGATGAAGTTTCTCGTAAAATAATGACGATGGAAATTGAAGAAGCAGCTCTCAATAAAGAAAAAGATAAGTATGCAAAACAGAGACTGACCAGTCTCCAAAAGGAATTGGCAGAGTTGAGAGATGACTTTAAACGCCAAAAGTCTAAATGGGATAACGAGAAAAATGAGCTTGAACGAATGAGTCATTTGAAAAAAGAATTGGATCAGGTGACACATGATATTGAAATGGCTGAAAGAGCTTATGATCTCAATAAAGCTGCTGAATTAAAATATGGAAAAAAACCAGAACTAGAAAGAGCAATTGAAGCACTTTCTCTTGAGTCTGAACAAGAGGGTCTTTCTAATCATTTAATTCGTCAAACGGTAACCGCTGATGAAATTGCGGGTATTGTTTCACGATGGACAGGCATTCCACTTGAAAAATTAGTGGAAGGAGAGCGTGAAAAGTTATTGCATTTAGATAAGACTTTACATGAGAGGGTGATTGGACAAGACGAAGCAGTTCAGCGTGTAACAGATGCTATTATCCGGTCAAGAGCAGGTATAAAAGACCCTTCAAAACCCATTGGTTCCTTTTTATTCTTAGGTCCTACTGGCGTTGGAAAGACAGAATTGGCAAAGTCCCTTGCAGAAGTGTTATTTGATTCGGAAGAGAGTATGATTCGAATTGATATGAGTGAATATATGGAGCGTCATTCGGTAGCCAGAATGATTGGAGCGCCTCCAGGATATGTTGGTTTTGAAGAAGGTGGACAGCTGACAGAAGCGGTAAGAAGAAAACCGTATAGTGTTGTTCTATTTGACGAAGTTGAGAAAGCCCATGCAGATGTATTTAATGTGTTACTTCAAGTTTTAGATGATGGACACATTACAGATTCTCAAGGACGGACGGTAGACTTTAAAAATACAATTATTATAATGACCTCTAATATTGGCTCTGACAAACTCTTAAATGAGGTAACAGAAGAGGGTCAAATTACAGAGGCGACTAAACAATCTATTCGAACAGAGCTCTATCAATATTTTAGACCTGAGTTTCTTAATCGTTTGGATGAAATTGTATTCTATACGCCTCTTATTAAGAGTGAAGTCAGAATGATTATTGACTTGTTGGTTAAAGACATTGAAAAGAGACTAGAAAGTCGACATATTCGTTTGTCTTTAACAGAGCGAGCAAAAGATTATGTTATTGAATCAGCTTATGATGTCCATTTTGGAGCAAGACCCCTTAAAAGATTTTTACAACAAAAAATTGAAACCCTTCTGGGTCGAGAAATTATTAAGGGTAATATTAAAGATAATCAACCACTTTCAATTGACTATGATCATGACACATGGATTTTAAATCAATAAAGAAAAAAGCTTGATTGAATAAGAAAAAAGAATAGAGAAAATAAAGATAAAACCACCAAAGGTAGCATCCAACTTTTGGTGGTTTTTAATGTTTTTAGTAAGAATAGTGTGACGTGTGCTAATATAATAAAGAGAGTAATTAATGATGAAAGGAGATTTACTGATGAAGAAAGCGACAATAGTGATTGATAGTTCCTATCAAGTGGCAAAGATAAGTGAACGATTATTTGGATCTTTTATTGAACACTTGGGGCGGGCGGTATATGATGGCATTTATGAGCCTAATCATCCGTTAGCCAACGATCGGGGGTTTAGGACAGATGTAATCGAACTTGTAAAGGCACTTAAAGTGCCTATTATTAGGTACCCGGGTGGTAATTTTGTTTCAAATTTTTTCTGGGAAGATAGTGTAGGACCTTTAGAAGGAAGAAAGACACGATTAGATTTGGCATGGCGAACTTTAGAGCCTAATAAGGTGGGATTAGATGAGTTTTATCACTGGACTCAAGCTGTAAATGCAGATATGATGATGGCTGTTAATTTGGGGACGCGCGGCGTAAAGGATGCGCTTAATCTCCTTGAATACTGTAATTTAAATACAGATTCTTATTATGCCAATATGAGACGATCACATGGGATTGAAGAGCCATACCACATTAAGCTGTGGTGTTTAGGTAATGAAATGGACGGTGAATGGCAAATTGGCAAAAAAACAATGGAAGAGTATGGCCGACTCTCTCATGAAACGGCTAAAGCAATGAAAATGATGGACCCAAGTATTGAGTTGGTCTCTTGTGGGAGTTCTTTTAAAGAAATGCCGACTTTCCCTGAATGGGAGGCACATACTTTAATGCATAATTATGATGATGTAGATTATATTTCTCTCCATCAATATTATGGTAATCTCAATGAAGACAGTTCAGATTATCTAGCGCAATCGGACGATATGGATGCCTTTATAAAAACGGTTATTGCTACTTGTGATTATGTTAAAGCAAAGAAGAGAAGCAATAAAACCATGTATCTTAGTTTTGACGAATGGAATGTTTGGTTTCACTCTAAAAAACAAGAGCAAGATATTACACAAAATTATCCTTGGCAGTTAGCACCACACCTTTTAGAGGAGTACTATACATTTGAAGATGCTCTAATGGTTGGTCTAATGATTATTACATTAATGAATCATGCAGACCGCGTTAAGATAGCTTGTTTAGCCCAGCTTGTTAACGTTTTGGCGCCTGTTATGACAGAAAAAGAGGGAAAGGCATGGCGACAAACGATTTATTTTCCTTTTATGCAGGCATCACAGTATGGAAAAGGCATTTTACTACATACCCTTAATCAATCGCCTTGTCATCAGACCCTTAATCATGGTAGGGTGACGGATATTGAAAGTACTACAGTATACAATGAAGAAACCAGTGAAGTAACGCTTTTTATAGTCAATCGCAATATTGAAGAGAATATTGAATTTGAAGCTGATATAAGACGATTTAAAACATGTCGTTTGATTGAACATCAAGTCTTGTCACATCCAGACTTAAAAGCTCGAAATTCTTCAGTGGCTGAATCAGTAGTGCCAGAGAGTGTTCATTATACAAAGATAGAAGAGGGCTATTTAAAGACCCATTTGATAGGTGCTTCTTGGCATATGATTCGCCTTAAAGTAAGTTGATAAGATGAGGGGGGGAAGGGGGGATAAACCCGTGAAATAAGGGAATTTGCCTAAAATGACATTGCTCATTTTCACTCTCTTTTGAATAATACTGAGTTTAATAGTACGATTTATCTTGAAAATGGATTGAATCCCCCTTGAAAGTAATATAAAATGAAATTATAAATGTCTTGGGACTTTTATTCCTGCATGAGTTAAGAGAAAAAGAGTGTGAAAACGACTTCTCAATCCCTTAATGCAAATAGGGTAGAGTATTCATTATTTAAGAGATTGGGGGAGTGATTAAGGGGTCTAATTTTACGCATAAGGTGTGGGTTGCCTTAGAGAAGCGGCTTATTGAGGGGGAATAATGATGAAAGAAAAATGGGTGATTGTTGTTGGCAGTTCAAGGATGAATCAAAATACATCACTTTTGTGTGAGTATATTCAGTCTGCACTTGAGTCTGTTGATATTTCAACTTCTATGTATCAATTAAACCATGAAAATATAAGAACGTGTAATGGTTGTGAAACGTGCCTTAGAACTGGAAAGTGTGCTATAAATGACGAATGGACTCCTATTTTAGAGGAGATATATAAATCGGATGGCGTAGTGCTTGCTTCACCGTCTTACCATAATAATGTTTCTGCTCAAATGAAAGCATTTATTGATAGGGCTTTCCAGATAGAAACATTTCGTGAATTTCACGAGGAGTATCGTCAAAAGCAAAGAGCCATTGTACTCGGCGTTTGCAAAGGTCAACAAAAAGAAGCCATGGGTGTAACGGTAAATAGTATGATTGATTCACTAAAACAAATGGCATTTGAAGTGATTGATGATATTGAATATTATAATACAATAGAATATCCTGTTGAAAAAAACATACTAATTAAAGATATCATTTCGGATAGAATCGTATCTGCAATTGAAGGTGAAGGGCAAAAATATAGTCACTAGAGGAAGAAAAAGAATTTAAATAATAAGGAGCTATAAGCGACTAAGGGACTGAATGGTGGAAAAGTCATATCAGTTAACTTAGGGCTAGTAGCTCCTTTTTTTAATATCTATATTATGCTGTCCTTATTAAATGGAGAAAAATTATGCTTTAATTTTTACAATGGTTCTCCCTTTGTGAGTGCCATCTAATAAAGCCTGAATAGAGGCTTCAACTTCATCAAGTGTGATTTCATTGTAAGCATTTAGCAGCTTAGGTACTGACCAGTCTGATGAAAGGTGAGACCAAACAGTTTGACGAGTTGACATGTTGCAGTTAACAGAATCAATCCCATGAAGGGTGACGCCATTTAAAATAAATGGATAAACAGATGTTTCAAAACTTGCACCACCTACATTTCCGCAAGTTGTCACATGTCCACCATATGCAGTGGCTTTGATAACTGAGTTGAGTGTTTCACCACCGACCGTATCAATTGATGAAGCCCATTTAGGTTTGAGGAGGGGTCTACCGCTTTCATCCAGTACATCTTCTCTTGTTAAAATTTTCTCAGCGCCAAGTTGATGAAGATAATCGGCATGTTGCATTTTTCCTGTTGTTGCAAGAACATGATACCCTAGCTTAGCTAAAATAGCGATGGCAATACTCCCTACGCCGCCTGTTGAACCCGTCACGAGGATTTCACCTTGATCAGTATCAACATTTTCAACAATTTTATTGACTGAAAGGGCAGCTGTAAAGCCAGCCGTTCCGTAAATCATAGCATCTTTCAATGAAAGATTGTCTGGACAATTAACTACCCAGCTTTCTGGAACTGAAATGTATTCAGCTAAACCACCATCTACATTCATTCCTAAATTATAGCCTGTAACAATGACACGGTCTCCACTTTTGAAATGAGGAGAAGTTGATTTTTCAACAATCCCTGCAGCATCTATACCAGGTGTGTGCGGATAATTTTTAGAAACACCTCTGTTGCCATTAGCAGAGAGGGCATCTTTATAGTTTAATGAAGAGTAGTGGACAGCAATTAAAACGTCACCTTCTGGAAGCGATGACATATCAAGTGTCTCAATACCTCTTGTAATTTCTTTGTCATTGACATGGACTCTAAATGCACGATAATTCATATAATAACCTCCTGTTTGATGATTTAAGATCTTTTAAAGTAAATAGTTCGTCATCGAACTATTCTCTAATTATAATTGTTAAATAGTTTGATGTCAAACTATTTAAATTTATAGTGAGATGATTTATAATAATAAGAAAAAGGGGGAGAGAGATGTATCCACAATATATAATATATTTTATAAGCAAAACTAAAAAAAAGATGGAAAAATTTCTTGAGTATAAAATAGTTGAAAAAGGTCTAAAAGGGATTATTCCTTCTCACGGCAATATACTCACTGTTTTATTTGAGGCTCAAAGTCCGATGACAATGAAAGAAATAGCTCAAAAAATTGGTAAAAACAAATCAACTGTATCGGTTTTGATTCAACAATTAATTGACAAAGGCTATATTGAAAAAAGCATAGACCCGCAAGACAGACGAAACACTCAAATTAAATTGACATCCTTAGGTCAATCTATCGAATCCAAGTATAAGCTTATTTCTGATGAAGTGATTCAAGTTGCTTACCAAGATTTCACTGAAGAAGAGATTGAGACCTTTTTAAAACTGCTAAAAAAAATGAATCAAAATTTTGTCAAAGAGTCTTTGAAAAAGGTTTAATTAGACCGTGGTTACCCGAGATTCCCAGACGGGTGGATGATCCATTGATTTTTCATAAAAGGTAATCTGGGATTCTTGATCAATTAAAACAATGGATTGGTATCTTGTACCATATTGATCTAAAGCAATAAAGATAGAAGAGAGTGCTTCTTCAAGATCTGCATCAATTCCTGTTTTAGGGAGAATTGAGAAATCATAAGTATGCGTATTACTTAAAATGTTGAAAAAGTCCTCAATGGCAATTTCTGAATGAAGTGTGGCGGATTCGAGTTCGCAAACGCCACGGTTCACTTTTGGCCAACTCTCACCTAAAAGACCGTTGCTTAAGCCATAGTAACCTTTTTGGATGGGAACAATCATATCTTGAACGTTACTATAGTAATAAAGAGTATTCATATCCCCAACAATTAAGTTAAAAGGGTTATAAGCTTCTTTGTTAGCTTGAATACTTTGCATATATTCATAAGGATTAAGTTCGGAAAGCAAATAATCTCTTGGTAAGAATCCACGGGAAATACGGCCATCGTTCTCTTTAGAGAGATCTCTGTAGTTTGTAATGAAGGCAAAACGTGCCTTTTTAGATACCGCAAGCCATGTACCACCTGCTTTCAAATCAATCCCGCCAAAAATAAGGGGGTTATGTTTCCAGTGATGGGCGTGCAAGCTTGGACGTTGATAACTTTCATCACGATTACTGAGAATAATAAGTGGATATTTAGGATGTTCTTTGTAGGCAAATAAGACTGTACACATGTTTAAAACCTCGGCTTTATTTTATGGAGTTCTTCTAAAAAATACGTTTTGTTGGCAGATTCGTGTATAGATTCTGATGCTTCTAGAGCAAGACGATAATATTTTTTATACATAGCTTGTTGACCTTTTTTTAGATAAGCATGACTTAATGCTTCATAAGCAAATGCAAGATTGACATCTTTGATGCCAGAACTTAAACACTCGTTAAATGAACGCTGGGCATGATAAAGTGCAGAATCTGCTTGGTTAGTGAGTGAGTAAACTCTTGAGACGAGCCATTCTCCCCGAGCGCGATTCAGTGATTCACCGATTTCTCCCCAGTGATAACAAGAGGCATGTGCTTTATGTATCATCAATAAGTCTTCTTCGGTTGTACGTTCTTTTTTATCGATTAATTCCCATGTTTCATTAAAACAAGTGATGGCTTGATTTTTATGCCATTCTGCTAATGTCAATTCTATTTTCATGCTTGCCTCCTATAAGAATCTCTTAAAAAAATACCCGTTTATTACGTTTCTATTCATATTGAAATAGAATATATAGTATAATGATTAAGAAAATAAAAAGACAGATGGATAGAGTAAGGTTATAAACCTAATAATGACGTCATGGGAGGCAAAAATGAAAAAAATAATTTTATTACTGGTGATGAGTATGATGGTGATGGCAGGATGTCAAAATGCAGATGAAAATAAGGACAGTCAAAACAGTCAAGACAATCAGGCAAGTGATAAGGTTGCGGAATCATTTGATCCAACGACACTTGATTATAGTGAATATCCGCAGGTAACGTTAACTTTAGAGTCAGGTGATGAGATGACAATCGCTCTTTTTCCAGAAATTGCACCTAATACAGTCAATAACTTTATTGACCTTTGTGACTCTGGTTTTTATGATGGATTAACGTTTCATAGGGTCATTGATGGTTTTATGATGCAAGGCGGAGATCCAAATGGTGATGGAACAGGTGGTCCAGGCTATACAATTAAGGGTGAGTTCACGGATAATGATTTTAACAATCCGCTTAAGCATATTAAAGGGGTTGTTTCTATGGCAAGAACACAAATGCCAGATACTGCTGGATCGCAATTTTTTATTATGCAGACAGATTACCCTTCTTTAGATGGGAGTTATGCAGCTTTTGGTTATGTTTTTGAAGGTCAAGATGTGATTGATCAAGTTTGTCAGATGGAAACAGGAGCTAATGATGAACCGGTTACACCAGTAGTCATTAAGAGTATGACTGTGTCACTTAATGGTTATGAACCAGGAGAGGTTGAAAAAATTGAAGATTAAAATCAAAGTGCCTGATTATTTTGATGCCTTTAGTTGTATTGGATCAGCTTGTACAGATAATTGCTGTATAGGCTGGAATGTCGATATTGATCGAGTCACTTATCAAAAATATAAGGCAATTCAAACGCTGCCTTTAAAATCAATTATTCAAAAAAAGGTGAAGGAGAATCCATATTCTTATGATCCATCAGTAGACTATGCTTATGTTAAGCTTAAAAAAGGGAAAAAATGTGCTTTTTTAGACGAAGATAAGTTATGTTTGATTCAAAAGACTTGTGGTGAAAGCTATCTTTCCAATGTCTGTACAACTTTTCCGAGACTTTACAATGAAATTGATGGGCAATTGGAGGGCGCTTTGGGTGCGGCATGTCCTGAGGCTCTTCGCCTTTTTTTATTGAATCCCAAGGGCATTCAATTTAAAGAGAAGACAATCACTTCAAAACCCCATTTGATAAATTACAAGGTTGATACATCAGAGCCGATTTATAAAGGGAGTCCAGTAGAGTCGCTTTTAGAGATTAGGAATCAGTCTATTGCAATTCTACAGGATAGGCAGATGCCTTTTTTAGAACGTATGACCTTGCTGGGGTATTATGTTGTTGGGATTGAAAACCATGACAACCCAAGCAATAAGTTTCTAAAAGAGGGCGTTGATCGGATTGATTTAAGAAAAAATAAGATAGAAATGAAGCCTACAGATCGACTGGATGCTTTTTATAAATGGATGAGTCAGATACTTGATGCAAGGCAGACAGTTGATAATAAGCGATATCTTAAAAGAACTGAAATTTTCACTGAAGGGTTTAAACAACCTATAGCTGTTTTTCAGAGTGCATTTGACAAGGTCGACCATTACTTTGTTGAAAAACCCTATGTACTTGAAAATTTTTATGTCAATTTATGTTATAAAAATTTGTTTCCTTTTACGGAAGCGGAGGGGCTCTTTAATGCCTATCTCTTATTTTATATTCGACTAGTGATGATTTACTATGAATTGTCAGGTCTTGTTGCAATTAAGGGGGAAATAAATGACCAAGAGGTATTGGATTATTTGCAATGTATGACGAAGGCAATCGAACACCATGACCGTTTTTTCATCACCTGTATAGATCAATTAAAAGAGACCCATAAAAACACCATGGATTACATTATAAAATTATCGGAGGAATAAATGACCATTATTATTATATGCCTAGCAGGTTTTTTTGCTGCTTTAGTTGATTCTATGGTAGGAGGCGGTGGCCTAATCAGTTTACCTGCATTAATTGCAACTGGGATGCCAACGCATCTGGCTTTGGGCACCAACAAATTTGCTGCAAGTTCAGGTGCTATCAGTAGCACTTATAATTATTATAAATCTGGTAATTTAAAAAAGGAAACGTTAAAGTATCTCGTGCCGTTTTCGTTTATAGGATCAATAATAGGGGTTAAAGTTGTTTTAGGTATTAATCCGGATTTTTTAAAAGCCATGATTATTGTTTTAGTGGCCTTAATCGGAGTTTATACACTATTAAATCCTAAATTGGGTCTTGAGGAAGTGGTGAAAAAAGACAGTAAAATGACTAAGGTTAAGGGCGTCACGCTTGCAGGCGGGATTGGTTTTTACGATGGTTTTTTTGGGCCAGGGACGGGTTCATTTCTTATTTTTGGTTTAATTCATATTTTCGGTTTTGATTTTAAAAAGGCGGCGGCCAATGCAAAGGCTATGAATTTGACCAGTAATATAGCAGCTCTTGCGATGTTTTTGCTTAACGGACAAGTCACTTTTACCTATGGTATTCCCATGGCTATCTCAATGATTATTGGTGCTCGTGTAGGCACCCACTTGGCTGTAACCAAGGGGTCCTATTTTATTAAACCCATTTTTGTGATTGTTGCTTTTGCTTTAGTTATAAAAATGCTTGTTGAAATGGTAGGTTAATCATTTGGTGTAAGGGTATGAATATCTTAAGAACAGTTCAAAAAGGAGAGTCTAATGATAAAGGTATTGATTGTTGATGATAGTAGAATCAATCAGCTTTATGCTAAAGATGCGCTGATTAAAAATCATATTCAATGTGATATTGATTTATGTTCTAGCGGTGAAGAAGCAATTGAGTGTATTTTACAAACCAGATATGATCTCGTTTTAATGGATATTATTATGCCAGGATTGTCAGGTGTTGAAGTTCTTGAGAAAATAAGCACAATGACTTTTGATCATTTACCTAAATTTATTATGCTAACGAATGTGTCGGACATTAATATTCTTAAGCAATGCTTTGAGTTTGGTGCGTCAGATTATATCCATAAACCTTTTGAAGAAATAGAGTTTATTTCGCGTTTAAATTCAATTATTAGAGAAATTGAAAATGACCGTGAAGATAAGAAAAAAGCGGCTCTTATTGAACAACAATATCAGGAACTTATCAAGGTGAACCAATCCTTAAAAGATGCCCAGTATTTTTTGCTTCAAAAGGAAAAATTGATGGCAATTGGTGAACTTGCTGCTGGTATTGCACATGAAATCAATAATCCGCTGGCTTATGTGATGAGTAATTATGATACAATAAAGGCTTACTCTGAGGATTTAAAATCTTTGATGGAATTATTACGAGAAACGATGAGTAGAGAAGGGGAAGCACTTAAAAAAAACAAGGAAGAAATTGTAAGCTTTTGGCGTACACGTGATATGGATTTTGTTTTAGAAGATTTTCCAGAAGTGATTAAAGATAGTCGAAAAGGATTAGAAAAAGTGGCGATTATTGTTAAAAGCATGCGAGAATTTGCGCGAACAACAGAAGATGAGGTTTTTGAAAAAGTAGATATGGAAACTTTAATTGATGAAACGCTTATCATCGTTGCCAATGAACTTAAATACATTGCCAATATTGAGAAAGAAATCTATTTTGATCAAATGGTTTATTGTAACAAGGGACAAATTGAGCAGGTGCTAGTGAATTTGCTTGTCAATGCAGGGCAAGCCATTAAGATGTGCCCTGATGAAAGAAAAGGTGAAATACATATTAAAGCAAGTGAAGTGAATGGTATTTGTCAAATTGAAATTTCAGATAATGGTATAGGCATAGAAAAAGTGAAACTACATAGAATTTTTGAACCTTTTTATACGAGTAAACCAGTTGGTCAAGGGACGGGATTGGGACTTAGTATTTCTTATGATATTATCGTGAATAAGCATAAAGGTAATATTGAAGCCAGAAGTGAAGTCGGAGAAGGAACGACTTTTATAGTACAGTTACCTATTGTAAATGATGATTTAAGCTAAAGGAATAATTGACAATTGTATGATAAGTAAAGTATGATATTTATCAGTACATTTATTTATGGAGGCATCAATGCTTAGAACAATCATATGGTTTATTTATTTTTGGATTAGATTAGTGACACTTGTACCAGCGATGTTTAAACTCAAATCATTTGAAACACTTGAAAATCGTCGTGAATTTGCAGATGAAAAAGCGAGAAAGTGGGCTCATGAATTATTGAAGCTTGCAGGTGTTAAGACGGAGGTGATTGGAGCTGAAAATATACCGACGGATGGACCGGTCGTATATGTCGCCAATCATCAAAGTAATTTTGATGTGCCTTTAGCAATTACCCAATTGCCTAAAACAAAGGGCTTTATTGCAAAGGCTGAAACTGAAAAGATTCCTTTTGTTAGGACGTGGATGCGGGCAATGCAATGCGTCTTTATTGATCGTGAGAATATGCGTCAACAAGTGAAGGCCATTTCTTCAGGCGTAAAATTACTTAAGAGTGGTCAGAGTATGGTTATTTTTCCAGAAGGGACACGTAGCCCAAATGGACAAATGGGAGAATTTAAGGCAGGCAGTTTAAAGCTGGCAACGAAGTCAGGTGTGCCAATTGTTCCTGTGAGCATTTGTCATTCTTTAGACATTATGCCTAAGGGCACTTTTCTAATAAAACCAGGACAAGTGAAAATAGTTATTCATCCTGCAATTGAAATAACAAGTGAAATGAACCGTGAAACGCATCAATTGGCAAGTGAAATTAAATCAATTATTGGATCAGTTGATTTGATTTAATGCTAGAGAATACAAGTCATTAGGCTCCCCTATAGTGGGGAGTCTTTTTTATTGTTGAGTAACATTTGGTTTAATGAATAATTTTTAGATAGATACGCTAAAATTTATGATAAAATGTACATATATTAGTACAATTCTTGTATTTATAAGGAGTTTATTATGAATTTACATTTAAGTCTGAATGAGATATTAGATATCAATAAGTTTCAAAATTTACAAGATAATCTTTCTAAAGCTATTGAAATGGCCATTTTGACAGTTAACTATAAGGGGGTACCTGTAACACGACATAGTGGATGTCATCAGTTCTGTTCAAAGGTAAGAGCTTTAGAACCGTACAGTGATTTATGCCAAAAATGTGATTCTAGAGGTGGACTTGAAGCGGCTAGAACTCAAAAACCCTATGTCTATATTTGTCATATGGGGATTGTAGATATAGCGGTTCCGATTATTCATAAAAATCAATATTTAGGTGCTATTTTGGCTGGACAAACGAGAACCTATGAGATTGAAGCGTTAGAACATGTTGTTAGTCCCAAAATGATGACGAATTATCAAATGCTTGATACATCTATTATTCAAGCTTATAATAAGTTGCCCTTAATGGATAATGAGCGGATAAACGCTATTGGAGATACATTATTTGACTTAAGCAATATATTAGTCGAAAAAGCAATTTTATCAACTTATAAAAACAGAGACGATGATAACAAGTTGCTATTAGAGGATCTGAAGGATGAAAACTATTATGAACAGCCATTTACAAATCATGTTCAGTTTATTCCTCAAAATAGGCAATACAGTTTTTTAAATGTAGCTGTAGAGTATATAGATGCCCATCTTTATGAAAAGATTTATTTGAGCGATATTGCTAAAGCATGTAACCTCAGTGAAAGTTATTTTTCAAAGTGTTTCAAAAAAGAATTTGGAATGAGTTTTAAGGCTTATCACATGCAACAAAAAATAAGTGAGAGTGAAGAACTCTTAAAGGCTACTAATAAAAATGTAAATCAAATAGCAGATGAACTGGGTTTTGAAAATGCAAGTTATTTTATCAAATTGTTTAAAAATAGAACGGGAATGACGCCCGCTTCCTATAAAAATAAGATGTTGAAAACGAGGGTAAAATAAGAAAAAAGCAATACAATTTTTATTTTCTTATATAATGTATCATTTTATTGTTATTTTAAACCAATAAGTCACATGATAAGGCTGATTTTTCCGATGAAAAAAGAAGCTACTCTTTCTATAATATGATTAAGTCGCGACTAATCAATGAAAAGAGGAGTTCTATTATGAAGAAAATATTTATTTCACCATCAAAGTATATCCAAGGGGAAAATGAATTAGCACATCTCAATGAGACTTTATCATTAATGGGTTCTAAACCCTTAGTGATTATTTCAAAACAGGACTTAACTTATGTTAATACGAAGCTTGAGCAATCTCAAAAAAATAAAGAGATGCCCTATGTGATGGCTTATTTTAATGGCGAATGTAGCTATTCAGAAATTAATAGATTAAAGGCAATTGCTCATCAACAACACTGTGATGTTATCGTTGGAATAGGCGGAGGCAAGTCGCTGGATACGGCAAAAGCGATTGGTCATTTTGAAAAATTGCCGGTTGTGGTTATACCAACAATTGCTTCTACAGATGCGCCGTGTAGCAGTTTAGCAGTCATTTATACTGATGAAGGCGAGTTTGAGTCTTACATGTATTTTGATAAAAATCCGGATTTGGTTCTAGTAGATACAAGCATCATTGCTAAAGCACCTGTTCGATTTTTGGTATCTGGAATGGGTGATGCCTTGTCTACTGTATTTGAGGCGAGAGCTTGTGCTAAAAGTAAGTCAGATAATATTCCGAATGGTAAAAGTGGTCTATTGGCATTAGAGGCAGCCGAATTATGTTATAAGACACTTATGGAAGACTCCTATAAAGCCAAAATAGCATGTGAATCAAATGTCGTAACATCCGCTTTAGAAAATATTGTTGAAGCGAATATTTTATTGAGTGGTATTGGATTTGAAAGTAGTGGACTGGCAGCTGCACATGCTATACACAATGGGTTAACGACGCTTTCTGAAACACATCACTGTTATCATGGTGAAAAGGTTGCTTTTGGAGTGATAGTGCAATTGGTACTAGAAAATGCACCTCAAAAAACATTAAATACAGTTATTGATTATTGTAAAATGATCGGTTTGCCAACTTGTTTAGCAGATTTAGGTGTTGAAAATGTAACGAGAGATAAGATCATGAAGGTTGCTGAAACAGCATGTTTAGAAGGAGAATCCATCTATAATATGCCAGTTGAAATCGATAGTGATAAAGTCTATTCGGCAATAATTGTTGCAGATAAGTTGGGGGCATAGATGAAAAAAATAATAAATCAAGTAGATCATATGGTTGATGAAATGTGCCAAGGAATGGTTAAGGCACATCCTAATCAAATTCAATATTTTGCTCAATATAAAGTGATTACAAGACAAGAAATGAAACAAAATCAAGTGGCCTTGATATCAGGTGGAGGAAGTGGTCATGAACCAGCTCATGCCGGATACGTAGGATATGGCATGTTAGATGCAGCTGTTTGTGGCGATATATTTGCTTCACCGAGTTCTATTCAGATTTATCATGCCATTAATCAAGTGGCAACAGATCAAGGGGTATTGTTAATTGTCAAAAACTATTCTGGTGACTGCATGAATTTTGATACGGCAGCAGAAATGGCTGAAGATGATGGTATCAATGTAAAAGCTGTTTATGTAAATGATGATATAGCTGTAAAAGATAGTTTGTATACTATCGGTAGAAGGGGGGTTGCTGGCACAGTCTTAGTAGAAAAAATAGCAGGCGCATCTGCTGAAAGGGGGGATCAACTCGAAGAGGTTTACAGGTTAGCTCAAAAAACCGTAGATCATGTCAAGAGTATAGGATTTGCATTGAATTCCTGCACTGTTCCTGCAAAAGGAACACCTACTTTTGAGCTTGGGGATAATGAGATCGAATTTGGTGTCGGGATACATGGCGAGCCAGGAATAGAAAGAAGAACAATGCAGTCAGCAAAAGCATTAGCAAATGACATGTTAGATCAACTCGTGGCAGAATTGTCATTGGTTACGGGAGATGAAGTGATCGTGCTCATTAATGGATTAGGTGGTACACCATTGCATGAACTCTATATTCTTAGTAACGAAGTTCATCACTATTTGAATCATTTGGGTGTGAAAATTGAGGATACAATCGTTGGAAATTATATGACATCAATTGATATGGCTGGGGCGTCAATCTCTTTGTTAAAAACGGATGAAGAAATAAAAACGCTCTATAACTTCCCAGTAAAAACGATTGCTTTGAATAAATAGGAGGCTCGGATGATTTATAATATTACCAAAAAGGATATTATCCAAATGGTGAATGACATGGGGACCATTATTATAGAAAATGAAGTCCTATTTTGTGAGTTAGACTCACATGCGGGGGATGGCGATTTTGGCATGTCGATAGCTAAAGGCTTTAAGCAATTAAAAAGCGAATGGAATGATCTCAACAATAACTCTATAGGTGATTTCTTGAAATCGGTTTGTCTGATTATATCAGAGTATTGTGGGGGAGCTTCAGGGCCCATTTGGGGAGCTGGTTTTTTAGGAGCAGCTAAAGTAACGAAAGAGAAAGACGTTTTGTCACAAGATGAATTTGTGAAAATGTTAGAGAGCGCTATAGAGATGATTCAAAAACGTGGCAAGGCGAAGCGAGGTGATAAGACACTTTTAGATGCACTTATACCAATGGTTGAAGCTTTGGAATGCAATAAAGATAAAAATGAGACTCCTGTATTTTTAATGATTGGAGCAGAAGCGGCACTTCAGGGTGCTGAAGAAACCAAAAAAATGGTTGCTTCAAGAGGAAGAGCTTCATATGTTGGGGAAAGAAGTTTAGCGTTTCCAGATGCTGGTGCCATGGCGTTGGGAATTATTTTTAAGGAAATAGCCAATTTATATAGGTATTATAGTCACTTTTAGTTATTAGAAGATGGGAAGGGGTATTATGTTACGGTTTAAGAAATGGATACAATCACCTTACAAATTTTTATTATTAGCTTTAATTATTATAATAGTCAGTAGTTTTTTAGCCAATTTCTTTAATACATCAGCTTATACGGTTGATGTGAAACGCATCTCTTTTGATACAGATAAAGGGGAGTTGTCTGGGTTGCTCTATATGCCTAAAACGGCAAATGAGACCAACCCTAGACCTACCATAATAACGACTCATGGCTATTTGAATTCTGCAGAAATGCAAGACGCAGGTGCCATAGAAATGTCAAAACGTGGCTTTGTTGTTCTGGCGTTAGACATGTATGAACACGGTCACTCTACTGTTAATGGGCCTGTCAATGTGAATGAAGCCTTTTTCTCATTTTGGCCGAATTCTTTAAATGATGCTGTTAACTATATGTATGAACAGAACTATGTGATGAAAGACGCTGATGGGAATGGCATTATAGCTGTAGCAGGACATTCAATGGGTGGTTTTTCTACAACAATGGCAATGGTTATGGATGAACAACAATATGCTGAAACAGGATATAGAAAGATAAAGGCTGGATTAACAATGGGAGCTGATTTTCTATGGACGAGTTATCTGAATATTGATGAAAAGACAGCAAATGCTGCAATGGGTCCTAGAATTTCAGGAAAAGTAGCGGGGCATTTTGATGAGTTTTTCTTTGATATGGAGGCAGCAGGAGCGTCTAGATCGGTTCAATATAAAGATTATCTTAAAAGTGATGAAGGAATAGATTTTTTAGGAAATCCACTTCAACCGGAGGAAGGGGAATTTTACACACTAGAAAATGGCGGTGAACGCGTCATCTATACCCCAAATGAAACACACCCTTGGAATCATTTTTCGAGAGAGACCACAAAAGATCAAATTAATTTTTACCTTGAAGCCTTTAAGGGAGACATAACAGATGCTCAAGTCCCATTAAATGCAGAAAATCAAACATGGTATCTTAAAGAATTATTTGAACTGTTTGCATTAGTAGGATTCTTTTTAATGTTTGTACCTTTGATTCAAATTATTCAAGGGAAGATTAGCGTGTTAGCAATGCATTCAAAGGCAGTAGCCGTTGATAATCAACCCTTTAAAAATAATTTTGATAAAATCGCATTGCTCTTAATAATCGTTGTTAGTACGGCACTACCTGCACTCTTATATCCAACGTTAATGGATAAGGTTCCAGAAAACTTAATGAAGCTTAGAACAGTCATTGATGTTATTTTTGTTTTAGGATTAATTGTATTCATCGGCAGCTTTTTGACTAAGGTGTTTAAAAATAAAATAGATAAGGTGATGTCCCTTGTTGTTTTAATAACAGCAGCTATGGGTCATCTTGTTTTGACATATTCTGATAAGGTTTTGACCTTGAGTCGTTATTTTAACGCACCAACTGTTAATGCATTTGCTTATTGGGCACTTGTTTCAGCAATTATTTCTATACTCCTTATAGGCGTGATTCATTTTATGAGTCGAGATAGACAAGAAATAAAACTAGAGGCATACGGCTTATCAAGACAAGCACTTGACATCTTAAGGGGTTTGGTAAGTGCGATTATCGCAGTCATAGTAGGCTGTCTTATTCTATTTATAATTGATGCAGTTTTCAAAACAGATTTTAGATTTTGGACTTTTGCAGTGAAGACTTTCAATATGAAACAGTTATTAGCAGCAGTGAGAGTTATGCCATTTTTCTTTATATTCTATTTAGTTAATGGGATTTCACTCAATAAGCTCTTTAGCCATCGTAAGCATCAAAAAAGTTTAGCGGTATTAACCAATATTGGTGGTTTACTTGTCTTTTTAATATTACAATATGGCTTTTTATTTATATCAGGTGTGGGACTTTTACCCTCACAATCATTAAATAGCATTATTCTAATAGGGATGGTTCCTGTTTTGCTCATTGCGGGCATTTATTCAAGAAGCATGACTCAAAGAACGGGAAATGTTTATACTGCAGCATTTTTGAATACGATTTTGATGACGCTTCTTACAGTTGCAAATACGGTAGTATACAGTAATCTCATGTAAATTAAAAAGGAATTGAGTCATTAAAAGTGGAGGTCATATGGCCTTCACTTTTTTGATGAATGAAAGCCCAAATAGGTTAATGAAAGTAAAAAAGTGTCTTAAATCAGAAAATCTCGTTAACATTTATGAGTCATTTGTTTAAAATTTTCATAAACATGGTATGAATGAAGTGAGCGGAAAACTAAATAAGGAGGGAAGCATGTGAGTAATTACAATCAAAACGAACCAATGGTCGAAATGTATATTTATGAAACCATGCAGTTAATTGATAGACTTGAACAACTCGTTATGGAATCCGAGCAGACTGCGAGTTTAGATTTTGCTATTGATGAAATTTTTAGAATCATGCACACCATAAAAGGCAATTCTATGATGATGCTATTTGAAAATATAGCTGTGGTTGCTCATAGATTAGAAGATTTATTTGATTTGCTTAGAAATGATTCGAATGTTGAATATGATTTGGGAAAAATCACTGATTTGGCACTTGAAATGATAGATTTCGTTAAAAATGAAATGAATAAGCTAGAAATGGGTGTAAAACCAGATGGTGATTCTACAGAGCTTAAAAATCAAATTGTCATTTATCTCGAAGAAATAAGAGATAAAAAAGAGCTTTCTCAAGAGGAAAGTACAAAGGAATTTCAAGAAGAGAAAAAAGAGGGACAGGAAGCCAAGTTTTATTTGTCTCCTAAAGCACCAGACCATTCGGTAGTTGAGGATGATCTAGCAGAAAACTACTATCGCATACGTCTTTATTATGAGATGGATAGTGGTATGGAAAATATCAGAGCCTTTACTTTTGTACATACCATAAAAGAACAAATAGATGAAATATTACATATACCTAAAGACGTTACTAATGACCCAGAGGCTTGTAGTTTTATTATTTTAAATGGATTTATAGTATTGATTAAGACCAAAATGGTCTTGTCGGAAGTAGAAAAAATTTGTCAAGCAGTGAGTTTTGTTACATCTTATGACCTTGAACAAATGACAGGAAATCATTATCTTCAAATGAAAAGACTCTATGAAAGTAATGATATTGAAAAATTACTTCAGATTACAGAAGAGGGATTCGAAAGTCAAGGATCAGATTCATCTGTAGTAATTTCAGAGCCAAAGCAAATTATTTTGGATGATAAGGAACTAGAACCAAAAGAAGAGCAAGAACAAGATGATAAAAGTTTGACGCATCTTAAGCAAGAAATATCAAGTCAAAAAAACAAAAAGAAGCAAGAAGTAGAAAATACAAAAACGCCTAAGTTTGATAAGCCAATTAAACCCGCGATGATTAGTGTAGATGTTCACAGAGTTGATAAGTTGATGGATTTAGTAGGAGAACTTGTGGTTTCAGAATCAATGGTAACGCGTAACCCTGAAATTTTAGATTTACATTTAGAGAATTTTGAAAAAGCAGCAAGACAGTTTCGGATTATTATGAATGAATTACAGGATACTGTAATGAGTATGCGAATGGTACCACTTTCTCTTACATTTCAAAAGATGAATCGGATTGTAAGAGACATGAAAAAGAAGACTGGAAAAGACGTTAACCTTGAAATCATTGGAGAGCACACGGAAGTTGATAAAAATGTTATTGAAAATATTGCTGATCCTTTAATGCATATTATTCGTAATTCAGTGGATCATGGAATTGAAACAGTTGAAGAACGGGTGGAAGCAGGTAAAGCAGAACAAGGCAAAATTATTTTAGAGGCAAAACACTCTGGTGGAGATGTTTGGATTATTGTAAAAGATGATGGTAAAGGTTTAGACCGAGAAAAAATATTAGATAAATGTGAAGAAAAAGATTTGTTGAACAAAAATAGAGCGGACTATTCAGATCGAGAAGTTTACGAGATGCTTTTCGAACCTGGATTTTCTACAAAAGACCAAGTAACCGAATTTTCTGGACGTGGTGTAGGCTTGGATGTCGTTGCCAAAAATATTAAAAAAATAGGTGGCGTTGTTCTGATTAATTCTGAACTTGGAATAGGAACTGAATTTGCCATTAAGATTCCACTGACATTGGCAATTATCAATGGCATGATGATGCAAGTAGGTAAAACGATTTTTAGTGTTCCCATTGTATCTATTAGAGAATCTTTTATTGTACGAGAAGAAGATGTGACCCTAGATCCAGATGGTAATGAGATGGTCATGGTGAGAGGGCAAGTCTATCCAATTTTAAGATTACATGAAAGATTTAGTATTAGCACTGATGCACATCAATTCAAGGATGGGATAATGATAATGATTGAGGAGAATGGCAAAGAAAAGGTCTTTTTTGCAGACGCAATATTAGGGGAACAACAGCTCGTGGTTAAAAGTGCCCCAAGGTATCTCAAAAATGTCGAAGGCCTAACTGGCTTTGCATTGCTAGGAGACGGAAGAATTAGTATTATATTAGATCCAGATGTCTTAGTGAGTTAGGAGGTGTGAAATGGATGATGTCACTTTAAATGTTGAAGAAAAAAAATTTCTATCCTTTAAAGTTGAAAATGAATTATATGGGATTAATATTGATTATGTAGTAGATATTAATCGTATTCAAGAAATCACAGAAGTACCTGATCAAGCTCATTATGTCAATGGTATTATCAACCTCAGAGGTCAAATCATTCCTGTTTTAGATGTTAGATTGAGGTTTAATAAACCCTCTAATATCTATGATGATCGGACATGTATCGTGGTCATTGAATACGATGAATACACGGTAGGCATTATTGTCGATCGTGTTGAAGAAGTTTTAACGATTAACCAAACAGACATTTCTATTCCAAGGACAAGTGAACATCGCAGCAAATTTATAGCAGGAATTACGAAGATAAACGATAGAATGTTAACCATTATGGATATTGAGAGATTACTATTTGATTAAATTCTGCTGAAAGGAAGATAAGGGTATGTTGAAAAATAGAACAATTAGAACAAAATTAATTATCGGGATTGGTCTTATGATTTTAATTATCACAGCGGTTGTAGCCTATACGATTTACAATTTGCAGGATGAGAAGGTAGCTTCTGTAGAGCTAAAAGAAAACTATTTAGAGGCACTTCAAATCTCAAGTGACTTAAACCAAAGTATCAATGATGTTATGTACAATATGAGAGCCTATGGACTTTCGGGTATTGACGAGTATTACAACAAGGGTATTGAAAAAATGCAAGAGGCTGAAAATCATATGTTGTCTTTAGAATCTTTCTTAGAAGACTATCCAAGTGAGGCCAGAGAGAGCTATTTTAACATGATCCAAACAGCTCATGATAATTATTATGATGCCATTTATGCAACGCATGAATCTAAGAATAAAATTGAAAAAGCACAGGAAGATTTATCGGCATCAGCTGGAGAATTTATGAGTCAAGCGAGAGCTTACTATGATGATCAGGTTTTAAAAAATCGATCAGAAATCACAGCGGGGAATACGCCTGAAAATTTATTGAATCGAAATACTAAAGTTGAAAAGATTACAGGGATTTTAAATGATGCTATGAGCATTAGATTGGGGATTGCCAAGGGCATTATAGGTACAGATGCAGTTGCAATACATAATCAAGAAGTGAACATAGAAAAAATCAAATCCCAAATTGATGAAATTGAAACGGTGACAACAGATGACTACAATTTGCAACAACTTGAAGCTATCAAATCAGCGCTAGATGATTATAATGCTAAAATGAGTATTTTAGCAGCTGAGTTTGAAAATCAAGATAGGCTTGCAGAAACAAGAGCAGCATCAGGAAATAATTTTCAAGAGGCAACCAACCAATTGGCTGCAGATGGTATGAGTGATATTAAAGCTCAAGCACTTAATACAATAGACAGTGTGACCTTGACAACGAGCATATTACTTTATGGTTTTATATTTGCAGTGCTCGTAGGTGTTATCTTTAACTTTATCATTGTAAAACGTATTATAAAATCTATCAAAGAAGTAACAGAAGTTGCCAAGACATTATCAACAGGTGATGTAGATGTTGTAATAGAAGCTTCTAGCAATGATGAAATCGGCGAAATGATAGGTGCTTTTAATGTCATGATAGACAATACTAGGAACCAAGCCGAAGTTGCTCGACTCATTGCAACAGGTGACAATCATATTGATATTCAAGTTCAATCTGAAAAAGATGTACTCAATTTAAATTTACAAGAAGCAGTGAACAGTCTTAATAGATTATTAAGTGAAACAGATAAATTAACAGATGGTATTAGAAAAGGAAATCTCAAAGTACGTGCTGAAGAAGGCGTATTGAAGGGTGTTTGGGATGAATTGTTAACAGGAATCAACGAATTGATTGATGCTTTTGTTAATCCAATTAATTTAACCAATGAATACATCACAGATATAGGAAATGGTATTGTTCCTCCAAAAATGGACCAAGAATATTATGGTGATTTTAATGAAATTAAAGTGAGTATTAATAAATGTATTGATGGTCTTGAAGGCTTAGTTGAAGATACTTCTATACTGATTAAAAAGTCTAAAGATGGTGATTTGGGATTTAGAGCAGATACCAGTAAACATCGTGGTCAATACAAAGAAATTATTAAAGGCATTAATGAAACGCTTGATGCAGTTATCGAGCCAGTTACAGAAGCATCAGATGTTTTATCAGAAATGTCAAAAGGTAATCTTAATGTTAAAGTGTCAGGTAATTATAATGGCGACCATAATAAAATTAAAAATGCCCTTAATACAACCATTGAATTCTTACGACTCTATATAACTGAAATTGCATCTGTACTTGGTAAAATGGGCGATGGTGATTTTTCAACCAATGTAAGTGTTGATTTCAAAGGTGATTTTATCAAAATTAAGAAAGCCTTTGATAATATCTTATCTTCATTAAATTCTGTTTTAGGTGAAATTAACATTGCAGCTGAACAAGTGAGTACAGGTTCAAATCAAGTGAGTGCTTCATCACAGGCCTTATCTCAAGGTTCAACAGAACAAGCCAGTGCGGTAGAAGAAATTACAGCGAGTATTACTGAGGTGGCAGAACAAACCAAAGAAAATGCACTTAATGCCAATAAGGCAAATGATATTTCTGAAAAAGCAAAAGTGGGTGCAGTGACTGGTAATAATAAGATGGAAGAAATGGTAGTTGCCATGAAAGAAATCAATGATTCTTCTAATAATATTTCTAAAATTATCAAGGTCATTGATGAGATTGCCTTCCAAACTAATATTTTGGCCCTTAATGCAGCTGTTGAAGCGGCTAGAGCAGGAGAACATGGTAAAGGCTTTGCAGTCGTAGCAGAAGAAGTTAGAAATCTAGCGGCTAGAAGTGCTAATGCAGCTAAGGAAACAACAGCACTTATTGAAAATTCAATTTCAAAAGTTGAAAGCGGCACTGAAATTGCAAATGAAACAGCTAAATCACTCAATGAAATTGTTGAGGGCGTAACGACAGTAGCTGAAATAGTTTCTACGATAGCCAGTGCGTCTAATGAACAGGCCATTGCGATTTCTCAAATTAGCGAAGGTGTTAACCAAATTTCAGATGTAACTCAAAACAATACTGCGACAGCTGAAGAGACAGCCGCAGCAAGTGAACAAATGTCCGCACAATCAGATTTATTAAAAGAAATGATCTCAAAATTTAAATTGATTGATAAATATGCTCAAAAGATTGAGGCAACGATAGAGGAAGAACCTGAAAAGAATTATCCTGCAACACCTGAAAAAATGATTCATCTGGATGATTTAGATTTTGGAAAATATTAAATCATGATCCTTATTTTAAAGTGAATCTATTTAACTTATATGAGCGTTGGCAACAGCGCTCTTTATTTGGAAAGGACAGTCAATGAAATTAACAGATAAAGAGTTCAACTTGATAAAAGAGATGGTTTATAATGAATTCGGGATTGCTTTAACTGAAAAGAAAAAGACTCTAATTGAAAGTCGTTTTTCCAATACGTTAAACCAACGGGATATCCATTCTTTTAGTGAGTATTTTGAGGTTCTGAAAAAAGATAATACAGGAACTGAGATGATGGAGTTTGTGAATCGTATTACAACCAATCACACCTTTTTCTTTAGGGAACAAAGACATTTTGACTTTATGAGAAAAGTCGTCATACCTCAAATGATTGAGCGAGAAAGCAAGACTCGAGATTTGCGAATTTGGTCAGCAGGGTGTTCAAGTGGTGAAGAAGCCTATTCTATAGCCATGCTATTGGATGACTATTTTGGAGACAAAAAGTATTTATGGGATACTCAAATTTTAGCCACTGATATTTCTACAAAAGTTTTAACACAAGCTATGGAAGGACGCTATACGATAGATCAAACCAATCAATTGACGAAACAATTCAGTAACAAGTATTTAAGACGTGATCATCATTATTGCTATGTCAATGACCGCATTAAAAGAGAAATTATTTTTAGAAAATTTAATTTGACCAGTCCTTTTCATTTTAAAAAACCCTTTCACTTGATATTTTGTAGAAATGTTATGATTTATTTTGATCAGGAGTCAAAAAGACAATTACTTGAAAAGTTTTACAATGCTTTAGTCCCCGGTGGGTATCTATTTATTGGTCATTCAGAAAACATCGAAAATAAGAAAATAGGATTCAGATTTATTGAACCGGCTATTTATCAAAAAATATAGTAAGCAAAGGAGTTCTTATGGCAAAGAAAATTGTGACGGTACTCATTGTAGATGATTCACTCTTTATAAGAGAGACACTTAAAGAACGTCTCAATGAAGATGAGGGAATTAATGTTGTAGATACGGCAGTAGATGCCTATGATGCAAGAGATAAAATTTTGGAATATGATCCAGATGTATTAATCTTAGATGTTCAAATGCCTAAGATGGATGGGATTACGTTTTTGAAGAAATTGTTACCCCAGTACCCTATTCCAGTTGTGGTCATGTCCGCGATTGATACCATGGTTTTTGAAGCGTTAAAGTATGGTGCTGTTGAATTTGTAAGTAAGCCCAACACGGTTGCTGAAAATAATTTGGATGCCATGGTAAAGGAGTTACTCATTAAAGTTAAAATAGCTTCAATTGCCAAAGTGCCACACATACATAAAGATCGTCAAATCAGTGAAGGTCAGAGAAAATCAATTATAAAAATTATAGCAATAGGTGCGTCTACTGGCGGGACAGAAGCCCTTTTTGAAGTCCTTAATCGGCTTCCAGGAAACCTGCCAGGAATTGTTATTGTCCAGCATATGCCTCCTGTCTTTACGAAAATGTATGCACAGCGTTTAAATGGCATCTGTAACATGATTGTAAAAGAGGCCCAAAATGGCGATGAAATTATGCCAGGAATTGCCTATATTGCACCAGGCGGCATGCAAATGTCACTTAAAATGATAGACAAGAAAGTTAAAATAAAGCTATTTAATGGCGAAAAAAGAAACGGACATAATCCATCTGTTGATGTTCTTTTTGACAGCGTTGCTGATATCTATGGGAAATATGCTTTAGGGGTTATTTTAACAGGGATGGGCAATGATGGAGCAGAAGGTCTCTTAAGGATGCGTAAAGCAGGAGCCATTACTATTGGTCAAAATGAAAAAACGTCAGTCGTCTATGGGATGCCGAGAGTGGCTTATGAAATAGGAGGCGTTAAATACCAATTACCTATACAAGAGATTGGTAATAAAATCAAAGAATTGACAAAATAGATATGATATAATGTGTATAAAATCTTATATGGAGGAAATCATGTCTGTTAAACATCAAATCGCTAGAAAAGAACTCTTAGATCTTGGCACAAAGCTTTTAAAAGAAGAATATGTTGTGGGAACTTGGGGAAATATTAGCGTTCGCATTAAAGAAGAAGAATTAGTAGCAATCACTCCCAGTGGTGTTCAATACGACAAAATGGTGATGGATGCCATTCCAATTGTAGATATGGAAGGCAATGTTATTGATGGTGATTATGTGCCTTCGATGGAGCTTAAGATGCACCTTAACATATATAAACATAGGCCTGATATTAATGTGATTATTCAGTCTCACGCGACTTATTCGATGGCTATGGCAATGGCGAGAAAACCGATACCGGCAGCAAATGAAATTCTTATTCAAATTGTTGGTGGGAGAGTTGAATGTGCTGAATTTGAGTTCCCAGGAACAGATGCTTTGAGTCAATCAGTGGTAAAAGCACTAGGTGATAAAAATGCAGTATTAATGGCTAATCATGGATTAGTTGTAGGGGCAGCTTCTATTGGTGAAGCCTTTAAAACAATGGTTGTATGCGAACGGACGGCTCAATCAACTATTTTGTCACAATCCTTAGGCGGTCCAGTAGAACTCAATGAAGAGTCTTGTGAATACTTGAAAGATTTTTATAAATATACTTATGGACAAGGCAATAAAAAAGATTGAATTTTCTGAAATATTACAATGGTATTACAAAAACTTAAGTAGGCTTGTATTACAATTTGAAATAGGGTAAGCTTTAGTGGATGGCAGATGCCATACAATAAAAAGGAGGTCGTAAGAATGATTAATAGAGTATATATTATACCGGCAATCAGTACAGTTAAATTTTTTGGCAACACACAACAATCTCATATGACCTGCGGTTATATCATTAAATGATACTATTATTAGTAAATGATAACCACAGGTTCAAACGCCTGTGGTTTTTTTATAGGGCATTTTAGTTATGACGAAATAACTAAAACGAGGGGAGAATTCGCCTTTTTCCCAAAAGACCACACGCGTGTGGTCTTTTTTTATGTGAACTTTCAACTTGAAAAAAGATCTGAAAAATATTAAACGGGTAAGGAGGCGAAAAAATGAAAAATTTATTAAAGTTTATTAAAGGTTATAAAATGGTGTTCATAGTAGCTGTTATCAGTGTTATAGGGGCAACTGCTATGCAAGTGACAGTGCCTATTCTTATAAAATACGCAGTGGATTCAGTCATAGGGACAGAAGATCCGGGGAAAATGACATTTATTATGAATACTTTTGGCAGAAACATCATCAGTGTTGTATTACTGATTACAGCAGTGAGTTTCATAAGAGGATTATTGATGTTTATCAAGGGCTATCTTTCCAATTATGCAGCAGAAAACATTGTAGAAAATACGAGAAATAAACTCTTTAAGCACATTCAAGATTTGCCATTTGAATATCATTCAAAGAGGGAGACAGGTGATTTGATTCAGCGTTGTACATCAGATCTTGAAATGATTCGTAAATTTTTATCGATTCAAATTGTTGACTTAGGTAGAATTATTTTCCTTGTTTCACTGTCTATTGCAGTGATGCTATCACTCAATGTTAAGTTGACCTTATATGCGATTATATTAATTCCAATTATTTTTATTTTCTGTTTTCTTTTTTTCGGCAGTATTCAAAAGCAATTTAAAATTGCAGATGAAACCGAAGGGGAATTGACAACTGTTTTACAAGAAAACCTATCAGGTGTAAGAGTTGTCAGAGCATTTGGTCGAGAAAAGTATGAAATTGATAAGTTTGATAAGGTCAATGAAAAGCATCGAGCGATTTCATTTAAGTTGATGGAATTTTTAGCAATGTTTTGGTCTTTTTCGGATTTGATGACTTATTTTCAAAATGCAATCACGTTAATTGTCGGAGCTAAAATGGCGATCAATGGTGAAATCACACTGGGGACTTTGATTGCATTTATGACGTATGAAACCATGCTGATCTTCCCAGTTAAACAACTTGGTAGAATGCTTAGTGAGCTGGGGAAAACGACGGTATCGGTTAGTCGGATCAAAGCAATATTTGAAGAACCGACAGAACGTGTCTATGATAACGAATGTGAACCTGAGATTAAAGGCAGTATTGAGTTTGACAAGGTGTCTTTCCAATATCATGATGGCAACCAAGCTTTAAATGAAATTTCATTTAAAGTTGAAGCGGGACAAACCTTAGGTATTCTTGGTTCAACAGGCTCTGGTAAGTCAACTTTAGTTAACTTATTACAGCGATTATATGAATACGAAGGTCACATTAAGATTGATGGTATAGAATTGAACACCATTAAGAAACCATGGATTCGCAGTAAAATTGGTCTTATATTACAAGAACCACATCTCTATGCCAAAACAGTTGGTGAAAATATAGGGATTATTAGTCCAAGCTTTAGTGAAAGTCAAATTAAAAGAGCTGCTGAAACGGCTTCAATTCATAACGATATTATGGCCTTTAAAGAGGGCTATGAAACAACAGTTGGTGAAAAGGGCGTTTCACTTTCAGGCGGACAAAAACAACGTATCGCTATCTCAAGAACGATTATTGATGATCAAAAACCAATTCTTATTTTTGATGATTCATTGAGTGCGGTAGATACTGAAACAGACATGAAGATTAGACGTGCACTTAAGCAACGTGCAGGTCAATCGACTGAAATAATAATAAGTCACCGAATTACGACTTTATCTGAATCGGATTACATTATTGTCATGGATGAAGGTCAAATTATTCAGAGAGGGACTCACGATTCTTTGATACAAGAAGAGGGTGTCTACAAACGTATATGGGACTTACAACAACTTGCCGTTATATAGTTATAAGGGCTTACAGGAAGGAAAATAAAAAGGAGGTGCAGAATGAGTCTTAAAAAAGATGCAATAAAAGTTGAACAAAAAGTATGGACAAACCTCTTCCATTATTTAAAAAATTTAAAGGGTGATTTTGTGATTTTAGTAGGCTTTGTTATAGTACTAGCCGTACTAGAAGCATCCTTTCCCCTTTTTACACAATACGCAATAGATCATTATGTAGAACCTAAGGATGTAACGCACCTTTGGCAAATCGCAGTGATTTATGTCATATTTTCAATTATTATTTCCATAGACGTCTTTTTATTTATTCGTCAAGCAGGAAAAATTGAAATGAAAATTGTTTATAAAATGAGAAAAGACTGTTTTAATAAGCTTCAAAGGTTATCACTAAGTTATTATGATCAAAATGCTTTAGGATGGATGATTGCCAGAACAACGTCAGATGTGAGTAAAATATCTGAAACCGTAGCGTGGGCAGTTGTCGATCTCTTGTGGGGCTTTGTTATGATGGTGACCATATCTGTTATTATGTTCGTATTTAATGTTAAGTTGGCACTTGTTACCTTAGCAGTTGTGCCTTTACTGGCGATTATCAGTATTATCTTTGAAAAGAAGATGTTAGTTTCCTATCGCTGGGTGCGGAAAATTAATTCCAAAATCACAGGGCTTTTCAATGAAGGTATTGTGGGGGCTAAAACAACTAAAACCCTTGTAAGAGAAGAACAAAATCATCAGGAATTTAGTAAGGTTACAAAAGAAATGAAGCGAATGAGCGTAAGAGCTGCTTCTTTATCATCAGGGTATTTACCGATGGCCTTGTTTATTTCAGCAATTGGTATGGTTTTAAGTCTTTACTTTGGAAGTTATGAGGTCATGAATGGCTGGATAACCTATGGGACATTGGCGCTCTTCATCACCTATGCAAGACAATTCTTTGACCCTATTTTAGATATTGCTAGAACTTATACTGAATTAATCAGTGCACAAGCAGCGGCAGAACGGGTTTTACAATTAATTGATGAAAAAGAAGAAATTGTAGATGCAGCGGAAGTCCTTGAGATATATGGGGACCATTATGAACAGAAAAAGGAAAACTGGGAAGACATACGTGGCGAGATTACATTTGATAAAGTATCTTTTGCCTATAATCCCGATGAACCTATTCTTGAAAATTTTGATTTAAATGTTAAACGAGGAGAGACCATTGCATTGGTTGGCGAAACAGGATCAGGTAAGAGTACTATTGTGAATTTAGCCTGCCGGTTTTATGAACCGACTCAAGGGCGTATTCTCATTGATGGAATAGATTATAAAGAACGATCGCAAAGTTGGTTGCATTCTAATATAGGTTACGTGCTACAGTCACCGCACTTATTTAGTGGAACCATTAGAGACAATATTAAATATGGCAAATTGGATGCAACAGACGAAGAAATGATTAAAGCCGCTAAAATGGTCAATGCACACACATTTATTAGCAAGTTAGAAAAAGGCTATGATATGCCTGTGGGAGAAGGTGGTTCTTTACTTTCGACTGGAGAAAAGCAATTAATATCCTTTGCACGTGCTATTCTAGCGAGTCCGAAATTCTTCTTCTTAGATGAAGCGACCTCTAGTATTGATACGGAAACGGAAATAATGATACAAGATGCGATCGACAAATTATTAGAAAACAGAACAAGCTTTATTGTTGCACATAGGCTTTCAACTATTAGAAATGCAGACCGTATATTGGTGATCGACAAAGGTCGAATTATTGAACAAGGATCTCATGAGGAGCTCATTCGCCAAAAGGGTCATTATTATGACCTCTATGCGAATCAATTCTTAGAAGAAGGTGAAAGCCAGATGCTTCAAAATCATAAAAAAACGAAAAGAGAAAGTGCTTAGAAAGTCACTTTCCAATTAATAGGAGTGTGAAAGTAATGAATAATAAAATGAAGAAAACTAATTTTTTTCTAACATTTTTCGATAATAAAAACGATTCTGAATGGCAATTGTATTTAAAAAGCGAATACGGAATCAAAAATAATCATCAACATAAACCTAATCAATTCTTTTAGAGCTAAGTGTTGATTGAGTATTTAATGAAAAGACTCTTGCATATTTATTCTTGCAAGAGTCTTTTTTATTAATCCAATATGATGAAAAAAGGACATAAAATAATAAAAATATTTAATAAATGTGGGCTTAGTTGTTGATTAATCAGTAAATTTGTGCTAATATTGCTATTAAATATTATGTTGATTGATTTTGTGAAATACCAACTAAATATTCACTTATCTAGAGTGACGGAGAGAACAGGCTCGTTGATGTCCAGCAACCTACTTTAAAAGTGTGGTGCCAATTCCTGCATTTCACTGAGAAATGAAAGATAAGAGTTAATCTAATCGCTTTCATGCGATTTTTTTTTTAGATTATTTCACGTATTTTATAATAAATTTGATAAATAGCATCGAAAGGAGGTTAGTATGGACATCATTGTTCAAAAGTATGGTGGTACTTCAATGGCGGATGCACAGTGCGTCAAAAATGTAGCGGAGAAGGTGGTTAATACCAAGCGAAAGGGCAATAAAGTAGTCGTTGTTGTTTCAGCACCAGCCGGCATGACGGACGATTTGATTAAGAGAGCTAAAGAAGTATGCGATAAACCTTCTGGTAGGGAACTGGATATGATTTTATCAACTGGGGAACAAATCTCTATTTCACTGCTTGCCATGGCTATCAAACAGTTAGGTGAAGAAGCCATTTCATTGACAAGTGGTCAAGTGGGGATTATTACAGATGGCAATTACAATAAAGCTAAAATTGAAACGATTAATACCGATAAAATAATGAAAGCCTTAGAGGATGATAAAGTAGCAATTGTGGCAGGTTTTCAAGGTGTGACAGAAGACCTTGAAATTACAACACTGGGTCGAGGGGGTTCAGATACATCTGCAGTAGCATTGGGGGTAGCTCTTGATGCCAAAGAAGTTGAAATATATACAGATGTGGATGGCGTCTACACGGCAGATCCGAGAATTGTTAAGAATGCGAGTAAAATTGATAGGATTACTTTTGATGAAATGTTAGAGATGGCAGGTTCAGGTGCAAAAGTATTACACTTGAGAAGTGTTGAACTTGCAGCTAAAAATCATTTGCCAATTCATTTGAGATCATCATTTACAGATACAATGGGTACCTATGTTACTGAGGAGGACGATAATATGGAAGAAGTTTTAGTCAGAGGTGTGGCTCATACGACTAATAATGCCAAAATAACTTTGTCTAATATAGACAATTCATCTCAAAATATTGCCTATATTTTTAATGAAATTGCCAAGGCTAATTTAAATATAGATGTCATCACTGAAAACTACCTTACAAAAGATAAAATAACCATTTCTTTTACGGTAAGCGAAGATGACTATGAAGAGACTTTGAAGTTATGTCAGACACTGGGTAAAACAGTGGGAGCTCAAGGCATTTATGGTGATACTCAAGTAGCAAAAGTCTGTATCATTGGTGTGGGAATGAAGACAACACCAGGTGTTGCGGCGAGAGTTTTTTCTTGTTTAGCAGCAAGTCAAGTTAATATAGATATGGTGTCTACATCCGACATTAATATTTCATGTGTGGTTAAACAAGCTGACTATCATAAAGCAGTCTTGGCAATTCACCATGAGTTTGAATTATAATTAAAATAAACAATCCATAAAAGACAATTAAATAGCTTATCAAGAGAGGCTGAGAGACTGGCTCTATGACGCCCAGCAACCTACATCTCATTCGATGTGTGGTGCTAATTCCTGCATGATTTATGAAAGATAAGGAAAATCTAAGACGCGAGAAGTCCCGTTCTTTCTAAAGGCTATAGGAAGAATGGGACTTTTTTTAAGCTAGACCTAAGCGATTTGTATGAAAGGGGAAACGGCATGAGTATTAGTACTTTATTTGAACACAAAAAACCAACATTATCATTTGAAATCTTTCCACCCAAAAGAGATGGAGATCTTCAATCACTTTATAAGACGATTGAAGAATTGGCCCAATTAAATCCTGACTATATTAGTGTCACTTATGGGGCAGCTGGGACAGAAAAAAATGAGAATACACTTAATATTGCACATCATATAAAAAAAGAGTATGGAATAGAGTCATTGGCTCATTTAACGTGTGTCTCCAATGATAGAAAAGAAATTGATGATATTTTTGACAGATATGAGGCATTAGGCATTGAAAATATATTGGCACTAAGAGGCGATATTCCCAAAGGACTTGAAAATGAAAATAGAACTTTTCAATACGCTGGAGATTTAATACAATATATTAAAAAGACAAGACGTTTTACTGTAGGTGCAGCCTGTTATCCTGAAGGACATATTGAATCGAAAAGCAAAACGATGGATCTCATTCACCTTAAAAACAAGGTGGACCAAGGAGCCGATTTCTTAGTGACACAATTATTTTTTGACAATGACCGGTTTTATGATTTTCAAACAGAAGTGAGAAACATGGGGATTAATATTCCCATGACTGTAGGCGTAATGCCAGCTCTCAACAGGCAACAAATTGAAAGAATGGTTGACCTCTCAGGGGCTCACTTACCAGACAAATTTAAAAAGGTTTTGGTTAGATATGAAAATAATAAAGAGGCCTTAATGGATGCGGGGATAACATATGCCAGTGAACAACTTATAGATTTACTGTCTAGTGGTGTAGAGGGAGTGCATTTGTATGTGATGAATCGGCCAGAGGTAGCCAAGCGTTTAGTGAGTAGTGTTTCAAATATCTTAAAAGTATTGAGAGGAAATGAATGTGAGTAATGAAGACTTATCACTTTATTTTAAAGAGAATATAGATCGCCAAGAAATCTATAGATATTTAAGGCAAAGAAAGACCTTATCACAAGCGTGGATTTCTGAGATTGAAACGTGTATTGATGAAGTCATCCAGTGGTCGAATCCTAAGTTTATAGATGAACGTTTTGAAATCAAGAGCTATTCTCCTTTGATTATTGAAAATGACTTGAAATCTTTAAAACTTGAATCAAAAGATTTAGAACGCCATTTAAATCAATCCAATCAAGTCACTTTATGTGCTGTAACCCTTGGCTTTCAGCTTGAACGTCAAATCAATATGAAATTGAAAGTTCAGCCGACAAAAGGTGTTATTTGGGATGCTGTGGCGTCAGTACTTATTGAAAGCTACTGTGATTATATTGAAGAAAGGGAAATTAAATATCCTCAAGGGGCTTTTCGGTTCAGTCCAGGATACGGTGATTTGGACCTTTCATATCAATCCTTACTAGCGGAAGTATTGCAAGTTCAAAAACGATTAGGCATTTTTGTGTCTTCACATTATATGATGTCCCCTCAAAAATCAGTTATTTTTATTAAAGGTAATCAGAGCAATGATCTTGTAACGTGTCAACATAAATGTGCAAGTTGTCAATTGGCACATTGTATTTATAGAGAAAAAGGAGAATCCAATGAATAAGAGTATATTACGTGACGAATTCTTGGTTTTTGACGGTGCAATGGGCACTTATTTACAAGGTGAAGGACTTGCATTGGGAGATTTGCCAGAAGCTCTAAATATGACTAAACCTGAGTTAATACAATCTATTCACAAAGCCTATCTTAAGGCGGGAGCAGATGTCATTACGACCAATACGTTTGGTGCTAATGCACTTAAAGTCAAAACAAAGGGCTATGAGGTAGATCAAGTTATTGGTGCTGCTGTTGCTAATGCTCAAAAAGCGATTGGGGATAGGCAGGGTAAATATATTGCCCTTGATATAGGCCCTTTAGGACAATTAATTGAACCTATGGGAAATTTGTCTTTTGATGAAGCCTATCAGCTTTTTAAAGAGCAGGTCATTGCAGGGGAAGCAACAGGGTGTGACCTTATTTTATTAGAGACTTTTACGGATATTTTTGAAGCCAAAATAGCTGTTTTGGCAGCCAAAGAGAACACCAATTTGCCAGTGGTATGTACGATGTCTTATGAAGTGACAGGTCGTACATTTATGGGAACGGATGTTAAAACGATGGCGACGGTCTTAGAGGGATTAGGCGTAGATGCAATGGGATTTAATTGTTCATTTGGTCCAGAAGAAATGATTCCTTTGGTTGAAACATTACTGAAAGAAACCAATTTACCTCTTCTCGTCCAACCCAATGCTGGACTTCCTAAAAAGATTAAAGATATAACCGTTTACACGACTGAGCCAGAATCTTTTAAAGAAACGATGACCCTTTTAAGACAAAAGGGGGTAAACCATCTAGGTGGATGCTGTGGAACAAATGAAAATTATATCAAACCTTTGAGAGCTATTTTGAATCAGCCTTTTAATAGATTGCCAGCTAGGCGTCAAACACGGGTTTCTTCTTATGCTAAGACGATTGAATTTGATACGTTTCCTGTTATCATTGGAGAACGTCTTAATCCAACGGGTAAGAAGCGTTTGAAAGAAGCGATTATCAATCAAGACTTTGATTATATGATTAAGCAAGCAATGAAACAGGTTGAAGAAGGGGCAAAGATCCTTGATGTTAATATAGGTCTTCCAGAAATTGATGAGGCTGATCTTATGCCACAGGTGCTTAAACATATTCAAAGTGTGTCAGAGGTGCCTTTGCAAATTGATTCATCTAGTTATGAATGTTTAGAAGCCTCGGCACGTTATTATAACGGTATTCCGTTGATTAACTCTGTTAGTGGAAAAGAAGAAAGTTTGAACAATGTGCTACCCATTGTCAAAAAATACGGTGCAGCTGTAGTGGGGTTAACACTTGATGATTCTGGTATTCCAGCCAAGGCAGCAGACCGATTTAAAGTCGCTGAAAAGATTGTTAAACGAGCAGAAGCAATGGGGATAGATCGCTCAAGAATTATTATAGACTGTTTGGCTCTGACAGCTTCCGCTCAACAAGAAGATGTGGTTGAAACCTTGAAAGCCATTGAAATGGTTAAAGAAAAATTAGGGGTTAAAACCAGTTTGGGTGTAAGTAATGTTAGTTTTGGATTACCTTATAGGCAATTGGTTAATGTAACATTCTTCACAATGGCCCTATATGCAGGATTAGATGCGGCAATTATCAATCCGTCTCATCAAGAAATGAGAGAAGCATTGGACGCTTTTAATGTCTTAATGAACAAAGACCATGAGTCACAGTATTTCATTCAAAAATATGGTCATATTAAAAAAAGATTATCGGTAGGAGGGACTGTTGAAGCTGTTGGAACGACCCCTTCCATTCAAGTGTTAGAAATGGATTTGCCTACGATTATTCGATTAGGACTTAAGGAATCTGCTCTTGCTGAAACAGAGAAATGCCTCGAAAAAAATTCACCAATGACCATTGTAGATGACTTCATTATTCCAGCATTAAATGACGTTGGAGATGCTTTTGAAAAGGGAGAAATCTTTTTACCTCAATTGATTCAATCCGCTGAAACGGTTCAGCAAGCTTTTGACCGACTTAAGATAGAACTATTGAAAACAGAAAAGCATGAGACTCAAAGTATTTCGAAGGGAAAAATTGTCCTTGCAACAGTTCAACATGATGTTCATGATATCGGTAAAAATATTGTCAAGGTTATTTTGGAGAATTATGGTTATGATGTTATAGATTTAGGAAAAGATGTTCCACCTGAAAAAGTATTAGAAGCCTGCCAAACAAGAGGCATTAGGTTAGTGGGGTTAAGTGCACTGATGACGTCAACTGTAGAATCAATGGCACAGACGATTAACCTCTTAAAAACGACTATGCCTGAAGTGAAAGTAATTGTTGGAGGAGCAGTGCTTAATAAGGATTATGCAGAGATGATTCATGCAGATTATTATGCAAAAGATGCCAGAGAAACTGCTGTTTTGGTTAATGCTTTTTACAATCATTAGAGATTCGTTAGAAAGTCGTTAGAATACTGAAGAATACTTGTCTTTATTCGTTTTTTTGTTTATGATGAGGTTAGAATAAAAAAAAGGAGTTGTGAGATATGAGTACAAAAAAATTGGTGAAAAATAAACGTGAAGCTAAAATTTCTGGTGTTTGTGCTGGTCTTTCAGATTATTTTGAGATTGATGTGACAATTGTCCGACTAGTTTGGGTACTACTTGCATTTTTTGGCGTAGGCTCACCTGTTTTGATTTACATTATTATGGCGATTGTTTTACCGAATGGCGACGGGACACCATACGTGAAGTATGAAGATGTAGATGAACGTTATTCATCTGACGGTTATCAAAACACACAAAGTCAAAATGATAACGAATATGATGATTATTTTGAAGAAGAAGATAGATACAGTAATGAAGATCGTTATGAATAAGAATCTAGCGTAATAAAAAAAGAGGCTCTCCCAAGCACATTGTGTGTGGGGGATGGCCTCTTTTTTCATTTATTAAAAGACTTGATTGAATTGAATCAAAAGGTTTACTGTTCTTTAATCCAATGAGCAATATCATTTATAACTTTGTCATCAACATGACTTTGAGTGTAGTAGTCATCAGGTGTGCTTTCGTTTTCACTGTACATGAGCAAGTGATTGAGATGAGGATAAGAAATAAAAGTACTGTTATCAACAGGGGCATGCTCTTTCCAAGTTTCAAAATCTGAAAGTGGGACTTGGTAGTCATTTTCACCTTGTAAAAAGAGCATTGGCATCTTCATAGACTCTACTTTTGTAAGGGGATCGTAGTTGACAAGATATTGCCAGTAAGCTTTATAAGCACCTAAAATTTTGTCAGTTTTGTCTAGTTGATTCAATTGATCAGGAGTGATTTTACTAATTTCATCTTGAAGATCATCTAAGCTTTTTTGTTCTTTGTCACTTATTTCACCATCTAATCCATAAATATAAGTGTATTGATCGAGAGCGAGCTTTTGTAGAGGAGAACTATTAGCAGATAAATAGATATAACCACGTGTGTGATTCATTTCATCAGAAATAGCAGGTAACAAGTAGCCTCCTAAACTATGACCTAAGACATAAAGGTTGTTGAGGGGCAAACTGGTGTAGACATTCAGATATTGTTCAGCATAGGTAACATCATCAATGACCTCCTCTTGAGGGGTGAGTGTGTTATCAGTCGCTAAGGTCTTTCCATAGGTAAACGTTCTTTTATCGTATCTAAAAGTAGCAATTCCTTGACGAGCAAGTCCCCATGCTAAATCTTTAAAAGGTTTGTTTTGAGCAATCGTTTCGTCTTTGTCGGATGCACCAGAACCTTGAACCAAAATGACAACGCCATAAACAGGTTGGTCTTTAGGTGTGGTAATCACACCTTGTAAGCGTGAACCTTCTTCACCAAAAACGACTGTTTTTTCGAGAATGCTATCATCATAGAGCATAAGCGATTGGGGGATATACTGTGCCGAATTGAAACCAGCAATATTCCCGTCGTTATCAAAAACAACGCGGAGGGTGATTTTTTGACTATCAAATGCACAATTGACATTAACAACTTCATAAGATTGTTCCGATGTCGTTCTAACGTCAAAGATACTTTTGAAAGAACCCATTTTTTGGACCATTTGATTTTTAAATTGTTGATAGGTATCTTCTGAAACAGCTGATTTCATATCGTCAGATAAGCTATAGTCAGCTAATAATTTATCAGTGTTGCCACTTAATATATCTTGGACATAGTTAACGGCAATGGTTTCATGGTCTGTTTCGGGTTCAGATGAGTTGACGTAGTAAGTATCGTTATCGTCCGTAACATCATCATTAAGTAAGACTGGTTCTAATGGATCTGAACCCTCTTGAGTTGAAGCATCAGAAGAGGGTGGGTTAGAGCTTACGTCCCCCGAAGAACTGTCTGTATCTGATGGATTTGTTTGTGGTTGACATGCGGTCATCGTTAATAAGGCTACACACATTAAGAGTGCGAGTAGTTGTTTTTTCATGAGGTCACCTTCTTTAAAAAATTTAAGGACATTAGATGCCTTAGTTGATTTGAAAAACCCTTAAGGTTTCTTAATACGAGTATAATATGTTTTGAACGATTTTGACACTAAATGAGCCAGATATAATCCTTTTTTAATAACTTGTCTTTAAAGCAATAGGGTTTAATCTAAGTCATTGGGTTATTAAAATAGCTTTAATGAAGTGCTATTTGGCTGAAATATTAGCGGTTTGAGCAGTGGTATCTGCTTTCTTTTTTCGGTGGTACTTAGGATAAAAGATACCTGCTACGATAGCGGTGAGCGGAATGGTAAAGAGAATACCATAACTTCCCACAAGTGCTTGGAAGATTTCTACAATCACCATTTCTCTGTTCATGACATCCATAAGTGAGGTGTTAGAGGCCAATAAGATGAGAACAAAAGTGAGTGAAGAACCAATGTAGGCTAATACTAAAGTGTTTGCCATCGTTCCCATGATGTCTTTCCCAATATTAATCCCCGATGTTAGCAGTTCTTTAAATTTAGCTTCAGGTCGATTTTCACTGAGTTCATAAAGTGATGAAGAAATACTCATCGCAACATCCATAACAGCACCCATGGCACCAATGATAATTGATGCAAAGATAATGGCTTTTAAGTCAATTGGATGGTCAGGGTTAATATACATGAGATAGGCTGAATTTTCATTAATATAACCTGTAAGTCTTAAAAACAAGTCAAAGAATTCAGTTAAAAGACCCGCAACAATAAGTCCTCCAAAACAACCAATCATAGCCGTGATACTCTTTCGATTAATGCCACTAATGATAATAAAGGTCATTAAAGTGATATAAATACAAATGATAATCGACCAGAGGTAGATGTTTTGCCCTGACAAAATAGCTGGCAGAAAGACAACAAATATTGAAAGTGCCGTAAAGCCAAGTGAAACAATAGTATGGAAACCTTGTATACGTCCAAAAAGAAGTAATAGAATCGTAAAAGCGAGTCCAATATAGATCAAAATATGTGTTTTTTGATATTCACCGAGAGTCCAGTTTACCCCCAAGTCTTCATCTGGAATATTATAAAGGATTAATGAATCTCCCACTTCAACTGGTTTGAGTTTTACAGTTGTATACGTGTTGAGATTTTGATTGGCTTTGACAAGGTCGCCCTTGTGATCGCCAGAGGTTAATTGAACATTAAATATAATATTCTCATCTGTATAGGATTCAGTTTCGCTCAAAGCAATTTCATCTTTGGTATGGTCTAAAATTTCAACGACCTTTCCACTTTCAACGGGTGTATCATTTGTACCATCAAAATGTGTCATACCTTGACTGGCAATTTGATTGCCGAAGTAAATAAATAAGACCGAAAGAATAATCGTCACAATATAAGTGATGATACGTTTCATAGTTGCCTCCTCATTTTAAGAATTTGTGCTGGGTCTATTATATCATGTCAATGCAAAAAGAGATTTGAACCGTTTGTGAATTTTGAAGGTTGAAGAAGGGAGCGTTAAATGATTGAGGGCGTTGAAAAAAAAGATGAAACATGAGTGAGTATAAGCTATAATGAAAATAATGAGACTTATTTAATAGGAGAAGAGCATGAATAAACGTGATTTAACAAGTGGGAGTATCTATGGCAATTTGATTTATATGGCACTTCCAACCATGCTGGGGTTCTTGGCCCAGACACTTTATAACGTTGTAGATATGATATGGATTGGTATGATTTCACCTGAAGCTGTTTCAGGTGTAACCGTTTATACGACTATCTTTGTAATTGTCTATGTTTTCAATGATGTCATTGGAACCAGCTCAGTTTCTTTGATTTCCCAAGCTTATGGTGAACGTGATATTGAAAGAACACAAAAGGTGATTGAACAGTCAATTACTTTTAAGGCACTTGTCGCTTTTGCAGCAGGTCTCCTCATGTTGATTTTTCTAAAACCCCTCGTTCGTTTTTTTACTGATGATCCTTTGGCATTTAAAGCAGCCATTGATTATGGCTATATTAGGACTTTCTTTTTACCGATTATGTTTTCTTCTTACACAGTAAACACAGCCATGAGGTGTATTGGAGACTCCAAAAAGCCTTTGTATATTATGTTGATTGTATCGATTCTTAATGTGGTTTTAGATCCTTTATTTATGTTTGAAACCATGCCTTTTACTATTTTAGGACAGTCGATTCCTGGGCTGGGACTTGGCGTCTTTGGTGCAGCGCTGGCAACTGTTGTCAGTACCATCGTGGCATTTGGAATCGCTTTTTGGTTTATTTTAAGTGGTAAAACCTATGTCAAAATACGGTTAAGTCAGCTCTTTAAGCTAGACAAGGAAATTGATCGTAAATTGATTACAATTGGACTGCCTTCAGGGCTGGATGGTTTTAACCGCAATATTTCAAATTTCATTCTTTTTAAAATGATTTCGCTTTATGGAACGTCTTTTATTGCCGCTTACGGCATTGTCATTAGAATCATTGACTTATGTGTCATGCCTTTAGCAGGACTCAACATGGGAGGGAGCACCTTGGTTGGACAAAATATAGGTGCTCGACAGATTGACAGGGCTAAAAAGAGTGTTTCTGCAGCTGTTAAGTTAGGTGTGTTTATATTACTGCTTGTGAACATACTGACCCGCATCTATTCAAAATCTTTGATGGGCTTTTTCATTGATGATGCAAAGGTCATTGATCTAGGGAGTGAGATTCTCAATTTTGTGATGCCAGCGATGCTGTTTTTAGCAGTGATGTATGGTGTAGGAAGTGCTTTTTCAGGTTCAGGTGACACCAAACCCTTCCTATTTGCAAGTTTGACTTCTCGTTGGCTTGTAATGATTCCAGTGGCTTTTGTAACAACTGAAGTATTAAAGACGGATTTTAGGGGATTGCTGCTGGCGTACGTATTGGCAGAGTTTACCGATATGTTCGTTATTGTGGTCCAATATTTTAGGGGAAAATGGCAAACCATGAAAGTTTGATGAAGAACACAGGAAAAACCTTCTGTCGGTGGCATGACAGAAGGTTTTTTGGTATAATGATGACATCGAACATTTGTTTATAACATTCTTTTGGAGGATTTATGATAGATTTTATTAAAGGCAAATTAGTACAAATCGGAGACGACTATGTTGTTATGGATTATAACGGTATGGGCTTTCGCATTTATACATCACAGTATTCTAAAGATGATATGAGCGCTATTGGAGAAATCAGTACAGTCCATACTCAAATGATAGTTAGAGAAGATAATATATCCTTAGTGGGGTTTTCAACTCATGAAGAGTTGGGAATGTTTCAAAAATTAACCTCTGTAAGTGGTGTGGGAACGAAGGTAGGCATTGGGATTCTATCGTCGATGCACTTTACAACGGTGGCAACGATGATTGCTACAGGAGACGTTAAAGGTCTGACTCAAGCTCAAGGCGTGGGTAAAAAGACAGCAGAAAGAATTGTTCTTGAATTAAAAGACAAGGTTACTGCAAGTGAATCGGCTTCGCTTGAAGGAATTATGCCAGTGGGACCTGTGGATGATGATGCAATGGAAGCGATGATTTCGCTAGGATATACAAAAACGGAGGCGCAGAGTCTACTTAATCACATGGATACAAGTGGCATGACAACTGAAGACATCATTAAAGCTGCACTTAGAAAAATGATGGAAAGATAGCACTTAAAGGAGATTGGCATGGAAAGGTTTATCACACCTCAATTTATTGAGGAAGATTCAGCACAAGAAAATTCAATTAGACCTCAGGTCATGAGTGAATATATAGGACAAGATAAGATTAAAGAACGTTTGGATATTTTTATGAAGGCAGCTAAGATGAGAGAAGAAGCCTTGGATCATGTTTTGCTCTATGGACCTCCAGGTCTTGGTAAAACCACACTTTCATGTATTATTGCTAATGAAATGGGTGTGAATATTAAAGTGACTTCTGGCCCAGCTATTGAGCGACCAGGTGATTTAGCGGCAATCCTAACCAGTATGAAACCCCATGATGTTTTGTTTATCGACGAAATTCATCGGTTAAGTCGACATGTTGAAGAAGTCCTTTATCCAGCGATGGAAGACTATGTGATTGATATTGTCATTGGCAAAGGACCAGGTGCGAGATCGGTTCGTTTAGATTTGCCGCCCTTTACATTAATTGGTGCAACGACCCGGGCTGGACAGTTATCAGCACCACTTAGAGACCGTTTTGGTGTGATTTGCAAATTAGATCTTTATAACACGGAAGAACTGTCTGAAATCATTAGACGTTCAGCCAAAGTTTTGGATATTGAAATTGATGATGAAGCCCTAATTGAAATGGCGCGAAGAAGCCGAGGAACACCGAGAATTGTCAACCGTTTACTTAAGAGAGTAAGAGATTATGCGCAAGTAAAAGGGACAGGGGTAATTACTAAACAAATGGCAGATGATGCTCTTAATTTATTAGAAGTAGATGCTTTAGGATTAGATGCAGTTGATCGAAAAATAATTTCAAGCATGATTGAAAATTTTGATGGCGGTCCAGTAGGCGTAGATACTTTAGCCGCTTCAACGGGTGAAGAAACGACAACCATTGAAGATGTTTACGAACCCTATTTAATGCAAATTGGGTACATACAAAGGACGCCAAGAGGTCGTGTGGTTACCAATAGAGCGAGACAACATTTGGGATATGAAGTCGTTGCGAGTCAGCTTACATTTGATATAGACATTGACGAATAGGGGAGGATCAATGAAATACTTGAAACTAAAGATAGTGGGAATACTATGCTTAATCTCAATTATGATGGCAGGTCTTTCTTTTGCAGATACAAGCAATCCTTGGATTGATATTGGTTTAAAATTTGGCAATAATAATACTTATCCGATTGGAATATCCAGCAATAGCGGTTTCCAGTTTGGTTATTTAGATCATGATGAATTTCAGATGGTCTTAGATTTGTCTGAATATTCTGGATTGATTGTGCATAAGTTGGGTTTTTATGATCACTTATCCACACTCAACGCGTCCCCTTCATTTGAACCTTATTCAAAAGGTTATATTAAGGGCGCTTATACACTTACTTTAGCATCATTTGGTGATGATTTGGCATCAGCACTTAGCTTATATCAGGCCAATCAATATGTTTCACCTAATGTTTACTTGTCTTATGATGGCGGCTGGTCGATTGCCTATGGCAATTACATTACAGAAGCAGAGGCTCAGGCTGATTTAGAAGCGACAAAAGCACTTTTTTCTAGTAGTGAAGTTGTGGTTAAAAAGCAGGTGAGTACAATGGTTATTATCTATGGCAATCAAGTGCCCCTTGTAGCTTATGATACTGCAGATGATCGTTTTCAAATAAAAACAGATGTTTTTGAATACAATGACAAAAAATATCGCAATAGCTTAGTCGTTCGGCGGTTACCCGATAGTGATTTTAGCATTGTAAATCGGCTTTATATGAATGAATATCTCTATGGCGTTTTGCCTAAAGAGATGTCAGGAGATTGGCCGATTGAAGCACTGAAAGCTCAAGCTATCGCTGCACGTAATTTTGCACTTGTTAATAGAGGCAAACATGCTGATCAAGGTTTTGATCTTTGTACAACAACAGACTGTCAAGTTTACGGTGGCTATAATGTAGAGAAAGCAAATAGTAATTTAGCGGTAGATGAGACACTGGGAGAGTATTTGGTGTATGATGGTGACTTGGTATCTTGCTATTATCATTCCAATAGTGGCGGACAAACTGAAGATATTGAAAACATTTGGTCGGGCTCATTACCTTATATTAAAGGGGTAAGTGATCCTTATTCAATAGGTCAGCCCAATACAGATTGGACCCTTCACCTAACAGCGGCTCAGATTGAAAAAACACTTTCGAGTGCAGGTTATGTGATTGGCACTTATCAGGGAGCACGAATTGATCAGTTTTCAGATAATGGTCGAGTGACAAAGATTACTTTTTTGGGGTCTAATGGACAGGCGACACTTTTAAAAGAAGAAATGCGAAAATACTTTGGTTATACAACTTTAAAAAGTATGTACTTTTCCTTTGGTGAAAAACCAGTAGACAGTCATGTAAGTGTTATGACTTCTGATGGCATGGTTTCAATGAATCAGGATAATCTAGCCGTTATTTCATCAGAGGGTGTGAGTGATTTAACCGATACTCCCTACTGGTTCGATGGACGAACACTTTATACGCCTCAAAACCAGTCAAGTGTAGAAAGAGAGACCGTGTCAAATGGGCCGTTATTAACGCTTTATGGTCATGGCTATGGTCATGGACTTGGCATGAGTCAATGGGGAGCTAAAGCGATGGCTGAGGCTGGGTTTGATTATAAGTCTATTTTAACGCATTATTACCAAGGGACACAGATTGTCAATCATTATGAATAAATTCCCTTGGATGAAGAAGGGTGATAGAGAAGCTTTGTGATATAATAAGGCTTCTTTTAGAGTTTTTTACTATTGCATAATGGTGGAATCTTATATAAAATCTTATCGTTGAGTCTATCCCAAAAAGTGATAGACATTTTTTCTGATAAGCGAAAATGTAGTTTGTTTTTATGAATGCATTAACTATTTATAGAAGGAAAGTGATTAAATAATGAATACACATGATTTTTATTTTGATTTACCTGAGTCATTGATTGCTCAAACACCTCTTGAAAAAAGAGATTCATCAAGATTGATGGTTTTAGATAAAAAGACCGGAGATTTATCACATCATATTTTTACAGATATTGAATCGTATCTTAAAAAAGGTGATTGTTTGGTTCTTAATAATACCAAAGTTATTCCCGCAAGACTTTTTGGTGTTAAAGAAACAGGCGCAACTGTAGAATTTTTATTATTAAAGCGTCTGACTGCAACGCGTTGGGAGACACTGGTTAAACCGGGGCGTAAGGCGAAAGTCGGTGCAAAATTTGACTTCGGTGGTAAGATGACGTGTGAAGTGGTTGATATTGGTGATGAAGGGTCAAGGATTATTGAATTTACCTTTGAAGGGATTTTTGAAGAAATATTAGATGAATTAGGAACAATGCCTTTACCACCTTATATTACTGAAAAATTAGAAGATGCTTCAAGATATAATACCGTTTATGCTAAACATGAAGGTTCAGCAGCAGCACCAACTGCCGGATTACATTTTACAGAAGACTTATTAAAGCGTTTAAAAGAAAAGGGCGTCAATATTGCCTATATCACTTTGCACGTGGGTTTAGGAACCTTTAGACCTGTTAAAGTAGATGATGTTTTGGAACACAAAATGCATTCGGAATACTATCAATTGGATGAAGCCAATGCCCAGCTTATTAATGAAACCAAAGCCAATGGGGGACGTGTGATTTCAGTTGGAACCACATCTACCCGAACAGTAGAAACCATTGCAAATGAAGCAGGATTACTTGAAGCCAAGAGTGGGTGGACGGATATCTTCATTTATCCCGGGTATACATTTAAAGTCATTGATGGCTTGATTACGAATTTCCATCTTCCAGAATCAACCTTGATTATGCTAGTAAGTGCTTTATCTACCAAAGACTTTATTTTACATGCTTATGAAGAAGCTGTAAAAGAAAAATACAGATTTTTTAGTTTTGGCGATGCCATGTTAATTATTTAGGAGGACCAGATGCCAGCGATTAGATATGAACTCATTAAAGAGTGTAAACAAACAGGAGCTCGATTAGGAAGACTTCACACCCCTCATGGTGTTATAGAAACACCTATTTTTATGCCGGTGGGAACACAAGCAACCGTTAAGTCGATGACGCCAGAAGAGTTAAAAGAAATGAATGCTCAAATCATTCTCTCAAATACCTATCATTTGTATTTGCGTCCAGGTCATGAACTCGTTAAAGAAGCAGGTGGACTTCATGGGTTTATGAATTGGGATCGTCCTATACTCACAGACAGTGGTGGATTTCAAGTTTTCAGTTTAGGTGATCTTAGAAAAATTACGGAAGAAGGGGTTAAATTTCAGTCTCATTTAGATGGCAGTCGCCATTTTTTAACACCTGAAAAAGTAATGGAGATTGAGAATGCCTTAGGCGCGGATATTATTATGGCTTTCGATGAATGTGCCCCTTATCCAGCTGATTATGACTATGTCAAAAAATCAATGGAACGAACAACTCGCTGGGCGGTACGTTGTAAAGCCGCTCACCAAAATACTGAAAAACAAGCCTTATTTGGTATTGTTCAAGGTGGGATGTACAGAGATTTGAGAGAGCAAAGCGCTAAAGATTTAGTGGCTTTAGATTTTCCAGGTTATTCAATTGGTGGATTGAGCGTAGGTGAACCTAAAGAGAAAATGTATGAGGTTCTAGATTATACAACACCCATGTTACCTAAAGACAAACCGCGTTATTTAATGGGTGTAGGAAGTCCTGATGCCCTCATTGAAGGTGCTATCCGTGGTGTGGATATGTTTGACTGTGTTTTGCCTACACGTATAGCTAGAAATGGAACTGCTATGACTTCAGTGGGAAAAGTAGTCATTAAAAATGCCAAATATACAAGAGATTTTTCACCGCTTGATCCGAATTGTGATTGTTATACTTGTAGAAATTATACAAAAGCATATTTAAGACACTTATTTAAAGCCAATGAGATTCTCTCGGCACGTTTAATGAGTACACATAATTTACACTTTCTTCTCAATTTAATGAAACAAGTGAGAGAAGCTATTATGGAAGATCGTTTAATGGACTTTAGAAACGCTTTTTTTGAAAGTTACTACGGTGAAGCTTAGCTTATGAATATTTTTTGAATATTTTAGGGATTGCTTTTTAAAAGACTAAAATTCTGTTATAATAAATTTATTATTGTAATTGAAAATAATATAGTCATTAAAAGGAGTGATCTCGTGCAAGGTGGATTAAGTTTAGTTATTTATATGGTAGCTTTTTTTGCGCTTATGTATTTCTTAATCATAAGACCCCAAAAAAAGAAAAATCAACAACTTACGGACATGCGTAGCAGTATCAAAAAAGGTGATGAAGTAGTAACAATCGGTGGGATTGTTGGAACCGTTTTAAGCCTTAAAGAAGACGATGTTGTTTTAGAAGTTGGATCAGCTCGTGTTAAATTAAAATTTAAAAAATGGGCTATTTCTTCAATTGAAAAGACAGCAGTGACTGAAGTTGAATTTGAAGAAGCAACTGATGAAGAAATCGTTGAGGCAGAAATGTCTTCTGACGAATTGTTAGATGACGATCGTTATGAGTCATAAGCATTAAATTTTGAATGATTAAACCATCTTAGCCTCGTGCTTAGGTGGTTTTATTAATATGTAGGGCAGACGGTCATAAGGTCTGTTTTTAATGAGGGGAAAATTGACGTTATAAGCCTTAAGAAATGGGGTATTGGAATCATGTCAATCTCAATAGGATTCATATTATATCTATTCATTCAATTAAATCTGTGGTATAATAAAATGAATTTTCTTTTCGAGTAGAGAAGAGGGACTCGTGTATAAGGAGGAAATGTTATGAAGCATATCAAAACTTTAAACAGTGGTACTTTGAAAAGTTCTGCAGCTCATGGTGGATGTGGCGAATGTCAAACATCATGCCAATCAGCTTGTAAAACGTCTTGTACTGTTGGTAACCAAGAATGTGAAAATAAATAATAGCTTCAGTAAGAAAGCAGCTTGAAGCTGCTTTCTTCATGTCGAAAATGTTGTTTATGTTGATTATATGGGTTGATGAACGCCATATAAGCTAGGAGGAAAAATGATCCATAAATTTACGCAGGGCGGTATGTTTTTTGTACTAGATGTCAATAGCGGCGCAGTCCATGCGGTTGATGAAATTGTTTATGATGTTTTAGATTTTTATCCCAACTCAAAACCGATTGAGATTATTAAATCACTTAAAGAAAAATACGCAGAAGATAAAGTCAAGGAATGTATTGAAGAAGTTGATTATCTGATTGAACATGAAATGCTCTTTGCTGATGATGCGTATGTTAATAATATAGAATTTGCCAATAGAAGTCCTGTGATTAAAGCGATGTGTTTGCACATTGCTCATGACTGTAATTTAAGATGTGAATACTGTTTTGCATCCCAAGGTGACTTTGAAGGAGACCGTTCGCTGATGAGTCTTGAAGTGGGTAAAAAAGCCTTGGATTTATTGGTATCTCATTCTGGCAACAGGAGAAATCTTGAAGTCGACTTCTTTGGAGGGGAACCCCTCATGAATTTTGAAGTGGTAAAAGAATTAGTACACTATGGTAGAAGTTTAGAAGAAGCCAATAACAAACACTTTAGATTTACAATTACAACCAATGGTGTACTTCTAAATGATGACAATATTGCCTTTATTAATGAACACATGGATAATGTCGTTTTAAGTATAGATGGTAGAAAAGAAGTCAATGACCGTATGCGTTATACGATTACTGGTGGCGGTTCATATGATATTATTTTACCGAAGTTTAAAAAACTATTGGAATCAAGACCAAAGAATAAGTCTTATTATATGAGAGGGACTTACACCAAATATAATCTTGATTTTTCTAAAGATGTTTTACACTTTGTCGATGAAGGTTTTCCAAGTACGTCTGTAGAACCTGTTGTTACAGAACCGGGTATTCCGTATGCTTTAACAGAAGAAGACTTACCTATTTTATTTGAACAGTATGAAAAACTAGCCGAAGAAATGGTAGAAAGAAAAGGAACCGAGAAAGAATTCCAATTCTTCCATTTTGCGATTGATCTTAAACAAGGACCTTGTGTCATTAAGCGTTTGACAGGTTGTGGTGCGGGTTCTGAATATATTGCGATTACACCTCAAGGCGATATATACCCTTGTCACCAATTTGTAGGTAAAGAAGAGTTTAAGATGGGCAATGTTTTGGCCGGTATTTTAGACTTTGGCTTAACATCAGAATTTAAAAATGCCCACGTTCTTAATAAGGAAAAATGTCGTTCATGTTGGGCTAAGTATTATTGTAGTGGGGGTTGTCATGCCAATGCCTATAACTTTAATAATGACATTTACAAACCTTATGAACTAGGTTGTGAACTTGAGAAAAAACGGATAGAATGTTCTATCTATATGTATAGTAAAATGAATCAAGATGGTGAGCCAATAGATGAAAGACAACTTAACGCAGTTGATATTAATATTTAATTTGGGCTATTCGGGAAGACATGTGGTTTAGATTCGTTAAGACCTGATGAATAATTCCACAAAAGCGTACAGGTTTCTATGGAAGATATTGCAATCTTTTGTTATAATACTATCTTAGAGGTCGTGTCATCAGAAGTACTTGTATGACATCTTTAGGAGATTAGATATAGAAATAGTACCTAGTCTCAACCCTTTTAACAGAGGATTCTAAAAGCAATGCGATAACTATAGGTTTAAGTGATATTGGTGATTTATCAATAGCGATAAATAGGACGCATCAATGCTTTTGAATTGTCGCAAAATAAAAAAAGAGCAGTATAGGGAGGAATTTACATGAAAGGAAAGAATACTTTCCTGTTTGTCCTAATAGTGATTGTAATCGCAGCGATTGCTTTTGTCGCTATCAATGGATTGACAGTTGGCACTTTTAAAATAGCGCCAGTTTCGGAAAGCATGAATTATGGGCTCGACATCAAGGGTGGTGTGGTAGTCGTTTATGAGGCTGAGACAGATGCAACAGGAAGCGATTTAACGAAAGTGATGCAACAAACTAAAGAAATTATCTCAAAACGTGTGAATGAATTGGGATTAACTGAACCTGTTATCACTTTACAAGGTGATGATAGAATCAGAATTGAGCTTCCAGGTGTTAAAAATGCACAGGATGCAATAGATGTGATTGGACAAACAGCTAAACTTGAATTTGTTATTGTTACAGGAGATCAAGCAGCTTACGTTGGTATGACAGCTGATCAATTTGAATCAGAACCTGTTTTACAAGGTAAACAAGTTTCAGATGCTTACGTTTCTCAAGACGAAACTAATAGTCCAGTAGTGGCGCTTAAATTTGACAGTGACGGGACTGACTTGTTTAGAGATGCGACTAAAAGAGCTGTAAATGGTGCAAACGGTGCCAACGGACAAATTGCTATTCTTTTAGATAACCAAGTTATTTCAGCACCAGGTGTTGACTCGGTGATTTCAGATGGTAGTGCCATTATTAAGGGCGGTTTTACTTATGATACTGCTAACGATCTTGCCACTTTAATCCGTGGTGGTGCACTTCCAGTACCATTAAGTGAAATTCAATCTTCAGTTATTGGACCAACATTAGGTCTTGATTCATTAAATTCAGCAGTGAATGCTGCTAAGATTGGTTTATTACTTGTTGTTATTTTTATGTTGATTTATTACCGTATTCCAGGTTTCATTGCTTCAATTGCCTTAGGCCTTTATGCAATGATTATTGTTTACGTTATGGTTGCTTTTGGTGCAACATTAACACTTCCGGGTATTGCAGGTATCGTATTATCACTCGGTATGGCAGTTGATGCGAATGTTATTATCTTTGAAAGATTAAAGGAAGAAATGAGAGCTGGTAAATCACTTAGAGCGTCTATTAATAGTGGTTTCCACAGAGCAATGAGAACCATTGTCGATTCAAATGTAACGACATTCATTGCAGGTATTGTTTTATTTATCTTTGGTCAAGGTGCTATCAAAGGTTTCGCGGTAACACTTATGATTGGTATTGTAGCAAGTATGTTTACAGCAGTTGTTGTAACTAAAACTTTATTAAGACTTTCTCTTGGCTTTACTGATCGCAAAAAACTATACGGTGCAAAGGGGGAGTAGAAAATGAAAAATATTAAAATTTGTGGCAAATATAAAATATGGTTTTCTATTTCTTCTATAATCATTGTTATCGGTATTATCATGATGCTTACCAAAGGTCTTAACTTTGGTATTGATTTTACGGGTGGTACAATGATGCAAGTGAATATTGGAAAAACCATTTCTGTTGAAGAAATCAAATCAGATATTGCTGAATTTGATTTAAACCCTGAGATTGTGCATGCGGGTTCAAAAGAAGCAGAAGTTATTATTAAAACCAAAAAAGCATTAACAAATGATGAACGTTCAGCCATTTTTAATGTGTTAAAAGATAAATATTCTTTATCAGATGAAGACTTTAGGTCAGCAGAACAATTTGGACCTGCTGTAGGAACTGAAATTAGAAATAGAGCTTTAATGGCTATTACGATTGCAGCTGTTTTTATGCTTCTTTATATTTCTTTCCGATTTGAAGTAATTTTCGGAATTTCTGCCATTATTGCATTACTTCATGATATACTTGTGTTAATATCTGTGTATGCTATTTTTGGTATTGATGTGAATTCATCATTTATTGCTGCAATCTTAACGATCGTTGGTTATTCTATCAATGATACGATTGTTGTCTTTGACCGTGTAAGAGAAAATGTAAGACGTCAAAAGAACAAATCATTCGAAGAAATTGCAGACATGTCTATTGGACAAACGATTACAAGATCATTAAATACGTCTTTGACAACCATTTTAGTTATAGGTTCATTACTTGTGTTTGGTATTGATTCTATTCAAAATTTTGCGTTGCCATTGTTAGTGGGTGTAATGGTAGGGACTTATTCATCAATTTTCATTGCAAGTCCAGCATGGGCACTTATTAGAGGTAGAAAATCTAATAAAGGTTCATATGCGTCTAAATAATCAATGAAAGCCATGATAGCATCATGCCATCATGGCTTTTTTATATTGCTTAATGTGGAGGCCGGTGATGGATAAATATCGCCTTAAAAGGAGGAAATATGAAATATAATATTGTATTAATGCTTATTTTTGCGGTTATTATTGCTCTTTTTGCCATTGTTAACTCTACTGTGGTAACAGTTAGCTTTATGTTAACTGAAATCAATGTTTCACTTGCGCTGGTTATTATTGTATCTGCTTTAATTGGGGCAATTATTATTATTTTATTTGATTCGTTTCAACGAATTAAGACCAATAAACAAATTAAACAACTTAACAAAAAAATTCAAGATTTTGAAAAGACATTGGCTGAAAAAGACAGTGAAATAGAAAAAGTCAATGAAGCTTTGGCCAATAAAGATAAAATGATTGAAGAATATAAAGAAAAAGACAAAATAGTGACAAATCAAGAATAGAAATGGTGATGAGATGATTTTTCAAAATGCCATTTGGCAAGAAATGGGCATAAATAAAGCGGAAATAGTGAAGTACTCGAAAGTATTTGGTACGGAACCTATGATGACACAATTATTACTTGAAAGAGGCTTCAAAGATAGTGAAGCGGTTAAACAATTTTTAGACCCAACTATGGATCAGTTATTCGATCCATTTTTACTTTTAGATATGGATTTAGCCGTTAGTCGAATTCATCGTGCCATAAGTCAAAAGGAAAAGATTTGGCTCTATGGGGACTATGATGTAGATGGTATTACAAGTATTTCAATCCTCTATAAGTTTTTTGAGTGGATAGATGTACCTGTAGATTACTACATACCGGATAGACATGATGAGGGCTATGGTATTAGCTTAGCGGGGATTGATACAATCCATCAAGCAGGCGGTCAACTTCTTATTAGTGTAGATTGCGGAATTACAGCGGTAGAAGAGGTTGAATATGCTAAGCAATTAGGCTTGGATATGGTCATTACAGACCACCATGAATGTCAAGAAGTGATACCTGAGGCCATTGCAGTGGTTAATCCCAAACGTGGGCGTTATCCCTTCCCTATGTTAGCAGGTTGTGGTGTTGCCTTTAAATTGACTCAAGCCTTAAGTGGTCAACACTTTAAAGCATTTTATAAAGAAGTTATTGATATTTTGGCGCTTGGCACAGTGGCAGATATTGTGCCTCTTGTTAGTGAAAATCGTGTTTTTACCCGATTAGGTCTTGAAAAGATGATGGATTCGTCAAATGCGGGGATACGTGCGCTTATTACGGAAGCCAATCTTAAAGGCAAGGAAGTTAATGCGGGTCATATTGGTTTTGTCATTGCCCCTCGTATTAACGCATCGGGGCGTATCGGTAATCCCAAAATTGCTGTAGAAATGTTGATTACTAAAGATCAGTCTGAAGCGGATCGTATTGCTAAACAACTCAGTGAACTCAATTTATCGAGACAATCACGTGAGCGTGAAATCATGGATGAGGCTCTTGCCTATATAGAACAACATATCAATTTGGATATTGAAAAAGTTTTATTAGTAGTGGGCAAGGACTGGCATACAGGCATTATAGGAATTGTCGCTTCTAAGCTAAGTGAACGCTATAGCAGACCAACCGTTATTTTAAATGTTGAAGAAGGTATGGCTAAGGGGTCAGCTCGAAGTGTTGATGGCATTAGCATTTTTGAAATTTTAGGTCAATATAAGCACTTGTATAGTAAATTTGGAGGGCATGAGCAGGCGGCAGGTTTGAGTTTGTCAGCTGAAAATGTGCCTCTTTTAAAACAGGCATTGATAGAATACAGTCGTCTCCATTTGCCAGATTATAAATTGCAAGCCTCTAAGCATGTCAGTGGCTATTTGAAGCCACAAATGGTCACCCATAAACTTTTAGATGAAATTGAAAAATTAAAACCTTTTGGTCTCAAAAATCCAAAACCTCAATTTGTTTTTCAAAACTTGCAGATTGAAGATTATAAACTTATTGGCAAGCAAAAAAACCATATTAAGCTCATGGTTAATGATGGCATTCGCATGTATGATGCTTTAGCCTTCAATCAAAGTGAAATGGCGTCTTATATTCGAAAGAATGACTCTATCCATTTGCTCTTATATCTTGAAAAAAATAATTTTATGGGCGTTGAGACTATCCAATTTATGATTCGTGATTATATTAAGGAGAAACTCCCCTTTAAAGCAGCTATTGAAAGATATGCCCATGAAGCAGTGAGCCAGTTCTTAATCCAAGAAGAATCAATTCCAGAAGACTTTAAATTTACAAGTACGGACGATTTTGATATAATGTTCTCTGCACCTTCAAGTGAATGGATTTTAGTTTATTCCTATGAAGGCTTGGTTAAAATTAAAGATTATATTATGAAAAAAAATATCTATAACTACACGCTACATTTTAATGAAATCAATCAGCAGGAAGTGCGTGAAGGCTATAGAAATATTATGATGATGCCCCTTGGGAAGGCTTTTGAGACCATACCTTCTGGTTATATTCTCGATGAAGTGATGAATCAAAAATATCTCGCAGCACAGGTGCCTGATCGTAACGATTTAGCTTATTTTTATAAAAAAGTAATTGATGTCAAGACAGTCGATTTAGTATCATTATCACAGTCAATCAATATGAGTATAGCAAAATGTCTTTTATGTTTTGAGCTTTTAAAGCAAATGAAACTGATGAATTATTATCAGCGGGGGAGTCAATTTACTCTTGAACTGTTGCCTAAGCCTAAGCAGAAAATGGACGTTGAATCTATCACCTTATTCAAACATTTAATGGTTCATTGGCGTCAATTTAATAAATAATTGAGGAGGACTCTCAGATGGATTTTAAGTCAAAAATTAGAGTAGTTGAAGATTTCCCTAAAGCAGGAATTAGTTTTAAGGATGTCACAACATTATTAAGTGATGGAGAAGCTTATTCAGCAGCAATAGAAGCATGTATAGATAGTGTTAAAGAACTTGATTTTAATGTAATCGTTGGCCCAGAAGCAAGAGGTTTTTTAATGGGGGCACCAATGGCAGTATTAACTCAAAAAAGCTTTGTGCCTATTAGAAAACCAGGTAAATTACCTTATGAAACGGTTAAACATGAATATGAACTTGAATATGGTAGTGATACACTTGAAATTCATAAAGATGCCATTAAACCAGGTGACAAGGTCCTTATTGCCGATGATTTGTTAGCAACAGGCGGAACAGCAAAAGCAGTATGTGAACTCATTGAAAAATTAGGTGGGGAAGTTGTAGGACTCTCATTTTTAATGGAGTTAAATTTCTTAGAAGGTAGAAAAGTACTCGAGAAATATCCTGTATTTACAGTGGTTTCTTATGATGCTTAAGTCCCTTCATTTAAAATAATGATAATGACAGGGTGGTTGATGACGCTTTTATAAAGTGGTTATCAACCACTCTTTTAAAAAACGCGTTTAAAGTGATACAATAAATTAATTCCATCCCATACATATAGATGTTATGATAGAAGGGATCAAGCGGTAAGTGGGTTATTCAATGAAAGTTAAGCACTCATGATTAAATAGCAATAAACAATATCAGAATACGAATACATAAATCTAATTGGAAAGTAAAATGGTGTGAGAATGAATTTACAAGACTATTTAATTAAAATTAAAGATGTAGCGCCTTATTTAAATGAAGAAAGAATTTCTAAAGCGTATCTTTTTGGTGAAAAAGCACATGAGGGACAAATGAGAAAAGATGGGGAAACGCCTTTCTTTTCACATCCTAAAAATGTGTCTTTGATTCTGGCTGAACTCGAAATGGATGAGGATACAATTATTGCAGCCCTTTTACATGATACAGTTGAAGATACTCTTGTGACTTTAGATGATGTTAAAAAAGAGTTTGGAGAAGGTGTCGCTTATTTGGTAGATGGTGTAACCAAACTTGCCGTTATTAATTATGAGACAAAACAAGAAAGACAAGTAGAAAATTTGAGAAAAATGTTTCTTGCCATGTCAAGTGACATTAGGGTTATTCTAATTAAACTGGCGGATAGACTTCACAATATTCGTACCCTTGCGGCAATGACGCCGGAAAAACAGAAAGAAAAAGCAGAAGAAACGATTGAAATTTTCGCGCCTATTGCTCATCGATTAGGGATTTCTAAAATCAAATGGGAACTTGAAGATCTTAGTTTAAAATACCTTGATCCAGAAGGTTATAGTGACTTGGTTAATAAGGTAGATAAAAAACGATTTGAACGTGAATCGGTCATTAACAACTATATTAATCAAATTACCCATTCCTTAAACGACTTAGACTTAAATTTTGATATTTATGGTCGACCAAAGAATTTTTACAGTATTTATAAAAAAATGAAATATCAACATAAAGAATTTGATGAAATATATGATTTGACAGCAATCCGTATTATTTGTGATGATATTAAAGATTGCTATAGTGCTTTAGGAGCTGTGCATACACTTTGGAAACCTATTCCAGGGCGTTTTAAAGATTATATTGCAATGCCAAAACCTAATATGTATCAATCACTTCATACAACAGTTATGGGAAATGGAGAACCGTTTGAAATTCAGATAAGAACGTGGGAAATGCACAGAATTGCTGAATTTGGTATCGCTGCCCATTGGAAGTACAAAGAGGGATCAACAGATGCCAACATGGAGATGGAAAAGAAAATTTCTTGGTTCAGACAAATGATGGAATGGCAGAGTGACCTTAAAGATCCCAATGAATTTATGAAATCACTCAAATTTGATTTGTTTAATACAGAGGTGTTTGTTTTTACGCCAAATGGTGAAGTTATTGACTTGCCAGTGGGCTCAACGCCGGTGGACTTTGCCTATAAGATTCATTCTGAAGTCGGTAATAAGTGTGTCGGGGCAAAGGTCAATGGTCGTATTGTACCGATTAATTATCAACTGCAAAATGGACAACGTGTTGAAGTTCTTACAAGTAAAACAGCAAATGGGCCGAGTAGAGACTGGCTCAAATTTGTAAAAAGTACCCAGGCTAAACAGCGTATTAGACAGTGGTTTAAGAAAGAGCGTCGTGAAGAAAATATTGAAAAGGGTCATGAAGTTGTATTAAGTGAATTGCGTAAGCAAAGTATTCCTGTTAAAGAGGTCCTTAATGAAGAATACCTTTCAGATATTTTGAGACGATTGAGCTGTAAATCTTTAGATGATTTATATAATGCCATTGGTTACGGCGGGATTTTAACCAGTCAGTTTATTCCGAAGATTAGGGAAAAATATTTACATGATTTAAAAGAAGAACAGCTGAAGAATAAGACAGAGACTGAAATCATCAATGAAAATGTTAGTAAAAGAAAACCGAAAAAGAAAAATGATACAGGTGTTATTGTAAAAGGAATTGATGATTTATTGGTACGTTTTGCTAAGTGCTGTTCACCTGTCCCTGGTGATGAAATTATAGGTTATATTACACGGGGGAGAGGCGTAACGATTCACCGTGCAGATTGTCCTAATTTTGAAAAAACGGAAGAAACCAAAAATAGGTTTATTGAAGTGGAGTGGGTATCGGATAAAGCGTCTTCTTATATGACCAACGTCCAAGTGGTTTCTTCTGACCGTAAGGGTCTATTATCAGAAATCACCATGATGATGCATGATTTAGATATGATGATGACGGGTATCAATGCCAAAATTGATAAAAAAGGAATTGCTATTATCAATATAGCGATTGAAATTTCAGATATTGAAGAACTCAATAAATTAATTCGTAAACTCAAAGCCCTTGAAGATGTCATTGAAGTTAAACGGGTAACGAGCTAAGCCGATAACTTCAGTGTTTTATCTTTGATAAAATGACGTTAGAAAATTTGAGAAAAGGATATATATGATATGAGAGCTGTGGTCCAAAAAGTTAACTTTTCAGCCGTTCAAGTGGACGGTAAAAACGTAGGTGAAATTTCTAAGGGACTTAATGTACTACTCGGTGTCGAAGAAGGGGATACTCTTCAAGATGTTAAGTATATGGCAGATAAGATCCCCCATTTGAGAATTTTCGAAGATAAAGATGACAAAATGAATTTATCACTCTTAGATGTCAATGGTGAAATGTTGTGTATTAGTCAATTTACACTACTAGGAGACTGTCGTAAGGGCAGAAGACCTAGCTTTGTTGAAGCGGCAAAACCCGATCAAGCCAATGCACTTTATGAGCTATTTTTAGAACGTGTACGGGATATGGGCATAAAAGTTGAAACGGGTATTTTTCAAACACATATGATTGTTGATATTCAGAATGATGGCCCAGTGACTATATTGATAGATAGTCGTAAATTATTCTAAAGGAGGTATACAGTGGTAATAGATAGATTAGTAGTAGGTTCTTATGCAGCAAATTGTTTTCTTGTCTATGATGAAACAAGTGACAATGAAGCCATTATTATTGATCCAGGTGCGGAAGCAGAAAGAATCTATCAAAAGATTAAAGATAAAAATTGCAAGGTAAAAAGCATTATACTAACACATGGTCACGGTGACCACATTGGAGCAGTTGAGCAACTGAAAAAGTTAACAGGTGCTGAGGTAATGATTCATCCGGATGATGAAGAGATGTTAAGGGATGTAAAAGCCAATTTGACCAATACAATGAATGGTCCAGATGTCAGCATAAAAGTGGACAGAACTATTGGCGATGGTGATGTTATTGAGTTTGGTCATATCAAAGCGGATATTTTGCATACACCAGGGCATACTCAAGGTGGTATTTGCATTTATTTTGAAGATCAACAAACCCTAGTAACAGGCGATACACTCTTTTATGGTTCAATTGGTCGTACTGACCTATACGGTGGGAATCATCGTCAGTTAATTAATTCAATACTCCAAAAACTCATGCCGCTTGATGATGATACAGTTGTGTATCCTGGTCATGGCTCGAGTACAACAATTGGTTTTGAACGTCGTAAAAACCCATTTATTCAAGGCTAAGTCATGAATAAAATACGATTATATACCAATGATGACAAGTTAATATATGATATTGAAAACCTTATTGCGATTTTTGTATTAAAATCGCAATTTACTTTGTCTATTAAAGACATAGATTGGATAGCAAATAGATATCAAGAGCTTGATATGATGGCGCATATGCAAGAGCAAAACTTGAATGCTGATATCTCTTTTGAGGATAAAGAAGCCCTTGAAATAGTGGTTTTATCAAATGATGAAGGCATAAAGGGTGTAGGATATCATCTAGGGGGGGCTCAAGATCAAATCGTTTTTGATTTTCATTTCAATTTACCTCTATTGGTGCAAGATAAACCTGATAAAAAGGGGCTTAAAAGACGGCTATATAAAGGATTGAGTCCTTTTTTTACGCCTATGAGCAAGTGGGGCATTTTAACAGGGATTAGGCCAGTAAAAATTGTCCATGAGTGTCTAGACAAAGGGATGACAGAGCAGGAGATTCGCCAGTTTCTTCATGATGAAGATTTGATTGAACTGGAAAAAATAGATTTATTGATGGAGATAGCCTATAGAGAAAGACCGCACTTAATACCCGTGGATGAAAATTTGATTTCGCTCTATATTTGTATTCCGTTTTGTCCTACCCGATGCCTCTACTGTTCTTTTCCCTCTAATCCGGTTGCTATGAAGGGCAAACTGATTCCTGAATATGTTGAAAAATTAAAACAGGAAATTACAGTGACTGTTGAAGAAATTAAAAAGCAGGGTAAACGGATTGACTGCGTCTATATAGGTGGAGGGACACCTACTGTTTTAAGTGAAGTACAACTTGAAGATTTACTTCATTTAATTAGTACTCAAGTGGATTTAAAACAAGTGAAGGAATTCACAGTAGAAGCAGGGAGACCCGATACCATCACACGTCAAAAGTTGCAAACGATGAAAAAATATGGGGTAGATCGGATATGTATTAATCCACAATCCATGAATAATCATACTTTAGAAGTAATCGGACGTTCACACCGTGTTGAAGCGATTAAAGACGTTATGATAATGGCGAAGACCATAGGTTTTAAGACGATTAATATGGATCTTATCATGGGACTCCCTGGAGAAGCACTTGAAGATGCTGAACATACGCTTCAGACTGTGATTGATTTAGAACCTGAAAATGTTACTGTCCATACACTAGCAATTAAGCGTGCTTCAAGACTAAATGATCATCTTGAAGAAGTTGAGCTCCAAAAGGCCAATATTGTAGAAGATATGGTGCATCTATCACAAATGATGTTGAGACAAGCTCGTTTGACCCCTTATTATATGTACCGTCAAAAGCATATGATTGGGCAACTTGAAAATGTAGGTTATGCCTTAAAGGGTCATAGCAGTCTTTATAATATGAGAATTATGGAGGAGAGACATACGATTGTTGCTTGCGGTGCAGGCGCAGTTTCTAAATTGTGTGTTCCCCAAGAAAACCGTTTTGAGAGAGTCGCTAATTTTAAAGGGATTGAGGATTATTTAAACCGTTTTGATGAAGTTTTACAGCGGAAACGGGTTAAATATTGACTTATGAGGCCTAGTTTTATATAATTTTTAGGTAAATGACAGGAAAGTCTGTTTTTTTGAAATGTTACGGGTATACCGTATACAATGATATATAAGAGAAATGAAATAAGAGAAAGGAGGCGTTACAATGATTTCTAAACCAAGAGGAACCAATGATATTTTACCAAGTGAGGTGTATAAGTGGCATCATGTGGAAAATGTTTTTAGAACAATTTGTGCGGAGTTTGGTTTTGAAGAAATAAGAACGCCAGCTTTTGAATATACGAAATTGTTTAAAAGAGGGGTCGGTGAAACGACTGATATTGTTCAAAAAGAAATGTTTAACGTGATTCCAAGTGTTAAAGTGAGAGAAATAACAGATGAACATTTTGATAGTCATCGATTTCAAAAATACCTTGATAAAGATGGTTTTACACTTAAGCCTGAAGGAACTGCTCCTGTTGTAAGAGCTTATGTTGAAAATAAATTATATGGTGTTGGAAATCTTCATAAATATTATTATGTAACGCCTTGTTTTAGACATGAGAGACCTCAAGCGGGTAGAATGAGAGCTTTTCATCAGTTTGGGATAGAGACTTTTGGTACAACCAATCCATCGGTGGATGCAGAAGTAATCGCACTTGCAGATACTTTTTTAAAACGCTTGGGACTTGAAAATATCAAATTGCATATTAATAGCATTGGTTGCCCCAAGTGTCGTCCTGTGTACAATCAAGCACTTAAAGACTATTTGAAACCTAAATTGGATCACCTCTGTGAAACGTGTAATGAGCGTTATGAAAAAAATCCAATGCGAGTGTTGGATTGCAAGAACCCGTCGTGTCAAGAAGTCTTAGTAGAACCACCAAGAATGTTGGATTATCTTTGCGATGAATGTCACGACCACTTTGAATCCGTTAAGACGATGTTAACGGCATCTGAAATTGATTATACCGTTGATGCAGGGATTGTAAGAGGACTTGATTACTATTCTAAAACAGCTTTTGAGTTTATTTCAGAAGATATTGGGGCACAATCAACCGTGTGCGGTGGAGGTCGTTATGATGGACTCGTTGAAGAAATCGGTGGACCGTCAACACCTGGCATTGGATTTGGACTTGGCATTGAACGTTTGCTTTTGACACTAGAAGGTGCTGGGATAGAGATTGAAAATCCAAATCCTTTAGATGTGTTTATTATTGTGTTAGGTGAAAAGGCTAAAGCCCAATCTTTATCGGTTGCTTTAAAGTTGAGAAAAGAAGGTTTAAAAGTAGAACTTGACCACCTTGACCGCTCGATGAAGGCACAGTTTAAATATACCAATAAAATAGGCGTTCCTTATGTGGCAATTTTAGGTGAAGAAGAGATTGAAACAGCCTCTATCAATCTTAAGCGCATGAGTGACGGTGAGCAGCTTACAATTGCACTTGATGATATTGAGGCAATGAAAGCATTTATTAAATAAAATTTATCGGAGGATGTAATGGGAGAAGCATTAAACGGACTAAAAAGAACACATTATTGTGGTGAACTTAGAGAATCTCATATTGGTCAGTCTGTGACACTTATGGGATGGGTACAAAAAAGAAGAAATTTAGGTGGCCTAATTTTTGTCGATTTAAGAGACAGAGAAGGGATTTGTCAAATTGTATTTGATACTGAAATCTCACAAGAAGCTTTTGATAAAGCCAGTAAGGTAAGAGGGGAATATGTGATTGCCATCACTGGTAAAGTGGCAAAAAGACAATCTGTGAACGACCAATTGCCAACAGGACAAATTGAGATTTTTGCTGACCAAATTAAGATTTTATGTGAAGCAGAAGTACCTCCGATTCATATTGATGATAACGATGAAGCCAATGAAAGATTGCGCTTAAAATATAGATATTTAGATCTTAGAAAACCTAAAATGCAAAATTACTTTAAAGTGAGACATCAAATTGCTTCAGCGGCACGTTCATTTTTTAATGAAAATGGTTTTGTAGATATTGAGACCCCTATGTTGACCAAACCAACACCAGAAGGCGCAAGAGATTATCTTGTACCAAGCCGTGTGAATCCAAATCATTTTTATGCATTACCTCAATCGCCACAGTTGTTTAAACAATTATTGATGGTATCGGGTTTTGATCGTTACTATCAGATTACTAAATGTTTTAGAGATGAAGATTTAAGAGCAGATAGACAACCAGAATTTACTCAAATAGATGTTGAGATGTCTTTTGTTGATGAAGACGATGTAATGAACCTCAACGAAAAATTACTTTATAAAATCTTTAAAGAAGTTAAAGGCATTGAAATCCAATTACCTCTTTTAAGAATGCCTTATCAAGAAGCGATGGAACGTTTTGGCTCAGATAAACCCGATATTCGTTTTGGTTTTGAATTGGTTGATGTGAGTCAGGCTGTAAAAGACGCAGAATTTAAAGTTTTTAGCGGTGCAATCGCTGGTGGTGGTTCTGTAAGAGGGATCAATCTTAAAGGCTATGCTAACCAATTTTCAAGAAAAGAAATTGATAAATTAGGCGAATTTGTGAAAACATATGGCGCTAAAGGGTTGGCTTGGATTAAAATGACTGATGGAGCGGTATCTTCTCCAATCGCTAAGTTCTTAACAGAAGATGAATTAAATCAAATGATTCAAACGATGGATGGTGCAGATAACGATTTACTTTTATTTGTCGCTGATAAAAACCAAGTAGTCTTTGATGCTTTAGGTGCTTTAAGACAACATGCTGCGCGTAAGCTGGACTTATTGGATAAAGATGACTATAAATTTTTATGGGTTACTGATTTCCCAGTGTTTGAATATGATGAAGAAGAAGGCCGCTACATGGCAAAACATCATCCATTTACAGCACCTAAAGACCAAGATGTTGACAAATTAGCAACTGATCCAGGAGCTTGTTTGGCTAAAGCTTATGATATTGTCTTGAATGGTTATGAAATTGGTGGGGGATCGATTAGAATTCACGATTCAAGCGTTCAAGAGAAAATGTTTAAAGCCTTAGGATTTAGTCAAGAAGAAGCAGAAGAAAAATTTGGATTCTTTATTGATGCCTTTAAATATGGTGCACCACCTCATGGTGGGATTGCATATGGTCTTGACCGTATAGTGATGTTAATTGTAGGAACTGAAAACATTAGGGACGTTATTGCCTTTCCTAAAACACAAGATGCTAAATGCCTCTTAACAGATGCACCGGGCATGGCTGATGATAAACAGTTAGGCGAACTTTATTTGGAAACAGTGCCTTACAAAAAAGAAGAAAAATAAGTGAGAAGTGCTCTCATTGACGAATATCATGAATAGGACTATAATAGATTTTAAATAATGACCCGCTTATAAAGAAGGAGGCGATCGTATGGATCGAACTGGCATTGTCATTGAAATTGACGGTCAATACTCTAAAATAAAATTATTAAGACATACAGCTTGTGGGAGCTGCGGTGCTTGTCATCTTGGTGACGATCAAAAAGACATCAAAATGGTGGCTAAAAACGATGCTGGTGCATCAGTAGGTGATACTGTTGAAGTAACAATGGCTACTGATGGTGTACTGGGTGCGGCATTTATTATGTATATGATTCCATTGGCTGCACTTTTTATTGGTTTTTTAGTAGGAGATCCACTCTTTAGTGCCTTGTCATTTGGCAACCCAGAAGTGTCATCAGCTATTTTGGGGATTGGACTCATGGCAATTACCTTTTTAATCATTAAAGTCAATGATAAAAAGTTTCTTGAAAGTGATAAATACACTGCGCATGTAACGCATATAGTGACACATAATGAAAGCCGTTTTGAACCCTTACAAATAAACTTAACGCATGAGTAAGCGATAAAGGGTTAAAGACTAAAGGCAAAATATTTAATACCTGATCCTATAGACGTCTATTATGTTGCTTATGTCAAACCTCATATGGACGGACATAGTTAAGGATATATTGATTTGTTGAAAGAGAACATCCTCACCCCATGGGGATGTTTTCTTGCGTTTTAAAACAGGAGAGAATGTGTTGCAAAAGTACAACAATTGCAATTTTGCAACAACAGAGTCTTATCTTTTCCATTCCAATGTGTTGAGGATATTTATTTTGATTTGATGTTGCAAAATTGAAGTAGAATGTATAGTAATAGAATATCTGAGTAGACACCTAAAAAGAACCTCTTGATAATATTTTAAGGGGTTCTTTCTTAAGTGAGTGCAAGTCTTTCATCAATAAATGATTGAGAAATAGAGGTTCTATTTTTTTTTTGGCATGACCTTTGCAATTATTAATGATGAACTCAAAAACATGAGGGAGTGTAAAGGAGGATTTTTGAAATGGCACTTATGACAAAAGAGGAGTATATTGAAAGTTTAAGACAATTAAAAACAAAAGTATATGTCTTTGGTGAAAGAGTAGATAATATTGTAGATCACCCTATTATTAGGCCTTCTATCAATTCAGTAGCAATGACCTATGAATTAGCACAACACCCAGAATATGAAGATTTGATGACGGCAACTTCAAATCTTACAGGCGAAAAGGTCAATCGTTTTTGCCATGTTCATCAAAGTACAGATGATTTGGTCAAAAAAGTTAAAATGCAAAGACTTTTGGGGCAAAAAACAGGTGCATGCTTCCAAAGATGTGTTGGAATGGATGCTTTTAATGCAGTTTACAGTACGACATTTGAAATTGATAAATGCCATGGTACACATTACCATGAGCATTTCGTAGACTATTTAAAAATGGTGCAAGAAAAAGACTGGACTGTAGATGGTGCAATGACAGATCCAAAGGGTGATAGAAGTTTATCACCAAGTCAACAAGAAGATCCTGATTTATTTGTACATGTTGTGGAAAGAAGACCTGACGGCATTGTTGTAAGAGGCGCAAAAGCCCATCAAACGGGCTCAATCAATTCTCATGAGCACCTTATTATGCCTACTATTGCAATGGGTCCAGATGATAAAGATTATGCAGTATCATTTGCAATTCCTACAGATGCGGAAGGGCTATTCATGATTTATGGTCGTCAATCATGTGATACGAGAAAACTTGAAGAAAATGCTTCAATGGATTTAGGCAATAGTGAATTTGGTGGTCAAGAAGCCTTGGTTGTCTTTGATGATGTATTTGTACCGAATAATCGTATCTTTTTAAATGGTGAAGTAGAATTTGCAGGGATGTTAGTTGAACGTTTTGCAGGATACCATAGACAGAGCTATGGTGGTTGTAAAGTAGGCGTAGGTGATGTATTAATTGGAGCAGCAGCGCTTGCAACAGAAATGAACGGTGTGCCTAAAGCGTCTCATATTAAAGACAAATTGATTGAAATGATGCACCTTAATGAAACCCTTTATTGCTGTGGGATTGCATGTTCAGCAGAAGGCTATCCAACAGAAGCAGGTAACTATCAGATTGATTTACTACTTGCAAATGTCTGTAAACAAAACGTGACAAGATTCCCTTATGAAATCACACGTCTTGCAGAAGATTTAGCAGGTGGCTTAATGGTGACTATGCCTTCTCAAAAAGATTTTGAATCACCTGAAATCGGAGAGGTTTGTAAAAAATACTTTAAGGGTAAAGCGAATGTGCCAACACTTGATCGGATGAAAATTTTAAGACTCATCGAAAACTTATGTCTAGGTACGGCGGCAGTTGGCTATAGAACAGAATCTTTACACGGTGCAGGTTCTCCACAGGCACAACGTGTGATGATTTGGAGGCAAGGTAACCTCGACCATAAAAAAGAATTAGCTAAAGCAATCGCTAAATTAGATTGATTAGTAAGTATAATGCAGTCGAAATAGAAAACAAGATAGGAGTATAGCATGAGAGCATCAATTGAACAATTTGTAAAAGACAATATAAGACCTTATTTAAAACAGCACAATGGCGATCTAGAAGTTGTAGCAATTGAGGATGGCATTGTTAAAATCAAATTATATGGTGCCTGTAGTGGCTGTCCTCAATCAGATTTAAGTACAAAAGATTTCATTGAGGACCAGCTAAGGGAAGCTTTTTCAGAGGTTAAAAAAGTGACCATTATTCATGATATTAATCCAGAACTCATTGCATTTGCTAAGGAACTTTTAAGTCGAAAAGAGCATAAAGGTTTATGAAGATAGGTATCAAATTTTGTGGTGGGTGTAATCCAAGATACGACAGACGATTATTTTTAGAGAAACTTAAGGAAAAATTGTACTGGCAAACGTTTCATGTGGCATCACTCACTGAACAGGATGATGTTTTACTTTGTCTTTGTGGCTGCAAATGTGCTTGTGCTGATATTAAGTCCTACAAGTGTAGCTTTATATGCCTTGTTAATGAAGATCATTTAGAAAAGACCACTAAGCAACTATTAGATTTGGAGAAAGCATTATCAAAGATGACATCATTTGATTAACCTATTATAAAAAAGAATAAAATTCCCCTAATAAAATAGCTTAAGAATAGATTGATTTGTTAAAAACACACTTCCCCATTGAGTGTGTTTTCTTGTTTTATATTATAATCAATTAATGATAAAATAAGGAGAATGAAAAAATACATGGGGGATGTATGAAAAAAACGAATCAACAATCTATTAAAGACCAACAGGACAAAAGTAGTGTTGAAAACTTATTAATAAAATCTAGTCAGCTGATTATGAATGACCTTGAAGAAGGGATTCATATTGTTGATTTAGACGGGATGACACGCGTTTATAATAAGGCTATGTCAGAAATTGAAGGCTTAAAAACCAAACAAGTTATGAATAAACACTTGCTAGATATTTTCCCAGACTGGACTAGAGAAAATAGTACCCTATTGACAGTCTTGGAAACGAAAGAGAAGATTGAGAATAGAGAACAGCATTATGTTAATTTGAAGGGGAAAGAGATTACTACGATAAATACGACATTGCCTATTTTTGACGGTGAAAAACTGATTGGTGCTGTTGAAGTGTCTAGAAATTTAACAACGGTTTCTAATATGTCTGAGCAAATTATTGAATTGCAACAGCAATTGATTGCACCCAAGCCTCAGCCTAAAGCAATTAAGTCCTACCACTTCGATGAACTTATAGGGCGAAATCCCCTTTATGTTCAAGCCATTAATTTGGCCCAGAAAGCAGCCAAATCTCTTTCAAGTGTGTTGATTTTTGGTGAGACGGGAACGGGAAAAGAAATGTTTGCTCAGAGTATTCATTATGCTAGCGAACGGTCCAAGCAGCCTTTTATTGCCCAAAACTGTGCCGCCATTCCAGAAAATTTACTTGAAGGAATTCTCTTTGGAACTGAAAAAGGTTCTTTTACAGGGGCAATATCTCGACCAGGTCTATTTGAACAAGCCAGTGGAGGAACCTTATTTTTAGATGAAATAAATAGTATGAGTTTGGGATTACAAGCGAAACTGCTTAGGGTATTACAGGAATCCTATGTGAGAAGAATTGGTGGCAGTAAAGATATTCCGATTAACGTCAGAATTATTTCAGCGACAAATGAATCACCTGCTCATTTAATCGAAAAGGGGCTCTTGAGAAAAGATTTTTATTACCGCATTAATGTTATTTTTATCAAAATTCCGAGCCTTAATGAGCGCGTCGAGGATATTCCATTATTAGTGGACTATTTTTTAAGAGACTATAATCAACGCCTTGGAAAAGATGTTTGGATGTTATCGGAAGATTTGATGCAGGCTTTTAAAATGTATGAGTGGGAAGGTAATATTAGGGAACTTAAAAATTTTATAGAATCAGCTATGAATTTGGTGACCGACGAACACGTTATTACCAAAGAGCATATGCCTTCTCATGTGGCAGAAGTACTTCTGGAAAAAAACAAATACCAAGTTGATGAACTCGAAATAGATGATTTGAATCTTTATTTAGAAGCCATTGAAAGAAAGATAATTGTTAAGACACTCTATCAGTATGATAACAATATCACCAAAGCATCTCATGCCTTAAATTTATCAAGACAAAATTTACAATATAAAATCAAAAAATATCAAATAGTATAAGCACCAATTTATTTTTTATCCTTTTAATAGCGCTTTAAAACAATCTATAGAAAGCTTAACATGTCTTTTATTGAGATTTAACATCCTAATAATACTGCTAATATTAGGGTATGTTATCTTTCTTATGAAAGAGAGGTTAATAGGATGACACTACCACAACTACTAAAAATGTTTGAAAATACACCTGATGCAAAAGAAGAGGATGAAAGGGCCCTTAACCATATTTTGAGTCATGGCCTTGTAACTACCGTTTATCAGCCCATTGTTGATTTAACAGATGGACATATTTTAGGTTATGAAGCCCTGTCACGTGGGCCTGAAAATTCGCCTTATTATTCGCCAGTTAAGCTTTTAGAATTGGCCCATCGCTACTGTAAAATATGGGAAATTGAAATGCTTTTTAGAACCAAGGCGCTTGAAAAAGCTTATTTACTGGAGTCTCAACAGAGTCTTTTTATCAATGTCGATCCTGATGTGATGAAAACAGATAGCTTTCAAAGCGGCTTAACGAAGGACTATATTAGCAAGCAAGGACTTAACGAACAAAATATTGTGTTTGAAATCACTGAACGGACGGCAATTACAGACTATATTAGTTTTCAAGCAGTACTCGATAATTATAGACACCAAGGTTACAAAATAGCCATAGATGATGTAGGTGCAGGCTATTCTGGGCTTAAAACGCTTACAGAAGTAAAACCGAACTTTTTAAAAGTGGATATGGACTTGATTAGAAATATTGATAAAGATGCCTTTAAGCAGGCCTTGATTAAAGCTTTTGTAGAAACGTCGCAGACGACAAATATCACTATTATCGCAGAAGGAATTGAGACTAAAGAAGAGTTAAAAACACTCATTTTACTAGGGGTACATGCGGGACAAGGTTTCTTTTTACAACAACCTAAATCTGAAATTTTGCCCTTACCACAAGAGGTGGTTAATCGTATTTTAGACTATAATCAACTCTCTAACAACATTAATAGCTATTCGCAGGACTATCACTATATTTCTCATCTAGTGACTCATCCGAATTCCTTTTCATTTGAACCTATGACTCAATCGGCAACGGTAAAATCGCATATTGAATCGGAACAAATCAAAAGCGTTTGTATTTGTGAAAGAGATCAACCGGTTGGCATTGTCATGAAGTATAATTTAGATGCCATCATGAGTGGACAATATGGTTATGCTGTTTTTTCTAATCGGCCGATCTCTAAAATTATGAATGCGTCTCCCTTAATTGTAGATTTTTATACCCCCATCAATGTGGTTGCTAAAAAAGCCATGGGGAGAAATGATGAAGAAATATTTGATGATATTATTGTCACGAAGGGAACGGCTTTTTACGGTTTGGTTTCAATGAAAAAGATTTTTGAATATACCATTATGTATGAAAAAAATAATGCGAAAGAGTTAAATCCATTGACGGGATTGCCGGGGAATCCCATCATTAATCGCGTATTAACGGATAGCGTCGGTGTGAGTGGCCAGTCCTGTGTTCTATACGTCGATATTAATGAATTTAAAATATACAATGATGTGTATGGGTTTGAGCGCGGTGATAGCTTAATCAAATATCTAGCGGATATGTTAAAAGAAGAAGTCAAACGGATTTGCCCCTATACCAGTTTTATTGGACATGTAGGCGGTGACGACTTTATTGTAGTATTCGAAGGGGATGTTGATAAATATAACTGCATTTGTAAGAATATCCTTGAGCGTTTTGAGAAAGAAAGAAAGCAATTCTTCTCGGAAGATCATATCCAGTGCAATATGATTGTATCGGAAGACCGTTTTGGCGTCGTTAGGGAATTTAAGTTAACGTCTCTATCCATTGCAGGGATTTATGGTGATCTATCCCTTTATGAAAGCAATGAATCGTTAAGTGAAGCACTAGCAAAACTCAAGAAAAAAGTAAAGAAGAAGGGCGATAACTTTTACCAACTTAAAACGGTTAATGCTTAGAATGTTTCTATTAAGAAAGCCTGTCTCTCCCCTAAAAAAGGGAAGTGACAGGCTTTTTAACGTTAAAGTGATTAGATCTGATTAAGTCGGGACTGCGATATTCTCTTATTTTTATCTCTTGAGAAAGCGATAACTGCAAAAATAATGAAAGCGGCACCGATGATATTAATGATAGAAACGCTCTCATGCAATATGATAACCGCAAGCAAGGTGGAAATAATAGGGACTAGGTTGATAAAAAGAGAGGTCTGTGTTGCACCAATACTTGCAATTGCATATTGCTGAATACTATAACCCATCACAGTTGGAAAGAGGGCCATATAGATAACAGCGATATAGGGACTAGCTGTTACGGGAAGTGGGCTGGTTGCTAAGCCATAGATGGCAAAAGGCAATAGCATAAGAGTACAGGTGAAAAAAGAGTACGCTGTTAATTTTAAAGTGGGAACGTGACGACTGGCTAATTTAACAATAATGGAATAGACAGCCCAGCAAAAGGTAGCAATGAGCATGATAAAGTCGCCTTGGTTGAGAGACATAGATTTTAAGTGACTGATGTGACCATCCGTTAAGATAAAGACGACGCCAAATAGGGCGAGAAGAATGTAGAGGGTACGTTTGGGTGTTAGTTTTTCATTTAAAAAAAGACTCGCGAGTACAGCTGTCATTAGCGGATTGCTGGCGTTAATCATTGATGATTTTGAAGCTGTAGTATAAGAGAGTGCTGTAAAAAAGAAGAGATGATAACCAATCATACCAATAAGTCCTGTGAGAAGAACCCATTTGACTTCATTGCGTTTTAAGCGCCATTGTTGGGGCATTTTAAGAATTAAGAAGGGCATCATAATAAGGCTGGCAATGCCCATTCTAAAGAAAGTGAGTAAGACAGGACTCAAAGAATGAATACCAAATTTACCGGCTATAAAGGCGCCTGCCCAAAAGAAACTTGCAATAAACATGAGTAAATATACTTGATAGTGCTTTTTTTCCATTCTTTTTTCCCCTTTTTGGTCATTTTATAATAATAGCTATTATAACATGCGGTTTATTTGCTGGCTATGTCCAATTACAAAAAGAATAGCCGCAAAAAAAATTGCACTTATTCTTAAAATAGCAAAATATTTTGCCTTTAATAGCAAAATATTTTGCTATTTTATATTTTAATCAACTTTTAAAACAGCACACAATGTCGTATACAATGAATGAATAAAAATACATTGCCTGTTTTCAAGGCTTTAGAGACTTATAATTATCAGATTATTCACTTTTGGCATGTCTTTTGCACTAATAGTAAGGGTAATGATAAAAATTGGAGGGATATATTATGAGAACGGAAAATGTAAAAGTCGTTATTTGGGGATTTGGCGCAATGGGTAGTGGCATGGCGAAAATGCTATTACATAAAAAAGGTGTGGATATCGTAGGGGTTTGCGATCAACATCCAGACCGTGTAGGTAAAAGTATCTATGACGTTTTAGACGTTTCAAAAGGAGAGCATCCAGAAGTTGTTATTAAGCCAGAGATTGAAAATGTATTAACACATCAATCTTGTGATGTGTGTTTGATTGCAACAGATTCTTTTACAAAGAAGGCTTTTCCAAAATTGAAGTATGCTTTAGAGCAAAAAGTGAATGTGATATCGACTGCAGAAGAAATGGCCTATCCTTGGGCACAAAGTCCAAAAGAGGCAGCAGAACTTGATAAAATTGCTAAGGAAAATGGCGTTTCTATTTTAGGAACAGGTATTAATCCAGGCCTTATTATGGACCTTTTAGTAGTGGTTTTAACCGGTTGTATGACAGATGTAGAACATATTGAAGCTAAACGGGTTAATAGTTTATCACCATTTGGTCCAGCAGTCATGGAAGAACAAGGGGTAGGAATAAGTGTTAATGACTTTGAAAAAGGTGTTGCAGAAGGTACACTGGCTGGTCATGTAGGTTTTGCAGAATCTATTAGAATGATTGGTGATGCAATTGGCTGGAAAGTTGATAAATATGAAACACAAATGAAACCTATTGTAACCAATGTAGATCGAAAGTCACCTTATGGATTTGCTGCAAAAGGGAATGTAGCAGGTGTGAATATGACTGGACAGGGTTATGTTGATGGCGAAGTGAAAATTGATATGATTCACCCTCAACAAATTGAGCCAGAACTTGAAGGCACTTTTACAGGGGACTATATTACTTTAAAAGGAACACCAGAGGTTAACATGAATATTAAACCTGAGGTGGAAGGGGGACTTGGTACTATTGCTATGTGTGTCAATATGATTCCTCAAGTTATCAACGCTTCAGCAGGTCTTAAAACCATGATTGATTTACCTGTTCCACGTGCGATTATGGGTGATATGAAAGAAATGATTCAATAGTATATTTTGATAAATAGGTGCATGTAAATAGAATAGAGCCAAGAGTATAAGGTAAATGACGGAAGGTGATAAAGATGAACGTTAAAAAAGGTGAGTGGGTAAGAATTTATCGTGTGATTCTACAGCCAGATCAAAGAGCACCTCAAGTGCCAGATGACACTCAAAAGGTGCCACTGGAAATGTGGGTAAAGGGATTTTTAGATCATGATGCAGCAATAGGTCAAGAGGTAACGGTTACAACCATGACAGGTCGAAAAGAAAAAGGAAGACTTTTAGAAGTTAATCCAACCTATAATCATTCTTATGGTGCTTTTGTGCCAGAGATTCTTCAAATAGGGATTCAATTAAAAGCCATTTTATTTGGGGGTGACAGCAATGAATGATAAAAGCTATCTTTCTGTGATGGGGCGAAAAAATGAGATTATGAAAAAGGCGATTGGTCTCGATTATACTCTATTTGAAAATGAAGGTATTGGATTTGATTATGAAAAAATGATGCATGAAACAGGTTATAGTATTGAAGAAATCATGCGCATTCAACATGATTCTGGTGTAGGCAATACCCCTCTTATTGAGCTGAAAAATATGACTGAATTAGCTAGACGTCTTGCACCAGAAGGAAAAGGAGCACGTCTGTTTATTAAAGATGAAGCGAGTAATCCTTCTGGAAGCTATAAGGTGAGACGGGCGGCAAATGCAGTGTATCATGCTAAAAAGATGGGCTACAAGGGGGTCATTGCAGCGACAAGTGGTAATTATGGTGCAGCAGTTGCGTCGCAAGCGTCCATTCATGGACTCAAATGTATAATTGTACAAGAAACCTATGATTCTAGAGGGAAAGGGCAACCTGAAATCATAGAAAAGGCTAGAAAATGTGAGGCTTATGGGGCAGAAGTTGTTCAGCTGACAGTAGGGCCAGAGCTCTTTTATGAGTTTCTACTTTTACTTGAAGAAACCGGTTATTTTAATGCTTCACTTTATACGCCATTTGGAATTGCTGGTGTTGAATCTTTAGGATATGAACTGGCAATCGGTGTGAGAGAAATGACAGGTAAAGATCCCGATGCAGTGGTTTGTACCAATGCAGGAGGGGGAAACCTTACGGGTACAGCAAGAGGCTTAATCAAGGCAGGTGCTTATGACACCAAGGTGATTGGGGCTTCCGTAGACTTATCAGGACTTCATATGGCAAGTGATACCCAGTTTAATCAAAAGTCTTTTACAACAGGCCATACGGGATTTGGCTTGCCTTTTGCAACTTATCCTGACCGCTCTGATGTGCCAAGATCTGCAGCACGTCCTATGCGTTATATGGATCGCTATGTAACTGTAACGCAAGGTGAGGTCTTTTATATGACAGAAGCACTCGCTCAGATAGAAGGCATGGAAAGAGGCCCAGCAGGGAACACCTCTTTAGCAGCAGCGTTTAGTCTTGCTCAGGAAATGAATCAAGACCAGATTATTGTCGTACAAGAAACAGAGTACACAGGCGCAGGTAAGCATATTCAACCTCAATTGGCTTTTGCAAGGGAGAATGGGATTGAAATCAAGATCGGAAATCCTAAAGAACAAGTACCTGGAAAGAGTATTATTTTACCAGAACATCCGCGGTTGATTCAAACTCAGGATCTTGATTTAGACCATATTAGACACTCCATTGTTAAAAATGCTTGTAAAGCCAATGAAGTGACTCAAGTGAGTGCTTTAGATATTCAGTTTTTAATGGATGAAACACGACAAGATGAAGCCTATATTAAATCGGCTTTAGAGCTACTGGGGATAGCGTATTAAAAGGAGGTTATTGTGAAAGGTTTTTTAAAGAGAGAGGATGACTACGACGTAAGAAGACAACATCTAAGCGATTTGTCGGATGAAGCCCTTAAAGATAAGTTTTGGGCTTTGTTGGATGAAGTGGTAGATCCTTTACTAGAACTTGCTAAAACAAATACATCGCCTGCTGTTGAACGTTCTGTTTTATTGAGAATGGGCTTTTCGAGCGTTGAGGCACAACCGCTGGTTGATGGAGCAATAGATAGGGGACTAATCGGTCACGGTGTCGGTCATGTCGTTTACAAAGTAGCAAAAGCTAAGTCGCTTGATATAAGAACGGCAGGGCTTGAACTGATTGAGGGCAAACACTGGGATGAGGCAGTAAGCCTGTTTAACAAGGAGGGAAAGTAAATGAAAGCTTTATCAATTGATGAAAAATTAGATATAAAAGCCTTACTGGATAACCTTGAAAATTATCATCCTAAGCGTAGAGGGTGGACTTGGCGTGAAAAGGGACCCATTCATTTAGGGGCTTTTGACTACCAAGATATGTCCCCTTCACTTAAACAGTATGTGAGTCAACCGGCAGCTAGGTATTTTGATAATATTGATCCACAACCCAATAACACCATTACAACTGAAATCGCATCAGGTCGTTTTGAAGATGATATTCGAAGAATGAGAATGGCAGCTTGGCATGGTGCAGACCACATCATGGTAATAAGGACTGCTGGACAATCTCATTTTGATGGATTAATCGAAGGGACACCACAGGGGATTGGTGGGATTCCTATTTCTAGAAAACAAGTACGTGCTCACCGCAAAGCACTTGATTTGATTGAAGAAGAAGTAGGCAGACCTATTAACTATCATTCTTATGTTTCGGGAGTGGCTGGCCCTGATGTAGCGGTTATGCTTGCTGAAGAAGGCGTCAATGGTGCACATCAAGATCCTCAATACAATGTTCTCTATCGTAATATTAACATGGTGCGTTCATTTGTTGATGCAGCAGAATCTAAAAAGGTAATGAGTTGGGCTGATATGGTTCAGATTGACGGTGCACATAATGCCAATGCAACAGCAAGAGAGGCCTGGAAAGTGATGCCAGAGCTGATGGTTCAACATGGGATTAATGCACTTTACTCACACAAAGTGGGGATGCCTAAAGCCAATATTTCACTATCGACCGTTCCACCTACAGCTTCACCTGCACCTTGTATGAAAATTGATTTACCTTATGCAGTTGCCCTAAGAGAACTCTTTACAGACTATAAAATGCGGGCCCAAATGAATACCAAGTATATTACCTCTTCTTCAAGAGAGGCAACGGTTACCCATGTGATGAACATGATGATTTCAAGATTGACTTCAGCAGATATTCAATCAACGATCACACCTGACGAGGGTCGAAATGTACCTTGGCATATGTTCAATATCGAAGCCTGTGAAACGGCAAAACAAACTTTGAGTGGTTTAGATGGTCTCATGGATATGATTGCCTTAAAAGATGAAGGCTATCTTAGGGACAAGGTCAGAGAACTTAAAGAAAGAGCAGTTCTTTATTTAGAGGAAATACTAGAAGTTGGCGGCTATTTTGAAGCGGTGGAAAAGGGTTTCTTTGTAGATTCAGGCATGTATCCAGAGCGAAATGGCGATGGGATTGGTCGAAAAATCAATGCCGGTGTGGGATCGGGTACCGTTTATGAACGTGCGAGCGATTACATGGCGCCGGTAACAGCCCATTATGGTTACAACAATGTTGCCCAATATGATGAAGAGGCAGTGAATGAACCATCAAAACTCATAGAAGGGTCAACCTTTGAAAAACCTGATAAAATTATCTTTATTGATGAATTGGATGAAGAAGACAATGTCAATAAACGGATGGCAGAAACAGATAAATATAGAGGCGAGCATGGCGAATCGCCTTATGTTAAACCAGAGGTACAATGGTTGGGAGATGGGGTTGTTACCGTTGATTTAGTCATTCCAACTTATTTAAGAGCAGCACAGTTCGCAGCGATTGAATTTGGCAAAAAAATGAATCTGAAAGATGTCGAAGTGATTCATCTTGAAGTATTGCATCCTTCAGAGGGAACACGTGTCCAAATTAAAGGCGTGCTTGATTTCGATCTTGATATGAGGACTATTGAAATTCCACCCGAACCGGAGATTATGAGTGATGATGAAATCAGATCAGAATTTGATGAACATCCTATTAAGATTGTAGCAGGTACAGTGGGAGAAGATGAACATTCTGTTGGCCTAAGAGAAGTCATTGATATTAAACATGGTGGGATTGAAAAATATGGGTGTGACGTAGAATATTTGGGAACGTCAGTCCCTGTTGAAAAATTAGTAGATGCAGCAATAGAAATGAATGCAGATGTTATATTAGCATCTACGATTATCTCACATGACGATGTCCATTATAAAAATATGAAACGCATTCATGAGTATGCTCGTGAAAAAGGTGTAAGAGACCGTTTTATCATTTGCGCAGGGGGTACACAAGTGACACCGGAAATTGCAAGAGAAAACGGTATGGATGAAGGATTTGGAAGATATGATCGTGGCGTTAATGTGGCGACGTTCTTAGTCAATGAAAGAAGACAACGGCGTTCATAAAAGGATGCTCATTAGAAAGCACTGGGGTAAAGTGTAAACTGGGTAGTTAGAAAGAAACGTTCGATTGAGGTTGAGGAGGAAAAGAGGATGAAAATAGATGTTTTAGTTGCAGAGATCGGAAGCACGACAACTGTCGTGAATGCATTTAATGGCATAACGTCATCAGTCCCTGTCTTTTTGGGGCAGGGGCAATCTCCTACAACCGTATTAGAAGGCGATGTTAGTATGGGGCTAAACAAAGCCATTGAAAATTTGGCGGAAGAACTTGGCGTAAGTGGCATAGACTATCAAGTGTTAATGGCGACGAGCAGTGCAGCTGGGGGGCTGAAAATGACTGTTCATGGTTTAGTTTATGACATGACAGCCAAAGCAGCTAAAGAGGCTGCTTTAGGGGCTGGCGCCAATTTACATATGGTAACGGCGGGTAAGCTTAGACGGACTGATTTAAAGAAAATAAGTGACCTTAAACCGAATATTATATTAATAGCAGGTGGGGTTGACTATGGAGAAAGAGAAACGGCGATTTATAATGCTGAGCATATTGCCGCCTTACCATTAACCGTCCCTGTTTTATATGCAGGTAATATTGAAAATCAAGAAGAAATAAAGTTAATTTTTGAAGAAGCGGGAAAGGCAGACCTTTTATATCTATGTGAGAATGTTTATCCCAGAATTGATGACCTCAATGTTGAACCGACTCGAAAAGTCATTCAAAATATTTTTGAAAAACATATAACAGAGGCACCTGGGATGCAAGATATTCGTCAATGGGTGACAGGTCATATTATTCCTACACCTGGAGCTGTTATGGAGGCGGCGAAACTATTAAGAGAAGCCTTAGGAGATTTGCTCGTTATAGATGTAGGAGGGGCGACGACGGATATTCATTCTGTCACTGAGGGAGTGAAGAGATATCTCGTATTTTATTGAGCCCAGAGCCTACTGCTAAAAGAACAGTTGAGGGTGACCTCGGTGTTTATATTAACATGAAAAATATAGTCGATTTAATGGGTGAAGCAGACTTGTGTGAACGTTTAAAAATCTCAAAGGATGAATTAGAGGCGTTAATCGCAAGTCATACTGCAATTCCTAAGACTGATGAACAGATTGCTTTTGTTGAAGCTTTAACGGAAGAAGCCGTCAAAACGTCTGGGTTAAGACATGCCGGATCTTACAGAACCTTATATGGTGGAAGTGGTAAAAAGACATTTGCTGAGGGAAAGGACCTCACAAGTGTGGCGTGGTTAATTGGTACAGGGGGTGCTTTAACCCGTTTGCCACACAAAAGAGAGTTGATTCGTGCCATCACTGATAATCCAATGGGTCAACGCTTGCTTCCTCATGAAGGGTGCAAGGTCTTGGTGGATGAAGATTATATTATGGCATCAATAGGGGTTCTCTCTAAACGGTATCCTCAAGCCGCTTTAAAATTGATGCAAGAATCTTTAGGCTTAAAAAGCGAATTAAATGAGGGGACTACAATAAAGTAAGGGGGAAGAGATGGCCTATCCAAAACTTAAAATTGATTCAGATAAGTTGAAAAAAAATGTAGAGACTGTTGTCCAAATGGCAAAAAAATCAAGAGGTTGATATATACTTGGTTTCAAAAGTATTTAAAGCGATGCCTAAAATGATAGACATTTGCCTTGAAGCAGGGGTTAAAGGTATTGCAGATTCTAGACTTGAAAATTTTGAAAGAATTCAGGCCTATAAGACATCGAAAATGCTTTTAAGATTGCCGATGATTTCAGAAGCCCGTCGCGTAGTTGAATTGACAGATATGAGCTTGAATTCAGAACTTAAAACAATTGAAGCCCTGAATCAAGAAGCAGAGCAACAAGGCAAAATACATGAGATTCTTTTGATGGTTGATTTAGGGGATCGAAGAGAAGGAATCTTGCCCAATCAAGTGCTAGGAACTGTTGAAAATATACTGAACCTTAAGCATATCAAATTGATAGGATTGGGTGTTAATCTGACCTGTTATGGGGGGGTGATTCCAACACCTGATAAGTTAGAAGAATTAAGTGCTTTAAAAGACAGCATTGAAGATACTTTTGGCATTGTCTTACCGGTTGTATCAGGTGGCAATTCCAGTAGTTTTTATTTGCTTGAAAATCATACACTTCCTCAAACAATCACCCAACTGAGAATTGGCGAAACGATTGTTTTAGGTCGTGAAACGGCCTTTGGTAAAAAAATTGACTATTTAAATCAAGATGTATTTGCACTTGAAACGGAAGTGATTGAATGTCAAGAAAAACCTTCTATGCCAAGTGGCGAAATTGGGATGAATGCTTTTGGGGAGAAACCTGTTTTTATTGATAAGGGGCTTATGAAACGTGCTATCGTGGCAATTGGCAGGCAAGATGTATCACCAGAAGGTCTGAAACCCTGTGATGTGTCCATCGATATTATAGGTGCTTCTAGTGACCATACCATTCTTGATATAACAGCTTCAGAAAAAGCCTACAAGGTGGGGGATATTGTTTCTTTTGAACTGGATTATGGCGCACTTTTGCAGTTATTTACCTCTGAATTCGTTGAAAAAGAATTGATATAAACTTAAAATTAAGCGTTTAAAACAAGGCTATAAAGCTGAATGTCAGTAAAACAGACATTCAGCTTTTTTAATCCTCTCTTTTAGGTGGTCCTCTTATTTTTTTAAAATGATTATTACAGTATAGTTTTCTTAAGACGCTCACGTGATTAGCTGTAATGGTTTAGGGTAAAATGAAGATAAGAACGCATTGAATCAATGGGGGATCACATGATGGAAAAAACTTGGTATGAAAATGAAGCCTTTATTCATTTACTAGATTGTATCGCACTTTCGGTTGCTGTAATAGACCATGAGGGCAATATCTTAATGTCTACAAATGGATTTCAAAACCTTTTGAATTCAATTGGTGAGAACGTGAAAACGATTTGTCAAAAGGAAATATCTCTCATGAGGGCCTTAAAAAAAGAACAAATGAGTGTGATTTTTGATAAGCATTTTGAGGCACTTGGAAGGGCTCATAAAGTAATTATATATGCCTTGGGTAACCATCAGGAAGATCTCTATTTGCTCCAAATAGATGATGTTTCCAAAGAACGGCTTGCCGAGCAAAAAATGATTGATCTCAATTACGAAATTAATGAAAAGAACAGGCAAATTTCCGACAATCAGATCCGTTTAATCAATCAAGAAAAAATGGCGGGGATAGGTCAATTAGCAGCGGGGATAGCTCATGAAATTAATAATCCTTTGGGATTTGTAATGAGCAATTTTGTATCCCTTGACCAGTACTTTAAAAATTTGGAACACATGATATTACATATACAAAAAAAACTTTTGCAAGATAAGAAAGATTTCACTTATGAAGCCTTGGAGCATTTGATTACAACTCAAAAGCAAAATTATGATTTTGATTTTCTCATAGAAGATTATTCAGAACTCTTCAGAGATACAATGGATGGCCTTAAAAGAGTAGAAAAAATAGTCTCAGGACTTAGGATATTTTCACATAAAGGGATGAGTGAAGCCATGCTAGAGTATGACTTCAATGAGGGCATAGAAGATGCTTTACTGATCACCAATAATGAGTTGAAATATGACGCAGAAATTATTAAAGATATACAGTACGTACCGCTTACTTTGGCTAACCGCATAGAAATTAATCAGGTCATTGTCAACTTATTAATCAATGCCATCCATGCGATTCGTGCCAATCCTAAAGTGGACCGTGGAATTATAAAAATAACAACAAGAAGCGATGAGCAATATATTACTTGTGAGATTATGGATAATGGATGTGGTATAGATCCAGCGATTGCAGATCAAGTTTTTATTCCTTTCTTTACAACGAAAGAAGTTGGGAAAGGCACTGGACTTGGGATGAGCATTTCATACGATATTATCGTTAATAAACATGGGGGCGATATCTCGTTTGAATCAGAAGTGGGAAAAGGGACAACCTTCAAAATAAAAATACCCATCAAAAAAGTTAATCATTCATACGTCAATGATTATGTAGATCGATATTAGAGAGGCGGCTATATGAGGACTATTTTATTTTTGGATGATGAAGCCAATATATTAAAAGCGTTGAGACGACTTTTCAGAAATTTAGAGTTTGACTGTTATTATGCATGTACAATGAAGGAAGCCGTAGAAATATTTTTATCATTGGACCAATTGGATATGCTCGTCACAGATATAAAGATGCCTTATTTTGATGGCATCCGGGTTTTGAAATTTTTCAAAGAAGCGTCTCCTGAAACAATCCGTGTGGCACTTTCAGGTTATGCTTCTACCAATAGTATCACTGAAGCGGTGAGTAAAAACTTAGCCAAACAGTACTTTTTTAAACCCTGGGACAATGAAAAATTGATCGAAAGCGTGCGGAAGATGTTTCTGCTGGAAGATCGTTTTAAAGAAGTAGGGCTCTTTAAAGTGATCCAAGCTTTTGAAGGGGTTAAAACCATGCCCAAAATGTTTAATCGGATTAATAATATGGTTCAAAAAGATCAAAGCATAGAGGAGATTTGCAAAGTAATAGAAGATGATCCAGCAATGACTTCCAATATATTAAGAATTGCCAATTCAGCCTTTTATGCGGCTAAAACGGGGAATCTACAGCAGGCTATTATGTTTATTGGGTTGAATAATCTCAAGCAATTAATCCTGTCTTATGAGTTATCTTCAAAAGATGATAAGATTTTTGAGAAGAGTGCTAGTATTTGGTATCATTCTGAGCGGGTGAATTTGATTTATCACGATTTATATGAATACTATTTTAAACATAAAATTCCAGCCCTCATTGGTACGGCGGGACTCTTACACGACATTGGACAGATTATTATGCTACAACTTTATGGGACGTCTTATTTTAAACAAATTATAGAATCCCATTATGATGATATGAGTATTGTGTCAAAAGAAGAAGAACTATTTGAAATCAATCATGCGATTGTAGGAGGCTATTTCTTAAATTGGTGGACTTTTCCACTGGATTTAATTGAAATTACACTTTACCATCACGACCCAGGAGCAGAAGATATTATTCATAGAGAAGAAGTGGCATTGATGAGCTTGGCTTCCCATATCGAAAAAGAAGAACTAGATCCTTTACAAGAAGATACCAAGATTGCACTTGATATATTAAAATTATCAGTCACTAGCCTAGAAGGTATCATTAATAAATACAATAATAAATGAGGTGAGACAAATGGGAGAATACAAACATAAAGTGTTAGTAGTAGATGACGAAGTAGAGATCCTTAAGGCACTGAATAGGGGATTACACCGTGAACCCTATGAAAAAATATTTGTAGATTCAGGCGCACAGGCTTTGGATGTTTTTGTTGAAAATGAGATCAGTGTCATTATTACAGACATGAGAATGCCGGGGATGAACGGTCTTGAACTTTTAGAAATGGTCAGTGATATTAGTCCGAGTACGATTAAAATCGTTTTGACAGGCTATACTAAATTGCCTCAAATCCTTGCTACGGTCAACCGTGTGGATGTTTATAAGTTTTTAACTAAACCATGGGATTTAGAAAATGAACTTAAGGTTTTTATTCGTGAAGCCATTGATTTGTTTGAAGAACGAAAAACCGTAGATGATAAATTAGAGTCTAAAGATCAAAAAAATAAAGTTTATCAAAAAATGTTGACAGATGGCTATGAAAAAGTAGATTATTTTATGCACCTTTATGAAGAACTTATGAAAACGCTTAATTATCACCATTTGATGACGATAGAAGAATTTAGGCAAATCAATAAAAAGGTAGGAGAATCTGTTGATTTGACACCGCTTGATGAGGCACTTAAGCACCTCAATACACGGATGAATTTTATCAATAAGGTCTTTGATTATTCCAAATATTCCTTAAAATATTTTGGCATTAAGGATTTAGCCAAGGCGATTGAAAAGCATCTAAGTTATAAATATCATGTAGAAGTCACTATTAATGACGGTGATGAAACGACCTATTATGATAATATTAAACAGTTGATGGGAGTCATTACAGAGATTGTAGACATTCCCCTTATTGCAGGTCTTGAGATTACACATCTGATGATTCGATCAGAATATACCAAGGGTGACCACTTGGTTCTCTTCAAAATGTCTTCTCAATCAACACCAGAAATTGAACATTCTTTATCAGAAAATAGTGCTTTTTTGAAAATGATTGTTAACAGTATTGGTGGGGTTTGTGATTTTTATTTTAACGAAAGTGAGCTTGACGTCACAGTAGCCACAAAGATGCGTATTAAAGTAGATGAAAAATTATTAAATGAAAGTGATTCATAGTTGTAAAAGGCGCAATTTATAAGGCGCCTTTTTTATGTTAAAATAGAGTCATTAAAGAGAACGTTCAGCGTGAAAATAGTGTAAGAAAGTCAAAAGGTGATGTGATGAAAAAGACAGAATCGCTTACAGCAAAGGTTGAGCAAAGTATTTGTAAATTAATCAGAGAAGGCTACTATCAGCCGGGGGAAAAATTACCCAATGAAATGGCACTTTCGTCAGACCTTAAAATATCAAGAGCTACATTGAGAGAAGCCTTAAAGGCACTTAACACTCAAAATGTGATTGAAGTGAGAAGGGGAATTGGGACGTTTATCAGTCAAACACCCGGTATGGTTAAAGACCCCTTAGGACTCAGCTTTGTAAATCTTGAACCCCACATGTTAGACGTATTACACATGGAGTATCAAATGGGGGCGTTGCTCATTGACGCGTTAAAAGATGAATCTCAAAGCGCCTGTGATGATTTGATTCAGCAGATGCAAAGCACCCCACTAAGAGAAGTGTTTTCTTGGTTACACGAAATTTTAAAGCAAATGGCTCAGCAGATGAATCGAGAATACATCCTGAGATTATTGATGGCACAAGACGAAGCCATCAATCAAATACAGGCTGTACACCCTTTGCAATCAGAAACAAAAGAACAATACACTTACTATATTAATTTATGGGTGACTCAATTGAGTCAAAATGATTTTGAAGCCGCCAAAGACACTTTTAAGATATTATTAGAATTAATTGAGGGATAAAATGGATTTATTTGATGTACTTGCAAGTCAAAATATAGAAAAAAAAGCACCCCTAGCAGAACGGATGAAGCCAGAGCGTTTGGATGAATTCTTTGGGCAAGAGAAAATAATTGGTGAAGGGAAATTGTTAACTAAACTGATTAAGGCAGATCGTATCTCTTCTATCATTCTCTATGGGCCGCCGGGAAGTGGAAAGACCTCTTTGGCAAAGATTATTGCCAAAACTACAGAATCAGCTTTTGAAAGCCTTAATGCTGTGACGTCAGGGGTAAAAGATATCAGAGAAATGATTCAAATTGCTAAAGATAATATGGGGATGTATCAAAAGAAGACGATCCTTTTTATTGATGAAATTCACCGTTTTAATAAGTCTCAACAAGATGCTCTTTTACCTTTTGTAGAAGATGGTACGGTAATATTAATAGGTGCAACGACTGAAAATCCTTATTTTGAAGTCAATTCTGCATTGATTTCAAGATCCTCTGTTTTTAGACTGGAAAAATTGACGCCGGAAAGTATTATAGACATCTTAGATCGCGCGCTTAAAGAAGTGGATAAAGGGCTGGGCTCTTACCCTATCGTGATAGATCAAGCGGTTAAAAAGTACATTGCGGAGATGTCAACAGGGGATGCGAGACGGGCTCTTAATATTTTAGAGTTAGCGGTATTATCCAAAGACGATTTGGATGAAACAATTGAAATTACAATAGAAGATGTGGAAGACTGTTTACAGATGCGGCACTTGGGTTATGATAAACAAGGGGATAATCATTATGATATAGTGTCTGCTTTTATAAAGAGCATGCGGGGTTCTGACCCTGATGCTGCCCTTTTTTACTTGGGGCAAATGATTTATGGTGGAGAAGATCCGCGCTTTATTGCTAGGCGAATTGTGATCTGTGCATCGGAAGATGTGGGCAATGCTGATCCTATGGCTCTAGTGGTTGCCAATAATGCAGCTCAAGCCGTTGATTTTATAGGCATGCCAGAAGGTCGTATCATACTAGCACAGGCAGTAACTTATATTGCATCAGCGCCCAAATCGAATGCTGCTTATCTAGGGATTAATCGGGTAATGGATGATATTGAAAATAAAGATACGGGGATGATTCCTTATTATTTGAAAGATGGCACAAGTCTTTCTATAGCCAGAAAGTATGGGGAAGGTAAAGAGGCTAAGCAGTATGATTACCCTCATGCCTTTGAAGGTCATTATGTCAAACAACAGTACTTACCTGATCCGCTTAAAACCGTTCGTTACTATGAACCCACTAATAATGGTTATGAAAAAAATATACGTGATTATTTGAATCGAACCAAATATGCTAAAGAAGAATCATAAAAAAAGATTGCCCTTTTACAACAAGTGTAAAAAGGGCAATCTTTTTAACATGACCGGTAAAACAAGACATGTACTTATTTATTTTCTTCAAGTGTTTCTTTAACTGATTCAAGTTGTTCACCCACTTCAATCACTTCGTCAATGGCTTTATCCATTACAGTTTCTGCAGTATCTTCTAAGCTTTCTTCTAAATTATCAGATTGACGTTTTACTTTTTTAATGACTGAATCTTTAAGATTCTCAGCTGAATCTTTGATTTGATCCTTTTTTTCAATAGCAGAATCAGTAAAATCATTCAATTTTGAATGGTAGTCACAAGATTGAATTTTAGGTGCTACAAATTTTTTAAGGCAATAGCCTGTTAAGACACCAGCGACTAATCCTAGACCAAAGGCGTTTCTTTTGATTTCTCTTTCACGTATTTCTCTTTCAAGTCTCATTTGTTTAATATGTTCAGCATGTTTAAACATTAAAATCCCTCCATATTTTTGTATTTACTTCTATTTTACCCTTTCTGCGATAAAATAATTATAGATTAGCAATTATTCATCATTTATTTACAATAAATATTGTAACATGATTATCATAAAATAATAAGCTTGCATCTGCTTAAAGAGATCAATTCGTGGTATAAATGAAGCGTAAGGAGGCGATTAAATGGCCAAGAAAATGTGTAAATTGGTTAAAGATGGTTACCAAAAATCAGACAAAGAAGCTTTTATAGAGCTTGTAAAGGCACCAAAAGTGTATTGTAAAAAATGTGGTCGTGTCTCTTCTGATCCGAAAGGTGTATGTGACCCCAAAAAAATATAGGGTATTCTACGGCATAAAGGAGTCTTTGGACTCTTTTGCTTTGTAAGAATGTTAAATTCGGGTAAAATTGACTCTCAAAAGCCGAAAGAAGGGCGAAGAATAGATTATAATAGATAGTAACGTTATGAAAATGAGGGTGATAATACATGAAACCACTTTATGCAGCGATAGATGTCGGTGCCAATGCAATTAAAATGAAGATAGTTGAATACGTAGATGGAGAAATGCGATGTTTAGAAGATTTCTCCAAAGCCATACCATTAGGAGAGGATGTTTACGAGTTAGGTTACATTAATCACCTTACGGTTAAAGAAATTAAGAATATTTTAACCTATTTTAAGGATATGCTCACAATGTATGGTGTCGAAAAATACCGTGCAATTGGAACGAGTTCAATGCGTGAAGCAAGCAACGCCAAAATGGTTGTAGAAATGCTTTACAATAAAACAGGAATTGAAATTGAAATTGTTGAAGACACCATTGAAAAATTTTTAACGTATAAGTCGATGAGAGATTTCGTTCCGGATTATCGCTTAGTCAGGAAAAGTGCCATGATTGTAGAGATTAATTCGGGTTCTTGTGATGTTTCCATTTATCAAAACAATCATTTGGTAAAAAATGAAGAAATAAAAATAGGGACTAAAAATATAAAAAATATTATTAATGATCTTGAAGAGCGGTCACTGGTCTATCCTCAAAATTTAGAGGAGCTCCTTGAAACGCGAACTTTTCATATGTGGCCTGAAATCAAAATGAAGCGCATTAAACGTTTTATGTGCTTAGGTGGAGAGGCAAAACGGCTTAAAGGCGCTCTGTTTGATGGGAAAGACACTATGTCAAAAGAGGAATTTAAATCAATCTATTATCAGTTGATAGATCATCCACGGCAACTTAGAAATCATATAGAAGACTTGGGCCTTGATTGGTATGAATTTATGATTAGTATCATTGTTTATAAGTTGTTTTTTGATTTGACTCAAGCGGATGATTTGATGATTCCCGAAATGTCTTTAAGAGATGGGGTGATTGCCGATCTCATTGAAGAAGACTTTCATTTAAAACGCTATCAAGCATTTAATAATGATATCTATTCATTAGCGCGGTATGTCAGTAAGCGTTATAAAAGTTCAGAAAGTCATTTAAGACATGTGGAAAAAAATGCACTTTTGATGTTCGATGCTTTAAAAGTACATTATACCTTAAGTGATTTTGATCGGAGATTGTTGAGGTTAAGTTCTATTTTGCATGAGATTGGTAAGTACACGCGCTTAAAAGATTACTTGCTTACCTCGTATGATAAAATAGTTAATTTGAATATTTTAGGGGTGACACAAGAAGAACTCTATATTGTTGGTCATGTGTGCCGCCTAATATCAAGTTCAGAAATCAAACCCCATGATCTCACTTTTGAAGGTGTTGGAGACCAATATTATGGTAGTATTTATAAGCTTACTAGCATAATGTCCATAGCAGATGCCCTTGATAAGGGAAAACGCCAAAAGATTAGTATAAAACAGGTTATTGTGGATGATGATTTTATGAAGATTGAATTTAATTACACAGGAGATATAACCATAGAAGAGTTGAGTTTTGACTTTGCTTCGGTTAATTTTACCAAAACGTTTGGAATTGAGCCTGTTCTTGTAGAGATAGAGGAGTAAACAAAATGTATTTTAATAGAGAATTAAGTTGGCTTAAATTCAATGAAAGAGTGCTTTATGAAGCTTTAGATGAAAATCTTCCCATATTAGATCGTATTAAATTTAATGCTATTTTTTCTTCTAATCTGGATGAGTTTTTTATGGTGCGAGTGGCTTCACTTAAAGACCAAATCAATATAGGCTATAATAAAGCTGACCCTTCAGGAATGACCCCCGAAGAACAGTTCGAAAAGGTCAATCATCGTGTTCATGAATTGATTACTATCCAAAATGATATCAGTAAGGTCTTACTTAAAGGGCTAGAAGACAATGGTCTTCATTTGATTCGAAAAGAAGATTATAAGAAAAAGACCCATGTCAAACTCAGACAATTGTTTAATACGACTATTTTTCCAGTTTTAACGCCAATGGCAGTTGATTTTGGAAGACCATTCCCGCTTATTTCCAACAAGAGCCTTTATATTGCTGTAAAATTAGTGGTTAATGATATGATTAGACTTGCTCTGGTTGAAGTACCCTCTGTATTGCCAAGACTAATGCCTATGGGAGACAATACTTATGTTTTACTGGAAGATGTCATTGAGTCATTTATCAGTGATTTGTTTGTGGGTTACGATATCAAGGCGACCTGTCAGTTTAGAATTACCCGTAATGGTGATTTTAATGTCATTAAAGAAGAATCAGATATATTACTACATGTAATAGAGGAAGCTATTAAGCTGAGAAAATGGGGCGAGGCCATACGCTTAGAAATTTCAAAAGACCCTGATCAGTGGCTAATGGAGACGTTGATTGCTTCTTTTCATATGGAAAAATCTCAAGTTTATGAAATTACAGGGCCTATGGATAAAACGGTTTGGTTTAAATTTGAGGTACCTAAAAACTTAAGACACCTTAAAAAAGAAAGCCATAGTCCACGTCAATTGCCTTTTATGCATAAAAAGAATATCTTTAAGGTGATTCGAGAAAAAGATGTTTTCCTACACCATCCGTATGAAAGTTTTGATTTTGTGGTGGACTTTATTAAGCAGGCGAGTAAAGACCCCCAAGTATTGGCCATCAAGCAAACACTTTATAGGGTGAGTGGGGATTCTGAAATCGTTAAAGCCTTAGCAGACGCTGCAGAAAAGGGAAAACAAGTAACTGTATTACTTGAATTAATGGCGCGATTTGATGAACAAAATAATATTAAATGGGCCAAAAAACTAGAACAAAAAGGGGTCCACGTGATCTATGGTTTATATGGTTTAAAAACCCACTCAAAGATTACGTTAGTTGTTAGACGTGAAAAACAGAGAATAAGGCGTTATGTTCATTTGGGAACAGGTAATTATAATGATTCAACAGCTAAGCTTTATACGGATATGGGGATTTTAACGTGTAAAGAGACCTTTGGTGCGGATGCTTCTGCCTTTTTCAATGTGATTTCCGGATTTTCTAATGATATATTAACCAATGAACTCATTGTTGCGCCTTATCATTTAAGACGACAGTTTTTACAGCTGATTCATCGTGAACAAGTTAATGCTGAAAATGGAAAAAAAGCAGAGATTATCGCTAAGATGAACTCTCTCAATGACAAAGAAATGGTAGATGCTCTTTATGCAGCTTCTGGTGCAGGCGTTAAAATCAAGTTAATTGTGAGGGGGATATGCACCCTTGTTCCAGGTGTTAAAAATCAAAGTGAAAATATCGAAGTGAAAAGTATTGTTGGCGAATTTTTGGAACATTCTCGAATTTATTATTTTTATAATCAAGGGCAAAGTGAACTTTATTTATCCAGTGCCGATATGATGAGTCGAAATTTAGACAGGCGGGTGGAATTACTTTTCCCTGTATCGGATAAGATTATCGCTAAGCGTATTGTAAAAATACTGGGGCTTTACATTAAAGACAATGAAAAGTCATGGGTCTTGCAATCTGATGGTTCATATGTAAAAATAAAAAGAGAAAAAGATCCCCCTGTGAAGGCTCAGGATGTCTTAAAAACACTGAGCTATACAGATGATGAATCGTTTATAAAAGCATTACAAAATTGAGATAGAAAGAATGTGGATGTGTGAATCGAAAAATAGCAATTATTGACTTGGGCTCAAACTCAGTAAGAATGAATATTTATTCGACCAATGAAAAAGGAGGCTATAGCGTCTTTGAACAAGCCAAAGAAATGGTGCGCTTGAGCGAAGGGCTAGAAGAAGATGGCTTTCTTAAACCCGAACCGATAGATAGAACCCTTAAAGCACTTGAATATTTTAAAATGCTAATTAAAGTTAACGAAGTGAGTCAGGTATTCGCTCTGAGTACAGCAGCTGTTAGAATGGCTAAGAATCAAAAGTACTTTTTGGAGTTGGTTAAACAGAAACTTGGATTTGAATTTAAAGTTCTATCGGGGTCTGAAGAAGCCTACTATGACTATTTAGGTGTGGTTAATACCATTGTCTTTGAGGATGCAATTTTAGTGGATGTCGGAGGCGGCAGTACAGAAATTATCCGTGTTAAGAATCGACAAATAGAAGATGCCATTAGTTTGCCTTATGGGTCAGTTATTTTAACGGAACATTTTTCTAAAGAAAAATCACAGAAAAAGCAAATAGAAGCTGCTGATGAATTCTTCAAAGATCAAATTAAGGCACTTAAATGGTTAGATGATTTGAAAGATATTCCAGTGATTGGTTTGGGTGGGATTAACCGTTCTGTCGGGAAAGTCAGCAAGAATGCTCATAATTATCCTATTGATAATCTTCACAATTACATGATTAAACGCCGTGAACTCGATGAGATTATTGATAAGATTCAAGCCACAGATCCAAGCGATATGGATAAAATCAAGGGCATTAATAAAAGGCGGGCAGATATCATGGCACTTGGAATTACACCTTTAAAAGTAATTGCAGAGTACTGTCATGCGACAGAGTTGATTATCAGTGCTTATGGTCTTAGAGATGGATTCTTTTTTGAATATTTAAACCAGCAACGTGGTCAATCGGTGGTTGTAGAGGACGTTCTTGCCTTTAGTGTCGATAATATGATGAAACGTTTTTATGTCAATCGGAATCATGCCAGTCAAGTTGATTTTTTATCAAGCCGTTTGTTTGACCTTTTGTCGCCTCTTCACGATTTCACGTCAGAAGAAAAAAAGGTGCTTTCAGTGGCAGCTAAGTTACATGATATTGGAACACACATTGCTTATTATGACCATCATCTCCATGGCTTGTATATTATTATGAACAGTAAAATTGATGGTTTAACCAATCTTGAACAATTATCAGTTGCTTATTTGGTAGGTAATCACCGCATGATGGGCATTAAAGATTCTTTTAAACCTTATGAGGCCTTTTTAGACAAAGACTTTTTTAATCGTCTGAATAAATTAGCAGTGCTTTTACAGATTGCGGAACATTTAGACCGTGCAGAAAATAGTAACGTCGAGGCAGTAGAGGGTGAAATAACCGATGACAATGTCTATTTAAAATTAGTTGCCAAGACTTTTCCTGAATTTGATATTGAATCTGCGATGCGTTTTGCTCCTAAATTTGAAAAATATTATCATCGACAATTAGAAATTTATGTTTAAAGGGAAGATATTTTAAAAGGAGGTTCCAAATGGTCTATATTTTTTTTACAGATGGCTTTGAAGAAATTGAAGGTTTGACGGTCGTTGACGTTTTGAGAAGAGCAGATGTTCAGTGTCAAATGGTTGGTATGGGAAAAACCCAAATAACAGGCGCTCATGGTATCCGTATTGAGACAGATATTGAAATAAGTCAACTGGACGATCAGGCTATTTTAGAGGCAGAAATGATTGTTTTGCCAGGTGGACCAGGAACAGAATCGCTGAAGACGTCTCTTTCTTTAAATCGAATAGCTAATGAAGTGAATGACAATGGTAAGTATCTCGCAGCAATTTGTGCAGCACCGACTGCCTTGTCGGCTTTTGGACTCCTTGTAGGTAAAAAATTCACCTGCTATCCTGCTTGTATAGAAGATATACCTGAGGGAAAACATCTTGATGAAAAAGTTGTGAGAGATGGTCAAATAATCACGTCAAAAGGCGTAGGGACAGCTCTTGAATTTGCACTGGAATTGGTAAGCGTTTTAAAAGATGATGATACTGCGGATCAATTATCCCACACCATGGTAATGCATTATTAAGGACCTATTAATTTAAGGCTATGTTTAATAACAGTGGTGATAATATGACAGTTTTTGGAAGCCCAAAATGGCTTCCCTTAATTCATATTTTACGAAAATAGCGAATTATTATACTCATAGCCTTTTCTTATAATTTGTCTAAAAAATCACTAACGATTTTTATAAACTGGTCTGGTTCATCATAGTGAATTGCGTGTCCACTATTTTCAAAGACGTGATAAGTAGTGTTAATTCGTTTATCAGCCATTCGTTCTATTTGTTCTATATTTACAACATGCGAATGTCTACCATGTAATAAAATTGCTTGACAATCTGTTGCAAGAAAGTCATCCCACCATACCCCATTTAGTGACTCTTGGGATATCGGAAGATTATTTTTGTCAAATCGGAAATGCCATCCATTATCTGTCTCAAAAGCACTTTCTAAAAAGTATCGAGGGTCATTTATTCCAAAGTTCTTAAGATTTTCTGATAAATCTTCCAATGTTGGAGCAGTATCAATAAATGATTTCGCAAATGACAAGTCATCATTTACTTCTGAGCCGATATCTTCAATGATTAAAGCACGTACTTTGTCGCTGTACTTGGCTGCAAATTGATATGCATTTACGCCTCCTAATGAATGTCCTAAAATGACAATAGGTTGATTATCATCTATTACCTGTTCTATAAACTGCTCAATGTCTTGTATATAATCTTCTCGCTTGTAATGGTTACTATCTGCATGGTCACTCCAACCATGTCCTCGTTGGTCTATAGCAAATACATGCCAATTTTTTAAGGTTTGTGCAAATTTAGAAAATGTTCTTGCGTTTCCAAAATGACCATGAAGGCAAAGAAGTATAGGCTTCCCATTTCCTTCAAAATCAATATATGATAACCTTAAATTTTTATTATTAAAATATAATCTTTTCATATTTTCCTCCTATATTTAAAGTGCAGATTATATGAATAATTATTACTGCACACTAATCTACTATTGTGTCCGTATTTAAGTATACAACATAGCAATGTAATTTTTTAAATATTTAACATAATTAAATATAAATTGCTTCCCTAATTTTAAAATCTTTTAACTTTGTATCAGAATGAGATGTATGTGACTGAACTAAAAGATGTTTAGTCTTTACAGTATCCTTCTCTGTATTAAAAAACTGTAACCATTTAAACCAGTACATGTAGTTAGCAAGGTATTTTGTGGCTACACTGTGAAAACTATACATCCATTCTTTTAGTTTGCTATGAAAAGCATTTATGTGTTGTATATGGTATATGCCTTCCTTATGCTTCCCACGTTTAATTTGCTGTAGTTCAACACCCAAATTTTGTGCAAATCGAATATAACTCTTGTGTGAATCAGTACAAAGGATAGATTCATCCTCAATCCTGCCTGTAAAGAGCCTTTCTAAATCTGTATGTTTCATCCTACCTTTACATATTAGTTCAGTCATAATGTTTCCTACTCTATCAATAGCACATAGTACACAGACCTGTTCCTTTGATATACCTCTTTTTCTCTTTTCATCATTACTACTCCTACTGCCTTTAACTCCACGTTTATGAGGTTCTCGTGGCATTATAAACGTAGTGCTTTTCTTATGATTTCCTTTAAAGGATTCTCTGAAAAATGCCTCGTCAACTTCTATAACTCCACCAACATTCCCAATACCCATATACACCCTGATAGCGTCTAAAAACTTATGCCTCCAATAAAAAGATGTTGGCACACTAATCTCGACTATCTCTGCACATTTTCTTATGGAATAACCATTTATCATACATTTAGAATATAATATCCACTTTTTAATATCTTTCTTACTATTGTAACGGGGTGAACGTGTAAAGTCAGTAAAGGTTTTTCGACAGGACTTACAGATATATCTTTGTTTGCCATTGAACTTGCCATTTCTTGATACTTCTTCATGCCCACAGTGGGGGCAGACTTTTCCCTTAGAAAATCGGTTCTCTTTAACCTCGTTAGTAACTTCGGTAGCAAAAGAGCCTAATACAATAACTTCTTCAAGATAATTTAATATTTCTTCCCGTCCTGTTGTTCCTAAAGCCTCTAAATCTTTCTTTACTGACGCTACACTTGGCATAATAAGACCTCCATAATCCTTTATATAGCCTTATTATACCCAAATAATCTGAAAATACCAATTTTCAACATTTATCTTAAACATAGCCTAATTTAAAAGATGCAAGTAATGAAAAACAAAATCCCCCTGATGGTCAATGAACCAACTCCTTCAGAGTTAGAATTTAGGTCTAACTCTGAAGGGGGCAGTTCACAATCGCCATGAGGGGGATTTATTATATAAGTGATTTATTTTGGTAGAGTTTTGAAGCGAGTTTATAAGGTATAATTTGAATCGCTAAAGCCAATAAGCAAGTAATGACGACAACTACTGAAGCTGTGGTTGAGTCACTTGGAATTTTCAAGGCTTTTCCTATTTGAATAAGTAGAAAAATAATTCCTGCTGGGATAAGAAATGCAATGAAAGAAAGCAGTCTGGCTTTTTCAGCCCCTTTTTTTACAATAACGGGGATGGTTATACTGGCCCCAAAAGTTGCAATAATAATGGCAATAAGGGCAGTTGTCAATAATGTCATAACTTCTTCTAAGGACAGGAGTTGTTTGGTTAGGATTACTTGTCCAATGTAACTTACTAGCGTTCCCCAGATGGCACCTAAAATTGCAAATAAATAAAGGACAATAAATTTACTTTTGATAACATCTTGCCTCTTGATAGGAAGGGTTAAAGCGTATTTCTCCCAATTGGATCTTTCATCAAAAGCATAGGTGGTAATCATCATCATCCCACAGAGGAGGGCACTGAGAATGATATAAGTGCTAGGACCACTTGAGGGGATAAAGGCAAACGCAAAAACGATGAGCATTAAAAAAAGAGATTTTAGATTGTGCACAATGTTAAGTAGGTCTTTTATAATCAGGCTTTTCATTTTCTTCCTCCCTTGATATAAGTCAATAAGATATCATCAATACTGGCGGGGTCAATAACCGCTTCAGGGTAGAGTTCCCTAAAAGCATTTTTATCATTGACGAGCACTTCGTAATGGTAGTCCATTTTACGATAGGCAAGGATACTTTCCTGTGAAAGGGTTTGAAAGAGATCTTCACCACATTTGACTAAACCATAGTTGTATTTCAGATCATCTTTTTCTTTAGAAAATTGACATTTTCCATGGTGAATAAAGGTAATGTAATCCGCTATTTTTTCAAGGTCTGAAGTGATGTGGGATGACATCAATATGGCGTGTTCTTCATTTTGGACAAAATCTAGAAAGAGGTCCAACATGTCATCTCTTACAACAGGATCAAGGCCATTGGTCGCTTCATCTAATATCAACAAACGGGGATGATGAGAGAGGGCAACGGCAATATTGAGCTTAACCTTCATCCCGTTTGAGAATTGTTTAATTTCATGATTTTTAGGTAATTCAAATCGTGATAGATACTGGTTATAAAGTTCAGTGTCCCACTTTTTATAAGCTGAACGGCATATTTTTTCGATTTTTTCAGGCGTTAGCGTTTCATAAAAGTGGTTTTGGTCAAAGACCACACCGATATCTTCTTTTAGTTCTGGATGGTCCGCGATATTTTGTCCCCAAAAGGTAACCTCTCCACGATCCGACGGAATTAAATCAAGCATGGCGTTGATGGTTGTACTTTTGCCAGCACCGTTTTCACCGATTAATCCAACAATAGAGCCTTTGGGAATATCAAAAGAAATGCTATCAAGCGTAAAAGTTGGATAATACTTGGTCAGGTTTTTAATTGTAACTAAGGGTTGATTAGGGGTTAAAGATTCCATTTAGGCCTCCTCGTTATATAAGAGTTTTAAGAGTGTTTGCAACTCATCATAGGATACACCTGAAATTTTGGCGTAGTTAATGGCACTTTCCAGTGCCTTTTCAATTTTTTTAAGTTGTTCTTCTTTAAAAAATTCGGGTTTAATAGCCGAGACAAAACTGCCTTTTCCGACAGTAGTTTCTATAAAGCCATCTCTTTGTAAATCTTCATAAGCACGTTGGACGGTGATAACACTAACGTGTAGCGATTTAGCTAATGATCTCATAGAAGGAATAGGGTCTCCGGGCATCAAGGTCTGTTCCATAATCATGCGTTTCATCTGTGAGCTAATTTGCTCATAGATGGGTTTTTCAGAGTGACTACTTATGAGTATTTCCACGTGATTCTCCTTTAAGATACGATATTCTAGAATTTGTACTTAGTGAACTTAGTGTACTTGTACGATAAGTACAGTATAGACAATTTTTGTTTTCTTGTCAAGTTTGCATTAAAAAAAGACAAGATCATGATCTTGTCTTCTAAATTTATAGGTGAAAAGGATTTTAACGTTTTATTGAGGACTGTCTGTATTTTGCCTCCAAAAGATATCGTCTTGGTTTCGTGCTTTTGTTCCTTTAACAATGAAGCTGTCTTCATCAGTACCGTAGCCCACTGTTACAATCACTTCATAGTAGTCGTAAAGACCACCAAAAGAATTGGCAGAAGGAGCAGAAAGAGATTTGTATTCTGCTGAAGCTGCACCAGATAAACTTTTAAGAGTATCAATGGCAATTTCTTTGGCACGTGCTTCGCTGGTTCCCAATGATACCAGTAAACCTAAACCAATGTTTTCATTTTGAGGACTAATGGTGACATCGGTGACTTCAACGTTGCGTTCAGCCTCAGTGGAGGCAATATCTAACATCCCTTGAGTAAGGGCATAATCTTTAAACGTTTCTTCTTCAGAATCAGCACCTTCTTTGCTTCCTGTGAAAAATTCATTATCTAGCGACTCTTTGCCTTCTAAATTAACATAAACTTCAAGTGGGTCACTCAGTCTTAAAATAACGCCGACTATAAGAACAATACCTAAGAGTATTAGGACTGTTTTTAGCTTAATAGGGCGCTTCTTGGGGGTAGATTCATGCGGCTCAGGTTCTTGTTCTGCTAATTTTCTAAGAATCCGTTCCTTGTTAGAGACAAATTTGTCCTTAATACCTGACATTTGGTCTTTTTCAATGCCATCAATTGCACGATTACATATTTCAAGTGCTTCTTTGTAACGATGGCGTTTTTCTAATAGATGAATAGTTGATTCAAACGTTTTAGAAATAATGGGGTCGTAATTTTCAAAAATTTCAAGATAGATTTTGAGAGCGAGTTCTTCATTTATGCGCTCCATTTTTTGAGCCTTTTGTGTTAATTGATAGAGTTCATTCAATCTTTCAGTCATGATACATCCTTCCTCATCCTATTCTATTAATATTATCGGCATTATGAGGACTTTTGTTAACAAATATTTCATAGGTAAAATGACTCATTAAAGTTGACTCATTTAATCGGATATATTATAATAAAAATGATTTCTTAGTAAAAGACTAGGATTTAAAAGGAGTGTATAAATTGAAGTTATCAACAAGAGGACGATACGGCTTAAAGGCAATGTTTGATTTGTCTCTACACTATGGCGATGGGCCTGTATCCCTAACAAGTATAGCAGAACGTCAAGCGATTTCTGTTAATTATCTCGAACAGCTGATTTCACCACTTAGAAAATCAGGGCTTGTTAAAAGTGTTCGGGGTGCACAAGGCGGTTATATGTTAGCCAAACCTCCAGAAGAGATTACAGTTGGTATTATTTTAACCACGCTAGAGGGACCGCTTGCACCGACGGATTGTGTTGTAACAGACGATAGTGAAGAACTGTGTGATCACTCTAATTATTGTGTAACCAAAGTTATTTATGAAAAAATATATGAGAGTATTTCAAGTGTGGTGAATTCCATTACACTTCAGCATATGGTTGACGATTATCAGTTTAATAAGGAATCTGATATTATTGCGTCAATTTGCGAATGTAAATAAAGTAAGCGAGGAGAGGGACCTATGAAAAGAGTCTATATGGACAATTCAGCAACTACTCCTGTAAAAAAGGAAGTTTTAGATGAAATGATTCCTTATTTTACAGAGTATTATGGGAATGCGTCTAGTATTCATACAATTGGTCAAGAAGCCAAAAGTAAATTAAATGAAGCGAGAAAAACAATAGCGGATACGATTCATACAACACCAGATACTTTTTACTTTACAGCAGGTGGTTCGGAAGCGGACAACTGGGCTTTAAAAGGTGTTATGAGAGCTAATAAGGATAAAGGCAAGCACATGATTACATGTAAAATTGAGCATCATGCCATTTTACATACTTGTAATGCACTTGAAAGAGAAGGCTTTGAAGTCACTTATCTCGATGTTGATGAGTATGGACTTATTGATCTTGAAGAGCTTGAAAAGGCTATTCGACCTGATACAGTACTTATTTCAATGATGTTTATGAATAATGAAATAGGGACGATGGAACCGATTAAAGAGATTGGTGAAATTGCTCATAAGCATGGCGTTATTTTTCACACAGATGCTGTTCAAGCTTATGGTAACTATCCAATAGATGTAAATGAACTCGGCATAGATTTAATGAGTGTTTCAAGTCATAAAATTTATGGTCCTAAAGGTGTGGGTGGTCTTTACATTAAAAGAGGCATTAAAATTAGAAATCTTATTGAAGGTGGCGCTCAAGAAAGAAAAAGAAGAGCAGGTACTGAAAATTTAGCAGGTATTGTTGGTTTTGCCAAAGCGGCTGAACTGGCACATGCCAATTTAGATGAACATATTGAACGCTTGTCAAAACTGCGTGATAAATTGGCAAATGGGATTATTGAAGCGATTGATTATTCGAAATACAATGGTCATCCGACACTTCGTCATCCGGGTAATGTCAACGTTTGTTTTGAATTTATTGAAGGAGAAGCACTCTTGCTTAGCTTAGATGCAAAAGGAATTGCAGGTTCAAGTGGTTCGGCTTGTACTTCAGGTTCACTTGATCCATCACATGTTTTAATGGGGATTGGATTACCTCATGAAATCGCTCATGGATCACTGAGATTATCAATTGGTGATTTTACCACAGAAGAAGATGTGGATTATGCGATTGAATCACTTAAAGAAATCGTACACAAACTTAGAATGTGGTCTCCACTCTATGATAAAGTGACAAAAGCAAAAGGCTAAGGAGGATGTAATCATGTTATATACAGAAAAAGTAATGGATCATTTATGAATCCAAGAAATGTTGGTGAAATTGAAAACGCTGATGGTATCGGTGAAGTAGGGAATGTCAAATGTGGTGACATCATGCGTATTTATATAAAAGTTGAAGATGATAAAATTGTCGATGTGAAGTTTAAAACGTTTGGTTGTGGCTCTGCCATTGCTGCATCAAGTGTCTCAACTGAACTCATTATGGGTCAATCAATAGAAGAAGCTTTGGCGCTTACTAATAAGCAAGTTATTGATGAGTTGGGTGGACTTCCTCCTGTTAAAGTACATTGTTCAGTGCTTGCTGAACAAGCACTGAAAGCGGCTATCTATGATTATGCAAATAAAAATGGTAAAAGCTATGAAGGCTTAAAAGATTATGATCCAGAAGCGGCTGATCATGAACATGATCATGATGTAGTAGACATTGAATTTTAATTTAATAGGTTATTAAAATAGGTTATTAAACTAAGAATAAATTAAGAAAAGGGTGCTGTTTTTAAACAGCACCCTTTTTGAGTCTTTCAGTATATTATATTTTATTATGTTTTATTATTGTATAACTGGAATTAATCGCGTTTCGTCTCCCTTGACACGAGGGGTTGATTCCTCTTGATTATAGATTGCAGGATGACTTAAGGCTGAATAGTAATAGCGGTCGCTATTGGTTTTGAGAATAAATATATATGCATATTGTGGCGTATCTTTTCCAATGTCTTCTGTAACCTTAGGGGCATTAAATACTAAGCCAGAATCGGTGACTTTAAGTTTTGCATCAATTGTTACACCCTTACTCATCCAGTCTTCTAAATCATCTTGAGATAAAAGCACGTGGTCTTCTGAATCAAAATTCAAAGGGACTCTTAAGAAATAGCCCTTTTCAACTTTTTCTGATGTTAAAGTTAAATCATTAAGGCTAGGTGTAATGGTCATGGATAAAGTCTTAGGGTCTTTTTTGTCACTATCAGTCCAAGTTAATTGACTTTTCAATGAAAAAATTTCATCAGTATATCGAGGAGCCAATCTTTCTGAAAGGGTATGTGTCTGAGATCTGATTTCAAATAAAGGTGTAATTTGAGCACAGATCGGCAAGATAATAACAGCATTGCCATTTTCGTCTAAGGCTTTTTCAAATTCGCCTTGATCTGTTATAAGGCGGATATAAATATGCTCATCTTGAGTAAGCGTTTTAGCGGTCGCATTAATATTAGCAACAATTCGATCGTCTGCTAATTTAAAAGAGACATCACTAAATGAAAAAAGGCTAGTGGAAGCCTCAAAAACATCAGTTTGATGTTGAATAGTTGTCCTCATATTGCTGGTTTCATCTTGTAAATTGCTTATTTGCGTTTGAAGTGTGTTCCGCGTTCCCGATAATCTGACATGAAAACTAATCAGTGTAATGAGATTAATAAAGATTAATAAAATAATGGCAAAAAAAAGTGGGTTTTTGGGTTGTCTATACATAGTAGCTCCTTTCTCCGTTAGTATTTTACCATAAAAAAAGACTTGTCCCAAGCTGTATTCACGGCTGGACAAGTCCTATGAGAAAAAACTGTGTGTTTTGGAGCAGCTTATTGACTAGCTTCATCAAAGAGAACATCAAAATGAACGCTACCACTATTGGACATAATTTTATTGGCTTCAATTTGTAATCCAGGGCTGTCGTAAATATTAGAGACGAGATAGACACCGCCTTCAAGTTCAATGATAAGCCTATAAGTAAAGTAGTTGACTGACTCTGAGGCAATATCATTTGATTGAGTGATTGAAAAGACAATGCCCTTAGGACTTTGATCGGTAAGGGTGGCTTCAAGAATCTCTCCATTACTATTGTTTTTGATTGCCTCAATCGTTTTTGAATCAAAGGGTGCCTCATTACTTTCGATTTTAACATCTGTTTCTGTGCTGTCACCGTTAGGATTCATATCAATGTTAGAGGCGCTTCTAATGAAATAAGCGGATTTAATATTCTCAATATCCTTTAGAGGCGACTCTTCATCGACTGGAATCATGACATTGAGTTTTCTTGTATCTGATTGACCTGGAATGTCTACCCACTCACTATCGCCCAGTGTTTGATAAAGAGCGTTTAAATTTTCAGTTGCTAAGACTTCCATTTCTTGTGTCTCCCCATTGATGAGAGAGAGGACAGGCGTGACACGCTCACAGAGTGGTAAGATAATTTCGCCCTCACCTTGTTGGTCGAGTAAGGTTGAGAAGTCACCTTGATTGGTCTTTAAGGTTATCTGTACAAGTGAATTTTCTTTTATCGTTTTAGGAATAGCAAAGATACTGGCTTTGACCTTATGCTGATCAAGCTCAAAAGAAACATCAGCCTGAGAAAAAAGGCTGTTATCTTGATGGATATCATTTCTCAAGTTATCAATTTGATCTTTAGTTGAATAAGCAATACTGCTTATATTATTTTGTATGGAATTGGTTTGATTGATTAGACTTTGATTGAGTCTTTCAAGTTGCTGATTAATCCTATATTGATTGAATAGTCCGACTACCAGTAAGATGATGATAAGTCCTGATAGGATTTTTTGTATTTTAGGGGTCATAGCGTCTCCTTTGCAAGTTATAATCTTATTACTAAAACCATATCATATGCATGTGTTTATTCTGTGTACAGGATTAAGGATAGGGCAGGGAGGCTTAATCAATAGGCTTTGATCCCAATAGGTCTTATAACTTTGAGTGAAAGGGAATTGACAGACGTCCTAAATATGATAAAATATCTTTAATATAATGAATACGTGCTATGAAAGAGAGGAGTACCTCACACCCTTAGAGAGATTGCATCAGGTGAAAGGCAATCAATGTGAGAGAAGCAGCTCTGGAGCCCTTAAGTCGAAAACAAGTAGATTTAAGCGTTTAACAAGCGTTAACCTGTTAGATTTACCTTCATTGAGAGATTGGACAGCCGTTCAATAAATAGGGTGGTACCGCGATACGTCGTCCCTATGAGTCATGAAGGTTTTTTTGTTGCTTATTTGAGGGCGTGTAGCTATCATAAATCTATCATAGAATAAGAATAATTTAAATCGAGGAGGCCTCAGTTATGAAATACATGGGACTAAATGACATTAGAAAAGCATTTTTGGATTTTTACAAATCAAAGGGACACTATGTGGGAGCGAGCTATCCGCTTGTTCCTCAAAATGATAAAAGCTTACTTTTAGTAAATGCGGGGATGCAACCCCTTAAGCGCTATTTTATGGGAATTGAAGAACCCCCTAAAGAACGCATGGCGACTTGCCAGAAGTGTATGAGAACAGGTGATATAGAAAATGTAGGTATTACTGCACGTCATGCTACTTTCTTTGAAATGTTAGGGAATTTTTCTTTTGGTGACTATTTTAAAAGCGAATCCATTGCCTTTGGATGGGAATTTTTAACGCAAGTTTTAGAACTGCCAGCTGACAAATTGTGGCCGTCTGTCTTTGAAGATGATGATGAAGCATTTGCGATTTGGAGAGATGAAATTGGTCTTCCTGAAAACCGCATTACGCGTTTAGGTAGAGAAGATAATTTCTGGGAAATTGGAGCAGGTCCTTGTGGTCCTTGTTCAGAAATTTATTATGACCGTGGAGAGGCATACGGTTGCGGAGAAGACACTTGCAGACCAGGATGTGAATGTGAAAGATTCATGGAAATCTGGAATCATGTGTTCACGCAATTTGAAAAAGATGAAAAAGGCAATTATAATCCTTTATCTCATCCTAATATTGATACAGGCATGGGACTTGAACGGATTGCGTGTGTTATGCAAGACGTCGATTCTATCTTTGAGATTGATACCATTAAACATATTTTAGATAAAGTTGTTGAAATGTCGGGAGTTGCTTATGGCGAAAACCCTCAAACCGATATTTCAATTAGGATTATTACAGACCATATCAAGGCAGTAACTTTCATGGTGGGTGATGGCATTATGCCTAACAATGAAGGAAGAGGTTATGTATTAAGACGTATTTTACGACGTGCAGCAAGACATGCAAGAACACTGGGAATGGCAAGCAATAGTCTCACCACTTTAGTAGATGCAGTCATTGAGTCATATGGTGTAAGTTACAGCAATTTGGTGGAAAGACAAGATTATATTAAAAAGATTGTAACAATAGAAGAAGAACGTTTTGAAACCACTATTGATCAAGGTTTAGGCATCTTAAATGAGCACATTAAAGGACTTAAAGAAGCTGGATTAAAACTTTTAAAAGGTCAAGATGCCTTTGAACTTTATGATACCTATGGCTTTCCGCTTGAACTCACTAAAGAGATTCTTGAAGAAGTAGAGATGACTGTTGATGAAGAAGGCTTTAATGCAGCAATGGCCGCTCAAAAAGAAAGAGCGAGAACAGCGAGAGGAAATGGCGATGAACTGGGCTGGGCAACAGATGTCCTTGAAGCATTACCTAAAGAAATGACCTCTACTTTTATAGGATATAACCAATTAGAAGCTGATGCAAAAGTACTTGCTATTGCAAGTGATGTCTTATTAGATCAAGCGAGCGAGGGTATGGAAGTGACCCTTATTTTGGATCAAACGACACTTTATCCAGAAGGTGGCGGTCAAGTAGGCGACAAGGGGACGATTGAAGGCAACCATTTCTTAGCACAAGTTAACAATACTAAAAAAAGCACCGGCGGTCGTATTGCCCATCAAGTCGTTATTGAAGAAGGCAGTATTAAAGTGGGAGATACCGTGACCACTCAAGTTGATTCAAAAAGACGATTGGCAACGGCTCGAAACCATAGTATGACACATATCCTTCAAAGTGCACTTAGAAATCGTCTGGGTTCTCATGTGGAACAAGCGGGATCTTATGTCACACCAGATAGGTTGAGATTTGATTTTTCTCACTTTGAAAGTATCTCAGCAGAGGATTTAATTGCTATTGAAAAAGACGTTAATACACAGATTTTTAGTGCTTTACCTATTGTGGTTGAAGAATTACCAATTGAAGAAGCCAAAGCCAAAGGAGCAATGGCACTCTTTAGCGAAAAATACGGTGATAAAGTACGTGTTGTAACGATGGGTGACTACAGTGTAGAACTTTGTGGGGGGACACACCTTTCAAACACGTCAGAAGCAGGCATGTTTAAAATCGTATCAGAATCAGGTGTTGCAGCAGGTATTAGACGTGTAGAGGCTATTACTGGTGAAAAAGTTTATCAATTATTAACCCATTTAGACTATCAATTAGAGACTTTATCTGATATGCTAAAAACCAATAAAACAGATATCGTGAAAAAAACAGAAAATCTTTTAGAAGACCATAAGGCTCTGCAAAAAGAAAATGAACAAATCAAGCAAAAATTAGCTGCTGGAGATGTTGATAAGCTCATCAATCAAGCGAGAACAATCGCAGGAATCAAAGTCATTACTGCTAAATATGAAAATCTTGATGCAGAAACTTTACGTCTCTTAGGGGATCAAATTAAAGATAAATGTGCAGATAGCTTAATTGTCTTAGCTAATGTAACAGATGGCAGTGTTCAATTTATTGCAATGGCTTCAGAAGGTGCTATTCAAAAAGGAGCACATGCGGGAAATATTATTAGAGAAGTTGCCAAAGTAGCAGGTGGTGGTGGCGGTGGTCGCCCGAATTTGGCACAAGCAGGCGGCAAGAAACCAGAAAAAGTTGATGAAGCACTTTCGAAAGTTGATACTTTGCTTGGATAATTGGGGTATAAGTATAGTAGTCGTGTGAACAATGAGAAGGGGGTATATACATGAACGAAACCATGAAATTTAGCACTGAGGAATATTTGGAACAGAGCAACCAAAGAGACATACTACTTTATGTCTTTAATGCGCTTGAAGAAAAAGGCTATAATCCAGTGAATCAGCTGGTTGGGTATCTAATTTCTGGTGATCCAACGTATATCACCACTTATAATGATGCAAGAACAATGATAAAAAAAGTAGAAAGAGATGAAATTTTAGAAGAACTCTTACTGCACTATATGAACAATAATAAAAAGAATAAGTAATTAATACGTTAAGAAAAAATGTTATAAAAAAAGAGACCTCTTTTGAGTAAAATCATTAAGAGGCCTCTTATTTAATGAGAAATAAATGTAAACTAATTGAGAATAAACGGTCTTAATTGAGAATAACAGTTGTCAAAAATGGCTAATTAGTTTATACTTAAGTGAGAACTATTCTTAAAGAGATAGTTCATGGAGGAAATAACATGAGAGTCATGGGACTTGATGTAGGAGACAGAACAATAGGTGTAGCGATTAGTGACGCACTCCTTATTACCGCACAGGGTAAAGAAACCATTTTTAGAGAATCTATCAAAAAAGATATTGATAGGTTAATTGATTTAATCGTAGAATATGAAGTCACTAAAGTTGTATCGGGGTTACCTTATAATATGAATGGTACATTAGGTCCCCAAGGTGAAAAAACACAAGCATTTATTGCTAAATTAGAAAAGAAAATGAATTATTCAGATAGAATTAAAAATCCTGTAGAAGTTGTTTTCTGGGATGAAAGATTGACGACAATTGGCGCACAGCGCATGTTAATAGAAGCGGATATGAGCCGTAAAAAAAGAAAAAATGTCATTGACAAGGTAGCCGCAACGTTGATTTTACAAGGCTATTTGGATGGCCAAAAATAAAAAAACGAGGTGTAGTATGAAAAGTGGAGAAGACATGTTTCCAATGGCAGAAGAAACGTCAGATGATATTATTGAATTGTATGATGAAGAAGGAAAATTAGTGAAATTTAATATTATAGCATCGCTTGACTTAGATGATGATCAATATGCTATTTTATCAAATATAGAAGATGAAGAAGAAATTGTCGTTTTCAGAATTTTTGAAGAAGACGATGATTTTGTATTTGAATCAATTGAAAATGAAGAAGAATTAAAAACAGTTGTAGAAGCTTACAATGAACTATTGGAAGAAACAGACGAAGCTTAATTTTTTAAAAAAAGTAACGTTTGATAATCAAAAAATATATGTGATTGAGGTGTTTTATGGAAGTATGTTATGATGCGTATAAACTAAAGTTAAAAGAAGCGGGGTATAAGTTAACACCGCAGAGAATAGCGATTATAGCAGCTATTGCAGAAAACAAAGGAAAACATCTTAGCACAGAAGAAATTTATGATATTGTGAGACAAAGGAATCCGGAAATGGGTCTTGCAACCGTCTATAGGACTTTACAACTTTTAGAGGAACTAGAAGTCGTATCGTCTCTTAATTTAGAGGATGGCTGTGTAAGATACGAACTTTATTGCGATAATGGGACACATCACCATCATCATCTTATTTGCTCAAAATGTGGAGCAATTATAGAAGTTGAAAGAGATTTGTTAGATGATTTAGAACAGGAAATTGAAAAGGAGTATGACTTTAAAATTGAAGATCATAAACTAAAGTTTTATGGCATCTGCAGTGAGTGTAAGGACCAAGCTTAAAAGAACCTTTGTCATAACGATAATCTCAGTATTTGGAAGAACGGATTAATCAAGCATCCAAATGCAATTAAGAAAGGTGAAAATTATGACAAATCAAAACGTAAATGGAACGGAAACGCAATCAAAATCGCCACAAAAAACGGCGACAGGAACTGGCAATAAGGGGCCTCAAAATAAGACTAATAATAGAAAACGCAACACCCCTAAAAAGCCAGCTTCAAAAAATACAGGAGAGACTGCTGAACAACAAGTAGCAAGTCAACCTAAGAAAAGTAACGGTAACAGTAAGAATACTAACCGTTCAAACAATCAATCTGCCAACAAGCAGTCGAGTGCTTCAAAGGCAGCAACTCAAACTAATGCGAAGACTCATACCAATGCAAAGGCGAAAACAAATACAAATGTTAAAGCCAATACGAAATCAAACGCCAATGCCAATGCAGAGGCGGCAGTTGATAATAAACCTAAGCGTTCTGGAAACAATAAAAGAAATACGAAAAGAACGCCTAATAAAAATAAAAACAATGCCAATTCAAATGGTGAAAAGGTACTTAGAATTATCCCATTAGGTGGGCTGAATGAAATTGGTAAAAATATGACAGCTGTTGAATACGGCGATGATATTATGGTAGTGGACAGCGGACTCGCTTTCCCAGAAGAAGAACTTTTGGGTATTGATGTGGTTATCCCTGATTTTACTTACCTTAAGAAAAATGCTAATCGTGTACGTGGAATTGTGATTACCCATGGTCATGAAGACCATATTGGTGGTATTCCGTATGTGCTTAAGGAATTAGATGTACCGGTTTACGGAACGCGTTTAACATTGGGATTGATTGAAAATAAATTAAAAGAACATAAATTAAGTACTAAAAAATTACAAGTTATTGAGCCAAGACAGCATTTGCGTCTAGGTGTATTTGATGTGGAACCTATTAGAGTGTGCCACAGTATTCCTGATGCAGTGGCTTATGCAATTGGGACACCACAAGGTAAAATTATTTTTACGGGTGACTTTAAAATTGATTACACACCAATTGATGGTCAAAACATTGATTTACACCGTTTTGCAGAGTTGGGCCAAGAAGGTGTATTAGCTTTGTTGGCAGATAGTACGAATGTTGTAAGAGAAGGGTACACGATGTCAGAAAGTACAGTTGGAGATACGTTTGAACGTCTCTTTAGTCATGTCGATTCAAGGATTATTGTGGCTTCTTTTGCTTCAAATGTGCACCGTCTGCAACAAATTGTCAATGCAGCTCATATGAATGATAGAAAAGTGACTTTTTCGGGACGTAGTATGGTAAATGTGTCTAATGTTGCAATGGAACTTGGCTACCTCAAATGCCCGGAAGATATTATCGTAGATATTAGAGATATTGATCGTTACCCAGAAAATGAAATTGTCATTGTAACGACTGGATCTCAAGGTGAACCCATGAGTGCACTTACAAGAATGGCAAATTCTGAGCACAGACAGGTTGAAATTCATCCAGGAGATTTAATTATTTTTTCTTCATCACCTATCCCAGGTAATGAAAAAAGCGTTTATAAAGTGATTAATCAATTGACACAAAAAGGGGCTAACGTGGTTTATGAGTCGCTTGCTGATGTCCATGTTTCTGGTCATGCTAAGCAAGAAGAACTCAAGTTAATCCATTCTTTGGTTAGACCTAAATACTTTTTGCCTGTCCATGGTGAATTTATGCACCTTAACCGTCATAAAGAATTGGCTCTTGATTTAGGAATGAATTCAAGAGATATCTTTATTATGAGTAATGGTAGTGGTGTTGAGTTTTCATCAGAAGGCGCTAAATTTGCTAAGCCGGTTCAAGCGGGTCGTGTCTTTGTTGACGGATTAGGTGTAGGCGACGTAGGGAACATTGTTCTTCGTGATAGAAAGCATTTATCAGAAGATGGTCTTATTATTGTCGTTGTTGCACTTTCATCTGAATCAGGACAACTTGTCAACGGCCCTGATTTAATCTCAAGAGGTTTTGTATACGTGAGAGAATCAGAAGCTTTAATGGATTCTGCTAAAAGCGTGATTGAAAAAGAATTAACACGTTGTTTTGATAAAAACATCAGAGATTGGGCAACTTTAAAATCATCAGTAAGAGATGTTTTAAGTCAATATATCTATCAAACAACAAAACGTTCACCGATGATTCTTCCAATATTTATGGAAGTTTAATTTAAAATATGATTGTCAGTTAATGACAATGGAAAAGTCCAAGGGGTGAGAATCCGATTGGGCTTTTCCTGTGTTTATGTCACTGTAGATACAGAGTGGAGGAGAGACCGATGAAAAAAATATTTTTGTTAGTTTTAGTGATAAGCATGATGGTGATGGGAACAGGTTGTGCTACAATTTTAGAAAAATACAATGAACCTGTTGATCCTAGTGATACAAGTGAAATTTTAGTAACGGTGCCCAGAGGGGCTTCAACCACAAGTATTGCCAACATCCTCTATGAAAATAATTTGATTCAAAATGTTAATGCTTTTAAAGCAAAAGCGAAGACGATGGAAATGGATGGTAAAATGGAAGCGGGAGATTATAAACTCTCGAAATCTATGGATGTTGAATCTATTATTCATAAACTTGCAGATGGAGACGTTTATATAGAAACAGTTAAAGTCACTATTCCAGAAGGCTATGAAGTAAGGCAAATTGTAGACAAACTCAGCGAAGATGGCATTGTCGATGCAGATACCTTCAGAGATGTTCTTGAAAACGAATCTTTTGATTACCCTTTTTTAGAAGGAGTAGATAGAAGTTATCTTTTAGAAGGTTATCTTTTCCCTGATACTTATGTCTTTAAAAAAGGTGTCAGTGAAAAAGAAATTGTGACCCGTATGCTGGATCGTTTTAATGAAATTTTCAAACCTGAATACTATGACCGAGCATCTGAAATGGGAATGACCGTTAATCAAGTGGTTACACTGGCTTCTGTTATTGAGAGAGAAACCAAATTGGAATCAGAATTACCGATAGTTTCAAGTGTTTTCCACAATCGACTCAATATAGGAATGAAACTTCAATCGTGTGCGACGGTTCAATACATTTTAAAAGAGCGTAAAGAACGTCTTTCTTATGATGATATTGCTATTGAGTCGCCATTTAATACGTATATCAATGCAGGAATGCCACCTGCACCGATTGCTTCTCCAGGTGAAAAGGCGATTATTGCCGCACTTTATCCAGATGACACAGACTATTTATACTTTGTAACAACCAATAATGGTGATGGCTCACATTATTTTAATGAAACATTAGAAGGCCATAATCGTGATAAAGAAAAGGGGAAATCAAATGTCGGTGGAGAGTAAAATTGTCGATCACTATGTCGAAGATTATATTAGATCGCTTCTTAATGAAAATGAAAACCACTTAAAAGTGCTTGAAGATTTTGCACATGAACATGCAGTGCCTATTATTCATCCTGAAATTGCACAGTATTTTAAAGTGCTCTTTAAAATGGTTAAGCCCCAGCGTGTCCTTGAAGTAGGGACGGCTATAGGTTATTCAGCCAGTTTGATGGCACTTGAAATGCAGACGGGACATATTGATACACTTGAACAAAATGAAGTTATGATAGAAAAAGCAAAAGAAACGTTTGATAAATTGCGGGAATTGGGTACAACTGAAACGAGCATCTGTATCCATCAAGGTGATGCGCGTGAAACCCTAAATGCCTTAGAAGGACCTTACGATATAGTTTTTATAGACGCTGCTAAAGGACACTATCAAGTCTTCTTTGATGAAGCGATTGATAAGGTTAGACCAGGTGGGATTATTGTTTCTGATAATGTCCTTTACAAGGGAATGGTTGCGACGAATGAATACCTTGTCAGACGTAAGATTACAATTGTGAAAAGAATGCGAAAATATTTGGCCAATATATCAGATCATCCAATGGTTGAAACCACCATTATGCCGATGGGCGATGGCCTTGCTATAAGCTATAAGAAGGAGAAATAAATCATGAAAAAAATTGAATTGTTAGCACCCGCTGGCGATCTTGATAAACTTAAATTTGCAATTTTATATGGTGCTGATGCTGTGTATATTGGTGGCCAAGTTTTTGGACTTAGGGCAGCAGCAAAGAACTTTTCAATAGAAGACATGAAAAAAGGGGTAGCCTTTGCTCATGAAAGGGGTAAAAAAGTTTATTTGACCCTTAATATTATCCCTCACAATGAAGATATACGTTATTTGGAATCTTATATTGATGAGGTTAGAGAAATTGGCCTTGATGCCGTTATATTATCAGATCCAGGGACTTTTATGTTTGTAAAAGAAAGAGCCCCTGAGTTAGAAGTTCATCTAAGCACACAGGCGAATAATACCAACTATGCCAGTGCTAAATTTTGGCATTCGCAAGGGGTAAAACGTGTTATCTTAGCCCGTGAATTATCGTTTGAAGAGATTGCTGATATTCGAAAAAATACACCAGAAGACTTAGAACTTGAAGCCTTTATTCATGGTGCTATGTGTATTTCTTATTCTGGAAGATGCCTTTTAAGTAACTATATGAACAATAGGGATGCTAATCGTGGTGCGTGTTCTCATCCGTGTAGATGGCAATACCATCTTGTAGAAAAAACAAGACAAGGTGAGTATTATCCTGTTGTTGAAAATGATGCAGGTACTTTTTTCTTCAATTCTAAAGACTTGTGTATGATCGAAAGTATCCCAGAGTTAATTCAATCTGGACTTGATAGTTTTAAAATTGAAGGGCGCATGAAAAGCGTTTATTATGTTGCCAACATCGTCAGAGTTTACCGTCAAGCGATTGATATGTATTATAAAGATCCTGAAAACTTTAAATACAATCCTGAATGGCTTAATGAAATTAAAAAAGCATCTCATCGTGAATTTACCAAAGGTTTTTATTATAACAAACCAACTGAAATTGACCAACTTTATGCGAGCAGTTCTTATATAAGGGAGTACGATTTTATTGGGCTTGTTAAATCATATAATGTAGAAACAAAAATGGCACTGATTGAGCAGAGAAATCACTTTAGTGTAGGAGAAACCATAGAGGTAATGGGGCCAAACTACTATAGTCATACACAAAAGGTGACTGCGATTATCAATGATAAGGGCCAATCGGTTGACCGTGCGCCACACGCACAGCAATTGATTGAAGTGCCAATGGAATATCCCGTAGAGCCTTATTATATTTTACGAAAACCTAAGGAGGATGCACATGAGTAAGCCACTGATTATAGGCGTTGCAGGAGGAACAGGCTCGGGCAAGAGTACTGTTGCAAAGGAGATTTATGAATCCTTACCTGATGAAAATATTTCTTTTATTGAACAAGATGCCTACTACAAAGATCAAAGTCACTTAACCTATGAAGAGCGTGTGAAAACCAATTATGACCACCCTTTGGCATTTGATACAGAGCTGTTACTTAAACATTTGACAGCACTTTTAAACAATGAAGTGATTGAAAAACCGATTTATAATTTTTCAAAACACAATAGGGAAACGGAAACAGTCAGTGTTTATCCTAAAGACATTGTCATTATTGAAGGCCTTCTGGTGCTTGATGATCAAAGATTAAGAGACTTAATGGATATTAAGATATTTGTAGATACAGATGCTGATGTGCGTATTATTCGTAGAATTACACGTGATATCAATGAACGTGGGCGTACACTTGACTCGGTTATCAATCAGTATTTAACGACTGTAAAGCCAGCACATGAACAATTTGTAGAACCCACTAAAAAGTTCGCTGATATCATTATTCCAGAAGGTGGTTATAATAAAGTAGCCATTGATATCATGACCACAAAAGTGATGTCTATCATGAATGGGAAATAAGCAGATTATGCTTCAAAACCAGCCTTTTATGTAAAGTAGCGGTAAAACTGCTACTTTTTCTAATTTGCGGGTGACAATTTTCCCTTAAATCATGTAAAATAGTAATAGTTAAGAAAATGAAACTGATATATGTATTTTATTTATTAAAATAGAAAATAGAGAAAGAAGGTATCGTATGAGCAAAACAAAAATATTACCAGCAGCTAAAAACATTGCATTGATTGCACATGACTCACGTAAGAAAGATATGATTGATTGGGTTGGAAATCATAAGGATGAATTGACTAAACATTTTTTATACGGCACAGGAACAACTGCTAAAATAGTAGCCGAAGCAACTGGCTTGCCTGTGAGAGGTTATAATAGTGGCCCATTAGGCGGTGACCAACAAGTAGGAAGCAAAATTGTAGAAGGCAAAATTGATTTTATGATTTTCTTCTGGGATCCAATGAGTATGCATCCACATGATCCAGATGTCAAAGCCTTATTAAGAATTGCTACTTTATATAACATTCCAATTGCCACAAATCGTTCAACTGCTGATTTTATATTAACCAGTTGTTATATGGATAGCCCTTATGAAATCAAACTCATTGATTTTGATAGCTATCTTAACCGTAAACTATAGAACAAAGAGAAGCAATTGATACAGGCAGACGGCTTAAGAGCGAATCATGACAACTGAAAATAAACTTGAAACACCTGAGTTGTTTTCGGTGGTGTCTTGAATCAATTAGGTTGTTTCTGCGTACATAAGAGAGTCATCAGTGAGCCTTATGGACTGACTATTCAAATCAAATGAGAATAAGGAAGCATGTAAAATGACACAAACCCACGATTATATTGAAAAAAAAGCGGATAAAGAAGGCGGCAATATTGTTCTTATAGGCATGATGGGATGCGGAAAATCAACGGTTGGCAAAGCGTTAGCGAGGGCCTTATCCTATACTTTTGTAGATATGGATGAAGCGATTGAAGCGCAGGAAGGAATGTCTATTCCCGAAATTTTTGAAATGAAGGGTGAAACTTATTTTAGACAATGTGAAAGTGCCTTTTTAAAAAATAATCACGGGCAGGGAATCGTACTTAGTACAGGTGGTGGCATCGTTAAAAAGAGTGACCACAAAGCGTTACTTCAAGTGATAGGACGCGTAATCTATTTACAAGGAACGCATGAAACCTTGTCTGACCATCTTAGTGGTGAAAGTGAAAATAGACCTGTGTTAAAAAAACAAGGCATTGGTGAATTATTAGCAGAAAGACACCCCCTCTATAACGCTTTTTCAGATGATGTAATCATTATAGATGACAAAGATATAGAGACTATTGTAGCAGAGATAATGATGAAATAAGCAGGTGAAAAAATGAAGATAATGGTGATTAATGGTCCCAATTTAAATCGATTGGGCAAACGCAAAAAAGAGCACTATGGGACATTTACATTAGAAGATTTACAAGCAATGATAATCGATTATGCTCATAACTTGGACGCCTCAATAGCAGTTGATTTTATGCAGTCAAATCACGAAGGCGAGATTATAGATTGTATCCACCAACTCGAAGAAGCTGAATATGATGGATGTATTATCAATGCAGGTGCTTATACGCATTATAGCTATGCTATACGCGATGCGATAGAATCCATGGCAATTCCCTTTGTTGAAGTGCACCTGTCAGATGTTGAAAATCGAGAAGCCTTTAGACGTGTGTCAGTTATTGAGCCGGTCTGTACGACTCGATTCTTAGGCGAAAGAGAAGCGAGCTATTTTAAGGCCATCCAGTGGCTTCATGAGGCAAAATAAATTAAATGACCAGTAAAGCGATAATAAATCAACAACTTGACCAATATGCTTGTGAAGGAATGTTGATTTTTGATGATCAAAATATAGAGTATTTAACAGGAATCCCTCTTTTGACACGAGGCATGCTTTTATTAAAAGATGAATGGATTGTTTTTGTCGATCGACGTTACTCAGAGCTTATGATGGAATATGTGAGACTGGTAACCGTCAATAATGAAGATGATCTTTTCAAAATGATAGATCAGTTAGCGTTGAAGACGCTTGGCATTGAAAAAAAACATTTGACACAGGCTAGACAACGACGAATTGATGCTTGTAAAGTAGTTAATATTAAAAGGGTTACTTCTTTTGTTGAGTCTTTAAGAATGATCAAGACTGAAACTGAGATTGAAATTGTTAAAAAAGCAGCTCAAATTGCATCAGAAACCTATAAGCTTTTGTTAAAAGAGATTCAAAAGGGTATGAGTGAAAAAGAAGTAGGTGAATGTTTAGAAGCGATTTTGAGCGAAAAAGGGGCAAAAAAGCTATCTTTTTCAACAATATTGGTCTCTGGGGGCAGAACAGCATTGCCACATGGCCTTCCATCTGATAAAATCATTAATGATGGAGATTTCTTAACAGTGGATTATGGTTGTTTGTATAATGGTTATTGTTCCGATATGACACGTACTCTTGTTATAGGACATGCCACTGAAAAACAGCGAAACCTTTATGGCATTGTTTATCAGGCTTATCAAATGGCTTTGAAGATGATTAGGCCGGGCATAAGGTGTTCAGAGATTGTTAAGACCGTGGATGATTTATTTGCCTATCATGGTTATTATCGTGAAAATGTTCACGGATTAGGGCATGGGATTGGACTATCCCTTCATGAATCACCTATTATTACCAATGATCAACCCATGAAACTTGAAGCGGGGATGGTCATCACAATAGAACCAGGGCTTTATATTGAAGGCTTTGGCGGTGTTAGAATTGAAGATATGATTCTTGTTAAAGAAGATGGTTATGAAGTATTAACTGATGCTCCTAAACATCTATTTGAAATATAATATTATTTTTGGAGGTTATGAAATGATTTCTGCAAGTGAATTTAGAAAAGGTGTGACATTTGAGATAAATGGTGAACCTGTAGTAGTTGTAGATTTCCAACACGTTAAGCCGGGTAAAGGTGCAGCATTTGTAAGAACTAAATACAAAAGTTTACTTACTGGAACAATCAGAGAACAAGCGTTTAACCCATCTGAAAAATTCCCTAGAGCGCATATTGAAACGAAAGAAATGCAATACCTATACAGTGATGGTGAAGTTTATTACTTCATGGACAATGAAACGTATGAACAAATTCCATTATCAGAAGAATTGGTTGAAGATGCGATTCAATTTATCAAAGAAAATGACAACGCAACTTTAAGATTCTACAAAGGAAATTGCTTTATTGTTGAAGCACCTAACTTTGTTATTCTTGAAATTGTAGATGCTGAACCAGGCGTTAAAGGTGATACTGCTACTAACGTTACTAAAAAAGCTAAAGTTGAAACAGGTGCTGAAATTAGTGTGCCTGCATTCGTTAATGTTGGTGATAAAATCAAAATTGATACAAGAAGTGGCGAATATTTATCAAGATCAAATGATTAGTGTTTTGTCTGGCTTTTGCCATTCAAATAAATAACCTAAACCCATTAAGGAGGGAAGACGATGAGCTATTTAAATGAACGCGTAGCCTATTTAAAAGGACTTGCTGAAGGTATGGAGATTGATTCGACAACTAAAGAAGGCAAGTTATTGATGCAAATTGTCGATATCTTAGGAGAATTCGCAAACGAAATAGAAGACGTTTATGAAGAAATTGATGATTTAAGCGAAGCAGTCGTTGAACTTGACGAATATGCTCAAATCATTGATGATGATCTTTCTGTAGTTGAAGATGATGTCTATGAACTAGAAGAAGATTACGAAGATTTAGAATGTCCTGACTGTGGGGAAACTATTTTTGTAGAAGACCAAATTATTGACGAGGGTGGAGAAATTACTTGTCCTAATTGTGGGTTAATCATTGAATTTTCAGATGATTGTGATTGCGACGATGAGTCGTGTTCATGTGACGAAGAATAGTTAGAAGTTAAAGTATAATAAGTATTTATAAAAATCCCGTCACTTGTGATGGGATTTTTTAATTCACGCGCTTGCTGCTATGAATCTATAGAGAGAAAGGATTGTAACCACTCTTAGGTTTGTGTTATAATAAAGATATTCATTTAATATAGATGACTTATGTGAAGCATTCAAAAAAACAAAGACATGATATAGTAGATTCAATGAGGAGGCTTTCATCATGGCAGAAAATTTAAATATAAATTCATACAATAATGGCAGCGTTAATATTGCAGATGATGTTATCGGTGTAATCACAAGTATAGCAACATCAGAAATCGAAGGAATCAAAGCTTTAAGCGGCACATTTCAAGATGATGTTCTCGAAATGATTGGTAAAAAGAATTTCAATAAAGGTGTTAAAGTTGAAATGGTAGATCAAGTGGTGAGTGTTGCACTTAGCGTGATTGTCGATTATGGTTCAAAAGTGCATGAAGTGGCTCGAGAAGTACAAGAAAATGTCAAGTTAGCCATAGAATCAATGACAGGTCTTGAAGTGGCGAGTGTAGATGTTTCTATTGAAGCGATTAATATTAAAGATTACTTAGCTGATAAAATGTCTGATCAATAGGCTGACTTCTTCTGAAGTTAGTCTTTTTCATGAAGACAAGGTTTTATAAGATAAAGAAGACAAGGAATTTTGTCATAATTCATGATGAAATTCCTTTAATAATGGAATATGGAGGCAGTATGAACAGAGCGCGCAGCCGTGAAGTCGCAATGGAATTACTCTATCAGATGGATATCCATCAAGCTTTTTTGCCTGAGAAGATTGATGCCATGATAGAGCAATACGGAGAAAAGTTGGACATCGTCTACATTAAAAATATTGTAGAGACTTTTCTGATCAACCAACCTAAAGTAGATGATATTATTTTAACGCATCTGAAGGGATGGAAAATTGAGAGAATAGGCAAGGTCGATTTAGCTATATTGAGAATTGCCATAACTGAAATCAATTGGTTAGACGATATTCCAACTAAGGTTTCGATTAATGAAGCCATCAATTTGGGTAAAAAGTTTGTGGATGAAAAATCAGGTAAGTTTATTAATGGTTTACTCGGCAAATTAGTAGAAGAGGCAGAATAGACATGATTTTAGGGATTGACACCAGTAATTATACAACTTCAGCTTGTGTGATTGATGAGGCGGGACAGATTGTGTATGAATCAGCAAGTTTGTTGAAGGTTAAAAAGGGTCAGAAAGGACTTAGACAGTCTGAGGCCTTTTTTCAACATGTTCACCAGTTGACGACGATTCTTGAAGACTTATCGCAACAAGTTGATATTCATCAAATTACTTGTGTTGCTGTAAGTGAAAAACCTAGGAATGTTGAAGGGTCATACATGCCCGTTTTTAATGCAGGTGTTTTATTTTCTAAAAATTTTGCCATTGTTAATCAGGCTGATATCAAGTATTATACTCATCAAGAGGGGCATTTGATGGCAGCTATGGCAACCAGTTCCTTAGGGATTATTAAGACGCCTTTTTTAGGAATGCACTTATCAGGAGGTACAACAGAAATTTTGAAGAGTCACTGGGAAGGTGATCGCATTTTTTCTGAAATCGTAGGCGGAACGCTTGACCTTAATTTTGGACAGCTCATTGACCGAATAGGTGTGGCGGCAGGTCTTGAATTTCCTTGTGGTGCAGCGCTCGACAAATTAGCTCAATCTGTAGAAACAAAAGAATACATTCAGGTAAAGGCTGTTCAAGCGGGTCATTTTAATATATCTGGTTTGGAAAATCAACTGATGAAACGGCTTGAAACAGAGCCCATGGATAAAGTAGCGAGAGTACTGTTTAATACAATAGCAGCGCTATTAAGCCGTCTTATTGAGACCTATGATAAGACTTTGCCACTTGTGATTTCAGGTGGGGTTTCGTCCAATTCAATTATTCGAGAATGGTTAAAGATGCATTGTAAAAGACAAGGCCAAATCGTTTTTGCGACACCTCAATATGCCAAAGATAATGCTTATGGTATTGCTTTGTTAGGGAGTCAGGAGTATACAAAATGTTAAAAATGCGTGCATTCTCTGTCTCAGAGATTAATCAATATTTGAAACGACTTTTATCGACAGACCCTATTATTAATCGGGTTATTATTGAAGGCGAAATATCGAATTTTACACGACACAGTAGCGGTCATGCGTATTTCACCTTGAAAGATGAAGGCAGCAAACTAAATTGTGTGATGTTTAGCCAACAGTTGAGTCGTGTGGAGCGATTACCTAAAAATGGTGATAAAGTTCATGCGAAAGGTCGCGTGAGCATTTATGAACGCGACGGTAGATACCAGCTTTATGTTGATGAAATTGAACAAGTGGGCATTGGTGCGCTTTATATAAAATTTGAAGCCCTTAAAAAGCAACTTGAGAAAGAAGGCTTATTCGATCAAAGTCAGAAGCAAGCTATTCCTCAGTATCCTTCCAAGATTGGCGTCATTACGTCACCTACAGGTGCTGCAGTGAGAGATATTATTTCTGTGGCTCAAAGAAGATCAAATCTATCGAACCTGCTTATCTATCCTGTTAGAGTTCAAGGCGAGTTATCTAAAGATGAAATATGTGAAGCGCTTGATTATTTCAATCAACGGCAAGATGTTGATGTGATTATCCTTTCAAGAGGAGGCGGCTCTATTGAGGAACTTTGGTCTTTTAATGAAGAAGTCGTGGCAAGGCAGATTTTTGCTTCAAAGATCCCAGTTGTTTCAGGTGTAGGACATGAAACTGACTTTACTATTAGCGATTTTGTTTCAGATTTAAGAGCACCAACGCCTTCGGCTGCTGCCGAAATGACGATTTGCTCTAAAGAAGAAACGGCCTATGAACTTAGGCAAATGATGAATCATATGACACGTGTGGTCAACCGCCGTGTGGTACTTGAAAAAACGAAAATTCAAAGGCATAGTCCGGAATGGATGGCGAAACAGTGCCTTTATAAAATAGAAAAGCATCAAAAAGAAATAGCACATACTAAAGCACTCTATGAGAAAACGGTCAATAATCGTTTAAGTCTTCTGAGAGAACAGCTAGAAGCACAAGGCGAAAAATTACACTCATTAAGTCCGTTAAATATTATGTCAAGAGGGTATAGTGTAGTTAAATATAATAATGGACAATTGATGACCAGTGTAAAACAAGCAAAAGAGGATGATTCTGTTGAAATCGTACTCAAAGATGGTAAAATACAGAGTAAAATCGTAGAAATTACTGAGAATGAATAAAAAATTCTAAATACCAATTGTTTGTTGCGTGTGTTTTGTATAAAATGTTAGGAGGAATAGCGATGAAAGATGACCGCTATACATTTGAACAAAAAATGTTAAAACTCAATGAATTATCTTCAAATTTAGAGAGAGGCGATATTAGTCTCGAAGAAATGTTAAGACAATTTGAAGAAGGCGTGAAAGTTTATCGAGAATGTTTTGAAATTCTTGAGGCAACAGAGTCTAAGATAATGATGATCATGCAAGAGTCGGGCAATATGATAGAGAAAAAAATAGACAAATAATTGGAGAAAAACATGACTTATGCCAATAAATTGAATCAGCTTGCAAGTACAATTGAAGCTGCTTTTGA
>CAXXWR010000006.1:0-1253488 GCA_963666805.2 uncultured Fusibacter sp. | reverse complement strand
CCAACATTCTCTCTTGTGTGATGTCCACAGCTTCTTTCGATACTGCTTCGCCCCTCACACAATGCTCCTCTACCAATTATACCTAAGTATAATTCCATAGCTTCGGTAGTAAGTTTTAGCCCCGGTAATCTTCGGCGCAGGATCACTCGACTAGTGAGCTATTACGCACTCTTTAAATGTATGGCTGCTTCTAAGCCAACATCCTAGTTGTCTGTGCAATCCCACATCCTTTCCCACTTAACTTACATTTTGGGACCTTAGCTGATGGTCTGGGCTCTTTCCCTTTCGACTATGAATCTTATCACACATAGTCTGACTCCTGATCATATGATTACGGTATTCGGAGTTTGATAGTCTTCGGTAGCCGGTGAAAGCCCCTAGGACATTCAGTGCTCTACCCCCGTATCACTAAGATCAAGGCTAGCCCTAAAGCTATTTCGAGGAGAACCAGCTATCTCCGAGTTCGATTGGAATTTCTCCGCTATCCACATGTCATCCCAACCTTTTTCAACAGATATGGGTTCGGTCCTCCACTAAATTTTACTTCAGCTTCAACCTGCACATGGATAGGTCACCCGGTTTCGGGTCTACGCCATACAACTTTCGCCCTTTTCAGACTCGCTTTCGCTTCGGCTCCGTACCTTAAGCACTTAACCTTGCTGCATAACGTAACTCGTTGGCCCGTTCTACAAAAAGTACGTGGTCGTTCTTTAACGAACTTCCACTGCTTGTAAACATAGGGTTTCAGGTTCTTTTTCACTCCCCTCCAGGGGTTCTTTTCACCTTTCCCTCACGGTACTATTCACTATCGGTCACCAGGTAGTATTTAGCCTTGGCAGATGGTCCTGCCTGCTTCCCACAAAGTTTCTCGTGCTCCGTGGTACTCCGGATCAGTCTCGGCGTCCTCCTCTTTTCGTTTACGTGGCTCTCACACTCTCTGGCTCGTTTTCCCAAACGATTCTACTAAAATTTAGACTACCTTTGTCGACTGTCCACACCCCTTCGTCCGTAGACTTAGGTTTGGGCTATTTCCCGTTCGCTCGCCGCTACTTAGGAAATCACTTTTGTTTTCTCTTCCTTCGGGTACTTAGATGTTTCAGTTCCCCGAGTTCCCCTCCATAAGCTATGAATTCACTCATGGATACTTAGCCATTACGCTAAGTGGGTTTCCCCATTCGGACATCTACGGATCTACACTTGCTTGCAGCTCCCCGTAGCTTTTCGCAGCTTACCACGTCCTTCTTCGGCTCCTGGTACCAAGGCATTCACCCTATGCTCTTAGTAACTTGACCTAAACCTCGTTAGAGTTTTAGTTTTATACTAGACAGTTTGAAATCTTTTTTCTTAGATGTTACTCTAAGTTTGATTATTTTGTGGCCATCAATTCTTAGAATTGACTTTTCCACTTTGACGTTTGCTATGCAAACTGTCAACTAACTGCTTGTGTTTGTGATTATTTGATAAGTTTTCACTTATTTAATAGTCGGTTTCTCTTCTATATGCAATTTTCAAAGTTCAAGTTTGATGAAAAAAAGTTAATGGTGGAGATTAAGAGATTCGAACTCTTGACCCCCTGCGTGCAAGGCAGGTGCTCTCCCAGCTGAGCTAAACCCCCACTGGTCTCTTTTTCTTCTTTTGAGTTTCCTTTTTAAAGGACTCTCAAAATCAAATAGCGCAAATGTCTAATTCTCCTTAGAAAGGAGGTGATCCAGCCGCACCTTCCGATACGGCTACCTTGTTACGACTTCACCCCAGTCATCGATTTCACCTTCGGCAGCTCCTTCCTTGCGGTTAGGCCACTGACTTCGGGCGCCCTCAACTTCCATGGTGTGACGGGCGGTGTGTACAAGACCCGGGAACGCATTCACCGCGACATTCTGATCCGCGATTACTAGCAACTCCAACTTCATGTAGGCGAGTTTCAGCCTACAATCCGAACTGGGACTGGCTTTTTAGGATTCGCTCCAGATCACTCTTTCGCTTCCCGTTGTACCAGCCATTGTAGCACGTGTGTAGCCCAAATCATAAGGGGCATGATGATTTGACGTCATCCCCACCTTCCTCCGAGTTGTCCCCGGCAGTCTGTCTAGAGGGTTCAGCTTAACCTGTTAACAACTAAACATAAGGGTTGCGCTCGTTGCGGGACTTAACCCAACATCTCACGACACGAGCTGACGACAACCATGCACCACCTGTCATCTCTGTCTCCGAAGAGAAGGTACCGATTAAGGTACGGTCAGAGAGATGTCAAGATTTGGTAAGGTTCTTCGCGTTGCTTCGAATTAAACCACATGCTCCGCTGCTTGTGCGGGTCCCCGTCAATTCCTTTGAGTTTCACACTTGCGTGCGTACTCCCCAGGCGGAATACTTAATGCGTTTGCTGCGGCACCGAGGTTCGACCCCCGACACCTAGTATTCATCGTTTACGGCGTGGACTACCAGGGTATCTAATCCTGTTCGCTCCCCACGCTTTCGTGCCTCAGCGTCAGTTACAGTCCAGTAAGTCGCCTTCGCCACTGGTGTTCCTCCTAATATCTACGAATTTCACCTCTACACTAGGAATTCCACTTACCTCTCCTGCACTCAAGCCTAGCAGTTTCAAAGGCTTACATTGGTTGAGCCAATGCCTTTCACCTCTGACTTGCTTTGCCGCCTACGCACCCTTTACGCCCAGTGATTCCGGATAACGCTTGCCCCCTACGTATTACCGCGGCTGCTGGCACGTAGTTAGCCGGGGCTTCCTCCTAAGGTACCGTCATTTTTTTCTTCCCTTAGGACAGAGTTTTACAACCCGAAGGCCTTCATCACTCACACGGCGTTGCTGCATCAGGCTTTCGCCCATTGTGCAATATTCCCCACTGCTGCCTCCCGTAGGAGTTTGGACCGTGTCTCAGTTCCAATGTGGCCGATCACCCTCTCAGGTCGGCTACTGATCGTCGCCTTGGTAAGCCGTTACCTTACCAACTAGCTAATCAGACGCGGGTCCATCCCATACCGATAAATCTTTGACTACTTTATCATGCGATAGCGTAGTCTTATATGGTATTAATCACCGTTTCCAGTGGCTATCCCTTTGTATGGGGTAGGTTACCCACGCGTTACTCACCCGTCCGCCGCTTTCCATTTCTTCACTCACCCGAAGGCTCATTCCAAAACTTCTCGCTCGACTTGCATGTGTTAGGCACGCCGCCAGCGTTCATCCTGAGCCAGGATCAAACTCTTAAATATAATTTAATGTTTGCCTGTTATCTCAAAACGAGCTAACTTGCTTGTTTGTATTTCTACAAACGTTTCCGTTGATTCTTTCGAATCTGCTTTATCACTTGTTTTCTTTAACTTCCTTCAATCGAAACCCTAAAGTTCCAATCGCTCTCCGTCAAGGAATTGCGTGTTTTTTAATTCATTTGCGCTATTCAATTTTCAAAGTCCTTAACCGTCATCCGAAAGTGTTTAACACCTTGCGGCGACTTACTTATAATATCATCAATCGTTTTTCATGTCAACATCTTTTTCGAAGTTTTTTTAAAAGTTTTTTACTTTCTATTTACAACTTCTTAACTTAATTAACAGGTTACTTTTGATTGAAATGTTGCGGTCAGTGATGACTGCTTGACTATCTTACTACAGAATAATAACCTCGTCAACACCTTTTTTGAAATAATTAATATTCAGATAATTAATTCTATTCATACTTCTATTTTTAATTCGTTCAATCTATTGATTTTACAGGTTTCAGCTCTAAATCGAGTCAATCTTTTTTTGAAAAAAATCAGTTAATTGTCTTTAGACCTCAAAATGAATTAAAGCCTTGCTTTATCTTATACCTTCAATAATCATTCTATCATTAATTGATTCTACTCTTTATTTAAGAATAAAGAGAGGCCTCTATTCATCTTTTAGATCAACTTATAAGGTTCCTCTCTTCATCATCCAATGCATTGATGAGAATGCGGGTACAGATCAAGCTTTAAATTCTATTCTTGATTTAATGCACCTGTTATTTGACTTACTTGATCAATGTTCATTTGTTCCATATAGGTTTTTATCTCTTCTAATATATTTAAGGTCACTTTTGGATTAACAAAGTTGGCTGTGCCTACGGCTATCGCATTTGCTCCTGCTAACAAAAATTCTATTGCATCTGTTCCGCAACTAATCCCCCCCATCCCCAGTATGGGTATGCTGACACTATTGTAAACATCATGTACTAATTTAACTGCTACTGGTTTTACTGCTGGTCCTGAAAGACCTCCACTTTTTCTATCTAGCACGGTTTTCTTCTTATATATATCAATAACCATCCCCGATAAGGTATTAATAAGTGATAAACAATCTGCCCCTTCTTCTTCACAAATTACTGCAATTGGCTTTATATCCGTTACGTTAGGAGACAATTTAACAATAAGGTGTTTTTGACTCGCTTTTCTTACTGCTCTCACTATTTCTCTCACGACTTGAGGGTTTGTGCCAAAAGCTAATCCGCCATTTTTGACATTGGGGCAAGAGATATTAAGTTCAATGGAATCGACATCTTCTTGATCTAAGATGTGTGCCATTTTAACATATTCTTCTATGGTATTCCCATTGATATTAGCTATTATTTTAGTATCAAATTGTCTCAAGAATGGAATTTCTTCTTTTATAAAGGTGTGGACACCTGGATTTTGTAATCCAACGCTATTGATCATTCCCATAGGCGTTTCAGCAATTCTTTTACCGCTGTTACCCTGTCTCTCTTCTAAAGTTAATCCTTTGACTGAAATAGCCCCCAGTTGGTTAAGGTCTATTAACTCTGCGTATTCTCTGCCAAAACCAAAAGTTCCTGAAGCAACAGTAATAGGATTTTTCAAAATAAGGCCATTTAAATCAACTTTCATATTATTAGTCATTTATCATCACCTCATCTGAATAAAACATAGGGCCATCTTTACACATTTTGGCATGCTTAAAACCGTCTTGTTTATTTTTATCTTTTATTTTACAAGTGCACACAAGGCAGGCTCCTATACCACATGCCATTTTTTCTTCCATTAAAAATTGCGCACGCTGATGATATTTTTCAAGTACTTTAAGAACACTTTTAAACATGGCTTCTGGACCACAACAGTAGATGGCTTCAAATCGCTCACCTTTAGAAAGCAATGCCTCTAAAGGGGTCGTTACAAATCCTATTTGATAGTTTTGATTCTTTTCAGACATAATAATTAAATCATTTGAAAGTGCTTTAAAGGAATCTAACAGATAGGGATCTTCTTTAAATCCTAGAATGCTTGTTACATGTGTTTTAGGTGATAAACGCTCTATTAATCCTTTTTGAGGGGCTACGCCGATTCCCCCTCCAACAATCAAAACCTTACTTTCATCTCCTACTTCATAACCATTCCCCAAGGGCCCTATGATATCAAGTGTCTCTTCAACTTTTAACTGGCTCAAACTTTGAGTCCCTTCTCCTAATATCTTAATTGTAAATTCAAGAGTATGTGCCCCTATACCACTTACTGATATTGGTCTTCTTAGTAGTACACTCTTTGATTTTAATTGAAAGAATTGTCCGGGGTGGATGGTATCCAGTTGTTCAGGTCTTTCTACTATAAATTGAACCGTCTCTTCTGTCAGCCAATTTTTTTGTATTATTTTGACTAATCCTTGAAATTTCATGTTTTCTCCTCTAAATCATTATACTGATATCCTTGTCATTATCTATTCTACTCGATTAACAGATTCATTAATCACTTCCCAACTCACATGCTATTTCATATATGAGCGTGCTTTGCCATTCGCCTTCAGTGTTTCTAGAATATCTTTTTTCATTTCTAGGACTGCTTTTTTAGCTGCTTCTTGGTAGGGTAAATCCATTTTTTGGTATGCAAATATAATACCTCTTGAGCTATTGATAATAGCACCCAGACCATTATCATCAAATGCTTCAAGAACTTCTTGGGCCCCACCGCCTTGTGCGCCATAACCGGGTACTAATAGAAAAGCTTTTGGCATTTGTGCTCTTAGGCGTTTAAGCTCTTCTGGATAAGTGGCTCCTACTACGGCTCCAATAGGAGAATAGCCTTTTTCGCCCACATTTTCTTGATTCCATTGGTCAACGATTTGTGCAGTCTTTTCGTATATTCTGTAATCTCCCGTCATTAAATCTTGTAATTGCCCTGATGTTGGATTAGATGTTTTAACAAGGATAAACATCCCTTTATCATTGGCTTTAATGTCTGCCATAAATTCTCTCATACAATCATCTCCTAAATAGGGATTGATGGTAAGAAAATCTGAGTGGAAGGCTTTAAGTTTTGTATTGCCTACTTGCACGCTACCTAAAAAGGCATTTGAATAGGCCTTTGATGTTGAGCCAATATCACCTCTCTTGACATCTGCAATAACGATAAGGCCTTTTGACTTGGCATATTCACACGTTTCTTTATAAGCTTTTAGACCCTCAATACCGTATTGCTCGTAAAAAGCAATTTGAGGTTTAACTGCTGGAACTTCTTCATAAACGGCATCAATAATGCCTTTGTTAAACTGTAAGATGGCATTGGCTGCCGCTTCAAGACTTTCTCCATATTGATTGATGGCTTCTTTGACAATTTCGGGTGGTAAACTTTCTAATCTTGGATCTAAACCGACAACGATTGGACTTTGCTTTGCTATGATACTTTCAATTAATTGATCAATGATCATAATTGACCTCCTTCAAAATAAACGGTTTCTCCTCTATACATGGTTCTTATAACTTGACTTTTGACAGGGTAACCTTTAAAAGGTGAGTTTTTACCTTTTGAAATAAAGTTATCCGGATCAATAATAGATTCTGATTCTAAATCAATAAACGTTAAATTAGCATAATAACCTTCTTGAATACACCCTACTTTTTCTAATCGCCCTATTTTTGCTGGTTGACTGGTCATCATAGCAATCATATGCTCAAGCGGAATTTTTTCTTCTAAAACCAATTTGGTGTAAGAAATCTGCCATGCACTTTCTATGCCTGAAATGCCATAAGCTGCTTTGGCATAATCTTGTGCTTTACTCTTTTTATCATGAGGGGCATGATCCGTTGCAATAATATCTACAAGTCCTGAACGTATCCCTTCGATGAGTGCCTCTTGTTCTTTAGGCGTTCTAATAGGAGGATTGACTTTGGCACTTGCCACGTGGGTATCTATTATTGTATTATTAAGTGCAAAATGATGTGGTGCGACTTCGCATGTCACTTCTACACCTGATGCTTTGCCTTTCCTAATACTTTCAAGTGCTTGATGACCACTCACATGCGCCACATGTAAAATGCCTTGTGAGATTCGACATAATTCAACATCTCTCTCTACTATTTTGTATTCTGCTTCTATCGGATAAATTTCATCTTGATATTGTTCTGTAATGGTATGGTCTTCTGAATGTGTAATAACAGGACGGTTAAACTGACGTGAAGCTTCAAAAGCTTTGATCATATAATCTGGATTCATGGTTGTATGTCCATCATCTGAAAGGGCAAGTGCACCTGCTTCAAGGAGTGCTTGATGGTCGGTTAGGCTTTCACCTGCTATATTATGTGTAATGGCACCTATTGGTCTAATGTCTATAAGGCTATCTTTTCTTATAATATCTTTTAACATATTAAGGTGGTCAACTGAATCAAGTGCTGGTTTGGTATTCGGCATACAGGCAACCGTTGTGTACCCGCCCTTAGCACAAGCACGACTTCCGGTATATATCGTTTCTTTGTATTCAAAACCAGGCTCTCTCAAATGAACATGCAAATCTATAAGTCCAGGAATAAGTAAAGTGTCTTTCGCTTCTATGACTTCAACTTGTGAATCTGATTGCATCGAATCTATAATCTCTAATTGGCTAGTATCTTGTGTTTCAGCGGAAATCACCTTTTGAATTTTATCATTTTCAATGAGGATATGATAATTCCCATTCAAGTGATTTTCAGGGCTTATAACCCATGCGTCTTTGATGATTTTTTTCATGTTACCTCCCTTATTTATGCAATTTCGTGACATAAAAAAACACCTAGCTGCCTGCTAGGTGTTTGCATTTAAATAGAATAAGCCTCTTCGCTTATTATCATCTTCTTTTGTGTTTACCTTGCAGGTCTCTCGTACCTGATTAAAGGTGCTATATAATTTTCTACAATTTAACATAGTAAATTTTGAATGTCAAGTTTTATCAATAAAAAAGAATAGACGTTTATTCATGTGTTTTTTGTAATAATTGTCTTATTGACCAAGTCTTTGCGAATATGTTATGATGAATTTGGTTATAGAAACACTCTTTTAAATTGATCCGAGAGGTCGATAAGGTGATGTGTCATTAACTTACATAGGCGAGTTGGCGTTTTAAAGTTTTAAATCGGGCTAACTTTCTCAATGAAGCTAATTATACAATTTAAACCTCTTACGACTTTTCGTAAGAGGTTTTTTTATAGCAATTTTTAACCTGTACTGACTTATAAAGGGCACCTAAAAACTGTTCTACTTTAATGTGATTCTGTGAAATCAAAAGGAGGATTATATGAGACATCTTATTGAACCGGAAGACCTATCTGTTGAAGAAATCATGGAGATGGTTGATTTCGGACTAGACATGTTTGAAAACCCACGCATTTTTAACAAAGCATGTGAAGGAAAAATACTGGCTTCTCTCTTTTTCGAACCCAGCACACGTACAAAATTTAGCTTTGACAGCGCTATGATGCGTCTTGGTGGTAATGTCGTAGGGTTTGCAGATGCGAACACTTCTTCAACCAGTAAAGGGGAAAGTCTCGCCGATACGATTAAGGTCATGGGCTACTATTCTGATATTATTGTTATGAGACATCCTAAAGAAGGTGCACCCAAACTAGCCTCTCAATATTCTAACGTTCCTGTTATCAATGCGGGTGATGGAGGACATCAACATCCAACTCAAACTCTTACTGATCTTATTACGATCAAACGTTTTAAAGGTAAAATTGATGGGCACCATGTGGCTTTCTGCGGTGATTTAAAATATGGCCGTACAGTCCATTCACTCATTCGTACACTCGCTCGCTTTGGAAATGATAAATTTTATCTTATTTCTCCACCAGAGTTGAGACTACCTTCCGCTCTCAAACGTCAACTGATTGAAGACTATAAGGTCGAATTAGTAGAAGTAACTTATATTGAAGAGATCATCGATGAGATTGACGTCTTATATATGACACGTATACAAAAAGAGCGTTTCTTTAATGAAGAAGACTACTTGAAACTTAAAAATTCTTATAAATTGACACGTGACAAACTTAAAGATGCACGTGAAGATATGATTGTTATGCATCCCCTTCCCCGTGTCAATGAAATTGACTACAGTGTAGATGATGATCCTAGAGCTGTTTATTTTGAACAAGCTCAAATGGGTGTTTATATTAGAATGGCTCTTATTACTAAATTATTGGAGGTGGGTCCTTATGCTAGAGGTTAAAGGGATTGAAAACGGTATTGTTATTGATCATATAAAAGCTGGAAAAGGTATCAAGATTTTTAATAAGTTATTTAGTCAAACTAATAATCCTGTGGTTTTATTGATGAATGTATCAAGTGGTGCACTTGGCGCAAAAGATATTATCAAAATTGAAAATACTTTTGATGTCAATATGGATGTTCTAGGATTGATTGATCAAAATATTACGGTAAATATCATCAAAGACAATCACTTAGTGGAAAAACATCGTGTTCAAATTCCGCAAGAAATCAAAGGTGGCATTGTCTGCAATAATCCCAGATGTATTACACATACCGATGATTATGCTATTCCAACTTTTAAACTCATTAAAGCCAATGGTAAATTAGAATATGAATGTTCTTATTGTGAAGAGATTACAAGCTATAAATTATAAGTTTCATCATTCATAAGTCATCAACTGAACGTTCAAGTCAGCTTAAGTCCCAAATACTTATCATGGTATTCTATCAATGTTACATGACTTAAGCCCTCTCTTGATTATCTTGAAAAAAAATGGTGTAAAGCACATTTGCTAGACTTTCGTCTAGCCTCTTGTGTCTTACACCATTTATATATTACTTATTGTTTAATTTCTATAACCATCCAAACATGAGGTTCAAGAATGTAATAAGAATGAGTATCGGTGCTATAAACTTAATAACAAATCTAAATAGGCCATACCAAGAAACTGCACGTGTACCCCCATTTGTAATTTCATCTTTAACATCGTCTGGCTTCATAATCCAACCAATAAAGACTGCAATAAAGAAACCGCCAATTGGCAAGAGTAAATCTGACATTTCAATCATCCAGTCAAAGAACCCATACATATGAACAATACCACCCTTTAATAAAGGTAATTTGAAAAGGCCGTCTAATGGTCCATTGGTTAATGATTCAAAGGCACCTAAAAGGGTGATGGCTGTTGCTGAAAGAATAGTTGCTTTCTTTCTATTGAAGCCACGTTCTTCTACAAAATAAGCAACGACAACTTCTAAAATTGAAATTGAAGAGGTCAGTGCGGCAACAGCTAATAACAAGAAGAACAAAATAGCAAATATATAACCCAGTGGCATTTGATTGAAAACATTTGGTAACGTAATAAATACAAGACTTGGTCCAGAAGTAGGTTCAATACCAAAGGCAAATACTGCTGGGAAAATAGCAAGTCCTGCTAATAAAGCTATTGCTGTATCAGCAAGGGTTACTTGTAAAGTAGTCGCCCCAAGATTTTCTTTCTTCCCTATATATGATCCATAGGTAATCATCGTTCCCATACCAAGTGATAAAGAGAAAAAGGCATGCCCTAAGGCCGACATAACACCTGCTGCATGTAATTTACTCCAGTCCGGTTTAAATAGGAAAGCAAGACCTTGTCCAGCTCCATTTAATGTGATTGAACGAATATCAAGAACAATAATAATCACTAATAATAGTGGCATCAATATTTTAGAATACTTTTCAATCCCATTTTTAACCCCGCCAAGAATAACACTTGCTGTAATAATCATGAAAATTATTTGCCAAAGAATCGGCTGCCACCCATTAGAAACAAGTGAGTTGAACATATTGGTAACGCCTTCTGGATTAACCCCTGCAAACTTGTTCATTATCGCACTGAAAACATAGCTTAATGTCCATCCAGCAATAACACTATAGAACGATAATATAACAAATGCAGCAATAAAGCCTAACCATCCAGTGACAAACCACGGTGAGTTTGGTTTGAGTTTTTTGAATGTGCCTATGGCATTAAGCTGTGCACGTCTACCGAGTGTAAACTCTGATAGCATAACTGGTAATCCAATTAAAGCAATACAGAAGAGGTAAACAATGATAAATGCCGCTCCTCCGTAAACGCCAGTAATATAAGGGAACTTCCATATATTACCTAACCCTATTGCAGATCCTGCCGCAGCTGCAATAATCCCCAGTCTGGATGAAAATCCATCCCTTTTGTTTAAATTGTTATCCATAATTCCCCTCCATAATAAATATATATAAAAGCTAGTGCTCTTATATCATGTGCAAAATACACTCTATCAATGCAAATATTAATAGAGTGTAACAAAAAAATATATTTTTTGCAACATCCCTATTTATACATATGTATGCTTTATATCCATTCATTTCATTACATTTTCTTAAATAATAATCAAATTTTATCATAAGGCTTCAAATAAGACAATAAATCTCATTTTCTACTCAAATTCACTCAAAAAAAATCAAAATACTTCGCATTTTTTTCAGAATTTTCAATTTATTATTCAATAAAAAAGGAAACAACTCATTTTTCAAGCTGTTTCCCTTTTAAATTATTCCACTTATTATTTTTTTATTTTATTGATTGAATTCTCTTTAAAATCACTTTTTCAGCAACTTTTATACCATCTACAGCTGATGACGTAATGCCCCCAGCATAACCCGCACCTTCACCACATGGATAAAAGGCCTCATAGTGTGAAGACTCTAAACTTTCAATGTCACGGATCATTCTAATAGGAGACGATGAGCGTGTTTCTACCCCTGTTAGAATAGCTCTGGGGTCATCATACCCTTTGATTTTCTGACCGAAGACTGGCAAGGCTTCTCTTATCGCTTCATAGATAAAAGTTGGTAAACACGCTTCAAGTTTCTCTGAAACAACATCGGGGCGATAGGAAGGCTTTAGACTTTCAAATGCTAAATGATAATCTACATCTGAATCGCCATATTTTTCCTTCCAATTGTTTTCATACGTTTCAATTGGTAGCGTTTGATTGAGGAATTCACCTACGGTCTGGCTAGGAGCTCTATAGGTCTCTGTCAATTGGTAGGCCTTTTTTTCAACCGCTCTTTGAAAATACATCCCATCAAGAACCGTTGGATTTTTTTGATTCATATAATCTTCTGGATTAACATTTACGAGTAAGGCGCTGTTGGCTGTTCCCGAATCTCTTTTATACTCGCTCATACCATTAACAACTATTGTCTCTTTTTCGGACGCTGAAGCGACAACACTTCCACCAGGACACATACAAAAAGAGTAAACACTTCTGCCTTTTTTAGTTTGATAAGTCAATTTATAATCGGCTTGACCCAAATTAGGGCTCTTATAAGCACGACCATACTGTGAAAGATTAATGATAGATTGAGGATGTTCTATCCTCACCCCTACTGCAAAGGGTTTAGGAATCATTTCAAGTTGCTTTTTATGAAGTTTCTCAAAAGTACGCCTTGAGCTATGCCCAATTGCCAATATCACCTCATTAACAGGTATCCATGTGTCTTGATTAAGTTCAATTGCTGTGATGCGCTTATCTTCTTTTTTAAAGTCGGTTACTTCATGATTAAAACAAACTGTTCCGCCATAAGCTTCTATGGTTTTTGTAATCGATTTGACAATCCCTTTTAGGAGGTCAGTTCCAATATGAGGCTTATTTTTATATCTGATTTCTTCTGGTGCACCTGCTTCTATAAAAGCTTCTATCACCATTTCAATCCGGCGGTCTTTTATACGCGTGGTCAATTTCCCATCGGAATAGGTTCCAGCCCCTCCTGCACCAAATTGGACGTTACTTTTTTCGTTCAGTTGTCCCCCAGACCAAAAGGCTTTTATGGTCTCATCACGCTGATCAATATCCTCTCCCATTTCGTAAATAATCGGTTTCATACCTGCCTTTGCCAGTGTAAGTCCTGCAAACATTCCTGCCGGACCATAACCAATAATCACAGGCGCAGGCAATTGACTTTCTCGTTCGGACTCTCTGTAAGCACGAATTAACTTAGATTCCGTAACATAAATGGGCTCATAGGATTGAGGTGCTCTTTTGAAGCCCTTTTTTAATAAAGCTTTTTCATTTTTGACTGCTACGTCAAAGGTATATGAGATAACAACATTCCGTCTTGCATCTATAGATTCTTTTACTTTAATAATACGTTCAATGGTTGACTCCGATATTTTTAAAGCATGAGCCACTTTTTTACTTATCATTGCTTCTGTAATAGGGTCATTGACATCAAATTTAATTTGATTGATTCTTATCATGATTGGTCTCCAAATTTTCTTTTAATTCTACCATGCCTAAATCTTTAGCACGTTCTATGATTTGCTCGTCAGTCATCACATTTTTAAATTGTGTTTGGTCAATAATGAACGACATCAATCCATAAAAAATCAGGGATAAGCCTAGTATCAGCATAACAAAATACTTATACATTTTTTTGATATTCAGTACCACGCCAAATTTCTCCATAGTGACCTCCTAACGTTCTAGTAATTCAATTTCATTCCAAAAGTTATCTGTTTCAAAGCCTCTTCTCCAAAAAGCAATTCCACCTAGGTCTAAGTTTTTTGCAATATCTATCTTATAGCTTATGGTCTCCGCGTTTTCAATCCATATTTTAACTTGTGTATCGTCTTCTATATAACTGATATAGTAAAGCTTATTTTCATCATCCCAAATCGGTGTTTGACCTGATGTCTCAATGAGCTCGTTTTGTTTAATCATGGAAATCGCAGATGAACTTGTTTTATTGGTATTGGGAAGTGTTTCGCTAATACGCTCTCTCCATAGTCTTGAATAGAGAGGGATTCCCATGACGATTTTGTCTCTTGGTACGATAGTCATTATTTTTTTCAAACTCTTTTCAACCCAATCGGCTGAAGAAACAGGGCCTGAAACGGGACTTGAAGCCCAGTACTCATCATAAGTCATAATGATTAAATAATCAACTATTTTCCCAAGTGCCTTACGATCATAACATTTAGACCAGTTATCACTACCATCCATAACAGTTACATCCATTGATAATACTAGGTCATATTGTTTTGCATACCATCTCAATTCATTTATAAAATGGGTAAGATTATCCTTATCCTCTAAATTAATGTTTTCAAAATCAATATTAATCCCTTCAAGATTATGTTTAACCGCTTCTGTAACTATGTTTTCTATAAAGGTTCGACGGTAATTGGCATTCACTAGGAGTTGATGTGTAAGTGTTGGGTCAAATTGATTGCTAACAAGTGCCCATACTTTATAGTTTCGCCCCTGTGCCCAGTTAAGATAATCTTGATTGAATTTTGAATGAAGTGCCCCCGTTTGATCTTTTAACTCATACCAAGTCGGTGATACTACATTCATATTCCCCATTTGAGGTATTGACTCGGGTTTAGGTTGCACATTGTATATGGCTTCCCATATTAGGTTGACTTTGTCTGTATTGACACCACTGGTTGGTAATGGCTCTGATGAAGCTTGTCTTAAACTTTCAAGACTATCCTTTTGTTCTTGATTAAGTAACATATAGCCATAGTGACTTCCTGATACCGTATAAGCAATGGAATCATTTATAGGCACCCAATAATATGCGTTTCCTTTTTCAAGTTTAGCACCGATTGACTCTTTAACCAGTAAATCTTTAATCCCTAGGCCTCTATTTTCTTTTTGTCTACTGACTGCTTGATCAAAATGACTGTATAGAAATTGAGTTGAATAACTGTTATCGGTCATTAGGTTCTCTTTATTGATAATAACGATACTCTTATCATTTTTATTGAATTCAATCGACTGATCATCAATAATCCCCCAGCTAATCAACTGTTCCAAGTTAACAAATATGTTATCTTGACTGATTTGCCAGTCTAATACTTCATCAGACTTAGAGAGGTTGATTTGTGTCTCATTGGAAGTCGCTGTTATCAAATAGTCTCGACTTACAAGATTCAATATTTGATTAGCCTCATCGTACTGTCCTGTCATATTAAATTGATTTAACCAGTTGATTGGGATGTAAATCGTATTCGTTTTATCCGCTTTATCAAGTATTGTTGAATCTTCTGCTATAAAAAACTGATGATCTGATAGTAGAACAATACTTTCTTCTGGTTCGACGATTTCATAACGTTTAAAGTGTTCTTTAAGGGATTCCCTAAGACTCATATTTAACGATAGATCAATAGCCAATACAAACAATACTATAATGACTAACAGGTTGATTAAACGAACGATGCCTTTTTTCATTTTTTCCTCACATTCTATACACATGTCATCTGTGGATAGTTAAGGGGATACAGTCCCCTTTTCACAGACTTTTCAGCTTTTTATCAACAGTATACACATTTTATCCACAATTTGTTACTTGTAACATTCTTTTTACTCCACATAACACTCTATTCAATCAACATCTTATCCACAAAAATGGGTTTGTTTTGTTTATAACATTTGATATGTGACTGACTTATCTTTATTATACCAATTATTAACGGTTTATAAAGTTACAATACGGTTAACCTTTACAATGCAAAGCACCCTCTTAAAATAAAGAGGGTGCTTTTGATGATTCATAGGCTTAATTCTATTAAATTGTATTTATATCAAACAATCTCTAAAAGATTATTAGATAACATTATAAGTTTTGAGTAATTTTTCAATATCAGTGTCTTTGATTTTACCCATCACGTCTTTAAGCGCTAATTTTTGTTTAACGTTTAATTTCATATCGGTAATGCCTTGACCATCTCTTAACTGTACGGTTGCATTGAGAAGATCTCTTACATCATAGGTACTCGCCCAAACTTCTGGCACACCGCGATCGACATTTAATAGTGTATATACGGCTTCCATTCCTGTTCTCATTGAATACTCAGTTGTAAAAATAGTGTCTCTTTTGGTTTCTGCAAATTGTCCTAAGAATGCAAAGTTAACACTGTTTTCTGGAACAACTTGAGGTCTATCGCCTGCTGCTCTCGGCATGAAAAAGGCTGTAATATAAGGCATCATAACGGGTACTGTATTGGCACTATTTTCTGCCATTTCTTCAATTTGGTCAACTGGAACGCCCATGTGATATAACCATTCCATGCAGATTTCTTTACCCGTACATTCTCTCATTGGTTTTTCAATATAATTCCCTGGTTTATCGCTAAACAAACCATAAATCCAACCTACCAATTGTCCTTTAGGTTGTGTTTTAAATTGTGGTTGTCTATTAAAAGTCCAGCTCATTAACCAGTTTGAATCTTTTACAGTGACAATCCCACCTGTAACGACTTTGCCTGCAAAAGGATCTCTCTTACAAATTTTTTCCACATAAGGTGGAATTTTATCATCAAGTGTTGTTACAGTTGCTGACATCCAGTTTGTTTGTTCTGCATCATAACAGAATTTATCTGGATGGCCAAATGCATCATCTTGTGCTGCAATTTTACGCCACATATCCCAGCCACCACCTTTTTTAATTTCTTTATTAAAAGGTGCTGGTGTGTCTTGATCACCCATGCTAGAGTTTTCAACGCAACCACCATTTGTAATAAACATCAGATCATTTTCTGTAAGGTCTATGCCTTCTTCTTGACCCTCACGAATAACGACAACACGTTTTGCCACTTTTTTCTCTGGTTGAATGTCAAATTCTACGTTTACCACTTTTGTGTTGTAATGGAATTGTACATTATGTGATTCAAGATATTTTATCATTGGAAGAATCATTGATTCATATTGGTTATATTTTGTAAAACGAAGGGCTTTAAAGTCAGGTAACCCTCCTATATGGTGAATAAAGCGTTTGATGTAAAGTTTCATTTCAAGTGCACTATGCCAGTTTTCAAAAGCAAACATAGTACGCCAGTACATCCAAAAGTTAGAATTTAAAACATCTTCTGAAAAAACATCTGTAATTCTTTTATCAAATAAGGCTTCATCAGGTGTAAAGAAGAGTTTCATAATTTCCATGGCACCTTTGTCTGATACTTCAAACTTGCCATCTGTTTTCCCGTCTTCTCCTCTATTCATTGTCGCTCTCATGAGTGAGTAGTTAGGATCTTCTTTATTAAGCCAATAATATTCATCTAATACACTCACACCTTCTGTTTCAATGGAAGGTATCGATTTAAACAAATCCCACATGACTTCAAAGTGATTGTCCATTTCACGACCGCCACGCATAACATAGCCAACGTTTTCATACTCATAACCGTCACATGCACCACCTGGGATAGGATCTTTTTCTAATATATGAATATGTTCACCCTTCATTTGACCGTCTCTTACTAGATAACAAGCTGCTGAAAGTGCAGCAAGGCCTGAACCTATTATATAGGCTGATTTTCTATCAACGCCTTCTGGTTTTTTAGGTCTTGCGAATGCTTCATAATTACCACTAGAATAATACATTTTTTTACCTCCATTAAAATTTGATGTGTCTTGCTATGTTTTTATTCTAGTTCACTTTTAATCATTTTGATATAAACAAAAAACCGCCAGTGATTAAACTTTTCTCACTTACGGTTTTTTGTGAAATTTTTTATCATTTTAATCTTTTTGATTAAAAGATTGATTTTTAAAATGTTCTAATGCTCGTTCTATTTCGCCATGAATCATAATGCATAAACTCCCTACAATGTCTTCTGGATTTTCTTTCAGGCCATTTCTAACCCATTCCATCACCAATCCGACTAAAGCAAACTTGTAAAAGTTAGCAATAAACTCTTTATGCTCATGTGGCACACGCATCCCTTCTGCCTTTTCCTCTACAACATCTATCATGAGATTATAAGCCGTTTCATGAAGGTACGTCTCAACCTTATCACGCCCCAGTGATCGATAGGCATTGATAACCATCGTTTGATTCGCTTTCACTGCCTTAAAAATAGACAAAAACCCATCTTGCCAAGTACTATAGGATTTTTTTCCCTCTAAAACAGCAGAAATTTCTTCAACCAATGACCACTCTACTAAGTCATAGATATCCTTAAAATGATAGTAAAAAGTCATTCGATTGATCCCACATTCATTGGCTATATCTGAAATGGTTATTTTATCGAGTGGTTTTTGACTTAATAATGTTTTGAGTGACGATTCAAGTGCACGTTTTGTAATATCTGACATCTTCTAGCCTCCACGCTTATGTAGATTTTCATGATGGTTTGCCTCTATAAGTCATCGGGTGAGTGCCCCAATGACTCTGAATTTAACTCACGATTTAATACCGATAGGCAAAAATGTGTAAATGCCTCTTTTTCTTCTAAATACAAATAATGAGCTGATTTCTCAAACCAGGTGATTTGCTTATGAGGGGCTATCAATTGTTCTTGGTACTTTTCCACCAATGCTGAAGGCGTTACATAATCATAACGACCACAACAAAAATAAAGCGGTACCTCTATTGCATTGATTTGTTCAGGAAAGTGGATACTTGATAGGGTTCTTTCTATTGAAGCATTTTTATCTGACTCTGAGTAAGAATCGATAATCGCCCCTGCTTTTGACAATAAAAGTGATCTAACCCCTTGACGCTTCATTTGCATTTGTCCAATAGATTTTTGATAGGTTATGCCACCCCATTGATTCAATGCTTGCCATTTTAAGTAACTTGATTTTTTGTTTTTATAGGGAGGCCTTCCTAGGCTTTCTATCTTTTTAAGACTCTTAAGGTCGGTCTTTCTTGACGCACAACTTATTATAAAATCATATGCCATATTTTCGCCTTCAAGATAATCAACAATTTGTCCTATCCCCATATAGGCTTTAATCATTTCTGGATTTTTTTTAGCAAATAGAAGAGCGGGAACACTTGCCCATGAGTGCCCTGCTAAATAAATCAAGTCTTGATTAAAATGCAATTTAAGAAACTGAATCATCTCTGATATTGCTCTCAAAAGGGTTTTGAAGACAAGCACATTGGATGAAGTATCTTGACATGCACGGCGCCAAGTCTGTGTAATATCCCACTCTACTAAAGTATACTGTTCTAGACAATAAATCACTTGGTGAATCCATAAAGAGTATAGGTTCCCATGTTGGTCCACCGTAGAGGATTAACAGTACAGGATTATAAACACTTTTCCCTTGAATGGATATGAGATGCTTTTCATCCCCTATTGGGATTATCTCATTCATATTAATTTGAATACTTGATTTTATTGGCTTTGCCATAAATGTCACCTGTTCTCGTTCAATTGATTTTTTAAATAAATGTATTGGCTTTATCATTAATTCGCATTTATAGATTGTCTATTTATTAACATATCTCCTTTCTATTCTACCTTATTTTGATTGACTTCTAAAGGGGGCGGCTTATAATTCTTTATGAAAACGGTTTGTCCAGTAAATATGATAAGCTATAATTATAAAATAAAAAATAACCAATATCACATAAAATTTAGATTGAGGTTCTGTTAACGTCAATATTAAAATCATCGCTGTATAAATGATCATCATAAAATTGTATGTTTTTAGCTTTTGCTTTTTCTCTGATCCACTTATTTCTTTCATCTTTTGCTTCAATTTCTAATGTCCTTGCACGATCTGGATCTTCTCTCTTTTCTTTTCTTTCTATTATTGACGAAATCATTTGACTTATTACTCCAACTCCAACCCCTATCATAACATAGGTTAAGCCTGAAAAATGTTTAGGCACATATTGTGGTAAAAAAATAAGACTAACACCGACTGCAACTAATACTAAGCTCACTATAATAAGTAACACTTCTTTAACGGTTATTTTTTGATTCATTTGCTTCATGATTTTCCTCCTCATAAATAAAAACCTCTTCAATTAAGCGATTAAAATACCGGGCAATCTTAAATGCCAACTGAATAGAGGGATTATATCTTCCCTTTTCAAGTGAACTGATGGTTTGCCTAGAAACTTCTAATGTTCGCGCCAGCTCTTCTTGACTAATCCCTTTTTCTTTTCTTAATGTTTCTAAATGGTTTCTCATGTGTCACCTCTCTCTATGTAAAGCTAACTTTCCATCATTGTACGCCTATCGTCTACTAATGTCAAGTGAACTTTACATTTTGATCAAAAAAATGGTCGCATCTATCATGTTAGATGCGACAGTCCCTGCTTAGAGATTTTCATTTATTAATTTATTTTGATTATAGTAAGCATGTAATAAGCCCCCTATAAAAAGGCCTACTGAAATGCCACTCAAAATGGATCTTAGAATACAGTAACTGGAATTACTATAGAGAAGGGGATTGATTGACACCATAACACTCATTGTGTATTTAACCAAGAAATTAATCAAAATAATAACGAGGGTAACATAGCTTCCTTTTCTATAAATAACTTGATCTTTCATATAGAAGGTTCTAAATTGACTATAAAGTAAGTAGCCAAAGGCACTCCCAATCAATGCCAATCCAATATAAACTATGAGGTCTAAGCTAGGATTTGCATATCTGAAAAGCATTTTATCAAGCCCCCAAATTATAAAAATGGTGGGCATGATCAACATTTTCTTTAGATCTAGCGGTGCATCTTTTGAGAGCTTTACACCACGATATATTAGTAAAGCTAGCAAAACCCATACATATTGAGGGGTACCGCGGAGGATTTCTGTTACCGTATAAATCATTGTATTCATTGTTCTTTCCTTCTTTCATTAGTTTTAGTATCTTCATTATAGTTAATGAAAGAAAGAAAAAAACCGCTCTTTGTTTAAGCGGTATAAATAGGACATTGAGCGGTTTCAATTGTTTACTAAAATTTATACAGTATTAAGATTTATCGGAATGTCTTCTTTTTAGAAAAGCATTCATTTTATTAACTTCATCTTTAGTTTGATAGTAAGTCAGAAGACGAATGACAAAATAAATAATCAAAACGGTAACTATAATGGATACAATATCTATCATTTGATAGTGCCAGTTGAATATAAAATAAGCACCTAAAACCGTGAAAATAGTCAACCCAATAAAGATTATTCGTCGCGAAAGGGGATAATCAAATACGATGCCCTTAAATAGTAGCGACAGTTCTAAAGATATTACAAAAGATAAAATCAGTAACTCATAAAGACGTTGGTTATTTAGCTCTGCTCCAACAATAAGCTGAAGAATCACTGTAATCGCATAGATAATTGCCACTCTTTTAACTAATCTCTGAATAAATCTAATCATCTATGCCTCCCATTCCCAGCACTTTTTTCAACATGTTAACATATCGCCTAGAAATGATTACTTTCTCCTTGTTAATCAATATCGCCTCCATATTACCACTGAACAGAGGGGCAAATGAGTCAATTTTATCTAGGCTCAAAATCATAGATTTTGATACACGAATAAAGCTATCGCCTGCTAATTTTTGCTCTAATACATACAACTTATCGCTAATTTCATATTGATTGTTGTCCGTATAGATGTAGATTCTTCTATCAACTGATTCAATATAATAAATTTCTGACAAGTTAATTTTATAAAATCGTTCGTCCTGTTTACCCATCAGATATTTAATGCTGCACGTTTCATCATTTGGATTACTTACAGTTTCATCTTGATTTATTGTTGCTATTTTATTAATCCATTGAGAGAGTTCATCCGTCATTTGATGCACATTCAATACCACTTTTTCTTGTTTTTCTTTTGGAATAATATTAATTTCAAACTTCATTACACGTCCTCTTTGGGTGATTGATCTCTATAATGTCCTTCTTTATCAAATTTTTTTCTAAGTGCCACTTCCGTTGGAAATATAGAAATAATCAAAAGAGTCATCTGAATAGTAATCATAAAACCCGTAAATGTACTTAAGGCTACCTGACCTTTTCCAATGATAAAAATCATAGGAATTAGGGTGGCAAATGTTAATACCACTCCTATTTTCAGCCATAGTTTTCCACAATAATGATGGGCAAAATCCCACGTGTCTTGATTCTTTTTTGACATTGAAGTTCTATAACCATAGCCACCATTAATGGTTTTGGGTGGATGCTTGTCGAAAACCCAACCAAACGTGAGCATACTTACTGGTATTAACAAATTAATGATTACCCAAAAGATCCACATCTCTGTTCCTCCTATATATTAACGTCATCCTCATCTTAAATATTATCTATACTTTTTCTCCATATTAGCAATTTAAAACGTTGAAGTCAACTTTTTTAAAAAGCTCTACTGAATCCCTGCTTCTTCCGCTATATTTTTCAATGAATACGTCACTTTGCCATCTCTATAATCTAAAACAAATAGGTCATTTTCATCAAATGGACGGTCTTTTTCAAAGCCATACTTCATTTGATGAGGATTTTCTCCACGGTTATCAAATGGCACTTTTAAGACACGATAGAGTTTTACTTCTGTATAATAATCTCCACTTTGAGACTCAACCATTTCTCGTCTATTATTAAGAATTTTTCCTTCATCTAAAGCTATATAAAACTCAACTCTATAAACCGTTTCATTGCTAATAGGATCAGTAGTCTTATTCACTTCATATTTGACGTTAGCTTCAGTCTTTTCAACAGGAATAACGCCTATAAAAGCTACTAAAAAAATAAAACTCGCAATTAAAAATCCCAAGATTGAAAAAAGAATTGTCCGTCTTGTCATCTTTCTTTTGACTTGTCTAAAATAGTCAATGACTTTCTCTTCATTTGACTGTTTTTGAATAGCAAGATCTTGATTTTGCTGATGCTCATACTCAACTTGGCAGGCGTTACATGTCACGAGATGTTCTTCTATAATTTTTTGACTCTGTTCACTAACAAGTCCCTCTTGGTATAAAGGTAACAACTCTTGCACTAAAGCACACCGCTCATTGTTACGTTTTTGATCTTCTGATGTTTTAATTTCATTCATTTAAATGCCTCCTTATCTTCTTTTTGGCTCTAAAATAAGTTACACGTGTCCAATTTTCACTTTTACCAAGCATTTGACCAATTGCCTTGAAAGATAGACCATCTAATGATCGGCATAAAACAATAACTTGTTCTTCTTCCCCTAGCGTCCCAATACAATTCATTACTGTCTGTGCACTTTCCTTGTCAATATAGTCCTTTTCTATATCCAAATGGTCTGATTGATTTATGACACTATCGGACATTGGAATTTGTTTTTTCATTTTTCGCATTTCTTGATACCATAGGTGTTTGGCAATTTGACACATCCAAGTGGTAATCGCACAAGAACCATTATAAGTGTGAATAGACTTAATCACTTGATAAAATGTTTCTTGAGTCAATTCTTCTGCAATAAATGCATCATGACTGAGTCTTAATAAATATTTATAAACAATCTCTCCGTAGCTTTTGTAGATTTCATCTATTGAAATATACTTTTCCCCCTTTCTTTTTTGTATTCTCTTATTAATCCATTTTATCAGCATTTCGTTACCATTTTTTTATGTAAAAAACACGTTTTTGATAATTGATTTCCCACTGTTTTGGAATCCCTTTTTCTATAACCAAAAAGATATTTGGGACTATTTTTAGAAAAATAGACAAATAAAAAAGTCCTTGAAAACAATACGTTTCCAAGGACTTGATATTTTTGATAATTATCTCTTTGAGAATTGTGGTGATCTTCTTGCTGCTTTGAGACCATATTTTTTTCTTTCTTTCATTCTTGAATCTCTAGTTAAGAAACCAGCTGATTTAAGAACAGCTCTAAAATCTGGATCTACTTGTAAAAGTGCTCTTGAAAGACCATGTCTAATTGCACCTGCTTGTCCAGTATATCCACCACCTTCAACTTTAACAATAACATCATATTTTCCAGCTGTTTTTGTTAAGTCTAAAGGTCTTCTAATTTCTTTTCTTAATGTATCGAAATTAAAAAATTCATCTGCTTCTCTTCCGTTTACTGTAAATTTACCAGTACCAGGTACTAATCTAACTCTTGCGATTGCGAGTTTTCTTCTACCTGTACCGCGATATTGAACCGAATTAGCCATTAGTTCCCCTCCCTTATATGTTAAACTCTAATACTTCTGGTTGTTGAGCTTCATGATTGTGTTCAGAACCTTCGTATACTTTAAGTTTCTTACCCATTTGTCTACCAAGAGTGTTATGTGGTAACATACCTTTAATTGCTGCTTCAACAACTTTTACTGGTCTTGTAGCCATCATTTCTCTATAAGGAACTTCTTTTAAACCACCAAGGTAACCTGTATGCCATCTGAACATTTTTTGATCTAATTTTTTACCAGTTAATTTAACTTTTTCTGCATTTATAACAATTACATAATCACCTGTATCAACATGTGGTGTGTAAATTGGTTTATGTTTTCCTCTTAAAATCTTAGCAACTTCTGAAGCTAATCTTCCTAATGTTTTGCCTTCAGCATCAACGACGTACCACTTTCTTTCTACTTCAAGTGGTTTTGCAACGTAAGACTTCATTGAACGACCTCCTATAATTGTATTTCACCATTTATTTAACAATAACCCGGGGCAGGACTATTGTTGCAATCTTCATTATTGATCTTTTAACAGACCACAATCTATTTTATATTACATCATCCTTAATGTCAACACTCTATTTTTCTTTTTGTTGTCTATTTTTCAAGCTTTTGAGTTACTTTGAATCTTTTCGTACTCAATGGCTTTATAATAGACTTTTGAAAGATAAAGACCTTCCGCAGGTGCAGTAAATCTCGTTTTTTCTCGACTCTTTTCTTTTAGTAACTGGGGAATGCTCTGAGCCTGTATTTGCCCTTCCCCGACCTTTATTAGAGTCCCTATAATAATACGAACCATATTATATAAAAAACCATTTCCTGTTATGTTAAATACCCATTCATCATTGGAAATAGCTAATTCAAAGTCATAAATGGTTCTAACTTTATCTTCTTTATCACTTCCAGCAGCTGTAAAAGCAGAAAAATCATGCGTGCCAATAAAAAAAGACATCGCTTGTCGAATTGCTTTTTCATTAAGTGTTTTAGGGTATAGCATCCAACATTCCGCTAGGAATGGATCTTTTTGTGTGTGCGTTTTCAACCGATAAATATAGGTCTTTCCTTGACAGCAATACCGAGAGTGAAAGTCTCTTTCAACACATTTACAATCAATGATTTGAATACTGGGTTCTAAAGCATGGTTTAAGGCACGTTTAACATTATCAGCGGGCACGTCTTTTGTCATATTGAAATGAGCCACTTGTCCATAGGCGTGGACCCCTTTATCTGTACGACCCGCACCATGAATCACAATGGCTTCTTTGAATAAACGACTCAATGCTTTCTCAATGGTTCCTTGTATTGTTCTCCCCTTAGGTTGTCTCTGCCAACCAATATAGGATGCACCATTGTAAGCAATTATGAGTTTATAGTTTGCCATGTTATGCCTCTTTCTATTCATTCCTTAATCTTACTGGTCACTATACGCTATCTTAGAATACAATACAAACTAACATGTAGGCTAATGTTATAACTGCCCCCATGCCATCCTTCGATGTATATTTTAAGACTTTAAGTCGCGTACGACCTTCGCCACCTCTATAGCATCTTGCTTCCATTGCCATCGCCAATTCATCAGCTCTTCTAAAAGCACTTATAAAAAGAGGAACCAACAAGGGAATCAGTGCTTTGGCTCGATTCAATAAATTACCACTTTCAAAATCTGCACCTCTCGCCATTTGTGCTTTCATAATTTTATCAGTTTCTTCGAGCAAAGTTGGAATAAAACGTAGAGCGATGGTCATCATCATTGCTAGCTCATGAGCAGGTAAACCGATTTTTTTAAAAGGACTCAATAAATATTCAATGCCATCGGTAAGTTCAATTGGAGATGTTGTCAATGTCAATAGAGAGGTTCCTACAATTAATAATATGAGTCGAATCGCCATAAAGAAGGCCCGTTTGACTCCTGCCATTGATATTGTAAATACACCAAAGTGAATTGCGTTTTCACCTGGCGTCAATAATATGTTAATTAGAAAGGCAAAGATGATTAGCATAAAGACTGGTTTTAAGCCCTTCAATACATATTTGACTGGTACTTTAGATATCATGATAACTGCACCAATAAAAGCAACTACTATTATATAAGTCCACATATGTTGGATTAAAAAAAGCGATACCAAATAGGCAATTGATGCTAATATTTTGAATCTTGGATCCATTTGATGTATAACGGATTCTTCATTATAATATTGTCCAATCGTAATATCTCTTAACATGTTTTCAACCCCTTAGTACTTTTCAAAATAGCATTGATGGCAGATTCCACTGTCATAATATCATCGTCAATTGAAAAACCTTTTTCATTTAAGGCTCTGATGAGATAAGAAATTTGTGGTACAGCTAACCCGATTTCTTCTAAAAGCGTAATTTCTTTAAAGACCGTTTGAGGTTTTCCATCAAGTACAATATTTCCTTTATTCATTACAATTAACCTTTGAGCTATCTTAGCCATATCTTCCATACTATGTGACACAATAATGACTGTCATTTTTTCGTGTTCATGTAATTTTTTTATTTGCATCAAAATTTCATCTCGACCCTTAGGATCAAGACCTGCTGTTGGTTCATCTAATATAAGTACTTCTGGTTTCATCGCCAGTACACCAGCAATAGCAACCCTTCTTTTTTGACCGCCACTGAGTTCAAATGGCGAACGCTGAGAATATAAATCATAGTCTAATCCAACGAGTTTCATAGCAAATTTAACTCTGCGTTCAATTTCGACCTCATTTAATCCCAAATTAGTCGGGCCAAACGCAATATCTTTTTCTATGGTTTCTTCAAAAAGCTGGTACTCCGGATATTGAAAAACAAGTCCTACTTTTTTACGGACTTCAATTAGCCTTTGTTTTCTTGCTTTTGCATATTTCTTATTCTCTCTTTTGGGCTTATCTAAACCTTCAGTGATATTGAGACCATTTACGATAATATTTCCTTCTGATGGTTTTAATAAACCGTTCATTTGTTGTATTAAGGTTGATTTTCCCGATCCGGTATGGCCTATAAGCCCTATAAATTCACCTTGTTCTATTTCAAGATTGATGTGATTAAGTGCTACGGTTTCATTAGGTGTGCCCTTATCATAAACATGCGTTAAATTTTCTATTTTAATTGACATAATTCATCCACCAATTCCTCTACTGTCAAATTATCCGCTGATATGTTAAGCCCTTGTCTCTTTAATTCGTAGGAGACTTGTGTCACTTGGGGAACATCTAATCCAAGTAATTTCAATTTGGGAACTTGTGAAAATATGGTTTTAGGATCTCCCTGCATGACAACTTCGCCTTTATCCATAACGATGATCCGATTGGCATTAACTGCTTCGTCCATATAATGTGTAACATGGATAACAGTCATATTATCTTCACGATTAAGTTTTTCAATAGTCTTAACAACTTCTTTTCTACCCGCAGGATCAAGCATCGCTGTCGGTTCATCAAAAATAATACATTTGGGTTTCATTGCCAGTATGCCTGCTATCGCTATCCTCTGTTTCTGTCCTCCAGAAAGATGATGAGGGGCTTTTCGTTTATAAGCTATCATGCCAACGGTTTCTAACGCTTGATCAACTCTTTGACGTATTTCAGGCGCAGGAATTCCTAAGTTTTCAGGGCCAAACGCCACATCCTCTTCAACAATTGTTGCTACCAGTTGATTATCTGGATTTTGAAATACCATTCCCGCTCTTTTACGTATTTCCCATATCTTTTCTTCATCTGATGTATCAATTCCATCTATCAATATATTCCCCTTCGTTGGAATAAATATCCCATTTAGGAGCTTTGACAAAGTTGATTTACCAGAGCCGTTGTGACCAATGATGACCACAAACTCTCCTTCTTCTATATCAATATTTACATTTTTAAGTGCATATTTATTTTCATCTGTTTCATCAGCATATCTAAAAAACAAATTTTCTGTATGAATCATTAATCTCAATTCCTTCCCTTTACCTTTTCCTAGTATGTATTATAAATTTAATCTATAAAAATTACCATAGATAAACTGTAAAAACTTATTAAACGATGAACACCAAGGGATTCAATTGACTCTCTTGATGCTATATAGCCTAATGGGTATTAGTCATGGAATCGCGTACGTTTTTTCTATGTATGTAAAAAAGGCTTTAGTCATTACTAAAGCCTTCTTCATTATATTAATTCGAGTTTACACATAGGTGCTGCATCGCCTCTACGTGGGCCTGTTTGAATAATTCTTGTATAACCACCATTACGTTCTTTGTAGTTAGGAGCGATCTCATCAAACAATTTTGCAACAACAGCGTCTTCTGTTACAAAAGCTAAAACTTGTCGTCTTGCATGTAAATCCCCTCTTTTAGCAAGAGTAATCATTTTTTCTGCAAGTTTTTTAGTTTCTTTCGCTCTCGTAACTGTCGTTTCAATACGTCCATTTTTTAGTAATGAAGTCACTTGATTTCTAAGCATCAAGTTTCTATGCGATGTTGGACGTCCCAGCTTACGGTAACCTGCCATCGTCTTCCCTCCTTATTTACTCGTCCTCTGTTCTTAGTCCTAATTCTAACTCTTCAAGTTTTTGTTTAACTTCTTCGAGTGATTTTTTACCAAGATTACGGACTTTCATCATATCGTCTTCGCTTCTATTAGTGAGTTCTTCAACTGTATTGATACCAGCTCTTTTTAAACAGTTATATGATCTAACTGATAAATCTAGCTCTTCAATTGTCATTTCTAGAACTTTTTCTTTAATATCTTCTTCTTTTTCAACCATGATTTCTACACCATTGATACTTTCAGTCATATCAATAAACAAATTAAGATGTTCAGACATGATTTTAGCACCAAGTGATGTTGCTTCATCAGGTTTAATTGTACCATCAGTCCATACTTCAAGAGTTAGCTTGTCATAATCAGCGACTTTACCAACTCGTGTTTTGTCGACACTGAAGTTACATTTGCGAACAGGCGTATAAATAGAATCAACAGGAATAATGCCTATAGGTAAACCTACTTCTTTATTATTCTCAGCTGTTACATAACCACGGCCTTGTCCCAGTGCTATTTCCATATATAATCTTGAATTGTCATCAAGTGTACAAATGTGAAGGTCTGTATTAAGGATTTCTACATCCATATCAGCAATAATATCACCTGCTGTGATTTCGCCTGCTTCCGTTGCTTCAATTCTTAAAATTTTCACATCTTCATCAGAATGAATTTTGGCAGCTAAATTTTTAAGGTTTAAGATGATTTCAATGACATCTTCTTTAACACCTGGAACTGTTGAAAATTCGTGTAAAACATTTTCAATTTTAATCCATCTTACAGCAGTCCCTGGTAAAGAAGAGAGTAAAATTCTTCTTAAACTATTGCCAAGTGTAGTTGCGTATCCTCTTTCAAGTGGTTCAACAACGAATTTACCGTATTTACCACCGTCACTTAGTTCTACACATTCAATCGTTGGTTTTTCAATTTCTATCACTACTTAAGACCCTCCTTCTCTTAAAAATTAACCTATACAAACAATGAGGGTAATAATATTTTTTAACCAACCCTATTTAGAATAAAGTTCGACAATTAGATGCTCTTCGATTGGTAAATCAATATCATCTCTTACAGGTAACGCTGTAATTTTCCCTTCCATTTTTTCAGCATCAGCTTCTAACCAAGCAGGAACTGTTTTTGCAGTTTCTTGAATTGATTTGAATTTTGCTGAAGATTTACTTTTATCTTTAAGCGAAATAACATCGCCTACATTTAAAGTCATTGATGGAATATCAGCTTTGTGGCCATTTAACATGAAATGTCCATGAGTTACAAATTGTCTAGCTTCTTTTCTAGAATTTGCAAATCCAAGTCTGTAGACAATATTGTCTAATCTTAATTCTAATAATTGTAAAAGATTTTCACCGGCAATGCCTTGCATTTTTTCAGCTCTTTCATAAGTTTGGTAGAACTGTCCTTCTAAAAGGCCGTAATATCTTTTAACTTTTTGTTTTTCTCTTAATTGCGTTCCATAACCAGAAAGTTTACCTCTTCTAGCGCCATGTTGTCCAGGAGCAGATTGTCTTCTGTTTAACGCACATTTATCACTATAGCATCTATCACCTTTTAAGAACAATTTTTGTCCCTCGCGACGACAAACTCTACAAGATGGTCCTGTATATCTTGCCACTTAAAACACCTCCTAATACTTAAACTATACTCTTCTACGTTTTGGTGGTCTACAACCATTGTGAGGAATTGGTGTTACATCAGCAATTGATGTAATTTCAAGTCCTGAAGCTTGTAATGCTCTGATTGCAGCTTCACGTCCTGAACCAGGTCCTTTAACAAAAACTGCTACAGATTTTAAACCATGTTCCATAGCACCTTTAGCAGCAGCTTCTGCGCACAATTGGGCAGCATAAGGAGTAGATTTTTTTGAGCCTTTAAAACCTAATGATCCTGAACTTGACCATGCAAGTGCATTACCATCATTGTCAGTTAATGTTACGATTGTATTGTTAAATGTAGCTTGGATATGTGCTTGTCCGCGTTCTACATTTTTACGTTCACGTTTTCTACGTGTTTTACGTGCTTTTTTAACAGCAGCCATTTGTCACCCTCCTTTGTTACCTATTTTTTCTTACGACTTACAATTTTCTTAGGACCTTTACGAGTTCTTGCATTTGTTTTCGATTTTTGTCCACGAACTGGAAGTCCTTTTCTATGTCTAATACCACGGTAACAACCGATTTCTTTTAGTCTTTTGATGTTCATTGCAATATCTCGACGTAAATCACCTTCTACAAGGTAATTGTCTTCGATAAGTGCTCTTAATTTACTTACTTCATCTTCTGTAAGATCTTTAATTCTAGTTTCTTCACTAACACCAGCTTTAGCTAATAGTTCTTGTGAAGACGCTTTTCCTATTCCATAGATATAAGTCAAGCCAATAACAGCTCGCTTTTCTCTAGGCAAGTCAACACCTGCAATTCTTGCCATTGAATCACACCTCCTAATGTGTACTGATTATGATGTGTCATATTTATATTTCAAATATAAAGAATCTCAGCCGCGCTTTATATTTGTCTACTGGGTTATTAACCTTGTGTTTGCTTATGTTTAGGATTTTCGCAAATCACCATTACTTTACCTTTTCTTTTGATGATTTTGCATTTTTCACACATAGGCTTCACTGATGGTCTAACTTTCATCTGTTATACCTCCTTACGACTTTCCACGCCATACGATACGTCCTCTAGTGAGATCGTATGGTGATAACTCAAGGGTTACTTTATCACCAGGTAAAATACGAATGAAATTCATTCTAAGTTTACCTGAGATATGTGCTAATACAATATGGTCATTTTCAAGTTTAACTTTAAACATTGCATTTGGCAATGCCTCAACAACCGTTCCTTCAACTTCAATTGAATCACTTTTTGCCATAAGTCCTTCATCCTCCTTTTAATCTACTAGACCGACTTTATCAATTTCTTTTCGAACAATTGCATTGGTAAGTTTCTTTTCGTTTTTCACTTTTTCAGCAATTTCATCACTGATGAAGTCAAGCACTTTAAGATGTTTTACCTTTTTACGCTTTGGTTTTTCAAGTTTTCTTAAATCACCATCGACGATTGATACATATTGTTCATCTATCATTTCAATAACGACAAATAGTCTGTCTTTGTCACGTCCAGATTTTGATTTGACAATTTGACCGATTTCTAGCTCCGCAGATGATAATAACATCACGTCACCTCGCTTATTTTAAACTCGTTAAGAGTATTGGTTCATCTTCAGTAATGAGTACAGTATGCTCATAATGTGCAGAATTTTTTCCGTCAATAGTTTCTACTGTCCAACCATCTGATAATGTCTTTACTCGATAGTCACCAGCGTTGATCATAGGTTCAATTGCAATAACCATGCCTGCTCTAAGACGAGGTCCACGACCAGCGTTACCATAATTAGGTACTGCCGGTTCTTCGTGAAGTTCTCTTCCTACACCATGTCCAACATAGTCTCTTACAACGCCATAATCAAATGCTTCCGCATAAGTTTGTACTGCATGGGATATATCATAAAGTCTATACCCTTCTTTACAAAACTTTAAGCCTTCAAAAAAGCTTTCTCGTGTGACCTTAATGAGTTTTAAAGCTTCTTCACTCACCTTGCCAACAGGATGGGTTCTTGCAGCATCACCATGGAATCCATTTTTATATACACCGATATCGATGCTGATAATGTCACCCTCTTTGAGTTTAACATTTCCAGGAATACCATGAATCACTTGATTGTTGATAGATGCACAAATGGAAGCAGGGAAACCATTATATCCTTTAAAGGAAGGGATTCCACCTTCAGCCTCAATTATCGCTTCAGCCAATTGATCAAGTTCACCTGTTGTAATGCCAGGTTTAATTGCTTCTCTAAGTTTTTCATGAACCAATGCAACAATACGTCCTGATTCTTGCATTAGTTCAATTTCATGTTTGGATTTAATCACAATCATGTTTAGCCTCTCAATGCTTTCACAATATCTTCAAATACTTTTTTGATATCTTGTTGTCCATCAATGTCAACAAGTTTTCCTTTTGAAGTATAGTAATTGATAAGAGGAGCTGTTTCATTGAGGTAGACATTGATTCTGTTTTTTACAGTTTCTTCAACGTCATCACTTCTTTGATAAAGCTCTCCACCACATTTATCGCAAACGCCATCAACTTTTGTTGGGTTGTTTACAACGTGGTATGTTGCGCCACATGATTTACAAATTCGACGACCGACAGCTCTTGAAACAAGGGCTTCTGGATCAACGATGATATTCACTACTGCATCAAGATCAACTGCCATCCCTTTTAGGACTTTGTCGAGCTCTTCAGCTTGAACTTCTGTTCTTGGAAAACCATCTAGTAAAAATCCATTTTTACAGTCATCTTCTTTGAGTCTATCTTCAACAATTTCTACAACAAGTGAATCCGGTACAAGTTCGCCTTTGTCCATGTACGCTTTAGCACGTGTTCCAAGTTCTGTACCTTCTTTAATATTTTTTCTAAAAATATCACCTGTTGAAATATGTGGAATTTTGTATTCATTAGTAATGTACTCAGCTTGAGTACCTTTTCCAGCCCCTGGAGGACCGAGTAAAATTAATCTCAATTTGTCCGCCTCCTAGCTTAAGAAACCTTCATAGTGTCTCATTAACATTTGAGACTCAATTTGTTTCATTGTTTCTAGCGATACGGATACCATGATGAGTAACGAAGTACCACCAAAAGCAAAGTTTGTCTTAGTAACTGCACCCATTACATTCGGTAAGATTGCAATAACAACTAAGAATAAAGCACCTACAACTGTAATTTTATTAAGTGATCTACTTAAATATTCTGCTGTTGGGCGACCTGGACGAATACCTGGAATAAATCCGCCATTCGTTTTAAGTCTATCAGCTACTTCAATTGGATTAAAAGTAATGTTTGTGTAGAAATAAGTGAATCCGAAAATCATCAATGCATAGAATACATTATAAAGAATTGATGTTGATACAAACCATTTGTTAATGAACTCTGCATATCCACTATTGGGAACAAATGCTGCGATTGTCATTGGGAAGATCAATATCGAAATAGCAAAGATAACCGGGATTACACCTGCTTGGTTAACTTTAAGAGGTATATGAGTTGTTTGCCCCCCATACATCTTTCTACCAACCATACGTTTTGCGTATTGAACTGGGATTTTTCTTTGTCCTTGTTGGATAAAAATAACGCCCATGATGATTACAACTGCAACAATTAAGAAGATTGCGAATTGCAAAACACTTACTTGTCCGATTCTAATATTAGTCAATGTTCTAAATGCTGAAGCAGGAATTCTTGCGATAATACCTGCAAAAATAAAGAGTGACATACCATTACCAATACCGTTTTCAGTGATTTTTTCACCCAAGTACATTAAAAACGCTGTTCCGGCAGTTAATACAAGCACCGCCAAGAATACAGACCAAGTACCAGGATTTATAAAAAATCTTTGGAAATAACCTAAACTAAATCCGATTCCTTGGATAAGTGCTAAACCAACTGTCAAATATCTAGTGTATCTTACAATTTTCTTTCTGCCTTCTTCGCCTTCTCTTGCTAATGCTTCAAGAGCAGGAAAAGCGATTTGTAAAAGGTTTAAGATGATTGAGGCTGTAATATAAGGGCTAATCCCCAATGCAAAGATGGTAAATGTCTTAAAGTTACCACCACTCATTAAGTTGAAAAGACCTAAAAAGCCATCTTCTGAATTTGAAAAAGCATCAGCAAGAGCCTTGCTATCAATTCCAGGTACAGGTACTGCAGATCCTAATCTGAAAATGGCAATCATTAAAATTGTATACAGGATTTTTTTTCTCAGATCTGGAATTTTCCAAGCGTTTCTAAGTGTAGAAAACAATTAAATCACCTCTGCCTTTCCTCCAGCAGCTTCAATTTTAGTTATCGCTGACTGAGTGAATTTATTCGCTTTAATTACAAGCTTTTTATTCAATTCTCCATCGCCTAATACTTTTAACCCGTAATTGATTTTATTTACTACGCCTGTTTCTAATAATAATTCTGGCGTAATTTCTGTACCATCTTCAAAGCAGTTTAATGTTTCAACATTGATGATAGTCCATTCTTTTTTAAATTTATTGTTGAATCCTCTTTTTGGGATTCTTCTAAACAATGGCATTTGTCCACCTTCAAAGCCAGGTCTTACCCCGCCACCCGAACGTGAATTTTGACCATTCATACCGCGTCCAGCAGTTGTTCCTAGTCCAGAACCAGTACCTCTACCAACTCTTTTTCTTGATTTAGTAGAACCTTCTGCTGGTCTTAAATCATGAAGTCTCATGGTCACACCTCCTTATATGATTACTCTACGATTTTAACTAAGTGACTAACTTGATTAACCATACCTCTCATTTGAGGATTATCTTGTTTTTCTACCACTTGACCTATTTTTCTAAGGCCTAAAGCTTCAACCGTTTTTTTGTGTTTTGGTAATACACCAATTGTACTTTTTACTAACTTAACTTTTATTGTAGCCAAGGTTCGTACCCCCTAACCTAATATTTCTTCTACTGTCTTACCTCTTAATTTTGCTACTGATTCAGCAGTTTTAAGATTTGTAAGACCTTCTAAAGTTGCATTAACCATATTTCTAGGGTTGTTACTTCCTAATGATTTTGCTCTAACGTCTTTTATTCCTGCAAGTTCTAATACCGCACGAACAGGACCACCTGCGATTACACCAGTACCTTGTGCAGCTGTCATAAGTCTAACTGCACCACCGCCGTAATGACCATCAATGTTATGAGGAATTGTTGTTCCTACTCTTGGAACTTCTACTAAATGTTTTTTAGCATTTTCTACTGCTTTAGTAATAGCTTCTGGTACTTCTTTCGCTTTACCAGTTCCTATACCAACGTGGCCATTTTCATCTCCAACAACTACAAGAGCACTGAATCTAAAGTTTCTACCACCTTTAACAACCTTCGTAACACGATTTATATTAATAACCTGTTCTTTGAGGTCTAACTTACTAGCATCAATCAATTGACGACTCATCTTTATACCTCCTATTTAGAATTTTAAGCCAGCAGATCTAGCGCCTTCAGCAAGCTCTTTTACTCTGCCGTGATAGATGTATCCACCTCTATCAAATACTACGTCTTCAATTCCTTTTTCGAGTGCTTTTTTAGCGAGTAATTCACCCACTAATTTAGCAGCATCTTTATTACCTGTTGAAGATGCATTATCTTTAACAGCGCTTTCAAGGCTAGAAGCAGCAACTAAAGTATTACCAGCTACATCATCAATAATTTGTGCATAGATGTTAGCGTTTGATCTAAATACGTTTAGTCTTGGCTTTTCAGCAGTTCCAGAGATTTTTTTACGAACTCTCATGTGACGCGCTTTTCTATTTACATTTTTACTTGCCATGTGTTATGCCACTCCCTTCTTATTATTTTTTACCTGTTTTACCTTCTTTACGTCTTACATGTTCATCAGCATAGCGAACACCCTTACCTTTATAAGGTTCTGGTGGTCTCCATCCTCTGATTTTAGACGCATAGTTACCAACTTGTTGTTTGTTGATACCTTTAACGATAATTTCAGTTTGAGTTGGCACTTCTGTTGTTATTCCTTCTGGATCTTCCATAACAACTGGATGAGAATGACCTAATTGTAAATCTAGGTTTTTACCTTTTTTAGTTGCTCTGTAACCTACACCTACAATTTGTAATTTTCTTTCAAATCCTTTAGTTACACCAATTACCATGTTGTTGATAAGTGCTCTTGATAATCCATGTAACGCTCTGTGTCTTTTATTGTCAGATGGTCTTACTACTTTTAAAGTTTCACCATCAATTTCAATTTTAATGTCTTTGTCTATTTGCTCTGACAATTCTCCTAGAGGACCTTTAACTGTTACTAAATTTTCTTCTGAAACAGCTACAGTTACTCCTTGAGGCATTGTAATAGGCAACTTACCTACTCTCGACATTGTCACACCTCCTAGTTAATCTTTATTACCATACGTAACAAATTACTTCTCCACCAACACCAAGCTTTCTCGCTTCTCTGTCAGTGATAATACCGTTTGAAGTAGAAATAATTGCTACTCCTAAACCACCAAGTACTTTAGGTACATCAGTTTTTTTAGCGTATACTCTAAGTCCTGGTTTAGAAATTCTCTTAAGACCAGTGATAACACGCTCTTTGCCCTGTCCGTACTTTAATTCTATTCTGATGATTCCTTGTTTACCATCGTCAATTACATCAAAACTTTTAATATATCCTTCTTCTAATAAAATCCCAACGATTTGTTTTTTCATATTAGATGCTGGTACATCTACTGATGTGTGTTTTACAGTATTTGCATTTCTAACACGTGTCAATAAATCAGCAATTGGATCTGTAGTCATAGCCATGAGTAATTACCTCCTTCCGAATTTCTACCAGCTTGCTTTTCTAACGCCAGGGATTTGTCCTTTGTATGCTAATTCTCTAAAACAGATACGACAAATTCCATATTTTCTTAAATAAGCATGTGGTCTTCCACAGATGTTACATCTATTATATTCTCTTGTTGAATACTTTTGTTTCCTAGCTTGTTTAACTTTCATGGACTTTTTAGCCACTGTAATCCCTCCTTACTTGCTAAATGGCATTCCCATTAATTTTAATAATTCTCTTGCCTCTTCATCAGTTTTAGCAGTAGTAACGAAAGAAATATCCATACCTCTTACGGTATCAACTTGATCAAAATTGATTTCAGGGAAAATTAATTGTTCTTTAATGCCTAAAGTATAATTTCCTCTTCCATCAAATGAATTAGGATTAACACCTCTGAAGTCTCTTACTCTAGGAAGAGCGATTGAAATGAATCTATCCATAAATTCATACATTCTTTCTCCTCGAAGTGTTACTTTCGCGCCAACGCTCATGCCTTCTCTTACTTTAAAGTTCGCAACTGATTTTTTAGCTTTCGTTACAACTGGTGCTTGTCCAGCTATAATTGCAAGTTCGTCAACTGCAGCTTTAATGATTTTAGGGTTATCTTTACCGTCTCCAAGACCCATATTAATCACGACTTTTTCTATTTTAGGAATTTGCATCACATTTTCATATTTAAATTTTTCCATTAATGCTTTAGCAACTTCGTTATTATATTTATCTCTAAATCTTGCCACGAGAATTAACCTCCTTTCTGACTAGGTTTAGTCTATTACTTCACCTGTTTTTACTGATACTCTAACTTTTTTACCATCTTCTAATGTTTTCATTTTAATACGAGTGCCTGCTTTAGCTTTGGCATCAAACAATTGAACATTTGAAACATGTACAGGTGCTTCCATGTGGATTCTTCCACCTTGTTGCACTTTTACAGATGGTTTTTGATGTTTAGTTACCATATTAACATTTTCAATGATAACTCTTTGTGTTTTAGGATTAGTACTTAATACTTTTCCTTTTTTACCTTTATCTTTACCAGCAATTACGATCACTGTATCGCCTTTTTTAATATGCATTACTACACCTCCTAAGTTTAAAGAACTTCTGGAGCTAGAGAAACGATTTTCATAAATTTCTTATCTCTTAACTCTCTAGCAACTGGTCCGAAGATACGAGTTCCTACTGGAGATAAATCATCTTTTATGATAACTGCAGCGTTTTCATCAAATTTTAAATAACTACCGTCTGGTCTTCTGATACCATAGTTGCTTCTCACGATAACTGCTTTAACAACATCACCTTTCTTGACAACTCCACCAGGTGTTGCATTTTTAACACTAGCTACTATTACATCTCCGATATTACCGTATTTTCTCTTTGAACCACCTAATACACGGATACAAAGTATCTCTTTCGCACCAGAGTTATCAGCAACTTTTAAACGAGTTTCGTTTTGGATCATGCTTTTTTCCTCCTTTCAGCTAAATTATTTAGCTTTCTCTACGATTTCAACTAGTCTCCATCTTTTATCTTTGCTAAGTGGTCTAGTTTCCATAATTCTTACTTTATCACCTATACCACATTGATTGTTTTCATCATGTGCTTTATATTTTTTAGTACGTTTTACTCTTTTACTGTAAAGTGGATGACGTACGAAGTCTTCTGTCGATACAACGATTGTTTTGTCCATTTTATCGCTTGTTACGTATCCGATTCTTACTTTTCTATTGCCTCTTTCCACAGCGTAACCTCCTCCGCTTATGCTTGTAACTCTCTCTCTCTTAAGATCGTTTTAACACGAGCAATGTCTTTTTTAACCGCTTTGATTTTTAGTGGGTTGTCTAATTGCCCTGTTGCCAATTGGAATCTTAAGTTGAAGAGCTCGTTTTTAAGTTCTAATACTTTTTCGCTTAATTCTTGCGTAGTCATTTCTCTTGTTTTATTTGCTTTCAACTTATTCACCACCCTTTTCGATAGTGTCTTCTTTTTTAACGAATTTACACTTGATTGGTAATTTATTTGCAGCAAGTCTCATTGCTTCTCTTGCTAATTCTTCATCTACACCAGAAAGTTCAAACATCACTCTACCTGGTTTAACTACTGCTACCCAGTATTCAGGTGAACCTTTACCAGCACCCATACGTGTTTCAGCAGGTTTTTGAGTAACAGGTTTATGAGGGAAAATTTTAATCCATACTTTTCCTGTTCTCTTCATTTTTCTATTAATAGCAATTCTGGCTGCTTCTATTTGATTTGATGTTACCCAAGCAGATTCTAAAGCAACCAAACCGTAATCACCGTAAGTCACAGTGTTACCTTTTTGAGCAGTACCTGTCATTCTACCTCTATGAACTCTACGGCGTTTTACTCTTTTCGGCATTAACATGGTCATTGCCTCCTTTCACAAAACTCTAATTAATTGTCATTTCTTGGCTTTCTAGGGCCTCTGTTATTTCTGTTATTTCTGTTGTTTCTTCCAGGTTTTCTATCTGATTGTTTTCTAGCTTCTTTTCTTCTTAATCTTGTTTCTTCAGAAACACTTGGTAATACTTGGCCTTTGTTAATCCAAACTTTAACACCAATTTTACCATAAGTTGTATCCGCTTCAGCAAAACCATAATCAATGTCAGCTCTTAAAGTAGAAAGTGGTACATTACCTTCAGAATATCCTTCAGTTCTTGCCATTTCAGCACCGCCTAAACGACCAGCAGTTTGAACTTTAATACCTTCTGCACCTGATCTCATTGCACGACCCATTACTTGTTTCATTGCTCTTCTGAAAGAAACTCTTCTTTCTAATGAGAAAGCAACATTTTCAGCAACTAATTGTGCATCTAAATCAATGTTATCAACTTCTGAAATATCTAATTGAATAGATTTCTTAGTTAATTTTTCTAATTCTTGTCTTAACACTTTGATATTTTCTCCACCTTTACCTACAACCATACCTGGTTTAGCAGTAAAAATGTTAATGCGAACTTTATCATTAGCAGCTCTATCAATATAAATTCTAGAAATACCAGCTGTATAAAGTCTTGATTTTATGTGTTTTCTAATTTCGTGATCTTCATATAATAAACCAGCGAAATTTTTCTTGTTTGCATACCACTTCGAGTCCCAATCCTTGATAACTCCAACTCTGAGTCCGTGTGGGCTAACTTTTTGACCCATTCAGTGTACCCTCCTTTACTCTTGTTCAGCTACTACAACGCCAACGTGACTAGATCTTCTTAAAATAGGATTTGCTCTTCCCATTGATCCAGCATTCCATCTTTTAAGTGTAGGGCCTTGATTAGCATAAATTTCTTTTACTATCAATGAATCTACGTCCATATGATGATTGTTTTCAGCATTTGCTACTGCTGAGTTTAATACTTTTAAGAATATTTCAGCACCTTTTCTAGGTGTAAATTTTAGAATAGCTTGTGCATCTTTAACACTTTTACCTCTTACTAAATCAGCAATTGGCTTCATTTTACGAGGAGAAATTCTAACGTGTTTAGCTACCGCTCTTGCTTCCATTCTAAGTTCCTCCTTTCGGATTTATAATTTATTTACTTTTCTTATCTGCCGCATGACCTCTGAATGTTCTTGTTGGTGAGAATTCACCAAGTTTATGACCGATCATATCTTCAGTAATGTAAACTGGAATATGTTTTCTTCCATCATGAACAGCAATTGTATGACCAATCATTTGTGGGAAAATAGTTGAAGATCTTGACCAAGTCTTTACAACTCTTTTCTCATTATTCGCATTCATCTCTTCGATTTTCTTCATAAGTCCCTTGTGGACAAAAGGTCCTTTTTTAAGAGATCTTCCCATGTTTTTGTCCTCCTTCCATTATACAGAACTTATTATTTCTTTCTCTTAGAAACAATATATTTATCAGAATGTTTGTTTTTCTTTCTTGTTTTGTAACCAAGTGCAGGTTTACCCCAAGGAGTCATTGGACTTGGACGACCAACAGGTGCTCTACCTTCACCACCACCATGAGGGTGATCGTTAGGGTTCATTACAGAACCTCTTACTGTAGGTCTGATTCCCATATGTCTTTTACGTCCAGCTTTACCAATTGTAATATTTTCATGATCAATATTACCCACTTGGCCAACAGTCGCTCTGCATTCTTTTCTAACAAGTCTCATTTCGCCAGAAGGTAATCTTAATAATGCGTAATTCCCTTCTTTTGCCATTAATTGAGCCGAGTTACCTGCTGATCTTACTAACTGACCACCTTTGCCAGCTTTCATTTCAATATTATGAACAATTGTACCTACAGGCATGTTCATAAGCGGCATTGCATTACCTGGTTTGATATCGACTCTATCACCAGAAATAACTGAATCGCCTACTTTTAAACCTACTGGATGAAGAATGTATTTTTTCTCTCCATCAGCATATGCTAATAATGCGATATTAGCACTTCTATTTGGATCATATTCTACAGCTGTTACTTTTGCAGGAATATCATCTTTTAATCTTTTAAAATCAATAATTCTATATTTCTTAGTTGCCCCGCCACCTCTATGACGAACAGTAATTCTACCTTGATTATTTCTACCAGAGTTTTTCTTAACAGTTACAACGAGTGACTTCTCTGGTGTTTTTTTAGTAACTTCTTCAAAAGTAGACACTGTCATTTGTCTTAACGCAGGTGAAGTCGGTTTAAACTTTTTAATACCCATGATTTGACCTCCTTCGAGTCTCTTTTATTACATACCTTCAAAGAATTCGATAGTTTTGCTGTCTTCAGTCAATTTGACAATTGCTTTTTTCCAGCTTCTTGTATAACCTTCGTTTCTACCCATTCTTTTTAATTTTCCACGAACATTCATAGTATTTACTTTTTCAACTTGAACGCCGAAGACTTCTTCTACAGCTGTTTTGATTTGAGATTTGTTAGCATCTTTGTGCACTTCAAAAGTGTACTTTCTATCAGCTGTATGCATCATTGAATTTTCAGTAACGATAGGTTTAATGATAATATCGTAAGAGGTTTTCATTACGCGTACACCTCCTCTAATTTCTCAATTGCACTTTTAGTTACAATAAAGTAATCGTGGTTTAAAATGTCATATACATTAACTTGACCAACAAATGTTGTGCTTACGCCATCAATATTGCTAGTCGCGCTTAATACGTTTTTGTTAACATCAGTTGTTACAACAAGTGCTTTCTTGCCAGCAACGTTAATGTTATTTAAGATTTTAATCATATCTTTTGTTCTAGGTGCATCTAAAGTCAATTCGTCAAGTACTACAACTTCACTATCTTGAACTTTTGCACTTAAAGCAGATTTGAGTGCTAATCTTTTTACCTTTTTAGGTACAGAATATCTATAACTTCTTGGTTTAGGTGCAAATGCTACACCACCACCGATATAATGTGGAGCTCTAATAGAACCTTGTCTCGCGTTACCAGTTCCTTTTTGTCTAAAAGGTTTTCTCCCTCCGCCTCTAACTTCTGATCTTGTTTTAGCAGATTGAGTTCCTTGTCTTTGATTCGCTAAGTAGTTCTTTACTACTTCGTGCATAACAGGCACATTGGGTTCAATACCAAAAATGCTATCATTCATTTCTATTTCACTGACTTTTTGTCCCGAAACGTTCAATACATCTAATTTAGGCACTGTGCTTCCTCCTTTCATCAGCTATTATTTGTTTGCCTTAACAGCTTTTTTTACTACTAGTTGGCCACCTTTAGGTCCTGGCACTGCACCTTTAACTAATAAAAGTCCTCTTTCTTTGTCAACTTTTACAATTTCAAGATTTTGTACAGTAACTTGTTCGTTACCCATACGTCCAGCCATTGGCATTCCTTTGATAACTCTAGCAGGATAAGACGCCGCACCTATAGATCCAGGTCCTCTATGGTATTTTGAACCGTGAGTTTCAGGTCCTCTAGATTGATTATGTCTTTTAATCGTACCAGCAGTCCCTTTACCTTTAGAAGTTCCAACCACATCAATTTTTTGTCCATCTTCAAAGATATCCAAAGTGATTTCTTGACCAACTTCGAATTTAGAAGCATCTTCCACTCTAAACTCTTTTAATGTTTTTTTGTAAGCAACACCTGCTTTGTCAAAGTGACCTTTTTTAGGCTTATTAACGTGTTTTTCTTTCACTTCGCCAGTTGCCACTTGAACTGCATTGTATCCGTCTGTTTCAACAGTTTTCACTTGTACAATTGTCATTGGGTTAACTTCAACAACTGTTACAGGTGTTACAATGCCACTTTCGTTAAATACTTGGGTCATACCGATTTTTTTACCGATAATTCCTTCCATGCTTTGCACCTCCTAATATTCTTACAGCGGATTGCCACTTGGCAATCATACTAAAAAATCAGGTTTATCTATTTAAACCGAAATCTTAGTTTCTAATCTTATAACTTGATTTCTACATCTACTCCAGCAGGGAGTTCAAGTTTCATAAGCGCGTCAACTGTTTTTTGACCTGGATTCAAAATATCAATTAATCTTTTGTGTGTTCTGATTTCAAATTGTTCTCTTGAATCTTTGTACTTGTGTACCGCTCTTAAGATTGTTACCACTTCTTTTTTAGTTGGAAGTGGAATTGGTCCTGCAACATCTGCACCAGTTTGTTTTGCTGTTTCTACTATTTTAGTAGCAGTGTTGTCAAGGATTTTGTGATCAAACGCTTTTAGTCTGATTCTAATTTTTTGCTTGTTAGCCATTGTATTTACCTCCTTTTATCGTACGTTAACTGCGATCATACGACCAAGCTTCATCGTCCACTCAACCGGGTGTTTCATTATTGTTGAGCAAATCAATGCGCTCGTCGCCCATATCTTGTATGGACAATTCTCAGTGAAAATTCTCTCACAGCATAAGTAACTTTTCACCTCATCGCATTAGTGCACCAATACATTATACAATAACCCCTTGCGCAATGCAAGGGGTTATCTATTTTTTTTGTTACGTTTTAGTAACAAGTATTTACTTTATATTGCTTTGTTTGAGTAAGTCTTTCTCTCGATTGACCACTTAACCTTAGTTAAGATTTAAAATATCATTTGCTCAGAAATAACTATTTCTTATGCTTCGATATTAATAACTGAACCAGCGCCTACTGTTCTACCACCTTCACGGATTGAGAATTTTAAGCCTTCTTCAATTGCGATTGGAGAAATAAGTTCAATTCCCATCTCTACGTTATCGCCAGGCATACACATTTCTACGCCTTCTGGTAATTCAATTGATCCTGTTACGTCTGTTGTTCTAAAGAAGAATTGTGGTCTGTATCCTTTAAAGAATGGTGTATGTCTTCCACCTTCTTCTTTTGTTAAAACGTATACTTGTGCTTGGAATTTTGTATGTGGATGAATTGTTCCTGGTTTTGCAAGTACTTGTCCTCTTTCGATTTCGTCTCTTTGTACACCTCTTAATAATAAACCTACGTTATCTCCTGCTCTACCTTCATCAAGAAGTTTTTTGAACATTTCTACGCCTGTTACAACTACTTTTCTAGGTGCTTCTGTTAAGCCTACGATTTCTACTTCATCTGATACGTGAACGATTCCTCTTTCAATTCTTCCTGTTGCTACTGTTCCTCTACCTGTGATTGAGAATACATCTTCTACTGGCATTAAGAATGGTTTGTCTGTATCTCTTTCTGGTTGTGGAATATATTCATCGATGATTTCGAATAATTCTACGATTTTTTCTGCATATTCTGCATCGCCTTCTAATGCTTTAAGCGCTGATCCTCTTACGATTGGTGTATCATCGCCTGGGAAATCATATTCTGAAAGCAATTCTCTTACTTCCATTTCTACAAGTTCTAATAATTCTTCATCATCTACCATGTCGCATTTGTTTAAGAATACTACGATATATGGCACGCCTACTTGTCTTGAAAGTAAGATATGTTCTCTTGTTTGTGGCATTGGACCATCTGCTGCTGATACTACTAAGATTGATCCATCCATTTGTGCTGCACCTGTGATCATGTTCTTTACATAATCGGCATGGCCTGGACAGTCTACGTGAGCATAATGTCTTGCTGGTGTTTCATACTCAACGTGAGCTGTAGAGATTGTAATCCCTCTTTCTCTTTCTTCTGGTGCTTTATCGATATTTTCAAAATCTACTTTTTCACCAATTTGGTATTTATCAAAAAGTACTTTTGTAATTGCTGCTGTTAATGTTGTTTTTCCGTGGTCTACGTGACCAATTGTTCCGATGTTTACATGCGGTTTATTTCTTTCAAACTTAGCTTTTGCCATTTTAATTTTCCTCCTAAGATTATTTATTACCTAATACATCTTCAGCGATGCTTTTAGGTACTTCTTCGAAATGATCAAATACCATTGCGTAAGTACCACGACCTTGAGTATTAGATCTTAAGTCTGTTGCATATCCAAACATTTGAGATAAAGGTACATAAGCTCTAATGATTTGTGCACCATTTACCATTTCCATACCATCAAGTCTACCACGTCTTGAGTTGATATCACCCATAACATCACCAAAGTATTCTTCTGGTACAGTTACTTCTACTTTCATGATAGGCTCAAGTAAAACTGCATTACCTTTTCTCATCGCTTCTTTAAGCGCCATAGATGCTGCAAGTTTAAATGCCATTTCATTAGAATCGACTTCATGGTAAGAACCATCATAAAGATTAGCATGAACGTCAACAACTTCGTATCCACCTAAGATACCAGCTTTCATTGCCCCTTGGATACCATCATCAATTGCACTGAAGTATTCTCTAGGTACAGATCCACCAGTAACTGTAGATTCGAATGAATAACCTTTACCTGATTCAACAGGTTCAAATTTAACTTTAACATGACCATATTGACCTCTACCACCTGACTGTTTAGAGTATTTGTAGTCGATATCAACAGGTTTTGTAATTGTTTCTTTGTAAGCAACTTGAGGTGCACCAATATTCGCTTCCACTTTGAATTCTCTTAAAAGTCTATCAACGATGATTTCAAGGTGAAGTTCACCCATCCCCGCGATAATAACTTGTCCAGTATCTTCATCAGTGTAAGTTCTGAAAGTTGGATCTTCCTCAGCAAGTTTAGCAAGGGCAATACCCATTTTTTCTTGTCCAGCTCTTGTTTTAGGTTCAATTGCAACCTCAATAACTGGTTCTGGGAATTCCATTGTTTCAAGAATAATATGACTATCCATATCACAAAGTGTATCACCAGTTGTTGTATATTTAAGACCTACTGCAGCAGCAATATCCCCTGAATATACAGTAGAAAGTTCTTCTCTTTTGTTAGCATGCATTTGAAGAATACGGCCAACTCTTTCTTTCTTTTGTTTTGTTGAGTTTAATACATAAGAACCTGAGTCCAATGTACCTGAGTAAACTCTAAAGAAAGTTAACTTACCAACGTAAGGGTCAGTCATGATTTTGAAGGCTAATGATGAGAAAGGAAGGCTGTCATCAGCTGGTCTTTCAACTTCATTATCATCTTCATCAACACCTTTAATAGCTTCAATATCTGTTGGAGCAGGCATATAAGCGATTACTGCATCTAAAAGTAATTGAACACCTTTATTTTTGTAAGCAGAACCACATAATACAGGAACAATTTCATTGTTAATTGTTGCTGTTCTTAATGCTTTTTCTAATTCTTCAACAGTTAATTCTTCACCTTCAAGGTATTTTTCCATTAATTCTTCATCTGTTTCAGCTACAGCTTCAAGAAGTTCATGTCTATATTGGTCAGCAGTTTCTTTTAATTCATCAGGAATTTCTTTTCTTTCAATCACTTCACCATATTGTCCACCGTAATAAACAGCTTCCATAGCAAGTAAATCAATAAGTCCTTCAAAATTATCTTCAGCTCCAATTGGAATTTGAAGTGGAACTGCGTTTGCTTTTAATCTATCCTTCATCATTTTAACAACTCTGAAGAAGTTTGCACCAGTAATATCCATTTTATTAACAAATGCCATTCTCGGTACACCATATTTATCAGCTTGTCTCCAAACTGTTTCTGATTGAGGTTCTACCCCACCTTTAGCACAGAATACAGCTACTGATCCATCTAATACACGAAGCGATCTTTCAACTTCAACAGTAAAGTCAACGTGGCCCGGTGTATCAATAATATTAATTCTATTATCTTTCCAGATACAAGTTGTAGCAGCAGAAGTAATTGTGATACCTCTTTCTTGCTCTTGTTCCATCCAGTCCATTGTTGCTGCACCTTCATGCACTTCACCAATTTTGTAGTTGATACCTGTATAATAGAGGATTCTCTCAGTAGTAGTTGTCTTTCCAGCATCAATATGAGCCATAATACCGATATTTCTAGTATTTGCTAAGCTATAAGCTCTACCCATGTTGATCCTCCTTTCTTGCGTATAATAATCGAATGTGCAGAAACACTCTTCTTAGAATCTGTAATGCGCGAACGCTTTGTTTGATTCTGCCATTTTGTGAGTGTCTTCTTTTTTCTTAACTGAAGCGCCAGTATTGTTAGCAGCATCCATAATTTCTTTAGCAAGTTTTTCTTGCATTGTTCTCTCGCCTCTTTTACGAGAAAAAGTTACTAACCATCTTAAACCTAATGTTTGTCTTCTTACAGGTCTAACTTCCATAGGTACTTGATAGTTTGTACCACCCACTCTTCTCGCTTTTACTTCAAGAACAGGCATGATATTATTCATCGCTTCTTCAAATACTTCTAAAGCGTCTTTACCAGTTTTTTCTTTGATCTCTTCAAATGCACCGTATACAATGCTTTGAGCGACACCTTTTTTACCATCAAGCATAATTGCGTTGATAAGTTTTGCTACCACTTTTGAACCATAAATAGGATCAGGTAACACTTCTCTTTTAGGTACGTTTCCTTTTCTAGGCACTTTCTTCCCTCCTTATAATGTGTTTTCGTCATTCATCGGTACTCGACATAATGTCGTTGTGCGAGTTTTACTTATTGAATTATAATAATGTGTACTGATTTTAAAACCTTTTTATTACTATATAAAGCCCCTTCCAAAGGAAGAGGCTAGATTACTTATTATTTTTTCTTTGGTCTCTTAGCTCCGTATTTTGATCTTGCTTGCATTCTGTTGTTAACGCCTGAAGTATCAAGTACGCCTCTAACGATATGGTATCTACATCCTGGTAAATCTTTAACTCTACCACCTCTGATAAGAACCACACTATGCTCTTGTAAGTTGTGACCAATACCTGGAATATAAGCTGTAACTTCTATACCATTGGTTAATCTTACCCTCGCAACTTTTCTTAAAGCCGAGTTCGGTTTTTTCGGAGTCACTGTCTTTACGCTCGTACAAACTCCTCTTTTTTGAGGTGAACTCTGTTGAACATTTTTTCTTTTCAAAGTGTTAAAGCTTCTTTGTAAAGCAGGAGAAGTAGATTTTTCTTCAACTTCTTTTCTTCCTTTTCTTACTAATTGGTTAATAGTAGGCATTCTCTCAGCACCTCCTTCCCTTTTTTTATCTATCTTTCAATAACCGCTGTCGCAGCACCAACGTCAATACCACAAGCAACTCCCAAGTGTTTCATGGATTCAATATAAACAACTTCTACATTTTTCTCTTCACAAAGCTCTAAGACACGCCTAACGACATGTTGTTCAGCGTCTTTTGCCACATAGACAAGTACCGCTTCACCTTTATCCAAAATTTTAGTTGTTTGTTTGACACCCACTGTTAATTTAGGGTTGTTTGACAATTTTTCAGCCTGCATAATGTCTCTCCCTTCGAAGTCGCCAATATGCACTTCACCATTTTAACACCATAGAAATGTCATGTCAATAAATTTTAGTGTTAAATGCTTTTAAATGCTTCTTCGTCATCAATAACAAACTCATCCTTTGATTTAACTACAATGTCACGGTAATATTTCATACCGGTTCCCGCTGGAATCAGTTTACCAATGATAACATTTTCTTTAAGTCCTAAGAGTTTATCTTCTTTTCCATTAATAGCGGCTTCCGTTAAGACTCTTGTTGTTTCTTGGAATGATGCAGCTGATAAGAATGATTCAGTTGCAAGTGATGCTTTTGTAATTCCAAGTAATGAACGAGTTCCTTTTAAAGGCTCGCCTCCATTAGCTTCAATTTCAGAATTGATTCTATTAAATTCTTTAATACTAATGACACTTCCTGGGAAGAGTAAAGAATCACCTGATTCATCAACTTTAATTTTTGAAAGCATTTGTTTAACAATGATTTCAATATGCTTATCGTTGATATCAACACCTTGAAGTCTATAAACTTTTTGGACTTCTTTAATAATATATTCTCTAACACCTTTTACGCCAACTACACGTAATAAGTCTTGTGGATTAATTGAACCTTCAGTTAGTGGTTCACCTGCTGTTGCACGGTCCCCTTCTTTAACTTTCAGTCTTGAACCAAAGACGATTTGAGCTGAATGTTGCTCGCCTGTCTCTTCATTCGTGATGACAATTTCTTTTTTCTTCTTAGTTTCTTTAAAAGAAATAACCCCATCAATTTCTGCTATAATAGCAAGCCCTTTAGGTTTTCTCGCTTCAAAAAGCTCTTCAACCCTTGGAAGACCTTGCGTGATATCGCCACCGGCAACCCCGCCTGTATGGAAAGTTCTCATTGTAAGCTGAGTCCCAGGTTCTCCGATTGATTGTGCTGCAATAATACCAACAGACTCCCCTACATGAACAGGTTTACCTGTTGCAAGGTTAAGACCGTAACATTTTGCACAAACACCATATTGTGTATCACAAGTTAACACCGATCTAATTTTAATTTTATCAAACCCTGCTTTTACTATTCTATCTGCAAGTTTTTCATCTATCATTCTTTCTGTAGAACAAATCACATCACCTGTTTTAGGATCAACAATATCTTCTACTGGATAACGACCTAAAATACGTTCTTGAAGTGGTTCGATTAATTCATTGCCATCTCTAAATTCTACAACTTCAATACCTTGATCAGTCTGACAATCCATTTCTCTTACAATCACTTCTTGAGAAACGTCAACAAGTCTTCTTGTAAGGTACCCTGAATCGGCAGTACGAAGAGCTGTATCGGCAAGTCCTTTACGAGCACCTGTTGTTGAAATAAAGTATTCAAGAACGGATAAGCCTTCACGGAAGTTTGAAACGATTGGAATTTCGACTGTTTTACCAAGGGCATTGGCCATCAGACCACGCATCCCTGCAAGCTGTCTAATTTGGTTCTTTGAACCCCTCGCTCCTGAATCCGCCATGATTTTAATATTGTTAAGGGTTGATAAATTAGAAATCAAGGCCTCTGTAACATCTTCAGTTGTCTTAGTCCACGTTTGAATAATTTTTTCATAACGTTCTTCTTCAGAGATAAGACCACGTCTGTATGCTTTTTGGTATTTATCAACAATGCCTCTTGCTTCGGCAATCAACTCTTTTTTAGCTTCTGGAATAACCATATCCGATACTGAAACAGTTACAGCACCTTTGGTTGAATATTTATATCCCATTGATTTAATATGATCAAGCAACTCGGCTGTTCTCGTATTACCATGACAGCTAAAGCTTCTTGCAATAATTTCTTCTAAATCTTTTTTCTTACAAAGGAAATCCACTTCTAAGAAATAAGGATTTTCTTCACGATCAACAAATCCCAAATCTTGAGGAATATGTTCATTAAAGATAAATCTTCCGACAGTTCCTTCAACCAATTGATATGTTTGATCTTCTGCAAAATATTTTCTGATTTTAACGCGTGTATGAAGTGTTACTACCTTATTATCATATGCTAATACCATTTCATCATAATCTTTATAAATTGGCATTCTCTCAGGTTGTTGTTCACTTTCATAAGTTAAATAATAAGCACCAAGGACCATATCCTGTGAAGGTGTTGTAATTGGACGTCCATCTTTAGGCGCCAATATATTATTAACTGAAAGCATTAAAAATCTCGCCTCAGCTTGCGCTTCCACTGAAAGCGGCACATGGACAGCCATTTGGTCACCATCAAAATCGGCATTGTAAGCTGTACATACAAGCGGATGAAGTTTAATAGCTTTTCCTTCAACCAACACGGGTTCAAAAGCTTGAATTCCAAGTCTATGAAGCGTAGGTGCACGGTTAAGAAGTACGGGATGTTCTTTAATCACATCTTCAACGATTGCCCATACTTCAGGTTTTACACGTTCAACCATACGTTTCGCACTTTTAATGTTATGAACATAACCGTCTTTAACAAGACGTTTCATGACAAACGGTTTAAACAGTTCAAGCGCCATTTTTTTAGGAAGACCACATTGATAAAATTTAAGTTCTGGCCCAACAACAATAACTGAACGACCTGAATAGTCAACCCTTTTACCAAGTAAGTTTTGTCTAAAACGACCTTGTTTTCCTTTTAATAAGTCTGATAATGATTTAAGTGGTCTGTTACCAGGACCCGTTACAGGTCTACCACGTCTACCATTATCAATAAGTGCATCAACTGCTTCTTGAAGCATTCTTTTTTCATTTCTAACGATAATATCTGGTGCCCCTAATTCTAAAAGACGTTTTAAACGATTGTTTCTATTAATAACACGTCTATAAAGATCATTAAGGTCAGCTGTTGCAAAACGGCCACCATCTAATTGAACCATTGGTCTAAGTTCAGGCGGAATAACAGGTACAACGTCAAGAATCATCCATTCAGGCATATTACCAGAGTTTCTAAACGCTTCAACTACTTCTAGTCTTCTAATAACTCTTACTTTTCTTTGACCTGTGCTGTCTTTCAATTGACCTTTGAGTTCTTCTGAAAGTGCATCTAAATCAATTTGTGCTAAAATTTCTTTAACAGCTTCTGCACCCATCATCGCTCTAAATTCATTACCATATTTTTCACGATATTGTGCATATTCACTTTCAGTTAACAATTGTTTTCTTTCAAGGCTTGTTTCGCCTGGTTCAATAACAATATATGAAGCAAAGTATAATACTTTTTCAAGTGAACGTGGTGATAAATCTAAAAGAATACCCATTTTCGAAGGAATTCCTTTGAAGTACCAAATGTGTGAAACAGGAGCAGCAAGTTCTATATGTCCCATTCTTTCACGTCTTACTTTAGATTTAGTAACTTCAACACCACATCGGTCACAAACGACACCTTTATATCTTACTTTTTTATACTTCCCACAATGACATTCCCAGTCTTTTGTAGGTCCAAAAATACGCTCACAGAATAACCCTTCTTTTTCTGGTTTTAATGTTCTGTAATTAATTGTTTCCGGTTTTTTAACTTCACCTTTGGACCAAGATCTAATCTTGTTAGGTGACGCTAAACCTATTCTCATAGAATCAAAATTATTGAATTCGATCAAGGGCTACCTCTCCCTTCTCTAGTTAATGTTCACTCTTCCTAATTGCCATCTCATCACTTTATTACTTAATAAGAAGTTATTCGTTATCTTCTTGTAAATCCGTGTCAATAAATGCGCCCGATTCAACATCTTTTGTGATTTCATTACCTCTAAGGGCAGCGTTATAATCTAATGCATCATCGTCATCATCTTCAACTTCAATTTCAATTTCACTTGCATCATCTTTTAAAACTTTAACATCAAGTGCAAGCGCTTGGAATTCTTTAATCAATACTTTAAATGATTCTGGAATACCTGGTTCTGGAATGTTTTCGCCTTTTACTATTGCTTCATAGGCTTTAACACGACCAACGACATCATCTGATTTAACCGTTAAGATTTCTTGAAGTGTATGTGCTGCACCGTATGCTTCAAGTGCCCAAACTTCCATTTCTCCAAAACGCTGTCCACCAAATTGTGCTTTACCACCGAGTGGCTGTTGAGTAACAAGTGAATAAGGACCTGTACTTCTAGCATGAATTTTATCATCTACCAAATGGTGAAGTTTCAACATGTACATGTAACCTACAGTTACACGATTATCAAACGTATCACCTGTACGACCATCTCTTATTACAAGTTTCCCATCACCTGGATAACCTGCTTCTTCAAGAATTTGCTTAATTTGAGGTTCTTTTGCACCGTCAAATACCGGCGTAGCAACTTTCCAGCCTTTTTTCTTAGCTGCAAGACCTAAATGGACTTCAAGCACCTGACCAATGTTCATACGCGAAGGTACCCCTAATGGATTAAGTACAATTTGAAGTGGTGTTCCATCTTCTAAGAATGGCATATCTTCTATTGGTAATATTCTAGAAATAACCCCTTTGTTACCATGACGACCGGCCATTTTATCACCAACATTAATTTTACGTTTTTTCGCTATATACACACGGATGAGTTTGTTAACACCTGGAGATAACTCATCGCCATTTTCTCTTTCGAACTTCTTAACATCTACAATAATCCCTGATTCACCATGAGGTACACGAAGTGAAGTATCTCTTACTTCTCTCGCTTTTTCACCAAAGATTGCTCTTAAAAGTCTCTCTTCAGCAGTTAATTCAGTTTCACCTTTTGGCGTCACTTTTCCTACTAATATATCACCCGAATCAACTTCTGCGCCAATTCTAATGATACCTTCAGCATCTAAGTTTTTAAGGGCATCCTCACCAACATTCGGGATATCTCTTGTAATTTCTTCTGGTCCAAGCTTAGTATCTCTCGCTTCTGACTCGTATTCATCAATATGAATCGAACTTAAACGATCTTCCATTACGAGTTCTTCACTTAGCAAGATGGCATCTTCATAATTATACCCTTCCCAAGTCATGAATCCGATTAAAAGATTAGTCCCTAAAGCAATTTCTCCATTATCTGTCGATGGTCCATCAGAAATAACATCATCTTTTTTAACCACTTGTCCTTTTTTAACTAAAGGCCGTTGATTAATACACGTTCCTTGATTTGAACGTTTAAATTTCAGTAATTTATATCTATATTTTTTCTTATCTTCGTCGCCTCGTATCACGATTTCATCAGCTGATACATATTCAACAACGCCGTCTACCTTAGATTTAATAACAACTTCTGAATCTTTAGCAGCAATGTGCTCAATTCCTGTACCAATAATAGGGGCTTGAGCTCTGACAAGCGGTACCGCCTGACGTTGCATGTTGGCTCCCATAAGTGCACGGTTGGCATCATCATTTTCAAGGAAAGGAATCATCGCTGTCGCAACAGATACCATTTGCTGTGCCGAAACTTCTACAAGATCAATTTCAGCCGCCGGGAATTCTTTGATATCCGCCCTTCTACGCGCAACAATTCTTTCACCAACAAAACGATTGTTTTCATCTAAAGGTTCATTGGCAGGTGCTACAATATATTTTTCTTCAACATCTGCTGTTATATACTCAATATGATCTGTTACGACACCTGTTTTCTTGTCAACAAAACGATATGGAGACTCAATAAAACCATATTCATTAATTCTCGCATAAGTACTTAATGAACCTATAAGACCGATATTCGGACCTTCAGGTGTTTCAATAGGACACATTCTACCATAATGAGAATGATGAACATCGCGCACCTCAAAACCAGCTCTTTCTCTCGAAAGACCACCAGGTCCAAGGGCAGACAATCTTCTTTTATGCGTCAATTCACTTAATGGATTATTTTGATCCATGAATTGTGATAATTGTGAAGAACCAAAGAATTCTTTAATAGCCGATACTACCGGCTTAATGTTAATAAGCGCTTGAGGTGTAATCGTATCCATATCTTGAATAGTCATACGTTCTCTTACAACTCTTTCCATTCTCGAAAGACCAATTCTAAATTGATTTTGTAAAAGTTCACCAACTGAACGAATTCTTCTGTTTCCCAAATGGTCAATATCGTCTACAGTTCCTACTGTTTCATTTAAATTTAAAATATAAGAAAATGAAGCAATGATATCTGCAGGGATAATATGTCTCGGTACAAGTTCTGACATTTTATCTTTAATCGCATTTTCAATTTCTTCTTCTGAATCATAAAGATCCATAATTTCTTTTAAGACAGGATAATACACTTTTTCTTTAACGCCTAGTTTCGAAGCGTCAAAGTAAGTGTTTAAGTCAACAAAATGGTTTCCAATCACACGGATAACCTTTTCATCTTCTCCCCAGATATCTACTGTGCTCACGCCAGCATTTTCAACTTCTTTAGCAAGATCAATTGTAATTGTTTCGTCCTTTTGAACGATAATTTCTCCCGTTTGTGGATTAACAATATTTTGAGCTGCCACTTGTTCTTCAATACGATTGGATACGCCCAACTTTTTATTGAATTTATAACGACCCACTTTTGCAAGATCATATCTTTTTTCATCAAAAAATAATGAATTAATTAAGTTGCTTGCACTTTCTACCGTTGGTGGTTCGCCCGGTCTTAATTTTTTATAAATTTCAATAAGACCTTCTTCTTGATTTGTCGTACTATCTTTATCAAGTGTACGAATTAAACGTTCATCTTCACCAAACAAATTTAAAATTTCTTGGTTTGTTTGGTATCCTAGTGCTCTCATTAATGTTGTCGCAGGTAATTTTCTCGTTCTATCAATACGAACTGAGACAACGTCATTGGAGTCAGTTTCATACTCAAGCCATGCACCGCGATTCGGGATGATTGTACTTGAAAAAAGTTTTGTACCCACTTTATCAAGCTTTACATCATAGTACGGCCCTGGTGATCTAACCAGCTGGCTGACGATTACACGTTCAGCGCCATTGATAATAAAAGTACCCTTATCAGTCATTAATGGGAAGTCTCCCATAAAGACTTTCTGTTCTTTGATTTCGCTAGTTTCTTTGTTAATAAACCTTACTTGTACTCTTAATGGCACAGCATAGTTTACATCTCTCTCTTTACACTCTTCTACATCGTACTTAGCTTCTTCATCTAATTCGTAATCAACGAATTCAAGAATTAGATTTCCGGTGTAATCTTCAATTGGCGAGATATCTTCAAAAGCTTCTTTTAATCCTTTTTCAAGGAACCATCTAAACGACTCAACTTGAATTTCAATCAAATTTGGCTTTTTAACTAACTCATCAATTCTAGCAAAACTCATTCTTTCAGTTTTTCCGAGCATTACAGGTTGTGGCATTAAAATTTTCACCCCTTGTGCAATAAAATCATTTTATCATAAAAGGAATTATCTCCTTTTTTAACGTCATCGCTAGTGCAGTCTAAAGCGAAAAAACTCCATTTTAAACACACGAATAGCATTATAAAACTATATCACACAAATCAAGTCGTGTCAACATAATTTAATAATTTGTTTAAAATAGAGTTCTTTATATTTGTCTTTCCTAGGTTGTCTTATACTAGACGCATTTGAATGCTTTAGTATTAAAAATAGCCACCTATGTGATAGGTGGCTATTTAATTAGCAAATAATTAAATAATAATTATTTTAATTCAACAGCAGCGCCAGCTTCTTCTAATTTGCCTTTAATTTCTTCAGCTTCTTCTTTAGCTACGCCTTCTTTGATTGCTTTTGGAGCTTCATCAACTAATGCTTTAGCTTCTTTTAAGCCTAAGCCAGTGATTTCTCTAACCACTTTGATAACGCCAATTTTTTTAGCGCCTGCATTTGATAAGATAACATCAAATTCAGTTTTTTCTTCAGCAGCACCGCCAGCAGCACCAGCAACAGCTACAACAGGAGCTGATGCAGATACACCAAATTCTTCTTCACATGCTTCTACTAAATCTTTAATTTCTAAAATGCTCATCTCTTTAATTGCTTCAATGATTTGTTCTTTAGTCATTGTTATACACCTCCGTAATTTAATAAATAATTATGCTTCTGCAGTATTACCTTCTTCTTTTTCTTTAGCAAGATTTGATAAGAAGTATGCAAAGTTTGAAATAGGTGCTTTGACACTTCCAAGGAATCTTCCAATAAGGACTTCTTTTGAAGGTAGATCGGCGATTTGAGTAATCTTATCAAGATCACAATAATCCCCATCAACAACCCCTGATTTTAATTCGAGGTTTTTGTGTTCTTTAGCAAATTCTTTAATGATTTTTGCTGGTACAACTGCATCTTCCATACCGAAGGCAATTGCATTTGGGCCAGTCAAGTCTTGTGCTAATGTCTCAAATGCTGTATCTTTAATCGCAATTTTAACTAAATTATTTTTATAGATTTTATAATCTACACCCGCTTCTCTACATTGTTTTCTAAGAGCAGTTACTTCTTCAACTGTTAATCCTCTATAGTCAACGAGTACTGCAGATTGAGCTGATTCAAATTTAGATTTGATTTCTTCAACAACAACTTTTTTATTCTCAAGATTATTTGACATTTGTCCACCTCCTCGTTCATTAATCTATCATTAGACCTAAGTCTAAATCATTTACATTTTTTTATGATACAAATTGCAAGAACAATAATCTTGCATAATAAAAGCCTCTCTTCCGTAGACAAGAGAGGCTATAATTTAAAATTTATAAATTATATACATTACCTCGGTAGGAAATTAAGCGTTAGCACCTACTGTCTACGGTTTACTTTCATTTTCACAACATTGTAATTCTATCAGATAAGAATTACTTTGTCAATTATAATTTTGCACCATTTACTTTAACGCCAGGACCCATAGTTGTTGCTAATGTAACAGATCTATAGTAAGTTCCTTTTGCAGCAGCAGGTTTTGCTTTTGTTACTGCATCAATAAGTGCGTTGAAGTTTTCAGTTAATTTTGTTTCATCAAATGATGCTTTTCCAATAGAAACATGGATAATATTTGTTTTATCCAATCTGTATTCTACTTTACCAGCTTTGATTTCTTTGACTGCTTTTTCAAGGTCAAATGTAACTGTTCCCGATTTTGGGTTTGGCATTAACCCTTTTGGACCTAAAACTCTACCTAAACGGCCAAGTTGTCCCATCATATCTGGAGTACATACGATTACATCGTAGTCAAACCAGTTTTCATTTTGAATTTTTGCGATTAAATCTTCTGCACCAACAAAATCTGCACCAGCGCTTTCAGCTTCAGTAGCCTTGTCACCTTTTGCGATTACAAGTACTTTTTTAGTATTACCAGTACCATGAGGTAATACAATAGCACCTCTAACTTGTTGGTCAGCATGTCTACCATCAACACCAAGTTTGATGTGTAATTCTACTGTTTCATCGAATTTAGCTTTAGCAGTTTCTTTAACAAGTTTAATTGCTTCGTCTACTTCGTATAATTTTTGTGCTTCAATTAATTTTGAAGACTCTTGATAAGCTTTACCTCTTTTAGGCATAAGTTCCTCCTTTGTGGTACAAACGGACAAGCCTCCCACGATTTACAATTCTACGTTTAATATAAGAATTAGTCTTCTACAACGATTCCCATACTTCTTGCTGTACCTTCAACCATGCTCATAGCCGCTTCAATGCTACCTGCATTTAAATCAGGCATTTTTAATTCTGCAATTTCTTTAACTTGATCTCTTTTAAGTGTTGCCACTTTTTTAGTGTTTGGTTCACCAGACGCTGTGTCTAAGCCAGCTGCTTTTTTAAGTAATACTGCTGCTGGTGGTGTTTTTGTAATAAATGTATACGATCTATCTTGGTATACGGTAATAACAACCGGAATAATAAGTCCCGCTTGATCTGCAGTTTTTGCGTTGAATTCTTTACAGAATTGCATAATGTTAACACCTTGTTGTCCAAGTGCTGGTCCAACTGGTGGTGCTGGAGTCGCCTTTCCTGCAGGAATTTGTAGTTTAATTAAACCACTTACTTTTTTAGCCATTTAGCTGCACCTCCTCGTTAATTCTTTTCGACTTGATCGAATCCCAATTCAACAGGGGTTTCTCTACCAAACATCGAAATGAGTGCTTTAATAGATTGTTTTTCCATGTGAATTTCTTCAATGTTACCAATGAAACTTTCAAAAGGACCTGAGATAACCGTAATGGTATCCCCGACTTCAAAGTCTACACTAATAACACGTTTTTCAAGACCCATGTTTTCCACTTCTTCTGTTGTCAATGGAATGGGTTTTGAACCTGGTCCAACAAAACCTGTGACGCCACGTGTATTTCTCACCACGTACCATGATTCATCAGTCATAATCATTTTAACCAATGCATATCCTGGGAAGATTTTTTTAGACTTATCTTTTCTTTTGCCGTTCTTGATTTCTGTTACAATTTCAGTCGGAACAACAACTTCTAAGATAACATCTTCCATGCCCCTATTTTCAACGATTTTTTCGATATTTGCCTTCACTTTGTTTTCATGACCTGAATAAGTGTGGACAACATACCAGTTCGCTTGATTAGTATCTGCCATGATTTTTCGGTAAAAACCTAACCTCCTCCCAAAGTATACTGATTAGTCTTACGCAAACAAATTAAATAAGAATTTGAATATAGCGTCTAAAACGCCAATTGTAACTGCCATAAACACAACCATCGTAAGCACTACAGCTGTATACTGCAAAACATCTTTTCTGGTTGGCCAAGTTACTTTTTTAACTTCACTTTTAATTCCTTTGAAAAATTTGCCTGCATCTGGTTTCTTTTCTTTTGCATTTTTAGAAGCCATTTATTTCAACCCCTTCTTTAATATTGAAACTATTTAGTTTCTTTATGAAGCGTGTGTTTCTTACAGAATTTACAGTACTTTTTCATTTCAATTCTGTCTGGGTTGTTTCTTTTGTTTTTTGTAGTGTTGTAATTTCTGTTTTTACACTCAGTACATGCTAATGTGATATTAACTCTCATCTTGACACCTCCTACAACGACTATTGCCCGTGCCCTAATAGCACACTATACTCCACTGTAACAATACTAATTTAACCTACCACAAAACGCCGCGCATGTCAATGAAGTTACCAACAGAAACTGTTAATATTTATTCATGTTTTGTGACAAGTGAAAATAAGGACTAGTTTGCCACTAGTCCTTATACCTATTAAATATGTTAGTTGAAAATACAGTTTAGTCATTTTAATAGTTCTAGAAACATTACTTATAGTATTTTATAACACTTCTTTCATTTTTTCAACAACAAGTTTTTGTATTTTTGAAATTTTAGAAAAAAACTTATTGACAACTGCCTATTCTTGAATCTTAATAACTGAACCAGCGCCTACTGTTCTACCACCTTCACGGATTGAGAATTTTAAGCCTTCTTCAATTGCGATTGGAGAAATAAGTTCAATTCCCATCTCTACGTTATCGCCAGGCATACACATTTCTACGCCTTCTGGTAATTCAATTGATCCTGTTACGTCTGTTGTTCTAAAGAAGAATTGTGGTCTGTATCCTTTAAAGAATGGTGTATGTCTTCCACCTTCTTCTTTTGTTAAAACGTATACTTGTGCTTGGAATTTTGTATGTGGATGAATTGTTCCTGGTTTTGCAAGTACTTGTCCTCTTTCGATTTCGTCTCTTTGTACACCTCTTAATAATAAACCTACGTTATCTCCTGCTCTACCTTCATCAAGAAGTTTTTTGAACATTTCTACGCCTGTTACAACTACTTTTCTAGGTGCTTCTGTTAAGCCTACGATTTCTACTTCATCTGATACGTGTACAATTCCTCTTTCAATTCTTCCTGTTGCTACTGTTCCTCTACCTGTGATTGAGAATACATCTTCTACTGGCATTAAGAATGGTTTGTCTGTATCTCTTTCTGGTTGTGGAATATATTCATCGATGATTTCGAATAATTCTACGATTTTTTCTGCATATTCTGCATCGCCTTCTAATGCTTTAAGCGCTGATCCTCTTACGATTGGTGTATCATCGCCTGGGAAATCATATTCTGAAAGTAATTCTCTTACTTCCATTTCTACAAGTTCTAATAATTCTTCGTCATCTACCATGTCGCATTTGTTTAAGAATACTACGATATATGGCACGCCTACTTGTCTTGAAAGTAAGATATGTTCTCTTGTTTGTGGCATTGGACCATCTGCTGCTGATACTACTAAGATTGATCCATCCATTTGTGCTGCACCTGTGATCATGTTCTTTACATAATCGGCATGGCCTGGACAGTCTACGTGAGCATAATGTCTTGCTGGTGTTTCATACTCAACGTGAGCTGTAGAGATTGTAATCCCTCTTTCTCTTTCTTCTGGTGCTTTATCGATATTTTCAAAATCTACTTTTTCACCAATTTGGTATTTATCAAAAAGTACTTTTGTAATTGCTGCTGTTAATGTTGTTTTTCCGTGGTCTACGTGACCAATTGTTCCGATGTTTACATGCGGTTTATTTCTTTCAAACTTAGCTTTTGCCATTTTAATTTTCCTCCCTTAGATTATAAAGTAACATCCTATAATAAACAAATGATCACCATTTGTTTTAAACATAATATATACAATCTAACAACCTTCAAATCATATCAATGTTATCTTACACAATTTTTTAGGTTAATTCAATAAATTTTTCAAACTTTTTTTTCACTCTTTGTAGTGCATTATCAATGGATTTAACGGGTCTTTTCATCTCTTCTGCAATTTCTTGATAAGACTTGCCATCGAGATAAGCATTAAGTACTTTCATTTCCAAGTCACTAAGCACTTCTCCCATTTTAATTTCCATTGTATTTTTTTCTTCTTGTCTGATAATTAAATTTTCTGGGTTGAGTTCACGATTGTTACGCATTAAATCATAAAGTGTCCGATCTGAATCTTCATCATACATGGGTTTATTAAGCGATATATATGAATTAAGCGGCATGTGTTTTTGCCGTGTTGCTGTTTTGATCGCCGTAATAATTTGACGTTTGATACAAAGCTCAGCAAATGATCTGAACGAAGCCATTCTACTGGGCTGATAATCTCTAATGGCTTTAAAAAGACCAATCATGCCTTCTTGAATAATATCTTCATGGTCAGCCCCAATTAAGAAATAGGACCGTGCTTTTGCTCTCACAACATTCTTATATTTGTTAATAATTAAATCTTGTGCTTTAACATCTCCATCTTTAGCCATTTTCACTAGCATTTCTTCTTGAAAACGGTTTTCATTATACTGATCTTCAATAAGCCTTTCCATGTGATGCCCCCAGATTATAAGCCTTTGGTTAAAATTCACCTCATAAAATAATTATATCTTATCCGTCCAAACATCGTCAAGGCAGATTCCCTATCGTTTATTCTGTTTCATAACTTCATACATGATAACACCTGCTGCCACAGAAGCATTCAGTGATTGGATTTCACCCGCCATAGGAATAGTAATCATAAAATCACATTTTTCTTTAACCAGCCTGCTAATCCCCTTGCCTTCATTTCCTATAACAATCGCTATACTTCCCTTTAAGTTTGCCTCATAATACACATCCCCATCCATATCGGTTCCAGCTACCCATATACCATGAGTTTTAAGTAATTCAAGGGTTTGAGCAATATTAGTTACACGCGCTACAGGTACATATTCAATCGCACCACAAGAGGTTTTTGCTACCGTTTGATTAAGGGCAACACTTCTTCTTTTAGGTATAATGATACCGTGAGCCCCCACCGCATTCGCTGTTCTCATGATACTCCCTAAGTTATGAGGATCTGTAATTTCATCGCAAACAATCACAAAGGGTTCTTCCCCTTTTACTTTTGCTGACTCAATAATCTCTTCAACGCTAACATAGTCATAAGCTGCTACATAGGCAATCACACCTTGGTGATTTTGATTGTCACTTAGACGATCAAGTTTCTTACGTTCTTCAAACTGAATAACGACTTTATTTTTTTTACCATAATCAATGATTTTTTGAATTGTATTGTCTTTAGAACCATTAAGTACCACCAACTTATTGATATCTCTTCCTGATTCCATTATTTCTAGTACAGGGTTTTTACCAAACACTTTATCTTCCATCTATTTATTAACTCCTTCAGTTGTTAAACGAACAACTTTTTCTTTATAACGTTCTCTTACCCATTTTATCTTGCCACAAGTCATTTTACCTTCTGGACATCCCCCAGAAACACAAGCCGGTCCTGCCTTTGAAAAAAGCGTTGGCGCAATAGGTATTACCTTTTCCAGCATTTCGTCTGCCATTGCTCTTATTTCCCACTGTGCCCTCTGACAACAACGGTGATTGAAGAAGTGCAAGAGACTTCTAGCATTCATAGTGAGTACAATTTTAGTTTCACACGCATTAGGAAAAACAAATCTGGCATCTTCAATAGCCCTTTTCTCCGCCTGTCCATTGGCTTTTTTAACATCTACGCCTTGATGAATCAATTCATCCAAGTGTTGTTTTTTCAATATTTCTACCAACTGATTGTATGTTTTCTGATCATGCTCCATCGCTTCTACAAACAATTGTTTGGCCTCCGGATTTTCCGCAATATAAGGTGGAATGACATATTCAAATTGATCTAACCTAACATAGCGTTGAGACTGTTGAGAATATGAAGCAATCCGGTGTCTTACCAACTGATGGGTTAAAACACGACTCACGCCCTCAACCGCAAAAGTAAAACTTACATGCTCAACAGGTGAAGCATGACCTAGTGCCATCAATTTCTCAAGAAATGTCGTCGCACTCTCATCTGTCATTTTTTCCATTAAATCATCCACCCCAACAGGCGAGTAGCAAAGTTTAGCTGCCGCAGCAATTACTTTTTCTGGATCAGGTGTATATGCAATGAGTTCTACTTTCATTTTTTCTCCCTTTTCATTATGCTTTATTAATTATTCTTTATTACTCTACAATTTTATTAGTCATTAAAAGACGTCCTATTCTGCCTTATCAGAGGAATAGAATTCATCACCAATAGGGATAACCCCGAATATATATTTGCGATAACGGCCTTTTATAATTTGATTTTCTTCTCTTACCGCAATTATTCTAGTCGACAAAAAATGAGATTGATAGAGTGCTGAATCATGTTCCTGTGATACAATTTGCTCAAATTCATCATAAACGATTTGCTCATCAGGCGTTTGAGGGACATAAGCGTCAAAAAATAAGGATTTTATAAATAGTACAATAACAAGTACAATAACAGCAATCACTAAAATCCATTCTCGTTTGGTAATAGGTGTCTTTTCTTTCTCTTTTGCCATCTTGTTTTTTTTATTCTTTCCCTTTGCTTGTTTCATTATTTTCCTCATCATTCATTTCAATATTTTTATTGATTTCTTCTGTTGAAACTGCCTTCTCTTCTTTTATCTGATCAATAATCGCTATCCCTTTTGAGACAATCTCATAAATTCTACTTTTTTGTTCTGTTAGATAAAGATAACCTATTAACGCTTCAAAACCCGTTGCATATCTATAATCGCTGACTTTTGCATGTTTGGGAACAGAAGCAGTCTTTTGGTTTCTCCCTCTTTTAACAATGGTCCACTCTTCTTCAGTCAGTTCTTCTTTTAAAGCATTAATGATTGTCGCTTGTGCATTTGCTTTTACATAAGAAACGGCCCTACGAGACATTTCATGCGGTGTGCTAACATACTTGGTAATCAAATAAATCCTCACATAAGCTTCGTAAATAGCATCGCCTAAATAGGCCAATTTAAGAGGATTCATCATTTTCACATCCAATGGACTCAATTTTTCAACATTGGCTGTTTCAAAAAAATCTGTCATGCCATATCCTTTCTCTTCTATTCCTTATGCCACTTAACCCCTTGAGGGGTATCTTCTAAGACAATACCTCTTGCTTTTAGCTGATCACGAATTGCATCTGCCATGGCAAAATCACGTGCTTTTCTCGCCGCTTGACGTTTATCAATCAACGTTTCAACTTCATTATCCAGAGACTCCTCTTCCTTTTGAAGTAAACCTAACACACTATTTAAGCGCATAAACAACGTCATCGTCTCTTTTAGGAAGGCTTTAGATTGTTTTTCATTAACATTTGAATTAATGGCACGGGCAAGTTCAAAGATTGCAGCAATGCCATCTGCTGTATTAAAATCATCATCCATCGACTTGATAAATTCTGCTTTATAGCTTTCAAAGTTTTGAAGTAAGGCTTCTTCACCTTCTTGCAAAGTTTCAATCTCAGAATGTTCGATTAAAAAAGCTAAATTCTTTTTCACATTATAGAGTCTATCCAAGCCATTCTTAGCTGATTCTAAAAGTTCCGAACTAAAATTAATCGGATTTCTATAGTGGGCTTGAAGCATAAAAAATCTTACAACTTCCGAATCAAATTTTTCGAGGATATCACGCGTTGTAAAGAAATTCCCCAACGATTTAGACATTTTTTGATTATCAATATTGATATAACCATTATGCATCCAGTAATTCACATAAGTTTTCCCTGTTTTAGACTCACTTTGAGCAATTTCATTCTCATGATGTGGAAATACAAGATCTTGCCCACCCGCATGAATATCAATGGTTTCCCCCAGTAAACTGGTACTCATCACAGAACATTCAATATGCCATCCAGGTCTTCCCTGTCCCCAAGGACTTTCCCAATAAGGTTCTCCTTCTTTTTTCTTCTTCCAAAGCGCGAAGTCCATTGGATTTCTCTTTTCATCACTCACATCAATTCGGGCACCACATTCTAAATCTTCAATCGATTGTTTAGAAAGTTTACCATATCCCTTATAAGATTCAACTGAAAAATAAACATTTCCTTCTACATTATACGCATGACCTTTTTCTTCAAGTACCTTAATAAATTCAATAATCTCTCCCATCATTTCAGTTACTCTTGGATGATGGGTCGCTCTTTTTATGCCCAAGGCATCGGCATCTTTAAAGTATTCTTCAATATATCTGTTAGAAATCGCCAAACTATCAACGCCTTCTTCATTTGCCTTTTTTATAATTTTATCATCTACATCTGTAAAGTTTTGTACATAAGAGACCTCGTAACCTCTAAATTCAAGATATCTTCTAAATGTATCAAACATTAAGAAGGGTCTCGCATTCCCTATATGAAAAAAATTATAAACAGTCGGGCCGCAGACATACATTCTAACCTTTCCCTCTTCTATAGGTCTAAACGTTTCTTTTTGCTTGGTCATGCTATTGTAAATTTTAATCATTGACCTTCCTCCTTAATTTATTTTTTGTTAAATAATCGCCTAATAAACGAAAAAAAATCCTCCGCCACAAAGGCAGGAGAATCCTACAATTCCACTTTGTTATCCTATTGACTCTAACGTCGTCACCGTTTCACCCTACTCATCAGGTTTTCAGGTTCAAGCTCAAAGGGGCACTCAAGCACTCGACTAATAGTTATTTTCACCTACCATAACCTCTCTTTAATAGTCTTTGTCGCACTCTACTTTCCTTATCATCACTTCAATATATATATCATTACTAATTAGATTTATTATATCAGAATTTTGACGCTTTACAACCATCTTAGAGACATTCATTGTCCCTTCTCTTTTCATGCTTTCAAGGTTATTTTTAATATTTATGATTAAGCCCCCTGGGTTCTTGGGTATAATAAACGCATGTCGTTGAAAAGAATAATGATAAGGGAGGGGATTATGACGCTCCATGTTTTTTCAGAGAACATCGCCAAATCTATCCAGACCCATTCTGACCGCATTGATGAATCACAAATTGATCAAATGCGATATGCTATTGAAACACTTCTCAGTGAATGCTCCAAGCTAATCCTACTCATTCTCTTTTTTACATATTGGGGGCAATTACAAGCATTTTTATATGCCTTTGTTTTCTTTAGTATCAGTCGCATTTTTAGTGGCGGATTGCATTTTTCTACCTATTGGCGTTGTCTTCTAGGCACTTTGGTTCTTTACAGTCTGATGATATGGATACCCCCTATCAACAGCCTGATTACCAAGACCGTCGTCGTGGGATTCAGTATGATCATGACACTCATCTTCGCACCTATTACCGATATCAAAAGACCTATCACTCATCGTCGTAAACGTATCCGTTCAAAACTCTTAACCCTGATCATCATTAGCGTCCTGCTTGTCCTCTTTCATCATAAAACCATACTCTTTTCAACACTTGTCGTATTTGGTATTCAACTTATGATTGGAGGTATAATTTATGAAATTAAACAAAAGCATCTTTAACTTTGCAGGAACTGCACTTGTTGCTATGGCAGCTGTCATTGTTACTTCAGCATCTTTTTTATTCTTGGGTGAACCTGAACCCCCTCAAAAATAAGAATTATTTAAAGGTGGCACAGAAAACAATGTCATCTTCTTCTAAAGTAATGGTTAACTGACCTTGATTTCTTTTGGCAATCTGGTTTATATTCCATAAACCATAGCCATGATTCTTTTGACTATTTTCTTTAGTTGAAAATTGTTTTTCAGTTAAACGATTCAAAAGCGCTGGATTGATATTAGATCCGGCGTTTTTCGTGCGCATATAAAAAACATCTTCCTCCTTGTCAAAACCCATTTGAAATTCCACATGTCTATCAGGCAATTTTTCCACGGCTTCAAAAGCATTATTAAGCAAATTATTAATTAACGTTGAAAGCTCAAAATCTAAAATTTTAGCTTCATTAAAAGCCGCATCAATTGAAAAGTGAAAAAGAACGCCCCTATCCTTGGCTTCATTAGCCTTCATAAAGAGTACCGCCTTCACAATCCCTCGATCTATATTGAGCAGTTCTGTATCTACACCATCTGTTTTATAAATATCGTTTAGAAATTCACCAATTTGGTCCGCCGCTTCTTCAGGAGTACTTGTATCAAGTATCCCTTGAATCGTCGTTAAGGTGTTTTTATACTCATGTTGTCTTGACTTGATGTCTGAGACCATTAAATCCAAAGTTTCTCTCATACCTTCTTGTAATTCCAGTGCTTTACTTTTCCTAATAATCGCACTTACTTCTCTATAGACAAAATAGTTGACAACAAGCAACATTACCATAACAATCCCAAAGGACAAATAATTATTGGTAATGATGTCTTCGTTATAATCCCAAATCAACTTAAATACAAAACCGTAAATAAAGACATTAATCGCTACATAGTTAAAAAAATTACTTTCATAACGCTCAATCGTTTCAATAAAACGTCCTTTAAATCGCTTAATCAATAAAGCGACCAAGATATTCGCTATCAAAAGAATCACACCGGACTTGATAAAATCATTGGCAATAAGCATTCCGACCGTCCCTAAAAGTGCCACTTCGATAATCAACATTGGAATCATGGTAAAGACAAAAATAAGTAATACTTTAAAAAAGTTTTCCTTCGTATAAACTTTAATTGAAAAAATGGTCGCAAAAATATAAATAAAAGCCCCATATCCCCCTATAAAATGATTAGAGATAACGACTAATGTAATCAGAGATAAATATAAAATAATATAAGAAAATAAACGGTTCTTTTTCATGTCAAACAATACATAAAAGACAATAAAAAATACCGATAGTTCCATCGATGTTCCAACGATTTCATTAATAATATCCTGTACCATATTTACACCCCAGACGCTTCTATAATGTTTTTTTCTCTATTTTCCCCAAAAAATAAAGAGCTCTCTTCCCCTTAAAGTTATCCTCTAGAATCCATACCCGCTTTGGGATTTGTTTATTCATGTTAACGTCATTTTAAAAAAAATAGCTGATTAAATCAGCTATTTCACTAAATGTTTTTGTCTTGTATTTTGAATCCGTTCTAATATATTATCTTTCCCTATAATTTCCATTACTAATGCAATATCCGGTCCATGGACTTGACCTGTAATGGCAACTCTAACTGGCATATACAGATTTTTACCTTTAATCCCATGTTCTTTTTGAATTGATTTCAAAATACTTTTAACAGTCGCTGATGTAATTGTTTCTTCAGCCTTAACCTTTTCTTCTAAAACATCTAAAAGTGTAGACACATGTTCCAGTTTAATCATTTCTTCCGCTTCTGTATCTTCCAGTTCAAAGTCATTCACTGTAAATAAATCAAGGTAATCTCCAATTTCATTGAGTTTATTTAACCGTTCTCTTAACACAGAAACGATTTGTTTTAACCATTCATATCGTGTTTGAGCTTCTTCTTCAGTTACAAAATGACAGGCTACAAAATAAGGAATACACAATTGTGTTAAAGCGTCTAAATCATAATTTTTAATATAGTGATTATTGACCCAATTCAATTTATCAACATCAAAGACACCACTTGATTTAGATACTCTATCAAATGAAAATTTTTCAATGAGTTCTTCCATTGACATGATTTCTTCACCATCTTCTGGCGACCACCCTACAAGGGCAATATAATTAATTAACGCTTCTGGCAAATAACCTTTTTTTCTAAAATCTTCAACCGCTACATCGCCTTCACGTTTACTGAGTTTCTTCTTAGATTGACTCAAAATAACTGGTAAGTGGACAAATTGTGGGGCTTCCCATCCAAAAGCTTCATAGGTATAAATATGTTTAGGCGTTGAAATGAGCCATTCATCACCTCTTACTACGTGTGAAATTCCCATGTAATGGTCATCGACAATAACAGCCATATGGTAGGTTGGAAAACCATCTGTTTTCATTAACACTTGATCATCTAAATCATTGGTATTAACCGAAATTTTCCCTTTGATTAAATCTTCAAATTCAATAACTCGGTTTTCAGGCAATTTTAATCTTACAACATGTTCTTCACCCTTTTTAAGCTTATCAGCTACTTCTTCAGCTGATAAATGGCGGCAATGTCCATCATACTTAGGGGTTTTGCCCGCTGCCTTTTGCTCTTCTCTTACATGATCTAAGCGGTCTTTTGAACAAAAACAATAATAAGCATGGCCTTTTTCAATTAATTCTTCAGCATGTTTTTGGTAGAGATCCAAACGATTAGACTGAACATAAGGACCAAAATCACCCTTCTCTTTGATTTGACCCTCTTCATTTAAGAAAGGACCTTCATCATGAAGAACATTCGCCCATGACATGGATTTAATCATACCTTCAATGGCATCTTCCACAAGTCTTGTACGATCTGTATCTTCAATCCTTAAAATATATTTACCATCTTGTTGTTTTGCATACAAATAATTATATAAAGCGGTTCTAAGCCCACCAATATGCACATATCCTGTAGGACTTGGTGCAAATCTAACTCTCACGTCCATTTTAACGCCTCCTATTCATTCGCCTATTATACTAAAAATCAGACCCTCTTTCAATAACCGTCTTGATTTTGCTCATCACATGGTCATAGCTGTTTTTATCATGCGGCTTGGTGCATCCTGAACAATCTTTTACCCCATTTTTAATGGCGTAATTTCCACCACATTCATCTTTGAGCATATAGAGTGGGCAATAGCAGAACAAGCAATTAAATTCCTCTTCATCTACACCTTTATGACACGGAAAATATTCGCAAGCTCTATTTTGAAAAAACTTATAATTTTGACTCATCGTCTGCCTCCTTATTAGGTTATTACCATTTGTTCATGAACTTGACGCCCTTCAATATACATTCTACAATAAATAGTAATGAAAGAGAAAGGAGAATGCCTCATGGCTTCTAATCAAAAAAATATCAAAGATGTCCTCAAACTCATTATCATTGGTACAATCTTGTCCGTCGTCCTCAGTTTATTACCTTTTTTAAATCTTGAAGGTGGTTTTATTGTCATTGCCAGTATTCTCTTTATTGCCTCTGGGCTAGCTGCCAACGCCCATCGTTCTCAAGACCGTCGTATTTTAAAATTTATTGCTATTGGTCGTAACCGTGATGAATTTGAAAAAGATGACCGTACCCGCATTACTGAGAAAGAATCCATGGTTGCTTTTCTAAAAATGGTTATTTCAGCTGCCATTTTGATGGGTTTATCTGCACTGTCTTACTATAGTCCTTTAATCAAATGAGGCCTAAACACCTTGAATCTTATACTCTAACAGCCTTAATCAACAGGTACAATAAGGACTACTGCTTGTGCAGAAATACCTTCTCCCCTACCTTCAAAACCTAGATGTTCTGTCGTCGTCGCTTTTACATTAATACAAGAAATATCACAGTCTAAATGTTTAGCAATATGACTTCTCATCTCTTCTATATAAGGCGCCATTTTAGGTTTTTGAGCTGCAATAACAGCATCAACATTTCCAATTTTATATCCTTTTTTAATCATTTGTTGGTTCACTTTATCCAAGAGAATTAAACTTGATATATCCTTATAAATGCCTTCTGTATCTGGAAAATGTTTTCCAATATCACCGAGTCCCATAGCGCCCAATAGGGCATCCATAATGGCATGTAAGAGGACGTCCGCGTCAGAATGTCCATAAAGACCCTTTTCACAAGGAATTTTAACCCCCCCTATGATTAAATCACGTTCAGGTCTGAGTTGATGTACATCATAACCTATTCCTATCTTCATAATAACCTCCTATTTTTTTTGACATGCCTATTCTTCTATCTTTAATAAAATTTGGGCCATCTCCCACTCATAAGGTGTTGTTATCTTTATATTATGCTTACCCTTATTCACAATTTTAACCCGCTCACCCAACTCACTGAGTAAATGCGTATCATCTGTTCCCATTCGCCCCTCTTCACACGCCTTTACATGTGCCTTATAGAGCATTTGATAGCTAAAAACCTGAGGGGTTTGAACACTCATCAAAGTTTGCCTATCTACTGTATCAATAATACAGGCAGATGAGTCGACGCGTTTAATGGTGTCATAAATGGGTTGTCCCACTGTACACGCTGAATAGGATTCAGCCATCATAAGATGAATCATTTCTTCAATCCATCTCCCGTCAACAAAAGGTCTTACGGCATCATGAATTGCCACATATTCTGTCTGTGGACTTATTGCTTTTAGGCCACAAAAAACAGAATCTTGTCTGGTGTCACCACCCACAACTACCTTATAAGGCACTTGTGAATCCAAAATTTCCATCCATTCTTGCAAGTAGGCTGTCATTCTTTCCGTTTCCATTTGCCCCACTACAATGATTAGCTCATCCACTACAGGGGCTTTCAATAAGCCCTTAAGTGTCCAATAAATAACAGGTTGCCCTTCTAATAGCATAAATTGTTTCTTTTCTTTAGACTGCATCCTAGACCCAATTCCCGCTGCTGGCACAATGACCCCTACCCGTTTTCCATCAACCATCTCTACTCCTTTATCCTAGGGATGCTTTTCCCTTATCTCCATCATGTTTATTTTTTATAATGGGGTGATGTCTCATGCCTGTCACCCTTCTTTCATTATACCAATCTTTTGCACATAAAAAAAACTGCTTTTCAGCAGTTTTTTAATTCTTATTTGACTTGTTTGGCAAAAATCATACGACCTGCAGCAGTCTGTAAGACGCTGGTCACTTCTACTCTAATGGTTTTATTAATTTGGTGACGACCATCTTCAACAACAATCATCGTTCCATCATCTAAATAGCCCACACCTTGACTGTGTTCTTTCCCTTCTTTAATAACTTGTACTGTCATTTCTTCTCCAGGTAAAACCACAGGTTTAATAGCATTTGCCAATTCATTGATATTAAGAATTGGAATATCTTGAAGCGTCGCAACCTTATTAAGATTATAATCAGTAGTGACCAAACATCCCTTATATTTTTGCGCTAATTTAATGAGTTTAACGTCAACTTCTGAAACTTCTTCAAAATCTTCATCTGTTATTTTAACTTCAATAGGAACTTCTTGTTGAAGCACTTTTAAACGGTCAAGCCCACGTCTACCACGTGTTCTCTTTAGATCATCCGATGAATCTGCAATATGTCTAAGCTCTTTTAATACAAATTCTGGAATGACAATTGGACCTTCCACAAATCCCGTTTTACAAATATCTGAAATCCGACCATCAATAATGACACTTGTATCTAATATTTTAGGTCTTCCCCCTTGATACTCTCCCTCTGCATCTGCTTCTACTTTCGCCTTAGCAGCTGTTTTAGGGGCACTCGGTGTCACTAATCGTTTCATCCAGTCTTGAATTTTTACAGAATCTTTGAAATTCTTTTGTGCTAAAATAATCCCTAAATAGCCCAAGAAAATAAACGTTACAATTTTAAGCGCATTTGCAACAACTGGAATAGGAATAATCTCGTATAATTCACTCACTAAAAAAGCCACCAACAGGCCTAAAACCAATCCAGCTGATTGAAAAATCAATTCCTGAGGCGGTATTTTTTCCAGTTCAACCTGCGTATATTGTGCTAAAGCTTTACCAAGTTTAATCATGAGCTTAGATATAAAATAAGTAATAATTGCAAAAATAATTCCAAATAAAGCAGGGCTCAAAACATAATAAAGTGCACTCTCTAAATTAATAATGCCGTTCGCATTTAACATTTGAATAAAATAGATTCCAAAGACAATACCAATGCAGAATCCAACAAAGGTAATGATATACTTGATAATCTTTTCTACCATCCTACAGCCTCCCTTCATATTCATACATTGAATATGAATATTCCTATAATTATTTTGATTTTAACACAGCTAGGAAGAATGTCAAACTTTAACAGAAAAAAACCATAAAAATTCATTAAATATTCATAGAACGTTATCAGTTGACCTCATAACTTAATAAAAGACACCAAAAAAGGCATCAAAAAAACGAGGGATGACCTCGCTAATTTGATGCCTTAAATAATAAATGACACCTAATGACTGCCGATTGTAGTGTTAACTAATTTTACTGCTTCTTCTTCGTTTAAATCTCTCGATAGTATTAATTCACTCACTAAAATTTGTTTCGAATTATTGAGCATCTTTCTTTCACCAGTTGATAATCCTTTTTCACGATCTAAGATTTCCAAATTTCTGACTACTGATGCCACTTCGAAAATGTCACCTGTTTTGACACGTTCAAGATTAGCTCTGTACCTTCTGTTCCAATTGTCAGGCATCTTGCTCATATCTTGGGATAAGGTTACAATCACTTCGTTGAATGTCCCCTTGTCCACCACTTCTCTAACGCCAAGTTTTTCAGCGTTATCAATAGGCAACATTACTTTCATGTTTTTGATTGGTAATTTTAAAACATAGAAATTCTTTGTTTCACCCAATAACTCTTTTCTTTCAATACCTTCAATAATCCCTGCGCCATGCATAGGGTATACCACTTTATCACCGACTTTGAACATAATCTACCTCCATGCAGTAATGTTAATACTATTATACAACATTTTTTAGGCTTTTTCAACAAACCTATATTTTACTATTTGATAGAACCGTTGTCAACACTTTTGTTGGCCAGTTAATTTTTTTTTTTTTATACATCATTTATCTTTAATTTTAAGTGTGATACAATGAAAACAGTAACAAATAAATGTAAATATATAGTGATATTGTTAAATACATGGGAGGCAAATATGAAAGATGTAATATACGATGAATTTCAAGAAAAAGTAGATGAAGTCTTAATACGTCATGGCAGTCTACTTGATATTTTGAGCAAAATTGATGAGTCTTCAGCTAAAGTTAATCGGGCTACTATTAAAGCCATTACGTCTTGCGGCTGTTTGTCACTTGATACAAGTAAACAACTTCCTCCGGAAAATGCGTCTTATGAAGATTTAAAAATTTACCGCGCTGAACATATTAAAGGGGAGCTTTGTCCTACTTGTAGAGAATTTGTTGAAGAAGAACTGGGCAATTTAGAATTCTATACAGCAGCCCTCTGTAATATTCTTGATCTCAACCGATACGATATTATCCTCAAAGAATATAACAAGATTAAAACACTGGGTAAATATAGTTTATATTAGGCGTTATCCAGTCAAATACTTATAAAATCCTGTTTTCTCACGTCTAATCACTTTTACGACGATTGAAAACAGGATTTTTTTTAATTTGTCATTTTTCTAGAAGAAGTATTTAAAAACATCATCTACATGTTTCATACCAATCACTTGAAATCCTTCAGGTCTCGTAAGTCCCTCTAAATTACCATGAGGGATAATCGCCTTTTTAAAGCCCATCTTAGCCCCTTCGTTAATCCTCTGTTGTGCTTGATTAACCGTCCTGATTTCGCCTGTTAAGCCCACTTCGCCAAAAACAATCATGTCGTTGGGAATAATTATATCTCTAAAACTTGAAGCGATTGCCATTATAACAGCAAGATCCGCTGCTGGCTCATCAATACTCATACCACCCACCACATTTAAATAGATATCTTGGTTATAAAGAGACATGCCTACTTTCTTTTCTAATACTGCTGTCAGTAAAATCAGCTTATTATAGTCAATACCAATAGCCATACGCCGTGCCATATTAAAATTGGTTTGAGAGGCCAAACATTGCATTTCTACCAAAACAGTTCTCGTCCCCTCTAAAGTAGGAACAATGACCGATCCTGCTGAGGCTTCTAAATGATTAGAGAGAAATATTTTAGACGGGTTATCCACTTCAATTAGACCACGGTTAGTCATTTCAAAAATTCCAATCTCGTTGGTTGAACCAAAACGATTTTTAACAGCTCTTAAAATTCTAAATACATTGTGCCGCTCCCCTTCAAAATAAAGAACCGTATCAACCATATGTTCTAATATCTTTGGACCAGCAATCGTACCACTCTTGGTAACATGTCCCACTATAAAGGTTGAAACGCCTTGTCCCTTTGCTATATTCATAAATTGGTTTGTCGCCTCTCTCACTTGAGAAACACTCCCCGGTGCTGAGGTAACATCTGCTGAATAAACGGTTTGAATAGAATCGACTATTAAAATATCAGGTTCTAATTCAGACACATATTGCTTAATACGCTCCATACTATTTTCAGCAACAATGTAGAGTTCTTCCGCTTTCACATGAAGTCTTTCTGCACGTAATTTAGTCTGCTTAATAGACTCTTCGCCAGAGACATAGAGTACTTTTTTATCTGTTGATAAATAATTAGCGACTTGAAGGAGTAAAGTTGATTTGCCAATCCCAGGATCTCCCCCCACTAATACTAACGACCCCTTAACGAGACCGCCTCCAAGAACAATATCAAGTTCACCAATTGCTGTCGTATAACGTTCTTCTTTATCGTATACAATATCTTTTATTTTTTGAGGTTTAGTGATGGTTTGTTTACTACTAATATTAAGACTTTTGTTTTCGTCCGTTTTTACAGATTCTACAAAAGTATTCCATTCTCCACACTCAGTACATTTACCAAGCCATTTTGGGGAAATGTACCCACAGGTTTGACAAACAAACTGACTTTTTGATTTAGCCATGTTTCATTAAATCCTTTCTATCTCAATGGTATTTTCAATCAGCTTTAGTTTAAAGTTATAGGGTCCTTGATCGGCTAGAAGAATTTGTTCTGCAATTCTATCCTTGATTTCTCGATCAATGAATCTACCAATCGGACGTGCCCCATACTCATCATTAAAATGATATTGACTGATGTATTCGATCAGTGACGCATCGTATTCAATATCAATATGATTGGTTTGGAGTAAGCCTTTAAGTTCTTCAAGCTTCAACTTAACAATGGCCTTAAAAGCCTCTTGACTCAATGGGTCAAATAAAATGATTTCATCTATTCGATTGATAAATTCTGGCTTGAAGTATGCTTTGGCCGCCTTTTCTAATTTTTCAAGTGCTAGGGGCCCCATACGTGATTCTGAACCAAAACCTACTATATTTTCTTTAAGTTTTTCAACGCCTAAATTGGAAGTCATAATAATTAAAGTGTTTTTAAAATTAATGCGGTTACCCTTTCCATCTTTAATAATCCCTTCATCCATAATTTGAAGGAGAATATTTGTCACTTCTTGATGGGCCTTCTCTATTTCATCAAAAACCACAACTGAATAAGGATGTCTTGATACTTCATTAGTCAGATACCCACCTTCACGATTTCCCTCATAGCCTGGTGGCGATCCAATTAACTTAGACACTGCATGTCTTTCCATATATTCAGACATATCAAGTCTGATCATCGCCGCTTCACTGCCATAGTAAACATCGGCTATCGCCTTAGCAAGTGCTGTCTTCCCTACACCGGTTTGACCAATAAAGAGAAAAACGCCTACAGGTTTTTGAGGATTTCCAATCCCCAATCGACTTCTTTTGATAGCCCTAGATACACCGTCAATCGCTCTAGATTGTCCTTTTATCCGTTCAGCGAGGAATTGGTCGATATGAGCAAGTCTTTCCTTCTCATGCGTTGAAAGCTGTTTTACAGGTACTTTTGCCCATTCAGAAATAACGTGTTCAATGTCCTCTTGAGTAACATATAAGCGGTTGGATTGATAAATTTGTTTAGCTGAATCATTTTTTTGGATGTGGTCAATAATATGCTTTTCTTCAGCTTGTATACTCGCTGCATCTTCAAAATCCATAGCCAAAATAGCTTGTTCTTTTTTACCCTTCATGATTTTCAGTCGATATTTTAATTCATCTACAATTTGAATAGTCTTCAAACTCTCTAACCGCTTACGGCTACAAGCTTCATCCACAATATCAATGGCCTTATCAGGCAATTTACGATTCTGAATATAGCGTACCGAGAGCTGAATAGCTGCCTCAACTGCCTTTTCAGTAATAATCACCTTGTGATGATCTTCGTAGTATTCTTTAATATGATTAATGATTTTCTTCGTTTCTTCAATTGAAGGTTCAAGTACTTCTACTTGGATTAAACGTCTACTAACCGCATGGTCTGGTTCAATATACTTTTCAAAGTCCTCATATGTCGTTGTTCCAATCAATTGGATGTCGCCACTGGTCAAATGTGGTTTTAAAATGCCTAAGGCATCCATTGATTTTTCACCCGTTGCCCCCATGCCTACTAAAGAATGTATCTCGTCTATAAAAAGAATAACATGTGGATTGTCCTTTAAACTTTTCACAAGATCGTTCATACGGGTTTCAAACTGACCTCTAAACATCGTTCCTGCAACCAATGTCGCTGGATCTAAAGCAATAATTTCTTTATTTAAAAGCAAATCGGGAACTTTTCCTTCTGCGATACGTTTACATAATCCATAAACTACCGCAGTCTTTCCAACACCTGCTTCTCCTACTAAACATGGATTATTCTTTGTTTTACGGCTAAGGATTTGAATCAGTCGACTAATTTCTTCATCCCTTCCTAATATATCAAAAGTTGAATCATCTTTAACACGATCAGTAAGATTGTCTCCCAATATTGATAGAATTGAATCTTCCTCAATTTCTTCATAGTGTTCATCAAAATCTAAAGCTTTTATTTCAAAGGCTTTCGCAGCCCCCGCTTTAATAATAGCAGGTTTTTCTTTCCCCTTATCGAGTTCAAACGCTATTTTAGTAATATCTAAACTCAACTTAGAGAGGATTTGATAGCCATTTGACGATTTGTCACTCATCATACTTCGAAAGAGATGTTCGGGCATTATTTCTGAACTGGTGGTAACCTTGGCATAATCATTGGCCCGATCAATACACTCTTTTGCCCGTGTTGTATAGTCTTCAATAGGCCCAGACACATTGTTACGCCCCATCAACTTAATAATTTCTAAACGGATATCTTCTGTTGAGACCTTATAATACTCAAAAGTTTCGGCAATTTTCGTATGACCTAAAGTAGATAGACCCAGCAATAGGTGTTCTGTTCCAATAAAACGATGGCCTAAATCTCGTGCTTCGGCAAATGCTGTATTAATCACATCATTGGCATGTTCGTCAAAATGATAAGTATACATAATGCCTCCTCCTTCAAAATAATCTAATTCCAGTTTACCACAATTTAGTCTGAAATGTTCTTTTTCGCTCTCTTGATGCCGTTCAATCTTTAACGATTTTGAAGAAATGAAGAACGTTTAAATAAACTTTTTATTGTATTGAAAAAGACTAAAACAAAAAGAAACAGACGCTCTAGCGCCTGTTTCTCCCTCTTGTAACTGATTTTTTTATTGATAATCGCTTATCCGCTCTTTTCCACAGCGATTAGACTTAACTTGTGTTGCCACCGATCATGAATCATCAAAGGTCCCCACACCTATTATCGATCATTCATTTGCTTTTTTATTGTTTTTATAGGTATCTCTCCTTATTCTTCTTCCTTAGAGGCTTCTATTACTTTCATTGCCATTTGCATAGGCACTTCATCGTATTTAACAATTTGCATGTTAAACCACCCCCGTGCTTGAGTCATACTTCTAAGGTCTGTTGCATAAACAAACATTTCAGATTGAGGGGCTTCTGCAATGACCTTTTGATAACCCACTTCATCTTGTTCCATCCCTAAAATACGACCACGTCTTCTATTCATATCCCCCATAATATCACCCATGTATTCATCTGGAATATAGATTTCAACATGTACGATTGGTTCAAGTAAGATGGGTTGTGCTTGTTCAACACCTTTTTTGAAGGCTAAGTGTGCTGCCATTTTAAAAGCCATTTCTGATGAGTCAACTGGATGATAAGAGCCATCTAGTAAGGTAGCTTTGAGATTAACCACTGGATAACCTGCCAAAATACCCTTTTCGCATGATTCTTGGAGTCCCTTTTCTACAGCAGGTATATACTGACGTGGTACAGACCCACCAAATATCTTTTCTTCAAAAACAAATGGTTCAGAGGTCGGTTCAAACTTAATATGGACATCACCGTATTGCCCTGCACCACCGGATTGTTTTTTATGTTTACCTTGAACAGTTGCTGTACCCTTAATGGTTTCTCTATAAGGTACTTTTGGATCTTTAAGAACGACTTCTACTCCAAACAGGTTTTTAAGTTTACTGGTAATCACTTGAATCTGCATCGTTCCTTGACCACCAATTAAAGTTTGCTTGGTCTCTCTGTTTCTTTCAACAGCAAATGAAGGATCTTCTTCTGTCATCCGATGAAGCGACGAATGAATCTTGTCTTCATCACCTTTAGATTTTGGCTCTATGGCTAAGTAAAGGGCTGGTTTAGGTAGTTTTATACTCACGTATTTAATCGGTGACTCTTTATCACAAAGGGTATCACCCGTTTCTGTAAATTGGAGTTTAGCAGTCGCCCCGATATCCCCTGCTACTACTTCGTCTACTTCAAGTTGTTCTTTTCCTCTGAGCAAGAATATAGAACCAATCTTTTCTTTTTGGTCTTTATTAGCATTAAGGACTTCTACATCCTTGGTCATTTTACCTGAATAAACTTTAAAAAGTGAAATTTTACCCACAAAAGGATCCACAATGGTTTTAAAAACAAGTGCTGAGAGAGGTTCTTCTTCTTTTATGGTTCTCATGGTTTCTTCTTCCGTATCTGGAATCATACCCACGTATTCGCCATCATTGAGTTCTTTTGGTGTTGGAAAATAATCGTAAATCATATTCATGAGTGTGTGAATACCAATCCGTTTTTCCGCAGAACCCACAATAACTGGGACGATTTCGCCCGATATAACACCCGCTCTTAACCCTTCGTGGATTTCCTCACTTGTAAATTCTTCCCCATCAAAATATTTCATCATGAGGTCTTCATCGCTTTCTGCAACAGCTTCTATTAACATATCTCTAATCGGTTTAATACGTGCCGACATCTCTTCTGGAATAGGGCCATCCACGCATTCAGTCCCGTTGAATTCTCTTCCAACCATATCAGCTACATTGACAAAACCCTTGAAATATTCGCCTTCACCGATAGGGAGTGCAAATGGTGCAATCTTTTTACCAAATGTATCTTTCAGTTCTTTAATGAGTTTGACATAGCTCACGTTATCTTTATCCATCTTGTTGATAAAAATAATCTTCGGCATGTTTCTTTTTTCTGTATTGTTCCAAGCTTTTTCTGTTCCGACTTCTATTCCTGACGATGCGTCTAACAAAATAACTGCGCCTCCAGAAACCCTTAATGCACTGAAAACATCTCCTACAAAATCAAAATAGCCCGGTGTATCTAAAAAATTGTATTTATGTTCTTGCCATTCTATTGGTATAACTGAAGTGCCTATACTGAATTTTCTGGTGATTTCTTCTTTATCGTAATCTGAAACGGTATTTCCATCATCGACTTTACCCATACGCTTTGTAACTTTAGATGTAAAAAGTAAGGCCTCTGTTAAAGTTGTTTTGCCACTTCCTCCGTGTCCCAAGAGCGACACGTTTCTGATCTTGTCTACCGCATATTTTTTCATAAAAAAGCTCTCCTCTCTAAACAGTTATTTTTAAATAGTCGCATTATTTATAATATTCTATATATACTAAAAAATCCCTGCTTTAAAACGAAAAAATATTAATTATTTCTTAATTCAGTACATTTTATGCTGATAATCATTATCTTTATATAATAAAAACTAGCCCATTGACTTTTTTATACCTTTTTCAGGCAGTCACTGGACTGGTTAAAAGCTTATCTATTTAAGAGCTTCTTCATTTGGACTAAGAGCCATTCCTAAAAAGCGTCCCCATGATTGGTCAGCTTTATCATCCCAAACTTAAAACTTTAGAAAAAATCAAAAGAGGATAATAAAAAAATGTAACCCCCTCTTTTTTATATACTACCTCTTATCCAAAAAATATTTTCATTTATCGTCATTATCCTTTTGTACTGTATGACTATCATATTTCTTTTTACTAACTATTATTAGTAAAATACTTCCAAATGTAATCAAAATCAAAAGTTCCCATCTAAACAGATGATTCCTCCCCATGTCGCCTATACCACCTAATAAACCTTCATTTTTCAAATTCTCCTGTGATATTTTTTTAAATTGTAAAAACACATCTTGTGCTGGATATGCTTTATAAGTCTCAAATTCTGAAAGATAATCATTTGAAGCATGGGAAGCATTTCTATAATAGTCATTCATAAATGGAATAAAATATGACTTGATTATCCCTGAACTATCATCTTCAACATACATCCCTTTGAAGGACATACCAGAGAAATTAATCATTTTTGCATTTATAACTGATGTCAGCTGATTATCTTTAAGCGTTGTATTAATCAATTTGTCATCATAGCATTGGTCAATAAAATCATCTTTCAAACCAATATACCCATGTTCAGCAATAGATCCGTCTTCACAAATCCCAAACCTAATGGCCGATTTTAGTCCATCTTCACTTGTCGTTCTAACATAGTAGGACTCTCTCATATCCGCTACGATTGCCTCCACATCTTTTTGTGAAGTCATTTTATAATCTGAAAATGGCGTAACTGGTATAAGTATTTTGACGTACGTATCATCCCTATTTTGGTATAAATGAGCTTTTTCAAGTCCTTGATTTTTAACGTCAATCGCATTTTTATCAAAACTTGTTTCATTTTGTTTAATTGATTGTGTTATTCCCGAAATGTAACGGTTAATCTGTACGATATCTTCACCTTTTTTGACCCTTAAGCTAATATTTTCATCAGAAGCAAAAGAGAATTGATTTACAAAACACATTGTGAACACCATCATCACAATGAATATTTTTCTACTTACTTTTACCATTGAAACTCACCATCCTTATAATAAGCTATACCCTCAATTTCAACTTCTCCATAGTTCATCATGTCTGCATATGATAAGTAACTCCTATATCCGCTTCCCTCAGGATCTACATAGTAAAACGTATCTTCTGTATATCGATCATCCTATTTATAAACTGCGACAGCGTGACCTGCTCCACTATAAGTAAATGTGATTCCCATTACCAAAGGATTTCTTGATGATTGTAACTTACTCGCAATTGTCGAAAACAAACTCGTCGTCATATAACCTGTTGATTTATTAAAATCTGTATAAATTTTCATTGCAGATGCGGTTTCTTTTAAACTAGCTTTCGATTCTCCCTTGTTCATAATTCTCGCAACGTCTTCTTGGCTTTTAGTTACATTATACTGAGAACTTTCAACCATTTTTGATGCGGCATTCCAGCACCAATTATAGTGAGTTCCTTGTCCATAGACAGGCATACTATAAGCTATGTAATCTGAATGTGCAAAACAAACAGAAGCTGATAATATCATAACTGCTAATACTAAAATTGATATTTTTTTCATTTTCTAGTCCTTTCATTGTCAAAATTAGAGCTCTATAAAGTATAATAATTATTATCCATATCTTGATTGTATAAAAAAAAAAGGGGCGTCAACCTTTTTTTGTCAATTTTCTGAATTTTCTTTTTTTATCATTTGAGGTGTTTATCGATTCTTATAATACTTATTATTAACACCAAAAAAGCAAACCTCATTTATAAGGTTTGCTTTTTATCATTTAAATTATCATTTTTTACTTTTATTGTACCTTTATAGCATGTCACAACACTTTATGAATTTCCTCAAGAAATCTATAAAATGCCTGACATCTTAGTCACTTCTACGCCTTCTTTTTCCCATGCACTGATAATAGCATTAAGACCTATAGAATCACTTGGCATATGACCTGCTATGACAATATTGCCAATGTTTTGTTCTCTTACTGCTTTGATGACATCTTCTGGTGCATGCATAGCAATAATTGTACCGACGCCTGCATCAAAGTAAGCCTTGTAAACATCTGCGCCACCATTTGTACCCCCCGCATAAAGGACTGCGATTTTACCTGCATAATCTGATGGTGCACCACATCTAATCACAGGTGCTGCCAAAGCATTTTTATAAATATCCAGTTCATTTAGAGCCTCTAAAATGTCATTTAAAGTCTTTTTCGGTTGATCTTCAAATTTCTCGTCCAAATACTTTTGTACAAAACGTTGACCGACAATATCTGCTGGCATATGCACGTTCATAAAAGGCATGCCCATGAGCTTAGCAGCTGATGACGTTCTATCATAGTTGGCTACATGGTGACCAATTTCAACGGTTTTTTTCCTTTTTGCAAGGGCTTTTTGTGCCTTATTAATAGGTACACCAAATTCAACCATTTTATCAATTTGAATATCCATCACATCATGAAAAGCTGTAACAGCAGAATCTGCTTTTGGATGATGGCTTACCACAAGGTCATAACCTAATTCTTTAGCCAATAATAGTTCAGGTGTATCCATGTCCACACCCATTAAAATTTTCTTTATATTGTCTCCCGGAACACTAATCACTGAATCAGCAGGAATTGCATCAAGACCAGCTTGTCTAAGTGCAATTTCCATGAGTTGAGTTGTATTCATAAAATCCTCCTCTTATAGTATGAATTTCTTACGTTTCTTATTGTCATATCCTTTGTTAGCTTGTCACTTCCATAGTTGCCTCTCATGAGGCTTATCTTAATCCCTATTATACCCCAATATTAATTATTTCGAGTACAAAAGTAAGTGAAAGTTGTTTATTTTTTGTAATATTTAATTCAATTTAGTTTCTTCTATTTAAAAAGGGCATCTTCGTCTTCATACGATAGATACCCCCTTTTCACAATAACCACTATTTAATTAATATGTTCTTTAACGTCAAGCTAATTAGGGCACTTCTAATCTTTTAAACTCTAAAAAGCTTTATATCAAGAAATAATTTCATTTTTACGTTCTTATGATTCCTTTAATTTTTTATCTCACTGGACAAACGCCTGATTCACAACCATCAGAACCAATATCAAACTCTGTTTCTTCCGTTTCATATTTTGAGATTAATGAAGGTCTAAACGGTTGCATTTCACTGACACGTTTATTATACTCAACTTCATCAATTTGTTCATAAGGTAATAATTGATAGAAAGAGTCGTCAAGTGGTAAGAAAGAAAGTGCCACTGTATCATCCCAGTGATCGTAAACCCATTGTTCTACCTGTTCCCACTCGTGAGGTCTCACATGAATCGTAATCGAACAGTTATGGTCTACATAGTTTTCCATGAACATCTTATACATTTCAAGCTGCTCTAAAGCGGATACATCATATTTGGTTTTACCTTCTGGTGCTTTAACAGGAAATTCTACCACTTTCGTCGTACAAGTCTCCCACTCTTGACCCACTTCAGGATAAACAGGATACCCTAACTCTTCACAAACCTTAACAAGCGGATCATGTGCATTGATTCTCACTCGTCTAATAAAGTAAGGAGAGTGTGAGAAGTGAACACCACTTGATACCGTTGGAAGTTGTGATAAAGTCCCCTCTGGTTTAACAGTGGTTACAAGAATCGGTTGATTCCCACCTAATTCAGCTGAGTACATTGCCGCTTCTTGATTTGCAGCACTTCTTAATTTTCTCAAAAGGTCTGCTTGTTCTTTCTTATTCATCCCTGTTGCATTAACCATATCTTGCCATCCAGTTAATGAACAACCTAGCAATTTATCACGCTGTTGAACATGATTCCAAAGCGGTAATTCAAGCTCAACACAAGTCATACGGTAACTTGCTCTTGCTGAAAGTCTTTGAGCTCTAAGAAGACCTGATTTATCTAATTTACCATTTTTAACAAAGGCATAAACATTGATGGTTGTGAGGTTACATAAACCTTTATTATCAAGGAGAATTTCACCACAAGGATTTACCCCATTAAAGTTAGGACGTCTTTTCAACCCTGCAGGCTCACTTACCCATCCTGGTTCACCTGAGTAACGCATTTTTTCAAGTTGCCACTTAATTTGTTCTCTTGAAGGTCTCTCTTTGTAGAAAATAGAATTGTTACTCATTTGTCTGTGAAGAATTTCTTCATTAACAGACCATTTACCATCTTCTTGGATGTAAAGATTAGATTTGGCTTCAACACATTCTTTATCATCTGCGTCTACAAGAACAATTTCAGCTGTTCTTCTCACGCCACCTACCACTACATTTTCACCAATAATATTGGCAATATCGAGGCAGTCAATGGTTCTAAGTTTAACGACCTTAGCTTCATTGAGCAAGCCCGCTTTTTTTATGACACGATCTATTTTGTGGAACATATTTTTAAGACTCGTATGCCCACTTGCAGTTCCTCCAAAGGTTTGTAATTTTTCACCTTTTGGTCTGACATGGTCATAGTCAATGATAATCGTTTTTATATTTCTATATTCATTGGTATGAATAAGTTTCAAGAAGAAATCTAAAGATTGTACCCAGCCTTCTTTAGAATCCCCAATGGTAATTTTAACGGTATTATTATAGAAAAATTCTAAACTCGTATTGTCTTCTCTTTCGGCTTTTGGAAGCGGGGAATAATCTTTGTGAACTACTTCAAAATCCGTTCTCACTTTAGGAATTTGTGCCACATCATCTTTTAAAATTCTAACCCCTACACCCGATCCTATCATAAGCAGATAAAACACATCTCTAAAGGCGTCAAATGAATTGATAATTTGAAAACTACAATTGTAGTTAGCCATTGGATAATACTTAGCAACTGGTGTACCACCTACCCAAAACGTTCTACCTGATAAAAACTGCTTGAGGTTGAAAATATTATCGAAAAGTTCTTCAGCTTCTGAACGTTTAGTCCCTACAATTGTACAGTTATATTCAACTGCGCGTCGTACTGTTTCCCACCAATACTCTCTTCTTTTTTCTTCAGGTAAGTAACGTGAGTAGGTTCTGTAATAAACAAAGTTTCCCAATTGTTCCATAGGCGAATCCATATGCTTATACTTACTGATAAATTCATCTGTTAAAAGTCTGTTATCCTCTTTCTTTCGAATAACTCTCGACTTATCTTTTTCACTACGATAAATAATGTAGCGCTTAGCTACATCTTTTCTTGGACTTTCCATGAGAAGGTCTTCTACTAGATCTTGTATTTCATCTACACTAATCATTTCTTCTCTGGTTTTAGCTTCAACTTCAATTTTTTTCCCAATCTCTATGCTTAATGTCTCATCTATTCCTGTATTTGTCTCATGCATAGCCTTTTCGATGGCTCTGATGATCTTGTCTACTTCAAATGCTACAGTCGTGCCATCTCTTTTTTTAACTTTCATTGTCGCACCCCATTTACACTATATTTAGTTGGATATTTCAATCGTTTACCCTATATATTGTACCACTGCCCCCTATGACTGTCTATAAGATTACATAAAAAAAAGAAGAATTTAGGTCCTAAATTCTTCTTTTTAGTCTATATGTTGTGTTTTTATAATTGTATTTCAACTATATATAGGCAAGAAGTCCTATTTCTTACCTAATAATCTGAACATGTTTTTCTTGTAAGCTTCAACACCCGGTTGATTAAATGGATTAACACCTAACATGTACCCACTCACACCACATGCTTTCATAAAGAAATACATTAATTTACCTAAATGATAAGCATCAAGTTTAGGCATTCTAACAATTAAGTTAGGCACATTACCATCAACATGAGCTTCTACAGTCCCTTTGAAAGCATTTTCATTTACATAGCTCATCGTTTTATCAGCTAAGTAATTTAAACCATCAAGATTTTTATCATCTGCTTTAATCACGACATCTTTTTCAAATTCATCAATCATGACAACTGTTTCAAACATAATTCTTGGGCCGTCTTGGAACATTTGACCCATTGAGTGAAGGTCAGTTGTATTGTTAAGTTTAGTTGGGAAAATTCCTTTGCCGTCTTTTCCTTCACTTTCACCATAAAGTTGCATCCACCATTCTGAGAGGAATGCCATATTAGGTTCAAAGTTAACGAGTGCTTCAATTGAACGGCCTTTTCGGTAAAGTGCATTTCTCACGATTGCATATTGGTAACTGATATTTTCATCAACGTTAGTGTTAGCAAATTCAGCTTGACCGTCTTTTGTTCCTTCCATGAAAGCATCCACATCAATGTTTGCCACTGCAATAGGTAAAAGGCCTACTGGTGTAATCACTGAGTAACGACCACCAATATTGTCTGGAATGACAAAGGTTTCAAAACCTTCTTCATCCGCAAGCATTCTAAGGGCCCCTTTTTCAGCATCAGTTGTTGCAAAAATTCTATCTTTTGTCGCTTCTTTTCCGTATTTATCTTCTAATGCTTTTTTAAGAATTCTAAAAGCAATCGCGGGTTCTGTTGTTGTACCCGATTTAGAAATAACGTTTAAGCAAACATCTTCATTTTCAATGATTTCCAATAAATCTGAAAGGTAAGTTCCACTGATTTGATTACCAGCGAAATAAATTTTTGCACCTTTTCTCTTTTCTTTTGGCAATTCATTGTAGAAAGAATGTGTTAAAGCATCAATCACTGTTTTAGCTCCTAGATAAGAGCCACCAATACCAATAACGATTAAAGCATCTGCTGTATCATTGATTTTTTGAGCTGCTGCTTTGATTCTTGCAAACTCTGCTTTGTCAAAAGTTGTTGGATAGTCAACCCATCCAATGTAGTCATTACCAGGGCCTTTGCCACTGTGTAGCAGTTCATGTGCTGCCAAAACTTGTGCTTTACCATATTCATATTCATGATCTTCAATTAGAGCATTTGAAAAATCAAATTTTAATTTACTCATTTTATCAACTCCTATTCTAACTATAAAGTACCCCCTTACGCCAAATTTACGCAAAGGAACATTCATCTTATTCAATTCATTAAAATAAATTTTTTTCGATTTTAATTAGTGAATTTTGGCATACATTGCAGCACCTATAATGCCTGCGTCATTTTGTAGTTTTGCAAGTTCAATCTTTGCAATATTCGAATTCTTAAAGTAACGTAGTTTGGTCAACTCAATGGTGATTTTATCTACTAAATAACTACCCGCTAATGAAATACCGCCTCCTAATACAACAACTTCAGGATCCACAACACTGATAATATTCATAATACCTATCGACAAGTATCTAACCAAACGGTCTACTACCTTATTGCCAATAGCATCTCCTGCTTTAGCTGCATTAAAAATAATCTCGCCATTAATTTGATCAAGATTGCCTGCTGTCATTTCTAAGATGAGAGACTCGCCTTCATAATCTTCGAGTAAATGTTTTGCATATCTGATGATTGCTGTTGACGATGCGAAAGTCTCTAGACAGCCATTTCTCCCACAATTACAGTCATAAAAGTTTTCACCAATAATCATATGTCCCACTTCTGAGCCAATCCCGTGAAAACCCGATACAACCTTGCCATCATAAAGAATACCGCCACCAATACCAGTGCCTAATGTCAACAATACTGCATTTTCATATTTTCCTTTTTGCGCAACGATAAATTCTGCAACACCTGCTACCGTTGCATCATTGTCTATAAAAATAGGACAATCAATCTTTTCATGGAGTTTCTCTCTCAAAGGTACATTGTACCAATTGATATTGACACACGTTAAAACAACACCTGTATGTGGATCAGCAATCCCTGGAATACCTATCCCAACACTTTCAATTTCTTCATCGGTTGGATTATTATCCATGAGCTTCTTAATCAACATATAAATGTCATCAATAACGGCATCACTGCCTCGTTCGCTTAATGTTGGTGTGGAAAATTTCTTAACAATGTGGCCCGAATCATTAATGAGTCCACCCGCGATATTGGTCCCACCTAAATCTATTCCAATATACATTTTTTCCTCCAAATGCGATAAATTTACCTCTTGTAAAATAATGATAGACACATACCCTAAAAGCTGTGTCTATCAAACTTCCTCGTACTTTTCATATTATACATCAATTGAGTGGATATGCCAAATATCTTTCGCATATTCCTTAATTGTTCTATCAGAGCTAAATTTACCTGCTCCACAAATATTAAGCCATGCTTTTTTAGCCCATCCTAATCGGTCTTTATAGTCATCATCGACTCTTTTTTGAGCCTCAACATAAGCATCGAAATCTTTCAATATAAAGTAGTTGTCTGGTTCATGCCAAGATTCTCCAACCAGTAATGCGTTATAAAGTTCTCTAAACATGCCTGTGTCATCATCATCAAATGTCCCATCAATCAAAGTATCTACAATTTGTTGTAGACGTTTATGATCATTGTAGAGATCATTTGGATTATAAGTGTCTTTAATGTTTTCAAGGTCTTCAACGGTTGCTCCAAAGATATAGTTGTTCTCTAATCCTGCTTCTTCTACAATTTCAACATTGGCACCGTCAAGTGTCCCAATTGTTGGTGCACCGTTTAACATAAACTTCATGTTTCCTGTTCCAGAGGCCTCTTTACCTGCTGTTGAAATTTGTTCAGATAAATCTGCTGCTGGGAATAGGCGTTCCGCATAAGATACGCGGTAGTTTTCTACAAAATGTACTTTTATAATATCTTTAGTATCTGGATCATTGTTAACCAGTTTTGCTACTTCATTGATATATTTGATAATGGCTTTCGCTCTAAAATAGCCTGGAGCTGCTTTCGCACCAAATATAAAAGTTCTTGGTGTAATATCCATTGATGGATTTTCTTTAATATCATAATAGAGATTCATGATATTAAACGCATTAAGGAGTTGACGTTTGTACTCATGAAGACGCTTAATTTGAATATCAAAAATACTGTCTGGGTTAAGTGTGACCCCTTCTACACATTCCACATATTCAGCAAGTTCTACTTTCTTTTGATGTTTGATTTCTAAAAAGCGATTCAAAATATTTTCATCGTCTTGATAAGCTTCTAATTTTCGAAGTTGATCTAAATCTTTTACCCATGCTTCTGAACCTAAAAGCTCTGTAATTAAATCGGATAACGGTTGATTAGATAATTTAAGCCATCTTCTTTGTGTGATACCGTTTGTTTTATTTTGGAATTTTTCAGGATAGAGTTCATACCAATCTTTTAATTCTTGATTTTTAAGAATTTCAGTGTGAAGTGCTGCAACACCATTAATAGCACTTGAACCTGCAATTGCCATAAATGCCATCTGAATCATATGGTCTTGGATAATTCTCATAGATTCTATCTTCTCTTCAGCATAGTTCTTTTCTTGAAGAGTCTTTACAAATGCTTCATCAATTTGAACAATCAACTCATAAACTCTTGGTAACAAGTCTTTATAAAAACCATCCCACCATTTTTCAAGGGCTTCTTGTAAAATCGTATGATTGGTATAAGCAAATGTTTGTTGTGCAATTGACCACGCTTTTTCATAAGAAAGACCATAATCATCTATCAACAAACGCATCAATTCTGGAATTCCAACAACAGGATGTGTATCATTGAGCTGAACTGCAACATAATCTGCAAATTTATCAAAATCTTCACCATGGTCTTTAACATACTTTTTGATGAGATCTTGAAGGGAAGCTGATACAAAGAAATACTGTTGTTTCAGTCTTAAAATTTTACCTTCATTCTCTGAATCATTTGGATAAAGTACACGGGAAATATCTTCTGCTCTATTTTTAGCTTTAACAGCATCATCATATTCTTGATCATTAAATGCTTCAAAATCAAAAGGCTCAATCGGTTCTGCTTTCCATAATCTTAGTGTATTGATATTTTGAGTATCATAACCTATAATGGGTGTGTCATAAGGCACAGCTAAAACATCGCCATCTTCAAAATGAACAGTGACAGCTTCATCTATTCTTCTAATAGACCATGGGTCACCATATTTTAACCAATTATCAGCTTCCTCCACTTGATAACCTTCTTCAATTTTTTGTTTAAAGATACCATATTCATAACGAATTCCATAGCCATGAACAGGTAAGTTCATTGTCGCTGCTGAATCTAAAAAACAAGCAGCCAATCTTCCTAATCCACCATTACCTAGCCCAGCATCTTCTTCGATTTCTTCAATAGTATTAAGATTAATCCCTAATTCAGCAAGTTCTTCTTTGAGTTCATTCTCTTTTCTTATATTGATTAAATTATTTCCTAAAGCACGTCCCATCAAAAATTCTGCTGAAAAATAGTAAGCTTGTTTAGCTTCACTATATTTTTCGCGACTTAATTCCCAATTATCTTGAATATCAGCCATAATTGCTTTTGAAAGCGCTGAATAGACTTCATGTTTATCTGCGTTATGAGGTGTTTTCCCATATTCTGCTTTTAGTAACACCTTAAAATTATCAACAACTTTACTCATAAAATTCCTCCTAAACACTTTGATAATATTCATCCATCTTCATTATAAAAAATGATTATTTTTTATAATGAATGATTTCTTGTTTTTGATCTTTATGAATGATTAAAAGTTCCAATGATTCAATTTCACCATGCACTTCTAATTTCACCTCATCATTTTCCTTATAAAGACGAATAGTTGAAAGTTGATACTCACCTTTTTTATAAGCTTGTGTGATTCCATCATCACTGTACAGATCAAACTCTATTCCTTCATCAATGAAAGCGATTCCCTTTAACTCACGATGATTCACGTCTGCCACTTCATTAGCAGGTTCAGCCAATACCAATAACTGATCTTTCTTGATAAAAAGAGGGGTTTCATCTAAATTTGCTTCTATATAATGATGTCCCTGTTTAAAAATATCTTGGACACTGTCAAAAAAGCTTTCATAGCTTTTCATTTTGATAAATAACATGTCTTCTGGAACATAAACATAACGTCCTCTTGCATTTTGTTCATGAATAGGTGTCAACATCAATTGATTCCCCAATAAAAGTTGTGTCTCTACTTGGTAACTCTCAGGACTTGCATAATCAAAAGACAAAGGTGAAAACATCATACTTCCCTTAAGATTTGCCTTCATAAATTCTGAATATAAATAAGGAACTAAGGCGTATCTCAAACGAATGGTGTCTCTTAAGTGCGCCATTGTCTCCTTGCCAAATTGCCAAGGCTCTTGAAAACGTCTTCCTATAGCACAATGATTTCTCAAAAGAGGTGTAAAGAGACTAAACTGCATCCAGCGTGTCATTAATTCATAACTTGCATCATCTTGAAAACCACCTGTATCAGCCCCCGTGTATAAGAAGCCCACCATATTAAGCGATGGCATCATTTGAATATTGAGTTTTAAATGTTCCCACCACGAGTGATTATCACCTTGCCAAACACCCGAATGTTTTGCCATTCCTATATGTGATGACCGCGTTAATAAGAAAAAGCGTTTGTTATCATCATAAGTTTTAAAACCTTCATCCGCAGCACGTGTCATATTGTAACCAAAAAGATTATGAACATCATAATGATTCACACGTTCCCCATTATAAAGATGGTACATGCTTTTATAATCTTTAATGTTATTGGATATGCCATTAACGCGGTCTTTCATTTCTAAAAAGGAATAAATATCTAAATTATCATTCTCATGCTCATGAATCCATTCAATTGTTTCATTGAGTCCTTGTTCAGAATAAAATATAGCAGGTTCATTCATATCATTCCAAAAACCATCAATGCCTTTCTCAAGTAAACGGTGATATTTTGAGCCAAACCACTGTCTCGCTTGTGGATTGAGAAAGTCAGGAAAATGAACACGTCCAGGCCATACAGCCGCCACAAACGGCTTCCCTTCACTGTCTGTACAGAAGAAGCCTTTATCTACCCCTTCTTCGTAAACATCATATCCTTCTTCTATCTTAACCCCTGCATCTATAATAGGAATTAATCTAATATGTTTGCTTTTCATTTCTTTAACAAAATTTTCAAAATCATCAAATCGTTCATCACTGATCGTAAAATCTTTAAAATCTTCCATGTAATCAATATCTAAATGGATAGCATCACATGGAATATCATTTTCATGAAATCCTTCTGCTATTTTTTGCACAACTGCTTTATTTTCATAACTCCAACGTGACTGTTGGTAACCAAATGCCCATTTTGGAGGCGTATAACTTATACCAATCAATTTCCTAAATTGCTGAACAATGTCTTTAAATGAACCTTTGAAAACATACAAATCAAAATCAATACTTTCAATGGTAACGTTAATTTTATCTGCTTGATAAAATCCCATGTCATATTTGATTCTTCCACCAAAATCAATGTAGTATCCTCTAGCATTGTCTAAAGCTTCTGGACTACCTACCATGAAGAAATTATGTGCTGCATAAAGTGATTTTTGACCCGGTGTATGATTGGGCTCATCAGAACAAAACGAGATATACTCAAATCCACGTTTATTGATTCCTCTTACATTTTCTCCAAGACCATAAATCACATCTTCTGCATTAAGTGACATCTCAATTTTAGTTTGTCCCTCTTCTTCAACGATTTCAAAGTCAAGGTATTCATTGGTCATTTCTAAAGCTTGATTTTCTTTTAATTCTTGAAAGGTTCCATTTAAAATGGTATCTGTTGTCATCCCTTTACCATGAACCATTTTGACAACATTTCTTTTTTGATCAATAGCTAACATTCCATTCTCCTTTTCTCCTTATAAAATGTTATAAAAGATTTCAAAGATAAACTTGTTCCTATTAGATTAGTCAATTTGTTGAGTTGATTCTCTTACAATGAGTGCCGTTTCTAGCAATTGATGTTGATGATGAGTTGCCCCATCTAAAAGTTGAATCATTAAATCCGCTCCCATTTCAGCAATATCAAGGACCGGTTGATGCACAGTTGTTAACGTCGGATTGAAAAAAGCAGCATAATCAATATCATCAAATCCAACTAAAGAAATATCTTGAGGAATTTTTAATTGATGATCTAAAATAGCTTTAGCAGCCCCAATTGCCATAATATCTGATATGGCAAATACCGCTGTTATTTCTGGTGCTTTATGAAGTAATCTATTCATCGCTTCATAAGCCGATTCAAAGGTGTACGCACCGACTTCAAAACGTTCATCTACTTTATCAATATTATTAAATGCTAACGCGCGTATATAGCCTTCTGTTCTAACATTACCCGTAGACTTATCACCTGAACCAGTAGAAATAATTCCTATCTTTTGATGACCTAACTGACAAAGATAGTTAACAGCATCAAATGAAGCTTTTTCATTGTCAATCTGGATACTTGAAAAGATATCTTTATTCAATTCAATTGGTGTGTTTGTAGAGATGAATATAATAGGAACACTTAATCTTAAAATATCTTCATCATCTATATCTAAAAAATCACCACCCAGACAGATGATGCCTTTTAACTTTTTTTCCATAATGAACTCATGAGCAGCATCAATATCTCTTTTAGAATGGTCCATATTATAATGGATAATAGATGCATAGTCTTCTGTTGCAAGATATTCTTCAATCGTTTGAAGCATTAATGCAAAAAAAGGATTATACATGCCCTTAATAAATATTCCTACATCCGTTGATTCATTTCTTTTTAAGTTTCGTGCACTATTATTAGGAATATAATTATTGTCTTCAATGACTTTTAAGACATGCTCTCGCGTTTCTTGTTTAACATCAGGGTGTTGATTAAGTACTCGTGAAACTGTACTGACACCAACACCAGCGAGTTTAGCAATATCTTTAATATTAAGATTTCTCATACTCCTCTCCTTTAAATCTATTCAAAAAAAGCTTTAAAAAGGCTTTGTTTTTACGTTCTGGAAACGTTACCGGTAACGTTTCTTATATTATACCATATCTTATATTTCTATAACACCCCTCTGTCATATTTCACAAATTATTAGGATTACTTGTCAAATTGTCTGTAAATTAAATCAAAAAAATAATCCTTGAATAAATAATTTTATTCAAGGATTCCTATAAAAGTTCGAGTAAATTATATTGCTTATAATCTTCAGTTTCAAAATTTGAGAAAGTTAAACCAATTAATCTCACTTTCTTTTCAAAGACAAGGTGATTAAACATTTGATCAAAATATTCCATCCAAATTTCTTGGCTATTGGTATGATAGTCAATACTATGACTTTTAGTAAATTGTTCAAAATCACAGTATTTCACTTTAATTGTAAGCGTTTTTGCCATAACACTATCTTGCTTCAATCTTGAAAGAATTTTATCAAAATACTCTTTTAATATACTATAGATTAATTCACGATCATCACTGTCTTCTTTCAGTGTCGTCTCTCTTCCGTAAGATTTACGTGATTCACTTTCTTCAACTGGGCGTTCATCATGTCCATGAATTCTCTGAATAATTTCTTCTGCCCACGTTGTCCCTAGAATACTTTTTAAAGCCTCTACTGGATAGTTCATCAAGTCACCTATTGTAAAAATGCCAATCCGATTAAGTTTAATAACAGATTTCTTCCCCAGACCATGCACTTTAATAATGGGCAAAGGCAGTAATATTTGAGGAATTTCATCACTTTTTATCTCAAATATACCATCTGGTTTATTCCAATCAGATGCCAACTTCGCCAAAAATTTATTGTAAGAAATCCCTACAGAAATAGTCATCCCTGATATAGCCTTAACGGCCTCTTTTAATTCATGGGCAAAAGCTCTAGGGTCTACATTGAGTGCTGTAATATCTAAATAAGCTTCGTCAATTGAAACACGCTCTATCTTACAATTAATCGCTCTTACATACTCAAAAATAAGATTAGAAATTTCTTTATAACGTCCCATTCTAGGATAAACAATAATCCCTTCTGGACATAATTTTTTAGCAACTACTATACTCATGGCACTTCTCACACCATACTTTCTTGCTTCATAGGAGCATGTTGCTACAACTCCCCTATCTGAATCTCCACCAATCATAATCGGTTTCCCTCTCAAATCAGGATTCTCATATTGCTCAACCGAAGCAAAAAAAGCATCAATGTCAAAATGAAGAATTTGTCTCTGCTTATTTTCACTATTATTCATACGTTCTCCATCATATATATTATCATTTGACTGATTATACTCGCTATTTTATCACATAAGAAGCAACTTACTAAAGAGAATTCTCAATAAATAAAAAAGCTCAGAAAATTAATTCTGAGCTTCATCTATATGAACTGGCAATGTTCTACTCTCCCAGGCAGTTGCCCGCCAAGTACCATCGACGCTGAGGGACTTTACTTCTGTGTTCGAGATGGGAACAGGTGTGACCCCCTCGCCATCATCACCAGATAAATATAGTTTAAATGACAAAGTTATAGTCTCACTAAACAAAAGCTTAATGAGACTATAAAATTAACTAGCAACGTTCTACTCTCCCAGGCAGTTGCCCGCCAAGTACCATCGACGCTGAAGGACTTTACTTCTGTGTTCGGGATGGGAACAGGTGTGACCCCTTCGCTATCGTCACTAGATATGAGTGAAGGCTATAAACCTTCTATGTTAATCTCATGAGAATGAGATTACTTTTTCTTGAAAATTCGTTGAACTTTCAAAATCGCATATAGAATGAAACATTACAAACTTAACTAATTCTCTATTGAGCTTGGTCAAGTCCTCGATCTATTAGTACCTGTCAGCTGAATGTATTGCTACACTTACACCTCAGGCCTATTACCACATTATCTTCATGGGATCTTAATCCATATAGGATGGGAAATCTCATCTTGAGGGGGGCTTCGCGCTTAGATGCCTTCAGCGCTTATCCCTTCCAAACTTAGCTACTCAGCAGTGCTCTTGGCAGAACAACTGATACACCAGCGGTTTGTCCATCCCGGTCCTCTCGTACTAAGGACAGCTCCTCTCAAATTTCCTACGCCCACAGCAGATAGGGACCGAACTGTCTCACGACGTTCTGAACCCAGCTCGCGTGCCTCTTTAATGGGCGAACAGCCCAACCCTTGGGACCTACTTCAGCCCCAGGATGAGACGAGCCGACATCGAGGTGCCAAACCTCCCCGTCGATGTGGACTCTTGGGGGAGATAAGCCTGTTATCCCCGGGGTAGCTTTTATCCGTTGAGCGATGGCCCTTCCATGCGGTGCCACCGGATCACTAAGCTCTACTTTCGTACCTGCTCGAAATGTCTCTCTCGCAGTCAAGCTCCCTTTTGCCTTTGCACTCTTCGCGCGATTTCCAACCGCGCTGAGGGAACCTTTAGGCGCCTCCGTTACTCTTTAGGAGGCGACCGCCCCAGTCAAACTGCCCACCTGACATTGTCCTAAATCAGGATTACTGATTATAGTTAGAATAACGTTATATCAAGAGTGGTATCCCAACAGCGACTCCATGAAGACTGGCGTCCTCATTTCTCTGTCTCCCACCTATCCTGTACATGATATACCATCATCCAGTGCCAAGCTGCAGTAAAGCTCCACGGGGTCTTTCCGTCTTGCTGCGGGTAACCGGCATCTTTACCGGTACTACAATTTCACCGAGTCTACTGTTGAGACAGCGTCCAAATCGTTACGCCTTTCGTGCGGGTCGGAACTTACCCGACAAGGAATTTCGCTACCTTAGGACCGTTATAGTTACGGCCGCCGTTTACTGGGGCTTCGATTCTATGCTTCGATTGCTCTAACATTTCCTCTTAACCTTCCAGCACCGGGCAGGCGTCAGCCCCTATACATCATCTTTCGATTTAGCAGAGACCTGTGTTTTTGGTAAACAGTCGCTTGGACCTATCCTCTGCGGCCGGATTTAGCTCTTAACCTTTTCCGGCACCCCTTCTCCCGAAGTTACGGGGTCATTTTGCCGAGTTCCTTAACAGTAGTTTTCTCGCTCGCCTTAGTATTCTCTACTCTCCCACCTGTGTCGGTTTACGGTACAGGTACCTGCTCCCTCGATAGAAGCTTTTCTTGACAGTTTGATATCAGCCACTTCGCTACTTATTTTCGCTCCCATTCATACATTGTCCTTAAGTAAGACGGATTTGCCTATCTTACAGACTTTGCATTTAGACGCACTCTTCCATCCGTGCGCTTGGCCTAACCTCCTGTGTCACTCCTTCTCTCAAACGGTTCTCGGTAGTACAGGAATCTTTACCTGTTGTCCATCGCCTACGACTTTCGTCCTCGGCTTAGGCCCTGACTTACCCTGAGCGGACGAACCTTCCTCAGGAAACCTTGGGTTTTCGGCGGACGGGATTCTCACCCGTCTCTCGTTACTCATGCCAACATTCTCTCTTGTGTGATGTCCACAGCTTCTTTCGATACTGCTTCGCCCCTCACACAATGCTCCTCTACCAATTATACCTAAGTATAATTCCATAGCTTCGGTAGTAAGTTTTAGCCCCGGTAATCTTCGGCGCAGGATCACTCGACTAGTGAGCTATTACGCACTCTTTAAATGTATGGCTGCTTCTAAGCCAACATCCTAGTTGTCTGTGCAATCCCACATCCTTTCCCACTTAACTTACATTTTGGGACCTTAGCTGATGGTCTGGGCTCTTTCCCTTTCGACTATGAATCTTATCACACATAGTCTGACTCCTGATCATATGATTACGGTATTCGGAGTTTGATAGTCTTCGGTAGCCGGTGAAAGCCCCTAGGACATTCAGTGCTCTACCCCCGTATCACTAAGATCAAGGCTAGCCCTAAAGCTATTTCGAGGAGAACCAGCTATCTCCGAGTTCGATTGGAATTTCTCCGCTATCCACATGTCATCCCAACCTTTTTCAACAGATATGGGTTCGGTCCTCCACTAAATTTTACTTCAGCTTCAACCTGCACATGGATAGGTCACCCGGTTTCGGGTCTACGCCATACAACTTTCGCCCTTTTCAGACTCGCTTTCGCTTCGGCTCCGTACCTTAAGCACTTAACCTTGCTGCATAACGTAACTCGTTGGCCCGTTCTACAAAAAGTACGTGGTCGTTCTTTAACGAACTTCCACTGCTTGTAAACATAGGGTTTCAGGTTCTTTTTCACTCCCCTCCAGGGGTTCTTTTCACCTTTCCCTCACGGTACTATTCACTATCGGTCACCAGGTAGTATTTAGCCTTGGCAGATGGTCCTGCCTGCTTCCCACAAAGTTTCTCGTGCTCCGTGGTACTCCGGATCAGTCTCGGCGTCCTCCTCTTTTCGTTTACGTGGCTCTCACACTCTCTGGCTCGTTTTCCCAAACGATTCTACTAAAATTTAGACTACCTTTATCGACTGTCCACACCCCTTCGTCCGTAGACTTAGGTTTGGGCTATTTCCCGTTCGCTCGCCGCTACTTAGGAAATCACTTTTGTTTTCTCTTCCTTCGGGTACTTAGATGTTTCAGTTCCCCGAGTTCCCCTCCATAAACTATGAATTCACTCATGGATACTTAGCCATTACGCTAAGTGGGTTTCCCCATTCGGACATCTACGGATCTACACTTGCTTGCAGCTCCCCGTAGCTTTTCGCAGCTTACCACGTCCTTCTTCGGCTCCTGGTACCAAGGCATTCACCCTATGCTCTTAGTAACTTGACCTAAACCTCGTTAGAGTTTTAGTTTTATACTAGACAGTTTGAAAATGTTTTGTTGAACTATGTTCAACGCTTGCTTTTTTTAACTGCTTGTGTTTGTGATTATTTGATAAGTTTTCACTTATTTAATAGTCGGTTTCTCTTCTATATGCAATTTTCAAAGTTCAAGTTTGTAGTGCCTTTTCTTCATAAGAAAAGTAATGAGATGACCATTTGATGTTTCTACTTAGATGTCTCATCTCTTCACTACTTTGAGTTTCCTTTTTAAAGGACTCTCAAAATCAAATAGCGCAAATGTCTAATTCTCCTTAGAAAGGAGGTGATCCAGCCGCACCTTCCGATACGGCTACCTTGTTACGACTTCACCCCAGTCATCGATTTCACCTTCGGCAGCTCCTTCCTTGCGGTTAGGCCACTGACTTCGGGCGCCCTCAACTTCCATGGTGTGACGGGCGGTGTGTACAAGACCCGGGAACGCATTCACCGCGACATTCTGATCCGCGATTACTAGCAACTCCAACTTCATGTAGGCGAGTTTCAGCCTACAATCCGAACTGGGACTGGCTTTTTAGGATTCGCTCCAGATCACTCTTTCGCTTCCCGTTGTACCAGCCATTGTAGCACGTGTGTAGCCCAAATCATAAGGGGCATGATGATTTGACGTCATCCCCACCTTCCTCCGAGTTGTCCCCGGCAGTCTGTCTAGAGGGTTCAGCTTAACCTGTTAACAACTAAACATAAGGGTTGCGCTCGTTGCGGGACTTAACCCAACATCTCACGACACGAGCTGACGACAACCATGCACCACCTGTCATCTCTGTCTCCGAAGAGAAGGTACCGATTAAGGTACGGTCAGAGAGATGTCAAGATTTGGTAAGGTTCTTCGCGTTGCTTCGAATTAAACCACATGCTCCGCTGCTTGTGCGGGTCCCCGTCAATTCCTTTGAGTTTCACACTTGCGTGCGTACTCCCCAGGCGGAATACTTAATGCGTTTGCTGCGGCACCGAGGTTCGACCCCCGACACCTAGTATTCATCGTTTACGGCGTGGACTACCAGGGTATCTAATCCTGTTCGCTCCCCACGCTTTCGTGCCTCAGCGTCAGTTACAGTCCAGTAAGTCGCCTTCGCCACTGGTGTTCCTCCTAATATCTACGAATTTCACCTCTACACTAGGAATTCCACTTACCTCTCCTGCACTCAAGCCTAGCAGTTTCAAAGGCTTACATTGGTTGAGCCAATGCCTTTCACCTCTGACTTGCTTTGCCGCCTACGCACCCTTTACGCCCAGTGATTCCGGATAACGCTTGCCCCCTACGTATTACCGCGGCTGCTGGCACGTAGTTAGCCGGGGCTTCCTCCTAAGGTACCGTCATTTTTTTCTTCCCTTAGGACAGAGTTTTACAACCCGAAGGCCTTCATCACTCACACGGCGTTGCTGCATCAGGCTTTCGCCCATTGTGCAATATTCCCCACTGCTGCCTCCCGTAGGAGTTTGGACCGTGTCTCAGTTCCAATGTGGCCGATCACCCTCTCAGGTCGGCTACTGATCGTCGCCTTGGTAAGCCGTTACCTTACCAACTAGCTAATCAGACGCGGGTCCATCCCATACCGATAAATCTTTGACTACTTTATCATGCGATAGCGTAGTCTTATATGGTATTAATCACCGTTTCCAGTGGCTATCCCTTTGTACGGGGTAGGTTACCCACGCGTTACTCACCCGTCCGCCGCTTTCCATTTCTTCACTCACCCGAAGGTTCATTCCAAAACTTCTCGCTCGACTTGCATGTGTTAGGCACGCCGCCAGCGTTCATCCTGAGCCAGGATCAAACTCTTAAATATAATTTAATGTTTGCCTGTTATCTCAAAACGAGCTAACTTGCTTGTTTGTATTTCTACAAACGTTTCCGTTGATTCTTTCGAATCTGCTTTATCACTTGTTTTCTTCAACTTCCTTCAATCAAAACCCTAAAGTCCCAATCGCTCTCCGTCAAGGAATTGCGTGTTTTTTAATTCATTTGCGCTATTCAATTTTCAAAGTCCTTAGTGTGCCGCTCTCTCAAGCGACAGCTTAATTAGTATATCAACTTTCTTTCATCATGTCAAGAACTTTTTTTCGAAGTTTTTCGTTGAAGATTGAAAAACCTTTTTTAAAATTTCTTGTCATTCCATACTTGCTGATGTCTTGCGTGTTGCCGTTTCAACCGGCGACTTGACTATCTTACTACAGAATGGCGCATACCGTCAAGCCCTTTTTTCATTTTTTTTTAAAAAGATTTGGGATTTTATATATACCCCTATTCCACTTGCTTTACACGCCTTAATTATCAGTTTTTTCTATTAATTTTCTAATAACTCTCTCGACTCGCTTCTAGCTTTATCTCGTCTGTGTGTTTTTCATCAAAGCCTTGCTTATTCACTTTATTCTTGGCTTGATTTTTTTTTCAGAATGGACAATTAAAATAACCACAATATAGCCACATAGCGCAATCAGTGAACTCTCAATACCAAATTCACCACCCGTAATGAGTATATTATGTGTCTCTAACTTATAATTAAACAAACTGTACTTATCTAAAGAATCGCCAACATGAATCATTCCTCCTATTATGATTACATTCCAGAGTGCATGAACAATACCACTGTTCCAAATAGAGTGACTCTTTAATGCAATATAAGAAAACATTATACCCACGCATGTTCCTGCTAATGTTACCCCCATCATTTCGATTATATTAAATGGCATTCCCAGTGTGTGAAGTATCCCAAATAAAAATGATGGTATTACTACAGCCGCTTTACGATTAGCTATTTTCTCAATCGTTGTCATAATAATACCTCTAAAAATTATTTCTTCAACAAAACCCGCGGCAATTCCAACATAGAGTATCCCATCCAAGAACCATCTAACGTGTTCTTTGTCCTCCAATGATGAAGCGTACCACTCTCCAGGTAGAAACAAATAGAAGCCCGTTACGAGTATGGGCAAACAGACTCCCACTATAAGCCATTTGCGATTTATTTTAAAAGTACCTATTTTATAATCCTTGAGCTTCTGTTTACATCCTTTTTCAATCCACAGTTTAAGCACGACTAACGTTATCATTATATATAAGAATGCTCCTACACTTTCGCTTATAAATATTGATACTTTTGAATTTAAAAGTAAGCTCATTGTCCCTTGTGAAATAAGTTGTGCTATAACAAGAGTGGCAATAGCAGCAATAGCTGTTAAAATAATTTTAATGATTCCTTTATAGTAATTAGAAACTTCCATACTTATATTGTTTCCCTTTCCTTTCTTTATTTACTTTGTTCATTTACTTTGATGACTTGTTTTCTTTACTTCTATGATTTACAGCATTAAAGTCATGCGACTTTAACTAAAGCGTCTTTTCTCTTTGACTTTCTTCTTTTAATCGCTTTGATTGTTTTATCATTTTCACTCCAAGTCCTGCAACAATAAATAAAACGCTAAGTGCCATTAATACAATCCCTATTAAAGCATTAAGATCCATTTGTGTTGAGAGATAAGTTAAAGGTTCCCTCATCATCATTTTAAAGCGAACATCGTTCCCATCAATAAGCGCTTCCAATATAGGATTACTAATTACCATATATATTCCTGATAATAGGAGGGAAAGACCCCATTTCATATAGAGATTAAAAGGCGTATATCTAATAATCCCAATTAAAAGGCCTACATATATAAGACCGTAAAGCGTGCCAGGATATGCCTTAGTCAAAAGTGTGTCTAATGAACCAGTATACAGGGCCATTGAAAATATCATAAGTAATAAAAGGATACTATCTACTAAAAAGCTAATTCCTGCTGCATGATTTCTAATGGTGCTGTTCCATTTTTGCTTCTTAATAAATAAGGGTAAAAAAATGATACTGTCACTCAATAATGTCGCAAATACAGCTATAAAGAACCAGTTCACGCCAAAATATAAATTACAGATCCCAAACATCAAGATTAAACTCAAGGTAAAACTAGCCAAAGTCCACCAACCCTTATGATCTTTAACTATAACAGGGACGTTAGTTAATGAAGCTGAAATGAGCACACCTCCTAAAACAATAAAGAACCAATCGACCCTACCATCTCCGACTAAGTCTCCTATAAAGCACCCAATAAGGAGAGCAATATAGATAACCCCCCACGTTAAATGATAGTGATGAATAAGTTGTGTTAGTGTCTTTGCTTTTTTCTCAATTAATCGTTGACTCATATCATCACTCGCTGTTATGAGTTCATGTTCTGTAATATTGAGAATCTGACAAATAGATGTCACCAGAGTAATGTCTGGATAAGACTTCCCTCTTTCCCATTTTGAAACGGCTGATTCTGATATAAAGAGTTGCTCCGCCAATGATTTTTGAGTGAGCCCCCTTTCTTTGCGCTTATCAGCTATATACTTCCCAAACGCTATTTTCTCTTCCATTTTTCTGCCTCCTTTATCGTATAAATTCATTATAGAGTTTCGCCTTTGAAAAGCAATGTTTTTAAGCTAATTAATGACTCGACTAGCATTCAAGTTGTGTTTTTTCAATACTTGTAGAGCATATTAAAATAAAGACGTCCTTCTTCTTTTTAACAAAGGACGTCTCGGTTTAAACTAACTTTCAGACTAAAATCTAACTTATAAGTAAGATTTTTATGCTTGATTTAAAGGGTCTATTAGCTCATTTGTTTGGGGACTCTGTCCTTCAAAATTTCGATATATTTTAGATGCAATATAAGTTAAAGGTAAACAGATAACAAATGCCCCATAATAAATCCATTCAATATGACCTGCTAAGCTGTCAAAAAGGTAACCATAAATCAGTTGCCCAATGGGGTTACCAAATAAAACCAGCCCCGTCAAAAAAGCCATCACTTTCCCAATGAGTAAAACAGGTGTCATTTTTTGGACAGTGGTAATGGTGATAATATTAAAGACAGTGGAGGCCAACATCATCAAAAAGCTAGCAATAACAATCACTAGATAAGCCGCCATTTGAGGTACATTAAAAGCAATAACAAGACCAATAGGCAAAAGTGTCAATGTACAAAAGAAAATGTAACTGGCACCTCTTTTAACTTTTATTCTGTTCCCTAATATGCTTACAAGTAAACCACCGCTTAACCCGCCCAGTGCCAGCATACCTTGTGCATAACCATAAAGGCGATTGCCCACATCTTGATTAAATCCTAAATGCAAATTAATAAGTATTGGCATTCCAATAATCACTAGGGCTGAAAAGACGAGATTAATCATTGTCAGTAATAGAGCTGCTTTTCCAATTTGAGGTTGCTTTTTAAAAATAAAGTCTAAGCTTTCATTCAAATCTGACTTGACAATGGCTTTAAAACGTTTTTGATCTTGTCGTTTAGTATAAGGAATAGATATGAAACATTCCATTGTCGCTGAAAAGACAAAACATACAATACCCACATATAATATACGTTGTAATCCAAACCCTGCAAAAATTAGCCCACCTAATACTGGTCCTAAAATACCTGCTAATGAATTAACCATATTAATGATGGCATTGCCTTTGATCAATTGGTGTTTTGAAACCAAAATAGGAATTGAAGCTTGTACAGCAGGTTGATACGCCCCTTGTATAGCATAAAGTACCATTAAAACAATAATCAATAAAGAGGTCAGATTCATAGACTGATAGGTCAAACTAAAAAGTGTGACAACTACTGCTGTTAAGAAATCTAATCCTACCATGACATTGCGTTTATTAACACGATCTGCAACTATCCCACCAATGGGAGCAAATAAAATCATCGGAATAAATGATAGGGCAAGTACCAATCCATAAAGTTTAGCTGATCCTGTTTGATTTAATAAATAGAGTGGTAAAGCATAACGCAGTACATTATTTCCAAATAAAGAAATAATCTGCCCCAAGACCACTAGTGTATAATCCTTATTCCATAAATTTGTGTTCATCGAACTCCTCCTTTTTAATACCAACCGTCGGTATGTATAATTTCTAAAAAAGGTCACCCTTTATGAGTGACTCTTTAAAATCCTTTAAATCGCTCCTAAATATTCTATTTATACTTCTTCTGTCGTAACCTCTTTTGGCTCAACAAGAGAACAATAGCGTTTATACGCCTGTACCATTCTCTCATCAATGATAGGAAGTCCTAATGCATTAAGCGTCGTCATCAAAAATCTAATCCTATTTTCCAAGGCTTGAATATCGTTTTCCATCACCAATGGATTAAGCCATAAATTCGTTAATAAAATCATCATTTCAGAGAGTTCTTTTGGATAATCCGTTTGAATACTGCCATCTTCAATGCCCTCACGCACAACGGGTTCAACATAATGAGGTACAACATCATCAAAAATCATTTTAATTTGAATAGCCAATAGTTTGGGATTGTCAAGATACTTAGGTGCCACAATAAAAACAAAATCCCGATCAGGAGCAGAGAGACTTAGGTCAAACATTACTTTAAGCTTCTCAAAACCTGTTAAATGATCATCCGAACAAATTTTTCTCAAACCTGCAACCGATTTTTCATTAAAACGATTATTGACAGCATCAAAAATATCTTCTTTTGACGCAAAGTGATGATAAATCGCACCTTTTGAAAGCCCTCCAAGACCGTCGATGATGTCTTTAATGGAAGTGTTGTCATAGCCCTTCTCTAGAAAAAGGGCTTCTGAAACATCCAGTATTCTCTTAATCGTTTCTTCCGGATATTTGTTACGTGACATAGATTCTCCTTTTATACATACCGTCGTTATGTATGTATAATAGCTCTTTGATTTTCATTTGTCAAGTTTTATGGCAAAGCAAAAGTGCTATCGGAGTCGCCAATAGCACTTTTAGAGTTAAATTTTCCACTTTTCAGATGCGGATTGTAATCGACACATATGACTGTAGATACCTTGTCTCTCTTTTAACTCAAGAGGCGTACCGCGTTCAGCCACTGTGCCTTTGTTGAGCACTACAATTTGATCTACATCTGCTACTGTCCGCATTCTATGTGCAATAATAAGGACCGTCTTATCCTTTATCAATCGAGAGAGAGACTCTTGGATAGCTGTTTCATTATCAACATCCAGAGAAGCTGTTGCTTCATCGAGCAAAATAATCGGTGCATCCTTTAGAAAGGCGCGTGCTATAGATAGTCTTTGGCGTTCACCACCTGAAAGTTCAGAACCATTTTCGCCAATCATCGTATGCCACCCTTTTTCTAATTGATTAACAAAAACTTCGCAATTGGCGCGTTTTCCCGCCTCTATCACTTCAGCATCGCTTGCATCTTTTCGACCAATTCTAATATTTTCTAAAATACTATTATTAAAAAGTGTCACATCCTGAAATACAATGGCATATAGAGACATTAACACTTCTGGGTCAATCTTTGAAATATCTTGCCCGCCCACTTTAATAACACCTTTGTCAATATCCCAGAATCTAGCTGCCAAACGAGTGACTGTTGTCTTTCCACCGCCGGATGGTCCAATCAGTGCAGTGGTTTGACCTTGTTTCGCCTCAAATGAAACTGAATCTAAAACAGTTTCATTTTGATGGTAGGCAAATCCAACATTCTCAAAAGTGATATCATATCCATCAACGTTCAGTTCTTTTTCACCCTTTTGCGCTTCATGCGATAAGATATCATCCAATCTGCGTGTTTGTACATTTAATGCAATAATCGCTGCTAAATTTTGAAGTGCTAACTGCAAAGGATCATAAAGTCTCGAAATCACTAATAAAAACATAAAGAAGGTTAAGAGTGTTGTTTCGCCTTGGCTCAATAGGTAGGTTCCTACTAAGGCTACCGTTGCAATCCCTAATTTAAGAATCATTTGCGCCAGTGATACAAAAATAGCTGTTGCCAATTCATTGACAATGGCATGTTTTTCAACTGCTTGGATTTTTTCAGTTAAGCCGTCCATATAAGTTTCTTGTGCATTATTCGATTTTAAATCTCTAATCGTTTCTAAGCACTCTTGAATGCCATCAGCACAGTTGAGTTTCAATTGATTTTGTTTTCGCCCAAACTTCTGTTGAATCCCAGAAGAACCTAATACGATAATGACAGCCACCGGCAAAACCCATAAGGCAGCTAATGCCATTCGCCAATCAATAATAAATAAACTCAAACTAACAATTGCCGTTGACAAAATAGCACCTACAAGTTCAGGAATCCAGTGTGAAGACGCTGTTTCGATTCGCTCTGCATCTGACATGATTGTACTTGTCAAATCCGATAAATCTTTTTTGGAGAAGAAAGACAATGGTAATCGTCTTAATTTCTCTGCCAAAGCCCTCCTTCTTACACCACTTTCCTTGTAGGTCGATAAAAAAGTAGCATTGTACTGAATGTAAGTCGTTAAGGCAATTAAAATCAAGGCGATTATAATACCCATGCCATAAAATAGGCTTCTCCCCGCCTGCACTTCATGATTCATATAGTCAGAAACCAACGTATAAAGTAAACCAACGGGTAACATCAGGGCTAAATTAGAAAAACCAACTGCTACAAATGCCTTCAGCATGTCATGAGCCCCTTGATCTGATAAGGCGTACTTATGTTTTAATATTTCTTTTAGCTTTCTCATGCTTTCACCTCATTTCCCATATGCCATTTAGCCGATTCTTGATAGGCTTGCCACATGTGTTCATAAAGCCCATGATTTTGTAAAAGCGATTGATGATTTCCAGATTCTTTAATTTGACCCTCTTCAAGGACATAGATACGGTCAACACTTGTCACCGTTGATAAGCGATGTGCTATCATAATAAGCGTTTTATCTTTTGCCAATTGAGCAAAAGCGGCTTGAACCTTCACTTCATTGTCTGGATCAGCAAAAGCTGTTGCTTCATCTAGGATTAAAATAGGTGCATCCTTTAACATCGCTCGTGCGATTGATAATCGCTGTGCTTCTCCTCCCGAAACATAAGTTCCTTTTGAACCTATGATTGTATCAATTCCTTGAGGCATTTTATCAATGATATCTTGACACTGTGCATTTTTTAAAGCCAGCATCACTTCTTCTCGACTCGCATTGGGTTTTCCCATTCTCACATTGTCGTAAATAGACATTTTAAGCAGTTTACTGTCTTGAAATACAAAGGAAATAGTATCCATTAGTTTTTCCAAGGCAATCTCTTTAATATTAACGCCACCTACGATAATTTCTCCAGATGTTACGTCAAAGAACCGCGTAATCAAGTTAGCCAGTGTTGTTTTACCGCCTCCTGAAGGACCGACAAAGGCAACGTGTTCTCCTTCTTGAATCGTCATATTAATATGGTCGACCGCCAACTTCTCACCCTTTTCATACTGAAAAGATACTTCTTTAAAAACAAGAGCGGTTCCTTTAGGGTTTTTCGGTTGAGTCGCTTCCTCCAAGGGCTGCCTTCTGGTAATACTTTCTATCCTAGACAGGGCATCTGACACGATCAATTGGTTTTCACTGGTGTACAAAATTTTATTGAGCGTTACTGTAATGATGGGTGTGATAATGATATAAAAGAGTAAGTTAAGCAAGAAGCTTTTATCATTACTGCCTCCTATGACAAAAGTCGCTGCTATCAGGACTGCAAAAACGGCATTGATACAGGTTGTATAGAGTACCATAATCCCTCTAAAATCTTCAGTATATGCAATGACCCATTTTTGATACTGCTCAATAGATTGTCTGAATCGTTTAAATGAAAAGATAGTTTGACCAAACGTTTTCACAACTGGGATACCACGAACGTATTCTACTGCTTCATTTGACATATTTTCCAAAGCATTTTGGTACTCAGCCATTTTTTCTTTCATTTTTTTCCCCGTCATTCTAGACATAATAGCAAATGCCAAGACAACAGGTAAGAGACTTAAAAGCCCCAAACGCCAATCAAATGCTAGGAGCAAAACCAATAAGCCTATAGGCGTAGCAATCGCGACAGCTTTATCGGGTAATTGATGCGCTAAATAGTTTTCAGTCATTTCACTTGACTCATTTACTATCTTTCTAATTTTCCCACTCCCCTCATGATCTAAAAACCCCAGGGGTAAGGTTGTAATATGGTTCATTGTCTTTATACGTATTTGAGCTTGTACATGAAAAGCTGCTATGTGAGAACACATAAGAGCAACGACATAAATAAGCATTGATAGCAAGGCAAAACCAACAGCCCGCCATCCATAATTGGCAAGACCAATTGCTTGATCAAATTGAGGTTCAACGCTTAATAAGCCATCAATTATTTTCCAAATATAATAAAATGGAATTAAAGCTACCCAGGCACTTATCGCTGATAAAATCCAAGATCCAATCGTTAAATAACGATACTTACCTGCATATGCGAGCAGTTTTTTTAAATCACTTTCCTTTTTTAATGCCAAGTGTATCATCTCCTTTGTTTTTTAGTTTATCTAATTCAATCACATCTGCATTTAAGGCGTGAATAAATTCCCAATCATGAGTAACAACGATGATCGTTCTTCCCATTGCTTTGAGCGATTTCATCACTTTAGCAATTTGAAGCATGTGATAATAATCAAGTCCACTTGTAGGTTCATCAAAAGCCAAAATATTGCGTTCCGAAGCAAGAGCTGTTGCAACAGCTAATCGCTGTTTCTGACCTCCAGATAGAGAACTGGGATGCCTCTCTCTATAGTCCCACAAATCAAACTGTGTGAGTAAGCTTTGGGCAACTTGATGATCTTCTACTTTCATACTAATGAGCACTTCTTCTAGTACACTCTCTGTAAAAAGCTGATGATTAACATCTTGCATCACTAAGTACATCTTTTTAAGTCTTTGTCGCCTATTATAGGCTTTCCCTTGATAACGCATGATGCCTTGACACTTTCTTTCAAGTCCACATAGACATCTTAAAAAAGTTGTCTTACCTCTTCCATTTTTACCCACGAGAGCAGTGATTTGTCCTTCTTTAATTTCTAAAGACGGAATATCTATTATAGGCTGATGTGGTTCATATGCAAAATAAAAATGGTCAAAGCAAATCCTTGAGTCCTCTTTGTTTTCTTGAATTTTAGGCGCTTGGTAAGCGCATTCACACTGTGACCTCAATCCCCATTTATAGAGCTGATGATTATCGAGTTTTTGAATCTTTTCTCCCTCTAAATCTTCAACAATGATCCCTTCTTTTAAAACAACAAGACGATCCATCAATTCCCACAAATAATACAAGCGATGTTCTGCAACTACAATGGTCTTCCCTTGGGCTTTCCAGCGTGCAATATTTTCTTTAAGATGTTGAATCGCCGTTCTGTCGAGATTTGCTGATGGCTCATCAAAAACGAGAACTTGAGGATGGGTCACCGAAACACTTGCACATGCAAGCTTTTGTTTTTCTCCACCAGATAGTTTAAAAATATTACGGTTCATCAAATGATCAATCTGATAACGTTTAACCTCTTCTTTTACACGCTGTAAAATCTCCCCTGCTTCTTCACCACGATTTTCCAGTCCAAAAGCCAATTCGCTGTTTGTATCAACATTGAAAAATTGAGACCTAGGGTTTTGAAAGACTGTTCCAACAGAAAAAGCAGTCTCATACAGTTCAGATTGAGAAACATCTCTCCCATCTACCATGACACGTCCTGATAAAGTGCCTTCATAGAAGTGCGGAATCAGGCCATTAATGAGGCGCGTTACCGTTGTCTTGCCACAACCTGATTGTCCTGAAAGGACGACTAGTTGCCCCTTCGGAATTTTCAAGCAAAAATTTTTCAAGCCTTGATTCTTACTGTCTGTTTCTCCATAAGAAAAATCAACTTGCTTTATTTCAATCATAGAAGGCCTCCTATAACACAAGCCCAATTCAGTAAAACGATGAAAATGAGTCCAAAATAAATTTTGTCAATAAAATGGAAACCAATTTGACAAATGTTCGTTCTTTTCACAGGAGAACCCAATCCTCTTGTTAAAGCCGCCGCCGATAATTCTTCGCCAATACGGACTGAACAAGTCATCATAGGCACAAGTCTATACTCCAACATTTTTGTTTTATGCTTGCCGCCAAGTGAAATACCTCTCATTCGCATAGCATCATTAATACTTGACGCTTCTTCAATAACAGTTGGGAAAAAACGGAACATCACTGAAAATGGAATCGTAATCATATCTGGCACGTGCATTTTTTGCATCGCTGCAACAAACTCACTGACTGAAGTGGTCATGATGACAAAATAGCCGGTTACAATTCCAGGTAAAAACTGTGTCATTATACTCGTAGAGCCTAAGAGCACAAAACCCCAAAATCCTTTTAGCTGTCCACTCCCAAAATATTGAAAAGCATAAGCAACCCCAAATAAGGCCAAAAAAAGAAGTGCATTACGACCTTTGCCAAAAGCAAAGAGTAAACACAAGGGAATGAGGGCAAAAACAACTCTCGCCCATGCCAATGCTTGCCCTCCTGTCCCCCCTAGCACAAAAATGGCCACCATTAATAGCATCGCCAACTTTGTACGAGGGTCTAATGCAAAATAACGTCTCGCCGATGTCTCTTGGTTTAAAAAGGCGACCATTAAACAATACCTGCCTTTTTAAAATGTTTTTTCATTAAAGCGATTCCAATAAAGCCACCTATTAAGCCAAATACAAAACAGGCAATGAGTAAAGCAGGAGCCATCCATAAAGGCATCAGATTGGTTAATGTTGTAATGTATTCTTCTCCAAAACTTTGACGTGTTGACCAGTATTGTTCTCTAAAGAAAAATAAAGGAATAAAATTACCCCACATCCAGATACTAAATACTGCATGTGTTAAAGCCATTTTGTTTTGGGATTGATATTGACCACTTTTATAGATTAAATCTGCAATAAGTCCTGTGAAGAAACCTACTATAAGTGCATAGTAACTCATACCTGTTAGTAGCATCATAATCCCCATAATGAGACTCATAATCCATATCATTCCGAATTTTTTGACCTTGGTCAAAAACAAGATAAACGGTATTCCCAAAATAAGTGGACCAATGACACATAAAAGTGGCATCATAATAGGAATATAGCCCATCATTGCTATTGCAAAAACAATGACAAAATAAATAGCTGAGTATATACCAATATTCATTAAGTCCTTACCTTGCAGTTTTGATTTTTTTGGATTCATTGTTGACATTTTATTTCCCCCTCAATTTGTTAGTCTAAGTTAACTTTTTGCCAAAATAGAAGACGAGTCAATGAACTCGTCTGAATTTAGTCATGATTATATGCTTTTTATAAGTTCTTTTCTACTCCAAAAATATCTCAAGGCTCCAATTAGACACACTTTCTATATTCGCTCGGACTAATTCCTATAATCTCTTTAAAACGTTTCGAAAATTTACTGGCATTGTCATATCCCACTTTTCCCGCAATTAAGAGAATTTCTTCGTTACTATTACGCAGCATTTCTGCAGCCCTTCTCATACGGTATTCTTTTATATACGCATAAGGTGTCACACCATAAATTTCTTTAAAGGTCTTCTTCAAATACGTTTGTGAGATATTAAACTGTTCTGCCATCTCTTCAATCGTCATTTTTTTATCCAGATGACTAACCAAATAATCTCTGATTTCTTTAACCTTAATAACTTGGGATTTATTAAAATAGCGATTCTCTATTTTTTCTTTGGTGACATCTAATACTGACATGAAAAGAAGAATTTCAATCACTTTTATCTTGTAATAGCGTTCTCTAATTTCATCAGGCACACAATACAATTCAGCAAACAGGTGTTCAAAGCGTTCATTTTCACGAAAAACATAGCATAAATCATGTCTATAAAATTTTTGTTTAATCATCTCGAAATCTATATTGATCTCTTTCATAATATCTGGCAGCTCACGTTCAACAAGTTCAAAATTTATTTCTATAGTTACACCATGATAATGACTAATTGGAAAAAAGGAACTGTTTTTAACACCTGCTTTTGTACTCGTTGCCAAATCTCCCTTTTTGATGTAAGCCAGTTCCCCAGAAGCCATCTCAAATTCAATGCGCCCTTCTCTGCAATGATTAATTTCAAAAATATGGTCAATTCGATTGGTTTCCTGAACTTCAACATACTCTGCGTGAACATCATTATAAATAAGTGCTACCCCTGGAAAAATCTCATAACGTGTTAAGACAATATCACCTGTCTCATTTTTGATTTTATAGATACATGACACCTTATCTTTAAAGGTAATGCTGACACCTTTACCATAGTATTGTTGTTCAATCTCACTTACTTTCATAACCTCACCCTCACCCTTGTCTTTATATCTCGCTTCATCTAGCTATGACTATTGATTACTTTTAATATACCAAAAAATATTAGCCTAGGCTAACTTTTTTGACATTAAAAAAGCGATAGGTCTTTTTTGCCTATCGCTAAATTTGAATTTTTATTTGATTAGTCTTTTTTAATTGGTTTCATGGTTGGGAATAAAATGACATCTCTAATCGTTGTTGAATCTGTTAACAACATAATCAATCTATCTACACCAATACCTAAACCACCTGTTGGTGGAAGACCCACTTCAAGTGCATTGACAAAATCTTCATCCATCATATGCGCTTCGTCATCGCCTGCTTCTCTTTGTTTCAATTGATCAACAAAACGTTGTTTTTGATCAATTGGGTCATTAAGTTCAGAAAATGCATTTCCAAGCTCCCAAGTATTAGCAAATGCTTCAAAACGATTTGTAATTGCTGGATTTTCAGGATTTCTCTTAGCCAGTGGTGAAACTTCTACTGGATGATGCATCACGAATGTTGGTTCGATTAAGTCTTGTTCACAGAACTCTTCAAAGGCTAAATTAACCAAGTGACCTTTTGTCATATGATCTTCAACTTCTAAATGAAGCTTCTCTTTAGCTACTTTACGTGCTTCTTCATCCGTTTCGAAACCATAAAAATCAACGCCTGTTTTCTTTTCAACTAAATCATGCATAGAAACACGTTTCCAAGGTGGTTTAAAATCAAGTGTTATGCCTTGGTATTCAATTTTAGTTGTTCCGTGAACTTGTTCACAACAATAAGCAATGATGTTTTCAGTTAATTCCATCATGTATTTATAATCTTTGTAAGCCGCATACATCTCAATCGCTGTATATTCAGGATTATGTTTCATACTCATACCTTCATTACGGAACATTTTACCCATTTCATATACACGGTCAAAACCACCGACAATTAATCTTTTAAGATAAAGTTCATTAGCAATTCTCATGTACATATCAATATCAAGCGTATTGTGGTGAGTAATAAAAGGTTTTGCAGCAGCTCCCCCTGCAATTGTACCAAGTACAGGTGTATCTACTTCTACAAATCCTTCATTATCCAAGTAATCTTTCATGGCTTTGATAATTTTAGAACGCATTAAGAATTTTTCTTTGACTTCTGGATTAACAATTAAGTCTACGTAACGTTGACGATATCTTATTTCTTGATCTTTAAGACCATGCCATTTTTCTGGTAGTACTTGTAATGATTTTGACAGTAAAACCACTTCTTTAGCACGAATTGAAATTTCTTCTTTTTTGGTTTTAAAGATAAGCCCTTTAACCCCTACGATATCACCGATATCATATGTTTTGAAGAGGGCAAAATCGTCTTCTCCAATTTCATCTTTTCTCACATAAGACTGAATTCTACCTTCACTGTCTAAAATATCAATAAATGAAGCTTTTCCCATGTCTCTTTTTGCCATAATACGACCAGCTACGCTAGCTTCTTGACCTTCAAGTGTTTCAAAATTATCAACAATTTCTTTTGTGAAATGTGTTCTGTCATATTTCTCAATCTTAAACGGGTCCTTATCAATTTCGCGAAGTTTCGCGAGTTTCTCTCTTCTAATCTGAAGAATTTCGTTTAAGTTCTCTTCCATTATTTCTTCCTCCGTTTCGATGATATGCTTTACTATTCAGTATATCTTAGGTTATAACTTTGTTCAAGACGATTTCACGAAAAAGCCTCTATTAATATATCAAGCACGTCCTCAGTGGTATTGGCCCTGTTGATTAAATTTTTATAATACGATGCCCTTTTCATTCCTTTAAAATACCAGGCTGCATGTTTTCTCATTTCAAGTACGCCAATATGGTCTCCTTTAAGAGCCCTTAACCCTTCAAAATGTTGTAAAACAACCCGTTTCTTTTCTGATAATGTTGGATTACTTATGATTTCACCTGTTTTGAGATAAGTCGCTACTTGTTGAAGAAGCCAAGGATTCCCTTGAACACCTCTGCCGATCATTATACCATCCACCTGAGTTTGATTTTTAAGTGCTACCGCATCTTCAATAGAAAAGACATCCCCATTACCAATGACAGGAATATCGAGGGCCGATTTGACCTCGCCAATAATCTGCCAATCTGCATGACCGGCATACTGTTGAGACCGCGTTCTACCATGAATCGCTAAAGCACTTGCACCTGCTGCTTCCATCCGTTTAGCATATTCAACAGCATTCACTGAGGTTTCATCCCACCCTTTTCTAATTTTAACCGTTACAGGTTTAGTGGCATATTTCACAGCCGTTTTTACAATTTTTTCTGCTAACTCAGGGGTTTTCATCAAAGCAGATCCTTCCCCATTATTAACTATTTTAGGTGCAGGACAGCCCATATTAATATCTAAAATAAGACTAGGATGAGCATTGAGTTCAGGCATCACTGCTTTTAGCCTGTCTGGGTCAGCCGTAAAAACTTGTAAAGACACAGGTCCTTCACTCTCATCAATCGCCATTAAGCGTTTTGTTTTTTTATCTTTATAATAAAGGGCGTTGACACTGACCATTTCTGTCACAACAAGCCCAACATCAAATTGCTTACAAATTCTTCGAAAAGCCATATCGGTTACACCTGCCATCGGTGCTAAAACAACATCATTTTCGATTAAAACATTTCCAATTCTCATTAATTTCCCTTTTTCACTTTGTTCATTTTATAAATTTCATTTAAACCATCTAAAGTCAAGAAACGATTCACTTCATCTATGCTTTCAGACTCCGTCGAAATCATCGTTGCCAGGCCTCCTGTTGCAATAACTTTAATATGGTCGGTTTGCTCGCCACCCAATTCCTTTTTCATTTTATTAACAATGTAGTCAACACTACCGACATAGCCGTAAATAATCCCTGCCTGTATACTTTGATTCGTATTTTTGCAGATAATTTTATCGGGTTTAACCAATTCCACACGTGTTAATTTTGCCGCCCGTTGATAAAGGGCATCAGATGAAATTTTAATCCCTGGTAAAATTGCCCCTCCGAGGTATTCACACTTTTCATTAATCGCACAAAAGGTGGTTGCTGTTCCAAAATCAACTATAATAATAGGACCACCGTACTTCTTAAAGCCCGCTACCGCGTTGACAATTCTATCTGCCCCTACTTGTCTTGGATTATCATATTTAATATTCATCCCTGTTTTTATACCAGGTCCAATCACAATTGCTTCACATCGACAATACTTCTGCGCCATATGTTGTAACGAATACATCACATGTGGTACCACTGATGAAATAATAACATCATCAACGTCTTCAAGTGATAAATTTTCATATTGGAAAAGTTGGTGTATTAAAATTCCAATTTCGTCAGCTGATTTATTGTGATCAGTTGCCATTCTCCAATAAGTTACAAGTTCGTCTCCTTCAAAGACACCCAGTACAATATTAGAGTTTCCTACATCAAATGCTAATAACATTCTGCCTCCTGCTATTCGGCATAACCATTGATTCCTCTAACAGAAACCTCGCCATAATAGATTTTCTCTTTTTCATTGTTTTCATTTAATATGATTAAATTGCCTAATTCATCTATGTCAATTGCTTTTACACGTCTCGTTTCTTCCCCTTTAATAATTGCCACTTCTTTATTGAGAGTCACTGAATGTGTCCGATTATAGTTGATAACCCCTTCTAGGGAACCTTCATTAACAAAGCGATTATAGTCGTCTTCAAAATGCGTTACAAATGCCTTCGCCAAACTTAATCGATTTATTTTTTCATGACTGGCTTGATAAAGGGAAATGGCTTTATCCTCTAAAGAAGAATCAAAAGTCTCATGTCCTGTATTAACGCCCATTCCTAAAACTAAATAATTAATATGACTCAGTTCAGCACTCAGTTCAGTTAGTATACCTGATACTTTTCTATGATTCAAGATAATATCATTGGGCCATTTAATTTGTGTCTTTACGCCTGCTAGCTCATCAATAGCTTTACTCATTGCTGCTGCCGCAATAATCGTCATACAGGCTGCTCTTTCAGGTTGAAGATCGGGCTTTAACAAAAGGCTCATCCATAAGCCTTTTCCTTTTCCAGAATCCCAGCTTCTTCCTAGTCTTCCCCTTCCTAAGGTCTGTTCATCAGCAATCACTAATGTATTTACAACAGGCCCTTGATTACCCAGTATTTTGGCCTGAGCATTCGTCGAGTCAGTGGATTCAAAAAAGACAACACGTTGAATAAATGTAGATGACTCAAAGGCAAGTTCACATTCGCTTTTATTCAAATCATAAGCCTTATCTACATAACGATAACCCTTATTAGAAATGGATTCAATCTGGTATCCCTCTGCTCTTAATGTCTTAATATTTTTCCAGATAGCTGTACGAGATACACCCAATTTCTGGCTCATTGCTTCGCCAGAAATATAAGCTGATTGGTCCTCTTTCAGCATCTTCAATATTTCAGTTTTCATAAAATTCCTTTCACGTCGGTAAAGTCGATACCATTATAACACAATTGAAATAAGTAAAAAAGCCACCCAAGGGTGGCTTTTTTTGGCATCGTCAACGCCAGCTATTCATAGGTTAACATTTAAACTGACTGGTTAATTCTTTTAACTGTTTTGATAGTTTTTTAATATCTTCAACGCGTTCAACATTTTGATCATTTTTATTCTTTTGATTTTCAATCAGTTCACCCACGTTATCTGCTGTCTCTGCTGTTTCTTTAATGGTTTCAAGCATATCTTCCATCATTTCATTAATCTGTGCTGAAGACGCTGCTTGTTCTTCAGTAACTGCACTGATTTCATCGACAGATTCTGCCGCCTTTTTAGAGTCTTCTAATATTTCAGTGATTTGATTAACTGACTTTGTACTTTCCGAAACAACATTTTCTAGTAAATCTGAAGTCGATTTAACCATTTCAGAGGTGTTCTTAATATCATCTTGAATTTCTACAATGATGCTGGTGATGTTTTCAGCTGACTTATTTGATTGATCTGCAAGATTTCTAATTTCACCTGCAACAACTGCAAATCCTCTACCTGCTTCACCAGCACGTGCCGCTTCAATTGCCGCATTAAGTGCCAATAAATTCGTTTGATTGGCAATTTCCATAATCGTATCTGTAATGCCTCCAATTGCCACAGCTGATTTTTCAAGTGAATTGATTTTAGATTCAATAGATTCATAAGCATCGAAGGTTTCTGTTACTAAACCTGCTGTTTTTTCCATAGTTGAAACACCTTTTGAAGCAAACTCAACATTATTCTTAATTAAAATATTGAGTTTTTCAGTATTAAGCGCGACATTTTCGGATCCCTTCGCCATCTCTTCAACACCTTCAACAACATGACCTGATAATTGAATGTCACTGTGTGCTGTTTCTTTTAACGAATTGGTGTTGATAACGATATTATCCAAATCTGATTTTGAATCTTCTGCAGAAACCACGAGTTCTTCACTGGTACTATCAAGGATATCTGTTGAATTTTTAAGTCTTCCAACAACTTCGCTAAATGATTCTACCATCATTGAAAAGGCTCTTGCTAAATCTCCAAATTCATCTTTACGGTTATTTACTCTTGGGTCCACTTCCACTGTGAGATCACCTGTTGATGCCACACGGGCACTTTGAGTGATGCGATTAAGTGGTCTTGTAACATAATTTGAAAGGATGATAGATACTACAAATCCTAAGATCGCAATAAAAATCAATAAGACGACAAAAATATAGGTAATAGATGTAATATGTTCTAATGCTTTACTTTCTTCAATTTGTGTAACTACACCGAGCGGGATAGAATCTAATCCTTTGAAAGAAGTCAAGTAACGTGTTCCTTCAAAAGTATAAGGAATTGTATCTTCTTCCTTTTTAAGCGCTCTTTCAAATGGTTCATATTGTGTAAAATCTATATCCTGTTTGTCATCAAAAGCTGTCGTATTTGAATCTGCCACTAGACGTCCCTTATTATCTACTACCAACACTTCAATGCCTTCTGAGACTTCTATTTTTTGGATAGCTTCATTAAAGGCGCTCATTGATAAGTCTGTTACCATGACACCATTGACATCGCCACTTCTTGAATAGATAGGAATCACCAACTTAATAACTTTTGATGTGACATTCTCTTTTTCAATATCCATCACATTAGAGAGTACAACACTTCCATTATAAGCATGTTTAATAAATGCCCCTTCTTCTTGACCTGTTGTGCCATCAGTGGAATAAATAATTTTTCCCTTTTTATCAACGATCATAATGTTTTCGATCATAGCCGATTCTTCTTGAACATTGATAAACATTGATTTCACGAGGAGTGGCTGCATATTTTCTACATAATCTACCTTAGATAGAATAGTAGTCACATTAATGATACTCGTAATTTTATTTTCGATATCAGTCTCTAAACTGTCTAGTGCAGCCTCATTATTTGAAAAGATATCTTCTTGGACATAACCCTTAAATTGAGAAAAAATAACAAATCCTGTTACAAATGAAGGAATTAGAAAAGCAATAATCAACAAAATTGATATTTTTCGCCCAAATCTTGAAGTCGTTTTTTCCTTCTTTCGTTTATCTTTTAATTTCGTCCTGTTTTTCCCACTGCGCTTTTTTGACAGTGGTTTTTTGTCCTTTTTGTTCACTTTCATGCACTCCCCTCCACAATCTTGATACTTGATTAGATATTATACATTATCTTAATATCTATTTCAATTTGTCATTAAGTTACAATAATAATCCAAATAATTCAAAATAATTGAAAATACTTACCTCCAGCTCTCTATATGTAAAAAATGAGATCATAAAAAAAATTTTTTATTGTCTTTTTTATTACTATTATGTCATAATTATCTTTTTAAATAGAAACGCCCAATAAACCTAGGCCTATTGGACGCTTCAATACACTTTCTCTGTCATAAAAAAACAATTCACCGGAAAACGTATCCTAAAATCCACCGAATAAGGATAGCAAGACACCAGCTGATACCGCCGAACCAATAACACCTGCAACGTTAGGCCCCATTGCATGCATTAATAAGAAGTTCGATGGGTTTTCTTTTTGACCAACTACTTGCGATACCCTCGCTGCCATAGGCACCGCTGATACCCCTGCTGATCCAATGAGTGGGTTGATTGGATCTTTGGTCACTTTGTTCATGAGCTTAGCAAGTAAGACACCTGCTGATGTCCCAATTGCGAATGCAACAACACCAAGGATAACAATAGCCATTGTTTGTTTAGTTAAGAAGGCTTCTGCTGTTGCAGTGGCTCCAACTGTTACGCCTAGGAAAATGGTGATTGTATTCATAAGTCCATTTTGTGCTGTATCTGCTAATCGGTTAACAACGCCTGATTCTTTAAACAGGTTCCCCATCATTAACATCCCAATTAAGGCTGCTGATGCAGGGACAATTAAAACCACGATTAAAGTCACTAGCACTGGAAATATTAATTTTTCAAGTCTTGAAACGGTTCTCAATTGATTCATTTTAATTTGACGTTCTGCTTTGGTTGTAAAGAGCTTCATAATAGGCGGTTGAATAACCGGTACAAGTGCCATATAAGAATAGGCGGCTACTGCGATTGACCCCATAAGATCTGGAGCAAGTCTAGAAGACAAGAATATCGCTGTAGGGCCATCAGCTCCACCAATAATACCAATTGATGCTGCTTGTGGTGGTGTAAACCAGCCAGAAGCAATCGCACCAAAGAAAGTCACGAAAATACCAAATTGAGCAGCTGCCCCTAAAAGTAGTGATTTAGGATTAGCAATCAGTGGACCAAAGTCAGTCATGGTTCCAACCCCTAAGAAAATGATAGGTGGGAAAATACCTAAATGGTCACCTAGGTAGAGGTAATGAAGTAATCCTCCAATTTGTTCAGACCCATCTTTAGCTATAGAAGGTTCTTTCATAAGGTCAGCAAGTGGTAAGTTGGTTAAAAACATACCAAAAGCAATAGGTACAAGTAATAATGGTTCAAATCCCTTTTTAATGGCTAAATATAGCAGAACAAAAGAAACCAAAATCATTACTACACTACCTGGGGTAATTGCGCTAAACCCTGTAGTTGAGTAAAAATCCTGTAAGGTTTGTAACATCGTGTATCTCCTTTCGTTTTAGTCTTTACTGCTTAACTAAGCGAGTTCAACCAAAATATCTCCTGAGTTTACCGATGCGCCTTTATTGGCATGGATTGTTTTCACTGTACCAGAAGCAGGTGCCATAATTTCATTTTCCATTTTCATTGCTTCTAATATCAATAACACATCCCCTTCATTGACTTGATCGCCTACACTAACCCTAATCTCTAAAACCGTACCTGGCATTGGTGCAGAAACTGCTTGTCCTCCACTTGTCACAGGTGAAGATGTAGGTTTTGGTTGTGGTTTTACTTGTGGCTTTGCTTGTGGTTTTTGAGGTGTTGGGCTTGAAGTGCCCTTTTGGGTTGCTTCTGAATTTATCGTTTGATTCACTTTGATTTCTTCTACTTCTACTTCATACGTTTGTCCATCGACTGTGATATTATATTTTTTCATCCGTTCATTCCTCCATCAAAAATACTTATCTTCTTGAATGCATCACATCTTGTCTGCCTGCAACTCCCCATGTAGGTGTCGGATCACTTATCCGCTTGATCTTCGTTACGACAATCTGATCGCTTGACGTTTCAAGGCTTGCAGCAATAGCAGCAGTAATCACAGCTACTAAACGCTTTTCATTCTCTTCTCCGCTTTGATTCATTGACTGATCTGTCCTATTTTCAGACGGCTGCCCCGCTTTGATTTTCTCAAGGTCTTCTTTTTTGACCTTTCCTCCTGATTTTTCAAGGGCGGTCACAATATAAGACATCAGTGAGGTCATAAACCATAGAATCAATAGAGCTGCAAAAGTAATTACCATTCCATAAATAATCACAGCAAGTGTAGCTTGTAACTTGTCACCTGTTGTCATTTGTGAAAATGTATCTGCTGTTTGAATCGCTTTAAATTTATCCATTATATTCATTAACTCACCCCCTGCTATAATGGCATGTTACCATGCTTCTTAGAAGGTCTAATTTCTCGCTTTGACGCTAACATATCAAAGGCATCTGCCAGTCGCTTCCTTGATTCTGAAGGGACAATAACATCATCTACAAAACCTCTTTCAGCTGCTTTATAAGGTGTGGCAAACTCACTTGTATAAGAAGCAATTTTTTCTTGTCTCATCTGAACAGGGTCTTCGGCATTCTTAATATCATTTCTAAAAATAATATTAGCTGCGCCTTGTGGCCCCATTACTGCTATTTCAGCAGTTGGCCATGCTAAAACCAAGTCTGCTCCAAGGTCTTTTGAACACATGGCAAGATAAGACCCTCCATAGGCTTTTCTAACAATCAATGATACTTTAGGCACCGTTGCCTCTGAATAGGCATAGAGCATTTTAGCACCATGTCTTATGATGCCACCATATTCTTGTTCAGTTCCTGGTAAAAAGCCTGGAACATCAATGATATTTAATAAAGGAATATTATAGGCATCACATGTTCTAATAAATCTTGCGGACTTATCAGAAGCACTTACATCTAAACAGCCTGCGAGCACTTTAGGCTGGTTGGCAATAATGCCAATGGATTGACCATTAATACGGGCAAAACAAGTAATAATATTCTGAGCAAAATGCGGCTGATATTCAAAATAATCCCCTTCATCTACAATAGAGGTTATAATCTCAAAAATATCATACGGTTTATTGGCGTTATCAGGCATAAGTGTATTTAATGCCTCTAAGTCAATCTCTAAATTGCCCCCTTCGTATGTAGGTGCTACTTCTAAATTATTAGACGGTAAATAACTTAATAAACGACGTATTTCTTTAAGACACGCTTCATCATTATCTGCTATGAACTGTGCTACACCACTAATTTTATTATGTGTCATCGCACCACCAAGTGCTTCAGCAGTGACCTCTTCTCCTGTCACCGTTTTAATGACCTGTGGCCCTGTAATAAACATTTGTGAGCTTTGATCAACCATAAAAATAAAGTCGGTTAGAGCTGGTGAGTATACAGCACCCCCTGCACAGGGCCCCATAATAGCCGTTATTTGAGGAATAACCCCTGAAGCCATTGTATTCCTATAGAAAATTTTACCGTAGCCTGAAAGTGCATCTACAGCCTCTTGGATACGTGCACCTCCAGAATCATTTAAACCTACAATAGGTGCGCCCACTTTTAAAGCATTATCCATGGCTTTACAGATTTTAGCGGCATGCATTTCCCCCAATGAGCCTCCGACTACTGTAAAATCCTGCGAATACGCATAGACCAATCTGCCTTCTACCTTACCATAACCCGTAATTACACCTTCAGCAGGTGCCTCTACCTTTTCCATTCCAAAATTATGGCAACGGTGTTTAACATAAGCATCTATTTCAACAAAAGTACCTTCATCAAAGAGAATATCTAAACGTTCTCTTGCGGTAAGTTTGCCCTTCTCATGTTGTTTCGCGATACGCTTTTCACCGCCACCTTCACGTATCTTTTGGCGTCGTGTTTTAAGATCATCTAATTTATTGCTGGCCATTTCTACCTCCAAACCAAACTATTTTCTCTCACTTAATTCAACTAAAACCCCATGTGAACTCTTAGGATGTACAAATGCTATACTCGCCCCACCTGCACCATATCTTGGTTTTTCATCAATCATTCTCATCCCTTTTGATTGCATGTAGGCAATCGCTTCTTCTATATTATCTACTTTAAAGGCAATGTGTTGCATCCCTTGTCCATTTTTTTCAATAAAACGTGCGATTGGACCGTCTTCACTGGTTGATTCCAGTAACTCAACCTCTGTATCACCAACAGGTAAAAAAGCAACCTTCACCTTTTGTTCCTCTACGATTTCCGTCCCTGACAAATCAAGTCCTAAGATATCTTGATAAAATGCAATGGTTTCTTCAAGATTTTTAACTGCAATACCAATGTGGTCTACTTTTAAAGCTTTCATTTTGATGTGCCTCCTTCTTATTTGATTGTAACAATTATCACAATAGTCGTAAATGTGAAAAATTAAGTTATTTTAGCTTTTACTTTTAAAAAGCATCAAAAAAAGCCATAATTGTTTTCGAAAATATAGTTTTTACCTATAATTATTTAATTAATTTTTCGAAACAATGATGACTTTAGTTATTATATCTGCTATTGATTTATGGTAAAACCCCTTTTATAAAAAAGCTATAAAGCATTCTAAAAGACTTTATAGAATATCTATATTTTGAAAAAGATCATCTACTACCGTGTAAGGATCTAAATCTCTTGTTGCTATTTTTTCTGCATACCGATTGATTTGTTCTTCTCTTTGTGACTGGTCTAATATCTCATTTTCTATGCGCTCTTTAATCATACCAATCACTTCATTCTTAGCATTGTCTGCTCTTCTCTTTAGCCATAGTGACGCGTCTTTCATGTAATTAATATGCTGATGAATAGCCTCTAGTAAGTCTTCAATCCCCTTATTTTCAGAAGCGACTACCATTTTAACTGGAGGCCTCCAATCCATATTTTGATTGAAATCAAGCATCATATCTATTTCACGTGCCGTTCGCTTGGCACCCTCTTTATCAGATTTATTAATAGCAAAGACATCTCCAATTTCCATAATCCCCGCTTTAATCGCTTGAATGTCGTCTCCAAGACCAGGCACCATGACCATGACAGTCGTATCACAATTCTTAACAATGTCAATTTCTGATTGACCCACTCCTACTGTCTCTACAAAAATATAGTCAGAACCATAAATATCAAGTACTTTAATGGCGGCACTTGTTGCTTCTGAAATCCCTCCTAGATGACCTCGAGCACCCATACTTCTAATGAATACACCCTTATCAGTACTCAGGGCATTCATACGCACTCGGTCTCCAAGAATAGCTCCACCCGTAAAGGGTGAAGTGGGGTCAACTGCTATAATGGAAACGGTCTTTCCTTTCTCACGAAGTGATTTAGTGAGTTTGTCCGTTAGAGTACTTTTTCCCGCACCTGGGGGACCGGTAATACCAATGACGATTGCATGACCGCTTAAATGATAAAGTCTTTTGAGAATGGCTTTGCCTTCTGGATCTTTATTTTCAAGTAATGTAATAAGTCTTGCTGCTGCACGCTTATCCCTTTGCTTTATTCTGTTTTCAATATCCATGTTGCCCTCTCTTTGAATCTTAACCTCTATTGCACGTTGGCTCTAATAAAATCTATGGTGACTTGAGTCGGTGTCCCTGGTGTAAAAATTTCTTTAACGCCTTTTTCTTTCAAGTAAGGGATATCTTCATCAGGAATAACACCACCACCTAAAACAAGAATATCTTCTGCATTTTCTGCCCGAAGCATTTCCACTACTTTAGGTAAAAGAGTGTTATGAGCCCCCGAAAGAATACTTAATGCCACGCAATCTACATCTTCTTGAATCGCTGCATTAACAATCTGTTCAGGGGTCTGTCTCAATCCTGTATAAATTACTTCCATCCCTGCATCTCTAAGGGCTCTGGCAATAACTTTCGCCCCTCTATCATGCCCATCTAAACCTGGTTTAGCCACTAAAACCCTAATTGGTCTATCCATTTATCTCGTCCTCGCTTTCATTGATTACAAATTGACAGCCTGTTGATATTCGCCAAATACTTCTCTCATTACGCCACAAATTTCACCTAGAGTCCCATAGGCTCTAACTGCTTCTAATATATACGGCATGACATTTTCAGAACCTTCACATGCCCCTTTGAGAGCGACAAGTGCTTTTTCAACACGTTCATTGTCTCTTGATGCTTTCAATTCCACTAAACGTTTCTTTTGCATCTCGCCCACTTCAGGGTCTACTCTTAACAAGCCTTTAGGTTTTTCTTCCTCAATTTGATATTTATTCATGCCAACGACGATGATTTCGCCACTTTCAACTTTTTTCTGATATTGATAGGCAGCATCCATAATTTCTTGTTGAATATAACCTACATCAATAGCTTTAGGTGCTCCACCTAATTCATCTATTTTTTCAATATATGCTAAAGCTTCGTTCTCAATCGCCTGTGTTTTAGATTCAATGTAATATGAACCTGCAAGAGGATCTACTACATCAGCGACTCCGCTTTCATTAGCCACAATTTGTTGCGTTCTCAGTGCGATTCGAACAGAATCTTCTGTTGGTAAGGCAAGGGCTTCATCCCTAGAATTAGTATGAAGACTTTGAGTGCCTCCAAGCACTGCCGCAAGCGTTTGAATGGCTACTCTGACGATGTTATTATCAGGTTGCTGAGCCGTTAATGTCGACCCACCTGTTTGAGTATGGAACTTAAGCTGCATCGATTTTGGATTTTTAGCACCAAAACGGTCTTTCATAATTCTTGCCCAAAGACGTCTTGCGGCTCTATATTTAGCAACCTCTTCTAATAAGTCATTATGTGCATTAAAGAAGAAAGAAAGTCTAGGTGCAAACGTATCAACATCAAGACCTGTTCTGATAGCCGCTTCAACATAAGCAATACCATCTGCAAGTGTGAACCCTACCTCTTGAGCCGCTGTTGAGCCCGCTTCTCTAATATGGTAACCTGAAATTGAAATCGTATTCCAAAGCGGCACTTCTCTAGAGCAGTATTCAAAAATATCTGTAATCAATCGCATAGAAGGCTCTGTCGGAAAAATATAAGTCCCTCTTGCTATATATTCTTTTAAAATATCATTTTGGATGGTTCCTCTAAGTTTTTCAGGACTAACCCCTTGTTTTTCTGCAACTGCAATATACATAGCAAGTAAAACAGAAGCAGGGGCATTGATGGTCATAGAGGTACTGACTTTATCAAGTGGAATACCGTCAAAAAGCACTTCCATATCGGCTAGAGAATCAATCGCCACACCGACTTTTCCAACTTCTCCTTCTGACAAAGAATGATCAGAGTCATATCCAATTTGTGTAGGTAAATCAAAGGCAACTGATAAGCCACTAGACCCTTGTTCAACGAGGTATTTGTATCTTTGATTTGATTCTGCAGCGGTCGCAAAACCAGCATACATTCTCATTGTCCAAAGTCTTCCTCTATACATGGTAGGTTGTACCCCACGCGTATAAGGGTATTGTCCTGGTAATCCTATATCAGACATATAGTCTAAATGTTCAATATCGAGTGGCGTATAGTAACGATTGACATCCGCCCCAGATCCAGTCATAAATTGCTCTTTTCTTTCTGGCCTTTTTTGCAATTTTTCTTGCGTTTTAGCCTCTTCATCTTTGACAGCTTCCTTTAATTTAGACATTTGATCTTCTTGAAACATCTTTTATATCCTCCTTTAGTATGACCACCAATGGTCTTTTACTTCTCTTAGAATACCATAAAAGCATTTGAAATGGTGTATTTCTTTCAAAGTATAATTGTATACTTTTTTTAAAATAAGTCTCTCATAGACCCGCCAATGGTCTTTTTGCAAGTAATCTTGCACTTTCCCTTACTTAGGTCTTATTCTAAAGCCATTTACACTTTGAGAATCCTATTTAAAATATAACCTATTCACGCCCTATCCAATCAATCAAACGCACAAAAAAACAGCCCCATCAAATAACGTGACTGTTTACCTTTTATAACAATTCATTTAAAATGATTGCTTTTATACTTTTTTTAAAATGACATTTAACCAATGTCTTCCTTTTTTGCTCGGTCTCATGTCTTCAGTGACCCACATTTTGTCACATTCAAAACCGTCTACTTGCTTCAAAAGATGATTGAATTTGTCTTCATCAAAATCATTAAAAAATCGACCATGTCTAAAACTTTCTTTTTCTCCATATTTAAAGGATAAATAAATGACACCATCGGTTTTCATCGCTCTATAACACTTATTGAGTGCATCTATAATAACGTCTTCATTAAAGTGTAGAAATACAGCACTCGCCCATATTGCATGAAACTCATTTTCATATTTCATATCCCTGAAGTCTACATGTAACACCTCTGTGTTGAGTAAATTCTTACCCCGATTTACAATTTCCTCTGCGTAATCAATAGAGACGGTAACATAACCTTGTTTCGTAAAATGTAGCGTGTCTCTTCCTGATCCAAACCCTATGTCCAGAATTTTTTGTCCGGGTTCCAAATAGGATTCAAAAATAGTATATATTGGCCTTAAATCAACATTAAAGGTACTTTCAATAAATTCTGAAGCATGTACATTATAATATTGCTTTGTTAACATTTGGCCACCTCCAATCTCATATATGTTTTTAAAGGGTTTTTCCCCTTATCTTGATTATTGATTTTATTTAAATTATCATTTAAGCCTATCCATCATTCCCATTATGCATTTGGCTTCACTTGCGATACTTTGCTGGCTCTGTCTCATAAAGATTATTGCCCTTTGAATCAATCACAACTATAGCAGGAAAATCCTCTACCGTTAGTTTTCTAACCGCCTCTGCTCCGAGGTCTTCATAAGCAATAACCTCACTTGATTGAACGCTATTTGCAATGAGAGCACCTGCACCACCAATCGCCGCAAAATAAACAGCATGATTTTTAATCATACTCTCTATGACAGTTTGATTTCGCGTCCCTTTGCCTATCATTCCCTTTAGGCCTCTGTCGAGTAAAGGCGCTGTTAAGTCATCCATTCTATAACTTGTTGTCGGACCACAAGAACCAATTATCTGACCTGGCTTCGCAGGTGCAGGCCCAACATAGTAAATCACCTGTCCTTCTAATTCAAATGGTATTTTTTCGTCTTGCTCTAATGCTTTAACAATGCGCATATGAGCCGCATCTCTCCCTGTGTAAAGAGTACCAGAGATTAACACTTGATCTCCTGCTTTTAAAGTCATCACGTCTTCATTGGTGAAGGGAGTTTCTATTTTAATTTTTGACATAAACGCCTCCTATAGGGTCACTTGCTGATGACGTGTTGCATGACAATTAATATTAACGGCTACTGGCAATCCGGCAATATGGGTTGGAAAAACTTCAATATTAATTCCCAATGCCGTTGTATCACCACCCAAGCCCTGTGGACCAATCCCCAAAGCATTTATCTCTAGCAAAAGCTCTTCTTCTAGCTTTTTAATGTGATCCCGTTGACTCGATGATCTTATATCCCTAAAAAGAGCATACTTGGCAAGTTGAGTCGCTTTATCAATAGTCCCACCAATTCCTACGCCGACCACTATAGGCGGACAAGGATTAGGCCCCGCCAGTCTCACAGTTTCTAAAATAAAGGCTTTCACGCCTTCAATTCCCTCAGATGGCTTAAGCATTTTGGTCCGCGACATATTTTCACTTCCAAATCCTTTTGGTGCAAGCTTAATGGTAATCTGGTCACCAGGAACAATATCAATATAAATAACTCCAGGCGTATTGTCTTTAGTATTTACCCTCAAAAGAGGATCTTCAACAACTGATTTTCGAAGATAACCTGATTGATAGCCTCTTCTTATGCCTTCATTAACTGCCTCTTTTAAATCTCCACCAACTAATGAAACGCCTTGCCCCACTTCTAAAAAGACCACTGTCAATCCAGTATCTTGACAAATCGGCACTTCCTTTGAACATGCGATTTCTGAATTGGTCAGAATATCTTTTACAATGGCCCTACCAATTGGGGATGTCTCTATTTGAGCACTTTTCTCAAGTGCACTTTTGATATCCTCCCCTATAAAATAGTTGGTCTCAATACACATTCTTGCTACTTCATCTCTGATTTGTTTGACATCTATTTCTCTCACTCATCGCTCCTTATTTAGATTTTTGATTAACTCTGTCTAAAAATTTTTGCGAATCAATAATATAGCGTCCATGTGTACCGGAACCTATTTGATCTAATTCATCATATGCAGTTACTTTAAATGTTAATTTTTTACCCTCTATTTCAGTTAGTTCTGCAATTGCTTTCACTTTCATACCTACAGGTGTCGCAGCAGAATGTTTTATGTTTAAGAAGGTGCCTACAGTGGACAAGCCTTTTTCAAGTCCTTCTTGTGCACAATTAAGGGCTGCATTTTCCATAAGCCCTACCATATTAGGTGTTGAAAACACAAGAATGTCTCCACTTCCAAAAGCTGCTGCAGTGTGTTTTTCTTCAACAATCAATTCAGATGTAAATTGATCGCCTACCTTTAATTGATTCATTGTCTCCTCCTTCAATTAATCATTACATTTTATTCATCTTTTTACTATTGTACCATAGGTTCTCACTATAAGAATAGCAAAAAAGGAAGCCCGAGGGCTTCCTTCTCTATATACTTTGTCCATATATTTAAGATTGTTGATTATCCTTCTCTTCATCAGCAAATAGATTGTCTTCTTTTTCTACGGCATCAGATTGATCGGATTTATTTTCAGAAAGTCTTTCGTTTAACTTGTCAAATGCTTCACGTTCTCTGTCTTCTAATTCTTTTGCTAAACGTCTTTCATCTTCACGTTTTTGATTTTCAACAACCACTTTTTCATCAAGGGCATCTAAACCTTCTGCAAAAGCAATTTTAAATTCTTCACCACTAATGGTTTCATATTTAAGAAGTGCTTTAGCAATTACATGAAGTTTATCAATATTTTCTTCTAAAAGACGGTATGCTTCATCGTATGCTTTATCAACAATGTTTCTTACTTCTCTATCAATTTCAGCTGATACGTGTTCAGAGTAATTTCTTTGAGATGTAAAATCACGTCCTAAGAATACTTCATCTTCAGTATCATAGCTCATAGAACCTAAGTTTTCACTCATGGCATATTTTGTAACCATAGCACGTGCCACTTTTGTCACACGACTTAAGTCATTTTGAGCACCTGTTGAGATATCACCTAAGATAATACTTTCTGCCACTCGACCACCTAAAAGCATAACAATTTCTCTTTCCATGCCTTTTTTAGTAGCGTAGCTTCTGTCCTCTTCTGGTAATTGCATTGTAAACCCGCCTGCACGACCACGTGGAATAATAGTCACTTGATGTACAGGGTCTGAATCTGGTAATAATTCTGCTAAAATAGCATGTCCCGCTTCATGATAAGCCGTCAATTTTCTTTCTTTTTCACTCACCATACGACTTTTCTTTTCGACACCGGCAATAACTTTGGTGATGGCATCTTTAACGGTAGACATACGAATCACTTTATCATTAAGTCTTGCCGATAAAAGCGCAGCTTCATTCATTACATTTTCAAGGTCTGCTGGTGTAAACCCTGGGGTACTTTGTGCAAGTACTGCAAAGTTAACATCATCTGCTACAGGTTTATTTCTACAATGTACTTTTAAGATTGCTTCTCTTTCTCTTAAATCAGGAACACCCACCATAACCTGTCTGTCAAAACGACCCGGTCTTAAAAGTGCAGGGTCTAAGATATCAGGTCTATTGGTTGCAGCAATAACGATAATTCCTTGATTATCACCAAAGCCATCCATTTCAACCAATAATTGATTAAGGGTTTGTTCACGTTCATCGTGACCGCCACCTAAACCTGCACCTCTTTTACGACCTACTGCATCAATTTCATCAATAAAGACGATACATGGTGAATTTTTCTTCGCTTCTTTAAATAAATCTCTTACTCTGGAAGCACCAACCCCAACGAACATTTCGACAAAGTCAGAACCAGAGATTGTATAAAATGGTACACCTGCTTCACCTGCACAAGCACGTGAAAGATAAGTTTTACCTGTTCCTGGAGGGCCTACCATTAAAATGCCTTTAGGAATTCTAGCACCAAGTGCTAAATATTTACGTGGACGTTTGAGGAAATCTACAATTTCACTCATTTCTTCTTTTTCTTCTTTTAATCCTGCAACGTCATCAAAAGTAATTTTACGACCTTCATCCTTAACCATTTTAGCTTTGTTTTGCCCAAATGACATCACTTTTGATCCGCCACCTTGAGAGTTTTGCATAAAAACAAACCAGAATATTACAATGAGAATCACCATAATAATCGTTGGTAATATTTCAAACAAGAATGGTGTATTTGCAGGTGCTAATCCTATCACTTTTAAGTTCGGATGCGCTTCTTTATCACCAATCATTTCCCCTGTTTTGTAAGCAAGCATACTTGGAATATAAGTCGTGAATTGAGATTGATCGGTTAATACTCCTGTAATTTTATTGCCATCTATGCTCACTTGAGTGATGGCATTATTTTCTAAATTGTTTACAAACTCATTATAGGAAAGTTCAGTGACCTTTTGCGTATTGATGCCTGACATCATTACAATAACCAAGATACCAATGAATATTGCAATATATATCGAGGCGCCCTTCAACCCATTTTTCATAGTTGTCCTCCTTATACATCTTATTATTTTAGCATAATTACTGAATTTCAACAATATCCACAAATCCGATAATCATGACACTTTTTGTGTTCTTTGTGACTTTACAGCTTTCATTGATGACAATATCTTCAATCCAAATAATCTTTTCACTATCGGTTAAGAGCCAAAGCTCATCACGAAGGTTCTGAGGTACTTTTTTATCAATTAATATATCTTTAACTTTTTTACTACCCTTCATCCCCAATGGTCTTATACGGTCTCCGGCTTGTCTGTGCCTAAAAGCAAGTTTGCCCTTTACCTGATCCGCATCAATATGAATTTGTCGATTATTTCGAGAATAGTGTATAGCCTCTTTAACATCTACGCACTTACAATAAAGCCGCGGCGTTTGGACTATGTCATTATTCTGTTTTGCCTTTTGCTTAAAGATAAGTTGATCGTATGATCGCATCACCATATAATCACTGTCAATCAAAATATAAGTTCCTGTTTGGGTCAATTGATGAATTGATTGGATGGTGCTCGACGAAATATTGACTAAGTTGCCTCTGAGTAATTCAATAACATATCTTAAGAGATGATCTTTTTCAGCTTCTGTCTTTCTATCAAAAGTCGAAAGTTCTATCACTATTTCTTCTTTTTCCCAAAAGCAACACTCAGCAAACAATTTTTCAACATATTGTTGCCAAAATATCTTTTCTTTTTTCATAACTACAATCGTTCTTGATAAAACTTCCATAATTGAAGGATTAAACGTCTCCTTCAAATATGGTAAAACAATGTTGCGCATTTTATTGCGCGTATAGTCATTTTCCTGATTAGTATGGTCTATTTGAGGTGAAAGATTTCTGTCACGACAAAATTGTTCAATTTTGGAACGTTCAATATCTAATAATGGCCTAATGATAGGACCACGCCTATAATCTATTGAAGCAAGACCTTCAATACCCGCACCTCGCATCAGATTAATCATAAATGTTTCTACAACATCATTCTTATTTTGTGCGACAGCTATCTTGTGACCTTGAACTTCTTTCAGTACTTGATTAAATCTCTCATACCGCCGTTCTCGACCTGTCTCTTCAAATGATTTGCCTGATTCAAGTGCAATTGATTCAATCGGTTCTCTGAATGCGTAGCATCGAATCCCTTTTGACTCACAAAACGCCTTTACAAAGGCTTCATCCGCGTCTGCAAGTGCACCTCTAAACATATGATTAATATGTACTGCGATAAGGTCGATTTCATACGTCTCTTTGAGTTCAATCAGTGCCTGCATCATAGCTAGAGAATCTGGCCCCCCTGACAATCCAACAACAATAACATCTTTTTTTTGAATCAAATTATGTTGCTCAATTGTCGCTTTCATTTGGTTGATCAAAATTATTTCCCCCTACGACACCATTTTAACATATTTCTGACATGAGATTCATTTGTTTTTAGAAAAACATAGGTGGAGATTTAACTCCACCCACGCTTAATTATTTATTTTCCAGAAATCGCTAAAGATTTCACTTTAACTGTTGGTGATCCGCTATCAGATCCTGCAAATGAAAATTCTAAATCATTACCTACCATTTCAATGTCATTTAAGAGTTCATAATAGTTACCTGCAACAGTAATTTGACTCACTGGTTTTGTTAATTTTCCCTGCTCTATTTGATAACCATAACACTGCAGTGAGAAGTCACCTGAAATAGAAGAAACACCTGCATGCAAGCCCTGTAAGCTGACAAGATAAATGCCATCTTCTACTGAACCAATAATTTCTTCAAAGGAATGTGTTCCTTCTTTTAAATAGAAATTATTAGGGGCAATCGAAATGGTGCCTTTAAAACCGCCTTTCGCAGCATTTCCTGTTGATTCTACACCATCAATATTAGCCGTTTTTAAATTGTGTAAATAAGTCTTTAACACGCCATTTTCAATTATATTCTTGGGTTTTGTTGCAACCCCTTCAGCATCAAAAGACATTGCAAAATAAGACTTGTCCATATGAGGATCATCTACAAAAGTTACACAATCAGCAGCGATTTTTTCACCTAATTTGCCTTTGAGTTTTGACAAATCTTTTTGGACACTCTCTGCTGAGTAGTTACCAATAAAAGTTGAAAGCAAATCTGCAAAAACAGTATTTTTAAAGACAACTGGCATATTTTTAGAAGCAATCGGCTCTGCACCTAACATTTGTACAGCTTCTCCGACTGCTTGTTTGACTATTTTTTCAATAGAGAGTTCTTCAAATGTTTCACCAATATCCACGCCCATTCCTGTACGTGTATCACCTTTTTCTTCAACAACTACCATGGCATAAGCGACACAAAAGTTTTTCTTCTCTGCAATATCAAGGCCATGTGTATTGGCAATATGTTTTGAAAAAGTAACTTCATTATAGCCATTATAAGCTAAACTTTTTACACGTGAGTCAGCTTCTTTGATTGCCTTTTCAAGGTCCAACATGAAGTCAATTTTATCTTTTACAGGTCTCTCTTTAAGAGAGGCTTTATAATGGTCAAACGTCTTATAATGAGGACTCCCTTTAAAAATAAAAACTTTATCTTCTGATTCAATAATTTCTGCATTGGCTTTGGCTTCTGCAACGAGCATGTCAATTGTACTATCTTCTACTTTTTCTGTATAAGAATAGCCCATCTTATTGTTTAAGAGTCCTCTGTAAGAAAGACCGCCTTCTTGTGACATGCTGTATTTATCAATTTCACCATCAAAAACGGAAATTTCTAGGGATTCTGAGTTAACTTCATAGACTTCCTGTTCTTCAAACCCTTCTTTTTTACCAAGTTCAAATAATTTTTCAATTGTCATATTAAGCCTCCTCTCTTCCGCCAACCGTTATTTCTGATACTTTGATTGCCGGCTGTCCTAGCCCAGCGGGAATTGATCCACTCACTGATCCACACATGCCTTCAGAAGAATCAAAATTTTGACTTACCATCTCAATTTTTTGAAGGATTTCAAGCCCAGTGCCAATAAGCGTTGCCCCTTTAACCGGTTCTGTAATTTTACCGTCTTTAACAAGGTAAGCTTCTTGGGTCGCAAAATTAAATTCTCCTGTTGCTGTATTCACTGAACCCCCGCCAAGGTATTTGGCGTATACACCATTTTCAATACTTGATACCATATCTTCAAAGTTGTCTTTACCATCAAGAATGTAAGTGTTGGTCATTCGAGAGGTTGGTGCATATCTATAAGATTGACGTCTTGATGAGCCTGTAATATCCATTTTCATGCGACGTGCGTTAAGTCTGTCTATCATGTAACCTTTTAATATGCCGTTTTCAATGAGTACATTTCTTTGAGTAGGTGTGCCTTCATCATCAAAACTAAGTGAACCCCACTCATTTGGCACTGTTCCATCATCAACTGCATTAACACAATCCGCTGCTATTTTTTCGCCTAATTTGCCAGCGAAAACACTGTTTCCCTTGGCAACACTCGTTGCTTCAAGGCCATGTCCACAAGCCTCATGGAATATAACGCCACCAAATTTATTATCAATGATGACAGGAAATTTACCACTTGGAGAAGGTTTCGCATCAAGCATTGTAACAGATACTCTTGCTGCTTCTCTGGCAATATCTTCAACACTGATTTGATCGTAAAGCTCAAATCCTTTACCAGAGCCTTTTCCCATACTGCCTGTTTCCATTTTGCCATTACTATTAGCAATGGTCTTAATCACGTAACGTGTTCTTGTACGGTCATCTTCTGCCCACACTCCTTCAGTGTTGGCAATTAAAACCTTTTGATTATAATCTAAGTAAGTCACTACCACTTGTCCGATTAAATCACTATATTGTTTCGCAGCAACATGTCCTCTGCGCATTAAATCTATTTTTTCTGTCTTAGAAATATCTTGAGGTTTTTTTAAAACCGGATGGATAATTTCTGGTTTTCTCAGTACTAAATCAAAGTGCAGATTTTTAGGCACATCTTGAAGAGCGATAGATGCATCTTTCGCCACTCTAATCAAATTAGCTTTATCTGCATTGTTTGTGTAAGTATATACACTGTTTGTGCCACTAAAAATACGAATGCCCACACCAAAGTCATTTCCTGACAGTGAGTTTTCTACTTTGCCTTGAATCATTTGAATAGTTGAATTGATTCTATCCTCAACAAATAATTCAGCAAAATCACCGCCATGACTCAGTGCTGCTTCTAGCACATCATGAACGAGTTGTTGATTAAGCATATTACACCTCCAGTAGTATTATCATAAACAACGATTATCATCTAATCGTGTCCATCATGTAAAAAATATATGAACGCTTTCTCATATATAAAAAATTTTATATAATACTATTGTAACCAATTTGACCTATTAGCTCAACTCTATTCTTAGGATAATCAAATTAAAATGCCTATTGGGACCACTAAAAAATCACATCCAACTCATGAATGTGATTTTATTACTCCTCTATTCTAATAAATTTCCGATCTTCTTCCCAGCCCCTGTAAAATTACAAGTGACAACGCACCACAGGCTAGCAAACTAATCAGGCTCATAAAAAACTGTACAGGTGTCGTGTCGTAATAGCCCGCCAGACAGAAAGCCGCTGTAATCGGATAAATAGCGTACATTGTACTTTGCATCCCAAAGAACAAACCAAGGAAGGAATAAATTTCAGCAAATATAAGTGCGAGCCAATATCCTTTTTTTAATCTATATACAATAGCTATGATTGGTGAAACCGCTAAGAAAAGACCTATTCCCTCTACTAAATAGATTTTGGCAAATTTAAAGACCATGCTTGCGCTAATCAAAGAGAAATGAAGCACCGCTTCCACGGTCAATGTAACTGCAAATAGAAAAACATACAGTGCAACAGAAAAGAATGCTGCCATCACCATCTTTGCCCTTAATAAATCGGAAATGTTGACTGGCACAAGGACAAGAGATTTCATAGTATCGTCCTGATCTTCGCGACAAATCATATAGCTCCCTAAAAGAGCAATAATAGCAGGCAATACATATAGACTGCCTAAAGATTGAGTGGCCGTTATAAACCATCCCGCACCGTCCACATAACGCTGACCATTATACATAAATTGTCCCTGCATAAATACGATAAGAGCCACCAAAATCGCTGCAAAAACTGCAATCCATAGTATTTTTGAGCGTTTGAGTTTCAATCGTTCTGCCCATAAAAGTGTTTTCATATCATTTCACCTACTTTCCTTTTCCCAGCGAAATTCTCGCCCAAACCGTTGAAACAACGCCCCCTATACCGATACATAAAAAGGCTTTCCCTATGTGTAAGGGTTGTTGCATGACAACACCTTCAATATTACGCATGAGAATAGCAGTCATGCTAGAAAGCGGATGGATATACATATTAACCATCAATGAAATAAAACCAAGAAAGGTATATACAATAGTCACGCTTACCGGCAAAATATAGTTCTTCTGAGAGGCAGATACAGCAAGTACAGGTAACACGGCAAAAGGCGCCAACACTCCTGTTTCTAAACATTTAACCAGCAAAAAAGAGACGCTTTCTGATGTGAAAACAATCGTTCCCGGCAATACCCCAGCTAAAATGGAGCTTACTGCCGTAAGAAGCATAAAGGCAATTGAATAAATCCATACAACCGCAAATTTACTAAAGAAATATCCGATTTTACTGATAGGAATAATCCATAACTGCTTCAACATATCATTTTGATTTTCATCATACATCAGCATCGTACAAAGCATCCCTAGCACAAGTGGAAGGATAATCCATGGTGTGTAGGAATAAGCCGCCCATTTATAAAATTGCATTGGCGTAATGCCAGTTGCACCAATCGCTCTAAAATAGAATATAGATACAAGTGGGATAAATAGGGCAGCAAGCATCATTAGCCAAATAAATTTTCTGCGTCGGAGCTTCAGAAATTCCGTTTGAATTAAGTTAAGCAATTCCCTCTCCTCCTGTGACTTTCTTGAAGTAGTCCTCCAGAGTGTCATTGCAAAGTTGAGAACCGCTTACCGAGATATTTTCAAGCATCAGAGCTTTATTAATTGCTCCTATATCAAGGTCTGTGTTATAAAGTCGTAACGTATGATCATCCTGTACTGAGTATTCTTTTAAATTGAACTTGCGTTCCAAAACCAAAGTCGCTTTTGCTGTATCAGATACTTGTAATAAGATATATTTACCATTTTTCTTTTGGAGTTCTGTCAAACTGCTTTCTTCTAACAAAACACCGTTATGAATAATACCGATATCATCTGCCAGCAAGGCAATCTCAGAAAGAATATGGCTCGAAATTAAAATCGTTTTTCCACGTTCTACACACAAATCACGAATGAATTTTCTGACTTCCGCAATACCAATAGGATCAAGTCCGTTTGTCGGTTCGTCCAGTATAAGCAGTTCCGGATCATGCAAGATGGCATTGGCAATCCCAAGACGCTGTTTCATCCCCAAAGAATATTTACTAAAAATCTTTTTGTCTTTATAAGGCAAACCTACCACCTCAAGTGCCTCTTTTACCGCGTTTGGCCTTGAAGTGCCACGCAACTTTGTAAAAATTTCAAGGTTTTCTGTTCCTGTCAGGTTGGGGTAAAATCCAGGGGTTTCAATAATTGCCCCAATACGAGGATAAATACGTTTTTCATTACCTTTGATATTTTTTCCAAAAACATCAACTTCACCTGACGTGGTAGACGTAAGACCCAGAATCATTTTCATTATCGTGGTTTTACCTGCCCCATTGCGGCCGAGCAATCCGTAAATTCGACCTTTTTCCACATGGAGGTTTACTTTATTGACAGCCGTTTGGTCTCCATACACCTTTGTCAACTGCCGAGTTTCAATCATCAAATTATTCATTTTATTTTCCTCTCTTAACTCTTTTTTATACACTACAACTGTATAAATGCTTACATCATCTTCATGATGCCTCACTCATTAAAAGTTTTGCTTTTTAAGTGCTATAACTGAAGATATGCTAGCTATAGCTGCAATTACAATTATGTTGGTTAAGCATGTCCCATATCCAGAGACAACCCTTGTTCCCCCTGATACTTGCGAAAGACTCACCACCATCTCTGATGCTGCAGGAGAAACGCCACCATATATACATAGTGCACTCGCCAATGGGTGAATCCCCATAAGCGGGCCAGACATTATTATAACGGGAAATACATAAAGTAAGGTTGCGCCAATGGGGAGAAGATAGCTTGTTTTTCCAACTACTGCTAAAAAAACAACAGGCAACATTGCTAATGGGATGAGCATTCCACCTTCTACAAACAAAATTAAGGATTGGCTGATGGTTCTTATATTTAAATCGGGAAATCCGCCTGCAAGAACACCTCCCAACACCGTTAACACAAAGGTATAAAGACAAAGGCCTATAGAGAATATAAACATAAGCGCCATTTTTGAAAAATAAAGCTGTTTGGGGCTGATGGGAATTATTAAAATTGCCTTTAGTGTGTCATTTTTATGTTCGTCATAAAATAGCGAAGTCGCAAAAAGTCCGAATACGATAGGAAAATATACCGTAACAAGGTTCTTAAAAGCAAGCGTATATAAATCTCCAAAACTATCCATGATGTTACTCCCTCTGGAAATACTGCATGCACGTTCAAAGGCCAGTAAAGGAATGAGCGTTGTTAATATAAAAATCACCAACGTCACTCTTTTGCGTTTTTGTTTTGCTAATTCAGTTCGAATAATGGTCCACATTATGTTCTCCTTTCTATTTCATAGTATATCTCAGAAACCTTGCCAAAACCTTGCCGATACCTTGCTTATTTCTTGTTTTAAAAAAAACAAAAGCCCTGTATCATCACAGGGCTTTTGGAAGCGTTATCGTAAATATTGTACCTCTATGTAGAGAACTTTCCGCATGAATCGTCCCATCATGTGCGGCAACAAGTTCTTGAGTAATGGACAATCCCAGTCCGTTTCCCACGCCTCCTCGAGATTCATCTGCCTGATACAACCGTTCAAAAATATGAGGTAAATCTTTGGCATGTATCCCTTTTCCATTGTCCTCAATCATGATATTGGCTTGGCTTTCATCCTCTAAAATATGAATAGAAAGTTGATTGCCCGCACTATGAGACAGTGCATTTTGAAATAGATTGTCTATTATGCGCATATAAGCACTCCGGTCTAATCGTACGCCATATGCTGTTTCAGGGATATCAATTTTGTAACTAAATAGTTTATTCTCCAGTATAGGGATCCATCCAGCTATAATGTCCCGGGAAACCTCATTCAAATCACATGTTTCAAATTGGAATATCTGTTCTTTGGCATCCAACTTTACCCACTCAAACAGAGATTCTACAAAACCTTTTAAGAGATGGGCCTTATCCAGAGCTACACGAATATATTCTTCTTTTTCTGCACCCGTTACAATTTTCTCTTGTACGGCCTCTAAATAGCCAACCAAAGAAGTTAGAGGTGTTTTTACATCATGAGAAAGGCTTGTCATAAGACGTTTATAGGCTTGATCTGATTGTTTTAGTCTAACCAGCTGTGCCTGATTGTTAACGGCTATTTCGTTAATGTTATAGCAAATCGTCTTTGTCATATCACTTTTTCTCGTAAGGATACGCCGATTAAGATTCCCTTGTTTTATATCTTCTAGTGCGTCTTTAATCATAGAAAGCTGTTCCCTGACACGGTAGAGCTTTGTTGCTAAATAAGCAATCACCCCCATACACAAAAGGGTCGTCAAAAAGAAAGTCAGTGTCCAGTTCATCCCCTATGCCTCCTTGTTAAAGCGATAGCCCACGCCATGTACAGTCAAAATATAAAATGGCTGTTCCACCTCAGGTTCAATTTTCTTTCGCAGCTTACTGATAAAAGACATAATATTGTTACCATCAAATGCATACTCGTCCTTCCAAACCTGTGTATAGATCTGCTTTTTCGTAAAAACACGCCCTTGATTGGAAGCCAAAAACACCAGCAAGTCAAATTCCTTGCTGGTCAGGTCAATCAGTTGTCCATTCATACCAACAGTTCGAGTTTCCCTGTCAATCACCATATTTTTAAAGTGGAGAATATCCGGCGGTGTCGTTTGATTGAATGTTGTATACCGTCGTATTAAGGATGCCATACGTGCCATTAGTTCATTAATGCTAAATGGTTTTGTCAAATAGTCATCTGCACCCAAACGTAGGCCAGTCACTTTATCTATTTCATCGCCTTTTGCTGTCAACATCAGAACAGGAATCGTACTGTTTTTCCGAATTTCTGATAAAACCTGAAATCCGTTCATACCAGGCAACATAACATCTAAAATCACAAGACAATAAGCATCATGCTGTTCTACTATCTTAGCTAAGCCATCTCGCCCCGTGTAGGCAACATCTGCTTCCAATGCTTCCTGTGTAACGCATTTTTTCATCAATGCGCAAAGTTCTGTATCATCGTCTATAATTAAAACTTTCTTCAGCATCCTTTTCTCCTTTACCTATTTTATTTCATTCTGCTGACTGCTTTATAGATTTACAATCGAGCCTTGGTTCTTCGCTGTAAAATATGTTGATTATACTATATACATGATGTTGAATAAAATCAACCAGCCACTAATGCCCGCTCATATTCTAAAAGTGAGAATTGCCATAGGTGACAGGTGTTCTTTTAATCTAATTTTGAGCAAGAAAAAAGGGACTGCATTCGTCAGCTAAGAAGAATACTATCCCTTTTAAAATAATCCCAGAGACTATTGGTTTTTATTAAATTATCGACTAGACTGATTAGCTTTTAAAATAAGAAAAACCCCGCTTTCTATTAAAAAGCGAGGTGAATCTATTTTAATCTAATATTCTGGAGCCAGCGATGGGACTCGAACCCGCAACCTACTGATTACAAGTCAGTTGCTCTACCAATTGAGCTACGCTGGCGTATATATGAATGGCGACCCAGAACGGACTCGAACCGTCGACCTCTAGCGTGACAGGCTAGCGTTCTAACCAGCTGAACTACTGGGCCATTGCCAGAACAAGATATATATTACAGGTTTTCTAACCCAATGTCAATAACTATTTGTTATTTTATATTTTTTTATTTTTGCTGTCTTTTAATACCTGAATCTATGACTCTATCTTATAGAACAAGTAGCCTTCTAAATTATCAAAATCACTTATTACGAGATTATCAATTTTAAATATTTCAAGAAGTGTATATAAAATAATACCACCCGCCCCTATAATATCTGCACGTTTGGCATCTAAACCGACTACTTTCTCGCGTTGATCAGCAGTCATTTTTAAAAGTTCATGTGTTTTATTTTTAATGTCTTCTTTCTTGATGATCTGATTATGGACCCTGTCTCTTGAATAGTGTTTCACCTCATTGAGCATGGTACAAAAACTGGTTGCTGTTCCCCCAATTCCTACTGCTGTTTGAGGGGTCAAACTCAAAATCGAAGCTTGATCAGCCTCTATTGTCGCTCTGACGAACGTTTCTATTTGTTGAACAGTTTGATCCGTGTACCGGCCTTCTTCTGTAAAACGGTCTGTCATCCTAACCGCACCCATATTAAAACTTTTAGAAAATGTTCGGCCCCATTGATTGCCTACAATAATTTCTGTAGATCCACCACCAATATCAATGACCATATGTGTACTCTTAGGATTTTTAGAACCTTTAAGTACGCCTAAAAAGCCAACTTCAGCTTCTAACTCACCCGATATGACATCGACATCTCGAGCCGTTTCTTCTTTAACACGCTGTAAAAAATCAGCTTTATTCTGAGCATCTCTCACAGCACTCGTTGCCATCAAGTAAATGTTCAAACAATCCTGACGAAGGGCCATTTTACAAAATTTAGAAATCGCATCACAGGTTCTCTGCATACCTGCTTCACTGAGCAATTTACTCTCATCAACCCCTTGACCAAGTCGTGTAACTTCCATGTACTTTAGAGATGAAATCATTTGACCTTTTTCGATCTCGGCTATAATCATTCGCACAGAATTCGTTCCTATATCAATGACTGCATCTTTCATTTATCCTTCTCCTTGTCTAAACCTTCTATAATATAAATGATTTCATTGCCCTTGACCATCTTCAATTTTTCACGCGCTATTTTTTCAATCGCTTCAGGCGTTTGAGCATATTCAAGTTCTAAATTTAATTTATCAATTTTTTTGTCTAAAGTGCCAATTTCTTGTCTCAAATCTTCTTGGGTGCCTGTATATTCCTCTAACTTTAATCCTGTTGTATACATATTATAGCCAAAATATAATACAAAAATGGTCATAAGAAGAATAATCAAGCTATTTCTCTTAAAAAAAGATCTTCTTTTTTTCTTTTTCATAGGCACCTCTCTTCCTTCCTCATTGTTGAAGCCTATCTTTCTTTCGGTATTTAACCCAAAGTTTCTTCTTTAATCACATCATAGAGTTCTTTGGACTTTTCTTTTGTAACGTGCATGTCTAATGCATTGATTTTAACGGTCAGTTTACGATTACCAAATGTAATTTCAAGTTCATCATTAACAGCTACTTCACTTCCCGCTTTTGCAACCTTTCCATTGATACTAATTCGTCCTTGGTCACAAGCTTCTTTGGCTACAGTGCGTCTTTTTATCAATCTCGAATTTTTTAAAAATTTATCTATTCTCATTATAATCCTCTCTTGTCCATCTCATTTTATTTTACACTTTTATATCATCAATTTGATTCTATAATTTGATTCTATTATACAATAATCTTTCAAAAAAAATAAGAGCTAGCTTTAAGGGCAACTCTTAAAAGAAAAAAAGCAGCTAAGCTGCTTTTTTATAAAATTACTTATTTACTGTTTCTTTTAATGCTTTACCAGCTTTAAATACTGGTGCTTTTGATGCTGGGATATCAATTGTTTCTTTAGGATTTCTTGGGTTTCTACCAGTTCTAGCTTTTCTTTCTCTTACGTCGAAAGTACCGAATCCAACTAATTGAACTTTACCACTTTTAGCTAGTTCATCTTCAACACTTTTCATAAATGCATTCAATGCTAATTCAGCATCTTTTTTAGTTAATCCTGATTTTTCAGCCATGCTAGCTACTAATTCAGCTTTATTCACAATAAAACCTCCTCTGAATATATAATAGTTATTTCAACTAATATAAGTATACGTTGAAATTTCAACTATTGCAAGGATTTTTATAACATTTTTACGAATTCTGACATTTTTTTGCCTCATTCCAGTAATCATTCATTTCTTTTAAGTGACTTTTGTCCATTTTTTGGGCATTTAACTGCATTTGACCTTCTACATAAGCGAATCTTTGGATGAATTTTTCGATCGCTTTTTGTAAAGCTTCCTCAGCATCAATGTCTAAAAGTCGAGCGACATTTGCAATGATTAACAACAAGTCACCTATTTCTTCCTGAATGGCTTTGACTTGACCTGATTCTATGGCTTCTTTAACTTCTAATACTTCTTCATCTACTTTGGAAAGGGCTTCAAAAACAGACTCCCAGTCAAATCCACATTTAGCGGCATGCTTTTGAACCTTTTGAGCGCGTGTCAATGAAGGTAAACTAAATGAAACATTCGACATCGTTTCTGCCACAGATTGTGACGCCTTTTCTTTATTTTTTATTTCTTGCCAACGGTCTAAAACTTCTTCTGAGGTGTTTGCAGACTCATCACCAAAAACATGTGGATGACGCCTAATCATCTTCGTACATATTGCATGGATAACCTCTTGAATGTCAAAGTATCCTTCTTCTAATCCTATTTCTGAATGAAAGACAACATGTAACAAAACATCTCCCAGTTCATCGACAATGTTGTCAATCTCTTCATGCTCAATAGCATGTTTGACTTCATAGGCTTCTTCAATAAGATCATTGGCTAAAGACTCATGCGTTTGTTCTCTATCCCATGGACACCCATTTTCGCCTCTTAAGCGTTTCATAATATTTTCTAAATCATACAGCCTTCTATACTGCACTTGCGTATGAGGAATAAAGAGACTGGTTAAATGGTCTGTCAGTTCTGGATATCGGTCTAATTCAAAGAGCTTAATTTTTTTTACCACTTCAAGTCCAGGAATACCCGCTCCTCTAATAAGAGTTACCTCCTGTTCATCATCATAATACGCCATCAATCTAAGCTTTACCTTTGAGGCAATCATTTGATTATAAACTTGAATGACCATTAAATCTCTGGTCGAAATAATTTCTTCTTCTTCCAGTTGAAAGGCATCTAAAATCGCCATTCCAGAAACAGGATCATACTGAAGCGTAGAAATAATAGCATCAATAAAACTAACCCCATGAACGATTTTAACCTCTCCTTGTGCCCTATCTAGAATAAGCTGTACTGTCTTTTCCGCCACAAAAGCGTTCCCAGGAACAGCATAAACCACGTCATGTTCTTGACTCAACTCGATTACTTCATTGGCAATACGGTCATACGTTTCTTCAAACCGTTCACTGCTTTCATAGATGTGATCAAAACTGTGATAAGACATTCCTTTTTCAACTAGGTAGTCAACGACTGGATGTTTATCCGTTCTCAGCCAGACATGTGAATGACTTGTTAACAGATCAAGTGCTTCTATGGTTAAAAAATGTTTGGCCCCTGGGCCCATTCCAACAATTGTTATTTGATTCATTTTATTTATGACTCCTTATTCTATATTCTCTTTTAATCATACTCTATTAACACCTGTATGAAAAGACTTAGACACTTATAAGTATAAAAAGCGTTTATGTCTTAAGACATAAACGCTTTAACTACAATTAACTTTAAATTAATTTGAAGACCCTTCTGTTGATTGATCATCAGTCTTTTGGTCATCTGTTGATTGATCATCTGTTGATTGGTCGTCAGTTTTTTGATCATCAGTTGATTGATCGTCTGTTGATTGATCATCAATTTTTTGATCATCAGTTGTTTGATCGTCTGTTGTTGGTTCAGTTTCTACTACAATTGTTGGCACTTCAATATCAGCAGGAATATTGTCTGCAAAACGTTCAACTGTCGCGCCTGCTGTTATTTCATCCATTTTCTTAGAAAAATATTCATCAAATAAGTTGTTTTTAATTTGAGTTTTAAATTTATTAATTGAATCTTCTGATTCGCCTGCTGCTATTAAATCATTAACAGTTTGTCTATCATCACATTTAATAATGTGGTAGCCATAACTTGATTGAACAGGTGCTGAAATCTCACCTACATTAAGTGAAAAGGCAGTATCTTCAAATTCTTTAACCATTTGTCCTCTTGTGAAGTAACCTAAATCGCCACCATTATCAGCTGTTGCTGGATCTTGTGAGTATTCTTTTGCAAGTTCAGCAAAGTCTTCTCCAGCATCTAGTTTACTCTTAACCAATTCAGCAGTTGCTTGATCAGCTACCAAAATATGTCTTGCAGATACTTTCACTGGATAAGTATCATACATTTCATTCAATCGGTCTTGATCTTGATCAATTTGATCAAAGATTGTATTTTGGAAAGCATCACTAATTAAGCTGCCTTGAACTTGATCTGTTAAGAATGCGTCATCAATGTTGATGTCACTATAGAGCTTAACAAGTTCAGGTGCCATGTTGTCTTTTAATTCAGTAAGGTTTTCATTGACCTTATCCGCATCTACTGTATAACCTGTGCTTGTCATATAGTTTCTTACCAACTGATCTTGAATTAACATTTCAACGACATCTGATTTTAAAACATCGCCGAATTTTTGACCATTGTAGTCTCTATCTAAAATATCATCGCCGTATTGGTGTTTGTAAAGACTACCGTAAAGTTTATAATATTTCTCAAAGTATGATGAATTCACAACTGAATCATCGACCTTTGCGATAATTTGACTATCGTCTTGTTCTGAAGCTGCTGCGCCTGATTGATCGTTATCTTGCGAACAACCTACAAGTAGTAGCATTGCAAAAACGAGTGTCATTGCAAGCATTTTTTTAAATATTGACATAATTGTTTTCCTCTCCTTAAAATAATCACTTATTTTCCCAATTATAGACCCTCTCATGATTATATAACATTTACGACACATAATCACTATAAAGACTATATAATTTTTCTATAAAATTTTCAAGCATTGTTAATTGTTCTTCTTTTTTTCTTAATCTATTTGTAATTTTGAGTTTAATGACGAGCGGATTTCCCGCAAATACTGTTGCCATTTTAGGTTCAGCCTGCATCACATCTGCAATAAATAAAGGACTGATGTTAGCTTGATTAACAAAAGTCATTACAAATTGATTTTTGTCTTGTGTTAATGTCTCTACATGAATTCGCTCAAGCATGTGTTTCATATAAGCAATTCTCATGAGATTATTCACTGAATTAGGTACGGTTCCAAAACGGTCTTCAATTTCTTCATAAAGACTATCCACATTAGCTTTAGAATCAATTGAAGCAATCTTTTTATAAATTTCAATTTTCATTTGCGGGTGACTGATATAGTTTTCTGGAATATAAGCGTTAATCGGAATATCAATTTTTGCCTCATTGACTTCTTCAACCACTTCACCCTTTTTACGCATCATACTTTCTTCAAGTAATTTACAGTAAAGGTCATAGCCAATCGCTTCCATATGACCATGCTGTTGGGTTCCCAGAACATTCCCAGCCCCTCTGATTTCCAAATCTCTCATGGCAATTTTAAAGCCTGCCCCTAGCTCAGTAAACTCTTTAATGGCCCTTAATCGTTTCTCAGCAACCTCACTTAGGACTTTGTTTTCTTTATAAAAAATATAACAATACGCCAAACGGTTACTTCGACCCACACGTCCTCTTAACTGATACAATTGGCTTAGACCATAACGGTCACCATCGTTAATAATAATGGTATTAACATTGGAAATATCAAGACCTGTTTCAATAATTGTTGTACAGACTAAAATATCAAACTCGTGGTTCATAAAATCAATCATGATTTTTTCAAGTCGATGTTCATTCATTTGACCATGAGCGAACTCCACACGGGCATTTGGGACCAGTTGGTTAATTTTTAAAGCGACCTTATCAATATCTGATACTCTGTTGTGAACAAAGTAAACTTGCCCCCCTCTTTCGAGTTCTCTCACAAGCGCTTCTCTAATCAAGTAGTCATCATATTCTACTACATAAGTCTGAATCGGATAACGATCCTCAGGTGGATCTTCTATAACACTCATATCTCTGATACCTATCATGGACATATGAAGGGTTCTCGGGATAGGCGTTGCAGAAAGTGTTAAGACGTCAACTTGTTCTTTAAGCATTTTAATTTTTTCTTTATGCTTAACCCCAAACCGTTGCTCTTCATCAATGATTAAAAGACCTAAATTTTTAAACTTCACATCATTAGACAAGATACGATGCGTTCCAATAATAACATCTACAACACCCGTCCTAATATCCTCAATAATCTTTTCTTGTTCCCCTTTTGATCTAAACCGCGATAGCATTTCTATCTTGGCAGGGTATTTAGAAAAGCGTTCAACCGTGTTATTATAGTGCTGTTGAGCAAGAATGGTTGTCGGTACAAGAATCGCTACTTGCTTAGAATTGAGGACAGCCTTAAAAGCAGCTCTTAAGGCAACTTCTGTCTTCCCATAGCCAACATCACCGCAAAGAAGACGCTCCATCGGTTGCGCCTTTTGCATATCCTCTTTAATTTCTTCTATACATCGCAATTGGTCTTTGGTCTCTTGATAAGGGAAAAGGCCTTCAAATTCACGTTGCCACTCATTATCCGGATCAAAGGCAAATCCTTTTTGCTTTTGCCTTTCTGAATAAAGTGCAATAAGCTCATCAGTCATATCATCAATGGCTTTTTGCGCCCGTGATTTTGTCTTTTTCCACTCTGATCCGCCTAAACGATTCAGTTTGAGTTTCTCTTTATCTGTTCCGACATATTTTTGAATTAAACTCGCACTTTCAACAGGGATATATAAATGGTCATCTTGGGCATAACGAATTTTGAGAAAATCTTTTTTTGTACCATCTATGGTCATTTGCTCTACGCCCATGTACTTACCAACGCCATGACCTTCATGTACAACAAAATCCCCTACAGAGAGTTCTGTAAAGGCTTTAATGACTTTTCCCTTTTTAGATTTTTGTCTTTTAACTCTTTTTCCTTCACCATAGAGTTCGTTTTCGGTAAGGACCACTGCCTTAAAAGTATCAAACAAAAACCCTTGTGCCAAATTTCCAATCATAGCCACTGCTTGTCCACTTAACACCTTGTCATAGTGCTCACTTGTATCTATAGGAATGTCCATTTGACTCATGACTTCTACAAATTTGTTCAGTCTTTCCTGATGGTATAAGACGACAACAATTTTATAACCCTTGAGCTTCCACTTTTTAATATCTAGAGCCACTTGCTCAAACTTACCATAGTATTTATTGATTTCACGCGAAGCTATTTTCACCATCTGTTGAGGTTTAAAATAATCTACCTTTTTAATCAAGAGTTCATCGAGAATAAGCGTCTTTTTTGATAACTTCAATAAAATCTCTTCATAGTCAAAGATACGGCCATATTGTTCTCTTACAACCTCTCTTCTATCAAGATAGTCTGTAAATTGCCTCTTATATTCTTCAGTGTATTGTCTCAGTCTAAGCAACGTTTGATTGTTACTGATTATAACAATAATCGGATCTTTTAAATAATCTGTTAAAAAGGCATACTCTTCAAAAAGAATGGAAAAATAGGGATCCAAATGATCTTGAACCATTCCCTCTTGGAGACTTTCAAGCATCTGATCAACTCTTTGTCGCTTTTCTTCCCTGTATCGCTTCTTAATGACTTGGAGTTTTTCAACAGCTGAGGTCACTTCCTGACTTGACATTCTAACTTCTTTTGCTGGATAAAGAGTGACTGCTTGACACTTATCAATAGATTTTTGACTTTCTATATCAAACGTTCTGATCGAATCTACCTCATCACCAAAAAATTCAATTCTATAAGGTTCACTGACACAAGTACTAAAAATATCTAAAATGCCCCCTCTTAAAGCATATTGACCTTTAGCTTCTACAATATCAACACGCTCATACCCTAACTCAAAAAGCGTTTTTTGTAATTGAGATACTGGCATTTCTGTGTCCATATCAATTAAAATTTTATCTGAATCAAGTCTGGATACGACGGGATACTTGTAAGCCAAATTTTGAATAGCTGTACTGACTATCGTCGGGGACTGTTCCTTCATTTGAATTAATTTTTCTATACGTTCATTAGCCGTCTGATTAGAATGGGCAAATGCATCGAACCATACCATTTCTTTGCTCGGCAAGAAAACAATATCGTCATCATTTTCCGAAGCTGTTTTGGCTTTATTGTCATCATCAAAGATAAGCAACATATCTCTTGATGTTGACCGGTGTAATCTTTTAAGAAGCCACTGAATGGCATCTAATTCCGAGCCATGAACTAAAATTGGCGTAATCCCTTCATTAACACTTTGCTCTAACGTTTTATATTCAGTTGAATGCTCATAGAGATGATACAAAATAGGTTGCATCTATTTTTCCTTTCTTTTTATAGGGTCTAAGAGTCAGTCAATGTTGACTAGCCATTAAATTGATTCATAGCATTATCAACAGAATCACCTATCATACAAGCAACAGCATCGCCTGCGCGTTCAATGACCTCTTTCATTTCAAGCGCTTCACCTCTGGAAAAACGTTTAAGAACAAAATCCTTAAGATCGCCTCTTTCAGGTTTCCCAATTCCAATTCTAACCCTTGGAAATTGATCATTTTTAAGCAAATATATAATATTTTTCATGCCATTGTGTGTTCCTGCACTGCCTTTTTTTCGAATACGCAGTTTTCCCATATCTGTATCAATATCATCATAGGCAACAATCAATTGATCAGGGGCAAGATTATAATACTGTACTATTGGCAAAACCGATTGACCACTTAAATTCATGAAAGTCTGCGGTTTTACCAGAAGGACTTTTTCACCTTCAATAACGCCCTCTCCAATAAGTGCTTTATGTTTGAGTTTATTGACTTTTATATCATATCGGTGACTTAAATAATCAATTAAGTCAAAACCGACATTATGGCGCGTTGCATCATATTTTTTACCTGGATTCCCCAGTCCTACTATTACTATCATTTTTGTTCTCCTTACTCTTTTTGCACAGAACATTATACCATAAATTTTATCATCGTAACATGTTGACAGAAAGTGTTATCAGATTGTTCATATCCCTGCCGCTATCAACGCTAAAAAGCCAGTGCTTTTGAAAAAGCACTGGCTTTTAGGATTCTTAAATCTTTGACAGTTTATTGTCTATTAAATGATAAATTTGTCAATTTCTACTTGTAAATCGTCAGCTAATTGACTTAATCGATCCGCTGAATTTGCTACCGACTCAACTGCTGTTACTTGTTGATCCATTGTTGCATTCATTTCTTCTGATGATGCGGCAGTTTCTTCACTTACAGCTGATATATTTTGAATCGCTATTACCATTTTATTTTTCTGCTCACTTAAAGCTTCAACCGAATGAGCCATTTCGCCAACTCGCTCATTAATCGAATGAATAGCTTCTGAAATAGAAGCGAACTGGTCATTTACATCATAAACGGCAGTCCTCTGCTCCTTTGAGATGGCTTGAACATGATCCATCTGAGTTACCGTTTGATTACTGTCGTCCTTAATGTTCGTGACAATCGCTCTGATTTCTTCTGTTGATTGGGCTGATTCTTCTGCTAGTTTCCTGATTTCTTCAGCAACAACCGCAAATCCACGACCATACTCACCTGCTCTAGCAGCTTCAATAGAAGCATTTAGGGCAAGAAGATTGGTTTGTTCAGAAATGGCTGAAATAGTATCTAAAATGTTACCAATACTTTGGGTTTTTTGATTCAATGAATGAACAGCCAAACTAATGCCTTCATTGGCTGAATCATTTAAAACTGTTTTTTCTTTAAGCATACTAATCGCCGCTAGCCCTTTTTGATTGGCATTTAAAACCCGTTCTGAATCAACCATCATTTTTTCAGTATTAACGCTTATGACTTCTACTTGTTCAGAGAGTTCACCCACATATCCAGCACTTTTTTCTGAATCAAGTGCCTGCTCTTGAGCACCTTTTGAAATTTCTTCTACAACTTTTGAAATCTCCTCTACAGACATGCTCGTCTCTTCAGACGTCTTCGCCAGTTGACTCGCTGAATCACTTACATTTATAGCGACCTTCTTCACATTGCTAATCATGTTACCTATTTTATCAAATGTATTTTCAAGATAATCTGATAAATGATGGATTTCATCGTTACTATTAATATCCACTCTATGAGTAAAATCACCATCTTGTGCTCTTGCCATTACATCGCCTATTTTTTGAATATTTCTAGAAATTTTAGTGGTTGCCATCGCTACCATTAAAATAGAAAGAATCAGCATTAATAATCCAAATCCACTAATAATGAGTAGAATAACGTGGACATCTTCATTGATCTCTGATGCTTTAAATGAGGCGACAACATACCAGCCTACTTTTTCAATAGGCTCAACAATGGCTAATCGATCAACTGAGCGTCCATCTTCTAGCCCCTTGTAAGCAATGATTTCATGAAGTTTTGAATGAGCCGCTTCTCGTAAATCATCACTTTTGACAGCATGTCCCACTTCTGAAGCGTTTCTTGAAGTCATGACATTATAATCTCCATCTAAGAGCTGCGCGTACCCTGTTTCACCAATTTCAACAGCGTTAGCCATATCTGATAAAGTTGAAAGTTCTAAATCCATTCCTGCAACCCCTATGAGCTTACCTTTTGAATCAGTTACTTTCATCGCACAGGTTACGACCCATTCGTCTGTAGAATCATCAATATAGGGTTCAGTCCAAATGACATGATTTGTATTAATCGCCTCTTGATACCACGGACGCGTCGTTGGATCAAAATCATCAGACAAGTTACCTTTCGGTCTCATTACCATCTGCTTATCTTCTGTTCCCATATAAATGAACAGTACATTTTGATCACTTTCCAAGATACCATTGAAATAATCCTTCAAATGCTTTTGAGCATCAGAACTTCCATCATATTCCGTAAGTTGGTCTGCTTTGACTGCTGCTGTCATTAATCCTTCAAACTCTGAAAGATAGCCTTCTATAGATATTTCTGTTGCTTTCGCCAATTGACCTGCATTTTCTTTAAAATTATTCGTTAAAATACTGCGCGCCCCTATGAAAACAACAGTACTTAAAAAGGCAACACCCAGTACAAGAATTAGAGAAAGGACAGATATCAGTTTGAATCGAATAGAGCCTCGCCCTTTTATTTTTCCATTCACTCTTACTTTCATTTGATTTTGACCTTCCATCATCTCTTGTTTATCATTTTTCCTTATTTTTTCATCTCTTTTCTTCATTTCTTTTTTCCTCTCCGAATTAATTAACTCAACTACTAATGTATAAATTTCCCTCCTTATTTCAATATTTCTTTTGACTTTATATATATATATAGAAACCATTAAATCATAAAATGAGTTGGAGTCCAAGAGAAATCCGAACTTTTTTTACTTTTTTTTATGAATATTTCGAATATTGACTATTTTATCATCATAGCCTTCTTTTAATCAAAAAAAAATGACCTTTTTGATATCTATCAAAAAGGTCACTTTAAAGGTTTTAGTCAAACAATTTACTGACTGAATCATTATTAAAAATTCTTCTAATGGCTTCTGCAAATATAGGTGCTATAGAAAGTAAAGTAATATTATCCAGTTCTCTCATTTCTTCATTAAGATCAATCGTATCAAGGACTACTAATTCTTTAATCGCTGAATTCTTAATTCTACTAATCGCTGGACCTGAAAACACACCATGCGTACAGCACGCATAAATATCTTTTGCACCTAATTCTTTGAGTGCTTGTGCTGCATTAACAATCGTTCCTGCTGTATCAATCATATCATCAATTAAGATTACATTTTTTCCCTTAATATCTCCGATGATATTCATAATCTCAGAAACATTGGCTTCTGGTCTTCTCTTATCGACAATTGCAATGGGACAATCTAGCTTATAAGAAAAATCTCTTGTACGTGTTACACTGCCTAAGTCTGGTGACACGGCAACAAGGTTTTCAATTTCTTTTGATTTAAAATACTCCGCTAGAATAGGCGCACCTCTTAAATGATCAAGTGGAATATCAAAATAACCTTGAATTTGAGCTGCATGTAAATCCATTGTAAGAACACGATTTGCGCCTGCTGCAGTAATTAAATTTGCTACAAGTTTAGCAGAGATTGGATCCCTTGCTTTTGCTTTTCTGTCTTGTCTCGCATAACCATAATAAGGAATAACCGCTGTAATTCTTCCTGCCGATGCTCTCTTAAGGGCATCTATGGTAATTAACAGTTCCATTAAATAATCGTTCACATGAGGTATAGAAAAAGATTGTACGACGAATACATCTACGCCTCTAACGGTTTCATTGATGTTAACCGATATTTCCCCATCACTGAAAGTTTTGACAACACTGTCTCCTAAAGGTATTCCAAGTTCACCACAAATGGCTCTTGCTAGTTCTTTGTTGGCATTTCCAGAAAAAACCTTTATCTGCTTGCCCATCGTCTGCATTACTGCCTCCTAAACTATTTTTTATATTTCGAAGACCAATTGGTCTTATTCACTTGTCTTTCTCTTGCAATCGCAAGTGCCTCATCTGGTACATCTTCTGTTATCGTTGATCCTGCAGCTATATAAGCTTTTTCACCTACCTTAACAGGGGCTACTAAATTTGTATTGCAACCTATAAAGGCATGATCGCCAACAATAGTTTGATGTTTTTTATCGCCATCATAGTTAACAAATACGACGCCACAGCCCACATTAACTGATTGACCTACTTTACTATCGCCAATATACGTTAAATGAGATACTTTCGTATGATCCCCAATATGAGCATTTTTCACTTCCACAAAATCACCAATTTTCACATGTTCTCCAATATCTGATTTGGGTCTCAAGTAGGCATAGGGACCAACTGAAGTGTGAGAAGCAACCTTAGCTTCAATCAGTGTGGAATGTTTAATCGTCACATCTGATTGGATAAGGCTATCTGTAATATCTGCTTGAGGACCGATATGACACCCTTCACCAATCACTGTTTGTCCTTTTAATTGAGTCCCGCCATAAAGAATAGTATCTGCGCCAATTTGGACATTTTTTTCTATATATATGGATTCTGGATTAATCATGGTTACCCCTGACATCATCCATTCTTTTCTAAGTCTTGCTTGATAATAGGTTTCTGCTATAGATAAATGGTAGCGATTATTGATTCCCATGAGCTCATCTGCATCTTTTGCCACATAAGCACCAATTGCATGACCACTTTCTTTTAAGTATTCAAATACATCTGTTAAATAATATTCACCTTGTTGATTATCATTTTTGAGTGATTTTAAAGCTTCTTTCAATAATTTTGCATCAAAAATACAGATCCCAGAGTTAATTTCTTTAACCCATTTTTGAGCTTCACTGGCATCTTTATCTTCTACAATTTTAAGAAATTCTCGCTTTTCATCTCTTATAATACGACCATAACCACTGGGATTATCCATAATTGCAGAGATCAAACTTGCTTTAAAGCGTTTGGCTCTATGAAAGTCGATCAATGCTCTGAGCGTTCCTTCACTTACAAGAGGGGCATCTCCACAAAGCACGAGGACATCGCCTTCTTCAAAATAAGATTCCGCCATCATGACAGCATGACCTGTTCCGAGTATTTCAGTTTGTTCTACAAAAGCAGTGTTTCTTTCACTAAGTGACGTCATCACTTGTTCTTTATCGTGACCCACTACGGTGATGATTTTTTGACTTCCTACTTCTTCGGCTACATCGACAACATGATGGACCATTTCGGTACCTGCCACTTTATGAAGTACTTTTGCTAAGTTTGACTTCATTCTTTTGCCGTGTCCTGCCGCTAAGATAACGGTTGTTAACGCACGCATGGTTTTCACTCCTGACCTTTTCTTTTTTCCATCGACGATTATATCACTTTTTAAATGAAAACTAAACAATTATTACTAAAATTTGAGCTAAAGTTCGTAAAAATATCTCTCTCACCTTTTCTTCTCTCTATCATAACAAAAGACGCTATCCCCTGATAGCGCCTTCTGTCTAGCTTTGTCACGTGTTGTGTGACTACATATGATATGTATCACGCTGAACAAGCCAAAATGTTTGCAAAAGTACACATCTTACTTGTTCCCCCCCACGCTAAAACAGCTGTCTTCTTATTACCCCTCATAATAATCTTCTTCTAAAGCAGTTGCCTTAGCTTTTTCATACTCCTCGAAAATAATATCTTGGATTTTCGTTCTCGTTTCTTGATTAATTGGATGCGCTATATCTCTATAGTCTGCTTCCCCCACTTTACGACTTGGCATCGCTACAAACAACCCATTCTGTCCCTCAATCACTTTGATGTCATGTACTACAAAAGCGTCATCAAAAGTGAGAGAAACGACAGCTTTCATTTTGCCTTCTTCTCTTAATTTGCGAATTCTTACATCTGTGATGTTCATTCTATATCCCCCTAACTTAGCTGTGTATTAATTATTATTCTCTTTATCTTCTAAAATTCCTTCTTTTTTTTAAAAGTTTTTTCAGAAATTTTAAAAAATTAGAGATTTTCATAATTAGGATGAATAACAATTGCATCATCTTCATTAATACCTTCAAGCTTAATGAGTGATGTATAATCTACAACTAACTTTTGTTGTGGCGTTTTCGTTTCAAGTAAAACGCACACTCCAGCAACATTACATTCAAGTTCTTCCACCAAACGCATCATTCCTTTAGCTGTCCCACCAGCTTTCATAAAATCATCAACAATGAGGACATTAGATCCCTTTTGGATGGCATTTTTAGAAATATACATGGTTTGTAAATGGCCTGTTGACCCCGAAATATAGTTAATACTGATTTTAGGTCCTTCAGTGACTTTGTTTTCATGACGCGCAATGACAAGTGGCACATTGAGTCCCCTCGCAGTCATCATGGCAATTGGGATACCTTTCGTCTCAACCGTTAAAACGTAGTCAATACGATTCTGTTCATCTGAATACTTTTCAGCAAAGATATCACCAATCCCTTTTGTGTAAGAAGGATTGTATAAAATATCTGCCATATAGAGATATTTTCCTGGCATTACTCGTTCAGGCTTCTTGACATCTTCACAAATTTGTTCAATTAGCTTTTGTTTTTCTTCTTTCCCCATCTTTGGAACAAACTTGGCGCCCCCTGCTGCGCCAGCAATTGTAACCACTTTTCCTAGCGAAAGTTCTTCCATAATCTTTTTGACAATGACAAGATCCTCGCTGATTGTTGATTTTGCTGAATTAAACATTGTTGTAAAATAATTTAACGTAAAAACCTTGTTCGGCGAATCACATAAAATCTTAACGATAGCCCCGATTCGCTCATTTCTTTTCAATTTACTCACGACATCACACTCCGAATATTGTTATTGTATTATTTTAATTTTATTCGTTTTTGCACATTTCTTCAATACCTTTTGTTTTTTTCTTTCATGTTTTTTAAAATATGATATAATCAGAATGACTTTTTAAAAGTAAAAGAGGGACTATTATGATTGATATTAATGCAATTCAGTCGGTATTTTTTATAGGTATCGGCGGTGTAAGTAACAGTGCTATAGCCGAAATTCTTCACGATCGTGGTGTCAAAGTCAGTGGTTCTGACATGTCTGTTTCAGATTTAAGCCAACACCTTATTTCAAAAGGCATTACGGTTTATAAGGGCCATGATGCTAGTCATGTGAAAGACGCTGAACTCGTGGTGTATACAGCTGCTGTTAACGACAAAAATCCAGAACTTAAATATGCGCTTGAAAATGGTATTCCATGCCTTAGCCGTGCTGAAATGCTTGGTCAACTCATGACGCATTATAATCAAAGTATTGCCATTTCAGGTACACATGGAAAGACAACGACTACATCTATGGTTACACGTCTTATCAACGATACACGTATTGACCCCACCTGTATGATTGGGGGCTATTTTAATGATATTAAAAGCAACGTCAAGATTGGAGAAAGTGATGTTTTCTTGACTGAAGCTTGTGAATACAAGGAAAGTTTTCTTTCTTTCTATCCTCAAATAGGGGTGATTCTCAATATTGAAGAAGACCACCTAGACTATTATGAAAATCTCGAACGTATTATAGAAGCCTTTATTAAATTTACTCAGAATATTAAAGAAGACGGTCTACTTGTAATTAATGGCGATGACTACAACGCAAAAAAAGTATTGCCTTATTATCACGGCAAATATATCACGTTTGGAATGAATCCATCGTGCGATTACACTGCAAGAAACATTGTCTACAACGGCTTAGGCTTTCCTACTTTCGATATTTATAAAGGGGATCTTCTTTTGACCCGTCTGACTTTATCAGTCTTAGGTCAACACAATATCTACAATGCTTTGGCAGCCTTTATAATTGGTCATCAATTTATTGATAATACTGATGTTTTAAAAGATAGATTGAGTTCATTTCATAATGCTAAACGCCGTTTTGAATTCATTGGCGAAAGTGCTGGTGTCAAGGTATATGATGATTATGCCCATCACCCAAGTGAAATCAAAGCTATGCTTGAAGCAGCGAGTCGTATTGAAAATAAGAAACGTCTCATTTGCCTCTTTCAACCTCACACGTATTCAAGAACCAAAGAACTTTTACATGAGTTTTCTGGCGCATTTAAACTTGCTGATGAAGTTAAAGTAGTTGATATTTATGCAGCACGCGAAGATGATCCAGGCGATATTCATTCTAAAGATCTTGTACGTGAATTACTGTTAGAAGGTGCCGATAGCGAATACTATGAAAGTTTTGAATCTATGACAGATGCTTTAAAATCTGAACTCTCAGCGGGCGACCTTGTGGTTACGGTTGGCGCTGGTAGTATTTATCAAGCGGGTCAAATGTTGCTTGATAAATTATAGGTCTTCATTAGCTTGTAATTCAATCAAAAGACAGCCAATATTGGCTGCCTTTTTTATTGCTTAATCCCCCTTCATACTGTAAAATATGAGTGCATAGTTTAATTATACATTTTTTTACATTTAACTAAAATAGTTCTGGGGGTTTTATGGAAAATCAGAAAATGCTTTTTTTAATGGTTCAAATTGTCTGCGTTATTTTGATAATGGCCTTTGGTCCTTTAGTCAGAAACATTGGGCTTGTTGTCCTCTATTTGACGCTTGTTTTAGAAACCTATCTAAACAAGGACTGGCGTCACCCTCTCTTATTAAGTTCTCTCGTCATTGCTGGCCTTCTTATCATCTATCATTTTATTAAAATCATATCCTAGTCTACAAATACATAAAAAAGAGACCTTAAATGATTCTTTAAGGTCTCTTTTACTCTTTATTTTATCTTGTGCTTTTATAGGTCATATTTTGACAAGACGTTTTTACTGATCTGATGAATCACTTGAATCATCGCTTGAATCATCACCTGATTGGGAACTACTTTGATCAGATTTCTCTGCATCACTAGCATCTGGATCATTTCCCTTGTAGATATCCACTAAAAGTTCTTCAAGTTTGGCTGGATCATGAATCCAGTAACTTAAATGGTTCATCATTTTCGCATCACCCTCTACCGTATGGAAGGCAATGTCATCTGAAGTAATACCTGCTATCTTAACAGTATATCCCAAGGCTTGATCAATCGTCATATCCGTTTTAACATATTTCATCACTGTGTTGATAACCGATGGTAATTTAGAGCTTAATGCTTTACTTATCATGGTTTTTACAAAACGCTGCTGGCGTGGAATACGTTGGATATCCCCTTCTTTAACACTTCCATCATTATTTTTTCTAAATCTTAAAAACTTTACCGTATCCTTGCCATCTAAAGTTTGATAGCCTGGCGCTAAATTAATATGCAGTGGTGGATCGGCATAATCATCATCATACACAAACCCCGGTGGTACGGTTACTTCGTAACCCCCTAAAACATTAACTACAGCTTCGACCGCTTTAAAATTTACTTTAACATAATAATCAACAGGCACACCTAAAAACTCGGATACATACTTCTTCATCCCATTGCTACCACCTTCATCTTTAAATGAATAGATCGCATTCATCTTCTTCTGATCCGCGTGGCTAAATCCCTCAATTGGATAATAAGTATCCCGTGGAATTGAAATAACATCTAGCTTTTGATGATCTAAGTCAAGGCTTATAAACATCATGGTATCTGCAAGATAACCATTGAGACCAAAGGCTATAATATTAACACGATTCGAAGAATCATCCACAAGTTTTTCAAGTTCAGTTCGATTATCGACAGGTTCAGGTTTAGTGGGTTCTGAAGGCTCTTTGTCGCCGTTGTTTGTTTCATCTGCTGTAGAGTCTGTATCCCCATTATTGGCTACCGGTGTCCCATTATTGGGTGTGGCTGTATAATGATTATCAAGGGCATAATATGCCCCCGCCATAATAGACATAAAGGCTACAAAGGCTACAACGAATATTTTAATGTATACTTTCAAAAAAATCTTCCTTTCAAACAATATCAAGTTCATTTTATCACACTTAAAAAGTGAACCCTTTTACATTTTGATTACATCTACGTGAATAAATTATATTCTCTCTCTCTTTGTAATCAATGAACTTATTTGTTTATTTATTAGTGTAAAAACGCTTCAAGTGCTAACCCAATAACAACAAGTTCGACCCCGATAATTCCCGAATATAGCGGTCCTTTATCGCTTGCTTCTATTGCCTTAAAGTCTCCGCTCTTAATACGTTGAAAACGCTTCCTTGGAGAGCCAATTGATAAAAAAGCTGTAATCATCATTGCTACACAACCTGTCGCTATATCAGCCACATAGGCTCCTACTAAAAAAGACGTTTTCATCAGAAGTCCTAAAAGACCTCCTATGATTGAAAAGGCAAGACCATACATCAAACCTCTTATCATTGCTGTAATGATTTTTTCTAAAATGCCCACTCAACTCACCTACAATTCATACTTAAAAAAGATTGTAGCAATAACAAGTAAAATGACGCCTGAAACCACAGACACATCTGCAACATTGAAAATTGGAAATTTTATAAATCTAAATTCTAAAAAATCAACCACATAATTCAATCTTATACGGTCTATAAAATTGCCCAGTGCACCTGCAATAATGAGGGCATAGGATATCTTTACGATTATCATACTGTGATTCATGATTGCTTTCACAAGTAAGCCAACAATCAGACCTAAGATCACAAACGTCACTAAAATCAATAGCAATTGCTTATTATTTAAAATACTAAATGCCGCACCTCGATTTTCAATGTATCGAAGACCCAAAAAACCATCAATCAAAGGCTGTGGCCCTTGACCAATCAAGTGATCAACTGCCATTTTTTTTGTCAGTTGATCTATCGCAACAATTATCAACGACAATAAAAAATATACCATAATTCCTCCTTTATTGTAAGGGTGAAACCAATCTTCCAAGTGCCTCAAGGAAGTGTTCGGATAGGCCTCTCTTACTAAATGTTTCAAGTACAAAAGCTTGACTCTCTATAATATCTTTTACAAAGTCTTCTTCTAGTCTTATAATCACGTCTTTATCATATAAAAACGCGTTTACTTCAAAATTAATTTCCATTGAACGAATATCCATATTAGCAGTACCCACCGTTGCAACTAAGCGGTCAATAATCATAATTTTTGAATGAATGAATCCGTGATCATATTGGTATACTTTCACACCCGCCTCTAACAAGGCTTCTATATTGGCTCTAGACGCCCAATAAACAAAGAAATGATCCGGCATCGAAGGAATAATGATTTTGACATCTACCCCACTTAATGCCGCCGTTTTAAGCCCCATTAAAATGCTCTCTTCTGGTACAAGGTAAGGAGAGGTAATCCAAATTTTATCAGTAGCTGACGCAATCATCTTATAGTAAGCTTGTAAAATGGACTGCCATTCTGAATCAGGCCCCGAAGCAACGACTTGTGCTAAAGAGTGATGTTTTACCTTGTGTTCAGGATAATAAACAGCTGAATTTAATTCTTCTTTGGCAACAAAATGCCAATCATTTAAAAAGATGGTTTGTAAGGCATAAACACCCTCACCTTCAATTTGAAGATGAGTATCTCTCCAGAAATCAAATTTTTCTGAATCGCCAAGGTATTCATCGCCAATATTGAGTCCACCCACAAAGCCTATAACGCCATCAACAACTACTATCTTTCGATGATTCCTATAGTTCAGTTCTCTTGAAAAAAGTGGAAAGGCCACTGGGAAGAAGGGATACACTTCTACGCCCGATGCTTTAAGACCTTGAATATAAGTTTTGCCTAATTTCCATGAACCAACTGCATCATAAATAACCCTTACTTCAACACCTTCTCTTGCTTTATTGATTAAAATCTGTCTAATCGCATTGCCAATTTTATCGTCTTTTATAATAAAGTATTCAAGATGAATATGATGTTTTGCATTGTTTAACGCTTCCATCAATAGATTAAATTTGGTATAGCCATTAGTCAACACTTTGACTTCATTTTGAATCGAAAAAGGTGCCTTTGCATTGTTCAGCAAAAGAGACATCATCCGCTGATTTCTGGCATCTGCCATATTAGGAAGCGACATCGTATCTAACATTTTTTGTTGAACTTCTGCCGCATGAGTCATTTTACTTGAATCTATGAGATGTTTTTGTCTCGATTTTCGACGCTTTCGATAACTCCTACCAAATAGGACATAAAAAAGAAATCCAACCGCAGGTAAAAGGCTCAAAACTAAAAGCCACGCCACTGTTCTTGATGGATTCTTGTTTTCTAAAAAAATGACTATCCCAATTGCAAAAACGTTGATTCGCAGCAACCAAAGAAGAATAGTCCGAAGTTCTAATACCCAAGGAACTACAGATTCAAAAGTAATAAGACTTGTGTAAATGCCCCAAATGACAAAAGCTGAGGCAACTGTTATGGTTCCCAAAAACAATGCACGCTTCATGGCAATCACCTTTCTTAATCACTTATCTAAACTTTGCTTCTACACGATAAATCGGCATCCCTTGTGACGAAAATTTTTCTTCATATTCGGTCATACAGTTTCCTTCAAAATCAGAAGAATGAAGGTCTAAAGAAATATTTTTCATTTTCATATCTATCGCTGCAAATTCATTGAGAGAAAACTCAAATAAATTGCGATTATCTGTTTTAAAATGAATTTCCCCCTCTTCAATTAACAACTTCTGATAGTTTTCTAAAAATCCTCTATAGGTTAAGCGTCTTTTATAGTGTCGCTTTTTAGGCCATGGATCACTAAAATTTAAGTAAATGCGACTTAACTCACCTTTTTCAAAATATTGATCTGCAAATTTCAAATCAATCTTTATCAGTCTCAAGTTTGGTAATTTTAAATCAAAAGCCTTTTCAGCTGCTTTTAACATTACTTCTGTAATGACATCTACCATGATAAAGTTAGTCTCAGGATATTGTTTTGCCATCTCTGTAATGAATTTGCCTTTTCCGCCGCCAAACTCTGCATGAATAGGATGGTTATTACCAAAAATGTCATGCCATTTCCCTTTGCATTCTAAAGGTTCATGAATATACCAAGGCTCAAGCGCCATCAGTGCTTCTAATGCCCCTGGTTTTTTTCTTACTCTCAAAATGTCACCTCTTTATAAATTATTCTTATCTATTATATCAAAAAACATGAGAAAGGGCACGATGTTTCATCGCGCCCTTTGATGACCTTAAATTATTAATTGAAATGATAACTTTTTTCAGTCTATTTACTACTTTAAATTAAATTCGTCTAAGCAGGGTCTGTAAAAAGTCTTGGGTTACTAGACCATGCCAATAGTGTTTCAAGATCAGCTTCGTCAACATAATTTTCTTTAACCGCAATAGGTAATAATGTTTTATAATCACTTAAAGTGGCATATGGAATTTGAGCCTCTTCAAAAACACGATCTACTTTTTCAAAATTATAAGAAAAAATAGCCAATACAGACAAGACCTCAGCCCCAGCTTCTCTTAGAGCCTCACAGGCACTGATTGAACTTCCACCAGTTGATAAAAGGTCTTCAATTAAAACAACCTTTTGACCCCTACTAAGAGCCCCTTCAATTTGTTTACCTTTGCCATGTCCTTTGGCACCACTTCTCACATAGACCATAGGTAAATCTAACTTATCTGCTACCCATGCTGCATGTGGAATACCTGCTGTTGCCGTTCCTGCTATGACTTCAACATCGGGATAGACTGCTTTAATCTGATCAACAAATCCCTGTGCAATCATGTTTCTTACTTTAGGATAAGAGATTGTCATTCTATTATCACAATATACCGGTGACTTGATTCCCGATACCCATGTAAATAAATGATCCTTATCCACAATTGATACTGCTTTAATTTCGAGTAATGCTTGTGCTATTTTTTCAGCTAACATATAATACCTCCCTGAATATTTTAATCGCTAGTGAAAGTGAATTTATATTGACGCTTACTCAGCCGTTGGACTTAAAAAAGCGTCTTTTGAATATTTATTATATGGATTCCATAAAATATAGTCTTCAATACCATTATCATGGAGTGCCTTAATTTGCTCTAAAACTTCATTTTTACCATATCGAATGTGTCCTTTAACCCATGTTGCCGTAAAATCTTGAATCCATGGTCTGATTTTAGCAGGTGTTACTGCATTTTCGTTACGCATTAAAGCATCTTGAGTGGAACGATCAATGGTTTCATAAGGATAAGCATCTGGCACTGATAATCCAAAATTATTTTTACCATAATGACTTGGGTACATCATTGGGCAAATATAGTCTACCACATTAGATACTGCTTCCCAATGTTGTCCCATCCCCACATCATTAATAGCAGTCGCTGCCCAGCCAAATACATCTGCTGCCACATAAACTTCTTTAGGACTCAGTTCTGTGTAGGCTTCCTTTAAAAAGTTTTGGATAGTTGCTGCTTGTGACTCACCATCTGGATTTCTAAAATCAATTTCACTCTTGTTTGATACGACTGGGAATCTCACATAGTCAAACTGAATTTCATTGAAGCCAAGGTCGGCAGCTTCTTTAGCAATGCCTAGATTATATTCCCACAAATCTCTGTTATGGGGAGAGACCCAATAGATCCCATCACTCTTAGTATAAGGTCTATCTGTTCCTTTATAAACAATCGCCTTGTCTAAATTGGCTTTTGCATAAAGAGGTGATTTAAATGTAACAATTCTTGCAATGGCATAGATATTATGTTCTTTCAATTTTGACATAAAGCTTTCAATATCATCAATAAAAACATGCTTATTGGCTTCTGGATTTAAGCGTTCTGCTGTTTCTGAATGAAATAATAAATAGCCATTATCATCTTTAACATCAATCACCACTGTATTAAGTTCAGAATGATCAATAAGGTCGATTATTTCATCTAAGCGATCCCCTGCTGCAGAGCCTCCTGTCAGATAGAGTCCTTTTGCATGCACCTGAGGATTATCTTCATAAGCCTCATTTTTATCAAACCCACTATAATCTGCATCTTCATAAGGTCTCGAAATAAAATCAGCTACGGATTTAACCAATTGATCATAAGAAGCAAATCCTAGTGATGAAGGGGCATCAATGTCGCTTTTTACTTCTACTGAAGTAATGTTGCCTGCCTCATCTTTAATATAATCAGAAATATAGACTTTAGTTCTTGGATCTAATGTACTAATAAGACTTTGGGTTTCAGCATCAAGCGAATCATATATATCCAGTCCCTTCTTACCTGCTATAAAAGTATTCTCATTAATATCTTTCTGACGTGCTTCTTCAGCTGCTTTGCGTTTGGCTTCTTCTTTCTCTTTTGCAATACGCTCGGCTTCTTCTTTCTCTTTTTGAATTTTTTCCGCTTCTTCTTTCTCTTTTTGAAGGGCGTCTTCATCTCCTGTTGAACTGGCATTATCCCCGATAGTGCTTTCAACATTTGAAGGTGCTTTAGGCACAAAAATATTGTATCGGTAACCGAGGAAAATCCCGACTACCAATACAATCAAAAAAGCACCCATAATAATGACACTTTTCTTATTTTTCATTTTAATCTCCTACTCGATGATGACGACGATACATTCATCTAATTTAATCCAATCATACATATATTTTGCATGAGAGGTTGGGTTTCTCACACATTTATGAGAAAGTGGCACTGTACCTAACGTGTATGAGTACTCTATCATTCCTGGATCAATAGGGCTACCTACACGTTCTTCCTCATAAACAGCTTCTTTTATCATGATCCCTTGATCATCAAATTCAGGCTCTTCAACCAAAACTTGCTCTGTATTCCATCGATAATTAACAGGGAATCCATGCAAATAAGCCCCCCCATTAAATCGAATAGCATAAGGTGCATAGCCATCTAATTCATCTGTTTTATCATCTAAATAAAGGAAACTGTCTTTCTTTTGAATCGCAGCATAAAAACCAGGAACAGTTGGCTCTTTGTATTCAGAAAGTTTTCCTGTTGTCGCATAAGAAAGTGATTTCAAAAACCATGTCCCATCTGTTTTTTGTAACGTAAAGATATTTTGATTAAGATTATCTACGAAAATAAGCTGGTCTAATTTCTTAACTTGATTAGTAACAGATACAAATTTACTAGGAATATATCCATAAGCATCAAAATCTGGTACATAAACATAATAATAGCCATTTGCCTTGCTTTGAATGTTAAAAATCATGCCATCTAATACATAGCGAAACTCGTCACTATTGGCAGGATTATCATACATTGGTGCCGATTGATCTCTTGAATAGCCAAAGGCATCTACTGTTTTACCATGATATCTAGGTGCATAACCATTGTAGTGCTTATAGTTATTAACTTTTCCCATGTTGTCATGTGTTTCAAAAAAATCTTCCAATGCTTTTATTTTTTCTGATGCTAAATTTAATCTGAACTCTCTAAAAGTGACTATTGGTGCATAGATATAGCCTGTTTTGATTTCATCACCTTTGTACCAATAGACACGGAACCATTCATCACTATCTGATGATTTAAAATACTGCCCTGTGACTTTTTCAAAGACATTGATTTTCCCATAAAATCCTAGTTGTTTAACAACCGGACTACTCGTTGTCGGTTGTTGTCTAATATTGACAGTGTTTCTCGTTGAAACAACATATGAATACGCAATATTGTATTGATTGTAATCAATCTCCATAATGTTCATATTGTCTGGTACAGATACTGTATAAGACGCTAATAGCGGATACCCCTCGTTATTAAGTGGTACCTCTTGACTTACCAGTGCTTCATTTTCAGCTGCGGTTGTACCGATTGCATCAACTGTTTCTGCAAAATTCATACTACTTAGTCCAAAAATGACTAGCATTGCTAATACAATTTTTTTAGTCGATTTCTTCATATTCTGTTTTTACGCCCCTTCGTTAAATTGTGTAACTTTTTTATTTATGTCTATTCGTTACATCTCAAATTTTTTATAAGACTATCCCTATTTTATCAAAACATGCTTCAAGTTACTATTGAGAAAGGCTTATATTCATGTTAATTTTTGGTTACAACGTCATTGCGGAGCAGTCCAATGCCTTCAATTTCACAGACAATTTCATCGCCTGCTTTTAAAAACCGCGGTGGATTAAAACCCATCCCTACTCCTGCTGGTGTGCCAGTCAAAATAATATCACCGGGTATAAGTGTCATGCCCTGTGATAAAGTTGATATAAGTGTATCTATATCAAAAATAAAATGGTCTGTTCGACTATTTTGTCTCACTTCGCCATTAATCTTACAAGAAATGGCTAGATTCGGTGGATAAGAAAATTCATCTTTGGTTACAATGATAGGGCCAATAGGTGTAAAGGTGTCTTGAGACTTACCGAGATGCCACTGAATATGTTTAACTTGCAAATCCCGTGCAGTAATATCATTACAAATGGTAAATCCAAAAATACTCTCTTCTACTTCTTCCGGAGTCATATTTTTAACCTTTTTTCCTAAAACAACGGCTAATTCTACTTCATAATCAACCTCTTGTGTTACAGTCGATTGAATTTCCACTGATTGTCCGTCACCAATCGTCTCATATGCCATTTTTGAAAAAAAGATAGGTTGCTTTGGAATACCTGATAAATTAGCGGTCTTTCCTTCTAATTCTTTGGCATGTTCCAAGTAATTCTTTCCTATACAAATCAAATTACGTCTTGGATGCGGCATGGGTGATAGAAATATCACGTCTTCTAAATCATAACTCAATGTTTGATCCCATTTTTTATGAATTTCACCTTTTATATCTTCCCAATTTTCGATTAACTCAATCATATTTTCTATGTGTATTCCTAACAAATCATCTAACCGTTTTAATTGATTGTCTTCCAATATACATATTCCCAAGGCTTTCCCCTGCTTCATACATCTGCCTAACTTCATAAAAAACTCCTTTAACTTCTTCAAAAAAGACCGGCATTATATAACATTATCCTATGTATTCGATATAAAAACAAGCCCTTTCGTATAAGTATTTTGAATTAGGAAAATACGACTATTTTTCATGATTATTTGACATAAAAAAATCATTATAAAAACGCTGAACCTAAGCGTTTCTATAATGATTTGTGTTTTAGGTCTTATCCAATTGCACGCTCTCTTTTGCCTAAAGCCAACAATAGCCCTAAAGCCATTGATAAGAATGCCGCTGCAAGAACCCTATATTCATTTGGTAATAAAAAGGTAATTGTATGGGCCGGAATCCAAAAGAAAGGAATCGTTTTCAGTATAATAAAAGCAATAAAGTTTTTAATATCCATCCTTTTTACAATCACTTCAAGTGTTGGTTTTTCATTTTTTTCGCCATACTTTAAGTCAAAATAACTATCTGTAAACCGATGAAGTGCCATAAAGGTTGGTGCAAAGAAAAGATTCATTAAAGCACTGGTGAAAAAAGCAAACGCTAATGAAACCCCTTCAAAAGGAAGGTATCCATTGGCCATTGCCTGTGTAACCCCACCTGCATAGATTTGAAATATAAGCGTAATAATGATTCCAAGAATTCCCCAGACAACCACGCGTCCAATCAAAGCATGAGGCTTCTTCCATACCTTTGTCTTTATCCGACCTGCCAGTAGTTCACCCATCGTCGCCAACAAAGCAAATTTAATAAAACCACTTATATAAGGATGCCCAGTTGTTAATTGAATAAACAACACATGAGTTGACGGTATTGCAAGAAAAGCTACAAATAGACCTAAAATCAAAATCCAAATGACGTCGCCTTTTTTCATAAACACCTCTTTATGTACGAATTTTAATACGTCTTTATTATAACATTAAAAGAACCGATTTCAACAAAATTAATAGAAGTTAAATTTTTTGTTGAAATCGGTTCTTATGCTATTGTTTTTATAATGGCCTTTATCGCCTCTAATCCATTGAATCTTTTACATGTTCATCTTTAAGATAATATTGAGAAGCTAAATCATTGGTTGCTGCCAATTTAAAATTGAGTTTATCAACCAACATCAGTAAGAATTTATTGCCCAGTGCAGGGTCAGATTCTATTAAAACTTCCAGATCGCTTTGCTTAATCATCAACACTTCTGTGTATTCATCTGCAATCGCATCCACAAAGTGGGTTTCATTGACTAAAGCGGTTTCCCCCAATAACCCTTGGGTTGAAATATGGCTCAAAATCATTTCTTCATTGTTATCATCTAATTTAGATATTCTAATACAGCCTTTCACCACGATATAGAAGATGTTATTAATATCACCTTGTCTAAAAACAACTTGATTTTCTTTAAAGCGTTTGGTCTTAATTAAATCCAATATTTTCTCGGTCTCTTTGTCATTGAAAGTATCAAAAAATGGCACTTCCCTAAATTTATTTTTAATTTCAACACGATCATAAGTAATGGCTTCATCAACCATTTGAGAAGATTTCTGACGATTAACATTATTTTTTTCCATTTCATTACGTATAACAGTCCTGTTCATTCCTGTTACGTCAATAAGTTCAGCCCATTCCTTTTGAACTTCTCGATAGGCATCGAATGTATCAAATTTAGGAAGTGCTTCATATTTACTCAAATAAATATTCTCAATTGACCCTTTACAGTCTTCAATGCTACCTTCTGCCAAATAATCTAAGGCCAAAAGGATATTGGTTTTAAAAATCTTATCTTCTAAATCATCAGTTAAAAAATCACCTGGGTAAGGCATGAAGTCTTCAGCTGTAATCTTTTTCATATTACTGAATTCTTTTTGATGGTCAATTTTAGACTTTTCATATAAAAATCTATAGATGTCTTCTCGGGTTCTCTTCCATATAGGGTGGTGTTTAGGCGGCGGTAAATGTTTAATATTCAGTTGATTATCTAAAAAGAAATCAAAGCCAAACATTTTCGCATTAATCAAGTAATCAATATCCTCACCACGTGTTACTTTAGGATCAAAAGGCACTGTCCTAAACAGGTTCTTATGAATGACCATTAACCCACCAAAGGCAAATGGTGTGATTTTAATACGAGGTCCTTTGGAAATAATCTTATCAAATGCTTTGGCTTTTGAACCAAAACGATCCCAATAAGTCATCCACGCTTGCATTTGAACATCATCATAATACTCATCTTTTTTATTAAGATAGTAACCTGCTACACCATAAATAATCGATCCATATTTTCTTTTTCCAATAAATTCAACTGCCATATCTATAAATTCAGGTTTTTCAAAGACTTCATCATCATCAATTAAAATAGAGACATCCGAACCTAATATTTGGGCTACATATAGGCAGATATTCCTAACATTAGAATAGCCTTTGATATTAAGAAGGTCCATGGAATCATTTAATCCTTTTTCTTTTAAAATCCCTTTGATTTTCCTCAAATTTTGAGGTGTAAAAACATAAGTTTCCATAGAAAGATTCGCTTTTTCTACAATCTCTTTAGTCTTTCTTTCCGCCTCTTCTTCAATATCCTCTGTTGTTGGACAAACTGGAATGACTAACCTAAAATTCTTGTTGTTTAAAATTTTAATACTCTCAAGCGTTCGCCCTAGTGTTCCATACTCATCAATAGGTGTTGGATGATCGTATACGGCATCTCCTTCTTTCCAGCCATCAGCTCTTGATCGTTGCCAATAGGTTGGAATAACTACTGCTATTCTCATAAATCCTCCTTATTATTTTCCATAAATAGCTTCAACTTTTAAAGCTGATTTTTCTCTCGAAAAATACTCATAGGCATATTCATGACACGTTTTTTGCATTTTTCCATCTTCATTTCTTTGAATCAAATCAATAATTGCTTCCGATAATGCTTTGGCATCTTCAACGGGTACAAGTGCGCCGACTTCATCTGTTATAAAATCAGGTAATCCCCCTTGATTCGTCCCTACTACAGGTGCCCCACATGCGAGTGCTTCAATAGCCACCAGTCCAAATGGTTCTGTGCGCGATGGCACGGTGCTCACATCTGCTATATTATAAAGTTTAGATAAAACATCTTGGTAAATATGCCCTAAAAAATAAACGGATTGAAGCTCTAATTCTGACTTTAATTGCTTGAGGTCTTTTTCCAGTTCACCACTCCCAGCAATCAATGTTATAACCCCTTCATCAAAACTATTTTCATATTTTTTGGCTGCTCTCAGCAAAACATCAATCCCTTTAAAATGCGCTAGCTTACCTGCAAAAAATACTATTTTTTCTTTATGGTAAGTAATATTAAATCCATTGAGTAAGGCCGTTTTATCTACATCCTGTATACGGAAAAGTTCAGTATTGTAACCATTGAGTATCAACGCTCTATGTGCATCATCTATCCCGAAAATACGAGCAACTTCTTGATCAACTTGTTTGCTGATAGTAATCACTTTTTCAGCTTTTTGAGCGCCCTCTCTAGCATACTGATGAAAACGGTCATCTTTAGCGTAGCCTTTTAAGTCCGTTCCATGTGCCGTTACATAGTAAGGAATACCACTTTTAGATGCAATATAAGGCATAATCCATAGATGTTGTGCATGGATTATATCTGGGTGAAATGATTCAATCGCTTGATTCATCTTTTCGGTAAAAATGGCTATGTATGCCTCAATTTGAGGGAGAGACATCTCATAAAAGGTATAATGACTTCGGGGGTGTGACGTGAAACATGGGAAGTCAAAAGGCACTTCTGGTGCTTGTCCTTCCCCGTATTTGTCACTGGCAAAAATAACGGGTTTACACTTAAACTTACTGTAAATCACTGGGGTATGCTCTGGATATATAACCATGACTTCATGCCCAAAAGAAACTAATGCTTCTGCCAGATTGCGAGTATAAATTCCGCTCCCCGATCCCTCAAGGGGAAAATGATTCATCATCAAAATTCTCATTTCAAACTCCTTTCAATTGTTTTGTCAAGGTTAACCACGAGGCTTCAACTTGTTTTTCTCTTTGAATCATTGTATGTAATTGCTTAACCGCTTCATCTACCGCTTCAGGTAAGAGTAAAAATCGTTCGTCAGATAAATACTTAGCGAGTAAAGGCGCACCAATCGTGAGTTCTTCTTTTTGCGATTGAGCCAACTGTACATAATCTTTACCCATTTTGTAATTCAAAAATGGATTTCTCCCAATCCATCCCATAGAGGCATAGAACAATCGTGTTCTGATTTTTTCATCCCATTTAAGATTGGGCTCTGTCGGATAGCTTCCATACGTGTCATGCAAAATTTTAAGGTCAATATCCATCATTTTTAGTGGGCTTTCTTCAAAATATAAGCCCATCATCGTATCTTCTCCTCGTGTCAAATAGTAAGTATCTCTTACCTTATAATAGTAGGAAAAAAAGGGGGGTATCTGATCAATATAAGAAAGTTTTATCGCTGCATTGCCTCCTAACATTTTAAAAGTTTCTTCAATTTGTCGCCGATCATGTGGCATGCCTAATTTGAGACATTTATGGAGAGCAGACGATTTCAAATAAGGTATGGTCTTTTCTTTTTGTATGCCTTTTAAAAAAGCATCCATCCCTTCAAAATCCATAGGCGGTAAAATAAAATATCCTGAATAGTCACTGGTCGTGACTGCTACTTGGTCTTTATTAAGCTGTTTTAAATGTTCCCCTATAAAATCAACTTCTTCAGAACAATTAACCTGATATAAAACACAAGGATGAACATCGCTATCAATAAAAAACACGACATCTTCTTTATCTAACATCGCTTGAATCAATACCAAATTCCTCTTTTTTGAATAGGTAATCAAACCCGTTTTTTCATAATCTGACATGTCTACAAACGCTTCAATAATTTGTGGCGCTACCCTTCTTTTTAGTAATGCCTGTCTCATCTCATCTAAATAATGTACGTTAACAAGCCTCACTGATGTAAAGCGATAAATCAATTCTAAATACCCAGTATCAATATCTTGTGAATATACAATAATCACTTCATCAATTAAATGGCCATAACGTTTAGCATTAATCAAAAAATCAATTAATGTCACTTGATCATTTAAGCTATTGATAATGATGCCCAAACAGACTTTCATAAGACCGACTCCTTTCTAAAAGATTATTACCCAATTAGATAGCAAGGAAAACAAAGAAGAAAGAATATTCTGATAATTATGATGTTTTTATAATTTTTATTGCTTCATAATCCTTTTGTCACACGCAAAAAAAGCATACCTACAATGAGATATGCTTTTAGATCTATTTTTACTATTGATGCTTTTTAAAATCTTATAGTCTGCCAATACCAATCCTTATTATCGGCTTATCTGATTTGCTTTAAGCTTCAAAATAATCAACAACCTTCGTTAAGGCATCAATGATTTGAATCTTTTGAGGACATTGAGGTTCACAGGCACCACATGCAACACAATTTGCTGCTTTAGCTTCATCAGCAAAAGCTTCATAAGTCTTAGTAAATTTATCTTTTTGATTAAAAATACTGGCTTGATTGAGTGCATCGAAGTTTTTAGGAATTTCAACCCCTTGTGGACAAGGAATACAATAACCACATTTGGTACATGGCACCAATACTTTGCTGTCATAAGACTGACGTACTTTTTCAATTAAAGCCAATTCCGCTTCACTCAAGTCATTGGCAATCAAACGGTCAGCTATTTCAATATTTTCTTTAAGTTGCTCCATATTCGACATACCCGAAAGAACGACCTTTACATTTTCAAAATTAGCAACATATTTTAAGGCCCATTCAATTGGAGATCTCTCAGGATGGACTTGCTTCCATAATGCTTTAATATCTTCTGAAGGCGTTGCTAACATTCCCCCCTTAAGTGGTTCCATCACAATAAGAGGTAAACCTTTGCTCTCAGCATACTTAAGGCCTTCAACACCTGCTTGGATATTTTGATCCATATAATTAAACTGAATCATTGCCACTTCCCAAGGGTAAGCGTCAACCATCTCTTTAAAAAATGCCAAATCATCGTGGAATGAAAAACCAATATGTTTCACTTTTCCTGATGCTTTCATTTCTGTAATTTTATCAATGATTCCATGTTCTTTTAATACTTCCCATCTGCTACGGTTCATAGCATGCAACAAATAAATGTCTAAATGATCAGTTCCTAGTTTATCAAGTTGTTCATCTAAGTACTTCATCACATCGTCTTCTGATGTAATCAACCAGCTTGGTAACTTTGTAATCAGATTTACTTTTTCGCGGTAGCCGTCCGCTAATGCTTTTCCAACTACAATTTCACTGGTTTGATCGTGATAAGGATAGGCTGTGTCAATATAATTAACGCCATTATCTATAGCATATCTTATCATTTCTATTGCTCTTGATTCATCAACAGCATCCCCATTCATTGGGAGTCTCATACAGCCAAGACCTAGTACAGAAGCTTCAATACCCGTTTTACCAATTTCTCTAAACTTCATGTTTACCTCCTTATTGTTCACAATACGCGTCAAAAATATTGTATACAAGTCTTTCATAAAAGTCAATTATTTCGCATCTCTAAAGATCTAACTTTTTAAAATGTCTCGGCTCAAATCATTTTCTTGAATAACCCAGTCTTTATTATAATATTGTCTCAAAACTTCTAGTATGCTCTCGCCTTCTTTAGACCATATTGTCATCTTCTCTTCTGGAATTTCGCTGGACTCTATTGGAAGAATTCGCAAGTGAATTTCGGTACAATACTCAGTCTTTTGCCCAGCTTTCATGATGTTAAACTCGAAAAAGCACTGAAGTGCTTCCATCTTCCATGTCACCTTATCGTAAGGTAGCTTTTCTTCAATCTGAAAGTGAATGCTCATCCCTTTCAGCCATTTGTCCATTTTTTTGTCTGATGTTAAAGCACGATATCCTTCATACACATCACAGAATAAGCGTGTTGATAATCTTATGTACTTCATCTATTTTACCTCATTTTAAATCACAGTCTAGGTTGAGTCACTTATTAAAGTGATTTTCTATTATTATACACTTAATTTTCCTTGCCTTCAAACTCGATTATCACTCTCCTAAGCTTTATTTGTTATAAAAAAAGTACGCAGGCTTAAAACCTGCGTACTCTTGACGCTCTCTATCATTGAGGCGTTATTATTAATAGGAATAGCTTCTCTAAAGATTAGTATTCCATTTTAGTTAATCTTACATATCCTTCATAACGTTCTTTTGCTTGTTCTTCAGCAAGAGCAAAAAGATCATCTGCCATTTCTGGGAATTGAGTTTGAAGAGAAGTGTATCTTGTTTCACCTAAAATGAAATCTCTAAAGCTTCCTGTTGGTTCTTTAGAATCTAACATGAATGGGTTTTTGCCTTGATCTTTTAATCTTGGATCAAAACGCCATAAATGCCAGTATCCACTTGTAACCGCTTCTTTCATTCTTTGTTGTGATTTAGTCATACCACCTTTGATACCGTGGTTGATACATGGTGCATAACAAATAATGATTGATGGTCCTTTATAGCTTTCAGCTTCTTGTAATGCTTTTAAGAATTGGTTATGGTTAGCACCCATTGATACTTGAGCTACATAAATGTAACCGTAGTTAGTTGCCATCATACCTAAATCTTTCTTCTTAGTTTTTGAACCAGAAGCAGCAAATTTAGCAACTGCAGCAGTTGGAGTTGATTTAGACATTTGTCCACCAGTATTTGAGTAAACTTCAGTATCAAATACAAGAACGTTTACATCTTCACCAGAAGCTAATACGTGGTCAAGTCCACCGTATCCGATATCATAAGCCCAACCGTCACCACCAACGATCCACATAGAACGTTTTACGAGGTAGTCTTTGTTGTCTTCTACATAAGCGAATACTACTTTAAGATCTGCATTGTCAGTACCTGCTTCAACAGCAGCTAATACAGCGCTAGATGCAGCTTTTGAAGCTTCAGCATCATCTTTACCTTCTAACCAAGCTTTGAATGGTGCTTTTTCTTCGTCTGAAATTGAAAGTTCTAATACTTTTTCAAATTCAGCTTGTAACATTTGTCTTACTTTTTTAACACCAAGTGCCATACCATAGCCATATTCAGCATTATCTTCAAATAATGAGTTAGCCCATGCTGGACCTTGACCTTTAGCGTTAGTAGTGTAAGGAGTTGATGGAGCAGAACCACCCCAGATTGAAGAACAACCTGTAGCATTTGCAATCATCATTCTATCGCCGTAAAGTTGAGTAACAGCTTTCATATATGGTGTTTCACCACAACCTGCACATGCACCTGAGAATTCGAAAAGTGGTTGAGCAAATTGTGAACCTTTAACAGTTGTAAGAGGCATTTTATCATCTTTAACTGGAAGTGATGCTGCATAATCCCAGTTTGGAGATTGAACTTCTGTTTGTGTTTCAAGTGGTTTCATGATTAATGCTTTTTCTTTAGCTGGACAAGTGTTAGCACAGTTACCACAACCTGTACAGTCAAATGGAGAAATTTGAATTTTGTAATGTAATCCTTCAAGTCCTTTGCCTAAAGCTTTTTTAGTTTCAAAGCCTTCTGGAGCAGCTTCAACTTCTTCATCAGTTAATAAGAAAGGTCTAATTGCTGCATGAGGACAAACATATGAACATTGATTACATTGGATACAGTTGTCAATTTGCCATTCAGGAATATTAACTGCTATACCACGTTTTTCAAATGCCGCACTACCTGCTTCAAATGTGCCATCTTCAATACCTTTGAAAGTACTTACAGGAAGATCATCACCTTTTTGTGCATTCATTGGTCTTAAGATATTTTTGATGAATGTAGGTTCTCCCTTAGCTTCTACTTCTACTGTAGAGTCTTTAGCATCAGCCCAATCAGCTGGCACTTCAACTTTATGAAGATTTTCAATTCCTGCATCAACAGCTTTGTAGTTAAGGTTGACTACTTTTTCACCTTTTTTACCGTAAGATTTAACGATTGCTTCTTTAAGATGTTTAACAGCTTCTTCAGTATCCATTACTTTAGCAAGTTTGAAGAAAGCAGCTTGCATAATCATGTTAATTCTGTTACCAAGACCAATTTCTTCAGCAATTGAAGTCGCATTAATTGTATAGAAATGAATGTTGTTTTTAGCAATATAACGTTTCATATCAGCTGGAAGTAATGCATTTAATTCATCAGCATCCCATTTACAGTTAAGAACGAATGAACCGCCTTCTTTAAGACCTTTTAAAAGATCATATTGATGAACATATGATTGATTATGGCAAGCAACATAGTCTGCTTCATCAATTAAATAAGTTGATCTAATAGGATTTTTACCAAATCTTAAGTGAGATACAGTAACGCCACCTGATTTTTTAGAGTCATATGAGAAATAACCTTGTGCATACATATCAGTGTTGTCACCAATAATTTTAATAGCACTTTTATTCGCTCCAACAGTACCATCTGAACCAAGTCCCCAGAATTTACATCTGATTGTACCTTCAGTTTCAGCAACGATGTTTTCTTTAACTTCTAATGAAAGACCTGTAATATCATCAGTGATACCAATAGTAAAGTCATTTTTAGGTGCTTCTTTTTGAAGTTCATCAAATACTGATTTGATATGAGTTGGTGTTGTATCTTTTGAACCTAAACCATAACGACCACCTACGATAACAGGTGTATTTTCTCTACCGTAGAACATTGATCTAATATCTTTGTAAAGTGGTTCTCCGTCTGATCCTGGTTCTTTTGTTCTATCTAATACTGCAATTTTCTTAACAGTGTCAGGTAAAACATCAAAGAAATATTTTGGCGCCCAAGGACGATACAATCTTACTTTGATCATACCTACTTTTTCGCCTCTAGCGTTCATATAATCAATTGTTTCTTCTGCTGCATCTGTTACAGAACCCATTGCTACAATGATTCTATCTGCATCAGGTGCACCATAGTAATTAAATAATTTATATTCTCTACCTGTTACAGCTGAAATGTCTTTCATGTAACCTTCAACAATTTCAGGAACAGCGTTGTAGAAAGGATTTGCAGCTTCTTTCGCTTGGAAGAAGATATCTGGATTTTGTGCAGTTCCTCTTGTTACAGGATGTTCTGGGCTTAAAGCATTTTTTCTAAATGCTTTGATTGCTTCATGATCTACTAAACGATCAAATTCATCATAATCGATTAATTCGATTTTTTGAATTTCGTGAGAAGTTCTGAAACCATCAAAGAAGTGCATAAATGGTACTCTTGACTTGATTGAAGATAAATGAGCAATCCCAGCAAGATCCATTACTTCTTGTACAGAACCAGCAGCAAGCATAGCAAAACCAGTTTGTCTAGCTGCCATTACATCTGAATGATCTCCAAAGATTGAAAGTGCATGTGTAGCAAGTGCTCTTGCACTAACATGGAAAACGCCTGGTAATAATTCACCTGCAATTTTGTACATGTTAGGAATCATTAACAATAACCCTTGTGAAGCTGTGAAAGTTGTTGTTAAAGCACCCGCTTGTAATGAACCGTGAACAGCACCAGCAGCGCCGCCTTCAGCTTGTAATTCTGATACTAATACTTCTTGACCAAAAATATTTTTCTTTCCATTGGCAGCCCAATCATCAGCATGTTCCGCCATAGGTGATGATGGAGTAATAGGATAGATTGCAGCAACATCAGTGAAAGCATATGCAACATATGCAGCAGCTGTGTTACCATCCATGGTTTTCATAACTTTTTGACCCATTTTAAAATAGCCTCCTTTAATCAATATAGATCACATAACAGTATAGCAATCTCTCAATCGCTCCCATCCATTTTATATGTAATCGAAACAACTCAGTCATTGCCATCTATTTATTGATTTTACAATTTGGTAATCTCCTTATACTTAAAATTAACCAAAATTGATTCCCATTTAAGTTTAACAGAATTTCACCAAAATTTAAACTTATAAATAGCGTCTGAAAAATTTCTTTTCTCTTCTATTTCATGATATCTTAAAGATACCATCAACAAAATTATAGCACCTTTGTATTTTGTATACAATCTACTTTTTGATTTTTTTGCTATTTTTTTTAAAATTCTTTTGATAATATTGGTTTTTCATTGATTTTTAATAAAATATCTGAATTAAAGATGCTATTTTAAGGTATTTATCTTATAATGATGTGAAAGACTATATTTAAAAGAGGTGTAAAATGAACTGTAGATTATCTATCAAAGACAAAATTCATTGGATTGGTGTCAATGACAGAGAAACCACTCTATTTGAAAATTATTGGCCGCTTGAACACGGTGTTGCCTATAACTCTTATTTAATTAATGACGAAAAAGTGGCAATTCTTGACACTGTTAAATTCAATAAAACCAATGAATATTTAGAGAAAATCAAAGAAATTATTGGGGACAAGCCTGTTGATTACCTTATTGTTAATCATATGGAACCTGACCATTCAAGCTCAATGACGGCTCTGGTTTCTGCTTATCCTAATATAAAAATTGTCGGCAACAAAAAAACCTTCCCCTTTATTGAAGGCTTTTATGGTATTACCGAAAACTTTTTGGAAATTGCAGATGGTGAAGAACTCGATCTTGGTTACCACAAACTAAAATTTTACTTAACACCAATGGTTCACTGGCCAGAAACCATGATGACCTATTGTCAAACGAGTAAAGTGCTCTTTTCTATGGACGCTTTTGGCGGCTTTGGCTCACTTGATGGTGGCGTATTTGATGACGAAATTCATTATGAAGATTATGAAGATGAAACCAGACGCTATTATTCAAACATTGTTGCAAAATACAGTCCAATGGTTCAACGTGCCCTTAAAAAATTAGAAGACGTTGAAATCAATGTAGTCGCACCAACGCATGGCCCTATTTGGCGTTCAAAACCAGAACGTATCATTGATCTTTATGATAAATGGAGTCGTTTTGAAGCAGAGGAAGGCGTTGTTATCGTTTATGGCTCTATGTATGGTAATACAGCCAAAATGGCAGACTATCTTGCAAGAATTATTGCTGAGAATGGTATAAAAGAAGTCAAAGTTTATGATGCCTCTAAAACACATGTCTCTTATATTTTAAGTGATATTTGGCGATATAAATCAGTTGTCATTGGTTCATGTGCTTACAATACCAAAGTCTTTTCATCAGTAGAAACGATCCTTGCCAAACTCTCAAATTCAGGCCTTAAAGAACGTTACCTCTCAATCTTTGGTAATAAATCTTGGTCAGGTGGCGGTGTTTCAGGGATTGAAAAATTTGCTGAAGAAATCAAATGGGAACGTATTGGGGAATCTATTGAAGCCACTTTCTCACCTAAAGATGCTGAGTTTAGTGCGCTTAAAGCCTTAGGCAAAGAAATTGCTGAAAAACTCAAAAGTGATTTTGAATAATCTTTTTTAAACACTAAAAGCCGTTAATGATAAGTGCCTTTTTTTCTTATCATTAACGGCTTTCTTATGTTCTCGTCAATTGCTATCAACTAACAGACTGCAAAAATTTAATCCAAGCTTATATAATCTTTGACATTACATCGATCAGAAATACGCCCTTTAATGACTGGCTTTTTCGATGTCGCAATAGTCATAATGCCTGGACCATGCCCCATTTTAATGCAGTCACTATGAATAACCACCCCAATGCTCACTGCCCCTTTAAGATAACCTCTCCCATAGGTATTATCACAATCCAAAAGACACACAAAATCACCAAATCTCAAGTTATCTATTCCATATTCTTTAACTGTTTTTTCGTCTGCAGTCATAATATCATAGTCACCTGAAAATCCAGTAGGAGAACCGATTCCTGACCCCATCATATAAGCAGGCACTTCACAGGCAACTGGAAAGTTCAAAACCCCATTTTCGTATTGTAAATCCATTTTTTCAAGAAGATCAGGGTCAATATTCATAAAGATAATGTCACTATTATCAAGACATTTCAGTCCTTGACCATAGGCTTTGATTTGAATTTTGTCATCAATACAAAGTTGCTCTAAAGTAGATTCTTTAAACTCTACAATTGTATGTTCAATCCCCCCATGTCCACCAAGGACATAACCTTTTTCTCCCTTGGCATCACCTGAAATGACAGTTGCTTCATTTCCCAAACATGCAAGTGTCATTAAGGCATCATTTTCAGCTGTATTTTCATTGCGTAACGACACACTGGGTTCAATATGATCCCCTGACAAGTCAAAGGCACTGTCGCCCACATGTAGTCCATATGTAATGGAGCCTGTCGCTGGTAAAATAAATGGAACACCTTCATGACTTACTCTGTATTTACTTGAGCGGATTGGATGATGGATTTTCCCCATAACCGCTTGTTTGACTACTTTTGATTGATTGGTTTTAATACCCATCTTAAACCTCCTCGTTTTGGACAGATGATTGCTTTCTTCACTTGATTTCTTTAATTGATTGGTTTGTTAAGGGTTATTTTAAGCTTTTATCAATTGAAAATCAAGCGACAAAAAATCAAATGCGTGACAAAGCCATCTTTTGTGCCAAGTCACGCATTTGATATTATTTAATGCTATTTATTAAAGGAGTTGTAATGAAAAAAATTACCAAAGCATATATTTTTCAGCTTCTTCTGTCAATGACTGTCTAAAGTCCGGATGAGCAATGGCAATCAATCTTTTAACGCGTTCTCTAACAGATGTGCCCCTTAGTTCTGCTATACCATATTCAGTCACAACATAGTCCACATCATTTCTTGAGAGTGATACAACTGCACCTGGTGATAACATTGGTACAATTTTAGATTTTTCAACTTTCTCTCCTGTTGCATGATCAGTCACCTTCGCCGTAGAGTAAAGTGCTATAAATGATTTGCCACCTTTAGAAAGTTGCGCGCCTATTGCCGTATCTGCTTGTCCACCTGTTCCACTAATTTGACGATGTCCAATACTTTCTGAACAGCATTGACCTGTTAAATCTACTTCTACAGATGTATTGATTGACACCATTTTGTAGTTTTGACCTACAACGTAGGGATCATTCACATAATCTCCCCTTCTGATTTCCACAGCAGGGTTATCATCAATAAAATCATAAAGTTTTTTTGATCCCAGTGCAAAAGCAGCCACCATCTTATGGCGGTGTAATGTTTTTTCTGAATTGGTCACTGCACCTGCATTGAAAAGATCAACCATACCGTCAGTAAACATTTCAGTATGAATACCTAGATTTTTTTTACCTTTAAGTGCTTGTGCAACGGCATTTGGAATACCACCAATCCCCAATTGAATGGTTGAGCCATCTTCAATATGTTCAGCAATTAACTTTCCTATTTTCATATCTTTTTCATTAGGCTCAACTATTGGAAGTTCAGGCATTGGGTAGTCTGCTTCGATGAAATAATCAACGTCATCTTTATGAACGATTGTATCACCAAACGTTCGCGGTACATGAGGATTCATTTCCAGAATCACTATGTCAGCTGCCTCTATAAACTGCATTTCATATACTGAACTTAAACCGAGTGAAACAAATCCGTGCTTATCGGGTGGTGTACAATGTCCTACGTAAATGTTAGGTTTTTTATAATCTAGTCTTTTAGTTGCTGCAAAGTGAAGATGATTAGGGATAAAAGTAATATTCTTATTCTTGTGGATTTTTCTCATATATCCACTATAGAACCAACCTTCCATTAGAAAATGATCTCTGTAATTAGGATTGTCAAAAAATTCATAAACGCCCATTGGTAAACACGTCATCACATGAACATCGTTTAGGTTGTTTGCTACTTCATGTAATTTTTCAAGGAATCGTCTTGGTTCTGCTGCACCAAGACCTGACACAATATGGTCACCTGATTTAACAAGCGCAATCGCTTCTTCTACAGAGATGATTCTTCCTTTTTCTTGATCAGACATATTATTCTATCCCCTTTCTCCCCACTGTATTACATTAGCTGCCCATGCATAGCCAATACCAGCTGCTATCATCGAAATGATATCACCATCTTTGAGCTTGCCCTGCTGTTGTGCAAGATGTAAAGATAAAATTTGGTCTACTTGGCCAATATGACCATATTCACTTAGGTAAATTGACTGCTCCTCACTTAAACCTAATAAGCCAAGCATGTGTTTATGCATAGAGTACTTAAAATGAAGTACTGCTAAGTAATCTAAATTGTCTTTTGAAACACCTGATTTTTCAAAGGCTTTATCAATACATTGCATCCAATTATCCATTGAGACATCATTGAGTCTGTCCTTCATGTGTTTCGCGTCCATTAATCTTAATGAACGATAAGCTTCATTCATATTGTCTTTAGTAATCGGATTACAGATACCGCCAATTTCTACGCCGGCGTCTCTTGCCATACTACCATCTGACATAATATGTGATTCTAACAACAAGTTTTTATGGTAATCAGCTTTGAGTATAATGGCCCCTGCACCTGCACCAAGGTTAAACATCATACTCATATCTTTGTCAGCATAATCAACAAAATCCCCATTACGATAGCCTCCGCAGACCATAATCGTGTCAATCGATTCATCTGCTACTAACATATCTTTTGCCATTTTCATAGCGGTTACAGTTGTACAACATCTGTTTTGAACATCAATTCCCCATGCATTGGTTGCCCCAATTTTTTCTTGAATGTAAATAGCAGAAGTTGTCAGTGGATATTCTTTCCATTCCTCACCCATACATAAAATCACATCGATTGCTTTGGGATCGACCCCCGTGTTTTTAAGGCAATCCAGTGCCGCTTTTACACCCATTTCCTGAGTCCCGTCACCTTCACCTGGAATTGGTTTTTTAGTAAACCCAAGTTTATTAATGATTGCGTCCTCCGCCCAAACGCCATTGGTTGCTTCGGAGATTTCTTTTGCTGTCACGTATTGGTCAGGGATATAAATGCCTGTACCTACAATACCAACATCTCTTTTTGCCATATGAGCCTCCTATATTGATTTGTTGTCAATATATATTTGCAAAACCTGTGCCAAAATGCACACTTGGCAAAACCATAACATTCGTATGCTTTTTGCTACAGATTGGTGTACAAAAAGAAAACACTGTACAAAAAATGGACAACACTTTTTGTCCAAATTTTGCGCAGTGTTAACATCAACGACATGATATTTTAACGTGATATCCCTTTTTTTGACTTACATTTTACACAACACTTCTCAGAAAAATAATACATTTCAATTATTGAGGCGTTTCAATATGATATTTTTCCATTTTCTCATATAAACTGGTCCGACTAATGCCTAAAATTTTAGCGGCTTTTAATTTATTAAATCCAACTGCCTTTAACGAATTAAGAATAGTCGTTTTTTCAACATCTTCAACCGCTGTTCTCAGACTAATAAGTGATGGAATTTCATGAACTTCTTCCTGCTTATTAGCAATCATAAAGGCTGGTAAATGCTGTAGTTCAATAGATTCAGAGTCTGTCATATTAATTGCTCTCTCAATAATGTTTTCAAGCTCTCTTATATTACCTGGCCAATTGTACTGTTTGAGGCAATCTAAGGCTTCTATCGTAATATTGCTCACATAACGCCCTAGATTATTTGAAATTTTCTCCATGAGATTAAGCGTAATCATTTCAATATCTTCCTTACGCTTGCGAAGTGGTGGTACTTCTATATTAATGACGTTAAGACGATAGTAGAGATCTTCTCTAAATTCATTGTCTTTAATTCGTGCTTGCAAATCTCTATTTGTAGCCGCAATGATACGGCAATCAACCGCGATTGTTTTATTACCGCCAATTCTTTCTATCTCTTTTTCTTGTAAAACTCTTAGAATTTTAACTTGCATGTCAAGTGGCATATCTCCAATTTCATCCAGAAATATTGTCCCACCATTAGCCAGTTCGAACTTGCCCACTTTACCTTGCTTCTTAGCCCCTGTAAAGGCTCCTTCTTCATAACCAAATAGTTCAGATTCAAGTAAATCCTTAGGAATCGCTGCACAGTTAATTTTGACAAAAGGTCCATCAAAACGTTTGCTATCATTGTGAATAGCATGTGCAAAGAGCTCTTTTCCCGTCCCACTTTCTCCAACAATTAAGACATTGGAATTGGTTTTGGCTGCCTTTGATGAAATACGCTTAACATTTTGCATAATCACTGAATTACCAATAATCGTATCCCATGAGTATTTAGCCCCTCTCATGGTTTTCAATTCTTCTTGATAAATAAGCAACTTACCCTCTAAAAGCTTATTTTTTTCTAATACTTCTTGTAGATGTTTCAAATCGTCGAAAACAACCATCCCAAAACCATAAATAATGTCACCGTTGTCATCTAAGACAGGAATACGATGAACAATCGCCGTGTGCCCATTGGAAAACTTATGCTTGGCATATATTTCTGGTTTCTTGGTTTTAAATACGAATGGAAATCGACTGTTCGGATCAATATCAATGACTTTCTCCCCAATTAATTGATCCTTTGAATAGCCCAGATATTCTGCAAATGGCTCATTAATCATCACTATTTCAGTATCCCTGTTCAATAAAATAATGGGAACTGGAATAGGATCAAAAATACGATTTAAATTCTTGACGAATGTATCATCCGCTACTTGAGGAATATTATTAGACATGTTACCCCGCTTTCTTCTAATACTATTACACTTTTGGTGCTTTAAAACACCTTGCCCTATTACTACTAATTACCACAACTTGTTACTTTTAAAATTTTAATTCATCCGCTTATAGACTATAATGCAATATTCATACCAATCCAAGTAGACTATAACTGACGGTCCCCCTTCTCTTTTTTTGACATTTTTTTTGAATCATATTTTTTTACCCCCATTAATATTATACTTCATTTTTTTATATCCTGTTATTTGTTTATGTCAGTACTAATACTCTTACCTATTTCTGACTTGATTCATCTTCAAGACAACATAAAAAGAACTACATCTTAAAAAGATGTAGTTCTTTACTTTGTAGTTCTTTATTTTTTCAGTTGATGATTATTTTATAATCAAAGTACCGGTCTTTCCTAAAATGCCATCTTTGGCTTTTTCAAGAGACGTAATAAGAGCCTTTCTACCCGATTTAGATGCCGCAAAAAGACTTGCTGCTTTAACTTTTGGCAACATACTTCCCGGTGCAAAATGACCTTCTTGAATATAGCGTTCAGCCAAAACTGTGTCCATCTTATCAAGCCATTCTTCTTCAGGTTTTCCAAAATGAATAGCCACTTTTTCAACGGCTGTTAAAATAATTAAGTAGTCCGCTTCTAAGATTTCCGCCATTTTTTCAGCTGCAAAATCTTTGTCAATAACTGCAGGAATCCCTATAAGGGCATCGCCTTCTTCATAAACAGGAATGCCACCGCCACCTACTGTGATCACAACCTGACCCTTTTCAACTAATGTCTTAACCGTTTCTTTTTCAACCACATCAAGTGGCATCGGAGAAGCAACCACCCGTCTAAAGCCACGGCCTGCATCTTCAACCATAGTGTAACCTTTTTCTTGAATGAGTTGGTCTGCTTCATCTTTACTGTAAAAAGCACCAATGGGTTTAGTGGGCTGATTAAATGCTGGATCTTTAGGATCGACAACCACCTGTGTTACAATAGATGCAACTGGTTTAGACAGCCCTCTTGCTCTTAATTCCTGTCTAATGGCATTTTGTAGATGATAGCCAATATACCCCTGACTCATCGCACCACACTCTGGAAAAGGCATTTCTGGTGTCGCAGCAGGTGACTCTGATGCTGTAGACATAGCCAAATTAATCATACCTACTTGCGGCCCATTACCATGTGCTAATATGACTTCATGTCCTTCACTAATTAAATCTACAATGGGCTTTGCTGTATGTTTCACTAGCTTCATTTGCTCTTCTGGTGTTTTACCCAAGGCATTGCCGCCTAGTGCAACAACAATTCTCTGTTTACTCCCCATTCGTATCCCTCCAATAAGCTTATAAATTACCGATTGTCGCTACCATAACGGCTTTAATCGTATGCATTCTATTTTCAGCTTCATCAAATACAACTGAATGTTTGCTTCTAAAAACTTCATCTGTTACTTCCATCTCTGCAATACCAAATTGCGATTTAATGGCTTGACTTACTTCTGTATTTTCATCATGAAAAGCAGGTAAACAATGCATAAAAATGACATCTGGATTTTGGGTTTTATCTAAAAGTGCTTTATTCACTTGATAAGGTTTAAGCAAGTTAATACGTTCTTCAAACAAGTCTTCTTCACCCATTGAAACCCATACATCTGTATAAATAACATCTGCACCAAGAACAGCATCTGTTGAATCACTGAGTTCTATTGTTGCACCGGTTTCTTTAGCGACTTCATTCATTTCTTTTACCAACTCTTCAGAAGGCCAAAGTGAACGAGGTGCAAGTGCTACAAAATGCATTCCCATTTTTGCTGCACCAATCATAAGTGAATTTCCCATGTTATTTCTTGCATCACCCGCATAAACAAATTTAACCTTGTTTAAAGGTTTAGCAACATGTTCAGTAATTGTTAAAAAGTCTGCCAGTATTTGTGTCGGATGATATAAATCGGTTAAGCCATTCCAAACTGAAACACCTGAATGTTTTGCAAGACTTTCAACGGTATCTTGTTTGTACCCTCTAAATTCAATACCATCATAGAATCTACCTAATACTTTAGCCGTATCTTCAATACTTTCTTTTTTTCCCATTTGGCTGTTGGTTAAGAAGGTTACATCTGCTCCTTCATCATGAGCGGCAACTTCAAAGGCACATCGGGTTCTAGTGGATGTTTTTTCAAACAATAAACAAATATTCTTTTGTTTTAAAAGATCGCCTTTAATCCCAGAACGTTTTTTCATTTTTAAATCTTTGGATAAATTTAAGAGATACGTAATTTCTTCTGGTGTGTACTCTTTAAGTGTTAAAAAATGTCTTCCTTTCAAATTCACAGGCATGAATTGTTCCTCCTTAAGTCACTCATAATAGATTTTAATTATATGCAATAAAAAGCATGATGCTTTATATTCAATGATTCACAGGGCTTATAATTTTTCTCTGAAAAGTGGCATTGACATACATCTTGGGCCACCTCTACCCCTTGATAATTCAGATGACGGCATTACATGAAGCTTAATTCCCTCTTCTTCTAAGAGACGATTCGTCACATGGTTTCTCGAATAAACAATGACCTCCCCTGGTGCAATAGCAAGGGTATTAGACCCGTCATTCCATTGTTCTCGACCTGCGTCAATGCCGCGTCTTCCCCCGCATCTAATCAGTTTTACTTTATCAGTTTTTAGGTATTTTGCCAAGATATCTTCTAAAACGCCTCTTTCCTTTTCAATAACATATTCTGAAGCCGTTTCTCCCTTCTGAATAGAGTAAACCGTTAGCGGCCCTTCAATTTCTGGATGGATTGTAAATTTATCATAATCTACCATGGTGAAAACTGTATCTAAATGCATAAAGGCACGTGTTTTAGGAATATCAAATGCAAGAATCGTTTTAAAGGGTTGACCATCTGCAAAAATACGTCTGCAAAGGGTATCAATTGCTGCTGCGTCTGTTCTTTGAGAAACACCAATGGCAATAACGTCCTCGCTTAAAATAAGTTCATCGCCCCCCTCTAATGCATACTCATCTTCACGATTATACCAAAAGGGAATGGTTTTTCCTTTGAACATGGGATGATACTTAAATATATATTTAGCGAATATGGTTTCTCTTCGTCTTGTTACTGTTCTCATTTTATTAAGCGAAATGCCAGTTCCAATCGTCGCAAAAGGATCTCTTGTAAAATAGAGGTTGGGCATAGGATCAATCACAAAAGGATACTGAGTTTCCATAAGATCAGCCAAAGAACGTGACAATCCCACCTTGAACTCATCTTTTCTAATGCCTGCCATCATTTTATCAACCATGGCCTTCGTATCCTTAAAGTCTTTAAAATATGCCTTAACCTGTTCTCTACGGTGTTTATTGTGTATCGCACATTCTTCAACGAATTCTTCAATAAAGATATCTCTTAGGGCTCTATCCTCCAGTGTTTCTGCTACCATTTGTTCCAGATAAAAAACCTCAACATCATTGCGTCTAAAAATATCAGCAAAAGCATCATGTTCTTGTCTTGCAACTTCCAGAAAAGGAATGTCATCAAATAGAAGTCGTTCCATTAATTCCGGGGTAAGATTTTCAATTTCTTCACCAGGACGGTGCAGTAGTACTTTTTTTAGTCTGCCAATTTCAGAAAATACTTGTAATCCATTTTGATACATCTTTAACACCTCATCCTCTTTTATTTCCATATATTGTGAACCTATGCATTTTTCTCTGTTGATTACAGTATATCATCACCTGGTTTCAATTGACAACAGTTGCAATTTGAAGCTTTTCACCTTTTCACTAATAATTATGCACACTATGTATATTCATCCATTGAATAATTTTACTTTTATTTACAATTCCGACTTTGAAGCTTCTTATTGCCTCGCTCTGTCAATCGCCAATATTATCCTAATGGATAAAGATTAATGATAAATCATAATCATAATATTCTTTAATTTCAAAAAAAAATAAGGCCTAAGCCTTATTCTAAGAAATCATGATACGATCAGTTGTGCCACAAATGGTTACCTCAACAGTTTCTGTTAAAATATCAGAATAGCTAAAAGAAATAGTTCTCTTAGAATGATTTCCTTCATCTACTCTAACGATGAAAACACTGGGAAAGACATCTTCAATAACGCCTTCTCTGACTTTCGATTTTCTTTTTCCTTTGTTGGTTCTTAAGATAACTTTTTTACCCAAACAGTCTTCTACATTTCGTTTAATATCATCAAGGGTTTGTCTTGTCGCCAAATTATACCACCGTCCTTACTATAGATATTAATATCATAACACCAAAACCATATTTTGTCAAACTTCTGACAAAGTCTACAACCGTTGAAAACACTCGTTTTAAGCCAAATACGTTCGAAATACCTAAAAATTTTTCAGAATATTTAGGCATTTATACCTATTAAACGTTTTTACTAATCATTAATTATTTTATATTTACGCTGATTAATGTACGCCTTCAGACTAAAAATACTGTCTTCATAATAGTGGATATCTTCATAAAGACTTGATGCTTCAATAATCATGGGCTTGCCTGTTTCTATTAGGCAATCGACTACCTCTTTAGTATTGTAAATCCATCCATCAAAAGACTTCTGATTCAAATTGGGAACGATATGGTGGTATTTTTGATAGGCTTGGCAGGTGTGATAGGCTCCTGTTCCAAAGGTCGTCCATAGGTGAAAAGCGTCTGCAAAGGGTAAAACGGTTTTCAATTGATCCATAAAATCAAAAGACCGTATGACAGATGCAAAATAAAAGTGCCCAGTATCAATTAATAGCCCCAATCCCTTATAGGATCTAATAGCCTTTATCCATTGCTCTGGCAAATAGAAGTTAATATTGACACCAAAATACTCTAACAAAATTTTAATGTGGTAGACCTCTGCTAAATGATTTATTTTTGTCAAACTTTCTTTCAGTCTCTTCTGAAATATTGCAATAGGTTCTCGCTCTTCGTAACGACCTGAAAAATGAATTACAACATAGTCTAAATCAAATTGACTGGCCCATTGGAGATTTTTTTCTAATAAATCAAACGACACCTGGCGCATTGATGGATTGGCATCTAAATAAAATGCATCCAAATAATCGTATGAAAATGCCTCAGTGAAAACCACTGGTAAATGAACCGATAGAGGGATTTTTCTTTCATTTGCGGCTTGAATAGTTGCCATTATTTCTTGATAATAGGCTTCATACGTTTTAGACCGTCCTAGGCACACTTCTATGCGGCCAAACTCTTTTTCAATAATTTGAGAATATGTATAGCATGCTAAATTAACACCCAGTTGATCCATAATATCCCTCCTTCTTTCTATTAGACATAGCCAATGCCTCTTCAATGATTTTATCAAAATTATTTGATTTTTGTGATATTATTATCAAAAAATAATATAGTAAATTAGAAATTTAAGGATATTTCATGTATAATATGTTTAGGTTGTTTGCGAAATCACTCGGAGGTGTAATGATGAGGAAATTATTGAGTTTGATTTTGGTTTTATTACTAGTAAGTGTCGTAGCTGTCGGATGTGGGCAAAGTTCTGATCCAGCTGAAGCACCAGCTAGTGATGCTGGTAGTCCTTCAGATGCTACAGATGATAATGCAGCTGGAGATGCTACAGACGATAATACATCAGCAGATGCAGATAACGATTCTGATGCTAATGCAGCTGATGACAACAATGCTGATTCTCAAACTGCAGGACAATACATTGATGGTACTTATACAGCAGAACAAGCAGATTATGATGCTGAAACTGGTTGGAAAGAAAACATCACTATCACTGTTGAAAACGGTGCAATTACTGCAGTAGATTGGAATGGTACTTCTGAAGCTACTGACAAAGACAAAAAAACATATTCAGCAGATGGTGAATACAAAATGGTTGAATACGGTAATGCCATTGCAGAATGGGATGTTCAAGCAAAAGCAGTTGAAGATTACTTAATTGAAACACAAGATCCTAATGCAATTCCTTTAGATGCTGAAGGACATACTGATGCTATTTCAGGTGCTACTATCCACGTTTCAAGCTTTGTAACTTTAGCTAATGAAGCTTTAGCAAATGCTAAAGCAGGTTCTGATGATAGTGCGTCAGCAGAAACTGGTAAATATGTAGACGGTACTTTCACAGCTGAAGATGCAGATTATGATGCTGAAACTGGTTGGAAAGAAAATATCACTATTACTGTTGAAAACGGTGCAATTACTGCAGTAGATTGGAATGGTACTTCTGAAGCTACTGACAAAGACAAAAAAACATATTCAGCAGATGGTGAATACAAAATGGTTGAATACGGTAATGCCATTGCAGAATGGGATGTTCAAGCGAAAGCAGTTGAAGATTATTTAATCCAAACACAAGATCCTAATGCAATTCCTTTAGATGCTGAAGGACATACTGATGCTATTTCAGGCGCAACTATTCATGTATCAAACTTTGTTAAATTAGCAAACGAAGCTTTACAATTAAAATAGTAACAAGCGCAAAACAATATTAGAATTGTAAACGCAAAGAAATTGTAATGCAAACAACACATATAATAAAAACAAGCCAAAATTCGGCTTGTTTTTTTATGTTTAATTGGTCTATTTTCTTTTTATGTTAGTCGACTTGATCAATTGACTCTATCTTATATAAAGTCGTATTGAGTTCAAAATTATCTTTTAAACCCGATGTTACATAGATTTTATTGTCATCCGTTACAAAAATAGCATCAATGCCATCATGTGCTTGTGCATAAGCATATCCTTCTTTAAGGCCTTTCATAAATAACATCGTCGATAGTCCATCTCCCTGTACGGAATGTTTGGATACAATAGTAATGGATTGTAATCCATTGCGTTCAGGATAACCTGTGTCCGGATTTAAAATGTGATGGTATCTAATACCATCTTCTATAAAGAAACGTTCATACACGCCTGATGTCACGATTGAATTGTCATTGAGATGCATAATGCCCAAAGGCGATGTTTGACTTTCGTCAGGATCTCTTACACCAATTACCCAAGAGTCTGCATTAGGTTTTGACCCTACTGTCAAAACATTTCCACCTAAATTAATAATGGCATTTTCATAACCGTCTTTTAAAATAACTTTTTTAACTTGATCAGCAATATACCCCTTAGCAATAGCACCTAAGTCCAGTTCCATTCCTGCTTCATCAAGAAAGACTGTCTGATTGTCTTCATCAAGAATAATATGATGATAATCAATCAATTTGATGGTCTGATCAATTTGATCTTGCTCAGGTACATGAGCGCCTTCGTGGTTAATTCCCCATAAGTTAACAAGTGGCCCAATACTTAAATCAAATTTGCCTTCTGATTCTTGAGAGTAAATCATCCCTTGATGAATAAGTGCCCATACATCGTCAGATACTTTAACGGGTTCGATACCCGCAGATTCGTTGATATTAGATACATCAGATCCTTCAATAGTCTTAGATATTTCCTTTTCAAGACTATCAATTTTATAGAAAATTTCATCAAAAATAAGACCAGGTACTTCTTCATCAGCATAAATACTGATTGTAATACGCGTATCTATTTGATAGCTCTCTTGTGATGTAATGACTTTCTTGGTTCTCGAATCATTCACAACAGTAGAATCACTTCTAATAATATCACTTGGCAATACATAGTCCGAGGCTTGTGTCTCGGCATCGGCTTGATTTGACGCCTCTTGATTGATAGGGTCTTCCTGACTGGTTTGACCAGAAACAGTTTCACTGTTAGATTGACAGCCCGATAAACTCAAGAGAATCAATAACGCCATTAAGCCCTTTATTAAATGTTTTTTCACGTCTTCCTCCATGGCTTCTATTCGTCTTTTGTTTCACTATTATATCATACCTGTCAATCTGAATTTCTTACAATTTAGTCTTCTAATTTATCAATAGTCAGTTTGCCAGAGACGCTATTTCCTTCAATAGTATGATCTCTGTTAGGTTCACTTAAAAGTACGTTGTACCCTACATGTTCTCCCTTGGTTACCTTGGCAAATCCACTGGTATCAATTTTGCCAGAAACACTCGAAAAATTTAAATTGTATATCTCTGGGTCTTGCACTTTAAGGTCTATTTTGCCAGATGTTGAAGTGACAGTAATGTGTTTTGGATTGCCTTCAAAAATAATTTCACTAGAACCTGATACAGTTCTAAGTTCAAATTGATGAATCATTCCTCTGATTTTACTTTTTCCCGATGTCAAACGGATGATTCCCTTAGATGCAGTAACATTGTCAAGTAAAACACGACCAGAAACTGCCTTGATCTGAATCGTTTTGGCATTAACATCTGAAATAGCACATTTGCCACTTACACTTTTTAATAATAGGTCAATGCAAGAAAGACCGATCAGATTAATATTACCCGAAACTGTACTAATTTCGCCATTACTTATGACAACATCCATTGGCAATTTCAAGTTAATGAGAACATTATCATCGTAATTATTATCTTTAAAAATATTGATAAAATCAGAAAGGTTAGAGACTCTTTTTTCTTTAATCATAATGCATTCAGCAGCTTCTGTAATCTCTAACCATTCCGGTTGAGAAATGAGTTCTCTCGTTTTAGCATGTCTAATTTCCACGACCACATCATCTACATTTGACTTTTCAATATTAATGCGACTACTCACCAGGTTAACATCTAGTATCTTTAACCATTCACTTTTAGCATTATGATTCATTGATTCATTTTGGTCAAAATCCTCTTGGACTGACTCAAGTATTTCTTCAGAATAGCGTTCTTCATCTATACGTTCAGTTTGCTCTATCGCTTCAAGTAAACCTAATCCTTCTTCAACACTAATTTCACCTGATTCGATCATCTTTAATATTTTTAATTTTTCATTCATATGAATTCCTCCTTTAAAAGTAATAAATTAAGCTCTAAGACTGATTCGGACCACCTTTTTCTCTTCAGTCTCTATAACCATAACTTCTCCCATTTGACCTTCCAATACAAACGCTTTTAAAGCCTCTACATCAAAATCTCCAGAAACCGTTACATTTTTAAAACGGTTAGAAATATCGATTCCAAACTCAATTAATCTCACTGGCAATGAAAACGACACTTCTTTAGACCCATCTGCACGTTCGATACTAATATCAATCCATTTTGCCTTACCTGTTTCTCCTTCTTGGTCTTTTATAGGTTCACCATTAGGATCAACCAAAATAACATCTTCTCTCGATGTTTCCTTATCAACTGCATTAAGCAATTGCATGCCTTCTTCTGATGTTATTGTTCCATTTTCAATCATTCTCAATATCGTCATTTTATCTTCACTCATCACTAATCTCCTTTAACTGTTTTAAAGCTTCTTCTGATGTTATTTTGCCAGCACTCAAGGCCTCTAGTATGTCTTGCTTGTTAGGTTGCATTTCTGAGGCCTCTCCATAACCTAAAGCATTGATTACTCTATCTAGGTTTCGCCTTACCGTCGGATAGGAAATGCCTAGATCCTTTTCAATTTCTTTAATATTGCCTCTATTCTTGATGAAAATCTCGATAAAGTGCTTATCCTCCTTTGACAGGTAAGAAAACTTATCCAGTTCAAATTCACCTTCAATAGATGTGTTACAATGTGTGCAATGTAATCTTGAGACCTTAAGCTGGTGTGCACAAACCGGACAAGTCCCTAAAACTATCTTTTGCATTTTTCCACCTCCAGAATTCTATAATCAGAATAATACGAAAATAGCATATAGTCAATATTGTTTTAATTATTCTAACCATTTTCTAATAAATAATTGATTTTAATGATTTTCAGTTTAATATTATTAATTTTCTATTCGAATTTCATTTTGAGCCTATTTTTCACAAAATAGGCTTTATATAATAATACAATAAAAAAAGCCTTACCTACATAATCCTGTAAGTAAGGCTTTTAAAATAATATTAACATTGACGCCTATTTTGTATCTTTAAGGCCTGCAGTTTCACCAATTGTCGCTACTAAATTAGCAACACCCGCTAATTCAGATGGTACAATTAATTTTGTTGCTTTACCATCAGCCACATCTTTAAGGGCATCAAAGCTCTTAAGCATTAAAACTTCTTGGGAAGGTGCAGATTCTTTAATCATTTCAATCCCTTGAGCAGTCGCTTTTTGAACTTTAAGGATAGCTTCTGCTTGACCTTCTGCTTCTCTGATTTGAGCTTCACGTTTCGCTTCAGCTCTAAGAATAGCTGATCGTTTTTCAGCTTCAGCATCAAGAATAGCCGATTCTTTTTTACCTTCTGCAACGAGGATTGCTGCACGTTTTTCCCCTTCTGCACGAAGGATAGATTCACGACGTTCACGTTCAGCTCTCATTTGTTTTTCCATTGCTTCTTGAATGTCTCTTGGTGGAACGATGTTTTTAACTTCTACACGATTAACTTTAATCCCCCATGGATCAGTTGCTTCATCAAGGATTGAACGCATTTGCGTATTAATTAAGTCCCTAGAAGTCAAAGTTTCATCAAGTTCTAACTGACCAATGATATTTCTAAGTGTTGTTGCTGTTAAATTTTCGATAGCCACGATAGGCTGTGCAACACCATAAGAGAATAATTTTGGATCTGTTATTTGGTAATAAACCACTGTATCAATTTTCATTGTAACGTTATCTTTTGTGATAACAGGTTGAGGTGGAAAATCCACCACCATTTCTTTTAAAGTTACTTTTTTAGCAACACGGTCAATTAAAGGCAATTTAAAATGTAAGCCTGTTTGCCATGTCGATTGATACGCACCCAGTCTTTCAACAACATATGCTGATGCCTGTGGCACGATCTTAATACAAGAAATGATAATTATAATAATAAAAATTATCAGTACTAAAATAGGTATCATTTTGTCCTCCTTGAATTTTTAATAAGAGCAAATATTTATCTATATATCTTATGATATTATAGCCTATTTTCTTTTAACAATCAATTTTACACCTTCTATTGCAATAATTTCCACTTGATCATCTACAGCAATGGTTTCGTTGTCCATGGATTTAGCTGTCCATGTTTGACCTTTAACCTTTACAAGACCATTTTGAGATGCAGTCATTTCTTGAAGAACAAAGCCATTTTCACCAATCAATGCATCTACATTTGTTTTATTGTGTCCTACCTTTAAAAGGCGTTTTACAATAGGGCGTGTATACACTAATAAGACCACTGCTACAACTAAAAAAACAATAATTTGTATTGGAAGCCCAAATCCCATTGCTGCCGCAATTAATCCTGCTAATGCTCCCGCAGCAAACCAAATACTTGTTAGTCCCATCGTCGCTGCCTCTATCACTGTAAACGCAATAATCAATCCTACCCAAACGATAATATTTGTATCAAAATTCATATGGTCACCTCCCCTGTACTTTTATACTTCAGGTTTCATCCCCACAATGAATGGGGTATAATGAAAACAAGTTGTAATTGCTTCTTAATTCTATTATAAAGTATCTCGAGATAAAAAGTATTAAGAAAGCATTAAAAGAATTAAAGGATAGTATTAAAGGAGATATATTATGAAAAATGGATGGATCCGTATAGGAGTTTCTCTTATCATCATCCTCTTATTATCGATTCTATTGGGTGTGCTTTCGAAACTTTTGCTTTCAATACATTTTATAGTTTTTGTCGCTGTTATTTTTTTAGTTGGAGTCAGTATGTACTTTGTTTTTGATCGGAAAATCGCTCAAATTGCTCAAATTATCGACTCAAGTAATCGCCGTATTTTTGATTTCTTGGATTTCTCGTATGACGTGCATTATACATCTTCCTCCAAGTTCATTCCTTTCCATTATTTATTGAAGGCTTTTAATCTCTTTAACGATACCATTGATACAGGATTAGAAAAATTGGCTAGTGTTCAAAAAGATTTAAAACATTTACAGAAATTAAATCATGCGAAAACGCATACACTTGAAACCCTGCTTACCATTAGCCAAGAGACCCTCCAAAGCGACCATCAAACTGCGTTTTATGAACGTATTTTAAGTGCCGCAATTGATGTTATTGAACCTGCTGAAAAAGGTAGTATTCTCATTTGGGATGAAAATGCTCACTGCTTTAAATACGAAGCATGTGTCGGTTATATCTATGACATTTTAAAAGAAGTTACATTTTCACTCGAAGAGACACTACTCTTTATTAAAAGTAAAGGTGACGTATCAGAGTCCAGTATTATTTCTGATGTTAACACTTTGGATAAGGCTATTTTAAAAGAAGATAAATACCAATTGCTTCATGATTCAGAGGGGCTAAACATTGCTGATACACTGACTTCACCTATTTATATTGATCATAAATTATATGCCATTCTCAATCTTGATAGTACTAATGCCAATGCCTTTGCTAATGTTGACATTCAATTGATTGATTTTTTTACTTCACAGATTTCTATTGCCCTTCAAAATAATCTTCTCTTAGAAGAAACCATGCGCCTTTCACATTATGATAGATTAACAGGGGTCTATAATCGTAACTATTTTGAAAAATTGTTTGACCAATTTAACCATAATGCTATGAAAACTTTGAAACCCTATGCTTTTGTTTTATGCGATCTAAATGGATTGAAAACGATTAATGACAGTTACGGTCATCAAGCAGGTGACAAGGTTCTCGTCACTTTTACGAGTCTTATAAAGAAAGAACTTAAAAAAGATGATATTTTTGCCAGAATTGGCGGCGATGAATTTGTCATTATCCTCCGCGATACTACACCAGAAGCGGCCACTGATAAACTTGCTTCACTCTTTGAAAAATATAAAGACTACACGATTGAGTACAATGTCTATCATTTGCCTGTAAGTTTTAGTTATGGTCTTTCATTTTTTCCAAATGATTCAATGGTCTTTGAGGTTTTAAGTAAAATCGCTGATATGCGTATGTATGAGTTTAAAAGTCAATATAAGGCTAAACACCCTAACTTGATGCTCAATCAACATCCAAATCAATCCTGATTTCTCACACCACACTCTGATAACCCTTTCATTGGAGAACTTACACCTTTTGATTTTTCTTAATTGATTATATTTCCATATACAAAATATTCTGATATATAAAAATATTTTTATGATATAATGAATCTAATTAAAATCCGAAGGAGGCTATTAATGGATTACAATTGGCAACTTGATTCCCTTTATAAGGGATTTGATGATCCTCATTTTCTAGGTGATATCAAATATTTAAAAGAAAAAATAAAAACACTTAATGAAAGTGCTAAGAAAATAAAGGATTCCACTAGTTTAGAGTCCTTTATACTTGAATTCGAATCATTTTTAGAAACATTTTATCTTGCATTCACTTATGCAAATCTTAACTTCTCTGCTGATACGTCTAATAAAGATGCTCTTAATTATATGAATCAGCTTTCTATTATGAATTCTGAACTCGCAGGTCCCCTTGCGAAAATGAAAACCTATCTCAAAAGTGTCACCAATGTCGACGACTTGATTCATGCATCAAAAGTGCTCACTCAGTATGCTTTTGTCATTGAATCTTGGTCTAAATCTGCTGAGCATATGCTCACTGAAAGAGAAGAAGTTTTGGCTTCACACTTATCCATTACAGGGTCAAATGCTTTCAGTTTATTGCAAAGTCAATTGACATCACAACTCACTGCCGATGTGACACTTGATGGTAAAAAACAAAACATGACCATTTCAGAAATAAGAAACTTAGCTTATAGTGACAAAGCTGATGTCAGAAAAGCAGCTTATGATGCTGAACTTAAAGCTTACGAAAAAATAGATGAAGGGGTCAGCATGTCGCTCAACGCTATTAAAGGTGAAGTGATTACCCTTTCAAAACGTCGTGGCTATGAGTCTCCTCTTCAAATGACGCTTGAGCAAACCAATATGAGCCCTAAAACGCTTGAAGCCATGCTCGGCGCCATGAAGAAATCCCTTCCAAAATTCCATGAATACTTGAAGGTAAAAGGGCAACTTTTAGGCCATCAAAAGGGTCTACCTTTCTATGATTTATTTGCACCTATGGGAGAACTCAATAAAACTTACACTTATGAAGAAGCTTGTGATTTTATTCTAGAACAATTTGGTCAATTCTCTGATTCTTTAAAAGAAGTGGCTCATACTGCAATGTCTTCAAATTGGATTGATGTCAGTCCTAAAGCTGGCAAAGTGTCAGGGGCTTTTTGTGCTGATATTCCTAAAATTAATGAATTCCGTGTTTTAACGAATTTTACAGGGTCTTTAGGAGATGTCATTACCTTGGCACATGAATTAGGCCATGGCTATCATGCCACACGTATTTGTCAAGAGAGTATTCTAAATCAAGATACACCTATGCCGCTTGCTGAAACAGCTTCCACTTTCTGCGAAACGATTGTTAATCAGGCGACGCTTAAAACTGCTAGTAAAAAAGAAGCTTTCACGATTCTTGAAAATACTCTACAAGATAGTACACAAGTTGTATGTGATATTTATTCACGCTTTTTATTTGAGTCTAAAGTCTTTGATATTCGAGCTGAACAGCCCCTGTCTGTTGCCCTTATGAAAGAGGCCATGATTGAAGCTCAAAAAACCGCTTATGGCGACGGACTTGATCCTGAATCTCTCCATCCTTATATGTGGCTTATTAAATCACACTATTATTCTGCAGGACTCAATTTTTATAATTTTCCTTATACTTTTGGTCTGCTATTTGCAAAAGGTCTCTATGCCAAATATCTTGATGCACCAGAAGAATTTGTCTCTAAATATGATGTGCTATTAGCAAGCACCGGTAAAATGTCTATTGTTGATGTTTGTAAAATCATGGACATTGATGCTGAATCTCAAGCGTTTTGGACACAATCACTTTCAATGCTTGAAAAAGATATTGATCAATTTATTGAACTTTCAAAGGAGGTTTAACCATGAATACTTGGGATTTAACGCCCTTATATAAAGGTTTTGATGATCCAAAACTCAAAACCGACCTTAAAATATTAGAAGGATTAACTGATAAATATAAAGTTCTCATTGACCAACACCTCAGTGATCACCAATCACCCATTAAGACACTTGAAGTGATGATAAAAGAAATGAGCGAAGACGAGTCCAAATTAAGAGTACTTGGCGCTTATGGGTCACTTAGCTACGCAACAGATACCCGTAACCAAAATGCCATTGCCCTACAAGACAAAGTTTTCGTCCTTGCTAACCAGATGACACTACCCCTTGTAAGCTTAAAAAAATGGCTTGCCTCAGTTGATAATTTAAAAGCACTTGCTGAAAAAAGCGAGCTTATCAAGACGCATCTGTTTTATCTTGAATCTTTAAAAGATCAAAATAAATACTCACTTTCAGAAGAAGAAGAGATGCTAATTGCCAGCCTTAAAAACACAGGGTCTACTGCTTGGGAAATGCTTCAAAGTACAGTTTCATCACAACTAACTGGTGACATAGAACTCGAAGGTGATATCAAAACATTGCCTATTATGTCTCTTAGAAATCTGGCTTATGATGCCAATCCCCTTGTCAGAAAAAAAGCTTATGAAGCCGAACTTAAAGCTTATGAAAAACATGCTGAAATTTCTGCTGCTGCTCTTAACAGTATCAAGGGTGAAGTGCTTTATCTTTCAGAACTAAGAGGGTTTGACTCACCACTTTCTGAAACCCTTTATAATGCTAGAATGTCAAAAGCAACCTTAGATGCTATGATTGAATCTATGGAAGCTTATTTACCTCATTTCAGAAGATATATTAAAGCCAAAGCTAAACATTTGGGACATCAAGGTCCAATGCCTTTTTATGACTTACTTGCTCCTGTTAGTAAAGAAGATAAAGACTACAGTATAGAAGAAGCCAAAACTTTTGTCGTTAATAGCTTTGCTGATTTTTCAAGTGATTTATCTCAATTTGCTCAAAGAGCTTTTGATGAAAACTGGGTAGACTTTGAACCTAAAGCTGGCAAACGTGGTGGGGCATTTTGTAGTAATATACCTCCAATTGGTCAAAGTCGTGTTCTTTTAAACTTCAACGGCAAACTCAAAAATGTACTCACTATTGCACACGAATTAGGCCATGGTTTCCATGGGGATCGTCTTAAAGATGAAGCTCCTTTCAATACACATTATCCAATGCCACTTGCTGAGACGGCTTCTATTTTCTGTGAAACAGTCGTTAGAAACGCGACACTTAAAACAGCCGATGACGATCTCAAAATTGCCGTACTAGAAGATAGACTTCAAGGGGCAACACAAGTTATCGTTGATATTCTTTCACGTTTCTATTTTGAGTCTACTGTCTTCGAAAAAAGAAAGGATCATCCGCTTTCAGTTGAAGAATTTAAAGACAGCATGCTTGCAGCGCAAAAGAAAGCTTATGGTGACGCTTTAGACGAAGACGTGCTTCATCCTTATATGTGGTTGAACAAGGTTCACTACTACTATGCTGCACGTAATTATTATAATTTCCCTTATGCTTTTGGTTTGCTTTTTGCTACAGGACTTTATGATATCTTTAAAGAAAAAGGGCCTGCATTTACAAGTGACTACGATAAATTATTAAAAGCCACTGGTAAAATGTCAATTGAATCCGTTTGTCAAAGTGTTGGCATTGATACAACTCAAAAAGACTTTTGGGTTCGTTCATTAGAACTCATTAAAGCCGATATTGACCTTTATGAAACATTAGTTTGATTTTTCAACATTATCCACAGCTTTATCCACATTTATTGATATAACTTGTTGAAAGCCTGTGAATGTAAACGCTTAACAGTGTGGATAAGTCCTTTAAATCACATTAATAAAGCGGTCTATCTTCTCTTAAAAAGAAGATAGACCGCTTTTTCTTTAGTCCCGAGAGCCGATTAAGACCTTAGCCCCTTAATTGACTGAGTATGTCAGCTACTAAACAAATCAATTCTGGCACATGTTTTTCAACATCAGGTTTATAGACACATTCTGTTTTTAAATGCAAATTTTTACCCCAAGGTCCAATATTAATGGTTGGCATAGCAAGATTTTTCTTTGAAAAATAAGGCTCTTCTACAAAATGAGACGGCATATTATCAAGAATAACTTGTATTCCTTCATCATGGGGTGCATAAAAGCTCATATCAGATATATTCATAAAAAATCGCTTAATATTTATCGGATATTCTTCTTCTTTTTCATAATGCTGAAGTGTTGATTGAAGGGTCTCTAGATAATACTGATGTGAAGAAATGGCTGGATAAAGGGTGTTCATCATTCCAATTACAATATAGGGTTTATCTATATCCACTTTTTCCATAAGCCATTTAACAAAAAAGAACATTTTTTCATGTGGATAAGTTTGATTATGCTCTCCCGTGTTGAGCCATAATTGATAGTAGGCTTCAAGGCTATGCTCTTGAGGTAAACATTCAATCAATTCTGAGAACGTTAAAACATAGGGCTCACAATCATTGCGTTCGCAATGACTTCTTTGCCCGTGTTTTCTAAGAAATTGATTATAAGAGTAATTATACTGGTTAATAGCATCTTCTATACTCCATATGCATAATTCTTTTAATTGATCCATTTTGCTCTGATAATCATTATTGAGTGATAGCCAATTAAAATAAGCCCCAACAATTTCTGGCGTTGTGACATTATATTGATTTCTAAAATCCATCCAGCCTAAAAAAGTCGGTGGCGCAACCATTTCAGCTTCTACCTTATCCGACATTTCCGTATTGAGATTAACAGCCTTAATTACTTCAACCATCATTCCCATTGGATTAAAGCCATTATAAAGTTCACCACAGTGAACAGGCACCCCTTTACACCATATCATAGGCATTATCTTACCTACAGAACCGGTATGTATAACCGCTTCTTTATGAGGTCCTCTTTCATGTGGTTCCGATTGAATGGCAAGTTCATAGGTCATATGGAAGCGATGACTTAATTCGTTGAGAAGGTCTCCTGCATGACGCATACCTTGCGAAAGGTTCTCTTCATCGGGTAAGGATAACCACAATAAATTCAGTCCGCCCTCTTCTTGAGCTAGAGCTTCCAGTGCTGTTAACTGAGCAGCACTACCTGCTTTCATGTCGGCACTGCCTCTCCCAAATAACCAGTCATCATCCCTAGCTTCTTGACAAAGGTCACTTAATTGAACCTTTAAGGCATCTGGATTAAAAGCCAAGTCACTTAATGAACCATAAACAGAGACGTCTACAACATCATGATGACCATAGAGGACTAATGTTTTGGCATGCCCTTTATCAACGTATCCCCAAACAATTGAACGTCCTATGGGATCTGATTCAATCATATGCAATCCCTTGTGCTGGGGATTTTCTTTAAAATAAGGTATTTCTTCGAGTAAATTTAATGCGAATCCTTCATACTGCTTTTCATCTATTGTTAATGTCATACTTTTATGTCTAATCATTTTATAAAGTCTTTCAATTGACTTTTCACTTTTAATTTGGCGCATATTTGCCTTCCTTTGTGTTCATTATCTATCGTCATAAGTAGGGCTATTCATTAGTCTTTCCAATTCCCATTTTAATTATCGTCTTATGTTCCTAAACTTGATTATAACATTTCCACTATTGACTATCTACAGATGAAGACTAATAATTATAAAAAATGTCCCTCTCAAGCGTTTCTTTGTTATAATAGATAAAAAAAGGAGGTTATTGTGAAGAAAGTAACTTTAGTATGCGATGGCGCCTGCTCTGGTAATGGTAAAGAAAGCAATATCGGTGGTTGGGGTGCTGTCTTAAAATATAACGAACACCTTAAAACCCTATTTGGTGGTGCCCCTCAAACTACCAATAATGTGATGGAACTTACCGCAGTCATAGAAGGATTAAGAGCACTCCAGTCCAAAGAACTTATCGTCGAAATATTTTCGGATAGTGCCTATGTCGTGAATTGTTTCAAAGAAAAATGGTATGTAAAATGGCAGATGAACGGTTGGAAAACCGCCAAAAAAGAGCCTGTTGAAAATCAAGCATTATGGGAAACGTTAATTACGCTCGTTAATGAATTTAAAGCTGTCAAATTTTATAAAATTAAAGGACATCTTAATCATGACAAAGCAGCTGATATTAAAAAATGGCACCAAAAATTCAATGATTTTAATGGCCTTAATTATTCACGTGATGACTTTATGACTATTTCAAGTCTCAATCATCAAGCTGATGCACTTGCAAACGAAGGAATGGACTTATACCGCTAAGGGTAAAAGTCCATTTGTCTTTTATAGCAGGGTTCTGCCTTCTTTATTAAGTCTCGCTTCACCAGCTGTTAAAGCATCAATAACATTTTGAATATGAACACTTAAATCAATCCCTAAGTCTTCAGCACCTTCTATAATGTCTTCTCTTGATACAGATTTTGCGAAGCTTTTAGATTTCATTTTTTTCTTAACTGATTTAGGCGTCATCCCCTCTAGTTTTTCAGGTCTCATTAAAGCCACAGCAATAACAAATCCAGATAATTCATCTACAGCATAAAGGGTTTTGGCTAATCGACTTTCCCGTGCAACTCCTGTTTCATTGCCATGACCTAAAACCGCTGTTACAAACGCTTCATCAAATCCCTTGTCTTTGAGCCACATAGCCCCTTGTTGGGGGTGAGTTTCAGGATATTGTTCAAAGTCAATATCATGTAATAAACCACACATTCCCCAGTATTCAACATCTTCTCCCCATTGATCTGCATAACCTCTCATAGAAGCTTCAACAGAAAGACAGTGGTTAATCAAACTCTCACTTTTTACATTCTCATTTAGCCAATGAAAGGCTTCTTCTCTTGTCATGGCGGCCTCCTTATTCTCTCATCATCTGTCTATTATCTTAATATTCTAACACTTTTAAATCCTTTATGTCAAAAGAAGTTGAGAGATTTTAACGCCCCCTAAACAACAAAAGAGATGATACGAATATCATCTCTTTAAGGAAAGACGCTACTAACGTCTTAACCGATTATTATAGGCTTACTCAATAAACATTGAATCATCTAATCTTAATAATTTTCTTCTTTTAATTCAAAGTAAGATTGTGGATGTTGACAAGTTGGGCAAGTACCAGGTGCTTCTGGACCTTCGTGTACATAACCACATTTTGCACATTTCCATCTTACAGGTTGATCTTTTTTGAATACAGTTCCATTTTCAACATTAGCTGCTAATTTTAAGTATCTCACTTCATGTTCTACTTCAGCTTTAGCTACCATTTCAAATGCCACTGCAACTTTAGGAAATCCTTCTTCTCTAGCAATTTTTGCAAAAGCTGGATATAAATCTTCCCATTCTTCATGTTCACCAGCTGCTGCTGCTTTTAAATTTTCGAGTGTTGTTCCTACTTTTCCTGCTGGATAAGATGCTGTAATTTCTACAGCTCCACCTTCTAAGAAAGAAAAGAATTTTTTAGCATGTACTCTTTCATTGTCAGCAGTTTCTAAAAATAGAGCTGCAATTTGTTGGTAACCATCTTTTTCAGCTTGTTTTGCAAACATTTGGTAACGATTTCTCGCTTGTGATTCACCAGCAAAAGCTTTTAATAAGTTTTGTTCTGTTTGTGTTCCTTTAATTGATGCCATTTAAAATACCTCCCTTAAAAAAAATACCTTATACGTTCTTATCCACATAAGACCTACGCCAAAATGTTCTTATGCATTAGTTGGTGGTGTGAAAACACGTGATGATAATTCACGATCTAACATCAATAATCCATGTCCTTCGCCGCCAATTAATTTTAATTCATTGAGTATGGTTTCCGCTGTTGATTCTTCCTCAACTTGTTCATCAATAAACCAAATGAGTAAATTCCGTGTTGGTCTGTCTCTCTCTTCATCTGCTACATCTGCTAATTGATTAAGCAAAGCAGTGACATGTTGTTCATGTTTAAGTGTTTCTTCATAAACATCAATCGGATTTTCCCATGATTTTTGAGGGGTTTCAATCGCTCCAAGTGTTGCTCTACCACCACGGTCTATTAAATAATTAAAGAACTTCATTGCATGAAACTGTTCTTCTTCAAATTGTACCTTCATCCAATTTGCAAATCCCGGAAGATTAATACTTTCGAAATAGGCTGACATCGAGAGATAGAGATAAGCCGAATAAAATTCTGCATTGATTTGTTCATTAATGACCTTTTCGAGTTTTGAACTAATCATTATTATATCCACCTTTCCAAAAAGGTAGAGCTTGGATTCCCAAACTCTACGTCATTTATTATCTGCATGTTTTTATCAAAAAACTATAATTCATTCTTCCATAATCCGTGAAGATTACAATATTCTCTCGCCTTAACAGCTTTTTCATCTGTTTTAAATATTGCAACCGGTTCATCACCAGGTTTTAAGAATGTAATTAAGGTTTCAGTTTCAGTAATTAATTCAATCCATTCAATGAAATGATCTTCTTTCATTGGATGAAGTGTAGAACCTACTATTACCTTATAACCGCCCTCAATTGCTTCTACTACAGGCACATGTTTTTCAGTTGCTGAATCAGCGGCTTTTTCTTCTAACAAAACCATTTCTTGACCACAGCATGTTAATGTACCACCACCTACGTGATTAACTTCTACGATATTACCGCATACACTACATTTGTAAACATCTTGCTTCTTCATTTAAAACCCTCCTCGTCTTTCTTTTTACATTCATTACAATATCCGTAATAAAACAATTGCCTTTCTTCAATTTGAAAGCCTTCAAGTGAATCTTGATTCATTTCTTCAACATCTACTTCAAAATCAAAGACTCTCTGACACTTTAAACACTTAAAGTGTCCGTGAAGAGATGTTAATACATCATATCTTGATTCATTTTCATCAATGGTAATCACCATTGCAATGTTCTTATCAATAAATGTTTTAAGTGTGTTATATACTGTTGTTTTAGAAAGGGTTGGAATGTCTTGGTTGAGTGCGTTATATATGATATCAACAGTTGGATGTTCAGTCGTATTCATAAGATATTCATATATCTTAACTCTTTGATATGACGGTTTAATGCCATGAGACTTTAGAAAATCTCCCACATTGTTAGCTATCATATGTCACCACTTTCCTTTAATTCTATTGTGTTACTTCTATTTAAGTAATAAAAAAATGATTATTGTACGGGTTCAAACATGTCTTTGCCTACACCGCAAAGTGGGCAAACCCAATCTTCAGGAATATCTTCAAATGCTGTTCCTGGTGCAATACCACTATCAGGATCGCCTACTACTGGATCATAAATATAACCACATGCTGTACATTCGTATTTCATAATTATTTCCTCCTCATACTTGTCTCTTATTGAGATGTTTTGTGAATGATTCCAAATTGTAATCATTACAAATTGATATTACCATAACCACTTCTTTCTGTCAACAACAGGACATTAACCACCTATTATCTTAACGCCTGTGAATACTTATACCCCCATCAATATTTATTTAAAACCCTTTTTTGATTTTTTTTATTTTTTAGAGTTTAATAATCAGTGTTTTTCTATTATAATCCAGTCTTTTCAATACCTTCATAGGTAATAAAAAAAATGCCCAAAAGGGCATTTTTCTTTAGTTTCCTATAAACCAATTAATGATTGTGCCATTCCTGAAATGAAAACACTTAAAACAATCATAAGAATTGACGGAATGACAACAATTAACAATGATTTGACAAAAGATATTTTTTCTACCTTACTTACACCAATAGATAAAGCAATCCAATACCAAATTGAAAACAGGTTAATCGACGCCAAAAGAACAGAAAGTGATTGAGAAACTTCTAATTGACCTACAAACATAGCAGGCGAAAAGGAAAAAGTGCTTATGCCAAGTAAAAACTTAATAAGCTCTGCTAAAGCTGATCCTACTGTAGAAATCATAGCAGCATATAAAGTTACACTGAATAATTTTTTAATGGACCCTTCTGATGAAAAAAACGTTCCAATAGCCCATGTTACAAAGGCTCTAATTAACGCTGCTATTACCACGCCTATTCCTACAAAAGCGAGACTTCCTATTGCTGAGGCTCTTGCTATGCTGCTAAAACCATCTGCTGGAATATCAGTTCCAAGCATTTGGGATTGTGCTAGTGTCTGCTGACGTACCGCTTCAACCATTTGATCAAAGTTCAAGAGCGTTACCAATGTCATCACCACGATTATAATAATAGCTGGGATTAATATTTTAGGATGACGGCTGATATCTTCAAAAGCTTCCCCTGGACTCGTAAAGACTTTGATAATTCTTTGAATATGCCCCATTGGTTTTCTATCTTCCTCTGGAGAACCTGTTTCTAAAGGGTCATAATTGTTCACTTGATTTTCACTCATATTTGTACCTCCCCTAATCATTTTTTTATTATTCATATCTTAATGCATCAATCGGATCAAGTTTTGCAGCTTGATTGGCTGGATAAAGACCAAAGAAAATACCCACACCAGCAGAAAATACCCATGCAATAACAACTGCGCTAATTGGTACAACCATTGGGAATTCAAGTCTCCATGCTGCTATTGAAGCAATACCTGCCCCTAAAATCGTTCCAATAACACCTCCTAGTAAGGAAATAATAATCGCTTCAACTAAGAACTGCATTAAAATGTCTTTTCTTCTTGCACCGAGTGCTTTACGAATACCAATTTCACGTGTTCTCTCTGTTACGGAAACCAGCATGATGTTCATTACACCAATTCCACCAACAAGCAAAGAAATTGCTGCAATAGCAGAAATAATACCTGTTATAACGCCTGTCACTGAATTAATGATTTCAATTTCACTTTCCGCACTATAAACATCATACATAGATTCCTCATTGCGATGTCGTTTACTGAGTACAGATTTTATGGTCTTTTCAATCTCATCCTTATCAGTATCCATAGCAGCATTAACTTGTAAACTAGACAAAGTATCACCCATGCCTAAGATACGTGCCATCGTATTATAAGGAACATAAATAGTAGAAATTTGATTATACCCTGTCAAAAGTGAGTCTTCCTCAGCCTTTTGAATGCCTACAATGGTAAAATTCAATTTTTGATTATAGGCACTTAAGGTGATTTTTTTGCCGAGAACATCAGTCGTTCCAAATATATCCTTCGCTAATTTTTCATCAATAATAGTCACAAATCGAGATCCCACACTATCTGTATGTTTAATAAAACGCCCCTTTAAGAGATCAATATCCACAATATTATTATAACTTTCGTTAACACCTAAGGCATTTACACTGATTCCATCACTGTCTTTAGACTGAAGTTTTTGAACAACCTGCATACTCTGTGAATAGCTTGGTGAAATACCTTGAACCTTATCGCCCAAGGCCTCATTTAAAGCATCTACATCATCTAAGGTCATAAAATCTCGCATAGTATATTCTTGATCCGTATTCAGGTAAATCATTAAGCGATTGACACCAAAAGATTCAAATTGACCGTTAATCGCCGCTTGTCCACCACTCCCTATGGTGAGCACTGCAATAACAGAAGAAATCCCAATAATGATACCCAACATGGTTAGGATAGACCGCATCTTATTGACTCGAATGGCATTGATTGCTATCCGGAAACTTTCCATTATATTCATGCGTCCACCTCCTGATTGAGGACATCGCTGATGATTTCACCATCTTTAAAGGTCACAACACGTTTGGCCTCTTCGGCAATATCGGGTTCATGTGTCACTAGGATAATGGTTGCCCCTTCTTGATTAAGTTCTTTAAAGATGTCCATAATTTCATGGGTAGAAACGGAGTCAAGATTACCGGTTGGTTCATCGGCTAATATAATCGCGGGATCATTAACCAACGCTCTTGCAATGGCAACCCGTTGCTTTTGCCCACCTGAAATTTCGTTCGGTTTATGATCCATTCTATCACCCAGTCCTACTCTAGATAAAGCCTTTTTGGCTTTATCTAAGCGTTCTTTACGAGGTACTTTTGCATAAATCATCGGCAGTTCTACATTATGCAAGGCGCTTGTTCTTGGAATAAGATTAAATGATTGAAAAACAAAACCTATCTTCTTATTTCTTATCTCAGCTAATTTTTCTGAAGACATGGATTCTGTTTTAACATCATCTAGTACATAACTGCCTGAACTGGGTTTGTCTAGACACCCTAAAATGTTCATTAAAGTAGATTTACCAGAACCTGAAGCACCAACGATTGCTACAAAATCGCCTTTATCGATTGATAAATCGACATTTTTAAGGGCATGAACTTTAACCGCACCCGTATCATAAATTTTGTCTAATTTCTCAATCTTTATCATTTTATTGTCCTCCTAGATCATTGACATTACTGCCATCTTCTAGTTCTGTCGGTGGATCAATAACGACTTGATCCCCCACTTGGATATCGCTTGATATAATTTCAACATTAATATCGCCTTCAACGCCTAATGTTACATTGTGTTTTTGTGCTTTCCCATCTTTAATAGTATAAACAAAATAACTGTCATTTTCATAAGCCAACGCATCATAAGAAACTGCTGTGGCTTGAGCGGATTGAGCCACCGTAATTTCTAAATCTGCTGTGAAATTAGGTTTAAAAACCGTTGAATCCAGAATATCTACTTTTACTAAAATACTTCTTTCGGAAGATTGTCCCACTGATTGAACCATGGCTTTACTATCAATAAAAGAAACTTTACCTTGGTATTCCGCATCATCTATACTGTCAGAGGTTACTAAGACATCTTGTCCCATTTTGATTTTATTAATATCGTATTCACCAATATAAGCTTCTACTTGTAAGTCGGATGCTGTTTCTACAGTGGCAACTGCTGTTCCTGCATTAATCATGTCGAGTTCATGAACATCAATCCCTGTTACCGTTCCATCCATTGTCGCACGGATAACTGTTTTTTCTTTCGACTCAAGTAAATCATCATAAGCATTTTTAGAACGTTCAAAATCTAATTCTGATACTTTAACAGCATTTGCTGATGAACTGGTTGCATGCTGTGCATCAATATAAGCACGATAAGCACTATCATATGACTGTTGAGCTGTCTCATATTCTTTTTCACTGATTGCACCCGCTTCAAAAAGAACCTTTTGGTCATTCAAGTTTTCTTTAGCGGTATCATAACTTGCTTTTGCTGATTTGACTTGGCTATTACTTGAATTGCTATTCGTTGATGACTGATAGTTTAATTCAGCAATTTCAAGCTGTAGCTTGGCATCTCTAATTTGTTTATCTAAGCTTTCTGAGTGAAGCTTAACCAAGATGTCGCCTTTTTTGACAGAGGCTCCATTCTCAACCTCGATACTGTCTACTGTTCCAGATACCTCTGCGTAAATGGTAGTAGAATCTCTAGAAACAACACTGCCTTTTGTACTGATTGTTTCAGATAAATTATCTTCCGTCACTTGGCCAGTTTTAACATAAATACCGTCTTTAGACGCTGAACTTTGATCCGATTGACCACCATTCATTGCTGCGACAACAATAAACACAATTATAACAGCTGCAATGATCAATCCTATGACTACTTTCCGTCTCTTCATGATGTTCTCCTTATCATTTCATATTCTATAAATACATTGTACAAAATTTAACGTAAAATTTCATAAATAGTTCATTAAAAATTGATTAAGCTTTTCACTTTCTCTTGACTCAAAAAAAAGTAACCCTTACAGGCTCTCTTTCTTTTCCACTAAAACATACTTTAATATTTTACTTTATGGGCGAAAGACCACTGCAAGCGTTACTTTATTCTTTTTAATTGACTTGTCTTAAATGACTTATAAAATCTGTATCAATATTATCAAGGGATGGATTGCCTTCATAAGATAAATCAGACGCCCCAGTTATTTTACTTTCTAAAGTGTCTTTTACCTTGAGCTCTGCATTGGAAGCACTACTCAACTCCGCTTTCAAATTATTGGCTTGAAATTCATCCATTTTCGCATGACTTGCATCTGAAACATCAAGTTCAAGATTTTCAGCTTGTCCAACAAGATCTACCTTTGATGCCTCTAAAATATCCAATTGGAGATTTTCTGAATCAATTGAACCACTTAATTTTGAAGCACTATTAACCTCTATATCCACGTTTTCACTAGTCGCATAAAGATCAAGTTTTGATGCCTCTTCTACATCAATATCCAAGTTATCCGAGTAAACCATTTCTTGGTCTATGGTGACTTTACTTGCTTCAGAAACTTTCAGCCCACTAACTTGTGGCATATAAATATCAACAACTATTTGATCACGATTGATGCTATGGATGCGATTTTCAACACTGATGACTAAGGTATCATCCTCTACTTTTACAATTACATTGTTCGATATTTTTTTATCTACATTCAAAATCACTTTGTACTCGTCTGCAAAATGAACATAGGCTTCAACTGCTCTTGAAATATCAAGATGGTCAAAATCACGGTCCAATTCGTAATTGACAGTCTCCTTATCTCCCACTTCTGTGATGTTTTCTATTTCTGACCCGTTAGTCCCATCTCCTAGAATATGTATCCCAGAATGTCCTGAAAATAACTGCCATAAAATCGTAAATCTAAATGATACAACAACTAGTATAACCACTAGAGCAGTTACTAAAAATTTTCTCATATTATAATCTCCCTTCCAAAAGTAACTTTTATCTTATTATCTCATGACATTTTTTAGAGTCAATCTTTTAGAGAACATCCTAACCCATTTCTAACCAAATTCAAATCCCCGCCATAAAAAAACACGCTGCTCCCCGTCTGTAAACGTTTAGCAACGTGCCTTTTAATTATTTTGTGTAATTGAAAATCAGTTTAATCAGTGCTTCTAACTTTTCTTTATCCATTTCATCATCTTCAACAAAACAAGTTGATGCATGTTCTTCCATGATAGCAAGTCCTACCTTATGAACCGATGATTTTACAGCTGCTATCTGTACTAACACTTCGTCACAGCCTTTATCATCCTCAACCATTTTTTCAATGCCTTGAATATGTCCTTTAATCGTTCTTAAGCGATTAATGATTTTCTTCTTTGCTTCTGCATCAGCCACAAGTCACACCTCCATTGCTATCATATTATAGCATAAGTTAAGCGTCCTATGCTGTCTTAAATAAATAAACTCATGTTTGAATCTTCAGCTGCTCCTAACATTGAAGCCACGCCTCCCATTTCAACACCGTCAATGAGTTCTTGCTCAGTAATACCCATGAGATCCATACTCATATTACACGCTACCATTCTAACACCATTATCAATCGCTGCTTGTAACAGGTCTTCCACTGAATCCACATTGTGTTTTTTCATCACCATACGAATCATTTTAGGTCCCATACCAAACATATTCATTTTAGAAAGGCCCAATTTACGTGTTCCTCTTGGCATCATACCTGAGAACATTCTACCGATAAAATCTTTTTTAACACTGACTTTATTGGGTTTTCTCAAAATATTAAGTCCCCAGAAAGTGAAGAATAGGGTTACTTTTTTACCCATAGAAGCTGCCCCATTGGCAATAATAAGTGTCGCAATTGCCTTGTCAAGATCACCACTAAAAACAACCATTGTTTTGTCGTCTTTAGGATCTACAGCTACTGCTGATGCCTGAACAGGTGATTTTTTCTTTCCTTTTCTAAGACGCGCATAAAAACCATTTTTTTCTTTACCACTGTCTAAAAGTGTATTCCCTGTTTTATCACACCATACACCGATGTCACTCATAAAACCAGGGTCAGTTGCTTTTACTTCTAAAATATCGCCTGCTTTCATGCCTTCAAGTGACTTATGGACTTGCATAATAGGTCCAGGACATTGAAGACCGCAGGCATTAAGCTTTACCACTTCCGCATTGGCCTCATCAATTTCATCTTGATTTTCAACATCACCAAATTCCGAAACTGAAAGTGAACTGGCATCACATGAAATACCACCACATTTGCTATTGTCATCTTGGCAGAAAACACAAGAGTAAGTTGTATAACCACCCATCAGATTATAAACCTTGTCAAAACCATTTTGCATTAAAATTCTTGATGCCACATACCCTCTGATTCCAACAGCACAATAGACAACAATCTTAGCTGAAGAATCGAGTTCACTTAAACGGTTTCTCAACTCATCTACTGGAATATTAATAGAGCCTTCAATATAGCCCATTTCTCTTTCAATGGGTTCTCTTACATCTAAAATAATATCTTTATCAGTCAAGTTTTCAAATTCATGCCATTGGAAAGGCTTCATTGTATCATTTAAAATATTTTCTGCTACAAAACCTGCCATATTAACAGGATCTTTTGCTGACGAATAAGGCGGCGCATAAGCCAATTCAAGTTCTGTCAAATCACTGACTTTACCCCCTAATCGGATAGTTGTTGCAATCACATCAATACGTTTTTCAACACCATCATAGCCCACATTTTGAGCCCCTAATATTTTACCTGATGCATCAAAAATCAACTTAAGTGTCATCGGAATAGCACCTGGGTAATATCCGGCATGCGATTTAGGATGAACCAACAAAGTGTAGTAATCCTGACCATACACTTTACCTTGTCTCTTTAAGCTTTTCTCATTAACACCTGTTGAAGACACAGTAAGATCGAAAACTTTTGCCACAGAAGTTCCTTGCGTTCCCTTATAAGTGACATGTCTACCACAAATATTGTCAGCACAAATTCTACCTTGTTTATTGGCTGGACCTGCTAGTGGTACCATGGTTTTACCACCGCCAATATAATCAACGACTTCAACGGCATCACCAATAGCATAAATATTTGGATCAGAGGTTAATAGTTCATCAGAAACAATAATACCACCCCGTTGATTCACTGCTAATCCCGCTGCTTTCGCTAATTCAGATTGTGGTTTAACCCCGATTGATAACATCACCATATCTGCTTCAACCGATTGACCGCTCTTAAGGAAAACTTTAGTTTGACCATTGTGGTATTCAAAATAATCAACACCATCTGCTAAGTGTAAATCTATTTTTTTATCTCTCATATGTTTATGGACCATTTGAGCCATTTCGTAATCTACAGGCGCCATCACTTGGTCAGCCATTTCGATTACAGAAACTTCAATCCCTCTATCATAGAGATTTTCAGCCATTTCAAGCCCAATAAACCCGCCTCCAATTACTGCGGCTTTTTTGGGTTTTAAATCATCCACATATCCTTTGATACGATCTACATCCGGAATGTTCCAAAGGGTAAAAATATTAGGTGAATCAATGCCTTTAATAGGGGGTTTAAGGGGTGTTGAACCCGGAGAAAGGACCAATACATCATATGATTCTTCATATGTTTCATTGCTCTTATGATTTTTAACAGTCACTTTCTTATTGTCCCTATCAATACTAAGAATTTCATTTTTTACTCTAACATCAATACCAAAACGCTTGTGCATTGCCTCTGGTGTTTGCACCAGCAAAGCATCACGCTCTTCAATCGTACCGCCTATGTAATACGGTAACCCACAGTTCGCAAAAGAAATATAATCCCCTTTTTCAAACATAATAATTTCTGCATTCTCATCAAGACGTCTTAATCGCGCAGCTGTACTCGCACCACCAGCTACACCACCCACAATTAGTACTTTCTTGTTCATTATAAAGCCTCCTTTTAATACACTTAAAAAAATATCACTCTATGAAATAAATAGAATTAACCACCTCTAAAAAAGATTGTGATTTTTCTAACAAATAAAATCATAATAAAGTGAGCCCGAAGGCTCACTTTTTTGACTTATTATAAGTCTAATAATTCATCTAATTTTGCTTTGTTGAATCCTTGGATGACTTCATTATCAACATAAATAACAGGTACGCCCATGAATCCTTTGCTCATTAAATCTTTTCTGGCTTCGATATCATTAGAAATATTTTTTTCTTCATAAGAAACATTATTTTCTTTAAAATATTCTTTTGCCATTGTGCAATAACCACAAGTATTACTTGAATAAATAGTTACTTTCTTACTCATATCTTTTTACCTCCATATTTTTTTCATTGAGTGTCTTTATAATGTACTGTTATATTATAACACCTTATTACATATACCCTCAATGACTATTTAATAATCATTCTCATTCAAAATAATCATGATTGTTTTTTAATTCCCCACCCCCTGCATAGGGGCTTTTCATTAATTCAATGATACTCATTTTCATGTAACTTGTCAAGAGTGCCTATTCAACTTTTTTATGAACAGTTTATTAACACTTCCTCCACAATTTCGGCTCATCTTTTAATCTACTTTCATGTTATTGAATAAGCCCCATCCATCATTTTATTAACATAATGTAAATGTTTATCGAACATTGTCTTAATATACGGCCTTATTTATTCATGATTTATAGCTTTTTTGTTTTTAAACAGGGAATTTTGGCGTTTTTTGAATTTTTAAAGTTCGGTTATACACATTATCCACAATTTTATCAACAGGTTTATGCCCATTATACACAAGGGGCAATCACAAAATCAAAATTCAAGAAATCTACATTAATCATTTAACTCTTAGGTTATATGAGCTACAATAAGAGATGAATTCATTATTGACATGTATTATTATAGGAGGCATTATGTGGCATAGTAGAGGCCATCGCGGTGACGTCTTAGAAAATTTAATCCATTATACCCACGAATACTATCACAGCATGGGCTTATGTCGTGTTGATAAAATCAGTACGCCTATTAAAGTGATTGATATTAACGATCAAGGTATGATTACAAAAGCCTTTTTTGAAAAAAAGTCAACCATTGATTTTATTGGGATTGTCCAAGGCGTATGCGTTGCATTCGATGCCAAAGAGACTCATCTCAAGAGCTTACCACTTTCCAATATTCATGCCCATCAAATTGACTATATGAAAGATATTACCCGTCAGGGGGGGCTCGCTTTTATTATTGTTCACTTTAAATTTAACGATACTTATTTCCTCGTTCCCTATGAGATTATTGACGCGTATATAAAAAAGGGGGAACGTCAATCTATCCCTTATAAAGACCTCCCTTTGGAATTTGAAATCAAATGTGAGCGCGCAGGAACAATTCTTAACTATCTCCCCACCCTTAATCAATACATGAAGTATAAAGAAACTTTAAAATAGGTCTTTCTCTCTGTTAAAACCCTAGTCAAAGTGGTATTCAAACATGGGTTCAAAGCTATCTAAAGCTTCAAAATAGACAAGTCCCTTGTATTCAAAGCCTAACTTTTCAAGTATCTTGGTACTTCTGATGTTGTCTTTGTTAACCCCTGCAATGACAACATCCGCCAAGTCCTTCTCTCCTGCGTAATCTATGCAGGCCTTTGTACTTTCTGTGGCATATCCCTTGCCCCAAAATGACTTAGCCAAATGAAAAGACAGTTCAATCATACGCGTTCCAGTCTTTAAACTTTCATCATCATAATAGGTGTTAAACCCACAATCACCGATAACTTCTCCTGTTGACTTAAGAACCACAGCCCAGTGCTGATAACCATATCTCATTTGGTGGTCTATGCCTCTTTTTATTTTTTCTTTTATTTCTAAATCTGATAAGACCTTGGCTTCAAGAACAGATGCCATCACTTCTTTATCACCCCATATTGCAAGTCCTGAAGCTACATCTTCTATATCCCAAGTTCTAAGTATTAAGCGTTCAGTTTCAATAATAATCATCATTTTGCTCCTTTTTTTAGCATTGAACCCCTTATCGGAATGTGTTATTATAATCATGAAAATTAAATTATCTTTTCACTAGGGGTGCTGTATACCAGACAGCTGAGAAGAAAAGCTCACTTTTCTACCCTTTCACCTGATCCAGATAATACTGGCGTAGGAAAGCTGAAAACTCACTGAATACCTTAAATGTTATTAGCGCGTGCTTTCCTGCAGGTGCTATTTTTTATGTCTCAATACGTGTTATTTATTCTTTTACCCTTATTGAGCCATTTCAAAATAGCCTTTTTATTCTAAGGAGGACTCCATATGAAATCTTATTCGACACAATTAGAAGCTGCCAAAAAAGGCATCATTACACCTGAAATGAAACACGTTGCTCAGGCAGAAAAAGTAGACATCCATTGGCTTATGACAGAGATAGCTTGTGGTCGCGTGATTATTCCCCACAATATCAACCACACGGCTTTAAAAGCCAAAGGCATTGGCAGTGGCCTTTCCACTAAGATCAATGTCAATCTTGGTATTTCAAAGGATGCCTGTGATTACCACTATGAACTTAGCAAGGCACAAAAGGCTATTGACCATGGGGCTCATGCCATCATGGACCTAAGCAATTACGGGAAAACTGCTGATTTTAGAAGTGCACTTATTGACACCGCTACCTGTATGATTGGAACAGTTCCCATTTATGATGCCATGGGCTTTTATGATAAGCCTCTCGGTGAAATCAGCAGTAAAGATTTATTAAAGGTCGTTGAAACACATGCCCAAAACGGTGTCGATTTTGTCACTATTCATGCAGGGATTAATCAATATACAGCACGTACCTTTAACGCCAATCCACGTCAAATGAATATCGTTTCAAGAGGCGGCTCTCTTCTTTACGCTTGGATGACCTTGACCGGTCAAGAGAATCCCTTTTACGAACACTTTGATGCCCTATTAGATATTTTAAGTGCCTATGATGTAACCCTTAGTTTAGGTGATGCTATGAGACCCGGAGGCATCAAAGACGCCACTGACGCTTCACAAATTCAAGAGCTCTTGATTCTTGGTGAGCTCACCAAACGGGCGTGGGAAAAAAATGTTCAAGTCATGATTGAAGGTCCTGGTCATATGCGCCTCAATGAAATCAAAACCAATGTGCAATTGGCTAAAAAATTATGCCACGGTGCACCTTTTTATGTATTAGGCCCTCTCGTAACTGATGTAGCTCCTGGTTATGACCACATTACCGGTGCTATTGGTGGCGCTATTGCTGCCAGTGAAGGTGCTGATTTTCTTTGCTATGTTACGCCTGCTGAACATCTTAGATTACCTAGCCTTGACGACATGATTGAAGGTATCATGGCTAGTAAAATCGCTGCCCATGCAGGTGACTTAGTCAAAAATGTACCAGGTGCACTGGACTGGGATGTTGCTATGAGTGATGCCCGCCATCAACTCGACTGGGAAAGTATGTTTAATCTTGCCATTGATCCGGAAAAAGCAAGAGACTATAGAGAACATGCTGATTTAGAAGACGAAAAGACCTGCAGTATGTGTGGCAAAATGTGCGCCATTCGCACACTCAATAAAATCCAAGCAGGCGAAAATCTCAATCATCTAAAAGATCAATAGAAGGGAGCCCCCATAATGTCTTTAAAAAGAACACACGCCTTAACACTTTCAGCACTTTTTATTGCAATTGGGTCCACTTTAGGCGCCTTTATTTCTATTCCTTTTGGGGTGGCTAAAGCTTACCCGATTCAACATCTGATTAATGTTCTATCAGCGGTTATTCTCGGCCCTTTTTATGCCGTTGCCAACGCTTTCTTTATATCGCTTTTTAGAAACATGATGGGAACAGGAAGTCTCTTAGCCTTTCCTGGCAGTATGATTGGTGCCTTATTGGCTTCACTCCTCTATCGCAAAATCCCAAAAGTTCATTTCGCCCTTATAGGAGAAGTGATTGGTACAGGTCTTATTGGTGCACTTGTCGCCTACCCTATGGCCCAACTTTTCCTCGGTTCTTCACATGCTGCCACTTTTTTTATTGTTCCTTTTGCTATCAGTTCACTTTCAGGTGCACTCATTGCATGGATTATGATTAAGGCTTTAGCTGAACCTCTAAAGAAATGGTTCAACTCATGAAGCTACTATTAACCATTGCTGGATTTGATCCGACTTCTGGCGCAGGTGTTAGTTCAGACTGCTTAACCGCTTATAGCCTAGGCGTCTATCCTATGGCTGTTACAAGTGCCATCACTGTTCAAAATCATTCAGGGGTCTTCACATGTGAAGACCTCCCTGAAGATTTGGTATTTGAACAACTGGATAAACTCCTCGACGACTATCATTTTGAAGGAATTAAAATAGGGATGCTCGGGAAAACATTGTCACTTACACGTCTAGCTGAAAAACTTGAACCCCTTAATATACCTATTATCTGGGATCCGGTCCTCTTTGCAACCGATGGCTACCCGCTCACAGAATACACAATGAATCAATCCTCAAGTGACCCTTGGTCTGACTTGTTATCTATCACCAGTCTCTTGACCCCTAATCAACCTGAATACTTACGCCTAAAAGACCGGCTCGACCATATCCCCTATCTCCTCAAAGGGGGCCACGATTCCAATCCCGATTACGCCATTGACGTTTACTACCCTCAGGGCAATGTCTCGCCACATGAGTCACTTCAGTTTTATAAAAAGAAAAGAATGAAAGCCCCTTATAGCCACGGTACAGGTTGTACCCTTTCAACCGCCATTACTGCTTATCTTATTCAAGGTGAACCTATGACACTTGCCATCAAAAAGGCTAAAGACTATCTCTTTAAAGGATTGGTTGATTCCGTCCGCTTTGAAAAGGGACACGGGGCTATCCGAAAATAAAGGAGTTGATCAATTGAAAGCAGTTATTCACCATCTGACTAATCACGTGTCTATGCACTTACAGGCTAATGCTTGTTATGCCTATGGAAGCACCCCTCTCATGACGAGTTACAGCCCTGAATTTGAGGCACTTTATCAACAAGTTGATAGCCTTCTTATCAATCTCGGCACCCCTAGCCTCGATAAATTAGAAGCTATTCATACCGCACTTTTATATGCTCAGCAATACCAACTGCCTATTTGTTTAGATGCTGTTGGCGTTCATTTAAGCCCTCAGCGTCAAGAAATGGTCATTCAAATTTTAAAGACTTGTCCTATTAGTGTCTTAAAAGGAAATTGGGCAGAAATCTGCTGTCTTTTAGGTGGTCAAAGCCACTTTAAAGGTCTTGATGCAATCACACGCCCAGCAGATATTGAAACATGCCTTAAAGAGTGGGACGCTCCACTAAAGCAATTGTTAACTCGTGTTGACGTTATTGTGATTACAGGTGTACATGATTTTATCATCGCTGAAGGACAATGGGCAGAAATAGAATCGCCAGCCCCTACAGGAGACTATGACCCAATCATTCAAAATCAGTCCGGCATAGGCTGTCTCTGTGGTTCACTCATTGCCTGCAATCTGGGTCAAGGTCTTCGTCCATTTGACGCTAGCCAAATAGCACTCCATGACTTAAAAGAGGCCCTTTATCAAGTGGTATCCTCTCATCCCAGTTCGATGGGGTTTGAAAGCCATCTTTTAAGTGCACTCACATCACTCGCTCAAAAACATATTTAAGCGATTAGAAAGGATTCGATTATGCATCAACTTTATGTCATTACAAAAGATCAGGCCTTAGCCACTCAAAAGAACGTCATTGAAACGATTCTTGCATCAGGTGTTGATTGGCTACAGTATCGCCGAAAGAATGCTCCCTTAGAGGAAAAACTACAAGACCTCACTTGGCTCAAACAGGCATGTGCTTTATCAGAAACACGTCTTATTGTTAATGATTCTATAGAACTAGCACGTCTCGCAGGGATTGAATCTGTTCATTTGGGGCAATCCGATCTTGAAGGCCTTCCTTTTTCCTCTATTAAGGATACCTTCCCCCACATTCGTTTTCTAGGTATCACCGCTAAGACCATTGAACAGGCTCAAAAAGCAGCCGTCTATGGTGCCGATTATTTAGGGGTTGGGGCAATTTATCCCTCTTCTACGAAAACAGATGCCATTGGCATCCAACAAGAGACGCTCACCCATATAAAAGAAGCCACTCATCTCCCCTTATACCTCATCGGAGGGATAAGCCCGCAAGGCATCACAAATGACCTTAAAACAATCGCTCATGGTTTTGTCGTGTGCGACTATATCTACAGCCATCCCTCTCCTTCTGATGCCATAAAGGCCCTTAAAGAAAAATGTGCCGATTGATTTGAATAGCCCCGTCCTTGAACAAATATGGTATAATAGCCTAGGTGATAAGTCTCTTGATTTTGAATAATCTTTAGACCTAAAGTACGCTTAAAAAGGAGCTTTCAAATGGCAGAAATATTAAAAAATAAATGGCAAAATGTCTTAGCAGATGAATTTGAAAAACCTTATTATCGAAAAATGCGTCAATTTCTCATCCAAGAGTACAAGACAAAACGCATTTTTCCACCTATGAACGACATTTTTAACGCTTTGCACTATACAGACCTTGATAAGGTAAAAGTCCTCATTATAGGTCAAGACCCTTATCATGGAGACCATCAGGCACACGGTCTTTGTTTTTCAGTCTTACCTGGACAAAAAACACCGCCGTCTCTGGTCAATATCTATAAAGAATTACACGATGACTTAGGCTGCTATATCCCTAATAATGGTTATCTCAAAAAATGGGCAGATCAAGGTGTCCTCATGCTCAACACCGTCCTTACTGTTCGAGCACATGAAGCTAACTCCCATAGGGGAATAGGGTGGGAAACCTTTACAGATGCCGTTATAAGAGTCGTCAACACTATTGACCGACCTATCGTTATTTTACTTTGGGGTAAACCGGCTCAAAGTAAAAAAGCCCTCCTTAATCATCCTAAGCATTTGATTCTCAATGCACCTCATCCTAGTCCACTAAGTGCCTATAGAGGTTTCTTTGGAAGTCACTGCTTTAGTCAATGTAATGATTACTTACAGTCACACGGACAAGAACCGATTGACTGGCAGATTGAGAATATATAATAAAACAAAAACCGCCTATCCTTCAATCCTATCATTGAAGGCTGGCGGTTTTTTATCATCCTAAACTTACAATTTTCGACCATCTGTTGAAATCGTCACTTCACTATAAGGCACGATACATCTTGCATTTAGCATGGCTTCTTTCACTGCATGGGTCATGCCACCACAACAAGGAACTTCCATTCTTAAAACTTCAATACTCTTAATGTGATTATTCGATAAAATCTCTGTCAACTTGTCTATATTATAACCATTATCATCCAATTTAGGACAACCAATCACCACAACCTTATCTTTCAAAAAATCTCTATGAAAATCACCATAAGCAAAGGCTGTACAATCTGCCGCAACTAACAAGTCGGCATTTTCGAAATAAGGAGCATTAGGACTTACAAGTCTAAGTTGAACAGGCCACTGCATCAATTCAGATCCTACAACAAAGGCACTCGCTTGAGATGTTTTGGTTTGAGTCAGTGCAGATGATAAATCCTCGATCCCTTGGATTGCCTCACTGGCTACATTTTCTTTTGCTTTGCGATCAAAGATCTGAATAGCTGAACCTGCACACCCGCAAGCACTGGCTTGCCCTTTAGGACTCACATCCTTCATTTTGATATTTTTACGCGATGCATCAAAAGCATCTGTGTCTTTTTCAGTCATATGAATCGCATCAACAGGACATTTTGGCAAACACATGCCTAATCCATCACAGTAAGATTCACTCATCAGCTTTGCCTTCCCATCAATGACTTCAATAGCCCCCTGCATACAAGCACTTGCACATAGCCCACAGCCGATACATTTTTCTTCATTAATCTCAATGACATTTCTTTTCATCTCTCTCACTCACTTTCATCTCTATCAGACCTATCAGATATTGATCTCGTCAATCTAAACTATCCATTCATTTTAGTTTCCTTTATTATAGTATTCATTATAAAAGGTTACCATTAAATAGTCCGTAACATATGTTACGATAAAACGTCTTATTTTAAATTTTATCTGCATATTATATGTGGGAGTGGGTAAATAGATAATACTCGAAAATGGAATCTTAGTTGATTCTAGGTGTAGAATTTATTCTCGCCTATATTTTCCCCCCGTAATAACTAGGATTTATCCTAGTTTTTTTTTGCATTGAAAAAGGTCTGTTCACTGAGATGAGGAACAGACCTTTTAGATTTTAAATGATTTGATTAAAATATGCTGAATTAAATCACCATGTCATTGTAAATAGCACTCTCTGAATTTCTAATACGAATTCTATCAATTGGAATCACTGATTTATCAATACCGCCAATGATTCTTGCTGGAATACCTACTGCTGTTGACTCTGTGCGTGTATCTTGAAGCACCACGCTACCAGCACCAATTTTACTGCCTGCAGCAATATGAATCGGCCCTAAAATCTTAGCACCTGCGCCAATCACTACTCGATCACCAATCGTTGGGTGTCTTTTCCCTGTGTCTTTACCTGTGCCACCTAAAGTCGCCCCTTGATAAATGGTGACATCATCACCAATTACTGTTGTTTCACCAATTACAACACCTGTCCCATGGTCAATAAACAAGCGATGACCAATCGTTGCTCCTGGATGGATTTCAATGCCTGTAAAGAATCTTGACAATTGAGAAATCAATCTTGCGAGGAAAAACAAACGGTGATTGTAAGCTGCGTGTGCCAATCTGTAGGATGCTACCGCATGGACAGAAGGATAAAGTAACAATACTTCTAAATAACTCTTTGCAGCAGGATCGCATTTTAATATATGATCTAAATGTTCTTTTATGCGTTTAACCAATGTTCTCAACTCCTTAAAAGTATACATTATTAGAAATGTACTTTTCACCATTGTCAGGAGAAATGGCAAGAACGTTCTTTCCATTCCCAAGTTTTTCAGCTATTTTAACAGCGGCAACAATTGATGCACCTGTTGAAATACCAACAAATAAGCCTTCTTCATCTAAGAGACGCTTAGTCATTGTAATCGCTTCTTCACTACTTACTCTAACAATTTCATCATAAATGTTAACATCGAGGACTGTTGGGACAAAACCAGCACCAATCCCTTGGATTTTATGAGGTCCCGGCTTACCACCTGATAAGACATGTGACTCTTCAGGTTCAACAGCAATCACCTGAATCCCCTTAAAATGTTCTTTTAATCTCTTGCCTGTTCCTGTAATCGTACCACCTGTTCCAATTGAAGAGACAAAAGCATCTAATGTATCAAAATCAGCAATAATTTCATTGCCTGTTGTTTCATAATGGATTTGACTATTATAAGCATTGTTAAATTGTTGAGGCATAAAGACATCATCTGCTTCAGCAAGTCTAGTCGCTTCTTGAATGGCACCACTCATGCCCTTACTTCCATCTGTTAAAATAAGTTCAGCACCATACGCTTTTATAATGTTTCTTCTTTCTACACTCATTGTATCTGGCATCACGATTTTAACAGGATAGCCTTTGATTTTTCCCATCAAAGCAAGAGCAATTCCGGTGTTCCCACTGGTAGGTTCAACTATAGTCATCCCTGCTTTCAAAAGACCTTCTTTTTCTGCACCTTCAATCATCCCTAATGCAGGTCTCGCTTTGACACTGCCTGATAAGTTAAAACCTTCTAATTTAACATAAACCGCTGCCGCTTGTTCACTTACGACATGATTCAATTTTACAACTGGTGTATTTCCTACTAAGGCTTTCATTTCTTGTTTTATCATTTTTACCTCTCCTTTATACCGCTAATCAAATGTGTGAAGATATGTAAGAGACTTTACTATCATTTCATATAAAAAGACCCCGTCTCTCATATCGGTTTTCTATAAGAGACGAAGTCATCAAATTCTACTCCGCGGTTCCACTCTAATTGGTCCTTGACCCAACTCAAGCACTTAATGCTCTATCTCTGTAACGGGAGAACCCGGTATAGCCTACTCCATTCGTTTCGGTATACAGCTCAAAAGGGCACTTCACATAAGTTTAATCTGATACTTTCACCAACCGTATCTTCTCTAAGCATTAAGACTCGTATTACTTTCCTTTATCATAGCTTCTAATTCCTACCATTTTAATTCCAACTAAAACGGTATGCTTTATTTGTACTTATTTTACAAGGGTTTAAATGAGATGTCAATAATATTTTGATGAATTTTTTGTTAACGCCAATCAAGAAAATTAATTAATTCCTTAAAACAGATCAGATTAATAGGCTTTTTCAAAGCATAGACATTGGCATAGTGATTGAAAAGAGTCAATTCTTCTTGAGAAAAACAGCCACTGATAACCAAGATAATGAGATGAGGATATTGATTTAAAGTTTCGAAAATAAAACGCTCAATGCTCTCATGAATCCCCAAATCCGTTATTAAAATTTGGTAGTCACTTAAATCATCATTGGGATTCAACCATTTAATCTCTTCATCTTTTAAAGTCCCTTTTAATAATTCAACGATAATCTCATCATCTTCAAGAATAGCAATTTTTCGAGGATGATGGCCTGTTTTCTTGATTTTATAAGGAAAATAAATATCAAACTGCATGCCCTTATCCTTGTTCTTAGAAACACGTAACCCCGCATGATGCTGCTCTAAGATATGATAGACTGCCGTTAGACCGATGCCATGCCCTACTCCCAATGTCTTTGTTGTGAATAGGGGGTCAAAAATTTTATCAATTTTCCCCACCACACCTTTGCCTTCATCACGAAAAGTAACTTTCAAAAATTCACCTTGGTAAACTGGTAAAATATAATCACTTTCATTAAATTCTTCTATCTTTTCTCGTACTAAATTGACTTTTACCGTCCCCTGATTATCCATTGCCTCCAAGGCATTCTTTATCAAATTGATAAAGGCACTTTCAATGAGGACAGGATCTCCAAAAATCTTTAAATCTTCCACACCCTCTTCTATCTCTAGCAGTATGATTGGATTGATATTATAGGAAAAATGATTTTGAGCCTGCCTAATGCGGTCGGCAATCGAAGTCAACTGGGGATTGAAACCATCAGATTCACTAGATGCCATTGATAACTTTTCAACCAATCGAGAAGCTAAATTGGTTGTATATATGATTTTATCAACGTGTTCATTATGAGTCTCATCTGATTGAGCAAGCATAGCCGCATGCCCTCCAATTCCCATTAATAAATTATTAAAATCATGAGAAATGGCACGCGTCAATTGAGAAAACGTTTCCATTTTTTCATTTTGGATTTCTTTATTTTTAAGATACTGAGACACGGTTACATCATTTACTAATATCACAGCATGCTTGTTGCCTTTAACATCTTCATAACTCTGTTTCAAGACAGTAAAAAAAAATGACTGCCCCTGACTATTGACCCTTTCATTGACCTCATTGGGCTCTGGATTTTCACTACATTTCAATATATCCGCTACAATCTTATCTTCTGAATTTTGACTTATCATATTTTTCATCCAATCATTGAGATACTCTATTTCTTGTTGATGATCAAATATAATAATCCCAAAAGGCAATTCACTGGCAAGATTAAAAAATACACGGTTTTGGGTTTCTATTTTTTTAAGTAGTAAGTTTTTAGATACAATTTCATAAAAAGCAAGACCCATTAACCCCATGAACAAAAGGCTGGTAATCAAGTGAAAGAAATCTCTGTAAACGTCTGGCGGTCTTAAAGCATGAACCACAATAAACCCCAAAATCATAATCACAATAATGGCTACCATCAAAAATAAAGGCCATATGCTCACCTTATTTTGATTTGCAATAGATCCCTTAATCTTCTTTTTAAATTTCATAAGCCCCCCATTTTCCACCTCTATTATATAGCCACTATATTCTTCAAATACTCAAAATACTCCTCTTTTTTGCTATTTTTTCTTATAAATGTCCTTACTTAAGAGCTAAACCCACAAAAAAGATGTAATCTCTAACGTCTTTTATGCTAGAATAATAAACGAGGAGAGTGAAACGATGGATTTTAAACAGCTTGAAGCATTTATAAATGTAGCAAAATATAAAAATTTTTCTAAGGCCGCACGTGTACTCTATATTTCACAGCCAACCGTAAGTCTACATATAGCCAACCTTGAAAAAGAACTCGGTGTCATTCTTTTTGACCGAACGTCAAAAGAAGTGAATTTGACTAGCTCTGGAAAAGACTTCTTATCGTATGCCCTTGATCTCGTTAATATGAAAACCAAAGCCATTCACGATTTAACAAGTTCTGGCGACCATATTTCAGGATCGGTTACCATTGCAGCCTGTACTACTCCTAGTCTCACCATTATACCGGACATGATTACCACTTTTGTCAAAAGTAATCCCAGTGTCCAATTCATTATTGAAGAAAAAAATTCCAATGATGTGGTAGAATCTATCGGTGATTTTACTGCCGAAGTAGGATTTATTGGCAATCACGTAGAGAACGACCGCTATATTACCTATCCTATCTTTGAAGATGATATCGTCTTCTTTTGTTCAAAAGACGCTAACATCCCCAATACGGTCACCTTTGAAGAGCTAAAAAAAGTGCCTCTTATTCAGCGCCATACAGAATCAGCTACCCGTGTTCAAATGGAAAAGACCATGGAGCAACTCAAATTTGATTACACCCTTTTCTATTCACTTATAGAAACGGATGATTCTAACCTGCTTTTAAGTTTGGTTTCTAAAAACTTAGGGTTTTCCTATATTTCTAAAAAACTTTATGAAAAATACGTCCTTCTTTTTCCGATTAAGGCTTTTACGGTAGAGGGGTTTTCATCCAAACGATCTATTGAAATGATTATTAATAAAAAACGGACCCTCTCTCCATCTGTTGAAGAATTTGTCCGCTTAGTCATTTCATCTGTTGATCAGTATTCCCCTCAATAAAACACGTCCTATTTTTCTATCAAAAAACACCAAACACCCCTGCCTTATGAATCGACCACCAAACGTTTGACTTAAAAATCTAATGATTGGAAGGACGATTCATTCAACTTGGGGTGTTTTTATTTTAGGAATAATCATCAAGGCTAAAAAACTGACTATACCATAAGCAAAGAATAACCACTCATAACTCATCGCTGCTACAAAGCTACCTAAAAAAGTAAACAGAAAGACTGCAATACCCGTTGAAATAGCCATATAGATTGAAATAGCAGACGTTGACAGTTCTTTAATCGTAATATCTGATATCAGTTCAACAAAAATAGGAATATAAAGACCCACTACAAGTCCTCTCATTACTCCCACAATAACAAACATGGCAAAATAGCTTGATAGGCCAATTAGAACCATCCTCAACATGCTAACGACTGTAATTAAAATCATAATGGGACGATAACCCAATCGCTGTATGAACCTTTTAGAATAAAAAATACAAGGCAGTTCAACTAAAACCGCAATAAAATTTAAAATACCCAATTGGCCTACTGGAATCCCATTGGATCGAATATACATGCTAAGATACTGTTCTCCACCGTTAAAACTCCCCACGAGCAAGAAGGCAAAAATAAGAACCCATACATAATCGGCCTGCTTTAACAACTGTTTTAAATCTTTAAAGTATCGTCCTTTAATAGGTTGCAAGGGATATTCGTAAATCGTTCGAGTTCCTAAAAAACTAATAAAATAGCCAATAGAGGCAATCACGAAGATAGAACCCAAACCCCATAAATCAGCAAAATAGGCAAAAATCAAAGCCCCAATCGCATAACCTAATGAACCCCAGACGCGAACACCACCATAAGTTCCCTTGCCTTCATGATTGACAAAGTTAATCGCCATACTGTCTAAGATGGGATTTTGACCACAAATAAACAGAATATAAAAGCTATAAAGCACCAAAACCAACCACTTTTGATGGACAAAAATCATAAGTAATGTCACTGTCATTGTACCCAGTATAAGGCCTAATACAATTCTCTTTCGACTGCCAAGGGCATCTGAAAGAGCTCCCCAGAGCGGTTGAAAAAGTAAAGTTACCAAGGGAATAAGCGACATGAAGACTCCCACCGTCTGTACTGAAAATCCTATACTTTCATTCAGATAAAGGGTAATCAATGTATAGATAGATGACCACGTCATAAAAACAATAAAAAACAAGCTATAATATTTGTATTCTTTCCTCAACATGGTCCCCCCTCTTTCAATATCTTTAGTATTTTACCACACCCTGATTAAAATACAATAGCTGCCTTAAGACTCTAAGCATCTTTCATCAATTTAAGTAAAATACGTCTTTTTCTCGGCCCATCGAATTCACAGAGAAAAACAGATTGGAACATGCCTAATTCAACACGACCATCATTAATAATCAGCTGAATTGAATTGCCTACAATTGACGTCTTTATATGGGCTGCAGCATTCCCTTCAACATGATGATAATCCCCTAACTGTGGCACCATTTTATCAAGAGCATATAATAAATCACGTTGCATTGCCAAATCATAATTCTTATTAATCGTAATCCCTGCTGTTGCATGAGGCACATAGACCGTTAATACCCCATAATGGACACCACTCTTTTCAACAAATGCCTTAATATCATCAAATACTTCAATCATTTCGATATTCTGATTTGTTTTCAAATCAATTGACCCAAACATAAAAGCACCTCCTCTTTGTATATTATATATATACGATAAAAAGAAGGTGCTCAATCTGTGATTTCAAAGAATTTTATAAGGCTGTCTTTCGAGACATCAAGCGTTCTCCAGCGACAAGTCCCACTAAGCCCATTAAGAGGAGGACACCAATTGCACCAAAATTGCTTTCACCATACATCATTGCATTCTCAATAGCCTGTATCGCCCAGCGATGTGGCGTAAAATAAGAAAGTGTTAAAATGAGCTTAGAAGAAACAATTTCAAGTGGCCACATACAACCGCCAATCATTCCCATCCCCGTCAAAATAATAGGTGCCAATGCGTTGAGTTGACTGATTGTCTTCACTGCCATCACAATGAAAAGACTAATCCCCGTCATCGCAATCAAATAAGCAATAGATACCATTGAAACTAACAACATATGACTTCCCCAGTTGACACCAAAGAGCCATTGTCCTGACAGTACCATCACTGGAAACTGGATAAGACCGATGACCAAGGCAGGAACCAAATTGGCAAGGAGAATACTCATTTGATTAACGGGCGATACCATCATACGGTCAAATGTTTTAAGGCGTTTGTCCTCAAGTATTTCTTCAACCGTAAAAAGAATAGAATAAGAAAGAAAGAAAATGGTCATGCCAAGTAAATAATGAATATTGTCATCTACTTGTGAAATCCCTTTAATATCTAACATCTGACTTATGACATGAATGGGTTTTTCATTGTTCCACTTGTCCCAAAAAGTCAATCGAATAGCTTGTTCTGATTCTTGTAAGTCAAGTGCCAAGACTTGATCTGTCACGCGATTAATCATGATTTCAAGATCTTGATGAGCACTAATTGCCGATTCTAATTCATAACTTTCAATCGACTCATTAAGGGTCACCATTTGAACTGCCATCTTATCTTGGCCCTCTTTTTCAATAATGACTGCCGCAATGGCCTCATGATCTGAAACAGCTGAAATCGCATCATCTTCTGCCATAATTTGAGCCTGAAACTGCCCCTGACGATTAAGGTCAGTGATGAGATCAGATGCTTCAACCGTTTCTGCATGATTAACTATGGCTATCGTTGGTAAGTAGTTCCCAGTCATTGACTGACTAAAAACACCTGCTAACAAGAGGCTCATTCCTATCATAATCGCATAGAGGGCAATATTGTCTTTCATGAGTCTAATCTTAAGCTTTATAAGTGTCCACATACAATTGTCCCTCCTGTCTCTTAATAATCACCCATCCTGCAAGGATAAAGATCATTCCAATAATCCCTAAGGCAAGTAGCGAACTTGTAATGGGTCTTGCTTGATAAGTCGCTAAAAACAAATCTAAAATTGACCGATTGACCGCTAAGAAACTCACTTTATTCACAGCGTCTGGTAAAACATCCATAGGGAGATAAGACCCACCAATTAAAGCAAACACATGGATTAATAAATTCTGAAAAATATTAGCAACTCTGAAATTATCAGTCGCTAAAGTTAAAGCCCCTAAAAAACTACCAATCCCTGATATTGCAAAGGCAGAAAAGAAAATACCAACCAGTAACTGAAGGCTAAATTGCCAGTCCACCTTTAAGACAAAACGTGCAAAAATCAGTAAAACAGTCATTTGAAAACTGGTTAATAAAAAAGTCATTAAACTCTTTGATAACATCATATGTGTCATGGACACGCCTATACTTCGGTTTCGATCAAGGGTAATCTTACGCTTTTCCCTCAACATCTCTTTACCCGCATTTCCTGCAGAATAGAGGACAAACATGGCCATCATGGCAATAGAGTAATAGGTAAAACTGTCTATCACTTTAGTACCTGTTACCCCTATTTTTTCAACAGGTTGATTAATGATCTCTTCATTGATTATAGGGCTTATACTTTCAATGACCTGCCCTACTGACATATGATCAATGGCATAGGTCAAGTAAGTGTTTTTAGCCACGATGCGTTCATTAAGCTTATCAAAGTAGCTAGTCATGATTTGCCTAACTACCTTGCCAGAATAGTTGTAGTCAGGGTGTGTCAAAACCTTAACCTGTATTTTGTTGCGATTAGGCATCATTAAATTGACATACTGGTCATAGACAAAGTGTTCTGGTAAAATAACCACTGCATAGATAGACTTGTCTTTTAGGGCTTGATTCGCCTCTTCCATCGACATGACTTTATAAGTTATAACTGATTTCAACTGACTATTTCCTAAAAAATCTTCAAAAAATGTAGACTCTGGGTTAAAGAGATTTTCAAGGTCAATATGCTCTGTAGACCATTGGTGGGTTAAGGTCTGAAAATCATTCATGTCAGCATTCAAATCATATTCTTTTACTACTGCTATGGGAATGGCACTGGTCATACTCTCACTTGAAAAAGAGCCTTTGAGGGCAAAACTCAATATTGTCGTTAAGACAATTGGCATCAGAATAAAAATGAATATCGCTTTACGATCTGATAAGAGTATTTTAATATCTTTTATAATCATTTTTTTCTCCTTAATCTCTAAGTGCCTTGCCTGTCATCGTTAAAAAAATTTGTTCTAAGTCTGGTTTTATGACATCAAACGAAAGCAAATTAAAATGGGTGTCATGCGTCTCACTCAAGAGTCGTTTAAGAATCACTTGTGCAGAATGTTCGCCGCCTGTGGATAAAAGTTCAACTTGCCCTTCTTTATCCACAACCGCACTGAGGACTTCTGGCATTAGCTTCAATTGATCAATAAGCTGATCATCTACCTCTGAAAAAGTCAATTGGATTTTGGTATGAACATCTGACTGTTCAATGAGTTCTTCTCTCGTACCGGCTGCAATGACTTTGCCTTCATCCATAATATAAATCCGTTTACAAATGGCTTCTACTTCTTCCATATAGTGACTGGTATAAATCACCGTCATCCCTTTTGCATTAAGTTCTTTTACTGTTTCAAGAATATGGTTGCGCGACTGTGGATCAATCCCTACCGTTGGTTCATCCATAATAATGATTTCAGGTTCATGAAGTAAGGCAACACCAATGTTGAGGCGTCTTTGCATACCACCTGAGTAAGTGTTCACCTTATCTTTAAGGCGATTCCCAATCCCAATAATTTCAGAAACTGCCTCAATACGACTTTTAAGTTTATCTCCCTTTAAGCCATATAAACCACCAAAATACTTAAGGTTATCATATCCTGATAAAGTGTCATAAAGAGCGATTTCTTGGGGAACATAGCCAAGGTGAGGCTGTATAGCAGAAGGAGTCCTCATAATACTTTTGCCACCATAGACAATATCGCCTTCTGTGGGTTTATAAAGCGTCGCAATCATTGAAATTGTCGTTGATTTTCCAGCCCCATTAGGGCCGAGTAAACCAACAAGTTCTCCCTCTTTAATGGTTATATTAATGCCCTTTACTGCTTCAATCGGACCAAAGTTCTTTTTTAAATTTCTAATTTCTAACATTAGTATGCCTCCTTTAAATCGGATTGGATATAAAGATCATCTGAGTTTATCTCTGGAAATTGAAGTTGAGGTTCTTGGTTAATTTGACTATGATTCAGCTCAATGTTAAGTCTCATGGTTCGAGGCAAATTATCACTTTGAAAGTGCAAAATCACATGAATAGATTTTTGAATCACATAACCATCCATATTGACATACACACTTTCATTATAAACTTCAACCTGAGTGCCTTGATCAAGTGCTTGCCAAATAGAATCTATCGTTTCAGCATCAAGATTAAAAGATTTGCTGATACCTTCTCTCTGATCAGAATCAAGTTCTGTTATTTGCTGAACCATGACATCCAATAGAGCCTTTGATGGCATAATCGTATACTGTGTCGCCTTGACTTTACCGTCTGGTGTATCAATGAGAACTTTTTCTCCTTTAAAGATATTCTCATCATTAAGCCCCTCTTTAAATAGATGATCTATCTCTTTAAAAATGTCTCGTATGACTTTGGTGTCAAGTTCATTAACCTGTTGGCTGTCTTGACCTTCCATCGTGTTTTCTTTATCTGAAAGGTCCATGTAACCCGGAAACATCGGCAATTTCAAATAACGTTCACTTGGACTCATTTCATAAAGTGTCATGTCAGTCCCTAGATCATTTTCAAGAATATAAATATGACTGATACTTTGACCCGTTTCATGATTAAAGTCCCTATCAAAATCATACTCATAATGGGTATCAAGTTCCCCCCACTTATTTACAACTTGTGCTTGCATATTCATATGTCCGCTGGTCATTGTCGCTGTTTTCTCTTCAGCCTTGAGATATTGGTCTAAATCACTTCCACCTGTACAAGCCGTTATACTCAGTCCAATAACAAGCATGCTTAAGATACTTATGCTTCTTCTTATTTTCATCTCTACGCCTCCTATCCCTTACTATTGCTCTCTTTATTCTCATTTCTACTTCAACTCATCTATTCAAAACTCGTTTATAATATCTTATGATAAATTAATTATAAAGCTTTTAACATCTTACGTCTTCACACTATTGGCACGATTTACATAAAAAAAACATGACTTTCGTCATGTTTTTAATATATAAATCGCCAATTGAGTTCGATCTCTCAGATCTAGTTTTTCTAAAATTCGGGTTAAATGATTTTTTACTGTCCCTTCAGAAATAAACATCAGCTCAGCAATTTCCTTATTAGAAAAGCCCTCTGATACCCAATGGGCTACATCTTGTTCCTTTTGAGTAAGTTGTGCCAACTTGGTACTATATTCCCTTTCTTTTGATCCAGCCCCCTCACTTTTACCCACGAGTTTATCTACTAGCTTAGGCGTTACTTCAGGGGCAAGCATCATTCCACCACTACTAATGGTTTGAATAGCCTCAATAATTTGTTCAGGAGTAGCATCTTTAAGCAAGTAACCACTAGCGCCCTCTTTTAGCGCACCAATAATATAGTCATCTTCATTAAAGGTCGTAAGCACTAAGATTTTAACATGAGGAAATGCCTTTTTGATATGAGCCGTTGCTTCAACACCATTCATCTGAGGCATGCGTATATCCATCAAAATTAATTCTGGAAGAGCCGTCTGACACATATGGAGGGCTTGTTCACCGTTTTCTGCTGTCCATAACACCGACATTTCTTCATTTTCTTCTACAATCATTTTCAACCCTTGAATGAGCAAGACCTGATCATCAACAATTGCCACTTTAATCATAGGCATCTCCTTTAATCACTATTGTAAAATAGGGTGCTTCCTCAAAAATTTCACAAATTGCCCCTATACTCTTAGCACGGTTCGCCATAAACCTAAGACCATTACCTTTTCGATTAGTCACTTTGGAAGACTCCCGCCCTTGATGATCCTCAACACCATCATTCCTTACCTTCATTAACCAACTCCCGCTTGATAAAAGTGTAAAATTCAGCCAAACCGTTGACGCTGACGTATGTTTAGCAATATTGGTAAGGGCTTCAGTAAGCATAGCGTAACATTCATGCGCCATTTGATTAGAAGAGACTTTGCTATTGCCTTTAAATTCAAAACGGTCGTCAAACTGAATGATGACAGACATATCCGTCTGTGCCTTAAACTGCTTAACTCTCTGAAAAATACGTGTTCTAAAAGGCTCCTCATCAAGGGGTTTTTCTATGGTTGAAACTGTCTCTCTTAGCATTTTTAAAGTTTTCCTCGCCTGTACAATCCCTTCTTCTATCCTATCAGGTTGCCTTTTTGCCATTTCTAGCAACATCATCAGTCCTGTTAATTCATGTCCCACCGAGTCATGCAAATCCCGTGCAAGTAAAGCGCGTTCTTTGATTTTAGTCAACCTAATCACCTCAAGTTGTGACGCTTCAAATGCCATATTAACTTCTGACAACTCTCGGTTGACAGCAATTAATGCTTCATTTTTAAATGTTAATGAATCATTGAGTTCTAACATCTTATCTTTGACGTCTAGATAAGTTGCCAGAAGTGTTAAAGTCACAAATCCAAGGGTATAAACCCCATAAATGAAGGCCATTTGAATGATTTTTTCATAATTCAGGCCATACTGGGCAACCCTATAAAAATAATAAGAAATCATTCCTAAAAAAATAAGTCCTGTCACAACCTGCCATTCATTTTTAAGACAAAAGACAATTTCTGCAAAAACAAAGAAAGGCATTAATAAGATCAAATAATTCATCATAAAACGTGATTGACCTAAAAGAACAACTATGACCATTAGATCTAAAATAATTAACACACCTCTTAAAGATTTTATTTTTCTAATCAACGGACTAATCACCAGCCAAGTCAATCCGCCTATCATAATCAATAAGCGTGTCTCTTGAGCCGCTTCAAACTGAATAATAATCAAACCCACTATTATAAAAACAACAGACCGTATCATTAATAACTGTTTCATGGCTATCCTCTATTACTTACATTTTTCTTAATTGTATCATTTTTTGCGCTATTTTCATTAAAGAATGCTATAATAAGATTAATTAAAATGTTAAATTTTGACGATTACAGGAGTTTTTATGAAAACACTCATTATTTACGCCAGTAAGAATGGCGCTACAAAACATTGTGCTGAATTATTAAAAAATGAAATTGGCGGCGAAACAGCACTCATTAATGTTAAAAAAATGAATCCAAAAATCCTAGCAGAATATGATAATATTGTGGTTGGCTCTCCTATTTATATTGGTAAAATTCGCCGAGAAATGTCGAAATTTTTAACGTTAAATCAAGCGAATCTCAATACAAAACCCCTTAGTATTTTTCTTGTTTGTGGTTTTAAAGACCCCAGTGTTCTGGAGACTAATTTCCCTAAATCAGTCTTATCCCATGCAAAGGCTACTGCCTTTTTAGGTCATGAGTATCACCTTGATAAAATGAATTTTATGGATCGCTTTATTGTTAAACGGACACGTTCTGAAGAAGATCTGAAAAAAGCGTCACTTAATCCAAAAGCTATTCATCAGTTCGCCGAAAACATTAAACCTAAAGGCAATCATTAAAAAACAAAAGCGTCACTCTACTTTTGATAGAGTTGACGCTTTTTTTGTGTCTTCAATTTACAAATGATTAATCGTACCCATTAAGTTAAGGGCGTTTCATCCTCAACAGGACTCATAAGCGAAGCCTCTACATCACTGTACGTATCCACTTCCGTTAATCTTACATAAGCCTTGTAAAGCACCAATTTCATATAAATAGAAATCACGCCTCCAATGAACCAACCCGCGAAAAAAATCCCTACGGGTCCAAAAATACCGATGGCATAAGCTTGAAGTACTGCGGAAGACCAAACAATCAAGGCTACTGTTTTATATTGATAGCGAGCCAATTTAAAACTCATGCCCAGCGCCTCGAAAAATCCCAAATCATGGTGTACCAAGGCAATAGTCCAACTTGCAAATAATGCTTGAATTGTTACGGTCAATAAGACTATGGCCCATCCTCCAGATAAAATTCCCACAGTTAAGGCATATATCACACCGAGAATCAACAGGATGGGTGATAAAATGAGGGCCAATAAATGAATAAACAAACGCCCGCCAAATACCTTACCAAAGTAATGTCCAATACCTTCTTTGAAGACTTGCATTGTTGGCTTCTGACCTCTCATAAGTGCTGAAAGTAAGTTGATTTGTCCCACTTCAATAACCGCATAAAGTAGTCCAAATAAAATATAGGCAACAATAATCGGCACTGCCGCACCTTTAAACGTTCTCCATATCAATTCAGGAAATAGTCTATACGGAGCAGATAAAAAATAACTCGACCCCACAATCCACTTGATAAGGAAATAAACAAAATACGCGGCCATGAGAATCCCTACACCCAATTTTAAAAAGATAGGTATAAAAATCCCTTGATTATCAAAAGCACTTTGGAGGCTGGATTTAAAATCATCCATTAGATTTTCAAACCACATTAGAGCACCTCCCTTTGAAATACTACCTGTTCTTGTTCGTCATATGCAGGTTCATCTACACTTCTATTTTCTGCATACATAACAAAGAATGACAATTTAAAGAAAATTTCGATGATCATTGATACAAAGCCACCTACAAATGTAGCAATTCCAACCACTGGAATTAAAACAATCATTATCCTCGAAATAAAATCCATCACCTTTTCAACTTCATTTCCAATCCATGGTCTACCAGAAAAATATTGAGGCATATTGCCTATTTCGCCTCTATTAAAATTAGAAGTATTATTGAAGTTCATATTAAGCCCTGGATTACTACTGCCACCTGTTCTAGCAGCTAGAAAAGCATTTTGGACAATCATCAAAGCACCTAATGGTATAAAATTCTTTTTGGCAAAATCAATACTTCTTGATAAACCTTCAAAGATACCCTTGCCATCTATGACAATTGAAACCTTCCACATCACTGTCAAAATACTGATGAGGATTGGAATGAGGGCAAACCCTATAAATAGCGTAATCACTCCAATAATGAGATAAGGAATCGCTATGATTAACCAAAAAATGAGCATTAATATATTAACTGCCAAGAAAGGAAGTGCATATTTCCTAATTCCCTCCATAAAAACATCTTGGGTTAATGCTTGTTTCTCCAGTGCCTTTCTATACATATTGTATAGTCCTGCTGAGAACAACCACTCTGCAATAGCTAGCACAATAACGAGGCCTAAGAAACCTCTCATTGTATAAAAAATGTAATTAAAGGTATTCCCTGCTGTTAAGTACATTTCGCTCAAAGAAAAATGAGTCACTAGTCTATACGTCATAAAAACCATTAGCATATAGATGAGGGTTTTTATCCCCACTAAAATCATTTGCGGGACATAGAGCGTTTTGTTTTTTTGATTAAGGCCATATGCCAATTTAAAATAATCAAAAATTTGAGCTATTCGTCTCATTGCATCTCTCCTTTCTTACTACAAATTTCTTTTTTTCTAAACAATAAAAACCAACTCTCTTATTTTATATGATGTTATTATATTTCAAGAGAATCAATGTGACGATGGCAATCCCTAGGAGTACCAAAAGGCCAATCTTAATGGGACTCTTTGGATACTCTCCTACGACTTCACCCGTTTGCCCATTCACCATAAACTGATAGGTTTTTTCTTTATAAAGGTATGAAGAAAGCCATAGGGGTAAAAGCAAGTGCTTATAAGTCAATTGGTCAAATTTAGAGCTCACATTTAAAAATCTCACTGTATCGCCACCAATTTGCCTGATAATCTCAGACTCAAGTTGCCCTACCATTTTTTCATGTGCTTCATTCCAACCTTCATCTAAGTTAACTGAATATTTTTCTGCGTAGAATCCAGCCAAATATTGATGTTGATAATTCTTAATTTCAGCCAAATGGAAGGGTTCTACTTTATCTACAAGTTTTTTATTCAGTTTGTCCGATGCACTCACCAAGACATCATCAAAAAAGCGGTCATAGTCTCCTGAAACAGAAGTCCACCTTGTTCTTCTCTCTGTATAGGTTTCTGTTTTACCATTAACCGTTCTGGTACGTGTTACATAATAATAGTCCCCTCTTTGGGCTGTATAAGTAGAATAGGTTTCAGCATCATAGGTCCAATAAGGAATATAAGTCCCCATCAAGCGTTCATTCTTATAAACCGTTTTTAAATCTCTTGGGGCTAACCACTTTTTACGTATCCATTCGATAAAAAAAGTCTCTGATTTCTCTTTAGAAACTGTAAATGGTAGGACATAGCCTGGTGGAATGGTATCAGACATATCACTGGCTTCTATGTGAGAAGACCCACAATAGTTACAAAACTGTGCTTTGGTGTGCGCATCAAAAACAATTTCAGCCCCACAATTCTGACATTTATAACTTTTGATATCATCTTCATTCCACAAGTGATCTTGCTTAGAAAGTGCATCTTGCAGTGCATTTTCTACAATAATCGTTTCCGTTTGCGGGATGGCTTTTTCAGAATCACAATAGGGACAAAGTAAAGCACCTGTATCAGGATCAAAAATCATATCGCCGCCACACGCTGGACATTGATTTCCAAGTAATTCCTCACCATTCTCACTTATACTGTCATCTCGTCTGCTTTTCTCTTCACTCATGATTGTACCTCACCACATTCAGGACAAAATTTCGCTTCTGCTTTGATTTGCGCACCACATTTACTACAGGCTTTTGTTGTCACTTGGCTGGCACCACATTCAGGACAGAACTTAGCATTTGCCCCTATTGGTGCATGACATTTAACGCATTCTCTCTGCGTTTTTTGACCACACTCAGGACAGAATTTGGCATCTGATTTAATCATTTCACCACAGTGAGGACAGGGTTTCTTTTCAACCGCTGGTTGGCTACCAGTATTTCCTTGCCCAGCTTGTGAATTTCCACCATTAAAGGCATTAGCCATCGTGTTACCAATATTAAAACCAGCTCCCATGCCTGCTCCCATGCCTGCAAGACCGCCTTCATTTTGAGCTGCATCTCTAATCGCTTCTGCCGTTTGATATTGTGCATAGCGATTAAGGTCACCTAAAACCCCCATCTCTGAACGCTTATCAATTGCCTTTTCAACACTGTCTGGTAAGGATAAGTTTTCAATGGCAAAATCAGACATCAAAAGACCAAAGACTTCAAAACGCTCTACAATTCGCGCCTGTATCAAACGGCCTAATTCATCATAGTTCATGGCTAAGTCAATGGCAGGAATTTTTGCTTCTGCAATAGCGTCTGAAGCTGTTGATACAATAAGACTTCTAAGATGTTCATTAATTTTATCAACCGTATAAAACTTGTTGGAACCAAAAGCTTCTTTTAAAAAGAGCACAGGATCATTTACTCTAAAAGCATATACCCCATATCCTCTTAATCTCAACATACCAAATTCTGCATCACGCATCATAATAGGGTTGCTAGTTCCCCATTTCTGATTAGTAAACTGTTTGGTGTTAACAAAATATACATCTGTCTTAAAAGGACTCTCAAAACCGTATTTCCAATTTTTAAGCGTTGTCAATACAGGAATAGAGTCTGTTTTCAATTCATATTTGCCCGGTCCAAAAACATCTGCAATTTCACCCTCATAGACAAAAATAGCGGTTTGTGATGGTCTAACAACTAATTGTGCACCATACTTAATCTGTTGTTTTTCAGCAATCGGAAATTTATAAACCATCGTATCTTGAGATTCATCTTCCCAATGGACGACTTCAATTAATTCGCCTTTAATAAAATCAAATAAACCCATTTTATCACCTCTTCTATCTTCAGTTAGTATTCTTTATTCTATTCTATCAAAAAACTGGTAGTTTGTTCCATTAAAATAGTATTAAATTGTAACTGTTTTTTTGTTAAATGTACTTAGAATAGTGTAAAGCCCCCCTTCTAATATCAGAAGGGGGGCTTTAGCTAGGAAATGTATTTATGATTGATTATCTATGATCAACATTTATCCTCTTATTTTTAAAGCATAAATGTAATCACTTATTTGACCACTGCGATCTTGTACATGACCAACGATGGTATTTGATTTTTGAATAGACTGGGGTTTACCTGTCATTTTTTCAATACACGCTTGATGTTTCTCTATAGGCAAGGTTTGAATACCTGCTGAATCAAGTGCAGTTTGAAGAGCCTGACTATGAGGATTTACACTGATCCCCCATTCGGTTACTACCATGTCTACAAATTTGCCTTTTGTACAAATGGTCTGTACTTGATCAACAATAATAGGAATTCTCTTTCTCATGCTGGGAATCACAACCACTGTTAATCGAGAAGCCTCGGCAGTGTCTGGTGCGCCACCAAGTGCCCCCATCAGTCGCCCATTTGAACCGGTCAATGAATTGACATTATAATGAACGTCCACTTCTGTTGCTGATAAAATCATCACATCTAGCCCATTGACTTTGGCATTAGGATTATCAGGATTTGCATAATCATCTGCTGAAATTTCAATGTGGCGATCATTAACTGTCAATGAGTTTACAGCTTCTTTCCCAAAGGTTTGAACATCATAAAGCTTTTCAAAGTATCCCTCTTCGAGCATACTGACAAGTTGAGACGTTATCCCTCCAAGGGCATAGTTTCCTGTAATTTTATGTTGATGCATGTAATCTTTTAAATAGTGGCAAACCAAAAGTGAAATAGCTCCCGAACCCGCTTGAAAGCAAAAACCATTGTCTACTAGCCCAGAAGCAATGATCGCTTGGGATGCTTTTCTTGCTATCAATTGATGCATGGGATGCTTTGAAAGTCTCGTTGCACCTGTTGCTATAAGATCACTGTTGCCAATACGGTCTATTTCAACCACTGCATCAATATATTGGGCGGCAATGCTCGGTTTTTCAACAGGCATAATTGTATCTGTGAGTGCAATTTTATAGTCTGCATATTCAGCATCCAACATAGGGTATCCCATTGATCCAAAAGGAACTTGCCCTACTTTGCCCGTGATATTGCCCACTTCATCTGAAGCAGATGCCCCAATAAAGGTAACATCAATATGGACTTCTCCTTTTTTAATAGCACTTGCTCGCCTCCCATGAGTCATGATGACGATTGGTGATTTAAGCCCTTTGCCACACTGAACATAGTCTGCTAATTTGCCTCTCATGCCCGAAGTATAGACATGTGTAATGGTCTGATCTTCAAAATAGGGTAAAAGACAATCTTGTACTTTAGAAAGCGATGAAACATTCAAGGTTAAGTCTTTTATCCCCCTATCATGAATCACTTTAAAAACCTTTTGCATAACTTCATCACCATTCCTAAGATGGTGATGAAAACTCACTGTCATTCCTGACTTTAAACCACTTTCTAAAATAGCATTTTCTAATGATTGACATTTATTCATTGTCGTTTGTCTGATTTGTTTTTTCATTTTCTAATCCTTATTGCGTCTTCGGCACCATAGCCAAAATGGTTTTTGCTTTTTGAATGACAGGAACATCTACCATTTTACCATCCAGTTGAATAACTCCACCTTGACTAATCTCGGCATCATTAACAGCCTTCATAATCCTTCCAGCATAAGCTATTTCAGCATCTGACGGGGCAAAAATGCGATGAACCCATTCTATTTGACTCGGATGAATACAGGCTTTTGAATGAAAACCAATTGCCTTGATCTTTTCGAGTTCTTTCTTGAAACCACTTTCATCTTTAATATTGGCCCAAACTGAATCTGTTGCTTCTAAGCCATAAGCTGACGCCGCATTTACAATAACTTGGCGAGCATACATTAATTCATCGCCACTGGCTGTACGTGAGATGCCTAAGGACGCTGTATAATCTTCTGCACCAAAGGACAAACCCATCACTCTTTTTGACGCACATGCCATTTCAGCGGCATTAAGAACGCCTTTAGGCGTTTCTATCCCCACCTGTATAGCGATTGTTCCCTGTTTTTTACCTGCATTGTATTCATATTGGTTCAGTAAGTCATCTAAATAAGCTATATCAGATGCCGTTTCACACATTGGGCATCTGATAAATTGAACCCCTGCTTTTACAACTGTTTCAATATCTTTTTCACAAAAACGCGTATGAACACCATTAATTCTGACAAAAATAGCTGTCTCTTCAAATGGAAAAGTCTTGAGTCCTTCATAAAGCATATGCCTCGCAGCATCTTTTTCTGTTATTGCTACTGAATCTTCAAAGTCAAAAATAATGGCATCTGGCCCATAGCAAATTGCAGTATAGTAATACTTAGGAACATTTGCTGGGCAATAAAGCATGCTTCTATAATGCTTTTGATTACTCATTTTCTATCGCCCTTTCTATTGCTGTTGCAAGCCTTGCACGGATGGCAAAATCAAGAGCACCTTCATCTTCAATGAGAATTTCAGCCCCTTTAATGCGATAGGATTCACAGACTTCTTTCACAGCTTTCTCTATATAAATGCCAAACATATCTGTATTTTTAGATAAAAGCTTCATTTTAATTTCAGTACCCGTCAGTTTAACTGTTATCTTTGCATCTTCTTTCTTTTTTTCACCACAAGTTGCACTTTTTACATTCATCGTTATAATTCCTTAAATTGAAGTTCTTTAATTTTAAGTCTTCCATTGTCTAAGACACTGTATCCTACTCCCCCATGAGTAATAGGATCGTCTTCGTCCACTACTTCAAGGAGGTGTTCATTATCAATCATCAAGCTTATTTTTTGACCAATAACAGATACTTTTACGTCATAAGCTTTACCTATTTGACAAGGGTATGGCATTTCTGCCAAGCACTTAAGACCAAAGTCGTTTTTAATGATAACTACTTTATCACCTGAAAAACCAGCTAAATAATGTCTTTTAATACCCTCAACCCTAATTGCCAAGTAGTCATTCTTTTGATACTGTGGGATTAAGGTCGCCTGACATATCAGGTCTTTCATATAATAGTTGCCTGTGATGGCTATGGCATCTTCATTGGTAATCATATGAAGACTATCTCCTTCAATTGAAAAGGCACCTGCATTTTCAGTAAATTGAGTTGTTGTCTTGAATTCTGTTTTTTCCTTATCAAAGTCAATGCGGTGATAACCTTTACCGGTCACATCAAATCGGTCCATATAAAGGTTGCCCAAGACTTTAAACCGTTCACGTGTAAAACTTTCAATTTCTATCCCAACCTCATCAATAGGTTGGCCTTCTGTATCAGGAATTTCAAATGAAATTTCAGTCCATTGGTCCATCGGCATAGTAACCATTTTCCCTTTTAGCAAAGCTTTGGAATGTGAACATCTAACATAAGGTGTTACCCCAATATCATCGCCATTCCACTTGTCTAAATAAAGTCTTGTTGAAAGGGTTTGTCCACTGTAAACTTTGGGTGAAAAGGCTGGTTGATAACGTTCATCATCAAAATCTTCTCGTCTATAAAACGGTTTATAGTAGACTCTCCCCACATTGCCTCGATAAACACGATCTAATAAAATCGCCAGTGCACCAGACCCGTCTACGCCTTTACCTTCAACCGGTCTAACTGGGTATCTTAAACTATCAGTGGTCCTGAAACCATGCGTTGTTCCTTTGAGGTTAAAGTCAAAATGCAATTCTCTTAGATGATCTGTTACCTCTAAAATATCGTCTGGAACGGCTTGCCCTGAAAGCTCATAACCATAGCGTGCCACTTCTTTGGCTAGGGTTGGAATATCAATGATATTTTCAGACCCAATGGCACTACTTGCAATAATGACATCATTAATTTGATCAAAATATCGTTTTTCAAGTCCTTCAAAACCGTTCATAACACCCAAAATAGTGCCTACATTTCCCGCATTACAGTCCGTATCCCACCCGCACATGGTAGCGACTTCAATCGTGCGGTCAAGTTTGCCTTCACCATAAAGCATAGCGACCATCATTACTCCACTATTAGGGATAATATGACAAACGCCAGGATATTTATCATAACCAAACTCGTCATGTAAAAAGGCGAGTGCCTTTCTAAAATCTTTACTTTTATCTGCTTCATAGAAATGAATGACTGCATCACAAACCCGTTTATATTCTGAATCGTCTGGAATTACACTAAGCCCTGCTTCAATAACCTCTCGAATTTCTTGAGTATCAAAGGCTTTGGCTATACATGCTGCAACAAATCTTGCACCATAAACGCCATTTTTATCATGTGATACACGTGCCGCTTTTTCAGCATAATCTGCCGCCTTGTCAATATCACCCGGTGCGATTAATCCCCATGTATCAATAAAAATTTGTCCACCAATTTGTTCTGCTATAATCGTTCCATTAACTTCTTCTGAACCACTTTGTGGTGCGTTTAGACCCTTTTTAAGATTGAGAAATGCCGTATGTTCCGTACTGGTGCCATAACCTCCCCACCAAAACATGCCAATGCCTTCTCTCGCATAATTGAGCCAAGCTTTTCCCACATGTTGTGATTCAAAATCCTGATCTTTTTTGACAAGAGATAAGGCTTTGAGAAAGAATATAGGCCCATTTAGGTCATCATCTGCCGCAAAATTTTTAAACTGTTTGACGTAACCTTGAATCTCTCCGTAGGTTTCATATATTTTTTCATAGGTCCAGATTGTCGGTTCCACAGGTGCACCTAATATAACCCCCATGGCTTTTCCCACAATACCGCTATATACCTTTTCTAAATATCGCTTTTGCATATTAGTCTCCTATCAAATGGTTCATTTCTGTTATCCAACGTTTCATTTTTGCTTGATCTTTTCTAATGATTTTTTCAGCAGTCTCTGAAAAACTATCACTCACACTTCTCAAATCATAATGGTTAACTTTTTCAAGGTCTTCTACTGTTTCTTGATCAATGATTTTAGACCCATAATAAGCGCCAAGAATGGCACCCACCATAACGCCTATTGAATCGGTATCTCTCCCTGAATTAATCCCATCGAAAATAGCTGCCTCAAAATCACCTTCATGGAGCTTGATATAGAAAAGGGCAATGGGAAGTTCTTCAATGCTAAAGACCCGACTTGGAACATAGTGTTCTGTGGGTCGACCCAATTTTTCTGCCCCTCTATTAACATCATCACCCATTCTTGAATACTGGGCAATCGCAGTCTGAAGTTCTCTTACGACCTTTTCCTTATCCTCACGGATCGGTCTAAGTGTTTCCGCCAATTCTAAAAGGCTTTGAATAGCAAGATGAGTCCCATCTTTCGAAAGGGCTTGACTCGTGTTCAAAATCGCATCAATGGTCGTCTCTGGTCTTAAAGCCTCTGCTACACAGGCTGCTAAAACACCTGCTGCTTCGAGACCATATGAATTTTGATGGCCCATAGCAAATCGAATGGCTTCTTCATAAGCTGCCTCTGGATTGCCTGCATTAACTGCGCCAATAGGCGCAATATACATCGCTGCGCCACAGTTGACCATATTGCCTATCCCGCCCTCTCTTGGTTCACAATTGGCGAGGGCATGTCTTGTAAAAATATACTGTTCAGGGTAAAAGAGACGTTCCATAATGGCTGTTTCTTTCTGAAGTTCAGGTACATAATAGGTTTCATAGTAAATTTGATTAATAAATTCTTTAGCCAAATCGTAAGCATCTAAATGGCGTTCTTCCTTCTCATAGACTTTCATGAGTGCCATGGTCATTAGGGTGTCATCTGTAAAAATTCCAAACCCCCTAATCCTGTTTTTTCGTGCTTCAGGTGGCCACTCTGACTTGTGCCAAGCCATTTTATAAGTGCTAACACGCCCATATCGTGCTTTAATATCGTCAAAAGAAAGTTTTTCTACTGTTGCACCTAAAGCATCTCCATAAGCTACCCCTAAAAACATCCCTTTTACTTGATCTCTGAACATAATCTCTCCTTGTCACTTTGTTGATTTTATCAATTGTCTTTTAGCTCAATTTAATTGAGTAAACTATTGGCATAGTCAGTGATTTCTTGTCCGCCTTGCGCATACCAATCTGCTACAAAGTTATCCCAATCATCAATTGAACGTTTTCCGGTTACAACATCTGCCGAAAATTCATTGTAAAGGTTTGTAACGGCATCCATTTGAGGTGAATACTCTGCTGGTAGTGTCACTTCTGTATCTGTTAAATAATACATATTCGCCATTTCAAGCGATTCTTCAGCTGCTGATCCTAAAAGAGGTGTTACCATTTCCATTTGAGGTTTCCAAGAAGGTACTTCAAAGAAGAAGGCATACCAATTTTGTGCAGCATCTGTCAATTGAATTTTATTGTCTACAATATTATATTCTTCACCTTCAAAACCGAGTCGATCAATCATTTGACCTTCATCAGAAGCTAAGAACTCAATGACTTTCCAAGCGAGATCTTTGTGTTCTGAAAGCGCTGAAATGGAAAGACCTCTTGTTTCTTTAGTTACTGAGATTGGATTATAACCTTGTGCAACACCTGATGCCGGTGGTAAAACCGTTAAAGTTGCTTCTGCTCCATTTTGGCTTTTCATATTACCATCATAGATATCAATTACTTTTCCTGATGTCCCACTGATGACACCTGCTTCATTTGAATAAAAAGCTTGTTCTTTAGTATCCCATGCCTTGGTTAAATATTCTGGATCAATTAACCCTTCTTGATAGAGTTTGGCATAGAAAGCTAATTTTTCTTTTTCTGCATTGGATACTTTACCATAAACATAGGCATCACCTTGTTTAACCCATGTACCGGTTACACCAAAAGCATTGTTAAAAATAGTGTCTAGTTCAAGTAAACTTCCTGGCATAGTAAAGGCATAATCAGTCTTTTTCGCTTTCATTTCTTTAAAGAAAGCTTCGTAATTTTCAATCGTTGGATTGTCTAATAAAGCAGCCGATGAATCGAGTTCATTCAGATAATCAGTTCTGACAACAGGCACTTTGTTAGCCATTGGTTTAATCCAAAGTAAATAAGGATAATTTCTAAGACGTTCTGTTTGGTAAGGTAACATGGCATTTTTAATGAGGTCTGATCCTTCAATATAAGGTGTTAAATCTTCCAGTATACCTTGGTCAGCCATTTGTTTGTCCCCACCTTGGAAGTAGATAATATCTGGAATATCTCCTCCTAATAATTTCAAGTTGAGATTATCGGCATAACTACCTTGAGGCATTTCAAGAACATCAAGTTTAACATTGATTCCTTCTGCTTTAAGGCCATCTTCAATTCTTTGAATATATTTTTGGTGTGTTGGGTCACTTGGGCTTAAGTCCTTCATTGCCATAGTGAGAACAACGGGTTCATCTGATGCTTGATTATTAGCATCTGAACCATTGTCAGCTGGTGTATCTCCTGATACTGATGAATCATTATTGGTGGCTTGTCCAGCTGGATCAGTACTCCCTGAACATCCAACTGCTGTTAACATGACAACAACAAGTAATAAAGCGAATATTCTTTTCATTTTCTTCTCTCCCCTAAATAAAATTTAATCGATTGATTTATATAAAGACGCTTGCCTTGAAAGCTAAAAGCGTTCTTTATAACCTACCTAAACATAAAGATTTTATTTAATTGATCCTTCAAAAGTACCCTTGGTAAAGTATTTCAAAATAATCGGATACAAGAGTAATACAGGGACAATCCCCACAATGATAGCCGCTGCTTGTAGCGCATCAAAGTTCACTGAACCATAAACCTGTGCCATCTCTTTAAAACTTCCAATCATTGACTGTGTATCCTCTAAGACAACAAACTGCCTCAATATCACTTGAAGTGGCCATTTAGTGGGTTCACCACTCAAGAAAATCATAGACCTAAAGTACTCATTCCATCTAAAGACAGAATAGAATAAGGTGATCGTTGCAATAGAAGGCTTAGACATCGGTGCAAAAACTTTAACCAGCATCTGCATAGGGTTGCACCCATCAATAATAGCAGCCTCTTCAATTTCTTTTGGAATATCCTCAAAAAACCGCATCATCACAATCAAGTAATATACATTGACCAGTTTGTAGAGAATCACTGACCAAGCACTTCCTAGTAAGTGAACATTTTTCATCACAAAATATTCGGGCACAATGCCGGGTTCAAAGACCATGACGAAAATCGTAATCAAAATCATGAGTTTACGTCCAACGAGTTTTTCTCTCGTCAAAACATATGCGGCTACAACTGTTAATGTCACACTTAATAAGACACCTGTTATTGTATAAAGAGCACTGTTAAGAATACCCCTAATAATCTGTGGATTAGATAAAATATATTTGTAATTAATCAGTGATAATTTCTTAGGCAGTATATCCAAACCCGTCATGTCTTTCGCATAAGCAGGATCGGTTAAGGAAAGTGCCAACAAATTGACAAGGGGCTGAACTGCAAAGACTGCAAATAAAATCAAAGCACCGTAAATAATGACTGTAGACAATTTAGATGGTTTCATTACCACAACCCCTTTCCTGATACCTTTTTAGCGAAGAAATGTGCGCCCATAATCAAGACAAATCCAATAACACCTTTGAATAGACTGGCTGCAATGGATACTGAATACATGCCCGATTCGAGCCCTAAACGATAAGTATAGGTATCTAAAATATCAATTACGCTAATCACTGAATTGTTCATAAAGTTGAAAACTTGGTCAAAACCTGCATTCATAAAGAAACCCAAATTCAAAATAAAAACAGTGATAATTGTATTTTTAATTTCTGGAATCGTAATATAAATAGCAGATTGAATCTTATTGGCACCATCAATATCAGCTGCTTCATAGAGACTTTTATCAATTTTCAAAATAGCCGCCAGATAGAGAATCGAATCCCATCCAGCACTTCGCCACATTTCAGAAATAACCAATACCCATCGGATATGTTGCTTACTGGTTAAAAAATCTACCGAGCTCCCACCCATCAATTCAATAATGCGGTTTACCGCCCCATAAGAAGGAGACAATAGGGAAATCCAAACACCTGCAATGATAACCCAAGATAAAAAATGGGGCATATAAGCAGCCACTTGAACGACTTTTCTGAATCTTGAATGTCTTACTTCATTAACTAACAGGGCAAATATAATTGGCACTGGAAAAAGCAAGAACATTTTCATGGAACTGATAATGAGTGTATTCTTTAAGACGTTAAAAAAGGCCGGTGATGAAAACAAATACTTAAAATGTTTTAAGCCTACGTTGATATTATCGCCTACAATGCGATAGTCTTGAAAAGCCAATTTCATTTGAAAAACAGGCATAATATGATAAACAAAGAAAAAAATTAAAACAGGCAATATCAAAATATAAAACAGACCATATTCCTTAAAATACTTCTTGGTTTTAGGACTCATGATTTTGCCACCTTTCTATTTCATTCACTGTGGGCATTCCCCCTTGAGCACCTTGCTTAGTCACTGAGATTGCCGCCGCCTTAGCCGCAAAGTGAATAGCTTCTTCTAGGGTGTCCCCTTTAACAATGCGTGTTGCAAATGCTCCGTTAAAAGTATCTCCGGCTCCAGTAGTATCTACAGGTTTAACCCTTACACTGGGAACGTTAACGAGTCTTTGACCATCATGATAATCAATTCCTTTTTCTCCCCGTGTAACAATCATTTTATTCGGATATTCATGAAGGACTGCTTCAAGTCCCATGTTATCAATAATTTCATTGACTTCTATTTCATTGGGGGTAATATACGTTACTTTATCAATCAGTGCCTTTGGTAATTTTCGTGAAGGTGCTGGATTTAGAATCGTTTGAATGCCATTTTGATAGCAAAAGTCTATCACATATGCTACCGTCTCTAAGGCGATTTCCAATTGAAGAACAACTAATTTAGCCTTTAAAACAAGGTCTTTTACGTCTTCAATCAAAGCAATGTCCACGTCTTCATTGGCACCAGGAATCACGACTATACTGTTATCTTCATGGTCTACCATAATGCCAGCAACACCTGTAATATGATCCACGACTTTGATGGCATCAGTATTCACCTTCTGACGTTTCAAATTATCAATCATGGCCTTGCCATTGGCATCTCTTCCCACAGCACCAATCATAGTAACATCAGCGCCTAACCTTGCCGCTGCAACAGCTTGATTAGCCCCTTTCCCACCGGGAATCATTAAAAATTCATTGCCCGATAAGGTTTCTCCTGCAATGGGAATTCTATCGCAAGTAAAAACAAGATCTGTATTAATGCTTCCTATCACTACTATCTCACTCATGTTTTATCTCTCGCCTTTCGTCATTGATTATAAGTTAATTTTATGTGAACATCTCTTAAACATCAATGTTACACAGACTAATAAATCGTGTCAAAAACGTTATTTTATTGTTCTATATAACTAAAATGTGTATTTTAGTTAAAACATTTCGGCATTTTTTTATAAATACTAAAAATATTTTAGTTATTCAACTATAAAATTCAAATAAAAAAAACGCCCTTTAGGCGTTTTTAAGTATTTCGATATAGATTAAGTGCGGTATAAAGTTTAATGAGATCTTTGGTATTTCTGGGATTACAGTGGGTCAATGACTCAATACGATTCAAGCGATATTGCAAGGTATTCTTATGAATAAACAGCTTATCACTTGTCGCTTTAAGAGACGTATTCTCATCAATATAGAGCCTAATGAGGCTGTCTATTTCTTCTATTTCTTTTTGACTACAATTTCCTAGTACTTCTTTAATCAATTGATGCGACAATTGAGGTTCTACTCCATCAAAAATCAATTCCAAAGACTGTTCTTCAAAAATATAAATCCCTCTTCTAAACTGGTTTAAGCCAAAACTCAAGGTCTTTTCCGCCTGATAATAGGCATTTTGAATGGTGTTTTTATCGTCGATTACGTTAGAAATCCCCACCGTTACTTCTGCACTGTATTTTTCTTTTAAGTGTCGACTGATTTTTTGACAATCATATTTAATATTATGAATTTTATTCTCAGTTGATAAGACAACCACTTTTCCAGCGTATTCAGTCACAAAAACCATCTGATCAAACCGTTTTTCAATACTGTCTATTGCCATATCCAGTTGAACATTTTCAATATCAAAAAGCACCGCGACCTTGACTGAATCAATGTCTAAATGCAGCCTTTCTAGCTTTTCTTTAGCCGATTCAGAATTTGAAAAATCTTCTTCTAAAAGAATTCTGAGAATCTGACGTTTGTCTTCAGCACGCTTAATTTTTTCAACATAGTATTGAGATTCACTGAGAAGGATTTCTACAATTTTAACCACCAACTCACTGTATTGAGTAATCCGGACATAATCGCCTACGAGACCTATAATTGCTACAAGATTCCCACTGATAAAGACTGGATTAAGGATTGCCTTGTATTTTTTATCCGAAACATTTGCCACTAAAATACTTTGGTGCTCAGCCACCTTCTTGCCCAGCTCAAGGACTTGGTCATCAAGCTGCTTGGTATTGGCTGCTAAAAGTTCTCCTTCAGCACTATAGATGTAGATATCATCATAAATCATCTCATTAACATTTCTAATAATATTATGGGCATGATTTTTATTAATCCCATATTGAGATGGGTAAGCCGTTTTTCTTAAATCGTCATGCCCACTCGCGCTCCCATTAAACCGCTCATGATTCACGGTTAACCCCCTCCTTTCCAAAATAAGAGACCACGTCTCTCAAAGAAGGAATCGACCCTGTTGATCCTGAAATCAATGTAGAATAGGCAGCTGCCTTAGCACTGATGTTAAGGGCTTCTCTAACAGAATACTCTTTAGCAATAAAAGCCGTAAAAAAGCCAACAAAGACGTCGCCAACAGCGGTTGTATCAACTGATTTTACTGAGATGCCATCATAATGAATGACGCTGCCATCCAGACCAAAATAATCGCCTCCTAAACGCTTCTGGGTTAGCAAGAGATTCATCCCATAGGCTTTCACTACCTCATCTGCCGGTTTATGGTCAAATAGACGACTGTATTCATTCTCATTTAATATAATCGTGTCCAAACAATGAAGCGGATAGTCTTTAACCCAACTGCTAATAGGGGATGGGTTGAAGAAGACCTTTAACCCCTTTTCATAACCTTTTTGAATCAAATAGTCCACATTATTTATTTCATTTTGTACCAATAGAATATCCCCTGAATCAAACTGTTCCAAAGTCATATCAATCATGTCTTTATCGTTGTGTTCATTACTCCCCGGATAGACAATAATCGTATGATCCACTTCTGCCAACTGGACAATCGCATGTCCCGTTTCATAATTACTACGCGTGATGTAATCTATATGAATATCATGTTCTAACAACGTATATTTTAAAAAATCTCCATTTCTACCTATGTTGCCAGCGTGGTATATCTCTTTAAAGCCTGCTTTGCGAATGGCTAGACTTTGATTCAAGCCTTTGCCTCCGGCGGTCACTTCAAATTTTGTAGATACTTGAGCTGACCCATTTTCAACCAAAGACTCTACATAATAGATATTATCAATATTTAATGATCCGTAATTTAATACCTTCATCACTTATCCCCCTAATATGATTTCATTATACCACGCCTTTATTTTATTCGTCATGGGTCAATATTTCACCAGTAAACTTACGATTGGTCTTATGTCTATATTTACGTTCTTCAATAGAATCAAAAACAATGGAGAAATCATAGTCATCAGGATATAATTCCGATGCTGACACTTTGAGCTTGACCCGCTTATGATTAATCCAAATCTTTTTATCTCTCATTTGAACTCTTAATACCCCTTTGCGATTAATAGGTTCACAGACGATGCCGATTTTTTGGTCTGGAAGGACCAGAACGCTATCCCCAATTTTAAATTGCTGGCTTAACCATTCACTCTTTTGTGTGTTTTTTTTGTTTTTTTGAATTTTAGGCTTAGGCTTTGACAGGGAAGTACCTGCTTTTTCTGATAATTGATCTGCAGGTGGTATCTTCTCTCCCAAAAATGAGTATTGGTCTATATCAACCTTACCAAAAGAAGCCTTAATCGCTGTTTTTAACATCTCATCAGACATGCCTAATCGACTTGCCACATAAAAGGCACAACTGTCTCCCGATTCTCCAATCATTATTTTAAAGAGTGGTTTAAGGCTTTCCCTATCAAAGGCCATACTGGCATTAACCACGCCTTCAGTTTGATCTGCATATTGTTTAACTTCTGGATAATGGGTAGTTACAAGAAAAAGACAATTGCTTTTTCTTAAAGCCTCAAGAATAGCAATGGCAATCCCCATCCCTTCCGTCGGATCTGTTCCAGATCCCAGTTCATCCATGATTACAAGACTTTCGCTCGTCAATTCACTCAAAATCTCCATCACATTTTCAATATGTGCTGAAAAAGTAGACAAATTTTCTGCCAGATTTTGACCATCACCAATATCACATAGGTAGTTAGTATTCATGCACAAATTGGCACTTTGGCAAGTGACGTGTAAACCATACTGAGCCATCAGGCAATTCAGGGCAACGGTCTTGATTGTCACTGTCTTGCCACCCATATTAGGACCTGTAATAATCACGCCTCGATGCTCACCCCCGATAGAAAACTCAATAGGCACACATGACTCTTTTGCCATCAAAGGGTGCCTTCCCTCAACAATTTCAATGACACGGTTAGTGTTTATTTGGGGTTCAACGCCCTCCATATCTATACTGAGTTTGCCTTTAGAAAAAACATAATCCATCCTTTCAATAACCTTTAGGTTTTGAAACATCTGCTCTGCCTTTCCTGCCACTAAATCAGAGAGGGTGTAAAGAATCCGGTATAGTTCATTTTCTTCATCAATTTGGAGACCTTGCAATTGTTCATAATATTTGGAAATGGCAGCGGGTTCTATAAATAGGGTATTTCCTGATGAAGATTTATCGACCAAACTGCCCTTGATTTTATTCCTATATTCTTTTCTGACAGGAAGACACCATCTACCATTTCTAAGGGTTGTAAACTGGTCGGTCATATACGCTTGGTTTGAAGACAAAATCCCCTCTATTTTCGATTTGATCTTATCTTCCATTTTCCTGATGTCATTTCTTATATCAAAGAGTAAAGGCGTTGCACGGTCATCAACTGCACCATTTCTAATTTGGGTAACTATTGCTTCTCTAATCTCTCCTAGGCTCTCTAACATTTCACCGTCATAGGCTAATGAAAAATTAAAGTCTTTACCGCGTTCAAGATATTTTTTTAACCGTTTAATCGCTACAAGTGATATTTCTACACTCTCTAATTGGGCCACGGTTAGGCAAGCCCCTTTTTGAGCCATGATAAATAAATCCTCGACTCCCTCCATGCTGACAAGAGGCGGCGTGCCACATTGTTCAATCATTAATCGCCCTTCACTGGTCTCTCGCATGCTTTTGCGCAAGTCATTTTCAGACATAAAAGGCTTCATGTCCTTTATTTTATCTTTAGCAAATTGGGTCATCGCCAATGACGCCCATTTTTCTTTAATCAAATCCAATTCAATTACTTTATCAATATTCATTATTTTTTCACTCCTAAAAAAGTCTCATTTCTTGTTATGTTGTTACTATCAGCTTATCTTTCAAGTCTCTACATAAATGACTTAAGCAAACAAAAAAGACTAGAGAATACCTGCAAAAGCATAATATTCCCTAGTCTGTCATTGAATAAGTTCAACCGAGTAAGTCGCTATCATTTTTAGGACGTCAAAAAAATGGAACAAAAAAACATGACCAATAAAGTCATGCCTCAATCCTAAAAGTAGATATGATTATATTAAGCACACGTATGGTAGAAAAGTCAGCATATCACTGCTAACATAAGGACAGAAAGATAGCATTAAAACTCTATAAAACGTCCTCTGCAATATTTAATTTGCAAAATTCTCCACTATCACAATGCTTAACATAAATACCTCCATCATTTTTTCTTTATTTTACGCTTTATTAAAACGCCTGTCAAATCCTTTTAAGATTATCTTTTCTAAAAAAGACCCCAGCACTTTCGCTAGGGTCTCAGGTCAAATTGACTTGATTAAGTTTTGCAGTCACTTTGCTATATGTAGTACATATCGCAGGCTGAAGTCTTCTTTTCTTTTGATTTTTGCATGAGGTCTTTAATCGTAATCGACTTTAAAAAATGTTCTGTAAGCTCGTCCAATGGCTTCCAGACACTTTCTCTTACTGCCGCTTCTACATATTGACCCTTTTCAAGTGGTTCACTTTGAACCAAATCCATAATGGCAATATTACCATCCAGTGTTTTTATCACTTCATAAAGGGTCATATGTTCTGGTTTTTTCCCCAAAAAATATCCCCCTTTAGCCCCTTTAATACTTTTAATTAATCCTGCTTTTCTGAGTGCCGAAAAAACTTGCTCTAAGTATTGTATTGAAATGTTCTGTCTCTCTGCCACTTCAGCCAGTGCAATTTGTTCTTCTTTTGCATTGATACCAAGGTCAATTAGCGCCCTAATGCCATATCTGCTTTTACTGGATACTTTCATTATTCACTCCTTCAAAACCTATGATTCATCCATTTTCAACTATATGTTATCCCTCGTTTTTTGTCAATGTTTCATTCTCAAGATGTCTTAAGAAAGCAGTCAATCTAGGATTTTTTTGAGGTCCAAAGATTACGTCTGGTTTATCATCTGCAACAATACGACCTTCATCAATAAAAATAACACGATCAGATGCTTCTTTTGCAAAACGCATCTCATGAGTAACCACAATCATAGTAAGTCCTTCTTGAGCAAGCAAGCGCATAACGCCTAAAACCTCACCTACAAGTTCAGGGTCGAGGGCAGAGGTAGGTTCATCAAAAAGCATCACTTTAGGATTCATGGCAAGTGCCCTTGCTATGGCAACACGTTGTTGTTGTCCCCCTGAAAGTTGGCTCGGATACTGATCCACTTTATGGGCAAGTCCTACTTTTTCGAGTAACCGTAGGGCATTTTTCTCTGCCTCTTTCTTAGACTGTTTCGCTACATGGATCGGTGCCGTCGTAATGTTTTCAAGTACTGTTAAATGGGGGAAAAGATTAAAATTTTGAAATACCATTCCAACACCTTTTAATCTGTCTTTTCCTACAATCTGCTTGTCAATTTCAGCCCGACCCTCTGTGATCGTTTCTAGGCCACCCAAAATCCTAAGCAAGGTGCTCTTTCCCGAACCACTTGGTCCAATAATACTCACAACCTCACCTTTATCTATATTTAAATGCATATGGTCTAAAATGAGTTGATCTCCAAACTTTTTAACCAGTGATTCTATTTCAATAAATTTATCCATTACGTTTCACTCCCATAAGGTCGATTGAGTCTGACCTCTACTCGTTGTTGTATATAAGTTAATAAAGTACTAATCATCAAATATATAAAGGCCGCTTCAATATAGAGCCATAAAGGTTCATATGTTCTCGCCGTAATCTGCTGTGCCACCTGAAAAAGTTCTGTTACTGTAATAGATGCGGCCAATGACGTATCTTTTACCAAGGAGATAAAAGTATTAGAAAGTGGCGGTATAGCGGTTCGCATCGCTTGCGGGAATATAATTCTGAAGAAAGACTTCCAAAATGAAAACCCTAATGATTTTGCAGCTTCCCATTGCCCCTTTGGCACACCTAGGATGGCACCTCTTAAGGTTTCAGAGGCATAAGCCCCTACATTTAATGTAAAGCCAATTGCTGCTGAGGTGAAATTACCTATAGTCAACCCTGCACTTGGCAACCCATAAAAGATAATAAAGAGCTGAACCAAGAGGGGCGTCCCTCTAAATATCCATACATAAACTTGGGCTATTCTAGCAAAAAACTTATTCCCATACAGGCGGGTCATTGCCACGATAAAGGCTAAGATTAAGCCTAGGGTAAATGTGATTAAAGTGAGCGGGATTGAAAATTTCAATCCCGCTTTTAGCATTGGCCAAAATGAACTGACCAATATCTCTATAATTCGACTATCCATTAGTTAAGCACATCCTCACCAAACCATTTTTGTGATATTTCACTGTAAGTACCATCTTCTATCATTGCTTTCAAAGCACCATTAACCGCATCAACGAGTGCTTCATTTCCTTTTCTAAACATAAAGCCACTTTGAGCTGAATTGTCTGCTGAATCTGCAATTTTAAGTGCTACATCAGGTCTTTGTTTAACAAAATCATAGTAAGATAAACTGTCATTAATAGTTCCATCAATTCTACCTGATAAAAGTAAGTCAACGGATTGATTAAACCCATCTACTGCAACAATTTCCGCACCATAACTTCTTGCTAAGTCTCCATAATTACTGGTTAATGATTGTCCAGCATTTTTCCCTTTTAAATCTTCAAACGATTGAATACTGTCATCATCTGCATTAACAATAAGTACTGCTTTAGATTGAATATAAGGATCTGAAAAATCATATTTTTCTTTACGATCATCTCTAATTCCCACTTCATTCGCTACCATATCAAAACGTTTGGCATCTAAACCTGCAAACATTCCATCCCATTTGGTTTCAACAAATTGGGCTTCAAGATCGAGTCTCGATGCCACTTCTCTCGCTACATCTACATCAAATCCTGTCAATTCGCCTTCTTCGTTGTGGAAAGTAAAGGGTGCATAAGTCCCTTCTGTACCAATTTTAAGGACACCATCTGTTTTAATTTGGTCTAAAAGTGCTTGAGCTTCCTGCGTATCATCTTGTTCTGAATCAGAATCTCCATTGGCGTCATTATCATCTCCTGATGTCACTTCATTATTGGCTGAATCATTGTTGTCTGTATCATTAGTCGCGGATGTGTTTGCCCCACATGCTGCAAGCACCAATACCAACATCATAATCATCACTACCGACATTATTTTTTTCATTTTTAATCCTCCTCATTATGGGATATCCATGATGGACTCGCCATATGTTTCCCCTTTATTCTCTAATTCATACTAAATAAGTATGTTTTGTAGGAATAACTTAACATGGATTAATCTCAATGTCAATAAGCTTATATTTTTATTCACATTTATTTTAAATTTAGGACACCTGAGGAAATCTAATCCCTCATAAAATATTATTTAGTTCTACACTGAACTTACTCCTGCAATGGCATTATTATCTTTTGTTGATTTTTAGTAGAATACATGTCTTTATTTTTAAAAAAATCCTCTGAACGCAACGACTCTTTTCAAGTCTTTGATTCCAAAGGATTTTTCTTGTGTTTATTTTATCATCTGATTGTCATAACGGACTTTTTAACAACCGACAATTTCTTTGATATTAAATTCTTTACCACTCACCACCATAAATTCTGTTGATGCACAACTTGGGCAAGTATTGTGATTTTTAATAAGATTATAAGTTGCCCCACACTGTTTACATCGACCATTTCCTGGTAGTATCTCGATGACCAGTTCTGTATCTTCTAGAATCGTCCCGTCAACTGCGGCAGGATAACACGCTTCAACATAGCGTGGTATCATTGATGAAAGTTCTCCTATTTGTAAGACAAGTGTCTCGATCTGTGTCAATTCGTTTTCCTTAGCAACCACTTTGATGCGATCGACAATTTGTAAGATAACACTGAGTTCATGCATGATTCGCTCCTAAGATTTAAATACTTTTTTGATGCTATGTGCCGCAATTTTACCTTGACGTTTTATTGCATGCTTAACCACATTGACTTTCATATCTGCAAAATCAAGTCCAGATGCATCATAACGTCTTTCAAGCGAAATAGCTCCAAATTTACATTTTGTCGTACAGACACCACAACCTACACATTGGAATTCATCTACAATTGTCGCCCCACAACCTAAACAACGTTCTGTTTCTTTTTTCATTTGTTCTTCTGTAAAGGTCTGTCTTGTATCTTTAAATTGATCTTTTGCTTCTGCAACGTGAACATGTAACGGTCTTTGTCTTGGAATTCGGTCATAGCCATCAAGATTGAGCGTTTTCTTATCGAACGAATGATATTCACGTCTTCTATTAAGGTCTAAATTATCTTCATTTACAAATCGATGAATGGAAATAGCCCCTTGTTTTCCTAAAGCAATCGCATCAATGGCAAACTTAGGTCCAGTTACTGCATCTCCTCCTGCAAAGACATCTTTTTCATCTGTTTGGAAAGTGATTGGATTCACTTTAAGAGTCTGATTAGGATTAAGTTTCATTGATGACGCTTCAAGCAATTGTCCCCAATCCATACCTTGTCCAACAGAGAGCAATACTTTGTCTGCCTTAACAATTTGTGTCTGATTATCATCAAAACTTGGCGAGAATTTTCCTTCTTTATTCATAACAGAGAGGCATTTCTTAAATTCTACCCCTACTAATTGTCCATTTTCTACGACAATACGTGTTGGACCCCAGCCGTTTTCAATGTGTATATTCTCTTCAAGAGCTTCTTCAATTTCTTCTTCAAGCGCTGGCATTTCCGAACGACTTTCTAAACAGAAAAGAGAGGTTTCATTTGACCCAATTCTAGTGGCTGTTCTCGCCACATCAATGGCAACATTTCCACCACCAATAACGATGGTTTTCCCTGAAAATTGAGGTGCTTGACCCAAATTAACTTGTCTTAAAAAATCAACACCTGTCATAACATCTGAATGTTCTTCATTTTCAAGTCTGAGTCCCCGACCCGCTTGAGCCCCAATAGCTAAATAGAATGCTTTAAAGCCTTGTTTTCTAAGTGCTTCTAAGGTCATATCTTTCCCTATTTCTACCCCTGTTTTAAAGGTAACACCCAGTTCACGAAGGACATCAATTTCTGAATGAATAACCTCTTTTTCCAATCTAAAAGAAGGAATTCCTAGAGTAAGCATGCCTCCAAGAACAAGTTGTTTTTCAAAAACAGTCACTTGATAACCATCTTTAGCAAGATAATAAGCACATGATAATCCCGCAGGACCCGCACCGATAATCGCTACTTTTTGAGGTCTTTCTGGATTTTTATGAGGGACAAATCGGTGTTCTGAGTTTAAATCTTGGTCTGCAATAAATTTCTTAATTTCATCAATTGCAAGAGGTTCATCTACATCCCCACGCGTACATGCAGATTCACATTTACGTGGACAAATTCTACCACAGACAGCTGGAAATGGATTTTCAAGTTTTATAAGTTCTAGCGCTTCTCTATACTTTCCTTGAGACGCTAACTTAATATAGCCTTGAATTCCAATATGAGCAGGACATTCTGACTTACAAGGGCTTGTCCCAGAGTCTTCTACGAATGTTTTAGTTCTATAATCCAAATCCCATTTATCAGGGCCCCATTTGCTATTTCTTGGGGTATCTGTTGTGATCTTAACGTAACTTTTGCTATCCCCACAGAGTTTTTCACCTAAAGTTAAGGCATTTACCTGACAGTTTTCAACACATTCTCCGCATCCTACACATTTGTCTTTATCAACAACAGAGGTATAATTAGAACGTGAAAAATCAGGATTTTTATACATGGTTGTATTTCTAAGACCAAAGCACGAACATCCACAGCAATTACAAATAGCCAGTGCATTACCCGGGCCAGAAAGGTTCGGAATAGAGTGGACGAGTCCTTCTCTTTCTGCACGTTCACAGATTTCAATTGCTTCTTCTTTCGTAATTTCACGACCACGACCTGTTTTAATGTAGAATTCTGCAGCAGGGCCTAACTGAATACACATGTCTTCAATTGTATGACCACACCCTTCACCTATGACGTGCATAGAGGTTCTACACGCACAGTCTGCCACTGAATAAACACTGTGTTTATCAAGCATATAAGATATTTCTTCATACGTTGCACTTCTGGTTTCACCATCAATTGCCGATTCAATTGGAACAACTCTCATCACTCCTGTTCCAAGAGGTAAATTCCCCGCTAAAATAGGACCTAGCTTACGTGTGTATTCTTCAAAACACTCTGCTATCACTGGATACTTGGCAACATTTTCTTTGTTGGCAACCATGTATTCCATGACACCTGGAACATATAATTCAAGGAAGTACATATCTTTTCCATCGACTGGTTCAAACTTAATAGAACCATCAATTGCCATTTTTCTAAATATTTTTTCCACTTCTGCTGGTGATTTGCCGCACTTTTTAGCCACTTCTTCAACACTTTTCGGTTTTCTTACTTCGAGATAAAGGGCAACTGCTGCCATTTCATCTGTTGTAACCGGTTCAAGTATTCTATACTCAGGATCAGTGGGTTTTACTTTTATAATGCCCCCTGTTAACCCTGCATTAATTTTATTAGCAAGCGCTAGTACATTCTTTTTGACCATTGGGCCCCCCTAAACTCTTATTCATTAGATTGCCAGTTTAAAACTTCTGATTGTAACCATTGACTCCATTCTGCTATCCCCTCGCCAGTACGTGCAGAAATTGGAATGACTTTGACATTTGGATTTAATTTTTGAGCACGCGCTTTGACCGCTTCAACATCAAAATCAAAATAAGGCAACATATCTATTTTATTGATTAAAACCACATCTGCAATTTCAAACATCAAGGGGTATTTAAGAGGCTTGTCATCCCCTTCTGGCACACTGAGGATCATAGCGTTTTTAGAAGCACCTGTGTCAAATTCAGCTGGACAAACAAGATTGCCCACATTTTCAAGTACCACCAAGTCTAAATCTTCTGTCGAAAGTGCTTTTAGCCCTTGCTCTGTCATATCTGCATCAAGGTGACACATACCACCGGTATGCAATTGAATCACTTTGACACCTGTTTCAGAAATGGTTTTAGCATCAACATCAGAGTCAATATCTGCTTCCATAATCCCCATTTCAAATTTATCTTTTAGGGTATCAATTGTTTGAACTAAAGTTGTTGTTTTTCCTGATCCCGGTGATGACATTAAATTCAGTAAAAAAGTGTTTTGACTTTTAAGACGCTCTCTCAACAATTGGGCTTGATGATTATTGTCTTCAAATACACTTTCTTTAATTTCTATAATCTTGTAAGAATCCATCATACTCCTCCTTTAATAAAATAAATATAGTTTTATTGTCCAAGCGCTTTGATTTCTTTATACTTATTAAGATCTGTATAAAGTTCCCCAAGATACGGGTTGCGTTTTGTCTTAACCACTTTGTAAATCATGTAAGCAATTACCCCAATATTGGATGCCAAGGCTAAGAAAGCCACTACAAACATAATCGTTGGATTATAAGTGGACGACACCATAAATTGACCCTGATCTTGAAACATAGGAAACGTTTGGGCAAACATACACCAGATTGCAAGGGTTTGAGCCCTATGTTGTAACCACGCACCCTTTCCTACGGTGAACGCACAAAGTGTAGGTGCTAAAAGTAATACAAAACCACAATACCAAGCATGTCCTGGTAAACAGTTATAGGTATAATCAAAATTCCAAAGATCATAAGCAATGATCCAGAACCATAACATATCTGGCCAAATCATATCTTGACCACTAAACTTACTTGTTTTCTTGCGAATAATAATTCCAAACCATCCTGTAATAGCAATGATATTTAATAGACCTGCAATCCCATTCATGAAGTTCCAAGAACCACCGAGTACATACATGGCTTCATCTGCAAGTGTTCCTCCACCTGCATAGTTCATGCCTACTTGAAAATCTCTGCAAACTGCTTCTAAAATATTAATAGATAAGATAAGCGGTGGAAAACAAAGCGCCCACTTTTTATCTGCTAATCGCCAAACTTTACCTGTTTTTTTAGATTTAAAGCTTAAATAGCGAATACACCAAAAACCAATACAACCTGCTGTTGATGAATAAACTTTTGCTAGATGAAACCAATCTGTGTAAGTTGTTTCTTTAAGCGTTGTAAACCACATCACAGATAATAAAATAGGTAAGACAACGAAACTAAAAAGGCTTACCCACTTTGATCGTCTTGCTACTTCGTTAAATCCAAAAAGACAAGCAAAAATAACAATCCAAATCCCCCATACACTGATGATTGACGCACCTTCTGCGTAATTAAAAGTAAACATACATATAACCTCCAAATAAAATATTAACTCCAATTTGATTGTATATTTTTTGTCAATAACATCTCAATAGACAAAAAAAAGAAAGTGTCTATTTTAGACACTTTCTTTGATTAATTCTTATTTATAAATGATTGAATATTCCTAACAACCACTTTTTTACTTTAATGTCCCCAGTGAAGTTTTTCTTCTTCAGCAAAGGCCTCAACAGATCTTGGAATACTTCCATTAATCATAATTTGCAATTTTTTAAGCAAATCTTCAGGATCATCTTTCATTCCCTCGTTGACCCAATCCATCATCATTCCCTTAAAAACATGTCTGTAAAAATTGATAATAAATCTACAATCTTGTTCAGATAAATCCACATTTTTTTTCTTCATACACTCTGCCACAACATGTTCAAGAAGTACATTAGACAATTCTATAAAATAGAGATTGGTTTGAAGACGATAAGAAGAATCATAGACATGTAATAACATACGAGCGTTTGATTTTAAATAGTGCATCGTTGCCAAAAATCCACCGTGCCAAGTATCAACGGTTCTATTCTGTGCAATTTCTTCAAACAGCTCTCGTTTGAAAAGCTGTTGAAAAATATCAAATAAGTCTGAATAATGATTATAAAAAGTCTGTCGATTAATATGACAAATTTCACAAATTTCAGTGACCGTGATTTTATCAATGGATTGAGTCACTATTAACTTTTTAAACGTGTTTTCAATGGCAATTGTTGAACTTGTTCTCATATACTTACCCCAGTATCATTTAATCTTCCCCTTAGTTCCTATTTTATCACAAATTGTGCTTAATCCAAACCATAGAATAGTATATAAAAAGACCAGTCACAAAACAAATGTGAGCTGGTCTTTTATTAAAAGCTTTATTAAATTTCATCTAGCGAAAGAAGCAATTGACTCGCCTTTACTATATCCCCAGATGCCACGTAAATTTCTCTAACTTTGCCCGAAAGAGACGCATTGATAATGGTTTCCATCTTCATGGCTTCTACAATAAAAAGTGGTGTATTGGGATCAATAACATCCCCTTCTTTTACTAGGATTTTAGACACCTTCCCTGGAATTGGACTCCCCACTTCCTGTAAATTACCCTCTTCAACAAATCGCACTTGATCTTCAACACGACTTTGAGATGATAATTGGTCTTTAATCACCACTTCTCGGCGATTGCCATTCACTTCAAAAATGACATTGCGATTACCATCTGATTGTAATTTGCCAATTTCAAGAAGTTTAACAATTAAAATCTTTCCATCTTCAATTTCAACTTCACACGTTTCACCTTCACTTAAGCCATGGAAGAAGACATCACTTCCCATTCGACTGAAATCCCCCACTTTTTTACGGTAGTCAAAATAGTCATCAATCACTTTAGGATAAAGGGCATAACTTATAAGATCTGATTCACTTGGTTTGATACCAAAAGCCTCTTTTAAGTGTTTTTCAATGGCATCAAAATCTTCTGGAGGCAATAAATCTCCCGGACGACAAGTAATAGCCGCTTCTTCTTTTAATACAATTTTTTGAAGTCTTTCTGGAAATCCACCTTGAGGTTGACCCATCAGCCCTTTAAAATAAGCCACTACTGAATCCGGATAAGCTAAATTTGCGCCTTTTTCATAAATATTGTCTTCATTCAATTCATTTTGAATCATAAAGATTGCCATATCGCCAACCGCTTTTGACGAAGGTGTTACTTTAATAATATCGCCCAACATCCCATTGACGGTTTTGTACATTTCTTTAACTTCATCAAATTTATGACCTAAACCAAAGCTTTCCACTTGTGGTTTAAGATTAGAATACTGTCCCCCTGGGATTTCGTACTTGTAAATTTCTGCACTGGCTGTTTTAAGATCAGATTCAAAACTCTTATAAACGGGTCTAACATTTGACCAGTAATCCGAGATTTTTTGAACATGGTCTAAATTAATACCTGTGTCTCTATCTGAGTTTTGAAGTGCCGCTACAACACTATTGAGTGCCGGTTGACTTGATAACCCCGACATGCTATTAAAGGCAGTATCGACAATATCAACGCCTGCTTCAGCTGCCATTAATACTGTAGAAACACCATTGCCTGTTGTATCATGTGTATGCAGATGAATTGGCAATGAGATCTCATTTTTAAGTGCTGTAATCAGCTTTTTAGCAGCGTAAGGCTTGAGCAACGCCGACATATCTTTGATCCCTAAGATATGGGCCCCCATTTTTTCAATTTCTTTTGCTTGCTTCACATAGTATTCAAGAGAGTATTTGTCTCTATACTCGTCTAAAATGTCTCCTGTATAGCAAAGGGTCGCTTCAGCGATTTTACCTGTCTCAAGAACGGCGTCGACTGTATACTGCATCCCTTCTAACCAGTTCAATGAATCAAATATTCTAAAAACATCAATTCCACGTCTTGCCGATTCATCTACAAGTTTTTTAATCACATTGTCAGGATAATTTTTGTAGCCCACGCCATTTGAACCCCTGATTAACATTTGTAAAAGTACATTAGGCACACGTGCTCTGATGACATCTAAACGATCCCATGGACTCTCTTTTAAGAACCGGTAGGCTACATCAAAGGTTGCCCCACCCCACATTTCAAGTGAAAATAAATCGGGTGCAAGTGCTGCCGTTGCTTTTGAAATATGTTTCATATCCACTGTACGCATACGTGTCGCCATAAGGGATTGGTGTGCGTCTCTCATTGTTGTATCTGTTAAAAGTAGTTTCCGTTCACCTCTAATCCAGTCAACAACGCCTTTAGCACCTGCCTGTTCTAAAATTTGTTTCGTCCCAAACTTCAAGTTGTTTTTATCAAATTTCGGCACCGACGGCACATCAAAACTCTCTTTGATGCCCTTGGTTTCATTCACTACTTTTTCACCAATAAATCTGAGCACATGCAATTCTTTATCCGTTTTAGAATGAAAATCAATCAGTTCTGGATGATTAGCTATAAAATTCGTATCGCATTGTCCTACTTTGAAATCAGAATGATTAAGCACATTGATTAAAAAATCCGTATTGGTTTTAACACCTGAAATCTTAATTTCTTTGACTGCACGAATCGCCTTTCTAATGGCATCATCAAAGGTTCTTGACCAAGCAGTACACTTAACAAGCAGGCTGTCATAGTAAGGACTAATTACCGCTCCTGTAAACCCATTGCCACCATCTAATCTAACACCATATCCTGACCCTGTACGGTAAATATCAATTTTACCTGTATCCGGCATAAAATGATTCTTAGGATCTTCTGTCGTAATTCGGCACTGAATAGCAAATCCATTGGTCGAAATACAGGCTTGGGAAGGAATCGCAATTTCTGCTGAATCAAGAGGATAACCCTGTGCTACTAAAATTTGACTCTGAACAATATCTATTCCGGTGACCATTTCAGAAACGGTATGCTCAACTTGGATTCTTGGATTCATCTCAATAAAATAATGGCGTCCTGTCTTATCAACTAAGAACTCTGCTGTACCAGCACCTCTATAGTTCACTGCCCCTGCAATTTTAAGGGCATCATTACATATGTCATTTCTTTGTTTTTCTGTTAAACATAAGCTCGGCGTAAATTCCACCACTTTTTGGTGACGCCGTTGAATCGAACAATCTCTTTCATATAAATGAACGAGATTGCCATGTTTGTCACCTAACAGTTGAACTTCTATATGCTTAGGTGATTCTAAGTATTTCTCAATAAACATGGCATCATTTCCAAATGCCTTTTTGGCTTCTGATTTAGCAAGGCGATATTCTTTAATGAGATCTTTTTCATCTCTTACAATACGCATGCCGCGACCGCCGCCACCCGCCGCTGCTTTAAGTATAACGGGATAGCCTGCTTCAAGTGCAAATTTAACAGCATCTTCATCTGATGTAATTGGCTTCTCAACCCCTGGAATAACAGGCACACCTGCTTCAACTGCTACAATTTTGGATTTGATTTTATCCCCTACTGCAATCATCATTTCAGGCGTCGGTCCAATAAATTCAATCCCCGCTTCTTGACATTTCTTAGCGAATTCAGGGTTCTCTGACAAAAATCCATATCCCGGATGAATGGCATCGACTCCCTTCTTAACAGCAAGCTTGACAATTCCATCAATATCTAAATAAGCTTCGATAGGGCCTTTATTCTCTCCTATTAAATAAGACTCATCAGCTTTGGTTCTAAATAAGGAATTTTGATCTTCTTTTGAATAAATCGCTACCGTTCTAATACCGAGCTCATGACAGGCTCTAAACACACGGATAGCAATTTCTCCTCGATTGGCTACTAATACTCTTTTAAACTTCTTCATGATGATTTTTGCCTCCTCACTGGCTCACTCGTGTTTCATACTAATATATCAACGATTTCATAAAAATACAATGAAATGCTGAACATTTCTGGTATATACAGGGCTTAATGTTAGTATAGCTTATTTTTTTAAAGCATTTTACTGTTTTCGCTTAATTTTAATCTGTTCATCGCACTCGAACAAGGGCATTAACATTCTTTTTTAATCAACTCCTTTTCATTAGCATGTTATATTTATGCACTTAAAGCTTATTTTATACATATTTAAAAGTGATTCTCCTTTTTTGACTCCTTCTGAAAATTAACTTTTCATAGGCATTTATAAACAATTTATAAAATCGCTTGAAGCCTCCAACACCATAGCCTATACTTTGAGAGAAGTTAACGTTTTGACATTTGAAAACAAAAAACACAAATATAAAACCCTTATAGGAGGCTTACAATGACATTTGAAAAAATTAGAGACTTATTAGTAGACGCTTTAGACGTGGACACTGAAGAAGTAACACCACAAAGTGACTTAAAAGAAGATTTAGGTGCTGACTCACTTGATATGGTTGATTTAATCATGTCGATTGAAGATACTTTCAATATTAAAATTGAAGAAAGTCATGCCCAAAGCATTAAAACAGTTCAAGACATCGTTGATTACGTTTCTAAAGCTGCAGCATAGGATATACATTATTAAAACGTTCGATTATAAATCCTGTCTTCTATTGTATGGTTCATACAAATGAAAACAGGATTTTAACTTTAAGGAGGAAGTCGGAAACATGTTTCAAAACGATATTTGCGAATTATTAGGGATTAAGTACCCTTTAATACAAGGTGGCATGGCTTGGATCTCTGACGCATCACTTGCAGCAGCAGTCTCAAATGCCGGCGGACTTGGTGTCATTGCAGGTGGCAATGCAGAAAAACACATCATAAAAGAAGAAATTCACAAAGTGAAATCATCTGTTGATCAAAAACCCTACGCTTTAAACGTGATGCTATTAAGCCCTCACGCTGATGACATGATTGATTTGGTCATCGAAGAAAATGTCCCGATTGTCATTACAGGAGCAGGCAGTCCAGGCAAATATATGGATCGCTTAAAGGAAGCAGGTGTTATTGTCATTCCGGTTGTTGCCTCTGTTGCTTTGGCACGCCGCATGGAGAGTCTCGGTGCAGATGCTGTCATTGGAGAAGGAACAGAAGCAGGCGGCCATATTGGTGAACTGACAACCATGGCTTTAATCCCTCAACTGGTAGATGCACTTACTTGTCCCGTTATTGCTGCTGGCGGTATTGCAGATGGACGCGGCGGGGCGGCGGCATTTATGCTTGGTGCAAAAGGGCTTCAAGTGGGAACGCGCTTTATCACCGCTACTGAATGTCAAGCACACCCTGACTACAAGGCTCAAGTGCTCAAAGCTAAAGACACCTCAGCTGTTGTAACAGGTCGTCCAACAGGTCATCCTGTAAGAATGCTTAAAAATAAACTTTATCGTCAATATATGGCACTTGAAAAAGCAAATGCTCCCCTTGAAGAAATGGACGCTTTAGGAACAGGTGCACTTAGAAAAGCCGCACGAGAAGGTGATGTTGCTTTTGGTTCAGTTATGGCTGGTCAGGTAGCAGGTCTCATTAATAAAGAAGAAAGTTGCCAAGTCATTATCGAATCGCTTATTAACGAAACTCAAACGATTATTAATCAAGTTCATAACCGTCTTAAATAGAAAGGAAGAAGCTTATGAAAATAGGATTTGTATTTGCTGGACAAGGTGCACAATTTATTGGTATGGGAAAAGACTTTTACGATACCTATCCTGAATCAAAGGTTTGTTTTGACCAAGCTAGCGCAAGTTTAGGTTACGATATGGCTCAACTTTGCTTTGAAGGCCCAGAAGAAAAACTCAATCAAACAGAATTCACACAACCTGCAATACTTACAACTTCAATAGCCATGTTAAGTGCCTTTAACCATTTGATCGATTTAAAACCTCAAGGCGTGGCAGGTCTCAGTTTAGGCGAATACAGTGCACATGTTTGTGCAGGATCCATTGCCTATAAAGATGCACTCCCTTTAGTTCGTCAAAGAGGTGCCGCTATGCAAAAAGCGGTTCCAGTAGGTCAGGGTGGTATGACTGCCCTCATTGGAATTGCTCCAGATAAAGTAGAACACATCTGCCAAGAAGCTTCTACTTTAGGTATTGTTGAAGTGGCTAACTATAACTCCCCTAAACAAATCGTTATTGGTGGAGACATTAAAGCGGTTGAAAAAGCAGGTCAACTGGCTAAAGAAGCGGGAGCTAAACGCGTCATTCCTTTGACTGTTAGTGCCCCTTTTCATACTTCTATGCTCAAACAAGCTGAATTAGATCTCGAAGAAATCTTAAAGACAATCCCCATTGGGCAGATGTCATGTCCTGTATTCACCAATGTCACCGGACAACTTGTGGCTGAAACTTCAGATATCAAGCCACTTCTTTCAAGTCAAGTGACTCATGCTGTAAGGTGGATTGATTGTATCCATTCCATGGAAGCAGACGGTATTGACACAATCATTGCCTTTGGTCCTGGAACCGCACTAAAAGGCTTTATCGGCAAAATCAATCGTTCTCTAAAAGTATATGCCATTAATACGGTTGAAGACTTAACAGAAACACTTGCAAAAATAAATATGTAAAAAAGTGAGGAGAAATATGAAAGTAGCCATTATCACCGGTGCCAATGGTGGCATTGGATGTGCCATTGCAAGCCATCTTTCAAAAGCGGGTTACCAACTCGTACTCAATTACAATAATCGCAGACAAGACATCGACGCTTTACTCCCTAATTTAGAAGGAGAACCGCTCGTTCTTAAAGGTGATATTTCAAAACAAGAAGATGCCTATGCTTTAGTTGATCAAGCCTATGAGCAATTTGGAAGAATCGATTTACTCATTAACAATGCTGGTATCACCAAAGACGGTCTTCTCGTCAGAATGAGTGAAGAAGATTTTGACACTGTTTACAGGGTCAATTTAAAAGGCACTTACAATTGTACAAAAGCTGTCACTAAAAGAATGATGAAGCAGCGTTACGGTAAAATTATCAATATCACTTCTGTGATTGGCATCATAGGCAATGCAGGACAAAGCAATTATGCCGCTTCAAAGGCCGGCGTCATTGGTTTTACCAAATCTATTGCAAAGGAGTTAGCACCTCGTCATATTACAGTTAACGCCATTGCACCTGGTTTTATAGCATCGCCAATGACAGACCAATTAGAAGATCATTATCAACAACAAATACTCGACAAAATTCCGCTTAAGCGTTTCGGACAAACCAATGAAATTGCCTCACTTGTCACCTATCTATCCAGTGAGGCAGCCGACTACATTACTGGACAAGTTATTACTATAGATGGCGGACTTGCTATTTAATACTCTGGGAGGTTATATTATGAATCATCGTGTCGTTGTTACAGGTTTAGGTGTTATTTCTCCAATTGGTCAAGGCAAAGATCAATTCTGGGACAATATAAAAAAAGGAACTTGTGGTATCTCTAAAATCGAATCTTTTGATACCTCTGAGATAAAAGTAAAGGTCGCTGGCGAAGTCAAGAACTTTGATGTGACTGATTATGTCAATAAAAAAGAAGCCAAACGTATGGACCGCTTTACACATTTTTCAATCGCTGCCTCTAAAAAGGCACTAGAAGATGCTCAATTAAGCATTGATGATAGCAATGCAGAAAACATTGGTATCTATTTAGGCAATGGCATCGGAGGGATTCATTCCATTGAAAATAATGCTAAAAAATTACATTCAGGTCAAATTAACCGTTTGTCTCCCTTCTTTATTCCAATGTCTATTTCAAACATGGCAGCTGGCAATGTCTCTATTGCCTTAGGCATCAAAGGCTCTTGCTTAACTTATAACACAGCTTGTGCTTCAAGTGCAACAGCCATTGGAGAAGCCTTTAAAGATCTTAAAAGCGGCTATCATGATGTTATCTTAGCCGGAGGTGCTGAAGCTTCTATCGGTGGTCTCAGCATTGGTGGCTTTCAAGCCATGAATGCCCTCTGTGAATCAGAAGATCCCAACCGTGCTTCTATTCCTTTCGACAAAGACCGTAGCGGTTTCGTTATGTCGGAAGGTGCAGGTATCCTCATACTTGAAACCCTTGAACATGCTCAAAAAAGAGGCGCACATATTTACGCTGAACTCGTGGGCTATGGTTCAACCAATGATGCTTATCATATCACTACACCTGCTCCTGGTGGTGAAGGGGGGGCACGCGCTATGAAAATGGCTTTAAAAGATGCTCAAATCGAACCTTCACAAATTAGTTATATTAACGCTCATGGTACCAGTACCCCTTATAATGATATTTTTGAAACAGCCGCTATTAAATCTACATTTGGTCCTTTAGCTTATAACATTCCTGTCTCATCTACAAAATCAATGACCGGTCACTTATTAGGCGCTGCAGGAGCTATCGAGTCAATCGTTTGTGTTAAAGCCATCGAAGATAGCTATATTCCACCTACCATTCATTTAGAAGCATGTGATGAAACCTGTGATCTTGATTATGTTCCAAACACGGGTAGAAACGAAACTGTAGACTATGCTTTAACTAACTCACTTGGTTTTGGTGGCCACAATGCCACACTGATTTTTGGAAAATACAAATAGAAAGGAATCACATATGATATTGGATACTCAAGCCATCATGGAGATTATTCCCCATCGTTACCCCTTTTTACTCGTCGATCGCATTATCGCATTAGAAGATGGTCAATCTGCAACAGGCATAAAAAATGTCACCTTTAACGAACCCTTTTTTATGGGCCATTTTCCTTCTAATCCCGTTATGCCTGGCGTTCTTATCATTGAAGCTTTAGCACAAGTGGGTGCTGTTTCACTTTTAAATTGTGATCCCTTTAAAGGTAAAACTGCCTATTTTGCAGGCATTAAAAAATGCAAATTTAAACGGAAAGTCATTCCAGGTGATACTTTAACCCTCAAGGTTGAAATCATTCGTTTAAGAGAAAATTATGGCACAGGTAAAGCTACTGCATGGGTTGGAGATGAAGTAGCATGTGAAGCAGAACTTGCCTTTATGATACAGTAACCCCCTTAACCGCTTGGATTATCGTCAAGCGGTTATTTACATATTGACGTCCCTGTCTATCTACACTTTTGAGTCACTTAGGGTCACTTGTTTAAAGTCCCAACTTATGTTATAATCACTCAATTAAATATTACATTTTCTTAAAACAAGGAGAAACTGATGCGAAAGTCGTTAAGTGATATACAGAAAGTTGTCATCAAAATAGGAAGTTCTTCACTCACTCATGAAAGTGGCAGAATCGATTTATGGAAGATGGAAAAACTTGTGAGACAAGTTGCTAACATCCGACATAGTGGTAAACATGTTATCTTGGTTTCATCTGGGGCCATCGCTGCTGGAATGGGAAAACTTCATTTTAAGCGCAGACCTGAGTCTATTCCAGAAAAACAAGCAGCAGCTGCTGTTGGACAAACCACACTCATGCATATGTATGAAAAACTCTTTGCAGAATATGGCCTCGCAGTGGCTCAAGTTCTACTCACCAAAGAAGACCTTTACGAGCCCTCTCGTATTGAACATGCCAAAAATGCTCTCGATGTTATGCTTGACCTCGGCATTATTCCTATTATCAATGAAAATGATGCAGTCGCTGTAGAAGAAATCAAAGTGGGTGATAACGATACACTTTCAGCAGAAGTCTGTCGTCACTCTGAATTTGAACTTTTAATTATTCTCTCTGATATTGACGGTGTCTATAATAAAAACCCAAGAGATTATTCTGATGCCATTATGCTCACCAGTATTGACACTCTAGAAGCTCTTGACGCCATTGAAGCCAGTGATGCCTCAACAGAAGTAGGAACAGGCGGCATGATTACCAAACTCAATGCCGCTCGTATACTCAATCCCTGTCACATTCCATTACTCATTGTCAATAGTCAAAGCGAGAACATACTCAACCGATGCTTAAACGGGGAAAATCTAGGTACCCTATTTGATTGGAGGGAACATCATGAATGTTAAAGACATGTGTCAACAGGTTAAAGCAAATGAATCAGCCATCAGTCGCTTATCGAGTCAAGAGAAGAACCACCTTCTTTCTTCTATTGTCACTGGTCTTGATGACTCAAAATCAGCTATTTTAGAAGCTAATAATAAAGATGTAGAAGCCGCCCTTGCCAAGGGTACTCCTTCTAGCATGGTTGATCGTCTGCGGATAACTGATAAAACCATCGAAGACATGAAAGCCGATATCCAAAAAACAATTACGCTTGAAGACCCTATTGGTCAAGTAGACGGTATGTGGCTCAATGATGCTGGTCTAACAATTGGTAAAAAACGTGTGCCACTAGGCGTTATAGCTATCATTTATGAATCTCGCCCCAATGTCACTATAGATGCGGCATCCCTTTGTCTTAAAACAGGCAATGCAGTTATTTTAAAAGGCGGATCTGATGCACTAGAAACAAACCGTATCCTTATTCAAGTGCTTAAAAAAGCTTTAAGAACATGTCATCTACCCGAAGATATTATCGGTTTTATAGATACAACTGACCGTGAAGCTACCCGCACCTTACTCTTACAATCCGATTTCGTCGACTGCGTCATCCCAAGAGGTGGGGCTGGTCTTATCAAATTCACAGTTGAAAACTCTAAAATTCCTATCATTGAAACAGGCACTGGTAATTGCCATATTTTTATTGATTCAGGTTATGAAGTTGACTCCGCTATTGATATTATCATCAATGCTAAAACGCAAAAACCAGGGGCATGTAATGCCGTTGAAACAGTACTCCTCCACCAAGATACACTTGAAAGTCACTTGCTTCCCCTTGCAGAAGCCCTTAGAGCACATGGTGTACTCATTAGGGCTGAAAGCTCAATCAAGTCACGCTTAGAGCTTGCTGGCATTGAATGTGAACCAGCTAGCGAAGTGGACTACATGACAGAGTATCTTGACTATACCCTCTGCTTGGCACCCGTTAAGGATGTCACACAAGCCATTAGTCATATTAATACCTACAGTACCCACCACAGTGAAGCTATATTGACACATCACTATGACCATTCACAAATTTTTCTGAATCAGGTCGACTCTGCTGCAGTCTATATCAATGCTTCTACACGCTTTACTGATGGCTCAATGTTTGGCTTCGGTGCTGAAATCGGCATCAGTACACAAAAATTACATGCAAGAGGCCCTATGGGACTTGAAGCCCTAACCACTTATAAATATATCATTTATGGTAATGGGCAAATTCGTTAAAGTTAAATAAGTTTAACCCTATACACTTTAACTTATCTCATGATGATAAAAAAACTATAGTGAACCAATCTTTATCCTATTTTTAAGATTGGTTCACTTCCAACTATTGACAAACGATACCTTTTTAGTTATGCTTTAATTAATACATATTATTCTTCACTGCGAATCCTTCTTAAATAAGAATGATACAAGAATGATTTGTAATACGTTGTATTTAGTTGAGATAATATCATTATTATTTCAATTTACCTACTACACATCTTTGCTTTTCATGGTATAATTTTTAATAAACAACTATTTAAAAAATAAAATCTCATTTAATGTCAATCCTTAATCTTTTAGTAACTTATTTTAATAATAAGTAATTTTAAGATGTTTTTTTCTCTTGGTATTACCATATTTTACAAATTTAATTGTCGTAAATTAAATAAGTTTACATTAAGTCTGATTTTATCATTATTATTATGGGGAGTGGTTCAAATGAAAGATAACAAGATCAAAAATATCATGAAGCAAGTCATTATTTTCAACGATATCTATGAAGAAGTTTTTCACACAAATTTACAGAAAAGTAAACATGATGCCGTAAGTAAATTGGAATTCAGATTATTGCATACTGTGTATAGACATGAACGTCTTACTGTTTCAGAACTTTCTGAACTACTTGATATTTCATTGCCAAACTGTAGTCGTTATGTTAAGAATGCAATTCAAATGGGTTACCTTAACAAAAATATAGATACACTCGATAAACGTATCTATTACATTACCATGAGTGATCAAGGGTCTGAAATTGTAGAAGCTACTCTTTCTAAGTTTTCTACAGATATTTCTAAACAACTTGATTTGTTAGATGCGACAGATTTAGATAAGCTTAACAAATCTTTCTCGAATCTTAACAATACCTTATCGGAGACTTTACTCAACAACAAAAATTAATACCTATCACTAAATACAACGTTAAACAGGCTTTTAAGCCTGTTTTTTGTTTTTTTTGATATTCCCTAATAGGGCTTGCATCTTAATCCCTAAAGTGCTAAACTATACATGAACACATGAACAACCATTCATATATAAAGGAGGATCAAACATATGCCCGCTGCTCAAGAAACGCTCATGACTCAAGATACACCCATTTGCGAATGTAAAAAAATCCATCTCTTAAATGTTATTGATGGCAAAGCTAAGCTTTTAGAAGATGATACCGCAAGTGATGTTGCCAATCTTTTCAAAGTTTTTGGTGACCCCACCCGTATTAAAATATTACAATCACTTGTTGATCAAGAATTATGTGTTTGTGATATTACTGAAATACTCGGCATGACTCAATCCGCTATCTCACATCAACTACGCGTTCTCAAACAAGCTAGCTTGGTCAAATATCGCAAAGAAGGCAAACAGGTTTTTTATTCACTTGATGACAACCATGTTCTTACTATTCTTTGTCAAGGTCTTGACCACGTCATGCACTTATAATCTACAAGGAGATGACTCATATGGAAAAAATGACTTATCAGTTGAAAGGACTTGACTGCGCTAACTGCGCAGCAAAAATTGAATCTAAAGTCAATGCCATGGACGGTATTGAAGAAGCACTTCTTGATTTTTCACAATCAAAGTTAATTGTATCGGGAACTGGTGATCCTGAGCTTCAAAATAAAATCACTGCCATTGTTAAAGAACTTGAACCTGATGTTGATGTCAATCTTATGAAAGATGCTCATGCCAAGAGAGAAAAATTTAGCCTTAAAAACAGCTTGTTATCTCGAGAAGGTTTAAGACTCTTATCGAGTCTTGTTCTCTTTGCTTTAGGTCTGTTAACTCAAGGGACCCTGTCACTTGTCTTTTTAGCTTTTGCCTATATACTTTCGGGTTATAAAGTATTAAGACAGTCTGTCCGCAATATTCGCCGAGGAGATGTTTTTGATGAAAACTTTCTCATGAGTTTAGCGACATTAGGTGCTATTGCCATTAGACAATACCCTGAAGCAGCTGCCGTTATGATTTTCTACGAAATCGGTGAATTCTTCCAAGACTTAGCCGTTGACAAATCAAGAGATTCTATTAGTAGTCTGATGGATATCCGTCCAGATAAAGCACTTCTTATTACAGAAGACGGCACACAAGTAAAAACACCTGACATGATTAAGGTAGGACAAACGATTCGTGTCATTCCTGGTGAAAGAGTGCCACTTGATGGAACTATCGTCAAGGGTGATGCTCTCGTTGATACATCTGCCCTTACTGGTGAATCCAAACCTGTTGTCCTTCAAACTGGTGACGACATCATCAGTGGTTCAGTTGTGACCAATCGACCACTTGAAATAAAGGTGACTAAAGCCTTTTCTGAATCTACCGTTAGTCGTATATTAGATTTAGTTGAAAATGCAACTGCCAATAAAGCCAAAACAGAAAACTTCATCACCAAGTTTGCACGGTATTATACACCTGCTGTGGTTTTCGCCGCACTTGCACTCGTATTGATTCCAACACTTATTTATGGCACAAGTACTTTTTCAACTTGGCTCTACAGAGGTCTCATCTTCTTAGTTGTTTCTTGTCCTTGCGCACTTGTCGTTTCTATTCCACTTGGCTTTTTTAGCGGCATTGGTAATGCATCAAAAAATGGCATTTTAATCAAAGGGAGCAACTACTTAGAAGCCTTAGGAACAATTGATACAGTTGTTTTCGATAAGACAGGTACGCTTACTGAAGGTCACTTCTCAGTTGACCATATCGAAGTGGCAAGTGGCTTTAGTGAAGAAGACTTAGTCAAATATGCTTCTAAAGCAGAAGCCCATACCACTCACCCTATTGGTAAATCCATCATTGACTACCAAGAAAGTCATTTTCCACAATCCCCTTCACTGGGCTTCGCTGACTTATCAGAACAATACGAAGAAATCAGCGGTAAAGGTATCAAAGCTTTCATTGATCAAAAATGGATTTTAGTAGGGAATGAACAATTGCTTGAAACATTTGAAGTGCCTTTTACACCTATAGAAAGTATTGGAACGGTTGTCTATATCAGTATTAATCAAAAATTTGCTGGCTATATTGAGTTAAAAGACGCTATCAAAAAAGATGCTCAAGAGACCATTGCTAAAATCAAAGCTTTAGGTAAAAAAACACTCATGTTAACGGGTGATAACCGTCATGTTGCCGAATCGGTTTCAAAGGCATTAGGGATTGATCAATTTAAAGCAGAACTCTTGCCACAAGACAAATATGACACCGTAAAATCTCATCTCGATCAAGGTGAAAATGTAGCTTTTCTAGGTGATGGCATCAATGATGCACCTGTCCTTGCTGCAGCAACTGTTGGTATTTCTATGGGATCTATAGGTTCAGATGCCGCTATCGAAGCTTCTGATATCGTCATCATGGAAGATGAACCTTCAAAACTATCAACAGCGATTAAGATTTCTAACAAAACAAAAAGAATTGTTATTCAAAACATTGTTTTTGCGCTCGGTGTTAAGCTCATAGTAATGGCCTTGGGCGCACTCGGTATCAGTACCATGTGGATGGCTATCTTTGCCGACGTTGGCGTTGCTCTTCTCGCTATACTCAATTCTATGCGCGTTTTAATTTACAAACCCGCTTAAATCAATCAGTTTTTAGATTAAAAATAGGCCTTCACGATGACCTAAGGTACATCGCGAAGGCTTTATTCTTGTCATGAATTAAACTCACTTATTGAAAAAAATGAGCGGCTTCCCATTATACATTCAAATATAATTTTAATGTCATTATTACTTTTTTGCCATTTTATGATTACACAATAAGTTTTAGGGGCATAATACTCATTAGTAAAACATAAAAAAAATAGCACTCATGCTCTGCTGTGCTAAAGGAGGAAATGAAAATGAAAAAAAGTCTTATATTAGCACTTTCTGTGTTAATGATTATAGGTCTTCTTACAGGTTGTCAAACAACTAAAGACGATGATACGCTGGTAGTGGGGATGGAACTTGCCTATCCACCGTTTGAAACTAAAACCGAAGAAGGAGAACCAACAGGCATTAGCGTTGACTTCGCCAAAGATTTTGGAGAATACATCGGCAAAGATGTTGTGATTGAAAATATCGCATGGGACGGTCTTATTCCATCTCTTCAAACTGGCAAAGCAGATATGGTGGTTTCATCAATGACCATCACGGCTGATCGCCAAGAAACCGTAGATTTTTCTAAACCTTACGCTAACGCTATGTTAGCAGTACTCACCAACAAAGATTCGGGCATCGACATTATTGATGACCTCAATCAACCCGGTAAAAAAGTTTGCAGTTAAAACAGGATCAACAGGTTATACCTATGCACAGAACAATTTGCCTAATGCTGAAATTATAGCTTTGACTGATGAAAGTGCCTGTGTAACAGAAGTCGCTCAAGGCAAGGCAGATGGCTTTATCTATGACCAATTGACCATTTATAGAAACTGGCAAAATAACCTTGATACAACCAACGCGGTCTTTATTCCTTTCCAAGATGTAGATAAATGGGGCGTTGCTGTTCAAAAAGGCAATACTGAACTGCTCAATCAATTGAATGATTTCATCGACCAATACCGTGAAGATGGCGGCTTTGACAAATTGACTGATAAATATCTAAGTGATGAAAAAACAGCTTTTGATGAACTTGGATTTAAATGGTTCTTTGATCTTGACGACTAACCTCAAAGATTGATTCAATCTTTAAAATTAATGCAAAATGTAGACTCAAAATGTTATATACTATAAGAAATAAGATGAAATTCATTTAAACTCTATTTCATCGTACATTAAAAGCGTCTAATTAGGCGCTTTTAATCTATTCTTAAGGAGCTATGCCATGAACACGCTAAAACACAGTCTTTATACACTCTTTTTTGCCAAAAATAAACCCAAACTTTGGATCGGTCTTTTTAACTTCATCCTCGTCCTCCTTTTTATTGGAGGTGTTTTCTGGTTGTCACTCAAAATTTTAGGCGTTATTTTATCCTTTAATTTTTTGATCGATTTTAGGGTTAGACTCTTCCGCGGTTTTCTTATGACGCTCGCCGTTGGCAGTCTCAGTATGATTGTTAGTTTAATCATAGGAATTGTTGCCGCTATCGGACAAAATGCGTCCTTTTACCCTTCCGCTACTTTTCAGTTATTTATGTTCAGTTTATTAGAGGTACCCCGCTGATTATGCAGATTTTTTTATTTTATTACATCGTAGGAACAGCGTGGGGCATTAATAATCGTGTCATTGCAGGTGTCCTTATCCTCAGTGTATTCGAAGGGGCCTATATTGCTGAAATTATCAGAGGCTCCTTGTCTTCAATTGAACAAGCACAACTAGAATCTGCAAAAGCTGTTGGCTTTGACCACCGTCAAACCATACGTTATGTGATCATTCCACAACTTTTCACACGGACACTCCCTGCCTTAACTGGGCAGTTTGCTTCAATTATTAAGGACTCTTCTTTACTATCCATCATTGCCCTTATTGAGCTTACTCAGACCATGCGGGAAATCAGTGCTACCAATTTCAAATTATTTGAATGTTACTTTGTACTCGGATTACTCTATTTGTGTTTAACCCTTCCTATCACTTTTATCAGTCAGAAACTCGAAAGGCGGTTTAACTATGAACATTAAACTGAGTGCACTTACCAAACAATTTGATGACCAAATGGTCCTTGACCACATTGATTTTGATGATGATATTCACTCTTTAGCCATTATTGGCCCTTCGGGTGGCGGTAAGTCCACCCTCTTGCGCATTTTAGGCGGCCTCATTGCTCCTACAAGCGGCGAAATGTTAATTGGTGACCAACGAGTAGCATTTGATGAAAAATCTTTACAAGACTACAGACGATCCATTGGTTTTGTCTTTCAACAAAGTGGTCTCTTTTCACATCTCAGCGCCCTTAAAAACATTACCCTACCACTTGAAAAAGTCCACGGCTTGTCACCTGAAGAAGCAGAGCAAAGCGCAAAGCATCTCTTAAATCGTTTTGGTCTATCAGAAGATATGCATAAACGCCCTGCCCAACTCTCAGGGGGTCAAAAGCAAAGAGTCGCTATTGCAAGAGCCATTGCGGGCAAACCTAAGATTCTTTTGCTTGATGAACCTACCAGTGCACTTGATCCTGAATATACAGGGGAAGTACTCGATATTATTAACGAACTTAAAAATGAAGGCATCGATTTTGTCATTGTCACCCACGAAATGGGATTTGCAAGACATGCTTGTGATAAAGTCGCCTTTTTGTCTGGTGGACAACTCATGAGTTACGGCGACAGTGAATCGCTCTTTGAAAAACCAGATAATGAAGTTCTTAGCCAGTTTTTATCTAAACTCTTAGAGTGGCGAGCATAAATCCCACAACTGGTTAAAAGCATAAAAAAGCAGCTAGTCTTTTTAAAAAAACTAGCTGCTTTTTTTTATTAATAAATAGGTTTCTATTTAATATAAGATACCCTAGCCATCTAATCTACAGTCACAGGCTCTGGATGCGTTCCATCAATTACATTGACCTTCACGACTTCTTTTGACTCGTCAAGTAATCTTAAACACTTATTACTTAAATGTCTCAAATAAACGGTCTTTCCTGCCGCTCTATATCTTTCTGTGATTGTATTCAGAGCTTCAATCCCAGAATGATCAAACACTCGAGCGTGTTCAAAATCAATAATGATTACTTCGCAATCTTCTTGCATTTGGAAGGCTTCTAAAAAGTGATAAACCGATCCAAAAAATAAAGTCCCTTTTACATGATAAATTTTAAGGTCGTCCTTTTCTTCAACTCTTTCAAGCTCTATTGACTTTCCCTTTTCCCATGCAAAATTTAAGGCTGAAATAATCACGCCTACAAGAACGGCAATCGCAAGGTCATAAGCGACTGTAAGAGCCATTACAACTGCTATAACCAAAAGCTCTGACTTTCTGATATTTCTCGCCAGCTTAAAGGTCGTCCATTCAAAAGTCCCAATAACAACCGAAAACATAACGCCCATAAGAACTGCCATAGGAATCTGCTCTATCAGTCCCGAAGCAAATAAAATGAACATTAGAAGGGCAATCGCCGCAATAAATGACGACACTCTCGAACGGCCACCTGCTTTGACGTTAATCATGGACTGTCCAATCATGGCACAGCCACCCATACCGCCAAAGAAACCCGTTAGGACATTGGCAAGGCCTTGCCCGATACATTCTCTATTGCCACTACCTCTCGTTCCTGTAATCTCATCCACAAGCGATAAGGTCATCAGTGATTCCATAAGACCTATGGCTGCAAAGATAAAGGCATAAGGTAAAATCACATATAAAGTGTCTAAGTTAAAGGGCACCATAGGAACATTAAAAACCGGAAGACCTCCTTTAATAGCACCCAAGTCTCCTACGGTTGTCGTATCAATATTAAAGAAAATAACCGCTACTGATAAAACCACAATGGCTGCTAAGGCAGAAGGAACTGCCTTGGTTAAGCGTGGTAAAACATAGATAATCGCCAAGGTGATGGCAATTAAGGCTAACATAGTAAAGAGTTCTGCCCCTTGCATCCATACGCCGTTTGGTCTTAGCTGTTTGATTTGGGCTAAGAAAATGACAATAGCCAGTCCATTAACAAAACCAATCATTACAGGGTGGGGAATAATCCGAATTAATTTTCCGAGCTTTAAAAGGCCAATGAGGATCTGTATCAGTCCCATTAAAACCACCGCTGCAAATAAATACTGAACCCCATGTGACTGAACGAGTTCAGCCATGACAATTGCCAGTGCGCCCGTTGCACCAGATATCATTCCAGGTCTTCCGCCAAATAGTGAGGTAATAAGTCCCACCATAAAAGCCGCATAAAGGCCAACTAAAGGATCAACACCTGCCACAATGGCAAAAGCGACTGCTTCAGGAACGAGGGCGAGTGCCACGGTTAAGCCTGATAGTGCTTCTGTCTTGAGATCCAATCTTAATAAATTTTGTAGTCTTTCTTTCATCTTGCCTCCTCATTAGTCATACGAAGCAAAATTATATCATAATCAAGGGGGCAAGGCAATTTAAACTTGTCTTTATGTATGTCCTTTACTAATCCATCAAGTAAGCCAAGGCACAATAGAAGACAACCACTACACCAAAAGAAAAAAGTGACATGACAACAACTGTCGCTCTTAATTTACGCACATCAATGTCAAACTTACGGCTCAAACCACCACATACACCTAAAAACATTTTGTCTTCCTTACTTTTTGCTAATCTCATTTGTAGCCTCCTTCTGTTTTATACCATAACTATTTCACTTCTATTATTAGTATAGCATTTTATTTCACATTCTTGCTTTCCTAAATACATTTGTTATCCATCATTTTGAGATATTTCAATAAGATAAGGTTCAACACTCTCCGACCAAACTTTTATATTTTCATTGGTTTTTGATTTTTCTGATAGTCCTTTTCGTTCTTTTAATAAAAAGTTATCTCTAATCAAAATCAAGTTTGACTTGATTGCCTGTAAAGACTCACGACTTAAAGTTAAATCGCTTACAACTATGTCTAAAAAGTCTCTGTTATCGAAGTTTCGGTCAACTAGATTTGTGATTTTAGCCTCATTAAAAGTATCTTTATGAACTCTATATTTAGCGACTGTATAGTTTCATACTAAGCTATTTTCACGCATGATATGACCAATAAGACTTCGAGAAAGTATAATCCTCTTTATTTATTCCAAATATTTTTTTAGACGTCTTGTACCATACGCACGACGATTCTTTTTAAAGGCGTTTATAGTCACTTTTGAATAGTCACCATCTGAACTTGTACTATGAATTTTTGATTCGTAATAGTATGAACTTCTAGGAATATTTAAGACTTTACACATTGCTGATACTGAGTATTTATCACTATTTGCTTTAATGATAGCTACTTTCGTCCCATTATCAGTAGTAACCGGAAGATACCGGCACCGAAGGTGATTTGCGAAGTAAATTTTTGATTTTATCCATTTATCGAGGGCCTGAGGGTATAAGTAGTATTCTTTTCGAATATCTGCTTTGTTTTTTCCGTTTAAATACAATTGTACTATCTGCTCTTTGAACTCTTCGGTGAAATTTCTTCGCTCTCTTTTTATTATTTGACATGGAGGATTCTCCTTTTTCTTTTGGTACAATATATATAGTTTATTAGAATAATAAAACCATATATATTGTAGTAAGAATCAACGAAAGGTAATTATGCATTTATCTCAACAAAGAATTTAAAATAATAAGGATGGTGAATTATGAAAAAAATTATAAGTATCTTCTTAATTTTTTCAATTTTATTATTATCGAATGGATCATTTGCATATTCAGAACCCCAATTATTGGCATCCAGCAAATTAGATACCTCATTATTAGCAAATCAAAAAATCAGTTCGACTGCATTACTTCAGATTAATTCTGAAATTGATGCTTTAGAAAAATATTCTGTAGATGTATCCAACATCAGAGATATAAACATTACTCCCGATAGAAATGAATATATTTTAGATTATGATGGAGTTAAAGAAAATGTTTGTATAGAAATCAATAATAGTGCTACTACAATTACAGCAGATAACCATAATAAAAGTAACACTATTATCTTTAAGGCAAATGGAGATGTCTATCTAGATGGAAATAAAGTAGAAATTACTCATCAACCTTCTGTAGATAGAAATGCCTCTGTTATAATGAGTGGCGTTGTTTGGAAAAGGGAAAAATCTCTAAAACCATATGGTAGTTTAACTTCTTCTGACTATGACAATTATTTAGCATCTGGAACACAAAACATAGCATTAGGAGAAGCTTTAGACGCTCTTACCGTTACAGCATTATCAACTCTCATTGGGCTTACACATCCCTATGTAGGTATTGCAGTATCAATAGCTGGCGTAGCAAAAGCTGTCTATGACGTTATCATCGCGATAGATCCTAAAACTGAAAACTTAGGTTGTGCATACACCACATATACTGCAGGAGCAAGCGATTATAAATATATTAACAAATTTTATAGTAATAAGGAATGTACTGGTGAATATGATTTAGAAGTTAGTTATGAGCATTTTATAGTATACTAGATATAAGATCAATTGATAGAACAATTTCCAGTGAAGAATAAATAGAGAGTCCATTAAATACTGAGTTCTGTAAAATTGTATGCGGAAAACAACTTATCAAAGCTAAGAATTATTATGGACTCTTTTACTAGTATCACAAAATAAAAAAAGAAAGGGTGGTTATTTTGTACAAAGATGTTAAGAGAAATAAATTAGTCTACTCCAATTATCAATTTTATGAGACTAAAGCCTTTATGAAATTTATAGAAAAAAGGGAGTCTATGGGCTTTCGGTTTGATGGAACATTAAGTGGGTTTTCTAAATTCTTAAAATTCCATTCTGATAATAATAGCTTACCCAGCCACTATACATTCTACTGGAAACGACGTGATAAAAACTTGGATAAAAAAATAGAAAAGCTGAAAGAAAATAATCATGACATCGTATGTGAAAACAGACAGTTCCTTATTTGCAGAGAAAATGCTGCCCCCCAAAAAATAGAGGGCAAAAATCTTACACATACAATAGGGATTTCTTTAAAAAAAGCGATTGCTTATGTGGCTATACTACTCTTTATTTCAGTTATTAGTCTGATACTTAGAACTCATTTTTTACCTGATGACTATTTGAACCACTTAATTTTAGTGCTCTCCACTGCATTAATCATTAACTTTTTAGTCTATTTTATAGCAGATACATACGATTATTATTTAGGTCATGGCGAACTCCTAGAAGGCAAATTCCATTTCATAAAACGAAGCCCTTTAAAAAACACATTATTCCTTTTTGGTGATATTCTCAAAGTCGTTATTTTAGTAAGTTCAATTGGCTTTACAATGGCGATTTTATTAACCATGTACACTCCCATTATGATGGTTAACCTCATTAAAATGTGGCTCGTCTACTTTATAATTGGATGGGGTTATAAACTTCGTTTTAGACAGTCTTATATCTATTTATTATGGGTTACAGTTTTTCTACTTGTTTTTTAGTTTTTAACCTCACTTATAAGGCATACATGCTAAGCAAATATTTCAATAGCAAATATATCTCCTTGAAATTTTATTAGTAGTTACATTGCAATAAAAAAATCCAGCCCAAACACGTTAAAGTGTCTGAATCTGGATATATTTTATAGTGATGCTACTTATAGACTTATAGATTCAAAATCAGGTATATAGGGTAACCTTTTGTAATCTCATCATCTTCTTATCTGTTTAAATAACGGTCAATCGACTCTCCTGGCGGTACGATTGGATAAACATCTTCATCTTTATCAATACGACATTCCACAAACATCGCCTTTTGGTTAGAAACAAAATCACGGGTTGCCACTGCAAGTTCTTCAAGTGATTTGACACTTCTCGCTTCAAGTCCATAAGCTTCTGCGAGTTTGAGATAGTTAACATTTTGAGGAATTTTAGTTTCTGAATACGTCTCATTCTGGAAGAGTTTTTGCCACTGTCTGACCATCCCAAGTCCTTCATTATTAAAGAGAACAATCATGACCGGTATGCCGTAATCACAAAGCGTCGCCATCTCATGAGAATTCATTCTGAAACTACCATCGCCAGTGAAGAGGACAACAGGTTCTTTAGGATGTCCCATCTTGGTGCCAATAGCCGCTCCCAATCCAAATCCCATGGTTCCAAGACCACCTGATGTGATGAACTGTCTTGGGTGTGAAAATGGATAATACTGAGCAGTCCACATTTGATGTTGACCGACATCCGTAACGACCATAGCTTCTTTACCCACATTTTCAGACACCGTTTTAATAATGCCTTCTGGATAAAGGTCTCCTTCAGGTACAAATGGCGCTTCTTCATAAGAACGAATTTCATCTAGCCACTCTGTGCGAGGCTTAATATCCACATGTTCGATAAAACCTGCAAGAATTTCATTGAGATCCCCACAGAGGTCAATATCAGAATCAATGTTTTTACTAAACTCCGTAAAGTCAAAGTCCACATGAACCACTTTTGCCCCCTTGGCAAAGTCTTTAGGATTACCAATGACGCGGTCACTAAAACGTGCCCCAATGGCAATAATCATATCCGAATGAGTAATCGCTAAATTAGCTTCTGGATAACCGTGCATGCCTACCATGCCAAGTGATAATTCATGGTCTCTTGGGAAAGTACCAAGACTCATAAGCGAGTTGACAATTGGAATCTGCTTAGACATACAAAATTCACGTAAAGCCTCACTGGCTTCTGCAATACGAATACCTCCGCCTGCATAAACAATGGGTTTTTTGGACTGATTAATAAGCTCACTGGCTTTTTTGACTTTGTCTTGGTCTACCAAAGGAATGTGTTGTTCAAAATCTACAGGTTGATGAGAAGGATATTCAAACGTTCTTGTAAAAAGATTTTTGGGAATATCTACAAGTACAGGACCCGGACGACCTGAAACAGCTACTTTAATTGCCTTTCTAATAGTCTTTTCTAAGTCTTCCATGCGCTTCACTAAGAAGGTATGCTTGGTGATTGGCATGGCAATCCCTGTAGCATCTACTTCTTGGAAAGAGTCTTTACCTAGAAGTGATGTAGGGACTTGACCCGAAATAACGAGTAAAGGTGCTGAATCCATATAAGCAGTGGCAATTCCTGTAATGGTGTTGGTTACCCCTGGGCCTGAGGTTACAAAACAAACACCCAACTTGCCAGTCGCTCTGGCATAGCCATCAGCTGCATGAACAGCGCCTTGTTCATGTGCTGTTCTTATATGTGTAAAACGTTCAACCTGCTGAAACAGTTCATGATAAAGAGGGATAACCGCACCACCCGGATACCCAAATAGCGTATCGATACCTTCTTCATGTAAAATTTCAAGTAGTATTTGTGCGCCATTCTTTTCCATGACGTTCCCCCTCTTGATTGTATTTTATAATGCTCTATCCTGTGTTTAAAGACTTACAGCACCTTTATCCGCAGATGCTACTGCGCGTCTATATCTTTTAAGATAACCTTTAACAGGTCTTTCATAAGGTTCAAAAGTATTTTGTCTCTTGGTAATTTCTGCTTCTGATACTAAAAGGTTAACCGAACCTTCTTCAATGTTGACTTCTATGAGGTCACCTTCTTCAACGAGACCAATGAGTCCCCCTTCATAGGCTTCAGGCGCAATATGACCAATTGCTGGTCCTCTTGTCCCGCCTGAAAAACGACCATCTGTTAATAAAGCCACGCTGTTATCGAGTCCCATGCCTGAAAGGGCTGATGTTGGGGTAAGCATTTCTCTCATTCCAGGTCCCCCTTTAGGACCTTCATAACGAATCACAACGACGTCACCACTTTTGATTTCTTGATTCCAAATCGCTTCTGTTGCTTCTTCCTCTGAGTTGAAAACTCTAGCAGGTCCCTTGTGGTACATCATTTCTTGTGAAACCGCTGATTTTTTAACAACGGCGCCATTTTGAGCTAAATTGCCCTTCATGATTTTAAGACCACCGGTTGGACTATAAGGTTGGTCGATCGAAGCAATAACCCCTAGGCCACGCTTGCTAACGCCTTTTAGTTTATCTTTAAGTGTCATCCCGTTTGATACGGTTAACACACTATCATCGAGTAATGCTTTCTTTTGAAGTTCTGCCATGACCGCATTGATGCCCCCATCATGATGAAGTGTTTCAATATGATGTGAACCCGCTGGGCTGAGCTTACAAAGGTTAGGTGTTCCTCCGCAGATTTTATCAAAATCATCTAAAGTGACACTTAAATCCAACTCATTGGCAACCGCCATCAAATGGAGAACTGTATTAGTTGAACAGCCTAGAGCCATATCCACAGTCAAAGCATTTTTAACAGCAGCACTGGTCATAATATCTGACGGTTTAACATCCTTTTCAATTAATGAAACAATGGTTTGACCCGTTTGACTTGCCAGTCTCAATCTTTCTGAGTAAACGGCTGGAATGGTACCATTACCCGGTAATGCCATCCCAAGTACTTCTGTTATACAGTTCATTGAATTCGCTGTGAACATCCCTGAACAAGAACCACATGACGGACAGGCTTCATTTTCAATGGTATCTAAAGTATCCATATCAATTTTGCCTGAACTAAAACTCCCTGCTGCTTCAAAAGCAGTTGTCAGGTCAATTTCAATATTAGTCGAACCCCTTCTGATGGTTTCAAGTGTATCCATATCTCCCGGGAATCGACCTGCGAGCATAGGACCACCACTAACAAAGATTGAAGGAATATCAAGTCTTGCAGCTGCCATTAACATGGCTGGTACTGATTTATCACAGTTGGGTACAAAGACCACGCCATCAAATTGATGGGCAATCACCATAGTTTCAATACTGTCAGCAATGAGTTCACGGCTAACCAGTGAATAACGCATGCCTTCATGGTTCATCGCAATCCCGTCACACACGGCAATTGCTGGTATTTCAAATGGAATCCCACCTGCAAGTAGGATCCCTTTTTTAACTGATTCTACTATACGTCCCAGTTCCATATGCCCTGGTACGATTTCGTTAAACGAATTGACAACCGCCACAAACGGCTTTTTAAAATCATCATCTGATAGTCCCAACGCTTTTAAAAGCGAACGATGAGGTGTTTTAGCAATTCCATTAACGATTTTGGAACTTGGCAGTTCCGCCTTTTTAAACTGCTTTGGATTAGTCATTGTTGATCCAAGCCATCATTTTTCTAAGTTCTTTTCCAACTGGGACAATTGGATGTTCTAATTCTTGCGCTTTCATGCGGTTGAACATTGGTCTATTCAGTTGATTTTCAAGCAAGAAGTTTCTTGCAAATTCACCTGATTGAATTTCCGTTAACACTTGTTTCATTTCTGCTTTAGTTGCCTCTGTAATAATACGATTGCCTGTTACATAATCACCGTATTCAGCTGTATCACTTACTGAATATCTCATTTTTTCAAAGCCACCTTCATAAAGAAGATCAACGATTAATTTCATTTCATGTAAACATTCAAAGTAAGCCACTTGAGGTTGGTACCCTGCTTCTGTTAAGGTTTCAAAGCCAGCTTTGATAAGGGCTGTTAAACCACCACAAAGCACTGCTTGTTCACCAAATAAGTCTGTTTCTGTTTCTTCCTTAAAGGTTGTTTCAAGAACGCCTGCTCTTGTGCCACCAATGGCATCAGCATATTCTAAAGCAAGGTCTCTCGCATTACCTGTTGCGTCTTGGTAAACGGCAAACAAGTTGGGTACACCTTTTCCTTCTTCATATTGTCTTCTTACAAGGTGTCCTGGTCCTTTAGGTGCAACCATGAAGACATCTACATCAGCTGGTGGTTTGATTTGACCAAAATGAATGTTAAAACCATGAGCAAATGCAAGGGCTTTTCCTTTTGTAAGATGTGCTTTAATACTTTCTTCGTACAATTTTCTTTGTGTTTCATCTGGTACGAGAATCATAATCACATCTGCTTTTTCAGCCGCTTCACTTACACTATATACTTCAAGACCTGCTGCTTCTGCTTTTGCTTTAGATGAAGAACCTTCATAAAGACCAACACATACATCCAGACCACTGTCTTTCATGTTAAGGGCATGTGCATGTCCTTGTGAACCGTAACCCATTACTGCGATTTTCTTCGATTTTAAATCATCTGATTTTACGTCTTCTTGATAATATACTTTCATTAGTTTTCTCCTTTTTCAATTGAAATATTATTAAGGTCAATCATTTTTTCAAGCTGATATTTTGCATATTCTGCATTGAGTTTTGCATGCTCTCTTAATGTAATACACATTTCAGTTTGATTGTCTACAGATGCCATGTTGACACCGACGACGTCAAACTCCTTCCGCTTGAGCGTACTGACGATTCTCATCAGTGAATGAACGCCATCTTCTGAACTTGCATAAATTTTACTTAACATGTCACTGCCTCCTCTTCCTGAAAATGAGCTCTTACATAAAAGATACTGCGTCACCTCTATGTACAGATGCCTTACTATTGGGAATTTTCCCATTTATAGATATAAAAAGTCCCTATAATCTAAAAATCATTTAGACTATAGGGACGAAATAACTGTTTCCGCGGTACCACCCTGTTTCAGTTTTCAAAACTGCACTTCAAGTCGGCTATATAAGGCTTATGCTTTAGCGAACTCTAGTCTCATAACGGGGACAACCGTGAACTCTTACTGAATATTCTTTCAGAGTTCCAATTCAGGAGTGATTAATGTACAGATCAGTCTATTACCCTCTCACCAGTCGGTAACTCGCTTCAGACCTTATACCTTATACATATTTCTCCATCAGCATCTTTAAATGGTCTATCAAATTTGTTTAAATATTAAAACAAAAGAATCATTATTCAAATGTTTCTGTTTTTTAATACGTTAGAGTGATTATAACGAGTTTCATAATAAGTGTCAACCCTTATTGTGAAAAAAAAGAAAAAAATCTGATAATTATAATTATTATATAGAAGATGACCTTTTTCCCCTACATTTTAAGACGATTTATGCTTTTGGCTTTCATCATCATTGAGTTAGCCATTTAATTTATTTCTATTTTTAAAAAAATTTGATTTTATATGTTTTAACTGTTTTTGCAGGGGTAAATAACCAATACCCTCAAATCAATTAATTTAGATACTTATAGCTGTATCGAGCTAGCTTACAGATAGTTAGTTCACAATCACTTAAACCTAATGAATATCAACCCTGAAAAAGTGCTTGGATCGTTCAAGCACTTTTTCTTTTTTGTATTTAAAAAGTGACAGTCGGTTTTTAATCAACTGTCACTTTTATTAATTCTGAATCTATTTATTTTGCATATTTACAACTCAATATCTCTATTTGTCTTCCATTGCTTTTAAATCTTCCAAGGTAATGAGTTTTGTTCCTAAAATAAGACCTGCATAAATCACAACAGCAACTAAAATACTGGCAAGCAAGGCAATACTAGAACCTACTGTCCCCATGAGAACGGTAAAACACACTCTTGAAAGTACAATCATAATAACATTGGCAACAACGACACCGATCAGTTTTTTCACAATACTGGTTGGGCATTTGACAATTCTAAAGATATAGATAAAGTTAAGTGAACCTGCTATGGCATAAGCAAGTAAGGTTGAAATCGCCGCCCCTTTAATATTAATAGACGGAATCCCTAGTAAAATATAGCCTGTTACTACTTTGACAACTGCCCCTACCGCTAAATGTTTCACCGGACGTTTATAGTGGTTTAAACCTTGTAAGATACCTGTTGATGCTTGATAAATCGAAAGGAAAGCAACGCCAAGCCCTAAGATTGAAAGAACTGGTGCCGCATCAACTATAGTTTCAGCTCTCGCTGGATAAAGCAAAAGCAAGATAGGTTTAGCATAAACAGAAATTCCAAGTCCCATTGGAAGTCCCAATCCTAACGCCAATAGAATGCCAAAGTGGACTTTTTCTTTAAGCTTTTCACTCTTCTGAGTGAAAGCTTTCGTCACCATTGGAAGCAAACTCACTTGAAGGGCTGTAAATACCACTTGTGCGAGGTTGATAATCGGTGCTGAATAGAACTGGATATAACTAAACATGACACCAGACAAATCACCAAATCCAATTTGGCGTAAACGCCAGATTACCATGGTTGAATCTATAATTGATAGAAGTGGCATAATGGATGCCCCTAAAGCAATTGGGATTGCCATCTTTACAATCCGTTTAATCAGTGGTTGGTGATCTTTTAATTTAACCTTGGGACTGGTGCCAATTTTCTTGTACTGCCAAGTTGAGTAGATAAAACTCGTCACTGCTCCAAAAGCAGCACCTGATGTCGCTGCCGCTGCGGCTACTGCATCACTCATTTGAAGTGACACTACCACAAAAACCAACGAAAGACCTGTAACTACCCGACCTATTTGTTCTAAAAGTTGAGATATACCAAAGATTTCAAGGCGTTGAATCCCTTGAAAATAGCCTCTATAAGCAGCATTCAATGCAACAAAGAAAGACCCTATTGCCAAAACATAAAAAGAAAGTAAACTTTCTGGATAACCCGATGTTTTAGAAACGATCCCCGATACAATGAAAAGAAGAATCATGGTCAATACACCAAAACCAGTCATGACTTTTCGCGAAACAGCAAATATCATTTCTTGTTCTGATTCATGACCATTCACACCTGCTTCGGCTGTCATCTTAGCAATAACCGCCGGCAATGCACCTGTTGAAATGACAACAAGTGTAGTAAACCATGGGTAGGCAATAGAATAATACGCCACTGCCTGTTCGGAAACAAAGTTTCCAATAGGTACTCGGTAAAGGGCACCAATAATCTTAATGACGACTCCTATGATACCTAAAAAGCCCAGTTGCTTTACAAATTTATTTTTCATTTATTTTTCCCTTTCTGAAAAGTTGTCCTTATACCATTATATAAGAAATATGACCGAATTCAATTGACAATTCAATAACATTTCAAATTACCGATTCCTTATATCCGCACATGATAAAACCCCACTTGCCTTTACAACAAATGGGGTTTTATCATTAAGTTTAGTCTTAGATTTATCCTTTAAGGATTCCATATACATGTCTTACTTATCTTTATCTTTATTCTTATCAGCATTTGAGTTGTTGGCATTTGATTTATCCGTACTTGATTGACTCTTATCTGACTTTTCATTTGAGCTCTGTTCTTCTTTTGCCTTATCGCTTGACTTGTCTTTATCAGAAATATTATCATTCTTATCTGATTGCTTATCAGCCTCTTTGTCAACATCCTCAGACTCTACAGTTTGAGCATCTGAACCTTGAGATTGATTGTCAACTTTATCCTCCGCCTTATTGGCTTTATCTTTGACTTTGTCCGTTTTATCTTGGATTTTATCTTCTTTTTTATCCACTTTGTCTTCAGTCTTGTCTGCTTTATCCTGAAGTTTATCTGCTTTATCTTGTGCCTTATCTTGAAGTTTATCTTCTAATCGCTCTTGAGATTGGTCTTCAATCCGATCTTGGTCAGAATCTTGATCCAATGTTTCATCTTGATCTTTGTCTTTACCTTGATTTTTGACTTTGTCTTGATTTTGATCTTTATCCGATTCTTCTTTCTTACTTTGACCATAGACTTTCACTTTGGCAATCTCGGAAATATCCTTTGCCATTTCAGAAATACTTTTACCTTTAACGACGTCTTCTGAAACTTGAAGTTCTTCGGAAAGAACCGTTTTCCCTAGAGAAAGTCCATTATTCTCTGACGCTTGTAAACTTTCTGGTGTTGATTCCACTTCATAAACTGTAACGTCCAAAGAAGCCTTTTCATCGACTTGACTCGCCACTTGATCAAGAATAACTTTAAAATCATCTTCCTCAGTTGTTTCTTTTTCCTTTGCTAAAATGGCACCTGTAATGAGAATTTCGTTTTTTTCTTCAGATAAATAAGAAAGTTCTTTAGCCATTTCTACCGTTTGACTCATAGCATCTGAAATGTTTTGTCCTTTTAAGTCTTCCATTTCAGACAAGACTTTCTGACCATCTTCATTGTAGGCTTTGGTTCTCATTACCACTTGTTCTGCATCAATGTAATAACCTATACTAGGGTTAATATCCATTGTCACAAGTGCATAAGCAGGTTCATTTGAAGGGACGACTAAAAAGACCAATAAGAAAATCATCACAGGCACAAGTGCCCAAACGCCACGTCTTTTAAAAAAGTCTCCAAGATATCCACTAATCGGCATGGGACCATCATTCTTAACGGGCTCTTCTTCTCTTTCATAATCTGTATAAAGTAAGGTTTGACCTATTTTCTCATTCCCAAACTTTTTTATACGGTGAAAGGCACCTGTATCAGACATTACTATTAAGTTTTCATCTTGAATATCAATGACTTTGCCGTGATGTTTATTCATGGTATTACTCCTTCTTGTCATGTCCTCGTACAGATTCTATCCAATCTCTTAATTGAGAAAAATCATAAATGTAAATAAGTGATGTTCCTAAAATATACGCTTTATGAGCATAAATAAAACGTCTTGTTTCTCTGATTTTCTTGACAATTTCACCAACGGGTAGTTTAAGTTTTTCCAGAATACGCCTTACAATGTCATGATCTTTTGATATTTGACAAGAAAGGCTTATGGCTCTGACTCGGGTATCTTGATGATTGGGTGAACAGGAAACCAGATCATCAAATGTCATTCCAAATTGCTTGAGCTTGTCACTGTATTCATTGATTTCTATCTTAAGGTCTACATCTGACTCAGACGTTATCAAAGCCTCTTCATGGTAATCCACAGGCTCCTGATACCCCTTGCGCATTTCATCAATAATACGATTTTTAATGATCGTCCCCGCATAGGTTTCAAAAGTCCCTTTTGAGGCGTCATATGTATCAATGGCATCATTGAGGGCCACCAAACCGATACTGAACTCAATGTCATTTTCAGTTTCAATATAGCGCCCCATTGTTACTGATACCATGTGTATTACAAAGGGTATTTTTTCTTTAATATAAGCATTTCTCATTTTTTTATTATGTTTAATCGTCATTATATCCATACGTGTCACGCTCCATATATGAGAAATACCCTCAAATGATCTAAGCTATCATCCTATTCTAACATAAGATCAAATACGCCCCTGTTTAATCTTGTGTTTCATCACTTGCATCCTCTGTAGACTCATCATTGGTCTCTTCTGCTACAGGTTCTAAACTTTTAAGATACGCCGCTCTTAAGTCTTGAATTTCAGTTAAGTTCGTCTCTAATTCTCCTAAATTCACAAGTGCCTCTTGTTCATAAGTGTCTTTAAAGTAAATCAACTTGTAGTATGCAACAAAAGCATCATTAGCGAATAATGTTAAGTCTTCATCTGCTTCTAACCAGGTATCAAGCTCTGTCTTTAAACCTGTTACCTCTGTATTGAAATAATTAATATCTTCTACAGTCGCTAACTTTTCATTTAATAAATCATTCATCAAAGTATCTATTTGAGTCATTGCTGTTTGAACATCGTAACTTGTCGTTGTTTCATCAATGCTTGCTAAAGTATCTGTTAAGAATGCTTTGATGGTAACATCTGACGCTTCAGGGAAGTTACCTTGTTCTCCATCAAAGGTCATTTGACTTAGTGAACCTATACTTGCTGTTATTTTTTCTTTTAAAGCGTTTATTTCATCTTCCGTCGCTAATTTAACTTTACTTAAATTTTCAATCTTAAGCTCAAGATTATCAATATTATTATTAATCACTTCAAGACTGGGTTCTTCTGCTGATAAAACATTTTCAGCTTGGTTGACAGCAGTTTCAAGTGCAGTTATTTGAACTGCATAAGCCTCTTCATCATCGTAAGCTGCAATAAGACCATTTGCACGCTCTACTAAATCACTTAGTATCGTAAGTTGTGCTTCAACATCACCGGTCTCTTGATCTTGTTCATCATCTTTAGCCTCTTCAATTCTCTTTTGGAGACCATAAGGGAGAACTTCTTTTTTATCTAATCCATAAGGGAGTGTTTCTCTCTTTTCAAGTCCATATGGCAAGCCCTCTTTATCACCATTATTATTCTTTTCTTTATTTTTGTTTGGCGCCGCAAAAGTTGGAAGCGCTGTGACAAGTACAAGTACCATTACCATTACGATTGAAAACTTTTTCATATTAATCCTCCTTCATATTTTTAAATCATCAATTTCATTTTAAATGTCTATTCTCTATGAATCGCCATCAAGTGGTCTTCACTATGTTATACGAAGCGAGGGATTATTTTCGGTAACACTTTTTCAAAAAAATAAAAAAAGATGTGATTCTCAAAATAGATTTGAGTTTTACCATCACATCTTTTATGCATTTACCTCTTCACTATTAAGTTAAAATCAATAAATTATCCCTTTTTATAAAATATTAAAATCATCATTATTGGTCTTGATAAATCCATTGACTGCGGTCATAAAAGCTGTTGGTTGTTCATACATTGATGCATGACCACAGTTTTTAAGTTCTACATGGTGGGCATTTTTAAGTGCCGCCATGAGTTCATACTGACAAGGTAACGGCGTGATAATATCTTCATCAGCACTAATGACAAGTGTAGGCACTTCAATTTGATGGATTTGATCTCTCACATCATGGTTTTCGGCACTGTTGACCAAACGGATAAAGCCGTCATACCATTCATGACTAAAAGCACTGATAAAGAGTTTTTCTCTATTGGTCAACCACTCTATATGATTCTCATAAAAACCCATAGAATAAATGGGCGGAATCGTCGCTTTAAAGAACTGGGCACCATCATGCGTTTGAGCAGCATAAATCCAGTTTTCACCGATTGCTTTTAGCTGCTGATTGGTATAAGCGGTTGTATTGGATAATATAAGTTGTTTTAGCCTTGAAGCATCTTTAATAGCAAGTCTCATGGCGATTTCACCACCATAAGAAATCCCCATTAAAACAACTTCTTTTAAATCGAGTAATTTCATTAATTCGAGTACAACATCTACTTGAATATCATTGGAATAGTCCTCATCCATAAATTCAGATTTCCCTTGATCGTGAAAATCCACTAACACCACTTTATAATGTTTTTTTAAATGAGGCATAAAGGCTTGCCAACTCGCTGTACTCATCATAATACCGTTAAGTACAACTAGGGTTGTCTCACTATCGCCATGTACTTCATAGTAAATATCTTTATCCATATGTTTGAAAGTTGCCATATTAAAACTCCTTAATAATCGCTACTAATTTGTCAAGTGAATCTACCATTGGATTGTGTGCTGAGTTTTCTAGCAAGTGCAATTTTTTAGAACATTTCAAGCCTTCATTGATTCCTTGTGCCATTTCCATAGGAACGACTAAGTCTCCTTTGCCTTCAATAATATCAACATGGCATTTAATTTTTTCAACTGCACCTGAACCTTCTGAATAACCATTGTGTTGATTAGAAATATTGAAACGCGTTAACGAATAGTCAATATCTACTAGATTGCGTTGTAAAAGCATCTCTTCAATATACATGTCATATTTTTCAGGACTTGGATAATGCCCTTCTGTAAAGATTGCACCATCCCAAAGTGCTTTATAAAAAGCTTTATCCTTGTTGGCAATGGCATTTAAAACAGGTGCAACTTGAATAGGATCATTTGCAATTTCTTCTTTGGTCATACAAAGCTCAGTCAGAATAGGTTCTCCTTTTTCATTTTTCTTAAAGATAGGATAACCTTTTATGCCAACACTTTCTACTAAAATCAGTCTCTTAACGAGTTCAGGATTGTCTGCAGCAAATTGCATGACAATGCCTCCGCCTGTTGACCAACCTAGCATTTCAAAATCTTTTAGTCTTAATTTGTCTACAAAAACTTCTAAATCTTCACTGAGTTCTGTTAAGCTATCAAATCTTTCATGGTATGAAGATTGACCAAAACCTCTTAAATCTACTGCATACATTTTATAGTCATCTTCAAGGGCTTCCATTAACTCATCAAAAAACATCGAAGAAGACATATTACCATGTACCAAAAGTAAAACTTTATCGCCTTTACCACATTCACGATAAGCTAATATTTCATTGCCAATTTGCATTTTTTTGAATTCATAATCAATCATGTCATCCACCTCATAAATGGTTTAGAAACCCAGCATGGGTGTGCTGAGTTTCTAGTGTATAAAAGTTGAGTTGTCGTTCTTATTTTTTATCTAAATCATCAATCCCGTTGAATCCTGTTACTGCAGTCCATTTTGATTCTGCATCTGGATCAACTTTTGAAAGTACCATTTGTTGTGTACCTGTTCTCATACCATCAGCGTAGTTAATTTCACCACCAAATGGGTTAAGGATTGGTGCTTCTTCAAGTGCATCCATGTAGTTTGCCCATGTTAATGTTTTACCATCAGCAGCGACTCTTCTTACACCTTCAGTGAAGAAGTGACCTGCAATCCAGCCTGTTGCTGAATAAGCATTTAATTCATCATCATAACCAAGTTCATTCATATTTGCAACAAAATCGTCCCAAACTTCTGGGTTACCTTCAAGGTCAACCCAGCCAAGGCCATAAAGATTATTCATTGCATTTGGTGCTTCGTTATAGTTTGAATCAACAAATACACTTGATACATTTGAGTAAGTTGTTACAACTGGAATATCAGTTAAACCTTGTTGTTCCATTGTTTTAAGGATTGGTGCTAATTCTGCTGAAAGTGATGGGATAATAATAACATCTGGTTTAGCATCTTTCACTTTTAATACTTGTGCAGTGGCATCAGTAAGTCCTGGAGCAACTGATTCTTCAGCTACAACATTAATGTTACTGTATTCATTTAATTGTTCTTCAATCCCTTCAAATGTGTTGATCCCCGCTTCATTGTTTGTGTAGATAATCGCTACATTGGTTGAATCAAAATAGTTAACTGCGTAAGCAGCCATAATTTTACCTTCATAAGAGTAAATTGGTTGAACTGGATAAATGTTTCTATCTGGATCATCAGTAGAATAAAGACCAGCTACACCACCTGCAAAGTAAACTGAAGGAATACCACTGTCTTCTAAATCTTGAAGTGTTGCTGCGATACATGGTGAGCCAAAGTGACCTACAATCGCAAATACTTCATCTTCATAAACTAATTTTTCAAGATATTGAGAAGTTAACGCTGGATCAAATTCATCATCATAATGAATGAATTCGATTTTTCTACCATCTACGCCACCTTCGTTGTTGACATCATTAAGGTATGCTTCGATACCGTGAATGAAAGGTAAACCGATTGGTGCAAAAGCACCACTTGTTGCTGCACTGTTACCAATTAAAATAGTGTCATCAGTAACACCTTGTGCCACTTCTTCAGACGCTTGGCCTGAATTATCATCTGAATCCCCGTTGCCATCGTTAGAACTTGCTGGTGTATTATTGTCATCAGACATATCGTTTGATGAATCGCCACCGCAACCTACGAACGCCATCGCTACTAAAGCGAGTACTAACATCATCACTAATGATTTTTTCAAATTCATTCTTTTCTCCTCCCAAATAATTCAATAATTGCTTATTTATTTCCTCCAAGATAAGCTTCAACTACTTTCTCATCTTGTAGCAAATCAGATCCTTTGCCCTCTAAAATCACTTTTCCTGTTTCCATGACATACGCATAATCCGCAATTTTAAGGGTTTGAAGTGCATTTTGCTCAACGATTAATATAGTAACGCCTTCTTCGTTAAGTCTTTTAACAATTTTAAATATATCCTTAACAATAAGAGGTGCAAGTCCCAGTGACGGTTCATCCAGTAATAACACTTTAGGATTTGCCATTAAAGCTCTCCCTATGGCAAGCATCTGCTGCTCGCCCCCCGAAAGTGTCCCTGCAATCTGTTTTCTTCTCTCTTCAAGCCTTGGAAAATATTCGAAAACACTTTTCATTCTTTGCTCTATAGCCGATTTGCTTTTTTCAGTAAATGCACCGACTCTTAAATTTTCTTCTACAGTCAAAGAAATAAAGATTTGTCTTCCCTCTGGACTCTGAACAATCCCTTTACCCGTAATTTTTTCAGGAGAGATCCCTCGAAGTTCTTCTCCATCTAAATCAATTGAGCCTTCATCAAGCGTCATCATCCCAGAAATAGCTTTAAGGGTTGTCGTTTTACCTGCACCATTTGAACCAAGAAGCGCAACGATTTTGCCATCTGGTACTTTAATATCAATGCCCTTTACTGCTTTAATATTGCCGTATGATGCTTTAATATTACTAAGCTTCAGCATCTTCTTCATCCTTTCCTAAATAAGCCTCTTGAACACTTTTATTATTTTTAATTTCATCAGGTGTTCCCTCTGCTAATTTTTTACCAAAGTTAATGGCACAAATACGTTCACATGTACTCATAACAAGCCCCATATCATGCTCAACCATTAATACTGAACATTGATAAGTATCTCTAATAAAGCGAATAGTTTTAGCCAATGCTTCTGTTTCTGTCTCATTAAGCCCTGCTGCAGGTTCATCAATAATGATGAGTTTTGGATTACTCATCAAGGTTCTCGCAAGTTCTACATTCTTAAGTACGCCATAAGGTTGAGATCCTGCAATTTCTTCTGCCTTGTCGGCTAGTTTTAACTGAGTGAGAATTTCCATTGCCCTTGCTCTCAGTTCTTTCTCTTCTTTACGCGCTCTTGGCGTTTGTAATGCCTGTTGCAATACAGAAGTCTTATATTGTGAATGTGCACCAATCAGTAGATTATCAATAATACTCAAGTCACTAATAAGCTCGACATTTTGGAACGTCCTTGCCAATCCAAGTGGAATAATTTGATGTACATTATAATCTAATAAATTGACAGTTTCGCCCTTATTTGTTTTAAATGTAACCGTCCCTGTATTAGGTGTATAAAATTTTGTAATACAGTTAAAAACCGTTGTTTTACCTGCACCATTTGGACCAATAAGGCCATAGATCATATTTTCGCCTATTTCAAAACTTAAGTCATCGACCGCTTTTAAGCCACCGAAACTAATCGAGAGGTTTTCTACTTTTAAGACTGAACTCATGACTTAACCTCCTCTTTTCCTTTGCTTTGCTTCTTTCGAATCATTGTTAAGATGTCATTTGGAATATTGATAAGTCCTTTTGGATAGAACATAACAAACACAACCATCGCAACACCTGTTAAGACAAATGAAAGGCCATCAATGTCACCAAGTATAGGAACCATTTGAAGAATGGTTGGTAATAACTTAAGGAATGCAACCCCTAATACTGCCCCACCAATTGTTCCAAGTCCGCCAATTACGGCAGCACCTAATAAATCAAGTGATAATGCAATCCCCCACATTTTAGGTTCAGAGAATCTGAAGAAGTGCATGTATAAGCTACCTGCGATTCCTGCATACATCGTACTAATGGAGAACGCTAATAATTTGTATTTGAACATACTAACACCCATCGCTTGAGAAGCATGTTCACTTTTCTTCATTGCTACAAGTGCACGACCTGTCGATGATTTTAAAAAGTTATATGATAAAATCATCAGTAAAACAAGAACAGCAATGACTAGAATGTAGACACTTAATTTATCAAATTTGTATCCTAAAATAACTGGATATGTTGAACGTGTTCCTGACCATCCGCCTGTAAAATCTGAGAATTCAGCGAAAAGTTCTTCAATAACAACTGCAAAACCTAAGGTCGCAATTGCTAAATAATGGCCTTCTAATCTAAGAGCAATTAATCCAAGTAAAAACCCAACTAAAAAAGGGATAATTGCTGAAAGAACGATGGCTAATAAAAATGGCAACTCTAATTGCGATACGATATAAGCTGAAACATATGCTCCAAGACCCATAAATGCCCCATGTCCTAGAGAAATCTGTCCAGAATATCCAAGTAAGATATTAAAGCCCAATGTTGCAATTGCCACAATTCCTATTGAAGCAAGTAAAGTAATCGTTGATCCTTTGGCCTGCATCAAAATCGGTATGATAATCGCGATGATTCCAAAAATAATATATTGTATCTGTTTCTTCTTGATGAATTGCACGATCTACACCTACACTTTCTTAATATGTTTTTTCCCAAAGATGCCTGTTGGTTTTACAATCAAAATAAGAAGGATGAATACATAAAGTATTGCTGTTGCCCATTTTGATGAAATATAGAAACCAATCACATTATTGAGAATCCCAATAATAAATGCGCCGACAACCGGTCCGTAGAAAGTAGCAAATCCTCCTAATACGGATGAGATAAATGCTTTCAGATGGATATCTGCCATCATTGTGACACTTACCGTTGTAAGTGGTGCTACCATTATTGCAGCAAGTGCGCCAAGCGCTGTTGCAATAGTCCAAATCGCCATAGAAACAAGTCGTGTAGGTACGCCCATTAATTTAGCTGTTTGAACGTTTTCTGCTGTTACTCTAATCGCCAATCCCCATTTCGACTTTTGAAGTACATAGAAGAGTGCTGCCATGATGCCCACTGTAATACCAATAATAAGTATCGTATTAGGTAAAATAGAGACACCCCCAATAATGATTGGGTCCCCTTTCAAAAGTTTTGGTAAATAGAGTGGATTGTTACCAAATAGCATAGGCGCTAGCCCCTGTGCGATCATTACAAATCCCATCGTCATAATCATCTTACCAAGAGCGTCTACCTTAACTGCGTGACGCATGATGCCCCACTCAATTAAGAAGCCTACGATACCTGCTATGATGAGCGTGATCAGAATGGCAAAAATAAACGGAACACCTGCGGCGTATAGCCAAGCGGCAACAAATGCATGAAACATGCCAAGCTCGCCCTGTGCAAAGTTGATAACACCTGTGGTCCTATAGATAAGTACAAGCCCTAGAGCTGCTAATCCATACATACTTGCCGATTGCAAGCCGCCCACAATGTTCTGTAAAAATAAATCCATTATGAACCTCCTTTGTTCACTTATGTCAAACCCCACATTTTACGTGTGTAACTTGTATAATTGCAAGAACAATGCCAAATAATTAATAAGGCTTTAAATAGCTCAATAACTGAAAAACAGTCATCTTTTCTTAACAAAGACTGTACAGGTTTTTTACAATAAAAAAAATGTTCATTTTTTGCACAGTTTTCTGTACAAAATTTGAACACTTTACTTAATTTTTATCATTATTTGTTCTTTTATGGCTACAAGTAATTTATTATAGTTGTATTTTTGTAAGTTTCCCCAGTGTTTTTCTGCCATCATCGCCTGATAAATGAGCATATCGATTCCATTTCTACACGGTATCTCAAATTGTTTAGATTTTTGTAATAACAAGGTCTCTAGAGGATTATAAACAAGATCAAAGACCCCTGCCAATTTCTCAATAAGGTCATCTTGAACACTTAGGGGTGTCGGAATATGCAACATCCCAACAGGTGTACAATTTACTAACAATGCTTTTTCAAAATTGAGTCTGCCTAAGGTTTCATAGCTTATCAATTGTACCTTATTATAGCTTTCAGCGCTTGTTTTTTCAATCATTTCACCCGACTTTATGTTTCTAGAGACTTGATAGATTAAAGAAATTTCTTGATCTCTTAGATACTTGATAACTGCTTTAGACGCCCCACCCGTCCCCAAAACAATAGCCGTTTTATACTTAGGCAATTGACGAATCGTGTAATCAATCCCATCATAATCTGTATTATACCCTACTAATTTACCGTTTTCTCTAACTACCGTATTCACTGCTCCAATGGCTTTGGCACGCTCATCTACTTCATCTAAAAATGGCATTATCAAGGCTTTATAGGGCATGGTTACATTCAGACCTTCATAACGCGTGAGTACATTTTCGATTTCTTTTGAAAACTGTTCAGGCTGAATCTCTATGAGATCATAAGTATCTTGACGATTTATTTCATGAAAAATGCTCTCATGTATCCATTTAGAAAAACTATAATCCAATTTCTGCCCGATTAATCCATAACGGCTCACGGTCTCACCCCCATCTGGTAGTTTCCCAAAAGCTTGAACTCATTTGAATGAATTTTAATGTGATTGAGGGCTTCAACCGTTGAAGCATTGAGTAGGTTGCCTTCAAAATCTACATAAAAAGCATATTCAAAAGGTCTCCCCTTAATCGGTCTGGATTCAATCTTGGTCATGTTAATTTGATAAGTTTCAAAACAACTTAATAACCTGTAAAGAGAACCCGGCTCATGATTAACAATAGACTTAAACGTTACTTTATTGGCACTTTCAGAAACAGATTGATCCATTGAAATCACTATAAAGCGCGTATAATTATTGTTTAAATCATTAATATTTTCTTCTATTATATGGAGCCCATATATTTCAGATGCCAAACGACTGGCAACAGCAGCAACATGCTCTTCGTTGCCTTCCGCTACTTTTTTAGCACTTAAAGCTGTATTTTTATAGGGTATAAATTGCATATGTTCATGTCTTTTAAAATACTTCTTGCTTTGCTCATAGCCTTGAATATGGGAATAAACCGTAGTGACTTCTTCCGGAGTCAACTTTTCTTTAGCCATCAACTGGTGACTAATTTTCAAATAAATTTCATCAATGATGCGTACAGGCGCATCACTTAACAAGTCATAAACAGCAGAAATACTGCCTGTTGATGAATTTTCTATTGGCAAAATACCAATTGAAACCTCACCTGAAGTAACTGCTTCAAAAACTTCATCAAAGGTATCGTAGCAACTGTATTTTGGCGTTTTATCATATGCCATAAGGGCTTCATAACTATAAGCGCCTTCTATTCCTTGAATTGCATATTCCATCTTTACCTCTTATCTTCTAAAAACAAGTCGTATAAAGCTAAAGCCGTCATTGCTTTTACAATGGGCACCGCCCTTAAAGCAACACACGGATCATGTCTCCCAACGATCTCAAGATTTTCAACCTTTTGACTCACCTTATTATAGGTCGTTTGTTGTCGCGCAATAGAGGCTGTTGGCTTAAAAACACATTTAAACCAAATGGGCATACCATTTGATATACCACCATTAATACCTGCATTATGGTTTGACCGTGTTACCACACGCCCTTCTTCACATTCAAAGGTATCATTGGCTTCACTTCCATGCATTGCCGCAAAATCAAATCCCTTGCCGAAACTGATTCCTTTCATTGCAGGTATAGAGAACATCCCATGAGCCAATTTACTTTCAATAGAATCATAGAAGGGTTCTCCTATGCCCACAGGCATCCCTGTAACAACACATTCAACAACACCACCTACTGAATCTAAATTGTTTCTCGCTTGATCTACAGTTTCTAAAAAAGACGTCCTATAGTCTGGCAAAATCGCATAAGACTCTCCATCAAGTGCTAATTTCACTTCTGGAGTAAGGGTTAAGTGCTCAAAACTTTTAGCCTCTTGATTACCGACCTTGAACACTTGACCTGTGATTTCAACGCCCTTTTCAGCTAGTAACTGCTCAGCAATCGCCCCTGCAAATACAACGGGTGCAGTAATTCTTGCAGAAAAATGACCACCGCCTCTAAAATCATTGGCTCCCTTATATTTGCTTTCACCTGTAAAATCAGCATGTCCGGGACGCCAAAAATCTTTAGACTTTGAATAATCTTTACTTCTTGTATCCGTATTCTTAAAAAGAGCCATAAGAGGTGTTCCTGTTGTTTTCCCCATAAAGAAACCACTCATAATGTCATAAGCATCTTTTTCATTTCTTGGTGTAGAATATTGATCTTTTCCAGGTTTTCTTTGTCTAAGTCTTTTCTTGATTAAGTCTTCATCTAGGACAAGACCCGCTGGAATTCCTTCTATCACACAGCCAATACCGCGACCATGTGATTCCCCAAAAATGGAAACTCTAAAACGACTTCCAATAATACTACTCACTGATCACACCTCCTACCGACTGATAGTCTTCCCAAAACATAGGATAAGACTTATTGACTGCTTCTGCTCCAGAAATCGTTACTGGTCCACTTGCTTTAGTCGCTGCAATGGCAAGCGCCATAGCAATCCGATGGTCATTCCAAGAAGAAACGGTTCCACCTGTAAACGATTCAATGCCTTCTATAATAAGCCCGTCAGGTGTCTCACTTATTTTCCCACCCAGTTTATTAAGCTCTGTACAGATCGCCTTTAGACGGTCTGATTCTTTAAATCTTAATCTTTCGGCATTAATAATTTGACTTTTGCCTTCTGCCATTGATAAAAGTACTGCTAAAACGGGAACGAGGTCTGGGCACTGTGATGCATCTACCGTCACTGCTTTTAAACCACTTGACTCTTGTTGAATAAAAATATCATTTTCTAAAAAAGTAACTTGAGCACCCATGGATTCAATAATGTCAATAATGGCACGGTCGCCTTGATTAGAATTCTCATTAACACCTGTGACTAAAAGTGGATTTCCGAGGCACTTACCCACAAGCCAAAAGGCTACTTGTGAATAATCTCCTTCTACTGCCATATCTTTTCCCTTATAGTCTTGATTTCCTTTGATCTCAAATTGATTTTCACTTGCTTTAATATCAATTCCATAATGCTTAAGTGCATCCAATGTCAAGTCTACATAACCCTTCGACTCTAAATGCGTTGTAATATCAATCACCGAGTCCCCGTCTAATAAAGGCAATAACATCAGAAGTCCAGAGATAAATTGCGAACTGACGTTGCCTTCAATAGGGTAATGTCCGCTTTTCATTTCTCCTGAAAGTGTCACCGGTAGTTTTCCTTCTGTCGTTTCTACCTTAATGCCTTTTGACTCAAATAGACGATAAAAGACATCGTAAGGTCTTTCATTGAGCCTCCCCTTCCCCACAAAGGTCATTGGCGCTTGGCTTAAATTAAAAAACGGCATTAAAAATCGTATCGTTGATCCAGACTCATTGCACTCGACTGTCAGAGGTGACTTAACTGGTTTTTCACCTGTCTCGTAATAGGTTTTCATCTTGGGATTGGATACTGTTATCCTATACCGTCCATTTGCCATCACTTTTTCATCATGAATGACCATGCCTAATTGCTTGAGTACTTCAATGGTCGTTTTGATATCTACTGAATAAATCAGATTACTTACAGTTGAAGGTTCAGGCGATAAGCCTGCACAGATAATGCCTCTATGACTAATACTCTTTGAAGGCGGATTAAGAATAGACCCTCTAAGGGTTTTAGGTTGTATGGTAATCGTTCTCTTGTTGGCCATAAGTCTTCTCCATCTATCTCTTTAAATTAATCTTACTTTTGAATCAAGGTCTGAATCAGTGTCTCGTGAGAAAGGACATCAATACGTGCCTTTCCTATTTCTTCAAGCATAATGAGTCTATATTGACTCCCTTCTGCTTTTTTGTCTCTTTTAGTATAAGCAATAATAGCTTCAAAATCTTCGTCCGCCTTTAAGGCAATTGGCAAATGGTATTTTTCGAGCGTTTTTAATATGAGGGTTTTCTCTTCAAAATTAAGTTGACCTTGTTGGTAGGCAATCTGAGTTTTCATCGCCATGCCAATACTAATCGCTTCACCATGTGAATACCGGTTAAAATGATAATAGGCTTCAATAGCATGTCCAATGGTATGTCCAAAATTAAGATGCTGTCTCACGCCAAAATCCCGCTCATCTTCTGCAACGACCTCTGCTTTTATTTTGACACAGATTTCTATAATCGTCCCTATTCTCTCTCTCACTGTCTCTTCTGACTGACTGGCAAGCAACTTGAAAAGTGTCTTGTCCCTAATCAAACTGTATTTAATAATTTCAGCCATGCCTTCAGCGTAGTGTCGATCTTCTAAAGTGTCAAGTAATACCGTATCAATATAAACTGCTTCTGGTTGATAAAATTGTCCAATGAGATTTTTACCTTCATGATGGTTAATGGCTACCTTGCCACCCACACTGGAATCTACCATAGCCAGTAACGATGTAGGAATTTGTATAAAAGGAATACCTCTCATATACGTTGAAGCTACAAAGCCAGTAAGGTCACCGACAATTCCACCACCAAAAGCAATGACTAAATCTTTTCGAGTAAGTCCTTTATCTACTAAATAAGTCATCACTTTATAGTAGACTTCAATTGACTTTGAACCTTCCCCTTCTTTAACCACATAGACATCAAACGGGGTTAATATTGTCTTATAAAAGTCGTATACACGTGTGTCAGTCACAATAACGGCCTTCTTATCACCTATTAAATCACCTATAAAAGAGGTGTCTATATAGTGATGACCAATTTGGATTGGATAAGTTTTGGAAGGTGACTTTACAATAACTTCTTTCATATATGATGCCTACTTTCATTTATTATTCGCTAATGCTTTCTTGTCCGTTAAATCTCTCTCTATTTTATAATTTTATAGACCATCTTGCTACTATTAATAGAGTTACCCTTATAGATTCTATATCATTTAATGGGTCAATAAGGCTTCAAGAGATTCTGCATCTCTTGTCTCGATGGCATTTTTAAGTGCGCTGATCTGCTGATCAAATTGTTCAAGACTCCTCAAAACATTTGCTTGATTATTAAGAACGAGTTCTTGCCATAAAGTTGTATTCATCTTACCAACACGTGTCACATCCCTATAGCTCCCGCCATAAAAGGAAACACTTGGCGTTTGTTTCAATAGTGCCGAGGCAATTAAATGAGGCAAATGACTAATCGTTGCTATTGTTTGGTCATGTTCACTCGCTTTCATCTTTATCAGACTTTCAAAACCAATTTCGTGGATAAACCCTTCCAAAAATTCAAGGGTTTCATCTTTATTGGCATCATGAGGGGTTAAAATAAAAGTCGCTCCCTCAAATAAATCGGACTTAGAATGAGCAAAACCTGATTTCTCACTGCCTGCCATTGGGTGCCCACCAATAAATTCTAACTGCCGGTCATTGTAGACCATTTTATAGAAAAAAGAGACAATTTCTTCTTTCAAACCTGCAGTATCCATTACAATTGCCTTTTCCTTAAAATCATTATAATGTTTTTTAATAAAGTTAATGGTCTCAAATGGATATAAACAGATGATAACAAAATCGGATGCTTCAAGTGTTTTAACCACATCTGTTTCTCCATGATCAATAGCCTTTAAGTCACATGCTTGTTTTAAGATTTCTTGATCAATATCGTATCCTATTACACGATAATCGGTATGCGCTTTAATTGCTTTTGCAATTGATCCTCCTATGAGACCGAGTCCTATAATTCCAACGTTCTGTACCCCAATGTCCTTCACTCCATTTCTTCTTTTTATTAAAATCATTTTTAAGTTACACTCCCCTTTTATAAATGTCACTTTCATGGCTTTTAGCCCATTTTTTTACCCATTACCTTCACGAGGGCATTGACCTTCACCATCATTTGATTGAATTGTTCAGGTGTTAAAGATTGTTTCCCATCTGAAAGTGCTTTTTCAGGGTCATTATGCACTTCGACCATAATCCCATCTGCTCCTGCTGCAACTGCTGCAAGTGCCATTGATTCAACATATTTTGAATCTCCTGTTGCGTGAGATGGATCAACAATGATTGGTAAATGTGAGTAGCGTTTAATAACTGGAATCGCACTAATATCAAGTGTATTTCGTGTGTATTTTTCAAAAGTTCTAATGCCTCTTTCACATAAGATGACTTGATCGTTGCCTTCTGATAAAATATATTCTGCCGCCATTAAAAACTCTTCAATCGTTGCCGACATTCCTCTCTTTAAAAGGACTGGCTTATTCATACGTCCTGCTGCTTTAAGCAAATCAAAGTTTTGCATATTTCTTGCTCCAATTTGAATCACATCAATTTCATCGGCATGATTTAAAAGTGCTTCTACTGACATTACTTCTGTTACAACCGGCATACCTGTTGCTTTTTTCGCCTTGTTGAGTAAATTGAGACCTTCATCCTTTAAGCCTTGAAAATCATAAGGCGAAGTTCTTGGTTTAAAAGCGCCCCCTCTTAAAAATCTAGCACCGAAGCCATCAATTGATTTGGCAACATCTATAATTTGATCTTCACTTTCCACTGAACAAGGTCCAGCAATAACGCCAAAGTAGCCGTTACCAATTTTTCGGCCATCTACCGCCACCATTGAATCTTCACTTTTAAAAGCACGATTGGTCATTTTAAAAGGTTCTTTAATCTTATGAATCATTTCAATTACTTCTTGATTTTCTCTCCAGTTCAAAGACTGTTTCATTGCTACTGCCATCTTGGGCCTCCTTCATTTTTTTACCATTTTAGGTGATATTCGGGTCTTTTAGATATAAAAAAAAGAGACCCACTCATGAGTCTCTTAACATCTATCTTCGTCTCGCTTATGCTAGACCAATATTTATGCTCCCACCAGTTTTCAACAACTCTATTCCTTTTTTACAATACAAATAGCTAGCGCTAAAATTAAAGTAATAATAGCTCCAGCTAAAAAAGTAAAAGAAATAATTGTTAGTTGTTAAAATTTGGTTGTCAGTATTCATATCGTTCACCGATTATCCTTAGTTTTTCGTCTGCACACTTTGGCAGATCATTTTTGACAATTAACCCTAACGGGTATGATTTTTTTCTTTGAGTTGTTGTGATTATAACACTCTGATTTTTTCTGTCAACACGTTTTATAAAATTTATAAAAAAAAAGTAACGATTCAAAAAAGAGTATAAGAATGAATTCACATCTATAAAAATGCATTTTTAAGGCTTTGTAAGTCTTATGCCGCCATTTTATACCATGTCGAATTCAGCCACTAATTTTTGAGCAACAGCGTCTTCGCTGTTAAGCCCTATGACTTCACATTGGGGAACAGAATCACGCACACTTTGAATAGCATTGCCCATAACGCAACCTTTTCCAACCACCGACAGCATTTCTATATCATTCATACCATCCCCAAAAGCAATTGCTTCATGAAGTTTTAAACCTTCTTGAGCAAAGACATGTTTAATAGCATCTCCTTTATTGACCCCTTTTGCCATAATTTCTAAACAAAAAGGTAATGAAAAAGTATGCACTACTGAATCACCATACTTTGCCATGATATCTGCTGCTAATTGCTTAAGTAGGGGCTCGTTATAACTCACATAAAATATTTTATTGGTTGGAGTAGAAAGTCTATCCGCAAAAGATGCAATAGTGGGAACAAAGCCACCCTCTTTATAGTATTCGCTAAAATCAACGTCACTACGTTCCATCACCCAGTCTTTTCCTTGATAAAGACTTCTGGCAATCTCTTCACTTTGTGGCATCTCTAGAATGGCTTTTACAACGTGAGGATCAATGGCTTTTTCATAGATTAGCCGACCCGACTCATCTGCTACAGTTGCCCCATTTGACGTAATAGTGTAAGCTTCTATACCTAACTTTTTCTTGATGTTTTGTGTATCCACATGATGTCGTCCGGTTGCAATCATGAGACGGATTCCTTTTTCATGGAGTGTTCTAAAGATTTTTTTACTGTAATCACTTAAAGTGTGCTCATCATTAAGTAAAGTGCCATCCAAATCTGAAATAACTGCTTTATATGTACTCATTTGTTGCCTTCTTTCTTTATAAATCCCTTTTGATTGAAATTTTACCTCTATTTTAAACAGCTTGACGCTGCAAATTTTATCTTTTCTCTTATAGAAGATTATACCTTACTATGAAAAAGTCGACCAGTAAAGTTTTCGTTAACGTTGTTATCAATGGATTTTTTAAAATTATCAGAAAATTTCAAAAAAAGTATTGACAAGTATTTTTTACTTGTATATAATACATTTCAATACTATTACTTAGCTCGAACTAAGTGCATAATATATCAGTCTCTGATCACAATGGTGTATTATGAAATATGATGGGTTGCTCCACTATAAGCATTGAAAAGTGAATAGTGATCATCAAACGATACCCTCGTCCTGTTTTCGTTTAGGAGAGGTTTTTTTGTACCCATTTTTCTGATTTTATGCAAAATTTTTAGTATTTATTAGTTATTTTGAAAAAACAAAGGCCACAGGGCCAACCTAGAAAAGGAGGTAAATGTATGAAAAAAGATGTGCATCATCAAAATCCTAATGATTTCAAAGGACTCGCTATAATGAATGGTGGTTGTGGTATCATCGACCTCCAAAATGGTGCCAAAGAGTGCACCCCTCAATATGTCAAACCTACTGCGAACTATTTTGGAGCAGGTTTAAATAGCTTAACTTCCTATCTTGATGACTAAGAGCTGGATTCCATCCAAGTCTAGCTCTTATCATTCAACGGAATCAAATTGGAAAAAGGTTTAACCCAAATTTTTTAGTTAAATGCTATAATTCTCCTATTACGTAAAAACACGTCTTCTCCGAGACGTGTTTTTTACTTTTTGAGCTAATAATCCTTTATAATAAAATGGTCTTATTGAGGTCATTAGAACAATTTAACGTGTTTTAATCTTTTTTTCAATTTTTTTAATGAAAACGGATATAAAATCCGATTAATCCTCGACATAAATACATATAGAAATAAAGGAGATTCAAATGAGCTTTAAAACCCATAAAACTGATGAAGCCATCATCAAGGGCTTACTTGAACAAGAAAGTGATGCCATGATGGCTTTTATAGACGTTTATAGCGGTCTGCTTTATCACATTGTCGCTAAAACCCTTTTCCCACTTGGTTCTAAAGAAGATATTGAAGAATGTCTCAATGATATCTTTCTCGCTATTTGGGATCATATTGATTCTTTCAGACAAGAAAGTCAATTATCGCAATGGGTTGGGTCCATTGCCAAATATAAAGCACTCGACCTGCAAAGACGTCTGATTCATCAACATCAATTAGAACAAACAGAGGATATAAGTGTCCTCTCACAAAAGGTTAGTGAGGATAAGCCCCTTGACTATCGTCTTCTTGAAGCCGAAAATCTAAAGGCTTTTTATGACTTAATTAGCCCTCTTTCCCTAACAGATCAGTCTATTTTTATTGAACGCTATGTTGCCGAAAAATCAACAGGGGAAATCGCTGAAAATTTAAACATGAAACGCTCTGCTGTAAACAATCATTTATCCAAAGGGCGTCAAAAACTTAAAAAATTGAACCCTTTAACACATAAGGAGGTGAAACGTCAATGACTCATCCTTACGATTTCTTTAATCAAACAAAAATTCAAGACCTCAATACACTAGCAAATGATGCTGATAAAACATCACTTGACAAAGTCACTCAACAGCGTCTAAAAAAGCAATTTCTATTAAGTCTTGAAAACAGAGCGGATCAATCGCCATCTTTAAAAACGCCAACTGATTCATCTGTGAAGAGACACCGTTTTAATTATTCTAAAAAATGGTCAATGACGGCTGTTATACTCATTCTCCTTATACTGGCTGGATTTACGAGTTATAAGATATCACCTAGTTTTGCTATGTCTATCCCCGTTGTAGGGCATATGATTAGGGACATCACCGGTTATGGTAATACCGACTTCGACGCCTACACAAAAGTAATTGGTACAGAAGTCACTTATGGTGATCTTTCTATTACACTTAACGAAGTCTTGCTTGATGACAATCAGCTTCGTTTTGCTTATACCTTTAAAAGTCATGAATACCCCATTAATGACTATCATTTTACACATGCTGATTATACCTTCAATGGCAAAAATATTAATCTCTCTGGCGCGACAGGAACTGGAGAAACCCTAGATGACTACACCATGATTTGGATTTCAACACTAGATGTCCACCAGTTGCACTTACCAAGTCGCTTTAATCTCGCCATTGAGTTCAATACTATCTCCCGCCTATCTGATGGGGGTAATCAGATTCCTCTTGGAGGTCAATGGTTTTTTAAAACGCGTGTCAATAAGGCTGAAATTGAATCTCAAAGTCACCACTATAAGATTCATGAAGAGGTCTCAATTGATAATACAACCTTGAGCCTTGAAAAGTTAATCCTTACACCTATAAGTGGCACATTAGACTATAAACTCTATGGTTCAGACGAACCTTTCCAATTCATTATTATGGACAATACCGGTCATGAAATGCGAATAAGCAGCTCTGGCTATGGAACACCGAAGGGATTTATGGGAGCTATTTGGGGAGAATTTTTAAATTACCGCTCTGGAGATATTCATTTTTCACCTGTATCAGAAGAGGCTACATCCATTACTTTGACGCCTTATGTTCAGTCTTACGCCCTTTCTGGGAAAGAAGAAAGAAATTATACCATCCCAGTCAAACTGAAGAATCATGAACCTCTGACCTTGATTCAAAATGAAAACAATAAAATTTTAGTAACAGACTACTTGATTAAAGACCATCAACTCCATGTCAAATTCAAATGTCAAGGGCAATCACCTGCCACTCAGGCTTACAAACTTTATGCTTATGATCCCAATGGCAATCAACTCCAACGGAATTATCAAGAAAGTCAAATAGCAGAAATAAGTCAAGATACTATACAAACAGCTATTTTCGACCTCAATGATGATTTTGATGACAACCTTGAAGAATTACCCATTGAAAGAACTGGCCTTTCACTTGGGACAGATGATATGTCTGACATGACCTTCTATCCAGATAAGACCGTCACTATTGACATTATCCCAAGAACACCTTCTCACTAATTCAAAAAAACCATTTCTCAATCCTGTCGCTTGAGCCTACAAGCAATGGCTTGAAAAATGGTTTTTATTTTGAAATAAGTGACATTAAAAAAGTTGGTCTTCTTGCAATTTGCGGTAAGTCGCTAAGGTTTTGACGTATGCTTCACGCGCTTCATAGGTTTCAAAATTAGGAGTTACACGGTGATTAATCATTGGATAAGAGCTATAAATTGATTCAATAGACTCAAAATAAGATGACGGCTTAACACCTGCGAGTTCCATTATTTGCGTTCCCAAAAAGGCTGGACTCACTGGCCCTAAGTTCTCAGATTTCACCAAGCGATTAGACCAAATCACAAAAGGGGTACTCGCCATCTTAACTTGTTCTTCATAAGACCAGTTAACGGGTTCTCTTGACCCAATCATACCGCAGTCTTTATAAGTCTTAAAGCCACCACCAAGCATGGGTAAATGGTCACCAAAAAAAACAATATAAGTGTGCTTTTTAACCCCTGAAAAATAATCAATCAAGGTTTTTAGGGCACGGTCCGCATCTAATGCGCCTTGTGTATAGCACTTAAGTTCGCCCAGTGCTTTGTCATTAAGAGGTGCTTTAACATTGACATCATAAACTGCATACCGTGACAACTGGTGTGGTCCATGATTTTGCATGGTTATCCCATACAAGAATAAAGGTCCCTGTGCTTGCTCATACGTTTCAATGACTTTTTCAGAAAAACACTGGTCTGAAATATAAAGACCTTTGATATGTGGGTTATCAAAACTTTCTTTTGTAATAAATTGATCGAATCCCATATAGTCATAAGCCTGTTCTCTTTTCCAAAACCACCGTTCATAAGAATGGAGGCCAAGCGTTTGATACCCCATATTTTTGAAGAGATGTGGCAAGGCTTCTACTGGCTTTTTAAGATAAGATTGGAAGGCCATAGAGCCTACCGGCAAAAAATGCATATTTGCCCCTGTCAACAGTTCAAATTCAATATTACTGGTTCCACCCCCAAACTCTGGCGAAACCAAATCACCATAAAGTGATTCCTTTCTAAGGGCATCTAAAGTTGGCGTAATAGGTCTCGAAAAATGCGCTTTGGGAAGTCTTTGCGGATCCCAAAACGACTCATTCATTATTACAATCACATTGGGACGGGGGTCTTTAAGATGATTAGCCTGGTCCGTTTTTTCACTGGCATAAGTATTTGACTTATCCTTATCTTCTTTAAGCGATAGGTCTTCTCTCATGTGGTCATTTCGCTTTGACGAGTAAGGATAAAACAATTCTTTGAGATTGAGTAAAAAGGCAATTAACACGCCTCTCTCTCTATGAAAAATATGTTGATTAGGTACAGTTACAGGTCCTCGGTAGACATGAATCCCATAAGATCCACCTACCATTACAAGCCCTAATAAAAGTAGAAATAAACGACTCCCTTCATTAAGATGAACTGTATTTGCCATTTGTCTGCCTAAGAGAACAATAATAACGGCTATAATCAAGTCAATAACTACACTTTTATCTTTAATATAATCACTCATATCCGAAGACTCTTTCCCCAGTTTTAAATCCCATGGAAAGAATTCATCTCCTCTAAATTTAACTTTATATTTATTAGCATAGGCAAGTATCAATCCTAAAATGCAAGTCAAACTAACAGCAAGTGTCGTCGGTAAAATAAAATCAAGTAAAACAGTGACAACCATATAAGCGAGTACATTCATCCACACATTAAAAGGCCGCTTCATGACCCATTTCCATAAACTCAATGGATCTAATCTATAAATGCCCTCAACCACTAGAGTCAATAAGAGCATGACAATAATCAGTTCTAACATGATCTTCCTCCTTATCGTTACTATCCTTTATCATACCACTTTTTCAAAGTTTATGGGCAGCTCTTTTTAAGCTTACATTCTATGATTTTATTCTGATTCTTTATAAATAATATGCACATCGGGATAAGTGGCTGCGATCTCAAGTAAACTCTTAATAAAGTCTTTTTCATCTAAAGTCTCTTCTTTCGTTTTGGTATTACTAATCCCATAACACGTTCGATCATCTGGTCCATCTGTCATATGGCACATTTTAAAATCACCTGTATTGACTAAGGCATAAGCTACTGTAGAGGGCAAGATGGCCCATGCTTTTTCAAGTTGCAAGAAATGTTTGAACAAAGACATGTTATCAATAGCGACAAGGACATCTTCATGATTACTGAACCAGTAATCATGCCATAGCATGAAAGAATTTCCCCAAGGGATATAAATTTCATTTTGACTATCAAGTTCACTTGGTGAGACTTCAGGTCCATAAGGCGCTTCTTTACTACAGACAAAAAACATAGATTCATTAAAAAGAGGAATCGTTCTAACCTTATTAAAAAAATGGGGATTGGTAATAAAGGCAAAATCAAGCTCATACTGTTCTAGAGCCTTATACGCTGCATTGGAACGAAGTGTAGAAATAGTGAGCTTAACTTGTCGATGTTCCCTAATAAAATGCGTATAAACACGTGGCATAAAATAATCATTAAGACTGTCCACATTGGCGATTCGCAAGGGGCGTCTTTGAGTGTCTTTATTGAGGAATTGAGATTCATGCCAAAGTTCATCCCACTTCTTGGCAATTGGCAAAAATTGTTGTCCTTCTTGTGTCAACTGGATTGTCCTTACCCCCTTGCCTCTTTCAATTAGAGAAACATTTAATTCATCTTCTAAAGTGGCAAGTCTATGGCTTAAAGCAGGCTGAGTAATAAATAGAGCCTCCGCTGCTTGTGATAGAGATTGACTGGCAGCCAATGTTAAAAACGTCTGAATCATTACTTGGTTCATTGAATAGCCTCCTAAATAATAATATAAAAGTTATTTATATTATATACATGAAATATATATTTTACAATTAGGCTATTAGCATATATACTGTCTGTGTCATCACTTATTATTACTGTTTTTAAATATCCAGTTTAATAGATGACTTGTAAAAATCAACGATGTTTCTAAGTGTATACGCACATAGAAAGGAGAATCAACTATGCATTCGAAAGATAAGGCAAGGCTGATTCATTTTATGGTATCCCTGTTGGGTGGTTTCATAGGCACATACAGCCTGATTCATTTTAACTACATCTTTGCTTCGGCACAAACCACCAACATTGCAAGTTTTTTAATGGACCTTGTGGGACGTGATTTTCCACAAGCACTGGTAAGATTGGGTGCGATTATCGTTTATGTATTAGGCCTCACAGCTTCTGTGATCATACCACACTATACGCGTATGAACCTTCAGAGATTAAGTCTCTACTTTAGCATGTTAGCTATGGTCGCTTTAGTCTTTATTCCTGAATGGGTCAATCCATTTGTCACCCTCTATCCCCTCTTCTTTGTTACCGCTTTTCAGTGGTGTGTTTTTAAAGGAGCAGGCGGATACGCCGTATCAAGTATATTTTCAACCAATAATCTTAAACAATTTTCAACATCATTGGTTGCTTATCATTATGAAAAAGATAAAGAGTTGCTCCACAAAGCTCGCATTTACGGTAGTGCACTTCTCTTCTTTTACACTGGTACTTTAATCGCTTTATTGTCCTCTTTCTTAATGGGCAGAAGCGGTATTCTTATAGGTCTTGTTCCTGCTTTGGTGTCTTTAAGTCTCATTGCAATTCAAGAAAGAGAAGTTGAAGTCACTCGAGTCGTTAAAACATGTAACGGAAAATAAACAGTCTTTATGACCAACATTGGTTTAGCATAAAATGTAATATCAAGCAAAAGCTTATATTCAATCAAAAGATAATGAATCAAAAAAGGGTAACTCAATAAATTGAGTTACCCTTTTTATTTACTTATTTTGCAGGTCTATTTTGTGTCGTTTGCTTGTCTCTTTATTGTCCCATAAAAACATTAATATCTGTTTGAACATCAGTAATACCAGCTATTCCAAAGTTTTCAACCAATACATTGGCAACATTAGGTGATAAGAAAGCAGGTAATGTTGGTCCTAAGTGGATATTTTTAACGCCTAAATATAATAGGGCTAAAAGGACAATAACCGCCTTTTGCTCATACCATGCAATATTATAAGAGATTGGTAATTCGTTAATGTCATTCAGTTCAAAGACCTCTTTTAATTTAAGAGCAATAACTGCCAATGAATAAGAATCGTTACATTGACCGGCATCTAAAACTCTTGGAATGCCACCAATATCACCGAGATTTAATTTATTGTATCTGTATTTTGCACAACCTGCAGTTAAAATCACTGTATCTTTCGGCAGTGTTTCTGCAAATTCAGTATAATAATCTCTTGATTTCATACGGCCATCGCATCCTGCCATAACAAAGAACTGTTTAATGGCTCCTGTTTTAACCGCATCTACAACCTTATCTGCCAAGGCTAAAACTTGATGATGAGCAAATCCACCCACAATTTTACCCGTTTCTATTTCAGTGGGTGCTGGACATTTTTTAGCATGTTCAATAATTTCAGAGAAATCTTTGGTGTGCCCATCTGTTCTCGCTGGAATATGTTTGAACCCTTCATAGCCAGCAGAACCTGTTGTATAAACACGATCTGAATAAGATACCTTTGGTGGAACGATACAGTTAGTTGTAAAGAGAATAGGTCCATTAAAAGACTCAAATTCTTCTTTTTGTTTCCACCAAGCATTACCATAGTTGCCTACAAAGTGATCGTATTTTTTGAATGCTGGATAGTAATGAGCAGGTAACATTTCACTATGGGTGTAAACATCCACACCCGTGCCTTCTGTTTGTGCTAATAATTCTTCAATATCTTTCAAATCATGACCTGAAATCAAAATAGCTGGTTTATCAGAAACGCCAATATTGACTTCTGTGAGTTCTGGATTACCATAGGTTGACGTATTGGCTTCATCCAATAACGCCATCACATCTACCCCGTATTTGCCCGTTTCAAGTGTTAATGCCACAAGGTCATCTGCACTTAAAGTGTCATCTAAAGTTGCTAATAAGGCTTTTTCTATAAAGCTAGAAATAGCTGTAGCCTTATAACCTAAATTGCTTGCATGTTCTGCATAAGCTGCCATTCCCTTTAATCCGTAAGTGATTAATTCTCTTAGTGAACGAACATCTTCATTAACTGTTGCTAAAACGCCTACAAGGTCTGATTGAGCCTTAGCTTCATATTGATTGCGTTCAATCTTAAAGGTTGCACTATCATGGTAATTTTTATCTTCTAGTTTGCCTTTTTCAAGTAATAAAGCTTTCACCTTATCCCGCTCAAGCATTGCTACTTCAATTTTATCTGAAATCGCTTTTTTATCAAAATTGGCATTGGTGATAGTTGCAAATAAACTATCTAATATAATATGATCTGTTACTGCGGTATTAAGACCCACTTGTCTCGCCTGTACATTGTAAGCTGCAAGTCCTTTTAAAGTATAAATTAACAAATCTTGAAGATTTGCTACCTCACTTGTTTTACCGCACACACCTATTTTCTGACAACCTTTCCCGCCAGCTGCTTCTTGACATTGGAAACAAAACATTTCTTGATTCATTTTTAATAGCCCCTTCCGTTTATTCTTTACTTTTAGATTCCATACTACTCATTATTAGTATCTCCAAAAGCTTTACTTCTAAACTCATCATATCGTCAATCGAGGCAGTTGTATGTAACTTATGTTACGGAAATAAGAAATGTTTGCTCTTAAATGCCACTTGTCGCTTTCATAATGAAAATCCTTGTTTTTTAAAGTTCACATGACAAAGGACACGTTAACAGATGTAGAATCTGTCCGTGTCCTCCTTTATAAAATTGATTAATTTTTCAGAATTTCATTCTGTTTAAGCACAAGCGGAAGGGTTAAAATGACTTGGAAAAGTTGATTTTTTTCACTCACTTCAAAACTGCCGTTATGATGTTGCATAATCCTTCGACAAGTGTCCAGACCAATATTAGTGCTCTCTCGCTCACTCCGTTTAGGCGAAACGACGTTAGTAACAGTCAAAATAGCATGACCTTGTTCTGCTTTTAATTGAAGTTTGATTGAACTAGACTTATCTGCGTATTTCAAAAGATTAGAATATAAATTATCAAAGACGCGCCGAATCATCTCCAGATTAACTGCAACTTGTCCCTCCAAAGGTTCAAACTCTGAAATGACACAGTAGTTTTGACTCTCCAAAGAAAATGAACATTCTCCTAAAATTTGTTGAAACATGCCATCTGCATCCGTTGGCTCCAGATCAGGCTCTTCCCATTCAGAAGAATAGATAAGAAAATATTCAAACAATTGATCAACCATGGATTTAATTCGCATCGCCTGTGAAAGACTTTGCTTGGTAAAATGCTTCAACTGGTCTTCGTTTATATATTTTCCCCGATCCAAAAGTTCTAAATATGCCAACAAAGAGGTTAAAGGTGTCCTTAAATCATGAGACATTGCTGTTACAAGTTTTGAATTACTAGAGCGAATTTTATCCTCCACAGCCTGATGATTCAAAATGTAAAGTCGCATCTGATTAATACCAAAAGCCAATTCTCCCAATTCATCCTGACCAATAACTTTTATAGGATGATTCAAATCTCCTCCAGCCAAAATATCTAACTCTTCTTTCAATTGTTTAATGTATTTTAACTTGTGATGTACAAAACTGATAAAACACAGTGAAAAAACCACAAATGCAAGGATGCTCGAAATTACAATCGACCAGTAATAATAAGCGTCCCCAGAATAATAATAAAGAAAGGCACGAGCACTAACACCATCGGACAGAATCAAAGGATACTCACTAAGGGAATCTTCTGTCTCCAGTCTATATCTATCTTCCTCCCAATTTACCACATCAGCAGATTCATAAATCAGCTTATCATCTACATAAAGAGTCAAATAAACATGCTCACCTCGGCTACACCAAACATTCAACTGATTGATATTCTTTTTCGTAACGGAACGTTCATCTATGTAATCTTTCAAGGAAACAATTTTTTTATCGTTCATTTTACGCATAAAGGCGTCACCATAAACGGTATAGTCTAGGAGTTGATTGCTCAAAATAAAAAAAGTGATAAAGGTAATTGTCGCTATCAGTAATGAGAGTAGCACACCGCAAAAAAACTGCAAACTCAAACTACTAGATATTGTTCGCCTACTCAATGCGGTAGCCCTTACCCCAAACGGTTCGAATCGTCTGGCTATTATGTGGATCATCTCCTAATTTGCGGCGAATATTGCGGATATGAACCATGACAAGATTATTAGAACTGGAAAAATAAGTCTCATTCCAGACACTTTCATAAATATTGGCAACAGAAAAAATTTTCTTGCGATGTGATGCTAGCAGTGACAATATACGATACTCAGTATCTGTCAGCATAACCTCTTTACCATTCTGTCTGACTAAACACTGACTCATATCAATCTCCACATCTCCACAGCAACAAATAACACCACTATTTTCTTCCACTTTTGCTCCATATACATAATACCTGCGTAACATGGCTTTAACACGAGAAATAATTTCTGTATACGAAAAAGGTTTAACTAAATAATCATCGCCTCCAACAGAAAAACCCATCGTTTTGTCAGAGTCTTGAGATTTTGCCGTTAAGAACAATACAGGTACTGCCGAACGCTTTCGAATTTCAGCACAGGTGGCATATCCGTTCATACCTGGCATCATAACATCCAGAATCACTAAATCAATTGTATCATCTAGAAGTTCTAATAGCTGTGTTCCATTAGTTGCCTCAATTGTCATGTAGTCCTCTCCTGTTAATAAGAGTTGAAGGACTTCTCGGATTTCAGGATCATCATCTGCGATTAGAATCTTTTTATCGGTCATTGTGGAAACATCTCCAGAATATTTATTGTTAATATGATAACATTATAGCAATTATTATTAGTCATGAACAGACTCAATCTATACAATTCAGATTTATTCAGAAAGACCATCGTTGAATTTTCACATTTTCATTATAAGATATCATTTAGAAAGAATTGCGAGTCTCATTGTGTGGACCAAATATACTTAAAGAATAAAAACAAAAAGAGGAGACTTATTATATGGAAGAAAAATCCACGAGAATCAAAAAACTACTGACAATATCCTTGTCAGTCCTTTTACTACTATCAGCAATATTTCTTCTACACAGCTATTTTAAAGGTTATTTCCAATCTGTAGACACATTAAAAAGTTATCTCAACACACTGGGTATCGCCGCACCTGTAGTCCTCATCGTCATACAAGCCATGCAGGTGGTGATTCCCATTTTACCCGGTTGGCTAGGCTGCATTGTCGGTGCTAGTATGTTCGGTGCAGCGGAAGGCTTTTGGTGCAACTATATTGGCATTTCTTTAGGCTCCATTGTCGCATACTTTCTGGCTAGGAAGTACGGGATTACTTTGGTGGAAAAAATGGTTTCCATTGAACGCCACCAAAAATTTGTGAACTGGGTTCAGAAGAAAAAGAGCTATACTATCATTCTTATTTTGGCTATCTTATTACCATTAGCTCCAGATGATTTCTTATGCTATTTCTCTGGTCTAACAAAGATGTCATCTCGAAAATTTATTTGGACTATCATTCTTGCCAAACCATGGTGCATTTTAGCTTACAGCTTGGTTTTTGCAAATATTATTTAGGAGGAAAAAAATGTTTCTTGGCATTTATAACTATACGGTATTAATGACTTACTTGGGTTTAGTAATCGGCTACACGGGCATCACATTTGCCATTCATGGCAATATTCAGATTGCATTATTTTGTTTGATGGGATCTGGTTTTTGTGACATGTTCGACGGTAAAATTGCATCAACGAAAAAAAATCGAACTTTACAGGAAAAGCGCTTCGGCATTCAAATTGATTCTCTTAGTGATCTCATCTGCTTCGGCATACTCCCTGCAATAATCGTCTATAAAACCAGTGGAAGTAGTGATCTTGCCTTACTGATTTCCGGTGCTTATGTCTTATGTGCACTCATCCGCTTAGCTTGGTTTAATGTAGATGAAGAAGAGCGTCAAAGTATGACAAATGAAGCGAGAGAATGTTATCTAGGACTTCCGGTTACCATGGCAGCATTGATTTTACCCTTAGTTCTTGGTCTTGCCATATTCTTTGGTTGGAAACTCCATGTAATTGCATTGGTAGTTCTCGCGGGTATGGGGATTGCCTTCTTAACACCGTTCAAAATTAGGAAGCCTGAACTTGCAGGAAAAATTGGTATTCTTTGTTGTGGTGGAGCAGAATTACTAATTATGCTCGCTGGGGTGAAACTATGAAAAATCAAACGAGCAATGACCCTTCGGTTCAATTTCTCTATGGCACAGCTATGGGACGCTGTATTCTAAAATTCATTATGAAAAGCCGAGTTGATCGATTGGTTGTTCGATTCCTTTGGTCTCCCTTTTCAAAATTTATAATCAAAGGTTATGCGCGAAAACACCATATTCCACTCACTGATCAGCAAAGAAAAAACTTTGGTTCTTTCCGTGATTTTTTTGCAAGAATACACAAAAATATACCGATTGATGACACGCCTGAACACCTAATAAGTCCCTGTGATGGATGGCTCAGTGCCTTCCCCATTGCTGAAGACAGCACTTTTGCCATCAAGAATTCTCACTACAGAATTGCTGATTTATTACAAGATGAGGAACTGGGGGAGACCTTTCATGGGGGGGACTGTTTAATTTTCCGTCTTTGTGCCTCAGATTATCATCATTATTGCTATATTGACCACGGCTATCAAGGAGAAATCCATAACATTCCCGGTACACTACACAGTGTTCAGCCTATTGTTTGTGATACGTTGCCGGTCTATGTCCTTAATCGCCGCAGTTGGACACTCCTTGCAACAGAACATTTTGGCCCAGTGGTTCAAACAGAAATTGGTGCACTTATTGTAGGGGGTATTGTCAATGAACGACATAACACGCGCTTCCGTAAAGGTGAGGAAAAGGGACACTTTGAACTTGCAGGGTCTACTATTGTTCTTCTCTTTCAAAAAGGGCGCATTAAATTAGATCGTACCCTTCTTGACCTGTTAACCCACGAAGAAGAGGTTCGTGTAAAGTATGGGGAATACATTGGAAATATAGGAGGACAACTTGGAAAAATTTAAACAATTTGTTTTGGACAAGCGCCAGTTATTCTTTATCCCCCTAATAGCAATGCTATGGAATGGGCTCGTTTACTTTGGTGGGAGGACAATAGCTTCAGATCGCTTTCACTATGATATGACCCTATCCATTGATCGTATGACACCTTTTCTCCCTTGGACTATCACCATTTATTGGGGATGCTTCTTATTTTGGATTGCGGCCTACCTCTTTATGGCTGCCCAGAAACGAGATGTTGTAGGTCGTTTTTTTCTAATGCACTTTATTGGTGAACTCATCTGTTTCATCTTTTTTGTTTTGTTACCTACAACTAATATTCGCCCAGAGGTCCTTGGAGAAGATATATGGAGTGCAATGGTACGGCTCCAATATCAAGGTGATGCAGCAGATAATTTGTTCCCCTCCATTCACTGTATGGTCAGTTGGATTTGTTGGATTGGCTTGCGAAGTCAACAAAAATGTCCTAGTTGGTGTCGTTGGGGCGCCTTAGCATTTGCAATAGCTGTCTGTATCTCCACACTGACTTTAAAGCAACATGTAATCGTTGATGTGATTGGAGCCATCATCATAGCAGAAATAAGTTATCTACTAGCAGGTATCCCTGGATTGCTAAATCGATTTGTAGGATTGATGTCATTTTTATTAAGGCAACCGCTTAAAGAGATAACCATTAAAAATAGATAACGCTATCAATTTTAGTCCTCATTACTTCATATTGGCATGAGAAATAACAATTCTCATGCCTTTTAAGTTGTCAATACACTGATTGACAAAGGTGATTGATTCTGAATCTAAGTGGTTAAAAGGTTCATCGAAAATCATAACTGAACGAGGGTTTAACAGTATTCTGGCTAAGGCAATTTTATGTTTTTCACCCGCCGATAATTTATGAGTAGAATATTTATAAATCTCAGTATAAAAATTAACATAAGTAATAAAATCAAAGTCAATAATATCTGATAGTGGCTAACTTAAATAGTTATCTATATCACTTTGAATAATATTTTTTTGAGTTTAATCAATTCGCAATTTGACAAGTATAGAATAAATTATAATTATCAATAAATAAGTCATATTTTTGATAAATGCCTGATGTAAATCATCCCTCTTAACAATTCAATCAAAAAAAATGCCACCACAGACTCATATTAAAGTCCATAGTAGCACTTTTGCCTTAACTTATTTAAGCTGATTCATTTGTGAAGCAGAATAAGCTGCTCCAAAACCATTATCAATGTTGACCACAACAACGCCACTGGCACAGCTATTGAGCATCGTTAAAAGAGCACTGACACCGCCAAAGCTCGCCCCATAACCTACGCTGGTTGGAACCGCAATGATGGGTTTGTCCACAAGGCCACCTAGGACACTTGCAAGCGCACCTTCCATACCTGCCACAACAATAATGACTTTTGCGCCTCTGATTTCTTCTAATCGATTAAAGAGGCGGTGAATCCCAGCAACCCCGACATCGACAATTTTAAGCACTTGATTACCAAATATCTTAGCCGTTTCATAAGCTTCTTCAACCACTGGTAAATCTGATGTTCCTGCCGCAACAATAGCTATATAATCTTCAGTTTCCACCTTGTGTTCTTGGTCAAGAACCACGGTTCTCCCTAGGGGATTATAATGGGCCTCAGGAAATCGTTCTAATATTGCCTTTGCCATTTCCTCAGTTGCACGTGTTGCCAAAACATTCTTTCCTCGGTCAGCCAAGGTTTCAAAGATCCCCACCACTTGGTCTAAGGTCTTATGTTGACAATAAATGACTTCTGGATAACCTACGCGTTGTTCTCGATGATGGTCTATCGTCGCATACTCTAGTTTTGAAAAGGACATGTCTTCAAAAGCCTCTAAAGCCTCTTCTTTGGTCATTTGACCTGAACTAATTTGATCGATTAACTGTGAAAAAGCTTCTTTCATTGGTATTCACTCCTATTTTAGCGATTCAATCGTTTCGTTAAAACTTCCCATACGGTAGCCTTCGAGGTCAAGGGTTACTTGTTTAAAACCAAATGACTTAAGGGCTGTTGAAATGTCTCTCATCAAGTCTTTATCTAAGATTTTTTCAAATTCAGATTCTGCAATTTCAATTCTTGCCAAATCATCTTGTTTTCTTACACGTACAGCCTTAATGCCTTTTTGCATTAAGAAAAATTCGCCCTTTTCAATCATGCGTAAATCTTCTGCAACAATTTCAGTCCCATAAGGTAAACGCGTGAGCAAGCAGGCATAAGGTGGTTTATCCCATGTGGATAAATCAAGGGCTTTTGACCATGCTCTGATTTCAGCCTTAGTCACCTCACACTCAAGCATAGGGCTCTTGATTCCCAATTCTTTAAGGGCCTTCATCCCTGGACGATAGTCTTTGGTATCATCAAAGTTAGAACCATCTACCACATATTTTAAACCGTGTGCCTCAGCAAAAGCCTTAATATTAGTGAAGATGGCGGTTTTACACATATAGCAACGGTTTTCAGGATTAAACTTAATCGCATCAATAACATTCGCTTCTAAAAATTGATGGTTAATGCCATAGTCTTTTGAAATTTCAATAGCCTCATCAATTTCCCAGTCCGCAATATAGGGTGCATTAACAGTAAGAGCAGTGACTTCGTCACCTAAAACAGCTGTTGCCACAACCATTAAAAAGGTCGAGTCTACACCTCCTGAAAAAGCAACGACAAGGCTTTCAAGTTCCTCTAAATATCGACACAATTTGTCAAATTTCATGTCACTTTCTCTCAATTGGTTGACGACCACTTTATAATCTTTCATTTCCCCTCAGCCTTTCATCTTTTCTAGTATTAATATCTTTTATTAAGCCTCTTTATGCTGAACACTTAAATGCTCTACATAGTCATTGGCTTCTACAAGTGAAGCCCCTGTTATTTCACGATAACGTTTGACAGCCTTTACTTTTTTGCCTTCTCGAATCAGAACCATTAATTCTTGATCAATGGCTTGCATTTCTTTTTGATACGCTTCATCGCTCATATTTAATCTATCTGATAACATTTTTATTCTTTGCTTTAATTTTCGATTTTCCGTCATTAATTCTTGTTGAGTAAAAACAATAATCGCGACGATTACAATCAATGTGCCAATTAAAAATCTCTCCACTTTACTCACCCTTTCCTAAGTGTCATACTCACTCATGAGTTAAGATTAACAATCACATCACTATAATATGAGTCAGTTTATTGTTCTGCATGTTTTTCAGCTGCCTTTTTCACAGTATCAATGGACACCCCGTGAGCCTCTGCTGCCTTATAACAATCTTCATATTCTGCCTTAACATTGACACATTCACCCTTGTAATAAGCCATCTTAAGGGTGATTTCACCATAAGGGGTCATTACTTTTTCATATTTTCTATCCAATTTATTTTTTTCTACTGGATATTTGCGAAGTCCGATGGCAGTCGTATGATGGAAAATAACAGACTCTATCGCCTCTATCTTTTCAGGTCTAACCAGCAGACTTAACTTAATAGCAGGTCGACCTTTCTTCATCATAATAGCCGTTTTATAAACATCAAGCGCACCTGCTTCAAGACATTTTCTTTCTGCATAAACCAACTGTTCTGAACTCATATCGTCTATATTGGTTTCAATAATCCATTGCTCTGTTTGTTTGTCATTAACTTCAGCAATAAACCCTCTAAGAACATTTGGCACATAGATGTCTCTTGTTCCTAAGCCATAGCCTGTTCTGACGATATTAAAAGCACGATTAGTTGTTACTTTTTCTGCATAGTAGGCAATGATTGCCGCACCGGTTGGTGTTGTTTGTTCGTAACCTTCTATTTTAGAACACATAGGCACACCTGATAATATTTCAGCAGTAGCAGGTGCTGGCACTGGCATAAGTCCATGGGCACATTTTACAAAGCCACTTCCTGTTTCCACCGGCGAACTCCATACAGCGTCAACTTCTAAAGCATTCATAGCAATTGCTGCCCCAACGATGTCCACAATACTATCAATGGCTCCCACTTCATGAAAATGAACTTCATCAATCGGTTTACCATGAACCTTAGCCTCTGCTTTTGCAACATATTCAAAAATGCCCAAAGCATCTGTTTTAACTTTTTCATCTAAAGGACTTCCCATGATGATACTCTTAATCGCTTGATAATCTCTTAAATGATCGTGTGAATGGTGATGCGCATGAGAATGATCGTGATCGTGTTTATGCTCATGGTCGTGTGAATGGTCATGTGCATGATCATGTGCATGTGTGTGATCATGGTCGTGTGCATGTTGATGATCATCATGATGCGTATGGTCATGGTGGTGATGATGAGCTTCTGAGTGGTCATGGTCATGAGATGAGTTATTTAAATCCAAAACATCAACTTTCGAACCCGTTATTCCCATTTTGACTGCTTGTTTATAGCTAAGATCATATTCATGCTCAAGGCCTAATTTAGCGAGTTCTGATTTAAGATAATCAAAACTGACGCCCAAATCAACCATAAGCCCTAAGTTCATATCACCACTGATTCCTGCAAAACAATCATAGTAAAGTACCTTCATTCTTTTCTCCTTTTTACTGCTTGCCTATCCTTAACATCTTCATTTTCAATTTCATAATTGATGACTCATTATAGCCTATTCTAAATTGTAATCCTAACTTTAACGCTTCTTACTCAGCCATTTATTTTTTTGAAAATAATTATCATTTATTCTATTATAATCTACAGTGAAAAAAATGTCACGTCACACGAAATAATTTTTAATAGGTCACTTTGCTTAGGAAGAGACCACTAGCAGGTGCCGTATCACCAGCCAAACTTCTGTCTCCTGTTTTAAGGGCAGTTTCAAGATCTTCAATCATTAATTCACTCTTGCCAATTGCCACTAAACTCCCAACCATAATTCTCACCATATTATGCAAGAAACCATCACCTTTAAAGGTGATGACGAGACAGTCTTTTTCTTCTTTAAAATCAATTGAAGTCAATGTCCTCACTGTTGATTTTTTGGTTTTATCAGAAGATAATCCCTTAAAATCATGTTGTCCTGTCAAAAATTGAGCTGCATATCTCATACGATCAATATCAAGATTTACACCTGTATAATCCCCCACTTGATGACGTCTTAAACAAGGTTTAACCTCACCATGCCATACATAATAGGTATATGTTTTTTCTTTGGCATTAAAACGAGCATGAAAACGATCCGGTGCCTCTTCTAAGTCTAAAATCACAATATCCTCTGGTAGAAAACGGTTGAGGTCATGTTTCATTTTATCTGGATTGAGTGCTTTTTCAAGTTTAAAACTTACCACTTGATGCCTAGCGTGTACACCTGCATCAGTTCGACCTGACCCTTGAATAAGGATCGCTTCTTCTGTCATTCTCGACAGCACTGATTCAATCTTTCCCTGAACTGTCTCTTCTTTTTTAAGACGTTGCCATCCTTTATATCTTCCGCCATCATAGGCTACTATCATTTTATAGTTTTGCATATTTTCTCCTCAATTTTCAGCTTGTTATCAGCTCATATTTTATCGGCTTACAAAAATCGTTTCTTCCATATCTTCAAGAGCTCTTATGCTTTCTGAATCGAGTTTATCATAGAGTTCTTTTCGATAATAGGCACTTAATGCGACTTTTGTTTTAATTTCCTTGGTTCTAATATCATCCCAGTGAATCTTCTTACGCTTTCTAAATAAGTCATAGTCAACAATCCGCTCTCCATTTTTCATATACTCAAGAGCCAACAAGACTTTTTTAAGTGCTTGTGGTGAATAATAGGTAAAAAGATTGACTTCATATATTTCAACAATCTGAAAGATATTAGCGGCATCTTCTCCCCATCCTTCTCTTAAAATTAAACCCACATCTAACTTATCCAAAATATATCTCAGACGATCATACTGACTTTGATAGTCTCCATAGCTATCATATATTTTGATTTTTAAATCATACCACATTTCTTGCCCCATGTTGCGATTAATATATTTTAAACTTTGTGAATCCAGTTTATTTACCACCTCTGAAAAGTGATAGGTCGTGTAAACAGCTCCTTTATAAAGCTCATTAAAGTGTACTTTTCTATCAAGATGGGACGCTGTAAAACAAATAATCGTTCCTTTTGAATTCTCACCCAAAGCCTCAATCAAAGACTTTTCTTCAGTATGAAAATCATCAGCTACAGACGTCACTGTCCCTTTAATATCACCTATTATCTTCATGATGACAATTCTCGGTGCCTTTCTCACATACCGAATCAGTTGAGTATGGCCATTATTAATCAGATCCATTAAGATATTTTGAGCACCTTCTGGTGCTCTCAAGCATCGGTCTTGTTCAAACACAGAGATATTTTCTCTCCCATTTTCAGCAATATAAAGTAAAGTTTCATTACGCCTCATATAGGAAAGCACCTCTGCAAATGAATGTGCTTCTTCTGGCATTTCTTTACATTGATATCGATTAAGCATTGTCGATTTAAAGGTTGAAAAATCAGCCGGTTCAACAATTAAAATTTTCGGACCACTTCTTACAAAAGACATTCAATTCCCTCATTTCCTTCTTTATTTTATAGTAACTTCTTTCAATTAGTACAATCTTTTATTTCTCTCTTTTTTAAATCCCAATTCTCGACCTCAATAGGCGCGCATCATCTGTGCCTATTGGGTATCTTAAACTATAATACTGACTATTACTGAAATCATAAACAAAAATCTGCTCTATCCCATTTATAATGAAGCGATTATCAATCACTTGTGACCTCTGCTCTAAATGGTGACCAAAAAAATAAAAATCAGCTTCTAGATGAACGATTTTTCTATAGTAGTGAGAAATTGCAACCCGTTTGTGTTCTATTTCAATCACTAGCCCCTCTTCGTGTGGAATAATAGTCACATCTTCCACTGCTTCTCTTAAAGCACACGCGTCATCATGGTTCCCCAGAGCAATCCATTTCTTAGCCTTTGGTGCACATTTGAGTGTTTTATCAAACTGTTTAAGATGACGCTTATAAAGATCAATACGCGTCGCATCTAGCCCCAATTTTATATTGTCTACAACATCACCTGAATGAATAAGATAATCCGGATCAAGTTTCTTTAAAACCCGTCTAATAGGATCATAGCTCACAAGCGGTGTATCGCTTATGTGAACCATTAAAGGTCCTTTGCTCCCTATGAGCGCTTTGGGTATACTGATCTCTCCTATGATATAAATAGCATTCTCTTTAACACGCTCTAACATATTTTCCCCCATTCTCTTATTACTTTTAGTTTATACCCAAACCCTACCTTTATTCAACTCTTTCATCGCTTGAATTCTGCAAGATATTTACAGGCTTAACCCTTTTCATTTAATCAAAAATAGCCTATACTTAAATTAACTGAAAATTCTTTTTATTGTTATTTCAGTATGACTATTGAAGAAAGGAAGTGTGGTTATGGCAACCATTTTTGATCAAGATTTAGGGAATGAAAAACGCCAAGAACTCGATGCTTTTATAGCAGCACAGAAAGACAAAGAAGATTCACTTATTGCTGTGCTTCATAAAGGACAAGAACTCTTCGGTTATTTGCCAAGTGATTTACAACTCTACATTGCTAGGCAACTTGATGTGCCTGCCTCTAAAGTTTATGGGGTAGTCAGTTTTTATTCGTACTTTTCACAAGACAAAAAAGGGAAAAATACAATCAGTGTCTGTATGGGAACTGCTTGCTTTGTCAAAGGTGTAGATAAAGTTATGGCGGGTTTTAAAGATCATCTCGGTATTGATGTAGGAGAAACCTCTAGTGATGGTCTCTTTACCCTTAAAGATGTCAGATGCATCGGCGCTTGTGGACTTGCACCTGTTGTGATGGTTAATGACAAAGTCTACGGACATGTGACTAAAGACGATGTGGAAAACATTATCAATCAATACAAAACGGATGATGAAGGAGGAGAATAAATGCCTATCAAATCTTTAGAAGAACTCAAAGCCATTCGCGACGACCATCTTAAAAAAGTAAAGTTACGTGACTCTGGAGAATCAGACGATCAACAAATTGAAATTCTTATCGGGATGGCAACCTGTGGAATAGCTGCCGGCGCAAGAGAAGTGCTGAATGCTTTCGTTGATGAAATTAATGATAGTTCTCAAGATAATATCAAAGTGATTCCTGTTGGCTGTATGGGGTACTGCCATAGTGAACCCACTGTTCAAATTAATATGCCTGGCAAAGAACCCATTATCTACGGCAACATTAAACCTGCTGATGTTAAGGTCATTCTTGAAAAGCATATTGCCGGTGGGGAAATATTAGATGACCATGTCCTCATCAAAACTTACAATAGTGCATTATAAGGAGGTCGAGTATGTCAGTATTAAGGACACATATTATGGTCTGTGGAGGTACAGGATGTGTCTCGGCAGATAGTCTTCAAATTGTTGATGCTTTTAATGAACAACTCAAAGCAGTCGGTTACGATCAAGAAACTGCAGTAGTCAAAACAGGATGTTTTGGATTTTGCGGACAAGGTCCCATTGTCAAAATCCATCCCGATAACGTGTTTTATGTCAAAGTTAAACTCTCTGATGTAGAAGAAATTGTCAATGAGCATATCGTCAAAGGACGTATCGTTGAACGTCTTCTTTATGAGGAACCGACAACCCGTCTTTCTCTTTCTAAACACGATGAGATGGACTTTTATAAAAAACAATACCGTATTGCTCTACGTAACTGTGGTCGCATCAATCCTGAAGATATTAATGAATACATAGCCTTCAACGGCTACGAAGCTTTGGGCACAGTTTTGACCAATATGACACCTGAACAAGTGATTGAAACGATGAAATCAAGTGGTCTTAGAGGCCGTGGTGGTGGTGGATTCTCAACAGGACTTAAATGGGAATTTACCCGCAAAAGTCAATCTGACCAGAAATATATTATTTGTAATGCCGATGAGGGAGACCCTGGTGCTTTTATGGACCGTTCCATTTTAGAAGGCGATCCTCATACGGTTCTTGAAGCAATGGCAATCGCCGGTTATGCCATTGGGGCAAATCAAGGGGTAATCTACATTCGTGCCGAATATCCTCTTGCCATTAGTCGTCTTAGAATTGCCATTGATCAAGCTCTTGAAATGGGCCTCTTAGGAGACCATATTTTCGGATCTGATTTTTCGTTCAATATTACCATTAAATATGGTGCAGGTGCCTTCGTTTGTGGTGAAGAAACAGCTCTTATTCATTCAGTTGAAGGCAAAAGAGGCGAACCAACCAAGAAGCCCCCTTATCCTTCAGTAGAAGGTTATAAAGGCAAACCAACCTCTGTTAATAATGTTGAAACATTTGCCAATGTGGCGCCAATTATATTAAAAGGCCCTGAATGGTTTTCCAGTATTGGGACTGAAAAATCAAAAGGAACTAAAGTTTTTGCTCTTGCAGGTAAGGTTAACAATGTTGGCCTTGTAGAAGTCCCTATGGGCACAACACTTAGAGAAATCATCTATGATATCGGCGGCGGCATCGTCGGTGGTAAAAAGTTTAAAGCCGTTCAAACAGGTGGTCCATCAGGGGGTGTTATTACCGTCAAAGACCTTGATACACCGATTGACTATGAAAGCCTTAAATCTATCGGTTCCATGATGGGTTCTGGTGGGATGATTGTCATGGATGAAGATGACTGCATGGTTAACATTGCCAAGTTTTATCTTGAATTTACCCAAGATGAATCTTGTGGTAAATGTACACCGTGTCGTATTGGTACTAAGCGTATGTTTGAAATTCTCGATAAAATCACCAAGGGTGAAGGCACAATGGAAGACATCACCAAACTGAAATCATTGGGCAAGATGATTAAAGACAGCGCCCTATGTGGTTTGGGTCAAACTGCACCGAACCCTGTTCTCAGTACACTGGACTATTTCTATGATGAATATTTAGCTCATATTAAAGACAAACACTGTCCTGCAGGCGCTTGTAAAGCTCTTGCAAAATACAGTATTGATCCAGAAAAATGTATTGGCTGTACGGCCTGTGCCAGAGTTTGTCCGGTTTCATGTATCAAAGGTGCACCTAAGCAAAAACATGTTATTGACCAATCAGCTTGTATCGCCTGCGGTGCATGCTTTGACGCTTGTAAATTTGACGCTGTCATAAGACCATAAGGGGGGATTTAAGTGAAAATGATCAATGTAACAATCAACGGTACCGAGACTTCTGTCCCTGAAGGAACAACCATTCTCGAAGCCGCTAAAGCAATCAATATTAGTATTCCAACACTTTGCCATCTAGACCTGCATGAGTTTGGAATTGTCAACCAAACCGCTTCTTGTCGTGTCTGTATGGTTGAAGTAGAAGGTCGACCAACCTTAGTTCCTTCTTGCTCAGAACAATGTACAGAAGGCATGACCATCCGTACAGACAATGCCAGAGCTATTTCAGCACGCCGTATGGCTGTTGAGCTCTTACTTTCTAACCATCCGTATGACTGCCTTGTTTGTCCCAAAAATCTTGACTGTGATCTTCAACGGCTCGCACAAGAACTGGGCATTAGAGAAGTCCGTTATTCAGGTCAAAAAATGAACTATGAAAAAGATACATCTTCTTTCTCATTGGTTAAAGATCCCAATAAATGTGTTATGTGTCGTCGTTGTGAGACCATGTGTAATGAAGTTCAAACATGTGGTATCTTATCAGCTGTTAATCGTGGATTTGACGTTTTTGTTGGCCCTGCTTTTAATCTCGACATGGCAGACACTTCTTGTACTTTCTGTGGTCAATGTGTTGCTGTTTGCCCAACTGCAGCTCTAACAGAAGTCAACAATACCGATAAACTTTGGGAAGCTCTCAATGACCCTGAAAAACATGTAGTGGTTCAAGTAGCACCTGCAGTTCGTGTAGCCATTGGTGAACTCTTCGGTATGGAAGCTGGCAGTGTCAGTACAGGCAAAATGGTCACAGCACTTCGAAATATGGGGTTTGATGGGGTTTTTGATACCGACTTTGGTGCAGATCTTACTATTATGGAAGAAGCTTCTGAACTCATTAATCGGATTGAAAATGGGGGAACGCTTCCTATGCTCACCTCTTGTTGTCCTGCATGGGTTAAATTTATAGAACATCAATTTCCCGACATGCTAGACATTCCATCAACTTGTAAATCACCACAAATTATGCTCGGTACAATGGCTAAAACCTACTATGCCGAACAAATGAATCTTGATCCTAAAAATATTGTCGTGGCATCTGTGATGCCTTGCTTAGCCAAAAAAGCTGAAGCTGCAAGACCTGAATTGACAAAAGACCATAATAATAACGTAGATATTGTTATCACCACTCGTGAACTGGGACTCATGCTTAAAGAAGCCAGTGTTGATTATGTCAATCTAAAAGAGTCTGAATTCGATTCTATTCTTGGTGAAAGTACAGGTGCTTCTGTTATCTTCGGGACAACAGGTGGTGTTATAGAGGCTGCTGTTCGTACAGCTTACGAATGGATTACCAATGAAACTCTTGAAAAAGTGGAATTCGAACAGTTAAGAGGCTTTGAAGGTATCAGAGAAGCCACTGTTGAAGTAGGCGAACTTGAACTTAAGATAGGCATTGCTCACGGCTTAGGCAATGCACGCAAGCTCCTTGAAGATATCCGTTCTGGCAAGAGTCAATACCATGCCATCGAAATTATGGCATGCCCAGGTGGGTGTATCGGTGGCGGTGGTCAACCCTATCATCATGGCGATATGGAAATTATCAAACGTCGTCAAGCCGCTATTTATCAAGAAGATAAAAACAAGGTTCTCCGTAAGTCACATGAAAATCCTTACATTAAGAAAATCTATAAAGAATTCTTAGGTGAACCTAATAGCCACAAGGCACATGAGCTACTTCATACGCACTATGTGCCTAAAGAAAAAATTTAACGTTAGACTTTTCTTATAACTTAAAAGCCATCTTTTGGAGTTTAACAACTTCAAAAGATGGCTTTTTATCTAATATAACGCTTTTCATTATGGATGACTTTGACCCGCTACATTAACATAATAAAAATACATCCGTTCAATATCCGTAAACGTGTAAAGATAATACTTGCTTTTAGCAGCATAATAAGTCCCTTCAAGTTCTGAATGTCTCTTTACTTCAATATTGTAAGGAGAATTCATACCATACAATATCAATAATTTTTCTCTAAAATCTTCTATAACAATTGATTTATTAATCACTTCATTCTCTGTCACTTTTAATGAAACAGGATGAACCAATTGATAAGCATGACTAATTGGACTTTTTCGGTAAGCATAAATTTCTAAAAAATGTTGGTCAGCTTGTGTCACATAAAAATAGACAATCTTACTTTGTTTGGTTTCAACGCGCTTTAAAAACGAAACGTTCGCTGAACTGCCATAGTCTGTTTGCAAAAGCTGTTCAGTATAAGGAACGACAAATTCAGTTTTGACAGTATAGGTCACTTGATCAATTAACAAAACACCAATCGCAATGACGATACAAGCAACGCCCAATTGTTTTCCCATTTTCTTATGCATGTCTTCTACTACCCTTCTTGATTAAAAAAGTAAATATGAAACCAACAATGGCTGCTATTAGCATTAAATAAAAACCAAATTGAACATCAATCAATGAATCCACTAATATTTTCATATCCGCACTGCTATTGGATAAAATGATAAGCCCCACAGCAAATAAAATCGCTACAATAGTTTGAATTCTTATCATGAGTTTTCCTCCCGGCTTCTTTAAGCCTAAAAAGATAAAACCAGCAATACCCAGTATTGGTATAAGTGCTATGACATAACCCAAGTAGAGGATTTGTGCGGGAAAATGAAAGCCATATGCTGTACCAAAAGCAGAAACCATTTGGACACCATAACCTATGGCACTAATCACTGTCATCCCATTATAACTTGCACCTGTACTTTTAAATGTATCAAACTCCGAATCCATCTTAGCCCACGGCAAGAAAAAACTGAGTGTAACGAGCAGTGCACAACACATTAAAATAAGTTGTTTATTTTTCATAAGAACTCCTTTGTTCAAGTGATGTTAAGTAAATGACTAACGCTTCTATGACAACTTTTTCTAGTCCTATTATACCATTTCAAGCCTTTAGAATCATCTTTAATTTTAGACTTAGTTTTGATATGATGTTGAGTAAAGGAGTGTGAAATCATGATAAATGAGCTTAAAAAAAAGCAAGAAATAATGTGGATTAATCCCCACTTAACCTCTATAGATAAGGCATTAGCTTCCATTAAAGACATTTCACCCAGTATTAAGGAAATTGAAGAGGCTGAACAACGTTTAAGACGTTTTGCCCCCTTCTTTGCATCTGCTTTTGAGGATACAAAAGAATCCCATGGCCTTATAGAATCACCACTCATGTCCATTGAAGAATTCCAAAAATCAGTGATTACCTTTATTGGCGGTCGAGTTTTAGGTCATTGGCTCATGAAAGCAGATAGTCACTTGCCTATTTCAGGCTCTGTCAAAGCACGGGGCGGTATTTACGAAGTCATTACTTATGCAGAAGAATGTGCTATTAAGGCAGGGCTCATTCCTGCTCCCTCTCCATCTGACTTTTTAAATGAAAGTTCCAATAGCACATCCAGCCAAGCAGAAACTGCGACGCCTGACTATACCTGCTTCATGACCGAACCTTTTAAAGCCCTCTTTAAAACGCATGAGCTTATAGTTGCTTCAACAGGTAATCTAGGGCTTAGTATTGGCATAATCGGTTCAAAATTGGGTTTTAAAGTAACCGTTCATATGTCTCACGATGCCAAAGCATGGAAGGTTGAAAAATTAAAAACGTTAGGTGTCAATGTTATCTTACACGAGTCCGACTACTCAGAGGCTGTTAAAATCGCTAGAAGTGAATCACTTGGACAAACCAACGCTTACTTTATTGATGATGAAAACTCAAAGCTTTTATTTTTAGGCTATGCTGTTGGGGGCTGGCGTCTTAAAAAACAACTTGAAGAAGCTCAAATCACCGTTGACGAAACACATCCCCTCTTTGTTTACTTGCCTTGTGGGGTAGGTGGAGCACCAGGTGGCATTAGCTTTGCGCTCAAGTGCATCTTTGGGGATCATGTTCATATCTTTATAGCTGAACCCACTCATGCCCCTTGCATGCTATATGCTCTTTCCTCGATGGACAACGTCGCCTCTAAAAACGGAAAACCATTGCGTCTTGCCAGCTGTCCTTCTATTAGCGATATTGGAATTGATGGGCTGACACAAGCTGATGGCCTTGCTGTATCACGTGCCTCTACTTATGTCGCTAACATTGTAACACCCCTGCTCAGTGGTGGCTACACTGTTGAAGACGATAAACTTTATCGTATGCTCTACTTACTCGCCGCCTCACAACACATAGGACTTGAACCTTCTGCCTTAGCAGGTTTTATGGGGCCTATTAAACTTTTTTATGAGACTCAAGGCTTCAATTATCTCAAAGACAAAGGCCTCCTAAGCCATATGGAAAAAGCAACTCACATCTCTTGGGCAACAGGTGGAAACCTCGTTCCTGATTCAGAAATGGAAGCTTATATCGCTAAAGGACAGCATTCAGATTTAATGACCCTTTAGAGATTCTTTACTTTATATTAAAAAGGCGATGGTTACCTCACTAGAGTGAATAACCATCGCTTTTTTTATTATTTTTGATAGTAGCTCTTAATTGGTCTTTTCAAAAATTCAAGAATGAATAAACCTATCGCTATTATAAATGGATAGACCACCTGAATTGAAAAATCAAATTCACTGGCACTTTGACCCCATCCCTTAAATCCAAATAAATCAATGCCTATCAAAACTGCAAACAAACCTAATATAATGCCTCTTTGGAATTGATACGGCTGTACATGTTGACGTATGTATTCTCCAATATATCCTAAAGAAATACCTGTTAATAAAATAAGTAAAGTATAGTAACATGACTTTGTCATAATAAGTAAAATCAAGCTGGCTGTAAAACTCATCATTAAACCACTTGACCAACGTTCTTTAAAATTGATAAAAATCTCAGACATCATTAACGCTAAAGCACACATAATATGTATCGTACTTATAATACTTGTGTGATCACCTATCACATAAGCACAAATACTGGCAAGAAAAAGGCCAATAATCAACTGGTATGCCATCCGCTTCCACATAAAGCATCACCTCTTATGTATTTATTTGTAAAATTCATCCTTATAATACCTTATTTTATCAAAAACATCTGAAAAGTAAATAGAGACAGATTATTAAGCGGCACACTATTGGGGTATATCTATAATACTACAAATACGCATGAATAGGAGGCGATGTGATGATTGCAATCAAAGCGATTGACGTTGGCAAAGAATACATTCTTCAAAAGAAGGTGACTGAAAAAGACACCTCACTCAACTATGGAAGTGGTAAAATTGAAGACCTCTTCGCCACCCCTCGTCTGGTGGCAATGATGGTGGAAGCCTCTTCTAAACTCATAGACGATATGCTTCCAGAGGATTTTATCTCCGTTGGCAAGCATGTTGAAGTCGACCATTTTAAACCGACTCGGATCGGAAGCACAGTCAGTGTCAAGGTTAAAGTGATTGATGCGACAAAAGTCCGTGTCACCCTTTCAATGGAAGCCTTTGATGAAGTCGGTAAAATCGGTGAAGGTACCCATGTCAGATACCTTGTCAATCATTCAAGTCTAGAACAAAGGGCTCTTGAAAGAGAAGATCAACTGTCTAGGGAATAGATCAATGATAAAAGCGTCAACTCCCCCCTTATGGAAATCCTCATGAAGGGTTGGGGAGTTGACGCTTTCTTACCTAATAAGCTACAAGTCTACTCAATATAGGCATAATAGGCTTCCATCGCCTCTTCGAGTTTTGCTTCTAAATTGGCTAGGCTTTCAAGCACTTCCTGCATTTTCACATAATCACTTTCAAGCCCTTCAAGCTCGCTCTTTTGGAACTCAATCGCTTCTTCAATCTCTAAAATCTCACTTTCCATTTGATTGATCTTATAGGTGTTCATTTTCTTCATTTCCTTAACAGGTGCCTGTCTTTCTTTAGGAGCTTGCTCTTTTAATTTTGAATTTGATTCAGTTTTCAGCTTGTCTTTTTCATCATATTGAGATATTTCGCTTTGAGCCCTCTTGGCTTTCTGAATTTTGTAAGCCTCATAGTCACCTTCATAAGTCACTAAGCTTTGATCTTCAATCTCAAAAATACGGTCAGCCATTTTATTGAGAAAGAAGCGGTCATGGGTAATAAACAAAATCGTTCCCTCAAAACTTTCCAGAGTTTCCTCTAGCACTTCTTTGGTCTTGATATCAATGTGGTTAGTCGGTTCATCGAGTACCAGACAGTTGATGTCCTGCTTCATGAGAATCGCCAACATCAACCTCACTTTTTCACCCCCTGATAAGTTTTTAATTTTCTTAAAGACATGATCTTTATAAAACTTAAAAGCTGCCAGCTCGTTTCTGATTTGTCCATCAGGAAGGGGATAATAGTCTTTATAAGCTTCTATCAACGTCATTTCAGGGTCTTTAAACTGAATATCTTGTTCCAGATAGCCAATATTGACCCTTGACCCCACTTTGATAGGGCTTTCTTCATGATCCATATCCCTTAAAATCGCTTTCACAAGGGTACTTTTGCCTGTCCCATTTGCACCGATTAAAGCCACATGGTCTTTGTAGCGTATGGTAAAATTGACATCACGTGCTAGCGTTAAATCGCCTATGCCCAAGTGATAATCTCTTACCTTAATGACTTCCTTTGCTGAACGGCCTTCACTCTCAAATGCCACTTGAATGCCTTTTGTATTCATTAAGGGCTTATCAATCTTGTCCATCTTCTCAATACGTTTTTCCATAGCTTTGGCTCTAACAAACATCGCCTCATTGTCAGCACGACCTGCCCAGTCCCGCATACGCTTAGCCGCTTCTTCCATTTGCTTGAGCTTTTTCTGTTGGGCATTATAATACTTCAACTGATTTTCATAACGACTTTGACGCTCTTCAAGATAGTAAGAGTAATTGCCTAGATATATTTCAGTTGTGCCGCCCTTGATTTCATAAATACGGTCAATGACACGGTCTAAAAAATAACGGTCATGGGAAATGATAAGGACTGACCCTTCATAGGCCTTTAAATAGTTTTCTAGCCACTCTGTTGTCTCAATGTCCAAATGGTTGGTCGGTTCATCAAGTAAGAGGACATCTGGACTTTCAAGCAATTGTTTGCCCAGTTCAACCCGTGTCTTCTCACCACCACTTAAAACCCCATAGGCTTTAGATAACATCGCTTCATCAAAGCGAAGCCCCTCACAAATTTTAGACATCTTCTCAAAGATTTCATAACCACCCATGGCCTCATATTTGACTTGGCACTTACTGTATTCTACTAGCAGTTCATCCAAGCCTTCTGTGTTATTTGCCATCTCTTTTTCAAGCCATCTCATGCGATCATTGAGCACCTGCAAGTCTTTAAAAGCGCTAAGAAGCACCCCTCTCACATCAAGGTCTTCATACTCAGAAGGCATCTGTTTAAGGTAACCTATTTTAAGGCCTTTTCTTAAAAACAAATCGCCTGACGTAAGTGTCTCCTCGCCATTGATAATTCTAAAGAGGGTTGTTTTGCCCGTTCCATTTTCACCTAAAAGGCCTACTTTTTCACCTTTTTTAAGATCAATATTGATGTCCTCAAAAACGGGGTCCGAAAAATAGACTTTTTTCAAATTTTTAATCGTTAAATCTAACATGGTTAATCTCCTTTATCCGTTCACACTCATGCATTGCCTTTTAGGGTAAATAAAAAGCTCAGGCAACTTACCTGAGCATGACTTAAAAGATTAACCTCAGAATTATTCTATTTATCCTCTAAAAAGGTCAAATAAAAATGGCTGGGTCTAACTTTGGGTATTAAAAAACTCAGGTAAGCGAGCCTACCTGAGTGATGATATTCACTGGTTTATTCTAAACTCACTTACTACTATTAACATTAATTTTAGACGCACCTATCCCTCTAATGGCTGAAATATACGCGATTCCAGACACAAATAAAGGCATTGTATACATTTTTAAATTAACTGTAAGTAATGAGTTCATTGCGTTCTCCTGTTTTTATTCTTCTTTCATAATAATCTGACTTTTTACTTTTGTCAAGTCGGCCGTTAAGGTATCGACTTGTCGATTTAAAACTCTGATCTGCTCATTAAGCTCACGAATCTCAACTTTTCTCACACGCTCAACTTCTTGACCAAAGAAATTCAAATAAAAGCTCGAAAAAAACATGACCGCAATGAATGAAAGGCAAAAGATGACAAAAACAATCCCATTCGGTAACCCACCCCACCAACAAACCAGTGCAAGAACAAGGAAAATAATCCCGATTGTCCCTAAAAGTGAAAAAATATTGCTTATTTTTAATAAGCGATTTGACTCTTTCATATGTACTCCTAAAATATGTGCCTTATATATTATTTTATCTATTTTTGATTTCTTTATTCGTCCTTGTCATTTTTAACAATCGATTCTAGATGAGAGACTTGTTTATTCAAGGATTTGATTTCTTTTTCAAGTGATTTAATCTGATAATCCTTAATTTTCTCAATCATTTCCGATAAGAGTTTTAAAATAATACGCCCGAAAACCATCATAACTGCTAAACTCCAAAAGAAATACTTGCGAACATAAACCAAGTCATAACTTAAAAAACTGGGGCCAAGCCCAATGATATAACCTATGATAAAAAAAGCAATTCCAGCCACTAAAAAGTAATCTCTTACGTTATCAATTTTTCTCATTTAACCCTCCTTCTTTTATACTAAAACGTTGCACAACACTTAAATAATCATATAATGATACTATACTGGTTAACGCTTTATAATATCGTTTTCCCTCTAGAAAGGATGATTTGATGAATGACCTCTTTATTGACTATTTAAAAAAGTATCCCGATCCCATCCAAGATCTATTTAACCACGTCTATCAAATACTTACAGAGAGCATTGATGAAGCCCTTGAATCAATACTGTGGGCCAAATTACCCTCTTTTTATCTCAATGACCACTTTGTTCGTCTTATTCCTTTTAAAGATCACCTCAATATTGAGGCAAGTGCTATTATTGATTACAAAGAGTCTCTCAGTGACTATAAAATCACACCAAAGGGCATGCTACAAATCTATTTGAATCAACCTGTCCCTGAACAACTGTTAAAGATAATCTTTGAAAAAACGCTCTTGGATATTTAAAGATTCAGATACCCTTAGTCTATCCAAAGCATTTTTCGCAAATCAACAAACACGCTTACTTGGATTTTCACCTTTACTGTTTTTTCACCTTACATGTTACAATAAGACCAAGACAATAAGGAGATAATGATGTACACTGCAAAAGACTTTATTAAACAACTTCAAATGACACCTCATCCAGAAGGTGGCTATTTTAAAGAATCCTATGTGGCTGAAGATTTGATTTCTTCTGCTGAACTCAACGTTAACTACGACGACAAACGCAAACTTTGGACGAGCATTTACTTTTTGCTCGAAGACGGTGAAGTATCCAATTTCCACCGCCTTAAATCAGATGAAATGTGGTATTACCATGCGGGTTCGCCACTCACTGTCTATATGATTACCCCTGAAGGTGATCTCATCACACAGAAACTCGGTCTCAATATCGAAAAAGGTGAGCTACCTCAATTCCTAGTGCCAAAGGAAACGATTTTTGGGTCTGCTATGAATGAAGAAGGCTACTCATTGGTTGGCTGTATGGTAGCGCCTGGTTTTGAATTTAGAGACTTTGAACTCTTTAAGCGGGATGATTTAATTAAACAGTATCCTCAGTATAAAGACTTAATCATCAAGTTAACCCTTGAAGATTAGCCAGTTTAAATGTATTTTAAAAGCAGGTCGTTGACTTGCTTTATTTATTTTATCTTTTTGGCTTACGCTCTTTATCTGAAGCTGGCTTAATTAAACGTCTTTTTACAGATTCCTTAAACAGAATCGTGTTGTTGATATTAAAGAGAATCACTGAAAGAACAGGGACTATGATGAGTTTCATTTCCCAATAGGGAAAACCAAAGAAAAAGACAAGTCCGCTCACAGCAATAATAGCACTATTAATCATACCTACTGTCCACTGAAGCTTAAAATAGGCCTTTTGATTGAGAACTTTTTCAACTTTTTCTGTAGAATAGGCACTGACGATTTCTTTTTGTTTATTGACATAAAAAGCATATAGGATTCCCAATGCCAAATAAAATAATCCGAAAAATTTCATTGAATCACCTCCCTATGCTTTACATTCGACATATCCCAATGATAAACCTTTAATGTGTTTTCCACGTGAACTTTACTAAATTGGGGATAAATGGTTTGAACATTCAAAAAAGCGTAGCAACTCTCACAGTCACTACGCTTTTAAAAATCATCACTTCAATAAAATTGTATTAGGTTCTAATCATCACTCTTTATAAAGCTCTTAGTATTAAAAGTCATCCAAAGCATCTACTTTTCTTCCAACTGAAATGCAATATTATAAAGTTCATCCAGGAGTCCTACAATTTCATTATATTCTTCCTCTGTGAGATTTTTAAGTTCTTTTTCCGTCCTTAGAAAATACATTTTTTGAGTAATCTCGTCGAGTACTTCATAAAAATGAGGCGTGTCTTCTGGCGTTGGCATCCTAAATGGAATTGTGTAAAAAACAAAATCAAACTTTGAATAGAGTAAAGCTACTCGCCTCGAAGAACCGTACCGCTCAATATCATGCCCACCTCTAACTAGTAATAATGTTTGTCGAAGTTCGCTTCTGTCTTCCTCTCCATGCGCGTTGTAATACCTATCAGCAAAATAAAGCCGTTGATACAACAAATGATATGAATGGTCATAATAATGCCAAAACGCTTTATTTGTTTCATAAAAGTGTAAAGATGTAAGCAATATAATCATTATCAATACTTCAATCGTTATCCTCTTTTTCATTTTATACTCTTATACCCTTTCATTATTTAGATTTCAATTATGACTTCTAATCGACAGTTCTATACGTCCTTGATAATTAAATTGAGCACTTGCTGCTATTCCAGAATCTCTATCATACCACGGATATCTTGAAGTAGTAGTAACATTCCATTTGTCATCCTTTATGTAAAATTTATTCCATATACCAATGATAAACCTTTAATGTGTTTTCCACGTGAACTTTACTAAATTGGTAATAAATGGTTTTTATAATAAAAAAAGCGTAGCAACCTTATAGTCACTACGCTCTACCTTTATCTATAAAATTCAGATTGACTTTTCAGAGTCATGTCATATACAAGAATCAATCTATCCTAATGCCTATTCTTCCTCTACATTAACTGTCACTTTTTGGTTTTCAAGGATGAACTTCATGGTACAACCTTCCACCAATTTTTTACGGATATAGAGTTCTGCAATTTCATCTTCAACCAATTTTTGAATGGTTCTTCTAAGTGGTCTTGCACCGTATTTTTCATCGAAGCCTTCATCTAGGATACGTTTCTTAACGTCTTCTGAGAATTCAATGTGCATTTTCTTATCACGCACTTCTTCATTGACTTCTTTAAGTTGTAATTCAACGATTTTGCCAAGTTCTTCTTTCTTAAGGCTTCTGAAGACGACAATGTCATCAACTCTGTTGAGGAACTCTGGTCTGAAAGATTGTTTTAACATTTCTCTCACACGTTCTTCCGCCTTATCATCAGCTTCACTACCAAAACCAATGCCATTGGACTTAGTAGTTGTTCCAATATTAGAAGTCATGATAATAATCGTATTTTCAAAGAATACTGTACGCCCTTGACCATCCGTCAAGCGACCATCTTCTAAAATTTGAAGCAATAAGTTAAAAACATCCGCATGGGCTTTTTCGATTTCATCCAGTAAGATTACTGAATAAGGATGTCTTCTGACTTTCTCAGTTAACTGCCCCCCATTTTCAAAGCCTACGTATCCCGGAGGCGCTCCAATCAGTTTTGACACGGTATGTTTTTCCATAAATTCAGACATATCAACACGAATCATGGCATCTTCGTTGCCAAAGAGTTCATCAGCTATGGTTCTAGCCAGTTCTGTTTTACCAACACCCGTTGGTCCAACAAAGATAAATGAAGCTGGCTTTTTCTTTTTAGCAAATCCAGAACGTCTTCTTCTGATTGATTTAGAAATGGATTCCACTGCATGTTCTTGTCCAATAATACGTCTATGAAGTCTATTTTCAAGCTCTAAAAGCTTTTCAGCTTCTTCTTCTGTAATCTTTTGAACAGGAATTTTAGTCCACGCTTCAATCACATATGCCACATCTTCCACTGTTAAGTGAACATTTCGGTTAGATTGTTCAATTGATTCAATTTGATTTCTAAGACGCATTTCTTCCATTTGGATATCAGCTGCTTTTTCATAATTTTCATCAGCAACAGCTTCTTTGCGCTCTTCCACCAATTTTTCAAGTTCTTCATTTAAGGCTTTAATTTCAACAAGCCCTTTGTTTTTAAGATTAGCTCTTGAACCTGCTTCATCAATCACATCAATCGCCTTATCTGGTAAGAAACGATCTGTAATATAACGGTTTGACAGTTTAACTGCCGCCTCAACGACATCATCATCAATAATCACTTTGTGGAATTTTTCATAGTAGTCTTTAATCCCTTTAAGGATTTCAATACTGTCTTCCACGTTAGGTTCATCGACAATGACAGGTTGAAAACGTCTTTCAAGTGCTGCATCTTTTTCAATATGGTTACGGTATTCTTCAAGTGTCGTTGCACCGATAATCTGAACTTCACCTCGTGCGAGGGCTGGTTTTAAGATGTTAGCAGCGTTCATCACGCCTCCATGTACTTCACCTGCTCCCATGATATTGTGCACTTCGTCAATGACCAAGATAATATTACCATGGCTTGACGCTTCGGTAATAATCGACTTCATACGGCCTTCAAATTGTCCTCTAAACTGAGTCCCTGCTACAACTGCTGTCATATCAAGAAGATAAATCTCAGTATCAAGTAATTTTTCAGGGACTTGTTTTTCAACAATTCTCACAGCAAGACCTTCAGCAATAGCTGTTTTACCTACCCCTGGTTCACCTAAAAGGATCGGGTTATTTTTACTTCTTCTATTGAGAATTTGAACCACACGATCAATTTCTCTATTTCTACCGATAATACGGTCAATTTCATTGTCTTTAGCTTTATCTATCAGGTTAGTCCCAAATTTTTTAAGGGCTTTGAGTTTGACCTTCTTCCTTGCTTTCTTAACAGGTTCTTCTTCCTCTTCTTCTTCAAGCAATTCTTCTTGATCGTACTCAAGGTCGCCTTCCTCTTCTTCTATGTCATAATCATCATCAACTTCATCATAAGCTTCTGATTCTTCATTGTTCATAAAATGAAGGAATGGATTGTCTTCATTGGGTTCCATATTATCAAACATCTTGTTCATTTGTTTTGAAAGGTTATCCATTTCATCTGGACTGAGATTAATTTGATTCATAATTTCGTCCATCACAGGATAGCCCATTTTTTCAGCACACTCTAAACAAAGATCGATGTATTCAGTTTTTCCGTTTTCAATTTTAGCTGTTCGCATCATTGCAATATTTTTCTTACAAATTGAACATTTTTTCATTCCATCACTTCCTCTTTTAGATATATCGTCAAGTTATCTTTAACTATTAATCCTTTTAAGATATTAATCATTATACACTATCACTTGTCAACATAATAATCATATATTGTGAATTTTTTTAGAACATTTAGTGATATAAGGCTTTTTATGCCATTTTAAAACATTTTTTTATGAATCCATAATATGCTCTTTAATAACACCCAATAATTATATAAAATAAAAGAAATGAAAGCTACTGTCAAATCATTAGGAGGGTAAAATGGATCAACATCTTGAACACATTACACAGATTAAAATCAAAAAAACCATGGAAAATCTAGAAAAGAACCAAATGAAAGCCTACTATGCTAAAAGTATAACTCAAGCTCAAATGATGGTTCAATCTCTGCTTGAAGATGGTGATACAGTTTCAGTAGGAGGCTCAATGACTCTATTTGAAACAGGCATCATTAATATGCTAAGAGACCTTGATGTTCACTTTCTCGATCGTTACAAGGAAGGAAACACACCGGAGATTATCGGTCAAATCTACCGTGATACCTTTTCTGCTGATGCACTTATTTGTAGTTCAAACGCCATTACAATGGAAGGCGACCTCTACAATATTGATGGCAATGGTAATCGTGTAGCTGCTATGATTTTTGGCCCCAAAAAAGTAATCGTTCTTGCAGGCGCCAATAAAATCGTTCCTACCATGAAAGAAGCTGAAATCAGACTTCGTCAAATAGCGGCCCCTGCCAATGCCACACGCCTTAATCTCAACACCCCTTGTGTTCATACGGGTGAATGTTCTGATTGTAAAAGTCCAGAACGTATCTGTTCAAGCTTTGTTAAACTGAGCTACCAACGTAATAAAGACCGGATTCATGTCATTATTTTAGATGAACGTGCAGGCTATTAAATAGCTAAAAATACTAAAAAACCTCAGTAGGCTGTTGGAAAACCCAAAAGTCTATTGAGGTTAATTTAATGTCTCTATATCGAATAGCGTTGCATGTCTCTTCTCTATTTATTCAACACGTCTGATGCTTTCATTACTTTTTCAATAATAATACGATCATCTTCCCAATTTAAAAGAATTGCCATTTTATCAGTAACTAGGAAACAACTCTCATCTGAATCTGTTTCGATTTCAGCTATATTCTGTGCAATTTCAGCAAAAATATCCTCTGTCGGAAATGGTAATGCTCCTGTATTTCTAAGTTCTACCTTCAAATCCATATCAAACCTTCCTTTCCTTCCTATTTTACACTATTGAAAAGCAGGTTTAAATGGTTATTTAACAATTCTTTCATTAATTTTTAAAACTGTGAATAGGTGCTGGAATTCTACCACCCCTTGATACAAATTGACTATTATTGGTCGTGTTCACTCTCATTACAGGTGCATAACCTAAAAGTCCTCCAAATTGAACCATCTCACCTTCTTTTTTACCGACAACTGGGATAATTCTCACTGCAGTCGTTTTATTGTTAATCACACCAATCGCCGCTTCATCAGCAATCATGCCTGAAATGACAGCAGCAGTAACATCACCCGGAATAGCAATCATATCAAGTCCCACCGAACAGACACAAGTCATGGCTTCTAATTTTTCAAGATTAAGCGCACCTGCCTGAACAGCAGCAATCATGCCTTCATCTTCACTAACAGGTATAAAGGCACCGCTGAGACCACCAACTTGGGAACTTGCCATAATACCACCTTTTTTAACTGCATCGTTTAAAAGGGTAAGTGCCGCCGTTGTGCCATATCCGCCACAGATATCAATCCCCATCGCTTCGATAATACGTGCTACACTGTCGCCTATTTCTGGTGTAGGTGCGAGTGATAAGTCTACAATACCAAAAGGAACACCTAGAGTCTCCGCTGCTTCATTGGCAACCAATTGCCCTGCACGGGTAATTTTAAAGGCTGCCTTTTTTATGGTTTCTGACACTTCATCAAACGAACAGTCTTTTTTATCTTTAAGGGCAGAGAGTACAACGCCTGGCCCACTTACACCAACATTAACGACAACATCGGCTTCCCCAACACCATGAAAAGCCCCTGCCATAAAGGGATTGTCTTCTACTGCATTGGCAAAAATAACGAGTTTGGCACAGCCGATACTATCATTTTCTTGAGTGAGTTCTGCTGTTTCTTTGACGATTTCCCCCATCCACTTAACAGCATCCATATTAATGCCAGAACGGGTAGACCCCACATTTACAGAGGAACAAACGCGCTCTGTTTGTGAAAGTGCTTTAGGAATAGAAGCAATCAGTTTTCTGTCTCCTATGGTAAATCCCTTTTGAACCAGTGCCGAAAAACCACCAATAAAGTTAACCCCTACTGCTTTCGCCGCCTCATCAAGCGTCTTGGCAAAAGCAACATAATCTTCATCCCCCGATGCACCTGCCACTATGGAAATGGGCGTTACTGATATCCTTTTATGGATAATAGGAATGCCGTATTTTTCAGCGATTTCATCGCCCACTTTCACAAGGTCTTTGGCATAGTGCGTAATTTTATCGTATATTTTTTGACGTGCTTTATCACCATCTGAATCAATGCAGTCCAGAAGAGAAATCCCCATTGTAATCGTTCTAATATCAAGTTTTTCTTTACCAATCATGTTGATTGTTTCCATGATGTTCCACTTATAATGTTCCATGATTTCCCCCCTAAATTCTGTGCATCTTATCAAAAATATCTTCATGTTGAATGCGAATATCTAAAGCCATTTTTTCACCAAAAATCATTAATTTCTCATGAAGAACTTTCCAATCATAGCTATCACTTGGGAACTCTGTGACCATAATCATCGTAAAAAAATCTTTTAAAATAGTCTGACTAATATCTAAGACATTTACATTTTCTTCAGCTAATACATGGGTCACTCCAGCAATAATGCCAACTTTGTCTTTTCCGATTACTGTAATTATTGTTCTCATTTCTCCTCCTACATCTCAAAGTGTTCCAATTAAAAAGAGAGACCCTCAAAAATAAGGTCTCTCCAAAATAGTCATTTTTACTTTTCGTTGCGAGTAAAATGCTTTTACTTTTATTGAAACCTCTGTCCTTTTACCTGAGAGTTTCACAGCAAAGCTGTTTTCCCCTTCGGTGTTTGAATAACCAAATCTCTCCAGAGTTATGTCCTTATTCGGTTACCCATGGTCATTTCTAGGTTTCCGAATCTCTCATCCATCATCTATAAATTATTAACAATAATACATAAATTACGCCTTACTTTCAAGCCCTTTTTGAAGATTTACTAAAGAACCGAACAATACTTTTGATACAATTACTGCTAAAATAATCGCAATAATTTGACCTGGATAAGCAAAACGATCAATCACGTAATGGATTCCAGCCATTGCTCCTGCTATAATCATAAGGCCAAAAGTCGCTCCTAAATCTTGGTTTCCTGTTGAATGTGGTTCTTTTGAAAAAGGTAACTGTGGTGTAGAAATCTTTATTTTAAGTGCGAGCAATAAGTAACTCATCACATCAATTAAAATAAGACCTGGTATAGATCGCACACCACATAGAACGCCAAATACAACATTCAATATCAATAGCCCAGGTAAAACAAACTTAATGAAGTAGGCTTTAGCAGCTCCTCTTAAAATAACACTCTTGTCTTCAATAGGAAAACTATCATATATAAACGAGGCTTGGTGATGCTCACTGAATTGTACAAACTGAAAATTAGTGACAAATAGCACTGCACCAAGATAAGCATAAAGATAGAAACGACTGTTTGCCATTTCAGTCAAACCACTCCCTCTGGCAAAAGATAAAATCATAATAAAAGGAAAAGCAATACCCAAAGCATAGTTGGGATAAATCATCCGCTTAACCATGCGGTCTCTTGATAAATTGGCATCTGAAAAACGGATAAATGCCCGTTCTACATGATCTTTACTCATGAGCTTAAACAAGAAATTTTTAATCGGCTGATTTTTAGGGATATAAACACCGTCTTCAACTTGTAATTTAGCCAAATAACCTTCATAACGCGTTAAAATAACTTTGAAGAAAAGAACAGCCATTACTACAGGTACAATGATTCCTATGATTGTCATAATGACATAAGCCCTCGATAAATCGCCTTCTACAATGACCTTAAACATACTCGAATACCAAAATGGTGGTAAAATATAGGTCCACCATTTAATGCTAACCGTCATATTAAAGTCAATAAAATTGAAGACACGCCCTACAAATTGATACCCTACAACAGTGGCTACTGATAAAACCACTTGGAACATATTAATAATATCTTTTAATTTTTCACCTGAAAAACGTTCTAAAATCAAACTGTAAAGAATAGTAGTCAGAAAAATAACAAAGAAACTCATCAGAATTAAAAGAAGTAAAAAGGCAACGAGTGAAAGCGGACCGTCTTTAACCACAGCCACAACAATACTCATTATATTTAAGGCAAAAAACATAATCAATAAATAATAGGACACGTGGATAATTCGTGCTGTATTCATAGTCTTATCACTAACGCCCTTGGTCATAATGATATCTTTATCACGCACATCTAAGAGCACATTTGAAAAGTCTGACACCATATACATCACCATAAAAAAGAAATTCATAGCCACAATTGTAGTGACTCTATAAAATAAATCCAAGGGAATCGCCATTAAAATGGCCATCATAAAACCAAAGATAAACTGCACTAAGAGATTTGCTTTAGCCCCAGTCAATTTAGATTTTTTACCATTGGAATTTGTATTAACACTGTTGCGCCTGTCATCCATTAGAAGCTTAAGGCGCAAAATAGCATAAAGTTGGCTGGCATCTATCCCTAACTTACCCCACAAACCGTCGAATCGTTTGAGTCCTTTAACCAGTAAAGGATCTTTATAGACCGCCTTATTGCCAGGTGTATTCGGATTCTTTTTTCCAGCTATTTTTTGTAGCGGTGAATTACTCAATTTCATTCCCCCCTCGTTGCTGATTCGTGATGGTATCTACGAAAGTTTTAGCGATTTTAGCATGCTCATGAAAACCAGTCAATTGATTAAAAATATCTTGTAAAGAGCCTTCATGATTCGCATGTTGAAGCTCTGAAAAATGACCATCTGCTACAACAATTCCTTCATTGAGGACAATAATACGATCGCTTATTTTTTCAACAACTTCCATGATATGTGATGAATAAAAAATGGTCTTGCCCTCTTGTGCTAACTGACTGATAATTTCCTTAAAGATCATGACACTGTTGGCATCCAGTCCTGTAATCGGTTCATCGAAAAATAAAATATCCGGATTATGAATTAAACTCGCTATAATGAGTAACTTCTGCTTCATCCCTTTTGAATAAGAAGAAATCCGATTGTTAAAAGACGCTTTGATGCCAAAAAGGTCAAATAGCGTCTCACCTTTAGCCATAATATCATCTTGTTCCAAATGATAGAGTTCACCGATAAAAGAAAGGTACTCTCGTCCAGAAAGGCTATCGTAAATAGTTGCAATTTCTGGAACGTAACCAATTCTTCTCTTATAATCAACACCTGCTGTTCTGACATCTTGACCAAAAATTTCAACTGTCCCTTCAAAGGACTTAATCATCCCTAACATAATTTTTACAGTTGTACTTTTCCCCGCACCATTCGGCCCAATATAACCAATAATTTGACCCGACTTCACTTCTAGGTTAACCCCTTTAAGGACATAATCTGGCTTGACGCCATACTTCATTTTTAAATCATGCATCTTAATAACTGTTTCCATTCAAACCTCCCGCTTACCTTAATTTTATAATTGACACTAATACGCTAGTCGTCTTTTGGGCTTATCTTATATATATTCTCTATAAGTCTATCATAATGAAAAGATATGTCATTTTAAAGTAAAATATCTTAAAAAATAATTAAATATGACATTGTTATCTATAAGATACGATTAGACTTTTTGAGTCAAAAATCGTATAGTAGTGTATAAATTAATCATAATAACCTATAAAAATAGAAAAAGGAGGCGATCATATGCAAATCGCAGCATTTTTGGATATAGATGGGACACTTTATAGAAACTCACTCATGATAGAACATTTTAAGAAAATGGTAAAATACGAAGTCATTGATCCAAGTCTCTGGCATACAAGTGTTAAAGACGCTTTCACCGAATGGCGAAAACGTGTTGGTGAATATGAAGATTATATGTATGAACTTGTAGACATCTACTATGAAGCCCTCAAAGGCAAACGCGCCGCTGATTTAGAATTCATTTCAAATCAAGTCATTAATCTTCATGGTGATATTGTTTACAAATATACACGAGATCAAATCTTATGGCATAAGGCTCAAGGACACAAGGTCTTTTTTATTTCTGGAAGTCCTGACTTTCTCGTGAGCAAAATGGCTAAAAAATATGATATTGACGGCTATAGAGGAACAGGTTACCTAACAGACAGTGAAGGTCGCTACACAGGTGAAGTTGAACCCATGTGGGATTCTGTTAGTAAAAATAAAGCTATTGACCGCTTTTCTAAAGCCTTTGACATTGACTTATCACAAAGCTATGCTTATGGTGACACAACAGGTGATTTCTCCATGCTTGAACGTGTGGGCCACCCTGTAGCGATTAATCCCGCCAAAGAACTTTTAATGAATATCAAAAATTCCCCTTCTTTATCAAAAACAGCAACCATTGTCATTGAACGAAAAGATGTTATTTATAAATTGGCACCTGACGTTTGTATTTTATAAAAAGAGGTCTTACCTATCAAAACAACAAAACGACGACTAAAGATCGCTTAGAACTTTCAGTCGTCGCTTTTTTATTTTGATGACTTTAAGGATTACTTATTAAGCTTTAAAGCTTTTCTTGTGGCTTCAAAAAAAGCCTGAAACTGTTCAGCTTCATGGGAATAATATTTTCTTTCCAGTTGACCAACTCGATCTGAATAGATATCCTCTCTATCAGCTTCAATCTCGTATTCGTAGGTAGCATTGCCTACAAAGTCCACTTCATAATGATCTCCTACCGCATTGACCTTACACTTAATCATCCCACCATCATTATAAATATCTACCCATTCACCTATCTTATGATGATTTATGGCATAAGTTGTCACACTTGAAGTCATCCCTGTTCCACATGACTTGGTGATGCCAACGCCTCTTTCATACGTTCTAACATATAACTTATTATCTCCCAAAATGGTTACAAAGTTCACATTTGCCCCTTCTTTGAAATAGGCCTTTTCGCGGTTGGCAAACTCACCATAATGAATCAAAATCTCATCTGTAGGGATCTCATCTGTAAACGTTACGGCATGTGGATTGGAAACTGTGAGGTATTCAAAGTCAAGTGGTGACTTGAGTACTTCTTTATACGCCTGAGTAAAATCCGTTTGACCATAATGCTGAACATTATCAAGGAGTATATGATACCCGTTCAGAGCATCATCAAAGTGAATATCGCAATTAACACGATAAGTGGCTTTCACCGTTTCAACATAGATATCATCAACGTGTTTTTGGTCCATGATATACCTAGCAAAACATCTTAATCCATTGCCACACATCATTGCTTCTGAGCCATCAGCATTAAAAATACGCATCTTCGCATGTGATTCTACACTGCCTTCAACAAATAAAACCCCATCTGTACCTAGACCTTTATCCGCATCACATAATAGAGGGGCAATCTTTGCATAATCTTGCCCATCTGCAAGTGGATATTTTAAAGTATCCACGATGATAAAATCATTTCCGGACCCTTGACTCTTAAATATTTTCAATGTCTTCACCTCTTTTAATCTATTTTTGTTAATGGCCTTACCGAAAGATTCTTTAATTCGTATAAATCGCGACGAATATGTTGAATTGTCGGTAACTGGTCTCTTATTTCTTCAAGTTCTTCCATGTCAATTTCGCCCATAAGATAGCCTTCTTCGTCTTGTAATCGGCCGATAATTTCTCCCCAAGGATTAACAATCATTGAATTACCATATGAGATATAGCCAGATTCATAATCCCTTGCAGGTGCACACCCAACAACAAATGCCTGTTGGTCAAGCGCACGACTTCTTAATAAAAGTTCCCAGTGTGCAGGACCTGTTGTCATATTAAATGAAGCGGGGTATACCAGTAATTTGGCGCCTTGATCCCCCATCAATCTTGCCAATTCTGGGAAACGCACATCGTAACAAATGGCAATCCCAATTTTACCAAAAGGGGTCTTGATTACTGTCACTTGATTCCCTGGTGTTAACACTTCTGACTCCATAAAATATTGTCCATTGCGAATATCAATATCAAACAAATGAATCTTACGATGTTTACCGACTAAATTCCCTTCAGGATCAAAAACAAATGCTGTATTATAAAGCTTATCACCTTCGATTTCAGGGATAGTCCCTGCAATTAAATAAACGCCATTGTCTTTGGCAGATTTTTGCATCAGCGAATAAGTTCTACCGCCCTCTTTCTCCGCATAATCTTTAAAAAGAACTGTTTCATAGGGACAGTTAAACATCTCTGGTAATACAATAACATTTGCCCCTTTTTCTGCTAAATATTCAATATTACGAAGTGCTTTTTCAAGCGACTCATCTTTATTCACACTGACTTTCATTTGAATAACGCCTAAAACCATATTTTGATTCATGATTCTCTCCTCACTATCCTGTTGATGATTGTATCCACTTGTTCTTTTCTTTCTTTTAAGAGGACATGGTCTGTATCTGACAATTGAATGTGTTCATCCAAATCATACCCTAAATAGCGAAAGGCAAATCGAATGCTTGCCTCAATTCCTGTAAATTGATCAGGATAGTTTTTAGCCCCACCTATTGAAATGCAGTATCCATGCCCTTTCGCCTTGTCTCTAAAAGACTTATGATGGGCAAAGTCACACATGAAACACATCTGTAAGCGATCAATTAAGACTTTAAGTTTACTTGAAAGTCCACAAAAATAGACAGGGGTTAAGATAATTAATTCATCTGCCTTTTTTAATTTATCATATAAGTCTGTCATGTCATCTTGAATCACACACTGACCATAATGAGTTCTGCAATAATTACAGTCTTTACAATGGGTAATCGCTTGTTGATTAATATCAACCCATTCTACAGTTACTTGCTCAAGCTCATACGCTTTTTTCAATTGTTGTCCAAGCCAAGCAGTATTCTGATTGGGCCTATGGCTCCCCATAATGATAATAATATTCTTCATTTCCTCCACCTTACTTTTGATGATTGTCCATACTCACAATCGCCTTAATACTTTCACAGATAATAGGTGCCCCTGCAACCACATTGTATTTTTCATTTTCAACAGTGTAATCAAAAGTGCCTCCTGCTTCGGTAATCATAAGCATACCTGCTGCCATATCCCACTTAGACAATCTAAGTTCCCAGTAAGCGTCATAGATTCCTGCTGCGACTAAGCATAAATCATAGGCTGCCGCTCCCAGTCGTCTTAAGCCTTTCACATGCGGAACCATCTTTTCAAAGTTACGACTGTTATTATTGATTGATGTGGCACGGTCATAAGGAAAACCCGTTGCAATTAAAGACTGTTTTAAGGTCGTTTCTGCTGAACACGTTATTTTCTCTCCGTTAAAGTACGCCCCTTTTCCTTTCTCAGCAATATAAAGTTCATCTAGCATTGGAACATATACTACGCCAAAGACAGGTTCATTGTCCTTCCATCTTGCAATTGAAACAGCAAAAATAGGATGCCCTTTTGAAAAATTAGTGGTGCCATCTAAGGGGTCAATAATCCACTCATAAAGGCCTTCTCGTTTAGTATGACCTTGTTCTTCAGACAGTATTTTATCATCAGGGAAAAGGCGGCTTATCTCAGTGACAATTTTATCGTCACACATTAAATCCACTTCCGTAACCATATCTACTTCTGAGCTCTTTGTTTCCATTTTAATATTCTTTTTTCTATAATAAGATTTTTGAATTTGTCCTATATTAACTGCTAGCTTAACGATCGGTTCATAGATAGTTTCTGAATACATAATAACTCCTTTCACAATCATCTGCATACCTTGCATATTTTTTATCGCTTATAAACCTTGACAAATGATTTGTTAACCATTTATCAACGTGTTTTTTCAGACTTATCAACAGTTTTGAGAGGTTTATCCCCAGAATTTGTGGATAAGTCTTGTATATTTCCACTACAAAAATTGATATTTATGTAGTCTGTCTCCCAAAAGACGCTTTCACTTTTCTCTATTTTATACTAAAACCTTGGAAAATATTATCTTTTTTTAAAAAATGACAAAAATGTGTTTGAAATCTTTTTAATTGGAAATAATCCATAATGGAGATAATAATATGAAAATTATTTTAAAATAAAGATTATTTTGGAGGTCAATAAGATGAGAGATCAAATTACAATGGGTGGTAACCCTATTAAATTATTAGGTGAAGAAATTAAAGTAGGTGATAAAGCGCCTCATTTCGTAGCTGTTAACAAAGACATGTCGCCTTTTGATTTTAGTGAACTGGATAATAAACTTAAAATTATCAGTGTTGTCCCTTCTGTGGACACAAAAGTTTGTGAATTTCAAACCATTAATTTCAATGAGGAAGCCACTAAACATCCCGACGTAGTCGTATTAACGATCAGTGTTGATTTACCTTTTGCTCAACAACGCTTCTGTGTCGCTAATGACATTGAAAACTCTATTGTGGTTTCAGATTACCAAACACTCGATTTTGGTATGAAATACGGTTTTGCCATTGACGGTTTAAGATTACTTGCAAGAGGAATCGTCGTTGTTGATAAAAATCAAGAAGTGCGATATGTTGAATATGTAAAAGAAGTAGGCACACATCCTGACTATGACAAAGTTCTTGAATTTATTAAAACTTTAGAATAGTCCTTTGTGACTCTATCCGCCATGAGTCACCACTAATAAAAAACGTTTATAACATCCTTTTTTAAAAATAGCTTAGACTTATAATAAAAGCTGATATTGAAAAATCAATATCAGCTTTTTTTTAATCCATTAACCCTGAGGGGTTTTTAATCGGTATTTCACCTACATATTCAAAACGACCTTTTTCAGCATCAAAATCAATTCTGAGAGGATGTATTTCAACCCCTTCTTCTAAAGCCCTATAAAAAGTTTCATGAAACTTTGGATCTGTATCTTTTTTAGGTGCAAATAGCTGTGATTGACTCAACACTAAAATAATTAATCCGGCACGAGCACCTTCTCTTTTTAGACTAATAAGTTCTTCTATATGTCTTGTGCCTCTTACTGTTGGTGCATCTGGGAATAAGGCCAATCCATTAACTGAAAGCGAACAGCCTTTCACTTCAATCCATATAGGTGTCTCTTGGTCATCTATTGCATAAAAATCAAATCTCGAATGTTTGGCTTTGACTTCTGCTTTAAGTTGATTTAAATGACCGAAAGGTTCAATTGTGTCATCTCTTAAGAGGTTCTCCGCTAAATAACGATGGATTCCTGAGTGAATCAAAACAAATTCATCTTCCTTTTTAGCGGCAATCATATCCCAATCTGTCTTGCGTTTTGGATGTGCCGCATACCTCACGATTACTTCATTATCTTCCCACAAAAGCTCTTTAAGTCTTCCCGGATCATGGACATGAACCGTTTCTAAATGACCGTCAATCATTACTTGAGCAATGTAGCGGTTAGGTCTTGACTTAAAAATGCCTCTCTTTAATTCATCTAGCTGATACAGTTTCATTGATACTCCATTCTGCTCTTTGTTCATTTTCTAAATAATAATTTTCACGTATAACCCTATACATCTGTGCATATAATTGGTATTCGGGCTGTATTTTATCTATTTTTTTCCCTGTCTCATCATAATAGTAACTTCTCATATAAATCGGCATTTCTTCGGATAGCCCTTTAACTGCTTTCAAGTAATCAGGGAGTTCTATGCCTACACGCTCTAAAATTCTAGGGGTTAAAAACGAGGCATTTATCGGTGATGTCTCTTCTACACGATTATTATAATTAGACCACATCACATAATCTACATCCATAATTCTTTGATCTTCTTGAAGTTGAGCCATTGATTCATTGCCAATATAACCTGACTCTCTGTAGATTTGAAAATCTGCACCTAACATTGGGAGGTGATCTCCAAAGAAAACCACAAGCGTTGGCTCATCTGATGTTTTAAGGTAATTGATCAACCGTTCTAAGCTCTTATCTGAATAGTAGAGACCTTGTATATAATTATTAAGTAAGTAGGTCGAACTATCTGTCATCGGTGTAACCAAGCTCACCCTTCTCTCTTCTGGCGTAAATCTGGCATCTCCGTAGGGTCCATGATTCTGAACCGTTACAGCATAATTAAATAGGGGCTCTTCCGTTGTTTCAATTAAATGAATGATGTAATCAGTCACATAATCATCTGTTGTAAACGATCCATACTTAGGTGTTTCTCCCAAATCGTCTAACGCAATAAACTGATTAAACCCCAGATAAGGATAAACTTCATTTCTTCTATAATAACTGGCCTCAAAAGGATGAAAACCAATAGACTGATAACCATTTAATCTGAAAATAGAGGCCATAGATGGTTGGGGGCTTTTTATACTGCTATTAAAAACCATCTCCCAATCATCACTATAATTTTTGAGAGTCATACCTGTTAAGATTTCATACTCGGTATTAGAGGTTCCGCCTCCAACCACAGGTACATAAAGTTTGCCATGCGTACTCTCTTTTTCCCATGCTTCATAAAATGAAATCGGATTTTCTGTAAATTCGACTCCTAGTTTATTGACATCCCAAAAGGCTTCACTTTGAATAATAATCACATTAGGTTTCACTTGATCCTTAGTATCCAAAACGTCTTGTCCTGTATATTGATTGACGAGTTTGGCTACATTGCTTTTAGCTTCTTTTTTCAATTCTTCAGTAATTTGAGTTGATGAAAGCGGTCTAGTGACGCTAGACAAAGAATAAAAGAAACCTGATTTTTCTATAGAAATATCTCTATAATAAAAATTTTGCCCTATCACAAGGGGAAATAATCCTAAAATCAATAATAAAGCGTAACCACTTCTCCAAGGGGACTTTCCCTTGAATTGATAACGTCTTATCATAAAAACAAAGACTCCTAACACTGCGATTGCAATGACTATACCTATTATCATTTTAAAATCAAATACCTGTTTTCGAATACGCCAAATTTCTTTTCCCAAGGTTAAATCAGATAAAGTTAAAGGAACATTTCTTAAACTTAGCTTTCCGGCATTTACAAGTGCCAATATGACTGTTAAAATGGTGGTTAATGTGATGGCACATTTATCACTTCGAGTCATTAACCCAATCAGCATATATAGAGAAAATATCACCGCAATATTCATAAGTGCTAACAGTGGGGAATGAACCATCCATAAAAGAGTATTCACGAGACTTTTACGGTAAAGCGTCTCGCTAAATACGACTAATAGAGTACTACCTAATAATCGTAAAAGACCATATCTCAATGCCCATTGAGATTGGTTCAAAAAAGTTTTTATTTTATCCATTTGATCACACAATCCTACATCATTATTCTTTAAAGTTTATTCTGATTGCTACTATACCTTTATTATACCATAGTGTCAATCATTGGAACTTTAATAGGGACTCACCTTGAGTGCTCTTGTGCTTAGCTGATTTTTTCATGTAATTGAGTTTTGAATGGGTATTATATATTAATAAGGTCACAAAAAGGAGGTTTCTCATGAAATCACGTCAACAAATTAAACTCAATGAAAAACACGTTAAAAAGTATAAGAAAGGGTATCCCTTGCTTTTTAGCCAAGCTATGAGCAATCCATCTGATGTTAATGGTTTAGAAGAAGGAACGCTTTTAACACTCACTGAGCCTAATGGAAGATTTGTAGCAACTGCCTACTATGGCATTCAAAATAAAGGTATAGGTTGGGTTCTTTCTAAAATTCAAAGCGAAGCCATTGATGATTTTTATTTTAAAAAGAAACTTTATAAGGGGCTTGAAAAACGGATGGGCCTCTATAAAAACCCTAAAACAAATTGCTTCAGAGTTTTTAATGGTGAAGGCGACGGTATTGGTGGCTTAACCATTGATTTCTTCGCCGGCTACTACTTAATTAACTATTATAGCCAAGGGATTTATCACTTTAAATCCCTCATTGAAGAGGCTCTTAGTGAAATCGTTGAATATGATGGCATCTATGAATATTGTCGTTTTGACCAAAACGCTGCAGCACAAAAACAAACTGATCACTCAAGTCAAGATATGAACGATGGCTTTGTCATGGGTAAACGTGCTAAATTCCCAATTATCGTCAAAGAAAATGGGGAAAAATTTGCTATTTACTTCAATGATGGCGCTATGGTTGGTGTCTTTTTAGACCAAAGAGAAGTCAGAAGACAAATTCGAAATAAATATGCGCGTGGCAGAGATGTGCTTAATCTATTTGCCTACACTGGCGCCTTTACCGTTTTTGCCGCTAAAGGTGATGCTAAGTCTACAACTACTGTAGATGTTGCCAATCGCACATTAGAACGTACACAAGAGCACTTTGAACTCAATGATATTTCTGGTGATGCACACCAAATTATTATTGAAGATGTCTTTAACTATTTTGACTATGCTGAGAAAAAAGACCTCACTTATGATTTAGTCATTCTTGATCCACCTAGTTTTGCTAAATCTAAAGCCATGACTTTTAGTGCTGAAAAAGATTATCCATCTCTTTTGGCTGAATGTATCGAACTTACAAGAGACAATGGCATTATCGTCGCTTGTAATAACTCTGCTAACATCAGTCTCGATAAGTTCAAGCAATTCGTCGGCAAAGCTTTTAATATGGCTGATGCCCGTTTTGAAGTCCTTGAATACCATTCACTACCAAAAGACTTTAGAACGCATCCTCTTTATGAAGAAAGCAGTTATTTAAAAGTTGCCTTCTTAAAAGTTTTAAGAAAGCAAAAAATCGAAGACTTTATTTTAGAACCTTAAGTATTATAGATAATAGCAAGCAGGCACGTAATAGCTGTTTCTCGTCTTGTGAAAAATGACAAAAAGTCCCCTTTGATAGCGTTCAAACAGTGAACGCTTTTCATCAAAGGGGGCTTTTCTATTTTTCGGACAAGGCTCAAAAATGCGATCACGTGCCTGCTTGGCTTTAAGACGCAAATAACAAAGTTTTTAAACTATTCGATACCATATTTACGATTTATGCTTCTATACTGACGTGCCTTGTCATATTTATTTTGAATTTCTAGTAAATGAACACTTTGGATTAAATATCTTGTGTAATAGGGGTTATCTAAGTGATATAAGGCAACCCCTTTTCTTGACAACAACAATGGTAGATTATCCATCACATTTCCTTCCATTGCTTGATCAATCCCTACTTCAGCATATTTTAATGACTGATCATAATCATTTAATTTGTGCCATACATAGGAAAGCAAAGCATTAATTCTTATCCTAAAGCGTATATCTTGAACACGTTCTAAATTTAATAAATCCAAATTAAGGTTGACATACTTAAGAATTTCCACAGTATCATTATATTGCTTTAAATCAATCATGACAAAAGAAAGCGAGAGTAAAATTCTTATCTCAATTGGCGTGTAATAGAAAGCACGCCATCTCTCTATAGTAAAGAGTGGATTAGTGACTTGAATAGCATGAATCAACTGCTTGTAAGAACGTTCTAGGTAATCATCATCAAAACTATAGTGACTCATCATCCCTTGATAATAAATTTTAATTTGTTGAAGCTCTTTATTATCTATTAATTGGTCAAAATGATTCTTATTTAGCATTTGCTCTAGATGATGTATAGTCTCATTAACCTTTTCTACATCGTCAGTTGCAATAGCTCTGTCAATCAATTCAACTAACCTTTCAAGATCAACAGCATTCATACTATTTTGAATCACTTTTAGTAAGTCTACTTTATATATTTGAGATAATAAATATAAAGTATCGATTCTAGGCAAAGACTTCCCTTTTTCAATTTTTCTGAGGGCTTCTTCACTCATTCCTGCACATTCTGCGGCATGCACTCTGCTAAAACCGAGTGACTTTCTAATAATAACCATCTTTTTACCAAAATCACTCATATCATATGACTTTAAAATAAGCAATCACCTCATCTACCACTTTAATTGGATTTTTATGTCATTTAAAATATTGTATCATAATTCCAATATTAGCAATAGACGCTGATTGAATAAAGGAGGATTATGCAATATGAATGTGACAGGAGAAATCACTTATCGTTCTCTACTTAGTGAAAAACAGTATCTCAAATTACTGTTTGCAACACTTATTTCAAGATTTGGAGACTCTATCGACACATTGGCCTACAGCTGGATGGTCTATCAACTAACAGGCTCCGCTTCCCTCATAGCATCTCTTTTTGCTATCAACGCCTTACCCAATTTAGTTTTTGGAATGATTTCTGGTGTTGTTAGTAATTATTTTCATAAGAAGAAAATCCTCATTATTTGTGATTTGGGAAGAGGCCTCATTGCTCTAATTACTGCCATCCTCTATATCAAAGGACAACTCAATATGATTGAACTTTATGCTTTTACTTTTATGAATTCGACTTTTGAGTCTATTAGACAACCTGCAGCGCTTGTACTGTATAAACACACTGTCAATCATCATAAAATAACCCACGCTAAATCACTTGATAATAGCCTTAAAAAAGGTGTAGAAATGGTTGGCTATGGTGTTGCAGGTATTTTAATTGCTTTAATCGGCATAGGTGGTGTCATTATTATAGATGCCTTAACTTTCTTTATATGTTTATTCATTATTTCAACTTTAGTCGTAAAGGATGAGTATACCCAAAAAGATAAGCTGACCATCAATCAGTCTATCAAAGAGCTCCGTGAAGGCTTTAGTTATATGGCTCAAGTTCCGATTATCCTCCAAATGACACTTTTCGCAACATTTTTCAACTTAATGGTTGTCCCTATAAATGCCTTACAGGCTATTTATATCGGTGATGTTCTAAAAGGTGATACCTACATGATGAGTCTCTTTAATATCTGCATTTTGATGGGTGTCATTATGGGGGGACTATTGCTGCCAATCTTAAAAAAAAGACTTTCTGGTAAGACCCTGTTTTTAATGGCTGGTATTCTCATTGGTTTGAGTTATATGGGGTTATCCTTTATTCACTTAATCACTTACACCATTATTCAAAAAATATGCCTATCACTACTCACCTTTATCATGGGATCAGCAATTCCACTCATCAATATGCAATTAGGTATTTTACTCATGACAAAAGTAGATAAACGCTATTTATCCAGAGTTGGAGCTAACGTCAATACATTTGGACTTTGTGCAACACCGCTTGGCGCTTTTTTAGCAGGTTCTATGACAAGCAATATTTCTATTACCGGTCTCTATCGAATCTGTAGTCTTATATTATTAGTCTTTGTTATTGGACAAATTCGTAATAAAACTTTAAATGAGCTTTAATGAGAAACAGCTAACAACCCCCCACCCCGTCACACTTTATCTTTCATCATATGGTCATGCCCAATAAAGTAAAAAAGTGGCCTAAAGCCTAGCTGGTGCGTGATAGCATTTTTGAGCCTTGTCTGAAAAATAGAAAAGCTCCCTTTGATGCTGGGTGCTCACTGTTTGAACGCAGTGAGTTTGAGCACTATCAAAAGGAACTTTTCGTCATTTTTCACAAGGCGAGAAACAGCTATCACGTGCCAGCTGGGCTTTAGGCCACGGCCTCACCTTACATATGATTACATGACAAAAAATAAAAAAAGGTTTTCGATTACTCGAAAACCTTTTCACTCATTAATTATTTACTCGTTTTACCAGAACGTTTAGAACCACTCTTAGGTTTAAACCCTTTTTTGAAGTCCTTAGAACCGCCTGTTTTTTTCTTTCTTGTTCTTGCCTTTTCAATTGAAACTTTATTGCCTTTAATCTTGCTCTTAGACATTGTCTTAATGACACGTTCCGCTTGACTTTCAGGAATTTCAACAAATGAGAAAGAGTCGAAGATATCTACATTTCCGATCATTTTACCTTCAATGCCCGCTTCATTTGCAATTGCACCTACAAGGTCTCTTGGTCTGACTTGATGGTTAGTTCCAACATTGATATGCATACGAATCATACCTGCATTAGAAGAACGTCTACCATTTGAACGCCCTTCATTTGAACGACCTTCATTTTTATTCTTAGAACGTTTTTCTTTCCACGATCTATCATTGTCAATTGAATCAATTTCAACTGTTTCTTTTAATTCAAGTTCCATTTGTAAAAGTGTTGCTGCAAGTTCAACAGTTGTATATTTTTCAGCTGTGAATTCTTCAACCATTTGCAAGTATTTAGATTTAACACCTGCATCAATTTTGTCCTTCAATTCAGCCATAAAAACATCTCTCTTAACGGCTTCAATATCACTGATTTTAGGAATTGGATGACGTTTCATTTCCGATTTTGTATATTTTTGAATATTTCTTAAAAGGTTGTAGTCACGGTAAGTAATAAACGTAAATGATGTTCCTTCTTTACCTGCACGTCCTGTACGACCGATTCTATGAACATAGTATTCTTCATGTGAAGGCATATCGTAATTAAATACTGCCTCAACATCATCAATGTCCAATCCTCTTGCTGCTACATCAGTGGCAACTAACATATCAATATCACCGCGTTTAAATTTCTTAATCACATTCATACGAAGTGTTTGTTTCATGTCACCATGAATTTTGTCACATTGATACCCTCTTGCTTGAAGCATATCTGTTACTTCGTCAACACGCTTTTTCGTATTACAGAAAACAATTGATAATTTGTAATTGTAAATATCAACAAGACGCGTTAACGTTTCAAGTTTATCACGATCTCTGACTTCAATATAAACTTGATTGATATTAGGGGTTGTTAACTCTTTGTGTTTGACTTTGAGAATTTCAGGGTCATGTTGGTATTCATTGATAATACTCATGATTGCTGGTGGCATCGTTGCTGAAAACAACATCGTTTGAATGTCATGGTCAACTGATTTCATCACCGTTTCAATATCTTCTCTAAATCCCATGTTGAGCATTTCATCTGCTTCATCAAGTGTTAACATTTTAAGTCCGTGCAATTTTAATGTTTTTCTTCTTAAATGGTCGAGTACTCTACCCGGTGTACCAATAATAATTTGTGCGCCTTTACGAATCGCACGAATTTGTCTTTCGATGTCTTGTCCACCATAAACAGGTACAATCGAAATTTTGTCTTTGAATTTAGCTATATTGTTCACTTCTTCAGAGATTTGAACAGCTAGTTCACGTGTTGGACAAAGGACCAAGGCTTGGACATTTTTGTCTTTTGGATCAACTCTTTCGAGCATTGGAATGGCAAAAGCTGCCGTTTTTCCAGTCCCAGTTTGAGCTTGACCGACAATATCCTTGCCTTTAAGGGCACGTGGGATCGCCATTGTCTGAATTGGTGTTGTTTCTTCAAACCCCATCTCGGTTACCGCTCTAATAATTTCTTCTGAGATTTCTAATTCACTAAATTGAATTTTGTTCATCTAAATTTCCTTTCTTACGTTTGCTTTATAAAATAACGGATATTAAAATCCTATATCTTTCAAATGTTTATAACAATCATTCTATTATAACACATTAGAAAGTATTGTCACGTAAAAGGATATTTCTTAACAAAAAGTTTTCATGGATGCTTTAAACTATTTGTTTATAAATGGATTGAGGTTATAGAAATTTTCTAAAAGAGCTGCTGTTCTAAAAGGAACTTCTGCTGTTTCCAGGAGTTCTTTAACATGTTCCCTATCTACAATCACCACCTCAGCATCTTCATTGTCTTCTAAGAAGGCACTGGATGGTGTCCCTGAATAAAACCCATAAACAACATTGACACATTCATTAACAATGCCCACTGATACATAGCGTGAAGGTGCTACATAACCAGGGCTAAGTTCCATACCTGTCTCCTCTTTAAATTCACGAATGGCTGTTTCTTCTTCGCTTTCTCCCACATCGCTTAAGCCCGCTGGTAAAGTATATAGATATCTGCCTGCTGACACACGATACTCTTTGATGAGTACAACTTTTTCTCTTTTTTCATCACAAGCAAAAATCATTGTGCCATCCGTATAGTGGGTCCCATTTTCAATTTCATCCTTTAAACGTTCTAAACCTGCTCGAGAAGCAAGCTCCCAATGGGCTTCTCTCCCCGATTTAGTCTCATACGTTATATCATACCCATTTAAATAATGAAGTGCTCTTACTTTCTCAATGTTTTTAATTCTTAATTTTGCCATCGTTGATGCCACCTTTCACTTAATCCTGTGCTTTATTTCAACAATCATTGCGTCATCATTATTACTTGATTGAAACGTTTACTCTGAATGACTTGATTATAATTCTTTATTTATTATATAATATTTGAGACTAAAAAAACCACTATCCTTTATAGCATGCTCTATTAGGCCTGCTATAGATGATTCATAATAAAGCATAGCGAGGAGAATCATGAGTATATTAACTGTTACCCAACTCAGTCATGGCTTCGGCGGCCGTGGCATTTTTGATAATGTTTCTTTCCGCCTACTAAAAGGCGAACACATTGGTCTCATTGGTGCCAATGGTGAAGGTAAATCTACTTTTATGAACATTATCACCCATAAACTTGAACCCGATTCAGGCAATGTAGAATGGTCTAAACGTGTAAGAACAGGCTATTTAGATCAACATACTGTTCTTAAAAAAGGAAAGACTGTTAAAGACATCTTAGAGATGGCTTTTCTTTACCTTTTTGAATTAGAAGCTGAAATGAACGATATGTATATGCGCATGGGAGAAGTTTCTGAACAAGAACTTAACATTCTTATGGAAGAAGTCGGAACTATACAAGACATTCTCGACCATAATGATTTCTATATTATAGATACTAAAATCAATGAAGTCGCACGGGGACTAGGTCTCATAGACATCGGTCTGGATAAAGATGTTAATAGTTTGAGTGGCGGTCAAAGAACCAAAGTGTTACTGGCTAAACTCTTGTTAGAAAAACCCGATATTTTACTCCTAGATGAACCGACCAACTATCTTGATGAGAGTCATATTGAATGGCTTAAACGTTATCTTATTAACTATGAAAATGCCTTTATCTTAATTTCTCACGATATTCCTTTCCTTAACGATGTGGTTAACGTTATTTATCATATGGAAAATCAATCGCTCACCCGTTATGTCGGCAGCTACGACGAATTCATGAGAGTTTATGAAGAAAAGAAAAGACAGGTGGAGGCAGCCTATGCCCAACAACAAAAAGAGATTGCAGATCTTGAAAATTTTGTTGCAAGAAATAAAGCCCGTGTTGCCACCCGTAACATGGCCATGTCTCGACAAAAGAAACTCGATAAAATGGACCGTATTGAACTCCAAAGAGAAAAGCCGAAACCTGAATTTAACTTTTTAACCGCTAAAACCTCTGGCAAACTGTTATTTGAAACCACCGATTTGGTCATTGGCTATAATGAACCCTTATGCAAACCTCTTAATTTACGCATGGAACGGGGTCAAAAAATCGCTATTATAGGGGCTAATGGATTGGGTAAAACCACACTTTTAAAAAGTATCATCGGTGAAATCCCTGGAATTTCAGGAGAAGTAAGACTGGGTGAATCCTTAGAGATGAGTTACTTTGAGCAAGAAATTAAAGACGCAAATTACAATACGTGTATTGAAGAAGTATGGGAAGAATTTCCTGCTATGACTCAATATGAGGTAAGAGCTGCCCTTGCAAGATGTGGCCTTACAACTGATCATATTGAAAGTAAAATTGTCGTCTTGAGTGGTGGTGAACAAGCCAAAGTTCGTTTATGTAAACTCATGAATCGTGAAAGCAATCTCCTGATTCTTGATGAGCCTACCAACCACCTTGATGTTGATGCAAAAGAAGAACTCAAAAGAGCACTTAATGACTACAAGGGTTCTATTCTGTTGATTAGTCATGAACCTGAATTCTATCAAGAGGTGGCTGATACAGTCTGGAATCTTGAAGAGTGGACAACTAAAATTGTTTAATCTCAGCATATGACTTCATTCCTTTTAATATTAAATCAAACAAAAGGTGCCTGGCTAAATGCCAGACACCTTTTTTAAAATTATCATTGAAAAGTCTAAAAACTATACTCTAAAACGCTTAATAATTTCATTGAGATTAGACGCAATTTTTTGTGTCTCAGTTGAATTATCATAGATATCTCTCATCAGTGATGCTTGTGTTTCCATTGTTGCTGCAATTTCTTCAGCCGCTGCTGCATTTTCTTCAGTAATTGCTGAAATACCATGGACAGCTTCAATCACTTCAGTCTTATTTTGATCAACGACTTTAATGTTATTCGTAATGCCTTCAAGTCTAAAAATAGTACTATTCATACTTGATTCGATGGCTTCAAATGATTTTTGAACTTCTTCAAGGACTTCACCAGAAACTTTAATTGCGTCATTGGCATGCGTCATATTGCCTTCTGTCATTTGAATTTCACTTAAAATTTGAGAAGTAATCCCTTCAATCTCAGTAGTAGAATGTGAAGTTTGTTCCGCCAATTTTCGAATTTCTTCTGCCACAACTGCAAAACCTCTACCCGCTTCACCTGCTCTTGCCGCTTCAATCGCCGCATTAAGTGCTAACAGGTTAGTTTGTTCTGCAATCTGTTGAATGGTATTTGTAATTTCAACGATAGATGCCGATTTGACAGTAAGTGTTTTAACGTTACTGTTGAGCATTTGGTTGGCATCAGCAGTCACTTTAAACTTGTCTCCTAGATCAGTAATCAGTTCAACACCTTTTTGATTGTTCCCTGTTACTTCACTGGTATAACCTTTTAATTCTTCTGCGCCCTTAACACTTTCATTGATTTCACTTTCAAGACCTGACATACTGGTAACGACATTTTGAGCATCTTCAGCTTGTTCCGTTGCCCCATGAGCGAAATCATTGATAGTTGAAGACACCGCTTCTATACTTTCACGTCCTGTATTGACAATCTTATTCAATTCAGAAGAGGACGTTGAAAGGACATTTGAAGTATTTCTCATTTCATCAATGAGTTCTCTTAAAATCACCCTTAAGTTCCCTGTTGACCGAGCAATTAATCCCGTCTCATCTTTAATATCTAATAAATAATCATATGATGCATCTTCTTTAACATCTAAATCAGCTGTCTTATCAATTAATTCTTTTACTTTTAATATAGGTCTTGTCAAACGATTACTAAAAATGTTAGCAACAATAATACCGATAATCAATATCCCTAGTGTAATCAAAGCCAATACTAATATTGAATTTCTCATTTGAACAGCCAATATATCAGATTCATTTTGTATATATTTATCAATATCATCTGTATAATTTCCTGTGCCAATTACCCAATTAAAAGCTGGATAAAATTTAACATAAGCCCTTTTAGGAAGTGGCACTTCATTGGGATCATCAGGTTTTGGAAAAAAATATTCATAATAACCGCCCTCATCATTTGAGGTGGCTATCTCTATCATTTCTTCAATTATCTTGTTGCCCTTTTTATCTTCAAGATCCATTCTGTTGGTTCCTTCAGAATCAGTTCCTCTTAGAACAACATTGATGCCTTCTGCAGTATCTACCCAAAAATACCCGCTTTCACCATATTTTGCATCTCTGATTAAATCCGCTGCAAGCGTTTCCCCTTGCGCTTTTGTAATGGTACCCTTGTCCACTTGATTTCCAATCCCATCAAGCTCAGAAACAATAATATCAACTTTATCTTTGATACTCTCATCATAAGAGTTTCTGAGTTGTGAATCAAGCAACTTGATTTGAGCTTGATTGTTTTCGTAAGTTTCTACCGTTGCTGTTATCCCAACTGATAATGCAACAAATAAAATAATCACTCCAATAACAACAATTAGCTTTGTCTTGATTTTTTTCATAATTCTCTCCCCTTTTTTTAGTAGTGCATATTAATCATGCCCTTGTGACAAATATATACCCTTTATTGTGACAATATAACCGTTACTCCCCCTGTCTGCTCAAGCGTTTACAACATATGCCTTTTTAAAATATATGTTTCAACTCTTTTAATCACTATTATACTTTTTTAAATTAAAAGCGTCTATCATACTTTAAAACCATTTTTTTATGAGTAAATTTGTATATTTATAACAATAAACCTCGTGATTCTTAAGATGTTTTCTGATAAAATAACGCTATAGCCTTGAGGAGGTTTCCTATTATGAAAGATTACAACTTGTTCGATATTATTGGTCCTATTATGATTGGACCATCGAGTTCACATACTGCAGGTGCCTGTCGTATCGGCTACACTGCACAAAGTATAATCAAATTTGACATTACCGAAGTAACCTTTATCTTATATGGTTCTTTTGCCAAAACGTATAAAGGCCACGGAACAGATATTGCATTACTAGGTGGTTTCTTAGGCCTCAAACCTGATGATGAACGTCTGGTAAAAGCTTATGAGATTGCAGATAATCGGGGATTAAAATATGAATTTGTCTGTTCAGAAGAAGAGATGTCCCATCCCAACACGGTCAAAATTGTGGCTAAAACCAATCGCCTAGGCATTTGGAATATCATCGGCGTTTCCATTGGTGGTGGAAAGATGGTCATTGAGTCCATTAACGACATTGATGTTCAATATAGTGGTGACTATAACACTTTGGTCACTCACCACCGCGATAGTACGGGGATGCTAGCACGTATCGCCTCTATTCTTTCAGAAAATAGAATCAATATCGCTAATACTAAACTCTATAGAAAAGAAAAAAACAAACGTGCTATTGGCATTATTGAAGCTGATGAAGTCATTGACCAAAAGGTCCTCGATGATCTCTTAAATATTGACGGGATGATCGATGTTACTTATATTGATAAGATTTACCGATAAGGAGTGTTATAATGAAATTTTCCCAATCTACTGATGTGATTGCCTACGCTCAAGAAACAGGCCTCTCCCTGCATGAGATTGCCCTTGAATACGAAGCTGAAAAATGTGATAAGAGTCAAGGTGAAATCTTAGATTATCTGAGTCTAACGATTGATGTCATGCTCAATGCTGTTCACGCAGGTATTAACGATAACGATAATAAGATTCACGGCAAAATTATCGGGAACGATAGTATCAAAATGAAAGCCCGCTACCAATCGACAATGACCGTCTGTGGTCAAACCCTTTCAAAAGCGGTGAGTTACGCACTTAGTACCATGGAAGTCAATGCCTCTATGGGAAAAGTTGTCGCTTGCCCCACAGCAGGATCTTGTGGTGTTGTACCAGCAGTTCTAGCAACTACCCAAGAACGTTTCAGTTTAAAAAAAGCTCAATTGATTGAAGGTCTTCTTGCTGCCAATATGGTGGGATCACTTGTTTCAAGAAATGCAACGGTATCAGGAGCCGAAGGCGGATGTCAAGCTGAAATTGGGACGGCTTCTGCTATGGCATCTGCCGCTGTTGTTCATATGCTAGGTGGGTCTATAGATCAAGTTTTCCACGCCTCTGCCATGTGTTTTAAAAATCTATTGGGGCTTGTATGTGACCCTATTGCTGGTCTCGTTGAAAGTCCTTGTGCCAAGCGAAATGGCATGGGAGCCGCCAACGCACTCATGTGTGCAGAGATGGCTCTATCCGGCATTGAAAGCATCATTCCTTTTGATGAAGTAGTTGAAGCCATGTACCGTGTTGGTCGTTCGCTGCCTGTTTCACTTAGAGAAACAGCACTCGGCGGTCTTGCCGCAACCCCAACAGGAATCAAAATATCAAAAAACATTTTTAAATAAAAAAATAAAGCTGATACCTCTGTTGGATATCAGCTTTTTATAGTCTATTACATTGTAAATGTCAATCACACCGCTATAATGCTTCCCTTATGATTTGGGAATCAAATACGCTCTTACTGGTAAACCTTCTACACCCATGATTTTAAGTGGTAAACATAAGAGGTCATATCGACCTGCCTCTACATGTGCAAGAGCCATCCCTTCTATAATGGTCTTTCCTTTTCCCAGTAAAATTTTATGTGTTGGATGACCGTCTTGACTTCTTTCAATACCAATCGCATCAATCCCTACCGACTTGATATGCTTATCTATGAGATATTGAGCACCTGTTTCCTCAAGAAAATCAAACTCAAAGTTGAAGTCTTTTTCAAAACTATTGTGCGTCTTCAAGATAACAATATCGTTTTCCCGAATATCATAAGCTTTTAAATCTGCTGCTGTGATTTCAGGATGATCATTTTGACTTAAATCAATAACGAGTGCTTCACCATTGATTTTAGACACATCATATTGATCTGAGTTTTCTCCACCAGCAATCATGTGCAGAGGCATATCAATGTGTGTCCCTGTATGCATATCCATTGTGATACTACTTTCATAATGGTTACTTGTTTCATGATTCGCTCGAACGATAAACTGGGGTTTCTTTTCCTCTTTATTCTTGTAAACTTTCATGCCTTCTTGAATGGGCATAGTTATATCAATCCAGTTTTTCATACCTTAATCTCCTCCTGCCACTGTTCACTAATATGTTTCATTGCGTCTTCTGTATTTTTATATTGATAAAGTGGTTCAACACTTTTTATCGTTTGAAGATGATCAATCACTTTCCAAGAAGCTTCAATTTCATCCCATCTCGTAAAAAGTGTCGCATCATCATGAATCACATCAGAAATAAGTTTTTCATAAGCTTCTGGTGTATTACCAATGACATTACATAAATGACAATAATCCAATTTCATTGGCATTGTATACTCTTGGAGTCCAGGGGCTTTACCATTAAATTGAATTTCAATTCCTTCTCTTGGAAAAATTTCAATTCTCAATTTATTCTTAGCAGGCATCCCCTTTTCAAATAGAAAATCTGATTCTTTAAAAGTAATTTCAATGTAAGCTGACTTGTGATCCATTTTTTTACCCGTTATCAAATAAAATGGCACATTACGCCATCTTTGCATATTGATGTAGGCTTTTAGTGCAACAAAAGTCTCCGTCTTTGACCCTTCTGGAATCCCTTTTTCTTGTAGATAACCATCATATTGACCAAAAATCACTTTCTCACTAATCTGAATATGTTCCATGACTTTGACTTTTTCATTTTTAATAAGGCGATCATTAAGTCCTGATGGTGGGTCCATTGCCACCAATGCTAGAGTTTGAAATAAGTGATTTTGAACCATATCTTTAAGGGCGCCTGATTTATCATAGTAACCGCCTCTTTGTTTAACGGTTTCTGATTCAAGTGCCACTATTTTAACACTTTCTATATTGTCAGCATTCCAAATATTTTCAAAAATTTTATTGGAAAACCTAACTGTAATAATATTTTGAACCATTTCTTTACCCAAGTAATGATCTATCCTATAAACTTGGGATTCATCAATAGCATCTAGCAATAAGCGGTTATATGATTTTGCTGTTGAAAGGTTATCACCAAATGGTTTTTCAAATACAATTTTACTTTTAAGATCACCCCTAATGACAATCTGATTATCAATTAACCCTTGAGCAATAATCGGGAAAAATCGAGGTGCCGTTGCCAGATAAAAAATCTGAGGCTCATCATAAGTTTCTTCTACATATTTTTTATAAGCAATATAAGAAATAGGGTCAGAAATATCCATCGCATAGTATTTAATATGCGCTTTGAAAGCCTCCCAATGTTCAAATTCTTGACTCATATTTTGCTCAAGATGGGCTACAAAATCTTCATCTTGAAAGGGACGTCTTCCGATGCCTATAATGTTAAAATGTTTGGGAAGTTCTTCTTCTTCATACAAATTATATAAGGCAGGAATTAGTTTTTTAGTTGTTAAATCACCGGTGGCACCAAAAATGGTAAATGTCATAATGCCTCCTATGCTTTATAGATCCTATGACCGCCAAATTGATTTCTTAATGCGGCTACTGATTTTTCACTAAATTTATCATCATCTTTTGATTTATATCTTGCAAATAAGGCTTGAGTAATGACTGGAGTTGGTACTTTTAAACGTACAGATTCTTCAAGTGTCCAATCCGCTTCACCCGATGCATCAACAACGCCTGCAATGCCTTCAAGTGTTCCACTTTCTTTAAAGGCTTCATGCATTAATCTCATGAGTAAACCTTCGATAATAGAGCCATTGGCCCATACTTTTGAAACCAGTTCAAAATCAAGTGGATATTCTGTTGCTTTTAAGATATCAAAACCTTCACCAATCGCTTGCATCATACCGTACTCAATGCCATTATGAATCATCTTAACATAATGTCCACTACCACTCTCTCCAAAGTAGCCATAACCATCTTTAACAGCAATATCAATCAGTGCAGGTTCTATATAAGCAACTGCTTCTCTATCACCACCTGCCATGAGACAAGCACCATATCTTGCACCGTTGATCCCACCTGATGTCCCTACGTCAACAAAATGAATGTCATGTGCTTTAAGCTTTTCATAACGTGCTTTTGTTACCTTATAGTTTGAATTACCACCATCAATGATGATATCTTTTGGATTGAGCATCGGAATCAATTCATCAATCAATTTATCTACAGTATCTCCTGCCGGCACCATTAACCAAATTGCTTTACGTTCGTCGCCAAATTTTTCAACCAGCTCTTTAACGGTATCCGCACCTTCTATGCCTAACTTTTCAAGTTCTCTTACTTTTTCTAACGATCGGTTATTGACAATAATGTCTACCCCATGATCTTTCATGTTTTGAGCTAATGCATAACCCATTTTACCTAATCCAATTAATCCAATTTTCATAATTTCACCTCATTTATTTATTCTGGTATATCTTTACCCAAAAGCCTCTGATAATAACATGTTTAATTGTAAACAAACTAAGTGTTAACTGTAAATAAAAAAACTCCCCTAATAAAATTAGAGAAGTTTGTAAGCCTTTTTATTGATTAACCACGTCGACATATTGACGATCTGTCACATTTATATGCTTGATGAGCCAGTTGGTTACAAAATCCAACAGTTCAAGTAATGTACCCTGTTGGTCTGCGTCAATCGCTTCGAGGTTGTCCATATATTTTTCAAGTTTTTTCACAAATAATTTATGTTCAAATTTGTGTGCATCAGAATCTATATAGTTAACAGCATCAAAACGAGACTCTTCATAAGAAAAGTGTTCAACCGTATAGGATTCTAACTCTTTTAACATCATAAATATTTCATCATAATAGTCATCTCTCGTCTTATCAGAAATTAAAGCGTAAATATTCCCACCAATTTCAACTAAATGCTTGTGTTGAGCATCAATCTCTGGAATTCCTAGTTCAAATTCTTGTTTCCACTCTAACATAATTCTCCTCCTAAAATCATTCTCATTTTGTAATGATAACAATAATCGTATCAATTTACAAGTATCAAGAGATGAAGAGTTTGTTAATTTTAATTATCATTATTTTTCTTGAACATTAATTTCCAAATATTGAGGCAATATAGAAATATCAAGTGGAAAATCAGGGCCGGGTTCCCCATCTAAATCTGAAATTCCTTCTTCTTGACAATCAATTTTAACATGATCAACTTGAAGATACTCTATATAAGGACTATTGGGATGATCTCCATTTAAAACTTTTAATAACAAGGGCATAATTTCATAAATCGGGCACATTTTAAATATCAATAAATCTAACTTGCCATCTGAAATATCAGAAAGAGGGGCCAATTTCCTAAAACCGCCTGCTGATTTACCATTCATAATCAAACAGAAAAAAATATCCATCTCAAATGAGCGATTTTCTAATTCAAAGAAAGCATGAATCGGTTTAATCTTAGGAATTTCTTCTATCCCCTTTAAGTAATAAGCCAGTAAGCCAATATTATTCTTAACCTGGTTATTTACTTTTTGAGAAATATTCACTAAATTTCCGAAACTTGCAATATTAATGAAATAGCGATTATTGATTTGACCCACATCACAAATTTCATAATGATCTTCTAAGGCAATATCCACCATCTCTTCGATTTCATGTGGCAAATCAAAGTACTCTGCGAAGTCATTGGCAGTTCCGACTGGAAATATCGTTATCTTTTTATGAATACCTTGTGAAAGCATCTTATTCAAGATTAAATGAATCGTTCCGTCTCCCCCTGCAATAATAACCTTTTCAACGCTTTCCCAGTGAATCAAAGTCATATAATGTTCAAGGATTTCTTTGGTCGTCAATCTAAGCGGCACCAAAACCCTTCCCGCTTCATTAAAACGTCTGATGACATGGTCTAATAAGTCTGGAAACGATTTATTGCCTGAATGTGGATTATAAAATAACAATGTAGTTTTATTCATTTATTTGTCCTCTTTACTTTTTATTATACTTCTAAATGTCACTTACTCAGTATATTAACCAATCATGTCCTCTTCTTCAAGTCTTAATAAAACTTTCTTCACAACCGTTGGTAAAGCTAAGGCTTCTAAGCCCTCTTTATCCACGTATTGAGTTAAAGGATAATCTACTTCTGGAAATGTCTCTGCTTCAAATATCATTGGGATGACATGCCATATTAGATGCGTATAGACATGTTTTATTTCAGAGAGCACGTCTTTAACCTGAATATCCATAGCCAAGTTCTCTTTTAAAGCATTTTCAAGGAGATTTCCTAGAGACGCCACGGTCTTTTCTTCGTAGGATTCAACAAAGGGAAATGTCCAAAGATCTCTCAATAGATTTCGGTCTGTTTGTTTAACAACACAGTATTGACCCTCTGACTCTACAATTGCCATGGCAACATAAACATGTTTCTGTTTCACTTTTTTAAGCTTCACTGGGTACTTTAAATAATCACCCATTTCATGTCCCTTACAAAATTTCTGAACAGGACATTGATCACAAGTTGGACTTTTAGGTGTACAGATACGCGCTCCCAATTCCATCAGTGCTTGATTAAAGTGTCTCGCATCTTCAGGCATATATTTCATTACTGTCGTTTCAAAGACTTGCTTCGACTTCGTATTTGAAATATCTGCTGCAATCCTCTCTACACGAGAGAAAACACGCATCACATTACCATCCACCGCAGGTACTGGTTGATTAAAGGCTATACTTGCAATAGCCCCCGCTGTATAAGGTCCTATCCCTGCCAATTGCTTTAACCGCTTGAGGTCTTGAGGAAAAACGCCTTCATAGAGGTCAACCACTTGTCTTGCACATTTCATTAAATTTCTTGCTCTTGAATAATATCCTAATCCCTCCCATAATTTCATCACATCTTCTTCATGGGCTTGCGCTAGGCTAAAAACATCTGGGTACTTTTTAATAAAACGATTAAAGTAATCAATCACAGTTACCACTTGAGTTTGCTGTAACATGATTTCAGATAACCAAATGGCATAAGGCTCATGTGTCTCTCGCCAAGGCATTTGTCGCTTATGCTCAAAATACCAAGCTAATAGTTCTTCTGCAAATTCAGTCTTTTCTAATGCCTCTTTTTTTTCACTCTTCAATCTTATTAGTCTCCATTATCTATCTTACTGTAATAATATTGCCACCCTTTTGCTTACTCTTCTTCATATTACGGTAAGTACGGTCGTATATTTTTTCGATGGTGTCCTGAGCATGTACTAAACTCGCCCCAACAGACACTGTTACATCAATATCTCTTAAAGTATCATGCTTTAAAGCCGTACTTTCTGACACAATCCTTATCTGTTCGCAGATTGCCTCTAAATGTTCATGAGTCATATCAGAAAAAACAAAAATCACTTCATCTTGTTTATAACGTCCGATACAGTCTGCACTTTTAAAACAATTTTTATAAGAAAGTCCTAGTAATTCAAGTAATCGATCACATGCAACTACCCCATAAATTTGATTGATTTCTTCAAAATTATCAATATCTAAAATAATCACACCTACACTTGCATATTCAGTCATAGGCTGATTAATAATATAAGCTAGATAGTCATCAACATAAGTCCGGTCATAAAGATGTGTCATCTGATCAAAACGTTGATCTCTCAATTGTTTAGGAGCCATAAATGTCTGGTGGTCATCTGGTACAAAAATTTCACCAATCCCCAAAACCTCTCCTTGATCGATAATGGGAAAAGTTCTCACTTTCACTTTAATCCGATACCCTGATTTGTGCTTGATAAAGGCATCAAAAGACTCCATTACTTTCGTCTGCAAAACCTTCATTTTAGGACAACCTTCTAAACAAAGCTGAATCCCTTCAAGAGTCAAATGATTAAGGACATTATCATGGCAACTTTTGCCAATGATTTCTTCTTTTGAATACCCTGTAATATCACTCGCTGCCTGATTCCAATAAATAAATTTTCGGTCGTTGTCTACAATATAAGCACCCTCAAAAAAATACTCTAAATCGTTAAACGTTAATTTATCAATCTCTCTTGGCATGTATCCTCCTTAAATGGATGTCATTAAGACACAATCAATAAAGGCCTTAATTCTTTGCTTATAAGTTTCAGGGTCTGTTTCATAGGCTTTCGCATGACCCGCACCTTCTACTAGATACAATTCTCTGTAACCAATATCCTTAGACGCCTCATACATTTCTATTGAATGTTGGGCAGGAACATACTTATCTGCCTTGCCATGAATCAACAAAATGGGGGTCGTTGTTTTTTTAATAGACTCCATAGGCGACATTTTGCGATAAGGAATGCCTATTTTAAGTTGACTTACCAAATTGGCGATTTCCAAAATAGGAAAAGCTGGCAAATGAAAATCTTTGTGCAGACGATATTTAAAAATATCATATCCACTTTTAAAAGAACAGTCTGCAATAACAAAACTGATTCGAGGATCAATAGAAGCATGTTGTAGGACAGTTGCAGCCCCCATTGATTCTCCATGTGTCCCAATAATATGGTCTTTTGACACTCGGCCTTGCACAAAATCAACCATTAATTGTAAGTCGAATTTTTCTTCAAAACCGTACGCTGTATACGTGCCACCGCTCTCTCCATGATTTTGATGATCATAAATAAGTATGTTGAATCCCCATTCTCTGAAAAAAGTCATATACTTAATTGAGTCATATAAGGTACAGGTGATACCATGACAAATAATCATCGTTCCCTTGGCATTAGGCGTTGGAATCCACCATCCGTAAAGATTATAACCTGCATGAGAATCCACACTAATCTCTTCTTTTTCAAAACTATCAAGATAAGCAGTATCAAAGCGCTTGAACTTCAAACTGCGCTCTAAAGATTCTTCATGGGTCAATGTTTTGGGGTACATCACTTTATTTGAAAAATATGTCCCAACACCGAGTGCAACTGCAATAACTATTAATGTAATTGATAATACCATCTATACCGTCTCCAATCTCTCTGTTGCCGTTTTACTTATACCCCGATTAAGCTGTTTATCTTTAACTCTATATATTCCCATTATAACATATAAAAAACCGCCAATTGGCGGTTATTTATATGCTATTCTATTCATTTTTTTCCAGTCAATCCTTGTCCTATTGTGTTTTTTCAATTTCACTTAAGAAGACATCAAGCGGTTGATTTCCAACAAACTCATATTTATCATTAATCACAATTTTAGGAACACTTGACACATTAAATTGATTTGAAATGTCATTAAATGTTTGTGCTTCAATCATTTCTGCATTAATCAAGTCATTTTCAAGTGCCAATTTATGTGCTTTTTGAACAGCTCCTGGACAATGTGGACAACTTAAAGTTACAAAGACTTTAATATTAACCGGTGACTTAATTTTGCTCAAACTTTCTACCATTGCAGGTGGTAATGCTTCTCCCGCACCAGACACTTCAAGAATCCCTGGAATGAAGGAATTAATTTCATGTCCTGCTGGGATACCATTGAATTTAACACCCACATATTTTTCTGAATGATCAAGTAAGACGATGCTTGGCACCATTGTTACTTCATAATCACTTGCTTTTTCAGCATCTTTATTAATGTCTAATTTTTTAAGATGAATCTTGTCTGAAAGTGATTCAACTTCCTCCATGAATGATACCGTTTCTGAACATGTTTCACAAGGTTCTGCCTTTGTAAATACAGCTAAAGTAACATCATTTTTCATTTCAGCAAATACTTCTTTTAATTGTCCTCTTAATTCTTCGTTTAATAAACTCATTTTCTAACCTCCATTAATTTGATTTCGTTTGATATTATCTACCATCTATTGACATAATCGTTAGCTGTAAGAGCTGCTTTTGCACCTTCTCCTGCAGAAATAACAATTTGTTTATAAGGAACATCAGTTACATCGCCTGCTGCGTAGATGCCGGGCACATTGGTTTCATTTTTAGCATTAACGATGATCTCGCCATGCTTATTTAAAGCAACTAGCCCCTTTGCTAAGCTATTGTTAGGTAGATACCCAATTTCAACAAATAAACCATCCGTTGGCATAACTTTTTCTTCACCTGCGTTTTTATCGAGTACTTTAATCCCTGAAACAAGCATTTCTCCTTGAACAGAGAGAATTTGGTGTTCTAAGAAAATTTCAACATTGTTGGTTTGCTTTAATTTATCTATAACAATTTGGTCCGCTCTTAATTGACTTCTATGAACGACCTTCACTGTTTTAGCCATCTTAGAAAGATCTATTGCTGCCTCAATAGCAGAGTTACCACCCCCGGCAACAACCACATCTCTCCCTTCAAAGAGGGGCCCATCACAAATCGCACAGTAGGCTACACCGCGACCTAGGTATTCTTCTTCACCTTCAACACCTAATTTTCTAGGATTGCTACCTGTTGCTAAAATAAGTGTCTTACTTTTGAAAAGGCGACCATCAGAAAGACTCACCGATATAATACGGTCTTCTCCTTTTTCGATTCGATTAACTTGAGCATTTTTAAGTGTTGGAATATCAAGTGTATTCACATGCTCTGTAAACTTCTTAACAAGACCTTCTCCCGACTCATCTTGGATACCAAGATAATTCTCAACAACGGAAGTATCCATGACTTGACCACCCATCTTATTAGAAATCATTGCCACATTCATACCCTTGCGTTTAGCATATAACGCTGCATTAAGACCTGCAGGTCCCGATCCAATTACTAACAAATCATATAATAGAGAAGCATCTAATCCTTTTTTATTAAAAGTACTTCCACCAAAATCCATCTTAAGTTCCATACTTACATCCTCCTGTGATGCCCCTCAAAAGGGACGATACTTGAATTATATTTGATTAAAAAATGCCTACTGGCATTTACCTTTTAATATTTTACATACGGTGCTTTCTGAAAGACCACCAAATACTTCTCCAATTGACTTCAATGACAAAGTCGATGATTGTCTCATCATTAAAATCAACTGATTGCGAATGGTTTTGTCTTTTAAAAGCATTTTAACTGTCATTTGTTTTTCCTGTGCCAAAGCTTTTAACTTGGCATAGGCTTCTTCTTCTGTTTTAATACATTCAAAACATTCTCCATCAAAGCAACAATACATCTTGTCACCTGTCTCTGTTTTGGTTTCAATAACTGGCGTATCCACTTCTTCACCATAGTCACCAAATTGACAGAAGCTGTTGAAACAGGCATTAGGATCTTTTAGACCATTCATGATATTATTGAATTGATTCTCTGTTTCTATTTTTTCACTTTTATAGCGATCTTTAAACAATTTTTCCTGATGACGTTCTTGATTTTTAACATACATGGCATAAGAAATATTAATGGATTTCATCACTTTTGATAAATCACTTCCGTTGGCATGCAAAACCAAATGATACATTTTAGGATGCTTCAGACAATAAGCAAACAGTTTGAATCCAAAACGCTGTTTAGCTCTAATAACCGTCTCCATAAAATAAGCACGGTCCTTGTCATTCATAAATAACAAAGTGTCTTCTTGGGAAGACTGATAAATATGATAGATCCCAAAAGGTTCCATTTTTCTTGCTTGTCTCGCCATAAGTATCACCTAACTTTCTAATTCAGTATAGCATAGAAAAAAAATAATTCAAGTACCGTCCCCGTTCATTCATACTTTTTTTACATTTTCCTATGCCATTGATAACAAAGGTCTATTCCCTGCTGTTTATCCCTGTCTGCTCATCATTTACTCACTTTAATATAGCCAAGAGAGGCTTAATTGTTTATAATATTTATTGAAACTGCCAAGAAAGGAGCCCTTTTTTGAAAAATATACCTAACCTATTAACTTTAATGCGATTACTTTGTGTTCCACTTTTTGTTTATTGTTATTTTAATATATCACTGCATGTTGCCCTAGGCGTATTTCTAATTGCAAGTTTCACAGATTTTCTCGATGGCTATCTGGCTAGAAAATATAAAGTAGAATCTACTTTTGGAACAGTTTTTGATCCATTGGCTGATAAGCTTTTATTAATTTCAGCACTTGTATGTCTTTATGTTAGCCATTTCATCCCTTTATGGGTACTCACTATTATTTTAATTAAAGAAGTCTTTATGATAATCGCTGGGATTATCTTTTACTTTAAACCCGAACAAGTGATTTTACCTTCTGATTGGCTAGGTAAAATTGCAACTGTTGTCTTCACAGCATCCATTACGCTAGTGCTCTTGTTACCAGAAAACCGAGCGGTACAATATCTTTTATTTATTGCTGTGATTTTAAAAATGATTTCATTAATATCCTATACTCGATTTTATTTTAAAAAGTATAAGGCATAAACCTTGTATCTTTTAAGAAACTCATTTAGAATATTAATGATTAGGAGGTGCACATGCGCATAAAAATTATTACCGATTCCTGTTGTGATTTACCCCTTAGGTATCTTGAAGCTCACCAAGACACCATCGAAGTAATCGGTATGCCTATTGTAATTAATGGAAAAGAATATATCGATGATTTGGGAAAGACCTTATCACATAATGATTTTTACAATCTATTAAGAGAAGGGACTATGCCTAGAACATCTCAAATAAATGTCTATCGATTTGCAGAAGCTTTTACACACGCCATTTCAAATGATTATGCCGTAGTCTATTTAGGTCTTACGTCAGGCATGAGCGGTACTTATAATAGTGCTTGCCTCGCCAAACAAATGGTTGAGGAAGAATATCCAGATGCCCGCATTGAAGTGGTTGACACACTTGCAGCTTCTATAGGCCTAGGTGCTATGGTCGTTGAAGCCGTTAAAAAAATTGAATCTGGTATTGATGTTACAGCTCTAGCCAATTGGTTAACTGATAACCGCTTGAATTTTAACCATTGGTTTGGTGTTGATAACTTAGACTATCTTAAAAATGGGGGTAGAATTTCATCGGCAAGTGCCGTTGTGGGAAATATGCTCAATGTTAAACCGACTTTGATTGTTGACCACGATGGTAAATTGCGTTCTTATAGCAATGTAAGAGGTCGTAAGAAATCAATTACTTTCTTGCTTTCAAAATTAGATAAACATTTGTATGGCAAATCAGATAGCACGATCATTTTAGGTCATGGCAATTGTGCCCATGATGCCATCATATTGGAAGAAGCTATAAAAGAAAAATATCCTCATCATGATTTGATTGTTTCAGAACTGTCAATGACAATTGCCTCACATGTTGGACCAGATATGATTGCACTCGCTTTTTTGGGAGATCGTAGGGAAAATTAAAGAGGATACAGATAGGTTATTAAAAGACATAATCCAGCTTAAAATTCCTTTGGAATTAAGCTGGTTTTTTTATGAAGAACGAATAAAGGAGTTATATTGTGATGAAAAAAGTTGCCGTAGGTCTTAGTGGAGGCGTCGATAGTGCGACAGCTGCTTTAATATTAAAAGAACAAGGTTACGAAGTGATGGGCGTGACCATGCACGTTTTTGATCATCAAACTCAAGAACTTGAAGCCGCCCGTCGTGTTGCAGAAACACTTGAAATTGAACACCATATTTTTGATTACCGCCATGATTTTGACACCTGTGTCATTGGTGATTTTATTGACGCCTATGAAAAAGGCTATACGCCTAATCCCTGTGTAACTTGTAACCGCCATTTTAAATACGATCGTCTGATTAAAGACAGTTTAGCACTTGGATGTGATTACTTTGCAACGGGACACTATGCCCATGTCACTTACAATGACCAAGATGGTTATTATCATATTTACAAGGCTCATGCAAAAGAAAAAGATCAGTCTTACAACTTATATCATCTCTCTCAAGAAGTCATTAAACATCTTATTTTTCCCCTTGCACATGCACGTTCTAAAAAGGACGTTAGGGAGAAATTTGCTGAGGTGGCGACACCCCTTTCAGAAAAAAAAGACAGTTTAGGCATCTGTTTTATTCCAAGAGGAAGTCATACACTCTATCTTAAATCTCGCCAAAGCTCTGCTGCAATAGAAGGGCGTTTCGTCGATATTCATGGCAAAATATTAGGCACGCATCGGGGCTTATGCCACTATACAATCGGTCAAAAAAGAGGCCTTGGACAAGTCCAAACCGGCCAACATTTTGTCATTGATAAGAAACCTCTAACCAATGAGATTGTTCTGGGAGAAGAAGCACTGCTTTATCACACAAGCGTTCAGTTGAAGCAATTCAATTTGATTAGACCCGTTGATCACTTTCCACTAAAAGTTTCTATCAAGGTCAGTCAATGGTCTACACTTTATGAAGGCCAATTAGTCCTTAACACTCAGCAGGACAATGCCAAAGATGATACAATCCCAGAAGTGGTCACAGTGATCTTTGATCGTCCTGTAAGAGCACCCGCTCCAGGGCAATCACTGGTTTGCTATATCCATGATGAATTAATAGGTGGCGGTATTATCATGCCAACCTCTCTATCAACTTAATAAAAACTGTTTTAACCACGCTTTAACTTCTTCAGAAGCAAAAGCATGTTCAATAGACATTTCATAAACTTTGAAATATTCTTTTTCAGAGAGTTGGAATGTCTTTTCTAATAGATTGCATTCTCCAGTCAAGCTAGTATCTGAAACCGTTCTATTGTCAGTATTGATTGACAGTGCAATCCCTTGATCCATAAATAATCGGAAAGGATGTTCTTCGATTGACTCAACAGCTTTAGTTTGTACGTTACTGGTTGGGCAACTTTCAATCATTACCCCTTTAGATTTAATATAACTTAACGTTTCAGGTGAATACATCATGGCAACACCATGCCCAATCCTTTCAGCTTTTAAAAGATCAACCGCATCCACTATATTCTCAACAATGCCCGTTTCACCCGCATGAATTGTAATATGATACCCCAGTTGTCTGGCTTTATCAAAAGCTTCTTCAAATCGCTCACAAAAGAAGTCACGCTCTCCAGCACATAGGTCGAGGCCAACAACCCCCTTGCCTAAAAAGGCCTTTCCCGCTTCAATGAGGTCATCAATCCCCTCTACTGATGTATTTCTCATATAAGATAAAATAACATTACCTTTAATTTCATGTATTTTTTCTGCACGTTTCATCCCACTAATCACACTTTGAATAATTTGATGATAATCTAAACCTTTTTCGGTGTGTAATTGTGGTGCAAATCTCACTTCTAAGTATTTAACATTTTCAAATGCTGCATCTTCAAAGAGTTCAAATGTAATGCGTTCTAATGCTTCTGGGCTTTGCATTAATTTTACTGGCAGGGCAAACCGTTGCAAATAAGTTTCTAAAGAATCACAATAAAGTGGCGCGATTAAATTTTCACGGGTTTCATCTGCTGTTAAAGCCAGCCCTTCTTTTTGAGCCAATTCCATAACTGTTTCCGGTCTTAAACTGCCGTCAAGATGACAATGCAGTTCAATTTTAGGGTAATAAATCATTTTTCTCTCCTTTTTAAAAATAAAAAACGCTTGATTACGAAGAAAATGGAGTCAATTTGCCCATCTTCTTCGTAATCAAGCGTTTACGGTGCTTGGTAGAAACCCCCAGACCTTATTAATGGGGTTATACGAAGTCATTTAATATATCATATGTTTTTATTATTTTAATCATCCCTCAAACAATTGTCAAATGATTTATGGATTCTTTACAAGAATTTATCATTCTTTTCCCTCAAAACCACTTTAACTTATCTTTTCAGATGATAAAAAAAGCAAAATAATAGAGTTAAGAAAAATTTAAGAATTAGTCAATGTGCTTGTAATAAATACCTATTATTATAATTATAGTTTCAACATACAAACCCAGTTTGTACGACCCCGGAAACTACAAATGACTTTTTTTTCTGACACCTTTTAGGTGTCTTTTTTTTTATGGTAAATACGTGGTTTCTTCTTCAATCTGTGCTAAAATAGTAACAATATAATTAAGGAGTACTTATGAAGAAAAAACATTTTTATAATATTCACTGGATGCGGCTTATTGCTTGTTTAGCCGTTGTCATCATACACATTACAGCTACACCGATCAGCTTACCTATAGCTTTAACACCTTTAAAGGCTTTATTTTACGTCGTTAACAAACTGGCTACTCCTGCAGTCCCTATCTTTATCTTTATCAGTGGTTTTTTACTTTATAACCCCGAGCGACCGATTCATTCACTTGGTGACTTTTATCGCAAGCGATTACCCAAACTGATTATTTTTTACGCCTTATGGTCGTTTATTTATTGGATGATTTATGTCGTCAGAGGGAACTATCCTCTTTCACTTATCTTTTATATTAAAAATTTGTTCACCGGAGAAACACTCTACCATTTATACTTTATGGTCATTATCATTCAGTTATATCTTCTATATCCCTTATTTGAGAAAATTATTATAAGCTTAGGTCTCAATACCTTTGTCTTCTTAAGTGGTCTTATAACAGCCAGTACGCTTGTTATTCGCTATCCCATGGCTGACCGACTCTTTCCTACTTACCTTTTGTTTTTCGCTTTAGGAGTCCTTTTAAGAGCTAAACGCAAGGTTATTAAGCCAAAATACTTAGGTCTTTTGACAGGTATCAGCTTTATTGCTTATATTAGTCAATTTTTCTATGTTGAAATTTATGGAGATTTCTTACCCGCATTATTGACTCAAATGTCTTACATTATCTTTTGTAGCTTAGCATGTGTCAATTTGTTCTACTTTACAAAGTCTCTCCCTATTGTGATTTCACCTTGGTTTTTTAGGCTCAGTCGATCAACAATGGAAATTTACTATGCTCACCCTATAGGTCTTATGATATCCGCCTATTTTATTAAACGCCTACAGATTCAATCCATTTCCCTTTCTGCCTTATTGAGTCTTGCTATCGTGGTCATTATGATTGTCCCACTAAGCTATATTCTTGAACCTTATATTGATTTATTCACAAAAAGGTTACTAAGTAAAGCTTGATTCTGTCCTTATTTTAGGCTTATACTAATAATAACGTATAACGTAAGACACAAAAGGGGATGATTATATGGAAGAAAAACGTGTTCACGTTTCCAAAGTTGAGGTCATTGTATTGGCGATATTAATTGTGATCTTAACACTTGCAACAGCAGCCGTACATTCACAGTATGCTATTGATTCAGCAGATGCTTCATTTTATGGTATTTCTGTTAACAATACTAGTGCGGATACAAATACAAATACTACAAATATTGAACAAGAAGTCGATCAATTCTTCTGGGGATTACCATTATTTCACCATTAGATTTTAAAATACTTATCGTGAAACAAATCCAATAACTATAAAACAAAAAAACGAAGTCAAATGACTTCGTTTTTTTATTTTTGCTTTGCTATTTAATTTTTTTAAGCACTTCTTTAAGGAAATTGTAAACACGTGCAGTCGATTCAATACTTAATCTTTCTTGAGGGGTATGCACATCATACATATTAGGTCCAAGAGAAATCATATCAATATCGCCTACTTTTTCTTTTAGAAAACCACATTCTAAGCCTGCATGAATCGCATCTACTTTAAGTTCATCTTTAAATAAGTCTTTATAGACTTCTTTCATTAAATCCCTAATAGGTGACTCTACTTTAAAAGACCATTCTGGATAATCTGCTACAGCTTCATTTTTAGCACCTACCAATTCGCTAATAATAGCCATCTTTTGATTAAGAGCTTCTTTTTTAGATTTTACCGAAGATCGAATAGCATTTGTGATTTTTACAGCATTTTCAAGTTGTTCTGCTACACCAATATTGTTAGATGTCTCAACTAAGCCTTCAATTCCACTTGACATGGCTTGTACACCAAAAGGAATGAGGAATAACGTATCTATTAAACGGTGTGCTTCAGCTTTTCCAAATACTTTTTCTGGCACTTCTATAGGGTCAACTGTAATACTGATCCCACCATCTGCAATTTCATATTCTGATTTAAAGGTCTTTTCTAAATGACTTACAAGCGATTTAAGCATCTTTTCATCTGATTGATTAATCACCAGGTCAAATCGTGCTTTTTTAGCAATAGCATTCATTTTTTCTCCGCCTTCAAAATGGAAAAGTTCAAAATCAAAATGGCCTTCAAAGGCACGTAAAACACGACCTGCAAGCTTAATTGCATTGGCTCTATTTTTATTGATTTCAATCCCCGAATGTCCCCCTAAAAGTCCACTAATAGTGATTTTATAAGCCGCATCTTTATTAGGTTTAACCCAAGAAATAGGACATTCAATGATATTGTTGACACCACCTGCACAAGAAGCAAGTAGAACACCTTCTTCTTCTGAATCAATATTGATGAGAATATCACCTTCTATATTGGCTGGATTCAAGGCAACAACCCCATCCATACCTGTTTCTTCAGCAACTGTAAATAAAGCCGTAATCGGTGGATGTGAAAGGTCTTTAGACGCCAAAATGGCCATCGTCATTGCAACAGCAATCCCATTATCTGCCCCTAGTGTCGTCCCTTCTGTTTTGATAAAATCACCTTCTACAACAACTGGAATAGGATCTTTCTCAAAATCGTGATTATAGCCTTCTTTTTTAACACAAACCATATCCATATGTCCTTGCAAGATAACGCGAGGAGCGTTTTCATATCCTGCAGTTGCTGGCTTTTTGATAATAATATTGTTACAAGGTTCTTGAATCGTTTCAAAACCAAGTGATTGACCAAACTTGAGCAAATAATCACTTACTGCTTGTTCATGACCTGATTCTCTTGGTATTTGTGTGAGTGCTTCAAAATACTTAAACACCTCTTGTGGTTCAATAGCATTTAACTTAGATTCCATCTTTAGTTCACTCCTTTATCCACTTTACAGTTTTTTGTTTGCCTCTTTTAATCTCGCCCTTTTCAGCCATTTTATCGAGGATACTTTTTAGCATAATCTCGGGTGTATTGACAACCGCTCTTTCCCTAGACCAAAATAATTTTGCTTGAGTCCCTTCCAGCATAGCTTCAAGGTCATCTTCACGCCAAGTCGTCTCTGACTTAAACGCTTTATATATTTTTTTCTCGCACTGCTTAGACAAGAGGTCCAGCATTTCTTGAGATTTTCTTTGCTTCTTTATTGTACCCCATGCCATTAAAAAAGTAAAAGTAAGTGCGAAAAACAATACTTCTAATAGTTTAATTCCCATTATTGTCCTCCTTGACTATTAGGTATAACATGGATAAAATGGTTGTTTTTTAAAATAGTCATATACTGACCCAGCCTTTCATAAAGCGGATGAACCGACTGTCCATAATTCTTATCTAAGTGTTCTGCTATTGCATGCATGTCTTTTTCGCCATCAATTTGTTTCCATATGAAACTGCCATAAGCATCTAAATCTATTTTCATCATTTTGGGTGTCTTGAAAAAAAATCTTACCGCCCTTTCAAGTAAACTATTTCTGTCAATTTGAATTTGTACGATACCATTTTCAAGTTCTACCCATCTGTATTTGTCATTTTTAACAGGTACAAAATCTAAAAAATTACGCTGTTTTTTTCGTTTTAATTTCATTTCAAAGCTCCTTGTCCCTAGAGTCTGATTCTAACATAATAATTGGGATAAAAAGAGGATAAAAGCTTTTTTTATCCTCTTTTTAAAAGGTGTTTAAAGTGGTCAACTATTTTTTAAGTTTTCTTCTTATGGAGAAGTGAATAAGTGAGTAAGTCAGCCCTAAGAAGAACACAATTGACCCAATACTTCCTAAACTAAAATCTAATGCAATATCAATACTAAATACGGCTAGAACTGCTAGGACAATTCCAAGTAGTCCTTCTCCAGCAATTAAGCCAGAGGCGTAGAGTATACCTGATTCAATTTTATTCTTAATTTCTGATACTTTGCCTTCGCGGTTATCCATTTTTTCTGCTTTTTCAACTTTATTAAGTTTCTTATCCAGAAAACCTCTGACAACTCCACCAACCATAATTGGAGTCGATAAATGAATAGGCAGATAAAGCCCAATAGCAATTGGTAGAACTGGCAACCCTAAAAGTTCAATGGCAATACCAACACCAACACCTGTAAATACAAGTGCCCACGGTAAATTACCGCCCATAACACCTTCTATAACAAGTCTCATCAGTGTCGCTTGTGGTGCAGGCAATTCAGTAGAACCGAATCCCCAAGCGTTATTAAGTAGAACAAGAACACCACCAATAGCAAGTGCTGATGCAACGGCACCAATGAGTTCACCAATTTGTTGTTTGCGTGGTGTCGCGCCTACAATATAACCTGTTTTTAAATCTTGAGACGTATCGCCTGCCATAGCAGCAATGATACAGATAATCGCTCCAACTGTTAAAGTCGCTATCATACCTGATTGACCATCGTTGCCTGTTGATTTAAAAATAAAAGCAGTAATAATAAGAGTGGCGATTGTCATTCCGGAAACGGGGTTAGAGGAAGATCCTACCAAACCAACAATACGCGATGACACAGTGGCAAAGAAGAATCCGAAAATAGCAACCAAGAGACCCCCGCCAAATCCAACAGGGATAAAAGGTAACATCATCATCGCTAAAACAACAGCAAGAGACCCTAAAATAACAATAATCATTGGTAAATCATCATCAGTTCTAAGTGTACTCTTTTTTCGTTCTGTTCCTTTAAGGTCTTTCATCGCATCTTTAAAAGTCGTTACAATGAGTGGTAAAGATTTAATAAGACTAAAGACACCCCCAAAGGCAACAGCCCCTGCTCCAACATAACGAATATAATTCTCCCATATACCACCAATGCCTAACTCAACGATAGGCTTGGTTGCTGGATACAAAATAATATTCCCTACAGAACCAATATTGAATATAAGTGGTATAAAGGCAAACCATCCTAAAATAGCCCCTGATAACATATAAGCTGAAATCTTAGGCCCAATAATAAACCCTACACCTAATAAAGCCGGATAAACATCCATTCCTATTGCAGCACCCTTATAACCAGGAATCTCTGCTTCAATTTCACTTGGAAATAATTTTAATCCATCTGCAATCAATTTATAAAGTGCACCAATACCTAATCCTGTAAACGTTAAAGCAGCTTTCTCGCCACCTTCTTCACCTGCACGAAGCACTTCTGCACAAGCCGTTCCTTCTGGATAAGGTAAGACACCATGTTCTTTAACTATAAGTGCCTTTCTAAGCGGAATCATGAAAAAGGTTCCTAATAATCCCCCGCAAAGTGCAATAGCTGTAATTTCAACCATCGACGGCGTTCCCATGTTCCACTCTTCCATCCAAATGAAGAGTGCTGGTAAAGTGAAAATCGCTCCAGCCGCCAAAGATTCCCCTGCTGATCCAATCGTTTGAACCATATTATTTTCTAAAATAGATTCTCTTTTAAATAAACCCCTAATGATACCCATTGAAATAACCGCCGCTGGAATAGAAGCAGAAATGGTCATTCCAACAAGAAGGCCCAGATAAGCATTAGCCGCACCAAATACAACAGCAAGTATAATCCCAATTACAATCGATAAGACTGTAAATTCTGGCATTATCGTCTCAGCCGAAACAAATGGTTTAAATGCCTCTTTGTTTGAAGTTGACATATACATTTCCTCCCGATATTATAGTGATGGCAACTTTTATTAATATTCATTTTTTATACTCTTTAGATAAGTTTTGACCTCCTTGTCTCCCCTATCCAAAATCGCTGTTCATACCCCCAGTCAGATTAAATGAATACTTTTCGTCACCGTTATCAATTGAGAAAGCGCTTTCTAAAGGCATTATAAATAAGATAATTTATAAAATCAACTCATTAATAAATTGAGATATACATTCTCAGAAGCATGTATTTTACAGCCTACCATTCGTTAGATTACCCTTGAAAACGTCTACCTACCGAAAGGTAGATTTTCAACCTTACTCATTATCTCTTTCATTATTACGCCTTTGGCGTTAATTTTATGACACTTTCTTAAAAAATGAGAATACTCTTTTCAATCAAATGAATATTTATACTCTTATTCATGAATAAAACCGCATATTATCCAATTGTTAAATTAATGAAATATATGTGTTTTCCTATCTAAACATCAAAAATGCCCCTAATTCTCAACAGAATAGGGGCATTTCTTTTAAACTTTAACGGTCTTTCTAAACCAGTCGTTACAAATTATAAACGTTCATTCTCATCGGACGGTGAGAATAGACATCTTTTAAGCATCAGAGCCACCACAAATAAAAAGCATAGAATTGTACCCATGCTCCCCATATGCCAAGGTAAAGCCATACTTACGCCCCCCACTGCCATTAGGGCTAAAACAACACCAATAAGCCCTTCTCCTGCAATTAGACCCGAGGCAAATAGAATGCCTTTATCCATCTTATCATGACTCATCTCTCCTGATTGATCTAAGTGTTTAGCAAAAAAACCTTTCATTAATCCTCCAATGAAAACTGTCGATGTTAGATTAATAGGTAAATACAGACCAATAGCAACCGGCAAGACTGGCAAACCTAAAATTTCAACAATGAGACCAATCGCTCCTCCTAAAATAATAAGAGCCCAAGGTAAATCTCCATATAAGACACCCTCCACCACAAGTTTGACAAGTGTTGCTTGTGGTGCTGGCAATTCAGGAGAACCAAATCCCCAAGCACGATCAAAAAGAAGTAAAATACCACTCAGAACTACAGATATTGAAATAACGCCAATCAACTCTCCCACTTGCTGTTTAAAAGGTGTCGCTCCTACTAAGTACCCTGTCTTTAAGTCTTGGGATGTATCTCCTGCCATGGCAATAATAATGCAAACAATCGACCCTACCACTAAAACAGATACTACCCCCTGCTCATTGGTATGCCCTAAAAGTCTATATATAAAAGAAGCAATAATCAAAGTAGCCAATGTCATACCTGACACTGGATTAGATGAACTTCCTATGATGCCAACAATTCTAGATGAAACAGTTGCAAAGAAAAATCCAAAGACAATAACGAATATACCCCCTACCCATCCTATATTAAGGGTCGGCATCAGACAAATTGCTAAACCTACAAAAACAATCACGGTAATCACCGTTGATAAGGGTACATCTCTATCTGTTCTAATATGCACCTTCCCTTGAATCAATTCATTATAATTTTTCAGGGATTCTAAGAAAGTCTCGGCAATCATAGGCATTGATTTAAAAAAGCTAATTAAACCACCAAACGCCACCGCTCCCGCACCAATATAACGTATGTAATTCTGCCAAATCTCTTCTGGTGTCATTTGACTAATAGGAATCGTTGCTGGAAACAATATCAAATGAGATTGATCCCCTACAAGGGTAAGCACTGGAATAATTAATAGCCATCCCATTAAAGACCCCGCAAACATAAAGCTGGCAACCTGTTTACCAATAATAAATCCAACCCCTAATAATGCTGGCATTGCATCAATTCCTATAGCCGTTCTAAAGGGAGCAACAATCTGAGTTGTAATCTGAGATTTAAATACAGCAAAACCATCTGCTATAAACTTGTAAATCCCGCCTAGAAAAAGTCCTTCAAACGTGGCTCTCGCTTGACCACCACCCTCTTCACCTGCAAGTAGGACATTGGCACACGCACCACCTTCAGGATAGGGTAAAGTATCATGTTCTTTAACAATCAAAGCACGTCTTAAAGGAATCATGAACATTACGCCAAGAACGCCTCCACATAAACCAATAAGTGTCATCAGTAAAATAGAGGGTAGTCCCATATTAGAAGATTTAAAAAACAAAAATAGGGCCGGTATTGTAAAAATGGCCCCTGCAGTTAAAGACTCCCCTGCCGATGCAATCGTCTGAATCATATTATTCTCTAAGATTGATTCCCGTTTTAAAATCACCCGAGTAATACTCATTGAAACGACTGCTGCAGGTATTGATGCAGAAATCGTCATTCCCACTTTTAACCCAAGGTAGGCATTAACCACCCCAAAAATAACTGCTAAAATTATCCCCATAAGCACAGAAAAAAGAGTCAATTCTGGTATTGACCGTTCTGCTGGAATATAAGGTTTAAATGAATCGTTCATGCTGCTATCCCCTTTCATCTCCATATTCATTATAGACTAGGATATCCGTCATAATCAATCACTATTTCATTCTCTGATTGTTTAAGATATAATAGCAGGGGAGAGGAGAGTGCTTATGACAACAAGAGAATTGATTATGCAAAGTGCCTTAAAACACTTTTTAATAGAAGGCTATGACTATACTTCACTTAATCAAATAGCAGAGGATGTCAACATCAAAAAAGCTTCTATTTATTATCACTTTAAAAACAAAGAAGCCCTACTCATAGAGGTTGTATCAATTTTGACAGAACACCTTTCTGATGCAGATCAAAAAGCCTACAAGGCCTCTGATCAAGCTGAAATTCAAATTGAAAGGTGGATTGAAAACACCATCTATTATCATCAAAATTTATCGCTTTCCCTGCTAAATCATAACCACGAACTCATTAATATCAACGCCCTCTTATACCGTGCACGCCGAGAAAATGTCGCTCTCAATGCTCAAATTGAGTCTTTTTTTGCAGGTCGTCATCACTTAATTAAGACCATTATTAATAAGGGACAATCTCAAGGTTCAATCAATGCCAATCTCAATCAAGATATTGTTGCTTACGATTTGTTAGCACGATTAGAAGGTATTATCCAATTAGCGATTCTCAATCCTTCTGTCCATCTCTTAGCAATGCGATCACAGTTATATGACAGTATATGGGATAGTTTAAAAGTATCAGCCGCTCAAAATGCACCTTCTAAAAAGAAATCCAAGCATTACAGAGGTCTTGATATCGCCCGTAAATGGTAAAGAACAATCCTTTGTTAAAAGCTTTATAAATAAAGAAAAAAGCCAGTGTCTGAAGCTGGCTTTTTTCATGTGCAAATCTGAATATATACTCAAGGGGGGATTCCCCTAGGTAAACACGTTAAATTAAGTTTATTTCAAATACTCTAAAACTAAGAGGGTCAAGTGTTAATGAATGATTTAATTGTATTCCCTTTTGATAATAGATGTCAATAACCTCAGTCTGATATGCTTCAGGAATATCAATATTTTGTTGTTCTTCACTAAAATTATAGACAATATATACAATGGATGTACCTTCATCAGAAGGTGTCTCTTTGACATATTGTAGGGTCTGCTGATTTTCATTTACATCAATCCACTTAATAGGCATCATTCTCAATGCACTGTACTGCCCTCTAAGAGCAATCATTTTTTGAACGTGGCTCTTAAGAGAACTGTTTTGTTCTTCTTCATCCCAAATCATACATTGGCGGTTACCGTCATTAAGACCATAAAGCCCAATTTCGCTGCCATAATAAACACTTGGAGAGCCTCCAAACGTCATTTGAATGGCAAAGGCTAAACGCACACGCTTTTCTTCTTCTCCTAGAATCGTATGAATTCTCGATGTATCATGACTATCAATCAAATTAAACATATTGAGGGCGACATTCTCTGGATAATTGGCCAACAATTTGCTCATATCGTTTTTGAAATCAGATACATTATAGTCACGCGACGTGTCTAGTAGATGCCAAACTGGATAGGTAAATTCATAATTCATAACGGCATCAAACTGATCCCCACGTAACCATGGCGTTGAATCATCCCAATTTTCGCCTAAAATGAAGACATCCTCTTTAATCGCTCTCACTCTTTGCTTGAACTTGCGCCAAAAATCATGAGAAATTTCATTGGAAACATCCAAACGCCAGCCATCAATATCATACTCTTTCACCCAGTATTCACCAATACTTAAAAGATACTCTTCGGCTTCTGGATAACCTGTACGCCACTTTGGCATTTCTGGTACAAAGGCAAATGTTTCATAATTGAGTTGACCAACGCACTCATGAAATTTAATCTGTGGCATATTGTCTTTAATCTCAAAATTAATCACAGGTTCTCTTAAGATATGAAAGTAGGGGGCATATTGAGAAGCCATTCCGTGTTTAACAACATCTTGCCAATAGGGGTGCATGAAGCCACAATGGTTAAAGACAGCATCTAACATGATCTTAATCCCTCTTTTATGGGCTTCTTCTACTAAGCGTTTAAAGGTTGCATTGTCACCAAAGGCTGGGTCAATTTTAAAATAATCAATTGTATCATACTTATGCGTTGATGTCGCTTCAAAAATCGGTGTAAAATAAATCCCTGTAATACCTAAGTCCTTAATATAGTCTAAGTGTTCAATAACGCCTTCTAAGTCTCCACCAAAGCGCATATCATTTTTAACTTCTTTTTCGCTAGCCCAAGGCAGCGTTCCTTCTAAATTGATTGCAGGATTCCCGTTGGCAAAACGTTCAGGAAAAATTTGATACCAAACCGTGTCTTTAACCCATTCAGGTGCCTTATAGACATCTTCTTCATTTATATAAGGAAAATTAAAAAATACTTGGTTATCATTTTTTTGATTGGGTGATTCATTAAGATCAAAGATGCCATGGGCACCATATAATAATTCTTCCTCCCCTTTATTCATGATAAAGGCATAGCGTACCCTCTTGAATTCTGGCTTGATAAAGATAGACCAATAATCAAAACTTTCGTCTTGATAGGCTTTAGTCATTTTTTCTTGACAAATGCTATTAGGATCCCACTGGTATTGGTCAGGCTTCTCTTTAATCGGTTGATAATTATGGGGATCACCATATCTTATCCACACTTGTTCAACATCATCTTTGACCGTCTTTAACTTAATATGCAATGTTTCCTTATCATAAGGATAGGCATCATTACTTTTAGCTACATGCAATATGCCAACTTGGTTAATCTTTGATTGATTTCCGCTCATTGTTTTCTCCTTTAATCTCGTAAGTCATAATGTCTCTTTCAATTCTATTGCCCTTGTCTTAAATCGCTCTTGAATCTATCTTCATTATACTCTTGAAGCCTTCCCAATAGTAGGCTTTAACATTGTGAAAAAAGCCTGGAAAATTCTCTCTTAAGTCCCCTTTCGCCCTCCTCTTTTCACACAAAAAACCGTATAGATGATCTGCCTGCATCTATACGGTCTAATCCGTTACTTATCGAGGAGCTGAAACGCTTCTTTATACCGCCTCTTGTCTTGGTAGTATCGCAAAAGTATGGATTTAAAAAAGCGATGGAGTTCTACATTATACAGCGTGGTTGCTGTGTATAAATCTATCAAAATGGCTTCATTATCCACATATAATCCATATTTTGATTCTTTTCGCACTTCTGAGAAAAAGACCTTGAGTTTTTGGTCTATAGGATCCGTTAAATCAAACTGGTTCACACCTTCGGTTTCTATCACTTTATCCTTCCCTAAAAAACCAATAAAGGCTTTAAGCCACGACCCTTTCATCACCTCATCAGAAACAATTTCTAAATCACTGACATAATGAAGTGCTTCCTCATAACGTTTGAGTTGAATATATCCCCAAGCCAAATGATGGTTGAACACTTTGACGTGTTCTTTTCTCCCCGCCTTATCTAAGAATTTAATTCCCTTTTCGAAAAAAGAAAATCCGTCAAAATAGTGCTTATCCTTATAATAAGTAAGTCCCATCATTTCGTAAGCCCCTGCAATACTAATCAAATTCCCTTCATCCACATAAAAGCGAAGTGCCTTTTCAAATTGTGCAATCGCTTTTAGATGATTATCCAGTTTAAAGTAGCAACACCCTAGCCAAAAATACAAGTGGCCACTTTCACCAAAATCCTTCGCATGATAGAGACTAAAAAAAGCTTCCTCTGCATTGGCAGTTACTTTTGCTCGGTCTATACCATAATAGAGATGGAGATGAAAACGCTGGTGATTGGTCATCAGCGTTTCCATTTCACTTAATAAAGCATAGGTCTGATCAAAGGTTTCATCATCTCTTGTAGTACAGTAATAAGCGAGTTTAATAACATAATAATCAATAATCAATGGTGAGGACATTAGTTTTTGCGCTTGAGACTCAATCTCTTGATAAATCGCTCTAGACTGGTCAAAAGCATTAAAATTAAGTTCTTCTAAAAAAGTACGCATCAGCGCTTCTTGTTGAACAAGAAACTCAGGGTCGTCATAGTAGGTCATATCAAGTGCCTTAAAAAGATCATTAATGACCTCTTCTGACGGAATAATTTCGCCTTTCTCTATCCGGCTTAAATACGAACTAACGCAGATTCCCTCAGCAAGTGCCTTTTGACTCATATTTTGACTTAATCGATTTAATTTAATAACAGACCCCAACATTTGAGCATTGCTCTTTGTCATTGCACTCATCTCTTAACGTCCGTAAATTTGAGTCACTCGCGCAATTTTTTTAGCCAATTTATCGGTCAAATCTCTAGGATTTATTCGCCATAGCCAGTTTCCACCTAAAGTTGAAGGATAATTCATTCTAGCACTCGAATCAAGACCTAAGAAATCTTGCATTTGTGCCACTGCTAAATATGCTGTTGATGACCATACCCCACGGATGAAGCCCCAATGGTAACCTTCTAAACGGTCGAGGTTGAGGTACTCAATCGCAAACTCTTTATCTGGTTTAGCGACAGTATTCATCCAACCTATGACAGTGTCATTATCATGGGTCCCTGTGTAAGCCACAAAATTGCTAGAAAAATTATGTGGGAGATAATCACTTTCTTCCCGTGTATCAAAAGCAAATTGTAAAACTTTCATACCTGGGAAGCCTGTGTATTCTCTTAAATTGATTACACCCTGTGTCAAATAGCCCAAATCTTCTGCAATAATATCAACATCTCCCAGTGCATTCTTAATGGCATCAAAAAGACCTTTTCCTGGTCCTTTTACCCATTTACCACCTTCTGCAGTAGGATCACCATATGGAATTTGCCAGTAAGCTTCAAACCCTCTAAAATGATCAATTCTTACGGTATCAAAGAGTTCAAGTGAATATCGAATTCGCTTAATCCACCATTCATAGCCTTGTTCTTTCATATAATCCCAATCATAGATTGGATTGCCCCATAATTGTCCCGTTGCCGAGAAAGCATCAGGTGGACAGCCTGCAACACAAATAGGTTTAAAGTGCTGATTGAGTTTAAACAGTTTCGGATTGCCCCATACATCGGCACTGTCTTCTGCCACATAAATAGGTAAGTCTCCAATAATCTTAATCCCCTTGCTATTAGCAACTGATTTAAGTGCATACCATTGTTTGAAAAAGAAATACTGGGTAAAAATCCAGAACTGAATTTCATCATGATGACTCTGTCTAAATTCACCTACCTTTGAAGCATTGATATTTTCAAAACCGGGCTCCCACTGTGTCCACTGAACATTGTTATGATACGCTTTAATTGCCATATAAAGTGAAAATTCATCTAACCATTCTTTCTCACGTTCATAAAAATTATCAAGTTCTCTTTGTAACTTCACTTTAGCATTTTCATAAGCCATTTTAAGGAGAGGCATTTTATTTAAATAGAGCTTTTCATAGTCTACACTGTCTTTATTTTTTCCAAAATCGGTCTTTGCTACTGTTTTTTTATCTAAAAATCCCATTTGAATCAATTCATTGAGATCTATAAAGTAAGGATTCCCTGCAAATGCTGAAAAAGACTGATAAGGTGAATCGCCAAAACCAGTAATACCAATCGGCAAGATTTGCCAGTTTTTTTGTCCAGACGCTTCTAAAAAGTCTACAAAATCATAAGCTCCTTTTCCAAAATCACCAATACCATAGTCACCTGGCAGTGAAGAAATATGAAGCAAAATTCCACTCCCACGTTCTCTCACTTTATGGTCTTCTTGATGCTTATTGTGGTATTGCAAGATAATTGCGCTATTGCCTTTAATGATATAGTGTTGGTTTTGAACCATCACTTCCCCTAAACGACATATCACATTCTCTTCTTCTACAGAAGACAACAAATGATCATGGCTCCCAAAATTAATCCAAGTTATTAACTCTTCATTGCCATAGCTGTAGCTTATTTTGACTAAATTGCCTTCAGCAGAAATATCAAAATTTCCTTTTGCCACAATGTCCTTTTTAACCCATTCACTCAGAAAACAAATGAGATTGGCATAGTCATTGTCTAGCGTTTGCCAATTCACTGTTTCCTTGTCAAAAAGACTCGGTGTCACTTCGTTGCGCGCTTCTTGTCCTGCATAAACAAGTGTCGTCCCTTTAATCAAGAAGCTCATTACTGTCAAAAGGTCTAACTTTCGAGGATCATTCACTAAACTCGCAATTCGAGGTTGATCGTGATTTTCTAAAAATCTCAATTTGATAAAACCCTCTGGATAATTGAGAAATTGACTTTGAACCGCCTTAACAAAATGTTCCGCTTTTACTTTACCACACACAAAATCCTTATATTCTTGATTAATATCATAATCATACAGTATATCAAAGACTTCATAGAGCTCTTTATCTGTCGCACAATAAAATCCTTTGCTTCTCATTTCTCTCAAAAAGTGCGGTTCAACCGATTCTGCAAGCCATATTGTGTCTGGATTAACTTTGGCACAGGCTTCTCTTGCCTGCTTCCAAAAAGAAACGGGAACGAATGAACCCACATCACATCTAAAGCCATCAACGCCTTTATTAACCCAAAAAACTAACGTCTCTATAAGGGTTTCTCTGAGTTCAGCTTGATTGTAATCCAGATCAATCACATCTGACCAGTCGCCTGCTTTGCAATAAGGTTTGCCATTGTCATCTTTAATAAAGTATTCCGGATGTTCTTGATAGAGTACTGATTCATGTGACGTGTGATTATAGACAACATCAATAATCACTTTCATCCCTTTTTGATGAATAGCCTCAACTAACTCTTCAAATTCTGCCATAGTACCATACTCATGGTTAATCGACTTATAATCATAAATACTATAGGGACATCCCAGTTCTCCCTTTTGATTGATTTTGCCTATTTCATGAATAGGCATCAACCATATAATATCTGTTCCAAGACGTTTGATGCGATCAAGGTCTTTTTCAACCCCTTTGAAATTACCTTCCTGACTGTGATTCCTCACATAAACAGAGTAAATCATTTGGCTGTTAAGTGATTGATTTGTCATTGTATTCCTCCTCATTCTAAAGCGCATACACGCTATAAAGAAAATCGTATTTACTGATGAAGAATGAAAAAAGCGTAGCAAATGCTTTATCATCTGCTACGCTCACTTTATCTTTCTACTATATGCGTATCCACAATGAAATGATTGCTATCTTCCTCATGCTTTAAAGTTTTAATGAGTAGTTTGGCAGCTTGATAACCTAGTTCTTCAGCATGGATGTCCACAGAAGTCAACGCAGGTTTTTGAAATTCATTCATTGCAATGTTATTAAATCCGGTCACTTTTACATGTTTGATGCCGTGCTCATTGATATATTTAAGTGCGCCATAGCCCAATAAATCATCAGTAGTCACTATCGCCGTTGGATGCTGCGCTGTATATATTCTCTTACAGGCATTATACCCAAATTGCATCGAAAAATCGGCCTCATGTTCAATTAATCCCTCTTCTTTTGGAAGTCCTCTGACATTTAGCGCTCTTAGATAACCTTCATAACGGTCTCTTGAGAAGTTGTAATCCATTGACCCGCCAATGTATCCAATCTTATGATGGCCTTTTGAAACGAGCATGTTCACAACATTATACATGGCTTGAAAGTTATCATTATCAACCCATAAAGTCGCTTCAACATGTTCAGGGCGTCCTATGACTACGAAAGGAAAATTTTCCTTTTTTAAATAATGAATACATTCATCATTTTTGACAGTTGTCATAAGAATAATGCCATCTACAAGGTTAGAATTGACATATTCATTTAAATACTTCATTTCTTCTTCCATTTTGCTCGTATGAGTGTACATGATGTGATAGCCATGCTTTTGTGCATAAATGCTAATCCCCCTCATCGCTCGCATAAAAAACGGATTCATAAAAAGATTTAAATCAGAATTTGGGACAATAAGCCCCAGAGTCATCGTCTTACTATTCGCTAAACTTCGGGCAATTGCATTGGGCTTATACCGGAGTTCTTTCATTGCTTTATAAACTTTTTCTTTTGTCGCCTGCGATATCCTAGGATTATCTGCGATAACCCGAGACACGGTAGAGGGTGAAACCTCTGCCAATTTTGCGACATCTTTAATTGTAGTAGGCATCCTACCAACTCCTCGGTGACTTAGCCTTTTGTAGCGCCTGATGCTAAGCCTTCAACAATATATTTTTGGAATATTCCCCACAGTGCTGTAATTGGAATAGTGACCAATACCGCTCCTGCAGCAAACATTGTAAAGTTCGATTGTTGTCGTTCAGCTACCCATTTGAAAAGACCCATTGCCAGTGTAAAATTATCAGCTCTTCTTAAGATAAGCTGTGGCAATACAAAGTCAAACCACGGTCCAATAAAGTTTTGAAGTGCTACAAAAACCAAAATTGGTTTTGCAAGCGGCAAGACCACTTGAGTGACAATGGTCATATTAGAAGCCCCATCAATTCTTGCTGCTTCATCTAAACTTTTTGGTATGCCGTCAAGGTAACCTTTGACTAACCATGTGTTAAATGGTATCTGACCTGTGGCGTAAACAATTACGAGTCCCAGGTGGGTATCAATTAACCCTATTTTAGAAAGGATAACATAAATTGCGGTCATTGCCAACATTGATGGGAACATTTGAAGCACTAAAATGGTAATCATCGTTACTTTTTTACCCTTAAATTTAAATCTTGAAAAGGCCATTGCTGTAATCGTTGTTAGTGCAACCGACAATATCATATTGAGAACAGCAATCTTAAGCGTATTTAAAAACCATATTGGATAATCTGTTTCTGTAAAAATGGTAATATAATGCTTAAGTGTTGGGTCTTTTGGTATTAAGGAAGTACTAAATATATTTGCGCCTTGGTTAAATGACGATCCAACAATCCAAACTGTAGGAATAACAACGACAAAGGTCACCATAACGAGTAACATATAGAGCAGTGTCATTTTAATCATTTTTTGAAATTTCAATTTACTCATTAGATCATGTCCTCCTCATTAAAGGATTTTGTCTTAGAAAAGGCAAAGATCGCAAAGGTCGCTACGAATAAGAAAATAATAATCGTTACAGCAGCCGCCATACCGTACCATTGCTTTTCAAGTGTCATTTTATAAATCCACGATATCAAGATATCAGTAGAACCTGCTTGCTTAAAGGCTGGATTCTGTGGATTTCCACTGGTGAGTATATAAACCATACCGAAATTGTTGAAGTTACTTGCAAATGTCATAATGAGTAGGGGCGCTGTTTGGAAAAGAACCATAGGTACAGTAATTTTAGTAAACTGTTTCCATTTACTAGCACCATCAATATCAGCTGCTTCATAGAGCGCTTTATCAATATTGGTAAGTATCCCTGACATCAATGCCATCCAATAAGGTGAACCCGCCCATAAGTAAACAACTACTACCATTATTTTTGCAAGAACTGCATCGGTTAAAAATGGTATTTTCTCTGTAATCCATCCCATGTTTACCATAAGTGTATTAAGCGGTCCTGGACCACTTAATATTAATCTAAAGATTAATAATGAAATAAAAGCTGGAACGGCATAAGGTAAAATAAATAAAGTACGCCATAATTTTTTAAATTTCACGCCTTTAGCATTAATGAGTAAGGCAAGTCCTAATCCACCAAAATAGTTAATAATTGTCGTCAAGATGGTCCAAACAATGGTCCAAGTGAAGACACCCCAGAAAGTTTCTTTCCATCCGGGTAGCGTAAATAACTTTTTGAAATTACTAAGCCCAACCCAATCGACAAGATTTCCTGGTGGTAAGTGGTAAGGTGCAGAATAATTAGTAAATGCGATTAACATTGTAAAGAGTATTGGCAAAAAGGTAAAAAAGATAATTAAAAATGCTGCTGGAGACATTAATAAGTGCGGAAAATAAGTTGTATTTAATTTCTTTATCGTTTGCTTAAACGTTTCATGTCCTTTTCCTGATTCAATTCTCTCTCTTGACCGTCTTGCATCTTTTACATTGACAACATATAAAATAATGAAAAGAGCTATTAATATGATAATCACTAAACCATTAATTAAAAGGTTAATGGAGTGATCACCTTTGACCCCTTTAACTTCTCCAAGTGTTATTACACCCCAAAACGCTTTGTACACAGCACCATTTACAATATTAAAAATAAAGAAAACTTCAAAAATCATGAAGAAGATTCCTTTAAACCATTCCCTATTGTATAACTGGCCGAGTCCCATAAATAGTGTTGAAAGGAGTGATGCTTTTTTAACTTTGTTCATCTGTCGTCACCCTCGTTTTCTATAAGCCTTTCTATCGTAAGATAAAACAATCATTGTTTGCGTGGTTATTAATAGATAGAAAAGGGAATTTGGACATCCAAATCCCCTCTTTTAATAAACTCATTTTGCTTAGTCTTGTGCTGCAATATCACTTCTAATTTGATCTGCCGCATCTTTTAAGCCTTGTTCAACTGAAACTTGTTCATCCCAGATTACACTGTAAGCTGGTTCCATTGCTGTCCAGAATAATTGAATTTCTGGAATTGAAGGCATTGGAGTAGATTCAGCTGCTTGTTCAGAGAATGCTTGGACATCTGGATCATTTAACATCGCTTCCATTTCTGAAGCACCTTTAAATGTTGGAATTTGACCAGTTGCATTAAATCTCTTAATAAGATTTTCTTGTTCACAATAGAATTTAGCAAATAATTGAGCTGCATTTGGATATTGACTATAAGCTGATACATAAAGTGCTCTTACACCTGAGAAAGGTTTTGCAGCACTTCCATCTGGTAAAGCAGGTATTTTAGCAACACCATAGTTAATACCAGAATCTCTAATCGTTGGTAAATCCCAAGGGCCATCAATCATAGCACCCACTTTACCTTCTGTGAAAAGAGCAACCATTGGTTGATAATCCGCATCACCTGATGGGATAGGTAAAATTTCTTTAAGTTTCATGTATTGGTTGATTCCGTTGATTGAACCTTCTGAATCAATCCCTACATCATTTTTATCTGTACCGCCGTTACCGAAAATGTAACCGCCGCCGCCTTCTAAGAAAGCTTCTACATAATATGAATTATTAACGTCCATAAAGAATGCATATTTATTTTCATTTACATTGGTATACGTTTTACCAAAATCAATAATATCGTTGAATGAAGTTGGTGCTTCAGCAAAGATATCTTTGTTATAGTACATTGCATAAGTTTCGATTGCTCTTGGATAGCCATAAACAACGCCATCATAAGATACAGCTTGAACTGCTGAATCAATCATTTCATCTTTTATTTCGTCAGCAAATGCATTAGGTAATACAAGTCCTGATGCTACAAGGTTACCTGTATGATCATGAGGTGCTGCAATAACATCTGCACCAATACCTGCTGGACCATCTTGTGCTAATCTTTCGCCTGTTTTATCATGGCTTACTTCTTCTACATCTACATGTACGCCATATTTTGCTTCAAAATCTGCTGCCATTTGTTCCATAAAATCAAATTCTTCATTTGGACTTTCCCAAACGATTAAGCTTGCCCCTTCTTCAGGTACAATCTCTGCTGTTTCATTATCTGATGCCGCATTTGAATTGTCAGAAGAATCGCTTCCCGCTGATCCTGCTGATGAATTGTTGTCAGTTTGATCCCCTGCTTGATTATCTGTTGATGAACCACAAGCCGTGAGCGAGAAAACTAACACGAATACAAGTAATAAACTCAAAATTTTTTTCATTTGAATCCTCCCCTTGAGTATATTCAGACTAATTTTTGATTGCTTTGCAACCGTTTGCACAACCTTATTATATGAAGCGTATCACAAAAAGTCAATAAGAATTAGGCGTTTTTTTTAACACTTTGTTAACATAAACTTCATAAACGTTCAAATTCAAGCGTTTGTAATGTATTGTTTTTTATACTTATTCTTTGTCTATTAATTTTAATGCTACAAGGCTTGTCCTATTTCTTTATAAAAGTAGCGTGATAAGTACTGCAATCCATACAATATTAGGATATAATGGATTTGCATCATACTATTCGATGCAAACGTTTGCACCGATATAATCATAAATATTCGTTTAGGAGGCAATTATGATACTTAAACCGACTAAAAAAATTCCAATCTTATTATTATTATGTTTAAGTCTAATCTTATCAAGTTGTTCAAATACAACAGATTTGACTAATGATAGCGATGGTGAAACTGCAAAAGGGGACGTGCAATCGAATGCACCAGTCTCGGAAACGCCTTCATCAGAAGAATCTGACCCAGTAACTGAATCTCCTCATTTTACAGAGGCGTTTAGCGATCAAGACCGAATTTATTTTATTATGGTTGACCGTTTCAATGACAGCAACCCCGATAATAACTTGCCAGATGTTGATCCAAACGATCCTTTAAAATTCCAAGGTGGCGATATTAATGGGATCACTCAAAAACTCGATTATATTCAATCTATGGGGTTTACTACCTTGTGGTTAACACCTATTATGAAAAATACCAAAGATGGTTATCACGGCTACTGGATTGATGATTTTGAAAGTGTTGATCCTCATTTTGGAACGATGGATGATTTGAAAAATCTCGTAAAAGAAGCACATCGTCGAGACATGAAAGTCATATTAGATTATGTCGTCAACCACACTGGTATTGACTCTGAATGGCTTAATGATCCTGAGAAAAAAGACTGGTTTCATCCCCAAAAAAACATCAGTAATTGGACAGACCAAGACGAAGTTGAAAAGGGATGGCTTTCTGGCCTTCCAGATTTAGATCAAAGTAATCCCAAGGTGCATGACTACTTTATCAATAATGCCCTTTGGTGGATTGATGAAACGCAAATTGATGGTTTTAGGCTTGATACTGTAAAACATGTTCCACATGAATACTGGAAAGATTTCACCCATGCCATTAAAACTATTTATCCTGATTTCTATTTTCTAGGAGAAGTATGGAGTGAAAATCCACGCTACATTGAACTTTACCATCAAGATGGCATAGATGGTTTAACTGACTATTCACTTTACAATGGTCTCACAAATGCTTTTTCAAGTACAAGTAACATTGATTCTCTTGTCAATGCCCTCAAACTCGAAAAATATTATAGTCATCCTGAGCTCAATGGCATCTTCCTTGATAACCATGACAATCCGCGACTGGTCAGTACGAATGGTCAATGGGGAGAAGCTTATCTCAAACAAGCGCTTGCTTTTATCTATACCTACCCTTCAATTCCTGTTGTTTACTATGGTACTGAAATTGCACTTCAAGGGGGTGCCGACCCTGAAAATCGACACTTTATGCCTTGGGATGAGACAGCAGACAATCCCATGATTGACTATGTCAAAGCTCTTAGCGATATTAAAACCCAGTATACAGGAACATTTCAAGTGCTTCAGTCTGACAAAAAAGAATGGATTTATCAAATTTCAAATCCTGATAATGAAGACCGTCTCCTCGTTATCATGAATACCGACAAAAAAGAATTAAGTCTTTCTGTCACAGGGATTGAAGAACTGGCAAATCTCAGTCTCACCAATTATTTTGATGATACAGATAGTTTCACCACAAACGCTAATGGTGATCTATCAATAACATTAGCTCCTGTGAGCGTCAACATTTATAAAGTAAATGCCCAATAAAGGCAAGCCATTCTAAAAAAACAATGCCCCTATAGGGTGTCAAAAGACACACCCTGTAGGGGCTATTTTGATTTCATTCAATTAATCTTGATCTTATAACCATTCATAAACTCTTATGATTTCTGCCACTGACCATGCTTGTGCTGGACACCCTCTCTGTTGATGAGGCGCATCACCATCAAACACTTCTGAAATAGAGCCCACTACACCTTTTTGTATAGAGGGTCTAAGGTCTTCAATCCATTTTAAGATGGTGGCTTTATCGTGATAAGTTTTATAATGAGCCTGCAAATAAGGGCCCATGAGCCATCCCCAGACCGTCCCACGGTGATAAGCACCGTCACGGCTTAGAAGGTCTCCTGTATAAATGCCATGGTAATTTTCATCAGTGACTTCAAGCGTCCTCAGGCCTACAGGCGTTTTGAAGTGGTCAGTCACATAATCAACTACCCTCTGCCAATCGCTTTCATTTAAAACAGCGAAAGGTAAACTGACTGCAAAAATCATGTTGGGTCTTGGAATATCAACTGGTTGGTCTTCTATAATTAAATCGTAAAGGCGACCTGCCTTACGATTGATAAAGCGTTCATTGAAGGCTTTTTTCACTTTAGGACATAAGGCTTCAATCGCATCAACATCTTGCCATTGTTCTTGCGTCAGGGTATCAGCCCATTTACCGCCCTCTTTGCTTTTTAAAGCATGGCCCAAAACCGCTGTAATAGACAAAGCATTGTACCAAAGAGCGTTGATTTCCACTGCTTTCCCATGTCTAGGTGTTACCACCCATCCATTGACTTTGACATCCATCCACGTCAGCTGGGTTGATGGATTCCCAGTACTTAAAAGGCCATCTTGGTCCATATAGATATCATTGATGGTCCCCTTCATATGATAGTCAATACTTTCTAAAAGTTTGCTATAAATTGAGGCAATCCCTTGTAAATCTTGTGTTCTTTCATAATAAGCATAAATCGCATTAAAGAGCCAAAGGGTTCCATCAGATGTATTGTACATAGGTTTTTGACCTTGGTCTGGAAAATTGTTTGGAATAATCCCCTGATTCATATAATAAATAAAACCCTTAATCATCTCAAAGGCGTCCTCATAGCGTTTGGTCGTGAGCGTTAGACCTTCAAGGGCAATCATGGTATCTCTTCCCCAGTCGGTAAACCAAGGATAACCAGCAATGACCGTTTTAAGGCCCGTCGAAGCACGATTGACTATAAACTGGTCGCTGGCAAGAACTAACTGATTTAGTAAATCATCTTTAAAACCCGCCTGTTGGACAAGGCCTCTTGCAGTCTGTTCAGCCGCCTCAAAAATAGTTTCTGGCTTTTCAAATAGGGCTTCAATATTAATGACTAAATTGATTTGATGCTTCTTAGTCATTATGCTACCCATCACCAAACTGTTTTCCTCATCAGGATATCCACGTTCTGTTTCAATGGGATAAAGGGTGTCCGAAGCAAGTGTAAGATTTGCCTCAAAATCTGCATCCGTCCACCAATAACAGGTCTTACCTGATGCCTCAACTTCAATAACCGTCTCATCTTCACCCAAAGCTTTGTCATCAAAACGGTTGATATCTCGCCTAATAACGTATTGATAATCTTCCCTCTTAACGGGAATCGTTTCATGGTGGTCCCTGAAATTAACAGAAGGTCTTAGGAGAATTTGAACATCATCTGGTTCATGGTCCCCCCACTCAAGAAGAGATATTTGAACCCCCATCATTTGACTCTCTGGCAGGTAAGCTATCTTCTTTTGAAGGGTCATGCCTTGCAGTTTAAAAATTTGAGTCAAAGTACCTTCTTGATGCATATCATAAAAAGACGATTCAATGCTTTCTTTTCCTTTTTCAATAGACTCATATAAAGAGTAGACTTGATCTTTAATCATAATAGCTATCCCTAAATCACTTACAAGATGCCATCTTTCAATAGGGGGATTAAAACTGGCAATGTATTCGCCATGGTACTTGCGGACATTGGGTCCGTAAATAGACTTAAAACTGTAGCCACCAAAACCATTGGTGACTAAATATTCTCTATTCATTATTTGATTAATTGATTTCTCCGTCATTTTTGTCCTCCAAACAGGATAAAATTTCATTTAATATCATGTCGTTTTGTGCAATAACGATTCCTTCGCCTTCAAAATTACCTGAAATTTTTCCTATGGCGCAACCCGCTTCCTTGGCAAACATCAGACCAGGTGCAATTTCCCATAATCTTTTGCTAAACATAATATGTGCGCCATTTTTACCTGAAGAAGCAAAAGCAAAATCTACCGAAGATGCCCCTTGAATTCTCACTTTCATCGCACGAGTCATCAATTGAGAGATTGCATATAATTGAAAAGGTCTAGATGAAGGATTGGATTTAGAAAAGTCACCAAATGTCACAATGACGTCTTCTAAATGTGAAGAAGAATCCAGTTTAATCGGTTGCCCATTAAGAAAAGCCCCTTCTCCTGCCTGTGCAGAATAGACTTGATTAATTTCAGGCAAAACAATCACACAAAATACAGGTTCTTGATTAATCATCAGAGCTAACTGAACACCATATAAAGGTAAACCTTTAGCATAATTTAAAGTCCCATCAATAGGATCAATCACCCATGTTCTTTGATTGCTTATCTGATTAAGATGCTCTTCCTCCCCAATAAAATGATCTTCTGGAAAAAGAGTGCTTAAAGCCTCTACCAAATATCGCTCCATTTGAATATCCTTTTGAGTTACCACATCTTGTTTGCCTTTCATCTGAATATTAAGTGGCTCATCATTCTTGAGAATAGTTTCAACACCTCTTAATACAATCTGTTCAACCTTTTGTCTCATAGACTCCATCTCTAACCTCCTCGCTGATGTCAGTAAAGTCTCTTTTATATCATAGTGCCCCCTTAGCGTTTCGTCAAATGATTCCTCCATATGAATCATTACAAAATTATCATTGATTATATCTTGACAAAAAGGCTATATATTGATAAATTATTAACAACCTAATTTCTTAATGTTCGTGCCCCCATTGAAGCATGAACATTGAGTCTATCTCAAATGATAACCTTAAAGACAAGTAGGAAAAGAGCACTTATTTTTGAGGGGAATCAGTCAAATGCTTAGAAACAGTCATTCATTTCTAGAATGCCTGATTTTCCAATGATTGAACGCCCACAAAAGGCGTTCTTTTTATATGACTATTTATCCATAAAAGAGGAGATTTCATGGAAACAATAAAAGAACTGATCGACCAACTTGATCAAACCGGTGATTTAAGAGACGACCAACTCCTAAGACTCTTTAAAGAGATTTCTCCCTCCCTCTCTGATTACCTTTTTGAAAAAGCACGCAACAAATGTGCCCAAGCTTATCATGGCGAAGTCTATATGCGCGGTTTAATTGAGTTTACTAACATATGTAAGCAAAATTGTCGCTACTGCGGGATTCGAAGAGACAACCCTACCGTCGACCGCTATCGTCTGACAGAAGATCAAATTCTCGCCTGTTGCAAAGAAGGTTACCAACTCGGTTACCGTACTTTCGTTCTTCAAGGCGGCGAAGATGCTTATTATACAGATGAAAAATTGGTTCATCTGGTTCAACGCATCAAAACTCAACATCCTGATTGTGCCATTACCCTATCCATTGGTGAACGTTCAAAGGAAAGTTATCAACAGCTTAAAGAAGCAGGGGCTGACCGCTATCTTCTCCGACATGAAACTGCTAGTCGAGCACTTTATCAATCTTTACACCCACAAATGTCTTTTGACAACCGGCGCACCTGCCTCCAAGATTTAAAAGACCTCGGTTACCAAGTAGGAGCAGGTTTTATGGTCGGTCTTCCCCAACAAACTGATGAAGACCTTGTTAAAGACTTGCGATTTTTAAAAAACCTTGAACCCGAAATGATTGGCATTGGTCCTTATATCACACATGACCAAACACCACTTGCCGGTCACCCCAGTGGAACTGTGGAAAAAACGCTTATTTGCCTAGCCCTTACCCGTCTTTTAGTTCCTAAGGCATTGTTACCTTCAACCACTGCGATGGGCACTCTAGACCCCAAAGGACGTGAGAAGGCACTGAAAGCAGGAGCAAATGTTGTTATGCCTAATTTGTCACCCACTAACGTCAGAGAAAAATATGAACTCTATAAAGATAAAATATGTACGGGGGACGAGGCAGCTCACTGTCGCGTTTGTATCGAAAACCGTATTAATCAATCAGGATTTAAGGTGAACATGGCACGAGGGGACCACTACGATTATCAAACTATGCCCTCCGAAGATTTATTCCATGTGCTTTCTTAGAAGGATTAATCATCTCTTTAAGTGGATTCTAACACTCTAAAATCTATGGGTATGCTATAATAGTTAAAGAATAACCCACTGGAAAGAGGAGGAACACATGATTTTAGCTTATCAAAACAATATGCCAAATAGAGATCCTAAAACCTTTATTGCAGAGGGCGCAGTGGTCATTGGCAAAGTCACCCTTCATGAATACTCAAGTATCTGGTTCAATGCCGTTGTAAGAGGCGATGTTAACCACATTGAAATTGGTGCCTATACCAATATTCAAGACAATAGCGTCGTCCATGTTGGTCAAGATTTTCCAACGGTAATTGGAGACTATGTCACCGTCGGTCATAAGGCCTGTATTCATGGCTGCACAATAGAAGATCATGTCTTAATCGGTATGAATGCTACCGTTCTCAACGGTGCTGTAATTGGTAAAGGCAGCATCATTGCCGCAGGAGCACTCGTTAAGGAAGGCGCTATCATTCCACCTTACTCATTAGTCGTTGGCGTTCCTGGTCAAATCAAAAAAACGTTGCCTGAAGATGTATCACATATGCACGACTCCGCACTACATTATCAAAAACTTTGGGCAGAAGACTACGGTTATCTTAAATAGTGTCTTCATTTCATGATCAATATATGACTCCTGTCAAAATAAAAACGTGTGAATCCCTAAAGTGATCCACACGTTTTTTGATTTTAAATATTCATTTTATTTTTTAACGGTCATACTCAATGGGTTTGCCACATTTTACACAATGTCTTTTTTTTCGACTTGACCATTGAGGTGGTAATCCACGCCAACCACATTCTGGACATACCATAACAATATACTTGATGACAAAAGAGGATAAAAACATAGCCGCCCCAATCATCACCATCCATGCAACGACAACCACTGCGCCAATAATAACAAGTGCTACGCCCACTATGGTTAGTGCTATTAAAGCTCTTGCCCAAAATCTTGATACTTTTTTCATCCAAACATCCTTCAAAAATTATTTGATCGAAAAACATCCTATCATAAAATTATAAGATTAACAACATTTTACCAATAATACCTGAAGCAATCAAACAAACGATTCCAAAAATACCTATGATGATGATATTTCCAAGAATAGGTTGATCAATTTCGTCTGAACCATCTTGGTTGATTGGAAAGTTATTTCTAAGTCCCAATAACATATCTAGAACTCCCAAAAGAATCATGAGGAAGAATAAATACTTAAATATAAGACCAATATAATCCATCACTTGGGCTAAAGTTTCTGAGAATAAGGTTCCATCAAAGAAAACATCTAAAATAGTGCCATCTATCACTTTCATTCCTAAAACAGCTACCACTGCCACAAGTGCCAATAAGAAAAAGGCTTTGATAAGGGCAGAAAAAGTAGTTCTTCTTATTGTAGATTCCGAAAACACCATTTTCTTAAGCGGATGCCATACGCGTTCATAAGATTTGTCGTAAGGCACAACAGATACTTTAGCGATATCTTGACTTAAAAGATGTCTAACTTCATATCTATCTTCAAGAATCATCCCACCATCATTTGCTTTGCAAAGGGCCATATAATTATCTTTTTCTTCTTTATTAACACCTTCAATATGCAAGACTTCACCATACTTCATGTGGACACTAAGTGCATACATTTTACCTGAAATAGGTGTTCTCACACTCTTTTTTTGTTCACTCATTACTACCTCCAAGATTTTTTAATCCCTTTACTTTCTACCCCATAATAAGCATTTTATATATCAATTCCAAAAACTTGTTTCACAATAATACCTACGACAAATGAAATAGCCGCAACGCCCAAACTAATGCCTGCCATTTCAAAGAAACGTCGTTTAAAGTTCAAATCTTTTGCCACAGATATATAATAATTAAATGCAAAAATAATTAAAACAGCCAGTACAAGTGTTGTAATTAAACTCACAAACGGATTTTGAATCAACAAGAAAGGCAAAATCAAAATAACGACTGTTAGGACATAGGCTATCCCTGTATAAAGGGCAGCTGTTCCTGCCGTTCCCCCTTCTTCTCCTTCTTCCTCTTGACGCGTTGATAAAAATTCAGACGCCGCCATTGAAAAAGAAGCTGAAATACCTGTAATCAGACCTGTAAGCGCGATTAATTTGGTATTTTGAAAGGCAAATGTATAACCCGCTAGTGCACCGGTTAATTCCACAAGTGCGTCGTTAAGCCCTAAAACAATAGATCCCATATAATTGAGTTTTTTTTCATCAATCATATTAATGAGGTACTGTTCATGTTTTTCTTCATCTTTGAGTATTTCTTCTAAAACAGGGTCACCATTACCATATTCTTCTTTGGCCTTATCTTCTGTCTTTTCCATCAATTTCACACCAAAAGTAATCCCAAATATAATACTCAAAAAATAAAAAAACTGTACAGTCCAGTAGTTCGGTTTTAATTCTAAACCCGTTTCTGCTTTTAATCGATTATAATGCTTAAGTTCATCATCACTAATCTCTTTAAGAACCTGTTTATTATGTGGGTCCTTCATTCTTCCTGATAATTTCTTATAAATTACATGTGCATTTATTTCGTTCTGTTGTTCTTTAGAATAATGTTTTTCCAAAACACTTCCTCCTCTCTATTTTACCGAAAATGCCCTTAACGTCAACTCATTCACCTCATTATGAGTCAATTGACCCATTTTAAATTATATTTTTAATTAACTTTATCTCTTTTATGTTTCTTTTCATTGTGATTTTTATAACATATATAGCTGTATTTTTATTTTTTAGACTCATTTTCATCTAAAATCACTTTTAAACAATGCCAACCTAGAGTCCCGCATTTGACTCTTGCTGGCATTTTAGAGAGACTTTCAAAAATAGCCGCATCACCAAGTGCTAATTCTTGTTCTTCAGTTAACGTTTCTCCTTTTATCATGCCTAAATAAGTCTCTAAAAGTTCCCTTGCCTCTTCTACCGACTTGCCAATAACAAGATCCAACATAATCGACATAGATGCTTTTGAGATGGCGCAACCTGAACCAACAAAGGCTGCCTCTTCAATCTTACCTTCGCGAATATTAACCTCTAACGTTAAGTCATCGCCACAATTGGGATTGTGACCTCTTTCAACATAATCAGGATGGTCCATCTCTTTGACATGATGATTACTTTTGTTATGCATCATAATGATTTCTGTATATAAATTATCAATTGCCATAACCAAATACCTCTCTTACTCTCTTTAAGCCTCTTACAAGTGCCTCAATATCTGCTTCATCTGTATAGATCGAAAAGCTGGCACGACAGGTCGAAGGTAAACCTAAAGTCTTCATCACCGGTTGTGTGCAATGGTGACCTGCCCTGATAGCCACATTATCATCATCTAAAATCGTTGCCACATCATGTGGATGAACCCCGTCTACTGTAAAGGTAATAAGGGCACCACGTCCTTCTTTATCACCAATAATAGTGACAAAATCAAGTTCAGACAAAGCATCATAAGCCATGTTAGTCATCTGTTTTTCATAGTGTTCGATATTACTTATACCCACATCATTAATGAAATCAACAGCTTTTGCTAAAGAAATTACACCTGCTACATTTTGTGTTCCTGCTTCAAATTTTTCAGGCACAGGTGCAAATGTTGTCTCTTGTCTTTCAACATATTCAATCATGTCGCCACCCATTAAGAAAGGAGGCATTTTATCTAATAATTCTTTTTTAGCAATGAGTCCTCCAATGCCTTGAAGGGCAAACATTTTATGACCTGAAAAAACAAAAAAATCAGGATCTAATGCCTGTAAATCTACATCAATATGCCCTGCCGCTTGAGCCCCATCTAAAACCGCGACTGCCCCCACTTGATGAGCCGCTTCAATGAGTCTCTTTGCTGGATGAATAACGCCTGTCCCATTACTGATCCAAGGGAAAGCTAGAATTTTTACTTTTTCTGTTATTTTATCATATTCAGATTCTGGAATCACACCTTTTTCATTAACTTCAATAAACTGTAATATAGCCCCCGTTTTTTGAGCGACAAATTGCCATGGAACAAGGTTACTATGGTGAGCAGAAAGGACTACCAAAATCACATCCCCTTCAGTTAAAAAGTTTAAACCATAGCTATAAGCTATCAGATTTAAACTCTCAGTCGTATTACGCGTAAATATAAGTTCTGAACTTTGAGGGGTATCAAAAAAAATTTTGACTTTCTCCCTTCCTTCATCATAAAAGTGAGTAGACCTCACCGACAGTGCATGTGCACCGCGGTGAGGACTCCCATAGTCATTCTCAAGATAAGTTTTAACAGCATCCACTACAACTGCTGGTTTTTGGCTGGTCGCTGCATGATCCAAATAATGAAGTGTCGGATGGTTCTGAAATATGGGAAATTGCGTCTTATACACGACTATCAAGCCTCCTATCAAGTGTTTCACTAATATCTGCTTTGAGTGACTCATCATCAAGAGACATTAAGACTTCTTCGAACGATGCCTTGATGACCATTTTTTTAGCTTCAAGTTCTGAAAAACCACGACTCATCAAATAGAAGAGCTTTTCTTGGTCTAATTGCCCTACACTAGCCGCATGTTCACCAATGACATCATCTTCTGAACACATAAGTGCTGGTATTGAATCTGATTCCACTTTGCGATCAAGTAAAATGACGAATTCTTCTTCTTTACCCACTGATTTGCTAGCACCTTGTTCAAAGAATAAATTGCCTCTAAAAACTTTTTTTGCATGGTCATCTAATGCCCCTTTTGACAAAATCGTACTTTCTGTCTCTTTGGCAAAGTGATTAACCGTGTAAGACAAATCTAGTTTGTCATCATTTTCACCATAGTAAAGTGAGTTAAAAACGGCATTAGCATGACGGCCTCTCAGGTTGTTTTCATAGGCTACAGCTTTAAATGCACCGCCTAATTCCACGTCAAGAACTTCTACTTTAGCGCCTTCTTCCGTTTTAGCAAAGACTTGTTCAAATTGATTATCTTTTGACCCCAACTGTTGAACCTTATAGACTTTCACGTCACTGCCGTTTTCCGCGATAATACGGGTTAAACCATAATGTTGGTTGAGGATTTCACTGTCTAAATCCGCTTGACGGTAATCAATAATGACATCCAGTTTAGCCCCTTCATAAGCAATAATCACATATTGATCAACCAATGTTCCTTCTTGATGGTAGGTAAATTTAACCTTTTGTCTGTCAAAACCTTTACGCTTGGCTTCTACGACATAGTGGTGATTAGAATAACCTGTTGCAAATTCTATAAACGAATCGCCTAAATGTTTAATGGCTTCTTTTTCAATCAAATATCGCTCATTAAAGCTGTCAGATTCAAGCCAAGTATCAAGGGGTTTAACCAGTGTTTCATCCCCTTCTACGGTGACTGTCACCTTGCTTTTTTCACTTGCTCTATCAAATAAATTTTCAGGTAATTTTGCACGTTTCCATGTGGGTAATGGACGTACATCAAAAGCCTTTTGTCTTTCTTCTAATAAGTTCATACGTCCTCCTAACCAATCGTTCCTTCAAGTTCTAATGAGATTAAGTTGTTCAGTTCTACCGCATATTCAAGTGGCAGTTCTTTAGTAATCGGTTCAACAAATCCTCTAACAATCATCGCTTTAGCTTCATCTTCAGGGATTCCACGACTCATAAGATAGAAGATGGCTTCATCACTAATACGGCCTATTTTGGCTTCATGACCAATATCCACTTGATCGTTCATAATATCAATAATCGGAAGCGTGTCTGATTTAGACTCATTGTCGAGCATTAAAGACTCACAGTTAACCGTTGACTTAACACCTGTTGCATTTGGTGTTACTTTAAGGAGGCCTCTATAGAAAGCATGACCGCCATCTTTTGAGATAGATTTAGAATTCACAATAGAAGTCGTATTCGGTGCCGCATGAACCACCTTAGTCCCTGTATCGAGGTACTGTCCTTTAGCTGCAAACGTAATCCCTGTAAATTCACTGGATGCGCCTTCTCCTTTAAGGATACTCATAGGATATAACATAGAAACTCTCGAACCAAATGAGCCTGATACCCATTCGATTTTACCGTTCTTCTCAACTTGACAACGTTTGGTATTGAGGTTGTACATGTTTCTTGACCAGTTTTCAATAGTCGAATATCTGAGTTTAGCATTTTCTTTAACGAAGAGTTCAACGGCTCCGGCATGTAAGTTTTGGACTGAATATTTAGGCGCCGAACAACCTTCTATAAAGTGGAGACTCGCTCCTTCTTCTACAATAATGAGGGTATGTTCAAACTGACCTGCCCCTTTAGCGTTAAGTCTAAAATAAGATTGAAGTGGAAAATCTACTTCAACACCTGCTGGCACATAAACAAAAGAGCCCCCTGACCATACTGCACCATGAAGGGCTGAAAACTTATGGTCACGGTTAGTAATAATGGTCATGAAGTATTTCTTCACGATGTCTTCATAGTCTCTTACAGCTGATTCCATGTCAGTGTAAACCACACCTTGCTCTTCGAGGTCTTTTCTCATAGAATGATAAACCACCTCTGAGTCATATTGTGCACCGACACCTGCGAGGGATTTTCTTTCAGCTTCTGGAATCCCCAAGCGTTCAAATGTATTCTTGATGTCTTCAGGCACATCATCCCAGCTGTTTTTCATATCTGTGTTCGGTCTCACATAGTGGATGATATTTTCTACGTCCAACTCTGAAAGATCTGCTCCCCAAGTAGGAACAGGTTTTGATTTATAAATTTCGAGGGATTTAAGTCTGTACTCAAGCATCCACTCGGGTTCATTTTTTTCTGCTGATATTTCTCTAATGACTTCTTCGGTTAAGCCTTTGTCTGCGACAAAACGGTGATCTTCTTTATCAATCACATCGTAAATCCCACGTTCGACATCAGCTACATAGGTTTTACTCATGCAATCACTTCCTTTTTAAATGCTTCGTATCCTTTTTCTTCGATTTCATCTGCAAGGGATAAGTCTCCATTTTTCACGATTTTACCATCTACTAAGACATGGACAAAATCTGGCTTGATGTAGCTAAGAATTTTATTATAATGTGTAATAATGAGAATGGCATTTTTTTCACTTGAAAGCTTTTGAACCATTTCATAAACATCTTTAATGGCATCCACATCAAGCCCTGAATCTGTTTCATCAAGGATTGCGAGTTTTGGATTTAACATCGCCATTTGTAAGATTTCGTTTTTCTTCTTTTCACCACCAGAGAAGCCTTGGTTTAAATATCTTGAAAGGTATTTTTCATCCATGTTGAGTTCTGACATTTTCGCTTTAAGATCACGTTTAAAAGCCAGTGCCATTGGCATAATACCTTGAACTTCTTTACTTGCTGTTCTGATGAAGTTTTCAACAGTTACCCCTGGTACTTCTTGTGGATATTGGAATGACAAGAAAAGTCCTGCACGTGCTCTTTCGTCTACTTTCATATCCAGTAAATTTTGACCAAGAAAATCAACATCTCCCCCTGTCACTTCATATGCAGGATGTCCCATAAGGACGTTGGCAAGTGTTGATTTACCTGCACCGTTTGGTCCCATCACCACATGAATTTCACCTGCATTGATATTAAGGTCGATGCCCTTTAAAATCTCTCCGCCATCAGCACTTGCTTTAAGACCCTCTATTTTAATAATATTATCAGCCATTTTGCTGCCTCCTTTTTATACCCTAGTAATTTACTAAGGATTATCTTATATTCATATTACCCGTTTTTGAGTTAAATATCAATGATTATCGCTTTCATTTACAAATAATTAACGATTGTGTTTTTGATGACAAACAAGAGGTCATGTGAACATCAAAAAAAGAACTGCCTTGGTCCCTTTTGAGGAGTGGCAGTTCTTTGAGGTTGTTGATTCAGTTAAGATTGTCTTAATCATTGAGTAAATCATCAAGATTCATGTTGTGTATATAATAGTCTTGGACAAATGGCGCTCTCTCATGTGACATGAGTGCTTGTCTCAAAATATCCTCAAGCTGTCTTCTTGTCCAAACTCTCTTATGTTCCCCTATTGATTCATAGATTGCTTTAAAGTCTTGTGAGATTAATTTTAGGCTCTCATCTTTATCGACTTCATCATTCACTATTTGAAGAAGATAAGCTTGATAACCTTCCTCCATTGCTCCCAAATAGTCCTTTTCATCATAAAAACCCATATAAGCTAATTGTGAAATCGCCTCGTTTAATCTTGTCATTGTAATCTGAGCATCTTGAACACCCCTGTAATTGCTTCTTGACATGCCAAGGCAGTTTTGCTGAAACCCATATAACCAGGAGGTGTAATCATTAGATTTTGAGATACCTCGATCTATCAAAAGGCCAACGATAACTACTAGCAAGATAATTATAATAATATCCTTTTTACTTATTTTTTTCTTCAATTTTATATCCTTTAATTGTTTGAATAGTATGAGCACGTTTTTTCATAAGTTTTAGACTCTCCCCAAGTATCATCTAAGTTATTATTTAACCCATCCAAACCATCCAGGCGTTGCCTGAAAAAATGACCTTGTATGGTCCATTGTCATTAAAATAGCACCTATTATTTTTAGCATAAATGTTGTCATGAATTTTCTCCATAGGCTTCTTCAAAAGACGGTTCTAGCTGTAAAACGTGGGGTTGATTGTCATAAATAATAGTAACACAAGGCAAATGGCCAGATACAAAAAACTTAACTTGTCCTTTTTTGAATCTTAACAATGGATACAACCAATAAACAGATTATGACTAGCGCTAAAATCAACTGCACTATTATAAAAAAGTAATACGATCTCATTGAATAACCCCTTATTGTATAAAATAGGCTGTGTCAGCTCCACTTCATCTATTCCGTCATATGTCTTTAAACTCATATAAAAAAACATCGATCACTTCATCATCATATAATGTCTCGACTTGATATTCCTCTGCGCCCTCAATTTCTTCAGGATCAAGCTGTAAAAACCAATAGCCTGTCACTTGATCAATAGGTGGGGTAATTTCATTTTGCCCGATTTGAATTTTAAGGGTATTCACACGGCTTAGGTCTACTTTTCCCACAAAAATATAACGGCTAGTGCCATCGCTCAAGGTCTGATTTTGGGTCAATATTGAAGTGCCCTTGTTTTTAAGACCTGATTGACTCTCTTGGTAGCCAAGACGCCTTAAATAGCCCCAATAACGCCTATGTAACTCAATCACTACAAAGCCTTCATCATCCCCATAAATCCAGAGGGGTTCGAGGTCAGAGTCATAGTGCCCGAGTAGCTTTAGGTTGTCATCATTTGCCGTGATAGCCTCCTCGGCTCTTTGCGCTACAAGGTCTTTTGAATGATAAATTCTAACGCCTGCAAAAGAGACCACCATAAGTATCAATATAACAAGCAGTATTTGTCTTGCTTTCATCATTTCACCCTTTCTCATCTACAGGGACTTGATAGTATCGCCAAAAATACCTGACTGCCCAACGTCCCTCTCCAAGCTTAATGGCAGGTCTATCAAAATAGGTTTTTTTGTCATTTTGACAGACGATTCTAAAGCCTTTATTGGCTTTCGGCAAAACCTCTATCGTATCATTTGCAACTAACTTAATCGGAAAATGGTGACCAAAAGGGAGCAAGGTCACAAGCTCTTGATTCTCATTGTAAACTGCCATCCTCTCGACATTTACGGAAGCAATCATCAGTTCATCATTAACATGATCCAGTCTCGCCTGAGGGCTCAACTGTGTGAAAAATATGTATATAAGAATGAAAGCTATGCCCAGCATATTTTGCCATGTCCTAAAAGGTCTCTTCTGTAATTTAACCTTTGGATCATTGATTTTAATTTCTTCCAGATAAATTCTACCCCCGCAATGATCACAACGATAGGGTAAATGCTCCTTATTGATCCTCAAGGCTTTGATAAGGTGTTTAAGGTATTGAGTCACACCGCAGTGTGGACATTTTACGTGTATAAATAAATCATCCACAACAATAAAGCCCATCCATATGATAAAGACCCCAAGAAGCAGCCAAGCCTTGCCTACAAAGACACTTGCAAAGAAAAGAATGACCATTATAAGATGGGTGATTAAGACCACTTGTGTATACTTTTTCGCGTTCACTTTATGAAACATTGATTTTAGTCCTCCTTTCTGCAAAAATAAAAAGGCCCCTCTATTCCCAAGGCACCTTCATTATATCAAACTCATCTTTAAAATGTTTATTTTTTTCTAAAAAGTATAATTATCCCACTTTATAGAGTATCCATAGCCAACGCCCAAATGCTAGCTATCATTATTAATATTCAAACTTATAATAATGACGACGCCATTTAATGACCCAGTCTTTCTTATAAGTATAAATATCCGTATGCATGACCACATCATCTCGACTATCCATAAGATAAGCCGTATAATCTTCATCGACAAGGTCTCTTTTTTCGGTAAATGTTAAAGGTTCAACTTCAAAAGTAGCTTCATCTAAATTGATTTTCTCTAAGATACTGTAATTCCTATCTTCTACAACTAACTCCGCCCCACTTTCAAGTTGACGAAGCAGACCTTTGGTTCTAGCCGCTTCACTGTAATGAGACAAATAAAGACCAATCAGAATAACAAAAGCCAAAACCACATAGCGACGCTTTTTAGGATTTCTCAGCTTAATTTTAATACGTTTGTCATTAAACCTCAGTGTTTCAATATCAATCGGATTACCACAAACTTTACATGCACGTTCTTTTTGTGCAATCAGTTCGATTAAGTCAATAAAGTTAAGCCGTTCCCCACACTTTGGACACCTCAAAAGTACTCTCGGTCCAATCACCGCCAAAGAGACTGTAACAAGGACAACAAAAAGCAAGAGTAGAGAAACCCGCTTCAAAATGGCTGAAAGAATCAATAACAAAAATACAAAACCACTGTATAAACAGTACAATAACACCTTACTTCGCATAAACAACAACCTCTCGTCAAATTATTATGAGTACTCATCTGGAAGCCATACTTCAAATTACCTTTGGGTCGCAGTCAATTACATGTACTTCGGCCTTTCTATGTATTCAAAAACACAATGGGGTTTAATATAATAAGGCGCTTTTGCCATGGTTATAATCGCCTCTTTTAATAATTCTAGCATATTTTGTTCCTGAGATTGAATATCTTTAGGGGCGGAAATTCCCACAATCTTATAATAAATGGTCTCAGAACCATCTTTCTCACATTTAATCCGCTGATAAACTTCTACTGAGATACTTTGTCCCTTCCATATAAAGAGATAAAAACGTGGGTGACCCGCTTCTTTATAACCTGCGCCTTCAATCCAAGCCAAGTAGGCATCACGCTCCCGATCAACTGCCCAGAAAGAAGGTTTTTCAAATTGGTGAGATAACTTTTGCGCCTTGTGGTATCGTCTATAGCGCTCTTTTTCAGATTGACTAAAATCATGCTCTATTGTAAAAGCCATCATTTTACCTCATTTCATTATATATTCACCTAGTTCTATTGTATCACTAGTATTTTGACCCTTCAATTTACAAATTGATGACACTGTCTAAATCTAACCGCACAGTCCCTTACTTCTTTTTCACACGTTTTTAACATTAGCCTGCCTTTGAGGCTAACTTATTTCTGTTACATTTAAAATAATCACTTATGACAAATGAAAAATATTGGAGGAAAACATGCAAAAGAAAACGAACAAATGGCTCTTTTTATGTTTCACACTTGTATTGGCAATGACACTCCTAATCATGCCAGTCTATGCTGCTGAAAAGACAAGTGCTTATCTTGAAAACGTTCCTGGTCACCTTAATATGACACTCAACGCACGTTATGACGTTGATCCTAACTCTCCAGAAGGTGGTCTTGAAATCGTGACCTATAATGCCAATAACCACATGGCATATGCTGTAGATGGCATCAACAGTTTATTGATTGCTGTGCCATTTGATACCCTAAAAACAGGGACTTATTCAGACCTTAGTGACCAAGCTTTTAAAATTAACCTCGCTGGTACCGCTGAATCAGCTAATAGTGGTTTTGAATACGGTGATATTACCAGCGTTGCCGTTTCCCCTGACAAAAGTCATTTAGCCGTTGCCATTCAAGCCAAAGGCTATAATGATTCAGGCCTTGTCGCTGTATTTCCTATAGACAATAGTGAGGATACACTTGGTACCCCTACTTACTATACTGTGGGCATCCAACCTGATATGGTTATTTTTTCTGATAATACCACCCTACTATCAGCTGATGAAGGCGAACCCCGCATGGGCTATGGTGTCAACTCAGCAGGTCAAACGGTTGTCGATCCAAAAGGCAGTGTTTCAATCATTAATCTTTCATCAAAAACTGTCAACATTCTCGATTTTACCGCCCTTGATGCTTCAAGAGACGCACTTGCTGCATCTGGCGTAATCATGACAAAAGGTCAAGCACCATCAGTAGACTTAGAACCAGAATATATTACTGTCAGCGCTGACGGTCAAATGGCCTATGTTGCCCTTCAAGAAAACAACGCTATTGCAACTGTAGACGTTAAATCTCAAAGTATTACCCGTGTCGATGCACTTGGCTTTAAAGATCTTAGCAATCCTGCCAATAAAATCTACTTAGATGGTAGTGCCCAAAACTACGATGGTGCTGTTGGTGCTTACATGCCAGATGGCATACACATCTATGAAAAATCAGGTCAAACTTATATCTTAACCGCTAATGAAGGCGACGGTCGTGAATGGTCTTCAACTGTTTTCCCTGAAGGTCACGAAGATGCAGGTGATCCAAACGACGAAGATACGTCTTATTATTCCAATGAAAAGAAAGTGACTTTAACCAGTGGTGACATCACTGTTAAAAAAGTGCGCACCCTTGATCCCGAAACCACTGATGGTTTACCTGCTAATAAAACCGTTCTTTTCGGTGGACGTTCTTTCTCAATTTTTAAAGTTGATACTAAGGGTTAACGCTAGTCTATGATAGTGGTAGTGATTTCGAAGATATCACATCAGCTCTCTATCCTGACACCTTTAATGCTTCAAATACCAATCTCAAACTTAACAACCGTTCACTTAAAAAAGGACCTGAACCTGAAAATGTTACCACAGGACAAATCAATGGTCACGATTATGCTTTTGTAACCCTTGAACGTATGGGGGGTGTCATGGCATATGATATCACTGACCTTGACCACATCACTTATTCCAATTACATCAACACAAGAGACTTTGACGCTGAAGATGGTATCGGCGGAGACGTTGCGCCAGAGGGGATTGATTTTATTCCTGCAAGTGACAGCGTCACTGGCGAGGCCCTCATAATCACTGGCTGTGAAGTCACTGGTACAATGCCAGTCATCAGCTTAACGTCTTATCCTTCTAATCTCACTGGTAAACTTGTCATCCTCCACACCAACGATACCCATGGTGGTGACGTTGCCGTTAAAGGTGACTCTATTGGGACTGCTGGAGTGGCTAAATTAAAAGAACAGTACAAGGCTGCAGGTGCAGACGTTCTCTTAATTTCAGCTGGCGATGTCATTCAAGGCGATCCACTCGTTAATCTCTCAAAAGGCGAAACTGCAATCGACTTTATGAACTTAGCAAGTTATGACCTTATGACACCCGGTAACCATGAATTCGACTATGGTTATAACAACCTTCTCGAACGTGAGTCACAAGCTAATTTCCCATTTGTTTCAGCCAATATACTCGATAAAACAAGCGGTCAGCCTGTTTTTGAACCCTATAAAATTTTCAATGCCAGCGTCGGAAAAGTGGGTGTCTTTGGCTTAACTACTCCTGAAAGCTTAACCAAAGCCAATCCTAAAAATGTGGCTTCACTGAGTTTCCCAGCAGGTGATGACATGTACAAAATCGCACAAGAACAAGTAGATACTCTTAAAGCTGCTGGTTGCGTTAAAATCATTGCAGTGGGTCACCTCGGAACTGATGAAGGCAGTGCACCGAACACCTCTACTGATGTGATTCAGCATGTCACTGGCATCGACCTCTTTATTGATGGTCATAGCCATAGCGTCATTCCTTCCCAAAAGGTTGGGTCAACTATTCTGACTTCAGCCGGATCTAAACTTGAAGAAGTCGGTGTTGTCACTATGGATCAATCATCAATTGAATCTCACCTTATCAGTGCACATGATTACAATGAAGTTGATGGCTCAATTGACGCTAAAATCAATACCGTTTCTAAAGCCATCGACGAAGCGCTTTCAGATACTTTTGCAACAACTGAAGTCCTTTTAGACGGTAACCGTTCACCAGGTGTGAGAACCCAAGAAACCAATTTGGGTGATTTTGCTGCAGACGCTATGCTCTGGGCGGCTAACCAAGCCGTTGGCGAAGGAACTGTCGATGCTGCCATTACCAACGGTGGTGGTATTAGAGAATCCATCCAAGTCGGACCAATTACCATGAAAGACATGAAAACAGTCTTCCCATTTGGCAATACGATTTCAACCCTTAAAATCACAGGTCATCAACTTTTAGAAGTCCTTGAAGCTTCTACTTATAGTACACCTGATTCACTAGGGGCATTTCCACAAGTCGCTGGTATATCATTTACCATCAACACTGGAATTTCTTATACACCAGGTGCTCAATATCCTAACTCAACTTATTACGGACCAGCCAAACCAGGTAGCCGTGTCACTGATGTCATGATAGCTGGTGCACCACTTGATTTAAACAAAACTTACACCATTGCAACTAACGATTTCTTAACGGCTGGTGGCGACACTTACTATGTCTTCTCTGAATGTGAAGATTACAACACTTATGTAGCCCTCGAAGACGCCATGGTTAATTACACTCAAAAGGTCTTAGACAACAAGGTAATCGCTAGTGAATATGGCACACCAAAAGGGCGGATCACCCTTAATACCACTGCTACAGCTAGCACAGTTGATACCCCAACTTCAGTTGATGCAGACACTTATCTCGTCCAAGAAGGTGATACCTTAACAAGCATTGCAAAAGAAACGCTCGGAGATTCAGCACGCTATATAGAAATTTATAATCTCAACTTGAATCTCTTAACAAATCCAAACCTGATCTATATCGGACAAACACTTGCTATTCCTGAACAATAATTGTGGCGTATCTCCTCTTTATTAAAGGTAAAGCCGAACGTAAGGCTTTTTACTAAGCTATCAATGATTTTTGTCAGGAAATAAAGTGTTCCATATAAAAAAGGCTGCCCTCTTTAATTGAGAGGGCAGCCTTTGTCTTTTGAGTATTCATATTGATTAACTATTTATAAGCCTTTTCTATTATGAAACATCAATTAAGCAATTGAGGCTTCATAAATACCTTTAACAGCTTCTTTCATCACTTGGTCAAATTCTGCTTCACTTTGATTATAATTTAAATCTTGTGCCAATGCACGAGAGAAACTTGCGATTAATCCTTGATTTTTCGCTAATTTTTCATTAGCTTCAGTTTGTGAATAGCCTCCTGAAAGAGCAACTACTCTCACAACTCTTGGATCATCCATTAAGTCACTGTAGAAATTATCAACAGTTGGAATAGTCACTTTAAACATGAGTTTTACATCTTCATCCACTTTGGCAAGTTCCGCTTTAATCGCTTCTTTTAACAATTTTTCAGCTTCTACTTTTGTTTTGCTGTGGATATCTACTTCTGGTTCTAAGATAGGTACAAGACCTGCATCAGCAATGATTAAACCATATTTAAACTGTTGTTCAACAATTTTTTTAATCCCTTCTGGATTAGCTTCTTTAATGACTGAACGCATTTTAGTTCCAAAAATATGTCTTTCATTAGCTTTCTTTAAAAGATCAGGTAAACCTGCTTCAAATGGTTTCATCAATTGAACATCATCTTGGACGTCAGCAAGGCCTTTGTCTACTTTTAAGAAAGGTACAATGCCTTTTTTATCCCAAAGAAAATCTGAAGAATATAAACCATCTATTTTCTTATCCATTGTATTTTCAAATAAAATAGCTCCAAGAATATACTCTTTATCAAATGAGGGGCTCTTAATAATACGTGTTCTCATTTCATGAACAACATTAAACATTTCTTCATCATTACTGTAAGCTGATTCATCAACGCCGTATGCTTTTAATGCCTTAGGTGTACTTCCGCCACTTTGATCAAGTGCTGCAATAAAACCTTTACCGTCTTTCATTCTTTTTAATTGTTCTGAATTCATAATCAATCACTTGTCCTTTCATCATATCATTCTAAATTTATTCTAGCTTTACTCTGAAAGCTTAAGTCTCTGTACTTTTTAAATGTTGCATTGTTTCCAGTACATTATATACCCGACTCTATCAGAACTAATACAATTATTTTGTAAACTTTTTATGACGTCATCACTAATTGATGTCTTATCCCATTTATAAAACACCCTTTTTAAGGGGAATTATCCTGAATATGACCCATGGATCTGTTATCGCTTTACCCAAAAAAACAACCCCTCGTCAATAATTTAAAGTTATTATTTACAAGGGGTTGAAATTCATTTGAATGCGTTCTATATGTCCTTTAGTCACAGCGTATTCGATAGTAGGGTCTCCGATAATATTCATTGGATGATTGAAAACCAAAACCGCATGATAGCTAACCCTTCTTAATCACTAAAATATCCCGATTAACGGCTTGTTCAACCCAGTGTTCAAATTCAAGATAAGGGGCTTCTTCTAAGACTTTAAAACCTGCTGCTTTAAAGGCCTCCGCTAATAAGTCGCGTTTTAAGTGGTAGGTATTATAAGCAATGACGCCCACACCACCCTTTTTAAGAATCTTGTACCATTCAGGTGCCGCCTTTGCCATTAACGTTTCAATGGCTATATGGCCTTTAGACCCTTTTGAATGAGAGGACGTGTCTCCTGCATCATGTTGAACACCATAAGGTAAGTCCGTCACTAAGACATGGGCAGACTCTTTTTTATAATAAAGATTCGCCTCTAAAGTATTGCCACTGGCAAACTGAATCTGTCTCAAATCATTGGCTTTGTAGTGCTCTTTGCTATCTGCTGTAATCAGGGTATACTTGGTACCATGATTTTTACCTTTTTGAACGATGGTTTGATGTTTGGCTTCATGTTTATAATGATGGTATTTGAGGTAGCGTTTTAAAAACTGATTGGTTTCAACACCATCATTCTTACTGAGTTCAACCCCCATAGCATTATAACCTTGTATCAAGGCTCTAAAAAGGGTAGTTCCCTTGCCACTCATTGGATCAAAAACCGTTAAGGCTTGGTCATAGTTTGCCGCAAAATCACTGGCAAAAACGCCAACATTAATCATCATAGACGTAAACGTCTCATTGGTTTTACCGCTGTATTTCAAAATACTGGCTAAGTCATCTTTAAAGTAAGTCGTGTAACCCTCTGAAACAGGTCTTAACCAGTCTTCTTTTATCTCAAAAATAGCTCTCACTGACGATAATCTCAAAAGTGCTTGTCTCACTTTTTCTGTCATTGATTGGTGATTCATCGTAAAACAAATCAGTTCTACACCACCTATTGATTTAAACCCTTCTACCTCATAATCTACATGAAGCGCATTTAAAACAATCATCAATTCATTCACTGTTAATTGTTTAGTCGCTTCATCATAACGGCTGTTGGGGTGAATCGCTCTCATTAATCCATAATTCATCGCTTCCTCCAAAAATGGTTCATTCTATTTTTTTAAAGCGATTGAAGATAGGGTAAATCCATCATGAAGTCCTGAAATAATCGCATGAAGTCCCGCTCTTGAATACACACCTGCAAAAGATTCATCATAAACGAAAAGCCCTGTAATATTTTTAAATGTGTGTACGCTAAAATCGCCTTCACTATTATATACGATATTTTCAGTGAGTGAAAGTGGACAGTACTCCTGAATAATGTAATCTTCTTTCACTTTTTCCTCTAAGATTTTTTGCCATTCACTTGGTTGACAGTCTTGACCTGCAATAACGCCCTTTGACGCATAATAATCCACCGGTTTTATAATGTATCGTTTAGGATTTTCAAGGTATTCAGACCACATTTCATCTTGCTTTAAAGGCATCGTATAAGGGATATGTGCTTTAATAAACGCCTTCTGTTTATCTGTTAAAAGGGCTTGCATTTCATCAGTATAAAGCACTTCAAAGAAACGCTTGGTATGAATAATCTGGCTTTTAATCGATCCAATCAAACAAAAATGATTGTTTTCAATGCCTGCAATGAAATCTGGAATATCATCATACCGGTCCATAAGGTCTTTGGTCACCAAGCGGCGATAGACAATATCTATTTTTTGGTCTTTGTAGTAAGACGCACCTGCTTTTGCAACGATGTCTCTTGGGTCGACAATTTCACAGTCAAAACCATTTTCAATAAAAGTCGCTTTGAAAACTTCAAACTCCAAAGAACTGCCCTTATCTATAAAATCTACAATAGCAACAAAAGGTCTTTCAGCTTCTTCCAATAATAAATTATGACAGTATTCACCATAAATCTTTTTAACTTTTTCTGTCCACGACCTAAAAAGCTCAAAGGATTCAAATTGATATTTTTCTTTGGCTTCGTTCATGATTTGTGTCTCAGTCAATATTTGAGTAAGTTCGTATTCTTCATTCATCGCTGAGGCACCATCTGCATTGAGTTCGCAGAAATAATAACCTGCTTCACCATAATAAAAAATATCAAACCGTCCCATAGGTACTTTTGTTTTATAATAGTGTGGCAATCTAATAAGTGCCTCTAAACGGGGATCAAATCCATAAAGTTTTCTTATGTTGGCATTTTCTAAATAGGCATTAATAGATACATTTACAATATCAAAAATACCTGCAGTTGCTTCCTCAAAACATTTGATGTCTTCTGGTTCAAAAATTCTTGGTATATGAAGATAAGGAACGGGTTGCCCCTTATAAATCGCCTTTGAATGGGCTACTTTTTCATCAGTCCGCTTCACATCTTCAAGATACTTTCCAGCATCTTTTGTCATCTGATTGAGTAACTTTTTCTCTAATCTCATTAATTTTCCTCATTCTTTCATTTCAGTTTAATCCTCTTTATCTCGTATCCATCCCTTGGTATCTCTATTTATAAACCCTCTAGTCGCACTTAACCATTTGTACAAAGGCCTGTTTATTACGCTCATACTGTTCCAATAACCACGTCTTAACACTTCCATATTGTCTAAGAATGGAATTAAACATCATCAGTGGTCTCTTTTCTTCCATTTCTAAGTGCATCAACGTGTCTTCAATAATCATTTGTTTATAGTCATCAATTGCTCGACCTTCAACAATAGGACTAGATGACTTAATAATGGCTTGATTGGCTGCTTTAACCCATTGATCGGTTACGCCTTCTGACAATTTTGCATACTTTTCAAGCAATTGCTCATCGTAAAAAAGAGTCTTTATAATGAGGGGAATCGCCATATTATAAGGGTATGGCATAGCATCTGGCATGCGAATTTCGATATAATTTTTAACGCGTACATCTGGAAAAACCATCCCTAGAAAATGGAGTAAATCAGCCGATTCAAAGGTGTAATCCTTCAAAAGATCTGAAACAGTCTGTCTGCCTGTAGGTGTTACTTGTCCTTCTCTTTCCATGACAATGGGTTCCATGTTCAAAATATAATTGGCATAATCTGCGTAGCCAAAGGCTTTATCCATAACGCCCGGAACGAGTTTAGACCGCTTAATATCAGTATCTTCCCATACTTTAACTCTGGCATTGTGAGCCTTGTATACTTGTCCTTCAAAAATCGGTGTTGCATCAAATAAACTCGCCAGTATAGGTGACAGAAAATTAGCCACCCTCACTTTCTTTATGAAGTCTGCTTCACTGGTGTAATCAATTGAAACTTGTGTTGAGCACGTTCCCTTCATCATATGGTGGCAGAAGGCACCATTTTCTTTAAAATAGTCATACATCGCCTCATAACGTGCTTTAGGCAATAAAGGCAATTCAGCGATTGTCGTCCTAGGATGATAACCTATAAGTGCTAAACACTGACCCGCCACTAAAAGGGCATTGATTTCTCCCACTATTTGTCTATACGTTTGATCAATATCTTTATAATGATCAAAGGCACGCAAACTGATTTCCAATTGTCCGCCCGGCTCTAAAGTGATAGTCGTTCCTTGCTTTTCAAGCCCTAGCAGCTGCCCTTCTTCTTCCAAAATGATATTCCAATCTTGTTTTGCCAATTTTTCTAAAAGGTCTCTTTGCCCATTGGGTTCATCATAAGCATAACTCTTTAAACTGTCTTCATGTATAATAAAATGTTCAAATTCAACACCAATTAAAGTCGCTTCTTGTTTCTCATTTGCTTTAAAATAAGTCACGATTTCATTGATAAAATCTTTATCACTGTACTTTCTCATTTTTACACCTTCGATTTCTTTCGTCTTACCAAATATTATACTTCTTAATAAACAAATTGTAAACAAGTGAATAGAACATTAGTTCTATTTATAAGCCTATTTGCCTTGAGATTTTAAAAATAATTTGAAACATTCTGTGAACTTTATTTTAATACCCTTTTTATTGCAAAAAAATAACCCTCTGGTGCTTTCAGAGTGTCATTTTTCGTCATCTATTTGACTTTATTAGAGGAGATTGGTTGAGTTGCTTAGGCAATGTCCATTTCGCCTAATTCAATGAGGTGAATCAGATCTTCAGCCTTATCAAGGACAAAATCAGAAGGGTGCGCTACCGGCGTCACACTCCACCCTACAAGGGCAGACTTAACGCCTGCATTTTGTCCAGCCAAAATGTCGTTTGCCGTATCCCCAACAAAGACTACTTCATGAGGTTGAAGTGCCATTTTGTTGAGCAATTTATGCATGCCTTCTGGAGAGGGTTTCGTTTCTTTTACATCATCTCTAGAAATCATATGATCAAAATACTGGCGAATGCCTAAATGGTCTAGTCCTGATAAAACGGTGCCAGTACTGTTATTGGTTAATATAGCGAGGGGAATTCCTCTCGCGGATAAAGTTTTAATGGTCTGAACGACTCCCGGAAAAGCAAATGCTTTAGCGTTGTGATGATGTTGATACCATATCTTAAATTGTGCAGTCAGCAGTTCTACATTTTGAGAATCAATATAAGCCATCTGCTCTTCAAGAGGTCTTCCAAACAAGTCGTTTATCTCTTTAGGGGACAAGCGACGTTTATTGTATCTATAAGAGAAGTACTGTAAACCTTCTCGTATTAACTCATTGGTATTAATAATTGTGCCGTCAAAATCAAAAATAATTGCTTTTATCATATCGTCTATTATTATAAACGTTTTTAACGTCTATACTCCTTTCTGTTCATTGCTTTAAACGAATCTATATTACATTTTCATAAAATATTTTTCCATCCCTATTCCAGTTATCGATTAGACCTACTTGATTTCAGTCTTTTGGGTCCGAAAGGACTGAAATCAACTAGGAAAAAGGGGAGTTATATTTTCACTCGTTTTATTAACTTGTAAATTCATTATACCCAGCAAGTTTTATGAACAGATTAAGGCGATGTAACCTTTTGGTAACCAAATGATTAACTAATCATTAACAAAACCTATGAGTAAATAAGCTGAATAGTCGTCTATTTGTGTGGGATAATCTTCTTCACCCTCTCCTGAATAATTGAACACTTGTAGGGTCACTTGAATCGCTTGGCTTTCTATTTGAATCACTTTTGTATCCCGCATGGTGTCAGATTGATTTTGAGCCATCTCTTTCACCCATTCAGCCATGTTGATGCTTTCAGCCGTCTGACCGTCCAATTTGAAAATCAACTCATCATGAGGCTTGCCTTCAACGACCCTGCTTTTTTCAACGCTAATATGATCCGTCACTGCTAAAGGAGCAAGTTCAGAAAATGTTTCTATTTTCATCACCCATTTTGCGCCTTCAACTGGAATCACTACATCGTTAGTGGCTACCTGATTCATATAAAATTTATCAACCAATTCTACAGAACCGTATTCAAATGACACACCCGTTGCAAGCGATAATGCCTCTGGCGTCATCTCTTTCGGAATGACTTTAATCGCCTCATAACCATAGGTTTCCTTTAAATACCTATATTGTCTTTTGAGCACGTCTGCTTCATCACTGGCTACTTGCTGTTGTTGAAAGTTACCTGTACTAATATCATAGACACCTGCGTCAACTAACATTTCTTCAAAACGTTGATTTTGATAATTTAAGGCCAAAGTCGGCCCTGATACAACACCGAAAAATGATATGACAAGCATAACGAGAAGGAGCGTCATCACAACGACAGAACTGTCTTTCTTTTTAAACCGATTCATGAGCGTTGCTCCCACAACAAAAAGACCAATGGCAAGGCCTAAATACCTTGCTACGGTTAACCCATAAGCATTAATTCGAATACCCATCGCTAAGAATAACATTCCCATTGGAACCACCAGGGCAAAAGGATAATACTTATAGACCGGCTTAAGCCACTCTTTTTCGCTGCGTACATCTCTTAAAAAGAAAAGGGTTACTGTACTAATCGTCCCATGCCATAAGACCAAACTGCCGATCATTCCTTCAGGTAACTCCCCTTCAAAGATGAGTTTGACAAAGTAAGCATGTAGAATGACTGTATAAATAACCATTACCGGTATGGCAATGTATAAAAAAATCGATTTAAATATTTTAGGATAATCTTCCAGAGTCATTTCATAATGAATTTCTGGCACATTACCAAGAAAGTAAGTGACTCCAAATACAATCATTGAAATTAAAAATAAATCCAGATAAATATCACCTATGTTGATATTAAAAAGCGTTTCTAAAGCAATTCCAATGGCAAAAAGGCCAATAAATAAAACAATAGAATACAGGTAAGTTAGGAATACCTTGCCTATTAAATAGATCAAATACTTGGAAAAGCCTTCTCTTCTAAAGGCATAAGGGATTAATAAGAAAATGCCCAGCAAGACAGTCACAAAGGCCACATATCTGTAACCCCAAGCTTCTACAAAGGCACTTGGCATTCTATAGACATAGATTACAGTGAAAAGGATAATCAAAAGGTCTGCAATAAGCCTTATGCCCATCTTGAGATTCATTCTTTCTCTTATAAGCACTTGAATGGCAAAAAGAATCCCGCCTACCACAAGACCTAATAGCACCTTATTGGGAGTGTCACCTGTATGACCATGATTTTGAATAATCGCAATCACCACAAAGGCAACTGCAGTGACAATTGTTTCTGGAAATCGCGACATGGATTGCTTTAACTTCTGTATCAGTAAATGCGTGAGTTCTCTCAATTTATTCATATTTCTCCTCCTACACCTTATCTTGCTTTCAATCATTTTACTTGATTTCAATTTATTTAAAACATACCACAGCAAGGACATCAATAAAAGCCAAGACGTATTTTGTCGAATAAACTTAATATTAGAGGAGTGCTTATGGTATAATACCTATAGTTTTTAGAAGGAGGATGACACAAATGCTAGAAATGTTTATCAAATCAATCACTTTTGATGATGAAAAGAGAATCGTGGTTAAAGTCCAAGACCATCTGAAAGAATACATGACGAAAGAAGAGTATAAGAAGCAAGTAAAAGAAACCCTCGAAAAAGTACTGGGTCAAGATTTTATAAAGCTTGAAGTCGCTCCATCATCAGCACGTATTACTGTAGCAGAGGGCAAAGAAGAAAGTGCCAAAGCTAAAATTGAACAAGAACTTAAAGACGCTATTCAAATGGCTATGCAAATGATGCAACAAATGAATAATAAAAACAATAAGAATCAAGACCAATAATTAGAATATCTCACAATAAGCCGAACAGGCTTCATTTGCAATATAAATAAACGCTTCTCAATTAAGAGAAGCGTTTTTCATTTATTTTGATCATGCTATTTACTTATCTGACACTTCATCACCTAGCATTTTTTTAAGATGACTAGTAATCGCATTAGCCCAGTTAGGATCCGTCGCATACTTTTGTCCGATAGCGTCAATGCTCTTGCCATTATAATACTTGCCATTTTCACTGAGATAAGCTTGGCTTAAATAATCGGCAACATCCATAATCCCATCTTCCTTTGTTCCGTATGTTTTAGCACTCTTATAAGGTGAACGGTCATAGGCCATGAAGCCAAACAAGTTATTCTTGTCTTGAGCAATCCGACTTGTTCCAAACCCTGATTCATGTGCAGCAAGTCCTGTCAAAAACCATGCATTCACACCTGTTTTATTTTCAGCATTGACAAAGGCTTGTCCCAATCCTTCAAGGTCTGTTCCTTTTAACTTTTCGTCGATTTCATTGGCCGACGCGTGACTTTTAAGTGTCACATCAGATACATCAATCGGTTGACCTGTTGATTTTTCAACAGAAACCGTTTTAGAAACAGCTGATTTTTGACCAAGTTTTTGAGACAAAATTTGGTTAAACCGATTGGTCGCTTTATAATAATCTTGGCTAGGACCCGAAAATCCTGTAAATTGTGAATTGATTTTGATACTCATGCCTTCACCTTTCCTTATTTCAAAATGATCTTCATGAACGTCTTCATTATACCACTTCATCTTTCCTTTAGAAATGCGACTTTAGTCTATCAGCTCAAGTTCATAGGACATTTCTGCTACATGTGAAATCGTTTGATAAACAGAACAGTATTCTGTCGCTAATTGAAGTGCCTTATCTAATCCTTTAGATTTATCGGCATGGTAGACTTTAAACTTTACCTTAACCCATTTTAAAGTTGTTGGAATTTCTGTTCTTTTTTCGCCTTCCACCTCTATAAGCACTTTTTCATACGTAATACGCTTTTTCACTGCGATATCTAAGAAGGTAGAATATAAACATGAAGCCAGTGCACCGTAAAGCATATCATAAGGTAACACTTTATCTTGTCCCTTCCCAACTTTAATAGTTGCCTCTGGCGTTTGAACTTCCCCATTAAACGATTGATCAAATGTAACTTCTATTTTTCCCATTTCTTTTCACACTCCTTGTCTTTATTGACTATCATTATAGCCTTATAGAGTCTCTTTTAATTGGTTATCTCATTTTGAGAATTTCCAGCACATTTCTCATTTTGAGACGAATTAAACAGATACTTTCTCAAAATGAGAATTTTCTTAAGTATCCTTTGGGACTTTGTCTCATTCTATTTTACCCTAGATAGAGGGTTTTTAAAACGTTTGAACTGCTATCGTCACTCTTTTTTATATTTCAAAATAAACTTGGCAAACCTTTTGCATTATATGATGTGTAAATCATACATAGAAATTGTATTTTTTGCCCACTTCAATAAATGATAAAGGAGAAGCCTATGTCTCAATTAAATGCCTTACAAAAACAACTGATTGAACTCTTAAAAGAAGAGGTCGTTCCTGCCATGGGATGCACAGAACCCGTTGCCGTTGCGCTTGCTGTTGCTAAAGCCAAATCTTATCTCAAAATGCCAACACAACCCCTAAAACAATTGGCCATTGAAGTCAGTCCTAATATCTACAAGAATGGACTCGGGGTGGGTGTTCCGGGGACACAAGAAGTCGGTCTCATTATTGCAGCTCAATTGGGATATGTGCTCCCTCATCCGCCCCTGTCCCTTGAAGTATTATCTGAAGTTTCGGAAAAAGATGTGGTGTCCGCTCATACGATTGCCCCCCTCACACTAGACATTGCTCCTACATCAGAAAAAATTTTCATTAAAGTTCAACTAGTAACCGAGATGGAGAATGTTACTGTGACCATTCAAAAAAAACATACCCACTTTACACAGATTACCTATAATGAAAAGGTGATTTTTACAAGTGACGACTGCCAAATAGAGCACAAGGACACACGAACTGATAGTGGCAGTCTCCAAGACCTCTATACCCTTCCCATTCAATCCGTCATCAAAGCTATTGAACAAATGCCTCACCATGCGCTGGATTTTTTATTAGAAGGATTAGAAATGAATCAGAAAGTGGCCCAAAAAGGCCTCCATCAAAAATGTGGAATGGGCGTTGGCTATGGTTTTAAAAATCTTCAGATCAAAGGTTACCTCCAAGATGACCTGATGACATCTGCTATGATGATGACTGCCAGTGCTTGTGATGCCCGAATGAGTGGCATCAAGATGCCTGTTATGAGTAGTAATGGCAGTGGCAATAATGGCTTAACGGCAATCCTCCCTATTGTTGCTTATGCAGAAAAATATCCAACTGATGATCAAAAACTTGCCAAAGCAACTGCTATGAGTCACTATATCAATGGCTATATCAAAAATGCTATTGGTCGCCTGTCAGCCATTTGCGGCTGCGGGGTTGCAGCAGGAACCGGTGCTTCTGTGGCTATTACTTGGCTCATGGGGGGTGGCTGTTCTCAAATGGCAGGTACCATTCAAAATATGCTCGCCAATACCAGCGGCATGATCTGCGATGGTGCAAAAGTAGGCTGTTCTCTTAAATTAGCTACGAGTGCAAGTGCTGCTGTTCAATCCGCAACACTTGCTCTTCAAGATATTGTTGTTCCAGCACATAACGGTTTGATTGGTCGAAGTGTGGAAGAATCCATTGATAACCTTCATACTTTATCAAGTCAAGCCATGCAATCTGTTGATGAAACCATTCTGCGTGTGATGCAAGGTATGCAAGCCTAAAAAAAGCGCCCACCCTTAAGTTGCTTTCTCGTGAGAAAACTTAAAGGCGGCGCTCTTAAAATTTTAATTTATGAAATGCTTAAACTTCTTTTGATTAATGAGAGGTCATCTCTGGTGCACTTGTTTCAAAGGGATTGATTGATTGTGCATCTGGTAAATCAATGTCGAAGAAGAATTTAATCACTTCTTCAATGGTTGACATGAGGTGGAAGGTTAAATCATTTCTCACTTCTTCAGGAATATCTTCAATATCTTTTTCATTATCAATTGGTAAAAGCACTTGTTTAATACCTGCTCGATGAGCCGCAATTACTTTTTCTTTAATGCCACCTACTGGTAAAACCGTTCCTCTTAATGAGACTTCACCAGTCATGGAAATATCACTTGGGATACTTCTTCCCAGTACCAATGAAGAAATTGCTGAGAATAGAGCAACCCCTGCTGAAGGGCCATCTTTAGGTACTGCACCTGATGGCACATGAATGTGCAAATCACGTTTATTGAACTCAAATCCTGCTGTATTCATAGCCAATCTTGATCTCACAAGACTGAGGGCAATTTGAGCTGATTCTTTCATAACATCACCGAGTTTACCGGTTAAAATTAGCTTGCCATTTCCTGGCATAAATGATGTTTCAATGAAAAGAATTTCTCCACCAACAGGTGTCCAAGCCATCCCCGTTGAAACCCCCGGTAGATTTTCTTTTCCAATCATTTCATGTCTTACTTTAGGATGACCTAAAAGCACTTCAACTTCTTTGGCATCAATAACATAAGGAAGTGTCACTGTATTCATAACAATTTTCTCTGAAGCCGCTCTTGCTATTGCTGCCAATTGTCTCTTAAGCGATCTCACACCGGCTTCACGTGTATAGTCATCAATGATGCGTTTTAACCCATCTTCTGTCACTTGAAGTTGTTCACTTGTAATACCATGGTCATCCCAAACATCTTTAATCAGATGTTGACGGGCAATATGGTATTTTTCAGTGTTGGTATAACTTGATACTTCAATCACTTCCATACGGTCTAAGAGTGGACCTGGAATCCCTCTCAAAGAATTTGCTGTCGCAATGAAAAATACATCTGACAAATCGTAAGCTTGTTCTAAATAGTGGTCTCTAAACGTACCATTTTGTTCAGGATCTAGAACCTCTAAAAGTGCACTCGCCGGATCACCACTTGCCCCAACCATTAATTTATCAATTTCATCGAGGACAAAAACTGGATTGGTTTGCGTCGCACGTTTCATCCCTTGAATAATACGTCCAGGAAGTGCTGCAACATAGGTTCTTCTATGACCTCTAATTTCAGCTTCATCTCTTACGCCACCTAAACTCATACGAACATAAGGTCTTTCAAGTGCACTTGCAATACTTTTACCTAAACTGGTTTTACCTGTTCCTGGAGGACCCACGAGTAATAGAATAGAACCTTGTTTCTCTTCTTTAAGTTTCATTACTGCCAAATGTTGAATAATCCGATTTTTAACATCATCTAAACCATAATGGGCATCGTCTAAAATTTGTCTCGCTTGTGTCAAGTCAATATCGGGTGCTTTAAATTTACCCCAAGGTAGACTGAGTAAGGTTTCAAGATAATTGGAAATCACATTACGTTCTGTACTCTGTGGTGATAAGGCTTCAAACTTTCTGAATTCTTCACGAGCAGATTCTTTCACTTCTTCTGGCATTAAGCTTTCTTCAATGCGTTTTCCAAAGTCCTTTTTCTTAGGTGCGCCTTCTTCTTCATTTAATTCTTCTTGAATCACTTTAAGTTGTTCTCTCAAAAAAGCTTTTCTATAATTTTGATTAGCTTCTTTTGAGAATTTATCTGAAATTTCTTTTTGGAAGGCATAAAGTTCTTTTTGTTTAATTAAAGCGTCTATTAAAAGCAGTCCTTTCTCTTTATAAGAAGGCGTTTCAAAGATTTGATATTTTTCCTTCACAGAGATGTTGAGATATTGAAGCAAGACACCAGAGAGAATAGAAATATTTTGAATATCTTCAACGTATTTCACAAAACCTTCTGACCCTTTAAAATACTGACCCACTTCTTTTACCAGTTCAATGATTTTATTATGAAGTTCTTTTTGTTCTTCACCTTCTACGTCTGATACTTCATCAAGTATGCTATAGGTTGCAGAGAGATTTCCGCCTTCTTCAAAGAACTCATCCACTGCAATTTTTTCAATGGCCTTTACATTAATGGTATAATACGTATTGTCTTGTTGGATTCTTTTTACATCAAGTAAGACGCCAGTTTGATAAAAATCTTCCACTTTGTATTTCTGATCTTCCCTGTGCTTTTTCACACTGATTCCAATCGTTTTATAACCATCTACAATAAGTTGATTCTCTAAATTTTTATCCGATTCCTTAGGCACTTTCAAAGTCATTTCATTGCCTTTGAACATCACCATTTCGGATATGCCTAATACATTTAATTTTTGACTTGACATTGTTTACCTCCTCTGTCTCTCAATTTTCGATTTATAGACTTCTTAGAATTTCAATAAGACTGTCTAGCTGTTGATCACTTAAACGTGATTCTAATGTACTTACTAATTTTTCAAGACTTGTTTGGTCTATATTGGCAATCTGTTTGCCCTTTTCACTTAAGGTTAAATAAGTGACACGACCATCATCTATACACTTATGCTTTTGAATAAACCCGTTTTTCTCTAATTTCTTAATGGCTTCTGTCACAGTCGGCTTTGTCAAGGACAATTGTTCTGAAAGTTCGCTGGTCGTTGTCATCTGAATTTTATTGATTTCTGAAAGATACGACAACTGAGTCAACGTTAATTGATTCGCTTCACATCCTTTAACCGCTTCTAAATGACATTTTCCTTTAAGATTAAGTAGTTTTGACATTCCTTCATATAACGACTGATTCACAAATTGCCTCCCTGTAATTATTTCTCTTTGATAATGTATCTCAATACCCACTAATTGATCCTATTAATCACTTTTAATTAGTTAGGTCCTTACTAATAATTTAACACAAAGTGATTTCAAGTTCTTCGACAATCAATGAATGATTTGTAACATTTTTTTTAACGTGATTTTTTCCATTAAAAAAAGCTACCACATCAGTGATAGCTTAAATTTTTATAATCATGCTCTATTCAAGGAAATTCATAGTGCATTGTTTTTGCCGTCTGCGTCTTGATGTCTTCTCTCTATGTATTAAACGACAAAATCAAGTTGGTGAATACTGCCTACACCGCCTGATTCTTTAAGATAAATACTAGAAGCCTTCAGTTCAGCATAAGTCGTATCTTCAGATTGTAAACGGTACTGTCCAGATACTTCTCCCAGATAGATTGCGCCTACATCTGCATCTAACAAACCTGTTAATGTTTGATTTCCGTCTTCATCAAAAGACCATATCTTAAGGGATTTAAATATGGTATCATTTTCATCAATCCACCCATTTTGATCTTCATCATAAGCACGAAGCTCTTTAAATCCTTGACCCGTTTTGGCACCAAAGAGTTCAGAACCATCATCAATCTCCCCATTATCATTCTTATCAAGTGCTAAGAATCCAGCATTTTCACCTGGAGCGGTAATTGATTCTTTTTGCCCATCTACGTCTAAGTCAATCTCAATCTTAAATTTAGACGCCTTAATGCCTGTTCCATCAAAAGAGAACGTTAAGGGGTCTATCGTTTCATATTGGACATTGGTCTTACTATAGGCTTCATGAGACATACTCATATTGTATTCAATCTCAATCTGTCTTCCATCTTCTGTTGTTACCTTCCCACTTGAATTAAAGGAATACGTTTCTTTTTCATAATGCTCTACCTGTGCAGTTACCCGCGTCATCAGTCTCGAAATCATAACCTTCGTTTCCTCTTTTTTAGGGTTCTCAGGCGTTTCTGAAGTTTCTGAGGTTTCTGAGGTTTTAGGCGTTTCTGAATTTTCTTCAGCCTTCGCTTTTTCTGGTTCTGGCTTACTATGGGGCTGAACATGTTTTTTCACACCCTCGTCATCCTTATAGCGATAAGGATTAAGCCGCATAACCTTCTGGAAAGAAAACGGCTTCCCCGTAATGTAACTGATAAAGGCCTCTAAAAGCTTAATCTTTTTTTGGTCTTCATCAGCCAAATGCTTGTTGACTTCTTCGACTTGCTCTTGAGCATCAATCTCATAGTTCTCATCCCAGTCAACAGGCCTATCTACGCTCAAAACTTTTGGCGCTTCGACTTCGACTTCGACTAGATGCTGATCAACTGAATAGTTGACACTCTCGGTTACAAGTGAACTAGAATAAGTACTTTGGTTCATTTGATAACCATCAATTTTCATTTTAACACCTCCATGTTCTTTTTTATAGAATCCATTCTACATCTAAAGTATCGGCATGAAGGTAACAAAAAATCAGTCTCCTTTAGAAGAAAAATTTAAATGATTAGATATAATCACCCTTTTGTTTTATATCCGATAGCTTGCGATACAAGGTCGCACGACTAATGCCTAGCGCTTGTGCTGCCGCTTCTTTGTCCCCTTTAAAATGGCTTAATGCCCTTAAAATTGCGTTTTTTTCAAGCTCTTTAAGAGGCATTAGCAAATCTGTCTCTTCGGATTTTGCAAGGGAAACTTGATCTTGTAAGAAGACCTCTTGACTTGATTGAGGTTCATGTTGATTTAATATCCGCTTAGGTAAGTCTTGCTTTTGGAGGGTTGTTGTCTCACACATGTTAACAGCATACTCCATGGCATTTTCCAGTTCTCTTACATTTCCCGGCCAAGAATAAGCCATTAAAATATCAAAACATTCACTTTCAATACTCCCAATCTGCTTATTTAATCGACTATTGAACTTATTGGTCATCGCCCAAACAATACTTTTAATATCCCCTTTTCGCTCTCTAAGCGGCGGAATATTCAGTGGGATGACATTGAGTCTATAAAATAAATCTTTCCTAAAAGAGCCTTCTTCTACCTTCTCCTCTAAATTTTGATGAGTCGCCGCAATGAGCCTTACATCTACCTTAACAGGGAGCTGACCCCCAATGGGTTCAATGGCACCATCTTGTAAAACTCTTAAAAGCTTTGACTGTAAATGAAGCGGCATGTCCCCTATTTCATCTAAAAAGAGTGTTCCCTTATTGGCTAATTGAAACTTCCCCCATTTACCACCCTTTTTAGCACCTGTAAAGGCTCCTTCTTCGTAACCAAAGAGTTCACTTTCAAGTAAGGGCTCTGGGATAGCCGAACAATTAATGGCTATAAAAGGACGATCATGTCGATGTGAAGCCGCATGAATAGCACGTGCAAAAAGTTCCTTGCCCGTTCCACTTTCCCCTAAAATCAATATAGTCGAAGGAGTTTTAGCCATTTTATCTGCAAAAGCTTTGATTGCCAGCATCTCTTTAGACTCTGCATAAATAGCATCAAACGTCGTAGAAACGCCATCATGCATAAGATCATTGGCAGTTTCAAGTACTTCTGACATCGGTCTAAAAGTCAAGACATGACCGACCACACTCTGATCTACTTTGAGAGGGGTATGGTCCATATAGCCACTTGTTCCATGTTTTAATTTCAGCTTGATATTTTGGGCTTTTTCCCGCCCTTTGATAAGGCTTTTAAAATCCCTTTCCTCTAGAAAATCGCCTAAGCTTTCTCCTGCTTCTGCCATATGAAAGAGCTTCATGGCTTTAGCATTGGCTTTTGTCACTTCTCCCTTTTCATCCGTGACAATAAGTGCGGTTGAAACGACGTTAAAAACTGTTTTTAATTCACTGGCTAAAAGTGCATTGATTTCAGCTTGCTTATTTTCCATAACCTTTGAAGAAATAAGTTCTGCCATCCTTTCTAAAAAAGCCAGCAGATGGTCTTGATTTTTAATAAGGTTATCTCTCTGATCAGGTTCAAAAGCAATGAGTCCAATAACGCCAATCACTTGATCCTTTAGTCTGATTGGCTGACAAACTTCTGCATGCTCACTGCATTTAAACTTGCACTCGCAGGCTTCACACGCTTGGTGTTCACCAGGATTTTCAATAATAAAACCTACATTGTTTTTTAAGGCATAACAGAAAGCTGAAGAATCACTTACTTTTTCTCCTACGGATTGCTTATACCGTCCTGTCCCTGAAATTCTCACAAGTTTGTCATCGACAATGGTGACATCTATAGCGACAACACTGGCAATCGCCTCACCGATTAACTTCACACTTTCTTTAATACTGTATAACACGTTTAGCTCCTTTATCTAGTCCTTATAATCAAGCGTTTTCATAATCTTGTCAGCCCACTTAATAGATTCCATATAATAATTATCAAGCGGGTGGTTATCAATGTTTAAAGTCTTAGCGTACTGGGCAGCACTTTCAAAATTAGCCATCTCATAAGACAATATTAATTCATAAAGAGGCGAGAGGTCTCCTTTCTTTTCAAGCAAGGCCAATTTGATAGACTCTGGAATAGAGATATCTTCTAATGCCTCTGACATTTGTTCGTCAAGCATGGCATCCAACGTACTAAACAGTCCTAACATAGATGCTTCAAATTTATTATGTTTAAGAACTGAATCCTTTGCCAATTGTTCAGCAAATTTAGACCGCACCAGCGAAAGGGAGGTTAATTCTTTAGGTTTATGACTTCCTAAGTCTTGAATCATTAAAATATTAATCCATTTTTCTATTTCTTTGAGACCCATATAGGTCAGTGCACGTTTTATAGAGTAAACTAAGTCATCACCCGCACGGGTACTGACAATGCGCATCAATCTGTAGGCTAAGTCTACATCTTGTTCTACAATTTCTGCAATATGTTGATAAGAAGGCTCTTCTTCTTGTAACTCATTGATAATTCTTAAGTATTGAACCTTAGGCGTTTTTCTCATGCTGGACCGCATCACAATGGACGGTTTGCTAAAGAAAAAACCTTGAAAGAGTTTAAATCCCATGTCACGTGCCTTTAAAAAAATATCTTCTGATTCTATTTTTTCAGCTAAGAGAATCTTCCCTTTTAAAATGCCACTGTCAATGACAGGTTTAATTTTTTCAAGAGGTGTCAGTATGAGATCATATTTAATGATATCCGCATAAGGCATTAGGGGATATTTTTCTGGGTCTTCCACAAAATCATCGAGGGCAATTTTATACCCTTTCGACTTGATATGGACAATTTTTTCAATCAATTCTTCATCCACTATCACGTCTTCTAATACTTCTATTACTAAAAATTCTGGTGAAAGTAGTTCTGGATACTCTCCCCTCAGTAAATTGCCATCAAAATTGACAAAGGCTTTTTTACCGTTAGTAATGGTGTCAATCCCTGATTCATAGACGCCTGTCATAACAGAGGCAGTCGCTTGAGCAGAAGAAACTCCTCCAAAAACGGTGGCTTTTTCACTTGCTCTAAACAATAATTCATATCCAAAGACTTCTAAATTCGTTTTAAATATAGGCTGTCTGGCAATATACATCTTTTGTTCACCCCCCTAATGGATTGATCGCTTCATTTTATAGTTTAGTCATCACTTAATCTTTCGATGCCTTATTTTCGACTGGATGATTTGGCCCTTAAAAGTTTCATATTCTCTTTTTGAGGCCATTCAACTTCCACCATTAAAATGGCTATAAATATGAGAACTGCCCCCATAATCATGCTAGGAGACATGTGTTCTTTTAAAATAATAACACCCAATATGGCTGCAAAAACGGATTCAAGTGACAATAATATGGCTGCATGCGAAGATGAGGTGTATTTTTGAGCAAACGTTTGAATGGTAAAACATAAAAAGGTAGAAAAGAAAGCTAAATAGAGTATTGATCCCCATGCTGACATAGAGATAGAACTCGGAATCGGCTCTGTGATGAAAGCCCCTAATACAAACCATACTGCTGCAACTGCAATTTGTAAAAAGGAAAGTTTGTAGATGTCCATTTTTTTGGTGTAATAATCAAGTGCCATAATATGAAAAGCAAAGAGTAGGGCACACAACAAAGTTAATAAATCCCCTCGATTGATAGTCAAACTCCCTTGAAGACTAATCAGTCCTATCCCTACTATTGTCATTATACTTCCTAGAAGGGCCTTTACGGGCGGTTTTTTTCTAAAAATCACCCAAGTTAAAAAGGGCACCAGTATCACATATACTGCTGTTAAAAACCCTTGTTTAGATGCAGTTGTATATTGAAGTCCAACGGTTTGAGCTGCAAATGCTGCAAAAAGAATGGTTCCCACTACCGCTCCCTTTTTTAAGTCCCCCCACCGAATTTTACCAATCTTACGGTGTAAAAAGAGATATAAAAAAATAGCAGCAAGTACAAAGCGAATAGCAGCTAAAAACATAGGCGTTATGTAAGATAGACCATCTTTAACAGCTACAAATCCGCCTCCCCAAAAAGCAGCGACACCCATTAGTGCTAAATCCGAAATAAATTGTTTGTGTTTCTTAGTCATAGTCACCTCTCAACAAAGGTATTAGAATCTTCTATCAATATATCATAATTTTCTAATAATATCAGTAGGCAAAAGGTCATATAAAAAAATACAGGGGTCAATTGCCCCTGTATTTTTTAAGCGTTCACATCGCCGATGATTATAATTCTAAACTGATTTCTACGTTGCTAAAAACTTGAACAGCCTCTGTGGTACTTTGCTCTTTTGCCGTTTTAGCATGGTTTTCCAGTGATTTAATATCTTTAGGTCCATGATGCATGGTCACAGGCCCTTTAATACAGCCACCTTTACATGCCATTCCTTCAATAAAGTCTTTATTCAAACGATTGAACTTTAAAAGTTTAAGTGCCTTGTCACACTCTTTAACGCCATCACAAACTTCAATTTGGATACCTGTCACACCGCGCTCTTTAAGGTGTGTTTCAACAGATAATGCCACACCACCACTTGCTGCAAACCGTCTACCATAATATGACGCATTATCGAGCGGTTGTACTTCAAGGGCTTCAAAATCTATATGTTGAGAATCAAGCATTGCTGCTAACTCTTCGAAAGTGAGCACAAAATCAGTGTCTTTACTTTTGAGTTTTTCTTTCTTTTTAGCAATGCAAGGTCCTACAAAAACAGTGATTGCTTTGGGATCAATCGCTTTCACAAGTCTTGCTGTTGCAATCATCGGTGAAACGGTCGTGGATATGTGCGAAGTTAGATCTGGGAAAGTTTTGTGAATATATTCAACAAAAGCAGGACAACAAGAACTGGTCATGGTTTTTTCCTGTATTTTCATTTTCTCAAGTTCTTCTGCTTCATGAATAGTGACTAAATCTGCCCCTAAAGCAACTTCTACAACATCTTTAAAGCCTAACACTTTAAGCCCATGAACCACTTGACCTAAATCAGCGTATTCAAATTGAGTTGCAAAAGCAGGTGCTAACATCGCATAAACATGGTTATCTTCTTCTTTCAATGCTTCAATAACCTGTGTAATCTCAGATTTATCAGATATGGCACCGAAAGGACAGTGGTAAACACACGCTCCGCAGTTGATGCATTTATCATAATCGATTACTGCCTTTTTACGGTGATCAATTTGAATGGCATTGGTTGGGCAATCTCTTCTACAAGGTCGCATGACATCTGCCACTGCATTGTAGGGACAAGCTTGTTTACATCTGCCACACTCAATACATTTATTATGATCAATTTTAGCTTTACCATCTACTTTGGTAATCGCATCGACTGGACATGCTGTCATACAGCGATTAGCCAAGCATCCCCTACAGGCTTCTGTTATTGTGTAACGGTGGACTGGGCATTGGTCACAAGCCGAATCAAGCACTTCTATCACCTTACTTGAATCACCATCACCGCCCATAGCCATATAGGCACGATCTGCTGTAATCGCTCTCTCATGATAAATACAACATCTGTATCTTTCTTCTGGTCCTGGATTAACTCTTACTGGAATTAAATCTTTTTCTTCTTCCAGAATACCCTCAAAGGCTAGTCTTGATACTTCTGCTAGCACTTCGTTTTTTATTTTTTGTATTTGATTATCAAATTTCCTCATTATTATCACCTTAATCTATATACTCGAGCGACACCATTTTTCCCATTTTCTTCAGTTCATCTGCAATGTCATTGATGACGTTGAGCTTAATACTCAATTCCTGTGGAAAATCTGGATTTTGGTGTGCTGGGTTAATCGCACGACCTACCCAAAATTTAATATGGGTTGATTCTTCTACTAACATCTTAATCAAACATGAAACAGCGTCTTTTTTGAGAAGAGGCTCTTCACAACATGCATTCATTGTTTGTAGCTTTCCCAATAGCATTTTTAAAGTGAGTACGCCTTCTGTAACAAGGTCGATTCCTTTAACCCTTGCAGTTGGTGGGATCAAAGGATCAATATAATTGATGTCTGTCACCACTGCTGTTTTAAGTTCTCTTGCAACAATATTAGCAGCTGTTCCGCCACAAATAATTTTCTTTCCTTTTTGGTTCATAAACGCCTTGATGATCGCACTGTCTTTTTCAGGATTTTCAGGTGGTCCTGAAAAAACATGGGTACATGCCGGTTTACGGATACTCACTGTGATAGCGGTTGTATCATCACCCGGTTTATCATCATATAATCGACTACATGTTTCAATGAGGCGACGGTTAAGTTTTTCTGCCGATTCAATCTCTTGATCTTCTAAAAACTCTGCCACATGGTGCCATTCCCAACCATGGTTGAGTAACATGCCTACACCTGCATGAATCACGCCATCTGAACACAATACCAGTTGGTCATCCCTTTGAAGCTGTATGCTGGAAACCTTAACATGCTTATCTGAAGATAAGATTGTTTCACTTTCAAAAGGGACTATCTGATGATTTCTAAGGAAAAAAATAGGTGGATTGTCGTACTCAATCAAACGACAATGAAGTGATGAATCTATTTCTATAATACTAAACGTCGCATAGCCAATCTGTCTCACTTTACAAATTGGTAATGTCAAGGTAATCGTTTCGATGGTTTCTTTTAGATCAGACCCCTTTTCTAGCATAGTACTCATAATTTTACTGGTCAGTGTTGCGAGAATGTTCGCTTTCACACCACTTCCCAAGCCATCTGCTAAAACAATAATCGTCCGGTCGCCTGTCTTAACTACCTCCACTTTATCACCGCATAATTCTTCACCCACTTTATTAAGTGAATGATAAGCAATATCTATATAATTGTCAGCGGTACTCATTGTAGACGTATTCATCTTATTTCCTCTCATCCATTAGAACTAACTTTTTAAGCTTATTAAGTCCTACTTTGGTTTCGGCAGTAGTCTCTCCTAATAAGCTGGCTATTTCTTGTGCGACGCGCATTTGTTTATCAATCACTTCTTGACACGTAATAAGTGTCTCTTCTTTCACCTTTTCGAGTTCTTCTCTATTATTTTCTGACTCTGTAATGTCTGTGAAAATACCAACGTAAGCTTGCCCACCTTGTATTTTCACAACATTGGCGAAAAATGTTCTGTCCACCGATTCAAGATACAGTTTTTTACTCTGTCTGTAATCATTGGATAGTGCCAGTTTTTCAAATATTTCATCATCCACAATTGCCCCGATTGGCCAATAAGTCAACCGAATTTTAGTTGCATTGAATATTTGATTAAACGACGGGTTAACCGCCTTAATTCGCATTTCTGAATCTAAAATGCAAATCGCATTTGGACTTGAATCAAAAATAATATTTTGAAGACTTTCTGCCTTTTGCCTTAATCGATCGAGACACATCTCTATATCTGAATATCCCAATACAATAGCTACCGCCTTATCATAGCAAGTTGCATAGCCACAAGCGCCACAGTTTAACTGGTCTTTTTGAGTGTATTTTCCCATCTCAAGAAGAACTTCAGCTACTTGGTGCTCATTAACAGCAATTTGGCTAACAGGTGTATTTTTGAAGGTCCTAATCAGATTCATCCCTTTGGGTAAACTCATTTTGGTATCTGTTTTTTTAACATTAACATATTGTGACAGTTGGTCTTTTCTTTCAAAAATAGGTTTCGAATCATTGGGAACATGGGGACCGTTGATACAACTAGACGAACAAATATTCAGTTCGGCACAATATCCCGTAAGCATTCCCTTTTCTAATGATTCTAAAAAAGATTTACAATCTTCTATCCCATCAATATGCACATATTTGTAGTTGGGATTAATGCGTGTTTCTAAGTCATTTTTCCACAGACTACCTCCCATTGGGTAGGCTTTCCCTCTTCTTGATGATGAACAGTCAAAATAATCTTTTGAACACCCTTTAAGTTCAATCTTTTCTTCCTTTAACCATTCATCGAGTTCTCTAAATGTAATCACTGCATCAATACTTTTGGGGAAGTCAAGCGCTTCAGCCTTTTTAGCCAAACACGGCCCAATAAAAACTGTGAATACATCACTTCCATAACGCTCTTTAATATCATAGCCATGGGCAACCATTGGCGATACGACCGGAATAATATATTCAGTCGACTTTGGAAAGTATTTTTCAATCAAGTAGTTGCTAGATGGACAACAAGAGGTAATCATATTGACTTTTTCACCTTTACCAATTGTCTTTTCATAAGCTCTAGAAACAATCTCAGCACCGCGTGCCGTTTCTTCAACTTTATCAAAACCTAAAGTCTTCAAAGCACCTACCATTTGTCCAGGATGCTCTAAATCAAAAATACCTGCGAAAGAGGGTGCAATAGATCCCACTACTTTTTTGCCCGCCAAAATGGCATTTTTTACATGTTGAACATCCAGATGTATGGTCAGCGCACCTTGAGGACAATGCATTTGACAAAGCCCACAATTGATACATAAGTCTTCTATTATTTTGCGATTATTTTTAGAAAAAGAAATCGCTTTAGTTGGACATGCGCGCAGACATTTAAAACATTCGTCACATTTTTGAGCGTCGAAATCTATAAATGACATGCACTCACCCACCTATCCATCTCGTTTTCAACATTTTCAGGCGAAACAGATTCTATCTCACCATCATTGATTTGTACTGCGACTGCTTTGCCACAATTTCCGAGGCAAAATGAGGATTTTAAATCAACTTTCTCTTCAAGGTGATGTTTCGTAATATAGGCTTGTAATCTTTTAATAACCTCATATGATCCTTTTAAATGACATGCACTCCCGATGCAAACTTTAATTTCCATTGTACGCCTCCTCATCAGCAATTGTATACAATATACATTTCAAGATCTCTTGTTAATAATATCACAAAGGCTCATGATACTCAATCTTTTTTTTACGTTTTTTGCACAAAAAAAATCAAAAAAACGCCAGTATTTTATTTCGATTTTGTCATATATTCAGATAATTTAAGTTATTTTATTTTAAATGCTTGAAAACATTGCAATTCAAGATGAATTTGTTTCTTTTTCGTCATACATTTTGGCGATTTTTTCTTTCTCCATCCTATCAACGTCATTCAAAAGTCGCTTTTTTTCATTACTTTTTCGTCATATCTTCATTTTCGCTTCTTATTTATAATGAATTTCATGACAATTTGTAAAATTTATGTTTTTTTTAAATTTGGGTGTTGCTTTTTTTGCTAAGTGGCATACAATGAAGAATGTGATTTATTTTTTGTAAAGGAGTGTGTGTGATGAATCCTTTTATTAGACTAGGGATTGCCATCATTGTCGGGATACTTTTTGGCAAGCTTATGAATAAGTTAAAAGTACCTGCAGTAGCTGGCTATATCATTGGCGGTTTAGTGCTCGGCGTATCTGGTTTTAACCTGATTAATTCTGATATGATCGACCAAATGTCATTCATCAGCGACTTTGCGCTAAGTATCATTGCTTTTAACATTGGGAGTGAACTTGAACTCTCTGTGATTAAGAAATTAGGCAAATCTATTTTCATAATCGCTTTTTGTGAAGCAATGGGGGCTTTTATATTTGTAACAACTATTGCTTACCTTATTACCAAAGATCCTGCTATTGCTTTAATTCTCGGTTCAGTTTCTGCTGCTACCGCGCCAGCATCTACGGTTATGGTACTCAGAGAGAGTAAAGCAAAAGGTCCACTTACAAGTACCCTACTTGGTGTAGTTGCCGTCGATGATGCTATTTGTTTGATTATATATGCTATGGCATCTTCAATCGCTAAAGTTTTTGTGAACCACGATGTTATTACTATTAATAAGGTCTTATTTTTACCAATTGAAGAAATTTTAGCCTCAATTGTCGTGGGGATAATTATGGGGATTGCCTTATCTTATTTGATTAAAATTTCAAAAAGAGATAACGAGCTCCTCCCATTTATCATTGGCGCGTTATTACTCGTCGATGGTCTTGCTACTGCTTTCCAATTGTCGCCGCTTTTAACAGCTATGGCAATGGGAATTATAGTAGCCAATATTTCGTCAAATAAACACAAAGCATTTGGCGTTTTAGAAGGCTTTTCGCCTCCAATCGTCGCCGCCTTTTTCATCTTGGCTGGCGCAAGACTCAACATAGGGTTTATCCCTAAAATAGGTATATTAGGTGTATGTTATCTATTATTTAGAATAATGGGTAAAGTACTAGGCGCTTCTGTTGGTGCTACAGTTTCTAAAGCACCTTCGCCTGTTAAAAAGTACATTGGTTTTGGCTTATTGTCTCAAGTTGGGGTTGCTGTTGGACTGGCTATCACAGTTGGAAGAGAATTCCCTGGGACAGACCTCGGTTCGCTCGTTGTAACCATCTTACTTGCTACGACAATTGCCACTGAAATCATTGGTCCTATTTCGACTAAGTACGCTGTGACTAAGGCAAAAGAGACCAACGTTTAGGAGGTTGTTATGAACTATGCATTATTTCTCGTCATCAATGATGTCCAAAAATTAAACGTCATCCATGAAGTCTTTTATGAACTTGGATGCGGTGCTACTACCATGGACAGTGTAGGCATGGGTAAAGTCTTACTTGACAATCATGTTGATGTGCCTATATTTGGTAGTCTGAGAAAACTTGTAGAAGGCAATAAGCCTTATAACAAGACAATTGTCAGTGTCATACGCGATGAAGATAAACTACGTACAGTAGTTGACCGTATAAAAAAGGAACTTGGACTTGATACTGTTAACAAAAACGGTACAGGGTTCATGTTTGTTGTTCCGGTTGTAGAAACTCATGGTTTTAGACTTGATGAACACATGTAGATCATTTGCAGTCAACTCAAAATTCAAAAACACTAAAAAACACTTAAAGATTTTTTCTTTAAGTGTTTTTTTATGGTCTTAAATGTGATATGATAGATAAAAAGAGCCCCCTATGGTGGGGGTTGTAATTATCAGGAGGTCAACATGTCACCTATACTCTTATTTGCGATTGCAGTGATTGTAATCTACTTTGTATCAAACTTCATCACAACTCGAAATATTCAGTCCCTTTCAGGTGAAGAAGCTAAAAATAAAGTCACCCAAGAAAAAAAAGAAACTACTTTTATTGATGTTAGATCACCGGGTGAATACAGTGGAGGACATGCAAAAGGCTTCGTCAACATTCCTCTTGAACAACTGCCTCAGAAATGGGACAAATTTAGTAAAGAAAAACCCATCGTTGTTATGTGCGCTTCAGGTTCAAGAAGTATGAGAGCCTGTAAAATGCTCACTAAAAATGGTTTTAATACGGTTTACAACGTCAAAGGTGGTTTTTCACGTTACCCTCGATAGCCCACACACACGATCCCTCATATCGTGAAAAAGCACTTATCTACGGATAAGTGCTTTTTATTATTTAAAATCAATTCAATTATCTTTGAGCTTCATAATGTCTCAAGAGTTTAATAAAGAGTTCAGGTACTTTTGCCATTTTAGCTTTGCTTTCTACATAAGAAATTCTAAATTGGGTTTTACCTGGATTGTCATCTCCTTTAATGTCATAAAAACCCTTCATCGGTGCCGCTAAAAGCGTCATTTCCACTCCATCAATGACTTCTTTTCCTTCACTTGCACAGTAAACGACAAAATCATTGGCATCAAAACCAGGTTTTACCACATTTCTGACATCTATAACTGTATAAATAGAGGCTTTAGAATGAGAAACAATCAACTTAGGTTCTCTCGCTTTAAGTGCCTCGCAGACACTGACAATCTGACCTTGATAGTGTTGTCTCATTTGAGAAAACCAATCATTAAATTGTTCTTTAGTTTGATGCGCTAGGGCACCAAAGATATATTGACCAATCGCATTGGCACATAAATTAGATGTATATTCTGCCACAATTTGTGTGTGTAGTTTTGCATTATCAGTTAAGTAACCACCTATTCTCAGTCCACAGGCATTCCATACTTTAGAAGCTGTCTCAATACTAATTCTTCTGCCTTCAATTCCCGGTACAATTTGATCAGTAATTCCCCAGATACTTATTGGTGGCTTATTGGCATCGTAAAACAATTCTCTATAGGCTTCATCGCTTGCCATCCACATATTATATTTAACACATAATTCCGCTAAACCAACCATCGTTTCATGGTCATAGAGTTGACCCGTTGGATTGTCATAGGGAATCACTAGCATTGCATTCGGTTGATGGGTCTTAATCACGTCTTCTATTTCAGCCATCGTTGGAAGTGTAAACTGTCCATCTTCATCAAGCTTTCTTGTGATTGTCACAGTTGAACGCCCAAGGCGCTTGGCAAAAGCCATATAGTTCGTATAAGTAGGATTGATGAGCAAAATCGGATGTTCAGATTCTCCTGCTTCTCCTCCTACGGATAGAACAAACAATTCCATCCCCGCTGAACCCCCGTCCGTTACTTGAACGTGGATACGACTTGTATCAAACCCTTCACAAGACAATATGTTTTTAAAGGCATCTTGACACTCTTTTGTTCCAGCAGTGGCTACATATTGGACAACACCGTCATGAAATGGGCTGTCTTTTGATCCGAGGTTGAACATTCTTTCCATCATGGCAGGATGTGTTGGAAGTGATACATTCCCCACGCCTACATTGATGACTTCAGCCGGCTTTTCTTGTCTTTCCTTATATTTCAGTTGCGCCACTCTTACAGCAGATGGCTTTCTTGATTCGGAATATTTAGATAATCTTGGCTCGCTCATATTATATCTCCTCTTATATTATGAATTTCACTTAAAGTACCCTTCCCCATTTTAACACTTAAAACGTTAGACTTCATCCTTTTTAACTTGAATTTTCTGAAAAGTATTCTTAACTTATTAAAAAAGTTTAATCAATACAATTTCATAGCATCCCTCACATGGGAAAGAGACAAAAACGGCTAAATTATGTTTTATAATCAGAATTTTATATTGACATCCCCCCTATAAAAAGATACGCTTTATAATGTTGATATTAGAAGGCTAAACCTTCAAAAAAATTGCAAAAAACTGATGAAAGAAAAGGAAAAATCATGTCAGATAAAAACTATACATTTAAACAAGAAGTTAATAGAAGAAGAACCTTCGCCATCATTTCCCATCCTGATGCTGGGAAGACTACCCTAACTGAAAAGTTCTTACTCTTCGGTGGCGCTATCAGAGAAGCAGGATCAGTAAAATCCAGAAGAAGTCAAAAATATGCGGTTTCTGACTGGATGGAAATAGAAAAACAAAGAGGAATTTCGGTCACCTCCAGTGTGCTTCAGTTTGAATATAATGACTACTGTATCAATATTCTGGACACCCCTGGTCATCAGGATTTCAGTGAAGATACCTATAGGACACTAATGGCAGCTGATACAGCTGTTATGGTAATTGATAGTGCCAAAGGGGTTGAAGCCCAAACCAAGAAACTATTTGAAGTTTGTAAAATGAGAGGTATTCCTATCTTTACTTTCATTAATAAGATGGACCGTCAAGGTAGAGACCCTTTTGAATTAATGGAAGATATTGAAAAGGTCCTTGGGATTCACTCGTGTCCTATAAACTGGCCAATTGGTTCGGGTAAGAATTTCAAAGGCGTTTACAATCGCCAAAAAGAACAAATTGAACTTTTTAATGAAGGAAACCACGGACAAGCTAAAACGAATACAATCTCTGGTACAATTACGGATGCCAAATTTTCAGATTTACTGGGTGAAGAAGTTCATGAACAAATTCAGTCCGAAATTGAGCTTTTAGATATTGCTGGGGATGACTTTGATCTTGATAAAATCCTCGCAGGCGAATTAACCCCTGTTTACTTTGGGAGTGCTCTTACCAACTTTGGTGTTGAACCCTTCCTTGAATCATTCCTTGACATCACATTGCCACCTAGACCACGTGAAACTGACGACGGTATCGTTAATCCAGATGATGAAAACTTCACGGGCTTTATTTTTAAAATTCAGGCCAACATGAATCCTGCCCACCGTGATAGAATTGCCTTTTTACGCATATGCTCAGGTCAATTCACCAAAGGAATGGCCGTTAACCACGTTAATGCTGGTAAAAAAATAAAATTGGCTCAACCTCAACAATTTATGGCTCAAGACCGCGTCATTGTTGAGACAGCCTACCCTGGCGATATTATTGGCCTACATGATCCTGGTATTTTTAATATCGGTGACACCCTTTGTGAAGATAATTCAAAAATACGCTTTAAGGGCATCCCTCAGTTTGCACCTGAACACTTTGCTAAAGTCATGATTAAAAACTCTATGAAACGTAAGCAATTTCAAAAGGGCGTTAGACAGCTTGCTGAAGAAGGTACCATCCAAGTTTATAGACGACCTAATATAGGTACTGAAGAAACGATTATCGGTGTCGTCGGTCAACTTCAGTTTGAAGTTTTTGAATACCGCCTTAAAAATGAATACGGCGTAGACCTTATCATGAATACACTGCCTTACCGCTATATTCGTTGGATAGAACCTGGCTCTTATAAAGAAAAAGGATTCTCAATGACCATGGATACGCTCCTTGTTCACAATGACAATGAAGAACCTTTACTCCTCTTCCAAAATGAGTGGTCTATTCGACAAATTACCGAAAGAAATAAGGGACTTGTTCTTCACGAAACATCTATTATATAAATCAAAAGCTGATCGTTGATATTACTATCATTGATCAGCTTTTTTATTGTCCTACCATTAACTTTTATTTTATACATCACTAACACCGTTTTTTATATGTTAAGGTGTATCTTTACGTCTTTTATCTCGTTTAGCCATTTCACTTTCAATATAACTCGTAAAAAACCCAACCACTTCAGGATCAAACTGAATATTAGAAAACCGCTTGATTTCTTCAAGAGCTTCTTCATAAGAAAGTGCTTCACGATAACTCCGATTACTGGTCATTGCATCAAAAGCATCTGCTATAGCAATAATTCTAGCTAAATAAGGAATCTCTTCTCCTTTTAATCCCTTTGGATAACCCGAACCATCCCATTTTTCATGGTGGGCTAAAATAGCATTTGCCATTTCAGCCAACTCATTTACACTGCTTAAAATACGGTAACCTATTTCAGGATGTCTTTTAATTTCTTCGTACTCTACATCAGTCAATCGACCTTCTTTATTTAAAATCTTATCACTGATAGCAATCTTACCCACATCATGTAAAAGGCCCATTGTCTTGATTTCATTAAGCGATCGGTCGTCTAGTCCCATTTCCAGTGCAATCCGATAAGAGAGCTCACTTACACGCTTAGAATGCTGTTCTTCTCTTGGACTCTTTTCATGAAGCGTATTCATAATTGTATCTATCGTTTTTCCACGAATACTTGGATTTTCCGTCAGTTTATGTCTTAATAGGTTATCTTCAGCTATCTTTAAAACCGCTTGCATGGATTCATCATTATTTTTAATGCCCCAGCCAATGGAAACAGAGACTTCTATTTCTCCAATCTTGATTTTCTTGGTTTCTTCTTTAATCCGTTGAACCAAAACAACCACCGATTCATTTTCCATACCACATTTAACAATGGTGAACTCATCGCCGCCAATTCTCGACACGAAGTAATCTTTCCCTAGGACATCCCGAGCCATATTCTCGACCACTTCAGCTGTCTTAATAAGAAGTTCATCCCCTACATCATTACCAAAAGCATCATTAATCAGCTTGAGACCGTTGACATCAATCATAATAATAGCCACAGGCAAATCTTCTTGACTGATTAGGCTCAATTTTTTTTCAAAGTAATAGCGATTATAAAGCCCTGTCAAATAATCATGATTACCCACATATTCAAGATGATGTTCTCTTTCAATTCGCTTTGAAATATCGGAATAAATCCCGTAACCGCCAACAATCGTTCCTTCATAAGTTACTTTAACCCCTTTGACAGAAACTTGTCTCGGTTGATTATCCACTCCATATCGGAGAGCTTCAAAGGAGACATTAACTCCCTCAAAAACCATCTGTGTCTTCTCTTTAGCTGCCATTTGCTCATCGGGTAATGTTAAAATATCATCTAAATCTTTACCCCGAATTTCCCTCAACTCATAGCCAAAAAGACCTGTAAAGGCACCGTTAATATCTACAATACGATGTTCTTGATCAAACATAGCTACCGCTTCTGGAGAATTTTTAAAGAGTGATTCAAAATACATCTTTTGCCGTGTAACCTCTTGTTCTGTTGCCACCAGCTGGCCAAAAGAGGCTTCGAGTTCTTCATTTAAAGCATGGACTTCCTCTTGGTCATTTTCAATAACCGTCACGTACTGAAAAATACTTTCAAGTAATTCATTAATCTTATTTTGAAGCCTGCCTAAAAACTGTGTTGATTTTAAATTAATTCTATAGGCACTGTTAAATTCTATATCAATATCAGCCACTTGCTTTTCGAATTCAAGTAAGGGATTTGAAATATACCTTTTCTGTAAATAATAAATAACAATGAAGGCAAGAAAACTGATGACCATCATCACATTCATAACCCATCTGAGGTGAGCTATCCCATTACTATAAGCATCTGTCGGGACATAAGCGAGCAGGGTCCACGGCGTGTGGCTAATTGGAGACACCTGAACAAAGCCTTCTAACTTGCTATCAACGAACTTATCAGCTTTTTCAATGCCTACTAATCCTTGAGAAGCTGCTGTAATCAGATCGTTTTCTAAGTAAACAGAAGGTGGATCACCCCAATTAAATATCACATCATTCTCTTGATTCATTACAAAAGCATAGCCTCTTGTATAATCATTAAAAGAAACGATATTATCCATAATCGTTTGAGTCTCAATGTCACCACTAATGACTCCTAATAGCTGATGACTATCATCATAAACGGGCATTGACATGCTAACCACCATTTGTCCTGAGTAGGCATCTTTAAAGGGTTCCGTCATGACATAACAGCCTGATTCACTCGCTTTTAAATACCAAGGCCTATTGGTTAAAATAAAGTCGTCGGGCTCATCCCAATCGGTTGTCATAATCAATGTCCCATCTGGCCTGCCATAGTAAATAAGTGTAAATTCAGGATGCTTTTCCATCTCATGACCTAAAAATTCTCTAATTTTGGCATCATCATTAGGTGCCATCTCAATCACTTGGTGTGCATCTTCAATTGATTCTTTCGCCCTTATGACCCAATTGGTCACTTCTGAATCAAAGTGATCGGCCATTGTGGATGCGGTATGTTTTATTTCGTCATTAACAATCCGTTCACTATCATAATAATTAATATTCAAGAATAAAAAAATAATAATCATAAATGTTGCAAACATCAAGTAAATATACTTAATCAATCGATTCATTTATTTTCCTCATTATCCAAATCTCTTAGTTGTACTTTTATTATTATACCATAATCTTAATCTTATTCACTAAGATATCTGATGATTCTAAATAGAGATTTAAAAAATATTAGAAAGACATTCGCCACCTAAACCGACCTGTTTCTTGATCTTTTTCATAATAGAGGGTTGCAGCAAATACATTGCCTTTTTTACTTTTAAAACGGCTGCCGTAAACGCTCCCATTTTCAAGCAAAGCCTTCACAGTATGAGCACTGGGTTTTACCCCTAAAGCAGCCAAATATTTGTCATCTTTCCAAACAACAAATTGACATCCACTCTTCCAGTTGCTACAGCCATATCCTTTTGATCCTTCTACCACTGGACTGCCACAGTTAGGACACTTACCCAAAATTTCTTTATCCGTAACCACCACTTCAGATTCTCTTATCTGATGAAAATCATCCTGTTTGATTGCCTTTACAGCCCAATCGGTAAACGCTGTCATTTCTTCAAGAAAAGCCTGCTTTTCATATTGATTTTTACCAATCTCAAATAATTTTTTTTCAAGGCGTCCTGTATATTCTAAATCAAATAAGGATTGAACGGGAAAACACTCTACAAGCCTTTTGCCCACTTCAGTAATCATCAAGTTCTTCCCTTTTGTTTCAACATAACCTGCGTATTTTAACTTTGAAATAGTCTCTGCTCTCGTCGCTGGAGTCCCAATACTAAAGCCTGTAAGAATCGCAGAAATTTCTTCTTCACTCTGCTCTTCTGATTCCATAACCCCTTGGTCGTCGCTGTCATCATTATCATTATCAGGGTCGTCTGAATCGTCATCATCATTTTCTTCTTGCTTTTTCTTCAAGTACTTGCCACACGTTTCCATAACTTTTAACAGACTTTTTTCTGTATGATGGCGAGGCGGTTTGGTTGATTTTGTCTCTATTCTAATCTTATTAACCGTTACAGAGTCACCTTCTTCAATAGGTGGTAAAATAACTTCCTTGGTCTTGATTGCCTCTACCTTCTTCCACCCCATAACCTTTTGAATCTTGCCCTTTGCCTTAAAGAAACCTTGAATATCTGGATGCTTTGATTTAATTATTACAGTGACATCTTCGTGCTCACTCACTGGCATAAACTGCATGACAAAACGATTACGAATGGCTTTATAGACAATTTTCTCATCAGGACTAAGCCCTTTAGGCCTCACATAGGTTGGCATAATAGCACTATGGCTTTCTACCTTACTATTATCAAAAACCCTTTTAGTCACTTCAAATTTAATCTCATCCTCATAAGGAAGTCCCGCCTGAACACTCTTTAAAACTTTCTCAGCTTTAGCCGTTAATGATTCTTCTAGTGCCAAACTTGAAGTCCTCGGGTAAGTGATTAACTTTTTCTCATAAAGGCCTTGTGCCACTTTTAGGACCTTGTCAGAAGTCCAGCCCTTATTCTTACTGGTGATATACCCTTGAAGTCCTGATAAGTTAAAAAGCACAGGCGGGTATTCACGTTTAAGCTCCATCTCTTTAGACGTCACATAAGCTTCTTTCTCTTTTAAAGCCTCTTTAACCTGTTGACAGATTTCTTTTTCTTTAAACTTATCCCCATTTTCATCGTTATACTGTGTACTAATAACTGCTCCAGTTGCCGTTTCAAAATCCACTTTTAAACGATAAAATGTATCGGGTTCAAAATTTTCAATTTCTTTATCTTTGTCATAAATAATTTTTAGCGTCGGCATTAAAACACGTCCAATATTTAAAACTTTTTTACTGCCTCTTTGGTATTTGAGCGTCGCCACAGACGTTAAATTAATTCCGATCATCCAGTCTGCCCACTGCCTACTGATTCCCGCATCTTTAAGCGGAGACATCTCTTGATTGCTTACTAACTCTTGAAGTCCCTTGTTAACTTCATCAGGTGTCCATTCATTTAAAAGCAAACGTTCAACAGGTTTATCTACTTCCAAGTAGTCCAAAATAATATCTCCAATAATTTGCCCTTCTCGGTCATAGTCACAGGCTGAAATAACGCCACTCACTTCTTCACGCTGAATAAGATCCTTAATAATTGCTATTTGTTTTTCAGCGCCCTTATCCACTTGCTTGTCAACGGTCTTAATTTTATATGTAAAAGTATCCGGTATAAAAGGATAATTTTCCATGCGCCAGCTCTTGTATTTTTCGTCATAGTCCCTCATATCATAGAGTTCTAACAAATGTCCAAAAGCCCAAGTCACGAAAAAACCGCCACCTTGAAAATAACCGTCTTGGCGGCTATTGGCTCCAACTGCATCGGCGATATTCTTTGCTACTGATGGTTTTTCTGCAATGACTACTTTTGCCATGATTATCTTTCACTCCCCAAATCTTTCATCTTGTTTAAATCACTGAAAACATCAAGCGACTTGCTTACTCATTCCTATCAACTAAAAAAAGATAACCACCCTGGATTATCTTTTAACTTATTGTATAGGTTATTTATTATTATACCAATCATTGGCTTAAATTTCTAATTAATAAATTGTTCAAAGATTTCTCTTTGACCTAAAGGCTTAGAATAATAAAAACCTTGTTCATAATCAATGCCCATGTTTTGGCAATTTTTACTCATGTGAATCGTCTCAATCCCTTCACCTACAACTTCTATCCCCTTTGAATGGCACAGGTAAGTAAGTGCTTTGATAAAGGTCTCAACTTCTTTATCCTGATGCGCTTTCCAAATCAACTCTTTATCTATTTTAAGTTTACTAAATATTAATTGAAGTAAAATGGTCATCGAAGAATAACCCGAACCAAAATCGTCAAGTGCAACTTGAAAGCCCATACTATTGAGTTCATTTAAAGCCTTTCTTGCCACTTGGTTGGATTCTAAAGCAAATGATTCTGTGATTTCGAAGATAATCCATCGTCTGGATATACCCGCCTCATCAATCATTTTGCACGCATTAGAGACAAACTGATTATCGAGAAGTTGCAATACGCTCAAATTAATAGACATGGGGACCTCATGTTTAAGTTCTTCATGTAAAAACTTAATCATTTCAACAGATTGTTGAATAGCAAAATAACCCAAATCAACAATATCGCCCGTCTTCTCAGCCACTGGAATAAATTCGTCCGGAGAAATCTTACCATACTCCCTGCTTTCCCACCTCATTAATGACTCATAAAAGGCAATGGCGCGCCCTCCTTTTTTATAAATGGGTTGAAAGACCATAAAAAATTCATTGGTTTTGAGTCCTTTACGTATACCTAGCTCCATAAAGAGTCCCCGTTCAGTCTCTTCCTTGATTTCAGCATTGTAAATAACACAGTAGTCTAACTCTTTTCGCTTTGCATAAAGCCCTGCCCACTTAGCTTGTTCTAAAAGGTTTTCATCTTTGCCTTCGCTGGGTAATGATAAGCCCATATACAAATTAATGTCTAGTCCATTGATAAAAGCGTAGATAAGTTCCTTGAAGCCCAGTGTAAAATGCTTAATCAATCTCTTGATATTTTCATCAGAGTAACTGCCAACCAAAACAATAGCAAATTCATCTGCATCCACTCTAAAAACATGCTCAGGAGAGTCAAACACAGCTAAAAGTGCCTCCGCAAATAACTTCAAGACACGATTAGCTGCTTCGTAACCATAGGTATCATTAATCATTCTAAACTTACTTAAATTCATATACAAAATACGATATGAAGAATTTTCACTCTTCATCATTTCAGACAATTTCTGACGATTATAAAGTCCTGTTAATTGGTCTTTATAGGCTAAGTCATGAACCATTTTCTCATATTCTTTCCGTTTCGTTATGTTCATATGAGAACCTACCATATATAAAAATTGACCCTTTTCATCATAGCGAGCCGCCGCCTTAGCCTCAATCCATATATAGTCTCCCATTTTGCTCTTGATTCGATACTGACTGGTAAATCTCGATAATTCACCACTTATGTGTTCCGTTAAATTTTCCGAAAACTGTTTCGTATCCTCAGGGTGAATCAAACGAATCCAATCATCAATCATAGCTTTCTGGGGATCAATATCTATTATTTTGTAAAACTCTTTATTGTAAAAGACCACTTCACCGTCAGGATACATTTTCCATAGTCCTTCTCCAGACGCTTCTATCAGTTCTTCTACATGGACAAATTCCTTTTCAACAACCTGCTTAATTTTCATCTATACCCTCAATCACACTATCAACAATCGCTTCTAAGTATTTACTATGTATATTATGTTCTTCTTATTATTTAGTAAGAATATACACTGAAAAATGATATAATTTTACAAGAGATAAATCAAGTTGTTTTTTTGATAAAATCAAATCGCAACCATTAAGTTTTATTAAAAAAATCTTGATTATTCCCTCTATTACATCATACATCAAAGCGATTTATTACTCAAAGGGTCCAACGACCTATTTTATCAAAATTTTATTGTATTTTATCCCATAAGAAGGAAAACAAGATGCTATATTCCAATTTTTTGACTCATAAAAAATTGAGTCATGAGAACTTTATACAAGTTATCAGACTCAATTAAGATTCTATTCTATAGGATTACTTAATCACGCTTTGAAATAATCATCTGAATTTGACCCAAAACAACGCCTAAGATTTCATCTTAGATTGACAATCAGGACAAATTCCTGAAATTTCAAGTTGATGATCCAAAATGACATAGTGATTCTTTTCTCTTAATTCTTCTTCATAAGCTCTAAGAGGACAACCTGAGATAGGCGTAATTTTCTTACAAATAACACAAATCAAATGATGCCTATGGACATCATGTTTCAGCTCAAAAGTCGCTTTATTTTCAGAATAAAAAGTCGTCTTTTTCACCACTTCTTTCTCTTCAAAAACATCAAGTGTCCTATAAATCGTTGAAAGATTAATAGCTTCATCTCTTAGTTCGTTATAGAGTTCTTCTGCAGTAATCGGAATGTCGGAAGCACTCAATGCTTCAAACACCATTTTTCTTTGCTTGGTGTTTTTAAGACCCGTTAATTGTAAACATTCCTGATAAGTCATCCTATTCACCTCTTACTTTTCTAAACAAGAAAAAGAGACTAAACATTACGGCGTTTAATACTACAATACTCGCACCCGATGGCAAATTAAAAACGTAACTCATTAAAACGCCTATAAAGACAGATACAACAGAGACGCACACTGCAATCACTATCGTTTGTTTAAAACTTTTGGCAACCTGCAAAGCCGTAATGGTTGGAAATATAATCATGCTTGAAATAAGCATGGTTCCAACTACTCTTATTCCTAGTACTATAGTAATCGAAGTTAAAGCGGAAATCAAATAATTCATCTTTTTCGTATCAATTCCAATCACACTGGAAAATGATTCATCTTGGGTAATCGCAAATAAATCTTGATAGAAAAAAATCACAGTTCCCACCACAATCACCGCAAGGATGATAGATAGCCAAACTTCTTGATTGCTTATAACCAGTATACTCCCAAATAGATAACTAAACAAATCTACATTAAATCCTGAAGAAAGACTGGAAATCATAACCCCCAGCGCCACTGAAAATGATGAAACAAGTCCAATCGCTGCATCGCCATGCATATTCGCCTTTTCGTTCAATTTAATGATGAGAAAAGACGCCAATATAACAATTGGAATGGATAAAAAGACAGGCGATTGATTAAAGAGAAGGGCAATAGCAACTGAAGCAAAGCTCACATGTGCCAATCCGTCACCAATCATCGACATCTTTCTAAGCACTAAAAAAATACCTAAAACCGAACTAGAAAGTGCTATAAGAACACCTACTAACATGGCTTTTTGCATAAAACCATAGTGGAAAGCTTCTTTTATTAAATCTATCATACATGTGCCTCCCCATGGTCTTCCGTCTTACCAAATTCAATCATTTGTTGGTCAATTTTCAAGATGCTTTTTGCCCGTGCTTCCATGGCATGTATATCATGAGAAATGAGCAAAATAGCTGTTTGTTCTGCCTCATGTATTTGATTAATGAGTTGAAAAAAATCATCTCTTACTTTAGGATCTAAAGCACTGGTTGGTTCATCTAAAATCAATAACTGCGGATGATTGACAAGCGCTCTTGCTAAAAAGACACGTTGTTGTTGACCCCCAGATAAGTCTCCAATACGGTGTTTAGCCAAATGTCCGATACCCATCTCCTCTAAAACAGCCTTTACATTTTCTTTATCTTTCTTCGTAATGCTCTTAGGATGCTTTTTTTCTCCCAATAAGCCTACAGCTACAATTTCATCAACACGCGCAGGAAAAAGGCGGTCATTTGTCAGCACCACTTGGGGCAAATAGCCTATCCTTAATCGTTGCTTGCCATGATAAGTCAAAGTACCTTCTTTAATAGGAAGTAAACCCAGTATTACTTTAATAAGTGTCGTTTTACCCGCACCATTAGGGCCTACAATCCCAATATAATCTCCTCGACAAATATCAAGTGATATCTTATCAAGTACAACATTTTTCCCATATGCAACAGAGACACGCTCTAGAGAAATGAGTTTATCCTTCATATCCTAATCCTTCTTTTAATCTTTCTAAATTTTGATACATAATCTCAACATAAGTCACACCCGATGACAATTCATCTTTGGAAACATTGTGAGCCCCATGTAATAAAAGCATCTCTGCTCCTGTTTCTTCAGAAATCACACGTGCCACACGTGGATCAATTAACTCTTCATAAAAAATAGCTTTAGAATGTGCCTCATCCATTACATCAATCATTTCTGCAATCTTTTGAGGTGTTGGTTCAGCATCTGGTGCAAAACCAGAATAAGGTGACACATATTCTAAATCATATGCGTGAGCAAAATAGCCAAAAGCAAAATGCCCACCGTAAATAATCACATTAGACTTAAAACCTTTTCTGGCTTCTTTAATATCATTGTCTAGTGTTTTAAGCTTTTCAATATAATCAGCTGCATTGGCTTCATAAATAGCTTGATGGTCAGGGTCAATCGCTACCAAATGATCTAAAATATCCTGAACCATAATAATTGCATTGTTAGGATCTAACCAAATATGGGGATCATATTCACCATGATCATGGTCATCATGTTCATCTGCATCATGGTCATCATGTTCATCTGCATCATGGTCATCATGCTCATCTGCATCGTGGTCATCATGCTCATCTGCATCGTGGTTCTCTCCACTTTCATGCAAATCAGTGTCGTGATGATCATGATCTTCACTCTTTAACAAGGTTACATTCTCACTAACATTCGCAACTTGCTTATCTGTTTTTTCAGTGGTACTAATCATTTTTTCTGCCCAAGGTTCCATAAAAGGCCCTGTATAAATGAATAAATCAGATTTCTCAATTTTAGCAACGTCTTGAGGTGTTGGCTCATAAGAATGGGCTTCAACTCCCGGTGGCAAAAGCAAGGTTACATTAACATATTCCCCACCAATAGCTCTTGCAAAATCATATTGTGGAAACAAAGTTGCAATAATTTCGATCTTATCCGTTGAATCCGCTGAATTATCTCCAGTGTCTTCTGAACTTTCAGACTGATTTTGTTCAGAAGATTGACTCTCTTCCGTCCCCTGTGGTTGACAACCACTTAGGAGTAATAGTCCAAGCATTAATACCATTATTAAACTGACAATATATTTTATTTTATCATTTTTTTTCCCATAAAAGTGACTTTTTTTCATGAATATCCTCCATCATTCTATTGCAAATGCAAATCGTTTGCGTTTTATTATACCATGATTATACCCCACGTCAATGATTTTTATCATAATAGCCTTATCAATATGCTATAATTATTTCAAAATAAAATACAAGTATCTTCTCATATTTTTCAGGAGGTTTTCATGACATTTCAAACTTATTTTCAATTTGATACGCAGCCTATTTCAATATATCCTTATGCGCCTGTTTACAAACATACGCTACAAGACAAAGCGGTTATTATAAAAAAAACAAAGAGTGACCCTGAGAAACTAAAAGCACTTCTCAATTGGCAAAGACACCTTGTTCAAGAGGGGATTGATACCCTATTACCCGTCTGTTATAAAGGTCATTACTATCATGTCTTTGAAGGGGAAAATTGGATTGTTTACCCTTTTGTTAAAGGTCATGCTTACACAGGACATGCCAAAGAAATTCAAGCAGCAGGCCAACTTTTAGGACAACTCCATCACGTATCTGAAACGCATTACTTTAATCATGGCTTTGATTTAGATGACTATGATGATGATTTTTGGAGTGATGTTCAAAAAGACATGATTAAGATCAAACAGACTTATCCGATTGAAGCTTCAAGCCTTATCACTCAGAAACTCTTTGAACAAATCAACAAACAAGTGAATAACAAGTGCCATATTTTAAAAAAATGGTCGCTTCCTAAAGTTGACGGACACTGGGACTACAAAGCGAGTAACCTCATCTATCATTCAAATGGGCTGACCTTAATTGATACTGATAATGCTGGCCATATTCCTCGTATATTTGATTTGGCTTTAGCCTTACTGCTCTTTCATACAGCTGAAGAAAATGCACCTAGTCGCCCTTTTACCCCTGAAGAATGGCAACTCTTTTATCAGGCTTATAGCCAGCATGTCACACTAACGCCAGAAGAGAAAGCGGCTTGGTCAGATTACCTTATTTTCGTCTATTTAGATGAAGTCTTATGGGCCATCAACGACTTAGAAGACAACGACTCTCAAAGACAAAAAGACTTTATCCGTTCTTTAGTCACTTTTGATTATGAACGCTACACACTTTAACCCTTCTATGTAAAGGATTGACACACAAAAGTGCTCTTACATCTATTAAAATCAGATGCAAGAGCACTTTCTTACATTTATATGTCGTCAACTATAGGTCCTCAAAACAACTCTTCACACTTAGCTTATTCTTTAAGGCTGTTTTACCAAGTGTTTCAAATAACCATAGCCTTCTTCTTCCATTTCTTCATAAGCGACAAAACGGATAGAGTCACTGTTAATACAATAGCGAAGTCCACCTTGATCTTTTGGTCCATCATCAAAAAGATGACCCAAATGGGTGTCCCCACTTCGACTTCTTACTTCTGTTCTTTTCATGTTAAAACTTGTATCTTCATTGTATTTCACCACTGACTCTGAAATAGGTCTTGTAAAACTTGGCCAACCACAGCCTGAACTGTATTTATCGTTAGAAAGGAAAAGGGGTTCTCCCGTAACAATATCAACATAGATACCCGGTTCAAAAAAGTCCCAATAAGCATTGCTAAAAGCATACTCAGTCTGACCTTCTTGAGTGACGAGATATTGCTCTGTTGTTAAACGTTCTCTCAACTCCTCATCACTTGGTTTTGGGTATTGACTAGGGTCAATAATGACATCATAAGCTAAATCTAAATTGATATGGCAATAGCCATTCGGATTTTTCTCCAGATAATCTTGATGGTATTCCTCAGCCACTGCAAAATTATCTAGAGGTTCAACTTCTACTACAATATCTCTTTCATACTGGTTTTGCTTATCTTTAATAAACGCTTTAATCACAGGTGCTTCATCCTCGTCAGTATAATAGATACCCGTTCTGTATTGAACGCCTCGGTCATTCCCTTGTCGATTTAGACTTGTTGGATCAATCACTCTAAAATAGTACGCTAATAAAGTATCTAAGTCTAATCTATCGGGATCATAAGTGACTTTGACAGTTTCCGCATGCCCTGTATGCTTATAAATTAAATCTTCATAGCTTGGGTTAAGTGTATTCCCATTGGCATAACCGCTTACCGCATCATAAACACCATAAATACGTGACATATAGGCTTCAAGTCCCCAGAAACAACCTCCTGCTAGATAAATATCCTTTAACTTTTCTTGATCAAAATCAAGTGAATCATTGGGGTTGACAATATCATCTGGGTCAATTTCTACGGGTTCAAAAATAGGCGTTTGAGCACTATTGTCAGTTTTAGGCTCTGTACTGGTTGCCACCTTAGAATCCGAAAGACTCTCCATGACTTCATCAATTTCACTATTTTTCATATGTCCTGCTTGTTTTCTAACCATCTGTCCAGACGCATCAAAAAACAAACTAGTTGGATAACCTGTAATTGCATAATTTTTAATAAAGGCTCCCGATGTGTCATAGAAAATAGGAATGTTAGGGAATTGAGTCCCTTCTAACCATATTTTAAAATCAGCCATGGACTGTTCTCCACTCACTCCAGGTGCGACAACTGATATAACTTCATAATCTTTGTCTGCTTCTGACAGTGTTTTGAATTCCTCCATTCCTGCAAGACATATTGAGCACCAAGAAGCCCAAACTTTTACATATACTTTTTTACCTTCAAATGACATCATCTCTATGTTCTCCCCTCTCTCAACAGTCAGCGTATCTAAAGGTACGTCGGCAGTTTTATCATTACCTACTAGGAAAAAAATGCCAACCACAACGAGAATTCCAACGATTACTAATAAATACTTATACATTTAATCCTCCTCTGTCTATAGAAAGAGACTTTTTATGTTTCTTTCACCAAAGTTAGTCACATTAATCACCAATTGTTTCTATTATATACCCAGAAAATGATAATTGTTATCAATTCAATTGTGAAAAATTAATGAACAATAATCCAAGACTTATGATAAAATAATGAAGATATCAAATTAAAATACGGATCTAAAGGAGGGCTTATGTCTGATACAATCCAATCTATTGCAAGGGCATCTGCCATTTTAGAAGCGATTGCTGCACATGAAAATCATTTATCGATTACAGAATTATCGGGTATTGTTGATTTACATAAGAGCACAGTACACCGCATTCTAAGTACATTAATTACACTTGGCTATGTTAAACAAAATGAAATGAATAACCACTATGAACTCACCGTCAAACTCTTTGAACTTGGCTCTAGCGTCGTTAAAAATAATGACCTTGTCACCGTAGCAAGACCTTACCTTGAACATTTAGGTGATGTCAGCAACGAAGTTGTTCATTTGGTTATCCCTGATGGTGATGAAATTATTTACATTGATAAAGTGGAATCCAATCAAACACTCAGAATGCATTCTTACGTTGGCAGACGTGCACCCATGTACTGTACAGCTGTAGGCAAAGCCATTTTATCAGAAGCGAGCGAGCAACAAGTGAAAGCCTATTGGTCAGGCATTCATCCGATAAAACACACGCAGCACACCCTTACAACGCTCCCAGAGTTCATCAAGGCACTCAATCAGATTAAGAAGACAGGAATTTCATACGATAACGAGGAACATGAAACAGATATACGCTGCATTGCCACCACCCTTCACAACTATGCAGGTCATGTTATTGGTGCTATTTCAATTTCAGGCCCTATTCAGCGTATGAATGATGATCATATCAATGAACTTATTCCTGAATTATTAGAAGTCAAAGAAAACATTTCAAAAGAGCTCGGTCGTTTATAGGAAGAAAAAGTCAAAATCAACCCATGAGAATTCTTTAAAAAAATATGTCAGAAAAAAGAAGTAGAGAAATGACCCCAGCGTCTGCCCTCTGCTTCTTTTTTTAGTTGGATTCACTTTATGTATTCCTATTATTTTAAAAAAATAAGTCAAAGGACTTGAAAAATAGAATAAGGTTCTGTATAATGAAACTGCGTTTCACATTATGATATTAAGTTTCACATTATGAAACTACTATAAAGAGGAGGACCCTATGTTTGAACATTGGAATATTATCAAACGTATTACAGATGTTGGTGTCGTTGCCGTTGTAAGAGCAAATAACGGAGAAGAAGCCATCAATATCGCAAAAGCATGTTTAGCAGGTGGCATTTCTGCTATTGAAATTACTTTTACCGTACCAAGAGCACACCACGTGATTGAAGAACTTTGTGACTACTTTAAAGATGGTGAAATGATTATCGGTGCTGGTACAGTGCTTGACTCGGAAACAGCAAGAATTGCGATTCTTTCTGGGGCACAATACATCGTAAGCCCTCATTTCGACAAAGATATTGCATTGCTTTGTAATACATACAAAGTGCCATACATGGCAGGTTGTATGACTATTACAGAAGTTAAAACTGCCCTTTCATATGGGGTTGAAATTGTTAAGTTGTTCCCTGGTAGTGCCTTCGGACCAAGCTTTGTTAAAGCGGTTAAAGGACCTCTTCCACAAACAAACATCATGCCAACAGGCGGCGTTAGCCTTGACAACGTTGATCAATGGATTAAAAATGGCGTTGTTGCTGTCGGTGTAGGTGGACAACTTACTGGCGGCGCTAAAACTGGAGATTTTGATTTAGTGACTGAAACTGCTAAAGCTTTTGTTGAAAAAGTAAAAGCAGCAAGAGCATAAACGAATCATAAAGGAGCGTAAAAATGAAAAAAGTAATTACATTAGGCGAAATTATGTTAAGACTTTCTACTCCCGGTTTCAAAAGATTTGTACAAAGTGATTCTTTTGATGTTGTATATGGTGGTGGGGAAGCTAACGTAGCTGTATCCTTATCTAACTATGGTCACGAAGCTTACTTTGTAAGTAAATTACCAACACATGAAATTGGTCAATCAGCTGTTAACGCTTTACGCCAATTCGGTGTACACACTGATCACATTGTAAGAGGTGGCGATCGTGTCGGCATTTACTTCTTAGAAACAGGTGCTTCAATGAGACCTTCTAAAGTTATTTATGACAGAGCTCATTCAGCGATTGCAGAAGCAAAAGCAGATGAGTTCGATTTCGATAAAATATTTGATGGCGCTGATTGGTTCCATTTCTCAGGAATCACACCAGCCCTTAGCGATGATGCTGCTAAATTAACTGAAAAAGCATTGATCGCAGCTAAAAAACACGGTGTGACTGTTTCAGTTGACCTTAACTTCCGTAAAAAGTTATGGACGCCTGAAAAAGCACAAAGTGTTATGAGACCCCTTATGCAATATGTTGATGTATGCATTGGTAATGAAGAAGATGCTGAAAAAGTGTTAGGCTTTAAACCAAGTGATACAGACGTGACAAAAGGTGAACTCGGTATTGATGGTTACGAACAAATTTTCAAAGAAATGGTTGAACAATTTGGTTTCAAATATGTCGTTTCTTCACTACGTGAAAGTTACTCAGCATCAGACAATGGTTGGTCAGCAGCTATTTATGATGGTTCAACATTCTATCATTCAAGAAAATACGACGTTCGTATTGTAGACCGTGTTGGCGGTGGCGATTCATTTGCTTCTGGTCTTATTCATGGTTTACTCGCTGAAATGGGAACTGAAAAAGCTTTAGAATTTGCAGTTGCTGCCTCAGCACTTAAACACACGATTCCTGGAGACTTCAATCAAGTTTCACTTGATGAAGTTAGCACACTTATGAACGGTGATGCTTCTGGTCGTGTTCAAAGATAGCCCACAATAATTTTCTTATATACTTCCTTAATCTTTCTAACACTTGTTAGAAGAAAGAAAAAAGACAACCCCCACAGTTGTCTTTTTTTGTGCGTTTGGGGTAATTGGTTTCATTTATTTATTTAAGGGTATCATGAAACTACATACACAAAAAAAGCATCACTTAAATGGAGGTCAACATGTTGAAAAATTTAAGCATCACCAAAAAATTGCTCTTGATGATTCTACCGCCTTTGCTGTTACTGGTTATTATACTTTATGTCAGCACTGATCAAATGGTATTTATCAGTAACTCAGCCAATGAATCTATCTACAAGGAAGCCTATGTCAGTACGAGTAAAATTCTTAATGCTGATCGCGATTTATATCAAGCTGTACTCGCCGAAGCTGAAATGGTCAGTGACTTTCACCCTAACGATGAGAGCTATCAAGAACTGGTCGATACATATGAAGAAAATGCCAAACAAGCCTATGATCGGATTAAAGATGCTGTCGATATCGTCAGAGACAATGAAATCCTCTTTAGCCAATACAAACACGAATCAAGTGGCGAAACTATTGCCTCGCTTGAATCTGATTTTTATAAAAATTATCAGCTCTGGTATGATTCCTATGATCCAGTTGCCAAAACCCTTGATGAAAACAGTTTTATATATTTTGAAGACGCACGATCAAACATCAATATTATGACAGAAATTTTGGAATCTTATGCTGCCTATGAGTCTCAATACTTAATTGATTTAACAGTGAGAAATGCCTTTATTTTAGGTGGTATCATTATCCTTATGATTATTATCGTCTCACTTCTCATGACTCGTATTACTCAAGTTATTCGAAAATCAATTATTATTTTGTCTAACAACTTAGAACGCATGTCTAAAAAAGATCTCAATCTCGACTTTGCTGATATTGCTTTTAATACAAAAGATGAATTCGGCATTCTGGCTAAGTCTGCAGAAGCCGTTTCCAATACCTTTAAGTTCATGATTGGAGAAATAAAACACAGCATCAATAATCTGTCTAATACAACTGACTTTATGGTCACCAGTTCAACAGAAATGAACAAAGCAATGGAAGAGGTTACCAGCGCTTTTAACGATATTTCAAAAGGTGCCACCTCACAAGCTGTTGAAACTCAAAAGGTCACAGAAGATGTTAACGCACTTGCCGAAATTATCAATGACAATACAAGTTCGGCACAAACACTCTCTGAACGTAGCGATGCCATCAGTATTATTACAGATGAAGGTCTATCACTGGTTCAAAAATTATCTGTAGATACCTCTGAAAGTGTCACTGTCTTTGAAGAAATCTTCAATGTCATTGATACGACCAACGAAAGTACTGCTAAAATTGGAGATGCTTCTCGACTCATTTCTGATATATCAGAACAAACCAACTTATTAGCATTAAATGCGGCTATTGAAGCTGCAAGAGCCGGTGAAGCTGGGAAAGGCTTTGCTGTCGTTGCTGAAGAGATTAGAAAGCTCGCTGAGCAGACTTCTTCTTCAACTGAGCTCATTGATCAAATGTTAAATGAACTCGTTCGCAACGTTAAAAACGCTCAATCTAAGAGTTCTGTAGTCAAAGACGCTATTAAGCGACAAGAAAAATCAGTTAACTTAACTGAATCAAAATATAATGAGATTGTTGATATTATGGACCAAATGAAGGAAGAAATCAGTCAGCTTAGTGAATTTAGTAACTTAATGGAAGACAAGCGTTCGCGTGTCATGGAAGTCATCCTTCATCTTTCAAAAATTGCAGAAGAAAATGCTATGAGTACAGAACAAACCTCTGCTTCTGCCGAAGAAATCTTAGCGACTGTCTCTGAATTTAATCAAAGAAGCGATGAACTCAACGACTTAGTTAATGTTCTGAGTGGCTTAATTAAAGACTTTAAAGTTGACTAATACGCTAATCATTTTTCATTCATTTAACTTAAATCAATGGTCATAACAAGCAAAAACCGAGGGGGATTCATCCCCCTCGGTTTCTTTACATTTATATCTTATCAAGGTCTATTACAACCCCAATTTGACTACGATTCGGTCTATTTTACCCTCTCTCTTAAAAAGACTTTGACTTAATTCTTTATTAAGTTTCAACGTATTTTCAAAAGTATACTTATCTCCATTGGTATGATAAACAGTAATTGCCTTATAGTAAGTTCGTTCATAAATCACAGGAACAGTACATACCGTAAAAGCCAATTGATTTTTTTGAAGGTCAATCCATTGATTGGGTAACTGCCACTGGGTCTCTGTCTCTATAAATTCTGTTTTAGACAAAAGATGAGGTGCAAACTCTATTTGTCCATCAACTACTTTTACCCCTAATTCACCCCATCTGGATATGATATCTTCTTTCACTTGCCCCGTCATCCCCGGCTGTTGAACACCGGCAAATCCTGGCGTATGTGAATAAGCATCTGTTGGAAAAGCCCCATATTCCACCGGTGACTTTTCTACACCTAAACCGGATCTAATCTCATGAAAATAGCTTTTTAGCCTTTCTAAATTTTCTTGATTAGTCATACCTTGACTCACAGCTTCATTATAGTGTTCCTCAACAGCCAACACCAATTTAGAAACCATATGCCAATAGATACATCCCAGTCCTTCATACTTATAAAAAGTGCCTGACCGTCCTGTAAAGGAGTGGTGACCGAACACCGCTGTGAAGATCTGGCCTACAACCAGTACATCTTCTTCACTGTAGTCATTGATCTGACGGATGGCATCAACTATTTCACCGGCATTTCTAAAACGCCCATTAAAATGATAGTGACCCTTTATATCCCTTTCTATAAATCGTGTATTTCCCTTTGAAATTTCAGTTTTCAATACCGTCGAATCATTCACTTGTTCTTCAGAAATTATATTCTTCTCAAGGAATCTCGGCAAGTCTCTTACTGGATACAGCATATAACTGTTTTGATCTTGACGATAAATAGGGCTTTCTCTTAAAGCTTTCAAAACACTTAAAACAGCTTCTGAATCCAACGCTTTAGAACTAATCGCCGCAACTTGACCTTCAAGCATCTCATACAAATAAGAAATCTGACATTCATCATCAGTAAAGGTCACTAAATTGTATGCATTGTATAAACCATCTTGTCGTTTATTGTGATGAATCGTATCTTTCAAGTGATCCATCACGACTTGCGAGAATGTTTGAAGCTGACCACGTGTCACACTTTCTTTTTCACCCGTAAACCCTTTTATATAAAGCTTCTCACGATAATTTTCACCAATCTTGCCCAGCTTCTTAACCATTTTTAGTCTAACGCTATCTGACATTGATTCATGAATACTAAACGCCTTATCATCAAAAACACTATAAATCCCCTCAAACATCTCTACGACTTCTTTAGATATACTTACAGTATCATTCATCTCCCCTAGGAGCTCTCTAAAAAATGTTAAAAACCGATAAAGATAATAAAGGGTTACCATGGAAACACCATTACCCACAAGGGCATTGTTGGCATCATTCCATTCAGGTCTTTGGGTATTCATCCAAATGCCGCCCCTAGGAATATAATTAGAGAGTTTCGCTAAGATAACCACCATCAATTTTTCAATCAAATTAACATGATAGACACTGTCATTTACAAAAACCAATTTGCCATCAGACCCCAATTTTTCAACGCGTTTATGGATATCTGCTTCGCACGTTTCATCAAAAACAATGGTATTTTTCGGATCTTTAATCAGGGCATCCAAGCCTTTAATTCTGTAAGGCACATTGGCATAAACAAAGATGTCTTGACTCAATAATTGACTCAATTGATTTGGATTATAACGATGGGAAACTTCCATTAATTTGAGGAGATAAATCACTTGATGGTCACCCCAATAACCAATATTGGACCAAGGATCTGACTCATCAAGCAGTTCCCAATCTACACCTGCTTTGGTTATGCGATATGGATTATAACCATCTGCTGTAGAGGCATTGACAAACTTAAGAATAATGCTTTCCACATAGCCTGGATAGGAAAGCGATAGGGCTTCCCAATTTTGAAAAATGTCTCTCCAATTGCCTTCAAAATTCAAATTTTTAGACCCATCTTCTTGACTGATTTCAATATTAAACTTATTCCAAGGTCTACTCGGATCACCATGACGCCTTGAGTACGTTAAAGGTAAATACTCCCTCACCAACCGTAGCAAATCAATATCATGACGCTTCTCCACTCTTGCGATTAAGTCAAAATAATTAATATCATCGGTCAAAGCATTCAAATACTCAAAATGTTTGACAAAAATTTCTTTATTCCATGTTTTAATAAAGTGTCGCAAATCAGAGGTTTGAATACTATAGCCACTCGCGTATATACCACCGCGCATAATATTGTAGAGGGTATTGGAAAAGTGTCTATAAACGAGATTTTCATTTGCCGTCATTTGAAACCCATCCGCTTGATAGACCAGCTTTTTCAAGTTAAGATCACCCTTTAAAACATCTGATTCAAGTTTATCAACCAATGCCTTAGGCGTTTTTATTTCTTCTTTGAGGGCTTCTATTTGACTGGCGCTTTGACAAAGTTCTGAAACAGTTACCCATTTTCGACTTTCTTGTCCAGTTAACTTGATTCGACTTTCTAAATAATAAGCACCTCTCTTGCCCTTGATATCATTTTCACCAACGACCGCCTCATTTTTACAAAAAACATGCACCTGATTTTCAGACAACAAGTAGGTGGGATGATCCAATCCTATGGACCACACACTGGTTGCCTTAAGAGATTCACTCGGTTCTGCACGATCTGAAATAATAGAGCTTAAAGTATAGATGCCAAGCCCATATTCTGGAATCATTTCGCTTCTCTTATAGCCATCCACCAAGGTACTTCGCGTCGTTTGCAAATTAATATCAACACCATAAGGTAAGATATTTCTAATACCATCGAGCACCCTTACATGGGTTTTATCTGTTGATGTGTTGATTAGCTCTGATGCTTTGATAATCCCGTATTGATTGCTGGTTTCCCATGTATATTTAAAAGTCAGGTTTAAATCGTGATTGATTTCTTCAAACCTAATTTTATTACCAAGCGTATTCTTATAAAGGTTGCGTGTTATCTTATAAACACCCTCATCGTGACTCGAAAAGGGCTTCCATAAATAATTTTTATCTGCTTTCGAAACGATCAAAGCCGTATGTGACCCCGTTGTTTCATGACTATCATGAATTTTATCGTCCGTATAATAAGGAAATAAAGCTGTTTCTGGATTTTTACGACCTGCTGTAATACCGCCTGTACTTGATACAAAAATCCAAAAATCAACATCGCTCACAATCGTCATAAAAAAGGGAGGCATTTGATGATAATTTTCAATCTTAAAATATTTTTCATGATCAAGCTCAACGGTTTCAAAAGATACCTCAGCATCATTTGAACTTAAAAGCGTCTCCCCTAAATATAAGTTATTGTCTTTCATAGTTTTTAGTATTTCCTTTCAAAATTATATTTACCCCTTAACTGCACCTGCTGAAATACTTTCAACAAGATATTTAGATGCAAAAATGAAAACAACCACAATCGGTACAATTGAAATCGCAAAACCAAGATAAATTGCCCCTTGATTTTGATGCCATATTTTAAGTGCTTTTAAAGTAGAAATCACCATTGGTAACGTCTCGTTTTCCTTTGAACTTAAAATCACTCTGGCACTTAAATAATTGTTCCAAGAGCCTATAAAAGTAAAGATAGACATGGTTGCTACACCTGGTGCCATCAGTGGCAAGGCAATTTTATGGAAAATGTGTAACTCACTCGCACCATCTATTCGTGCAGATTCTATAATTTCCTTGCTCAATGAAGAACTGATATAAGCTCTTAAGAAAAAGACCGTCCCAATAGAAGCAATGGAAGGAATAATAAGTGCTGCATGTGTGTTCATTAAATTAAGCTGTGTCATCCATTTTACATAACCTAAAAAAGCCAGTTGACTTGGAATCATCATAAAAACTAATATAATGCCAAACAGAAAGTTTTTTCCTCTAAAATTATACATGTGAAAACCATAAGCCGTTAAAGCTGAAAAATAACCTGATAAAACAGTCACCAGTACAGCGATTTTAAGCGAATTTAAGAAACCGCCCACAATATTAACATTTTCTGTCAATATTTTATAGTTTTCTATAAGACTCTTACCCGGAACAATTGAAATACCTTGAGTTGCAATCGCCATCCCGTCACGCGTTGCATTGATAATAACAATCCAAAACGGCACCACTGCCAAAACTACTAATAAGCCCAAAAAAATATAAATCAGTGAATAAACAATTGTCTTTTTTCTTTTGATTCTTTTTTTATCTCTTATTTTTTTTGCAGTTATTTCTTCTGCAGTTAGAACATCTGTCGTTACATTACTCATAGCTTTCACTTCCCTTCGATACACTTAAACCTTTCTTTAACGCTTTTTTCAATTTGCGATTATTTAAAAATTCTCTAATTTCTGATCTATTGGTTGATACTGTAAAGAAAACGGTGAAAATCATAATCACAATAAAAAGGGCAAACGACAAGGCTGAAGCATAGCCATAATTCTTATATACAAATGCCATATTGTAAATATAGACGATCATCGTATTAAGACTGCCCTCTGGGAAGCCTTTTCCATCTGTAATTAAAAAAGGAATATCAAAAAGCTGTAAACCACCAATAAGGCCTGTAATCATCACGTACATTAGAATCGGTTTTATTGAAGGAATGGTGATATTAAGAAGGACTTGCAATCTGCCAGCACCATCTATGCGCGCTGCTTCAAAAGTTTCTTTACTGACAGCTTGAACAGAAGCCATGAAAAGAATAAAAGAATTTCCAAACCACATCCACGTCTGTATGGCAGATACACTCATTTGGGCCAGAATTGGTTTAGTCAACCATCCTATTGGTTTATCAATCCACCCAACGCTAAAGAGCAATTGATTAACAACACCATAATCTTTATCTAAAAGTTTCATAAAGATCAGTGCAACAGTGGTTGCAGCTATTAAGTTAGGCAGATAAAATATCACTCTAAAAAAGCCCAATCCTTTAAATTTATAAGTAATATCCGAGAAAATCATAACCAACAGCAAGGCAAGAAATAATTGAAAAAGGATATTAATGCCCCAAATTTTGATTGTATTTAAAAAGGCATCTACTACATTTGGATCTTTAAAAATCATCTTAAAATTATCGATGCCTATAAACACTTTTTTGCCATACCCTTTATATCGTGTCATTGAAAGATATAAAGTGAAGAAAATTGGATAGGCATTAAAAAGCAAAAAAACTAGAAAAAAGGGTGATATAAAAAGGTATCCAATTCTATCTTTCATTCTTTTCATTTTGTCCTCCATATACAAAAGTAGACATAAAGTCTACTTTTGTGTCATTTCACTCATTCAATTTACAATCCTCAAACTATTCTGTTGGCAGTCCGTCCACATAGATTTCAGGATAAGTGACCTGTACATCTTTATAGAATGCTTCTAATACATCCGAAATTGAATTGTAGCCTTCAGCACCTTTTTTATAATTGGTAATGTGAATCCCTAGTAAATCATTTAAACCTCTGTCGTAAATGGTTACATTTGATAAATCAATTTTTGATGCTTCTTCACTAAAGACTTTTAAATGGTTCATGCCACCTAACGAAGGTCTGCCTTCATAGTTAGCAATAACAGGTGCCATGACTGATTCCATAGCGTACATGTCGCCATCTGCTGCTTGACGCTCTGCAAGGCGTTCTTTATCAAAGAGCATTGATTTAAGAAAAGCAAATGCAATTTCTGGATTATCACTATCTGCATTAATCCCTAAATAAGTACCACCCCAGAAATAAGAGTTTGGACCAGAAGCCATACCCCAATTACCTTTAAATGCCGCTTTTTCATAAGCATCTTTTTCTGCTTGGTCTGCATTTTCTGATGGTTTATCTAATGAGTTACCATTGGCATCTACTTTTTCCATGTTAGGTTCTATAATATATTTAAGTCCCCAAGTTGGCATTGAATAGGCCATTACTTCCCAAGTATTACCTTCCGCATCTGTTAAATCTTTGTCCATTGCGTCATACCAAGGACCTTCCCATTCAGTAGCATTGGCAGTTAAGGAATCCTTAATCGTATCCCCATACATTGCTTTTACAAGTTTAATGTACGGAATTTGTTCTTTAATCTTCGCTGGATTAAGTTTGCCATTTTCATCAATCCATTTTGCAGGATTATTGGTCCCTGCTGCAAAATGTCTTACCGATTGATCATCTGGGAAAAGTCTCCAACTTGAGTTATAAGCTTTGACTTCTTTTTGAGCGACTAATAGGTTATCAACTGTATTGAATTTATTAGCATTCATCCAGTTTGTAACCGCTTCATTATAATTGCCTTCTCCTTCTTGAGGAAAACCATCTTCATCGCCCCAAACTTCTGCAGCCATGTCTACTTTGAAGAAAATCGCCCCTGGTGTAACTTGCCATGATAGAGCAGCAAGTTTTCCTGTTGCTGGATCAATTCCTGATTGCCAAATGTAATCTTCATAGTCCGCTTTTTCAGCTTCTAAATCTACATCTGGGTCGTTTGCCATCATTGTTTCAATATCCGCATAATAGCCTGCTTCAATAAACTGCTTAATTTGATCAAGTTCACCTGTAAAGACATCTGGACCGTTTCCTGATTCTAAAGCTGGCAAAATTTTATCCATATAACCATCTTGAATAGATACTGCAACGAATTCTACTTCGCAACCTTCAAAAGGTTTCCCTGGCGCAGTATATAAGGCTTTAAAGTTATCAATATCGCCTGCTGTTTCAAGTTCATCAGTAAATGACCAAATGACCAACTTTTCTTTCGAATAATCTTTTGAATCATCAACTGCCACACTTGGTGAATCTCCTGTGCTGTTGTCTCCTGTTGCTTCCCCGTTACTACCACAGCCTGAGAATCCAAGCACTGTTACTGCTAAAACTAAAAGCAGTGTCAATATTCTTTTCATTGTTTCCTCCCCATAGATATAAAATTTATTAAATTTCAACTAAGTTCATCTTTAATATAACACAAATACGAAACCGGTTGCAACCTTTTTTCATCGTCATTTTTGTTTCGTTTTCTTTATATAAGAAATCGCTTTACTAAGATATGCTCTTCATTATTGTGTATTTTTCACGATAAATCAATAGCCGTAAAGCACCCTGAATTAAATGAGATTAAAGCTTGGAAAAACATTGATTTATCAACGATTAGTCAGTGGTAATCTTATTAAATCCAAAGGTGTTTACGGACCATTTCACATCATAAAGACGCCTTTGATTATGGATAATTTCTCCAATAATAAAAACACTTCAACCGATGTATGATTATTGAAACATTTTCTAAATGCTTTTGTATTTTTACAAAAACAAGCTTATTTTTTCGAAAAATAGCGAAACCGATTTCTTTTTATGGCTCATTGATATTATTTTTTCTTTCATTTCATCCTATTCTGTTTGAAGAATAAAAGTGGTTATTGAATGATCTGGTAAGTTAATATTAATCCCTTGTCCATCTACAACTAAAGCGAGTTCTGCAATCCATCCTTCATTTTGAGCAACAACGACAATATCCCCATTGGGATTTTTAAAGGATACTGCATAGACATCTTCTTTGGTTACTTGTGTTTCAAGACGTTTAGCTCCCACTTCAATATATTTTGAAAAATGACCAATATAGTAATAAGAATTATTGTAAATAAGTGCTTCTTTCTGTCGATCATACATAATAGGCGCTTCACAATAATTATAGACATGATTAGGCCCTCCTAGTTCATTGAGCACCAAGTTCCAATCAAGCCATCCCCTGCTCCAATTGTTAAAATCACCTATAATATTGCGCCCATAACGTTCACCATTTTTCCAAGAGCCTAAATACCCTTCAAATTGGGCATTTTCAGAAGTCATGGTTAACTCGACACATCCTTCTGTAAAGAGTATATGTTTATCTGGATAAAGGTGATGTACCGCCGATAGATTTTCAAAAGCTTCACTAACATACCAGTGATTACCTGTTCCCCACACATACTTTGCCGCATCTGGATCTGATAGAACCACCGAAGCTCTCTCAACAATGACATCTCGATTATGATCCCAGATAACAATATGAGTTTCGGGATAAGTTGCTTTTAAAACCGGTCCAAGGTGATTTTTAACAAAATCTCTTTCTTCTTCTGCACTATAGATGCACGAATCCCAAGTCTGGGTCGCAAGTGGTTCATTTTGAACGCTGACTCCCCATATATCAATTCCCCGTTTCTTCATTGCTTCAATATATTTCACATAGTAATGGGCCCATGACTCTGCATAGTCTGCCAATAACCTGCCCCCATAATTCATTTCTTGAGTATCCTTCATAAAAGCAGGGGGACTCCATGGTGATGCTAACAATTTTAAGGGTTTTTGAGCATAATCTTGAGCCGCTTTAATCATGGGCACTAGCCATTGGTCTTCATGTGATAAATCAAAACTTTCTAGTGCCTTGTCCCCCTCTTCAACATAGGTATAGTTACCAAGGGCAAAGTCACATGAATGAATGTGAACACGACCTAAAACGTAACCTAGACCTTCTTCTTTAGAGAAATAAGCCTTGAGAGCTTCCCTACGAAGAGCATCTGGGGCTTCTGATAATGTATAGGCTGCCGCCTCGGTGAAGGCACCTCCAAACCCCATATGTTCTTGGTATTCGTATTGACTATTGACTGCTACAACAGGTCTTCGTGCATCAAAGGTCCCCGTTTGACGTTCAGGTAATGGCTGCCAATATTTAAGGTCTTTTTTTTCAGATCTAACAGATAATACTTTCATAAAATCGCCTCCTCTTTAAAATCACTCTTATAACGTTTGTTTTATAATCTTTATTTTATAGTCTTCACTTGATAGACCATTTTCAATACTTTCACCTGACCACAACGCACTTTTTCAGCCCACTGTCCTTTGACTTCTTTTACCTTTTGACCATCAATGCAATAATAAGCCACCTCAATCTCTTCAGAATAAGTTGGTAAATGCGTCTGATTTTCTATGATAAAAGTAGTTGTTGATAACAAGGTGGTTTGAAGATAACCATTGATAAAAAAATCAGGTGTTAATAAAGGTTGAGGACTAAAAATCAGCTCATCCTTATAAGTGAATAGGTTTTTGCCAAACATCATGAGTTGCCATATACTCAGCATTTCTGCTGTTGATCCACTCAATCTAGCCACAAAACCTTGCCCTACCACGCTTGGATTGGGATTGAGACTACTGGCTATAAAACTAGAATTTTCAAGTGTCGACCGACCGTATACATCCGGATTCATGAAACAAACTAAATTGCTTTTGATTTCTTCAAAGAAGGCATCATAAAGGCCACCTTTTAGAAGACCCAAAAGGTATTTATAGGTCATATGCAAAAAATTACTTTCTCGTTCTAACCAACCTGGTGTAAAAGCTCTAATTCTACCAAGCTCATAATTCATTTCATCTAATCGTCGACTGGTTCTATAAGTTTTAAGGGCTTGATCATAAAGGTCTGTTGCTTTTATTTTTTGATATAACCGACGATTTTCTTCAACACTTCCTACTTTGAAACTTCTTGCCGGTGCTTCAAGAAAATCAGGAATCTTTTGAACTTCAAAAGCCTTAACATTCACCGCTCTTAATCCATAAGGCGTCATTTCATCTAAACAGTCGTATGCACTGGCTTTATAAGCTAAATACGTAGGAATAATGCCCTCATTATTCGCTTTTGCTCGGTCAATTCCATCAAGTAAAATTCCTTCAGTCAAAGTGAGAAAGTCAAGAACTTGTCTTTTAGAAACAACGACTTCTTCTCCACTAATACCCTTTTGAATTTGAGCACGATATGTTTCACGCGCTGTAGTCATTTTATCCCAACGCTTAAAATAGTCGTTTTCTGATTCAATAATAGTTTTAAGGCTTTGAAATAAGCTTGCACTTTCTTTCAATAAAATAAGATTTTCACTCAAATGATTTTTTAAAAAGCGCACCACGCGAACTAATTCTAGGTTTTCACTTAAATCTGAACCAAAAACCCCTGGAAGACCATTCATGGCATCATTCCACCCCGGTTTATTCGCTTCCATTTCAATCCCCATTCCCAGTGGATCAAGGCTAGAAAACTTCGTTAAAACTAAGGTCATCAATTTTTGAGCCAAATTAGTCAAATAAATTTGTCCTGAAGGCATTCTGACCCAGTTAGATTGCTGATAACGCTCTGAAAGAGGTTCTTTTTCGATGGCTCCATATTGTCTCACCGCGCCTTCATCCGTTAAACCATATTTCATCGTTCTCGGTAAAACACGCACTGGACTCTCATAGTATTGATAGCTTTTATCTTCATGAAGAAAAGCGTTTAACTTATCGGGAAAAACACTCAAGTAATTTTCAATTAAATCAAAATTATAAGTCCAATGATCTACCCAAAAGCCTTCTCCAAATACAGCTTCAATATGTTGTGTCGATTTCGCTAAAACCCTATTGATAAAGGCGTCTTCATCACTATTAAGCTTGATGCTATTAAGCAAAATTCCCATGCTGATTTGACCGGGTGTAAACTTGCCTGTGAGTATTTCCGTCATATCAGCAACCTTATCCACAACATATTCACTTATTAAGTCTTCAGCACAAGTTGCTTCAAGGGTAAAAGTGGTTCCCTTGACATCTAGCGGATTATACCCATCCAGTTGAATGAGATTCATAAAGGTTTTTACATTAAAAAGTCCTGCTTGAGGCACAAAGAAAACATCATTACGCCTGTTTTGATTCACATCTCTAAAGTTACCATTCCCCTGTGAGTAAAATTCTGGTGACAAGGTGAAAAAGTTATAGTCTCTTTCTGGGTCACCGTGCTTTCTCGAATAAACATGATAAATTTTAGGGTTTTCATGCTCTCCAAATACCATCGGATACCCCCCTCTTAGCATATTGTCTAAGAAATTTTGTTTAATATAGTCATTAAACAAGGGAAAAGCAGTCTGTGTGTCAACAGTATCAACCAATTGATCAATAATATGCTCTGCTTCTTTCAGTTTTTGGTCAATATAAGCTTGAGTAGCAAAAGTCTCCACTTTTTCATTAATCAAAGCTATATCCGATACATGTCCAATGATGGTATTAAGTTGAATCGTTTGATTCGACGCAACCGATTTCGAAACTGGCGTAAAACCACAAGGGACTTTATTGACTAAAACTTGGTTCTCTAAATCCATTGATTTTATACCCTTTTCTTCAAAGGCAATCGGTAAGGTTAAAGACGTATCATAGCCAAAGACCATTCCTAGGTCTACTATTGGCCTAATCACCTGCTGGTCTTCAACAAAAGACATATAAAAATGTCCTCTGTCAATCATAGAAACTTCCGATTCATCATCACTGGATAGTCTGAATTTATAATATGGAATCTTATTTTCAAGATTTTCAACGCCCATCCATGAGACCATTAAGTTAGACATTTCTTTGTAGCCTGCATTAGTTGCACCAGAGGGAAGGATACTTGCAATCCCATCAACAACATCTATTTGCCGCTCTGGACCAACATTTTTAATGTCTACTTTTCTCACGAGACCAGCAACCGGCTCATTAGTTAAACCAAAATAGGTTACCTTATAGTGAATTTGACGGCTTTCATTGATCTCTTCAATCGTAAAGTGTCCTCTTGAAATAGCCATATTTCGCTTTACTACATCTCTTGTATTGACCGTAAAGGGTTCATAAACTTCCCCATCCACTGCCACAAAACTTCTAAAACCATATTTATCAACGTATTGATAACTTGTATTAGCAGGAAAAAATTCTAAAATAGGCTGGTCCTTATCCCGAATGCCAAAACTTGTAATTCCCTGCCCTCTATTGGCATAAAATGCCCAAAGAGGAATCCCCTTGATTCCTGCAATGCCCGGTAAAAAACTTGAAAACGTCTTCTTTTTATCATAGTCTTCTATGATAAATTGATTATTATTAAAAGAATAACTCACATGCCCTCCTCAGTTAATACATTCTTACTTCCCGCTTTTCATCAACAACCCCATATTATTATTGCTATCGTCTATTTTTACGAAGGCGGTTTCGTTTATAAATATATTAACACATGCCTTAAATAATGCAAATAAAAAAAGTACATTATTTTGTACTTTCTCTAATAATCAATTCAACAGGGACCCTTTTAACAATACCTGGGACAATACCTGTTTCTTTATTTATTTGTGCAATCAAGTGTTTGGCAGCTTCTGTACCAATCATAAATTTGTCTTGAGCAACCGTCGTCAATGACGGTGAGGTGTAACGCGTCAACTCTATATTATCAAATCCCACTACCGAAACATCGTCTGGCACCTTGTAGCCTAACTCTTTCAGTGCAATGATTACCCCTAAAGCTATATCATCACTGGCCGCATAAATGGCATCCGGTAACTGTCCATCATTCTTTTTAAGAAGCTCTAAAAGTGCTTTTTTCCCGCTGTTAAAATCATAATTATTAGCCTCAACAATTAAGTTATCATCGACCTCTATATCCGAGGTTCTTAACACTTCCTTGTACCCCTTCAAACGTTCCATCGCCGAAAAAGAACGCATTGGACCGGCAATATGGGCAATTTTTTTTGCCCCTCTCATCATGAGGTACTCTAGCACCATACGGGTTCCTTGATAATTATCAGAAATCACAGTTGGTGCATTAATCAAACCATTATCCACCGTCACAATAGGAATCCCACTTTGGGTTAATTCTTTGAGGTTTTCATCATCGGCATCAACTGTCAACATAAGTACGCCATCAATTCCCTTGTACTTACACCATTCAAGGTAAGTATAAGATTGAGCACCTACCTTCTTAGAAACGAATGTGGCTTCATAGCCAAGGTCTTCGACATAGGTTTTAAATGCTTGTAGGACACCACTAAAAAAGTGATGTTCAAGACCGATATTCAAATCTTCACTAAAAAGAATTCCAATGGCCCAACTGTTTTTCGTTGCAAGTTGTCTGGCATTTGAATTTGGCACATAACCCATCTCTTTGGCAATTGCCAAAATCTCTGCTTTCCGTTTATCACTTATTTCTTTTGAGTTATTGAGTGCTTTTGAAACAGTACTAGAAGCACATCCAACTTTTTTTGCAATATCATAAATGGTTACCATAATCCTTCTCTCCTAATCATACTTCAATATCAGTATAACAGAAAAATAAACAGTTTGCTTCAAATAGTCTTAAGATATGAAAAATTCACCCCCTCCTCTTGCAAAAATCTATTTCCTCAATTTTTTTGAGTTATTGTCCACTGACCTCGTACAAATAAATCTCTTTTACACGCTTTATCATAAAAATAAATTTATATTATTGACTTTATGATTTTGATTCTATATACTAGCTGATAAATATTTATGACAATTCCTTAATATTTATTACATTCTATCAGCAGTGATAAAAGACTATAGTAAAGTATCTTTTCACAGAGAGTCATTGGTTGGTGTAAAATGACAAAAGACTTTACGCATCTCCTTTTTGAGCTATAATGTCAAAAGCATTATCGGTTAGCCCCGTTATCGGTTTTGAGATACAAGATATATTGTAAAGTCTTGTAATAAAGGTGGTACCGCGTGTAAACCTCGTCCTTTAAGTGTGAAGGATGAGGTTTTTTTATTTGAAATGAATCATTTGTAATCAACGTATTTAACATAATTATCGCAACTATTAGGAGGATTAAGATGAAAGTACTTGTTGCAGAGAAAATCGCTGAAGAAGGCATCCAGTATCTACAAAAAAATGGATTAGAGGTTGATGTAAAAACCAATTTATCCCGTGAAGAACTCCTCGAATGCATCGGAGCATACGATGCAATTATCGTTAGAAGTGTCACGAAAGTCAATGAGGCATTTTATGCACGTGCAACCCGTCTCAAGGTTGTTGGCCGAGCAGGCAATGGTGTAGACAATATAGAAATGGCAGGGGCAACTGCACGAGGAATCATCGTGGTCAATACCCCAGATGCCAATACTGTTTCAGCTGCTGAGTTAACAATTGGCCTCATGCTAGCCCTTTGTAGAAATATTCCCGGTGCAAATGCCCATACCAAGTCAAGACAATGGGATCGTTCTCAATTTAAAGGCATGGAACTCCGAGGTAAAACCTTAGGCGTTGTCGGTCTTGGTCGTATTGGTACCATGGTTGCCAAAAGAATGCAAAGTTTTGAAATGGATGTTATTGCCTATGATCCTTACATCCAAATCAGTTGTTTTGAGAAAGCAGGCGTAGAAAAAGTGGCAACACTTAATGAACTTATCAAACGCAGTGACATTGTTACTGTCCATACGCCTAAAACCAAAGAAACTTTAGGTATGATTGGTAAGGAACAATTTGAGATTTGCAAAAAAGACCTAAGAGTCATTAACTGTGCCCGTGGTGGAATTATTGATGAAGAAGCTCTTTACAATGCCATGCAGGTTGGTAAAGTGGCAGGAGCAGCCATAGACGTTCTCGTTGGTGAACCCAACCCTAGTTCCCCCCTTCTCGATATGGACAATACTGTTTTGACACCTCATTTAGGTGCTTCAACACTTGAAGCTCAAAAAAATGTGGGTGAAAGTGTTGCCATTGAAGTCTTAGAAGCCTTAAAAGGTAAACTCGTCGCTAATGCTGTTAACTTACCTGCTCTTAAATCATACGAGCTCGAAGCACTTACCCCTTACCTCCATTTAAGTGAAAGTGTGGGTAAACTCTATCATCAAATTCATCAAGAAGGGATTACTGAAATTGCCCTCCACTACAAAGGAGATATTGCTAAATTTGATACGACAACTCTAACGCTCGCCTTTTTAAAAGGGCTTTATGAAAACGTCCTCGATGATGCTGTTAACTATGTCAATGCTAGACTGGTGGCTGAAAAGCGTGGTGTGAGTATTATCGAGGGCACTGAAACCGAAAACAAAAGCTACACCAGCTCAATTAAGTGTATCATCAATACCGCTAAAGGTTCTCATACCTTTGAAGGTGCACTTTTTAACAGTCACGAAACCCGTATTGTAGGACTTGATGATTATTCATTTGATGTGAAACCTCAAAAACATATGTTACTCATTGAGAATTCAGATAAACCGGGAATGATTGGTAAGATTGGTGGAAAGCTCGGTGAGGAAAACGTCAATATTGCAACCATGAATGTAAGTCTTTCTGCAAAGAATCCACACGCTATGATGCTTTTAACTGTTGATGCACCTGTCAGTAAAGAATCACTTAAAGCAATTAAGTCAATTGAAGGTATTCATGGTGCTTGGGCACTTGAGATGTAGTTTATCTTTTAGGTTATTGTTGGCGTTAGATTCACACTTTTTCCATATATAAAGGAGATTCAAGATGAAAAATTTTAAAATCGCTGTAATTCCGGGTGACGGTATTGGCACCGAAGTCATGACAGAAGGAATTAAGATATTGGGGTCTTACCTGGGACTCACTGAATACGCTACTTTTACTTACGATTGGTACCCGTGGGGTTGTGAATATTATCATAATACAGGTCAAATGATGCCTGAGGATGGGATGGACATATTGGCTGGCTATGATGCCATCTTACTGGGTGCTGTAGGTTTTCCCGGGGTTCCCGACCATGTTTCACTGAGAGACTTACTCCTTAAAATTAGACAAGGTTTTGATCAAGCGGTTAATTTAAGACCCATTAAACTTTTAAAGGGTGCACCTTGCCCTCTAAGAGATAAAACACCTGACATGATTGACTTTGTCGTGGTACGTGAAAATGTGGAAGGCGAATACGCTGGTGACGGCTCTATTTCGGAAGATGGCAAAACAGTCTATCAAACAGGGGTCTTTACCGAAAAAAATACAGATCGTATTATGAAATATGCTTTTGAATTGGCGCAAAAATCTAAAAAGGGGAAAAAGCTTACGAGTGTGACCAAGTCTAATGCCCTTAACTACTCCATGGTTTTCTGGGACCAACGCTTTAAGGCTATGGCTAAAAATTATCCTGAGGTGGTCACCGAACAAGCTCATGTGGATGCGATTTCTATGTATTTTGTCCAAAAACCTGAAGCTTATGACGTGATTGTGGCTTCAAATCTCTTTGGTGATATTATCACAGATCTTGGAGCAGCGCTTCAAGGGGGACTTGGTTTCGCTGCCAGTGCTAATCTCAATATTGAGGGGACTTATCCTTCTATGTTTGAGCCTGTTCATGGATCAGCACCTGAGATTGCAGGTAAAAGTATTGCCAATCCCATGGCTATGATTTGGACGGTTAAACTTATGCTTGACCATCTCCTTCCTGACTATGATCACAATGTGATTGTTGATGCCATTGAAGCAACGCTGGTTGATGGCAATGTATTAACCCGTGACTTAGGCGGAACTGCATCGACTAAAGCGGTTGGGGATGCTATTTGTGATAAGATTTATGAGGTGCTTTGTCAATAAATCGAGGTGGTTGCCCCCATCAAAACACCGGGTGGTCCTTCAGCCGTCACTCTAAAAATGAAAAATAATGTAAAGCCCCACGTGTTATAAACCAAACTCGCTTCGCTCGGACAGTGGTTTAAAACAACACGTGGGGCTTTTCTATTTTTCTATTTTTGTCATGAATGCTGAGGGGCCACCCGGTGTTTTGATGGGAGTGTGTTTTTTCTTAGGTTCTTATATTTCACTTACTTGTTTATCTCTAGATAACCAATTCAGTCCAATTCTCTCAACTTAACAATATAACGATGAGCAGTACTACTCCTAAAACAAATGCAGCTATACCTTGCCATATAGTGATTTTTCTTACATTGTCACTTACTTTCTTTTCTTTGAAAAGCCATCCAAAAGGAAAAAGATTCATTTCATCTGGATATCGAATATTCAGAAATGCTAAAAATATAAGCATTAGACACGCAAGAATAATCTCAATTTTTCCCTCTAACATCTATACTCCCCCCACTTTTAGAAATAATAAATTTAATATGCTCTGCTTACACCTACTTCAAAATCAGTAGTTTCAATTTTTTGAAACTGACTTCTGCCCGAATCAACATATTTATAATTATGATTTTGATATGCACCTAAAGCTTTTTGATAAATTGAATCATTATCACGGAAATAATTATCATATTCAACTCTTACGGGATTATATCCATTTTCCTCAATATAAGCTTCATGTTCGTTCTTAACTACTGGTCCTCCTGGATATTCTTTAATATGCATATCATATGTGAAATAGTATTCTAATTGCTCTCCATGATAATATTCAATCCAATCATTATTATGATAAATCTTACCCCTTTTAACAACTACTCTAGTAGAAATTGTTGAATTTCCATCTGCGTATCTTCCTTCTTGAAGAAGATTATATCCTGCATTTGAAAAAAACTCGCTACAGGATTTTTTGAAGCCAAGTTAATTCCTGCTCCCACTATTTTAAAGTATATTTCGGTATCTAGGGCGTCAAAGTACCCTTCAATATCATCATCTAAAAAAGCTTTTGCTACTAATTCACCAAGTGCCACATAGGTGTTGTTGAATAAATCAAGTGACCAGGTCCAATCAAGCCTTATTAGGCTTCTGCTTACTGTCCTTATCTAATGCTTTTGAGTTTTTCGAAGGGTCTAAGCTTTTGTCCATCTTCTGATTGGCAAGGTGTACTGCATTTAAATATTTGACATTCTTCATATTTTTAGGCATCATCTACTCCATAAAATGATTGAGTCCAATTCGACTCTTATCTATTTTCCAACCATTGTTCACTTTAAGCATATTCACATATCCGCTTTCGGTGATATTTTCTTCTTGCCCATCATCATAGGTTAATTTTAATTCGGCCCTATAATTATAGACTTCATGGTCTTCTTCTTTAAGACTTGCTTCTAGGTCAATCGAAAGCACTTCCATCTTAAATTTTCTAAGGAAAAGACTTCTTTCAATTGCTACCATAGGACGATCCATGATAAAATCATCAAATCCATTTTCGGTGAAATAAGGCCCATAATGATCTTTCAGACCTTCTAAATCAATACTTGCTTGATAGGTTTCACTGTCAACCTTCACTTGATAAAAATCTTTTATAAAGTCTTTTGCTAGCTTATCAGCACTTGGATTGATGCCCGTAGAAATGATGTAAACAAGTGCGATGACTAAAATGAGTCCCAAGACAATCTTATTATTCCGTTTTTTCATATGTAACCCCCGTTCAACTTCATATGTATAAATCTTATCCCAATTATATCAAAATAAGACCATCATATACATGAATCAATGATTTTTAAAATTTCTTTTAAACCTGACATTCCTACTTATAAATAATAATACCGCTTGTCTTCTTTAGACAAGCGGTATTATTTAGAATGTAAACTTAAAACAAGTAATCATCCTTATTGAATATCAGTTACTATTTTATTGATTGTATTTTTTATCTAAAGATTCACTAAAAAATCTTCCAGACATAACGGTTGAAATCAGATTTTTCTTTTCTGCATCTGATATAGTATTATCTTTATCCATAAGTTCAAAAACAGCTTCATCTTCAATAGCGTTAGTCATTTCAATCTTAGCTGATTTTTTATCTGCATCTAATATAATAAGCTTATCTTCGCCTGCAACATTTGACCAAGAATTCCACTGAACATCCGTATCCGTGCCATTTGGATTTCCAGTGTGTAAAAAGTTTTTGATATAAGTTTGCATTGCTTGTTTTAATTGATTACGGCCTCTATAATTTTCTTCAGTATAATTCGTTGCTAACATAGGATTTTCTTTGCCTGTAACAAAATCCATATCAATACCATGATTCGCACCCAATAAAGTTCCTAAACCAGGTCCTATTACGCTAGCATCTTCACCAAAACTAAAACGATAAGCATAAACTTTCGGTTGATTGGCATTCTGTGATAGAGCCTCTGCTGAACGTTCTGCATTAAAACTAGTATACAACATGCTACCGTAATGATTAGCAAAATTGTATTGAGCCATCAATGACTCGTCATTGTTCAAAGTCCCACCAAAAACACTTGCTACAAACATAGGATCTGTGGCTGCAAACACTGAAAATTCAGAAGCACAACTCCCTAACATAACTGGAACTTGATTATATTCACCTGTTTTAAACACTTCAAATCCTTCTTTAGGAATCGTTACACCATCTGCAAATAAATGTGGAAACACAGACATTCTAATAGCAGCATTGGTCATCAAATTAGCAAGTCTTTCAGAAGGCAATTGATATAAATAGGTCTTTACAGCGTTTTCATCTGATTTTAACCATTCAATCGCATCGCTTTCATTCGATTTGATTCCATCTTCAACAACAAGCTTAGCAATGGCCTTTGCTGCAATTTCTTCACCCTCTTTGGGATCAGTTACAGTCATTCCTCCGCTTAAAGCATATGCCTTTTGAAAATCTCCTTTGAAAAGTGGAGATATCAAACAAGCCATAACATCTCTACCGCCAGCCGATTGCCCAGCCAAAGTAACATTGTAAGGATTACCCCCAAAATATTTAATGTTATCTCTAACCCAATTTAAAGATTGATGAATGTCTAAAAGTCCAAAATTACCAGAGTTTTCAGTTTCATCATCTGTTTTTAATGCCGGTAAATTTAGCCATCCTAATGCACCTAATCTATAATCTATTGCGACGATAATGCAATTAGCGTTTTTCGCTAAAAGTTCACCTTGAAAATCTTGACTTGTACCGGTTTGATTATTACCTCCATGAAGGAAGACCATAACCGGTAGGTTAGTTTCATTTGTATTAGGTCTATAAATATTTAAATTCAGACAATCTTCACTCCCAATTACATCAGTCCCTGAAACTTGGAGTGCTTTATCAGAAAAAGCAGTTGTATCTTTTATATTTTGCCATTTTTCTGGTTCAACAGGTGCCTTCCAACGTAATAAACCTACAGGTGCCTTAGCATATGGAACGCCTAACCATGCTAATGCCCCATTATTATTAAGTGTAATACCTTTAACTTTCCCATATTTAGTGTTTTGAATGATGCCTCTTTGGTAAACTTCATCTAATGTGGACACATTATCAAGCATGGCTACCGCTTCTTCATTCGTCACCATTTTATTTATTTCAATTGCTCCATTTTCATTACCATTTATGATGCCCATTTCTCTTAATTTTGAAATAGCAACATCTTGAGTAACTGTCTCGTCACCTGATATATTTAAGGCATTGTAGAGCATTAATGCAACCTCTCCACGCGTTAAAAATGAATCATCTGATTGAATATTTAATTCTACCCCCGCTATCTTTTGACTCAATTCCTTAAATTTTTTACCCGTTATCTTTTGTGATGGATATACTCTGTTTTGTTCATCTAACTGAATCGCCCCTTGATCAATCCATTTAGAATAAATACCTGCTGACCACCTGTTTAAATAGTCCCCTGAAAAATTTGTTTCAGCATAATTAGGACACAATGATAGTGATATTAGCGCAGTTAACGCTATACTAAGAACTGCTTTTTTAAACATATTATCCCCCCATTTTTTTATTAGTGTAAGATGATTATAGCATATAAGAATTCAAGACTTTATCATTTTTTTACGCTCATAATAATAGAAAAGATAAACAAATAACATTTTGATTATTATTTTAATTTTAGATCATATTTAACTGTAAAAATATTATAAATATAACAAAATATCCTTATATCGTCACGCCTAACCTTCAAGTAATAAGGATATAGATGATTACCGCTTTAATATCGCCTCATAATACTGTTCCACATAAGTCTCTTTTAAAGCCACCATTTTTTCAACTGAATAAGAGGTTTTAGATGAGAAATAAAAATTATTAGACCCTCTAAATTTCCCTTCTCCTACCAACACCACTTAATATTTTTCATTAGTGCTTTCTATTATTTTATTTTTCTCCACGAATTGATAAGCTTCTACTTGATATAAAGCAACAAGTATCAATCCTATATAAACCGCCTTAAAATGGTTAATAAGGGCAAATTGATCAGGTATTTCCTCAACTATAAAAAATATATAAATCATAGATGGCGACCACAGAGCAAGTTCAATCAATTTAAGCTTCCAATATTCATAAAGATTTTGAGATTTTTTAAGTTTCCGTCCCATAATACTCCGTGATAAAATAATATTGAGAAGAACCAATACATATAAATTTTGAATGATAGTCATAATTTAAAACCTTTTAGTCCCTTTCTTCATTTTTTCTTTCTCCTATTTATCTTGTCACATTTCATTAACGACTGCATGGAATATTCTTAAAATCCAGCAACCTTCTTTTTTGTAAACATTATTCCACATCATCAATGATAAAACTTCAATGTGTCTTTCACATGAACTTTACTAGATTTGGAATAGGTGTATTAGTCCTGTAGTAAATTATGTTCATTCCTGAAAAGTCATTACTTGAAAAGTTAACTTTAAATTCTTGCTTTCTCATTATAAATCTATTATCGTTTTGACCGTTCTTCACGATATCGCTCCACATAAGTTTCTTTTAGCGCAGTCATTTCCTCAACTGAATAAGATGTCATAGACGAAAAATAGAAATCATCAGATAAGCGTAAATATTTATTATCAATTTTAAGCTTTGGCACTATCACGTAAATCTTTTGGGATAAATCTAAATATACGTATGACTCTTGTCCAGAATATCGCCCTGATATTTCTCCACAGTAAATATCATCATCTAATTTGTACAGTATATACCAAGTCGTCGTTTCATAATCAACTTCGTCATCTCCTGTGTGAATGTCTCCTGAATACAGATAGCGGTGTATAGTCTTATCATGACGTATAATGCCTTCAAGTGCTATCGAGGTCTCTGTACTCAGCTGATTATTTTGAACCCATACTGCTTCTTGGCTAATACTAAGGGGTATTTCTCGATTATAATTAAGATAGACCGTATAAAGGCTTAATCCACCAACTACAACAACTATCGTTATTATAATAATAGCTACTTTTTTCATATTCACCACCTTACTTATAATTAAACTTATCACTCCATCATTATTTTTACTAATGTGATAGGACAAAATACTTTTCTACCGTATTTTGACCTACTACATCTTTGAATATATTTATACCCCTGTGCAATTCATAACACAGTAATCAACAATGTAATCAAATTGTAACGTTGAATTTAAGCAATATTCGGAAAATTCAACATATGTAATGTCTTGAAATCTTATAATGTTTTTTTAGAAAACCGCCTTCAATCTTTATGCCTACAAAATACTATCGTTGAACATACTAGACAAAAACCGGCTAAGTAGGTAATCTGAATATCTAGAATCAACAAAAATGCATATAACACAAATGCACAAATAAAAAATGCTATCACTGCTTTCATATATCTATTCATAGGCTATCAGCTATTTATTCATAGGCTATCAGCCTCCTTTCTTCATTTTTATTTTCCTCCTTTAGTTTAACATAATAATGAAATAACTTAATATTTTCTTAAATAAATCACTAGCCCTCCTTTTGATTGAATTTTATTCCATATTTGCAATACAAAAAACCACCCCGACCCTAACCTTCAATACAAACTAAAAATTGATGGTTAAGACAAGGTGGTTATTTTTATCATTATTTACTTTATATCAGTGCTTTAAGCTTAGCAAAAATTGATTTCAAAAACCCTTATTTTTTTAAAGAATCAATTTTATGCCACATAATTGCCGTGCATACAACAACTACTGCGATTAATAAGGATATAGATGATGTTACCATACCCATTTCATTAAATCCTGCTCCAACTTCACTCGCGTAATTGGTTGCAATAAAGTCCGCACTAAAAAAACAAAATATACCTAATAAGAAATATGCTAAAAATTTCAAACTCCACCTCCTAACTAAATGCCTAATTCATACAGAATTGCATCATTAATTAGTTTATAAGTATCGGTTACTTTCTCTTTATAACTATCATTATATCTGATTTTTTATATTACTCCACATCATCAATGATAAACCTTCAATGTGCCTTTCACGTGACTTTTACTAGATTTGGTATAAATGTATTGAATATATAGTCAATTTTGTTCATTCCTGACAAAAAAATAAAGCCCCCATCAAAAGTGGGAGCTTTATTGCCTTTGTCATCTATTGCCATTATCATCCATTATATCAGTGCCTTAAGTTTATTTTGATCAATAATCAAAATCTTCTTAACGCCCATGAGTTTGATAAGATCCATTTCTTGAAAGAGTTGAAGTTTTCTTGACATGGTCTCTCTTGAGATTCCTGCATAGGACCCCATCTCTTCTCTTGAAATGGTTAGATCGAGGACAATCCCTTCATCGGTACTTGTCCCGAACCTTTCAATCAAGTCAAGTAACAGTCCTGCAACTTTGGCGTCTGGACTGTTACTTGAGAGTCTTGCGACCAGTGCTTCTACTTTCATAATCCGTTCATAAGCTTTTTCAAAGATTTTCAGGGTTATCTCTGGATTCGATAACATGACTTTGTCAAAAGCTTCTTTTTCGAGCATACTGATCTGTGTATCTTCTACAGCTGCTGCATTGAAATCAAATTCATCTTCTTTTAAGAGGTTAAAGGCACCGATGAAGTCACCTTCTGTTAAGATATAGAGAATTTGTTCTTTGCCATCCACTGTATTTCTAAATATTTTTATTTTTCCTGAACAAATAATATAGAGCTTGTTGGCCTTTTGTCCTTCTCGAAAGATGAGTTCTCCCTTCTTATACGTTTCAGAAGAAACACCTTCTGAAATCTTATGTCCTTCTTCAGGAGAGAGTGAAGAGAGTAAAGGCACGTTGTTCATGCAAAGCATACGCCCGCATTTGATACAATTTTCTCTGTTACAATGGGCTGGTCTAATAGCGATCACCCTTTCTAGTCATTAAACTACTTGTTTCAAGGCTTTTAAGTCATGAAGCCCCTTATTAATGTAGTTTTCGAGTTTTTTAGCGTCATCAGCATCCATTGCCGGTACGGTTTCAAAAGTGTAGGGCAAATTCAACTGAGAATATTTTTCAATTCCATTTCTATGATACGGTAAAATCTCGATTTTTTCAATAGACTTTTCAATGGGTTCGATTACTTTTAGGATTTCGTCCATGCTTTTTTCGTTATCTGTCCAGCCAGGTACCATCACATGACGAATGATGATTTTCCCTTTAAAGTGTGCCTTAATGGCTTTCATAAAAGCTTTGACACCTTCTCTGCTTCTGCCTGTGAGGTCCATGTGTTTGTCTTCATCATAGTGTTTGATGTCCAGTAGAATATAATCTGTATTTTTGAGGATGTCTGGATAATATTTTTGAACACCAAAACCTGATGTATCTATACAGGTAGAGTAGCCTTCTGCCTTGAGGCGGGATAAGGCATCGACTAAAAATTCACCTTGCATAAGAGGTTCACCACCAGAGAAAGTCACACCACCGCCTGAAGCTTCATAGTAGCCTCTATAACGACTCGCCATTTGGACGATTTCATCTACTGACATTTTATTTTCACCCATGAAATGTTGCGTGTCAGGATTATGACAGTAACGACATTTGAGTGGACAGCCTTGTAAAAAGAATATAGTTCTAATACCTGGACCATCTACCAGTCCCATGGTTTCAATAGAATGAATGCTTGCTTGTCTCATGGTCTTCCTCCTTTATTTTCTTTCAATAATGGATTAAAAAACCTTAAGGATTCTGGGGAGGCATCCTCCTTAAGGCTTAATCCATTTTACTCCCTTATTTGATAGGGATTTCATCATCTATATTGATTAATACTGATACACTATTTAAGGATAGATTAGCCTATTTCAGGCTATTTGATTCTATTTGAAGCAATTTATGAGTCACTCGATTCTCATGATAAGGTCTAATGCCCTTATACGCGTGCGTGGAATGTTCTTGCGATGACTTCTTCTTTTTGTTCTTTGGTTAAACGGTTAAAGTGAACCGCATATCCTGAAACTCTAATGGTAAGGGTTGGATATTTGTGTGGGAAGTTCATGGCGTCAATGAGTAATTCTCTTGAAAGCACGTTAACATTTAAGTGGAATGCTTTTTGTCCAAAGTAACCATCAAGTAAACCATAAAGGTTTTGATATTGACTTTCTTCATCTTTGCCAAGGGCTTGAGGAACGATTGAGAAGGTATTTGAAATCCCATCTTGGCAAACGCCTTCAAACGGTAACTTCGCTACTGAGTTAAGTGAAGCAAGGGCGCCCATTGTATCACGGCCGTGCATTGGGTTAGCTCCTGGTGCAAACGGTTCGCCTTTCTTTCTGCCATCTGGTGTAGAACCTGTTTTCTTACCATAAACGACATTTGAAGTAATGGTTAAGATTGACATTGAGTGAACTGAATCACGGTAAGTTTTGTGTTTGTTAAGTTCGTTCATAAAGAACGTTACAATGTCTTTGGCAATAAAGTCTACACGGTCATCATCATTACCGAATTTAGGGAAGTCCCCTTCGATTTCAAAATCAACTGCTAGACCTTCTTCGTTTCTCACAGGTTTTACCTTAGCGTGTTTAATGGCACTGAGTGAATCTGCTACAACAGAAATCCCTGCCACACCAAAGGCCATGTTACGTGTGACATAAGTGTCATGAAGTGCCATTTGACCTTTTTCATAAGCGTATTTGTCATGCATATAATGGATAGTGTTCATCGTACCCGCATAAATTCTAGCGAGTTTAGTCATGACTTTTTTATAATTTTCAAGTACTTTATCATAATCAAGAACATCGTCTTCGATTTTGTCAATGCCTGCAATCGCTGTAATTCTATCACCAGTTTTAGTGGTTTTCATTTCATCAACCCCACCATTAATGCTGTAAAGAAGGGCTTTAGCAAGGTTGGTTCTCGCACCGAAGAATTGCATTTCTTTACCAATTCTCATTGGTGATACACAACAAGCAATGCCATAATCATCACCATAAAGTGGACGCATTAAATCGTCATTTTCATACTGAATAGCACCTGTTGCGATTGACATTTTCGCACAATAACGTTTGAAGGCTTTTGGTAAATCTTTTGACCAAAGAACTGTCATGTTAGGTTCTGGTGCTGGATCAAGGTTAGTGAGTGTGTTTAAGAATCTATACGCTGTTTTCGTTACCAATGTACGACCATCTTCACCAACCCCACCCAATGATTCAGTAATCCAAGTGGGATCTCCTGCAAAAAGCTCATCGTATTCAGGTGTTCTTAAATGTCTTGCCATTCTCAATTTGATAACCAATTGATCAATTAATTCTTGTGCATCTTCTTCAGTTAAACGGCCTTCTTTAATATCTCTTTCAATATAAATGTCAAGAAAAGCAGTATTTCTACCCAATGACATCGCTGCACCATTGTTTTCTTTTACGGCTGCTAAATAACCAAAGTAGAAGAATTGAATCGCTTCTTGAGCATTTTGAGCTGGATTTGAAATATCCACACCGTAGCTCGCTGCCATGGCTTTGATATCATCAAGTGCTCTTAATTGTTCTGAAAGTTCTTCTCTTAATTGAATCACTTTTTCAGAAGCCGCTTCTTCTGCAAGTACCGCAATATCTTTTTTCTTTTCTGCTTTTAAACGATCAATCCCGTAAAGAGCGATTCTTCTGTAATCACCAATAATACGACCACGACCATAAGCATCTGGAAGACCTGTTAAGAGTCCTACAGATCTTGCTGTTTTCATTTCTGGTGTATAAGCATCAAAAACACCTTGGTTATGTGTTTTTCTGTAGTCTTTAAAAGTATCAAGCATGTCGCCTTCTACTTCATAGCCATAAGCAGCAAGTGAAGACTCAAGCATTCTTGTGCCGCCATAAGGATTCATAATACGTTTAAGAGGTGCATCTGTTTGAAAACCAACAATGGTTTCATTGTCTTTATCTAAATAGCCAGGTTTATAATTGTTAATGCCTGAAAAAATAGTCGTTTCAATGTCAATAATGCCCTTTTCAATTTCTTCTTTAATAAGAGCTTCTGCCTTGTCCCAAACTTTTTCAGTTTTTTGACTTTTACCTTTTAAGAAAGATTCGTCACCTTCATAAGGTAGGTAGTTATTTTGAATAAAATCTCTTACATCTATCGCTGATTGCCATTTGCCCGCTTTAAAACCATCTAAATAATTCATTCACATTACCTCCGTTTTTTTCTTAATTGTATCTGAAATATTAAGTGGCGTATGTGACTGAACGCACATAATGAAAGTTTTTATCACTTTATATTGTAAACAGTTTGTAACGGTTACAATTCATTTCCTTTTTCTTGACATCTGTGCTTTTCAAGCAAAAATGATACAGCAAGTCTTTATTTTATAGCTGTTAAATAAAAGAATCCCCTTCTTGTATTGGTCCTTACAAGAGGGGGATTCAGTATAAAAGGTATATTTGGGATTAACTTATGAAAAACAATTTAAAAAAACGTCTTATTTGAGTTCTGGAATTTTAACGTGGTCCATATCATCAAACTCAATGTTTTCGCCGCACATGCCCCAGATAAAGGTATAGCTTGCTGTCCCTACACCTGAATGAATTGACCAGCTTGGTGAGATTACCGCTTGTTCATTACCCATAACAATATGTCTGGTTTCTTGCGGTTGTCCCATAAGGTGGAAAACGCGTGCATTTTCATCCATGTTAAAGTACATGTAAACTTCCATTCTTCTTTCATGTGTATGACATGGCATAGTATTCCATACGCTCCCTTCTTGAAGCGTTGTCATGCCCATAACAAGTTGACAACTTTCACATACAGCAGGGTGAACATATTGATTAATCGTTCTTACATTTAAAGTAGCAGGATCACCTAAGTGAACTTTGTTAGCTTTTTCAAGTGTAATATGCTTAGTTGGGAAGGCATAATGTGCCGGTGCACTGTTAAAATAGAATTTAGGTGGATTGCTTTTATCAGCTGCCTTAAATGCCACTTCAATAGCTCCTTTACCAATATATAAGCCATCATATTGATTCATTTCATAGTCAGTGCCATCAATGGTAATCGTTCCTTTACCACCAATGTTAATCACGCCACCTTCTCTTCTTTCAAAGAAAGTTTTAACGCCTAAGTCTTTTCCCGCTTCAAGGGTCACTTCTTTTTCAACAGGCATAATCCCACCTGCAATGATACGGTCAATATGTGAATAAACAAGTGCCGCTTGGTCCGCTACAAAAACTTGTTCGATAAGATAGTGCTCTCTTAATTCCTCAGTGGTATAATACTTTGAATCTTCTGGGTGATTCGCATATCTGATTTCCATGTTTTGCTCCTTTCAAAAACAAAATATTTAATCCTTATTTTTTACAAACCCAATGGCTTTTTCACCACAAGCTGATGATTCCACCATCAAGAGATGCTGTTTTTATTGATAATACAAGTATATCTTTCAAAAATGTTAACGTCAACATCGCCTGCCAAATAAGCAAGATATGTAAAAAAAGAGTCAAGATTTTCAACTTTTTTGCTCTTTTTGGGATATAAAAAACACAAGCTCCTTATGGATATCTTGTGTTAATCAGTTATTAAATCTGTTTACTTTTCTAAATGACACTTGAAGCGTATTTGCCTTTTTCTTCTGCTGTCATTTTATCAAACGAATCTCCATCAAATTGTGATTTAAAAGCATCAACATCCCATACGTCAACAATAAAAAGTGTGTGATGTCTTTCTAAATTAATTTCTTCTACATCTATTTCGGATTGACCAATTGTAAAATCAATCACCTTGACTTTAGGACGCGTTGGATTCTGATGGGTATAGCTTGAAACGATTCCCACACGACCATCTGATAGAATGACGCCAACACCTACAGGAAAAACACAAATGGTACTGGTCATTTTGCGATAAACTTCTCGGTCAATTTTATAGACTGCGTCTTTCATCAAAATTTCAAGTGCTGTATAAACAGGCATCCGTTTTCTATAAATTCGATTCGTTGTCATGGCATCGTACATGTCACATACAGTAACCAGCCTAACGTACTTAGGAATTTCCATTCCCTTAAGTCCCATGGGATAACCTGTGCCATCTAACTTTTCATGATGGTGTCTCACAATCTGTTTCACACTGTAGGGAAGACCTTCAACATCTTTGACAATCTCATAACCATACTCAGGATGCTTACGCATCTCTTCGCGCTCATTCCCCTTAAGCGCAGACGGCTTCTGTATCACTTCACTGCCTACCTTTGCCTTGCCTATATCATGTAAGAGTGCTCCAATGGCAATTTCTTTGATTTCTTCATCTGAAAAGTCCATAGCCTTAGCTGTTAATATACTTAAAATAGACACATTTACACTGTGTTTATAGGTGTAGTCATCTGTATCCATTAGCTTTGTCATTGAGTATAGGAGTTCTTCGCGACTATTAATTTCTTTGAGCATGACTTCAACGACACCCACCACCATATCCACTTGATCATCAGGTATTTTTCCCTTTATCCCCGTTTGATCTTGGGACAATACCTTCTCAAAAACACGTTTGACTGTTTCAACTGATTTTTCATAATCACGTGTATTAAGGACATTCTCTGGCTGATGCTCTCCTGATATTCGCGTTATCGTATTATAAAAGTCAACATCATGGTTTTTTAACTTAGAAAGGATTTCGTAGCTGACAACGGTTCCCTTATTCAAAAGCAAATTACCATCTTTAGAAAAAACCGCTTCTTCAAGCTGATCTCCAAGTTTTAGTTCACCAAGTTTTATTTCATTCATTAATAAAAGTCTCCTACAATGATTTAGGCTCATAACTAATTGTATTATGTAATGGTATTTAAGGTAAACCAACTATTATTTATAATATGATAAGTAAAACGCAACCCCTAGTAGTCCATACAAAAAATGGCGTTCAATCACGCCACATCTTGTAGTTACGTTTATTATACTTTATTTTTCGTATTCTTTCCAGTAGAATTGGAAGAGATTACAGATTTATAATGGTTTCAAACAAAAGAGCCAATCAGCACTGTAGTCGGCTAAACGGCTCTTTTCACTCACTGAATTAACTTTTCATAAAGACCACCGTAACCATCCCAGCGGTTAACCAAAACATAATTGATAAAGAGAATATCTGTAATGCCTTCATCAGAAACAAGAGAGTCAATATTCTCATCATACATCCGTGGGTCAATCACTAGAATTTCATCTGCAAGCTCTGTTAAAAAAGGAATGAGAGCATTGGCATAAGAATCTTTAAGAACTAAAATTTTTCTACCTGAATGATTTTGGGTTTCAATTTTATAAACAGCTCGGTCGCCCCCACAAAAAATACCGTACATTTGGCTATCTGTTAGATAACTTTCTATATAAACATCCCCGTCCTTATCATAAGTATCTCCCTGTAGTGACATCATTTGGTTATGAGGTAAACCTCTAAAAACTTCTACTACATCAGGGTTGTCTTTAAGCACTTCAAGCTGCGATGCATTGTAAAGACTGCCTAAGTAACCTGGATAAGCATCAATTTTAAAGTCCGAAAGTGTCTTGGGCGTTACACCCAAATGTTGACTCAAAACTTGATAAGCATAAAATGCACCTCTCTGAGTCCAGTGATGGTCTGTCCTAAAATAAATATAGTCATCTTGATGCGCTTTTAAACTATCATAGACATCAACAAAGTCTACCGTGTCTGAAAGCCCCTTTTTCACGAGGTCTAAACTTTCTCTTTCTGAATCCGAAAGAGACTTGTAGTCTTCATCTTCTAAAAATTCAATTTGAGTAGGTGGCATCAAAACAGAGACTTGAATATCCTTGTAGCGGTCGGCATAGTTATTAATCACCGACGTATAATGCTCAATTGCCGCTTCATTGATTTGATTAATCTCCATAACCTTGTCTTCGTAAGCTAATAACTTTCCCCAATTTTGAAGCTCTAAAGATTGGCCTTTGGAATCACTTTCCGACTGGTCCTTTGACGCCGCTTCTCCCGACGTATGGGTTTCATCAATTTCTCCTGCTACGTTAGCACCAGCAAAATCAATAAGGGCAACATTATCCTTTGAAGGAATACCTTCATATTTTTTAACCACTTGGCTTAGAGCAACCCACTTAGATCGCATGACAAAATGGTCTGAATAAAACTGGTCAAATGCACCAAAGTAATTGCCCGAAAACAAACTGTCTTTCGTGAGCGGTGGTAAGGTCTGTGACATTCTATTTTCAGAAGCAATATAAGCTTCTGATTTAGGTGTAAACAAGCCAATTATGCCAAATCCCATCACCAAAACGAGAAAAACTATAATATTAAAATGTCTCTTTTTAAATCCTTTGAAATGGTTAAACATATTCATTCTCCTATTACACGACTATTCTGATTAAGTGATTTCCCATGCCGCCTAAAATCTAAAATAGAGGAATGGATTATAAGATTCCCCAACGAGATAAGACACAGCAATAATAATAACTAAACCCACTAATACTCCATCTAAAATTCCTGCGGATTCTCTTAGCTTTGAGCGTCCCTTTATATAGAGATTTTTGAGCAGGGGTGTCGAAGCCACTATTGCAATCACAAAGAAGATCAGATGACTCTTAAGATTAATCCAGAACGTTGGATCAGATAGAGGTGCACCTGACATGCCCATTAAAATTTTAATAAAGGAGAGCCCTTGAGTGAGACTTGTAAAGTAAAAGAAGACCCATCCCACTAACATGATTATAATCAGATAGATGTGGCTGATAACCTGTGGTAATTTCTCTAGAAGCGTCATCAACCCCATTTTTTCAATAAAAATGAGCAGGCCATAAAAAAGTCCCCAAGCCACAAAATTCCAACTCGCCCCATGCCAAAGACCCGTTAAGAACCATACCATGAAAAGATTTCTTAACCAAAACTTACGGTTACCTCCCAAAGGAATATAGACATAGTCTCTAAAAAAACTCCCCAGTGAAATATGCCATCGCCGCCAAAATTCGGTCGCTGATTTTGAAATATAAGGGTAATTAAAGTTCTCAAGATAAGTAAAACCAAAAATACGACCCAGTCCGATGGCCATATCTGAATAACCAGAAAAATCAAAGTAGATTTGGAAGGCAAACATGATAATACCTAACCAAGCCCCCATCACAGAAAGATTTGAAAAACCGCCATCTAGGATTTGAGTTGCAAGTGCACCTGCTGTATTAGCAATAAAGACTTTCTTTGCCAATCCTTGCGCAAATCGGTTAACCCCGTAAGATACCTTATCAAGGCTGATTTCACGGTGGTCAATTTCTCTTGCAATATCCTTATAACGAACGATTGGCCCTGCAATCAATTGCGGGAATAAAGAAACAAAGAGTAAAAATTTAAGATATGATTTTTGTGCTTTGACCTCCCCCCTATAAACGTCTATCGAATAAGAAAGGGTCTGAAAAGTATAAAATGAAATCCCAATAGGAAGCATAAACTCACTATAAGGCAATGATGTATGGAAAAAATGATTCAAGTTACCTGCGAAAAAATGCCAGTACTTAAAAAAGCCTAGTAGAGACAAATTGATAAGAAGTGAGCTGACAAGTGCTGCTTTACTTTGCCACTTTCCCCTATTTTTTTCTATGATTTTGCCATGAAAAAAGTCAACCGTTGCGCTAAGTATAAGTAAAGATACCCAGACCGGTTCACCATAGGCATAAAAAAAGAGCGAAAATAAAACCAATATCACATTGCGATATCTTTCATTATCACTGATGAAATACAGTATTAAATTAATCGGTAAAAATATAAATAAAAAAGTTAAACTCGAAAAAACCACCCTAATTCCCCCTAAGAATATATTGCCTCTAGACACCCTTAATGATCTTCACTTACCTTGTTCCTCGGCACCTTTATCTTTCCCCATTTTAAAATGTGCCCTCATGTAAATGAATTTTGAGTTACTGGTCTATCTTGCTATATTTGAGGTAACCCTCTGAAAGTGCTAAACACGCATACCCCTTTTCAACTAAATAATCCAAATAAGAACTCAGCATATTATTAATCACTAAATACTTATTGACGCTGTTTACGTGAATACGCCACTCATCAATCACTTTTTTCATAATAGCCTCTTTGGTTAAGGGCTCGTCTATTAATTTTAAAACGTTCATGCTCTTTTCATGATAATAAGAGAGATTATGATCAATCACATCTGAGATTGACTCATACACATTGCGATGAGATACAATATAAAAATCATAATCCGTTGATCGTAATTTTTCCATACTTGCCATAGACTGACTCAGTAAAAAAGCATAAGGTAACTTACTGGACTTCAGTATCTTTTCACCAACCAATGCATCTCCAACATAAAGAACTCTATCAGGTGTCCCTATAGCCATTTGAGCCGGGCTGTGTCCTGGCACATGGATTATATCAAATTGAATACCCGCTATGACACAGCTTGTCTGATCTGCCTCGATCGCTTGGTCAACAGTTGTACACATATGACCATAGTGTTTGTCCACTTCATCCACATTTTGTCCCTGATAATAAACCTTTATGTGCTCTGGTGATTCCATTAACCTCGCTTCAAAAGCCGGCATGGCAACTGGTATCTTGTATTGGTCTTTAAAGTACCTCATATTTCCTGCATGATCAATATGGAAATGGGTACAAATAATCCCTACAATCTCTAATTTATATTCTACTAACAACTTTTCTAACCCTTCACGTTCCCCATCTGCCCAGCCTGTATCCAGTAAGATAATCTCATTTTGGCTGACCTTATAAAAAGGAATTAAAGAAAGAGAAGTTTCTATTACATAAGTATTGCCCTTTATTCTTTTTATCGTCATTTCTTTTCCTCCAACTTCAATCATTTTACCATAAATAGATTGCAAAAGTGTATAATTAATAGTATCAAAAGAAAAACCCATCACAAGATAAATTTTAATAGGAGTTTTATATGTTTAGACTACTCATTATAGAAGATGACCAAGCGCTCTTAACAGGGATTACTCTTGCCCTCAAAGATGATTATCACATTTTAACCGCTAAAACGCTTAAGAGTGCTCAGGCAATATTTGACGACAGTATCCAGTTGGTGATTCTTGACCTTAATCTTCCAGACGGTAATGGCATAGATTATCTTAAAATGATTAAATCACACTCTAAGGCAAAAGTTATTATTCTTACAGCTAATGATTTGGAAATCAATATTGTAACAGGACTTGAACTTGGTGCCGATGACTATATCACCAAGCCTTTTAGTCTGGCTATATTAAGGGCTAGAATCAAGACTCAACTCCGTCAACTTGATGCATCATCCCCTCTTACCTATGACAACACTTTTTTCCATTTTGATTTTGAAAATCAGATTTTTCAACAAACCTTAGATGCCAATTGTGTGAGAAAAATGGATTTGTCTAAAGTGGAACAAAAATGTCTGCAAGCATTAATTGCCAACAAAGGCAACACTCTTACCCGTGAACGTCTTCTTAGCAAAGTCTGGGGAGATGATGGTGATTTTATAGCGGAAAACGCTTTGTCTGTTACAATTAAACGGCTTAGAGACAAAATCGAAAAAGAGCCCTCTCATCCAAAGTGGATTAAAACTGTTTACGGTCTTGGCTATAAATGGGAGGAAGACCAATGATTACGCCTGCTTATTTTATGCCACTTACTATAGGGTTCATCTTAGGCATTTTATTGACACTTATCTTCGCATCTTTATACGTCTATCATCGGGAAAAAAGGCTCTATAAAAGCTTGGAGCAAATGTTAGATGATGCCCTAGAAGGTCAATTTAAAGAAGACCGATTTGATGAAACTCGCCTCTCCTATATTGAATCTCGCTTTAAATACTATTTTTCAGGACAGGCTATTACTCATCAAAAAATGAAGCAAGAGCAAGACAAAATCACCGCTCTTATCTCTGATATCTCACATCAGACCAAGACGCCCCTGTCAAGTATCATCCTCTACAGCAATTTATTGTCAGAAAAGCTTGATGAAGGAAATTTAAGCCTAAGAGATGAGACGACTCAAACCTGCCTTGATTATTTAAGCCGTCAGTCTGAAAAATTACAGTTTTTAATTGATGCCCTCATTAAAACATCACGGCTAGAAACAGGGATTATTGCCCTGCACAAGGCACCTATTAACATGCATCATTTCATCAATGAATTACTTGAACAAGTTAAACCTTTATCAGAAAGTCATCGTGTGTCTATCTTACTTGATGACACCGCAAAAACAATCCTATCAAACAATGAAAATCCTACAGAGCTCACCTTCAAAGGTGACCTTAAATGGACTCTTGAAGCCTTCTATAACATCTTAAACAATGCCATTAAATACAGTCCCGAAGGCAGTTATATTACTATTTCTATCATTCAATATTCCCTTTTTGTCTGTTTAAAAATAAGTGACCAAGGCATGGGAATTCCTGAAAGTGAAGTGCCCCTTATCTTTAACCGCTTTTATAGAGGAGAAAACGCACTTTCTTCCGAAGGTGTTGGCATTGGTCTCTATATTACGAGAAATATTATAGCAACCCAGGGGGGTTATATCAAAGTAGAACCTAATCAGCCAAAAGGAAGTGTTTTTTCCGTCTATCTGCCTTTGTAAAGGCACTTTTACAACTATAAAAAGCCTGCACACTGTGTGCAGGCTTTGCATTTACAAATTTTAAAGTACATATTTTAAAGAAATTCATCGGGTCTTTTAGGTTCCCAACTTGGAATCACAAAAACATCAAAATAATAAAAGATGAAAACAGGTAAGATCCAAAAGAAACCCAAGACAAAATCTGTACTAAAGCCATCAAAATTCATGAGACCTTCTATACCTAGTACGCCAACAAGGCCAATGACGAAAAGGCCCTTCCATGCAGGATGTCTCATCCAGTTTTGTTCGATCCCTTCTAATAAAAGTCTAACCGATAAGAGTGCAATCAGACCATTCTCAATCCAATCACTGGTTGTCACTTGTAGGTTAGAATCTCCCACCAACATGTAGACCATTAATAAAATAGCTAAAACCCCATATATTTTAGACACTAAACGATACGCTTTCATGTGTAACACGTCCTTTCCTCGTTGTCTTTATCGAAAATGAATTCCATACTGACTCTACACTTAATCAATAAGCACTCAGTATTTATTGCTTTATACTATTTATATTGATATCCAATTAACGGACCTCTTAAACACATCTTTCTCATGAAGAAATAAGGGATGAAGTCATCATTCACAAAAAAGTGACTAATCCAAAAGACCAAAGTCATCCAAAATAGGGTCGGCTTCTTGTCCAAGTGTCTCCTTAACCCGTGTCATAAAATCTTCCAAAAGGACCCCTTTACCCGCATAATCCTTTTCAAAGTCTAAAATCATCGGACTCACTCGGTCGACGCCAAAGGCTTCCTCAAGCTTAACTAGTAAAAGGGTTGATTTATAATGTCTGTTTTCATAATAAAGATCAAAGTCATGGGCGTTTAAATAATCTTCTTGACGCCATAATTTGAGGTTAGATTGATTCATCTTATCCCCTACGTATTTTTGACTCATGGTGTCTAGGTCAGTTTGTCGCTTGTTCGTATAGATATGAACTTGATGATAGTAAGACATCGCGTCTTTTAACATCACCCCTTCTTCATTAATGCCATTAAATTCAGCTTCGCTCAACTTCATGATTAAATAATTGTCTAAATCATCCAGAATCTCAGCACGACTATAGGACTGCATATTGTAAATCTTCCCATTTCTAAGGTTTCGATTTTCGCCTTGATCATTTAAAAAGACCATTATCGAGTCTTTTTTAGGCATAATGTCTTGGTTACTGATAAATTTAATTTCCCGTCCAATCAAGTCTTCATCTATCCAAAAGGTCTCGTCCTTAGGATAAACATAGGTCAAGGTCACAGGCCCTTCTGTCTGTTGACGAATCTGCCTATTTTGAACTAAAAAGAGCGACAAACTACGGTCTACAAGGCCTTCCGCTTCAAAATGATTGCTTTCAAGTTTCCCATCTTCTTGAGAATCCGTCAGCTCATAAGGAGACACCCACTGATAAGGACTTTGACTGCTTATGTCCACATTGATTTGGGCATATGGAACATGGTAAAACCAAGTCCATTTGGCATAATCACTTTGCCACTGACCCTCTTCAAAATAAGGCACAAGAGGATAAAAACAATTAAGCCCTACCATGTCATCAGTCATTCCTAAATAGTCAGAATGGGGTAAGTCAAAGCTGTACTTAAACTCAAGAGTTACTTCTTGTTCTGGCTCTAGGGCCTTGTCTAAGGGAATCCATAGGGCATCTTGATGATTACCTGTCCAGTGGTCCTCTAACCATTCATCGCTTACTGGAAGCTCGACGCTTTCCAAAGAGGAATCAGAATTTCCTTCTCTAAGACTGATCGCCTCAATCTTTAAGGTTATGGGCTTAAAATCATCGGCTTCTACAATATCATCAAAAATATCTGCTCCTGTATTTTCATAGCGACTTAAGTTTTTATCTTTGTTAAGGCGATTGTCCACACTAAGGCATTTCATAGGAAAAATCACTTGAATGTCGTCAAGGGCTTGATCGCTCGTATTGGTATAGTGGATGTCTACAGAAGCACTTAAACGCTTCTTGTCTTCATCAATAGATGCCTTAATATCGTAAACCGTATTTAATGCTTCCGAACTCAGAACCTGACGGTCAAAAATGGGTCCCTTATCGTCATAGCTTGATTGCTCTGTGGATATTTGGCTTAACTTTACTGGATAATCCCCATTTTCTGAACTTTTGTCTCCCTTTAAGTGGATATCCGTCAAATAATCAGCTTGTCCCGAAGGCGTGCAGGCACTAAGCACAAGCGAAATACTTAGTAAAGTAGACAGTAAAAGCACAAAAATAATTAAGCGTTTATTCATGGTCAGCCTCCTTTTCAGGGTAAAGATCTTCAATCATTTTACTAGTCTCAGGATAGGTATGTCTGTCCAGTGCAGGATAGTCTACATAGTCTTCATTAAAGGCCACTATGAGACTGCCCTTGGGTCTGTCTACAAAGTCAAAAGTGCTCGTATCAACCCATGCTTCTGTCTGACTTAGATAAAGGTAAGCCCCCTGATCTGTCAGGACAATACTAGAAGGTGTGTCTATCTGTCTAAGGAGACACGCAGCATAAAGACCACGGTCAAAAGCCGTTCCTTCTGACCCTATTTCAAGCTGAAAAGGTGAATAGACCCTATCGTCCCCATGAAGGTCAGGTGATACTTTTATCCTTTCATTCAGGTAGTCAAAAATAGCTTGAGGCGTTTGAAGATCAGCATCTACCATTACTTTGTCCATCATCTCTAACTGGTCAAAAGCTTTAAAATAGAGGTTGGGATATTTGACCAGAAGCGACTGGGCTTCGTATTTGCCTTGGCTATACTGACTCTTGGGATAGTTTTGACTTAGGGTATAAATATTGGTGAGAACGCTGGTAGGTTGCAACTCTTCTTGACTAGAAAAGTCTAAGGCTTTAATCGTGGTCTCTTGTGAAAGCGTCGGGTCAAAATCATAGTTTAAATAGGCATTATAGCGGCTCAAATAATCATGACTGTAAACCGGTTTTTCTGTAAGACCACTGGTATACATGACATCATTAGCCAGTCGACCAACGAGGTTAAAGTAATAGTCCTTTAAATCAATCGGCCTACCTTGTTTTGCAAGCGGTGAAAATTGGCCCTCTTGCTGATAAAGTTCTATTTGATTGTTGGAAAAAATATAGTCTTTTTCACCGTAGCGAAACAAGACATAGGCGTGTTCAGGTGTGGTAAGTGTCAAACACTCTTCTGCGGGAACCCCCATGAGTCTCAAGATAGCCGTATTGTAGACGGCAAAATCATAGCAAAGACCTACCGATGCCCCCTTATAATAGTTTTCCGATTGCTTCATGGTGTCATATGAAAAAATCACACGGTCCCTTTGACTTTCATAAGGATGCCTCTTAACCTCATCCCTATGGTTAAAGTGCCAAATTTCATATTGGTCTAAGGCCACCATCGGCTCTTTTTCCTTCTTCAATTCATTAACCTTTTCAATGGTTTCAGGATTCATCATTTCTCCCACCACCAGTGAAGATATGTAATAAGGATCTACTGATTGGTCTTCACGTCCAACCAGTTTCAGATTAATATCACTTTCTTGATAGTCAGTCTCTTTTTCTATAGCCAGAATTTTGGCTTTATCAAAGATTTCATTTGTGCCGACATGACCAGATGCTATCATGAAAGATCCCCCTAGAACTAAGGCTGATACCGCAACTAATCCTATGATTTTAGATTGATTCTTTATCTTTTTCTTCATCTTTTCCTTCCCCCTCTGTTAAGTAATGTCAGGTTTATTGTAAAAGATAAAAATGTAAGATATATAAAATAAATCTTAAAAAAGGATTAATCCTTCTTTTTTTGCCTTTCCCATATTGTCTTTTATATTCTAAGCGTGTATGATAATTCCAGATTGAGTCTTAAGCATCGTCCTTAACCCTGCACTATGATTTAAGACACTAGACTAAAAAAGGAGTTCTACATATGATTCAATTTATTAAAACCCGCGAGGACCGTGACTTTATCTTGGTCTACATTTTACTCAATATTGTCATGATCTTTATTAAACCGGTCGTGCTTTCCCTTAGCTTATTGAGCATGTTCCTAGTTATTATCTTTTATATTCTTTCACAGTTTTTAGGCAATAAATATCGAAGCTATTCACAGGATCACCCCATCAAAAAGAGCCTCTCTTTAATAGGCTATCTCTTCTTTCTTCAATTGATGGTCATTCGCAATCTTTCTATTTCATCAGATTTATTAGAGGGACAAGCCTCTCTTATAACGCTCATCCTCTTATTACAAAGTCTAGCCCTCATTATCGCTGTCATTTACGGTCTGGTGGCTATGGGCTTTGATGGAAAATTACTTGGCACGTCACTCAAGGATAAAAAAGCCCTTAAAGAAGTCTTATTAATGCTTGTAGCACTTGTCATCGGATATGGAGTGTTCAAAATTGATGCTCAAGATGTATCATCAAATGTTCAGATGACGAGTGACTTTATCAAGCTATTCATGATTATCCTTTTTACCCAATCCATCAGTCAGGAGCTGATGATTCGGGGGAGTCTCATCAGTGGTCTTTCAGACAGCTTCAAAGCCATGAAAAGTCCACTTCTTAGAGAATTGAGTATTTTTATGATTAGCCTTGTTTATTTTGCCTTGTTCTTTGGGTTCAATTTCAATCTTTTAACGGTCTTTAGCGTATTAAGCCTCACCCTTTTCGGTCAATTGGCCAGACGCTTTGACAATTCAATTTATTGGACGATTTTGCTGAATGCTTTTGTCGCAAGTGTTTTGGCCACAGGATCTGCACTCACCTTATAATAGGCATGAAAAACAGCTTCTAAACTTGTAACACTTATTAAAGCAATAAGTATAGCGGGTATTTGTATTTTTACGATATGTGGGAAACCTGAGTCAAACCAATGATTCAATGTCAAATAGTTATTCTTGAGCATTTGACCCCAACTTCTTATACTCAAGAAATTATTAGGTCGCCACCCTGTAGGAATATAAATACCTGATATAATAAATTTTAATAGTAGTAGGCTTAAAACAATAATAATACTTGGCTTTAGCAATACGGCTATTTGCTTCAACTTAAAATCGCCTCGTCTATAATCCTTTAAAACCCCCCGCCAATCATATTTCTTAATCAAGTATCCTTTTCTAACAATCAAATGAATAATCAAAATAGCCATCAATAGTCTTGGCAAAAATGCCCACCAGAATAAAGCTTCTTTATAATAAACAGCCTCTGCCCCAAGTTTAATCAAATGTTCTTTTTTGCCTTCAATATTTTTGTTTGAATCAAGCCAAAGATGTAATGAGCCCCCTTTATAATAGGGTCTAAAAGTTCTTTTATCCCATATCCAGTAATGGTTATCACCTTTTACCACCCCTGCAATTTCGTATATTTGAGGAGCATTGCTGTCGGGTAAGTTAAGAATCACTTTTTCCCCAATAATTTCATGCTTCTTAAATCGCTGATTAGCCAAAGATTCTCCAATCAAAAGTTGACGTGACATACCTTCATTAAGACTCTGCCCCATCATAATATCAAGAGAGCTTGGTGAACCTCCCATCACGTTCACATTAGAACCCAAATCAAAAATAAATTCAGCATTCTTCACTTCAGAACTAATAGTATCTTTTAGAAACATATTGTAATCAAAATCACTGGAAAGTGACACTTCCCACTCTGACATGTCATATATAAACCCATATAATAAACTGATTATCAAAGTAACCATCGTTATTTCAATTATTAGTCTCTTTCCCATGTTACACGCTCCCCTGCTTGTAAACGATAAGAGGGATTTACCACCACCCTATCCAATGAGGGTACATCTAATGTAAACTGATTAATGCCAATGTATCGATCACCAATAACCGCAACAGATGCCGATCCTTTAACAAGTGTATATTCACTCCCTAACAACTTTTGATCTTCTGCGACTACATAAAATTCAATCCGTTCCCCCTGTCTAATATTTTCTGGGTTCAAAATGGCACTACGTGGTATAGGAACGTCTGCTTTTTTAGATGTTTTTTTCTCACCCATCATTTTCAGTCCAATAAAAGATCGGCCATATCCAACCCTACTAATATCAGCCTTCACTTGGATTTTACCATTGTCTGAAATGTTGCCAATGGATGTAATGGTCCCTGTCAATCCTTCAAGAAGTTGACTATCAAATTCAATTTCATCACCAAGCCCTAAACCATTTACACTCTCTACCTCTACCGTGCCAACAAATTCATAGCTTGAAGCATCAGTCACTTTCGCTATTTGGCAAACGACGCTGTTATCTCCAATTATCTGATTAGGACTACTTAAGTCCAAGATGACCCCTTCAACCGGTGAGTAGTATACCCCATCTTGTAGTGTTGCATAAAAATCATTCTCTAAAGCATTGTTTGTCAATTTGTCATTAAGGGTCTCGAGTTGGTCTTCTAATTTTTCAATTTGAAGTGCATTATCCTGTTTGCTTTGAATAAGATCATTTTGTTTTATCGCTAGAGACACTTTTAAACTGTCAAGATTATTTTGAGCATTTTCAACATCTTGCTCTGTTGCACTTCCAATATTAAGTAAAGACTTCTGCAATGCCAAGGTCACTTCAGATTGACTAATCTTCTCCTTTAAACTTTCAATTTCTTGTAATACCGAGGCATGATTTTCCCCAATAAGCCTTTCCTTCTGTAGTTCAATCTCTTTAATCTGTATATTGAGAGTCTCTTCACTCTCTTTCTTTTCAAAAGTTGCCTTGTACGCTGGATTAACCTTGAAAATAGGATCTCCAACCTTCACGTCTTGTCCTACATTAACATCATATGACTCTATGATTACAGGCGAATTAAATCTCACATCAAATGTCTCTTTGGGTTGAAGTGTCCCTTCAACCCTGACCGTTGAGTCAATTTGCATGCCTCTTATCTCTTCAATACTCACTTTTGGCAAAAATAAATTGATGAAATACTGGGAGAAAAACCCCATCACAAATACCATTATTATAAAAATGCTCACCAGTTGTTTTATCTTTTTCATGATTGTCTCTCCTTTGAACTCGCCTCCATGAGTGCATTTTGACCTTTAACAATAACCCATATAGCAGGAATCATGTAAAGCGTCGCTGCTGCGGCATAAATACCAATACTTTCACCTTGATACACATTGTTTAGATAAACAGAAAGTGGCTGTTTTTCAGGTGTATCAATAAAAATGACCGCTTGTTCAATGATATTCCAGTAATCAATAAATGTAAGGACTATAAGTGCTACAACCCCTTGTTTTATCATTGGAATTACAATTGAAAACAAAATACGAATATCACTAGCACCATCCATCTTTGCCGCATCAATGAGTTCATCTGGTATATCTAAAATAAACTGCCGCATTAAAAAAACGCCAAATGAATAAAAAATCCCTGGCAATATCAGTGCTAATGACGTATCTAATATTTTAAAATGTAAAAACTTTTCAATGGCACTAAAGAAAAAATAATTGGGAACCATTGTGACTTGAAATGGTAACAGTAAAATCAGAACATATAAGAAAAATAATATTTTTTTGCCTGAAAATTCAAGCTTAGCAAAGGCATATGCTGCAAAAATGCCTATGACAATTTGTCCCATAATAATGATTAAAGTCATGACAACACTTTTTTTAAAAAAATCGAAAAAAACATTTTTGAAAAAAATCATACTGTAATAATGATCTAAAGTCATTTGTGTTGGTAACTGCAAATGAAGATTATCTATTGCTATATTCGATACAGAGAGCAACATTGTATAAATAATCGGAAGTAAAAAAAGAAATGCAAGTAATTTAATAAGTACTGAAATTATTTTTTTCGCCATAATTTCACTCTCCTTAAATAGATCAAACCAATTATCATTACTATGATTAGCAACAATGTAAAGGCTGCCGAAGATAATCGCTCATATTGAATTTTTCGATAAGTATTGTTCATAAAATGCTGTAACATATAAATATTCTGATTTGGATAATTGCCTTCTAATATATAGACATCTTTAAATACTTTAAAGGCATTCATAACAGAAAGAATAGCAACAAACTGAGTTGCTGCTGTCGTCAGTGGTACAATGACATGTCTGTGAATCAATAAAGTATTTGCTCCATCAATCATAGCCGCTTCAATCGGCCCCTGATCCATCAAATCAAAAGCCGCTATATAAATGATTAAGTTGTAACCTATACTCCTCCAAATGTAGATAAGCCAAACGCCAACCATAGCGAATTGAGTGTCTAGCAGTGTTCCAAAAACGCCCCTAAAAAAGGGAACAACCGTTGCCGATGGTATTGCAATCGGTAAAATTAGAGCAACTTTTACCCAAGTTGGTGGTTTGTAAATATGTATTGCATAAGCCATTATATAGCTTAGTACGATGACTAGAGGAATACCCACTCCCATAAAAACACTTGTGTTTTTAAGTGCTAAGCGAAAGGCTTCTGTTTGAAAAAGCTCTACATAATTTTTAAGACCCACAAATGAGTGGTTGAACCTAGAATATTGCAATGAATAAATGAAGCTCATGACAAAAGGATAGAGAAATAGGCCTATAAAGCCTATTAGACTAGGCATAAGATATAGATAATTTTTTATTTTCACTTGTGTGCGCCTGTTGTGTTTTACCATTTTTCATCCTAAATACACATAATAAAGCATTGTATCTGCCCATTATAAGTGTCCTTTATCCTTTTTAGTTTTCACTCAATTCTAAATTTAATTCATCTTCTATTCTTTTAAAGCCCTCTAGCAACTCTTGATCTGAAGCATCAGGCATTTCTCTCACAGATTGATACAACTTAAATGCAATAGTATCTCTAACTCTTTTTTCATCATCAGATAAAAGGGATTCTTTTGTGCTATTATTAGCGATTTCGTTAATAGCGTATGCTCTCAAACTTATTAAGTCCATATCATCTGGATTAATTTCTCTTTTGTCAAAATAAGTCTTATTATACTGATCAATTTCTTTTTCAATGGTCTTGGAAACAGGAGACCAATATCCCTTTTTGTAGAAGTCCAATTGTGCCTTATCAGTCAATAAAGTATTAACTGCTTTTACTGCCGCTCGTTTATTTTCTCCATTTGTCGTTATCATAAATCCAAGTGACAACGAGGGCTCATCGCTCACAATGTTAGGTCTAACAACTATATTATTAAGATAAACCTCCTTAAATAAATTAGGACTGTTTAGGAGATCTGTCGTATAATACTCAATCCAATTATCATCATTGGAATCATAATTTAAGATTTGATCAAAGCGTTCATAAATTTCTATTTGATTATAATTTTTTATTTGGTAATCATCTGTTAGTATATAATTGCCACTGTATATTGCCTCTAACATATTTTTATAATGTTCTAAAAATGTGTCATTGCTTAATTTCACATAGCCTGTTGAATCAATCAAATTAACATCCTCTAACTCTTCAAATACAATATTTCTAAATATGTCTTGCGTTAATTCTTGAGTATTCTCTATACGCCACTGCTGGTTTAATTGAACATAGTTATCTTTATTCCAATCTAGTTGTGGTATTTCTAAGTTGGATTTGCTCAATCTATCCTTGTAGATGATGACCCCAGAATACTTTTGTAAAAGAGGAATATAGGCTTCACCCCTTAACCCGTCATATATATTGTCTATATTCTCAATTTGAGGCGTTAAATCAACAACCGCCCCACTCTCAACGAGGTCTATATTATCTCGGTTGGTGCTATAAGTACAAATTAACTCAGGTCCATCTTTTTGCATCAATAAATTATTTCTTTTTTCTATGTAATCCTCTTTACTTGATATCTTCATATCTATTATATCAAAACTTATATTTTCGTCTAAAGGTAATATTTTTAGCAATTCTGTATTCATTTGTGATTTAAAATCTTGTAACCTTTGTTGAGTTTGGTTTACAGAGTCATAGTAAATATAAGGCATGATGACTCTTATAACTTGTTTTCCCTCTACGGTCCCTTTAAGCGACATTGATTCATCTGCATTACTGCTACAATTTGTCAAAAATAGGCCTATTATTAAAATGTACAGTATTAGTTTTATTTTAGATTTCATATAATCCTCCCCTTATAATTTTTATTTTAATACAACAGCTTTATAGAATCCACAAAAACTTACTGATATTGTAAAAATATAAAAAATATAAGTACACAAAGAGGAGCATCATATTACTCACAATTGCGTACTTATATCTATGATTACTTTTCACTTACTTCAAGATTAAAACTATCCTCTAATTTTTTTAATTGCAATAATATCTCTTCATCGTTCGCTTCTGGGCGAGTGATTATAAACCCATACAATGAAGAAGAAAATACATCTCTTGCTTTCGTTTCAGCTATTGACAGTTGATCATTATATATTCCCTCTCCATTAACAACATCTATAGCTTTATTTCTTAGTTCATATAAATTCATGCTTTCAGGATCAATATTATATTTTTCAAAATACTCTAAATTGTAATCCTCTACTTGGTTCTCTACAGCTTTGGATATCGGAGACCAATATAAGCCCTTATAAAAATCCATTTGACTTTCATCACTTAAAAGAGTATCAATGACTTTCACTGCTGCTAATTGATTTTTCCCATTTGCAGTCACTAAAAAACCCAATGAAATACCTGGTTCGTCCAATATAACATTAGGTCTAACAACATAGTCTGTCATAAATATTTCTTTATATACACTAAGTGGATTTAAAATATTTATCGTATACGGTAAATACCAGCTATCTGCATAAGTGTATGATATTTGCTTATCTATATTCTTCCCGATTGTTATTTCTGAAGTCGAAGAATCTAAAATATCTTTCCCTTTAGATTCATCAATCGAATAGTGATTAATAATGTCATTACTAATTGTATAGTCTTTGCTGAAAATTTCTTTAGTTAATGATTTGTAATGGTTTAATACTGCATTGGTTGAAAATCCAACTTTCCCATCAGCATCAATTAATTTCTCGCTAGAAAATTCTCTAAACACCATATCTCTGAAAACTTCAATTGATAATGGCTGAGGATGTTTTTTAAGCCACTGGTCATTAATATTTCTATAATCTAATCTTGTCCAGTTCATAGGAGGGCATTCCATATTTTCTATTGATAGCTGATTTGTATCAACTATAATACCTGTATATTTCAGCAATATAGGTAGATAATAACTTTCTTTAAAATTGTCATAAACATTTTGATAATTGTTCAGTTTACTGCTTACATCAACTACGGCTCCGCTATTTAGCAAAGACTCTTTTTGATAATCACCATTATAAGTACACACTAACTCTGGAGTATCATCTTGCATTAATAAATTGTTTCTTTTTTCTATGTAGTCTTCTAAGCTCGATATATTCATCTCAACTACTTTAAAATTAATATTACTGTCTGTTGGCAAATTTTTAACCAATTCTGTGTTTATTTTTCCTTCAAAATCATTCAGTCTTTGCTGGTTACCTTGTTGAGAAGTAGCATAGTATATATATGGCATGATAACTCTTACTGTTTGATTTCCATCAACTTCACCTCTTAGTACAGACTCATTTCCATCATCTGCTTCTGTGTTACAACTCGTGAAAATAAGGCAAGACACAATTAGAGCCAGCAATATGCAGATTCTACTTTTATTCATTTAATTTCTCCTTATAATAAATTTTATAACAAGTTTATAGTAGTATTATCTCATCTGCATCATCATCAAAATAGTTGCGGTGATCAACTAATATCTCCAACTTTTTCATTTTCTAAATTAAGTATCTCAGGTATTCTCAGATTAGCTCCTCTTGCTGTTTCAAATCCTTTTACATAAGAAAGTACCTGTATGACAGATGAATTAACCATTTGATAATAAGATGAAATAATTGTTAGAGTACCTATTGATAAATTTCCTTTAACAACTTCTCGACCTCCAATAAAAAAAATTAAAATAAACGCGATATTCATAGTGCCTGAATTTACAATATTAGAATATATCAAATTTGCCTTTGTATTATCCATAACAGTCCTGAACAATTTTTCATAACTTTCATTAATTCTTTTTAAGAAGTAATTAAATTTTCCTGTTGCTTTTACATATTTCATTTTTTCATAAATTTCATTAGTATCAGAAAAAAACACATTTTCTGTTTCGTTCATCATGTACGTCGTCGTAAATATTCTTTCTTTAAACTTTAAGTGAAAAATTATGTTAATACTGACACCGTCACTTTTCAATAATGAACATATTTAAAGAAACGGAAGGTGCGGAGGTGTCTTTTGAAACGAAATATTCAACAGACCAAATGAGTCACTTTTAATGATAACAACCAAAAATTAGTTAGATATATTTATTAACGAATAGAAATACCCTTTCTTGTCATATAGTTCATCATACATGCCAACATCCTCTATTATTCCATTCTTGAGTACAATAATTCCATCACATTTTTGTAGAACTTTAGGTTTAAGCTTGTGCGTTACAATTAATCTAGTCATCTCTACAATATCTAGTACTGAAGTAATAACCTTTTCTGCAGTTATTTCATCTAATGCCGCCGTAGCCTCATCAATTAACAATATGGACGAATCACTTAGTAGTCCTCTCGCTATTGATATCCTTTGTTTTTCTCCACCTGATAAATTACATCCATTTTCACCACACTTATAATCCAATCCCTTTTCTTTTACCAAATTCGAAAGACCCGCCTTTTCTATTACTGATTCTATCTTTTTTTTATCGAATTTCTTGTATAAAGATATATTAGCTTCTATTGTGTCATCAAAAACATAGACGTTCTGTTGGATAACAGAAAACAAACTATATAAACTCTCTCGACTTAAATCACGTACTTCAACACCATCAATACATAATTTACCCGTATAATTATTATAATAACCTAATAGCATATTTAATAGAGTTGTTTTCCCACTTCCACTTTGTCCAACAATCATATAACTCTTACCTTTTTCTATGCAAAGATTTATATTATTCAAAACTGGTGCTTCTTCAAAAGAAAATCCCAATTCACTAAAGCAAATAGCTTCTTTAAACTCAAATAGCTCTTTGTTTTTACCTTTATCCCCACTATTTTCAAGAACTGCCTTACTTGCTTTGTTTATAAGTTCAATCGCACCCTTTCTATTAGGTAACGCTACCCCTAATTCTTGTATCGGATTAACAATGTAATCTAGTAGCTGAATAAACGCAACAACTGTACCAAACGATTCAAGTCCTTTGATTGATAAATACGCACCTACTGCGCAAACTATCAACGTTACTATAAAAGAAGCAACAAAGGCCATTAGATTTACTATTTGTGCCATTTCTCTTCTTTCTCTTTTAATTTTTTCTAGTTTACTATTTGTCCTAAAAAAATTTTCATGGATTACAGCTTCAACTTTAAAACTTTTTATCACTGAAAACCCTTTAAAAATATCATTCACCAGTCCAACAAAAGACTCATTTCTATCTGATACTTCAAGTTCCTTTTTCGCAAGTTTATCCCCCAATAACGAAGTAACTATAATAGGTATAATCGCTGATATCAATACTACAACAGTAAGTACCCAATTTAAATATATCATAGCTCCAAATCCACCAATTAAAAGCAACACTTGATTAAATATATTGATGTTACCCAAGACAAAATTTCCTTCAACTGATTGAATATCATTTGTAAGTAATGAAATATATTTACTTGTAGTTTCTCCATTAAATGCATTGATGTTTTTATTTAATATTAATCTAACCAATCTATTTTTATATTGAAATATTGCTGTTTTGATATATTGACTCAAAAACTTTCTCTTTATTAATGTGACTATTGTATATAGTACTAAAAATATTCCTGCATATCCAATCAATCTTACTAAATCTTCTAGTGTTCCTGAAATAGCAGTATCTGTAAGTGCCTTGAACAAAAAAGCAGTTGCTATATTTAACGCACTTAATAAAACAACTGATAGTAAAGCAGTTAATAAATTTAATTTATTTTTATAGTTAAAACTTTTTTTTATTTCTTGGATCATATTTAGTCCCATCTTTCTTTTTATAATATTTTTCAAATTACCTGAGATTCTTAAGTCAAGCACCGCTTTTTTCCATACTTACTTTTATTATTCATTTTCCTTCCTGCTTAAATCATATTAAAATATATTCATATAAGTTGATACAAATTCTTAACAAAATTCTTGACAGGTCCCAATTTTTGATATAATTATTATATTCAAAATATTATAATTAATAAACCCAACTCAATCTGGGGTGACAAAGGACTAATCATATGTTTTCAACTTATAATTTAAAATCATTTGGAAAGGCTCTTAGAGATATCAGAAAAAGAAATGGCTTATCACAAAAAGACGTCAGAGGGCTTTGTGGTATTAGTGAAGAAGGACTACGAAAGATCGAACATGGAGATGTCATACCCAAATACGAAACACTTGAAATCTTATCCACTATTTATAGCATAGACCTTCATTCACTAATGGGCATCCATAGAAACAATCAAGACCTTATAAATATTTATTCTCACATCGATAAAATCATGGAAACGTTTAATTATTCAGAATTGATTTTTCTTGAAGAATCACTTGAAAGCTTATTTAAACATTCAAATTGTCTTGATCTAATTAATCAAAAAGAACTTAGTAGATTGCAACTATTCTTAGAAGTTTCAAAATTATACTTTGATCATCACTATGACTCACAGGTCTTATTTGAGTATATTGAACAAGCAATGGCCTTATCAAATCCGACTTTCAACATCCATGATTTTTTAAATGAAGAGAACAATAGCCATATTTATTCTGATTTAGATATTCGCTTTATAACGCTACTCGCTTTAGAGTTTGCCAGAATAGATGATTTTAAAAAAAGTACTTCAATACTCATTTTTTGTTTAAATCACATGAATTATTCTCCAGTTAAAACAACTGAAAAGACACATATCAAATTAAAGCTCTATTTTAATATTACTTATAACTATCATAGACTAAGTAATCACCCTAAAGCTTACGACTACGCGTGCAAAGGTGTGGAACTTGCATTAAAAAACGATACCCTCTACTGCTTACCGGCTCTTTTGTTTAGGAAAGGGATCAGTGAATTTAGACTTAAAAAAGAGAACTATATTAAGACACTTATAGAATCTATCAGCCTCCAATTTACACAAAATCATGAAGAGGCGGCCAAACAAGTACTAGGTTCATTAAAAACAAATTATCAAATTGACTTGTATAACTATTTTGAAGCGTTTTTATAGCAAAATAAAAAGAGTTCCTCATCCTCTTACTAGGAACTCTTTTTTCATTAGCTACTGGCACTATTATAGATTTTTAATCCTCTTTTCCATAAGAATACACATGCGATCCAATAGAAGATGCATACACCAATCGCATAGACAATATACTTAGCCTCTAACATACCCGTGAAAAATTGTGTTGGGAGCGTTGCGATCATACCATAGGGAATCACACCCACAATAAGTGTTCTCCAAATTCCCGTATAAGCTATCCCTGGGACTCTAAATGAGCAATTTATCATTTCATGATGGAGGTTTGTCAGCCCTGTAACTCTAATAAACCAAAATGCTGAAGAATAGGCAATTGTCATCAAAGTGAAGTATAAGAAATACATCATGATTAACAGAACTATAAATCCAAAGACTTTAAATAAAGTTAAGTGAATACCTAATTTTATCGTACTAAATGCAATAAGACCAAAACCATATAACACATTAAAAATAAAACCGAACTCAAAATGACGTGTTGCAACAATAAATAAACTATTCATGGGTTTGGTGATATATAAATCCAACTTTCCAGACCTTATATCTTCTGGAATTTGAATAAGTCCAACAAAATAAGTAATCATCGCACTAGAATCAATCACAAAAAATACACCTAGGAAAAAAATACATTGATACAAACTCCAACCATTAATTGTCTCTACATTTCCATAAACAGCTAAGAACACTATGACTTGAATTGAATACATAGCGATGTCACTCAATATTGAAAGCCAAAAGTTAAACCTATACATCAACTTCAAATTGATTGAAGTCTTTATGACTAACCAATAATATTTTAAATATCTTCTCATCACTAAACCCCCACGCCTTCATAAGAATCAGTTGCCTTTTTGTAAAGAAGTGTATTCACTATAAGCAAAAAGACTATTGATAGGCTTAACACAAGGTAAGCTAGCCCTATACCGTTTAAGTTTTGTGTTACATATAATGACGCTGGATAGTAATAGAGATAATAAAAAGGGGTATACTTTAAAACACTAACAAATCCTATGGGTAGAATCTGTAGTGGAACAAGTGATCCTGAAACAAGCAACACAATATTGTCTTTTATCATAAAGAAAGCAGTCACTTCCAATATCCAAAAGGTAAGAATCGTGAAAAAATAGTTTAGAAGTGCTAAAAATACAGAACCTAAAATAAATATTGTGACAGCATAAAAAATGATACTAAGATTATTAACAACAATAAAGTAATCACTCAAAATAACAATCCATAGAATGGTAGTGATGACATTAAAGAGAAATATATATACCCCCTTTGACATTATGACTGCGAAATAATACTTTAATGGTGATATCGGTTTAACAATATATTTAGTGAAATGGCCATTTTTTATCTCACCCGCGAGCCTCTTTGATACTTTGCTTGATCCATCCATCATTGTCATAAAATTTACAATAATATAATACGTCATCATCATATTAAATGTGTATCCTGCAACAACTGTTTCATTTTCAAATATAACACGCCACATAAAAAATGCGATTACAATAGAAAATATCGAGAATATAGCACCACTAAAGACGTCAAAGCGATATTCAAGCATTTCTTTTAAACTAGACTTAAATACTTCAACGTACTTCTTCATTAATCTTACCACCTTCATTGTAAATGCGTTCTACTAGGCTTCCTATTTCTTCTTCCTCTATTCTAATATCCTCTATCTCATATTTCTTGACTAATTGCTCTAAAACAACACCTATTCTATCTTTTTCAACTTTGAAGACATTCTTGTACTTCCCTTTTTCAATCCATTCAACATCTAAATCAATCTTTTCATCATAAACATCATTAAAAGAGACTGTTATGGTTTTATATTGATTATACTTATTAATCAACCTATCCAAGTCTCCGTCGTAAACCTTTTCAGAATTATTTATCACAACAACTCTTTTACACAAATATCTAATGTCTTCCATGTAATGACTTGTTAATATAATCGTTACACCTAGTACCGCATTAATTTCTCTTAGAAATTTTCTCACATTTTTTTGAGATATTGCATCGAGTCCAATCGTCGGTTCATCTAAAAATATAACCTTAGGATTATGAAGTAAGCAGGATATCAACTCCATTTTCATACGTTCACCCAAAGATAATTTTCTGACTTGAACATTTAACAACTTCCCTAGGTCAAACATTTCACTAAATAAGGCTATCTTTTTATTGAAATCCTCATCCGAAACCCCATAAATTTCTTTGTTTAACAAGAAAGTATCGTAAGCAGGAAGATCCCACCATAGTTGGCTTTTCTGCCCCATAATTAAAGCATATTGCATTTTGTATTCAGATTCTAGCTTTGACGGATTATAACCTAGAACGGACATTTCACCAGAAGTCGGTTGAATGATACCAGCTAATAACTTCATAATGGTCGTTTTCCCTGCACCATTTGGACCAATTAATCCTAAAATTTCGCCCTCTTCTAATTCAAAATCAAAGTCCTTGATTGCTTGTTTCTCTAATGTTTTTCTACCAAATAAATTTTTAACTGCGCCTTTAAGCCCCGGTTCTTTTTCATGATAGAAATAGGTCTTATTTAACCCTTTTACACTAATCGCTTTCAATCTATACCTCCTCAAGCCTACATTCTAGCTATGTCTTTTATTCTAAAGCCTTCTCTATTGTCAAAACTACTCCCCATTAACATTCTTCTGTCTATACAGAATCAGACCTAGACCTACCAACACGATTATAACAAGTCCCAGAGCAAAATTGCTTTTATAACCTATTAATTGAATAAGCCCTGTTGAAATAAAGGGCGTTATGATTGCCATCATTTTATTGTAGCTGCTGACTCTACCAAAAAATCGATTCACCCAGCAACAAGATGACCAACGAGTGGATAAAGGAGACAAGTCATTATCTCTGGCGTTATCATATGATATATATAAATTTTATCTCGCTTTTCCTTGGAAAAAATTTCATTTTCATAGACTTGGTAACTGAAGTTAAGCACATTCGATAATTTGCCAAAAATAGTCCCCGCCATAATGAATAAACTACTATTAGCAAACGCATAGATAAAGGGCGGTAATGCCTCTGTTATCCAATCAAGGGCTATTGCTTTATTGGGTGACACCTTGTCTAACTTCTGGCTAACAAAGCGCGTCAATAAAGCATCGGCTATCGCCGCACCTGTAATCATCAGCCCAGCAGATAATATTTTAATGTTCAAGCGATTCATATAAACAGGGAGCAAACTTTGATAAATGAGAAAAAAGCCGCCTATCCAGTGCATCAACATATAGCGTTTGACTGGCTTGTCAAATTCTTTAAAGTCTTTTAGCATGTGATTCTCCTTACACTAATATAAGCTCTTCATCATTCTTTAAAAAGAATATTTTCTACATTTATCACTCTGCTACTCTTTTAACCATCTGATAACTAAGACCCATATAAATGCCATAAATAATGACAAATATTAAAACAGAAAGACCTGTGTAAAACAAAATGGTATTTTGAATTAATATAAAATGCTTAAAGGCCACATTCATCATTAAGCCTACTGCCACAGTTAAAATCACTGGAATTACAGCAGGTAGTGCAAAATAAAGCCCTACTTGCTTTTTAATGAGTATCAGTCTATCATTCTTATGTGTTCCAAGCTTTCTTAAAAGTTCAAAGCGTTTTATATTTTCCCTCTCTTCCGACAACTGTTGTAAAGCTAAAAGTGTCCCCACTATTAAAAATAGAATCAGACTCATATAAATCGCTCCAAAAGATAAAATAGAAAGACCTGTAAGACCATTTGCAATACTCCAAGACTTTACGCCAATAAACATAGTTATTTTATGATTGTTACTTTCTTGAATTGCGCCCTCATCTCTAACATAATTAAAAGTAGGCCTCCACTCCTGTCTAACAAACTGCGTAAGTTCACCTTTAAGCGACTGACTTGCAGGTTCTGCTGTAGACGCTATAAACCTCGACTTGGTCGTATTTAACATCCGACACATCTTATCAGGAATGACCAGTATATAACCATTATTCCCGTTTGTACGCATCTGTTCAAAAGGCTCATCAAAAATAAGACTATCATCTGTTTTAAGACTTATTCCTCCTATCGTCACCGTGCTCTTTCTATCTAATCCTGCCTTGATTTTCTCTCTTACACTCCAAGATTCAGAATGAATAATAAATGAATCTTCTGGGAGCACCTTGTAATCTAACCCAAGCATTTCACGCAAGTGATTATAATCACTCAATTTTATAAAAGAGGCTTGACCAATACTATCATTAAAATGCACATTCTCTGATTCATAGATGTTGTAAGTTATAGAATCCTTTACATCTGTTTTCGTCTCAACAAAACCTAAAACCGCTTCAAAAGATTCTACATCAGCATCTATTGACACCGTCACGTCAAAAGGGGCTTCATAAGCAAGATTTGTCTTATAGGCCGCTCCAATTGATAAGCCAACCATTAATAAAATAAGAGCAAGTGAGAGCATTACCGCAGAAGATGCCATCACTTTAGACGTTGTTGTCACTTTTGAAGTCACCTGTCCTGCCAAAAATAGATTAGTGCCCTTATACCGCCACTTTTTAAGCTTATCTTTGAGCAAATAAAATAATAAAGGTACACTTGTGTAGAGTCCAAAAACACTCAAAACAAGACCCAAAAAAGCAGTCATCATCCATAAATACACGATATTGCTACTTTGCTCAAGTCCTTTAATCATTAAAACAAGGGATAACACCAGCGTTATACCATAAAGAACGATCAGTCCTAATCTCACCTTGATACTTTTAATTTGAGGCATCTCATTGTACCTTGCCCCATCAATCAAATCCTTAATTTTCATACGCGCTACCCTTCGACTACTTTTAATCGCGTTAATGACATAGACGATTAGAAAGAGTCCCGCACTCCACAAAAGAGCTTGTAAAGAAAAGGCTGCTAAATGATAAGCTCTATCAAAAAGAGTCATTATCATCACATTTAAAGCTTGATAAATAATATATCCTATTGGAATACTAACAGCAAAAGAAGCAAATCCTAGTATGATATTTTCCAAAAGAAAAAGTTTGAAAATCGTTTTGTTCTCTACACCTAATAACATGTACATGCCAAATTCTTTTCTTCTTCGCTTAATGATAAATTGCATGGCATATTGAATGAGAAAAGCAAATATAAGCATTACAAGAACTGATAAAATGATCAGCACACTTCGAAGGTTGGTCATATTATCAGAAAGCATTAATATTTCTTTTGAAAAAGCAATTGATAAAAAAGCAATCAATAGCGAGGCACACATCACAATCGTCATCATGTAGATTGCATAATCCTTAATCATCTTTTTCATATTTTTAAATAGAAGTTTATTGGACATTTTGACCACCACCAAACCTAGCCAAAACGTCTAATATTTCACTATAGAAAATATCCTGTGCTTTAGACTGTCTTTCGATTTCTTTATAAATCTTTCCGTCTTTCAAAAAAAATATCCTTTTACAATAACTTGCTGAAAAAGCATCATGCGTCACCATTAAAATGGTTGCTTTCCACTGCTTATTCATCATAGACATGTTCTCTAAAAGTATTTGAGACGCATGTGAATCAAGCGCACCTGTTGGTTCATCAGCTAAAATGAGCTTAGGACTATTAATCATTGCTCTAGCACATGCTGCTCTTTGTTGCTGACCACCAGATACCTCATAGGGGTATTTATTGAGTATATTTTCAATGCCTAACTGCTTTGAAATATGTATAACCTTTTGATCAACTTCTGCTATAGGAGTATTTGTAATGGTAAGGGCTAAAGCAATATTGTCATGAAGTGTCAAAGTATCAAGTAGATTGTAGTCTTGAAAAATAAAACCCAAATTTTCTCTTCTAAATTGAGCCATCTCATGTTCGTTAATTTGAGTCATATCTTTACCATCCAGTTCTACACTTCCCGAAGATGCTTCATCTATCGTTGATAATATATTTAGAAGTGTCGTTTTACCTGATCCAGATGCCCCCATAATACCAATAAATTCTCCAGAATCCACCGAAAAACTAATATCGTCCACTGCTTTAGTGTAATTGTTTGAAAGGCCGTAATATTTTTTTACATTTTGAATTTTAAGCACTGTTTCCATATGATTCATCTCCTTAGTTCATAAATAGTCACTATTTTCTCTTATATTTATGTTAACATATGCTTCATATTGTTTTTCTTAAGCCTTTCTTACATAATTCTTAAGGATAATATGACTGTTCCCACTTAAACCGACCCGATTAATAAAGCTGAGCCAAACCATTACAACAAAAGCAAATCTCTTGTGTTGCCAATCATTGCTCTCCATTTACTCTCCTCATTTCAAAAATAGTCATCGCTTCAATCTATACATCTTTTTTATATAGTGTTGTAGTTGTCATCCCAATCCTTCTCAATTGTCTCATTATTGGCTTCCCTTTCAGCCAAATTCAAATAGGACTCATGTTCTCATTTATAGGCCTAAATGCTTTAGCTATGATTGCTTTTATGAGTCTATGCAGTGTTGTATGTTTAATATTCAAGAGTAGTCAATATGCCCACCTTGTATCTTTGTTAGTTTTTTTTGCAGGTGGCTTTTATAAATTAATGTCAATCGCTCTTGAAGAAAACACAACAACAGAGATTATCATTTCTGGAATAAATCCCTTTGTTCATACCATGTATTTTTCAGCATTAAATACTCAGCGTATCATTCCTTTTGTCATCTTTTTGATTCTATCACTAATCTTGTCGCTCATCTTTAGTAAAAGTATTCTGGACAATAGGGATTATTATTAAACTAATCCTCCTGAACAGGATTGCCTGCCACATTTAAAGTCTTTAAGTCTTGTAAACCTTTTAGCCCTTCTATTGTCTCAATTTGATTGTGAGAAAGATCCAACACCTCTAACTCTTTTAACGCACTTAAAGGTGATATATCTTCAATGTTATTACTACTTAAATTCAATTCCTTTAAATGTACCAAATGTTTCAAAGGTTCTATATCTTGAATCTGGTTATTAGATAAGTCCAAGTACTCGAGGTCTGATAAAGGCTTTATAAAAGTCAAATTCTTTAAATTTCCCTGCCCCATACGAACATAGCCAATGATATTGAGTGCTTTGAGGCCATGAGTCTGTCCTAGGGGTACTAAATCACTCTGTCCGTCATACTCTATGTTTAGATTTGTCACATCCTTCATATTTGATAAAAAAGTAAGGTCGCACTTGTCATTAAGTGACAAGGTAAGTGTCTCCACCATTAGATCATCAAACACTGACATGTCCCATGAGGGTTTAAGACTCAAAGTTAAATGATCTAAGCGATTAAAATCACTTAAAAAGTTAAGATTATCTAGGTTACAATCAAGTGCATAAAAACTTTTTAAGTTTTTCAGCTGCCCAATTACCTGTAAATTTTTTTCATCCTGTAAGTATTCACACTGGCTAATATTCAAACTTTGTAAGTTTTCTTTGTTCATGAGGGGAGATAGGTCACTCACTGCCAATAAACTTAGGTTAAGCTCTTGTAAATCATCCAGTTTTTCTAAGGCTTGAATATCTTTCACCTTAGTATTTCTTAAATTAAGTTCTTTTAAATTGACTGTATTTTTCAGTCCTTCTATATTTTCAACAGCTGTCATTTCTAAATCAAGAACTTGAAGTTGATCTAATACTTCAAGCGGACTGATATCTTCGATTGGGTTTCCGAATAAGTTAATTTTTTTGAGATTAATACATGCTTCAAGGCCTTTTAAATTCACAATTCCAAGATGACTTAAATCCAAGACTTCAACTTCCTCTAAATCCGATTTCATAAATGCGCCCTCTGTTTTACCTATGGCTTGTCTTATGCCCTCTTCTAAAGCTTGATCTTCAAAAACAACTTCATTAGATTGCGTAGATAGCCATTTCATCCCCACACCGATTAAAAGGATACTTACTAAACCCAAGAGGAGCCTATATTGTTTATTCTTTTTCATCAAATACTTCCTTTCCCTATAACTCGGCTTCTCTAAAAGCCGTCATCCACCATCCCATCAAGCCTGAACCAATCAAGACAAGGCCACTCACCCCGATTAATAAAGAGGGGCCAAACCACTCTACCAAGTGACCTATCAAGAGCATAATCACTGGAAGTGCCAACATAATAACACAATCAATGGTTGCAAACGCTCGCCCTTTGATGTCATCTTGAATATAACTTTGCAAATAACCATAAATAGGTACTGTCAAGGCATCACATAGACCAAAGGCAAAAAATAGGACAAGATAAATTAAATAATGGGTGCTAGATGCCATCGCTAAAAGGACCAACCCCGATGTAAATAGCCCATATATAAAAAGCTTTCCCACTTTTTTAAGGCTTACAAGGCCAATTAAAAAAACGCCTATAAACATCCCCAGTGCCAGTGAAGTTTCTATGTAACCATAGGCTTTAGCACTCATTTGTAGGACATTTTGAACCAAAATGGCTGGTAAAGTATACATAATGCCATAACTAATATTTGAAAAAAGCAAGAGAATCAAAAAAGCCCTGATGAAATGGTCTTTAAATACATAGTGGATGCCTTCCTTAATATCTAAAAACACTGCCTTTGGCGAAAAGCTTTCCTGAGACACTTCTAGTTTATCAGTTGCCTTTTGACCAATAAGGGCAACGAGAAAAGCTCCCATGAAAAAGGAAAAACTATCAAAAACAAAAGCCGATGTCATTCCTAACAGACCAATCATAAGACCGGCTAGAGCATTTCCAAGAATATCTACTAAATCCATGCTCACCGAGTTAATAGCTCCTGCTGTGACCAATTGATTTTTGGGAACAATTTGTGGAATAAAAGCCATACTGGCAGGCGAAAAAAAGACTCTTATGGAAGCTAGTAAGAAAGAAATGATATAAATCACAGTCATAGACTTTAGATTCGTCAGTAACATGGTCAGTATTAAGGCTAAAACTAAAAGACCCCGAATGACATCCGATACAACCATTACTTTTTTACGGTCAAAACGATCGGCTACGTAACCCGAGAAAAAACCGAATATAAACTGGGGTAAGTAGGTAAAAAACAGGGTATTGCCCAAGGCTACAGCAGAGCCAGTCACTGATAAGGCATACCAAGAGATGCCAATCTTATAAGCGACATCCCCCAAACGGCTGATAATACGACTTATGAAGTAGAGACAATATTTGGGATTGCTCAATAGTCTGGTATAGGGGTTATGTATCATTTTTTTTAGCATGCGTTTTTCTCCTGTTGATGGAAAATATTCTTATATATAAGGATTCGTTTTAGCACCTATCTATTGACCTCATTTCAAACCCATCAATCATCAAAAACGTACTTTCCTCTTGTCCCATCTTCATTAATGTAATAGCCGTCAATAATAAGCTTAAACTCAATATCCGCAGTGATATCATTTTCCTTAAAAAATTGTCTTACTTTCGCTTCAACATCGTCTTTATCAACCTCTTCATCCTCGCTTATGGGTTCATTAATAAAGAAGAAATTCTTTTCAAAATAGTGGCTTATACACCCACCAAAGACACATGAATGATTGTCCAAAAAGTAGCGTGTCCCTCCCCCAAAATCCCAATGGTGGGACTCGACAAATTCTATAAAAGAATCGGTTAGTTCATCATCAGTCATCTGATTGGGTAGATAAAGGATCCCCTCTATGCCTATTTCTTTCTCTAATCTTTTTTTCAAAAATCCTAGCTTAGCCAGAGTCTTACAAATCACCGTTTTCATTGTGCCTCAACTCCCTAAATCAAGATTAGTTGCTTTTTACACTATCAACATAAGTAATTCTGTAACGATTATACCATTTTATAGGAGGAGACAAGTTTACAGTTTGATGACAGCCCCCCCTCAATTCCATATATCTTTTTATTTCTCGAAAGATTCTCGAAAGATTTACCTGTTACAATGGAATTAAATCATCACGCATGCGTTCAATCTTTCTAAAAGGAGACTTAAAAATGACTATACTTGAAACCAAAGGACTTAAAAAAATATACGGGACAGGTGATACAGCAGTTCACGCTTTAAGAGGGGTAGATATTTCAATCAATCGCGGTGAATTTGTGGCAATTGTCGGAACATCTGGTAGTGGTAAAACGACCCTGCTCAACTTACTCGGCGGACTTGATAAACCCACAGAAGGTGAAGTGATTGTCGACGGTCAAGCTATCTACACCCTCAAAGATGAAGCCCTTACCATTTTCAGAAGACGCAAAATCGGTTTTGTCTTTCAGAGTTATAATCTCGTCCCTGTTCTCTCTACCTACGACAACATCGTCCTCCCCCTCCAATTAGACGGACGTCAATCTGATGAAAAGAAAATCAGCGAGATTTTATCCCTCTTACATATAGAGGACAAAACGTCACAACTGCCTAGCCAACTATCAGGTGGTCAACAACAGAGGGTTGCCATTGCTAGAGCCCTTTCAACGGAACCTGCCATTATCCTTGCTGATGAACCCACTGGCAACCTCGACAGTAAAACCAGCCAAGATGTCATGGGCCTTCTCAAGACCACCAGCCAAAGATACAAGCAAACCATCGTCATGATTACCCACAACGAAGCGATTGCACAACTTGCAGACCGCATTATCCACATAGAAGACGGTCAAATTGTCACTCAAACGCAGGAGGCAGCATCATGTTAAAAGTCAGCAACCAAAAACCTCTACGTCGATTGACTCGGCAAAAACAAAAACACAATCCACTCAGAGTCAGTATGACCATTCTAGCAATTGTCCTTACCAGTGTCATGTTCATGACCCTTTTTACAGTTTTCTCAACCGTTATAAATTCCTTTGAAGAGCAAACTTTTAAACGCGTGGGTGGCAATTTTCATGGGACTTTTAAAAGCGTTACCGCTGACACCATGGGAAAGCTCTCCAATGATCCCCTTATCAAATCATATGGTCAAAGACTCCTTATAGGGATTGTCAATGATGAGCGCGTCAAAAAGATGGCCATTGAAATAGGTTATAAGGATACGATAGAAGCCCAATCGACTTACAGTATGCCAACTACCGGTCACCTCCCCGAGGAAGGCACTCATCAGATTGCCTGTGATACGACGCTCCTTAAAAAATTAGGGGTAACCCCTGAAATTGGTCAAAGTTTTAGCCTCACTTATAACATGTACGACCGTACCGCTGGCTACCTTGACACCACTACCCCTCATACTTTAACAGATACTTTTGAACTGTCAGGCTATTGGGACGCTTCAGATGTAACCCCTGCCCACCAAGTGATTGTTTCAAAAGACTACACCATCAATCAGTTAACCACTTACACCAATATGAAAACCCCTCAAGACCTTCGGTGGGATTTAAATGTCTTTTTCAATAATGACCACAATATTAATAATAAAATGCTCAAAGTTCTTGAAAATCACGGTTACCAGCCAGAAGACCGTGGGCTTGATAACTATGTGTCCATGGGTGTCAACTGGGGCTATATGGATACACAACTCTTTCAAAATTTAGATTTTTCAATGGTTTTGACCATTGTTGTCCTTCTGGCGATTATGATTTTAACAGGCTACTTGATGATTTATAACATCTTTCAAATAGCCGTTATCACTGATATTCAATTCTTTGGTCTGCTCAAAACCATTGGCATGACCCAAAAACAAATTAAACGAATGGTGTATCAAGATGCTTTAAGATTATCCCTTTTTGGGATTCCTATCGGACTGATTATCGGAAGTCTTATTGGAACAGTTATTGCACCCATCGTTCTAAGTACAACTTCCTATCAAGGTCATGCCGTTTCAGGGCTCAACCTTTACACAATTGCCTTTACCACCATTTTTGCCTTGTTAACTGTTTTCATATCAACTCGAAAACCTGCTAAAAAAGCTGCAGGCATAACACCGCTTGAAGCACTTAATTATAATCAGGAAACAGACAAGAAAAAAAACAGCCGTAGGGGAAAAAGTAAAGCTAAAAAACACCAACAAGAAAAAGTATCCCCTCCATCAACCAATAGAGGACACCATGGCATGCTTTTTCTCATGGCTAAAAACCACTTGTTACGTCACAAAAAGAGAAGTGTCATTGTGGTCCTCTCTTTAACCCTCTCCATCGTTCTCTTTCAATTCATCATTAATTTTACCAGTGGATTCGATGAAGAAAGCTATCTTGAAAATTCGACCGTTGCTGATTATCAAATAGGGTCTATGTACTATTTTCAAGTTGGCAATACATTTAATAACCTTTTCACCCTCTCTGACAGCGATTTTCAGGCGATTACGGAAGGATTACAAGGGGTAACAAACATCTGTAAAGTATACGGTCAAACAATCCCAACATATGAATCAACAACTCCTGATATCGTTAAGGCTAAGTACACTTATTATGATAATGATGTGGAAAATGCGAATGCCATTGTTGAGACACTAGAAAAAGATCCCAACCATGAAGGACAAGTTTTCGACAACATGCAACTCTATGGCATGGATCAAAATGCCCTCAATAAAATAAAATTGTTGGATGGGGATTTGTCACCTTTAAATGACCCTAACGCCCATGCGATTGCCATTATCGCAAGTCTTGATGATTACGGAAAGCCTGTAGAAGGCACACCTTGGAGTCCTTGGGTAAAAATAGGCGATGAAGTGACTGTGAGATATACGCATAAAACCATATATAAAGAACTGGACACAGGGAAATTAAAAGAAAACCCTGAAACAATTTCAGGAGGCTATGAGTTGGTAAGCCAAGACTACCAAGACGTGACTTATAAAGTAGTCGCACTTGTTGGTGTCGATCATAACATGACCTACCGCTACTATGGTAGCCATGCCTATATCTTAGGCGCTGACCAATTTATTGGTGACTCCAAAACAGATAATCTCCTCTATGCATTGGTTGATACCGATGATACAGCCGACAATGCCAATGAGACCTTTCTCAAAGACTATACCACAAAGGTCAACGATGACCTCGACTATGAATCTAAACAAAGTATTTTAGATGAATTTAAAAAATTTGAAAGCATGTTTGTGCTGATTGGCGGTCTCTTGACATTTATTATTGGGCTTATAGGCGTTCTCAACTTTATCAATGTCATGATTACCTCTATCATTACGCGCAAACAGGAACTTGCCATGCTCGAAGCGGTCGGTCTCACCAAATCTCAAATGAAGAAGAGTCTCATTTATGAAGGCTTACTGATGACATTGTCTTCTGGTGTCATGAGTTTAATCATCACGCTTGTGACGATTCCACTCTTCAAAGGTAGTTTTGGTCAGCTATTATGGTTCTATAAATTCCATTTGACACTGACTCCCCTTGCCATGATGATTCCAACCTTTGCTGTTCTAGGCTTTTTAATCCCTCTGATTTTGACCAAGGTTATGCTGGGACAAAGTGTAGTTGAACGTTTAAGAAGATCATAAGGGACTTAATGAGTCTTTCCAAAAACAATAAGGAGCGGTTACAAAACTAATGTATCTATTTGATATCAGTTATGTAACCGCTCTTTATTTATTTTTGATAAACATATTATGTCTAGGTCTCTTGGTTTTGATTTCTTTTCTATTTCATTAAATCACTCTTGTATTATACTACTTAATCAATAGCCTTTTATGATAAAGGGAGGCATTGGATTCAGCTGATTCCTCATGTCTCTTTCTTCTCCAGATAAAACAATATGGTCAATACCTTTGGTTGTCCCCTCTAAAAGTTCAATGATGGTTCCTTTCATTTCAAATTTTGCACTTCGACTTGGTTCTTTACCACTTATAGGGGGAATCACCCCCAATAAACGCGAATAGCCATCATATAAACTATCCCACTGAGTGTGAGTGGTATTGAGTTGTATCAATTCAATACCAAAAGCACCATTGGGATGATCAGTTGTCAATTCATCAAGTACGTTAGGGGGGTCATAAGCACTCATTAAAAAAGGCAAATTAACATTATCAGGGTATGCTAAAGACCATGTAACTGTTTCAGAGTTTTCAGTGATTCTCTTTTTAAATTGAGGTTTAGAAATATTTAGTCCGTTTTCTCGAACGCGCGTCATATTATACTTATACTGATTTGAAGGCGATGAATCTAGGGCAAAATCTTTGAGCCCTTTTCCGCCAGGGAGATATCCTTCTAATCGGTTGGCATACGATGGCTTAATTATTTTCATTAGCTTAACCAGCATATAAAGGACTGTATTGCTTATCTTCCCCTTATTCGTTGAAAAGAGTTCTATAAAACTCCCATCTTGTAAATAGATCATGGCATTTCCCATTCTATCAGGTGGTCCTCCTGGCACTACTATGAAACCCATAGCCGTGTAATCTGTAATTGATTCTTGTAAATTATCTACTTGGACAAGAACATGTCCTAATTTAAAAGGAATTTTTTCATGCATGCTTTTTCACCTCTTTATTTATTTTCCGATTTCGTGCATTAGATTTGATGTTTCCCCTAAAACAACCAATCTATATGACTCATTATACAGATTAATATGAACCAATCGTCACCCTATCAGTAGCTTTTTATGGCCCAAAAAGGATAAAAAAATCGCTGAAAAATTCAGCGATTTTAATCTTCTTACCTCAACTTACCTCAACGGTATTTTCTAAAACAACTCTATACTTATTGATTAAAAGACCTGCACAAACGTGCCATAACCCCAGGTGTTACACCATATTTTTTCTTGAAAGCCTTAATAAAGTGTCCTGTATTAGCATAACCTACTTTAGCCGCTACTTCCCCCACTTTATAGGGCTGTTTTTCTAATAAAACTTTTGATAATGCCATCCGCCTATCTATAACATAGCTGTATACCGTCTGTCCATAAATTTGCTTAAAGCCTGTCTTTAATTTATATTCATTCAAATACACCATCCGTGATAACTGCGATAATGTATAGGGCTGAACGAAGCTTTTATCCAGAATATTTTTTACCTCTCTTAGGGCTTCTAAATCCTCTTTTGACAGAGAAACTTGTGATTTTATACTGCTCATTTCTGTTATTGTCTCATCAAGATAGACTGAAATAAGTTCTAAAAATTTACCTTCTAAATAAAGGTGATTTAACGAATGATCAATATTGGGGTGAATCACTTCTGAAAGAATCCCCTGTACGCGCGGTGAAATAGCATAGGTTTTAAAACGTTCTAACCCCAACGTCAACGCTTTATAACTGGTCAAAAGATTATTTTTTTCAAGATAACCATATACCCCTTCCAAATCTTTTGGTTTAAAGGATAAGCCAAGACCTAAGTAATGCTTATCTTTTTCAAATTGACTTTTTGAATAAACTGCCCCTCCTGTCAATACGCAACTTTCATTAGAGGCAATCCCTAATATTTTATTAGGGCGTTCTTTTAGTGACCACTCCATCCCTTCTCCTAAACAAAAGGAAAGAGTACAAACCGCAGAATCAGCAACTTTTTCTTCTATAACTATGGGTTTCAGAGGTTTATAATCAAACCATGATACCCCAAGTAAATGTGATTTTGTCATAAAATAATTATAGCTTCCCTGATGATGATCACCGATTAATTGATTCTTATTTTTTCCAATGATATTTCTTTCAGAGTCGTATTCAAAGCGGTAGGTCATGTCCTTCTCCTTTAGCAAATACAAAGTTAGCTTTAGTTAACTTTCATTGTACGCTAATAGATTCTGGAAGTCAAAATCCTATATTGGACAGTTTATAAGACTTTTATATTTCCCTTACACCAATTCCCAAACCACATCACTGAAAGCTTCAAAATCATCATTATGACTAATCGCCATTAGGGTCAAATTATATTGTTTCTTGTAAACCAATAATCGCCTAACGACTTCTTGTCTAATTGACTCATTAAGGGCAGAGGTCACTTCGTCGAGTATTAATAAATCTGGATGACGAAGGAGCATCCGAGCAAGTCCCAGTCGTTGTTTTTCACCACCACTTATATTTTCTCCGTTTTCTTCAATAAGGTAGTCTAGTCCCCGTTCACCCACAAAGTCTTCTAAACAGCACGTATAGATAACCTCATCAATGGCTTCTTTGGAAAAGGGTTCTCCGAGACATAAGTTTTCTTTTATTGATCCTTCAATCAAAACCGTTGTTTGCTCAACTTGAAGAACATGACTATAGTAAGCCTTTAAATCGAAGCGGTCAATCCGCTCACCATTATATTCAATTGACCCCTCAAGTCTCGACGGGTCAATCAAACGAGAAATCAAATGAATCAGTGTACTTTTTCCCCTTCCACTTGCGCCTTTTAAAGTGATCAATTGTCCCCGATAAAGCGTCCAATGAATGTCTTTTAAAACAGGTTCTTTTTGAAGTGGATAAGTATAGGCCTTGATATCAATCTCTAGACTTTCAAAAGAGGGAAGGTGCTTGATACCATGGTCATTTTCAGCTATTTGATTTTCAAATAGATAAGCCATGCTTTCATAAACTTGGTCAGCTGTCTTTTTGTCTGTTAACAAGTCAGCTAATACAATAATGGGTTCATTAAGCTTTTGAGTAATCAACATCATCGCAAAAGCCGATCCCACCGACAAGTCACCTCTAATCGTCAAAAGCATCCCCAATAGTAAAATCAATATCGGAAGAACTTCTGCTAAAAAATTAAGCTCTGCTTTTTCTAGCCCCCTATAACGGCTAATTTGACTCATAATCCCTTTATATTTCTTGCGAGAAATAGCTTCTACAGTCTTGGCAAAATACGTTTCCTTACCTAACTGTTTAATTAACGCCATACTTTCTAATCCTTCAAGGGTTTTGATGTTAATATCACTTAACATTTCTTGAAAGGCTTTCATGAGGCGAGACAAAGTGTTACTAATATATTTGGCAAAACTATAAGTCAAGACGATGACAACGCCAATAAAGGCAGTAATCACAAGACTATAACTGGCTAAAATGACGAGACAGACAAACAAAATAAGCAATTGAATCAAGGTGGTAGTTCTACCACTTGATAGCCATTTGGCAACTACAGGGCTATCATTATTCATATGCCCACTTATTTTGCCGGGGCTATAGTCACCATCATAATAATGACGACGATGTAAAAAGCTCCTAAAAATACATTTCTTCAAATCAATTTCCCCATAATAGGCCATCTTTCTAAAAAAAAGCTGTTCCAAAACAATAAAAACAAGTGTCATCACCAAAACGGCTACAAACCACCCTAATTGTTTGAAAAACAGGTCTTTATTAAAGTCACTTGCTGCATCAACTAACTTTTGAAATAAAGTAATCAAATATAAGTCTATCCCTAGGTAAATGCAAAACGTGATGCCAAATCCTATTTTATAGCCCCTATTTGTTGGCAATTGTTTTTTTAAAGATTCCATAGCATTATGCTCCTCTGTTAGACTAAGTTCCAGACCTTGTTACAATAGGATGTGAAGTCATCATTATGACTAATAACAATCAGTGTCAGTTTATATTTGGCTTGATAGGCCATCACTTGCTTAACAAGCTTTTCCCTCATCCCAGGGTTAAGGGCAGATGTCACCTCATCCAATATGAGCAGGTCCGGTCTTCTTAGTAATATACGAGCGAGTCCAATTCGCTGTCTTTCGCCACCACTGATGTTTTTTCCCTTTTCTTTAATCGGATAGGTCAGCCCATTTTCTTTAACAAAATCACTTAAACAAGCTGTTTCAATGACCTCATTTAAGTCTTCTTCTGAAAAATCATCTCCTAAGAAAAGATTCTCCAAGAGGCTACCTTCAATAATTAATGGACTCTGCGCCACTTGAAGTACGTGTTTATAATAATCCTTTATAGGATACGACTGGATAGGTTGGTTATTATATAAAATTTCACAGTCGAGAGCCTTTTCATCTAAAGGCAATAGGAAAGAAATGAGAGCGGTTAGGGTTGTCTTCCCCTTGCCACTTGCTCCTTGAAGCTGAACACAATCCCCTTTTATCATTTCAAAATAAGCCCCACTCAATACCACATGGTCTGTTTCTGGATACCGATAATTGGGAATAGCTACTTTTAAACTTTCAAACGGTCTGATAGGTACTTGGGAATTTTGTATTTCTTGATTGAGACTTCCATTTCGTTTGACTTCTATATTGACTGTTGGATTGATTGCTTCAATGGCTTGACCGTCTTCATAAAGGGGCTTAATCCGTCCCAAAATCTCATCAGACAAGTGTTTTTGAGGTAATATATCCCCAATCGCCTGAACTGATTTTGAAATTTGCATGGTAAGATTCATCATGATGATCGTTGTTCCAATGGTGGTCATTTTAAATGCAGTTAGAATAACGCCCACGACTAAAACCATGAAAGGAATCATTTCTTGTGAAAAAATCAATTGAGAGATATAAAAGGCTTGTCCTTTAATGACGCCTTCAATAACAGGCTGATAATGTTCATCCATATAAGATTCATATTGCTTTGAAAAATACTGACGTTTATCCAGTTGTATAATCGTTCTAATACTATTAACTGCGTCCAATAAAAAGTGGTTAATAGAGGCATTTGCACGTTGCTTATCATTGTTTTTACGTCCTAAAAGGCGACTCATCCGATTTGAAAGTAGCAAACTCAACCCTGTAAGTCCTATCACCACTAAGGATAATTTTAAGTCCATATAGATCATAAAGACGATAATAATTAATAAATTAAGACCCTCTAATAAAAAAAGTAACTTGCCATAAGTCAGCCAAGGCATCGCTTCATAAATGTCATTGGTCACTTCATGTAAAAGGACTCCCTTCTGCCGGTGCATAAAAAAAGAGGCCTTCTTGTTAAGCAAGCGTTGATAAAGCTCCACCTGTCCTTCAAATCGACCTTCTTGGTTCAATTGCTTTTCAAAATAGCTTTTAAAATAGCCTAATAGGGTCACTCCTAAATAAGCCGCTATTAAAATACTTAAATGCGTCCCCATCCACTTTAGACTTTCGGTTGTTACACCATCTATAAAGGTTTGTGTTAGTGACTCTACACCTATTGTAACCAGACTAAGAATCACTGACGTGACCAATAGAAATACGCTTTCTTTTTTGATTTGTTTTGAAAAATGTGCTTGAAATTTCACCATGATTGTTACTCCGATCGCCATCTAAATTGGGCTACTTCAATACAGCTTATAATAGTCTCTAGGATCTATGCTTTATAAGTTCAATCTATTTCATTATACCATTACAAGTTTAATTTCTCTATTAAATGTTCATGTCATAAATACGCACACCTATTCCAAAAACTAACAACTACAAAAGCCACCTCACAATCCTGAGGTGGCTTTCTTCTATCATTACTATTTTTATCTATAAAATTGACATAAAACAATCATAAGACTCCAAATAATAGCCATCGTATAGCTCAAGACTATTGAGGTTCTTTTTTTGCCTGTTAACGTCTCTTGTTTTCTCATTGAAAGCACGATTAGAGCAAGAACAAAACCAATATAAATCATATTATATGCAAAATGAATGCTCAAAGCTTTTTGAGAGGTAAAGGATCCAATCATCACAAACATATAGAGTGTATTCACTATAGATCCAAGCGATCCTAAGCACAAAAGAAATCGATAAAGGTTCAATCGTCCTTTGAAGCCCTTATTTTTAATGAGTCGAATCAATTCAACTATAAGCAATAAAAGAAAATAGAGGATTAAAAGGCCTGTTAATATCATAATGGCCGTTCCAGCAAAATAAGAGATAGCATTCACCGGAAATAATTCACTGTTACTAATCAGAGCCATTTTTTTAATCTCTTGACCCTCTTTTTCAAAGTATAGGGTCTGCGTGATGCCATTATCATCTACATAAACGTACGTATAAGGACGTACTTGCTCTGCAATAAAGTGATTGTACTCAATATGGGTTTCATCAATATATGAAACCTTTATTGGTGATGATAACCACTTTTCAAATCCTGTAAACATACTCCTGTAGTCTTTATAATATCCCACTACTTCTTTGGCATCTGGCAGATTACTTACATCTTGTACTATCTCTTGATTTCCAAAGATAAGTCCTTCTAATTCAACACTCATTGCTTGCTCATGGTTTTGATTACTAAGAACAAGATAAGCATAGCCTGATTCTGGTGACAATGCCACTTCAGCTGAAAAAGCATTGGTATGCCCTGCATGACCAACAACATCAACAGCATATCTCTCTTCAAATAGCCCATGAGAAAAACCAGCCAATCCCTCACCAACTGAATAAGAATTACTTAAAAATGCTGTTAGGGTGTCTTCATTCTTAAATAGTTTATTATCTGTTGATTGAGGATTAATCTCCATCACCAGTTTAACCATATCATCAAGCGTTCCAATCACTGAACCCGCTGGATATATGCCAACATATAAACGTTCTGCTTCCTTTAACCCTGCTGTGTAGCCTTTAATCAACTCTCTCTTTTCATCAATTTGATTGGTATTTGTTGCATCATAATAAACATTGGTATGATTCATATCTAATGGATCAAGAATATGTGTTTGTACATACTCATAATAAGGTACACCACTGACTCTCTCAACAATATATCCTGCCAATCCAATACCAAAATTTGAATAACCAACCCCTTCTCCTACATGAAATATTTGTTTTGGCTCGTATATGCCTAACTGTTCATCTAAAGGATTAATTTTGTCAAAGTCATCAAACATCATATCTCTAATATTGTCACTCCAACCTGCGTTATGATGCATCAGATTCAAAATTGTAATTTTGTCATCATACTGTAGCTTCTTCAAAAAACCGTCAGGTAAATAGGTCCTTATGTCTTCATCTAGTGACAGTTTTCCTTCTTCTACCAATTGCATAATACTTATATATACGAGTATTTTGGAAGCCGATCCCCATTCAAAGACAGTTTCTCTGTCTACAACTACTTGATTTTGAATATCGGCAAATCCGTAGTCTTTTCTAACGATTACCTGATTATCTTTGATAACTGCAACAGCAGCTCCAGCAGTTTCACTTCCAATATGTTCCTTAGCAAAATCGTCCATATACGATTCTAATCCATCAAGTGGAATACCAGATGGCGTTGTTAATGTTTCTGCACTGGATTGAATACCATTGACTATCATCGTTACCATTATGAATGAAGTGACCAGCCACTTACTCATACTAAATTTTCTCATTAATTTAATCTCCTAATATTTTATTACTTCATTCTGTTGCCTTTGAAAAAATAATCCCAATTTCCTTGACTTTGATACAATGCAACAAGAACATAAATACACGCTGTAAAAAATCCAAGCACCATCATCATTATTGTCCAAATGAGTGACTTTATGAGGTGCTTCTCTCTATAAAAAATCCACATTGAAAAAAGCATAAAACCAACATATAAATCAATCATAGACATAATGCCCCAAGGATTTTCTAATAAAGCTTTGCCATCATTAACAAAATCACCATTGATAAAACCATTTGCCAACCCACATGTCATTGCTACAAGACCAATCCACGTTAATATTTTTGCTATTTTCATGTTCATTATTAAACTCCTTTCTATTATATAAAAAATCGTAATTAACCTCATATTACCCAAATATTCAACTATCATACCATGTTCAAACTAAATCTTCTATTAAATATCAATAGTCAGATTAATCAAAATTTAGCATTTCATTCTTCATGATACATCTAATCCCCGAAAGCATCTCTGCTGTAAGATGGTTGATTCATCAATTCATAAAAAAAACCACCTCAGAATCAATTCTTGAGGTGGTTCGTTATCAGCCAAGTTGCTGGTTATATTCAATTAAGTCTTTAAACTACGATTGCCTTTAAAGTTATTGACTTAACCTTGCTATTAATTTGAAAAAGGTTATTTAGGCTACTTCTTTAAGTTCTTCTAATTTAAGTTCTTCTGAAGCTTTAAAATCCTTATTGAACTTATGCTCATCAATCAATAAAATAAGAAATGCATTTATAATCAAAATGCCTATAAATACAATATACGCCCCTCTTAAACTCTTTGTGACAGCGATTGAAATCCCACTAAGTAAAAAATTCATCGAGGTGATAATCCCTTGAACAGGAAATATAACACTATTTACTTTCTCGAATTCATGTCTACCAAATACGGCTGTTGGCAATGAAGTCGTAAAGTTTGCCGATCCTCCTATTGCCATACCAATCATGAATACAGAGATATAAACACTGGTTGTTGTCTCTAATACATTTAAAAAGAGAGCAATCATATACCATATTCCAAATATGAGCATTGTTGGTTTAGTACCGAACTTCGTATCCAATACGCCAAAAATCCATGAACCTGCTACGCCAATTGCTGCAAGCAAAGTCATTAACGATATCGCTTGCACTTGAGTAAATCCAAGTTGCATATTTCTAACGACCAGCTGAGTCATAACCCCCACAGTAACCAATTGGTAAATGCCAGTTGTTACTGAAGTCAACCAAAATTCTCTTTCCCTTAAGAGTTTTGGAGTTGTCCAAAACTTACTTTTTTCGTTATCATTTTTAAAATATTCTTTTTCAAATATTTCTTTTGTGACATTATCCGGATACATATTTCTTTCTGCTGGTGTATCTCGAATCATCGTTAATCCAATAATACCAAGAAGTATCACTAGAATACTAGGCACCATCACACCCATTTGGAGACCTAAAGTATTGACTAAAAAAGCGATGATAGGTACATAAAAAGCAGATGCTAAATTATGTCCCATTGTAGTGTACCCCATAACGATTCCTTTTTTCTTAGGAAACCACTTTGCAACAAGTGTCCCCCCTGCTATGTAACCGCCTGACATAACTGAACCCGTTATAACACATAATGAAATGGCATACATTATTAAAGAGGTTGAAGCACCAAGAATCATGTAAAATATGCCTGCTGTAATCAAACAAATTGTAGATGTTTTTCTTGAACCAATACGAATATTGATTTGACCAAATATGATGAAGAATAAAAAACCAACAATTCCTGCTATTGTCCCCATACTCAAAACAACAGAGTAATCTATGCCGGATTTTGCAGCAAAAGCAGGTGCTGTAATATTAGACCCATCATTGACCATCCCCACATAAAACCAAAACATTGCCGCACAGTATATAATAACGCCCCAGCCTTGTTTCCCAAAATTAATCAAACTCTTTTGATGACTGTCCTTGCTCATACAAACCTCCAAAAATACATTTTTAGTTTAATGGCGATCAGACAATAAAACTGCAATTCAAAGATATTACTTGTCCACAACTAACAAGTTTTGTCACACATCATCGTTCTTTTATTTTTTGATATTAAGAATCTCACGCTTTTCTGCTGGTGTCACGATTTCTTTACTTTTATAATGTGGTAACTGTCACTAGTGACAGTTACCACTCAATAAACACTCTACTCAGTGTTTTTACTTCTATAAAGCTTACATACTTCCATAGTTGTAAACACGTTCTGGTGCATCAACGATATCATCTTCATCAATTTCAGCAACGCATCTTACCATAGAACCATCTCCCATATACCATCTGATTGGGAATGCCATGAATTTAAATTTCTTACCAACAACTTTATCTAAGTCTCCACCTAAGTTTTCGATACCTACGATACCGTTACCAAGCATATATTTATGACAAGGTTCCCAAGTGCCTTCTAAGCCATGTTCTTCTAAGAATCCAAATTTTTCATCGTATTTTTCTTTACCATAAACTTCAATATAAGTGTCTCTGTTAAATTCTGCATAAGCTTCTTTACCGAATTTTTCAATATATTCTTCTGTAATAGGATAACCCAAATTACCGTTTAAGTTCATACCTAATGGACCACCGTTTAATCCCATAGTTGTATGAAGTGGATGATCTAGTGCTTGTGAATCCATTGCCACACATTTAGGTTTATATTTTGCAAACCATTTACCAGCATCAATACCTGTACCACATGAGTAATGATAATATTCTTTAGAATCATCAAATTTAAGATGCATACCTGTTCTTAAACAAACAACCATACCCTCTAATTCTTCTGGTTTGATATTAGCTCTTTTACAAGCATCTTCTAAATGTTTATCTGTGATAAGTCCCCATCGTTCTACCTTGATGTCTAAACATACTGCGTCGCCACAGTATGCATCGACTGGCATTTCATGAGTGTATCTTGCTCTCTTACCATCAAATTCATACTCCATTACGTGTCTTGGTGCATCTGCATGTGTACCACAGTGCATAACCGATTCAATTTTTTGTGTTAAAACACCACTCTTAGTTAAGTTGTGCATTGTATCAATTTTTGGTTTTGTGAAATATGGCCAAAGAGGTATATCTGCACTAAACGGATGTGTTAAATCAACGAAAACTTTTTTTCCCATGATAATTTTCTCCTTTATTATTTAATTGAGTAATTGATTGAGTAATTGATTAAAATTTTATGCTCTTTATGTTCATTTACTTTATTAGTTAGCCCAGTATCCGCCATCAACTGCTATATTAGCACCTGTGATGAAATTACTTGCTTCTGATGCTAAAAAGATTGCTGTTCCAATGAAATCTTCTGGTTCACCTAATCTACCTGCTGGAATTCTTGTTAAGAATTTTGTTCTAGCAGTGTCATCTTTGAACATCCATTCTGTTAAATCTGATCTGAATACTGTTGGATTAAATGTATTAACATTTATATTGTGCTCACCCCATTCACAAGCTAGTGATTGAGCCATTAAATCAATACCGCCTTTAGCAGTACAGTAACCTGTGTAGTTTTTCATACCCATTTTACTTCTTGCCGATGATACCAAGATAACTTTTCCGCCTTTACCTTGCTTAACCATTTGTTCTCCAGCATATTTACAGCATAACCATGTACCTTTAACATTTGCATCCATAATCATTTGCCAATCTTCAAGTGTATGATCTATAATTGATTTTGGTGCATTAAAGCCAGCTGCTGTCACAAGTACATTAATTTCTCCAAATGTTTCTACTGTTTTAGCAACGAGTGCTTTAACACTTTCTTCATTTGCTGGATCACCAACGCAGTAATCACATTTAATGCCTTGAGCTGTCATTTCTTCATAAACTGGTTTTAAAGTCGCTTCTTTTCGGCCATTGATCATTACTTTTGCGCCCGCATGACCAAAACCAAAACTTAAAGCTCTTCCTAAAGCACCAGTCGCACCAGTAATTATTACAACTTTATCTGTCACATCAAACATTCCGTTTACAAAGTCTTTAATCATTGTGTCCCCCTACTCGTAACTAATTGTTACTAAACATGTAGCAACATCATTTGTTTTATTTATCATTTCTCTGCCCTCGTTAGGTCCAATAAAAATGGAGTCCCCCTTCTTAAGAACAAACTCTTCATCTTTTGATTTAACAACAATTTCACCTTCAAGTACAAAATATACTTTTTCAGTAGGGGATTCATCATATGCCCATTCTGCACCGCCGCCTGGTAAGAAGTGAGACATTCCCATCCAAAACTTTGTTGCACCACTTTCTTCTGTACCATGCAATTTCATTGCTTTCATATCAAAATGCAATGGTGCATTGTACGGTTTTACATCTTTTAAACTTCTCTTAATCATGTACAATTCTCCCTTCGTTTATAATCTACATTTGTTAAATTTATATCAAACAAATGCATGTAAGCAGAAAAATAAATTAGCGCCATTAGAAAATGATTAGTTGTGATTAGATATTTTTTCTATAGGATTATCTTCCTTGAATGCAGTTTCCCTCATACACTCTTTACTCAAAATTGAGTAAAACTCTATGTCTGATCCGAAAATTAGTAGCGCATTATTAGTAAACGCAATATGCATGCCAAAAAAATATAGGGATTCACATTCGCCATTTTACAACGTTTTAAAGCTTTATCTTTATTTTTTTCATCATTGCTTTGTGAAAACAATATCATTTTAATTCAATTTTAAATCAAAATAGTTTTGTTTTTTTGAAGAAACAAGGACATCACTTTGTCAGGAAGTGATTCATTTTTAAATCGCATGATTCATTTTTAAATCAGTCCTGATTGTCATGTGCATCACCGCAATAGTTTGATTGAAACATAACCCTTAATGATGGGGTTTGATTGGATATTTTTCTACTGGAACATCCTCTGTTCCGATTACCATTTCACCCAATTGATTTTTAATGGTAATCCATTTCAACCCATTTTTATTATCTGGGGTTGGATAATCTTCACGCCTAAACCAACCTCTTGTTTCTTTACGCATGAATGCTGCTTTGAAGAACATTTCAGCAGATAAAACCATTGCTTCAGCTTCATGACATGATAATAAACCATGATAATCTTCTGCTTTAAGTTGACTTACTTTTGCTTTTACTGATTCAATTTTTCTAAGACAAATGCTAAGTCTTTGATCTGTCATATAGATACTGTTTTCAACTGGTGCAATAATGCTTTGAACTTCTTGAATCAATTCTTTAGCTGTGATCCCTTGAGTTCTTTCAAGTGGTGCAAAAGTACGCTCCATTTGTGCCTTTACTTGATCTGCCTTAACGTCTTGATGAGATAGATTTTTAATGTCTTCAACCGCCTTTTCAGCAGCTAAAGTACCTGCAAATACCGCATTTAAGATTCCAGATCCTCTATTTCTTCCTGGAGGAGCTGGTACTGCTCCTGCTACAGCTGATCCCGCATAGCTTACATCACCGATTGCAAACAAATTGTTCACTGATGTCTCCATGTTATGGTCTACTTTTACAGGAGATTGTTCGCCTAAAAATCCAGGTGCCACTTCATTGGTTTCATCCACTTCATTACATTTTCTATAAATTGTTCTCCATAATTTCAAGCCATAGGGTCTATGCCAAACATTACTGGTTGTAAATAACTCTTCATCACCTCGAGTCATTTCACATGTTTCTGGTTTCATTTTAATTGGACCTTTACCAGCGGACATTTGGTTATACCATTCTGCAAGAGCATCAGAGTTAATATCTGCTTCTGGGAATAATCTAAAGTTTTTAGTAATATTTTCATCATAGGCATTGTATAAACAGTTTTCATTGAAAACAAGTTCATGGTGACTTGCCACTTTAAAGAGTTGAGCGAAGTTTCCGAACTCTGCATTACGCATTTCAACGCCTGCTCTATAAGCTGCTGCAATACCATCGCCCCTACCATTTGCCCACATATTAACGACTCTGTAGTTTTGACTACCTGTTGCCAATATGACAGATTTCGCTTGAATTGTATAAAATGTACCATCTAAAATACTATACGCTGTTGCACCTACTGCTTTATTATCTTTCACTAAAAGATCTGACATTGTCACTTTGTCGATAATTTTTACACCTTTTTTCTCTGCTGTTCTTCTTACTTGAATTGTAATATCTAAATCCACGCCAATAATAGATGTCATAGGCCCAGTTGGAACAGTTTTAAGACTTCCATCTTCATTTCTATAAACTTTAACACCCCACTCTTCAAGTTTATTTATCATTTCGTTATTAAGGCTTACATATTTAAGCATTTGCTCTTGATCGCCTAAGAAACAGCCTACTGAATTTGCATGATAGGCAACAAATTCTATTGGCTTAACTTTATTTAAGTCAAAATATTGTAAAACACCGCCCCCGCGGTTTGCTTTTCCACTATAACCACACGTTTGTTTTTCTATGATTAAAACTTCACATTCTGGATTTTTTTCCTTAGCAATAACGGCTGCTGTAAGACCCGCAATCCCGCCACCAGCGATCAGTATATCCGTTTTAAGATTAATGTTATTACCCATCTGAATTCTCCCTTCCTTCTCCATGAAAACTTATTATTTATATTGGTTAAAGCTTTGATGGAAAAGCTCTCCTTTAAAATCTGCTACTATTTCAATACAGTTTTTAGGACATACAACTTCACAATAGTTGCAATGTACACAGTCCTCAAGATATTTAAATTCTGGTTTTTTATCAGTTTCATTCCATCTGATAACATCTATAAAGCACGACTTATAACAAAGTTGACAGCCAATGCAAGTATCCGATTGAAATTTTACTTGGTTATTCATATTCATGGTATAATGCTCCTTTTCTAGAAATTGTCTTTTTCTTCATTATAAATTTTAGGTAACAATGCCGCTAAGTGTGTAAACTCTTTAATATTATGAAGACATAGAGCTTGGGGTCCAAAAATCGGAACTCTTATGCAATCTGGAATTGCTTTGATGTCTTTGCCATCTACTACTGTCCACCCCATCCAGAACCTTGAGCGGAGTTCAATTCCACCTTCTACTTCTCTGACAAAATGCGTCATAATAGTTGGTACAGATGCAAATGGAGGAATACCTTCTCCATAGCCTCTTGCACAAACAATCGTGCTACAAGCTTCAGTACCTATTTTACTCACATCAAATCCTAGATCACCTGGATATTTAAAGTTAATGAATAAACCATCTGGTCCCATTCCAATATCTTCAATAACATGATGTGTTGTATTCCAATAACGTTCTTTATATGAAAGACTAGAATCCATAGCCTGTTTTCTATGCATTGTTTCTGCTTTATAATGATCTTCTGGATCCCAAATTGTATATCTTAAATTATCCAAACCATGCCATGCAAACCACCAATCGAACATTTCAGTTGTTACACCTGGCATAAAAGTTAAATTTGCAACAAATCCCGTACCATCTGGAAGAACAGTATATCCAATTTCATCTTCAAGATACCCTAACTCAAATAATTTATTACGATCTTTAAATTGAGTAACTTTTCTAGGATCTAACGGTCCCTTTAAAACGCTATCATATTTTTCTTTAGGTGCTGGCACCATTTCTTCACGATAATACTTGAAATAGCTTTTTGTTTTGTCAAGTTCTGTAACCGGAACTCTTTTTGACATAGAATTATCCATACTTACCCCTCCATTTGATTGTTAAATTATTGACTATCTATATAATACGCAATATATATGCCAATCCCATTTTATTTCTCAATAACCGATATAGATCCCTTTTAGCGTTCAAATTTCAACGATAAAGCTCTACTTATCCTACTATAAAAAAAAGACAGAACATAAAAAAACAATTCATTTTTGAATTGTTTTTATGCTCTGTTTTATTTTATTTAAAGTGCATTACATGAATTCCTATTTTATCAAACACCGTTACACCTATTTAAACATAAGTCTTGTAGAGTTTCGTATCCTTTAGAAAAAATTCAATTCATTTTTGAATTAAACATTATGCATTATTGCATCACCCTCTTTTAATGCCTAATGCTTTTGCCTTTCTAGAAATAGTAGATTGCGTAACACCTAAAGCTTCTGCTGCTTTATAGGTCGTTTTATACTTTTTTAAAGCATCCTCTATAATACCTTTTTGAAATTGATTTGTGGCATCATTTAAATTTGATATCGCATCTAGTGGCATTTGAAAAGTCCGTTGTTTCCCGCCTAAAAATGGCATAATTAATTGAGAGCCAATATGCGTATCTTGATTAACGATAACGAGTCTCTCCAATAAATTTTTAAGTTCTCTAACATTCCCTGGCCAGTAATACGTCTCTAAAGTTCTTAACGTCTCTTGATTAAAAGACATTTTTCTATTGTATTTCTTACAAAATTGATCTAAAAAATATTGTGATAAATCGACAATATCCATTTGACGCTCTCTCAAAGGCGGTATGGTTATCGGCAGTACACTCAAGCGATAATATAAGTCTTCTCTGAATTTGCCCTCACTTATACTCTGCCTCAAGTCTACACTTGTAGACGCAATAATTCGAACATCGAGTTTTATACTCTTAATACCGCCTACTCTTACAATCACTTGATCTTGAAGAACTCTCAGCAGCTTTGCCTGCAAAGAAAATGGCATATCACCTATTTCATCCAGTAGCAAAGTGCCACGATTTGCCATTTCAAAATAGCCCATTTTAGCCTTATTTTGTGCACCACTAAATGCACCCGGTTCATATCCGAACAACTCTGTCTCTAAAAGATTTTCTGGAATGGCAGAACAATTAATCTTAATATAAGGCTTATCACTTCTTTGACTTAATCTAAAAATTTCATGTGCGACAACTTCTTTTCCTACGCCAGTCTCCCCTTGAATTAAGACACAGACATCTGTACTAGAGATATTATTAATGATTTGTTTGATCTCTTTAACAGCCTCTGAACTTCCTATAAACACTTTTTTATCCACTTGTGCATCTCTATAATACTGCAGTTCACTCAAGTAGCGATTAGTTTTATCTTCAATTTTTGTCAATTCATCTTTAAGTGTAGTATTTTGAGTCATATCTTGTAGCAAAACAATGACATTTTTCATACTACCCTTTTCATCAAAAATAGGTTTCCCCAGAAACAAAACCACTCTCTTTATACCTTCATTGATCAAAAAAGACGCACAAGACACCTCTCTTTTTTTCTCCATAACCATTGCCCAGATTGAATCTGGCTTAGTTCCAATATACTCTTTATTTTGCTCTGCACGTTCTTTGTCTTCAATATCAAGTCTCCTGTATACGCCCTTTATATACTGTTCATCTAAATAGTCTTGTATATTCTTACCTATAATTTCACTTTTTTTAATACCTGTAATATCTGAAAAAGATTGATTTGCAAAAAGAACAGAACCATTGATGTCTGTAACATATACACCTTCAGACATAATCGTCGTAAGTTCTTTAAACCAACAGTCCTCCCTACTTAAATCCGTTTGATTCACTTGCCACCACTCCTTTTTCTCCATCATAAGAAATTTCACTCATTACACTCTGTAAGATTATAATACTTAGCTTTCCTAAAAAGCGTTGGTTGACTTGTCCCTAAAGCTTTTGCAGCTTTATAAGTACTTCCATATGTTTTTAATGCATTCTCAATCATCTTTTTTTCCACTTTTTCAAGTGCTTCTTTAAGAGACATTGATTCCAACATGCCTTCTTCAAACTGTGATTTGATACCAAGAATATTTACAATACTATCGAATGTTATTGTATTAGCAGGATCTGATACAATCAATCTCTCAATCACATTGGCAAGTTCCCTTACATTTCCCGGCCAACTATACTGTTCTAATGCAACAATTGCCGTTTGGTCAATCACTTTCTTTTGTTTGTACTTCTCATTTAGACTTTCAAGAAGATGCATCGCAAGAAGCGAAATATCTTCTTCTCTATCACGCAAAGGTGGTACATGAATAGGTACAACATTAAGCCTATAATAAAGGTCTTCTCTAAAGCGCTTTTCTTCAATCAGATCAAACAAATTTTGATTAGTTGACGCAATTACTCGGGCATCCAATTTTATACTCTTTGTCCCACCTATCCGTCTAAGTTCTTTTTCTTGTAAAACCCGTAACAACTTAGATTGAAGCTTTAAAGGCATCTCTCCTATCTCATCTAAAAGAATTGTCCCTCCATTTGCAAGCTCGAACATTCCCGGTTTATTCTTGTTAAGTGCCCCTGTAAAAGCACCCTTTTCATAACCAAAAAGTTCTGATTCTAAAAGAGAATCTGGGATTGCAGCACAATTCACCTTAATGTAGGGCGCATCTGTCTTACCGTTATTCTGGTGGATTTCTCTCGCTATAACTTCTTTGCCTGATCCTGTTTCACCCGTGATTAGAACCGTCGCCTCTGTCTTTGCCACATGACTGATTAATTCTCTAATCTTTTTGATGGGAGCACTTTCACCAATCAAACTTGATTTATAATTATGTTCTTTTCTAAGATAATCTAGCTCAGTTCTATACATCTCACTTTCTCGTTCAACCGCTTCAAGTCTCTCCTTAACGTCGATAATTTCCGTCAAATCTCTTATCACTGTAAGCGCACTCGTGACATTTCCAGCCTCATCAAAATAAGGATAGCCTGTAATAATCACCTTTTTATTATCATTACCTACACTTGTAAATGTTGAAATCTTCTTTTTCTGTTCTATCGCTATTAATGTTGCTATTTTATCTGTTTCTATTTTTTCTTTAAGAAATGCTATACTCTGCCCAATGATTTCAGACTCTGGAACGCCTATGATGTCAGAATAGCTCTTATTAACGGTGATGATAACGCCCTTTTCATCTGTTAAACAAATACCATCTGAAATAACATCCCCAATTGAAAAAGCATCAATTTCACGATCTTTATAACGCAATAAATCTTCAATCCTATTTTTTAAATCCTCAGCTTGCTGTTGATAAACTTCTATAATATCAACAGCAAGTTCATCCAGTTCTATACTTTCAACGTCTGAAAGCGAGGGTATTGATTCAATTAAATGCTCTTCCAATCTCAACTTTTTTTTCAATGTCCATCCCTCCATTTTTTTCTATAATTACTATTTAAGCATATAGGCATATCCTTCAGATTCTTCAACTCGCTTTTCTAATCTTGTTCTCAATATATAAAAGAGCTTTGACGATATTACCTCAAAGCTCTCTTTATTGATTCATCCATGTACACCAATTTGTCTAAGCCCAATACAGGTTATCAATATTGCAGCAAGATCTTTTTAACAATTTTCTAAAATCAATTCAACCAATCTTTTAGTTGTAAAAACATTTCACTTATTCTTTTAATTGGTCTTCATCATCCAGTATAATGAAATTTTTAGGATTTATCAAAAGAATATTGGATTGAATTTCTTTTTTTATTGTATACCATCCTTTTTTCTCATTCTTCTTCTGGTCTAAAGTTAATTTTTATAAGCTTACCCTTACCGTCTTTAAGCTCATAAGTTGTCACAATATCGCCCAAAACCAACAACTTATGATTTAAAGCTAGACGTTCATGTTTTTCTAAATAAAGTTTTTTATAATTTGATCGATCTAATTTATACTTGGTAGATTGAGGGAATACGTTAAAAGTCTCATGGGTTAGATCATCTATAAAAAGGCTTGAGTTTTTAATCACGCTAATGGGTACTTCAAAACGTTCTTCATAAGTGCCATTAGTAACACTTAATTGGTTATCTTTTATTTCATAAGTATTAAGCGGCAAATCATAATAATCAAGGTCTGATTGAACACTCAAGACATCTTTTTTATAAGACGCAATATAATAGGAGTCATTATCAGTCGTTCCTCCTAAATCCATATCTAAGCCTATCTCTTTAATCCCGTCATTATCATAATCCATCAAGCTAATCTTTTGAATACTCCCCATTATGTTAGAAGACTGCATTTGACCTAAAACACTTGCTTCTATCCAAGATTCAGACTGGTCATTGATGTAAAAATCAAGTTGATCTAGCGTGCCATCTTGATTCAAATCTATATTCAAATGAAGTAAAAGAGTGCCTTCGCTTGTCCCTTTCACCGACACGTTAGTATAAATGATTGGCGTTTTTGAAAGATCAGGTGTATAGGTTCTCTCTTCAAAATTTGTGAGAAATTCACTGGTATAATAACCACTATCTTTATTCTTCATCATGTACGTTAGTACTTGAATACCCTGATGACCCAATAAAATTCCGCCGCCTATAATGCCTAATAAAAATACAATCACTACCATCACTTTGATACGTTTTTGATTCATAATATTGTCCTTTCATTTGTGTGTCATTATAAGTTTTTAAATTGATGATACATAGACTCTAGTGCTAATTTATTGAGTGTCTATGTCACCACTTTTCATCATACCATTTTCAAACTAAATTTTCTATTAAATGTTAATGACATGATTGTCCTAAAGTCCTCACCCTACCAAATTTTGATATAATAAAAGTAATCTTAAAATTTGGAGGCTCTTATGGATCAAACACCTCAACAAATCATACAAAAATACAAAAAAATAAGGCAATTATCCCTCATCGTTTATATTTCGCTCTTTATCCTTTCACCTACATTTTTGATCCTTTTTTTAATAACAGAGAAGCAAATCCTTGCAAAATTATTTGTCATCTATGCTTTGGTCTGTGCCCTTTTCTTACTGATCTTCAGAAGATGCCCCAATTGTCACCATTCATTTGGCAGAAATGTAATAAGCCCATCTGAATGTCCTTATTGCAAGGTTAAATTGAAAGATTAAAATGTGAAGCAATATGAAATAAAAACCAATTTTAAATAAAGGAGTTGTTAATTTAAAATGAAAATACATATGAAAAAACGCTACTTAACCATCATAGTCATTTTAGTCATTGGGCTCATCTACTTATTTTATGTTCACTCACTAGACTTTATTCCTGACAGTGCAAATGTTCGTGCTATAAGAATCAATGGTCAAGAAGTTACCGACGATGCCTCTGTCAGTGAATTTCAATCTGCCTTTTTAGAATTTGAAGTTATAAAACGTCAAACCCACTATGAATGGCATAACCCCCAAAATGTCCAATATAAAATTGATTTTATGGTTGGTCATGTAACCTATGATTTAGTCATAGCAGACAATACCATTATTTATAATTCGGATTCAAGAGGGCATTTTTACATCGTTGACCCCGAAAGCGACAAGCATATGCGGACATTAATAGATACTTTTAATGAAGACTAATTGATAAAAAAGCCACCTCGATATTATTTTAATCGAGGTGGCTTTTATTGTATCATCTATGATTTATCAACCATTAAGTCCTTCAAATCATCATAATGCCTAAGGTCTAAGTCTCCCCCTATCCCTAGGAAAGAGCGTTGCCCGTCTTAAATTATCAAAGCCTAGGCATTTGGCGGTTAAGCGTTCAAGTCCGATGGCTAGTCCACCATGTGGAGGTGCACCATACTTAAAGCACTCCAAATAGTCGCTATAATCTTCTACTTGATAGCCCGCTTCTATAATCGCCTTTTCAAGTGCCTCGTAGTCATGTAAACGGCGTCCACCTGTAGTGATTTCAATCCCTCTAAATATCAGGTCAAAACTGTTAGTCGTCCCATCTGCATTATAATGGGTATACATAGGGCGTTTGCTTCTTGGATAATGGGTCAAAAAGATAAAGTCCGAGCCAAAAGTCTTTTGGGCATAGTCCGTGATACACTTTTCCCCTTCTGGGTCGATGTCATTTTCAAGACTTGTCAGCCCATATTCCTCTCTTAAAATATCGAGTGCTTGCGGTAAGGGCATTCTTGGAATAGTTTTAAGCACCTCAGGTAATGGATTGCCCAGTAATAAAAGTTCCTTTTCAAAGTGTCCTTTGAGATAGTCCATGATATAGATTAGACATTCATTTTCAAGGGTCATGAGGCTTTCAATGTCTTCAACCATTCCCATTTCAAGGTCTAAACTCACGTATTCGTTAAGGTGTCGAGAGGTGCTGTGTTTTTCCGCCCTAAAGACAGGTGCGACTTCAAAGACCCGTTCTAGTCCTGATATAACCATCATCTGCTTATAAAACTGGGGACTCTGTGCCAAGTAAGCTTTGGTCTCAAAATAGTCCAGTTCAAAGAGATTGGCACCACCTTCTGCCCCGCGACTTACAATCTTAGGCGTGTGAATCTCTGTAAAATCCTTTTCGATTAAAAACTGCCTAAAAGCTGTAGAGATTCCTGACTGAATTTTAAAAATCGCCTGTTCTTTAGGATGACGCATGCCTAACACCCTGTGGTTTAAAAGCGTGTCCATTTGAACATCTAGGTCTTCATTCTTCACGACAAAGGGGAGGTCGCCTGTGGCTTCATTGACCGTCTCAAACTGACTCACTTCAACTTCTACTGCCCCATACTTGTTGTTACTGGCTTTGCAAAGACCTGTCACCTTGATAAGACTCTCTGGATGAGGGAGTTTAAACTGTCCCGGTTCTAAAACCAATTGGGTCAACCCCGTCCTGTCCTTTAAAATCACAAAGACTATTTTTTTCAGTTCTCTCACTTGATGAATCCAGCCATAAAGGGTCACTTCACTGCCTATCTTCCCTTCAAGTTCTCCAATCAAAGTTCTTGTAACTTCTTGAGTGCTTTCTTTTCCTTCTTCCATTACTCGTCTCATAGTAATCCTCCTTAGAATAGTTGCTTCCAGAAGGCGTTTTGTTATCACTTTTATAGGCAAAATCACTATTTTAAGTCATAAAAATAACGCCCTCTGAATTGCTTCAAGGGGCGTTATGAAAACGCGGTGCCACCCTAGTTTAACTTTTGTTTTAAAAATAAAAAAACCTCCACTCCCCTAAGGAGCGAAAGTTATCCGCGGTACCATCCTTTTTTAACAAAAGTCCTCTAAGCCCTGTAACGTAGGCAAACGGTTCATGCTACTAGACGTTCACATCAACATCTCACGAATGTCTTTCTCTCACCACTTCACCATGGGCTTTCACCGTCTCCCACTCGCTGGTCTCACTTTCGTGATAGGCGTCCTGACAAGATACTCTTTCGATCATCGATTTTTAGGTATTATAGCACACTGATCTTGAGATGACAAGCCTCAAGCGATTATACATTCAATTAAAAATCTCAAAAGATTAATTAACCCCCTGCATTTGATTTTCAATCCTATCCCACAAACGCTCTTGCCCTTCTACAGCAAGGGCTATTTTTCTGCCATGGTACTCAATGAGTATGGCGTGCTCAGATAGACCTATAAGCCCTCTAAGCTTGGTCTTTTTCTCCACATGAGAAATTTTTTTAATATTGAGTGTGCTTTTGATTTTCCCAAAGTAATAGATCTCTAGCCTATCATGGTTTACGCATAAAAAAGTCGTTTTATAAAAAGCAAATGCCAAGGCATAAAAAACTCCCGCAAAAATAAGGATAAAGCACGTCAATCCCTTTAATGTAAAGCTTTCTTCTAAAAACAGATACAAGCCGAAAAACACAGATACGAAAAAAATAACTGATCTGTAAATATATATAGCGTCTACTTTTAAGTGATATTTCATTTTATAACCTCACTTTATCAAAACTTAAACTTTGTAAATTCTATCATGTTCATTCAGCACTATTCATTTTACGCTTCCAAGTTCAAAGAAGCAATTCATTTACCATTTTTTGATTTTTTTGTAATCTTTTAATTGATAGTCCTCTTTTCGTTTTGATATACTAAGCTTATAGATGAATAATGAAAGGAGTGACAAGAATAAAATATAAAATAAAATCAAAACAAACATTGACAATCACATTGATTATCCTGCTTATTATTGTCAGCTTTCTCAGCTACAAATGGATACATCGACCCATCCCAATCATGAAAGGCGACGATTACTCCAGAATTATAGCCATCAACGCACACCCATTCTATGAAAGAGATAATAAAGATCTGAGAGATGCTCTTATTGCAATTGTAGATAAATATCAAGTAAGAGCTACACCTTATACATGGACAGGTGATAGCAGTCACTTTATTTACGAGATTACTTATGGACTCAAACACCTCATACTCGTCGATGAAGGAAAACATATTATGTATAGGTCCGATAAAAATGGATTTTACGAGATTATTCATGGAGATGACTCTTCTATTGATTTTTCAAATTTATACTTGAACAATTCAAAATTGGGAGCCTTATACACTGATATTAATGGAAACAATTCCTATAATAGTCGAAATGATCAAAACTCAAAAACAATTTTAAGACCTTCTGTTAATCGTTACTACAGTATAAGTGATAGAGGTACTTACGTTCTTCTCAATGACGGTATTTTTTCTGGCCGACTTTCTGCAGAAGCAGCAGTTATAGTCTCTCAAGACACTAGACAATGGGATTTAAATTGCTTGGTCTCATTTGACAGTATTTCATAGCATTTAATAAAACAGGATAGGCTTAAATCTTATCCTATTTTATATAAACTTATACATCAATTTTACACAAGGAGAACCTCATGAAAAAATATTTTAAACCATTCATATTATTAATTATTAGTCTCATTATTGTACTTGCTAGTGCAGAATTTTTAGAACTTCAACGCATCATGTTTATTATCGCAAATCACCAAGGAAGTGAAATATTGTATAACCTTTCTTTATTAATTCACTGTCTAGGATTTCTTTTAATCGGACTTTTTTTAGGCATATACATAAAATTTGAACAGCCAAAAAAGAATGGACATTTATCTTTTAATCTAATTAAATTTTTTCAAATATCTTTTCCGTTTTTAATATTCATCTGTCTATTCTATTTTTTGCATATTTTAACAATTCTTACAATCACATCATCCATTATTTCAAATGCTATTGATTTCCTAACTATTATACTTGGATTTACTTTCATTCAATGTTTTGAAAAAAAATAATAGATATCAATCAATAAACCCCTCCAAAAAACCAGTCACTAGTCGCTGATTCTCCGAAGGGGTGGGGGGGCATTTTTTATTTTTAAAAATGGCTTTATTGACAAAAATACTGACCACAGATCACATCTTCTATAGCAAGACCTAAGGCATCAAAAAGGGTGATTTCATCATCGTTTGTTCTGCCCTCGCAAGTGCCATTGATGAGGCCACCGACTGTCCCTTTGATATGGCTTTCGTCGATTAAACCTTCTTCTAAAGGAACGAGGTATTCGCCACATTCTTTAGTCATAGCGGTTTGGTCATCGGCATAGAGTTTAACCTTTGCCATGAGTTCAGAAGTAATCTCACGCGTCGATGGAGTAAAAGCACCTACTGCGTTGATATGTGCTCCTTGGCTCACCCATTCTGCCTTGAGATAAGGCTGACTGCTTGGAGTCACTGTGCAGATAATATCGGCGTCTTTAACGCTACTTTGGACATCGGCTCCAACCACTGCCTTGATCCCGTATTTTGATTCTGCATAGCTTTTCAGTTTTTCTGCTGCCGCTGGGTAAAGGTCAAAGAGACGGACTTCTTTGATAGAGGGTCTTACAAGCATCATAGCGTCAAGGTGAGAATGTCCCTGTGCCCCTGAGCCAATAATCGCCAACGTTGAGGCATCTTTTTTAGCCAATAAATCAGTGGCAACCCCACTGACCGCACCGGTTCTAATTCTCGTAATCGTCCCTGCTTCTACAAGACCTAGTGGCATCCCGTGTTTGGCTTCAAACATCATGACATAACCAGCATGTGAGGGATAGTCTGTGCCCAAATTGGCATGACAGGCGTTAATCACTTTAGCTCCAAAGGTTTTGCCGTCGCCAAGATAGGCAGGCATAAAACCAAATTTATGCTGACCAGGGAATTGATGAATAGACCGCAAAGGCTGAATAATCTTGCCTTTTTCATAATCAGAAAAAGCCTCTCTCATCAGTCCTATACAAACTTCCATGGTTAACTTCTTTTCAACTTCTTCAGCTTCTATAATAAACATGTGTATCCTTCTTTCTATATGAGCTTAGACAAATTGATAAAGGTCGCACCCTTCATCAGTTCCCCGTTTATGACTCTCTGTCTTGACGACCTTAATATCTGCTTTAAAGCGACTGACACTTGGCACTTGCAAAGCACCTGCTTGCATGGCTTTAAAGTCTTGTGATAGGTCAAGTCCTGTCTGTTTTTTTACCTCTTCAAGCCACGTGTCATTCCCGCACACTTGACCTGCTTGTGTTTTTTCAAGAATCGCCAAAACGATGTCATCGAGAGATTTTTCGTCCTTGGTCTCTTGGCGAATCATTTCATCTATTTTAAGCAAATAGAAAAAACCTCTCCCATAAGGAACGAGTGTCGCTTCACCATCTTTAAAAAGGCGTTTACCCACTTCGAGATTAGGCAGTTGATTCATAGGATTCTCATAGTAATCATGTGCTTTTTTGTTGAGGTTATCCATCAACTGTTGGCGTGTAATAATGCCCCATTCATAGGGAAGCACCGTACTATAAAACTCCGCTGTTCCCTCAACATACCAAGTACAGGTTCCAAAAGGATTATCATTTAAAGTAATCCAGTTATGAACCATTTCATGTGGGAACAAGAACTTTATTTCATCTGTTTCAGGTGGATTTTCTTCTGCATAGACGAACATAAAAGACCGCTTGAGAGCGGTTCCCCCTTTTTTATTGCGACCGGTCTTAGCTTCTGGGAGTTTACGGCCAATCACTTGATAGGGCTCTGAATGATCTTTAAAAAAAGCAGCGATTTTCACAAAAAAAGTCATGACGAATTCGCCAACAGCTTCACCATCAAAACCATCATGTGCTAACCAATAAAAACCACACTTATCTTTGACTACACTTTGATAGGGGCCAACAGCATAAAACGTTTCTGATAAACTTTCATGCGTTCCCATGTGGACAACCTGACCCTCACCATATGACCAGATGGCCTTATAATCTTCTGGACAATGTTGCATATCCCAGTCCATGGTGATTTCATAATCACCTTCTGGAAAATAAGGCAAAAAAGTCATCCCTGAACCGTTCATCCCTCCATCTTCATAACCGAGGTCAAAAACAGGATTCTTATCTGCCTTATTGAGTTTAACCTGATAGGCGATTACTATGTCTCCCTGCGTTGAACGCCTTACAATTCTTTTCTCAAAAGTCACTTGGGGTGTCTCTTCTTCTATCACAGAATAAGCTAAAGCACCTTTTTCATCTTCAATAGTCATCGGTCTAACAAAGTTTAAAAAAGGAATCCCAACCGTTGTCAAATTGCGTTTTATGAGCATTTGATTTTCAGAGAGTGCCAAACCTTTAAGGTTGATTTGAACCCCTAAACGATTAACTCGCCCTTCATCAACAAAAGGCGTCAACATCACTTTTATTTTTTTCATGCGATTTCCTTTCTATAAATACTTTTTAAACCACGAAATCATTTCATGATAATAATGCTGTAAATTTTGGGGGTCTCTGGGTTGACTATGCCCTGTTTCTGGATAAAGTACCATTTTCACAGGTAAATCAGGGTGAAGGTCTTTGATACCCACAAAGAGTTGGTGAGCCCCTTCCACAGGTGTTCGATAATCATCCATTCCATGAAGAATCAGAAAGGGTGCATGAATACGTTCAACATAGCTTACAGTGGATTCTTCCAGTTTCTTAATCATAAATTCTTCAAAATGGGGATAAGCACTGCTATCACCCTGCATATCAGAGGAAGCATAACTAATGAGGTCATTGACGACACTCCGTTGCGAGACATAGGCTTTAAACTTAGGACTATGTGTAGCAATATAGTTAGTCATATAGCCACCATAACTTCCGCCTGTTACGCCTAATCGCTCTTGATCAATCCAATCATATCGCCTAGCAGCTTCTTGAACACACTGTAAGCAATCCATATAAGCTGAACCATCTGTTGCCCTTTCAAGGTTACGATGAGTCGTTCCATAGCCACTACTGCCTCTCGGATTACAAAAAATAACCCCTATACCGTGACCTGCAAAGCACTGGAATTCAAGGGTAAATCCATAAGTGTAAAAAGGATGTGGTCCTCCGTGAACATAGAGGATACAGGGATATTTTTCACCGGGTTTGGCATTTTGAGGGGGCAAAACAAAAGTATGAACCCGACTCTCACCATCTAAGGTTTCAAAAAAGAAATCTTCTGTCTTTTGAATCGCTTTCTCTTTCAAATAAGCTTCGTTAGACTGAAGGAGACATTCATAAGTGCCTCTAGTTTCATCCAATAGATAGTAACCTTCTGGACGCGTCGGTGTCGACATACTGAAGAGCATTTTACCATTTATCGGTTCACCTAAACCATTAATAGCCACCTTTTCATCAATGACGACTTGAACATCACTTTCTTCTGAATACAGGGCAACTTTAAAAAGTTTCTCCGCCCCTTTATGACCACTTAAAAAATAGGCATACTGACCATCTGATGAAATTTTCATCTTATCGAGTCCCGCTCCACAATGGGCATTATAGGCAAAAGCGACGCCGTCATAACAGCTTTCACTTTCATCCATGAGTTTCTTATCCACCTTGCCATCTACTGACACCAAATGTAAAAATGAAGGGGGATATCCTTCTTTTTCTCTTCGAGGATCTTTGGTTCTTTCGTCTAAAAAGCCCATGACAACATATTTGTGGTCAGGTGTATAGATGGGTCTAACAGGATTAGGATAAGAAACCGTCCAGTTATCATGTGTCAGCTGAACCATGTCTTCTTGACCCTGACTGTCTATAATAATCAAGTCTGATGCGATGGCATCTTTTTTAGGTCTAAAACGAGAGGATGTACACAGGACGTGGCGACTGTCTGGTGACCATGTATGATGAAGATAGTCAAAAGGACCATCTGTAATGCGTGAAACCTCTTGGGTTTCAAGATTTAATACCCATAAATGAAGGTGTTCAGGTTTGATAAAACCTGCCCCATCAAATTTATAGCCAAAATCTTCAATAATGACTGCGTCATCTGCTAAATCATCAGCTGACACTTGATGGTCGCTCATTTTTAAATCCCTATTGGCATCAAAAGCAGCGTCTCTATTGACATCGGATGATGACGCAAATAAAATTTTAGTTCCATCTGGTGAAAAGCGTGGATCTAGAATGCCTTGGCGCATATTAGTGAGCTTCGTTACACTCGCATCTAATCGGTTATAAAGGTAAACCTGTCTCCCCTTATCAGGGACACTTGAGACGAATAATATTGTTTCATAATCAGGTGAAAAAGAAGCTGAACTCTCACCCTCACCACCTGCGGTAATTTCAAGCTCATATCCTGTCAATTGGTCTCTTAAATAGACTCTAGTTTTCAACCGCTGCTCATTTGCATCATAACGCTTAACCGAATAGAGTAATAATTTTTCATCTGGGTTATATTCAGCCCCTAAGAAGGTTTCAAAACTATTAAAATCCTTAAAATCAGAAAGCTTTTTCTTTATTGAACTTTGCATACGTCTGCCTCCTCATTTAAATATTTTTGAAACCAGTCAGTGAGTTCTTTAAGATGTCTCATTTGATTATGACATTTTCCTATTCGGGTAATCCCGTGATTTTCTCCCTTAAACATGACCAATCTAACAGGGACTTCTGGATGTCTTTCTTTCATACTGATAAAAAGCTGTTCTGACTGTTCAAATGAACATCGGTAATCTTGGTAAGCATGTAAAATACAAAGGGGTGTTTTGATTTGATCAACATCTTTGAGCAGGGTCGAACGTGCTCTTGCTGTTAAGAAATCCAGCATGCGCACATAGGTTAAATCTTTTTCTCTGGCTGAAATAAATCCAATGTCGCCTGTCCCATAAGACGTTGCTGTATTGACAAGGCTTCTCTGGGTAACCGCTGCAGCAAAAATATCTGTTTTCATAATGAGTTTATTGGTCATATAACCACCATAACTCCCACCTGTTACCCCCCATTTTTCAGGGTCAATAGGATAATTTTCATTTGCCACTTCAACTGCTTTAATGAGATCATCAAAAGCCATCTCGCCCCAACAGGCATCCCCTGCCATAAAATCAGGCCCATAGCCTAGACTTCCCCTTGGGTTGGTGTAAACGCAGAACATATCATTGGCTGCTATTGCTTGAAACTCATGCCAAAAATCTGAACTATAGGCACATTCTGGCCCACCATGAATATCGAGAACTGCTGGATATTTTTGACCTTCTTTTTCATCAATGGGATGAACAACCCATACTTGTATCTTCTCCTTTTTGTCCTTCGTCTCTACCCATAAAATATCTGTTTGAGCAATGGCATAATCATCCATCCAGCAGTTTGCATCATAGAGATGCTCTAACTTAAGTGGTGTATGAGTGTGATTGGCTTCCTTGTGAATATGCCCTGTATACAAAGCACCCACTTGATCTAGTTTGCCGCCAATCAAACTGATTCTGACGTCACCAGCCTGTACACCTAAACCCCTATCACTTTTCACGATTGAAAAAGCTTGTACATTGACGTCATTTTCAATCAATGCTTCTATCTTTTCTTGTCCGTCTAGTTTCATACAGTATAAATTTTGATAGCCTCGCCAGATATTAGTAAAATATAAAACCTGATCAATTATTCTAAAATAAGGGCTTGCTTTCCCATAAGTCGTTCTAGAAATAGGTTCGCCATAGACGCCTAAAGTCGTTGCCTCTTGACGCATAGGCAAAAGAAATTTTTCTCCTTTTGTTTCATGACTTTGACTCGACTGCTTATCCTCTTGAAGACCTAAAACGATTATATTCTCTGCAAAGCCGCCATGTTCAAACATTTGATAGGCGGGAACATAAACACAAGTGTTATCAAGAGCACCTACCACTGGTGTATTAGGATTTAGAAGGACTCCCTCTGGTGTTAAGACTTGCTGAGGATTCCCCCACTTGAGGTCTTCTCGTCTCACACAAAAGACTTCTTTTCTTGATGCAAAAGGCCCCTTGTGAGGTTGTCCATAGAAATAAAGAATTTGGCCATCTGGAGAAAAAGTGGGCATGGTACATTTCATTTGTCCCCGCGTTATCAAGCATGTTTGAGAGGGGGGAACTAAGGCATGCATTGACCCGTTCTCAAAGTTTTCTTCCCAAATCAAAACGCCTATCTGTGTGATATGTCCATCAAGCACACCAAACGCTTCATCTTTTTTATAATCAATACATGTGATTTCCAAAGGCTTTCTAGCCTTATCATTTTCAAATTTGACTCTTTCATCAGGTGTCATCTCTGTACACCATCTATCTTCTATCATTTCAGATGCCCAAAGCGGGGCTTCAAAAGTAATCATCTGTCCTGAAGGTGACCACTCATAAGTATTAACACCATGTCTTAAATGGGTCACTTGTGCCGTCTCACCTGTGGATAAATCTTTCAAATAAATTTGATTATCCCCACTTGCATTGCATAAGTAGGATAAAAATTGACCATTCGGCGAATATTGAGGCAAAAATTCTGAAATCAAAGTATCACTAGACGCTTGCTCATAAACTTTAGTGAGCGGCTTTCGCTCCTGAGTCTCATGGTCTATCTCTACAATTCTAGAAATAAAATAACCTGACGGCTCGCTGGCTACAGTCTCCACAAAGACACTTTTAGTCCCTTCAGGATGTAAACAGGGTTCAGATAAGTAATGAAAGTGTTGAATACATTGGGCTGTCAATCTTTTCATTTAAAATGTTCTCCTTCCCTATGCCTCTTTGATGATTTTTCCCGATTTCATCACAAAAGAAATGTTATGACCATCACCTAAAACGTTAATATCTTCTAAGGGATTGCCTTTGACCATGACAATATCGGCATACTTCCCAGCGGTAATAGATCCTATGTCGTTTTCCATTTCCATCAATTTTGCCCCATTAATGGTTCCACATTGAAGCGATTGCATTTCAGTGAATCCCGCTTCACATATTGCCCCAAATTCTCTGCCAAGGTACCGGTAGTTGCTATATGAATTTGATCCGTTAGAGTAATCGGTTCCTAGTGCTACATTCACACCTGCTTCTCTCACCAGCTTAATAGACTTTAAATTCTCTACGGCACAATGTTTTGCTTTTTTCGCCATGAATTCAGGTAAATCAGGTATTTCATGAAGGTGGAGCGAGATACTCAGCGTTGTAACAAGTGAACAATGATTCGCTTTCATAATGTCCACACACTCCTGATCCAAATGAATCCCGTGTTCAATACTCTTAACGCCAGCTTTAAGTGCTTGTTTCGCACCTGCAAGTCCAGAACAATGGGCCGCAACGTATGCCCCATGCCTTTGAGCTTCCTCTACAATTACGGTCATTTCTTCATCAGAAAACTGGACATCTTCAAGACCATCCTGCATAGAAGACACACCACCTGTTGCACAAATTTTAATAAATTCTGCCCCTTCTCTAAACTGTTTTCTCACACCTTTAAGACATTCTGTCGTTCCATCCATAAGATAGGTTAAAATATTATCTCGCGCATAATCATAAGGAAAATTCGTATTCATATCACCATGACCAGCTGTCACACTAAGCACTTGTCCTCCTGGTTTAATTCGAGGCCCTTCCAGATAACCTTTATCTACTGCCCATTTGAGATGAGCGGCAAACTGGGTCATATCTCTCGCACCTGTAAAACCGCTATTGAGCATATCTTTCATATCGCCTGCTGCTTTAAGCAAAAGCCGTTCTTTAATTTCTGCTAAATACTGATCGTCATCATCACCTGAAATATGGATGTGGCAATCTATAAATCCCGGCAGAATCATCTCATCCGTTTTAGCGACAATTATTTCATAATTTTCTAGTTGATAAAAAGGCGCTGAATGGCGTTCACCTGCATAAGTGATACGTTCCCCTTCTATTAATATCAAAGCGTCTTCTATTATTTTTTCATTAATAACATCAATATATGTTCCCATAATGGCCTTATTATTCATTTATGCTCTCCTACTCGCCGCCTGTTACATGTAAGTTTGATACATATACAGAGGGGGCTTCTACTTGAAAACTCTTGGACATCACCACTGAAAGCGATGATGAATCATTGGCTACTTTTTCGATTGTCTTTAAGAGGTCTACAAAATTACCACTAATCGTCAAACCACTTACAGTTCCTTGAGGCTCATGATTTTTATAAACAATCCCCTTACAAGGAATAGCAAAATCACCTGATGCTGTATTGAGAGAATGGAACATATCATAAGATTCATAGATATAGATGCCCTCCTCTAATCTGTCTAAAAGGTCCTTCTTCGTTGCATTTCCTGCTTCTAATACAAAATGGCTGGGAATAATTTTAACTTCGGTTTGATCACTGATAAGATTCGTATCTCTGCCTGCATGCCCTGTTGAAAGCGTGTCCATTTGTCGGGCTGAAGATTGATTGTGCATCAATTGTTTCAGTATTCCTTGATCAATGATGACAAGGTCTTTGGTCAAAGTTCCTTCACAATCAAAAACTTTATTGTACCCGCAATTGCCAGAACTTGGTAAGTCCTTAAGGGTTACAACTTCTGAAGCAACACATTGATTCAACTGATTAACATAAGGCGTTTGACGTTTTTGGTAATCAGCACCTGAAAACATTTGCCAAGCCGTCAATAAAATATTACACATAACACTCGCATCAAGGACTGCTGGCAAGTCATGGGCTAAAAGTTCACTAGAACGAGTCGGAAGCTCTAACCATTCATTAATGGGCCCCATCAAATCCTCTATTGAGAGTTTTTGGAGGTCATTAACGGTCTTTTCAAACTGAAAAGACCGATGAACAGGCTTCTCTATAGTAAGACTCATACTCACTTCTATCCGTCTAATAGATGATGACAGGTCTAAACCTTGATTGTTAACAATTGCCATTTGTTTTAAGGTTTCTGTTGTGACAACAGAAATATAAGTCAACTCTTTGGAGAGGCATTTAATGGATTGATAAACGTCACTGGCTACTTGGCTTAAAGCTTCTACCGGACTGTGTTCCATCTTTTGCTCAACGTCAATTTTCATGCCTTTATTCAAATGGAGCGGATCTTGAATAATACCATTTGCCAAGGCTTCTTTAATCACCGCTTCTGGAGACATTTCTAAATCTTGTACATAAGTCGTTCCAACACGATAGCCCTCATTTGCTCTCACAAAAATAGCTGTTTTAGATGAGGCTGTCATATCACTCGCTTGTCCATTTGTCATCCCTATGGCGATAATATCACTCTCTTCTGCTTCTATTTCAGCAGTGAAGGGATGGCACGGAGATTTCATTAAATAATTTTTATAGGGTTCTAATACTTTCATTTCATCGCCTCCACTCACTAACCAACTGACATTTCAGATATTCTGACCATGGGTTGTGTCGCTGTGACAGGAACGAGCCCTGAATCAGCACCACAAAAACTCCCCCCTTCAAAACCACGAGACTTTCCAACAGAGTCCACTTTCATCAGCACTTCTGCCCCATTTCCTGTAATCATAGTCCCTTTAATTTGACGATCCAGCTTACCTTTTTTAATCAAATAGCCTTCTTTAACTTGTAATGAAAATTGGGTTCCTCCAAATCCACCGCCGAGACTTCTAATATAAAGGCCATCAGCCACCGAACGAATCATGGCTTCTTCATCATCTTCACCGGGTGCTAAATAAGTATTAGTCATTCTTGCTACTGGCGCAAACGTATAATTTTGACGTCTGCCATTCCCCGTACTCGCCATCCCAATCATACGTCCGTGAAGTCTATCACACATATAACTTTTTAAAATGCCCTTTTCGATCAAAGTGTTTTTTTGTCTGACGTGTCCCTCATCATCAATGGCATCTGTCCCATAATAATTAGGTAAGGTGCCATCATCAATTAACGTGACTTTATCAGAGGCAACCTTCTGTCCTATTTTATCCACAAAGTGACTTTGACGTGAGGCTATTGCCGTTGCTTCTAAGGTGTGTCCACACGATTCATGCCAGAGTGTGCCACAAGCACCACTTTCTAATATAACAGGCATTACCCCCGGCTCCATCGTCTCTGCTGTTCGCATATTTTCCGTTCGGATTACCAATTTACCTGCAAACTCTAGGTAGTCGTCACTCTTTTGAAAAACTTCAAATCCGCCCATACGGGTAAAATCTTCCCAGTGATAAAAGCTTCCTTTTTCATCTCCTGTTGTGATGCCAAAGCGCATTCTTGAAGTCACTCTTCGATCTTTTGTATAAAGGCCTTGGCTATTGGCTACAATAATGTGCCTGTCCGTGTCAAAATAGTTTATTCGGGCAGAGATCAGAGCATTGCCTGCACTTTTCATCTTAAGATAAGCATTACTGGCAATGTGAATTTTCCCCTTATTGGAAATACTAGAAGGTTCTATCTCAATACGATTAGGATTAAAGAAAGTTTTTTCTCTTAGAGCACTCGGGTGCGCTTTTGATATAAAATGAGAGGGAGATTGCAGCGCTATTTGCATAAAGGCAGCTGCCTTTTGTGCAAGAACTCTTAAGGCGTTTTCCGTCGTTTGATTCGTGTATACGTAAACACTTTGAGTTCCCCTCAATACATAAAGACCGACGCCATATAAGTGTTTTGTAATAATGCCATCCAAATTTCCATTATCCAAAACGATATTCGTCTCATCTTGTCGTTCGAAAAATAATTCACTAAAATCGCCTCCTGTTGAACAAGCGATTTCTAACACATCTTGCATGATACGTTGACTAACCATAAGCCCTCCTCTCACCGACATTCAAAAAAGCGATTTTTTTATTTTTCATTTTCCAGTGCATTCAAATCTTTATAAATGGTGTATTTAGAAACCCCTATTTGTTCCGATAAATAAGGGACACTTTTTTGAATTTGAAAAAACTGATGTTCTGATAATAATCGAATCAGTCCTAAACGTTCATTTTTTTTAAACTTACGCCCTTCTACCCCTGTCATTTTAAGACAAGATTCAAGAATATTTTCCATTGAGTACTCTGTCTCTTGACTTAAGGTGCTGAAAAGGTCTCCATCTGTTTTTATAAAATCTTCAATAAACTGTCCTATCTGGTTCATTGGCGTTGCATCATAATTGATGCCTAAGATATAAAAATAATCTTCTCCAATCAATGAAAAACTCGATGATTTAATCATTTTTCCAGAAGGATGTTTAACAATTTGATTAAATACCCCTCTTCTCACTTGATTAGAATCAATATTCTCTGACTTAAGTGTTCCGCCTAGTATCCCCAATTCTGAATTCACTTGACGTCCCGATACCTCACCGTTATAAATTGAAACAATTGAAAAAACATCATCATCTAGCTCTTGAACTATCGTTTCACAATGACTGCCAAACATAGTGGCAATCCCTTTTGCTAAAGTATCTAAAAATTGAAATGCTTCTTGTTTAGTCATAATCCATCCTATCTACCGCGCTTTTTAGCTGGTATATTACTTTTTTTAAATCTTCAAACGGCACAGATAAATTCATTCTGACAAAACCTACGTCACCATCATAAGTTGTCCCTACATCCCAAATACAATGGGCACTTTCAAAAAAAGCTTCATAGGCCTCATCTGTTTCAAATCCCAACGCCTGACAATCAATCCATAAGATATAAGACCCTTCAGGCTCAATGATTTTAAGTTGTGGGATTTCTTTTTTAAAATAGGCATCCATCCATAAATAATTACGATGACAATGAGCCATCATCGCTTTTAGCCACTGACTCCCCTCTTGGGTACAACCTGCAAAATAGGCGGCTCTTACCAATGGATCTAAGCTGCCAAAATGGTCTCTGTTCCTTTGTTTAATAAAGGCTTGTCTTAACGGTTCATTTTTAATAATCATATTGGCATGACTTATCCCTGTCATACTATAGGTTTTGCCTAATGACGTCCCGACAATACACTTTAAATCTTTATGAGGAAATACCTGATCAAAGGTTAACATTTCAACCCCTTCATAAACAGTCTCTGCAAATATTTCGTCACTGTAGATGATAATATCATTCTCTATTGCCAATTGCGCAATTTTTTCAAGATCTTGTCGCCCCCACACTTTTGCAATGGGATTATGGGGATTGCAAAAAGACAAAACCTTATTCCGAGGAGACTGCATTAACCTTTCAAGCTTATCATAATCAATGCTGTAACCGCCTTTATAGTATATCAGCGGACAATTAACCTGAATACGATCATTAAGGTGGACTGGATTAAACGTATTGAGATAGGTCGGCGTCAATCCAATAACCCCATCGCCAGGCTCCGTAAATGCCCTACAAATCGTTCCTACTGAATGCGATAAGCCATAAGTCGGTACAATCCAATCCGTTTCAATCTCCCACTGTCGCTGTAACTTCATCCATTGAGATACACAAGTCAAATAGTTCTCGTCAACAGCCGTATAGGCGATCGTTCCTGAATCCAACCAGTCTTTAAGTCCCTTTATTATAAAAGGCGGCATCATAAATTCAAATTCTGCTCCCCATAAGCTGATGAAACCTAATGTTTTAACTGATTCTGGTGTCTTTAATTCTCTAATTGTCGCTAGGTTTTGTCTATCGACACGTGTTTCAAAATCATACTGCATATTTGGCTTTCCTTTCTATTTAAAAAGATGGCAGGCCACTTTGTGTCCTTCTTCTAAAAATCGCTCTTCTGGATCTTCTTCTCGGCAAATCGCCATTGCATGGGGACATCGACTTGCAAAGAGACAACCGGGTTCAGGATTGATAGGACTGGTCACTTCACCCGTCATTAGTATCCTTTGATGAATCTTATCATAGTCGGGATTTGCCACAGGTACTGCTGACAAAAGGCCCTTTGTATACGGATGCTGTGGATGATGGTAAACTTGATCCGTTGGTCCATATTCAACAATACGCCCCATATACATCACTGCAATTTCATCAGAAATGTACCTGACCATTGATAAATCATGGGCAATAAAGAGATAGGTGAGACCCATTGTCTTTTGAAGTTCATTTAGCATATTAATCACTTGGGCTTGAATGGAAACATCAAGCGCGGAAATCGCTTCATCACAAACGATAAATTCAGGATTAACCGCTAAAGCTCTTGCAATACCAATTCTTTGTCGTTGTCCACCTGAAAATTCATGAGGAAAGCGGTTCATATGGTCTCTGTCCATTCCCACAACCGAAAGCAAGTTTATAATCTTTTCTTTACGTTCCGCTTTATTTTTATAGAGCTTATGAATATCTAACCCCTCACCTATAATATCTTCTACTGTATAGAAAGAATTGAGTGAAGCATAGGGGTCTTGATAGATCATTTGCATTTTTCGAGTAAGTGCTTTCTCTTGCTTCTTGGAAATACAGGAAATGTCTTGACCATCGAATACAATCTTCCCATCATCTGGTTCATAAATTCTAAGGAGAGTTCTCCCCACTGTCGTTTTACCACACCCTGACTCTCCCACCAGTCCAAGTGTCTTTCCTTTTTCAATAGAAAAGCTGACATTATCTATTGCCCGTAAGTGACGCTTCCTCCCCAAATGAAAGGCTTTCTTTAGGCCTTTTACTTCTAACAAAACGCTCATTATAACACCTCCTCTTGGTCAATAAGGGGAAGTGGAATAACCCCTTCTGGCGGACTGATTTGAGGTGCTCTTTCATCCATCAGCCAACACCGTGTCATGTGACCATTGTCCAAACTATATGGTTGGGGCATTTCTTTGAGACAAGCTGCCATGCAATAGGCACATCTTGCTGCAAATGCACAGCCTTCTGGGGGATGAAAAAGATCGGGAGGTGTTCCAGGAATCGCATATAAAAGCTCACTTTTATCAATATCTAAATTGGGCATTGCCCCTAATAGTCCCCAAGTATAAGGGTGTTTGGGATTAAAGAAAAGTTCCCGACTGTCTGCTGATTCAACAATCTGTCCAGCATACATAACTGCTATTCTATCTGCCATTTGCGCCACGACACCAAGATTATGGGTAACCAATAAGATAGATGCCCCTGTCTCTGCTTTGAGGTGATTCATAATGTCCAGTATTTGAGCTTGCATGGTGACGTCTAGGGCAGTTGTCGGCTCATCAGCAAAGAGAATTGACGGCTTTGAAGAGACTGCCATGGCAATCATCACACGCTGCCTCTGACCACCTGATAGGGTGTGAGGATATCTTTTATAAATGGTCTTCGGTTGTGGCAATCCTACTTTTTCAAGCATCTCAATGGCAATCGTCTTAGCTTCTTCTCTGCTTACCTTTTGATGTTTGCGTATGCCTTCAACCATTTGATTACCTACGCGCATCGTCGGATTAAGAGAGGTCATTGAATCTTGAAAAATCATAGAAAATTCTTTACCTCTATAGTTTTCCATTTCTTTATCTGATTTAGATAAAAGGTCCTCCCCTTTATAATGAATCGTTCCTCCTTTAATCATCGAGGGCGGTGATGGATTAAGGCGCATTACCGTTTGCATACTCACTGACTTTCCACCACCCGATTCTCCTACAATCACTAAAGTTTCCCCTTTATTGAGATAAAAACTGACTCCTCTTACAGCTTGAACCTCTCCGGCATAGGTCTTAAAGGATACTCTTAAGTTGTCTACTTTTAATAATGGTTCACTCATCCTGTCCTCCTAATTGCCTAACTTCGGATCTAGTGCATCTCTTAAACAGTTACCAAAGATATAAAAGATCAAAATCGTTATACTTATAATGACACCGGGAAAGAATAATTGATACGGATAAATTCTAAACATAGTCGCACCTATTTGAGACAATTGCCCCCATGATGTCATCGGTGATTTAACACCCATACCAATAAAACTTAAATAAGCTTCCATGAAAATAGCCGCTGGGATGCCCGATGTAATATTAACAACTAATTGTCCCATAATGTTGGGCATAATATTTTTGAAAATTAAACGAGAGGAACTCCCTCCTAATGTCTTGGTTGCTAAAACAAATTCGCGGTTTTTAAACTGCATCACTCTGCCTCTGACATTTCTAGCTGAACCCATCCAGCCCACCATAGCAAGTGCAATAATAATAGTGACAGGGCCACTTCCCATAAAGAGCATCAGCATGGTGATATAAACAAGGGATGGAATACAAATACCAACATCTATAATTCTCATAATCACCATATCTACCCATCCACCAAAATAACCTGCTATCCCGCCAATAATAATGCCTGTAATTTCAGGAATAATTGAACCAAATAGACCAATGGCTAGTGAGACACGAGCCCCAATCCATATACGGGTCCACAAATCTCTTCCTACTTGGTCTGTTCCGAACCAGTGCGCACTACTCGGTGCTTGATTTCCCTCTAAAACACTGGTTGTATCATAGTCATACGGGCTCATGATTGGGGCAAAAATCGCCATCATCACAACCAGAACAATATAAACCATGCAGATTATCGCTATTCTATTACTGACCATTTTGCGAATAACACTTTTGACATAACTCTCACTTGGTCTCACAATGCGTTCATTTTGACGCTGTTTATCAACTAATATTTCAAAATCATTGTTTGATACGATACTCATAATGAACCTCCTACTTGGTCACTCTAATACGCGGATCTGCCAATCCATAGATGATATCGACTATAAAATTGGCTACAACTACGAAAATGCCAAAGAATACGGTAAGTCCTAAAATCATTGTGTAATCAAGTGCCTGAATACTGGTTACGAAATAAGACCCTATTCCAGGAATAGCAAAAATATTTTCAACAACAAACGACCCCATCAAAATCCCAACGAGCTCTAGCCCCATCATTGGAATCATTGGAATCACTGCATTTCTAATTTGATGACTCCAAACAATTTTCGCTTTTGAAAGGCCCTTGGCTTTTGCTGTTTTAATATAGTCTTCATTATTAATTTCAAGCATAAGGGTTCTCATAGAGCGGGTTCTCCCTGCAACACTTCCCATAGCGAGTGTCAACGTCGGCAAGATTGTATAAGAAAAACCTTTCCAAAAAGATACAGGAAACCATTCCAGCTGAATAGCAAAAATAAGCTGTAGCAAGGCCGCTATAATAAATACAGGAACTGATACGCCAAGTGCTGAAAACCCAACTAAGAAATAGTCAATGGGTTTCCCTCTTCTTTTAGCCGATATTATTCCCAAAAGAAAACCCAAGGGAATAGAGACAACATAGGCCTGCAAACCCAATTGTGCCGATATAGGAAACGTCTTGGCAATGATACCATTAACTGTTTGACCCGTATACTTATAAGAGTATCCTAAGTTCCCATGTAACAGATTTCGCATGTAAATACCATACTGTTCAATCTTTGACCGGTCTAACCCATAATACCTTGTTAATTTTGCCATGGTCTCTTGAGATAATATCTTCCCACTATTCACGGTAATCGGATCACCTGGGAGGGCATGCACGAGAAAGAAACTAACCGTTGCAATGACCCATATTGTCGCAAGAGAAATTATAAATCTTCTGAGTATGTACTTTCTCATGTTTTTTCCCCTCTTTATTCCTGTCCATTCAATACTTCATTTTTGTAAAAGGAAGGAACACAATGGTATCTGTGCTCCTTCACTTTACTCGTTCTCTCTATTTTTCTCTTTTATAAGCACTCATGTTATTTGGTATACGTTAAATGATTAAATTGGAATTGAAATGCAACGCTTGGTTCTACATATCCTTCTACACCCTTTGCAAGAGCATAGTAAAAGGTTTGATTATAAAGTGGGACAAATGAATACTCATTTAAAAGTGCTTCTTCTGCGTCAGCAACCTTTTGATAATAAGCATCGGATTCATATTCAAGTGAATGTGCCTCTTCTATAAGTGAGGTAATATCCGTTTTCCAGTTTTCTGTAAAGAAAGCATAGTCGCCATCGGATGTAAAGTTTTTAATGATATCATCTGGTGACATTGAACAGCCTAGCGAAATCATAAAGAGATCATAATTACCTTGGTAAAAGTTTTGAATAGCGGTTGGAATAGGATATTGAACAAATTGGATACTTGTAATTCCTAAAACTTGTTTCCATGTATCTACGATTGCTTCACCTAAAAGTTTCATATCATCTCTTTCAAAACCTATATAAGTCATTTCTGGTAATTCAGATACATCGCTATAACCCAATTCTGAAAGGGCTTCTGTTAAATACTGTTTTGCTTGTTCTTGGTCGCCTTTAACGGATGCCACATCAATAGGGTACTCTTTAATAAAGGTATCTCCACTGACTGTTGGGAAGTTGGCACTGACTGCTCGGTTAGTCCCCACGAATCCCTTACTTACAGCACTACTAATCGCTTCTCTATCGAGAGCAAGGGTAATGGCTTTTCTAAAATGATCGTTACTTAGAACACGGGTCGCCTCATCAGACGTTCCTGTTTCTTTAATCCATAAGAACATTTCAGTGCTTCCTTGATATTTCTTAACATAGTCTTCAATGGTTGGAATGTAGTTAGGATCAACACTTCCAATGATATCTACACCACCACTTTGGAATGTACTTACTTTCGTATTGGCAGAATCAATCTGCATGATGTTAACTTTTTTCATTGGGAACTCATTTGCGGCATTCCACCATGATTCATTTTTTTCAAATGACATGCTGGTATCAAGAGTCCATTCTGTTAGTGTATAAGGACCTGAGCAAAGAATGGTTTCTGGTGATGAACCGTATTCTTCACCTTTTTCTTCTAAGTAAGTTGCTGGTACTGGATAAACTGGGTTTAGAGCTAATTTTTTAATGAATGTGCCATCTGGACCATCTAACTTAAAGATTAGGGTCTGCGCATCTGGCGCTTCAATCCCTACCGCTTCTACTGACCCTTCATTACGAGAGTAAGCGTCTGCACCTAAAATATTAGTATAGTATGAAATACCTGTTGAACCTGAATCAGGTGACAGCATTTTTAAAAAAGATGTTCTAAAATCTTCTGCTGTAACATCCGTTCCATCAGAATACTTTAAGCCCTCTCTTAAATGGAAAGTATACGTGCTGCCATCTTCAGATATATCATAAGATTCAGCCGCATCATTTTCGATTGTATTGTCGTAATAACGAACTAACGCCGACATAATCAAATAAAGTGAATCACTGTCATTTGAAGCTTGTGATGTAAACTGATTCAAAGTTAATGCAACGCCTGCCGCAACATTAATGGTGTCTACAGATTGATTTTCCCCTTCAGATTGGTTTGAATCTGATTGGTTTGAATCTGATTGATTTGATACGTTATCGTCTACCGGTTGATCGTCTGCATTGGTGTAGGTAGAACAGCCACTTACGAGGCCCAGTACCATTACACCCGTTAGCAATATCGCTAATAGTCTCTTTTTCATTTTTTCCTCCTCAACACATCTGGAAAGGGATGAATCACCCCTACCCCCCTCTTGCATTATAAATTGTTTGAATTTTTAATAAATTTTAATAAATCTATCATAGTCTTTCCCTAACAAATTGTCAATAAAATAATTGATAAATAGTCAATATAAATAATTTTTTATATGTCTATTTGATTAATTATTCAATATTTTAGGTGAAAATGCGCTTTTTTATGTATAAATAGTTATTATTAAGATTGACATTTTATCACTTTTTTCGGATTTTTGAGCCTTGAAATTGTTGTTAGAATAATCATTATATATTGATTAATATTTAAACTTTAGGGTAAAAAAACTTTAGGAGGTGATGATATGCAATCACTAAAATTAGCTGAAAAAAGATACTCAGTAAGGGAGTATAAAAATAAACCTTTAGATGGGGATACTTTAAAAGCACTCAATGACATTTTGGAAAATCCACCTACTTTTGTTCAAGATACCCCCGTAGACTTTGTACGTATAGATAATGGCTTTGATTTTGCACCATTATTAGAAGGGCATGCAGGTTACTCTGGCTTATTAATTAAGGCGCCTCACTATTATGCAGTCCTTTCTCCACAAGATGAAACAGCTTATAGACAAGCAGGTTACTTAGGTGAATGGTTTATCCTAAAAGCACTCGCTGAAGAAGTGGGTTCTTGTTGGCTAGAAGTTCATAATTCTTCTTTAGTGAAGAATGTTCTCAAAATCAATTCAGAAAAGGACATTATTGCTTTGATTGCCATTGGTTATGGTAAAAAAGAAGTTAAACTCTCAAAACTCTTTGCAGGCGTGGCATTCAACAACATTGCACCCTTAAATGCACTCGGTTATCCTCACATAGAGGAAGGCAGTAAGACTGAACCTGCAAAAGATCGCAAATCAATCTTAGATATTGTTTATAAGGACAAATGGGGGCAACCGGCTACGATTGAATACCTTGAGTCTAATAAACTCAATGAACCCTTATTCTATATGCGTCTAGCGCCTTCTTACGAAAATAGACAACCTTGGAAGTTTATGATTTCAAAGGGACACATTGAGCTCTATATTGAAAAGGCACTTCGCATCTCACCTGCTATTGAAAATCTCGATGCAGGAATCGCCATGCTCTATTTTGAAATCGCCATGCACGATAAAGGTCTGAGAGGCTCTTGGGAAATGAATCATCCCCCTCAAGATATTGAAGTCCCTGAAAACAATAAGTGGATTGGAACCTTTGTCCAATAACCGTGACAAAAAAAGCCCTCACTTTGAAAGCTTAATTATTGGCTTTCAAAATGAGGGCTTTTAACGTGCCATTGATTTCCTAAAAAATATCTATTAGGACTCTATTTCTAGTATATCCACTCTCCCCGTCTCGGGATTCATCATCCAACCATGCACTTTAACGTCTTGAGGCATTAAGGGATGATGCTTTAAGGCCAGAACACTTTCTCTAACACCTATTTCTGGTGATTCAAACCCACTGAGCCATTGATTAGCATCTATCCCAGCATTTTTTAACGTCTTAATCACCTCTTGGCTAATCCCTCTTTCAAGGGCCTTATTGACAATTTCTCTGCCGTCCAATTGACTCATTCCGCAACCATAATGTCCTATGACAATAATATGATCTACACCGAATTCATAAACTGCTACCAAAACACTTCTGGCAATACTACCAAAAGGATGCATCACTGTCGCACCTGCATTTTTAATCATTTTGACGTCCCCATTGTGGATATCTAAGGCACTTGGTAAGAGTTCGGTAAGCCTTGTGTCCATACACGATAAGATTACTATTTTCTTTTGAGGTTGAGACACTGAACTAAAACGTTTATATTTTTGGTCATCAACAAAGGTCTTGTTGTACTTTAGCATTTCTTGAATTTTAATTTTTGACATGTGTCCCTCCACCTTAATGTTACAAATATTTAATAAATATTATACGTAGCGGATGCCTATTTTGTCAAATTAAAAGTACATTTGGTTAGAATGAATTTTAAGCCAATTTTGGCTTTCTTCTTTATAAGGTGTGTACTGGCGAACCAAGTCCCAAAATGCTTTAGAATGGTCCATATGCACCAAATGACAGAGTTCATGAATCATTACTGCTTCTCTAACAAAAGGAGGTGCCATAATCAAACGCCAATTGAGTAAGATATGCCCTTTGCTAGTGCAAGATCCCCATCTCTTTTTCTGCTCTTTAAGGGTGAGCTTTGTTGGATGAACAGGAAACTTTTCTGCCAATTTAAAAAATTCTTTTGTCAATACGCCCTCTCCATAAAGGCGATAACCTTTAATAATCAATTGTTTCACTTCTTCTTCCGAATAGTTTCGATTGGCCTTTAGAGTCACTATGAGTGACTGGTCATTGAATTCAAATAATGCTTTCGGCCCTTCTTTAATCAGTAATTTTAGAGATTTTCCCTCCATTAAAAAAACCTCTCCCTGTTTAATTTGAGGTTTTCTAGGGTAATGATTCATTGTGGTCAGATGTTTATTAATCCACCGACTATGCTGGTCTACAAAAGCTTGTATTTTAGATTGAGCCATCCCTTTGGGAGCGTAAACAATAATATGTTGATTTTTATCAATTTTAATTTCGACTGTCTTTCTCTGACCATATCGAATTTCATAAGTAGGTTTTTTAGACATATGAGGTCACTTTCTTCAAGACTTCATTGAATCGCTTTCTTACTTGGATTCAATTTTTTCATTTGGAGTGGATATCTATTACTTTTAAATAGATGCTTTTAATGTATAATTTATAGTCTTATAGACTCATTTTATCATTTTTTACATTTATTATCATTTGTTGTATACAATAAACTTGATACTATGTTATAATAAATTATCAAATGAGTTAAAGATTATTTTGAAATTTTTCCAAACTATTTTTCACTCAAAAACAGGAGGTTCTCATGGAACAACAAGATCAATTTAGTTACGAACCAAGCCAGCCTCAATACACTAATGCTCCCGCTCCTACAGACGAAATCGTTTCGTTTAAAGAATGGATTATTACACTTCTCATTTTAATAATTCCTTTCGTTAATATCGTCATGATGTTCGTATGGGCGTTTAGTTCTGGCACCAAAAAGAGCAAATCAAACTTCTTTAAGGCTCAACTTGTTATGGTAGCCGTTATGATTGTTCTCTATATTGTATTCTTTGCTACTATTTTCTCTTCAATATTAGGCTCTATGAATTCAATGTATTACTAATTTTATTTGATATGATTAAAATGGTGTGACTCAACTAAGCAATGAGATGAGTCGCACCATTTTTTTAGTTTAATAAGCGGTCACACGTTTAACGATCACCATATTATAGGTCTTTTTAAGATCTATGATTTCGTTCACTTGATTGCCTGACATAATCCGAATAACAGGTCTTAGGGGAAGCATCTCATTGGAGCTCAAAACCAATCCTATCGCACCATTATTGAGTTCTACCAAGTCCCCAGGGGGATAAGGTACAATTTGTCTTGAAAAGACATAAGCACTTTTATAGTCAAAGAGATGACTCGCTGCCATAATATATTCGAGAGCATCATTAGGCGAATAAGCACGCCTGTGTTTTTGATTAGATGTCATTTCATCATACACATCTGCAATCATCACGATTTTGGTCAATAAGTCTATCTCCTCTGATTTCAGTCCTAGAGGATAGCCACTCCCATCCATACGTTCATGATGCTTTAATACAATATTTTTAATATGAGCGTTGGCAAGGGTATTATCTGATAGAAGTCTTTTACTCACTTCTGGATGTGATCTATAGATATTTTCTTCTTGCTCTGCTTCTTCAATAGCCTGCTCTTCAAGCAATTCTTTAAGGAGTTCCTTGCTGATATTCATGAGCAAAGCACCCTGTGCCATATCCATGAGCTCTTGTTCCGTCAATCCAAAGCTACTTCCAGTGACAACTGCTAATATAGCCGTATTCACAGCATGTTCGTATTCATATATATCTAAATGCTTAACATCCACCAAGGTAATATGCCTGTCTTTTTTTAACAGTACTTCATCAATGATTGTTTTAGCAATTGACTCTATCTCACGCATAAGGCCTGCGCCTTCTTCAGAATAACGCGATAAGCCTTTGGCTTTTTTAAAAGTGTTTAAACTGTCTTTTAGAGCATGATTAAAGCTACGGCGTAATCTTGGATCAATAATATCTTTAAGTTCAAAATCTTCTTCAAGAGAAAGCTCTTCTTTAATTTGTTCCGTTTTTTCATCTGTAATATACACAGAATAAATAGATTGATTTTCTAGTATCGTTTTCATTCGCTCAGTTACTTTGGCGCCTTCTCTAATGAGCATGGTTCCCGAACTAGAGTAGACATCTTGAGCAATAATAGATTCTGCTGGTATATCTTCTACATTAATCAGTCTCATGATTTTCCCCTTACTTACACTTGCTTATCATTAAACAGGCTTGCACATCAAGCACTATAGCTTAGACGTTTCATATTTACTATTATAGTTATCTGTCACTGTTAACTCAATCGGTCTTGTGACCTAGTTCTCTTGCCCATTTAATTATTTTCTGATAAATCGCTACCAAATAGGGCTCATTAGAATATTGGTCAATGGCATCCATTGCCACCCACTTAACGCCGCTGTTCTCCGCTTGGTTGACCACAAGTGGTTCATTTTCATCTGCTATTAAAACATAGGATACATTAAGATGAAGATGCGTTGGAACGGCTTGTCCCTTTTTAATATGTGCATAGACTGGCAAGATGTCAACCGTTGCAATACGGTCAGATAAGACTTTTAAATTCTCAAGACCCGTCTCTTCTTTGCCTTCTTTAATGGCTACTTTTAATAGATCATCATCACCATCGGCATGCCCACCTGTCCATGCCCAAGTCTTATAAATATTGTGATGAACCATCAAGATTTTATCAAGTGTTTGATTCATAATCAGTCCTGAACTGGTCATATGATATGCTTTTGAATGGCGTTCTAAAATCGCTTTGGGTGCTTCTTTAGCCAATTTCAGAGTCAATTCCCACTCTGCTTGCTCTTGGTCTGACGCTGGAACAAATCTTTCTAAATCATCTATATAATACATCTGTCTTCCTCTCTATTGATTCTTCTTTTCAACTGGGATTGAATAAAGCGCAGTAATTTACTACCACGCCTTATCATTAATTGCTTCTTCTAATCCGATTTTTTCCCTCTTTTTTGGCTTCATAAAGGGCATGATCTGCCTTTTTGACGATTGATTCTAGTGTCAAATCCTTATCTGGAATCACACTATAAGTCCCTATGCTCGCTGTTACTTGTAAATGCAAAAGTTCATCGCCATTTTGAACTTCTAATGATGTCAATGATTCTTTAATTTTTTCACTGACAATGGCTGCCCCTTCTGCATCTGTATCATAAAGAATAATCACAAACTCATCGCCACCATATCGTGCGCAAAAATCTGAACTTCTGGTCATTAAGGCTTGTAACTTTTCTGAGAAACTTTTTAAAAAGAAATCCCCTGTTACATGACCGTATTGGTCATTAATATCTTTAAAGTCATCTACATCCACTATAAGCAAAGAAAGATAGTCTCTCCCTCTTTTGGCAAGTTGTAAGTGGTCTTGACCCATCATATCAAAATAGCGACGGTTATATAAACCGGTCAAAGAATCCCTTATTGAAACTTCTTCAAGTTCTTTTACCGCGCTCTCTAACTGATCATTGACTTTATTGAGTTCCCGATTACGGGCCTTCATAATAAAACCTTCTCTTACCTTCATTAACCCATATAAGAAGATTAAAATAATGACCCCATAAATGACATAAGCAAAGTAGGTTTTATACCATGGCTTATTAATGGTAAAGGTCATGGTTACGGGTTCTGAATATAAATTTTGAATACCTTTCATCCTAACATTAAAGGTATAAGTCCCTGGTGACAAATGCGAGTAAGAAACAAAATTACGATTACCCGACATAATCCATTCTTTATCGACACCTTCTAATTTATAGCTGTAATTGACTTGCGCTAAATTTTCAAAATCTAAGGCTTTAAAACCAAATTCTACAATGTCTTCACTTGCATCTAAGGTAAACGTCCTATTATTGAAAATGAGTGTCCCCGCTTCTGCAGGCTCATTGAGAATTTTAAAAGCAGTAATATAAAGGGGTGGCATTTTGCCAGAATGGACTATGGTATCTTGTGCAATGCGATTAACCCCATGAGTGCCACCAAAGTAAAGATTACCTTCGTGATCCATTATGCCACTACCTGTAAACATGGTACCACCAATATTATCAAGTTGGCTTAGGTTAGTAATCGATTCATTATAAGCGTCAATGACACAAAGGCCATTATGGGTACTTACCCATATTTTCCCGTTCTTGTCATAGAGTACATCAATAGCTGTATTATCAATTAAACCATCTTGCTCGGTAAAACTCTTAAATTGACCTGTTTCACGGTTAAATCTAGAGACGCCACCGCCCACCATAGCAATCCAAAGATGATGATTATCATCTTCTACAATAGCCCGAACGGTATTGCTTGCAAGAGCCTGTCTGTTTCCTTCTTCTTTGATGTAGGTTGTCACTTGATGCGTCTTGGTGTCATAAAAATCTAAACCATTATTGGTGCCAATCCAGACCTCATTAAAATCAGTCGGATAAATATCATATATCAGATTATCTGAAATGCTATTAGGTCTATCAGCAGATAAATGTTCAATAACCTTCAATGATTGATCCAAAATATAGACACCGTCAAGATAAGTTCCTACCCACAATTGTTGGTCTCTATCTACCGCTAAACTGTAGACAATTGTGTTATCAAAGATATTCATTCTGACAAAGGTATCTGCCTCGTCATCATAATATTCAACATCGACGCCTGTTGCTACCAGCATTTTACCTTGCCATTCTACCATGTCCATCACTTGATTATTGACGAGTTTTCGAGAGTCCTCATTCTCTTGATTATATTTAGTGAGCACTTGAGTCTGGGGATTATAACGGTTAAGGCCTTTATTATAAACGGCTATCCATATATCCCCTCGTTCATCCTCAAAAATGCTATTAATTTTACCTGCATCTAAAGATTGATCATCATCTGGATCATTGGTCAAAATCATCTGATTGATTTCGTTGGGGTCAACCACAAAAATACCACCACCATTGGTGCCAATCCAAAGTATCCCCTCTTCATCTTCATAAAAAGAATAAATAACGGTATGACCAATATCTCCTATTTTACCTGTTCCGGGATATCTTACAATCTCATCTTCACGCGCTTGATAGAGGCCACCGCCCCACGTACCAATCCATAAAGTCCCATCAGAAGCCCCTATAAACTTATAAACACGGTTATCCGATAGGCTAATGTGATCCTTAATCTGGTAATCATTGGTTAAGGTCACTACACCGCCATCCCAAAGCCCAAGTGTATAATCACCCTGATCGTTTTGAAGAATGTCCATTACATAGGGCGATGGTAAATCAATCGCAATAGCTTCCAGCTGATCCTCACTTGGATTATATCTTAAAAGACCATGATGTGTTCCGACCAGCATTTGTCCTTCTTGATTAATAAAAAGTTTCCTTACTACACCCTCTGCAACAGGATATACAACCATTTGCTGACTTTCTACATCCAAACGATTAAGACCATCCATCGTGCCAAACCACATATTCCCTTGCTGATCTTTAGTAATTGATACTATGATATTATTAGAAATACCATTGTCTTTGACCGTATAATTTTCAAAAATCCCTTTATCAATATAAAATCTGGAAATGCCTTGATAAGTACCCAACCATAATTCGTTATTGTCCCTATCATAATACATGCATTGGATCAAGTTATGAATAAGTCCCTTTGTTTCAAACGGATCATTGCGATAGACGGTTGTTTCGCTCCCATCATATCTAAAAAGACCCCCTTGAGTGGCAATCCAAATAAAGCCATACTTGTCTTTGACCATATCTGATACTGACAAATCTAAAAGGCCGTCTTCTTGACTGATAACTTTAAATAGGTGTTGTCCACGGCCGTCAGATTCTTCTGCCCCAAAGCTGACATTTACCATCAACAACCCCCATACCATAAATGCTAGGAGTCCCCTTATCCACTTTTTCACCTGCTATCCTCCCAAATGAAATTTTTCCGATCATTAGTCTATCTATGCCGCATGCTCTCCTTATTTCTATCTATTATACACAAAATATAGGGCCTTTGACTCATTTTTTTTTGAAAAAATGAACATTTTATAATTTTTATCCACTTTTTGATTATTCCTAAACTTCCAGTGGTAAAATAGAAGGAAGAAAGGATGAAAAGGTGAATACAATGTTAACTCTAGCAATTATTTTTATTACACTTGCACTGGTCTTTTATACAGTTGGTGTTTGGTCAGAGAAACTACAAAAGGTGCTCAAACCTTGGCATGTTGTTATCTTTTGGCTAGGTTTTGTTTGTGATACAATTGGTACTTCTCAAATGAGCCAAATCGCAGGTGGCATGTTCAAATTAAATTTCCATGCGATTACAGGTCTTCTCGCTATTATTCTTATGTTATTCCATGCTGTATGGGCTACTTTTGTTCTCATACGCAATAATGAAGAAATGAAAAAATCATTTCACAAATTTAGTATTTTTGTATGGATTATATGGCTTATCCCAATGATAAGCGGTATGATTATAGGAATGTCTCATTAATCTCTATTGCTAAGCATATAAACGAAATTAAAAACCAGTAATCACCCACTCTTAAGGGGCATTACTGGTTTTTTACTTTTTTGAGAACCAAGGTGGTGAGCCCAAAGTTCTCTCTTCTATGGATTAAGGTTAAGGGGTTAAATCCAAAGCACTCACATAATTTAAATGATTTGATTCATTGATTTGATTCATTGATTCGTTAATTATTTTATTGACCTGATTGTTTTTTCACTTTTATATCTTCAGATTGAGTTTCTTTTGCAAGGCCTTCAAAAGCATTGATATACATTTGCTTGATTTCACTAATGAGAGGATATCTTGGGTTAGCTCCTGTACATTGGTCATCAAATGCCATCTCGCTCATTTTATCAAGTGTTGCATAAAACTTAGGTGCACTTACACCAGCAGCCTTAATCGTTTCAGGGATTCCCACTGCTTTCTTAAGACGCTCAATATGGTCAATAAGTAAAGTGATTTTTTCATCTTCACTTTGACCGCCTAAATGTAAATAGTCAGCAATTCTCGCATAACGCCATTTGGCATTTGGGTATTTATATTGTGGAAAAGCAGCTTGTTTTCTTGGATTATCCACAGCATTGAACTTAATTACTTCACTAATAAGGAGTGCATTAGCCACACCATGTGGAATATGGTGCTCTGAACCAAGTTTATGTGCCATTGAGTGACATACCCCGAGGAAAGCATTGGCAAATGCCATTCCCGCCATTGTTGAAGCATGTGCCATTTTTTCTCTAGCCTTCACATTTGTTGTCCCTTCATTATAAGCATCTGGTAAATACTTAAAGATAAGGCGAATCGCTTCAAGTGCCTGACCATTAGTGAACTCTGATGCCATGACTGAAACATACGCTTCAAGTGCATGAGTTAAAGCATCTATACCAGAAGCAGCTGTTAACCCCTTCGGCATATTCATCATAAGCTCTGCATCGACAATGGCCATATCTGGTGTAAGTTCATAGTCTGCTAAAGGATATTTGATCCCTGTTTTTTCATCTGTAATAACTGCAAACGGTGTCACTTCTGAACCCGTTCCTGCTGAAGTTGGAACAGAGACCATCATTGCTTTCTGACCTAAAGTAGGGAATTTATAAACGCGTTTTCTAATATCCATAAAACGCATCGCAAGATCTTCAAACTCTACATTCGGATGTTCATACATTACCCACATAATCTTGGCAGCATCCATTGGAGAACCGCCCCCTAATGCAATAATAGTATCTGGTTCAAAGCTCATCATTTCTTCTACCCCTTTGCGGGCAGTGAGTAGGGTTGGATCCGGTTGGACATCGAAGAAGACCTTCGTATCTATGCCTATACTTTCAAGCTTCATCACTACTTTTTCTGCAAAACCTAGGTCATACAAAACTTTATCTGTCACAATAAAGGCTTTTTTGCGGCCTAAATCTTTAAGTTCATCAAGGGCAATGCTGAGGCAACCTGATTTAAAATAAACTCTTTCTGGAACACGATACCATAACATATTTTCTCGCCTTTCTGCGACACTTTTGATGTTGAGAAGATGCTTAACGCCAACATTTTCGCTGACTGAGTTACCCCCCCAAGAACCACAACCTAAGGTGAGTGACGGTGCTAGTTTAAAGTTGTATAAGTCTCCAATAGCCCCTTGTGATGATGGCATATTGATAATGGTTCTACCTGTTTTCATACGTGTACCAAAAGCTAATATACGATCTTGATGCACGGTTTGATCTGTATAAAGAACAGAAGTGTGGCCCAAGCCTCCTAGTTCTACAAGTCTTGCTGCTTTGTCGAGTGCCTCTTCAAAGTTTTTAGCACGATACATTGCTAGAACTGGTGATAATTTTTCATGTGAAAACGGTTCATCGAGCTCAACACTTGTCACCTCACCAATAATCACTTTGCTTTCTACAGGGATTGTCAAACCAGCAAGTTCTGCGATTTTATAAGCAGGCTGACCTACAATCGCTGAGTTGATATTGCCATTTACTAAAATGACTTTTCTCACAGCTTCTGTTTCTTTCTTATTTAATATATAGGCGCCACGTTCTAAGAATTCTTTTTTCACTTCTTCATAAATGTCATCACAAACGATAACAGATTGTTCAGAAGCACATATCACGCCATTGTCAAAACTCTTTGATAAGAGTATAGAGTTAACTGCCATCTTAATATGAGCTGATTCATCAATAATGGCTGGTGTATTACCAGCCCCCACGCCAATCGCTGGTTTACCAGATGAATAAGCTGCTTTTACCATACCAGGACCACCTGTTGCAAGTGTAATGTCACACGCCTGCATAACTGCACCAGAGAGTTCAACACTTGGCTCATCTATCCAACCAATAATGCCTTCAGGTGCACCAGCTTTGACTGCTGCTTCAAGCAATAGCTTAGCCGTTTCAATTGTCGATTTTTTAGCTCTTGGATGAGGTGAAAAAATAATACCATTTCTTGTTTTAAGAGCAATTAATGTTTTAAAAATCGTTGTCGATGTTGGATTGGTTGTAGGTACAATTGCTGCAACGACACCAATAGGTTCTGCTACTTTTCGGATACCAAAAGCGTGGTCTTTTTCAATAATGCCACATGTTTTGTCGTCTTTATATTGATTATAAATATATTCTGAAGCAAAATGATTCTTAATCACCTTGTCTTCAACAATACCCATTCCCGTTTCCTCTACTGCCATTTTAGCCAATTGAATTCTAGCATTATTGGCTGCCATTGCTACTTGTCTAAATATTTCATCAACCTGCTCTTGTGAATACGTTGCATAAACTGCCTGTGCTTTTCTTAAATTTTCCACTCTTTTTTCAAGAGATTTTAAATCTTTTACAGGTGTCATAAGCGTCTCCTTTGCATTTTTTGTTATTATTTTCACAAATTATTTTGTGCAAAATGAGGATTTCTGTTCTACATCAAAATACTCATTTTAGTATCTACTGGGACTAAACGTGTTCCTCCAAGAGGTTTCAACTCATTTAATCTTCATTATCTCTTAAGGGGTTTTCCGTTTCCTTGTGAAAATATTAGCACAGTCTTATGAAAAAAACAATAGTTTTTCGTTAATTTTTTATCAATTATTTTAATGTTTATCATTTATTCATCATTGTAACAATTTGTTTTTAATTTTTCAGAATATTGCATTTTTAATCATACATTTATCCCTTATGACATGGGATGACCGCCAAGACCAAAATTCATTTTATTGAAGTAGAGCCCCTAGACCTTTCTTTTTTTGTATAATAACAGCTATCTTTGAGAAGACCTTTTTAGGTCTATATAATTATGATATTTTTTTATTTGATGAAAACATTATCCTATTAAAAACTAAAGGAGGTAGGCTTAAGCCAAATACTATGAAATTACGTCATAAATTAACCGTTACCTTTATTTTAACAACGCTCGTAGCACTTCTCATCTTTGGAATGACTTCTTTTTATAACACCCGACATATCTTTAGACAAGAAATCACCGAGGTCAGCACACAATTTGTTGAAGAAATATCAGGTCAAATCTCTAAAGAAATGGCTTCTTACAGAAAGTCAGCTGAACTTATTGCAACCTCTGACCAAATTATTGACGCTTATTCAAGTGGGAGCAAAACAGAGCTTACAAAGGTTTTTGAAACATTTTGCGAATCATTCCCTAACACAGATGCTATCTATGTAGGATATAAAAACAAAGCATACATAGACTATCCTCATTTAGATATGCCTGCTGATTATAATCCTGTAGAACGCCCTTGGTATCAGGGTGTCTTAAAGACTGGAAAACCCTATTGGACTGAACCCTATACGTCGGTAGATGGAGACGATACTAAAACAGTGATCTCTGTTGGTGTACCCGTCTATGATAAGCAGAAAACGCTTATTGGCGTTTTAACTGTTGACATTGACGTTGCTTCTTTAAGTGACCGTATGAGTACCATTACGCTCCTTCAATCTGGTTATCCTTCTGTAATTGATCAGTTTGGGAATATCATTACCCATAAAGATAGCCAAAAAATTGGTCAACCTCTTTCTATAGATACCCTTAAAGAAGCCCTTCGCCAGCAAACAAGCGGCAAAGTTGATTATGTTTATAATAACCAACACAAGACTGCGCTCTTTACTACCGTCAATGAAACCGGTTGGCATGTCCTCGTTACTTTAGTCGATAATGATTTTAATACATTGGCACGTCCTATACTCTACATCATGTGTATTGCAGGCCTCTTTGCCCTTATCCTCGTTATCATCACTTCGACTTTTTTCTCAAAGAAAATTGTCAGTCCTATCCATCAATTACTCGACCATATCAATGAAGCGAAAAAAGGGAACTTTTCAGGTCGTGTAAGTGTTCAGGGCAAGGATGAAGTGGCTTCCATCGCCAGTGCTTTTAACGATATGCTAGATCATGTCTCTATCCTTGTTGATAAGTCTAAACACATGTCAGAGCAAGTGGCTGATTCTGCAACACAATTGGAAAAACACGCTGACTTATCGCTTCATTCTTCTGAAGAAATTGACAAAACCATCAATGAAATTGCCAGTGGAGCAACCGATCAAGCCAAAGACGCTCAAAATGGCGTTCAAATCACAGCTACTTTAGCAGCAGAAATTGAACAATTAATCGCCTTAATTGATCAAATGAAAGCGACCTCTGATGAGGTGAAATCTCAAAACAGTCTAAGTAATGATGCCGTCAATATGCTCACAGACCGTACTCAAAACAATCTTAAAGCCACTGAAAAAATAGGTTATTCCATTCAATCTTTGGAAGAGAGAAGTCTCGCTATTGGGACTATTGTTGATACGATCAGTACCATCGCAGGACAGACTAACTTACTGGCACTCAACGCTTCTATTGAAGCCGCACGTGCTGGTGAACACGGGAAAGGTTTTGCTGTCGTGGCTGAAGAAATCAGAAAACTCGCTGAGGAATCTAGTCAAGCAGCTGAACAAATCCAAACCTATATTCATGAAATTCAAAACCATATTGGTCAAACTTCTGACATTATGACCCAAGTCAGTGAAAGTGGTGAATTACAGTCGAAATCTGTAAGTGATGTCAGTCTGACCTTTGATGCGATTTACCGTCAAGTTGAAGACATGGTTATTGCTATCACAGAATCCTTGAACCATGTGAATCGGATTAAGACTCAAAAAGAAGAAATGATTATCGCCATTCAAAATATTTCTGCGGTCTCTCAAGAAACTGCAGCTGCATCAGAAGAAGTGACTGCTACCATGGATGTTCAAACTGAAACCGTCCACGAAGTCTCTGAGGCTTCCCATACACTTCAAGAATTAGCAGATGAACTAAGTGCCTTATTGAACACTTTTAAGACAAAATAGTCTGCTTGATTACTCATAAAACCGCTTAGCTATCCCATTTAAAAACGCCAATCGTACGATAAACGATTGGCGTTTTCAATATTATCTATCTGCATTTTTCAAAGAGGCTCTAATAACTCTCAAAGCATTAAGACCTAAGATTTTCTGGCAGTCTTCATCAGTATATCCACGTGCCAAGAGGCATGCTGTTAACTGAAGCAGCTGTTTGTGGTCATCCATAACATCCATTTTCTTACCACTATCATAATAAAGACCACATAAATCTAAGCCAATAGCAATGTGATTGACAGAACCGGTTACTGCCTTAATATGGTCTATATGATCTACCATGGTCTCTAAATTTTGTTGAGATGGGTTTTGATGCACAATATTCATATACCCATTCATGCCAATGACACCACCTCGGTTGGCAACCGCAGTAATCTGTTCATCCGTAATATTACGGGTCATGGCATTGACCACACGGGTATTGGAATGTGAACAGATTAGCAAGCCATCATAATAGTCAAGGACATCCGAAAAACCCGGATCATTAATATGTGAAAGGTCTACTGTCATTCCAAGGGCTTCCATCTTTTGAACACATTGAATACCAATTGGCGTTAAGCCTCCTTTAACCCCCTCTGGTGGATCTCTAAAATAAGAACCATCAGCAACATCATTGCGCCTACTCCACGTCAAGCCGATAAATCTCACCCCTAAATTTTTAAAAAGGGGGAGGAGACTCATGTCTTTTTTAAGGGGTTCTGCCCCCTCTAAAGATAAAAGAATTCCAATTTGATCTGACTTTAAAACGGCATCCATATCCGCTTCAGATTTCACGATTTTAAAACGTCCTTCCGATTCTTGAACATCTTCTTCTAAAGCTGCAATTTGCAACAGTGATAATTTAAGGGCTAAATCCACCCATTCTGTTTCAATAAAAATCGCTGCAATGACAAATTTAAGCCCTGCCTTTTTAAAATCGTCTAAGAAATAACGGTTCAAAATTTCTTTTTCACCACGATTTCTGCGATTGAGGACAATTCCGCCTAAATCTAAATGCAGGTCCACAACGGGTGTCTCAGCGTGTATTCTTTCACTCTGTGTCATATCATCACCTTCTCTTATTCATCTTTGTATCTTGCAAATACCATTTCTCTATAATCATAGAGTGCATTATAACTTGGTTTATCGGGATTAAAACTGGAAATAAGAACTCTCCCCGTCAACCCCATGGCATGCATATAGTCATCATTACCTAAGTATATACCATTATGTTCCGAAAAATAGACTACATCACCGGGTTTGGCTTCATTGGCATCAATAGTCATCATTCGGCTGGTATCAAAGTCTGAATCTCTCCAAATAGGCATTCCAGACAATTCATAGACAAGTGAAACCAGTCCTGAACAATCAACCCCCATAATGGAGCGACCACCCCATCTGAACTGTTTATCCAACATAAGCTTGGCAAATCGAATCACTCTTTCTCGCTTTTCATTAGCGGTCAGAGCCTCCACCACCGAATATTTCATTAGACAATCCATGCGAACGTAGCCGATTCTGCCATCTGGCAACATCACCTGTTGTCGGTTGTTTTTTTTGTCTTCTAATCCCAAGACTTTTGTTCCCATATAAAGTGTCGTAATAATATAGTCACTATATCCTACCCCTTTTAGAACATCTACAAAAGGGACTTCCACACAATACAACTGGTTATCATCAACAACTCTTCCCTCGTAAGGTCGTATCAATAAGCCACTGGCTCTAACGTAACCCCGGTACCCTGTCTGTGTCTCTACAAAAAGGAATGTTTCATTTTCACGCCACAAGACAGTAACAACCGTTCCCATGATAAGTTCATTAATCCGATTGGCTTCTTCAGTTGTCTCATTCCACATCTCAAGTAATGCTACCATCACTGTGGCAAGTTGATACATCTACGCCATCACCTCCACGGGTTTTACCCGATAAACAATACGGCTCCATGCGCGCATTAAATCCTTTATAGGATAGTGCCTTGTCACGTGGGTCTCTTCTGGTGAAGCAGGATCATTCACCTTAACCATGAGTCCTTCCTCTGTTTTAAGTATCCCTGTTACTACAATCAAATGACCACTCGGATACGCTTGTGGTGCCCCTTTAATCGCCTCTGCTTGGCTGGTCTTGATTGACATAGCAAAGGGCAGACCTGATTCAATCATTTGAATCAAATTCACTTTTGAATGGGCTACCTCAACATAGGCATCAAAGCCACATTCCCCTGCGTAAGCCATATTAAATGCCCAATTACCATAAATGCCATTTTGATAATCTTTGGCACCAGAAGCAGTTTCTTCAATAGGCTTGTTCAAACCATAGTAATTCATTAGCATGGTCACCGATGTTGGACTGCATATAACCCGCCCGATTTCAGGAATCACCATTTGAGAATAGGCAGGTACATCTTTGCTCTTCGCTTCTATTTTAAGAGATTCAAGGTCAAATTGATTGACCTCTTGTAAATCTTCCTCTAAAGTGGCTTGACATGCCACTGAAACATACACTTTTTCTAACACTGGCGATGCCACTGACAGTTCCTCTCTCATTAAGACCACTTTGACTTTAAAAGCCTTAGCCACTTGAGGCTCATTTACTTTTAAAAGATCTACCATGAGTTTAACCCTTTCATCAACTTGGGTTTTCAATCCGCCCTTGGTTTGACCCTCTTTTTGCCAAATGCCATAAGATAGCCAATCCGACCACGTCTCATCAACACATACACTTATGGCGATTTCAAGACTTGATATCAAATCCGTCCTACTCTTCCAAGATACCACACAGGTATTAAAGGCTTTGACATCAATCGGCTGAGAAATAGCTTCGCCCCTTAAGGCCTGTGTTTCTAAAACCAGTCCTTTTGATGAATGTGTCACATGGTCTTGAGATTGAAAATCTTCACTTTGAATTAAATAGACACTTTCCATATATCCTCCTTGCCCCCTTCAGCAATGGCTTTTTGGTAAGCTTCAATTTCTGGATCATTAGCCAGAATAAAATGCTGGGGTTCAATTTCAACCCATCTGGCTGGATACTTGTCATATTCATGTTTACTCGGATCATATATTTCTATCTTTTTAGTTGCTTCCAAATCTGGATCTGGCATAGGAATAGCTGACAACAAAGCACGTGTATAAGGATGTAGCGGCATTTCAAATAATCTATCTGTATTGGCGAGTTCTACTATCTTTCCCTTATGAATAACTGCAATACGGTCTGTAATAAATCGCATCACCGATAAATCATGCGCTACAAAAATATAGGTGAGTTGTTTTTTCTTTTTCAGTTCAGTCATAATATTAAGCACTTGGGCTCTTATTGATACATCGAGTGCAGAAATCGGTTCATCCGCTATAATGAGTTCGGGTTCCATCACCAAAACTCTAGCAATCCCAATTCTTTGCCTTTGTCCGCCTGAAAATTCATGAGGAAAACGTGAGGCAAACTCTGGTAGAAGCCCTACATCAGTTAAGGCTTTCTCTACCTTTTCAAGTCTATCTGCTTCACTGGTAAATTTCTTAAGATTATAAAGGCCTTCAGAGACAATATAGTCTACCTTGGCTCTTTCATTTAATGAAGCCATTGGATCTTGAAAAATCATCTGAATATTTTCAATAACTTCACGGTCAGTCGCCTTATCAATTTTCCCTGAGATGCGCTTGCCCTTATATAAAATTTCTCCCGTCTCTGCTTCATTAATTCTCATAATGGCACGACCAATTGTCGTCTTACCAGACCCTGACTCACCAACAAGACCAAAAGTTTCTCCTTTGTAAACCTCAAAGTCTACATGATTGACTGCTGTAAATTTCTTCTTGCGTTTTCCAAAACTGACGCTTAGATCTTTGACCTGTAAAAGCACTTCTTTACTCATGGTTATCGCCTCCTAGTCTTGATCTAAGTTTTTGTGCTATCTGCGGTTTCTCAACCTTGGGTGCATCAGGATGAAGCAACCACGTTTTTGCTTTATGGGTTGGAGACACCTCAAAATAAGGAGGTGTCTTTTCGAAATCAATTTTCATGGCATAAGGATTACGCGGTGCAAAAGCATCTCCCACAATTTCTTTGAATAGATTAGGTGGCGTCCCCTTAATGGCGAACAAAGCCTCCCCTTTCTCACCCAATTGAGGTAAGGATGACAAGAGTGCCCACGTATAGGGATGACGCGGATCGTAAAAGACCTCTCTCGACATGCCCACTTCTACAATATCACCAGCATACATAACGGCAATGCGGTCTGCCACACTGGCTACTACCCCTAAATCATGAGTAATAAAAACCACCGTTAAATGATACTTCTTCTGCATATTTTTGATGAGAGCCAAAATTTGAGCTTGAATCGTTACATCAAGTGCTGTTGTTGGTTCATCACAAATGAGTATTTTAGGCCGACATGCCACAGCAATAGCAATCACAACCCTCTGGCGCATGCCACCTGAAAATTCATGCGGATATTGATCATATCGTTTTTCAGGCATGGGAATCCCCACATCATTTAAAAGATCAATCGCTTTTTGCTTAGCGGCATCCCCCTTAATCCCTTGGTGCATAACAATTGCTTCCTTAACTTGTTTACCAATGGTTTTAAGTGGATTAAGAGAAGTCATTGGATCTTGAAAAATCATCGCAATTTCTTTGCCCCTAATCTTAAGCCAGTCCTTTTCTTTCTTAAAAGCACCAATATTTTCACCATTATAGTTGATACGGCCTGAATCAATCCATCCGTTCTTATCAAGAAGTCCCATGAAACTTTTCGTAAAAACTGACTTACCTGATCCCGACTCTCCTACGATTGCCAACGTTTCGCCTTCATATAGATCAATTGAAATTTGGCGAACTGCTGTTAAAATTTGTCCTCTAAGTGTAAATTTAACCACCACATCTTCACAGGATAAGATGGGCTTTTCATTGTATTTGATGTCAGTCATAGTCTCCCCCTCCTATCTGTGGTTCTTTGGATCTGACGCATCAGCAAAAGCATTCCCAATTACATAAAATGAAATCGTAATGGCAGAAAGAATCGCTGCTGGAAATAAAAGTTGGTATCTGAGTGAAGGAACCATCACAAAAACACGCCCTTCATTAATGAGGTTCCCTAAAGATGGAATATCAACGGGAAGTCCTATCCCAATATAGGTTAAAAATACTTCTGAACCAATTGCAAGTGGAATAGCAAGTGCCAAGCGCATCATAATAACAGATACCAAATAAGGCAAAAGATTCTTAGTGACAATGCGATGAACAGGTGTACCTAAACATCTTGAAGCCAGATTATATTCTCTGTCTCTGATAATCAAGATGAGGTTCCGAACAAAAAGTGCCATATTGGTCCAACGGGTAATCGCCATAGCAAATATAATCGTAAAAAGCCCTGGCTGCATAATATAAGCAAAGAGTACCAATATGATCGTTCTTGGTATATTGGTAATCACATTATAAATTTCAGTGATAAAGGGATCAAGCTTCCTCACATAACCCCAAGCTGCTCCTATGATAAAACCCAATACCAATTCAGATAGACCTACAAGGAGTCCAATAAAAAGCGACGTCCGAGTACCGCTCCAAATCCTTGCCCATAAGTCTTGACCAATTGCATTTGTCCCAAACCAATAGTCTTGACCCGGTTCAATATTTCTCAGCTGTAAGCCTGTTGTTTCATCTGTATAAATTTCAGTTGGTGAATGTTGATTGGGTAATAGCGGTTGAATAAAGGTAAAAGCAAGGATAATCACAATCACGAACATGAGAATCACAGCGACTTTGTTTTGTAGAAAAGCACGCCAAGTAGAACCCCAGTACGAATAATTGGAATAACCTGTTTGTTCAGCTGCCCGTTCATTGACCTCAACAAATTCAAACCATTTTTTGTCTATTTTTTCAGGTTGTGATGTCATTATCTTCCCTCCCCTGCTGAATGTAACTTGATTCTTGGGTCAACAATCGCCATAAGCATATCGCCTAAAAACAGTCCTACAATTCCTATAGATGAATAAATAAGCACCAGCGCTTGCACCAATGTATTATCTTGAAGCTGTATCGAATCCACTAATAATCCACCCATACCAGGGATAGAAAATAGGGACTCAATATAAATAGAGCCTGCAATTGTAAATAGAATGGATGAAGGGAGATATTGTACCATAGGTACAATGGCATTACGCATGACATGTTTAAACATAATTGAACGGTTAGAGAGTCCTTTTGCCCTCGCCAAATTAATATAATCTTTATTAAGCTCATCTACCATATAACGTCTCATCCACATTGCATAACCAGCAATGTTGCCTAGCGACATCGCTAAGGCGGGAATCAACCAACTCGTTGGATCATCTGAATCAAAGAGTACTGGAAGATGGAGTGCATCCGTCAGGAATATCTGCATAAAGAGATAATAAATAATCGCTGGAACCGCATTAATAAAAACCACATAAACCGTTCCTAAATGGTCTAACCATCGCCCTTTTTCTTTGGCCATGAAAATCCCTAAAGTCATCCCTGTTATAAGCGAAAAGCCAAGTGCCACTAAACCGAAATAGAGCGAATAAGGTATCTTCTTAACAATAATTTTAGTGATGTTCACTTTTGGCCTATAGATAAGAGATTGTCCTAAATCACCATGAGCCAGATCTTTATAAAAACGTCCCAGTTGAATATAAATGGGATCATTCAGTCCCATACTATCCAAAATCGCTTCTTTTTGTGTTGCATCTAATTTATCTGTGCCAGCTTCTCCAAAATAACCTTCTTCCGGCATCAAACGCATAAGTAAAAATACAACCGTGATGACGATAAAGAGGGTCAAAATAGAACGTCCAAGCCGTTTAAGTAAATATTTGACCATCGTTCCTCCTTAATGATAGGAAAGGGTAAAGCAAAAGCTTTACCCTTAACTTTAAAATTAGTTTGCTGCCTTAAGTGCATCTGTTCTTTCTTGTTCCCATTTTTCTTTTTCAGCAAAGTATTGTTCCGTGTTAAGTGGTTTAGATAAAATTCTCATTCCCTTCCATCTTGCACTTGATACACCAAATGGTGAATAAGCGGCTTCAAAAGGATGAAGTAAACTTGCAACGTAACCGCCTCCGCCTACGCCGTAAGGGACAACCCATGCATTATCAATAAGGTAACTTTCTGCATCAGCAAACAATTGATAACGTTTTTCAAGGTCTACTGTTTCGCCTTTTGCTTCATCAACCATGGCCATGTAAACGTCAAATTTAAGGTTGCCATCTGCATCTACTTCCGTTGATTTTTCTGGGAAATTATAGGTTGAACCTGGAACAAACATATCTGTATATGTTTCAGGATCAGCATAGTCTGGACCCCAATTCACTTCTTCAATTGCATAGTTTCCAGCTCTTCTTGTATTATTAAGGAACCCTGATGGTGGATAAGGTACAATATAGACTTCAATATAATCAGTGCCTAGTGCTTTTTGAAGTTGTTGCTGAACCACTTGTGCTCTTTGAGTGTTTTCAGTTAATCCTGCATTGTAAGGCATCATTACTTTTACAGGGAAAGTCACCTGATCCTTAAGTTCAGTCATTGCTTTTTCCTTGTAATCAAGTGCTGCTGACGTATCAAACGAATCTGTATTAGAGAAAGCCGCGAGGCCTTCCATTTGTGTATAATCCTTGCCTTCGTAGGCCACAAAACCCGCTGGTGTCACCGTATTACTGATTCTATTTTCTGGTGAATAAGGCTCTGCTGTCGTCATTGCCGCCTTACGGTCGAGTGCATGGAAAATTGATTTTCTAAAGTTTTCATTATTAACAGCTACTTTCCAGTTATCTGGTTCGTAAGCTTCATCAAATTGAGGATCGAAGTTAAGGGCATAGAAATAAGTGTAAAAACTTGTATTGGCTGGTCTAACTTGATCCTTGAGTTCATCGTCTTGCATCCAAGCATCAATCGCATTTGAAGGAATTTCAACTTGTGAAATTTCACCCCGTTTATAAAGCTCTTGTGCTATGGTATCTGCTTCTTTATTGTATTTGTAGTTAACCTTTTGGATATAAACATGATCTTTATCCCAATAGTTGGCATTGGCTTCAAGGACACGTTTATTTTGAGGTTCAAATTGACTTAAAATATAAGCACCATTATAAAGTAATGTATCATTCATGGTTCCAAATTGATCCCCTTGTTCTGCTAAGAAAGCACCATTCACTGGGAAGAAACATGAATACGTTAACATCGACTCAAAATAAGGTACAGGATTTTCAAGTGTATATTCTAAAGTATAATCATCTAAGGCTTTGACACCTACTTCATCAAAATCAGTGATGTCGCCATTATAGTAAGCTTCTGCATTTTTAATAACACGGTAAGCGATATTGGCTGTTTTTGAACCATTTTCAGAATTAAAGATGTATTTTGCTGCATCAACAAAATCATGTGCAGTTGTATCGGCGTATTCTTCTCCATCATAGGTATACCATTTAACACCTTTTCTCAAATGAAAAGTCCAAACAAGACCATCGTCAGAGGCTTCCCAATCTTCTGCCAAACTCGGTTGTAAAACACCGTATTTGTCATAATCTACTAAGGTATCAATAAAATTGGCCGCCAAACCAAATTCATTTGTAGATGATGTAACTAAATAATTAAGTGTCGTCACCTCACCTGAATAAACCGTTGAATACTCTTGATCGTCTGAATACGAGATGACGTCGTCGCCTGCCGTAGCAACCTCTTCATTCTCGCCTCCATTTGAATCTGAGTCACCCGATGAACTCGCTGGTGTATTATCGCTTGTCGGCGTATTATCTGTAGTTCCTGTTGAACATGCCGAAAGCACCATTAGCATGGCTAGCATTAAGGCTAATATTTTCTTCATTTGCTCCTCCTTTATGGACATTTATAAACCCCTATACTAATAATTGCAATTTTCATGCCAACTATCAAAATTGATAAAAACGAATATATTCTTGTCTTCTTCTCATTTTTATACGGTAAAAGCTTCTGTCTTTTTCCGTTTTAACGGACTTTAATTATTTAAATTATCTGATAATTACTCTTCAGCCCTTCAAAACAGTAAAAACTCTAGGATATTCCGATATTTAGGAAAAACCTAGAGTTTTTAATTTTTCTTAATATTTGTTTAGATGAATTCTATACAACCCAGTTCTATCAAGTCAATAGAGCTTTTTAGTGTGTTCCGTCATTTCGGAAAATCATATTTTTTAAGCTTATCATAAAGCTGTGTTTTCTTAATTTCTAAAATTTTCATAGCATCTGCCTTATTATAATCCACCTTTTCAAGAACATACTGAATCGCTTCTTTTTCAACTTCCCTTACCGTTTCTTTAAGAGGACGCATGTAATTAATGGGATAGTCCTCAACCGGTTGATCCACTTGAATATTAATATGATGCATTTTGATGACTTCTCCTTCACAGAGATTAACGGCACGTTCTAGTACATTTTCCAGTTCTCTTATATTACCTGGCCATGTATACAGTTTCATCTTTTGTCGGGTATTTGAGTGAAGTCTTTTAATAGGGGTTCCTACCCTTTCACACACCTTAGGTAAGAGGTACTTGCACAAGACATCAATATCTTCAAGACGTTCACGGAGGGGTGGCACATGAATAGGAAAGACATTGATACGATAATAAAGGTCCTGTCTAAATCGGCCTTCTTCTACTTCAAATTCCAAATCTTTATTCGTGGCAACAATAATTCTCACGTCCACTTTAATTTCCTTACTTCCCCCTACCCTAAAAAAAGTTCTATTTTGAAGGACTTGGAGCAGTTTAATCTGCATGTTATGCGAAATATCACCAATTTCATCTAAGAAGATTGTTCCACCATCAGCCATTTCAAAAAAACCTTTTTTCCCTTTAGCATTGGCTCCTGTAAAAGCACCTCTTTCATAACCAAAGAACTCACTTTCAAGAAGTGTCTCAGGGATAGCCGTACAATTCACATGAATAAACGGCTTGGTATACTTGCCTTGAGCATCATGAATTGCCCTTGCCAAAATACTTTTACCTGTGCCACTCTCACCGAGAATCAGTACGGTTGACTTACTTTTTACCGCTCGATACGCCATGGTTTTAACCGAGAGTACTTCTTCACTTTTACCAATATACTTGGGAAACATTTTCTCTAACATTTTAGGGTCTTCTTGATCTTCCGATACTTTCTTTAACTTTTCCATCATAATGTTGCGCTGATTCTCAACAAACTTTTGAATCTTAATATCGGTTAGGAGTAAAACCGCCCCTACACGTTGTCCCGAACGGTCTATAGGAATCACAGCATAGAGGACAGAAATCCCGTTTACTAACCCATAGCGATAGTCACTTCCATCGTAAAGACCTTGAGCACATGCCAATAACTTTTCTGTCACCTTTCCCTTATCGTGAAAGGCCATTAATGGATTGCCAAGGGGACTTAAAAGATTATCCCCTACCTTCTTCTCATAGAAAGGTGCTCCCTTTAAAATGCCTTTAACTTCTTCCCGCCAAGCAGTATAGCCACTTGTTTCATAAAAAATAACACGGGCCTCACTCTTACGATAGACAACCATATGAGAAAATTGATTATTGTAATCAATCGTATAGGCAGCCCCTGAAATCTCTATTGTAATCTGTTTATTTAAAAAATCAATTTTAGCCTTATACAGCGTTTCACTCAAAACACCATTCATTTCAAGTGACTCTGACAGTTCAATAGCTGGTTTAACCTTATAAGTCGCTTGCGTCTGTCCATAAATTCCCGCTGCTATAACCGCATCACCTTTTTCTATATTAAATTCAGGCAGACCTATACACGCTAAATCTTCAATATTCAGCCCACCATCATCTTCTCCAAAAGAAGTTTGAGCTAAAATAACCAAATCGCCGTTTTGAATACGACCTGCCGGATGTGCTTTATGGCATTTTCGATAGAGACCTGTCATCTGCATGGCTTTCTGATTGTAAACTTCAACCTTGCCTTCAGTATCAACCTCTATAATGCCCTCATTAATCACATCTAATAGATCCTCAATTTGTAACATTTTATTCATATTTCACCTCTCCCCCAGTATACCACTTTTACCCTTTGGAAAACAATCTCTCAGTCACCAAGTCTCCTCTTTGGAACAAAGATTTAGCGTTGACCATCAGGCGGAGGCTTATGGCATTGTTTTTGCATCAATAATAACATATATTGATACCCAATCCATAAGGAGGTTAATTCACATGATCCAAGCACCTGCACTGAAAAAAGGAGATGCGGTCGCACTCATTGCCCCTTCCTCTCCTACCAATACACAAACCCTTGAAAAAGCAATCAAAGCGGTTAGAGACAAAGGTCTTTTACCTCTTGTCTATGAAAGTTCCCAGTCTGCCTATGGCCATTTAGCTGGCCCAGATGTCCTCCGTGCCGCCGACATCATGAAAGCCTTTACCCAACCAGAAATCAAAGGCATTTTATGTATTAAGGGAGGATACGGCACGCCTCGAATCGTTGATCGACTAGATTACAAGCTTATTCACCAGCACCCTAAACGCTTGATAGGCTACAGTGACATCACCGCCCTCCATGTGGCTATTAATCAAAAGGCAGACCTCATTACTTACCATGGTCCCATGCCTGCCGCTGGCTGGATAGAACATCACGACGCTTATACACAAACCTATTTGGACTGGGCACTTTTTGACACCATTAAACCCCAAGTCATCTCTAATCCTAAAGGGGAAAAAATTCAGACTTATACCGCTGGTCAAGCAAGTGGTATTTTGGTTGGGGGTAACCTTTCTCTTCTCGTTGCAACAATTGGCAGTCCCTATGAAGTCGATACCAAAGGAAAGTTGTTGTTTATTGAAGATGTGGGTGAGTCACATTATGTCATTGACCGTTATCTCAACACCCTGCGCCTCGCAGGTAAATTTGACGATGCCGCAGGAATCATTCTCGGCACTTTTAGTGATTGTAGCCCCGACCAAAAGGCTTCTGGTCACCAAGACCTTCCCCTTGATACAATCTTCAAAGACATCATCATGCCTTGCGGTAAACCCCTAATCAGTAATCTAAGGATGGGACACAATTACCCTCAACCCACCTTGCCGTTGGGCGCTTATTATACATTAGATGCGACACAAGCCACCCTCACACTTGAGGCCCACATCAATAAAGGAGAAAACCAATGATTGCTCACCCTCAAAAACCATGGCAGGCACTTGAAGCATCCCTTTCAAGTTTTTACACCCATCTCGACTGTACTGCCAGTTATTATATTAAAGACCTTAAAACTGGACTTATCATCAGTCAAAATGAAGACCTCATCTTCAACAGTGCCAGTATGATTAAGCTCGCTTATCTAACCGAGGCACTCTTTCAAGTGGAATCTGGTCACCACACCTTAGATGAAACCTTTATCCTCCATAAGGAGGATAAAGTCGATGGAAGCGGGGTACTCAACCGCCTTCATGATCATCTTTCTCTCACCCTATTAGACCTGATTCACTTAATGATTGAAGTGAGTGATAACACGGCAACCAATATGCTTTTTGATATTCTTGGGAAAGATTCAATAAACAACCGCTTAAAATCTCTAGGCTGCAAAGATACTTTCGTTGCCCGAAAACTCATGCGCCTAATCCCCGGCTTAACCAATGTCACTTCTGCAAGAGATTTAGCACGCTTGGTAGAGGTCCTCACCACTAAAAATAATCTTAGTCCAACTGCTTTAGAGTTGGCAAAAGAAACCCTTCTCCATCAACAGTACAATGATTATCTGTCGGCACACTGGCAACTGTGTGCTACATGTGGTGCGGTCATCGGTCAAAAGGTTATTTGCCCCCTTTGTCAAACCAGTATCAAGACAACCGATCCTATTCCACTCCCCTTTTATCACAAAACAGGTCATATTAATGGTCTTTTCCATGATGGCGGTTTAGTGGAATATAAGGGGGAATCCCTTATCGTCGTTTTCATGTTAGCCAATTTAAAAGACCATGATACAGGCATGAATTACCACCATCAAATGGGTGAGTTAATTATCAATTATCTCAAATAGCTCTGCCTCAACTCAAAGAGAAGCCAGCAGTTCGTAGACTGCTAGCTTCTCTTTGAATTAATTGAATCTGTATGAACTTAAAATCACTTACTTTTGCTGATAGGCTGACTTGGGTCTTTTCATCAAGCGATCTAGGATAGCCACTTGAAGCTTAACGCCTAAACTCAAGACCTCTTCGTCTAACTCAAACCCACTGGTATGAAGAGCTTCACGCGTTCCTTTTCCACATCCAATATGATAAAATGCCCCTTCAGCCGCTTCTAAAAAGTAAGAAAAATCTTCCACACCTAACGAGGGGAATTCTTTAACCAACACATTCTCCTCACCCAACACTTCACTGCCCACTTTCATAATCAAGTCAGCAATGGCATCATCATTGATGAGGGCATTATAACCCTTATGAAATTCAATCTGTCCTTTAGCACCATAAGCCTGACAGAGGTAACTAATATATTGGCTCATTTTCGCCTTCAGTTGAACCCTCGTCTCTTCGGAAGTCGTTCTAAGAATTCCTGAAAACGTCACCTCTTCACAGATAACATTGTTCTTAACCCCACCATGAATCTTCCCTATTGATAGAACCGCTTGGTCAAGGGGAGACATCTGTCGCGTGATAATGGTTTGAAGTCCTAAAATAGCTTCTGCTGCAATAGTCATTGCATCTAGCCCTTTTTCAGGATAAGCCCCGTGGCTTGACTTTCCTCTAATGACACACTCAACTTGATCAGATGCTGCATTAAGTTTTCCTCTTTTGGTTTCTATTTGTCCAACAGGCATATAGGGCATCACATGAAGACCAATCACACCGTCCACTTTAGGCTGTGTCATCACCCCTGCTTGCACCATACGGTCTGCCCCACCAAAAGTTTCTTCTGCTGGCTGAAAAAAAAGTTTAACCGTCCCCCATTGAGGCGCATGCTCTACAATATACTTTCCAACGCCCATTAAAATAGTCGTATGGGCATCGTGACCACAGGCATGCATTACACCTTCTTTTTGGGACTTAAAATCACTTTCCACTCTTTCTACAATGGGGAGGGCATCTATATCAGCACGAATACCAATACAAGGTAAAGTCTCATCTCCCTTAATAGTCGCTACAACCCCTGTATCCGCTACCTTTTCATAAGGAATTCCCAAGGCTTCAAGGTTTTGAATAATAAAGGCTTGTGTCTCAAATTCTTCACCACTGAGTTCTGGATTCTTATGAATATGTCGCCGTGTTTCAATTAACCATTGTGACATTGCTTCTGACATAATTGCCTCCTAATCTAATAAGTAATCAATAGTGGCAATGACTTTGCCTTGATTGATAATGTCTCTTATGACCCGACTCGAAATTCGCGATAAACATTCATTGCGGTTGGTTTTAGCCCAACGAGCAACCTCTGTTAGAGGCATTTCTTTTGTGCCAAATAAAATGACCTCTGACCCCGTTTTAACCGATTCAATATGAGTGACATCGACCATACATTGGTCCATACACATCACACCTAAAATCGGTGCTCTTTGTCCATTAATCAGAACGGCTCCCCCGCTTGAAAGTTGCCTTGGAAAACCATCGGCATAACCAATGGGTAAGGTCGCTACTATCATAGGTGATTCAGCCACAAACTGGCTATCGTAACTGATACTTTCCCCCACCTTTAAGGCGGCAACTCGACTTACATTGGTTTTTAAAATCATCACCGGTTTTAATTCAAAAGGAACCGGTCGAGAACAGTAACCATAAAGACTTGCCCCTAATCTGACCAAATTATAGGGGGTCTCTGTATAAACGATACTGCCAATACTGTCTAATGCATGAATATAGGGAATCTCTACTCCCTTTTCAGATAAGCTTTTTACCAAGTCCTCAAAAAGAGCCATTTGTTTCTCATCTGAAGCCTGACTGCGCAAAGCCAAATGAGTAAAAAGGCCTTCAATTTCAATGGCTGGATAGGTCTTCATTCTCATAATCTCCAATTGAGCCTTAGCCATATCCTTGTAGCCCAATCGATTAAATCCTGTATCAATCTTCACATGAATTTTTTGAATGACTTTTCTTTCTTCTGCTAATTGGTTCAATAACTTAGCAGATTCTAAATCAAAGATTGTCAGCGTTACCGAAGCTTCTACGGCACTTTCAAACTCTTCTAAAGGTGTATAACCCATCACTAAAATAGGTATCGATTTTTGACTTTTTCTAATCACTAAGGCTTCTCTCAATGTCGCTACTGCTAAATAGTCCGTCCCACAAGTGACGAGATGATTCGCCACCGTTTTTAAATCATGTCCATAAGCATTGGCTTTAACCACACTGGCTATTTTTACATCTTGGGGTAAAAACGCACGCATATTTTTAAAATTTTCAGACAGTGCCTCTAAATGAATTTCTGCTCGTGTCCCTAACATAGTGCCTCCTTAAAAGTAAAATATCATCCTAATACTTATGCAATTTTTATACCAACTGCTTATTAAAAACCTATGTTTCTTTTCCCTTGGCTCTCTTTTTCATTTGCTCTACCCGTTTTAAGTAAGTTGCCATATCAAATTTTCGTTCTAAACCATTGGCGTTCATATATCGCAATTTTCCAAAGATTGAACGTTCTTTCCATGCGCGGTCATGCTTGCCAAAGCACCAAGCAATTCCCGTAAAACTCAAAGGATCTCTACCATCAATAAAGTAAGTATTATTTAAACGCTTACTGATTTCATAAGCTGTTTGATAGTCCGGTGTCCATTCCAGTATTTTTTTACACCAATACATCCGCATATAGGTGTGCATCTTTCCGCTTACTTTCATTTCTTCCATACAAGCATTCCAATAAGGATCGTGAGTTTGGGCCTGATCAAAAGCTTCAAAATCATAACAATAGGCTCTAGGATCTTGTCTATGACTGGCCATTGTATCATAAGCCCACTGATAAGTCATGCCTTCAAATTGGTCATAGGCTTCATTATAATGGACAAAATTGATTGCCAATTCTCTTCTGACAATCAGCTCTTCAAAAAAAGCCTCAGCCGCTTCTAAACATTCTGGATGAATATGAGTATATTCATCTACCTTTTGATAAATATAAACCGGTGAAATTTGTCCAAAATGCAAATAAGGACTCATATCAGATACATAATCCCACTCTGGATGATTTTTATCTAAATAATAACTAAGTTTATGGGCTATAAATTGTTCAAGAACCTCTTCAGCCGCTCTTTCTCCCCCTCTATAAAAAGGACTCATCCCAACTTGCCGATCCAGTGTCATCGACGCAAGAAGGCTAGACCAACTTATTTGACTCATACTATTGGGGATTTCAGCTATCAATGCTTGCAAATCAAAGGCAGAAAAAGAAACGTTTAAGGCAGGTAAATTCGGCTCTTGAATAAATGCTGAAAGTTGTTTTCCAATTTTAGGTCTAATGGTTCGCGCTGAATACTCCTCTTTAATACTGGCTACCTCTACTGGAACTACAACGTCTGACTCTACCTCACTCACCCTAATGTCTTTCCTTTTTAAGGCTGATTCTAGGACAGCTTGTCGCCACTCTTTTTGAATCCTTAAATAGCCCCTATCCATAACCAGCTCCGCTGCTTGACCCAGTAGGTGCAAAATCCCTTTTTCAGGTGATTCCTTAATCAGTATAAAACCGATGTTAAGGTCTTTTAAACGTTCAGATACCCCTTCAATACCTTGGAGCATAAAGGCGTAGTGTCTTTCGTTGGCTTCTGGAAAGTCATCCGTTAACCCAAAATAGACTAGCAGGGGGAGGTTCAGTAAATTGGCTCTTTCTACAGCATAACTTAACGCATGATTCCAGTGAATGCGTTGAGAGGCTTGCATCCAATAAAGAACATATTGCCCTTGTCGCTTACCTATCTTGGGCTGATGTTTAATCTGTATCCTTTTAGAATTCATTTTGACCTCACTTTTTATAAAATCCTACCACTTTTTAGCAACATCTTATCACTTTTTTCATAAAATCATGTTATTATAGTAATAAATTTAAGATTCACTTCGGTTACTGGCATAAATCCGTTATAATAATAAAGCTATATCCTTTATACATAGTGAATACAAACAAGAATACCTTGATAGGAGGACTCATTTTGAAAATTAGGTTATCTCGATTTTCTGTACTTACCATTTCATTACTCCTCATAATTACGGTCGTTTCAATTTCCGCACAATTATTTGTTTATAAGCCCCTTGTCAATATTTTTAATCACTTTGATGCTGCCTATAATTCGATTAATGAAAATAGTATTACCATTATTTATCCCCTTAATTCCATGAAAAACATTGGCCAATCCCTCCCTGAGAGAAGATATACCAATTATACACGTGATATCTTTATAGAGTATCAACATTCTCTTGTAGAAAAACAAGAAACCATTGTTTCAGAACTCGATGCTCTGATGGCACCTGAAATAGGAACGCCCCTACAAAATATGTTTATTCCTGATCGGTACATTAACTTTCTTAAACAGACGCAAATCAATTTGAAATTTTTACATGACGATTATGTCAAACTCGGGTATAAAGACCTGACTATTGATTCTACTCAAAGTCAATATGATAAAATTATTGAAAAGCATACCGCTTTTGAACAAGTTTTCAGGACCAATAAAAATGAATTTTTAACCATGCATGCCAATTTTCAAGATTTTAAAGAGTCTTTGTTTTTTAGTCTCTATATTATTATATTGGTTTTTGCACTGATTTTGTCCTTTATTATTATACATCAAATGAATTTTCAAAAATCCTTATATTATAAAGTGAGTACATCCCTTAACCTCATGTCTTCTTTAAAGAAATCACCCACTGAACACAGAGCCCTCTTTAAGGAAGAAAAAGATATTTATAGTCATATTGATTCTTTAATTCAAGAAAAAACATACTTATCTAAAACCAAAGCTGTTTTAACCACGCACTATGAAATGGATGAATTTTTAGATGCACTTTTTAAAGAAATTAAGCCAACCATTGGTATTGATCGGATCGGTGTTGCCTTTATTGATTATGATAGAGAAGTCATTATCGCTGAGCATGGGGTAAGCTCAAATCCTAAGCTTTATTTGGGCCCCGGTTTCAAAGTTAAACTGTCTCACACTTCACTGACTGACTTAATTACCCATCCCTATCCATTGGTTGAAAATGATTTAGAAGCTTTCTATGCTAAAAAGCCTTATAGCTCTTCCTTGAACTTAATTAATAAAGAAGGCCTTAAATCCAATATTATTATTCCTTTAGTGGTTGACCATAAAACCATCGGCTTTTTATTTTTCAGTTCTAATGAAAAGAACCATTTTACACCAGAAATTGTTAGAAAGTCTACTTTGATTGCTTCAGAAATCAGTGATTCGTTAACACGTTCTTATATGATTAAGCTCTTGTTTTCACAAATGACCAATTCTTTCAGCCGTCTGGTTGAAAAGAAAGATTCTGAAACAGGTTTTCATTTAGACCGTATGACCCTTTATTCTAAAACAATTGCCGAAGGGCTCATCAATCGACAGTTACCAGACTATCCTGTCAACCAACAGTTTGTTCTCAATATTGAAAAATACGCAGCCAGTCATGATATTGGCAAAGTAGGTGTACCGGATGCCATCTTAAAAAAACCCGGCCGCTTAACAGATGAAGAAACGGTTATTATGAGGCAACACGTTATCATTGGTGCTGAACTCTTACGCAATATTAAAGAGAATCTCAATTATTTCGGTCGCCACTTCTTTGAAACTGCTTATAATATTACCATGTATCATCATGAAAAATGGGATGGTACTGGTTATCCCAATGGCGTTTCAGGTATGGATATTCCCCTTGAAGCTCGAATTGTTGCTGTCGCAGATGTCTTTGACGCCCTCACCTCTAAAAGGGTCTATAAACCTGCTTTTTCAGTGGAAAAAAGCGGTGAGTATTCTCAAAGAAGATGCAGGTAAACATTTTGACCCTGTTATCGTAGAGGTCTTTCTTGAAGAATTCGACAAAGTGATGGAAATCTATAATACCCACCAAGAAGAAGACCCCTTATCTTGATCCCTCTTAACTTAAACACAAAAGGACTGTCGCTATTATGGCCACAGTCCTTTTTTACATTTGAAGCTATACATCATCACTATTTGATGGGATCCCCAAAAGTCCCTTTTCAATAAATTTAAGTATGTGTTTCTCCATCTTCTCAGGTTCAGCGATATAATCTTGTCCAACGTAGATTTTCATCCGCTGTTTATAATAATCTGAAGAGAAAGAAAATTGATACATCATAAAAAGGTTATCTAAACAAAATGAGATGACCTTTTCATCAACCGTCTGAGCCACTACGCCTTGTGCTTTCGCTTCTTTAATTTTACGTTGAAGCAATTGAGGTGTAATGTTCTCTAATCGGTCTGACAACCGCTCAGAAAGGCCTGAAAGCGCTTGTGTGGTTATATCTAAATACATTTGATTAAGTTCTGGATAATCTTGTGCAAACGTTCGAGAGGTCACCAGCATTCTTTCAATACAATCCATCAGGTCGCTACTCTCATTGGCTATCTTCTTCAAAATATCATCCATTGTTTCATAGGCATGATTGACAATGGATAAAAATAAATCTTCTTTGGAGGCAAAATAACTATACATCGCCCCAATACTGATTTCTGCCTTTTTGGCAATATCGTTAATACTCGTTCCACTATAACCCTTAGCTGCAAAAGCTTCATGTGCCGCTTGCATCACTTTTTCTTGTCGAATTTTAGACGTGCTTTCAAAGGCTTTTTTATGAAACTTATTGCTTTCTTGTAATGTTGCCATAGTCACCTCTCAAGTCTATTATGATTTGTCTATTTCATCATATAATTTGAGTGCTTTTCTGTCAAACATTTACTTTTTAACGCTGGGTTTCAACCTCTGCTAAATGATGATAGTGGGTTTCCTCGATACGCGCAACAATAGGTAATTCAATTGCTGTTAAGGCCACAATCATAAGCATTGGTAGCGTCACAGTTCCTGACATGTCTTTAAAGACTTCAAACAAGTAAACAAATAGGGCCCCTGATATTTGCCCCATCAAAAGAATCATCCCTAGAGAAGTCCCCTCTTGAATCGGGTAAGCCATTTCTGAACCATGCTGGAATAGGATGGGTGCAACCCCCATAATCATAAACCCAGCAAGTCCTGCTACCGCAAGAAGCATCCCATAACTGTGCAAGAAAGTGAACCCTAAGTAAGCCGGTACAAGGAGCCCAATTGCACCTAAGAAAAAGACTTTTCGCTTTCCCGTTTTATCCGATATAATCGGTAAAACAACCGCACCAATTACACCTGCAACAACAAAAACGCTGCCAACAATCCCTGCCTGTGCCGATGTAATACCATGTGGTGTTAAGATGGCTTCCGTTAACGTTAAGATAGCATTAAAAATTCCCATTGAAATAAAACATACCGATAAAATCATAAGATAGCCCTTGTTTTTAAACAATTTTTTTAAAGATTCCAAACTTAAATCTTCTTTGGGGGCCATCGGTCCAGGGGGAGCTACAGACGGTTTTTCTCTGGTGAAAATAATGCCAATCACAGAAAAAATCACCGCAATCATTGCAAAAACTTTAAGTAAATACGGAATTGAATGATTGGCAACAATCATAGGTGAAACAATCATTGGTACGGCAAATCCAACATATTGTGCCATCGTCAGTATTCCTGCCGCTGTTGAACGCTCTGTTGCAGGAAACCAATTGGCAGGCACTTTGGTCGAAATATTAAGTAAAAAAGGTTGCCCAACGGCTATAAAAAATTGAGCAATGAGTACAATGGTAAACTGATTGGCAAATACAGCTCTTACTGTCCCAAACACAGCAGTTAAACTCGCACCAATCAAAAATGATTTTCGATACCCAAACCGATCTACAACCCAAGACGCCGGTATCGAAAAAACAATAAACATCATCATGTAACTTACCGATAACATATCTATTTGCAGACTAGAGACCCCATAAAATTCACTGGCTATACTGCTAATAGGTGCTATGGTTAACCACATCATCTCTGTTGCGACGATGACAGGAAATATCGTAAATAAAACAATCCACCTGTACTTTGAAACACTTGCCGTTTCCTTCATTTTTTATCCCCCTTTTAACAGTAAAATTGACACCTCTTTTTTCGATTGTTTAGCCAACATTAATTGCAGTAAAGTTTTTTCTATTTTGCTTATATAGCCGCTTAAACGTCTCAAAGTGCTTTTGATGGATGGCTGAGTTCTCTCGATTTGGTAAATAGAGATGATTAGGGAGAACCAAGTCTTTTGCTTCTTCTATATTTTTTATTTTACCTAAGCCAACGGCAACCAGAATGGCTGCTCCTAATGCCCCTACATTTTGAGGATCTTCTACTGTTTCAACCGGCCTGCCAATAACATCAGCTAAAATCTGACACATGAGAACTGATAAGGCCCCACCTCCTACAAATCTCACCACATGAGACGTCCTAATTTTCTTATCTTGTGCCTCAAGTTGCCATCTCAAATGATAACAAATACCTTCTAAAACAGCATGAATCATATCCCGCTTGCCCGTATCAATGCTTATATTAAAAAACATCCCCCTCGCATAAGGGTCTTCAAAAGGACACCGATTCCCATGTAACCAAGGTGTAAAGATAACGCCGTGACTCCCAGCAGGTACCTTTGAAATTTCATCCATCATAAAGTCAAAAAGATTTTCATATAGGGTATCTACTGAATCAGATACACTCACCTTATTGAGATAAATATTAATTTCATCAAGTGCTAGATGATCTTTCACCCATTCTAAACACTTACTTGCCGTCTCTAATTCAGCAAAGTAGTTATACTTGTCTGAGTCTGCTCCAACAATAGAAGCAATCATAGCACCCATATCGACTGTTCGCTTAGCTACTACAGTAGACACCCAGCCTGACGTCCCTGAATAGATGTGTGTTTGTCCTAAACTCACCGCTCCTGCCCCCACCCCAATTAAAGAGGCATCTCCACCACCGCCAAAGACACACGTCTTTTCTGATAGCCCCAGTGCACTGCAGGCTTCTGGTGTAAGTGTTCCCACACAATCTGTTGAATTCACAATCCTTGGCATATGATCATAATGGACCCCTAACAACTTACACATCGTCTTGCTAAAACATTGTTTTTGCTTTCTTATGTCAAATAACATCGTCCCAAAAGCACTATCATGTGTCATCACAAACTCCCCTGTGCATTTGAGGATGAGATATTCCTTTACATCTAACCATTTATACACCCGCTCAAATAGGTCGGGTTCATTATTTTTAACCCAATTGTATTTCCATACAGGGTCTTTAACACTCGCTGCAACGGCTCCTGTAATTCTCAATGATTGCATTAACTTATTGGCATTGAGACCTGATATTTTAACACCTTTGGCAATCCCCTCCTGCATTTCTTTAGATGCCCTTTGGTCCATGTAGCTCATAATAGGTCTCACCGGTTCACCTAATTTATCAACCAAAACCAAACCCTGCATTTGTGCACAAAATGAAATGCCTTTTATCTCTTCTTGATTCACATGACTTTTCTGAATGACCGATTGGCTGGTCAAGCACATTGCCAGCCACAAATCTTCAGGGGATTGTTCTGCACCTCCTCCTTTTGAAATTGTCAGGTGATAACAAGCCACATCAGAAGCAACGAGTTCAATGCGGTTTGCAATACGATATAGACACGTTTTCATACCCGTTGTGCCAACATCATAAGTTATGACATAATCTGACATATTTGCCCCCCTTTTTTTCAACCACGGACTATAACTGTTTAGAATACTTTTTAAGATAAACCCATCTCATCAATTGCCTATCTAGCCAATTGATTTTTGACTGAGAATGTAAGACCTCACCATAGAGTTGAGATTCAATATTTTTATGAAGAATCATTTCCACCGCTTGGAGATCGCCTTGATTGTCCCCCCTACAAATAAAACCAAACCCCCTAACAATCACAGCAGACGCTTTATTTAAAGCCCTTGTAATATCAGCATAATCAAATTTTTCTAGGCATTTGACTTTAGTGCCTACAATTTGAGCAAAATCGTCCAAGAGCGGATAAAGTGGTTGGTTGAGAAGACTATAGTCATGAAATATACCTTGGTTGAGTACCCACACTTGACACGCTTCATAGGCCGATTGAATGTGGTTCTCCATTTCTTTTAGCATCCGGTCATTGATCTCAGGTTCATCTGCCTCCATTAAGTCGCTTTCTTTTTTCTGACTGATTTTTTCAATCAGTTCCCCCATACGGTTTGCCTCTTGGTCAGTTGGCGTTAAAAAACGGGTGGTCTTTTCTAAAAATTGCTGGCATAGATGCTCTAGTTCTTTGGCGACAAAAAAAGCTTCTTGGTTGTCTTTACCAAAACAAACAGCACCATGACTTTTCATAATAACCGCTTGACCGGTTGACGATTCAATAGCGGTACCAATAGCTTTCCTTAATTTTTTAGTCCCCGGTAAACCATATTGAGCACAAATAACTTGGTCTCCAAAATAAGACTTATGGGTTAACACAGGCATACTTTGAAGGTCAAGCGTCCCGACAATGGAAGCTTTTTCTTGATGGGTATGAATAACAAACATTGCCGTAGGTTTTTTAAGATAAATTTCAGCATGAACTGCTTTTTCACCTGATGGCTTGATGTGACCTTCATAACTTAAGTCATCCATGGCAACCTTTACGATGTCTGATTCTGTTAATGAAAGATAATCTCTGCCACTGGGTGTAATAACAAAGTGACTTTCGCTTATTCGGCAACTGACATTGCCCCATGTTCGTGCAATAAGTCCTGAATCAACCAACTGTTTACCCGCAGCAATCACTTGTTTCTTTGCTTCACTTTCCGATAAAAATGTCGCCATAGCTTATCACTCGCTCTCTTTAATCTGGCTAATATTTTTAAAGACACGCTCAAATCGCACGAGAACATCTTGGATCATTTCTTCGGTATAAGCTGCACTTGTATAGAAGCGACTTCCTGCAAGTGTGACAATGCCTTCTGCCATATATGCAGCGCCCATGTGCTCCATTTCTTTCTTTCTCACTGAAGTGGCATCAATCACCTTGGGAATAGTCCATGGTTTTAACCAATTCAGTGAATAATGCGTTGTCCCCACTGTTTCAAGATGACAAATTGAACCTTGGTTAAAGGCAACAAAAGGCAGGTCATACTTTTGAATCAAAGCTTGAAGGCCTTTGGTCAATTGATCTCCCATTTGACCCGCCCGTTGAGCCGCATTGGTTCGCTCAATTTCACAAAGGGTATAATAACCGGCTACACAACTTAGTGGATTGGCAGCCATCGTGCCGCCGACAAGGGCTTTTTTATGCTTCGCACCTCCAGCAATACCTGCCGATAGGTACTTCATAAATTCTTTTTTGCCACCTAAACCGCCAGCAGCTGGATACCCCCCTGCAATAACTTTTCCAAAAACAGTCAAGTCAGGACTTACACCAAAATAACCTTGAGCCCCTCCCATTCCTAGTCTAAAGCCAGTCACCACTTCATCAAAAATAAGAAGTGCACCATATTGTCGACAGAGGGCTTCAACCCCTTGATTAAAATCTTTATCAACAGGCGTCGTTCCACTTTCAGGTCCTAAAGGCTCAATAATAACTGCTGCCGTTCCACCATGCAAACGGTTACGTCTTAGTTTGCGTTCTAAGTCTTTGAGGTCATTTGGAAAAAATTCTTGTGTATGTCTAAAAATATAACTTGGCACACCATGCGCTTGAGTTGATTTAGACCCTGGAATTCTAATCCCATAAGCCAGCTGGTCACTCCATCCATGATAAGCGCCCCCCATTTTAATGATGTTCTTTTTACCTGTAGCAAGTCTTGCAACACGAATAGACGCCATACAAGCTTCTGTCCCTGATCCTAACATTCTAAACATTTGGACATGGGGCATACTTTCAGCTATTTTCTTGGCAATTTTATACTCATATTCATGAAATAAACCTGTACTCGGACCACCATCGTTGAGTAAAGCCATCACTTTTTCTCTAATTTCTGGTGGATTGCTACCTAAAACCGTTGGTCCTCCTGCTTGTAAGAGGTCATAATACTGATTGCCGTCTATATCGTATAAATAAGGCCCTTCTGCTTTAGTAAAAACAAGCGGAAAGGGATGATTAAAAGCTAAATTATGCTGAACACCTCCGGGTATGTAATTTTTAGCTTCTGTAATCATGACCTTTGATTTGGCACATTTTTTCTCGTAATAATCATTTTCATATTTTTTCAAGGCTTGAGGGCTTACTGAAAAAATAGGTTTTGCAATAAGTTCGTCAAGTTGTTGATTGATTTGTCTTGCGTCTGGATAATTGGAAATTGCGTATCGATTGTCCATAATAGCCTCCCTTTCATTTTTAGAGCGAGTGCTCGCTCTAAAATAAGAATATCATCGGGTACGAAAGATGTCAATTCAATTCATTCAATTATTTAAATTTTCTGATTATTTAAGGCATCAAAAAAGGTTCTTACACACTGACGTGTAAAAACCTTATCTCTTTATTTCTCTTTTTAAGCTTGGTCAATTCTCTGATAGCCAAACCAATCAGGTACCATATTAAAATCTTTTGAAGTCTCTAATAATTCAATATAATATTTTTCGCCATCTACTGAATGCATCACTTCTTCAACATTGCCAACATAATCAATATGACCTTGTTCGTGATAAGCCTCCGCTTGAAAACCCGCTTTAAGCTTAGCTTGTTCAGGACTTTCTGATGCGACAAACATCCCTTCATGAAGCTCTTGAAGATGGTCTTCATCATACCCGCCTAACTGAAGGAAATACAGTTGATTCGATTGCTTTTCTTTTTGTTTAACGACATTAATCTGATAGCCGTCACCACCTTTGACTTCCATATAAGAATCAATGTGCAATTTGTAAGGATCACCATACCAGTGATCTCTAAGGGCCTTGTGTGCTTGATGAACACTTTCAGCGACTACAAATTGAATATCGTGGATTTCTGTATTTGCACCTTTGATTTTGCCACCTAGACAAATCATCCATAATTTCATTCGATTTCCTCCATTGTGTTACAGGCTTCTCCATTGTCACGCCTATACTTCTGCTTATTTTTATAGAGCATTAAATCAGCACGATAAACGAGCTCATCCAATGTCATTTCCTTTTGACCACTATAAATAGAATACCCCAAACTGATAGATAAAGCGTAAGGCTTATCGCTTTCCCTATTGTATTTATTAAATCGGTTATAAACTTTTTTAATTAACATATCAATCTCAAGTGTGGAATCTGTATCATTAACAATCACAATAAATTCATCCCCACTCATCCTCGCAACGATGTCCTTGTCTCTAAAAGACTGCATAAGAAGCTTGGCGGTCATTGTAATGGCCTCATCACCTTCTTTATGTCCATAGGTATCATTCACCAGTTTAAAACGATTGAGATCGCCATAGATAATCGCAAATTTTTGATTGAATTTTTTAGCCAATCTTAGGGTATTTTCGGCTTTTTCATAAAAACCGCGCCGATTATAAAGACCTGTTAATGAATCATAATAAATAGCCTTATTTTCTTCAATGAGCTTTTCAATTCTATGATGAGCATCTGAAAATTCTTCCGCCAAAACATAAGCCTGAGAAAAAATAAATACAAAAAAGCCAAGTGAAGCTAAAGACCGCGTATAAATAATACCCGCTTGTAAGAGCGCATCATTAATAATTGTCAACGAAAAGATAAATGTTCCCAGTAGAACAGTTCCTGAACTGCGCCGATTTTGCTTTATCTCTTTTATCAATCCCACAAGTATGATTATAAAATAAATAACAAAAATCACTTCATAAATGAGTAAAAATTTATCATAAAACTGTACATTTGTAAGCAATACAATGAGGGACAAAACAAAGGCAATAAGACTTAATGGTGTCACTGATATTTTTTTAAGATAAGTCGGAAATATATTTTTAAAAAAGAGAACCATAAACGGCAAGGATAAAAAGACCGTCAAATAAGCAAATTTATTTAACCATTCAAAGGATAATGTCGGTACAAACTCATAAATCAATCGTGCACCGACTAAAATGTTACGTGTACTGATGATCAAACAGAATAGACCAAAATACAAGAAAGCTTTCATATTTCGTCTTTTGGAATAAAGAGCAAAATGATAAATGGCCATAATAACCAAAGCACCACTAATAAAGATATCTGGAAAGACATCTTTTATGTAGGCTCTCTTCATCACTTGACCTTCACCAAAAATAAAGCCTCTGATTTTACCTGTAATATTATTATAATTGGCCGCATGAATGACAATATCAATATCTTGCTTATCCACATTAAAAACAATGAGTTGACGTTCAAGACTTCCCACAGCATTCCAAGACGTTTCCGTTACAGTCCCCACCTCTGACATTGGAACCCCATTAATCCAAATTTGAGAAGCGGTCATCATCGGCTTGACAATTAAACCATACATCTTTTGGCTATTAGGTGGTAACTCTACCTTTAACCTCAAAGTTGTATAAGTATCTTTAGACAGGGTAGACCCATCAGCCATTGTCTTATAAGTCCCGGGTACATAAAAATAATCAACGTCTCGTGACAAAGGCTTTTCAAAATCTTCTGGTGGAATTAACTGGTTGGGATAAACTTCCCATTCACCTTCAAGATTAACAATAGGGTTTTCTTTATCATTCCACTGGGTTAAATCCATAGTTCCCTTTGTTGCTATAAATACATGCTCATCACTAGAACACGCCGATAAAATCATAGGCAACATCAACAATAGCAGAATAATAAGTATCCAATTTTTAAAGTGATTCTTATAATAATTTCTCCACATCAATTTCAGGTCCTTCGATCAATTGTCCTCTTAATATCAAAGGTAATTCTCCTTTGTCTGAAAAGTCTTTTGGTTCATAACTATTAGTTGGATATTTATGTGTTAAAAATCCCATGTGAATATACGTATCTGCAATTAACATACTGCAAAAATAATCGCCATTATCAACTTGCTCATCAAGTACAATGCCTTCGAAAACTTCTTTTTTAAGATCAAATTCAGTAGGTGGAAAAGTATCTCTATGAACTGCTTTTATAAATTTTCTAAGTGCCATAAACATTTCTGGCGTTCTTTCACAAGTATTGTATCTCACTAAAAATTTATTATCATGGCCTCCTGATAAATCAGTCTTCAATCGTTCTTCAAGATCAACCAACATCGGTCCTTCTTTTCCTTCATCAAACTCAATATCCTTTAGATTAACCAAGGTGTTGGATTCCCACAGAATAAGGCGTTCACTTGAAGTAATCCCTATATCTTCCGGTCTGATAACCATGCCGACGTGAGACCATTCACACCCTGTAAAAAGTTCATTAATTTTACTGCTTCGGCTCATGCCATGAAATAACATAACATCTCCTGTTTGTAGTGTTTTTTCGACTTCTTCATAAAATGCAACTCGATGCTTCATATGTAACGCCTCTTTTCTATTGTATTTTGTAGTGTATTATAATTATATCATTACTTTTCCTATGAATAGGAGACTTTTTTCCTAATATTCAGTTTTATTGATTTTTTTAAATTTTTAATGTTATTTTCAAAATTTTAAACGTCTTATCTTCTTCTGAAGAATCATTCTTAGACAGCCTATTGTCTTTATTCTATCTTTTTTTTAATCATCGGTCAAATCAAAAAAAGGCTACTTAAAGTATCATTAACACCTTCATGATTAATCACTTTAAATAGCCCTTAATCAGGCCTTTAGTCTCACGCTATAAAATGCATTCAGTCTCTCACGATTGATTAATTTCCAGATAATAAGACCCTTCTTTTGTTAAAGTATTGAGAGGTACCTCGTGACTCTGGTCTTCTCTATCTCTTATTATTATCTTTCCTGTTTCAAGATCGGCACCATAGATAACAATCGGTAACGGATCGCTAGACTGATAAAGCGTCTCACCTTGTCCATTAACATAAGTAATCTCTGTGAAATCACCTTTGGTGTAAAGGATTATAGCTGACCCTTCCGCTGTCTCTCCCCATTGAGTAAAATCATTTGGGATTTGATAGCTTTCAACTTCTAAGGCCAGTAGATATTGATCCAGTCTCACCTCTTGATCTTCATTTCTATATATAAACGCCATATCTTCAGGGGTTCTAATGGATGGTAATAAGGCTCGTGGCAGTTTATTTTTAAAGTCTGATTGGTTGGTATAAAAAATCTGACCTGGTCCCTCACCATAGCTTAAATAATTAAAATGGTTCTCTTTATCTAAAATAAAATCGCCACCTTGACCTGCACCTGATATAAAGCCACTATAAGTCAATCCATCAGTGTCGTAGTTATAACCAAAGTCAATCACCTGCTCTAAATAGGTCCATGAGTCTTCTCCCAAAAACTTTTTCACATAGTTGACTTGTGATTCAGTCATTATTGAATCCAACATGTTTTCATTGGTGTAGGTTACTTGTCCCTGAGTGTAATCACCATCAACAAAAACGTTAAAACCTAAGCCTAAGTCGCCACCTGATCCATTACTTTCAAGCGTTAATCCCTCTGCCTGTTTTTTGAATTTAATATAAATTTTTCCCTTCTTTGAATCAGTGTATTCATAATAATAAATAGCTTCATCAGCATTAATCTTTCTTGCCAATCCTGCAAAAGATCCCATGTTTGCACCACTGCCTACATCACCTGAAAAATAGAACGCCTCTGGTGTTTCTTTGAGTATGCTTAGACTGCCGCATTGAGCACTATGAACATTGGTTCTTTCCCAATCGCCCATGAAAGTTGCCGTTTCACCATCAATTGAAACTGCTTGTTCCGCTTCAAATTGATAATGACCCATCTTTAGATTAGCACCTTCAACTTTCACATCAAAACTCAAATGAGAATTTTCTGCCATGTCAACTTGAGTCAATTCCATTTGCCCACTTGTTTCATCATAATCAGGCCAATTTTTTTCTTTAATTGTCAGGTTGATAGTGGCGTCTTTTAGGTCATACGTTCCTGAATACCATGTCATTCCATCTTCACTTTCTTGATTTAAAAATAGGCCATCATTGCTTGCAAAGGTTCCATCTTCAAAAAAGTAAAATGTATAAAGTTGATCAAAATAATCACCACTTTCTTGTCTGGTCCAATTTTGACCCGTTAAGGCTGTGGCTTCTATTATCGCATCTGATGTTTCATCCGATGTTTCATTCAAAGACTCGTCGATAGCGTCGTCCCCTTCATTGGATGCTTCACTTTCATCCGTCTGATTCGTTTCAGGCGCATTTGATTGTTTCGTTTCAGGCGTACTTGATTGATTCGTTTGTGGATCTTGCGTCACAGGGTTCATAGAAGTTTCTGATGCCTGTGGTGTACAAGCAAATAGAACAAGTGAGCAAAGACAAACACTTACACTATAGATGATTTTTTTCATTTTTATGATGCCTCACTTTCTTTTGATATCCCTTAAGCTATCCAACATAATATAGCCGCTGTTTCAGCCAAGTTCTATGCTCTTACAATAGTCGCCCTTCTTTAATCACATGAGTGAGATTTAAGTGTGCATCTAGTATGAGTATATTGGCCAAGTAGCCTTTTGACACTTTGCCCCATTGATGCGCTATCCCAAGATAAGTCGCTGGATTTAAAGTGACTGCCTTCACTACTTTACCAAGGGGCATTCCCATCTCTTGATGGGCCCATCTCACCATATCCATAAGGTGAGTAACACTCCCGGCAAGCACCTGATTATCAGATTCTAAAGTCGCGCGCTTGCCTTTTTTGATAACGGATTGTCCGCCTATTTCATAAGATCCATCTGCCATACCGCAAGCTCTCATGCTATCAGAAACGAAAATGAGTCGATCAATGCCATATAAGGCTTCCACCATTTTTATAACAGTCGGGTGAACATGCTCTCCGTCTGCTATGAGTTCTATAGTTGCCCCTTCTTCCCACCCTGCTAGAACAGGGCCTGGCGCTCGATGATGAATTCCTTTCATGGCATTAAAGCCGTGGGTAAGGTGATGGGCTCCTCTTTGAATGGCTTGCCTCGCTAGTGCTGCTCCTGCTTCAGTATGGCCGATGGCGATTCTAATACCTTGAGGTGCTCCCTCAATAAAAGCCATAGCTCCTGGTAATTCTGGTGCCAAATCACAACGGACAATTTGTTGGTCTGATAAAATGTGGTAGGCTTTCAAATCCTCTAAAGAGGGCTCTTCTAAGTACGCCTGATTTTGAGCACCGCACTTATTCATACTAAGATAGGGGCCTTCTAGATGAATCCCCAAAAAACTGGCACCATCAGCATGGGGAGTATGATTACACGTCTGTACGACTTGATATAAAACCGCCGAGGGATAAGTCATTGTAGTTGGACATAAGCCCAATATACCTTGTGATGCTTGATAAAGTGCTATCTTCTGGCAAGCTTCTTGTGTCCCATCGCAAAAATCTGCACCAACACTCCCATGAATATGAAGGTCAATGAGCCCCGGAATCACATAGTTACCCTGTGCGTTAATTTCAATTCCCGACGATTTATCCACAATGTATGCCCCTTTAATGTGGACATCCTCTTCTTTGAAAGTGCCATTTGCTTGCCAGACTTTTCCCTTTCTAATAATCATATCACGACTGCCTCTCTATTCATCCTCTAAAATTATTATTTTTGAATGACATTCTGCTTCAATCGCCTTACGGTGATGGGGAGTATAGAGTCCCGGAAAGCCTCCTGTGTGAAGAAATATGAGTGTTTCTCCCTTTTTAATTTTACCTTCTTCTATCATCTGAACAACTCCTGCAAATGCCTTACCGGTATAGCACGGATCTAAAAAAATAGCTTCTTGTCTTGCCATGAGATAAATCGCCTCTCTTACACTAGAATCCAGATTATTATACCCCCCTCTTGTATAGTTTGTTTCTATATCAAAATAAGGCTTCTCTTCGAGTGGTAAATCATAAAGGACTTTCATCTCATCAAAATCAGCTTGTAACTTGTGACGCTTAACATCAGTAAAAGGAGAAATGGCTATTCCTTTTAATTTCAAAGGACTCTTAGCTAAAGCTAATCCTGCATAAAGTCCCAGATAAGTTCCCATGCTGCCAACACTGGTCATCAATGTTGCTTTTTCAATGCCAAGGGCTTTAACTTGACTAGCGATTTCCTCTGCACAGTCTACATAGCCTAAGACCCCCACGGTATTGCTTCCCCCTACTGGAATCGTATAAACCACTTCACCTTGAGCTTCATACTTGGCTTTCACTTTAGCAATGGCTTCTTCTAGTTGAACGTCTTCTGCTCTGCCATCATCTTTTTTTACCACTAGCTCAGCATCCATAAGTGCATCTAAAAGAACATTGCCAGTCATTATTTCTGGCGGATGGTCTACACATACAATGGCACATTTAAGGCCAAACTTGGCAGCAACTGCTGCAGTCAATCTCCCATGGTTAGTCTGAATACCTCCTGATGTGAGAAGCATGGTTGCCCCTTTTTGTTGCGCATCATATAAGAAGTATTCTAACTTTCTCAGTTTATTGCCCCCACCACCATAAGGTGTTAAATCATCTCTTTTTATATAAAAATTGACACCTAAAGTCTCCGATAAACGTTCTAAATGATGTATTGGTGTTGGTAAGTCTTTCAAAAAAGGAATTTTAAGATTTTTACGATTCATTTTTACCTCCTTGGATTCTTGTATAATGTCTCTATAGGCTTTCCCATGTATAAATTCATGATGAACTTCAAAAGGTTGTTTGTGAGCTAGAATATTCTGATAATACTATACATCATCTCATAAGCTCTGCCTAGACTTTAGCCTGATTAAAGCTAAAAAACCCCCAGACCAAGTCTAGGGGTTCAACACTTAATGAGAAGCCTCATTTTTTATTAAAATTTAAATCGGGATACCAAGTCAACTAAAGCCTTAGCATACTTTTCTGATTCATCGACGACTTTCAGCAGATTAGCTGATTTTTCTGTAATGACTTCTATACTGCCAGCAATACTACTTGCACCTTCAGCACTCTCCGAAGTTGCCATAGCAATTTCGCTCATAGAACGTGCCATATCATTAATAGTCGTGTTAAGTTTTACTGCACTTAATCTAAAATCACCAACCATCTCACTGAGCTTTTCAGTATCCTCATGATAAGCTTGAGTCGCCATCAATATAAACATAAAATTATCTTTAACTTGAGTATTCATGTAGCCTACAAGATGACTGGATTGTTCATACATATGATCAACTGTCTTAACCACATTTTGTGTGATGGACTGAATTTGATTTACAGTCTTTTGAGAGTGATCCGCCAGTTGTCTAATTTCTTCTGCAATAACAGAGAACCCAGCTCCTGCACTTCCCGCTCTTGCCGCCTCTATTGATGCATTTAAGGCCAAAAGGTTGGTTTGTTCTGTAATCCCAATAATGGCTTGTGACAAAATCTCAATTTCATTGACGGATTTTACCTCTTCTTTTGCAAGTGCTAACTGTTCATTTGATTCCTTAATAAAGTGTTCACTTTTTTCTAGTGTGCCCTCAACTCTCACCCGTAGTTCATCTGCTCTTTGATTCATCACATTAACAGCCTCATTGGCTATATCGGCTTTTTCTTCAATGTGGTTGGCTGCCATTAAAATGTCTTGTGATTTTTGATTAATATCTTCTGAAATGGCATTGGTCTCTTGCATACCTGCTGCGATTTCTTCTGAAGTAGCAGATACTTCTTGAATTTCACCGCTTAAAACATTGACTTCTTCAAGAATAGTCTGTGATGCCCCCGCAACATGCTCTGATTCTTGTAAAACGCCTTTGAAAAAACGTTTCAATTGTTCAGTCATTATATTTAAAGTCTTACCCAAAAGACCAATTTCATCTTTTGTTTTAACCTCTATGCTTTTAATAGAAATCCGACCTTGATCATCTTTTTCAAAGCCTTTTACCAACTCAACAATCGGACCTGTAATCACACGACTGAGCAAGAGGGCAAAAATAAGATTAAGCCCCAAAGCAAGTACTAAAATAACCAGAATACTCACCACATTATGTCTGAACTTTTGATCCAAAACCTTGGTTCTATTTAAAATCAGTGTATTAATATCATCTGTATAATTCCCTGTACTAATGATCCAATCCCAAGATTTAAAGTAACGTGAATACGCACGTTTGGCACTTTGTTCTCCAGATGCCTTATTTTCCGGCTTAATCCACATAAAATCAGAATAGCCGTCATTTTCGCCTGTTGTTGCTGCTTCAATAATGTTCTTGATTAAATAAACACCATTAGGATCTTGCGTGTCTATCCGCTGATTACCTTCCTTTTCAGGTGAAACGGGATGGGCAATTAAGATGCCTTTAGAATTATCAATCCAAAAATAACCACTCTCACCATATTTCAAAGCTTTGACTGCTTGTTTAGCTGCTTCTTGAGCTTCGTTTTCAGATAAGGTTCCCTTTTGAGACAGGTCATAATAGTAATCTACTGTTGTTACAGCTGTATCTACTTCATTTTTGATCATATTATCATAATCAGTTCTTAGGGTATCCCCCAATGTTTTTAGCTGATTATCATTGGCGTCGTTAAGATAGTATAAACTGATTCCTGCTATGAGTACCATAAAAAATGTTGATGCTGATAAAAACAATACAAGAATTTTATTTCTGATTTTTTTCATTAAGATGCTCCTTCTATTAGCTATTTATCCCTTATGTATTCTCGCATCTTTACTTTTTATCATCACGCACCCACAAATCTTAACATCTCATCTAAGGCGCGTCAATATTTATATAAACACTTTTTTATGTCACTCTATTGTCACACCTAAAATGAACGAGAAGACCCACTTAAAAAATTTTCTCTATTGCAATACTTTTAAGGGCTTCTTCATGAATACGGTAACCTTTTTTCAATTTTTCAATATAGCCTTCTTCGCTTAACTGTTTAAAGGTATAGAGCAGATGTCTGTAACTAACCCCTAAATAATTGGCGGTCTCTGTGTGTTTTTCAATATAAATCCCCTTATAGGATGAAAGTAGAATATAAGAAGCCAATCGACTTTTCAGGGAATAATTTTGGTTGCTAGTCGTATGCCAGGTTCTTTTGAGAAGCTTACTCCCTATATATTGACTCAATTTAAGTAAAAATTGGGGGTCTTCTAGCAAAACCGCTTTGGCTCTTTCCATTGGAACCGACAAACACTCACATTCACTAATTGCCAATACTGTACGGTGGTCTTTTTCTACACCAATTAGGGTGAGTTCCCCAATATACTCTTGATCTTCTACAAAATGAACAATGGACTCTCTCCCATTTTCATGGGGAACAATCACTTTAGCCTTTCCATGGGTCAAATATTTTAAACTGGTGATTGTCTCTGAAAAATTAATGATGGGGTCTCTAGGCTTATAAATTTCAATTTGAGCTTCATCAGCAAGTGCACCAAAAATAGATTCAATATTTTCTAGATTTTTTTTCATTTTTCCTCCAAAATGTGAGATATCTCATATTTTTTATTATTTATTCACGCTATGATATAGAAAAATCACTTAAACATACTTTTTTAACGAAAGGAATCTATAAATGAAACAACTCCCTCAAATTATAAAATCCTATATTTTTTATGCGATTTCCGCCTTTGGCGTCAGTCTTACCATTACAGCCAACGTTGGCGTCAGCAGTTTCAACGCCATGAATCTTTCTTTTTCTTTAGCATCAGGGATTAAGGTGGGCACCATTACTACTTTTTTTAATCTCCTCTTTCTCATTGGCTACATGATTATGACAAAATTTGAGCACAAACTTAAGTACTTGGTTCAAGGACTTTCAGTACTGCTCTTTGGCTCACTGATTAATTTTTACAGCTATACCTTATTAGCAGACTTCCACCCAACTTTTTATCCTTTAAGAATTCTCATCATTGCCATTGGGACTATTATTGGCGGAGGTGCTGTTGGGATGGTCATTCATTACAATCTTATCACATTCCCTATTGAAAGTCTGTGTCTTGCCCTTTCAGAGAAAACGTCTTTTTCTTTTATCAAATACCGTATGGGCATCGATATTTTTTCAATCATGATTTCCCTCATCGTCACTGTTATCTTCCACGCACCTCTAGTGGTGAGAGAAGGCACTATTATCAGTATGCTGCTCCTTTCACCGTCTATGAATGCAACGAAAGAATTTTTTAGCAAACGTGAACAGGTCAAAGTTTTATAAATACTAATCCGTTAACCTTACTTTCCCCACTCACACCGGGTAAAGTTAGATATAAAAAAGGAGCAATCGCTATTAGCATTATCCCTAATAGCTGGTTGCTCCTTTTACTTTTCTTTTATCCTTTTGCTTTTCTTTTCATTGAGATAAGGAGCTTATGAATCACTCTCATCCGTTTCTGTACTCAAAGTAATTTGTAGTTTTTCCATCTTCTTATAAAGCGCTGTCCTGTGAATCCCTAACAGAGCAGCCGTATCAGTTCGGTTGCCATGGCACTTTTCTAAAGCTTCCATAATAACTTCCCGTTCTATTTGATTCATAATAGATTTAAGATCCCCTGTTACTTCATAATTAGAATGTTCTAACTGATAAGTCGGCTCTGTCTCCCCTTTGTAACTTGTGATATTTTCTGGAAGATGTGAGGTCATCACCAAATTACCAGTCGCTAAATTAACAGCACTTTCAACGACATTTCTAATTTCTCTTACATTGCCCGGCCATGGGTAAGCTTCCATACAGTTCTTGGCTTCTCGTGAAAATTGCTTAGGTGCTTCCTCAAATTGCTTACCAAAAAACTCTAAATAGTGATTGGCAAAAAGCATAATATCCCCTCGTCTTTCCGATAAAGGTGGCAATTTTAAATGCACGACATTCAGTCTATAGTAGAGGTCATTTCTAAATTTACCTTCTTTGACGAGTTTTTCAAGGTTCTCATTGCTGGCTGAAATAAATCTCACATCCAAATCAATACTTTCTGTTCCACCAATTCTTTCAAGTTCTCTTTCCTCTATCACACGTAAGAGTTTAGCCTGCATATCAAGTGGCATAGAACTCAATTCATCTAGAAAGATCGTTCCCCCATTAGCCAATTCAAATTTTCCAATCTTACCATGAAGAGAAGCACCTGTAAATGCCCCAGGTTCGTAGCCAAAAAGTTCAGACTCTAATAAGTCTTTAGGAATACTGGCGCAGTTAATCTTAACAAAAGGACCATAGCGTCTCAAGCTCCCCTCATGAATGGCGTGAGCAAAATATTCTTTCCCTGTTCCACTTTTACCTTCTATATAGACACTTGAACTGCTCGTCGCCGCACGTTTGGCAATTTGAATCAGTGAAAGCATCTGTGGGTCTTTCGTCAGAATTTCTTTAAAGGTATATTTGGCTTGATTGAGTCGCGAAAAAGACCCTTTATATTTTTTAACAAAGGCTTTCATTTGATCTAAATGTTCAGCCATATGTTTGACCTCTCTAACATCCTTAAAGAGAATCGTCCCCACTGCCCCTACGATTTCGCCCTTTTGGCGAATGGGAACACGCGAAGCAATGACATTGAGTTTTCCGATTTTTTGTATATCTCCAATTTCAGGGTGTCCGGTCTTGAGCACAATATGGAGTCTAGTGTTTTCGATAACTTCCGTCACATGTTTTCCAATCACATCTTTCTCTTTGACATCTAGAAACTTTTCATATTTAAATTTAACGATTTTGCCCTCTTTATCTACAATAATCAAGCCTTCGTAAGCAATTTCGATAAATTCATCTAAAATATTCATTTCCCATTTTAGTTGCTCATACGATTTTTCCAATTTTATACCCCTTCTAATAATCTATTACTTCTATTTTAACCTATCTTGAAGCTTTTTCAAAATAAAAAAAGAGGGCATAGCCCTCACTATGTCCTCTTCTTTATATAAGAATGATTTTTATCTTTTTGTCTGTCTCTTAAAGCCCTTTATAAGAACATGAGTCCTAGGGCAATAATCACACCTGAATACAATAAATCTACAATACAGAATCCCATGATATCTCTTGCACCGAGGTTAGCTATACCAAGTGCTGGTAACGCCCAGAACGGTTGGATCATGTTAGTCCATGCATCCCCCCAAGCGATTGCCATACCTGTTTTAGCTGCGCTAACACCTAAAGCTTTTCCAGCTGGCATCATAATTGGCGCTTGAACAGCCCATTGTCCACCACCTGATGGTACAAAGAAGTTAACAACCCCTGCACTTAAGAAAGTGAAGAGTGGGTAAGTGGTTTGATTTGAAATGGCAACGAAACCATTTGAAATAGCACCTGCAAGTGAAACGCCTGCAGCATTAGCACCTGTCATCATCCCCATAATCCCTGCATAGAATGGGAATTGTAAGATGATGCCGGCAGTTCCTTTAGCCGCTGATGCAATCGCGTCAAGGAAGTTCCTTGGTGTTTTATGAAGTAAAATCCCTAGGAATAAGAAGATAAAGTTAACGATGTCAAGATTTAATTGGAAACCCTTGGTTGCAAAGTAATAAACAATATAAACCATACCCATTAAACCAATAATCATAGAAACAATCATGCTGTTTTCAATTTTATCAGCAAAAGTATCTCCATGTTGAATCGTTGCAGTTTCAACTTTTTCATCTTCCAATAATTTAGGATCAATCGTAACTTCTTCTCCTTTTGCAGGGTGCATAGCACGGTTAACAAAAGGCATAGTAAATAAGATAATACCAAATATAATTAAGTTAAATGGTGAGAAAATAGTGTCTGCCGTACTAATCGCACTTGTTACAGCACCTCTAGTCGCTTCTTCAAGTCCACCTGAAGCGAGTTTAAGTGGGATAGATCCAGAAATTCCTGAATGCCATACGATAAATCCAGAATAAGCAGAAGCAATTAAAAGTCTGTAATCGACGTTTTTAACGTGTTTCGCTAATTCTTTAGCATAAAGTGCACCTACAACCAAACCAAATCCCCAGTTAATCCAACAAGCAATTGTTGAAACAAATGTAACTGCAAGAATCGCTTGAAGTGGTGTCTTACACGGTTTAGCCAATGCACTTAAGCCCTTTTTAACAACCGGTGTACTCGCAAGCGTATGACCTGTTACCAAAACGAGTGCCATTTGCATTGAGAATTTTAATAAGGTCCAGAATCCGCCAGCCCAATGGTTAATCATTGCAAGTGGTGTTTGTGCTGTTACCCCCATGCCAACTAAGAAAACAATAATTGTCAAAATAGCAGCAAATAAAAATGGATCAGGTAAATAATTTTGTACGAGCTTTACGCAGCCCCGCGTAAATTTTTTAAACATACAAATTCCCTCCTAAAAATAAAAAATAGTCCACAAAAAACATGACAATGCTACACAGTAGCGACTTGATTTACATCAAGTATAGAGGTTAAAAATTTAACAATTATGTCCAACGACAAGATTGCTTTCTTAAAGTATATCTCTCTTAAAAAGAAAAGTAAAGTGAGCCCCCAGACGGTAGCCTCCTTCTTGTCATTTAATTGTTTTTCCTATTTTTTAACACTTATTTTTCCGGTCATGAGTCATTCCATTTAGATGCCTTAACGGTCATCCTAATCAATCCCTATGTTTGAATCCCTCAATTCACATCATCTTTTATCTTTTTATATCGATGTGTGACTCATTTATCTTATATAAGCAATTTTGATGCCAAAATACAAAAAATACTCATCAAAAGAGCCGAAAGCTTGTCATTCCAAAGCAAAAAAAAATGTATGAGCCCTAAATCTTGTACACTTTTTTAAAACGATTGTTAGTCTTTTGTCAATTTAGCCTTTGCTTGTATCATATTGTCTACATTTTAACAATATATGTATGCCATTATTGATAACTTGTCCCCTTTTATATACACCTTCTATAAATATCGTATATTTTTGTATACTTTTTTATCTCATCAGGATCAAAAACCCCCTACTTAGCTTTACAACTAAGAAAGAGGTTTGTTAATAAATAGTCAATATGTCTTGCGATGATACTTGCCAACTGGGACAATCATAGGCGTCAATGAAACAGGATCACTAATCACTTCACAGTCTAAATCAAATACCGTTTTGATGAGTGCTTGATCCACAACTTGACTTGGCGGTCCTTGAGCAATTAAGTCACCCTTTTTAATCGCAAAAAGATAATCTGCATACCGAGCAGAAAGATTCATATCGTGCAAGACCATGACAATGGTTGTCCCCTTACTTCGGTTCAGTTCTGTCAATAAATCTAATATTTCTATTTGATGAGTAATATCAAGATAAGTTGTCGGTTCATCTAATAATAAAACATTTGTTTCTTGTGCTAAAGCCATTGCAATCCAAACACGTTGCCGTTGCCCACCAGACAGTTCATCTACACTTCGGTCTGCTAAATCACTAATATGCATCGCTTCAAGTGCTTGATTAACGGCACTTATATCCGCCTCTGCATTTGTCTTTAAGAAACCTTGATAAGGAAATCGACCTCTCATTACAAGATCTGCAACTGTAATGCCTTCTGGAACAATAGGGGATTGCGGAAGAAGACCTAGTAATTGAGCCAATCTTTTAGGTTCATACTGATGAATCGCTTTTCCATCAAGCATCACTTGCCCTTTCATGGGTTTAATCAAGCGAGATAAGGTCTTTAGAAGCGTCGACTTTCCACAGGCATTTGCACCAATAATCACACTGATTTTCCCCTTAGGAATTTCTAAGGAAACTTCATCTATAATAACCTTTTTATCATAACCCGTCCTAAGTTGGTGGGCTACAAGCCCTAAGTTATTACCGTTTTTAGTGCCCCGTTCTAAGCTATCTGATTTATATTTTTTAACCCTTTTTCGCTCTTCCATCATGCTAGGAGCCTCCTTTACGGTTCATTCTAATCAGTAAAATTATCAAATAAGGTGCCCCCAGAATCCCAGTGACAACTCCAACAGGATATTTGATACTTAAGACATTTTGACTTATTAAGTCAGCACCTAAAATCAAAATAGCACCTATCAAACCAGAAGGAAGCGTATGTGCATAACCTGCACCTGCTATTTTTTTAGCGATAGGCCCTGCCAAAAATGCAACAAAAGCAATAGGCCCCGTAACGGCTGTCGCAAATGCGACCATCACGACTGAAGCACCCATTAATAATAATCTGACCTGTTCAACTTTAACGCCTAAGGTAACCGCTGAAAGTTCTCCAAGTTCTAGCACTTCCAAATGCCGTCTAAGCCCTAGAACAATCATAGTGCCTATGAAGACTACCCAAAAAAGACGAGGAATTGATGATAAGGCAATCGTATTTAAACTACCTGTCAACCACCGCATAGCCGCTGGCACATCATGTTCGCCAGCTTTCAATAGAAAGAAATTAGTGGTAGCCCTTAAAATGGCTTGAAGGCCAATCCCAATCAGAATCAACCGTCCACCAGAGAACCCACTCCCACGAGATAAAAGATAGATAATACAGGCAATAGCCAGTCCAAAAAAAACCGAAACCATTGACACTTTAAGGCCACTCCATCCCAATACCAAAATGCAAAATACAGCTGCTGTACTCGTTCCAGAAGTCACCCCAATAATATCTGGACTTGCTAAAGGATTTTTAAGCAGCGTCTGAAAAGTGCTCCCCGACACGCCAAAAGCAATTCCCACCAAAACAGCTGCTAACATTTTAGGAAATCTTAAACGGTTAATAACAAAGCTTGCCCCTTGAACGTCTTCACCTGTCAAGACGCGAAAAACTGTCTGAATGGAATATGTATTTTGTCCAAGTGTTAATGTCAAAATACTTAAACCAACTACACCCACTAAGAGCAATAAAGTCATTATAAAAAATCGCTGTTGTCGTTTCTTCATTCCTTCATTTATCATAAGGCTTTTACCTTTGCCTTTCTTGCAATCATTATCAAAATAGGTGCCCCAATAAACGCTGTAACAATTCCCACCTCAAGTTCACCCGGTCTCCCCAAGAGTCGTCCAATAACATCTGATAATAAGAGTAGATTGGCACCACTTATTGCTGATAGGGGGAGAAGGGTTTTAAGACTGCTTCCAAAAATCATCCTAACTGCGTGTGGAACCATTAGTCCAATAAAGCCAATAGGCCCTGCAATAGCTGTCGTCCCTGCACATAAAGCAACCCCGCTTATGGCACCTAACAGTCTAATCAATGACGTATTCACGCCTAAGCCTGTTGCCATTTCATCCCCCAAAGCCAGTACATCTAAAAAGGGAGCTAAACCAAAAGCCAAAATCAATCCCCCACCCAAAATAGGTAAAAATCCAATAATACTTTGCCAGTCAGCACCACTAATGCTTCCCACCTGCCAAAATCTAAAGGCATTCATAACTTGCGTGCTGGGCAACAAGACAGCACTCAAAAGCGATGATAGAGCCGCACTTGTCGCAGCACCCGCAAGAGCCAACTTAATAGGCGTTGCCCCTCCCATCCCTAAAGACCCTACGAAGTACACAAAAACACTCGTAATCCCTGCACCAATCATGGCAAAGAGGATATAATGTTGTAGCGAAGAGATTGAAAAAAAGGCAATGCCTACGACAACACTTAAGGCCGCTCCTGTGTTGACGCCTAAAATACTAGGATCTGCAATTGGATTGCGGGTAATTGCTTGCATTAAAGCCCCCGAAACTGCTAAAGCCATTCCTGCTAAAATACCAAAAATAGTTCTGGGAATACGCTCAACAATCACCTGTTGGTTCATATTTTCAATTTGATGATTAAAGATAACCCCTATAACTTCATTAACTGAAACAGTCCTTGCACCAAATGTCAAAGACAAAAAGACGCAAAGACCGAGTATTAACAAAGAAATCACAAGGCCAATCCATAATGACTTCTTTTTCATAAGTCCTCTATTCTGCTACATTAATGGCTGCACCGTTAATGAGTGATAAAAAGTCATCAAGGGTCGCCGGAATTGAAAGGGCACTTGGTGTACATGAAGCTGCAAGCGGTGTGCCATCTTTAATAACTGCTACAGCACCATTTTGAACAGCTGGAATTTGACCAATAAGTGTGTCTGACTGCATAGCGCTAAGTAAAGTCTCATCACCATAAGTTACAATAATATCTACGTCGGTCAATAAATCTGACTTTTCAGCACTTAAAGACACGTAAAAACTGTCTGAATCCTCTGCAATATCTAAGATACTTTGTGGAAATGTCATCCCTAAGTCCGTCAAATAAGCAGAACGTGGATCTGCCGGTAAATAAACGTAAAACTGTCCTAAATCAGACGGATCAAACCAGAAAAAGGCAGCTGTTTTGCCTTCAATTGCAGGATAGTTTGACACCTTATCAGCAATTAAAGTATCTAAGTCCTCCACTAATTGCTCTCCTTCTTTTGCCATGCCCATCGCTTTAGAATCTATTCGTATTTGATCTCTCCAAAAAGTTTGCCAGGGTCTTTCAGGATAAGCAGCAACAGGTGCAATTTCACTTAAAACTTGATATTCTTCTTCAGTAATACCTGAATAGGCAGCTAAAATAACATCTGGAGAAACCGTACTCATTCCTTCGTAATCTAATTCTGACAAATCATTAAAAAGTGTCGGATCACTTACACCTAAACTTTCATAAGCCGCCTTCGTCCATGGTAATAGATTAGAATCATCCGTTACCCCATAATTAGCCATTGAAATACCTACTGGTACAACCCCAAGTGCCAAAGGAACATCTTGATTTCCCCATGCAATACTTGCAATACGTTCTGGCTTTTCCTCAATGACCGTTTGACCAAATGCATGGTCTAAAACAATAGCCTCTGATACTTCAGACGGCTTATCATTTGTTTCAATTGCTTCAAGACTACTTGTATCTGCCTCGCTCTTGTTTTCACCACATGCGGCGAGCACCATTGTCATCAAAACTAATAAGACAATCAATTGATTTATTTTTCCTAATTTCATACAAACCTCACTTTGAATATATTACAGCACTCATGCTCTATGGTCTTCCATTAATACTTATCTATCCTGTTAAGAAGCCCTATTAATTAATTATCACTACAAGGTACAATTTCAATATTGTCGACCTTGCAATTATAAATGATATTCATTCTCAAGTCAATGAACTGTTTTTTATCCACTTCTTTTGCATCTTTTAGAACTGTTTTGTTGAGAAAACCTCACTAATCCTTTACAATAATATCAACTTACGGATATTTTTTTGACACCCTTCAACCACCATTACTTTGAAAGAGAGGCGGTAACTTATGACCGACTATCAAAAATCTTTTCTAGAAGCCATGGCATTTACTCGCGTCCTCGAACCTTATCGCGCACGTTATACCCCCGATAAAACGTCTCTCCACCGAGGTTATTTTATCTCATATGAACCCCGACCGGCCTTTCAATTAATCGTTGCTAATTATAAGATTGCCAAACCCTTTACCATTCATTTTAATAGTAAAAAGCCTTATTTGAGAATAGGTTTAATGGAAAAAGGTCTTTCACAATACAGCATGCCTAAAAAACAATTAAAAACCTTTACCCCCTCACCTTACATTATCTATGAAAAAGAGGCACAGGGTCACCAATACTTTTCTTTAGATTCTCACTATATTGGGGTTGAGCTCATTGTTGACATTGACACGTTCTTACGAAATTACAAAGATGCTTTCCCTGAAATTGAATTCCTTTTTTCTTTAAAAAGCAACTTTATTTATTATTATTTGCCTCTTGAAGTAATTGATATTCTCAAGCGTTTAAAGCACTTGACCCTTAACAATCAGCTTACCAATCTCTATCTTGAAGGACAAATTTTAAGTTCACTGGGTCTCCTCATTCAAGAACTTTCAAGTCCTGATGATAATTTATATGTCAATCATTTTAATTATAGTGCTATGGTGCAAAGTAAACGTCGGATGATTCATCTCTCTGAACAAGAGATCCAGTCCATCAAAAAAATATATGCCCTCATTAACGCCGACATTATAAATCCGCCCAGTGTTGATGTCCTTTGTGACCGCTATTATATTGGTAGACAAAAACTCCTCACAGGATTCAAAAGATTATATGGTCAAACTATGGGTAAATTTATCTTAGATACGAAATTATCATTAGCAGTTAAATGGTTAACGACTACTGATCTTTCCATTCAAGAGATTGCTTTTAGTTTAGGCTATAGTCATACTTCGAATTTTGCCAAAGCCTTTAAAAAAAAATACAAAAAAACACCCCTACAGTATCGAAAACAGCATCATTGACTCATTATCGCCACTAAAAAATAGAAATCAAACGGATTATTTCGTCTTTTCTCTTGTAAACATTCCACAAAGACGCTGAAAATGGCTATTTTATGCTATTTACAGACATTGACATTCCCCATCAAATTGTTATAATTTAGGAATAAGTAGTTATATTTATAAAAATATTTCGGTCTTTGAACTTTTTATATATATAACCTTATTATAAGTCGCTTAAAATAGGGGGTACTTTAAAGAAATAAGCTTATATTTTAAAAGCCTGTTTTATGCGCTTAACTTTTATTAAATGGAGGTATGGTATGAAAAAAAGTTTATCGATGAATATTGCAGTTCGTATTGGACTAGTTGTTCTCGTCGCTACACTCGCTCTTGGTATCTTTAGCACAATCTATACAGCAAATACAATGATTGATACCCAAGAAAATTATTTAGAAATTTTGTCTAATGAGTCTGCCCAACGTATCAGTGATACTTTAGACAGACGCCTAGCTGTGCTCAACGAAATTGCCGAGCAGGCAGATATCACGTCAATGACCTGGGTAACACAAAGACGTGCGCTCACCTCAAAAGTTGAGTCACTTGGTTATGTAGAAATGTTTGTCTTTGATACTAGCGGTGAAGCTCATTATGTTATTAATGGTAAAACTGCTGATTTAAGTGATCGTGAATATTTCAAACAAGCACTTGCCGGCAACCGCTATGTTTCGAATATTCTGATTAGTAAATCTACACAAACTGCAGCGATTTACTACTCTGTTCCTATTAAAGACCGCTCCGGTACTGTAATTGGCGTTCTTGCAGGTAAAAAAGATGGCACTGCCCTTAATAAAATTACAGATGAACTCGGTGTTGGTGCTAATGGTTATGCCTATGTGCTCGGCGCTGATGGTACTCTTTATGCTCATCCAAATGCTGAAAATGTTATGAATCAAGTTAATATTACAGACCCTAATGCATATGATGGTAAATACGCCGATTTTGGTAAAAAGTACACTGCTTTAGGTGATAACAAAGAAGGTATTCTGCACTATGATGTTGATGGTAAAACCATCTTATCCGCTTTAGCAAATATCCCTGGGACAGATTGGACTTTAGGTATTGCCAGTTACGAATCAGATATCCTAAAAGATATAAGAACCCTACAATTTGTTCTTATTATATTTTCTATTATCGTTCTTATCATTGGTCTTGTCCTTGGTTTCTTCATCGGTAAGCGTATTGCGAAACCAATTACTATTCTGGACAAAATGTTCAGCGAAATGGCTCAATATGACTTTAGTCATCAACTAGACTCCAAAGACCTCAAGCACCTTGACAGAAAAGATGAAATTGGTCGTATTGCAGAAGCTGCTTTTTCAATGAAGGAAAACTTGGTTTCACTGCTTAAATCTGTTGCTTCTTCTTCAGAACATTTAGCATCTTCAAGTGAGGAGCTAACAGCTACTACAGAACAATCTGCACAGGCTTCACAAGACATCGCTGAGAGCATTGTTACAATCTCTGCTGGTGCACAAGAGCAAAATCAAAGTACCCGTCAAAGTCTTAATGATACCAATCAATTGGCAGACTTCTTAGCAACCTCTGACCAGTATTATAAAGTGCTTCACGAATCACTTAATCAAGTTGAAGCCTCTAAGAATGATGGCATTATTACAGTTAATGACCTTAAAGAAAAAAATAAAGAAACGATGGATTATGGCGTTAGTATCAATCGAATTGTCAACGAAACAGCTGATAGTGTTCAAAAAATTGAAACCGCAAGTAATATGATTAAAAGTATTTCTGAACAAACAAACTTACTTGCCCTCAATGCTGCAATTGAAGCGGCACGCGCTGGAGAAGCTGGTAGAGGCTTTGCCGTCGTTGCAGAAGAGATTAAAAACTTGGCTGATGACTCTGCTCGATTCACTGACGAAATTGCCAATATTATTAAAGAACTCTTACTTAAAACTGAAAAAGCAGTTGAAAGCACTGATCTCATTGGCAATATTATGGCTAAACAATCTGATAGTGTTCAAAGTACAGCTGATCGCTTTAATGAAATCGAAACCGCTATTGAACGAATGAATAGCGATATTCAAAATATTGCCGATTTAAATCCTCAAACCTTAAGCGTTATGCAACAGTTGGTTGAAAGCATTAAACATTTACAAGCCCTTTCAAACGACTATGCTGAAAAAGCTGAAAACGGTTCAGCTGCAGTAGAAGAACAAACGGCTTCAATGGATGAAATTGCCAATGCTAGTGAATCTCTTGCTAATCTTGCAGAAGAATTACAAAACAATGTCTCTCAATTCAAATTCTAATCCGTCTCAACAAGAACGAAGCCTCAATAAAAAAATGCGGACTCAACACTAAAAAAGGCCCTTGAATTTTCAAGGGTCTTTTTAATCCATTTAAATCAATTTTATATATGATATATGTTGTTGAGTTTAAATCCTATCATTTTCTTTTTTCTATTAGAATAAAAGACCTCCGAAAATAATCATGACCACAAAACCAACAAGGAATATAAAGAATAAAATCTTTGAAATTGTTTTAGCTGTTCCAGCAACACCTCTAAAACCGAATATACCGGCAATAAAAGCGACTATTAAGAAAAATAATGCCCATTTTAACATAAAAAATCCTCCTATCTCAAGAAAAATACAATTAAATTTCATTTTTCTAATATTATAATTATTATTCAATAGTTATTATTAATCATTATTTACCCAGTATAAGTTCTATCAATCACCAGATTCTTTTTAGCTTTTCAAGACATAAAAAAAGCACCAATATCAATGATATTGGTGCTCAATTACTATTTAAATTTAGGAATTCAATGAACTTGAAACTATTTTTCAATAATGTAAACGGCTACAACACTATTAGAATTTTCATCACAATGCGCTTGTAAAGCTAAACCATTATCAAGACTAAATTCTGCTGTCCCGTTTTCGTTGCTTACGGGTTCACCAAAAGCATCAATGAATTTTTGAAGATCATCACCTACATGAGCACCTTTAAAGTCTGCACTGTAGTTATTTGTAAACACTTGATCAACATGTTCACCATCTTTTGTCATCCAAACACGAATTCCCGGTACGATATAATTAAGACCACCTTCATCAATCGTTGCTGGATCATTTTCATCTAAAGCAACGTTCACTTCTTCTTCAGTCATACCGATTAAAGCTGTATATTTTTCTAAATTATTTTCAGTAATTGCTTTACCTGCATCACTTGTTGACTCTTCGTCACTCGCTTGATTGTCATCAGCAGTTGTATCTTGGTCACTTGCTTGATTGTCATCAGCAGTCGTGTCTTGGTCACTTGCTTGATTGTCATCAGCAGTTGCGTCTTGATCACTTGCTTGATTGTCATCAGCAGCATTTTGTTCTGTTGATGCTGGTTCATCGTTTGGACTATTGTTATCTGCTGGGGCTGCATTGTTACCACATCCCATTAGTGCAACACTTAATAATAATGTTGTTCCTGCTAAAACTAATTTTTTCATTATATTACGCCTCCTTGTGACTGCTTTGTCACTTTTGAGTCTATGCCTTTCTTGTGACAAACCTAAGACGTCTTTTTGACTAATTTATGAACAATTGTTACAGTTGCTTTAACGTCGTCGAAGTATTCTCTATTATTTCGTTTCCTTTAAATTCTTTCATCGAGTTCGTTCAAAAATTAAAGACTTATTCTTAATATCTTTCATATTAAAAAATTAAACACACTTTCATCAACAAAATTTGACCCCTTAAACATTCTGTGTTATTATATCAGGCGATAACTTAATATTAATTGCCTCATCACTGATGAGGTAGAGGCGCGATTTTTAAGAGTCATTAGGCTGAAGGGACACCTGAAGATGCCTAATAAAAGGAAAAATCGCCGAAGTTTCAAGGCCTGTAAAACCTTGTTGCTGGGTCTGCATTTAATAAGTGCAGGACTGTCAGTATGAAAATACTGTTGCGCTATCTTAACCTTGATGATAAATGTTTTTGTGAGTCCTAATGACACCAGACCTTTGTCTGGTGTTTTTTTCGTTCATTTTGTCATCACTATAGCACTTATTCGACATTGTATTTTCTCATTTAAAGAAAGGAAACTAGCAAAATGAACCTACTCGTCTTATTACCCCCTTTTATTGCAATTGTTCTTGCACTTGTCACAAGGGAGGTGCTTTTATCTCTATTGATCGCTGTCTATGTGGGAGCTGTTATCATTACTGGTAGTCCTATTTTAGGCTTTACAGAACTGTTAAACCATTACTTGATTGGCTCTATTGCCGACGATTGGAATGCCTCTGTCATTGTATTTTGCATCCTTATCGGTGGTTTAATTGGTATTATCGACAAAAGTGGCGGCACCCAAGCCCTAGCTAAAGCCCTTGTTAAACGTGCCGTTTCAACACGATCAGCCCTATTCACAACATGGTTACTTGGCATCGCCATCTTCTTTGACGACTACGCCAACTCCCTGATTGTAGGAAACGCCATGAAGGGCATTACAGACCGTCTGAAAATTTCTAGAGAAAAACTCGCCTATATGGTTGATTCAACTGCAGCACCCGTTTCATCAATGGCTCTCATCTCAACTTGGGTGGGGATGGAACTTGGTCTCATCCAAGAAGGCATCGGTAAACTTGGAATTCATCAAGGGGCTTACAGCATTTTCTTGCAAAGTATCCCCTATCGATTTTACAGTATTTTAGCCCTTGCCTTTGGCCTCATTATTATTTTTTCTGGTCGAGATTTTGGACCAATGAGAAAAGCCGAACTTGAAGCACAAGCTAGAGAAGATCGTGAAGAAAACACCTCACTCGACGCCAAAAATGGCAAATGGTATTATGCTGTTATTCCCATTGTTTCTGTTATTATCATTACAGTCCTTGGTCTTTACCAAAATGGTGGTGGCTTTGAAGGCAAGGGTTTACAAGTAGCCTTTTCTGATGCCGATGCAAGTGTCGTTCTACTTTGGGCAGCCTTTGGTGGCGTTATTATCGCTTGGCTATTTGCCTTCTTTAGCAAAAGCCTCAAGATCAATGAAATTTCTGATGCCTTTGTTGAAGGTTCAAAATCTATGATTGTGCCTATACTGATTCTTGTCTTAGCATGGACTCTTGGTTCTATTAATACAACACTAGGGACAGCAGACCTCCTCGTTCAAATTATTGGTAACCATTTGCCGACGTTCTTAATTCCAGCGGTTCTTTTTATCGTTCCTGCTATTATTGCCTTTTCAACAGGCACTTCATGGGGAACCAATGCGATTGTAATGCCGATCGCTATTAATGTCAGCTATTTAGCGGGTGGACCTGAATTCGTCATTCCAGCGGTGGGTGCCGTCTTAACCGGCGCTGTGATGGGCGATCACATGTCTCCTATTTCAGATACGACCATTATGTCTTCTATGGCAAGTGGTTGTGACCACATTGCCCATGTTCGCACCCAGATTCCTTATGCCCTTACCGTAGGCATTGCTTCACTTGTCATTGGATTTATTCCTGCAGGACTAGGCTTTAATCCCTTTATATCTATTGGGATAGCTATCGTTTGTCTCTATTTATTCGTTAGATTCGTAGGCAAAAAATAGTCTATTTTAAGCATACCTCTACAAAAAAACCGGCATAGATTGAAGTTAAAAACAAATCAATCCTGCCGGTTTTTATTTTTTATCTTAAAAAGTTTCTTATAATCCTTCTAATACTCATCTTCTATTATTTATTTTCAAAATAAATAATAAGTTTTTCATCTAACACTCTGAAAGTAAATGACTCTGTAATAAAGAATTTGACTGTCTTCGAGTCATGAGATTCATAACCAATTGAAAAGTCTTGACCCACTGTGAGTTCAATATCTTCATGGTTGAAAGGTAGTAAAAAAGCACCTTCAATTGCTTCTGAATAAATAACATCACCACCAATGAGTTCTTTTACCACATCAAGCAGTAGAGCACCATTGTAGAGTTTGTTTAATTTTTTAAAAACACCCTTTCCAACGATTAAGGTATAAGGCTTCTCAGCGTATACTTCTTTCAATTTCAATATAGCTTCTGAGAGACTTTCAAGAATTTCTTCACTTCCCTCTCCCAAACTTCTAGCTTCTTTTGCATAAGCTTTAAGACCTATGATATCTGCTTGAGAAAAGCCATTATAAATGGCTTCTTCTTCAAAAAGTGCCAAGCTTTTTACCGCATCTTCAAGGGCATCAAGATCTAAATCTTTAGCACCTCTAGACAAATTATCAAGTTCCCATTTATTGAGTTCAAAGGCTTTTCGTGCTTCTACTAAAGGTTTAACTTTATAAACACCTGTTCTAACACCCTCACTTGACTCTTCGCCAACCTCTAATCTTCCTTCGGAAATCACAGTATAGTCCCAACCTTTAGGTCCGTTGACACTAACCACTTTTCGCGCTGTTAAGGTTGCCTTTAAAACATCTTTTGCTCTATTATCAATTTCTTGCCATGCAGCATCTGAAATCGGTGCTAAATTTCTTTTTAAAATATCCATGTGTTTCCTCCTTATCCGATTAACTTTTACGAGATTCTATTTTAAGCTACCAATTTCTAAATCACCAGAATGTGATGCAGTTCCTTCTTCCGATTCAGCGGCTTCTTCAACCTCTAATAGGGATCCCTCTGAAAAAAGATAGGTTTTTAACTGCTCATCCCAACCGTCCATATTACGACGAAGCCATTCCAGTGCCATACAAGCATGTTCAATTTCTTCATCTCTATTATGAGCCATAATGGCTTTTAATTCTGGATCTTCTGTAGCGTCCACTCTTTGATTGTACCAGTCAACCGCTTCTACTTCCTCTTTTAGACTGTTGAGTGCACGTGTCATGTTTTTCGTTTCTTCGCTTAATACTTCAATAGGTTCATGATAATCTTTCATTAATGGTAGCCTCCTTATAATATTGATTCTATTACTATAACTTACCCCTGCGTTGGTCATCTAATCATGATAAAACCCAAATTGAAGATTGTTAACAAATTATTTAATCTTTTTAGATGCCTCCCTATTTTTTCTCAATCTTATTACACATTAGACCAGCTGTTTAACGACACACTGATTCTATAGGTAGAACCCAGTATTTCCAGTCATGTCAAAAGTTTTTGACACCTAATTAATCACATGTCAATGACTTTCGATGGACACTTTTAGTCAATTATGGGACAATAAATTCAGAAGGAGGGTCACTATGGAAATTGGATCAAAACTCAGACAAGCACGACTCAATACATCACTGACTCAAGAAAAAGTTGCCACGATTATACACGTCTCTCGGCAAACAATCTCTAACTGGGAAAATGAAAAGTCTTATCCCGATATTTTAAGTATTGTTCAGCTCAGTGAACTTTACAATGTCAGTTTAGACGTCTTGCTTAAAGACGATGAAGAAATACTCAATTATTTAGATCAATCTACCAATACCGTCAAAAGTAATCAAAAGTTATTCATAGCGATTAGTCTCAATATTATACTTTTACTGATGATGTTATTCTTGAACCAACTTATTAATGAAAATCAAGCCTTGATGATTGCTTTTGTTATCATCGGTGTAATGACAACGTCACTTCTATTTTTTCAGATTATGAAGAAACTTTAAGATAAATGACACTTATTCAATGACCTAAAAGGAGGCATTTATGTATACATGGTATTTTTTTCTCAGTCTTTTTATCACTGCTTTAGGTGCTTTTTCAATGGCCTACCAACTTTATAAAATAGTCATCCTTGATGCAAATTGCAGAGGTATCCCTCACCAAAAGTTTTGGGGAATTTTTTCGATGGGGGCTACGAATGGCAGTGGTCTTATCTTCTATTTGTTAAGACGTCAAAAATATCCAGTTAAAATGACTGCTACCGAATCAAAAACAATCAATACTCGAAAAAAAAAGGCTTACGTATCACTCATTTTCTTAGCCATAGGAACCATTGTTCTTTTTTCAACTCTTATTTCACACTCTATGTAGGAGGTCTACAGCAATGACAAATTTATTCTTCGCCCAACTGATTAACAGCCTCATCCAAGTGATTTTGGCAACCCTTATTCCTTTTATTGTGTGGTTTATAAGCCAGTTACACACAAAATCTAAATCGTCTCAATCTCATCCATCTCAAAAGGTATCCTTTTTAAGTTGGTTAGGCATTAAAACTTGGCACTCACAGTCGTCTCGAGTTTGGCCGCTCATCTTGGTAGTGAGTCTAATTTTTGCCGGTATTTCAATTGGTATGCTCAAAATGGTAGGCGTAGAAAATCTTGCTAACAGTCCTTTTCAAGGTCTTGGACTAGCGGGTATTCCTGTCGTTTTACTTTATGCCTTTATACAAACCGGCCTATCCGAAGAAATCCTTTTCAGAGGTTTTATTCTTAAACGCTTACTCACTCATTTGGACTTCTTTAAAGCCAACTTTTTTCAAGCCCTTCTATTTGGGACACTCCATGGTCTTTTATTGATATCATCAATGGGTATCTACAAGGCATTGCTCGTCATCCTTTTTACAGGTTCAATTGGATTTTTTATGGGCTTTATCAATGAAAAAAAAGCCAATGGATCTATTCTACCCAGTTGGCTTATTCACGGTATTGCAAATGTCTTTTCTTCTACCTTAATTCTATTAAATCTCTTATCATAAAGCTATAAATGACACCTTTGAACTTGCTTCAGTCAATTACCGCCATCAATCACATAGGGCATTTCCCTCTTTTTAGATTGATACATGGCCATATCTGCCCTTTGAATCAACGCTTCAATATCAAGACTGGTATCCTCCTGTTGAGCAATTCCCACACTTAAACTGATATCAACTGATTCACCATTAAGGGTGAGGGGGTCACTAAAAAGATTAATCATGTTTTCAACCTGCTGGGCGAGTGCTTCAATAGACTCAATTTGAGTGATGGCAATTACAAATTCATCACCGCCCAATCGGGCTACACAACCTTTATCAGCAAAATTGATTTCTAAAATGCCTGCCACTGCTTTAATAACATCATCTCCCATTTGATGACCATAAGTATCGTTAATGAATTTAAACTTATTAATATCAATAAACATCATAAATAAAGGACTTGTCATACTCCGGTGTTTAACATAATACTTTTTAATTTTTTCCTCAAAAGCGACACGATTCATTAAACCTGTCAAGCTGTCCTTAAACGCTAAAGATTCCAATCGCTTAATTAAAAAACTCAAACTTATAAAGAAAGTCGCCAAAATAATCATTAATGCCATCAAATTAATCATCAGCATCTCTTTGGCTCTTTGTTCCTCAAGATACATTGGCTTTAAATCATAAGTGACACAAACAACCATGTTATTCCAAAAAACTGAATCTTCTCCCAAAATAATAGGCATATAGGTCTGTCTACTGTATTGATGGTCTTCATAGACTTTATAACTTTGTTTCTCTCCTAAAAGCAAAGCCCTTTCGACACTTTCTTTTATCTGAGGATCATTCACCGCTTGGAGTGGATGATTGGGAATAATACGGACTGTCTGCTTATTGTCTTCAGAGTATTTATAAAGAGTAATATTGGATACCGATGGATACCGCTCTTTTAAGCTGAGTGATTCCTCCGACGCATTGAGTTGTTTACTTTCTTCTAAAAATCGATCGACATCAATGCTCAATTCAAAAATATAGCGGTGGTCTGGAGACGGAATATAGCTGTATTTTTGAAAGGTCCCTGTATTAATGCTCACTTGCAGGTCGCCTACAAAAAAAGAATCCGAGTCAAAGCGATTTTGAAGCAGTGAAGCAAAACTCGGATACTGGTTGAAGTCCAGACCAACATCTGCTTTTAGACTCGACGCTACTACCTTTAATTGGTCATCAATCACGTATATTTCGTAATCAGCAAATGATGCCTTTAAAGCGTCTAGGTCCCATTGATTGATGTCAGGGGTTTTATCATAATAGGCTAAAAGTTGGTCTGAATAGTCTTTCATCTTATTATTAATTTCATCTTCTTTCCCCATATAAATCCGATCAATATCAACAAAGGCATTCATAACGCTATCTTCAACCATATGATTAATTTGATTGTACTTATCTTGAATCATCCTATGGGTCATTTTAAAATTAAGCACCATTAAGATAGCAATCACTATGAAAAGTGGAATAATCAGAAAATACTTGTATTTATTTAAAAATTTAAACACGAGACACCTCAATTTCACCTTCTAAATTTATTTATCAATATGCCTTTTATTATAATGTATAAACACCTGTATTGGCTATATGATTGTCTCTATTGTTTACTGATTATTCATAATATTATCTCTAAAGGGCTAAAAAACACTTCTCCCCTATTCTACTTCTGCTCTCTTCACAACTTTTGAAAAGGCTAAGCGCACCAGTGGCCCTACAATAATAAGTTGAAGCGGTAAAGCAACGATAAAATTGAGAGGGAGATTGATGAGCCATGCTATTGGCAGCTCTGGTGATAATCCAACCCCCATTAAAGCTCCAAATAGAGACATAAAAAAGACCATACCGACAATCATACATGAAGAAATCTTGATCGCCTTCATAAGGTCACTGTCCTCTGGTGTAATCATTTTGAATGCTACTTTTTTAGCGAGGGGACCTACCAGGAACCAATCCAGTGCAAAAGCCACCACATAGGCTAATGGAAATGAAATTAAACTGTTTACAATAAACCCTTCATTCATCCCAAATAAACGCAGATGGTTGTAAAAAGTCATTACCAGAACCATCACGGCGCACATCATTGTTGTAAAAATTAAACTTTCTTTTTTGTTTGTAGGCATTTTTTCCCTCCTGTTTTAGGCAATAAAAAAGACAGCTCGCCTATTATAACTTTCGTTATAATAGGACGCGCTGTCGTATTATTACTACCATTCTCATTTGTTTTTTTATTGAGTTCTATAATAAGTTATCATAAACTGACCTCTGGGTCAATAGCAAAGAAAAAGTCAGCCGATCAGATTCATACAAGGTTACTAAAATTTCTTAGTCCACTCAATAAATGTTGCTTTAAAGTTATCTAAAAATTCTTTTAAACTATCAGAGTTTACTTCACCATTTTCATCAAGTGACTCCATAATGTTACCAATATAAGCTTCAGGTTGTGGTAAGACATAAAGATTCAAGAATCCAAGAACTTGTTTTAAATGATGGTATGCACCAAATCCTGAAATGCCACCAATAGAAGTACTGATAACGCCTGCTGGTTTACCATCCCATACATTTTCACCCCAAGGTCTCGATGCAACATCGAGTGCATTTTTAAGTGCAGCTGGGAATGAACGGTTATGTTCTGGTGTAATAAAGATAACTGCATCAAGTGATTTCACTTCATTTCTAAATGCTGTATATTCTGCTGGAGAATTGTCATCATAATCTTGATTATAGAGTGGTAAATTATCAATTTGTAAAAATTTAAATTCAAAACCCTCTACTGGGTTAGCTGCGATATAATTTCCAACGGCTTGGCTAGTTGCACCTTTTCTAATACTCCCTACGACAATACCTACTTTTTTCATAATAAAACCTCCTATTTGTCTTTTTAAATTATTTATGTTTGATCATCGGGGTCATCTAAACCCTCTAAAATATCTGTTAAATAAATAGAATCGAGTTCACTGTCAAACTGTTCCTTCACTTGTTGATTAACATGTCCTATCACCTTTCCGATTCTGGCTCCCACTGGACACGCCTTATTGGTCTCTTCATGGATAGCAAATATCGGTCCATCGGCATCAGCTTCTACCGCTCTGAAAATGTCTCTCATGGATATGTCATAGCACGGTCTCGCTAGTCCTTTTGCACCTATCTTAGTCTGTGTTTCAATCAGACCTGCTTTTTTAAGTAAACTCATCAGCCGTCTTACAAGTGCTGGATTAGTATTAATACTACTGGCAATGTAATCTGACGTTATAGGTTTGCCTTCGTTTAGTGCAATTAAGCTAAGGATATGAACACTGACTGAAAATTTTGTTGAATACATGTGTGATCACCTCTATTTGTTACCATTATAGTTACAAATACAAACAATGTCAATGCTAATTGATAATAATTATCATTAACAATTTGTGAACAAAATCTGTCTCTCTATAATTATGCCTACATATATAAATACCCTTGTCTTTCGCTTTCAATCATCTCTCCTCTCCTTTTTTCATTAAGAAGTTTGCCCTTACGTCTTTCTTATGGCATAAAAAATTGACAGGTTGTCTGCTTTTTGCTATGTTTTTTATAGGTGCACTCAACAGGAAGGAAAGGTGATCAATTGCAAGCAAAAGAGCAAATTCAAATCACGGAAATAACGCCTCTTTTAAATGAAAAGGGGATGATTCAGACACCTGGTTATGCTAAAAAAATGGTTTATCTTTACAACAAAGACCATATTCAAGCCCATCATCTTAGAATCAAAGAATGGGATTTCTATCAGTTAAATTTGGGAGACTATATTCTTAAAATGACAATCGGCAATATTGCCTATGTTGGAGAATTTTCAGCCGAACTCTTTAATGTCGTCACCAAAGAAATCCATACTTTTTCAAGAATGAAACTCTTTCCCATGAACCGCATTCAGTTACCTCTGAGTCCAGAAGAACCTAGTGTAACTACCGTTAGCGGAAAAGACTTTGAAATGGCCTTTGAAGTTACTGAGGAGGGACGTCATCTCTTTCTCAAAGCAAAAGACCCTAGCATAGGGAACGTTTCTATTGATGTGTGGCTCAATGACTTAAAACAAGATGAAAAAATGGTTATCGCAACACCTTTTCATAAAGACAAATGCTTTTATCTCAACTGTAAAGCCCACTATTTCGGTGGACACGGTCATATTCATTTTGGTGAAAGACATCTTGAAGTAGATCATCAAACTACCGGCGTCCTCGATTGGGGAAGAGGCGTTTGGCCTTTTTCACAAGAGTGGTTTTGGGGAAATGGGGCAGGCTATGTTAACGGTCATCACTTTGGATTTAATATCGGTTGGGGATTCGGAAATCTTGAAAATGCCGATGAAAACATGATCTTTTGGGATGGAAAGGCCATTAAGCTCTCTAGTATACATGCCCAAGTCAATCTCAATGACTACATGAGTCCATGGTCTTTTTCTGACGAGAACGATCAATTTGTTATGGAAATGACACCGGTTTACGATAAAGTTGCCGATACCCATATAGGTCCTATTCAAATGTACTGTCATCAACTCTTTGGTTACTATAACGGCTATATTCGCCTCGATGATGGGGAAAAAATTGAAATTCACAATTTTCTAGCCTTCTGTGAACATGCTAAAAACAGATGGTAAGTTCATCTATAAATAAAAAAACAGGCCCTTGATTGGGTCTGTTTTTTTATTTATAAGGCGTTAATGCATTGACTACTCGTTATCACTTGTGAAAAGCCTTGAAGACTGGCTAAAAAAGTCTTTTGAACAACAGCCGCATCAATACGCTGCCCCTTATAAATTAAATCTTTAGTCGCACATGCATCCGCTATAAGTATACAAGGATACATGTGGCTTGCCCGCCTCACGGTAGTATCAATACAGTGGTGGGTCATCATCCCTGCAAAAACAACCCTTTTAATTTGATTGTCCAACAAAAGTTGGTCCAAATTGGTTTCATGAAAACTGTCAGGGGCATGCTTAATCACAAGCGGTTCATTGTCCCTTGGTTTTAACGCCGGATGAATCTCACAGCCCTTGGTCTCTGGAATAAAAAAAGGGGCATTTTCTCTAAGACTCACATGTTGAACATGAATGACCAAATAGCCTTTATCAGCAAAGGCTTGTCTCAAATCAATTGCATGAAGAAGTGCTTCATCTGCACCAACTAGGGGGTTTCTACCGCCTTTAAAATAATCATTTTGGATATCTATTAGGACTAAAGCGGTTTGCTCATCAATTGTCACTGGGGTCATGGTCTTATTCCTCCTTGATCTGATAAATTTATCCAATCCTGTGCTGGATAAATTCATCATACAAGAAATCTCTCAACCTGACTATTACCCACTTTTTTGTGGGTATCAGTTTCCATTTTTTATAAATTTTTGATAAGGTATCCCTTTTTCATCTAACAAATCTGTTTGATGATTTTCGACCATCATTTGAATCCCTATCTCTTGCATCAATTCAACTGCCTCAAGTAGGCGCTGTCCCTTATCTGTCGTTAAATAATATGCCACTTTCAAGGGATAACCCTCAAAAGTAGTCTTGTCTACTACTCCAAACGTTTTCAATTCTTTAAGCTGCTCTAAAAGCATTTTTTGACTTATTCCTTCTATACTGCTTTCAAGTTCAGATAATGATAAGGGACCCTTTCTCAAATTAAAAATGATAATGGGTTTCCATTTTCCCTTGACAATATCGTGTACAAATTCTAATGGGCAAGTATAATTTTCTCTCAGTTTCATATACCCTTCTCCTTAAAATCACTCAACTTTCCTACTTTGACCGTCGTCCAAAATTGACTTTGATCACATTACTCGGAAGGGAAATTTCCTCTTGAGTCTCCCATTCAGCAGGTGGAGCACTTGACTCTACAAGGCTATCAAAATCTCTGATAATGTCTTTAAATGATCGGTCGATTTCTGTATGATCAAAAATATAGAGTTCATGCTTAGCACGAGAAATCCCTACATAAAAAAGGCGGCGGTCTTCTTCTAGTGCTTCTAAATCATAATTTTTATACCAATCATGCGTATGAAAGTAATAGACACAGTCAAATTCTAACCCTTTAGCTGAATGAATAGTCGTTAAAACAACTTTAGGATTGTTCCCTTTTTTCAGATCAATAGAGGGCTCCAGAATAATACTAATGACAAAATTCTCAAGACTTTCATAAGTTTCGAGTAATTCTCTAATCAATTTAAAATCCTCTCGGATTTCTTCTTGAGTGTAATAGTCTGATTCAATATTTTCATAGATGGAAAAATAAAAAGCCACTACTTTATCAAAAAGTGCTTCTTTGTCACCCTTAAAGTTTAGGATTTCTTTAACCTTTTCAGCCCATTCTCGCTTGTCACCTTTAAGAAAATCAAGAGATGCCATATCCGTTTTCATCAGCTTTTTGGCTGTCTTAACTCCAATTCCCGGTAAAAGGGTCAAAATGCGATTATAACCCACAACATCTCTTCGATTGAGATACACCATGAAAAAACTCAAGAGATCCTTAACGTGCTTACGCTCTAATAGACGAATCCCACCATAGACCACATAATCTATATTTTCAGCAATGAGTGCTTTTTCAAAAACCGTTTTATTCTTATTATAACGATAAATAAGCGCATGCGTCCTATTGGGATTCTTTTGAATATGGTCGAGAATAAACTGCTTATGACTTTCCAGCGAGGCACCCGAAACCACTTTGACGAACCCGCCTTTTTGCGTACCCGGTGTCAATTTTTTGTGAAAACCAAGCCGCGACCGCTCAACCGTCTGATTAGTCCAGTCAATAATAGCCGGTGTTGACCGATAATTTTGAGTCAGTTTTATCATTTGAGGACTTTCAAAATCATTATAAAAATTAAGTATAATCCGGTGGTCTGCCCCTCTAAAGGCATAAATGCCTTGAAAGTCATCGCCAATTGCCATGACATTTTTAATCTGAAGCTTTTGAATAAAGTCTAACTGCATTTGATTGGTATCTTGATACTCATCAATCATTAAGTAACGATAAGATGCTGTCAATCGTTTTTCTTTATCTTTCTCAAGATAACGACTCATCAGATGTATCATGTCATCATAATTGGTCAACATATGACTCACCTTGTAACGCTCGTAAGTGTGACGATAGGCTTTAATAGCTTCTACTTCTTCTGAAAGCTGTCTCATATCAAACTTCTGAATGTAATCTTCAACGGATATTCCCGTATTGGCACAATAAGAAATGAGTTTCTGAAGGGTCTTGGCACTTATCCTTTTACTAAACTGTTCAAATTCAGCTAAAACCAATTTATGAACCGCTATATCATCTTCGCTGTCGAGCAATCTAAATTTAGAAATCGGCGATTCACTCCCAATCATTTGACTGATATGGTGGGCAAAGGCATGAAAGGTTCCTACAAAGCCCAATTGGGTGTTAGGCATTAATTTCTGCAGCCTGTATTTAAGAACATTACCTGCTTTACGTGTGAAGGTAATAATCACGATTGTCGCAGGATCTACGCCTTGTTTGATTAAATGGTAAACACGGTAGACAAGGGTATGAGTTTTACCCGTCCCAGGCCCTGCAATGACTAGATAGTTACCTGCTTCACGAGTAGCAGCAATACGCTGTGCTTGATTTAAAGTTTTGAGGTAATCTAAATTTTCATAGGCGGGTTCAAGTGCTGATATTTCTCGCTCACTCAGCGCCTTAATGGCCTTATCAATTTCAATTGTTTCTCTCATATAAACCTCTCTTTTTTAAGAACGTTTGTTCTCATTGTATCATGTTCTATTATCAAATAAAAGACATATCCTTGCATCCGCTTACTGTAAGCACGCTCCCCCTTTTTAAGTATGAAAAAAAACAGCCCTGAAAAATACAGGGCTGTCCGCTTTCTTTAAGCTATCTTTCTATTCCTATTGAACAGGAATGAGTAATTCTTGACTCGGGAAAATCATATTCGGATTATTGAGATGATTCATTTCTTGAAGTGCTTGCCATGTCACTCCATATTTTTCAGCAATTTTCCAAAGTACATCGCCTGCTTTAACCTTATAAGTTTCACTCATTGGGTTAGCAGTATATCCTGCTTTGACTAAATCATTTAATTGAATTGATTTTACATTAGGTGTTCTACCATCTTCAGATTTAGGTAAAGCGATTGTTCCTTCTTTAATCATCTTTTTGATTATTGGTTGATATAAATCATAAGAAGGTTCTACATCAGTTCCAGTAATCTTCCAGTTATTATCTACAGTTGGATTAAGAACGCCATTTTTTTCTTCTTGGGTATATTTAATGATGAGATCTCTTACACGACCTTGATCTTGATAAGTGGTATAAGAATCAAAATACTTATCTTCCATTGTTACAAGACCCAATGAGATTAATGTCCCAAAGCGATAGTTATTAACTGCCAATTTATACACATGGTCTTTATCAATCGCTTTTCCATCAATCGTTACATTTTCAATTCTTTCACCTGATGGTTTTGAAATATTAATATCATAATTGATCCCTGAGAACATATCATAGTTATAGCCTCTTACCTCTGGATTAAAGCTGATAGTTAAGTCGCCCTTACCCATTTGATTAAAGTAATTTGCCGACCACTCCATATATTTTAAGAGGTTTTCACCGGTAATGTTAACACCCATTAAAGTATTATCATATTTATAAATAAAGGCCACGTCTTTTTTCTTAAAGACACCTTTTTTAAGATTTGAACCAAAGTTAAAGAGTGCTGCACTGCTGACATCTGCATCAGAGTAGAACATTTGAACTTCATTGATTAAATCAATGACTGCAGTATCTTTAATTTGTGCTGTCGGAAGTGTTGTTACTTCGTCAGCGCCAGTATAATAATCAGGACTTTCAATAAAATCAGCTGTAATGTCCCCCACAACTTTATTGGCTTCTTCTAAAGATTGATCATCTACAAATTTAAAGGCATCTAGAATTTTTTGATCTGGCTGTGCGTCTTGTGTTTCAACATTTGCCACATTCAATGAAGTAATTTCCCATTTGCCATTTTTCTTTTCAAGACTGATATCAGATTTAGCAACAGCCCATCCGTAACGACCAGGTTCGATTAACTGAACGCCATTGATTTCATTGGTATATTTACTATGAGCATGACCACCATAAATTACATCAAATTCCGGATAAGTTTCAGCCACTTTTTCTATACCATCATAACCATGTTCGCCTTCTGGTCCAATATGGTATGCCCCAATAAGAACGTCATATTGTCCTTCAATCTCTTTAAGAACTTTACCTGTTTCTTCTAATACATCTGTAAACTCAAGGCCCTTAAAATGATCTGGTGTACTGGCTTCCCAAATAGGTACATTAGGAGGCATCATTCCAACGATTGCCACTTTGACACCTTTTACATCAAATATTTTATAAGGTTCTACAAATCTTTCCCCTGTATCTGTTTTATAAATATTAGCTGCAAGTGTCGTACCATTAAAACCTTTAATGTTCTTCTTCAAAAAATCAAGATTAAAGTTAAATTCATGATTTCCAACGACCCAAGCATCATAGCCAATCATGTTCATCGCTTGAATCATAGGATGAACAGGAAGATCATTAAATAATTCGGCACTGTTATCTTGAAGGGTATCACCACAATCAAAAAGGATTGTATTGGGATGTTCACTTCTAATTTCATTTACAACTGTTGATACTTTTGCTAGACCTGCATCTTTGTCCACAGAATCCGTTGCATACTCATAGGGATAGATTCTCCCATGTAAGTCGCTTGTCCCCAAAATTGTAAGATCAACAACATCTGTCGCTTCTCCAAAAGTTAACGGCATTGTTGATAATACGAGCACTAAAACCAATAAAATTGATAAATGCTTTTTCATCTTTTCCTCCCAAATAATTTAATTACACTCTTATCAAAGTGTCATATGTTCATTATACATGATTCTTGTATCTGTTTACATAATTTTCAGTTAATTTTGTGTAAAATGAACAATATCTATTCTAAAGTGGCTCAAAAAATTAAAAACCTATGGTATAAGCACCATAGGTTTTTGTTGATATAATAATTTATATATTATAACTAAGCTCTATAACGTGACATCATTCTAGCAATCCCGCCACCGTTGGTTGCTTTGGTAAAACCATGCGCATTTAGAATTTGAAGGGCATAAGCACTTCTTGCACCTGAAGCACAGTAGAGGGTAATTTCTCTATCTTTACTTCCAATTTCATCAAGTCTGCTTTCGATTTCATCAAGTGGTATATTAACAGAACCAGGATATGCACCATAATCGTATTCATCAGGTGTCCTTACATCAATAACAATAGGGCCTTCTTCCTTAACTACTTCTTCAACAACTTGGCTTTCACCTTCATTAGAATTTGATGAGCCCCCTTGGTTTTCAGAATCACCTAAAGTTTTGGCTTCTGGTTCAGGTAATTGAAGTTCAAAGTTTTCAGGATTAATGGCTCTTACAAAGTGTGCTAAACTCATAAAGCCACCACTCACATTAATCACGGATTTAAAGCCTGCACCAAGAAGTGTTCTAAGTGCTTGGTGACCCTTTTTACCTGTTTGATCATAAACTAAAATAGTCTTGTCTTTATCAAGTTCCGATAATCGTTCACTTAAAACTTCAAGTGGCATATTAATGGCACCTTCAACATGAGCTTTATCAAATGAAAAGACATCTCTTACATCTAACCAAACCACTTCATAATCTTTCAAAAATGCATCTAATTCGCTTGTTGTAAGGGCTGGAGAGAAACCAGACATCCTATTTTCAGCCACATAAGCTGCCATATTCATCGCATCATTGGCATTGCCAAGAGGTGGGGAATATGCAAAATCCATATCACCAATATCAGACACTTTAAGTTTTGCAGCCACAGCAGTTGCAATGACATCTAAACGTCTATCTGCACCTTCATATCCTGAAGTCTGTCCCCCTAAAATAATGCCTGTTTGTCGATCATAGACAAGTTGAACATCTACCATTTGAGCCCCTGGATAATAAGAGGTATGGTTTTCTTTATGAACAAGGATAGCATCGGCATCAAAGCCTTCTGCTCTCGCTTGTTTAAGTGAAAGACCAGTTGTTCCCGCTACAGCTTCAAAAACTCTTACAATAGAGGTTCCAATCGCTCCCTTGTATTCATGATGGTGACCCATAGCATTTTCTGCAGCGAGTCTTCCTTGACGGTTAGCCGGTCCAGCAAGTGGAATACGTACTTTTTTACCTAAAACACGGTGTTCAAGTTCAACCATATCTCCTGCTGCATAAATGTTGTCATCGCTTGTCTTAAGGGTATTATCTACTAAAATCCCCCCTGCTTCGCCAATTTGTAAACCCGTTTCTTTGGCTAAATTAAGAGTCGGACGCACACCAATTGATAAGAGAACCATATCCGCGCTTACTTTCGTACCGTCTTTTAAAGTGACGTCATTTTGACCAATACTTGCAACGGCTTTGCCTGTGTATAAATTGACACCATAGGCTAAAAGTTCTTCTTCAATAAACCCTGCCGTTTCTGCTTCCATAATCCCCATAACATGAGGCATCATTTCAACAACTGACACTTTCATGCCTCTTTTAACAAGGGCTTCTGTCATTTCAAGACCAATAAATCCCCCGCCTACAACCACTGCTGTTTGAGGTGCTTTGTCTGTGATAAAAGCATCAATTTTATCCATATCAGCAAGTGTCCAAAGTTGAAAGACATGATCACCATCAGCTCCTGGTAGGGGAGGTGCTATAGGTTTACCGCCTTGAGCCAAAATTAATTTTGTATAGTCAAAATTCTTTTTTTCACCTGTTTCACTGTTTTCAGTGTAAATGACTTTGGCTTTAGTATCAATTCGAGTCGCTAACGTATGAATATGTACGTCTACATTGTATTGCTCTTTAAAAGAACCTGGACTTTGTAAGATTAATTTTGAACGATTCTTAATATCCCCACCAATATAGTAAGGTAGCCCACAGTTAGCAAATGAAATATCTGCGCCTGCTTCTAAAATAGTAATTTCAGCGTCTGCTGAAAGTCTTCTTGCTTTTGCTGCTGCTGTTGCACCTGCTGCAACACCACCAATAATAACGATTTTTTCCATGTGTCTTCACCTCTTAAAATAGATTTATTCTTTATTAAATTTTTTTCATTGTTTAACGTATCTTATTCTTTTCATGCAATTTATTCTGTACCCCCTCCCTATAGGGGGTGTGTTATTATTGTAATGCTTCTCATTGACAATGTCAATCATCATCATAAAAAGTTTACAAACTGAAAAAGGTCAATAAAGGTCCCCCCTTATAAAAACAACTGGGGGTGAGCCCTTTATTGACCTTTTAAGTTCAAATCCTCATGACGACTTACTTGTCTCTGCCTAACCATTTTCTTTTAAACGTGCGAATTTTTTTAGCATATTTGCTGGTATAGATTACACCAATAATGAGCATCCCTAGAGCAATCCCTGCGGGAATACCTTTAAAGAAGTCAGCTTGACCTGTCTGGGGTAAATCCATGTCACCTAAAATCAAATAGAGGATAAAAGAAATCACCCCTATCCAAAACATGATATTAAGCCTTTTGGTAAATTTGTCTCTTTCATGGTTGCTATAATCGGCTACTTTTAATACGGTTTCTTTTAGTTCCTTATCCATTTTCTCACTTTTCCTTTCACCATCAAGTAATTCTCGAATTTCAACATCATAGTAATCTGCCATTATAATGAGGAGATCTAAATCCGGCATATTGGATCCTGTTTCCCATCTTGAAACGGTCCGATTACTAACGCCCATCACTTGAGCAAATTGCTCTTGAGTTAATGCCTTTTCTTTGCGAAGCCCCTTTAAAAATTGGCCTATTTTCTTTTGGTCCATAAGGACCCTCCTTTCTTATTCAGACTACCTGTTTTGCTTCGAAAAAAACACGACATAAAGTGAGAAAGACGTGAATTTCAAAGACTAGACAAGGTGTGTCTAGTAAAATACTATTGCTTTAAAAAAATTTTGAGATGTTCAATCACCTTATTGGCTTCTTGTCTCCCCATTTGATAAACGCGTTCAAGTTCATCGGGGTTCTTTTCAACTTTTCCAATATCAAGTGACCTGTCTGGTGCGATAACAAAAACATCGCCTTGCTTTTCTTTTTCATAAACATAGTGAGTCGTCTCATTGTAAACACGATGTCTTACTTTTAAAGCGTCTATCACCTTGGGATATTTTAAAAGCGCTAGCTTTATAAGCGGTAGGGCTTTCATTTTTGACTTCTGATAATCACGAGGTTGAGTCAAGACCACTACATTTTTAGAGTAGCCTTCTTTTTCAAAATAACGAATCGGTACAGAATCCGAAATGCCGCCATCAAGCAAGTCCATCCCCTCTAATTTAACTGGTTTTGAAACCAAAGGCATAGAAGCTGACGCCCTAATCCACTCAATATCTTGTCTGTCCCCGTTCATACACTGATGATAAACGGGCTTACCTGTTTTAGCATCTGTACAGACCACATGAAACGCCATGGGATTTTTTTTAAAAGTGACTGTGTCAAAAATATCTAGCTGTTCTGGGACAACATAATAGCCAAACTCTACGTTATATAAATTTCCTGTTGTTATTAAGGATTGAATCCCAACATACCGCTTGTCATTACAGTATTGTTTACTATATCTTACTGGACGGCCTATTTGCTCTGACTTAATATTACAGCCAAATGCAGCACCTGCGGATACACCAATCACGCCGTCAAAGTGAATCTCATTTTCCATTAGAACATCAATCACACCACAGGTGAACATGCCGCGCATGGCACCCCCTTCGAGAATGAGGCCTTTTTTTTCATTGTTCATTATTTTACCTCTCTATGTCTTGGTCTTTCACTTATTTTTTAATCGTTGAGCATCAAATGAAGGTCTGTTATTTGCCACTTATCCTCTATTTTTCTCAATTGATAACTTGTTTTTGAAAAAGCCTCTTCACCTGAATAAGTCACGATAACAACAGCCGTTTGATTGGCTTCATCTACTGTACTTTCAAACGAAAGCGCCCCCCCATAGAGGGTATTATAGTCATACATGACATCATAACTATAAACAATAGGCGGTGCTTCATGATTGGGATAGAGTGCGTCAATACACTGATCTATGCCTGTGATTTCCATTTCTTCTGTTGCCTGGATAGTCATCAGATTAAGATATTGTAAAACGACCTCTTCTGGCTCACTTGGAACATTCACAGACTGTGCCACTGCCACTGACTGGAGCACAAATTCTCCCTCTTCATAAACATAGGTTCTCACAAGAGGGATATAAAGCGTATCATAACTCGATGTATTTTGAACATAACCTTCATAGCGTCCATCCTCTCCTTGAATCATTTCATCATAGCCAGCGCCTGTTGGTGACGCCGAATAAACCATAAGAGATAGTTTATCACTTTCAATCTTATAGAGCTCAAAACCAATCATCCCCATATCATTGGTATTTCTTAAATAAAGAGCTGGTGTCTCTAGCCCTTTTAATTCAATGATATCCGCACTGAAGATACTGTATCCTGAAGGCTTAACTTGATCTATCAGACGATAAACTTGATCTTGTCGTCCAATGTAGTCAACTTCTTCAATAAAATCATTATCTGGATTGTCTTGATCTTTCTTTCCCAAGGCCAATATGAGTTCATCGGCTGAATCTTGATCATAATCCTCAATGCTATAAAAAACAATGTCTTGATCTGTATTGATGTCAAGCTGGCTCTTCAAACTAGACATTGACCATCCTAACGCATCAAGTGTCTTGGTCAAAGTATCCTCTGGACGATTTGAAACCTGCCCGTCAGTCGGGTTTTCATTTTCGTTTCTATTTTCCACTTGCTGATGGTCTTCTGGCGGTGTCTGATTGGCTTCAGATACCACGCCTCCATTTGTACAAGCAGTCATTGATAGCGTCATCATGAAAGCGATTAGTGTCATTCTCAGTTGATTTTTCATTTAATCTTAGCCATCCTTTATCTTTTTCTTCAAAATCATTTAACCCTATGTACTTATTAGCCCTTAAAAATAATTTACTCCAAAAAACTTGATTTAACTTATTGTCGTCACTGTCAAATTATAAATTTCCCCTAATGAAAATTTTACTATATTTTCATAGCGTTTTCCAATGAATATCTCTTGGCTAAAATTAATCACCTAAAAAATCGCATCAAAAAAGCCAACCTTATAAGCCGAAGCGCTTGAGGTTGGCAAAAGAATCATCACTTTTCTCTTCTCTGATTCTTAATTGACTTGATTCTCTATTTCTTATCTAAAATATTTAAAATCTCATCTGACATCGTTTCAGGTGTGCAAAAACGGTTATGATACACAGGTCTTTGTCCCAAACCTTCAACTTGTTTCGGTACTGCTACACCTGTTTGATGAGAAAGTGCTGCCATCAATTTAAGTTCATCATTCTCCGTTTGACCAAACAAGGCTTTGTAAACACTGCCGGTAAATTTAAAAGGACTTGCCGTTGATAAAATCACACTTGTACTTTCATCACCCGTTGCTTTGATATAGTCTTCATAGACCTTGTAGGCTACAGCCGTATGGGTATCAAGTACATAACCGTAGGCGTCATAAACTTTTTTAACCGTTTGACTGGTTGCTTCTTCCGAACAATATGACGACCAAAACACCGCCTTGATTTTAGCTTTGATGTCATCAGTCACCTCATATTTTTTATCTTTCTTAAGTTGTTCCATAAGGTCTGCCACATAAGTATTATCCTTATCACTCATAAAGTATAAAAGTCTCTCAAGGTTACTTGAAATCAAAATATCCATTGAAGGCGACATGGTTTTCTTAAAGTCTCTGTTAATGTCGTAAACCCCTGTATTTAAAAAGTCATAAAGGACATTATTTTCATTGGCGGCACAAATGAGTTTGCCCACAGGACAACCTAAAAGTTTAGCAAAATAGCCTGCTAGGATATTACCGAAATTACCTGTTGGTACAACAAAGTTAACCTTGTCTCCAATAGTGATTGCTTCTTTTTTAACCAAGTCCGAATACGTTGAAAAGTAATAAGCAATCTGCGGCACTAAACGCCCAATATTGATAGAATTGGCCGATGAAAATTTAAGGCCCTTATCAAGTAATTTTCGACTTAAATCTTGATTATTAAAAATCGCTTTAACGGCAGATTGAGCATCATCAAAGTTACCTTCTACAGCCACCACATGGGTATTAGACCCCTCAGTTGTCAGCATTTGCATTTCTTGAACCTTACTGACGCCTTCATTCGGATAAAAGACAATAATTTGAGTTCCCTCAACATCTTTAAAACCTTCAAGTGCAGCTTTACCAGTATCACCAGAGGTTGCTGTTAAAATGACGATATCTTCTTTCATTTGACAATTGCTTTTCGCTTTTTTCATTAAATGAGGCAGAATAGAAAGCGCAATGTCCTTAAAAGCAATCGTTGACCCATGAAATAACTCCATGATATAAGTCTCTCCTACTTTTTTTACAGGGACAATCTCAGGGTCATCAAATTTGCTATCATAAGCCTTTGTGACTGAATCATTAATCTGTTCTTCCGAGAAATCTGTGAAAAAAAGACTCAAGATTTTTTGGGCTGTTTGATGAAAATTCAGATCACACATTGCTTTAATATCAAGTCCAAGCTTGTCAATGTCTCTCGGTACAAATAAACCGCCATCCTCTGCCAACCCTTTAACAACTGCTTCTGATGGGCGTACATTTACATGCTTATCTCGTGTACTTTCGTATTTTAAATTCATGATTCCCTCCACATAAAAGCTTCTACTTTAGATGTTAATTTTTATTCACATATTACGTTGTTAACTATAATACAATGCTTTCTCAATAATTACAAGCCCCATACTGTAAATAAAAAAAGGAATTTTATAACTGAATCAATCTGTCCATTCATGACGGACAAGTCAGTAATATCTTACTTTATAAACTGCCGTCTCAAGCCATGTTGATTACAGTAATAATAGAATGTCCCCTTATGTCTTCTCGGAATTCTCACTCGGGCTTCCTGCTCCGGATAGCGTTTGACCACCAAGATCCGATCGTAAAAAATAGGCGCAACAAAAAAATAATGGTCTGATGTGCTTGATTTTCTATAGATAGCTTTGCGCTTTTTTAAGTGTCGCTAGGGTATCTGCCACTAATCGGTCCATCAGCACCTGACAAGGTTCCACTGCCTTGATAAAATTAAGGGTCTGACCTGCATGAACAGCCCCCCATTCAGTATCACCTTCAATTGAAGCCCTCTTAGAAGTCCCCACGACAAGGGCTGTTAAGTCAGCTTCCGAAGCCCCTTGACTTTCATCTTTAAGGTATTGATCTGTTAAAGCGTTACTGAGTGACCTCACTTCATGGTGATGAAGGCTCCCTGTTACACGAGTGTCTGTCTCCTTGGCCTCTACCAGTGCTTGTTTAGCCTTGGGATGAGCCTGACATTCTGTCGATGCATAAAACAAAGTCCCCATTTGAACGCCACTGGCTCCCATGGTTAAGGCCGCTGCTATCCCTCTACCATCTCCGATACCGCCTGCCACAATCACGGGAATATCAACTTCTGGAATCACTTGAGTCATAAGTGCCATGGTAGTAAGCTTCCCAATATGCCCCCCTGCTTCCATGCCTTCTATGACAATGGCATCCGCCCCGTTGTCAGCCATTCGCTTGGCAAGTTTAACATTAGGAACAACTGGAATCACCTTAATTCCAGCTGCTTTAAATTGATCTATATAGGGGAGTGGATTACCCGCTCCCGTCGTAACAAAAGCCACTTTTTCTTCGCAAACAATGTCTACAATTGAACCAACACTTGGGTCCATCATAACCAAATTGACACCAAATGGTTTGTCCGTTAACGTTTTCGTTAGTTGAATTTGTGCTCTTACCCATTCAGGTTCTCTTCCACCTGAAGCAATAACGCCAGCACCACCAGCATTTCCCACAGCCGCTGCTAAGTGTGCCTCTGACACCCAAGCCATTGCGCCTTGTATAATAGGATATTTGATTCCAAGCAGAGTAGTAATCTCTGTTTTCATAGGGTCTTCCATCCTTTCTATTAAAAAACTACATCTCTTCATTTTATGCTTTTCTTTACCTCAGTATACAAAAGTAAAAAGAACAATGAAAGTCTTTTCATTGTCCTTATTGGTAATCCTTTTTAATTTCATAAAATAAAAAAAATGTCTTTCTAAAATCAGAAAAACATTTTCTCGCCTTATAAGTCTTCAGCTGACGTTACAATGGACAGGCCCATTTGGAGTGCCGATTCATAAAGTCTTTGATTAACACGATTAAATTCACCGTATTCCGTAAGGCAGTTAATAACGACCTCGCAAGTCTTCATCTTGTCGAGCGCTTCTGTATAAAGGTCTTGATCAATTGGTCTAAAGGCTCTTGCAGAGACCGTATCACTGGCTAAATCATAAGCCAATTGATAGTCGATATCATTGTCATGCAAAATGCCTGTCATGAAAGGAATTCGCTTTTTTTGAAGCATTCTATAAGTCTGAATCCCTGTACCACCACCTGCTATAACAAAAACTTTAGCCTTTCCTTCCGGTCGTGCCATTTCAAAACTACCAAAAGTAGGATTATAAGCCCCATTAGATACCTCATAGAGATCTCGAATAAGTTCTCTCTTAAAAATTTCTTCTGGTTTACCATAATAGCTAATCGTATCCCCTTTGACACACATGACATAGTCTGAAACCTTTTGAGCCAACTCCAATTCATGAAGAGACATAATCACAGTGATGCCCTCTTCTTCTGACAATTTTCTAAGAATCCCTAGAAGTTCTAACTTGTAACGAACATCTAAAAAAGAAGTGGGCTCATCCAATACGATAATTTGTGGATCTTGGCAAATGGCTCTTGCTAAAAGAACTCTTTGTCTTTGACCATCACTAATCTGGGTAAAATCTCTTTCTCTTAAGTCCCAAGCATTGACCATTATCATGGCCTCTTTTACTTTTTCTTTATCTTCTTGTGACAAGATTCCTAAAAGACCGGTATAGGGATAACGTCCGGTTCCTACCACATCTTGACAGGTCATTAATTCTGTTTTAAGTCGTTCTGTGAGAACCACTGAAACTTGACGGGCCAAATCACTACCCGTCATGGCGTCAGTCTCTCTCTGATCAATATAAACCGTGCCATGAAGTGTTTCAAGTTGCTTGGTGATACTCTTTAAAATCGTCGACTTACCAGAACCATTGGGACCGATTAAGGTCAAAATATGTCCTTTTTCAAGTTCAATATCAATATTTTTAATGAGGGGAACTTTATCATAGCCCACTGTTAATTGATGGGTCTGAAAAAAATAGGCCATCCTAATCACCGTGCTTTCTTTTTCAACATAATACCGATAACAACAGGTGCTCCAAAGAGAGCCGTTACTGAACTAAGACTCATTTCCACTGGTGAAAAAGTCGTTCTGGCAATTAAGTCACACCCCATACAAAAAATCGCACCGCCTAAAAAGCAAACGGGAATAACCAAAATCGGTTTTGAAGTTTTTAAAAGTGCCTTAACAAGGTGAGGCACTGCAATCCCTACAAATGAAATGGGGCCAGCAAAAGCAATCACAGAGGCACAAAGAACACTGGACAAAATCACTAAAACCAAACGGAAAATTTTTATATTGAGTCCCATATTCTGTGCATAATTTTCTCCCATTTGATAGGCACTGATAGGCTTAGACAAGAAGAAGACAAGTAGTGATGTGATTAGAATCACCCATGCCATGAGTTTCACGTCTTCCCATGTCGTGCCCGAAAAAGACCCAATTGACCAGTTATGTAAATTGACAATACTGGCATCATCAGCAAATGTGACGATAAAATCTGTAATCGCCGAACAGATATAGGCAATCATAACCCCACTGACAATGAGAACAGAAGATCGCTTGACTCGCCGCGCCACTAGCAAAACAAAACTCATGGTAATCATCGCACCTATAAAGGCCGCTGTAATGAGCATGGCTGAATTGAGCGTATAATGTCGACTCATCGCTGTCACCATGACAATTGCCACAACGAGCTTAGAACCTGATGAAATTCCGAGTACATAAGGGCCTGCTATCGGATTATTAAAGTAGGTTTGAAGTAGAAAACCTGATAAAGCCAGTCCTCCTCCTAAAATAAAGGCGGCAAACATCCTAGGCAATCGAATTTTCCAAATAATATCATGAGCCATGCCTGTGTCATCAAGTCCCGCAAAAATTTTAAAAATTTCGCTGAAACTCACTGAAACACTCCCCATATTGATATTTAAAAACATCAAAATGATGACCATCATCAAAAGTATGGTTAAAGATAAGATAAATCTCATATGACGTTTAGATGCCTCGTGGACTGCCTTCATCTTGTTCTCCCTTGCCTTTAAATTCTATCCCAATCGACGCCTTATAATACAGTTTCTTACTCAAGATGATAAATAAAATGACCTTCTGTAAGGGCGTCATCTTGACCTATTAACATCTGATGAATATCCGAAATAGCTTGTCCCAAGCCTGTCGTTTCTTGATAAAGATTTTGGCTAGTACACCAGACATTTCCTTCTTTAACCGCCTTAAAGTCTTCTAGTAGACTATTTTTCGCTAAGAGCTCATCTATCGAATACACCTCTCCGCCAATCGTACTATTATAGATAATATAATCTGCATCTTTTGCCGTTGCAAAAAAATGTTCCATTTCAAGAGTAACGGTACTTGTGGCTTTTTCCGAATCACCAAGGTTATCAAAAATATATTTCCCCCCTGCTAATTCAATCATTTTTGAAACATAGTCGCCTGACTTTCTCGTCACCGCACTTCCAGAAGAATTAATGTAAAAATAAGCCACTGTTTTACCTGTGTTATCCTCACTTGCTACTTGTTCCATAGAGTCCACTTGATCTTGAAAAAGAGACTCAGCACGCGCTTCTTTTCCGACGAGCAGACCATAGAGTTTAATCCATTCTGTTCTTCCTAGTGGATGTGATTCATAGGAAGACTGGTCTACTAAAACAGGAATTCCCACATCTTCAAGTTTTTCTTTTACTTCTGGATTATGATTAATCATCGTTGATTGTATTGATAATTGTGAGTCATTTGCCATAATCAATTCATAGTCTGGTGCATTATATTTACCTGCATAAAGAATTTGTCCCTTTTCCATTCTAGACCTAGCATTTTCAATATACCAACCGTCAGCATCTGTTCCAGAAAGTTTAATCTGGTCTAAGGCATCTAGCCCATCAAAAAGACACATCGCAGAAGTTGCTACTAAATAAATATTATTCACTGGGGCATTTAAAACAACAATAGCCTTATCAATCCCTTCCGGCACTTCGCCACCTTGGGGTACAACAAGAAAACGACTCCCATCTAAAAGAGCAATTAAAGCCAATCCACCTTTATAGTAATCCACTTTAAAGTTTTCTGCATACTCAATTTCCATTGTCTTTTCAGGCATCCACCCATTGCCTAACTGTCTATTAAAGCCACTTTGAATACCTGCCGCATCTGCCACTTGATTCATCCAGCTAGAAGCTACTGACTCCCCTTCTTCTAAGGGTTTAAGGCTTTCTTTATTAAAAAACAGTTGATATTCAATCTCATGGGGTTGACTCATTGCTGTTGTATCCGCAATAACAGTCATTTCTTGGTCAAAACTTATAGGAATTTCAAAGGTAGAATGACCCTTTTCGTTTATTGGAAAATACTGATGGCCGTCCACTTTCATATAATCATAGTTTTCACTCGACCATTCAATCGTTGCTAATGCTTGATCCTCGGTTAAGACCACTTTGGCTGGAGACGCTACCGTCGTCCTACCCGATCCACCACTTAAGGTCACTTCTACACTAAAATCACCTTCTTGAGAACCAGTTGTAGCGGGCGGATTGGTAACTTGACTGGTATCTTGACTGGTATCTTGAAGGCCTTCTTGGCCTGTCTCTTGTGGTCCTGTACAAGCAGAAAGCACTAAACTCATAATGATTATCCATACAAGTATTTTTTTCATAAGATCCCTTCTCTATATACATAAATTCTGTAAGCAAGACCCTAGGCCTCACTTACAGAATTCAAATGTCCTATTAACTTATTCTACAGGCTCTAAATTAGCAATAGAAACCGTATGGTCATACCATTTGCCTTTTGAACCTAAAAGTGCTAATTCAAAGTCTTGATCAACTGCTGGTACAGGGACATCAAAACCGTGCACTTCTTCATTTGTTCCGTCACTATAAGTGACTTTATCGAGACTTGGTTGTAACCAACCTGCTTCATCATCTTTTGCTGCTTCAGCAGTGCCTCTATATAAGTTTTGAATTTTTTGAGAGGTTAAACTCACATGGAAAGTCATTTGACCGTTTTCTACTGTCAAAACGCCTTTTCCATTATTGGCTTCATTCGCATGAAACATACCGCTGTCTGTGACAAAATCTGCACTATAGACCCCGTCAGCGATTTGACTTGCTGCTTGTTGATCTGTGCTTGAGACATCACTTGCTAAAGCTTCTCCTTCAATTGCTGTTTTGGTATGTGCTACATAAATCGCTTCAATTTCAGGAATACCACCTAAACCTAATATTTGAGTTTCTACACTTTCAAAGTGATTAGACGCCTCAAATTGTGTTTTCCATGACTCTTCATCTGGACCTGCCATATCATTATTAGCATGGTCACCTGCGACTACCATCATCGGACGGAGAATAACTTTCTTATAGCCTGCTTCTTTAACCGCATCAATCACAACATCGCAAGCTGTATTTTCAGGTTCGCCCTCTACAGTCCCTACATAAACATTATCATAGCCAAGTGCATCCATTTGTGTTTGCATTTGATTATAAGTCACATTGGCTGTATGTGCTGTTCCGTGTCCCATAAAGACAAATGCCACACCATCCGCTTTAGCCGCTTCAATACTGTCGTAACCTGCTTCTTTAACAGCCGCTGCTGTCATGGCAACTGCCACATCTTCTTTATCTTGATTAATAACCGTTGCATCTGCACCCACTTCGCCTAATAATGGTTCAGACACTTTTACCGATTCAAATTGGTCTTGATACTCTTTAACCGTTGCCATTAATTCATCGTATTCAGCGCCATGCATCAAGTGCGTCGGTTGTAACACTAAATGTTTAACACCATTTGCCACTGCACGATCTAGAGCTTGTTCAACGTTATCTATTTTTTCGCCATCACGCGCTTGAATATGATTAATAATAATTTGTGCAGTGAAGGCTCTTCTCACTGACCAGTCTGGGTAAGCTTCTTGAAGCGCTTTTTCAACGCCGCCAATATCTTTTACACGGCTACCATTAAAAGAGGTCCCGAAGCTCACCACTAAGAGTTCGTTGTCACCGATATCATCGCTATTAAGCGGATCATCTAAGCTCGCATCACCTGTGTCTCTACCGAAGTAGTCAGGATCAGCAGAATCGCCTTCCACCATAGCCTTTTGAGACTCTGTTAAAGCATCCCAAGCCGCTTTGGCATCTGCACATTGTTGATCCGTTTGATCTGTACGTTTTTGAACGTAAATTGCATCAATCATAGCTGCTACTTGATCAGCCGCTTCTTGGTCAGTCAACTCATTTGAAACTTGATTATCTGACGCATTTTGGTCTTCAGCTTGATTAGCCTCTTGAGGTGTTTCGGGTTCTTGACCTTGGTCTTGTGGCTCTTTTCCAGCTGCATTAGCACTGCAAGCGCTTATTGTTAAAAGCATCCCCACTACCAATAAAAGTAAACTCAAATTTTTCATATTCTTTTTCATTTTCATTTCTCCCCTTCTCACATTATTCTTAATGTCAGCACTGAAGAGTCGCCTTATTCTAATGAAAATAAGACGAGGGCCGGAGGCAAAATAAAAACGTCTACAGAAAAATTGTAGACGTTCGTTATGTATGAAATTAAAGACACTCTGATACAAAATGTAGTCAAAATAGTCATTTTTCATCCATAACCCCGGAGTCCACAGGGCTGTATGAACTGTACAAACTGTACAGTAGGAAAAAAAGGCAAGTATTCTGACTTAATGCCTCTGTTCGAATACGAACACAACTCTAACGTCTTCCCAAACTTACGTCCAGTGACTTATGTTAGCGTTTCAGCAAATTACAGCAATTGGCCTTGTGTGGGACTTTCACCCAACTTCCATAACCTTTATTCCCGCTTCTAAAAGCACAGTTATTATACCATTAAGTTAATCGTTTATCAATATGAGTGGGACAGGATTGCGTGAAGCCTTATCCATAATCTATTTTAAAGTCCAGTCTATTCAATCTCCTTAATCCTTCTTGTGGTTGTTGAGGAGATGACTAATATTTTTTCTTAATAACTCTTTCTAAAAAAGCTCTATTTCGCGTCTTACATTTGAAAGATTGGTTTCAAGCATGTTTCTTATTTGATTGATTGGTTCATTTTCCAAGTGTTTAGAGTCTACAGGACACTTGTGAATACAAGCACAACATCTGATACATTGATCCACATCAATGTCTTTCACATTTTTAGGATTAATCGCATCCATTGGACAAACTTTCACACACAAACCACAATCTATACATGATTCATCGGTTGTAGGTGCCAATTTAGGGGGTGTCATCAACGCTTTATAAGGAAATGAACCCTTGACACTTAAAGTGATTGGTAACTCTTGTTGAAGTTTCTTGTTTATTTGCACGCCAAAATCACTTGCTACTTTTAAATCTTCTTGATCCGGTCTATTAGTAGCGACTTTATGAGTATATGAATGTTCTCCTATAAAAGCACCTGCAGCGATGCCAATAAAACCGCGCGATTCAAAATTGTTTTTAAGTTCCAATAGGGCATCTTCATAAGCCCGATTACCATAAACCACCACAAAAACCGCCTTGGTTCCATTCCCTCTTATCTTTTCAAATGAAGGCATTAAAACTTGTGGTACTCTTCCTGCATAAACAGGCACACCCACAATGAGCAAATCCTCACTTGTGAATTCTATTGTAGACTCACGTTGACTAGAGTCAGTTAAATCATAAGTGTTGACCTGATCGCATTCTATGGTCTTTGAAAGATGCTCTACCACTTGACGCGTTGTTCCTGTTGGGCTAAAATATAGCACATTTAAATTCATTTTCAGTTCTCCTTTACTTTCATAACGCTCATTTTTTGTTATAAAATTTTACCTTCATTATATTACCGATTGTAAATGATAGCAATAAAGACATGCCATTCAAGAATTACAAGTGTTAGTAAAATGCCGTTATGATAAAATAGATACGATTAAAAGCATTATAGAATAAGAGCGAAAAAATGCAAACACTTGGAATAAATGGTTCATGTGATTAATGGCTTACCAATGGAGATGAACCCCCATAGGATTTCTGCAATTTTATACAATAAAAGTGAAATAAAATTTTGTATAATTCTAATTAAACTGACTCATGAATCAAACAAAGGAGCACCCTTATGGCTGAGAAAATGATTACAGCTTCAAAGTACTATGAAGTTCTCGAAGTTAAAGTGAGCGATTCCCATCCTCACGCTTATAAAGCACACTTACATTCTGAATTGTCTATTGGCGTTATTGAAAGAGGAGAAACCATTCTAACCATAGACAATACGGACTATCATTTCTCTGAGGGCGATGCTGTGATTATCATGCCCTATGTGATTCATAATTGTAAGCCTGTGGATATTCATCATTGGGCTTTTACAATGATTTATCTTGATGACCCCTATAAAGAAGCCTTCACAAATGCTATAGGAAAAGACTTAAAAATAGGCATTGCCAAACTTGGCTCACACGAATTTCAATTGATAAAAAACTTATCTCAAATGCTTCTATTAGAACACAATACCTTCTTTGAAGAAGTTGAACTGATTGATTGTTTGATTTCAATTATGGATTCTATTGAAGTAAAAATTGAAAAAGAGATTGATTCTCATATTGAACGCATTCGTGACTACATTCATCATCATTTCTTAGAGGACATCAGCCTTGATCTAATCGAAAGTCAGTTTCGGATTGATCGGTTCAAGTTGATTAGAAGTTTTAAAAGACTTTATAATACGACGCCAAGTGCCTATCAGTTACAATTAAAAGTTGATTACGCTAAGCAGCTTATAAAAAATGAATCTGATCTCATAACGATCGCTTTAACATCAGGGTTTTATGATCAGGCTCATTTTACACGAGAGTTTAAAAAATCAACTGGAATGACGCCAAAACACTATCTAACAACTATGAAATAAAGAGGTATAACTATGAAATGTGTTATGATCGTAAACGATGATTTGCCAAACGGCATTATTGCTAATACAACCGCTGCTTTGGGGATTAGTATTGCTTCCCTACAGGATGGCATGACAGGTAAAAAACTGATTGATGGAAGTGGTAGAAGTCATGAAGGCGTCACCAATGTTCCTATTCCAATTTTAGCCCTCCCTCTTAATGATCTTAAAACACTCTATGATCATTTATTAGCTTCAGCTGACCCTGACTTAAAAGTAATCGGTTTTAACGACGTTGCCCAAAGTTCACTTCATTACGAAGACTATGAAACAAAACTATCACAAACAGCAAAAGATGATATCCATTATTTAGGTATCTGCATTTACGGTCCTAAGAAAAAAATCAACAAACTGACTGGCAACATGAAAATGCTGAGATAAACGACTTGAAACATGGGTCTAATTTTTAACCTGCTATTGATTTAAATCAATGCATTCATATCCTTCTCCTGTCATAATACAAATATATTACAATATGAAAGGAGAAATACTATGAATACACTCAAAAATAACCCTGTCCGTTTCTGGAGCAAGGTCTCTGGTCTCTCTTTAATCATTATGGCCTTAGCAGCTGGTTATGCTTATGGCTTTTCTTTTCTTCACCTTTATGTCGCTGGCAATCCAGAACAAACGCTTGCCAATATTCAGAGTCACCACACACTTTTTTTATCAGGTGCTCTCGTTTGGTGCCTAATCCTAGTGACCGATTTGATTGTGTCTTATGGCTTTTATCGATACCTTAAACCCATCCAAAAATCTTGGGCTGTCACTTCTGGCCTTCTTAGACTCCTCTATTCGCTCTTTCTTGCAATCGGAATCCTATTTCTTTTTAAAAAGGATACAGCAATATTCTTGCGCATGTGGTCTTTAGGCCTCTTTATCATCGGATTTCACCTCATCGCAACGGGCATAGGAACTTTCTATAACAAAAAAACCCCTAAAATATTAGGGATTATGCTTATTATCGCTGGTGCAAGTTACAGTACAATCCATGGTTTACAAAATTTTATGCCTCAAGCAGAGACGCTTGCCACATTTTTGGAATCAAGTCTCGCCATCCCCATGAGCATTGGAGAACTTTCATTTGGGGTATGGCTTTTATTCAGAGGTGGACGCTCTATTACTTCACAGCTTTCAAATGACTCATCCCAAGACGGCCTTTAATTCTACTTAATGATTCTGGCGTCATCCCAAGATAACTCGCCAACTGATGCTGTGGCACTCTGTTAAACAATTCAGGTCTTTTGCCCATCATATACCTTACTCTCTCTTCTGGTTTCATGTGTATAAATGAGGCAAAAGTATCCTGAAGATCCCCCATTCCTGCTTGAATCATTTTAAGAACGATGCCTTCAAACTCAGGATACTCTGACATTTCATTGTCTTGTTCATCTAGTGTCCCTTCAATCATAATCGTCTCTTCTAAGCATTCAATAGAATAGGGGGATGGTGATTCATCTTCTCCAAAAAAGACAACAATGCTTTGATTTTCAGTAAAAAAATCAGATGTCACTTCTTTCCCCTCTTCATCTACTGAAAATTTCCTTGCGCATCCTTTAAGAAGGAAGTAGCATTTTCTAACGACTTCCCCCTGTTCAATCAAAATACTAGCTTTTGGAAATACTTTAACAGGAATGTGATCCACCATTTCACGCAAAAGATTTTCATCTAAATGACTGTATTGACGAATCACAGTTGTCAATTGATCTAACGCTTCATCTCTCCGTTGTTCATTTCTCCTATTTATCATTTTTTTAGTCTTCCCCTTCACGCAACTTTACAAAATGACACCCCTCTGTTTATAGTCCATTCATCGCAGAACATAAAACAGAGGATTTTTTGATTAAAATTTATCTTTGAACCCTTGGTTTTACATATTTTCATATCGGAACTTATTGAACTCACTGAGTAGCGTTTGTGCTGTTTGAGCTATATCTTCTGAAACAACTGTAATTTGAGCTAATGAGTTTTCTTGTGTTGAAGTTGCATCTACTGAGCTTTGAGCATTTGAACTAATCAACGATATCTTACCAGTCAGTTCTTCTGTAGAAGAATTAATATCTTGAATAAGACTTATGAGCTCATCAACTCTACCTTGACCTTGATCTACATTTTTCGTTACCATTTCAGTCGATTCTATAACACTTCTAATAAGCGTCATTATTTGTCCAACTGATGTTACAATTTCTCTTGATGAATCGTCTGTTTCCTCTGCCAATTTTCTAATTTCATCTGCTACAACCGCAAATCCTCTACCTGCTTCTCCAGCCCTTGCCGCTTCAATTGATGCATTTAACGCAAGAAGGTTCGTTTGTGAAGAAATACTTTGGATGGTTGAAATAATCTCATTTATGTTTTTAGATTTTTCTTCCAACTCATTGATGCTGCTAGACGATTGGTTAACTGATGAAGAAATACTATTCATTGAGGTAGTTACTTCATTAGCAAATTGTATACAGTTATTAGAGATTGCTTTAAGTTTATTGGTGTTCTCTAAACCATCTTTAGTTTGATCCAATATTTCAATCGTTTGTTCATTGACCATTTGCGCAGATGATAGGATTTCTTGAGTTGATGCTGCTAACTCTTCAGAGATTGAACCCAAATGTTCCGAATTGGTTCCAATACTTGATAACAATGTTTGCTGACTGGTCACATCTTTTACAACTTCAACTGCTGCTAGAGGATTTCCTTCGTCATCATAGACCCCCGCATTAGAAACAAGTGTATTCAGTCTCTCCCCTTTTTTGTTAAAAACATCAACGATGGCATCTCTTAAAAATTCTTTTTTGTAAACACATTTTTGAGTAGGGCAATCCTGACAAACTGAAGCTTTAAATATGTTCCCACATTTAATGGTTTTAGCTTCTTCCTCTGTATAACCTGTAAGTTCTTGAATTGCTTCTGGCCATAATATAACGTTATAGTCCATATCTCTAACATAATATGGATCAGGCATCGCTTGTTGAATACCTTTCAACATTGCAACTTCTCGTTTCAATGCCTCTATTTCCTTATTTTTTTCCTCAAGTTGCTTAGCCATTTGATTCTTCCCGCCATTGAACATTAGTACCTCCTCTGTAAATAATATTAATTACCCGTATAATTGCGTGATTCAGAAAACTTATACCCTAAACTTGTGTTTAATAAAAGATACTTATCATATTTTACCCCGTTATCTTTCATTATTATACAGTTTAGCCTTATATACCTTATATATACCGTTTTTAATAGCTACTTTAAACATATAAGATTCTATTCAAAAATAACTTTTTTTCTCATCACCTAAAAAAAGTTCTGAACACATTTCATGCTCAGAACTTTTTAAGCTTTTTATGATTATATAATTTTTTTAATTACCTTATTACATTTCTTCAACTGCTGTTTTTCCAGCGATTCTACCAAATGTGAAAATATCAGTGAGTGCATTACCGCCCAGACGGTTACCTGCATGAATCCCACCTGCAACTTCTCCTGCAGCATATAAATTTTTAATAGGATTACCTTTTTCATCTAATACATGGGTAGACGTGTCAATCCTCAACCCACCCATTGTATGGTGAACAGCTGGTTTTCTTGGTGTCGCATAGAAAGGTGCTTTTTCTACTTTTAGGCTAAAAGTATCTTTATGGAATTCAGGGTCTGCACCTGCATCAACATACGAATTGTATTTTTTAATAGTGTCCGCAAGAACTTGTGGATTCATCCCTACTTTTTCAGCCAATTCTTCAATTGTGTCTGCTTTAAAGAGTGTCCCTGCTTCCACTTGAAGTGCTATTTTTTCTTCACTTGTATTGGCAGCTGTTTTCTTGATTTCGCTATCGGCGATAAGATAGAATAATCCACCTTGTTCAATTGCCGCTTTGGTTAATACATCTCTACCAGAAAACTCATTAACAAACCTTCTGCCTTCTGTATTAACAATGACAAAGTTTTCAGGTGGCACTTGAATACCGCTAAAGAGTTCTCCTGTTTCTGGATCGGAAACTGGCATCATCTGTGTAAAGCCCATACCTGTAAGTGCCGCACCTACTGATTGACCCAATAAAATCCCATCGCCAGTCATGGCATAAGAGTTTGTCGTTCTGATATTGTCATCAATTTCTTGCCAATAGGTATTATATTCTTTCAACATTTTTGTATTAGCGCCAAAACCGCCACTTGCCAGTACAACTTTTTGAGCATGAATTGTAACCTTTTGACCATTTTCTCCTGTTGCAATCACACCTTTAATTTCGCCATCTACTAAGATGAATTCTTTGACAGGACTATCTGTAATGATTTTCCCTCCATGGTTTTCAACATAGTCTCTTAAGGCTAAAATAAACGCAGTTCCATAGCTTTTAACAGGTTTATGTCCACGGCGCCACAATGCGCCTACCGGTGCAAAGACAATGTTTTTATCATATTCTACACCAATCTCTTCAAGCCATTTAACACTTTCAAGCGCATGGTCTGTCATGATTTTTACTAAATCATATTGCCCGTAGATATCATTACCTTGAAGGTCTGTACGCTTACCACCAAAATAGGTCTGCATTCTATGGAGTAGTGGTGAATCAAAAAGGTGTCCCTCTTTGTCTGCAAACGCTTCTTTATAGGCCATAAATTCTTTCTTTAACGCTCTAAAGTCTTCTAAATATTCAGCGTGAATTAAGCTTTCATCAGTAGAAAGTAAACTTTCTATAGTCGTTCTCTCACCAGGATTTTCCTTAAATCCAGCTTGCCACTCTGGATCAGCAGCATTGACTGGACCACCTGAACGGATGGTATTTCCTCCCACTGCTGGGTATTTTTCAATGACAATTGTATCTACTCCCTTTTGAAGGGCAGTTGCTGCGGCACTAAGACCTGCACCTCCGCCACCTACAACTACGACATCACAGGTATATTCTTCATCTTCTCGGTTTAAGGCACTTGGTGGTTTAGGACGTCTTTTTAAGATGTCTGGATTAACCCCTGCAAGTTTGATTGCTTTTGCCACACCATCGAGTACTGCATTACTTGTTTCTGAAGCACCTGAAAGTGCATCAACATTAAGTGTCTGTCCTTCAATGATTCGATCAGGGATTCTTACAAAAACAACGTCTGCAAGACCTTCCGTCTCCCCTTCTCTGTCAATTTCTATAGACTCAATCCGTTTTTCGCTAAAGGTTACTTTCATAGGTAGGCTTCCACCATGTCCAAGCGTACTAACCTCATAATCGCCTGGATTAAACTCAAAAGCTTCCTCTTCATTTAAAAGATTTGAAATTTTTGAAAAACGCATAAAACGCAAGAAACAAATTTCTAAGAAATCAATCGTTCTTTCGTTATTGAGGTCTCCGTTTTCATCAAAAGCCTTATGAGCATTCCCAAGTAAGAACTCATAACCTGGCATCACATTCGCATCGACACCGGGTGCATCTAAGATTTGACGAAGATGCAATTGTGCACGTGATGACCCTTGAACATCCTTTGAAGCGCCAATAATCATGACTGGCTTTCCTACAAGTGGATGAAGCTCAAAGCTAAGCCATTCAATAAGACTCTTGAGACTTGATGGAATCGAATGATTATATTCTGGGGGTTGCAATAATCACGCCATCAGCTTCAGTAATTTTATCATTAAATCTTTGCAGAATTTCTGTGTTAGACTGGTCATCTGATTGGTTAAACATTGGGACATCTGCTATGTCCATTATTTCAATTTCAGCTTTTGACTCAAAATATTTTTTCATGAACTGAAGGAGTGAACGGTTATATGATTTTTTCGCACTCGTTCCAGCTATCGCAATAAATTTCATGATGTTCCCTCCTATACTTCCCAAGTGAATTTTTTATCTTTTTTTAGGGCTGTTTTTTCTGCCAACAACTCTAAAGTGATTTTTGTAAAAAGTAAAAACTCTCTAAAGACTTCATCGAGTTCTGCTACTTTTTCAGCGTCTTTTAACTTCCCTGCATAATCAAATGCCTCTTGTGATTTTCCAAGAAGGAATTCACTGCTCGGCATAATTCTCGCTGCAAGTTCAGGTGAATCAAGGATTTGTCTAAGGTGGGCTTGTGCTCTAGAAGACCCTAAGACCCCATGAGACGCCCCTACAATTAAAACAGGTTTATCTATAAGTGCTTGACTTGTATAACTAATCCATTCAAGGGCACTTTTTTAATACTGCCGGAATAGCGTGGTCATATTCCGGTGTGGCAATGATAACGCCATCAGCTTCTCTAATTTTTTCTGATAATTCTACAACCGTTTCAGGCACATCATCAGCTTCTGCCTCGTAAAAGGCAGGTAATGCCTTGATTTCACAAAGTGCTATATCAGCATCATTTGCAAAGTGTTTTTGCATGAATTGAAGCAACATACGATTCGTTGATACATCAGCATTCGTGCCTACAATTGCTAAATATTTCATTGGTTTCCCCTCTCTTTATGAAAAATAATATCCAGTGCGTTTAATTGATATAATTTTAACACAGTCATGCTCATCTATCTAATAGTTATATATTGAACTTTGATAACAATTTTGTTATCATCGAATAGAAGTAAAATGAATGATTCCTTACAAATAGGAGGTTTAAATGGCACAAAACAGCCCACAGAACACTCTGTATTATATCGATGCTATCCTCAAGTACAGCAATTATGGTAAGGCTGCCAAGGCACTCTATGTCTCTCAGCCCTACCTCACACAGGTGATTAAACGCATCGAAAAACAATTAGAATGTGAACTCATTAACAGAAGTGAACTCCCCTATCGCTTGACCGAACAGGGTAAAATATATTATGAGTACTTAACCTCAATAGAAAATCGCTATTCGAGATTTTTACGTGAAATAGCAGCGGTTGACAATCAAGATAAGCAGGTGATTAAAATTGGCATTCTCCCGAGTCTCGGTACTTACCTTCTGCCCTTATTGATTCCTCATTTTTTAAAAAACTATCCGACCTGCAAGATTGAACTCTTTGAAGATTTGCCTGAAAAAAATGAGAAATATACATTAAGTGGTGAATTGGACTTTTGGATTGGACAAAACTCTCGGAACATCTCTCCAAATTTAAGCTCGACTGTTTTAGGCAAAAACAGCTACAGTGCCCTTATTCCTCGCTCGTGTGAACTCTATAGAGAAGGCGTTGCATGGCTTGATCCAGGGACTTATGACACGAAGACCTTACTCTGCCAAAATCTCATTTTAACCAGTAAGGGGTCTTCCATAAGAAACCAGATAGATCAGCTTTTAAGCGTTTATAAAATCACACCTAGAATTATCCTTGAAAGCTCTGAAATCTTTACTATTCAAAGACTTGCTATGAATGGGGTAGGCTTAACCTTCATACCGGAGAGCATTATCGTTGAACCATGTCCTGAAAAATACAATCTCTATCCCTTGCCAATGGATGAATTGAGCTTGGATTTTTTCATAGCACATCTCTCAGATCGATCACTATCCGAAATAGATTTGGCACTTATAGACGCGTTTTCTACTGACTCAGAAGACGCTTTAAATTGAGGAGAATACGATGGAAACTGCTGAAAAAACAATTTATCTCATGGGGACAGTCATCAGATTATACCTAAAAAGTGAACGTGCTGAATCGCTACTGGACGAGGCTTCAGAGATGCTGAGTACATTTGAACAAGTCTTTAGTGCCAATAGCGACCACTCACCACTTGCCAAACTGAAAGAAAAGGCCTATAAAAGACCTGAAAAAGTGACTTCCGATTTATTTGAACTTATCAAAATTGGAAAAGAACACAGTCAAGTAGAAGAGAGCCTCTTAAATATTGCAATTGGTCCCCTTACAAAACTGTGGCATATTGGATTTGAAGACGCCTGCATCCCTCATCAAGAAGAAATTGAAGCAGTACTTGATCTTATCAAACCAGAATACATCGTCCTTGATGAAGCAAACGAGACTGTCTTCTTCAAAAAAGAAGGCATGACAATAGACCTCGGCGCGATCGCTAAGGGCTATTTCTGTGATAAAATAATGGATTTTTTTAAAGAAAATGGTGCTGTTTCAGCAATGGTCGACTTAGGAGGCAACGTCCTCGTCTATGGTGATTCACCTAAAGGCAATACCGACTGGGAAGTTGGTATTCAAAATCCCTTCTTACCTAGGGGGAATTGGGTTGCCAGTGTTAAGATTAGAAACCAATCCGTCGTCACTTCTGGAATCTATGAGCGCATCTTTAAAATTGACGGCCAAACCTACCACCACATTTTTGACAGTCAAACGGGTTATCCCATCAAAACAGATATTGCTTCACTGACTATCATTGCTGATAAATCCCTTGACTGTGACCTCTATACCACCCAACTCTTTGGTCTTGATATCAGTCATCTTTTAAAAAAGGTAAATGCAATTGATGGCATGGCAGCTATCCTCATCACTACAGATGGCAGAATGGCCCACACCCCTAATCTTAAGGGAAAAATCCATTACAATAAAGCCCACTAGATTGATGACAGCCTTCTCTAGTACAAAACGATTCCCATCGTCATAAGGATAATAGTATAAATGACAACAAGGCTCTTTAATGGTATAGAAGTTTTTCCGCATTTAGATATAGGATAGAATCTCTAGCTAGGGGGTGATTTTCTGTCGCTTGTAACACACGTGATAGCGTTATAGCTTGCGGCAAAGCTGGCCAGTCTGAACCAAATAAAAGTCTGTCAAAGCCCACTTCATCAATAAGATACTGAATACTTTCAGTTGATTGTGAAGACAGTTCCGTATAAGATGCAGGGTATTTTTTCATGAGCCTTGCTACTGTTTTGTATTGCCCTATACCACTGTGTCCAAAAATAAAGTTCAAATTATGGGGACACGCCTCTAGTAGACTTTCCAATATATCAATTGCCGTACTGTTAATCACTTTATTCATGATAAAGGATAAGGGTCTATCAATCAGATTACTAACCGTACCTGTATGAAATAACACCGGCATATTGAGTTCACTACAAGCGGTTAATAATTCAATCAAGTGCTTAAAATTTCCATGGATCTCGTCATTTGTTATTTTAAGTTTAAGCCCTTTAGCCCCTAGCTGATGATAGTGATGAATTTTACTTAAGGCTTCTGGATCTCTAGGATGAACAGAGCAGAAAGCAATGATCTTTTCAGGATAACGACTCTGACTATCTAATGCCCCCATTGTTACATCCTTTTTAGCCGTACTTATGGGCAATACAACCGATTGACTAATCCCCATGACCTTCATTGCTAATAACATATTGGCTTCCGAACCACTTGAAATCATATCTTTATAGATGCTAAGCCCTTCTCCTATAAATCTAAAAAAAGCAAACGGTCCCCCATATTTCTGATTCAGTGCCGCTTTGTCTGTCCAATAGGGAAGAGATAAATCCATTTGATTGTGTTTCGGAAGTGTCGGGAATTGAGGTGTGGACTTAGGGTTTTTACCTCCCGGCAAAGCACGGCTTAAGTGCGTATGAAAATCAATGATTTTAAGTTCTTGGGGATAGTCAATGATAAATGTGTTATCAACATACTTCAAATATTTTTCTTGTTCAAAGTCAATCATCATAAAATCCCACTTTCTATAACCCGAATCATTTCATCTATCGTTTTAATGATTTCGTCATGACTTAAATGATTTTCTTGCAAGTGTTTCCCCATGTAGATACTTAAGGTCGTTAACATTTGCGCGGTCATCTTCACGTTAGTCTCTTTTTTAATTTCTCCCTTTTCCTTATAATAATTTAAAATATCTTCAAATATTGTCACACTCTCTGCAAACATCACCGCTACAATTTGATCCTGTCGTTCTTTTTTACAATTGAGAAGAAAATTATCTTTTAAGTCTTCATACTTCTCTTCATCATAGGTCATTCCAGAATGGTATAAATGCCTGATACATTCTGAAAAACTTAGCTGTTTAAGTGCTTCAAATGAATCATACAAATATTGCTTTTTTTCATCACTAATACTCACAAATAGGTATGTATACAAATCATCTTTATTGGTGAAATATTGATAAAAGCTCCCTTTAGGGATATTCGCATGTGCTACAATTTTATCGATACTCACTTTTTTAAATGGCATGGTGGCAAAAAGATAAATAGCGGCATCTAGGATTTGTTGTTGCTTATCTGGTTCTAAATTAAAAAAAGTTTGATTAGGCAAAATAGACCTCCTTTAAGGTTATGACTAACAGTCATATGACTGTTAGTCATAATGTACTATAGTTATTCAATCCTGTCAAGAGAAGGTTAGGTATGAAAAAAACCGTCCTCATTTTCAGGGGACGGTTTAATTCTTTATAGATCTTATATGCTTTTTTTAATTTTCTCATTGCTCTTTAGTCTATAATTTTTATCAGTAAGTATTCAAATTACATATTCTCATAACGGAATTTATTAAACTCACTTAACAAAGCTTGTGCTGTTTCAGCGAGATCTTCCGAAACTATTGTGACCTGATTTAATGAGCTTTCTTGATTTGATGTCGCATCCACTGAATTTTGAGCGTTCAGGCTTATCAGGTTTATCTTTTCCGCTAATTCTTCTGTAGACTTATTAATATGCTTTATCAATCTAATCAGCTCATCGACTCTGCCGTTCCCTACGTCAACATTTTTTGTAACCATTTGTGTTGAGTCTGTTACACTTTTAATGAGCGACATAATCTGTCCAACTGAATTGACAATTTCAGTAGAAGATTCATCAGTTTCCTCTGAAAGTTTCCTAATTTCATCTGCTACAACTGCAAAACCTCTACCAGCATCTCCAGCCCTAGCAGCTTCAATTGATGCATTGAGTGCCAGTAAGTTGGTTTGAGAAGAAATGCTCTTTATTGTTGAAATAATTTCATTAATATTTTGAGATTTTTCTTCAAGTTCACCTATACTAATAGAAGAATCATTCACTGATAGTGAAATCTTATTCATTGCTATTGTAACCTCATTAGCAAATGTTATACAGTTATTAGAAGTTTCTTTAAGCTTATTGGTATCTACTAGACCATCTTTCGTCTGATTTAGTATTTCAACGATTTGTTCATTGACTAATTGTCCAGATGATAACACTTCTTCGGTTGATGCCGCTAACTCCTCAGATACTGAGCCAAGATGCTCTGAGCTGTTTCCAATACTTGAAAGTAAGACTTGTTGATTCGTTATATCTTTTATAATTTCTACAGCAGCTACAGGATTTCCCTCTTCATCATAAACGCCAGCATTTGAAACGAGTGATGTCAACTTTTTACCTGATTTAGTATAAACATCTACCATGGCATCCTTTAAAAAGTCCTTCTTTTTAACACATTCCTGAGTAGGACAATTCTGACAAACGTCTGCTTTAAATAAATCCCCACATTTAATAGATTTTGCTTCTGATTCAGAATAGCCTGTTAACTTCTGAATCATTTCAGGCCACAGTATAACATTGTAATCCATATCTCTAACAAAATAGGGGTCTGGCATGGCTTGTTGTATCCCTTTCAACACAGCATTTTCTTTTTTCAATACTTCAATTTCAAGATTCTTCTCTTCAATTACCGCTAGCATTTTCTTTTTACTGGTATTGAACATTATTTCCTCCTTTGGAATTTTAATTTAACAATACTAAAGTTGTGTCAAAGCTTGAGCTCAAGAACGTTTCAATAAAACAAGTTCATACAACTCCTGTTTAAATTCCCCTCATCACCTCTAAATTGATAAATATAAATATTTTTAATATTATATATAACTTCTATAATATATATTTATCTACCCTATTGTCAACACCATCTTACTAAAGATTTTTTAAGTTAGCATTCATTTGAATCGCCACCTACCTTTTGATGTACAAATTTAAATTTTCTATTTTTGAATATATGTAGATTATAAGGGCATAAAATAATTAAATATAAAATTATGATGTTATTGAAATTGTATTCATAATTTTTCAAAATAACTATCCAAGGGGCGCGGAAAAGTGAAAATAAAAAGTATATCTAGAAAATTACAATTGGCTTTCTCTGTCATCATTTTAGTGGTGCTGGTGGCGCTTTCTGTTATCACGCTAACCAATGCAAGAGATCAAAAACAAAGTGCTAAAGAAGATGTTTTGTCCGCTGCAAATTTATTAACGGATTTAATCGATAACAGAAGTAAAGATTCCCTCGCACTGGCGACCACTTTTGCTGAAGATGAAAAAATAGTGCGTGCATTGAAAGAAAAAGACCTAACTGCGATGGCATCCTATATCAAACCGATTTATGACAATTTAAATCAAACCATGGGGCTCTCTGTTTTTGAGATAGGTGATGATAAAGGAATCGTTTTTTTAAGGGGTCATAATCTTGAAAAGAACGGCGATGATAAAAGTGATCGCGATACAATAAAGGAAGCACTTTCAGGCGCTTCAATCATGGGGACGGAGACAGGTTCATCAGGAATTGCAATTAGAGGCTTCTCGCCAATTAGAGACAATGGGGAGGTCATTGGAACAATACAAATTGGGTATGCGGATAATTTTTTTGAGCGATTTAAAAAAGTATCTCATTTGGAAGTAGATTTATTTGATCACGAGCATTTAATCTATACAACTGATAAAGATTTATCAAATACCGTAGGCAGTTTAATCTCTGATTTAGATGCTGAAAATCAGGACTTATTGAAAAAGGCACTTACGGGCGAATCCCTCTACATAGAACAAAAAAAAGAATTACATTACTTCCTACCCATTTATGAACCTACCAAAACCAATGTTATTGGTGTGTTTGAACTCAATTATAACCTCGATAAAATCAATGGTATGATTATGAGAACCATAATTATCAATGGGCTTATCTTATTGTTAATTATTGGGATCATCATTGCAATCATTTTAAACTTTAACAAAAGTATTTCAAAACCCATTAAAGAATTTACAGAGATTATAAATGAAATGGCCCAAAATGATTTTAGAGAGAAAGTAATTGTCAATCAAAAATCACTGTCCCAGAAGGATGAAACAGGACAACTGGGGAGAGCCATCAAAGAATTAGTCACCACCTTTAATGCAATGATCAGCTCTTTAAAAAATACCGCTACTCAACTTGCTAAAAAATCCACAGCGTTAGGGAAAAATGCAACAAGTGGTTCTGAGACTATAAATGATATCAATGTAGGATTCACCGAATTCGTTGATGGTATACAGCAACAGGCTAAAGATGTCAATCAAACATTAGGCGAGCTCAGAAATCTTTCAGAATTTCTTGAAAAAAATCAAGCCATCTCATCAAGTATCTTTGAGAACACAAAGATTATTGATCAAAACCAAGAAACATCCAAGCAGAGCTTAAAGACCATGACAAATGCTTTTAAACAATCCGTATCTGCAAATGATGCGTTGAGAGTTACCATTGACGAGCTATTAAAAAGTTCTCACCAAATTAGTAATATTTTAACGGTTATTCAAAAGATTGCAGAACAGACAAATCTTCTTGCTCTTAATGCTTCAATAGAGGCTGCACGAGCAGGAGAACACGGAAAAGGTTTTGCAGTGGTGGCTGAAGAAATTAGAAATTTATCAGAACAAACAACATCATCCATAGGGAATATCAATACAATTACTACTTCCATTATCAATAATGTTGATGATGCTAAAAAAGGAATTGATTTGTCTTCATATCAATTAAATGAAGCAGATTATAGACTTCAGGATGCCAATACGGCATTAATGGGAATATCTTTAAGTGTTAAAACGACCTTTGGAGAAGTCAGCGATCTGATTAAAATCAATGAGAGTATTGATGTTGCCAAAGAATCAGCTTCTCAATCCCTAGAAAGTATTTCAGCAGTTATCCAGGAGAGTGCAGCAACCTCACAAGAAATTGCTGCCAGAATTGAAATTCAAGATGACATGGTCAAAATGATCAGTGTTGAAGCGAAAGAACTTGAAAAAATAGCGGCAGAATTAGATGAGCAAACCAAGGCTTTTAAAATCTGATCGTTATCTAATCGTTAAATGAAAAAGCTGTTTAGAGCCATCTAAACAGCTTTTGTTTTATTGATATCCATGTGATTAAACCTCATATAACTATTTTATTATGTAGCAATATTTAAGCCATTACAGAATCCCATACTCATTTTGAATATAAATGTCTTCTCTCTTCTTTGGGTTTACTTTTAACGTAACGTTCTTACCCAATGCGATGGTATGAAGCATATGCATCGGAACTAAAAACGCTTTTGTTACTTGATAATTTTCCCCTTGATAATAAGGAATATCCAAAGTGATTTTATAAATTTTCACTTTATTCATTTTAGTTCGTGTGTCTATCACATTTGTAATAACACCTTCTGTTGTATCATATGTTGAAAAGTCAATATTGCTACGTTTATTCAACTTTATAGCTTTGACAATGACTATAATAATTAAAGGAATACACAGGACAATCACACCACCATGTAACATCATTGAAAGCTTAGCAACTGAAACATCTTCACTTATTTTCATTGTGGCATTTCCCACATCGCCCCCAAGTGCACCTATAAAAAACTTATGTATTTTTAATTGATAAATCATATAAGCAACCATAATCAGTATATAGGCTATAGGCAATACTGCCAATTTAACAATCCAATTTGAGTCGACTATCATAGCCCCCATCATGCACAACATTGTCATCACAAATAACACCACAGAACTTTTTAACAGTATTATGCCAATATCACCTGAAACAAAAATGCCTATAATTGGCACTAAAGTGACACTTATCGCAGTTAATATACCAAACACCATGGTGAGTTTTCTTAATTTTTTCTTCATGAAGCACTTCATCTCCTCAGTTTACATTTCTTCTAATACTATCATTATACTGGTTCTCAGTTATTAATCTAGATATATTAAGTTTAAATTCCTTTTTAATCCTCTTTATTTGTTCACTGAAAGCATTATTAGTATCCTTGAATAAGATCCCAATTTCTATTAAAAATATGATCTGTTTCATGATTAACCTCAATTAGACCTTGTATCGCTTTGACAGTACACGGAGTCTTCTGTTTTGGATAGTTTAATTTAGATAAAAGACAAGGAATATCATTAAAAATAATATTCCCCATCCTTCCAGTTGTGTACAATGACATTTTACAGTTTTTCTACAGGTAAATTCATGGTTTTCCATGAAGCAATTCCACCACTAAGTTCTATACACTCATAGCCATTTTCAAGAAGTGTAATACAGGCTTTTGCAGCTAAATTACACCAAGTATCCCAGCAATATACGACTATAATTTTATCCTTTGCTAATTGATCAAGATTATCAGCCAAATCTACCTGTTGTAATTCAATAGAATCCTTAATTTTATCTTTTTTAAGTGCTTTTGGGGCATTTCTTACATCAAGTAAAATTACATTTTCATTTTTCATTTTTTTTAATTTCATGTAATCCATTGGACTCACTGTTGCATCAACTTTTGCTTTAAAATATTCTAATTTATTCATTTATAATAACCTCTCTTTCGTATACTTTCACTAGTAACTCAACCATCTTTTTCTGTTCTTCACTTGTTAAACAGCTAATAACCTCTCGTTCAGAATTATTCATTTTATCCCAAAGTATTTTTACTACGTTATTCCCTTCATTTGTTAAATGAAGATTATAGGCCCTCTTATCCTTTTTAGATTGTACCCGCATCAACAAATTTTGTTTTTCTAATTTGTCTATAAGTTGTCCGATTGTTGTTCGATCAAGTTTTAATTTTTTTGCTACACTTATCTGTGTTTCTTCTAAATCAGACGAAACTACGAGAAGCACACCATATTGCTTAAATGTAATACCGTAAGCATCTAAATGATTTTGAAACTTGTCGCTCATTGCTTGAGATATTTTTCCAAACATAAAACCTAATGAATTTTCCACTGAATACATATATAGCCTCCAAGTAATCAGCGCAACTGATAGTCAGCTGAACTGATTAATTTTAATATAGTCAGTATAACTGATTATATTGGTCTTGTCAAATTTAATATTATATTTTTCTCCTTTAAAAACTCAGGGCATTTAAAACTTGATTATCCACATTTTGATAGTATTCTCGTTTATGATGGTGACCATGCTATAAAAATATATTCTGATAATGCTTTAGCCACCTCTAGATATTCAGTACAGTATTTAGGTAATGGAATTTGTAGAGTAACCATGCCTCTGAATGATCAAGTGGATAAAATTGATAAAATCCTTATCTCTTATCCTAATCTTGGTTATATTGAGGTAGCCTTGTAGGGAGGATCTTTAATAGGAGTCATTTGATGAGATATAAGTTAGGTTCAACGTTATTTTTTAAGAAAATGACGCATAAGTTCATGAAAGTAATATAAAGAAAACCACCTGTTGCAAGGTGGTTTTTTAAAATGAGTTCTTATGTTATCAACTTGATAAGAACTGTTAGATTAAAACTATTTGGATTAAAAACTGCTAAATTATAACTCATCTTCAGTTTTGTACTTTTAGTCATCATATATGAACATTCTTTCCAACATTCCATGCCCTGCCTATTTTTTCTCCTATGCTATAGTAGTTAAATTCATACATCGACAGTATGATTGGATTGATCTTGCTTAAATCCGGCACGCCATTTTCAAGATACTTTTCTTCAGCGTATGACTCAATAATTTCACCTATAAGGGTTATATTACTTCCACCTAAATCTAAGATCTCAATCACTTTACACTCCATATTGATCGGGCATTCTTCTATCATTGGTATATCTCTAGATTCACTATAGAAGGTATTAAAAAGCTTCCCTTTGTCTACTTTTCTTCCAGATACAATCCCACAATAATCCGTCTCTGCTAACATTTCAACCGAAGGAATATTTACACTAAAGGTCTTATGCCCTTTAATCCCCTCATAGGTATAATGATTCCTATTCAGTGATACGGAAAGCATGGCAGGAACACGATTAACGATTCCACAGTATGAAACGTTTAAATAATTGGGTTTGCCATCAACATGAGCGCCAACCAACACAGTCGGACTTGGATATAAATGATTCTTTTTGCCAATTTTAATCTTCTCCATCTTATTTCCTCCATATATTATCAAATTTACTAAGGCTAGTTTAATACAGATGCTATCTATTGTACAAGTACCTACTTTTTAGTATAATACTATACAAAAGGTAAGTATTATATTAAGGAGATAAAAATATGTCATCTGTAAATAAAGATAAGTTTTCTTGTCCTATAGACTTTACAATTGATTTGATTAGCGGCAAGTGGAGTATGTGGATCTTATGGGCTTTACAAAGTGAACCGTTAAGATTTGGAGAGCTTCGAAAGAAGATTCCTGGTATTACAGAAAAAATGCTGATTCAGCAACTAAAGAAGTTTGAGCATTATAAAATTGTTAATAGAAAGGTTTATTCACAAGTACCACCAAAAGTTGAATACTCATTAACTGAACACGGTGAAAGTTTGAAACCCATTATGTCATTAATTGTCCAATGGGGAGATGATCACTTATATCTTCAAGATGAGTAGGTTCAGTATAAGACGTAAAAAAAGACCCGAAAGGGTCTATTTTCTCTGACATTTCTAATTTCACTAACTCATACCTCAAACAGCCTTCTCCATAATTAACGGTGAAAAGTTTTTACCCTACTTTTCTTATACAGAACGGTTCATATTGATTAATTCACTTATTTTCAACCGTTACAGAAAATTTCTTTTGTCTACTTATGCTACGGTTCAGCGTAATGTACCTGAATGCAGTTTTTTTGACTATAGTATTACTTATATATTGTGTCAGCATCGTTAGGTAATTGCCTTACATGTTTTAGAAAAGAAAAAACACTTTGGGCATTGTCTTTTGGAAAACTGAAGTTATACTCATTAGCAATGTAAACTGCAGACTCAACGAATAAATCATAGAAAACAAAAATAGAATCCCAAATATCATCATAATCCGAGCCAACATAAGTACTTAAATATTTATCCCATTTGTTAGGCTCTAAATACTCTTCTAAATACTTACCACCTGCACCAAGTGACTTATCAAACCCAGTCTTATTTCCAATTTCCCATGATAGCATCAATTGAACTGGAACTCTTAACCATCCCTCTAAATAGGATTTTACTAGTGGCAGTTGTTTCCTCCAAATTGATTTTGGAATATGAGAGCTTATTGCAAAAAAGAAGGCGTTGCAGCATCCAATGTACTTTGCTTCTGTTGGCTCTTGAATAAAGTAACTGCTCTCATTTGCGAGAGGTATGTGCGAACATAATTCATCTTTATCTATCAGTACCTTAGAAAGACTGTCACTACTATGCTCATCTAATTTCTCCATACTGTAAAAAGTTAAATCAATTCGATTGCCATCAAGAAATTGCATATTATAGTTATGATAACTACCATCAGCATCATCTGGAGGCCATGGACCGAAATTAGGTTGTTCAACAATGATAGTTTCACCAAAATATGGTACTACATTACTTTCTAATAAATATGGTTTAACCTCCGTAACAAAGCAAGCAATATCATAATCCTGAAAAATATCTCGTTGAACATTTGGATTAGCTCGTGAACCATTCACTATAGCAACACGTATTCTGTCATCTAATTCAACAAATCTTCTTATCAGTTCAAACATTTCGCTTTCTGTCCTTGTCCTCATATATCCTCCGTAAATAGGAATGCAATAATAAATACTTTCATTTCCTTCACATAATATGTACATATTATCTAAAATAACAGTTATTTGTGGTACGGTTCTGGGTACTTCACTAAACTGCTTTTTTTCTGAAAATGTAATTCTCAGCTTTAGTTTGGTATTTTGGCCCCTTCATCGTTTTTCTTACTTTTTCGAAGTCAATATCACGACTTCTATTAAATTTAAAATACTTCTCAAGATTCTCAGTGTCAATCATGTTATTAAGATTTATGACACCAATAAACTCATAATCAGAATCGCCGTATGCTAATGTTGCATCTCCATGACTATCATTGCATAGTAAGATACCACCCTTTTTCAAGTAAACCTTTGTAGCCTGTCCTACAAATCCAGCGTACTGTGAAATAATCAAATCCACTTTTTCAAGATTTAAGTTTTTTTCGTAATTTTCATTGTAAAAACTCATCTCACAACTACCCTCATACTGCTTATATTCCTCAATAAAGTTAAGAATTTCATTCATGTTCTTAAAGAACTTTGCCGTGCCTTTAAAACTATCAACATAAGTCACTTTAGGTATTACCAGTGATGGACTAACATCAATATGACTACCAGGATATAATGCACTTCTTATTTCAAAGGCATCTGTAATTGATTTATATAATTCTGTCCTATCGCCAATTTTATTAATATATTCTTTATATTCATCAATTGATGATTTCATGAACAAACCTCCTTAATTTCTTTCTACATTATAAAATAGCATTCACTTATAATATAGTTCTAGGTAACGCACTAGAGTGAGTATCAAAATATTCTCTATTTATATTTTGTATTTTTGCCAATACCTATTTTGATAACTACATCTTTATCCAGTAATACATTGATCAAGTTAATCGCTTTAGTTTTGTCAATACTCATGTACTTTTCTGCATCAGCGCGAATTATTCCCTTTGTTGAATTTTACCATCATGATAATTTGAAAATGCAGATACAGTTTTTAATATTATTTTAGAGTATTTTTCTTTAAAGTCAATATACTTCGTTTCACCATTTATCAGTATTCTTAAAATATCAAACATAATCATTACCTCACAAACGAACGAATCGAAAAGGTCGAATAATGTTTCGACCGTGGTCAATTGCATTATATCATATCTTTTAAAGCTTTCACCCGCAGTAAATAGCGTTTTATTTCTCCTCTATTCATAAAAAATTTGATCAGTTTCACTTTGTAACTGTGGGTTGTTCTTGCATTCGTCGCTTAAACTTTTGATGATTCTTCCTTCTTCAAGATGAAGATGGATAGATTTTATGATATTGATAACGAGAGAAGCACATCTTTAGAGATGTACTTCGAATGACTTAGTAGGAATGAACTATTAAAATCTCAAATAAAGACTATAATATAATAAGAACTTCAAAAGGAGATGGATACTATTATGACTAAAAAAATAGGCATTATCATGATTAGCCTCTTAATGGTCTTATCGATAAGCCCTATCAATTTTGCAGAAACGACTCATACATATTCTATTTCAAATGATCCCTTGTGCCTCTTCGACGGTCTAGAATATAAACCGATTCAAACTTATACTGTAGATGGCTATCAAGGATTATTTGTCTGTGCAGAGAATCTTGAAAATTACGGTTTTACAGTTACATGGGATAACCTTAAAAGATCGACTTACATCGATTTTGTTGGACAAACAGAAACTTCAAGTTATCATATCTGCCCTATAGCTGATCATGGAAAGCTCTATGACACCGATGTCAAAATCATACTCAATGGTAGAGAGATAGCCGCTTATAATGCGGGCGGTTATTCATTAATAAGTGTTCTTGATTTATATGATAACCATTCGCTGATTTTTAGCGGACATTTTCCTTCAAAATGGGCATTGAACTACGTCCTATTAGCCTCATATAATCATGTTTTTAATTTTGTAGATCAATCACTAGACTATTATACGACTGGTGTTGGTGGTTATAGTCAACATAAAAAAGCCATTGACTATCAAGAGGCAATGACGGTTGGCGATTTTTATGACTTGTTAAAACAATTTGAAACAGTGTACCCTAATCAAAGCAACAATCAATTGAATGAGACTATAAGTCTTGAAAGTATGTTAAAGGGTCTTTCTTTAAAAGAAAGAGACTCGGACTTACTCATAACAAGAGAAGAAATAAGTGTCATGATTCAAAACTTTCTTGATGCCTTAAATCTCCCTTATAATGATCAAGTGGACACGGTCATTTTTAAGGATGAAGATTTTGATTCAGCCGCTCTTTTCAGTGCAAAGTGCGCCACCTTAAATCAATTTTTGACTTTGGATAGCAAGGGACAGTTTAATCCAAAAGATAAGCTATCACTTGAGGCATCCTTGGTTATTATCTCTAAAATAGGAATGAATTACGATATCTTTAATGAAATGCCGGGCTATGATTTAACGGACACCCAAAGTATCACTGATTTTAATAAAAAGTCATTGACGATTGACGGTTCGCAAAGATTTGATTATGAAAATACAGATTACAAAGATTTCACAGGAGATATCTATAGGATTGATCATTTGGAAAAGCCTGTCAGATTACCTTCTCTAAAATCAGATCATATTGACCGATACCTCTGTCATGTTTCATATTCGGCTGACAATCTAATCCTCGATTACACCACCGGTATAGGCTATTCAAGGCATTTAGAACTTGACTATCCTCATTTTAATACGATTCTCATCTATGATGGCGACAAGACTGCAAAAATATATTCTGATAATGCCTTAGTCTCCTCTAAATATTCCGTACAGTATTTATCTAATGGGATTTGTAGAGTAACCATGCCTCTAGATGGTCAAATTGATAAAGTTGATAAAATCCTTATCGCCTATCCTAATCTTGGTTATATTGAGGTGGAATTGTAGGTTAGGAATAAAATGATTCATAAAAAAAAATGTGGCATAAGTTTATGAACGCAATATAAAAAAGCAAGTTCATCAAAGTGAACTTGCTTTTATGACTGGCACTCTTCTTTTAGAAAATGCTTGATTGCCTTATTATTTTTTAAGATATAGATCTTTTTACCCTCGTCAGCTGCATAAGCAGATAGGTAATCCATCATGTCTTTTTTGTTATTTTTGGGATACTGCCAAACAAACTTCAGAAATTTGAGATCAAGCTTCTCTCGATTGCCCTTGGCCATATCCGGTCTTTGGGCATGACGATACTTGAAAAACCTTGAAACAATGCGGTATAGGCAGGTCAACCTATTGATATCCAGAAAGACAATGGTATCCGCCACGTCTAACCTTATTTTGAGGGTACTGTTATAATTGCCGTCTATGATCCAACGTTCCCGCTTCACAAGTTCACTTTGAACCTTTATTTTCTCCTCACGAGAAGTTGGGACCCAGTCTGCCTTCCAGTGTAAGACATCCAAATGATAAACCTCTAGGTGTAATATATCACCCAGTCGCCTAGAGAGTGTCGACTTGCCGGAGCCTGGACTTCCAACGATTGCAATCTTATTCATGATAATCCTCTCGGTCACTTTTTCCTTCACTGTCATAATAGAAAAAGATCATTTCTTTATCACCGTAGTATTCATTTTTAAGGACAGGGGTTGATTCTGAAAATTCTCTTATAACCTTATTCCAAAACTTATAGGCACCTCGATTATGGGGCAAGACTCTTGTAATCCACTTGCCCGGAAAGTTTCCTATAGCACATTCAAAAGCCTTACGCCCTACCCCTCTCCCCTTATATTTTCTAAGGATAAAGAATTGACCCATATCGTAGTACTCTTTTGAATTCGGATATTTTCTGATCAAGGAAAATCCAGCGATTTGATCATCGACTTTGATATAAAAAGGATAATGATCTGCTTTCGTCCAGTAATCATTTAGATGCACCACGCTTTCATCCACTGTATAGGTGCCATTAGGGTTGGGTGAAAAACCCGTGTACTCAGACATATCGTATATATAATACTGAAAAAGATTCATAATAATTTCAGGGCTTTCAGCCTTAATAAGTTCGACTTTCATAGGTCCTCCTTTGTATGGTATATTGGTCTTTCTATCATACCAAATTATTCTTAGGGATGGCTTAGAAATGTGAAAAAGTCTTCTGTAGAAGACTTTTTGACAGTTTTTGTGTGTTTTTTCTTTTGTGGAAGACTTTTTGAGTGACTAACTCTAATTTTAGCAGTTCTCTTATTGTTCTATAATTATAAATCAGATAATTAATTTAGTTGTTATTTGTGGTATGGTTCACCATCTACAAGCAAATGCAGTTTTATCTATCTCCAAAAAGGATATTCATGTAATCACGTCTAGTATCTATTATTCGAATAATTTTGACTGTCCGTTTTTCTAATCTGTAGAATATATAATTTTTCTCGGCAACAAAGTACATATAGTCAGTTGGAATATCAATGATATTTGTCAGTGGTCGTCCTAAAAGGGGGTATTCTTCAAAATTTTTGATACTTTCAATCAGATTCTTCATTTTAATTGTAGCTATCTCCGAATCAAATTCTTCGACTAAATAGGTTCTAATTTTTATTAAATCCGTTTTGGTTAATGGGGAAAATTCTATATTGTACATGATTATAATCCCAAAGCTGATTCTATATCTTCCAACGAAAACCAGCCTTCCTCTCTAGCTGACTTTTCACCTTCTTCTAGGTTTGCCATAAGTTTTATTGTGGCTTTCATTTTTTCATAGTCTTCTATATCCATTAACACATATTTCCCTCTCCCCTTTTTTGTAAGATATACAGGGGATTGTTCCCTACATGCATTTAATACTTCATTATAATTCCTCAAATCCGATACCGGTCTAATATTGGACATCTCATCAACTCCTTCTATAACAAGTATATTAAAAAACGCTGTAAAATACAACGTATATTTTACAGCAATCAATGCATTAAACCCTATTATTCATATAAGGAGCCTCACCGCAACAGGTATAAGTGCGTTTTTTGTACATCCTTATAAAGGAACAAACCGGACGTTATTAATTCGTCCGGTTTGTGTTTTTCAATAGGTATTTCGTTGATCTTCCACGTCCAATCTGAGCCACTAAGTTCAGATCTCTCAAGTGACTCAATAAATCAATGGTCTGAGATTTCTTAAGTCCAAGTTCCTCTTCAATAGCCGCTCGGCTTAATGCATCACCAGATTCAAGAAGTTTATAAATCAACCTTTCTTTTTCATTCAATGCATATGCTCCCGGTCCTACCGGCTGATAAATCCTTTTTTCCGGTTGATTTGTTTTTCGGTAGTATCACTACAACACTATTCTCATGAATTTCGAATTCAGGATTTACAGCATAGTCCCAATTTAATTTTTTTATGAAACTACGCTCTATAAATCAAGTAAATTCAATACTTTTAGAAAATACTTCAATAAAAATTTCAGCCTTATTGCTAATTAAGAATTAGCTAATCACGTTTTATATACAGAACAAATCTTAATTACAAATAAGATTGATTTTTAAGTACTTCTACGCAAAAAATAACGCTGTGTCGTTATATAAATCTATTGATGATTTATAACGACACAGCGTTTCAATTATGTCTATTAACTTTATGATTTAAGGTTTAACATTACCAATAAACCCCAATTTCTTCTAGAAATTCATTATATAATTCTCTATATAAGACTTTATGACATACACAAATGCTACATAGTGCTTATCTTCAGAAATTTCATTTATTCTTTCTATTTCCTTACCCCAATCATAATCTGAACATCCACAGTCAATATATTGAAGGGATCGAATGGCTGATTTTCTACAATGGTCTAACTCTGGATTGTCAAGATTTAAGACATCAATTGCTTTTTCAGCACGTTCATCCATTCCATATATATGCCCTTCTTCATCAAACTTAAATAATGATTCACACTCAAGATCAAACGGAGAGATTAATAACTCTTGCCCCCCTTTTGATGCGTCACAATGAGCAGGATAAGGTAAATTCTTTGAGCGTTTACTCCTGCCACCATCACAAGAACACATTAAATTTTGATAGTCCAATTGTAATTGTGGATAATTAATCCGACATTTCAAATGCTCAATGGTTGAACCTTCGATTTCAATTCGCTTTCCACAGTAACAACAAATATAGCCTTGCTCTTCAAGTAGTGATTTTCTTAATACTTTTTTAACTTCTGAATTTTTCGGTTCTGACAAATCTTTATATGAAGCATTTCTTTTCCTTTTATATCGTTCAAAATCTACTGGAGATGATTGTTTTTGTATATATTTCATACCCTCATCACCTCATAATTCTCTTCAAAGCAATCTGAGCTCCTACAAAAAAGGGGTCATCTTCTGACAAACATTCATGTAGTTCGTCCAAATACTGATTTGCTTTTTCTACATCTTTCTTTAAAGTTGATTCTCTAAATAATTTTATTTTGTCCTCAATTTCAGCCGGTCTTTTTTTAACTTCCATCAATTCTTCAAGAACTTCAGTAATATCCCGATTATAGGTTTCACTTGAAGGAGTATAAGCCGTGCCTTCTCTAATTAAAATAATATTATCTTTTTTCATTTTACCCAATGTTAATGGAGAATGTGTTGTGAACAATACTTGACCTCTTATTTCAATCTTACTAAGTTCTTCCATCAATTTTCGTTGCCATTGTGGATGCATGTATGAATCAAACTCATCTAGTAAAAATAATGTTTTAAATTCTTTCGTAATTTCCAATACACTTAAAAAAGTAGCAAGTTGTTTTTCACCCTCACTCAAACTGGTATAACTAAACCGCTTATCATCCTTAGTCACATCGTATTCAATATTATCTAGTATTCCTAATTCATTAAGCACCTTAAACATAGCAAACAAACCCATTTCACCTAAGCTGGGATCTTTTAACAACTCTATATCTTCAATAATAATTTGAGCAGAGTCTTTATCTATAGATTTTATAGTACCTTTAGATTTTAAATAATCTAACGACTTAAACACGCTTCCAACTGAATTCCAAAAATCATTTATATCTCCATGTTTGCCCCAAATAGGTCTTTTAAGATTTAATATAATAGGCATACAAATATCTTGAATATTGAGTAAGTCACAGATATTTTTATATCTTGTCGTTCTATATATAGCATTAATTAAAAAACTGGCGCCAAAATCTGAAGTACTCAAATAAGTAAAATCATCAAAATCAATCATATTGCTATTCTTCAATTTTGTTTGAAATTTCTTATCATTTTTCCCTTGAGCAATCTCTTTTAATCTTGTTGTTTCACCTGCATAATAAAGAAAAATAGTTCTTGGTAATACTGTGAAAATATTCTTTTTAGCTACTTTTTTCCCATTCTTTGAAATAGAAAAACCATCATCTTGATTGTTAATTTCAATTAAATTCTCATCTACAAGATATGACATTTCAAATTTAAATGGTACATCGGTTTCATTTCTAATAGCACCCGCAAAAATAATTGAAAGTGCTTCTAAAATATTTGATTTTCCACTCCCATTAATCCCAATTATTGAGTTAACTGTCGCATCCTCATCAAAATATATTGTAATGTCTTCAAGATTTCTAAATCCTTTAATGCTAAGATGTCTCAATTTCATCTTTCCACCACCTTATTTTAGAACTTATTTCTATTATTCATTAACGATTGATTTTAACAGTTCAATAGCACTTTCTTCCATTGTATCATTAGTGCCAAGTTCTCCACGGAACGCACGTGCTAAAATTGATTTTTTCATTGTTTCTATCATTTCTTCTACATCTGAAATAAATTCACACCGATTTTCTTTATTCAAAAGATTATCGAGCAACTCAACAATTTTAATTTGTTCATCTATTTGGGGAATAGGAATTATGATTGATTTTAATTTTTTTGCATTTACACCTGGTTGCGCAATACCAGATTTTAACTCAGTTATTTGTTTCCAATATTTTTGTGATTGTAAAAACAAATACAAATATCTATAATTTAATATATGACTTTTAACAACCTCAATTCGTACAAGGTACGATGCAAAAACTGAATCAACCTCATCAACTATTAAATAACTTTTTCCAGTAGTTGCACCTGTTCTTGCTACAACAATATCACCGACATTTAATCTATACTTATTGTAGTCTTCATTACTAATTGGACAATGCGGAACCTCATCCCAATTCACAATCCCATCTTGTATATCTGTAATTCTTAGAAAATTAGGTCCAATATTATTAAAACATGCACTTTCAGTGTATCCATACTTAATTTCTGTATAATCACCCAATTCTCGTTCTTCCCAACTCTCCAACGATACCCCATTCTCCTCACGCCACTTCTTAGTCAACTCACCAGTAAACGCCTTATGGAGAATAGCTGCCTTCCTATTTTCAAATGAATCAAGAGACTCCTGAATAAGCTCTTTTGCTTGATCAAGTTTTTCGAAAAGACTTTCAATACGTTCAACAATTCTTTGTTGTTCTGACAAAGGAGGTAATGGAAATGAGTAGTTTCTCAATTTTTTAATACTCGTTCTAGCCCTTGTAACCCCCTGAGTATCACACGAAACTTGATTTCTAAAATCAGTACTATTTATACCATATAACAAATAATAAATATTTAATCTATCGTATGGTACAAACTTTATAGCATCAGAAGATAACACGTATGCTTTCTCCAAATCAGGTACTATAATCGCCCTACCTGCCGGCATCATTTTTGCAATAACAAGTTGTCCTGGAAATACTCTCGATCTTGATATTGTTTCCAAATGATCAAATGTAGTGTACTTAATATTTTTTTCTTTCCAACCATTATCTCCAATATTACTTAACTGAATTATTCTAACTTCATGATTGTCTGTATAGTGTTCGCGTTTTAAATTACTTCCAAAAGGGCCATCTGCAATATCAACAGCTAGTTCTCCAAATCTAACCCATACCCAATTATCAGGTATTTCATATGGATGTTCTCCAACAGGTACTAATGCCTGTTCCAATTTTTCTTCAGGAGACAAATCTACTTTTTTCTTTTTAGTCATCTTACTTAACCTCCAATGAACGGAGTTCTTTTACAACACTCTGAATCAAATCAACTGCTTCTTCAAGTTTTGCGATAACCTCTTCGCCACTCTCGATTGGGTCTTGGAGATCTTCATAATCCATTATGCTATCATCCCGAATAAGACCAAGGTCAAGGCTGTTATTTTTAAGTTCAATCTCATCTCTCGTAAAACATGAAAAACGTTCATCTTTGACTTTAGTTCTGTCTTCTGCAATATACGCCTCAATAAATTTATCAAAATGCTCTTCTCTTAAAGCATTCGTTTTCCCAAAGCTGGGCATATTTGTTCTTAAGTCATAAAACCAAACTTCTTTAGTGTTATCTTTTTCAGACTTTCCTCTTGTAAAAAAGAGAACATTAGTCTTAACACCTTGAGCATAAAATATCCCAGTAGGTAGCCTTAATATCGTATGCAAATTACATTTATCCATTAAATCAGCTCTAATAGAAGTACCGTCACCATCTGCAAATAAAACGTTATCAGGTAATACAACGGCTGCACGTGCTTTATCATTAGCTTTAAGGCTTCTGTATATATGCTGTAAGAAATTTAACTGTTTGTTTGATGTAGAATATGTTAAATCATCCCTTGTCGTTCCTTCATCACCTTTCTTTGTTCCAAATGGCGGATTAGTTAAAACCACATCAAAATCTTTCATGACCTTCCCTTTATTAGATAAAGTATTACCTAATACGATTTTGCCATCAATATCATGGAGCATGGCATTCATAAGAGCTAGCCTATGAGTATCATGTACTAACTCACACCCAGTAAATGCCTCATTAATCTGAAAGTTTTGTTGATCCACATTCAAATCTTCTAAATCATTCGTTTGTGATTTTACATGTTGACTTGCAGCTATCATAAATCCAAACGTTCCACATGCTGGATCATTACAACTTTCTCCTGCTTGTGGGTTAACCAATTGCGTCATTATATTAATAAGTGGTCGAGGTGTAAAATATTGTCCTGCACCTGATTTTTTTTCATTTGCATTTTTTTCTAATAACCCCTCGTATAAATTACCAAGCCCTTCTTCTTTTGCGCTATACCAGTCTAATTCATCAATAGATTTAATTATTTTTTCTAAATTCTTTGGCTCTTCTATATTTGAACGTGATCCCTGATAAATTTCTCCAATTCTACCAGTACATTCTTCTCCCAAATGAGTTAACAATGAATTGTAAAACTTTTTGAGTTCAATTCCATCTTTTTTTACAAGTGCATCCCAACGATATGTTTCAGGTATTCTTCCTTCCGTCCCAGTTTCCTTAGCCATTTTTAAAAATAATATATACGTTAATTCTGTTACATATTGATGATACGTAATACCATCATCTCTCAATACATTACATAGATTCCAAAGTTTTGATACGATTTCTTGATTATTCATTATGCTACACTGCCTCCATCGTCATAGAGATACTCATTAAGCTCATCAATGACTTCATCTAGTTTTTCTTTAAATATTTTATTTATCCTAGTATAGCCACCCTGTTTTTTAAACAGAGCTTGATCAAATGCTGATACTGTAATCACGCTTTCATTTATTAAATACTTTTCAATTTTTTCTAGCCAACCAACTTCCATTTTGCTAAAATTATGATTCTGTTTTAATCTTTCTATTGCAACGTGTATGCGTTCTTCATGGCTCAATAATGCTGATCCCAGTGCCTGTTGACGAATTAAACTTATAATATCAGCTGCTATCTCTTGATTTTTAAGTTCCGCTATTGCAGTATTAAGTCTTTGTTCTGTAAAATTATGTCTGTCTAGCTCAAGTTTCAAACTTTTAAGACTCTCTCTTGTAAGTTCTTTAGGTCTTGTGCACACAATATTTAAAGCTGCAATCTCATTAATGTTTTCTGTTATAAAATGTTTAAATTCTTCCAAATAGTCTTCAGGTTTCTTATTGCCTTCTCCATACCCTCTTCCATGACTAATTAAAGTATCTTCTTTATCTGATATCACGACTGCTTTTCTTGCATCTTTTGTGTTTGTATTAAGTATTTCAAATAACTTTACATTATCGAGGATATGCTTTTTCCCTTGATTAGGTGCCATCATTTTTACATTTTCAATGAATTGTGTCGGGTCTAAACCTCCTGATTTTGATTTAAAGTGTTCCATGCCCTTTTCTGTAAGTTTTCTCTTTTTTCTTTGCATCTTTGCAATGATTAAATCAATCTGATTTTCAATATGGTCTTCTGAATCTAAAACTTTCAAACCATCAATTAAATCTTCAAAAGTTGTTTTAGGATTTGCCACTACAGGCTTCATAGTACTAACTGCTTGTAATGATTCGTATACTTGAACAGGGTCGTGAATTTCAAAGTGCGTTTTATTGATTTTGGGACACAATCTTGTAGCACGTCCCATCATCTGTTCAAATAATATCCTCGATTTTACTCTTCTCATAAATACCAAAGATGTAATTTCAGGAACATCAATCCCAGTTGTTAAAAGGTCAACTGTAACAACGATATTAGGATATTTTTCATTTTTAAATCTCTTAATAGCTTCCAATATTTTTTTCTTATTGCCACCACCCACGCTACCTGTTATCTTCATAATCGCTTCATTGTCAACACCCATAGGTTCGTAGATGTTTTTCAAAATATCGACAATCATATCCGCATGCGTATCATCAACAGCATATATCAAAGTTTTCCCTTCGCCTTCTGGGTCAAGTTCCTCAGCTATAGCTTTAAGTACCGTTTCGTTAAATGATTTTGTTATAACTTGTCTATTAAATTTATCAATATCAAATCTGAGTTCATCTTCAAGTTCATCACTATTTAGTATTTCTCCTGTAATTGGGTCATATATCGCTACTGTTTCACCTTTCTCATAAACGATACCATTTTCACTAAGTTCTGTCGTATAAGTGTGAGGAACATCGTGATCTGTTAAATATCCTTCAATAACAGCTTCACGGTAGGTATAATTAAATACTGGCTTTCCAAAAATTTCACTCGTATGAAGTGCTGGCGTTGCTGTAAGTGCAATTTTAACAGCATCGAAATATTCTATTACTGCTCGATATTTACTCATAAAATCATCTTGATTACGATATAAAACTTCGTTTTCATCTAATTCTTTATCAAGGGTATATCCTCTATGAGCCTCATCAACAACTATTAAATCATAATCTGAAATAGCCGGCATTGTATCATCTTCATTGTATAAGATTCTTTTCACCATACTTTGGACGGTTGCAATCTGAATCTTAGTTTCTCTATCAAATACCCTATCTTCCAAATTCTTAATATCATATATCTCATCAAGTGTCATTAGTTCTTCAAGCTTCACTTCTTTAAACACGTCCTGAGCCTGTTCACCCAATGCGGATCTATCTACTAAAAATAAAATCCTTTTAAATCTACTTGTTTTTAAGAAACGATAAATCATTCCTAGTACTGTTCTTGTTTTCCCAGTACCAGTAGCCATTGATAGTAAAACTGTTTCTTTACCTTCTATAACTGCTTCCTCTGCTTTTTCAATCGCTTTAATTTGATAGTCTCTTAGATTTAATCCATCAGAATCTGTCAATAAATCATAACTCATTTCTTTAAGTGACTTATTTGCTTGGTTAATATCTTTATCTAATAACTCTAGTATTCCGTCAGGACTCATCCACCCTTGTTGTGGTTTGGGAATATTTGAAGATTCTCTTACATCATGAAACCAAATACCCGATTTCTGCTCAAATTGCTTTAAATATTTTCTTCCATTAGTTGCAAAAAGTAATGGAACTTTATAGTCATTCCACTGACTGATCACATATTCATTATGTTCACTTTTAATGAGCCTCGCATAATCCTTGCATTGATAATCAATAACTGAAGGTATATCAACGATCATACGTTTTGCTTCAATAATACCTACTAATTTCAACCCAATAAATAAAGCATAATCTGCTTTACCATAGTTACCAACTTTTGAATCTGTTGGCCATTCTGATATTGCAATATTCTTCCCCTTTTCAGGTCGAGTGCCTTTTGAATATCTCAAATTAACAGAATCAACTTCCCATCCCACTTTTCTTAATTGGTCATCTATCAAATACCTTGTTTCATTCTCTGATAATTTCATCATATCAGATACAATATTTGACCTCTTAACACGTTCTGTTTTAGTAATGGTTGATATCGGTTTAATGCTTTTTAATTGTTCTGTTAGCTTCTCTATTTCAGCTTCTCTATCTTTTAATAACTGCTCATAGTCCGTTTGGTTGCTACTGTCATTAGGTAATACATAGTCAACAGCTTCATAATCCCAATCCCCATAAGTTTGCATAAACCATGTTCCGAGATTATATGCCATTTCAATTAAAATCTTGCAGTCTTCAAATGAAGCATAATTATTATGTACCGCTTTATTTCTAGTTGTTCTAAGAGAATATAAAATGCCATCTATTTCACGAGATATCAGTCCCTCTTTTTTTAAGATTTTAATACGGTTTGCATGTGTATTGTCAATTTTAGGCGCTTCTAACCCGTCTAGTTGAAATATAATTTTAACAATAGTTTCGCCAAATAAACCTAACTTAATAAGGCATGAATTTGTATCAGAATAAAGATAATTTTCAGCTGTTTCCCCCAAATTGGATAGTACGGGGAAAGTATCTTTTAAAAATTCAAAATTAGATTTCATATCACTTCTCCTTGCTATTTTTATTTAATTCTTTTATATCTTTGTTGACCAGATGATGTCTTTTCAATAGGTGATATTAAACCATTCAATTTATTTACATAATTAAGAAATAAAGTTCCCAATAATAGTCTATCTTTACGTGGTATTCGATTCCACTCATATCCTTTGAACAAATCTTTTACTAAAAATACCTCTTCACCATTGATTTTTTTCATTTCTTCAACAGCATAATCCAAAAGCTCATTAACGTCCATGGCAACCCTACCTTTCACATCTTTGTTAACAACGTTGTTAATATTATTTTAGATTAAGTATTACCATTGGTCAATTAATTTTATATATTATTTCCTCATAAAAAGAGACCACCTCTAATTTTGATGGTCTCTTAAAATAGTTAAACTGTTTTATAAAATTTGTCTAATATCAATACCCTTGTCCTCACCAAAACTCATCACAAATTCAGTCTTCTTAGTAAAAATTTCGTCCATAATATGTTTTGGGGTTATTTATGGTAAGGTTCCCCCTTCATAATCCGAAACCCACGATAAATCTGCTCTAGCAAAACCACCCGCATTAACTGGTGGGGAAAAGTCATCTTAGAAAAAGAAAGCCCTTCATTCGACCGCTTCATCACAGCCTGTGACAGTCCCAAAGAACCGCCAATCACAAAGACCACATCAGATTTGCCCGTCAGTCCTAAATCAGCCATCTTATCAGACAATTCCTCTGACGTCATTTGTTTGCCCTTAATCTCAAGCGTAATCACATACTGACCGTCCTTAATCTTAGACAAAATCCGTTCGCCTTCCTTGTCCTTAACCTGCTCCGCCTCCTTGTCACTGAGTTTTTCAGGTGCCTTTTCATCAGACACCTCTATTATATTGAGCTGACAGTACTTGCTCAGTCGTTTAGCATATTCCTTAATCGCCTGCTCATAAAACTTCTCTTTAATTTTCCCAACCGTCACAAGTGTAATCTTCAAAATCAATCTCCTTTAAAAGTGAAAGTCTAAACCTTCTAATCTATCTATGCCATTCAAGATACCAAGCTCATAAATTAGACTATAAGGTCTACAGTTTATCGTATCCTTATCATTCCCTATCATAACTTTATCTTTTACCAAGCCCACTCAAAGTGATCGCCCGGCGTCGTATCTTTCATCATTTCTTCGATATAGGGTTTCATAAAAGGCACATCCGCTTCTTGCCACAAGGCATAACCTTTGGAATTTAAAATATCCTCTTTAATCGAAACTTCTTGACCAGCAAAATAAGCCCCATTCAGTCTTGCCACTACATCTGCCATCTCTTCTGCTTCTTCCTTAGTAAAACCGAGAGCCATCAAATCCTCTAAAGACACCATTTTATACGATTGATCATAAAAAAGTTGTGACGCTGCCTGATCAAAATCCAATAAAAAGTCATCACTTAAGCCCTGTTTTTGGGCATAGTTTTTAACCGTCACAGGGTGAACCTTATATTGAAGCCCTTCTTCACTGGTAACAATCTCTGCATAATCCTGCGGATGCTGAGTCAAACATCCTGTCACCACATCTGCAAAATCATCCACTTGTGACACTTTCACATCTTGGGTGTGGATATGTCCAGAAAAATTGAGACTTATCCCCAATTGATTCAGACTTTCCCGTGCCGCCTCATCATTGTAAAGGGTATACCCATTAGAAAGCATCTCTGCATGGGTCAGCAAATTATGATGTGACACCGAAAAAATCTTAGCCCCCTCTGGAATCACAAACTGTAGACTTTCAATCCAATTAAGAGTGGATTGACTCAATTTCCCACCAGTCACCGGATATCCTAAGTCTTCATTGGTATCATAAATACATGAATCCAGCATCAGTGCATAAACTTTATCCGATAACTTAGCCAAATAACTCAAAGAATGAGAATCTTTAGAGACTGCCATATCATAACCACAGTTCTCATAAATCGTCCTAAAATCCTCAGGCGACACCGTATCCACATACTGTCTTTTACCCTCTAAAAAAGACAGGGCATAAGGATTATTAATATCATGATTGCCCGGCACGACCAAGGCCTTAATACCTGTTTCATGGTAAAGCGCAGTCAACTGGTCTGCAATCCATTGATGGGAGGCTTTCTCACCATTAGTTGTCAAATCGCCACTAATCATAATATACTGGGCACCTGCTGCCTTAACATCTTCAATAAAAGCATTAAAGATGACATCTGAATACTGAACCAATTTGCCATCACCACTTTCACAAAAACGTCGAAAGGTCTCATTGTCTTCATGAAGACTTGGTGCAAGGATATGGGTATCTGACACCATTTCTATCACCGGATAATCCACTTCAGAAACGAGCATCTCTGGCTTATCATGTGTCTCATCAGAAGGCATCGCTTCATCCACAGGGGCTGCCGTATCAAGGTTTTCCGCCCCTAAACGCGGGCTGTCATAAGCCTGTCCACACCCCCACAGCATCAAGCACATCATAAAACTCAAAAAAAGGAGACCCGCTCCTTTTCCCTTTTTTTTGTTAAAGTCAGCGTTTTCAATCTTCTTCAAAAAAACTTTCACCTTTATTAATTCTCTCTTTCTATCTTCTCAATTATCTCATTTTTTAAGTTACCCATACAGCATTAAAAACGCTAAGGTCTCGTCTCCTCTTTCTTAGCGTCTTACAAAATTTTTTTGCCTTAATCACTTAATAGAATGTCAATAAATCTTGGTCTATATAAGTCATAATCATACTTTCATCTAAATCAGCTACTGTCACATCTCGATGCTTCTTAACCCCTTCTTTTGAGGGAAGATTTTGAAGAAGTGGCATCACATCGCCCTCTTCTTTCATCACTTGGTGCTTGCCACAATGACGACAAATCAAATAGTAGTCATTCTTAAAAGGCCATTTTACGGCGTACCACTTTCGTTTGATGTTCACACGAACGAGAAAAGCATCTCCTGTCATCTTACATGTCTCACACTGTGTGTCTTTAGACATTTGATAATACCATAAATCAATTTGATAATGTGACATACAATCACTTCCTTTAATAAAAAAAGCTGAACTTATTGAGCGATTTCAATAAGTCAGCTTTATTTTATCATATTCAGCTCGTAAAGAGGTCTATAAAGTCAAAATAGATACCTCATTCTAAAGAATCAATCAAAAAAATTTTAAGCTTCATCCTGATCAATCATCATAGGATCCGATGCCACTTCACCCGCAACTATTGGTTGGGGTTCAATGGTACGAATACGGTTAAATTTGAGATGGCAAATCACCAAAGCAATTGGTGCTACAATCAAAAGCACCCATGCTACAGGCATTGAAATATCCCAATCCATTGGCAAGGTATTAGACAAGATCACTGATAATAAGTTATTACCCATATGAATGATAATCGGTGCCCACATACTGCCTGTATAGTAGAGAACAAATCCTGCATTTAAGCCCAGAATTAAAGTTGGAACGGCTTGAATAATATTCATATGATAAGCTGAAAAAATCACAGCTTGAATAACAATCGCTACTTTAATAGGTGATAGTCTCTTAAGATTTCTAAAAATAGCCCCTCTGAAGATAAACTCTTCCGCAATTGGTGCCACAATACCCACACTTAAAAAGCTCATGAAAAAATTACCAGTCACTAATGATTGTAAGCTGTTCATTGTGTCTACATCACTACTCCCAAGATTAGCAACAGTTGAAAAAGCTAAACTAAAGATAAAACCACACACGGTAATAGCAAGTACAAAGGGTACTTGTTGTCCCTTAAATTTTTTAAGTTGATACGTTTGAGTAAATTTGCGCTTATTCGCTAATTCTACTAATAAGAAAACGAAAATAACCATAAGATTGGCAATCATGACCATTAAGGCTAAATTAGCCAACACTGAACCTTGAATATTTTCTACAAGAGTAGCCATGTCTAATTCATTACCCGTTGCCGATGCATGAATACTGGCCATAAACGCCGAAAAAAATGTATATAGCAAACTGACTCCTGCTTGGAATAAAGTTGGAATCAACAATATTCCTATAATTTTAAGTATACCTTTAACATATTTCATAAAGCCTCCATCATACATTGAGGAATCTATTGATTCTCTCTTATTGAGAAGCATCAAAAAAGCGAATCATTTTGATAATCTTGTTATCTTTAACATATAAACGCTCACCTGGTGCTTCAAATACTGTATTATTTTTATTGTGGTAGACTTGATTCAATAACTCTATTGCTCTAAAAAGAGCATTTTTTTCTATGTGTGCCTGTGGAATAGGTAAAATTTTACCCTGTTTAACCGCTGTATAAAAAAGGGTCATGTTCACCGTTTCCCAATCCGATGGAACCCGACTGCGTTTTAACTTATTACAGGCTCTGCAAGAAGTAACCAGATTAAAATAATCACTCGTTCCCCCAAAACTCTTTGGATAATAGTGGTCTAAAGTCATCTTCCGATACTTTAGGGGTTTACCACAATGATAGCACTTTCCTGCATCTCGCTCATAGATATATCTTTTATCAACCTTTTCCCCTCTCACAATTTTTTGCCCCCATCTATTTTTTTAACATTTCTACATGAGGAATACCGTCTTCTAAATATTCCTCCGAAACAGCAACAAAACCAAACGCTTGATATAACTGAATCAAATAAGCTTGGGCTGATATTCTTACAGGACACGCTCCCTCATGTTGACGAATATAATCAAGTGCTCGAGATAAAATAGCCTTCCCATAGGCCTTCCCTCTTGCTTCTTGTTTAACAACCACTCGACCAATTGACAGTTCATCATAGGATACACCTTTATCTAATATTCTAAGATAAGCTACAAGACTTCCGGTTTCATCTCTACCCATGACATGAATACTGTCAAAATCTTTACCGTCACATTCTTGGTAGGGGCACGCCTGCTCTACCACAAAAATGGCTGTTCTTAAGGCTAAAATATCATAGAGTTCTTTTAAATCAAGTTCACTAAACCTTTTAAATGCCCAAGTCATAATGCCTCCTTACAGCTGAAACAATGTGTTGAACTTTTCTAGATGATTTTCATAGAGATCATAGAAATCATCACATCCGCCAATAAAGATCTCATCTACAAAGATTTGAGGCACTGAGCCTAGACCCGTCTTTGCCTTTAAAACATCTAATGCCGATTGATCTGATGATATTTCATGCTCCTCATATTCAATATGAAGTTGATCTAAAAGTTTCTTGGCCTTTATACAATAAGGACAAAATGACCAAGTATAAATGGTTACTTTCATGCTTTATATTCCTTTCTAACCCTTTAAACCTCTTATAAAACAGAGGTATTTACAATATTTTACCATACAATTAAGTATCATGACACCCTTTTTAAGCCTTTCATTCACACCTCATTTCATATTTATTCACGATTCCTTAAAATTTTGTTATTGTCTATTTAACATCCCCTTCATAGTTAATTAACAATTATCCTTTATTATATATCTTGTAAGGTTGATACAGACCTTACCCAACAAAGCGTACTAACTTTTATATAGATAATGATAGCCCGTACGATTCCCCGTCGTACACTCAAACTCATGACACGTACCCCCGTGTCAATCTCCCCTAAAAAAAGGTGTTGCCTAGGCAGCACCTTTATTACTTTTTTGTTGATCTCTATCAAAAAAACACCCTTTTTCAGATAAGCAAGTGGCAAGAACGCCACCCTCTAAAAAGGGTGTTTTTTTATCATATTGACTCTACTTTTATCAAATTTCTAAGATTAATCATTCATATTTACTCATAACTATAACAAATAATCTGGGACACTATCCTTTTGAATAAGATCTTCATAACTTTCTCTCTTAATAATTTCATAAGCCTGGTCGCCCTTTACCAAAACTACCGCTGGAATGACTTGTTTATTATAGTGACTTGCCATTGCATAGTGATAGGCACCCGTTGAAAAAATAGCCAGTAAGTCACCTGACTGAATTTTTGGCATTTGGATATCTTTAATTAAAATATCACCCGATTCACAGCATTTACCACAAATCGTAACGGTTTGGTCACGTTCTGCATCCATCTTTGTGGCAATAGCCGCTTCATATTGAGCTCCATACAAGGCAGGTCTAATATTATCAGTCATCCCACCATCTACAGCAACATAAGTTCTAATCTCTGGAATAGACTTAATCGCCCCTACTGTATAAAGTGTCGTTCCGGCTTCCCCTACAATCATTCTACCGGGTTCAATATAAACGCGAGGTCTTTCAAGTCCTTTTTCCTTACAGAAATTATCAATACACGCCATAACAGGGTCTAAAAAGTAACCAAGGGGTTTTGGTTCTTGGTCTCTAGTGTACTGAATGCCAAAACCACCTCCTATATTGAGTTCAGTCACCTTATAATTGTATTTATCTTGGATGGCTTCTATCAATGACAAAGCGACTTTAGTCGCTGCAATGTGCGCTGTATTGTCAAACAGTTGTGATCCCACATGAAAATGAAATCCTTTAAAATCAATATAAGGAGATTCAATCGCTTTTTTCATTAAAGGAAAGAACGTTTCTTCTTTAAGGGGAATCCCAAACTTACTGTCCTTTTGTCCTGTAGAAATATAGGCATGCGTACGCGCCTCAACACCGGGTGTAATCCTAAAAAAGATTCCCATTACTTTATCGTATTGGCTGGCAATGGTTTCAATCATCTCTAATTCTTCTGCATGGTCGACCACGATGCGTCCAACGCCAGACTTCACGGCCATTTCAATTTCTGATTGGGACTTACTATTACCGTGAAAAATGAGCTTTTCAGCTGGAAAACCTGCATGAAGCGCAGTAAAGAGCTCACCGCCTGATACAACATCCATTGATAAACCTTCTTGATGAATCAACTTTACAAAAGCGGTTGTTAAAAAAGCCTTGCTTGCATAGGCTGCCACTGTGTTAGGGTATTTATTTAAAAAAGCGTCTTTAATCTGCTGGATTTGTCCTCTAATTTTGGATTCTGATAAAACATAAAGGGGAGAACCGTACGTGTTTACGAGGTCTGTTGCCGAACAGCCTTCTATCATTAATAAAGCATTTTCCGATTGCATGGTGATTACCTCCTGGGGATTTAATTATTCTATAGGCATTAAGTATAAAGGTCATTTATACCGGCTTATCATTGTCTTAAACCAAATATATGCAATAGTCATGCCAAAAATAAAACTTGTTCCTTAAAATACAAAAGTCTATAATAATAAAAAAGAGTCCAATAATACGGAGGTACTATTTTGGAAAAAACGGAAGCTCTACTGTCCCCCCTTTTAGATATGATGGATGAAGGCGTCCTCGTATTAGACCACAACCATCATATTATTCATATGAATAAGAAAGCCAAAAAAATCACCGGAATCCTTCTTAATCCTCACTATTCTCACAATGCGGGCACCATTGAAACCGGTGACATCGTCATCTTTATTAGCAATCAACTCGGTGCAGATGATGGCCCCTTAGCACCTTCTGATTTAGAGTGTTTGGGTTTTAATCCTAAAGCTATCGCTGAAGGAGAGAGCATTATGGGCATTGGCATTTATCAAAATCAGTCTATCGCTCCTATTTACAAGCACATCAAAGAGTCCAGTTTTACGGAAAAATTAGAATTGAGAGACCATTTTCTCGGACATGATATTGAATGTTCTTTAGACTATAATGAAAAGAGGATGGTAATCACTGTCAATCAAATGGTTTTTGAACAGACCTATACTCAGTCTTTTGGTCATATGGTTATTATCAATGGCGAAACAAGCCAAATTAAATTTTTTCAAGATAAGGGCTATACCATTCGTCATGAAGCGATTGGCGACCTTTTAAAAGGCCGCCCCTTTGATGCTAAATCTAAACATGCAACCGACTGGGACAGCCGTTTAATCAACCAACCTTTCGAAAGCTTTTTCACCGCTAAAGCGGTCACAGAAGCCTTGACAGAAATCGACCAAATGAATGAAACACGTCAAATTAAAAAATTCATTTCACTGAACCACCGTCCGATTTATACGATTATCTCTCCTTTAGATGAAAACTATGTTTTAAAATTTAGGGATTTATCTGAAATGGATTCTCTCTTAAAAGAACATGAACAACTTTTAGATGACTTGGAACAACTTCATCCTCCCCATTTTTCAAAAGATGAACTCCTAGCATTAAACGCCTTTGAGTCTATCATTGGTCACAGTTATGCCATGAGACAAGTAAAGTTTTTGGCAGCTAAAGCCGCCAACGTAACCTCTAGTATCTTGCTGACTGGAGAAAGTGGTACAGGGAAAAGTCTACTGGCTGAACATATCCACAAAGAGAGCCAACGACAGGGGCGCTTTGTGGCTGTTAACTGTGCGGCTATACCTGAATCACTTTTTGAAAGTGAACTCTTTGGTTATGAAAAAGGGGCTTTTACAGGGGCTAACCAACAGGGCAAAATCGGTTATTTCGAACAGGCCGACCAAGGCACACTCTTTTTAGATGAAATCGGTGAACTTCCCCTTAATATACAAGCAAAACTCTTACAAGCTCTACAGACCAAGTCTTTTTTCCGTGTAGGAGCACATCAACCGAGTGCTTTCAATGTCCGAGTCATTACCGCTACCAATATCGACTTATTAGACGCTGTAAAACAAGGTTATTTTCGTTCAGATCTCTACTATCGTATCAACGTCTTTCCTATCCATATACCTGCCTTAAGAGAGCGGAAAGAAGATCTTTATGCTTTGGTTAAGAACAGTTTAAATCGAATTTGCACGGATCTCAATATGCCCTTAAAACAAATCTCAGGTGAAGCTTTTCAACTTATTAAACGCTATCAATGGCCGGGTAATATTAGAGAGCTTGAAAATGTCTTAGAAAGGGCTGTTGTTATCACACCTTATGATGTAATTACGCCAGAAGTCATTCACTATCCTACTTCAAATGGCCAGCCACAGAGTATTCTTCCCTTAAAAGAACAACTCGAGCAAGCAGAAAAAGAGATTTTAAAAGCGGCTCTTAGGGATACTACCCATAAAAAAGAGGCCATCGAAAAACTAGGCCTCTCTAAATCTTCATTTTATGATAAACTCAAAAAATACCAACTTGATTAGTTGGTATTTTTATTTTGATTTAAAATTTTGATTTAAACCAAAGGATTATCAGAATGATTATTGAATGCATCATCTATGACTTTATCTACCTTAACATCCTGTGATGACGTCTCCGAAGAGTCGCTTTCTTTTTTTTCATAAATATTATCTAAAAGGTGTTCTGCCAATTGTTTTTTAATAGACGCCTCAACGGCAAGGTCTAATAAATAGGCCTCTAAATCATCCGACTGGCTATCTTCAGACGGCAAGTTATCAAATACAGCTTTTACAGTTTGGGCGAAATTTTCAAACTGATCATCCATCTTCTCTTTCTGAGTCAATTCTAAAATCCGTTTCGTGTCCTGAATAGAGAAAACCTGTTTAAAATAAAAGACCATCATCAGTTCTGCTAAAGCTTCTTTAGAATACTTTTTCTTTTCTGGTGAGCGAATAACTTTTGATTTAACATAGTTATTAATCATCGTCTTGGTGAAAATCACTTGGTCTTCTTCCCTTTTTAAGTCACTTAAGTTTTGGTCCAACAAGTCTAAGAGTTGATCCATATAGAGTTGAATATCAGGAAGTCTATCATACTTCACTGTTTCATGGTTTTTAAAGCGTTCTAAATGATTCATCATTCCGTCCTTTTTATAAAATCTTTATAAAGCCCTTACATTGTTCATTATCATTAACAATATTATAACATATTTTTCATAATAACATATTGACTTATAAAGATAAAGTGTTAACATATTAATATAACACAATGTAGTATTTGATACTACCTAGGAGGACAATATGCAAATGAGAGAACCAGTTAACACCCTAACGCATCTTTTTGGTATTTTATTCGCAGCCATCGGGCTGGTTATTATGCTATTTAATGCGATTCCCCTTGGAGACGTTTCTATGATTGTTGGCGCAGTCGTCTTTGGAATCAGCATGATTTTATTATATAGCGCTTCAAGTATTTATCACTGGTATATCGGCAAAGAACATACCCAGTTAGTCCTTAGAAAAATCGACCATTCTATGATCTTTATACTCATTGCAGGGACTTACACACCAATCTGTTTAACCGCTTTAAAAGGAACACTTGGCACTGTTTTATTGATTGTTATATGGGCTCTGGCTATCATTGGGCTCTTGACTAAAGTTTTCTTTATTAATATGCCTCGAAAACTTTCAGCAGGGATTTACCTCTTTTTAGGCTGGATTGCCATCTTCTTTATTTATCCGCTTATCAAGTCTATCCCACTTCAAGGTGTCATTTGGCTCGTTTTAGGGGGCATTTTTTACACCATCGGCTCTATTATTTATGCTAAAAAATCAGAAAAAATAAAATGGGGAGCTTTTGGTTTCCACGAAATCTTCCATGTCTTTATTTTACTTGGTACCTTTTCACATTTTATGCTGGTTAATCAATACCTTATTTTACAACCATAACATTAATACCATAAAGCCCCTGACCATCTCTTCCGATAGATGACCAGGGGCTTTTTTAATTTAAACTTATAGTTTGGTTTCTTCTGCGTTCACATCACTTGAAGCTTGCATATTTTCTTGAGTCTTTATCATTTCTGTCAACATAATCTTAATGATCGCACCAATAGGAATCGCTAACAACATTCCTAAAAGACCAAAGAGACCGCCACCCAGTGTAATGGATAAAATAATCCAAATAGGTGCTAAGCCAATATAATTACCCATCACTCTCGGTCCAACCACATTGCCATCAATTTGCTGAAGAATAATAATCAAGACAATGACCCAGATTGCTTTGATAGGGTCGTACATTAAGGTTGTAAGAACCGCAGGAATTGATCCAATGAATGGGCCAAAGTAAGGAATAATATTGGTCATACCAATAATAAGCCCCAATACAATGGCATATTTAACGCCCAGTATTGTAAAGCCAATTGTCGCCAAAATAGCTAAAATGAAAGCCTGTACCAATAAACCTGTTAAAAAGTGAGAAAATACTGTATTGGCTTCATGAACAAAGTGAAAAATCACTTTACTTTTTTCTTCTTTAAAGATGAGCGCCACCACTTTTTTGAACATCTTAGCAAAACGATGTTTATCTAGCAACATATAAATAGAAACAATAATCCCTAATACAACATTAAAGATAGCTGTTGTAATTCCCGTAATAATCCCGACAATATTGGTGAGTAAAGAACTGGTTATCTCACTGATTTTTTCACTGATCTTGCTGAGTTGATCTATCAAAAATGATTCATAATTTCCAAAATCAAGTTGATTTAAACGGTCTGGAATCGTCTTACTCCATTGGGTAATATCATCTGCTAAAGACATGCCATTTGAAATGACCATTGGCACGAGAACAACCGCTACAATCACAATCGCAATAATCAGAAACAGATAGACCCCCAAAATAATAAAAGAACGCTTTCGCTTTTCATTTTTTCCCTTTATATGAGATTCAAGTTTTGAAATGGGCTGCTCGAGAATATAAGCAATTCCAAATCCTATAAAGAAGGGGGATAAGATAGAAAAAAAGTGTAACACAAAGTTTTTAATACTTTCACTATCCTTTAAAACCCAACCTGTAATAATCACTGCTATACATAAGATAGCTACATATTCTATATACTGTTTTTTATTTTTGAACATTCATTTCTCCTCTATATTATTGTCATCATTATACTTTATTTCAAAGGAAATGAAAAGGAATTACACGCTCTAAAATGGCAACTCATCATACCAACCGATTAGGAGCTTCTTTTCATTTTATAATACCCCTTTGATTGAGAAAAAATTGATTTTATCCAGACTTTTTCAATCACTTTTAATCCGTTCTTTTTTTTCTATGTTATAATAGACAAAAGTTCTGTTATAATTTGGAGGCAAGCGTGAAACCAGAAGAAGAAATACCTAAAATACTACAACTTCATCTACGCGATATTGATAATCACCTTCTAAAAATGATTGATGCACACTGTGACCACAAGAGTATTCACGATTATCGTGAAACTGTTCGTCGTCTAAGAGCTCTTCTTTTTTACTTTAAGCCTTTGATCCACATTGGCGATTATCAACAGATCAGTTTTATTTCCAAACGTCATTTTGATGAAACTTCATTGATTAGAGAAATTGATGTTTTTGAAAATGGTTATCAAGATAAAATGGCTCCTGAAACCCTCCAAAAAATTCAGATGATTAAGGCACCTCTTTTATCACAACTGGTGCACATGACTGAAGCTATGAGAACCTTTCATTTTGGAGAGGTTGAAGTACGGACTAAAAATCCTATTTCCGATGAAAAATATGAAGATTGGATTGTTCAAAGACAAATTGAACTCTTTAGAATGTTCATCCAAAACGATGAGGTCAATCCTGAGAATATTGAAAGTTATATTCATAAAAAACGCATGCTCGCTAAAAAATTACAATACGTTCATATTATTATTATGACCGGCAATTATTCACTTGTGACCATTAATCAATCTATTGAATCATTTAAACAAATCTCCAAAAAATTACATGACACTTGTGTCAATTTAAGATATATTGGCCAGTATGAACTGAATGATCCACAACTCTTGCATCAACTTATACTCGATCATTCAAAATATCTCAAAGAAGCCAATGCTTCCTACGAGGCGTGTTGCCAATTAATGAAGACATATATACAAACTAAAAATATAGATTAGAGGGATGATAAAAAATGGCTAGACCTAGAAAAGATAAAATCGTTTGTCAATTACCTGAGTATTCTTGTTTTGGGCCTAAAGGCATTGAAGCACAAAAGGCTGTTAATATGACTGTTGAAGAATACGAAAGTATCCGTTTGATGGATTATGAAGGCCTTACACAGGAGCAAAGTGCTGAAAAAATGGAAATTGGACGTTCTACTTTTCAGCGTATTTATGAAGATGCTCGAAAAAAAGTAGCTGTCAGCTTAATTGATGGTACAACCATTATTATAGAAGGCGGCGATTACATGATTTGCCCAGAGCATGGTAAACGTAAAAATTGTAAGCGAAAAGGTTGTCGCTTTAATAATAAAGATGGAGCATGTACTCTTGAATAAGAGTGGCTCCATCTTTTTTTATTATTTTTTATTATCTACTTTTATACACAGCTTTTAAACATAAAACAGGGCGAAATGTGGATAAGTAGAGACATATCCACAGCTTATCCACAAAACAGGGTCTTAAATGAAATGATACCGCCAAAGCCATATCACCATAAATATATTAAGCAACCATTGTAATCTGAATAAAAAAATGGTTCCACCAGTCCATCTAAAATCCGATTTTGCTCTGTTCAGCATGAAAAAGGATGGCACAGACCAAACGAGACTTATAAGTCCCAGAACTTTTATCCACAGGAGAGATCGTTTAATCCCATAGACAATGTTCCATACATTGTTACTTTTAGCAATCACCACGATAAGCCCAATCAATATAAGTGCTATCACCGTTGCAATCAACAACACCATTCTAGGCGTCCGGTGAATACGATTGACAAGATACTGCTTCCATCGGCTAAGCATCAGTAAAAGTATCAAGAGATTAACCACCAATACTAAACCAATCATAGGGATCTCAACTAGAAAACTTTCATATAATCGTCCGCGCTCATAAACCGCATTATTGATTGTCAAATATTGAAGGCGTCCTGCCTTATTAAAAATAAACTTGGCATAATCTTGATTAATCTCATTGTAAAAAGTATCATCACCAATATAGGAATAGGTCTCATTATTAATTTTCAATCCTTCATCAACAATAGAGACTCTCAATTGGTTTGTAATCCGAGAAACTTTTTCAACCGTTTCAGGGGTAATATTCGTTGACACATAAGCCCCTATTAAATTCCCATAACTGTCTTTTAGTTCTTGTTTAAAAGGAATCACCACCGGTGACTGATTTTTAAAACGGTCACCTAAGTAAATATCTAAAATCTTACGGCTCAGGACTTTTCTTAATTCTGAATCATCAGAATTGTACCAAATAAAAATACCGGTCCGGCTATTAGGCTCTACCATGAGTCGCGTCATTTCACCAGGAATAGCACCATCTTGAAGATAAATTTCTCTGTGGTCTAAAGTCATGATTGAAAACGCAAGTGATCGACCAAATTGATTGCCATAGGCGCTTACTTGTCTAGTAAATAGGTCTGAATCTGTTTTGTTTTCAGATGTAATCCCTTTAAGTAACAAGGTCATATCCTTGCCTGTTGTCACAAAATCCTCTGAAGACAACAATAAGGTTCTATAAGGTGGAAGTAGCGTTTGACCACCACCATAAACACTATAGCCACGTGCCAAATCAAGTCCTTCTGAATCTCCTTCTATCACTTTTGAAGATTCAAGCATGTTGTAATGCTTGGCAATATAGTCAGAAACCACTGACTCATAAGAATCATTGGTTAAAGCTTCAATCAACATTCCCGCTACAACGCTATTAGTAACGGCATAATTCGTGTACTCACCCACTGGTGTTACAGGCTTATGATTATACAGTTCCATATAGTCAGAAGCATTTTCAGAAAAGGTCCCTCGTCCGTCTTGGTCTAAGGGTGATTCTTCTTGAGCTGTATGGTAGCGAATAGTTGGGATACCTGAAGTATGCGTCAGAATTTGCCTAATTGTAATTTCAGAATCTAAATTTTCAAGCACTAAGTATTGACTGACTTTATCGTCTAAACTAATATTTTTCTGATGAAGTATATCTAAAAGTGCCAATGTTGTCACCAGTTTAGCCATAGAACCAGTCTGAATTAACGTTGAATCTGAACTCAAAGGTTTTCTTAAAACGGTGTCAGAAACCCCATTGGTATAGTTGTAAACTATTTTTCCATCTTCAACAATGGCGACCATAATACCTGGTACGCTATAATTTACCTCTTCATATTGGATCGCTTCATCCAATTGTGCTTCTATATTATTATCTTCTGAAAAGGATAAGCTACTTGCAAAAGGTAAAATCAATGTCAAACAGAGAAATAGTACCCAAAAATGCTTATATTTTTTCACATTTATCTCCTCAAAGAACTACTTATTTATCTTGTAATATTTACCGACACGATCTCTATAAGTTAAATCAAGTGAAATATCTTCACCTACTTTAATTTGATAATCTGTCAAAATACTTTTAACGGTTTCATAGGCAAGCTCTGGAACATTGTTTTCTTTGCTCAAATGGGCTAATAAAATATGCTTAGCCTTACCATATTCTATAATTTCTTTAGCAATATGACCCGCATCTTCATTAGAGAGATGGCCTAGTTCGCTTAATATTCTCCGTTTCAAATACATGGGATAAGAGCCCATCTTCACCATTTCAATATCGTGATTGGATTCAACCATTACCAAATCACTGTCTTTAAATTTGTCAATCACTTCTTGTGAAATCATCCCTAAATCTGTTGCAATTGCTACTTTTGCTTTGCCGTGCATAAAGGCATAACACAGTGGATCTACTGCATCATGTGAAATCCGTGCAGATTGAATGCTAATATCACCAATTTCCATGTTATCTATCGTGTCATAAAGGTGTACCTGTGAAGGATCTACTTTTCCAATCTTTCCTTCAAGTGCCTGCCAAGTTTTAGCTGTCACATAAAGAGGCATTTGGTGTCTTCTCATTAAAACGCCCAGCCCACAAATATGGTCTGTATGTTCATGGGTCAATAAAATACCCTTTACTTGATTGATATCAACATCTATATTATCAAGGGAGGTTTTGATATACTTCCCACTCATTCCCGCATCTACGAGTAATTTTGTACGTTCTGTAGCAACCAGTTGACAATTTCCTGAACTTCCACTTGCTAAAGAACAAAATGATAGTGGCATAATTCCTCTTTCTATTTTCACTCATTTTATTGTTCACTCATTTTTATTGTTCACTCATCGCCTCAACATAATAGTGTTCTCCGGTTTCAGTGGTAATCAAATAATAAGGTAAGGCTTCACCAGAGATAAGATTGCTGACGATTAAGTTACTATCATTGAGTTTATAGATTAGCTGGATTGCGTCAATTTCATCCCCTTGATTAAGCGAAGGAAGAACTGAAAAGAGCGCTTTATCTACGGCAATTATATCATACTTTGAGGTCATATTATTATCCAATATTCGGATCCATGTTCGATTAAATTTAACGACTTCTTGCGATTGCGTATTGATGATTAATGTCATTTTCGCATCTTCAAGTTGATAAGATTTATAATACTCATTCAAATCAATCGACACATAATCCCCATACTGTTCACCACTAGAGATCGTATACGCTTGATCAAATCCCCATGATGTCATTAAATTTTCAATCATCTCTTTATAATTATCACTAAGGGTTTGAGTTTGTATTGCCTGTTTCTCGAGGTCAAAATCAAGCGGCATCTGACTAGCCTCGTCCGTCTCATAACTGAGCTTCGTATTGCTAAGAGTCACTTGCGCTTTATTGTTAAAATAGACACCATCTTCATAGCGATAGTCTGCCCCTAATAAGCTTTCTACGACGTCATCATCATAGGTTTCATATTCAACCTCAATAGAATCAATCGTCTTGGGAAAATCAAAAGTCATTTGACTTATGCCAATAGACTTACTCTTTAGGAGGGCTATTACATTTTCTAAATTTTCTTCACGTTCTTTTGTATAGGTCGCTTTTTCGTTGATTATAATGCCTCCAAGAAGCAAGTTCGTTATTACAAGTGCTACTATCAAGACCGTTTTAATTTTAGACCAATCCATCTCATCACCATTCACTTAAGGAATTCTTTTATTTTACATTCTCAATTATCTATAGGTTTTAATAATCTCTCCGTTATAAGCATTAAAATAATAAGTTCGCCCACTAATCACAACACGCCATATGGGTGTCATAATATCCTCATTCAAGTCATAAGACATATCCACCGTCTCAATGGCACTGCGTATGGGATAATAGTACTGGATACTATTGAGTGACGCATCGTAAATATCATTATCCTGTAAATAATAAAGACTCACTTGAAAGAAATTACTTGTAATACAGTTATCTATCGAATAAAGCTCTTTTATACCTGCTGATGTTTCTGCATTATAAAAGGCTACATTTTTTTTAATCATGCTCAATTGGTTACCCTTAATGGTCACTTCGATTCCTCCTGAATCGGCATCTACATTGTAATGGTCCAATTTATAAGAAAAACGATATTTTTGAACATTTAACGGGCCATCTTCTTCTTCGTAACTGGCAAGGGTCACCTTTGACGGCAACTGCCCAAAAACTTCAATTGCTCCCGCAGCGATCTTAAGTCCACTTGAAAATGAACTTTCCGTAATTTGTGTTGTATCTATTTTTTGAGTATAAGTTACTTGCCCCGTCTTCGTAACTGTCAGCGCTTTTTCACCATAACCATACATGAGAATTGTTGAACCATTGATATCTTTTAAGCGTTTAATAAAGTCCATACGACTACCAAAAACAGCGTTTATAAATGGCTTTATTTCTTCATCAAAGCGATCACTGTCAGGCATCACTTCTCGACTCACCCTGATAGACGGGATAACAGCATCATATTGTGAAGGGATCAATTCATAATTCAACTGGTTTTCAGCTTCTGTTACTGTATTTTCCAGACTAAACCGCGTCGAAATCTTCCGGTACTCAATATAGTTTGTCTGGTTGATTTTTGTTACAATCGGTCCTACATCAAAGCTAACTTGTGAACTCGTTAATTCATAATAATTCTGGTTCTTTTTATCATAAATATAGAGACTATTGGGATCCTCTGAACACACTAAAAACTCGTAGGGTATAATCCCGACGAGTGCACTCGGCTCCTGCCAATTGTTTTCACTTAAAACACTGACATAATCAGAAACAGAAATCCCTGAAGACATCCGTAATAAGACGCTTTTACTTGAAAATGCCTTAGCATACGTCGCCTGATCAATCTTTTCAATTGTGGGCTTATCCATCAATGCCGAAAGAATATACGGACGTATACCTTGCCATATATCTGACTGTAAATCGCTATCATAAACTTTTGTATATGATAGACCCCCAAAGCTAATCAAGTAACTTTGGGGGCTAATATAATCTTCAACATGGTTTGACTCAAAAGTTAAATCACCACTTGCAACTGTCCTAGAAGACAAATTACCAAGCAATACATACTGGCTAAGTATGATGGCCATAACGATGAGCCCTATAAGCGTGATGGATTTCATTTTTTCTTTTAAAGACTCCATCCTCTTTCCTTTAACTAATTATTACCAGCTTTATCCGAAGAGACTGGTGGCAGAATACTTGGTTTAATTGCTGTATCACGTTCAATGATTTTAAAATCAAATTCTTTTAGACATTGTTCATCACTATTGTTAATGCAAATCTTATAATTACCTATATCCAATTTACCGACATCTTTAAGGAAACTCGGTACGCTAATATTCTCTGTAATAAGAGGCACTTCAAATAGTTTGGCATATTCTGACTTGATAACCTTAAATGTTTCATTGAGGTTTTTAAGTTTTTCAACCTGCGATTGATAAGTCTCATAAGCTTTTTTAACTTCGTCTGTTGCCACTTTTAAACTGTCTTCTGTCTGAGTGTCCAAGTTGTACTTTTCATTCATAGCAGAAATTTCATTTCTAAGCGCCGTTATTTGATCCAATTGACTAAAATAGTCATTGATAATTTCAACTTCTTCTTTATCTAAATCGCCTTCAGGTATTGTTGCCAGTTTTTCCGACACAATACTACTCGATGTAATGCGAGTTAAAGGCACTTGTAATTCTGTTCCCAATTCATCTACAAAGGGAATCACCTCTTCAATTTTAATAAGCTCCAGTTCAAGAGGGTCCTCTGATAAAGAAAGGTATACATCTGGGTTGTTAATATTAACTGTTACAAACAGTGATTTATCATTATAAACATTTTCACTTAATGGTTCAGCAATGATAATATCGTCACTTGATACACTAGTACCAGCGATTGTAATATTCGATAACATTAATGCTGCCATTGCGAATGAAAATACGATTATTTTGCGAAAACGCATGCGCTACTCCTCCAAAAACATGATAGGTCATAATACCTTAGTCCTATTATAAACGACTATTGTTACAGGGATATTACAGCCAATTTAAAACAGCATTACAGCTTATTATGCATTCATAGGCAGTGCTATTTTCACACTTGTTCCATGACCAAATTGAGATTTTATTTCAATACTGCCACCATGTGTTTCAACAATTTCTTTGGCAATAGATAAACCTAATCCCGTTCCGCCAAGTTCCCTAGATCTAGCCTTGTCGACACGATAAAAGCGATCATAAATTCGCTCGAGATCTTTTTCTGGAATGCCCATCCCATTATCCTTAATCACAATGTCAAAAAAGTCTTTTGACTGACCTTGAGCGAGGTCAACTTCAATCAGTCCTTCTTGACCCGTGTATTTAATCGCATTCGAAAGTATATTTAGGACTAATTGCTCAATTTTATCATAATCAATATAAGCCAAAATTTCTTCCTCTGGAAGACGCTTGATAATGACTTGTTTTTTTTGATCGGCAGTCACCTTGACTTTAAGGATACAATTCTTAATCAGTTGATTGATGTTGTGGTCATCTTTATAAAGCTTAATCGTATCCGAATCAAAACTACTGAGCTCTAAAAGGTCTTTAACCAAGCGACTCATTCGATCCGCTTCTGTACTTACAACATTTAAAAAAGTTCTTTCCATTTCAGGGTCATCTACTAAGCCCTCCAAAATGGTTTCAGTGTAACTTTTAATACTGGTTAGAGGCGTTTTTAATTCATGTGACACATTGGCAACAAATTCTTTACGCATCATATCTAGTTTTTCTTCTTCGGTAATATCTTGAAGAACAAAGACCGCACCCATTTTATTAGACAAGTCATCCAGGTAAGGCGCAAAATTGACCCGTAAAATACGGTCTCGGTAAGTCATGTTTTTACTACCAATCCCCTTCCCTGAATTATAAATCGACAAAAGGTCTCCAATGAGGTTATCATCAATTTCACCATCTATGCTTAGAAGTTTTAAGGCTTTGGGATTTGAATGAATCACATCTCCCTCACCATTAATCGCCACCAAACCATCTTCCATGTACTTGATAATGGCCTCTAGCTTACTTTTTTCTTTGGAGATTTCACTAACGCCTTTTTTAAGTTCATATGCCAAGAAGTTAAACGTTGTAGAAAGCGTCCCAATTTCATCTTCTGATCGCACTTCTACTAGTTGATTAAAGTCTCCCTCAGCGAGTTTGGAAGCTTTTACTGTAATTTCATTGATAGGATCTGTGATATTTTTAGAAATCAAAAAACCTATAATAATGGTCACTGCCAAAGAAATCAAAATCGCCTGAAAAATAATCATACGAATCTGATTAAGGCTATTATATATATCTTTGAGATCATATCTCAAATACATAATACCTACCATCTTGCCTCCCAAATGAATTGGGTAGACTTTGTCTTTAGTCCTTACAGCGTTACTGATTTCAATGTTTTTTTCGCCTTCTTTTCCTAGCAATCCTTGAATCACTAACTCACTATCCAAGACATCAGAAGCCTCTTCGGAGATTCCCTCAGCACTTGAAGCGATAATTTTTTGCGTGTCAAAATCAACGATAAAGATTTCTTCTCTAAGACCAATATTAGCATGGTTATCAATAGAAGATTGGATTCCCTCTTTATTCGTCATCAGATTATCGTCCTGAATTTTAGATAGCTCAGATATCATAATCTGAGCTATGTCATCTAGTCGACTGGACGCCACATTGAGATTGTAATTTTCAAAAGTTTGAATAATAAACATCCCCGCAATAAGCATCGCTATAAATACAAGCAAGATATATATAATTGTAAATCTTGAACGTATACTTCTAAACATTTAAGTGTTTATCCTTTTTTAAAATAGTAACCCACACCGCGTTTGGTCATGATATAAGATGGGTTACTTGAGTCTTCTTCAATTTTCTCTCTAAGACGTCTAACGGTTACATCAACGGTTCTTATGTCACCAAAGTATTCATACCCCCATACGTCTTTTAAAAGTTGTTCTCTTGTGAAAATTTGATTGGCTTGAGTTGCTAAGAACTTTAAGAGTTCAAATTCTCTTAAGGTAAGCTCCACAATCTCCTCATTACATGTCACTTCATAACGATCAAGATCAATAGAAATATTACCTGTACTGATAATATTGCCTTCTTCACCTTTTACATCTGATAATTCAACACGCCTTAAATTAGCCTTAACCCTGGCAATCAACTCTCTCATGCCAAAAGGTTTGGTGATATAATCATCTGCACCCAATTCAAATCCAAGCACTTTATCCACTTCTTCTTCTTTCGCAGTGAGCATGATGATAGGCATGCTGAAAGTTTCACGTATCTTTCGACAGACTTGAAAGCCATCCAATTTAGGTAACATCACGTCTAATAAAACGAGATCTGGTTGGAATTGATATACCTTTTTAAGGGCTTCATCCCCGTCAAAAGCTGTATCAATCTCATAGCCTTCTTTAACTAAATTATATTTTATAATATCTGAAATAGGTTTTTCGTCATCAACAACTAGAATTTTTTTACTCATTGATTTGTCCCCCTTTAGTAGAACACTAGTCTATGGTTCTTATTTTAAACGAAATATAGCAAAAAAGCGAGCCAAGGACTCGCTTTATCTTTAAAAATTAACATATTTTCTAGGATTTACTGGTGTACCATTTACTCTTACTTCAAAATGGACATGTGGTCCAGTACTTCTTCCTGTATTCCCACTATAAGAAATCAATTGTCCTTGGTAAACTTTATCACCTTTACTCACAACCAATTTACTATTATGTGCATAAACAGTAGTAATATTACCACCATGGTCAATCATAACATAATAACCATAAGAAGAACTATAGCCCGCATAAGTGACAACACCACCATCTGCAGCTCTTACTTCTGTTCCTACCGGTACGCCAATATCAATTCCCGCATGAAGTCTTCCCCAGCGGTAACCATATTCCGATGTTACCGAGCCACGTGACGTTGGTTTCTTAAGCACACCACTTCCCATTTTAGGTGGTGGATCCTTAGTTCCTTTGTACACAACCTTCGTTACTGGTTCAGAAATAACAGTCTCCTGTAAAACATTTCGACTAATTTCTCGACCATTTTCTTTGAAAACTTCAGCTACAACAGCTCGTTCACCGTTTTTACCACTGACTTTTGTCTTGGTTTCATCTTTATATAATGACGAGGTGTCTTCATAAGCTACCTCATATGGAATCGCATCATTGTATTGTGCTTTTTCAACTGTACAAACATCAATAAGAGGCTTTGGAACAACCAAACTGATAACTTGACCAATTTGAAGTGTTTCTGGTTTTACATCTGGGTTGGCAGCTTCAAGATCAGATGGGTTAATGCCATAATACTTAGCGATGACCCAATAGTTTTCACCCTTTTCAACCTTATGTGTTCTTTCTTCTTTTGTCCCTTTTACAATATAAGCAAGTGCCTCATCACAGTTGCTATAACCATCAAATCGAGTTACATCAACATAAGTTGGCTCAATTTTAACATCTTCACTAAAATACCACTTTAGAACTTCAGCACCTTCCTCTTTTTCAGAGTTGATATAAGTGGCTACTAAATCATCTAGAACCGTCTGTGCTTCATCTTCTGTTTTAAAATACCCCAGCACACTTTGATTCGCTACTAGCTTATAAGCAGGTAGACAAGCAAAATTGATTTGAGCATCAAGTTGTGGTTTTTCTGTTAATGCGGGTGCTTTTGATGCCGCATTGGTTTCAATATTAATAGGATGCACATCTGCCGCTGCAATATTACCTGAATCCTTCATTGAATCTGAACCTAACAGAATAATGCTGCCGACTATAAAAACAATGACAAGAGCGGATGCTCCACTTAAAATCACTTTGTTTTTTTGAGCAAAGGCTAAAAATGCATTTTGACCTGTTGTCTCTTTACCTTGATGACTTTTGACGCTTTGTGGCAACGCCTTTATTTTATCCTTAAGTGATGCTACAGCAACACCTAACTTATCAAAAACACCTTCTAATTGATCTTGAGATGTCTGTTTTTTCGATTTTGAATTTGATTTTGAATTTGAATAAGATTTTGAAGCTTTATGACCCTGCTTGGGTCTCTTCTTAGTGTAATGAGGTTCCTGTTTTTCAACAGTTTCCTTATGACTCATATTTTTGACTTGAGCAATTAGTTTCTTAATGCCTTTTGATATCCCTGAGAATAACAAATAAAAAGGATAAAAAATCATGGCAATAATTCTAGCAAGCATTTCCAAAAACGCTTCCTTCTTAGAATGCCCTTTTACATAGACCTTCTGGGAAGAACGCTTATAGACTCGCTTATTGGCGTTACTATTTTTCCCCATCTGCTTCTCCTTCTAACACAGTTTCTCTCTCTTCTACGGCTTTTTCTCTCTATTTATCAGCTCTTACTTCTCTATATATCATTTTCATTATACCATACGATTATTGGTTATAAAACTCATTTTTGGGTAAAAAACAAGAGAGCACCTTGTTTACAAGTATGCTCTTTCTTCATTAATATTGCTTTTCTACTATATTTATGGGCTTTAGGCACTCTAAAACCCTACATATTCCGCAGGTAAGTTCAAATAATTTCTCGGATTAATAGGCGTCCCATTCATTCTTACTTCAAAATGAACATGTGGTCCTGTACTTCTCCCAGTATTACCACTGTAAGAAATCAGCTGTCCTTTTACCACTGTTTCACCTTTCTCAACAACCAATTGGCTATTATGAGCATAGACTGTGGTAAGCCCATTTCCATGATCAATTTTAATATAATAACCATAAGATGAACTATAACCAGCATAAATAACAGTGCCATTGTCTGCTGCATGAACTGCAGTCCCTACAGGTACTCTTAAATCAATCCCCGCATGAAGTCTACCATTTCTTGTTCCAAATTCCGAGCTAACAGCTCCATGTGAAACAGGTATTTGTATATTACCTGAAGCTACTTTTACAGGTAAAAATTTGGTTCCCTGGTATACCACTTGGTTAACAGGCTGTGAAATCAACTGTTCATCAATAATTTTACGATTGATTTCCTTGCCATTTTCTAAAACAATCTCAGCTACCACTGATTTTTCCCCTTCACTGCCATTAACCTTGACTTGGGTTTCATTTTTATAAAGGGAATCTGTACTTTCATAAGTGACATCATAAGGAATGGCATCTTTATAGGCCGACCTCAAAACAACACAAACATCAATAAGCGGTTGTGGTACAACCAAACTGATTTTTTGTCCAATTTGAATTGCATCTGGATTAAGGTCAGGATTAGCTGCTTCTAAATCTGATGGATCGATACCATAATATTGAGCAATCACCCAATAGTTTTCACCTTTTTGAACCTGATGTGTTTTAGTTTCACGGGTTCCTTTTTTTATAAACGCAACCATTGCATCCGGTTGACTGTAACCTTTAAAGTCTGTTACATCAACGAAACAAGGTGATACGGTCACCTCTTCTTTAAAATACCATTTTACCACTTCATTGCCTTCAATAATCTTCTCTTTTACAAGAGGATTGACTAACTGGTCTAAGACTTGATTGGCTTCAGACTCCGTCTTAAAATAGCCAATGGGCCTTTGATTGACTTTTATTTCATAAGCTAAAAGTCCTGCTGCTGTATGATTTTCTAAAGAAGGTTTGACACTTAATGGATTAGAGACCTCAGATGTCTCAACCAATTGAGTTACTTCTTGTTGACTTTTTTCAACGGCTGTAACGCCATCTTCATGGGTCTTTTCTATTAACATTGCTCTGCCGCCTACAATGATTATTCCCAAGGCTAATACTCCCAACATGTGGCGTTTATAGGGGCTTGCTTTTTTTATACACTGGCTGACGCCTTTCATTAATTTTTCATTTATAGAAAGTTTCATTAACTACTCCTTAAAGTCACCTTTAACTAATATGCCATCTCAACTATTGTAACACTGATTAACATAAAATCCTATGACTTAATCAAAATGTAATATTATCACGATTTTTTTAATTTAAGGGCTTTACCCCTTAACGCTACATCAATTAATGATATAATAAACTTACCATTTTGAAAGAGGTGACCCATGGGTTTTTATAATAATGAACTCCCCTTTGATTTATCTGAAGTTCATATAGAAAGAATGTTTATAACTGAATTTATGCCCATTGCTTCTGGCCTTCAAGTGAAGGTTTACTTGCTTGGACTTACGTATGTTTCTTCCAATCAGTCCGCTGACAATTATACACTTGCTCAAGCGCTTGACTGTAATGTCGAAGACATTAAGAACGCTTGGCGTTTTTGGGAGAATATTGGCATCATCAAATGCCATGATAAAGAGGTTTCTGGCGATTTTGATGTGGAATTTCTATCTTTAAGAGGCCTTTACATTGGCTCTAATTACGAAAATAAAAACCCACGCCTTTTAAGAGATCAACGTCAAAGTGCACCTTCAACGCTATCTTCACCTTTTTATAAGGATATTGATACACAGAAAAAACTGATTAAATCCGTTGAAGGGGTCATTGGAAAAGCTCTTAGAACGCAGGAATACAGGGATCTATCCGATATGTATGACCATTATTATGCCAATATTGACATTATCACGCGTGCATTTGAGGTCAACTATAAAGAACGCCGTATTAGCAATATTAAGGCTGTAAAAACGTTGCTTAATCAGTGGTTAGAAGAGGGCCTTTCCTCTGTTGAAGACATCAATGACTATCTTGAATTTCAAAACAAACGTTTTCATGTATACAAAAGTATCTTGAGATGTTTAGGGATTACCTTTAGACTGCCTAATGAAGCAGAAAAAGAATTAATTGACCAATGGATTGACGACTATGGCTTTACAGAAAATGATTTAGAAAGTATTATTAAATCACTTTCAAAGAAAACATTAAATATTAATTTTAGCTATATTCAAAAGATCCTCACTGATCTTCATGCTAAAGACATTCATACCTTTGAAGCTTTTGAAGCTCAATCACCTAAAGCCAACACTTCTTCTACGCGCTCAACCACTAGTGCTCAGGAAAAACGACATCGTTTTACTATGCAAAAAGACACACAGTACTCAGAAGAAGAGCTTGAAGATATGTTATTAAACCGAAAAAAATAAAGCATGCCAATAACGCAATCATCAGTACTTATAGAAAGGAACACTTAGATGATCACCACCAATCCTTACAAAGAAATTTTAGAACAGTATCATCTCCAGAGAGACCACAATATCCATGACCGCAAAATGAGAAAAATGGCCCTCTACGAACAATATCCAGAATTTCAGTCTATTGATCATCAAATGAGCCAAATCAGTTCAGAGATTGCAAAAGCTATCTTAAAATCGCCTCAACAGGCTGAAGTGATGCTCATTGAACTCAAACAGACACTTGAAGCCCTTAAAGCAAAGAAAAGGGCTCTTTTTAAAACTTATGATATTCCAAAGGATTATTTAGACGTTCATTATAACTGTAACGTTTGCAAAGATACAGGTTTCTTAGAGGACAATACGAGATGTCATTGCTTTAATCAAAAGCTGATTAATATGGCCTATAAAATGTCAAATGTTGAAAACATGCTCAGTAAGCAAAATTTTGAGAATTTTGATCTCAATGTATTCTCTACAGAAATCAGACCTAAAGAACCACTTACACAAAGAGAAAATATGAAGCGAATTTTACTGGATGCTGAGAAATTTGTGATGGATTTTCCTCAAAGCCACCATCAATTTTACTATGGCACCAGTGGTTTAGGTAAAACTTACCTTTGTAATTGTATTGCAAAAGCACTTCTCGATAAGGGCCATTCCGTTATTTATCAAACACCATCTGGTATTATTGATATCATCCAGAAGAAACACTTTACAGATAAGGGAAATGCCTTTATTCAATTGGCTTACGAACAGCTCTTTGATGTAGATTTATTGATTATTGATGATTTAGGGACAGAAACGGCTAATACATTTACGATTTCAGAATTCTACAGTATTATTAATACACGTATTTTAAATGATCGTCCTATGATTATTTCAACCAACATCAAGTTAAGTGAACTCTCTTCTTTCTATAATGACCGAATTGATTCACGTATTAAAGGCCACTTTGACCTCCATAAATTTTATGGTCCCGATATTCGCTGGGAAGTCTAAAGACATTTATTGATTTTTAAGTAAGAACCTTATTAAATAAAGCATAACTATACACACCAAAGGAGTTGTTTGCGACGGTCACGTCAAAAACAGCTCTTATTTTTTAACTTTTTGTAATACTTAAATTGACACTTACTTTATTTTTTCGTATAATTGTATACAATTATATTGTATCCAAAAGGGGGCTATTTATGCATCGCATCACATTAATCCAAGGAGATGGCATCGGACCAGAAGTCACTCAAGTTGCTAAAAACCTAATTAATCACGTCTTAAACATTACCCAAGAGACTCAAATCGACTGGGATATTCAAAATGCAGGTTCTACCGCTGAAACCCTAATTTCAGATGAATTACTCAACAGTATCCAGAAAAATGGCCTTGCTCTAAAAGGCCCTATTACGACACCTATTGGCACAGGTTTCAGAAGCGTTAATGTATATTTAAGACAACATTTCAATCTTTATGCAAATATGCGCCCCATCAAAAAAATAATTCCTGGTCGATATGAAACGCCCATTGACTTTATGATTTTCAGAGAAAATACAGAAGGTTTATATGCCGGCGTCGAACATATCATAGATGAAAATAAAGTTGTCGCAGATAAAATTGTGACCCGTCAAGCCAGTGAAAATATAGCTAAAGCAGCTTTCAACTATGCTCAAAAAATGGGGCTCGATGAAGTGCATATTGTCCATAAAGCCAATATTTTAAAAGAAGCAGACGGTTTATTTTTAAAGGTCGCACACAAAGTGGCTGAAGACTATCCCACTATCAAAGCAACTCCTGTCATTGTCGATAATATGGCCATGCAATTGGTGATGAACCCTTCACAATTCAAAGTGATTTGTACAACAAATCTCTATGGTGATATTTTATCCGACCTTTCAGCCGGCCTTGTCGGCGGATTAGGATTAGCACCTGGTGCCAATATGGGAAGTGATATTGCTATTTTTGAACCGGTTCATGGCAGTGCACCTGACATTGCTGGTCAAGATTTAGCCAATCCCACAGCGTGTTTATTAAGTAGCGTCATGCTCCTCAACCATATTGAAGCCTATCAAGCAGCTCACTTATTAGAAAAAGCTATTATTCAAACACTTAACAGTGGCAAACGGACCAAAGATCTCGGGGGAACACTGACTACTTCAGCTTATGAAGTTGCCTTAAGAGAAAGTATTGATAGCTTTAATTAACAGTTTAGAACAATCCGATTCATAAAAACTAAATGATTAGAAAAGGAGGGGGAAATCTTGGATTATTGCGATATTAAGGAAACCAATAAAAAATTGGTTGCAATGGTTGACCAAAATAATACAATTTCAAGAGATGATTTCACAAAATTTGATATTAAACATGGTCTAAGAAACCAAAATGGTACAGGGGTACTTGTAGGAATTACTGGTATTAGTGATGTATATGGCTATCATTTAGAAAAAGGGACAAAAATACCCGATGATGGACACCTTTATTACCGTGGCATTGATTTATACGATATTGTAGAAAAAGGCATGGCTCCTGGAAAACGTTTATTTGAAGAAACCATTTTTTTATTACTTTTCGGCCAACTGCCCAATGCCTGTGAACTGAAAAATTTCAATGAAATGCTTGATGAGTATCGTGATTTACCACCAGGCTATACAGAAAATATGATTCTTAAAATTCCAAGTAAAGATATCATGAACAAACTCCAACGCAGTATTTTAGTTTTGTATTCACATGACGAAAATCCAGATGATATTTCTGCTGAAAATTTAGTTTGGCAATCCATCAAGCTTATCGCAAGATTTCCCACCATTATTTCTTATAGTTATCAAGCCAAACGGCACTATTTTGATAGGGAAAGCTTAGTCATACATCCACCCCAAGCCCACTTGGGCACGGCGGAAAATATCCTCTATATGATTAGAAGTGATAATCAATACACCGAAACAGAGGCTGCAACACTTGATTTGGCACTTGTCCTCCATGCTGACCACGGCGGTGGTAATAATTCTGCTTTTTCAACACATGTAGTCTCTTCCAGTGGCACAGATACTTATTCTGCTATTTGTACAGCTGTAGGCTCTCTCAAAGGACCCAAACACGGAGGAGCCAATAATCGCGTTCGTGAAATGATGCTTGACCTTTATGCCCATGTAACTGATATTTCAAATGAAACAGAAATCAAAGCCTATCTCACAGATGTGCTTAATAAGAAAGCCTATGATAAGAGTGGTCTCATTTATGGTATTGGACATGCGGTTTATACTAAATCAGATCCAAGAAGTGTCATTTTAAAGAAAAAGGCTAAAGCATTAGCCAAAGAAAAAGGTCAGGAAGATCTTTTTAATTTTTATGAGAGCGTTGAGCGTATAGGGATTGCTCTCTTAAAAGAGAGAAAGGGGTCAGATGTGGCTATATGTTCAAATGTTGACCTCTATTCAGGTTTAGTTTATCATTTGCTGGATATTCCAGCTGAACTCTATACCCCTTTATTTGCAGTGGCGAGAGTCGCTGGTTGGTGTGCCCATCGTATTGAACAACTTATGAGTGATAATAAGATTATCAGACCGGCTTATGTTTGTGTTAGACCCTCTCTTAATTATACTTCTATTGAAGAGCGTCTCTAATTTATCATCTAATTTACCCTCTAGGTACTAGAATACAACTCACACTCAAATAAACTTTAAAAAAGGCACTATTTAATCTCATATAGAGACTAAATAGTGCCTTTTATCCTTGATTGAATCTTTATTTTACCGTTTAGACTAGTAAATGTCACCACGAATCATTGTTTGAGTTCTTTTAGGACCAACTGAAACCAATTTTACCGGTACACCAACCAATTCTTCAATACGTTTGATATAGTTTTTAGCATTTTGAGGGAGGTCATCATAAGTTTCACATAGACTAATGTCTTCAGACCAACCTGGAAGCGTTTCATAAACAGGCTGACATTTTGCAAGTTTGTTAAGGCTTGCAGGGAAGTCCGCTAAACGTTCACCATCGCAGTCATAACCTGTACAAATTTTAACCTCTTCAAAACCTGAAAGTACATCTAAAAGCATTAAAGCAATACAAGTCATTCCATTAACACGTTTTGAATATTTCACCATCACTGTATCTAACCAGCCACAGCGTCTTGGACGACCCGTTGTCGTTCCAAATTCATGACCTCTATTTCTGATTAAGTCTCCTGTTTCATCTTCAAGTTCAGTTACAAATGGCCCTTTACCTACACGTGTTGTATACGCTTTTGTAATCCCAACGACTTCTGAAATTTCGTTAGGACCAATTCCTGAACCGATTGTAAAACCACCTGATGTTGGATGAGAACTTGTTACAAATGGATAAGTCCCATAATCGAGATCAAGTAAAGTGCCTTGAGCCCCTTCCAATAAAACTTTCTTCCCTGCTTCAAGTGCATCATATACCACAACAGATGTATCTTTGACGAAAGGTTTAATCGCTGCCGCATAAGCTTTATAATCTGCAACCATTTGGTCTGCATCCATAGCCTTACCACCATAAATTTCAGTGATAATTTTGTTTTTATGTTCAATTTGTCTTCTGAACATGGGTTCAAAAATTTCTTCATCTATAAAGTCACAGATACGAATCCCGCTTCTTTCAACTTTATCCATGTAGCATGGTCCAATGCCTTTTACAGTTGTTCCAATTTTTTCTGCTCCTCTTGCCTCTTCAGCTAAGCGGTCAATTTCTCTGTGATAAGGAAAAACCACATGTGCTCTATCTGACACGCAAATACTTGAAACATCTACGCCTTTTTCCTTTAGACCTTCAACTTCTTTTAAAAAGCCTTGTGGATCAAAAACAACACCATTTCCAATCACATTTTGAGTTCCTTCATGTAAAATACCTGATGGGATTAAATGAAGGGCATATTTTTCATCACCAACCACAACAGTATGGCCTGCATTATTTCCGCCTTGACCACGAACAACTACATCTGCTTGACGTGAAAGATAATCAATTACTTTTCCTTTTCCTTCATCGCCCCATTGTGCACCAACTACAACAACAGTAGACATATAAAAACACCTCTCTTTATATTATAAGTCACGTAAAAAAATGACCTGTTAGATTACAAAAATCAGTCTTTATCTTTTCAATAGAAAAGCCATTGATAGACTATCAGATTGCCCCTTCAAAGTCAATGATTTTACGAATGATTCATGGATTATTAAAAATATCATTCGTTGTCGCTTTATTGGTTCATTTGACTTGAGCCCTTAAGCTTTGCTTCAAAAGGCTGACCCAGTACGCGTCTTATATGAGGCGAAACTGAAAAGGTCTTTTCAAGTGATATATATTCAGAAACTGCTGCACTTGGTTCATCACTCTTTTGAGGCTGAGCATACGCTCTAATAAGAATGTTCTTTGGCGTATGTTCTAAATCTATAAACTCAAGCACTTGAACCTCATAGCCCATCACCTCTAAAGCACTCGCTCTAAGACTATCCGTTAATAGGGTAACCAACTTGTCTCGAACGACACCATGCTTAATAAGGGCATTCATTTCTTGATTTTGGACTTGTTTAAAAAGCTCATGTTGGCAACAAGGTACTGCCATAATCACTGATGCCCCCCATGAAACGGCCTTAGCCAAAGCTTCATCAGTTGCCGTATCACAGGCATGAAGCGAAACAACCATATCTACCTTACTATCATACTCATAGTCTTTAATGTCGCCTTCCTCAAAGCGAAGACCATCATAGCCTAATGCGTCTTTGACGTCATTACAATAAGCGATGACTTCTTTTTTTAGGTCAAGTCCTACAATATCTACTTTATAGCCCTTATCTTTAACCAAGTAATAATAAAGTGCAAAGGTTAAATATGCCTTGCCACAACCAAAATCAATAATTTTAATTGTTTCATTATGATCTAGGTGAGACAGCGCATCATCTACAAATTCTAAATACTTATTGAGCTGTCTAAATTTATCATATTTCTTCTTAAAAACACGCCCACTTTCATCCATCACGCCTAAATAGGTCATAAAATCACACGGTTGTCCTTCTGGAATTAAATACTGTTTACTTCTATTGTGACTTAACTGCGCTTGATCTAACTGTCTTGAAGCTGGTTTTTTTATCACCTTATGTTTGCCTTTTTTGCTAAACAAAAGTTGATAATCACCTTTTGTCGAATAAATCATTGCCTGCCTAAAGTAAGTCCCTAGATGACTTTCTAAGTAGACATTGAGCTCGTCTTGAGTAACATTTTCATGAGCGACCTGCTTCTCGTCATAAAAAGACAAATGGTATTTAAGGCCACCTTTTAAAAGGACAGGTTTCACATCTACCTTCTGATAAGTTTTATCAATTCCCTTTTTTACATTGCTAAGCACCATATAAATCAGTGTGTTATCTTGCCAGAATTCAGCTAAAAAAGCTTTCATTTTTGTCATACCTTTCTTATCATTCTTGAGTGTATTTTATAGTATAATAATATTGGGTTTCCTAAAAAAAGAGTTGAGGTGAACAAATGCCTGATTTTTGGAGTCATATCTATGCAGCAAAACAATCATTATCGCTACATCAAAATATCCAAGCACTTGGTCAAAAATCTTTTTCACTCTCTGAAAAAGATATAAATTATTATTATTTTGGGGCTCAAGGTCCTGATTTCTTCTATTATTTAAGAAAGACCCGCCCCTTAACTTCACACAAACATTATAGCATTATTGCTGGCGAGTTACACGAAAAGCCACCTAAAAAAATCATCCAGACAATGCTCAACCACTATAAAAAGCATCCGTCTAGTGCCCTTAAAGCTTATCTTGCTGGCTACATTACTCACTATTTAATGGATGTCGCTTGTCATCCCTTGATCGAATCACATTCTGCCACAGAAAGTGATCACAAACGCATTGAATTATGGTATGATGCGGCTTTTATGCAAAAATACGCATCACAATCGATTCACCAAATGGATGCCAATCTTAAGCAAACGTTCAACTGTGATATCCGTAAAAATATCGTCCCCTTGTGGGAAACTATAACAGCATATGACAGCAAAATTCTGGCCTATGCTTGGCAAGACATGTTAATCGTTGAAGACTTGCTGATTAAAGACACTATTCAAAAGATAAATGTGGGAAATCTCTTGTCCAAAGTCTTTCACTTTGATTTAAGCTTGATGGCTTATCCTCGTGAATTAACAGCTAACATGTACCAACAATTAGATTTCAATCATTTTGAATCAGCCATGCTTAACGGGATTGAAAAATGTGTCTTTGTCCTAAGTGACTTTGAACACGTTCTTCAAGGACAGATTGACTCAAAATCTTTTTTATCCCACTTTGATACTTACAATTATCTCGGTTTGAAAGGAGTATAATATGACCTTAAACGAATCACTCAAAACTGAACTTATCGAATCCACCAAAACATTAATTCAACACAAGAGTGTTAAAGCCCCTGCTTCTGGTGATGCACCTTTTGGGGAAGACATCAAAAAAACCCTCCTCTATATGTTAGAATTGGGACAAAGTATGGGATTTAAAACCAAGAATATCGACAATTATGCTGGCTATATTGAATTTGGTGAAGGTCAAGAAATGTTAGGAATTCTCTGCCATTTAGATGTTGTCCCAGAAGGAGATGGTTGGACTTACCCACCCTTTAGTGGAACAGAGGTCAACGGCAGAATTTATGGCCGAGGAACGCTAGATGATAAAGGTCCTGCTATGGCCTCACTTTTTGCCATGAAAGCACTTAAAGAAAGTGGCTTTAAACCGAACAAGCGCGTAAGACTCATCTTAGGGACTGATGAAGAAAGTGGTAGTGAATGTATGGATTACTACCTTAAGCACGAAGAAACACCTACGGTTGCCTTTAGTCCAGATGCTGATTTCCCCGTTATCCATGGCGAAATGGGGATCATTCTTATGAAACTTAAAAAAGTCTTTGTAGACAAGGTTGAAGATGGCGGCATTAAAATCATCCATATCAAAGGCGGTAACGCCCCTAATATGGTACCTGATTATGCAGAAGCAAAACTCTTAGAAACGACCCCGATTAAAACCATCGTTGAAGGTTTTAATGCATCCAAGGGAACTTCACTAACTTATGAAAAAGAAGGCGACTATGCGTTCGTTAAAGCCTATGGTAAGTCTGCTCATGGGAGTACGCCTGAAGAAGGTGTCAATGCAATCAGTATGCTTTTAGAATTCTTAGATTTAATTGATTTAGAAATTGGAGATGCTTCTAACTTCGTTCGTTTCTTTAACCGCACAATTGGTATGACCTACAATGGTGAAAATTTTGGTATTGGACTTGAAGATGACTACAACAAGTTAGTACTCAACCTTGGTCTCATTGATGTCAATGAAGATGAAGGATCCGTCGTGATTAACATCCGTTACCCGATTACTGTTAAAGAATCTCTCGTTCGTATAGGCATTGAAAACACAGTGGAAAGTGGTGGACTGGATATTGAAGGTTGGCGACATGTAGAGCCGCTTTTCTTTGAACCCACTCATCCACTTGTAACGACTTTAATGGATGTCTATAAAAATCATACTGGCGATCAAAATGCTAAACCCCTTACAATTGGGGGTGGAACTTACGCAAGAAGTATCCCAAATGCCATTGCCTTCGGTGCCCTTCTCCCTGGGCGTGAAGATAATATGCACCAAAAAGATGAATACATCTTAGTGGATGACTTGATTCAGATTACTGAAATCTTCATTTCTGCTATTGAGGCGCTTAGTCAATCGTAAAATAAGGCTTTAATCCATAAAAAAATGCCTTGTGATTTAATGAATCACAAGGCGTTTTTTTAACTTTCTAAAGTTTATTTTCAATAACATTTGATAAATAATATCTAAAGTCCTCAGAGAGTTCTTCATTTCTAAGGGCATACTCAACCGTTGCTTTAAGATAACCTAATTTATCACCTGTATCATAACGCTTACCCTCAAACTCATAAGCATAGAGCGAATGTTCCTCGCCTAAGGCAATCAGTGCATCTGTCAGTTGAATTTCTCCCCCTTTACCAGGCGGCGTTTGTTCTATCATTGGAAAAATGTCGGGAGTTAAAATATAACGACCCAAAATAGCCATATTCGTAGGGGCTTCCTCTACTGAAGGCTTTTCCACCAATGAACTCACTTCATAAAGGGATTCATCTACCTTAACCGCTTCAATAATACCGTACTTATCTACTTGATTCTCTGGCACACTTTGAACACCAATGACAGTAGACTCATACTTTTCATAAGCTTCCATTAGCTGTAAGATACATGGTTTTTCAGAGTAAACTAAGTCATCTCCCAATAAAAGTGCAAAGGGTTCATTACCCACGAATGTCTTAGCACATTGAACAGCATGTCCAAGACCTTTGGCATCTTTTTGTCTCACAAAATGGATATTAGCCATGTTGGCAATCTCTTCTGTCAATTCAAAGAGCCCCTCTTTATGTTTTTCTTTTAAAAAAAGTTCAAGTTCTGGTGAGCGATCAAAGTAATTAACAATTTCTTCTTTATTTCTACCGATGATAATAAGAATATCTTCAATTCCTGCTTGAATAAGCTCTTCTACATTGTAATGGATGGCCGGTTTATCTACAATTGTTAGCATTTCTTTTGGCATTGATTTTGTTGCTGGTAAAAACCGCGTTCCAAAACCCGCCGCGGGTATAACTGCTTTTTTAACTTTCATTTTCTAATGCCTCCTTCCAAAATAATTCGAGTTGTTTGCTAAGTTCATTTTTAGTTATTAAATGTCTTCCCCAATCTCTGGGTAATAATTTACGATAGTAATATTGCATTAATCGATTATCTAATAAGAGAATCACCCCTTGATCACTTTCACTGCGTATAACTCTACCCGCTGCTTGCATCACTTTATTGACGCCTGGATATTGATAAGCATATTGAAAACCATGGCCATTTATTTCATCAAAATAAGACCTTATCAAGTCGTTTTCAAACTGAATCATAGGCAGTCCAACGCCAACAATTGCTGTTCCTATTAAATAATCACCTTTTAAATCAATGCCTTCTGAAAAGACGCCACCTAAAACCGAAAAACAAATCAATGATTTTTGATCGGATATGGCTTGAGTGCAACGTGTTTCGTGGTGATGCTTAAAAGTATCAATAAAAGTTATGCGCTCTTCATCTGACATTTCTCTCTCTTGAATAATTATATCATAATCCCTATCATAAGATAACTGAAAAGCCTCATGCACTTGTTCCATATAATAGTAAGAAGGTAAAAAAACCATGTAGTTGCCCAGACGCGATTGAGCCATCTCATGGATGGCTTCTACAATAAGAGGCAAGGCCTTATCCCGTTCTTTATATTTAACACTGACATCCTTTGAAAATAGAACACACTTGTGTTTTTCTTCAAAGGGCGAATCTAACGCCAAGCGCTTAACCGCCTCACTCTTACAAAGTAAATTTTCATAATAAGGCATCGGCGATAAAGTGGCAGAAAAAAATACAGTTGCAACACTGTTATTGATAAATCGTTGTAATTGCCTTGAAGGATCTATGCAAAATAACTTAATTAAGGTGTCGGGTTTATCTCCTTGCGTAATATAAAATAAAAAACCCTCATCATAGCATTCGCTAATCCTTAAATAAGATAATATCTCAAAATAGAAATCAAGAACTTGGTCATAAATAGGTGACCCCTGCGACTGGGTTAACCATTTTTCAATCGCAGTAGCACGTCTTCTAAGCTGTTGATAAATGGCTTCGATTTCGTCTTTATCCACATAAACACCACGTTCATCACAATTTTTACGCACACTGAGAATGGTCTTATTAATGCCCTCAATTTGCTTCATCAATTTCTGATCATGTGATTTAACGTCTTTTTTAATCGCCATAATCTTATCTTTGTGCAGCTCCGCCGAAAACATGGTTCTGGCACGGTCTACAAGATTATGCGCTTCATCTACTAAGAACACGAATTTTTCAGTGGGTACATCAAAAAAACGCCTTAAATAGACACGTGGATCAAACGCATAATTATAATCGCAAATCACCAAATCAGAAAACAAGGCTAAATCAAGAGAAAACTCATAAGGACAAACTTTATGGGCTTCAGCTATAGCTTCAATATAAGCGCGATTAAGTTGGCCTTGTCCATGAAGCGCTTCCCACAAAGCATCATTAACGCGATCAAAATGTCCTTTGGCGTATTCACAGTACTCAGGATTACAGTTAGACTTGTCTTTAAAACAAATCTTATCCTTTGCCGTAAGGGTAATAGACTTCATCATCAAGCCGCGATCAGTTAATAAATCAACGGTCTCTTCTGCTACTTTTTTGGTCGTGTTCTTAGCCGCCAAATAAAAAACCTTGTCTACCAATCCTTCATGCATTGATTTAATGGTTGGAAATAAAGTAGAAACGGTTTTACCTATACCGGTTGGTGCCTGTGCAAACAAGACTTGTTGATCTTTAATGGTGTTGTAAACACTTACAGCTAATTGGCGTTGCCCTTTACGATAGCTTGCAAAAGGGAAATCTAATAAAGTAATAGACTGATTACGCAGACGAAACCAGTCATTTTTATATTTTACCCAAGGGAGGTAGACTTTAACCGTTTCATCAAAAAATTCTTTGAGTGCTTCAAAGGACCACTCCTGTCTAAGCCGCTTGACTTCATTGGTTTCAAATGCCACATAAGTAAGCTGAATCGTCAACTCTTTGAGTGCATTTTCTTCTGCATAGATATAACCATAAATTTTAGCCTGTGCCCAGTGAACAGGGAAAGTCATCTCATCAATCTTATCAAGCCATTGACTGGTTCCCTTAATTTCATCTATAACCACCCCTTCACTGGTATGTAATATGCCATCTGCCCGTCCACTAATTTTTAAAGCCACCTCATCAGTCTTTACCACTTTTTTCAGTGACACTTCAGCTTCATAGTCAATACCCTGAGATGCCTGAATTTTTTGGTGAACCTTTATCCCGTCAGTCATCTTAGACTTGCCACTAAATCTTAAATCTAGATCGCCACTTCTATATACAAATTCAACTAATCCTCTGACAGAGATTTGTGTTTCAAGCATGAAAAGCTCCTTTTTAAAAAAATGTGAACGTTTGTTCGTCTATTGTATCAAAAAAAAGAGAAAGATGCCACTCTATCGCACCTTTCTCGATTCATTTCAGTAACAATCGACTGATTATAAAATTAATTAAATGCTACATACTTACTCTCTTTACCTAAAACCGATCGCGAATAAGAAGTTGAATACGTCTTATTGAGAGCAAAGTATTTTTGTAGATTATAAGGTCCTCTGTTGTATTCAGACAGAATACGGTCATAATTGGCACCATAGGCATTCATGAGTATATCTAAATACTTTATGCCTAAAGCCAAATTGTACTCAGGCTCAAAGATACGGTCTGGGTCGTAGGTTAATCCTAGCTCCTTGCCGTATTCATTTGCCAACCATTTTTCAGTAGACGGGATAATCTGCATATAGCCTCTATCTTGATCTCTTCCCACTAAGTTTTGGTCAAAGCCACTCTCAATATCAATGATTGATAAGACTAGTGAGTAAGGGATATCATATTGGTCGGCATACTTTACAAGATCAGTTGCACTTGCCAAGTCTAATGGCGTATTATCTGATATTTGATTTGCCTTTTCTAATTGTGAAACCTCCACCTTATCAAAGTCAATCACTTTAGCAAGTTCGTCGTATTTCATCACTTTATCTTCTTGTTTTGAAATTGTAATAATTTGTGAAGAGAGCTTTTTTGTCAATTGATTGATCAATTCATCTTGACTTTCGACGGTTTGTGTCAAGTTTTGATTCTCATCAACATAAGCTTGAATTTCTGAAGTTACTTTTATGTGTTCATTAAGAAGCACACCAAATCCAATCAGTAAAATAAAAAAAGTAACTGCAAAAATCTTATGAATCATTTTCATAAAATCACCTTTCATCTGTTTAATCGTTTTATAAGTTCGTTAAAAGCTTATCCGTTAAAATACGAAATGAACATGACGTCCGCCATGCTCATTTAAGCCTTTCAAATTATAACACACTTCTTAAACCTGTCAATTAACAAATTGTGAACGATGTTGTTAACCACTAAACAGCTCAGGTATTTTACAATTTTATCCACCTCTATAAGTGTTGTTTTTACTATGTTTTGATTGTTTTTAACAAATTTCAAAAATATTCTTTTGTATATATTACACAATTACATCTCTATATTTTGCCATTTCAAAGTAAAATAAGATGCCATTTTCAGTGTTTTCAACGCCATAAGCACATCCATGACGCTCTAATATTTCTTTTACTATAGCAAGTCCCAAACCACTTCCGCCATAGCTTTTAGATCGCGATTCATCAACACGATAAAACTTATCCCATAATTTTTGAAGTTGTTCTTGAGGAATCGGTTCACAAACATTATGGATTTCAAAACGCAGTTTTTTTCCACTTAAACCTGTTTTTATTTGGATGACACTCCCCGCCTTGCCATAACGCACGGCATTAGAAATAAAATTCCTGACAACACGTTCAATTTTGTGATAATCCACATAAACTTCATCATAATCGCACCCTTCAAAGGCTATTGTCATGTCTTTTTGACCGGCAATTTGTCGATCTTTTTCAATAATATTTTCAACAAGAGCATTGAAATTAAAGGTTTCCATGTTAATCACGTAAGCACCTGTCTGCAGTTTTGAAAGTTCTAGCATATCATTAACTAGCATTTCTAGGTTATCTACCTCTTCCAGAATGATTCCCGAATAGTAATCCATATCATCTCGCTGAATTACACCATCTTGTATCCCTTCTGAAAATGCACGAATAACCCCTAAAGGGGTTTTAAACTCATGTGAAATATTGCGAATGAATTCCTTTCTCATATTTTCAAGCGCTCTCTCTCTTTCAATATCATTTTTGAGTTTATCATTGGCATCATTTAAATTTTTAATGGTCTTTTCAAGGTTATAAGACAATTGATTCAAACTCCTTGAAAGACTTCCAATTTCATCGTTGCTCTTGATTTCAATATATTCATTAAAATCAAATTGGGCCATGCGTTGTGCCTTTTCTTCAATTTCAGACAGAGGATTTGAAATCACCTTCGACATAATAAAGAGCATAACTGAGCCAATAATTAAGACCCCAATAATCAGAACGGGAAAATAAGAATTCAGCGCTTCCGTTGCTTCAATAATAGGCTGCTGTCTGGTCATAATAATGATACTTTTCAAATCACTATTTTCAAGTGGAAAGACCTTTACAATGTATTTTTTACCTGAAACGCGTTCTGTATAAATAAAGCTATTGTTTTCAATATCGATTTCGTTGTTATTAAAATAATAATTCTCCACGATTTGAGACATGCCAGAGTCGTCAATTCCCAACACTAAATCTTCTTCATCAGGGATATCTAATCTCATCACGGTTCCAGATACCGTATCTAAATCAAGTCGTTCTTCAAATTGAGGCGCAATAGAATCAAATACAATCTCACCATTAATAGCCAGTTTCATGAGGGTGATATTCTTAAATTCATCTCCCCATAAATAGCCCCAAACTTTAATATCATCTCCAATATGGGCATTTAGATTCAGGTAGTCTGACTGTTTGAAGATATTATTGAGTTGAACTTCGTAAACGCGTCCTTTTGTTCCAAGAATGTCGATAACATATTTCTTTTCATTGACAATACTATAATAGTTATCAATCATTCCCATTTTAATATCATTCTTGTTTTCATAATAGGAAACATAGCGTTCAAGTTCTCCCTGAGTCCAATGAGATTCTCTGTAAAGATCCATGAATTCTTGATACTGCCCATCAATGTCCTTTATTTTTTGGTCAAAATAATAAGATTCAAAAGTCCTAATTTGAAAACCAAAAGCAATTGAAACAAAAACAACAAAGATAATGGTAATCCCTGCAAAAAGTCGCAACACCAAACTTTTGGAATGCATTATTTCACCTCGAATTTATAACCCACCCTAACAATAGTTTTAATACACTCACTACTATAAGGCAATTTCTTTCTTAACTTTTTAATATGCGTATCCACCGTTCTATAATCACCGTAGTAGTCATACCCCCATACTTGGTCTAGTATGTTCTCACGTGTCAAAACATTGTTCTTATGGGCAACCAGTAACTGAAGTAGGTCAAATTCTTTTGGGCTCAAGACAATTTCTACCTCATTGTCATAAACTTCATAGTTAGAACGGTTAATCTTAATATGACCTGCATGGTATATTTCTGCCGCTTCCTCTTCTTTTTCTATCCGTTTCAAAAGTGCCTTAACTCTTGCGACCAGTACTTTAGGACTAAAAGGTTTAGTGACGTATTCATCCGCTCCAAATTCTAATCCTTTGATCTTGTCTTCATCTTCTTCACGCGCTGTCAACATGATAATAATCGCTGATGAAATTGAGCGAATCAATTTTGTCGCTTCAAAACCATCCATTATTGGCATCATTATATCCATAATGATTACATCAATCGCTTCTTTTTTAACATATTCATAAGCAGACATTCCATCTCCTGCTTCAAACACAATATAGCCTTCTGAAACAAAATAACGTGCCAATATTTCCCGAAGGCGTCTTTCATCTTCTACAATGAGTATTTTTTTCATGCCATCCTCACTTATTTATTATTACTATGCTTATAGTACTCTCTTTCATAAACTGTTATCAGTTGATAAAGGTCACTTGTCTTAACGTGATCTCTAAGCCACTGAACATCATTAGGATCGTACTGACTTTCCACTAATGTCAGTTCTTCCCTAATCCGACCATCAAGATAAGCATCCATATAATTTTTCACGATACTTCCAATTTTTTCATTCATCTCTTCATCTGTATCATCACTTGATATTTCAGCACTTACAAGGTCATATATCTCCTCATGATGTGCTACAACATCAAATATCCGCATTTCTTCTTGTAACTTTTCTCTAATAGAATCAAGGATATCTTCACCCACTGGATAGGTTTCTTCTTCAATCACATCCGCTTCGGCAACAACTTGCTCTTCTTTCACCTCAATCGTTTTAGAACACCCGCACAAGATAAATAACAGTAAACTGCTTACAAGTAATAAAAGTATCTTATATCGCATCTTTTCACCATTTTTTATTTTTTTGATAAGCCTGCATTTTCATAATTCGAGATCTATTAATTTGGGTGTCTTCTGGAATTTCTTTTTCATTAACCAGTTTAGACTTCTTAATCACAGCACTTTCTTTAGTCTGTAACAAATTAATAAGAACACTTATTTTATCAGACACCTGAGATTTCTTAGCCTGTTGGTACTTTCTTTTGATTAAATCCAAATCATTCTCAGCAAATCCCAAAATGATATTGGCCTGTTTAAAACTAATTTTTTCATCAATAAGGTCTGTCACTTCATCTACTAGATTCCTCTTTTTTTCTTTTTGGCTAACAAAAAAATCACCCGAATTTCCCAATAAATACTCTTTTAAAAGTGCCCGACGCTCTTCTTCCTCACTTTGAAAATCTTGCTGCGCATTCATTTTTTCTTGTTGTATTGCCCCTGAATGCGTATTTGCCTCGCCGTGAATTTCATAATCCACCTGCTCATCTACTTTAAAAAACCCTTCTCTAAACCCTTCAAATTCTTCCCTAAAGGTTTGAGAAATATTCTCTGCCACCTCGGTTTCCGATTGGGTAATAATATTGCCTCGACTTCTTCGAGTTACATTTTGTTGTTCACCTGTAATATAGCCCTTTATTCTAAGGGTTTCAAACGCCTTTTTAGCGGTAACAAGGCCACAGCCCATATATCTAGCAAGTTCTTCACTGGATAGATGAACATCATCTCCTAAACCAATCAAGACGATTAAACACATTTTTTCATATATATCCATTTGATCATTTTCAAAAATTTCAGCTTTAATTTCTTCCCACATTGCCTTATCCTTTCATCCTTCGAAAGTTTTGAGTACACCTAATACTATTATAGCCTAAAAATGGATTCATGACTCGCTCCCAGAAGAATTTGTGACCATTTAACTAGTGATTCAATTTTTTATGTAAAAAAACCTGATGTCATTGTAGCGTCACAACATCAGGCATTAGCTCTTTTTTTAATTAAAAGACTTAAAAATAACTTTATGGTAAACTTTCTTACCTTTTTTTATCATGAGGCTACTCTCTGTAAGATCCGTCTCTTTTATTTGGTATTCAGGGTCTTCAATGACTTCATCATTAAGAGAAATACCACGTTGTTTCATCAAACGTCTGCCTTCTCCTTTAGATTTGGTCAAACCACATTCTACTAACAAAGACAACAGTTGTAAGCCTTCATCTAACATGCCTTTAGATAATTCAGTTGTCGGTGCATTGTCTGTATTAGCCCCTCCTGCAAATAATGCTCTCGCTGCATCAAGGGCTTTCTGTGCTTCTTCTTCACCATGGACAATCTTAGTAAATTCAAAAGCAAGGACTTCTTTTGCTCGATTGATTTCAGAACCTTCAAGCGCTGTTAACTTAGCAATTTCATCAAGTGGTAAGAACGTCAATAATTTAAGACAATTTTCAACATCAACATCTTCAACATTTCTAAGGTATTGGAAAAGTTCATAAGGTGATGTCTTTTCTTTATCAATCCAGACTGCACCTTTTTCTGTTTTACCCATCTTCTTGCCATCACTTGTCAGTAAAAGTTTAAAGGTTAGTCCATAAACTTGACTGCTTTCTATACGGCGTGTTAAATCTACTCCTGCTAAAATATTAGACCATTGGTCATTGCCACCAAATTGCATTTGACAGCCATAACGTCTGTTGAGTTCTAAAAAGTCATAAGCTTGCATCAACATATAATTAAATTCTAAAAAAGTTAAACCCTTTTCAAGTCTTTGCTTATAACATTCAGCTGTTAACATCTTATTCACTGAGAATTTTGAACCCACTTCTCTCAAAAATGGCACATAGCTTAAATGATCTAACCAATTGGCATTATTATCAACAATCCCATTTTCCCCATCTAAAGTCAGGTAATGTTCCATTTGTTTTTTTAATGCTTCAGCATTGTTGTTAAGTTCCTCATTGGATAACATTTTACGTAAATCACTTTTACCTGATGGGTCTCCGACTTTAGCTGTTCCACCACCTACTAAAGCAATCGGAATGTGTCCCGCTTGTTGCATATGCATCATTACCATAATTTGAATAAAATGGCCAAGATGCAAACTATCTGCAGTAGGGTCAAATCCTATATAAAATTTAACGCGTTCCTTTTCTAAAAGTGCTTTTACTTCTTCTTCATGAGTGATTTGTTCAATATAACCTCTCTCCATTAACACATCGTAAACGCTTTTCTTTTGTTCCATCTCGCTCACCTTCCTCTTTATTTTCAATAAAAAAAGGGCCTTCTCAATCCCAAAGGACGAGAAAACCCGTGTTACCACCTTAATTCACATGACAAAACATTTCTGCTTTTTCATGCCTCTAATCGTTTAACGCACAGCTACGTCGTAATATCTTACGAAGACTCCCCATGTTGTAATTCAGATCCTTTAAATCGTTTAAGCTTTCACCTTCCGCCTAACTCTCTTCAGCCTTTAAAGTTCTTACTTGCATAGGTCTAACATCTCATTTATAGTTTGACTAAATCTTAAATGAATTTTTTTCTTTTGTCAACCTTTTATTATGAAGTGCCCTCTATAAAAGAGCTTCAACATTAATATCTCTTTCTTTAATTAAATTGATAAATTCATCATCTACTTGAACAATCGGTCGCGTTGGATAGTTATCGTCTATAAAGACGATACGTCCTTCTTGACCTGTTGTCAATTTAACTTTCTTCCCTAAATAATATTCTGAGAGTTTCTTAATCAAAATATAGCATACCTTAGAATCAAAAAGTTTACCACTTGACCAAGAAATATACTCTGCCGCCAAGATAGGCGAAATAGCCTTCTTATAAGGACGATCTGTCGTCAACGCATCAAAAACATCACAGACCATGATGATTTTAGCAAAGTCGTGAATTTGATTTTGTCTAAGTCTTAGTGGATAACCTGTCCCATCCATTCTTTCATGATGATGGAGGGCAGCATATTTAATATTACTGGTCACACCCTTAGTCTTTAGTAAGATACTGTAGCCAAATTGGGCATGCTTTTTAATCAGCTCATACTCTTCTGGTGTAACCTTGGCTGGTTTTTGCAATAAAAACTCAGGGATATTAAGTTTACCGATATCAAAGAGAAGCCCTGCTTCACCTAATTCAAGTAGTTCTGATTGTGAGTATCCCAACCATTTACCAATCATCGTTGCCAGTATGGATACACGCATAGAATGTTCAAAAGTATAATCATCAGATGACTTTAACTGGTTGAGTCGCATGAGTACATCATTATTTCTAACAATATCAGGTAGTGTTTCTTCCATGTTTTGGCGTATTTTTTCAAGATCAAGTTCTCCTTCTTCCCTGATTTGATTAAAAACAGCCTTTGTCTCTTTAATCATTTTTTCATGTTTTACATCAATAGGGATATCGCCCTCACCGGTAAGAACATGTATTTCCATATTTGAATTAACAACAGACCGTGGTGCCGGTTCATAGATTTGTTTATCAAGTGCAGCAAGCTCTGCTTGCAGTTTAACTGCATCAAAAGGTTTGCCATGGGTTTCTGCTGTTTTAGCAATCTCGCCTACATTGAGTTCAACAGCCTCTTCTATGTCCTCTTCCTTATCGAGGATAAGGACTTCTTCAATCCCCATTTGAGTCATCAATGCTATGTGTCTCTTAGTCAGGGCTGTCCCTTTACTAAGCAGTTCTACAATGCCTTCAGCATCTACAATAGGAGCGCCAAGCACCATGCCTTCTGATATTTCATTTATATTTAATCTTTTCACCTTTGACCACCACCTGAATTATTATAGTATTGTTATATCCACTATTATTATACCTAAAAAGAGACCAAAATTAAAATAGAACTATTAAAGTTAGAGTAAGGACTCTAGGAGTACATTTTCAAATTGATCGTAAAAACTTTCAGGTACTGATTCTAATAAAATCACCATTTCATTGAGTCCATTTGCTTGGGGCTTGACATATGTAACCTGACCTACAAGAGAATAGAGCGAATGGTTAAGCACCACTTCAACGTTCACAAAAAAATGAAGCGGATAAAGTTCCTGACTTATAATGGTCAAGCGCCCATAAAGTACGCGGGTTAAATCAACCATGATAGGCGGTACGAATTGAATAATCTCTGTCTCTTTTAGATAGTATACGCGACACGTATCATCCACAATTGATTTTTCTCTTACCATAAAATCACCTATATATTTTGACTTATGAATTTTTATACCCGACTTCAGGACTTTAATGCATTAAAATCTAAAGTATAAGAAAGGATTATAAGATTGTCCAATTAAATGCAAAATTGAAAATAAAAACAGACTGACATTGACGACAATTTGAAAAGGCGTCCGTTCAATTTTTCGAAGCACTTTAAGAGGAAGCGGCGTTACACAAATAATGGCTAGAATAAAGAAATATAAGTTGCTTTTTAACAGTGTTATTGTCGAAGGATCTGCCCAACTCACCGCTTTGCCAAACATGACTTGAATGTAAGCCAGTCCCGTTCCGCCATCTTCAAAGTAGAAAATCATCCAGCCTACTAAAACAGCTATCAGAAAATAAAGATGCTTTATAAGTTCTGGCAACTTGTCAAATAAACGCCCTAAGATTTTACTTTCAATTAAAATTAATGCCCCATTAAAAAGTCCCCACCAAACAAAATTCCAGCTGGCACCATGCCATAATCCTGTGAGAAACCAGACAATAATCATGTTGACAATAAACCGTTTACGATTGCCGCCGAGTGGAATGTAAACATAGTCTCTAAAAAAAGAGCCCAATGAAATATGCCATCGCCGCCAAAAGTCTTTAATACTATTGGACATATAGGGAAAATTAAAGTTCTCTTTATAATGAAAACCGAACATCCATCCTAGACCAATAGCCATATCTGAATAGCCCGAGAAATCAAAATAAATTTGGAGAGCAAAGCAAAAACTACCTATCCAAGCCCCTAGAACACTTAATTCTGAAGGTAACGTTTCTAATATTGGCGTCCCAATTTGTCCTACAATATTGGCAAGAATCACTTTTTTAAAAAGCCCTCTAATCAATCGATTAATGCCTAAGTATATATCATCAGTCGTCTCTTGTCTGCCTTCAATCTCCGCAGCAATGTCCTTATAGCGGACAATCGGTCCTGCCACCAATTGGTGAAAAAGAGAAACAAAAAGTAAAAAATCCAAAAAATGTCGCTGAACTTTCGCCTCGTCTTTATAGACATCAATCGTATAGGAAAGGGTCTGAAAAGTATAAAAAGAAATCCCGATGGGTAAACCAAAAGCTTTAAAGGGAATATCTAAACTCAAAAGAGCGTTGGCAGTGTCCACAAATAGACCGCCGTATTTAAAGAACCCCAGCAATGACAAATTAATGACCAAAGATAATATCAACCCCCACCTTTTATAAGGTGATTCTCTGTGCTTATCTATCCACAGTCCAATTGAAAAATCAGATACAGCACTTATAAGCATGAGTACAATCCAAACAGGCTCTCCCCATGCATAAAAAATCAAGGAAAAAATCATTAAAATCACATTGCGATAGGTTCGATTTTTAAAGAGATAATAAACCACCATCAAAAGAGGTAAAAAGAAAAATAAAAAGGATAAACTTGAAAAGACCACTGTGTAAACCTCATTTCCTCATTAATTTATAACTCAGGCAACTCAACTGCCTTACTTAAGTTCTTGAAACAGACTAATATTGGAAGGGGACGTCAGAGCTTGCCCTGAATTGACAATCATTAACTTATCAACTGCATATTGAGAAATCAAATCTCCCAATGTCTCCTTGCTGTAGCGAGGATCATAAATCACTATCCGCTTAAAATGATTGACAAAGTATGGAACAAGCGCATTGCCATATGAATCTTTAAGGACTAAGAGGGTTTCATCCGTCTCAGTTTCTCCTAAATTATCAATAAGTGCTAGTCCGTGGTCGCCTCCTAGAAAAACCTCATAACCCTCAGCATTAAAGGCTTCTTGACTGATAAGCGTTTGATAAACTTTATCTTCTTGTCCTACTATTGTATATTCAAGTGTAGCTCTCGGTTCATAAACCGTTAGCACATCTTCATTGTCTTTAAGCACTGGACTCTGGCTGAGCTCATAAAGTGACCCTAGAAAAGAAGCGTATGTTTCTTTTTTAAATTGTTTAAGTCCTTTTGGGGAAAGCCCCATCATTTTTGCCACCTCTTCATAGGCATAATAAGCACCAAGATCTGTCCAGTGGTGATCTGTATTAAAGTAAATCGGTTCTTTTAAATGTCGCTTCATCACCGGATAAAGCTTCACTTTATGGATAGAATCATCTAATTGGTTATAAAAATCAGAAATGCCCTGGTTTTGATCATCCGTATAACGCTCATAAGATTCCTTGACAAAAGCAACTGGGCTAGGTGCCATCACTGCATACATTTCAACTGAAGGATAAATCGCGTGTAAACGGTTATAAGCACGCGCCATATAGTTAATATAATGGGTATGATAAGAAAATGAAGTCATTGCTTTCTGGTCATATATCAAAATATTGGTTTTAAAAGATTCATCAAATTCAACTTTTTCCACGTCAACATTAGGATCCCTGCGTACGGGAATAAGCATGTCTATCTCACCCGGGAAATGGTAGTCATCGTTTACAAATTTACTTGAAACTTGAGGCGTTTCCTCTCTCTCAACAGTTGCTTCACCTTCATTAGCACCTGATGTTGTCACAATCATTAAATCATCCGCTGACTGAATACCCCTGAAGGCACTTATAGACTGGGTCAACTCAATAAGGCTGTCTCTTCTAGGAAAATGATCTGTTAAAAATGCTTCAATTCCTGCCGTATAATCACCACTCCAATAGTTTTCACCTGTTAGTTTGGGAAAATCCGCTAAACGCCGATTTTCTGTATATGAAATGACCCCCCTATTAAATTGAAAAGCCGATACATAACCTAAAAAAAAGAGTATGATGACAAAAATAACGATGTTTGCTTTTTTCATTCGTGATCCCTCTTCACTATCTATTATACTTTATAAGCACGCTCCCTTTATTATATAAAAAAAAGAGACTAAATGAAATGATGCTAATTTGATTTAACTCAAATTAGCATCCATTATTATCTCTTTTTTAAGCCTTATAAAGTCTTCATTAATCCACAATTTTGCTTTTGAAAAAAATAGTAATCATGCCTGGGCCACAATGAGCACCCACCGTACAGCCTAATTGGTTAATAATAAAGTTTTGAGTCCCTTTCTCCTGAAAATGAGCTCTAACAGCAGCAACATCCCCTTCATTCATCGTATGACAAATGCCAACCGTTTGCTTATCGAAATCATTGCCATGTTCATCAATGTAAGCAAACATTTTTTGGAGTCTCTTTTTCTTACCCTTCACTTTATCAATAGGAATTAAAAAACCATCTTGAACATTTAAAATAGGTTTAATATTGAGAATATTGCCCAACATCGCTTGAGAACGGCTCACACGCCCCCCTCTAAATAAATATTCCAAATCATCTACCGTAAATAAATGCTCCATGTATTGCATTTGCTCGTTAGCATAAGCGATAAGCGACTGCAAATCTTGGCCCTCTGAAGCGCGTTTAGCTGTTTCTACAGCAATTAAACCCAATCCCAAAGAAGCACATTTGGTGTCAATAATCTCTAATTTTAAGTTAGGATGGTCTTCAAGAACTGTTTGGCGCGCCAAAACAGCGGCTTGATAAGTCCCTGATAAGTTAGAAGAAAAAGCAATATAGAGGTATTCATCCTCTGTTTCAGCCATCTTTTCAAAGCGTTCTATGAAATAAGTAAGAGGTATCTGTGCCGTTTTCACCTCGGCACCATTGACCATTTCTTGATAAAATTCTTCGGTGGTTAGTGTAATTCCATCTAAATATTCTTTCCCGTTTACATAAACGAGCATTGGCATAATTTCTACACCATATTCCTCAGCGACTTCTTTTGTTAAATCACTTGCACTGTCTGTAAGTATCTTGACTGACATATTTCTCCCCCTTCCTAACGATGATTCTTAATCTATTGAATATACTTGGTTTATTTCATTATAATTTAAAAAAGGACCTCTTGTCATTATTTTTCTAAAGATTCATTTAATAATACCATATGAACGTGATCTTCCCAAGTCCCTTTGATTAAGAGATATTTGCGTGAAACACCCTCGCTGACAAATCCATTTTTTTCGACCACTCTCAAAGATTTCGTGTTTCTAGGCATAATATTGGCTTCAATTCTATGGAGACCTATGTCTTCAAAAGCCACTTTGATGACTGCAGATATAGCTTCTGCCATATAACCTCGCCCTTCAAAAGATTGGTCCATTTTATAGCCTATAAAGCAAGATTTAAAAACACCTTTAACAATATTAGTTAGTGCAATCGACCCTATGGGTAAAGACAGATTCTTATCTTGCTTACTAAAAAGCCAATACCGAACCATCTCATCTCTTTCAAAAGCTTCTCTTTCCAGCCTAAGCGTCATCAATTGATTCTTTAAAGTATAAAAAAAGGCATTTCTCTCAGGCTCCCAAGGCTCGAGAAATGCTTGATTACGATTATAAAATTCTAAGACTTGAGGCGCATACGACTCGTCTAAAACCATCAAGACAAGTCGGTGCGTTTCGATTCTTCTCTTCATATTGAACTCACTTTCCTAAACACTGTACCCTAGACCTTAATACCTTCAGGATTGAATAGCACCTGCAATTGCATTAGCCAGTCTCGCAAACTCGCCTATATTAAGAGCTTCACCCCTTGTATTTTCTGGGATTTCTGATGCTGATAAAACACGTCTTACAGTATCTTTATCCAGTCCTAAGCCCCCACTTGACAAAGCATTCAGTAAAGTTTTACGGCGTTTACCAAATGCATCCTTGACGGTTTTAAAGAAAATCGCCTCATCAATGAGCTTAACAGGTGGTGTCTGTCTCACCTTAAGTCTAATCACTGTAGAATCAACATTAGGCATTGGCATAAAAGACCCTCTGGATACTTTGGTCACAATCATAGGCTCTGTAAAGTACTGTACAGCCACCGATAAGGCGCCATAAGCCTTCGTTGATGGGACAGCCATCATGCGATCGGCAACTTCTTTCTGAATCATTACGATTAAGTCTGTCACTGGTACATGGGACTCTAAGAAAGCCATAATAATAGGTGTCGTCACATAATAGGGTAAATTCGCCACCAACTTAGTTGGCATATGCTTAAATTCATCTTCAAAAAGAGCCTGTAAATCCATTTTCAATATATCTTGATTAATCAGCTTAAAATTATCAAAATGCCCCACTGTTTCCTTTAAAACAGGCACTAAAGATGAATCAATTTCAACCGAAACCACTTTATTAGCCCGCTCACATAGAGCCTCTGTCATTACACCTATTCCAGGCCCAATTTCTAAAACAGCACATTCTTCATTAACCTCAGATCCTGCCATAATGCGGTCAATCACATTATCATCAATAATAAAATTTTGTCCAAGGGACTTACTAAAATGAAACCCGTATTTTTCCATAATGTATTTGATTGTTTTCGGGGATGTTAATCGATTCATTGTTCTCCTTTTTTCAGCACCTTTACAACGGCACTTTCTAACTCTTGTCTTGTAATATCATAGTGATTAAGACGGCTTAAAAACTGTTTGCCATTTCCATAACCAATCCCTAATATTTTTCCCACTTGAGCACGGTAGTCACTTGATTGAGGTGACCCAATCAAATCATACATCACCATATCTGACTTGGTAAATAAAGACTCAGGGTCCTTGGTTTTTTTAGGTGTTCTGACTTGTTTTAAAGCATTTAAAATATGTTCTGGTGAAGCATTTTCAATTCCAATATCACCCGCACATTCCGCTTGTTCCCGCGGCAAAAAAGCGTGCTTACACCCAGGTACACGCTTTGTTATTCTGGCTCTAATTTGTTCACCGGCATGATCGGGATCTGTAAAAACGATTACACCCGTCTTAGCTTGTGCCGCTTCAATTCGTCTAAATGTCTTTTCTGAAATGCCAAATCCGTGGGTGATAATCACGTCACAAGACACTGCTTTTTTTACTGCTGATTCGTCGTCTTTGCCTTCAACAACCAGCGTTTCTTTAATGACTTCTACTTGCATTAAGGTCTTCCATCCTTTATTGTGAATAACCGACTAACATTGATTCATCAATGGGTTCATCTAATACATATACTCTGACATAACGCACACCATAATTTAGTGCTTGTCTTCTGTTTTCAATAAACAAATCAATGCGTTTACCCTTAATTGCACTGCCCGTATCCTCTGCCGAAGCGAAGCCGTAGTCTCTCATACCATCTAATGACTCCACATAAAGTTTAGAACCCAGTTTAACAATTCTTGGGTCAACTGCAACAACCCCCGGCCTAGCATGGGTACCGGTATAGGTGATGCCATAAGCTGGATCTCCTGGATACTTTCCACAACTTTCATAAGATAAATCATAAGCTGTTGCTTTTAATACAATGACTTCCTTGTATCTAAAAGGCAAGCCCCTACTGGTTACAAGATACTTATCAAGTCCTTCTTCAACCACTTCGTTTTTAGGCGCAACAACTACATTTTCTTCACTAATTTGTCTTGAAACTTCTACACCGTTCTCATAGACCACTTTATAAGTACAGTCAAGGGTCCCATTTTCGCCCGGTGTGACGACATTAATTTCACCTGCTGGTAAATCTTCTGTCATTTGATAAACCGTTGTATACGGAATATCTTCTTTAGCGTTGATATAATCGACATCAACTCTAACAATTTCAATGGTTCGGTCTAAAGCCACTTTGTCAGTTTCTCTAGGGTATACTTTGTCGTATTCCCCTATCTGAATGGCTGCTTCTGATAAAATATTACCAACATTTGTTTCTACCGTATAAACTTCTTTTGTCTCATCACCATCGATTATTTCAATAGGCTTAGAGCGCGTGATAACAACTTCTGTGTCCTTTTTAATCTCTTGATCAAGCGGTGGAGAGATGACATCTTCTTCTCTTAAAGAAATCGACGCATTTCTCAAAATTTGGTTTAGATCGGTCTCAAAAGTCCTTATCGTTACCGTTTGGGTCTCGTCATTAATAACGACTTCATGCATTAAAGTCGCTCGGATACCCACTATGGCAACGAGGCAAACTAAAAGACTCGCGATCGCCACTTTCATTTTCATACTCTACCTTCCAATCTACAAAATATTAAACGTTCGTTTCGCATTGATAAGCGTTTGCTCAGCTAGCTTTTCACTTTCTATATTCTTTATCTTTGCAATTTGATCACAGGTATACTTTACAAACATCGGTTCATTGCGCTTGCCGCGATAAGGTTCCGGTGTTAAGTAAGGTGAATCTGTTTCAATTAACAATCTATCTAGTGGTACAAACTCAGCAACTTCAAGTGTTTTTCTCGCGTTTTTAAATGTAACTGGACCTGCTATTGAAATCATGGCACCTAAATTAACGTATTGTCTAGCTAATTCTTTACTACCCGAAAAACAGTGTAGTAACACGCCTGTTTCAAAAGCATTTTCTTGTTTGAGTATTCTCATGACGTCATCATTGGCATCCCTGTCATGGATAATCACAGGTAATTTCAATTCTTTAGCCAATCTGATTTGCTCAATAAACCATTTGGCTTGCAAATCTCTTGGCGATAAATCTCTATAGTAATCTAGGCCAATTTCGCCTATCGCTTTGACTTTTTCACTTTTAGCAAGTTCTTTAAGGGTTAATAGCACTTCCTGATTCATGTTTTCAACATCATGAGGATGAACACCTACTGCTGCATAGACAAAATCATATTGCTCTGCAAGTTTGACAGCTCTTTGGCTAGAAGCAAGATCTGCACCTGGATTCATGATATATTTGACATCATTAAGCCTCGCTCTCCTAATCATGAGATCTCTATCTTCATCAAATCGTTCATCATCTAAGTGGGCATGGGAATCAAAAAGCATATTACACCTCATCTATTCATCGTAATTTATTCTCGTTCATCAATTATTTCAATTCATCCTTTATGTTTTCGTGACGATAAAATCAGAATTTATTATACCATATTCACACAATAGTGCACCTTTTTTTGTCCTTATACCCCAAAAAGATGACGATATAGAGACAAAAACTGCGTCTTAAGTCTCATTTTTTTGGTTTTTTTGACTATTTATTTTCAAAGTGATTGTTGTATAATTATATTAACCGTATAATTTACTGAGATTAAAGTAAAATGTTTTGACCCTTTAGAAAAAGGCAAACTATATGAAAATATAGGACGCAAAGTCATGGATCTAAGGCACAACCTGTGCTATGATAGCCTGATTACCCAGCAATCGGAGGATAATATGAACAAAAACTTAAACCAAGAAATTTACAAATTCATATGCAAAACTGGCAATTGTTCGGAAAATAGGATTCCTTGTGATGAAACGATTGATCATATGATTACAGAAGCAGAACATGGCAATGAAATGGCAATTTTCTACCTTGCAGAGTGGTATTATGTATCAAAAAAACTCAACATTCATTCACCAAAAGAACGTCTAGCGAGTCTTTTTGGTTAGTCTAGGCTTTCTTTTATACATACGTTATCAGGCCTTCTCTAAAACAAAAAAATAAAGCCGAAGAGCGATTCTCTGTCATGTGAGAATTCACCCTTTGGCTTTTTTATTGGGCGTCTCCGGTCTTTTGAGTCCGTCTTTGATGTCTGATAATGACTTGCATAATAAAGAAATAGCCTAATAAATAAAGGTGAAGCGTCATACTCGGCCATATCATTATAATCACTGAAAGCCCTAACATGGAAGAGATCCGCATGGCCAAGAGAATCAGTATCCAAAAATTCAGTGGCAATAAGATTTTGGCATCTCGTGGCATCTTCAAGATTATGTATGAGAGGTAGGCTATACAACCACCAATAACAATGGGAACGACTAAATGTCCTATCAATGATATAAAATAAGGCATATTAAAACTAAAAGCAAGAACATTTTGAAGCCATGCCTCTATCATTAAAATCAGGGCCGGTAAACTCCAAACAATAAGGATGTGTTTCACTTTCATCTATCATACTCCTTTCTACAGGGTTTAAGTTCTACTTTTATTTTAACGACAATCAAAAGAGGCGTCAAATTGATTATAAAGATAAAAAACCCCAAGAGGCTGATGAGGTGACCCCTTAAAGTTAGACTTTATAGCGTAGTAGTTATTGACTGCTACGCTATTATTTTATGCTGCATCAAGGTGTAGTCTGTATTCAATCGGACTCATCCACCTTAATGATTGTTTAATTCTTTTTTCATTGTAATACACAATAAAATCTTCTATAGCACGTTTTAAATCATCATACCCATAGAAAATTTGTCCATAATACATTTCTTGTTTCATAATACCAAAGAAATTCTCCATTACAGAATTATCTAAACAATTACCTTTTCTCGACATACTTTGGTAAATACTATTCTTATTCAAAGCATGATTATATGATTTCATTTGATATGCCCAGCCTTGATCTGAATGAAAAGTTCTTCTAAATCTACAATCAGAGGTTTTATCTATAGCCTCATCCAATGCCTTCATAATACTTTGTGCCGAAGGTCTAGAGGAAATACTATAGCTATTTCACGATTAAATAAGTCCATGAACGGATCGACATATAGCTTCTTAATGACCATTCTACCTTTATCATCTAATTCATAATATTTAAACTCAGTTGTATCCGTAGTAATCTTTTGATGTGGAATATTCGTGTGAAATCTACGTTTAATTCTATTTGGAGCAAGCGTTCCAACTCTTCCTCGGTATGAGCTGTATTTTCTACTCTTACGAGTAAATGAGGTTACCTGTAAACCTAATTTTTGGACGATTCGCTGTATTCTCTTTTTATTGACACAAATACCTTGTGTGCGTATTTTCTCCATAAATTCGGCGATAACCATAATCTTTGTGTTTATTGCGTATTTCTAATACCAACTTTTCCAGCTCAGTATTAACATTTTCTCGATCAAGTCTTTTTTGCCAATACATATAAGTCGACTTTGGAAAACTTGTAAATGCGAGAATATCTTTCAGTTTGAATTCTCCTCGGAGGCTGTGTATTATTCTCGCTTTTTCTTCTGAGGTTTTTCCTCTAGACGCAGCCTCCTCAATTCTTTTAAATAGGCGTTCTCAATTCTAAGTTTCAAATTTTCTTCTTCTAATCTCTTAAGATAGTTATCATCTGTATTATGTCCAGAATCTTTAACTTTTTTAGGTTCTTTAGATTTTTTCATTTTAGGCGGACGTCCCTTCATCTTTGGTTTTAAAGCATCGGGACCCGCAATTCTATAATCATTTATCCACCTACATAATAGAGATGGATTATTTACGCCAACTTGTAGAGCTAGATCCTGATATGAAACTTCTGTTGTTAAATATAACTCTACTACATGACGTTTGAAATCAAAAGTATAATTTTCTCTTTTTCGACTTCTCATTAATCCAGCTTCTCCAAAAGTATTATAGGCAGATACCCACTGCCTTAGTACTTTCGTATCTGGGATACCGTGTTTATCACATACATACTTATAGCTTCCTTTTTCATTTAAATATTCTTTTACGATCTTTAACTTGAATTCATATTTGTATTTTGCCACTAAAAAACCGACCTCCTATAAGTTAGATTTTAGGTCTAACTTTTGGGGGTCGGTTCATGATGCCTCTTGGGGTTTTAAGTCTTTACGAAACAGTTGATCCATCTTCTATATCAGCGGTTACAAGTGCCAATTTTTCACCAGTAGAAGCCGCAAGGATCATTCCTTGGGACAGTTCTCCTCTAAGCTTAACCGGTTTAAGGTTAGCCACAAGAATCACTTGCATGCCTACAAGTTCTTCTGGTTTATAGTGTTTGGCTAGGCCTGAAACAACATTTCTTTCTTCATTGCCCACTTTTAATTTGAGTTTTAAAAGTTTATTGGCATTTGGATGGGGCTCACACGCTAAAACAGTGGCCACTCTAAAGTCAATTTTATCAAAATCATCAATCGTAATTTCAGGTTTAAAAGGCGGATATTCTTTTTCAGGTTCTTTATCTTTTTCTTTTGGACCACTGAGTTCAGCCAAAGCTTCAAGCTCTTTTTGAATATCAATTCTTGGGAAGAGAGCATCGCCTTTTGTAATCTTTGTACCGGCTTTAAATTCACCGAATTTTTCTGAGGTTTCCCAAGCCGTTGCGTCACCTTCTGCCACATTAATTTGTTCCCAAATTTTACGTGACGTATGGATCATAAATGGCTGAATAAGCACTGAAATCACACGGATACTTTCAATCAAGTTATAAAGGACTGCATCCAGTTTACCACTGTCTGCTTCTGACTTCGCAAGTACCCAAGGCATGGTTTCATCAATATATTTATTGGTTCTTCTTACTACTTTCCAGATTTCTTCAAGTGCCCCTGAAAAATCAAGGTTATCAAGCTTTTCATCTACTTTAGATGCTGCTCCTACTGCTACTGCTTTAAGATCTGCATCAAAATCAGTTGATTCTGTTGGCGTTGGTACCACGCCACCACGGTATTTTTCAACCATTGAAATACTTCTTGAAACAAGGTTTCCAAGGTCATTAGCAAGATCTGAGTTAATACGGTTTAAAAGAACTTCATTGGTAAAAATCCCATCTTGACCAAAAGTATACTCTCTGAGTAAAAAGTATTTAAGGGCATCGACACCATAACGTTCAATTAAGACGATTGGATCTACAACATTGCCTTTGGATTTACTCATTTTACCACCTTCAAGTAAAATCCAACCGTGACCAAATACTTTCTTAGGAAGTGGTAAATCAAGTGCCATTAAGAGTGAGAACCAAATGATTGTATGGAATCTTACGATTTCTTTTCCCACTAAGTGAACATCTGCTGGCCAAAACTTCGCAAATTCACCGTCGTTGATTTCAGGATAACCTAGTGCCGTAATATAGTTACTTAGGGCATCAAGCCATACATAGATCACATGTTTTTCATCAATTGGTACTTTAATGCCCCAGTCAAAGCTTGAACGTGAAATACATAAGTCTTCAAGACCTGGTTTAATAAAGTTGTTAACCATTTCATTAACACGCGATTGCGGTTCTAAAATTTCAGGATTTTTTTCAAAAACATCTAATAATTGGTCTTGGTATTTTGAAAGTTTAAAGAAATAGGCCTCTTCTTTCGTTTTTTCAACTGGTCCACCACAATCAGGACATTTACCATCTTTAAGTTGAGATTCTGTCCAAAATGATTCACAAGGGGTACAATAAAGGCCTTCGTATTCCCCTTTATAAATATCACCTTTCTCATAAAGTTTTTTGAAAATTTCTTGAACGCGTCTTTCATGGTAATCATCAGTGGTTCTAATAAAATGATCATATGAGATTTCCATGTTCTTCCATAGTTCTTGAATTTCACCTACAATTTCATCTAAGAACGCTTTAGGTGTTTTATTTTGGGCTTCCGCTACATTTTGAATTTTTTGTCCATGTTCATCTGTTCCTGTTAAAAACATAACATCATAACCAGTGACTCTCTTATATCTGGCAATGGCATCTGCTGCAACTGTCGTATAAGTATGACCAATATGAAGTTTCGAACTTGGATAATAAATAGGTGTTGTTACATAATAAGTACCTTTTGACATTTTCCTGCCTCCATTCATCTATGTTTATTACACTTAAGTGATTAATACTCTTTTATCTGATATTCATAACAAATACTGATGACAAATACTTCTTTTCTTCCTCATTGCTTTAACATCAAAAAAACGCCAATCCATTTGCCATAAGCAAAGGGACGACGTTTATATCCGTGTTACCACCCTGATTTAAAATAACATCACTGTTATTTCCTCATGTTGTTCTATCAAACAACTGTACGTTAACGTGTACAAATCCGTTTAAAGCTCACCCTAAGGCTCACCTTAACTGTTCAAGGGCCATGTTCACTTCTTCCTTTTGACTGGTTTTCACCAACCACCAGTTCTCTATCCAAAATTCCAAAGTTACTCTTCCTTTCACTACATTTATGTCAGAGTATTAAGTTTTAAATTTACCAAAATTGTAACACATGTCATTTGAAAAAACAAGCTTCTCTTTATTGCCTATCCGATTCATACACAAGACCAATCCTTTGACGAATGTCATCCATCGTTGCCATCAGTTCTAGGCTAAAATCATGTGTTGCCTCTGGATGTTGCTGCCAGCCTTTTTTAATGGCATTTTCTGCTGCTATAATTTCATACTGATACCCTTTCATCATCCCTATTTTTTCTGAAAAAGCTTGTCTTTTGCCGTCTTTAACAAGAAACGCTTCATCAGCCATCCAAAATGAAGGTAATTCAATATAACCTTTTGAGCCATAGATTCGACAGGTATTAGAAAAATCAATATCTATGGATGCCTTTAAATCTGCATAGATGCCTGATTCATAATAACACTGCATCATAACAGTTCCGTCAATACCTGTCTCTGTCATATGAGCCATAGCGTGAATCTGAGAGGGCTTATTACCAGCTATCCAATTAGCGATTAAGAGTGGATAAATACCTACATCTAAAAGGGCCCCGCCCCCCATTTGAGGATTGCGAACACGATCCGGTGTTTCTTCATCTGTTAAGAAACCAAAATTGGCTTCAATCAGCTTCAAGTCACCAATAGCACCTTCATGAACCCATTTAACAGCTTGTCTGACAGCAGGTAAAAATTTGGTCCAAAGCGCCTCCATTAAAAAAAGGCCCTTTTCTTTTGCCCGTTTTTGCATAACCTTTACTTGCTTAGCGTTCATAGCCAATGGCTTTTCACAAATCACATGTTTCCCAGCCTCTAAAGCTTTTAACGTCGCTTCATAGTGGAGGGCATGTGGCAAAGCAATGTAAACTACATCTATTTCTTTATTTTCTAAAAAATCTTCCAGTTGATCATAGGCATGTGGTATGTCATAGCGTTTACAAAAAAGCGTAACCTTCTCTTTTTTTCGCGCATAGGCTGCTATCAGTTGCCCCTCTCCTGCAACAACAAAGTCATCACAAAAATCATGCGCTATGTTTCCTGCACCTAAAATACCCCATTTTAAATTCATAGATCCTCCCTTATTTCATTTACCCTTTAAAAGCACAAGTGCTTTCATCCGTCACTTCTTTTTCTTTGATTTTATTATATCGCATTCCATCGCGTTTGGGGTTCTCAAAGCAAATATTGTATGTTATTCTGATATTAATGATTGAACTTACAACTCAATAACGTTAATGGTCCTTATAGATATAAGGTGAAAAGGGAACGAGGTGAAAATCCTCGGCAGCCCCCGCTACTGTAAAGAGCTACGAAATCTCAAAACCACTGTTTTATAAATGGGAAGGTGAGAAAGTAGGTTAATCTCTTAGCCAGGAGACCTGCCATGACAATTTAGGTAACAAGTGACTTCGGTGGGAAGTTAACGCCATCAATAGATTTTAGTTTCTTGATGATGTCTTTTTGAGCATAGCCCACGTGTGGACTATGTTTTTTTTATGACTATAATTAGAGATGGCTTCCATTCATCTCTTTAATAAGGAGGTTCACCCATGAGCTATATGAAAAACCCTATGGGCATTGAAACAAAGAGTTTTCAAATTATTGATTCACTGATTCGTGAGTCCGGACAGACGTATCCCTCTGATGATCTCGTCGTCCAATACATCTATAAGCGTGTCATCCATACCTCAGCTGACTTTGATTATCTTGACAACCTAAAGATTCATCCTGAATTTATTGACCGCTTTAAAGAAGCGCTTTCAAGTCCTCTTACCATTTATACAGATACCAACATGGTTAAAGCAGGGATTAATAAAAAAGCATTGGCTTTAACACCTTGGACTCTTAAATGTTTTGTGGCTGATGAAGCAACCGCTCAATTGGCAAAAACAGAAAATATAACGCGCTCAATGGCAGCCATTAAAAGGGCTCTTTCTGAACCCGGTAAAAAACTTTTTGTCGTTGGAAATGCCCCTACTGCCATTTTTAAATTATTGGAATACGATGCCCAGACCCAATCTGACTGGCTAGGTATTATTGGCGTTCCTGTAGGATTTGTCGGTGCTGCCGAATCCAAAGAGGCCCTTTATCACTCCTCTCTTCCCTCTATCACTGCTCTGGGAAGAAAAGGAGGCAGTAATGTAGCGGCTGCTATTATCAATGCCCTGCTTTATCAGCTTAAAGGAAGAAGCGAATGATTAACGATCAAGGCTTGCTTCTCAGGTCAGGCTTTACCACAGGAACCTGCGCAACAGCAGCTTCTAAAGCTGCAACTTTAGCACTCTTAGGTCATTCTTCCCTCAAAGAAGTGAGCCTTTATTTACCCAGTGGTGAGGCAGTCACTCTTCCTGTTCAGGCTATCATAAAAAACCCCGACCACTCTTTTACAGCGATTGTTATCAAAGATGCAGGTGATGATGCCGATGTGACAGATGGCATTGAAATTCATGCCAACGCTTCTTTAACCCCCAAAGTAGGTGAGATTGATATCCAAGCAGGAAAGGGGATTGGTAAAGTAACTAAGCCAGGGTTACAAGTGCCTGTAGGGCAAGCTGCTATCAATCCTAAGCCGAGACAAATGATTAAGGATAATTTAAAAGACTATGTCTCTACTCATGGCTTAAAAATAAGCCTTTCTGTTCCTCAAGGTGAACTTATCGCTAAAAAAACATACAATGCCCGTTTAGGTATCATCGGTGGTATTTCTATTATTGGGACGACCGGCATCGTTCGGCCTATGAGTGAAGATGCCTATAAAAAAACCATCTACTACGAAATGAATCAGAAAAAAAAATTAGGACTTTCAACTCTTGTCCTCGTTCCTGGAAAACATGGCGAAAACTATGCCGTCCATCAACTCGGCTATTCTCAAGAAACGATTGTCAACATGAGTAATTTTGTTGGTTTCTCTCTCAATACAGCTGTCGCTCTAGGTTTTCATCAAATTGATGTCGTAGGACATATTGGTAAACTCATCAAATTGGCAGGGGGGATTTTTCAAACCCATAGTCAGGTTGCGGATGGAAAAAAAGAAATTATCATTGCCCATTTGGCACTTGAAGCTTGTCCTTTAGAAATTTTAAAAAGCGTCTATAAGGCCAATACGACTGATGAAATCGCTGATCTTCTCTTTCAAACTGACTATGCTTGGATTTTTCCAAAACTAAGTCAAATCGCCCAAGAGAATATGGCAAACTACATTCATCATGAGGCAAAGATTCATTTGGAATTCTATGACATGAAACTCAGAAACTTGTCCCGCTTAAGTGACCTTCACTCACCCCCTGAAAGGAGTAATTCATAATGCTCTCTATTATCGGCATTGGCGTTGGCAATCCCTTAGGGATGACCCTAGAAGCCATAGAATGTGTCAAAAACTGTGACGTCCTTATTGGGTCTCATCGGCAACTGGAGAATATTCAGTCGCTCTGTCAACCCCATCAAAAGACATTTTCTTATGTTAAGTTGGACGCTCTAAAAGCCATACTATGTGACTTATTAAGCAACTCTGACACCTTTAAAATTGGTCTATTGGCCTCTGGCGATCCCCTTTTTTATGGGATTACGCCTTGGATTAAGCGTGAATTTCAAGAAGAAGAAATGGAGATCATTGGAGGTCTTAGCAGTCTTCAAGTTCTCTTTAATCGCTGTGAAATTCCCATGCACAATGTCTATCTCACCAGTGCACATGGAAGAGATTTTAATGTATCGCCTTTATTAGAGCTCCCCCTTATTGGCATTTTAACAGATGCAAAGTGGACGCCTTTTGCCTTGGCACAAATTTATGTTAAAAAAGACCTTAATCCACAATTTATCATTGGCGAAAATCTTGGCCAAATAGATGAAAAAATAACAACAACAGATGCTAAGTCTGTTCAAAATATAAACTATAAAATGAATGTGGTGATTATAAAAAAATGAAAGACAATGATTTTATTCGCGGTAAAAACCCCATGACTAAAATGGAAGTCCGTCAAACCATTATTAGTTATTTAAATCTCGAAGATAAACACGCCTTTTTAGATATAGGGGCGGGAACGGGCTCGGTAACTATAGAAGTAGCTAAACGCTACCCTCATTTAGAAATTGTAGCCATTGAAAAAACCGAATCAGGTTGCGACACCATCAACCTTAATCAAGACAAACATCAAACTGATTTTAAGGTGATTCACGATCAAGCCCCAAGCCTTAAGCTCCCAGAGTCCATGCACTTTGATGCAATCTATCTTGGCGGAACAGGTAAAAAACTCCAAGACATTATGCCTTGGCTTGAAAGTCATCATATGTCAGATCAGTGCCAAGTTGTTTTTTCCATTATCACTTTAGAAACCCTTAATGAAGTGCTCAGTTATTTTAATAATAACCCTCATTATACCGATCTTGAAGGGTCTCATTTACAAGTAAGTCGTCTAGAAACATTGGGGCATTATCATTATTTTAAACCCCTAAATGGAACTTATGTCATCAAAGCAAGTTATCAAAAGGAAAGAGAGGTCGATGAATGAGTCAATTTATCGGTATTGGTGTAGGTCCTGGTGATCCAGAACTCTTGACACTTAAGGCAGTTAACCATTTACAATCTTTAGATATACTCTTTGTTCCCACTGGAAAAAAAGATGGAAAAAGTCAAGCAGAGAACATCGTAAAAAATTATCTCAAACCTTCACTTCAAATTATTCGAAGACACTTTCCCATGCAAAAAGACAAAGAGACTGCACTAAACCACATTGCTCAAGAAATTGAGGATTATGTGAATCAAGGTCAAAGAGTGGGCTTTATTACACTGGGAGATCCCATGCTCTACTCTACCTATATTTACTTACTAAAACGCTTGAAAAATCAAATTCCTATAAGAACTGTAGTAGGTGTCAGTGCCTATTCTGCCATTGCATCTGCCTATAATTATCCACTCGTTGAGGGAGATTCTCCCTTGCTTATCTATCCTTGTGTTGGATCAATGGATGATCTCGAATCAAAATTAAAGACCCATGATGCCATTGTTCTTATGAAGGTTTATCAGCATTTTGAAGCCATTTGCGATTTAATTGTTAAGCTCCAACTTGATACTGTTGCGTGTATCGTCAGCCAATACGGTGGTGATGAAGAAAGACAAATAAGTCCCTTTAAAGACCGAAACCATCACTCTGTTAGTTATTTTACAACTATTCTTATTAATAAAAGGAGTTCTTTATGAAAATAAAATTTGTTGGTGCAGGGCCTGGTGATCCTGAACTCATTACACTTAAAGGCTATCGTGCCTTACAAGAAGCTGATATCGTCATCTACGCAGGCTCTCTTGTTAATCCTGTCTTGCTTGATTATTGCTCTGAAAATTGCCAAATCCATAACAGTGCTTCAATGACCCTCGAAGACATTATTGCCGTCTGTCAACAGGGCGTTCAAAATCAACAAAAGGTCGTTCGCCTACATACAGGAGATTTTTCCCTTTATGGTGCGCTAAGAGAGCAAATTGAAGCTCTTAAAGCACACGATTTAGCCTATGAGCTCATTCCAGGAGTCAGTAGCTTTCTCGGAGCTGCCTCTTCTTTGGAACTAGAATACACCGTACCGGAAGTGTCACAAAGCCTCATTATTACACGCCGAGAAGGCCGTACTCCCGTTCCCTCTCGTGAAAGTATTAAAGCCTTTGCTGCCCATCAAACTTCAATGGCTATTTTTCTTTCAACAGGAATGATTGAAGACGTCACTTCAGAGCTCATTGCGGGAGGTTACCCTTCTGATACTCCTGCTGCAGTTGTTTATAAAGCCACTTGGCCAGAAGAAAAAAAGGTCACTGGCACACTTAAAACGCTTGCTCAAGCAGTCAAAGCTGCTGGTATTACAAAAACAGCTCTCATTATCGTAGGCAATTGCTTAGGTCATAGCTATCAAGTTTCTAAACTCTATGCAAAGGATTTCAAACATGAATTCAGAAAGTAAGGTCGTTATCATTGCTTTTTCTCAAAAAGGCCATACGCTTGCACGTTGTCTTCAAAAGAAAATAGATGCAGAAATTCATCCTAAAAACATTCGAATAATGGGAACGCAGGATCTCAAAGAAGCCGGAGGCCTCCAAGCCTGCATGGTCAATTATTTTAAACAGGATCACGTCGTCATCTTATTCATCTGTGCAGTTGGTATTGCTGTAAGAGGGATTTCAAAAGCCTTAAATGATAAACTAACAGACCCGCCTGTAATCGTCATTGATGATCATGGTCACTTTGTCATTAGTTTACTTTCAGGTCATGTCGGCGGTGGCAACGCCCTTGCCCAAAGCCTTTCAGACCTCCTAAAACCCGAATATAAAAGTCAAGTGGTCATCACCACAGCAACGGACTTGGCAGGATCACAAGGGATTGAACCCTTGTTTACGGCTTTTAAAATAAACCTTCAAACCCATCGCCCCCTCATTAAGAAATACAATCTTAATCTGGCCGATGGTGGGACGATTGGCGTTTATATAGATCCCAAAATAAGGGTCAGTGATCAGACACGTCAGCACTTTATTGGCCAAAGTAACCAATGGGTTTTCTATACCTCTACAGGTCAATGGTCTGCCCACAAGGGATTAAAACTCTTAATTACATTAAGGCGGCCCCCATGTTTTCTTGATGAAGGCACTACAACATCTTATGACTGTGCCGTGAGCCAAAGTCTCGTTGTTGGAACAGGTTGTAAAAAGAACTTGCCCCAAGCTTTATACCAAAAAAACCTTACAGAGGCTTTACGTACTCACGACTATCTGTCCGAGAGCATTCATCAACTCGTCTCCATTCAGTTAAAAAAAGAAGAGAAATGCCTCTTAGCAACTGCTGAAGCTTTACAGGTTGAATGTTCTTTTTTTAGTATACAATCTTTACTGCCATACGAAACCCATTTTAAAGGGTCTGACTTCGTTAAAAAAACAACTGGTATTGCTGCTGTTGCTGGGCCTTCTGCTTATCATTTAACGCACGATACAGACTGTTATGACACACTTAAATATCAAGGCACGACATTTGCCTTTGGGAGGATTTTATTATGATTTACGTTATTGGTATTGGACCTGGAAGTCTTGAAATGATGACTGCTCAAGCCAAACAAGTGATTACGGAAGTGGACACAATTGTCGGCTATAAAACTTATATTGGCCTTATTAAGCCCCTTATTAGTCAACAAGTGATTATTGAAAATGGCATGCGGGGTGAAACCGCAAGGTGTCAAGAAGCCCTCAAGCGATCAAGAGCAGGCGAAAAAGTAGCCGTTATAAGCAGTGGAGATTCTGGTGTCTACGGCATGGCTGGACTCATCTATGAACTCTCTGATGGAAAAGATGAGATCGAAGTTATCCCCGGTGTAACAGCCTCTATTGCCTGTGCCGCAACCCTTGGAGCTCCCCTTATGCACGATTTTTGCCATATTAGCCTAAGTGACTTACTCACCCCTTATGACACCATCATGAAGCGAATAAAACACGCAGCAGCCGGTGACTTTGTGATTTGTCTTTATAATCCTAAAAGCAAGGGCCGTCCTCACCACATTGAAAACGCCATCGCTATCATTAGGGAAGAACAAGGTTCTGATCTTTGGGTTGGCCTTGTTAAAAATGCCGGAAGAGATCATCAGTCACATCATATTTTTAAGATTGATGCCATTGACTACTCCCTTATTGATATGACATCCTTAGTCATTATCGGGAACCAATCGACCCAAATCATTCATGAAAAAATGGTAACACCACGAGGCTATCAACTATGATACTCATCTTAGGAGGCACTCATGAAGGAGCACAGATAGCCCATGCCTTAGTGGCTCATAAGATACCTTATATTTTGACTGTCGCAACGTCACTGGGTTTAGACTACTATTCAAACGAGGGGCTGAATACCCTTATGGTACGATTTGATAAGGATACCCTAAAGGCTTTTATACGAGACCATCAGGTTGATCTCATTATTGATGCAACGCATCCACACGCAAATGAGATTACAAAAATAGCAAGGTTATGTGCTAAAAGCCTCCCTATTTCCTACTGGCGCTATGAAAGAAAACAAACACTTGAGCAAATGTCTATTGACTTAGGCCACTATCCTAATTTAATAATCGTTCCCGATATAACTTCTGCAATCGACCATGTCAGTCAACAAGACGGCAACCTATTAATGACAGGAGCTAAACATATCCAAGACTTTTATGAAAAATTGCCGGCTGAAAGATGTTACTTTCGCATTATGCCAAGTCGCTACTCTATTACACTGTGTGAAGACTATAAAGTCCCCCTCGATCACATTATTGGGATTAAAGCACCTTGCCCTCCGCGTCTAACTCAGAGTTTGTTTGAGGCTTATCATATCCAGTATTTTATTTTCAAGCAAAGTGGCTTAGGGTCAGCAACTCAAAGTAATCTCCAAGCGATTCAAGACACCTCTATCGTTGGGATTATGATTGAATCTCCTCTTGATCAAAGTGCTAATATCACCTCATTTGACACCGTTGAATCAATTATTACTGCAACTGTGAATAAAATAAAAACATTTCATAAAAATATGAAACAATTATAAAAAACAATTGCACCCTATGATAATATATGATAAATATATTTACACGAGATATAATTAATTCTGAACTTTTAAAGAAGTTCAATCAAGAAATGAGGTGTTTTTATGGCAAAAAACATATATCCAATTTTAGATGCCTATGCAAAAGGCAAAATTGATACCGTTAATATCAACATGGATTACGACATTATCTCAGTAGCCATCTCTAATGAATACGCTGAACCCACTGAAATTATTTTCGAAGATGTTAAAGCTTTTTATTACATTGATCACGATATGGAAATTGATCATATGCTTTCAAATACACAACTCAGTGCCATTTCTTATGATGACTTAGGATTTGGAGAGTTTTCAACGAAGTCTCAAGATGATTTATTTGTTTCAGTGCCACAATTTGCATTGAATATCAACGATTCTTCCCTTTATATTGATGCTGAAAAAATTAGAATTAATAACGAAGCCTATCAAGTTTAGTGTTCATCAGATTTTTATGATTACTGAAAAAATAAAACAGCCCAAAAGGGCTGTTTTTTATTTGAATAAATTTGAAATTAAGGGATATATATGTCATAACATACTGTTAATCTCTATTACAATCAATCTACCATCGCATTTATATGATTCCTCTGACTCATGACTTTTTAAGTTATTCTAATAGTTATCGCAATTAAAAATGATAAATGATATAATGAGAAAAAGTCAAAAAGGGCCTAAAGCCTTATCAAGTAAGGGAGGCAATATGAACAGCGAACTCATTTTTTCAGTAAAAGACTTACTACTATTTATTTTATGGGCACTACTTGTAGGTATTTTTGGATATCTTATACTGATTCTTCACCGTGCTTTCAAAATGGTAAAGCAAGTGAGTAAAATTGTTGAAGACAATAAAGAAAGTATAGATAAAACACTTGCCATTGTACCTGATCTAACCCAAAATATCGAAAGTATTTCTGGCGAAGTTTCACATGATATTAGTGCCTTCAGAGAAACTATTGATAACGTCTCAGAAACAACTGAATCTGTTACAGAAACCATTAATGAAAATAAAAGTTTTATAGATGGTCTTTCATCCTTCATGCATACAATATCTATCGGAAAAGCACTTTATGACAAATACTTCGGTGATAAAATTGTCGATATTAAAGATGTGGTATCTGAAGTTGAGAAAGAAATGTCTAAAGAATCCTAGGAATTTTATCCAATTAGAGACTCGGTTTACTAAAGTTGACAGTTTGATTTTTTTGTATTATTATTAATCTATGGAAATGTATTAGGCTTAGGAGGTAGAGAAATGAAATCGACAGGAATAGTAAGAAAAGTTGATGAATTGGGTAGAGTAGTTATTCCTATTGAATTGCGTCGTACACTTAATATTGGTGAGAAAGACGCACTTGAAATTTTCACAGAAGGAGAAACTATCATACTTAAGAAGTATGAACCCGCATGTATATTCTGTGGACAGGCAAAAGGTGTTAAAAATATCAAGGGTAAAAACATCTGTCCTGCATGTTTAGATGAAATTAAAGGGCTTTAATTAACATCTAGATATTCAAAAAATCTAACAAAACAAGCCGTGATGAGGGATCATCTTGGCTTGTTTTTTCACTTTTTTGACTCAGATTCATCCTTTGAGAATGTGAATAATTAAACAATTTCAGTTGATAAATATGCAATTTATTGCATGCAATTTTTTTCCGTGAATTACTTCTTTGCTATTTTTACTTTCTTCGCTTATAAATCTAATGTTTCCTTATAGATATCAGATTTTTTTATACCGCGGTCTTTAGCCACGCATTTAAGGGCTTCTTTTTTAGTAAAACCTTTTTCCATATAATATAGGGCATGAGCACTTATTGACATTTCTAAAAGTGGATTTTGATCAACTTGAATTTCTGAACTTCCCTCAAGTATTAAAACAATTTCACCTTTGATTTCATTGTTTTGATAATACTCTAAAAGTGACTCAAGTGATCCCCTTCTATATTCTTCATATTTCTTAGTGAGCTCTCTTGCCAATACGATTTGACGATTACCCAAAATCTCTCCCATAATCTTTAAAGTTTCTTTGAGTCGGTGGGGGGATTCATAAAAAATAAGCGTTCTTCTTTCTCCCTTTAAACGTTCAAGATGGGCCTTCTTTTGACGCTTATCCCGACTTAAAAACCCTTCAAAAGTAAAGGCGTGATTATCCATTCCAGACCCTACTAAAGCTGTTGAAAAGGCTGTCACACCTGGAATGATTGTATACTCCATCTCTTCCTCTATACACTTCCTTATCAAGTCTTGACCCGGATCTGAAATGCCTGGCATCCCTGCATCTGAAACCAGAGCAATCACTTGTCCAGACTTCAATTTTTGAATAACCTCTGGTCCAACCTTGTCTTTATTATGTTCATGATAACTGTAAAGGGGTTTTGAAATTTCAAAATGTGTCAATAACTTGATTGAATGACGTGTATCTTCACAATAGATCACATCCACTTCTCTTAGAATCCTAAGTGCTCGGAGTGTCATATCCTCTAAATTGCCAATTGGCGTTCCTACAATATAAAGCATCTTACTTCTCCTTTTCTTTTGACGTAAAAACAGTAATATTCTGCATACCATAGATATCATAAATTTCTTGGGTATAGTTGCCAGAATCTTCATAAACCACTAAAGGATTGCGGAATTTCAGGTCAGGCTTTCCCCCTTTATTGCAGCGTATTAAAAAGATGTTAGGTTTTTTTCCCGCATAGGGATGAATCATTCTAATCTCTTTAGGTTCAAGACGGTATTGTCTACAAAGAGTCACTATATCTACCAAACGATTGGGACGATGAATCATATAAAAATTGCCACCAAACTTAAGCAACCGACTGGCACCACTTATGATATCTTCAAGCCCACAAAGAACTTCGTGTCTTGAAATTGTCTTTTTCTCATCCATATTTTTAATCCCACCCGTATGCGACATGTAAGGGGGATTTGTTACAACAACATCTATTGAGCCGGCTGAAAAATAATCAGCACTCGCCTTTAAATTATCATTAATAATTGTAATTTTGTCTTCCAAATGGTTGAGTTTTACACTTCGAGAAGCCATATCTGCCACTTCTGATTGGACTTCAAAAGCTGCTATTTTAGAAAAACTGTACTTACCAGCCAGTAAAATGGGAATAATACCCGTTCCCGTTCCAAATTCAACAATCAAATCTTTGGATTTAACCTTTGTAAAATGGCTAAGTAAAACTGCATCTATCCCAAAACAAAAACCTGATGGGTCTTGGATGATTTTTAGACCGTCAAGCTGTAAATCATCCACGCGCTCATGATCTTTTACAAGGTCTTCGTCTTTTAACATCTTATCTTTTTCCATGAATCATTATAATCCCTTCTATCTTAATACACTTTTTAAGTTCTTATTTTCACCTCAAGAGGGTTTCTTATTAAAAATGGCGTTAAGTCTCCTTAACGCCATGCCTTTATACTTTAGTCTTCTAATTTCTTAAGCTCTTTGAAATCAACGGGTTCTTCATTTAAAGACGCTTGTTGATTTTGATGTTGATTTTTATGATTTGAACGATTCGGTGAAATCACCTTAATGAGATCTTTTGAATAAGGTACAATTTCCTCACTCAGTTCATCACCTTTTCCAGTATAGTGCCTTACTTTGACTTGTTCTAAAATGATATTGGTATCTATGACCATTGCCTTCCCATCAGGTGTTCTGACACGATCACCTCTATTAGGCATATCAGCCCTAATTTGAACATAAGTATCATGTTCGTATTTGAGACAACACATTAACCGCCCGCAAAGCCCTGAAATTTTAACAGGATTTAATGAAAGGTTTTGATCTTTAGCCATCTTAATAGAAACCGGTGCAAAATCACCTAGCCAAGCTCCGCAGCAACATTCTCTACCGCACGGTCCTAAACCTTTAATCATCTTAGACTCATCTCTCACACCAATTTGGCGTAACTCAATGCGCGTTCTAAACACTGAAGCTAAATCTTTTACAAGTTCTCTAAAATCAATTCTGCCATCTGCTGTAAAATAAAAAATCACTTTGTTATTATCAAAGGTATATTCTACATCAATTAATTTCATATCTAATCCGTGATTCTTGATTTTTTCTTCACAGATATCATAGGCTTCAACTGCTTTTTCTTTATTATTCTTATGAATATCGTCATCCTCTTGTGTCGCTGTTCTCAAAACAGGTTTTAAAGGACTTACGATATCCTCTTCTGGAATTTCTCGTTTCCCAATAACACATTCACCGTATTCAACCCCTCTAGCCGTCTCTACAATGACATTTTGATCTTTTTCGACTTCAACTTCGCCCGGATCAAAATAGTATATCTTGCCAGCAGGTTTAAATCTCACCCCTACTACTGTGATCATTCATGCCTCCTAATCTATACATCCCAATAACAGTTGGTCAACTGTTAAATCAAAATTTCTATTTGCTTTAATTTTTTGCTGTACTTCTTCTATCTTAAAAATAAGGTCAATTATATATTTTAATTCAAAGGCATCAGCCATTTGAGAAATATAGTCCTTATAATCAAGTATAGAGAAAAATCCATCACTTATCAAATAAATATTTTGAGTTTGAGAAAAAATCATCACATCTCTCAAGATTTGACTAATAAGAGGCAACAGGGTTTTAAATTGCTCTTTATCATTTTTAGCAATGGCTGAATACGCTAAAATGGCATTGACATCTTTGTATTGTAAGCGCTTAACAAAATCTAGCGCATGCTCTTGTAATTCCTTATCTAGATTCTGATCATTTACAGGGTCAAAATGGATGACTTGGCATCTAGAAATAACCGTATCCAGTACAGATTGAATTTGATTGGTCATAAAAATAATGAGGCCATACTCAGGAGGTTCTTCAAGTAATTTAAGCAATCGATTCTGAGCACGTACTGTCATTAATTCTAATGATTTAAATATAGCTATTTTTTTGACGCTCTCAAAGGGTCTAATCACCATAAATTCTTGAAAGGCTTCCACCTGTGCATTCTTAATAGATGCCCCATCTGGCTCTATAACCATTAAATCAGGATGATTATGACTTAAAAGCTTTACACATGAGGAACAGGAACCACATGCTGTGTGTTCCTGTTTACATAATACGTGCTGTGCAATTGTCTGTGCAACTACTAAATCATCACATCCTGAAAATATATAACTGTGTGAGAGTCTATCATGTTTTAAAGCTTCTAATAAAAATTCTACATTTTTTTGTTTATTATCCATGTCCTACTCACTTAAAGTTTTAAATAATTTTCTACATCAACAACAAATACAGTTGCACCGCCCACCGTAATTTCTAGTGGCATGCCCATGACGCTGTTATCTCCCATTAGTGACGTTGTTGTCGTAATTTCTTTTCGTGTTTTACACGTTTTTTCAATCATCCCTAATGCTTCATCAACACGTTCTTTTTGAGTCCCAATTAAGAGTGTTGTATTACCGGATTTTAAGAACCCACCTGTTGATGCCAACTTGGTCACACCAAAATCTGAGGAAGTGAGCAACTTGACTACACCGTGCACATCTTCATCATGTACAATCGCAATAATTAATTTCATCTCATCTCCTCCTTTCATTTTTTTACTTCTATTTATATTATACCATAATTTCAATTATTCAATCACAACAATCCTCTAAATCAATTGTCATTAGCATGATTGATACTGTTAATGCCACCTATTTTATTAATTGGCATGAACCTAAAGACAACTTTTCCAATAAATTGTTCACCGTCAATTAAACCAATCTCACGACTGTCATAACTCACCGCTCTATTATCGCCCATACAGAAATACTTCCCTTCTGGAATATCTTCATAATAAGCTGATTTGGTCGTTACTGTACTAATATAGGGTTCATCAAGAACAATGCCATTCACTTTAACGATACCATCACTAATCTCTATTGTATCACCGGGAACTGCAATAATCCTTTTAATCAAATTCTTAGGTTCTCCTACATGATGGACAATTTTTTGTAAGAGGTTTAAACCATCATAATCTTGTTGAGATAAAGTCAAATTAGATTTAAATGATACAATGTCACCCGCTTGATAATCTGTACGTTTAACCATAAAAAGCATATCTTTTTCCACTAAAGTTGGAAACATTGATGTATTGTAAACAGTTGTCACACCAAAGAAAAAATTATAGATTAAAAAGATAACTAGTGTTAGAGCAATTGCTTGCCCCCATTCGATGAGTTCTTTTTTAAAACGATTCATGATACACCTCTCCATATTTTGATATTTCAATGTCTTGCATTATTGCCTATTCATTTTGTCACAACATAAGCTTATCCTCTGTGCCTCTCCCATATGAAAACACCTTTATTCTTTAACGACCCTTATGTTCCCTTTAGGATGAGACAACACGGTATGCATCGCTTCTCTTTTATATAATGCAATCACCGATTTATGGATTTTTTCACCCGGTACAATAATTGGAATCCCCGGTGGATAAGGAATGACATATTCATAACTAATACGTCCTTCTGCTTCTTCCATAGGGATTAATTCATATTCATAATTCAGAATATGACTTGCTAAAATGACTTTTGTATTTGGATCACACATGTTCTTATAAACCATTTGATAATCAACGCTTACCGGCTCTAACACTTCACACTTCATATGAGATGAGCGTATCTCTTCATTTAAAACCGTTAAGGCCTCAATCAATCGTTTAAAATCATTCTCTCTTGTAGCCATACTGGTCATCAGTAAGCAAAAATGATACATATCGTATTCAACTTGAATACCAAATCGCGCCCTCAACGTTTGACCCAACCAGTGACCATTAAACACGGCATTCAAATAAGCAGGTTCTATTGATAAACAAATTTTCATAAAATCTTGTTGAGGTTGTCGCCACACTCCAAAACACGCCAGCTGATTAATGGCTTTTTCTGCATCATCAATCCAGTGCTGAACCTCTTTAGTAAGCGTATTGGCTTGATTTAAGACAACATCCATCATCACATCTATAGAATACATCAAGACGTAAGAAGGACTACTGGTTTGAAGTGTCTTTAAATACCATAAAACTCTGTCGAATCGTGGATGCTGGCACATCTTCTTGGAAAAATGGATAACAGCTGTTTGAGTCATAGCAGGCAACGTTTTATGAAAACTTTGAACGACAATATCAGCCCCTAAAGTCAAACTTGATGTAGGAAGATCTTCTGACGTATTAAGATGAGCACCGTGTGCTTCATCAACTAAAACCAAAATGCCCCTCTGATGACAATCACTAATGATAGTTTGAATATCATAAGCAACACCTTCATAAGTGGGATATGTCAGCACAATCGCTTTAATTGATGAATCTTGGTCTAATCTGTTTAAAATCGCATCATTATCCATTCCTGTCACAATACCCCATTGAGTATCGAGAGTTGGCATGACATAAACAGGATTAATACCGCCCATTTCTACCGCATTATACACCGATTGATGGGTATTTCTTGAAACCAATAGACTTTCATCTCTCCAAACCGTTCCCATAATCATACTGAGAATGCCCACTGTACTTCCATTGACTAGAATTTTTGATTTTTCAGCACCATAATAGTCAGCAATAAGGTTTTCCGTTTCCAAAATACACGCTTCTGCAGCATGTAAGTTATCTGCACCAGGAATCTCTGTTATATCGTAATTTAGGATAGCCTTATAGGCATCACCAATTATCCTGCCATTTTTATGACCCGGCATATGAAAAGAAACAAGGTCTTCTTCTTTTAGTGATTCTAGTGCTTTTAAAATTCTCATGTTTATTTATTCCTTATTTTTTTTGATAGTTGATTGATTTTGATGATTGTTTTGTTTTCTTAGTCTTTTTTCTAGAAAGAAAAGTTACATTTTTTTGTCTCTTTTTATAAAAACCCCAATCTCTAAATAAGTCACCTAGAGAATAAAACATCACAATTAAAAAAAACAAAGCGACCGAAATAACCAATACCCATTCAAAAATAGACATATAAAAGCCTCAATCTTTATTCTTATTATTTGTAAAATACTCAAATACTGCTATAATAATTTTAACATATTAGGGAAACCATTTCATTTTAAATTTCCATTTCAATACTATGAAATCAATATAAACAAGAAATGATTGATTGGATTAATTATCCTATTTTATCATATGATATTTATAAAGGAGCCTACTCATGATACAACCATTAGAATTATCACAAAAAACACACCATATTACACCTTCTTATACTATTGGTATTAGCAGCCAAGTTCGCCAATTAAAAGCAGAAGGGCAAGCCATCATTGATTTAAGCATTGGAGAACCTGATTTTTTCACCCCAGAAAAAGCAAAACAAGCAGGGATTGAGGCCATTCAAGCCAACCATACTAAATATGATCTTGTCCCAGGGCTTTATGAATTAAGACTGGCTATATGCGATAAGCTTAAAAGAGAAAATCAAGTAACCTATAGTGTCAATGAAATTGTCGTTTCTTCAGGGGCTAAAAACGCTCTAACCAATGCCTTCTCTGTTATTCTTAATCCTGGTGATGAGGTTATCGTTCCTGTCCCTTACTGGACCAGTTATCCTGAAATCATCAAACTCTGCGGTGGCGTACCTATCTATGCAGAAACCTCTAAAGAAAATGGCTTTAAAGTCACAGTTGATGATCTTCAATCTCTCATCACACCTAAAACCAAAATACTCTTGCTCAACAATCCCTCTAATCCAACTGGAATCGTCTACCTTAAAGATGAATTAAAAGCGATTGGCGATTTTTGTGTTGAAAAGGGGCTCTTCATCGTTGCAGATGAAATCTATGAACGCATACACTATACAGATCAATTCACCTCAGTTGCCTCGCTTTCAGACGCAATTAAAAATCAAACCATTCTCATCAATGGTCATTCAAAATCCGTATCAATGACAGGCTGGCGTTTAGGTTATACTGCTGCGCCAGAATATATCTCAAAATACATGAGTATGATGCAAGGTCACTTGATTTCACATCCAAGTCTTATTACACAATATGCAGGTCTTTCTGCCCTTACTGAATGTGAATCAGATATTAAGCAAATGGTCTCTACCTATAAAAATAGACGTGACCAACTTGTTGCACAACTTGATACCATTCCAAATATCTCTTATGTGACTCCTGAAGGTGCCTTTTACCTCTTCCTCGATATTAGTTGCATGAAAGATTACCTAGCGGGAGAATCGCTTTCACTCGCCTTCTGTGATGAATTGCTCACACAATATAAAGTAGCTGCTGTTCCAGGCATTGCTTTTGGAAAAGATGATCACATTAGACTTTCCTATGCCACTACACTTGAAAATGCTCAAGAAGGCCTTAATCGGATTAAAGCAATGATTGAATCCTATACTGAAAAAAAGTAATCTTAACACCATAGACTCTAACCTAAAAAAAGTGAAGACCCCCAAAGGCTCTTCACTTTTTTAATCTTTTTAATGGTCTATTTAATTATTTCACAACCACCCATATATGGAATAAGTGCTGCTGGAACAACTACTGAACCATCTTCTTGTTGATAATTTTCAAGAATAGCTGCCACTGTTCTACCTACTGCCAAACCTGAACCGTTTAGTGTGTGTACATAGTTTACTTTTTTTGTTTCTTCATCTCTATATCTAATATTGGCTCTTCTCGCTTGAAAATCTTCAAAATTAGAACAACTTGAAATTTCTTTATATTCACCATAACTTGGCAACCACACTTCAATATCATAAGTTTTAGCTGAACTAAAACCAACATCACCACTACATAATTGAACAACTCTGTATGGAATCGCTAATAATTGAAGCACTTCTTCTGCATTATGAGTCAACGCTTCAAGTTCTTTGTATGACTCTTCAGGTTTAACGAATTTCACCATTTCAACTTTGTTAAATTGATGTTGACGAATCACACCTCTTGTATCTCTGCCTGCAGACCCTGCTTCTTTTCTAAAACATGGTGTATAAGCTGTATGATAAATAGGTAAACTTAATTCATCCAAAATTTCATTCGCATAAAGATTAGTTACTGGCACTTCAGCTGTTGGAATTAAGAAGAAATCTTTTGAAGGAATATGGAACATATCATCTTCAAATTTAGGTAATTGACCTGTACCAGTCATCGCCTCTCTGTTAACCATAAAAGGAGGCAATATTTCTGTATAACCTTGTTCTTCAGTGTGTAAATCTAACATAAAATTGACAAGTGCTCTTTCAAGTCTTGCGCCTTTTCCCTTCATGACTGTAAAACGGGTTCCTGTAATTTTAGTCGCTCTTTCAAAATCTAAAATATCAAGATCTGTCCCAATATCCCAGTGGGCTTTGGCTTCAAAATCAAATTGACGAGGTTCTCCCCATTTTCTCATTTCAAGATTTTCTCCATCGTCTTTTCCTACAGGCGTATCAGGGTGAACCATATTAGGAATCCCCATCAAAATTTCATTCATTTCCTCTTCAACGGCTTTAACTTTTACATCTAATTCTTTAATATCATTAGAGAGTTGTTTCATTTCTTTGAAGATTTCAGTTGTATCTTGACCTGATTTTTTCATTTGAGGTATTTCTTTAGAAATCTTATTTTGACTACTTTTCATATCTTCCACTTGTACCAAAAGACCTCTTCTCTCTTCATCAAGTGCTTTAACTTTAGGAAGACCATAATCGCCTTTTCCTCTGAGCTTAACCAATCTTTCAACTTCATCATATTCATTTCTAATCCGTTTTAAATCTAGCATCTTAATAACCTCCTGTTTTTTAACATTCATTTACAGTTTATTGAACCCTCTGCATTATGTCGATTTGTACAAAACCATTCAAAATACAATTTATATCATCATTTAAACAATAAAAAAACTTCTCCATCCCTCTAAAAAGGGACGAGAAGTTAACCCGCGTTGCCACCCTAGTTGATAGTTTCCTATCCACTCGATCAAGTTATCGCCTTGAATACGTTTGGTATTACCCAAAAGCTCTAAGATAGATTCACACAACGCCTTACTAACTCCCACCAATCGCTAGCTCTCTTCAAATTATATTGTGCTACTAAGTCTTGTCTTCACTCTAACATTATTAGACTAAATGATATAAATCATTAAATTTAGCTTATTATAGCAAAGCTGACACCATTCGTCAACTTCTCAAATCAAAATAGTTTCTACTCAAAAATATCATGCTTTTTCAAAATATTAAAAACTTTATTATCAATCTTGGTTAACTCACCTTTGAGTTTTTTGGGGGAGAGTTTATAGATTTTGCCAATCTTTCTAGGTTCTTTAATTGATTCACCTACACCATATCGCGATTTGAAAATTTCAGTTTGTCGTTCATCAAAAACAGCTTCATCAACAATTAATTGAAGTTGATTATTAACAATTTCAATCATATCTGTATCGATTTTAAACATCTTATTTCATCCTTTACCTCTTTATAAGTCCTTGTTTACTTCAAGTTAAAATGTAATGTCCTGCCCATTAGTCCATTTTCTACTTTAATTGATGGTACAAGTCAATTGATTTTGATAAATAATCTTGAGTATGACTATTATGAATTTCAACTGTGCCTTGCTCTGTCTTGTCATTTTGTAACCCTTGACTAATTAAAGTATTCCTTAGGTGTGTTGCCGTCCCCATATTACCATCATAAATATCAACACTCTGCTGATAATAGGCATCAATTTCATCTTTCAAAAAGATAAAATGCGTACACCCTAAGACCACTGCATTAACTTTAGCTTCAACACGATCAAGCACTTGCTTTACCGTTGCTTTGACCCTTTGTTGATCTTCTAAATGATTTTCCACCAAGTCAACCCATTCTGGGGCAGCTTCTTTAATCACCCTATAATGATCATCAAAATTCTCCAAGAGTAAATTGAATTTTTCTTCTTTCAAAGTCATCTCTGTTGCAAGAACCAATATTTTACCCTCAGTGCCAACCAATGCCGGTTTGACAGCTGGTTCCATTCCAATAATGGGTACAGGTAACTCCTGTCTCAAGCGATTTACAGCTGCACTGGTCGCTGTATTACATGCTATCACAATGATCTTACAGTCATTCTCAATCAATTCTTCACATATTTTTCGAGACAATTGATAGACTTCTTGCTTTGTTTTTATGCCATAGGGCGCATTTGCTGAATCTCCTATATATATAATGTCTTCATTGGGCAATATTTTATGGATATCTTTAAGGACGGAAATACCGCCTAATCCGGAATCAAATATGCCAATCTTACTCCTTTTATTCACCCTTTTACACCACCTGTTTTTTTATCACTCATAATTATAACATATTCAAAAAATTAATTCATAAAATTATCGTATTTTATCAATCCATTACCGAAATACTCTTGCAGACGCTTAGGTCTGGCTATATAATGCTTTTATAATCTATAATTTTAGCCTATATTGAAACTTTTTTAGATTATGTTTTTAAAAAATGAGTTACTTGCTTTTATTAAAACAGGAGAAAAAGAGAATGTCAAATACAATCAATTGTCGTCAATGTAAACATTTCTATGTCACTTGGGACCCTAAAAATCCAATGGGCTGTCGCATGTTTGGTTTTAAATCTAAGCAGTTGCCCTCTATTATTGTTTACCGTAGTTCAGGAGCTCGTTGTGATGGCTTTGAACCTAAAAACAACTGATCCTTAGGGATAAACTTTTATATTCCTTTAACGTTTTATCCCTAAGAACCAGTTGTTTTATTTTTATTGAATGTTTTATTGAATTAAGACCGTATCATTTGAATTTAATCTAAATCTAGTTTTCACTTAATTTTAAATCCCCTTCTTTAATGTGACCTTTTAGACGCATCCATTTTCCAACCATCCATGAAATCAGTCCTGGTAAAATAAAATGCATAAGAATCACCATTATTAAGAGCATAACAATAGGTGTATCTTGCATGGCTGCAAATGTTCCAAATTGCCCAACTAACCCACTTGTTCCCATGCCTGCTCCAACACTGTTGCTTTCCATCTTTAATAAAGTCGTGCTGATCGGTCCAAGGATGGCACTCGCTACAATAGGCGGAATCCATACTTTAGGATTTTTAATGATATTAGGCACTTGAAGCATACTTGTTCCAAGTCCTTGTGCAATCAACCCGCCAAAACCATTTTCTTTGTAACTTATAACGCCAAATCCAATCATCTGACAACAACACCCTACAAGAGATGCTCCAGCAGCAATACCTGAAAGCCCCATTGAAATAGCAAGTGCTGCACTGCTAATAGGCAATGTTAAAATTATGCCCATAAGAATAGCAACAAGAATCCCCATTGGAATCGGTTGTAATTCAGTAGCTGTATTAATCAACTGCCCCAGTCCTTTCATCAGCATAGCAATAACAGGTGAAAGCGTTAAACCGACAATCCCCCCTACAATAATGGTAAGCGCTGGTACTAAAACAATATCTACCTTTGTTTTTCCTGCTATAAGCTTAGAAAACTCCGCAGCGATTAAACCCGAAACAAATGCACCCATGGGTTCACCAACACTGATAAGCATCTGACCTGTATCCCCAATTGTAATACTTCCCGCGCCAATTGTTCCTGCAACAAGAGACGCAAAAATACCAAGTGGCGAAGCCCCTACACTATAGGCAACCGCAGCCCCAATCGCTGGCCCCATCATTGCTTGCGCAACTTTCCCAAATGTTGTCAACGCCTCAATCCCCGTATAATCCCCTATCTGTTTTAAAATTAATCCAATGATTAATGAAGCAAAAAGACCCAATGCCATACCATTGAGCGTTTTCGTCAAATAATTTCTTACCTTCACTTTTGTCCTCCTTTTTTTAAAGCCCCTTGCAAAGTCTCTTGCATACCCTCATATTATTGATGATTTATCGAGTCTTGTCAAGTGTCTTGTCAGTAAAAATAATAAAAAAGTGCCTTAAAATACGACTTCATTCTATATTTTAGACACTCTTTAATTTATTTTTTAATTTATTAAATTAAACTGCTTTGTTAAACTCGCTCATTAAACTTTTTTAATAAAGCCTTTTTTCTTTAACTCTAATAACATTAATTCATATATTTTCTCACTAGGAACTTCTATAGTATGGATGTGCTCACCTTCTGTTAAAACAGCTAAAGGCTTGGCCTCAGTTTCTATTACTTTGCGCATAAAACGATCAATATCTTCTTTAGATTTAATCATTAACGTCCCTGTTATCTCACCATAAACAGGATGCTCAACAATCACATTGATTATTTTACCACCATAATCAACAATAATTTCTAATTCTTCACGCATGAGATCGACCCCCTCATGGGTACTGACAATTGTCTTAATCAATTGGTCGGGATTACTCTTGGGATTAATCATATAGCCATTTGAAGTAGCAATTATCGCATGTCCTTGAGCTCTTAAAATAGCAATATCTTGAACGACAACTTGTCTTGATATGCCAAAATAATCAGCTAAATCAGAACCAATAATCGGTTGATCAGCGTTTTCTAATTTAATTAACATTTGATTTCTTCTTGATTTAGACATTGAACCTCCTCTTTGGTTACTCTGCTTACTTATCAAAGTGAACCTTATACTTACAAAATGCTATGTGCTTAAAAAGCCATGATTTCTCATGGCTTAATCTTATCGTCAATTCAAAAGTACCTATTTTTGAGTAGAATAGGTCTTTTTAGATTGTCTCATTAAATTCTTGATATTATTATTGGATGCTGTGATGTGCTTAATAAGAGCCGTTTTAGATTCTATTGGCTCATGTCTTTTAAGTGCTTCTAAAATCTTATAGTGTTCAGTTAAAGCAATGTCACTTCTACCTTCTGATTTTAAAGAATCATTTCTAGCACGTTTAATAAACAGTTGAAAATCATTGAGTACGCCTTCTAAGTATCTGCTTTTTGTTGCCTTGTATAGCGTTTCATGAAATTTTGTGTTGAGTTCAAATATTTTATCAACATCATTTTTCATCGTATAGAATTCCATTAAATCATAAATTTCTTCTAATGTTTTAATTTCATCTTCATCAATCCGTTCAGCTGCCCACTCGCCAACAAGTCCTTCAATACAAAGCCTTATTGTTAAAATATCATCAATATCTTGAACACTTATGCCCTTTACTACAACCCCTCTGTTAGGTATATTGTCAACTAAACCATCAAGTTCTAGTTGCTTTAAAGCTTCTCTTACTGGTGTTCGACTAACGCCAAGTTCATCAGCTAACTTTATTTCAACTAATTTATCCCCTGATGTATACCTTCCGTTTAATATATCTTCTCTTATTTTTTCAAATATAAGCGAAGTCAACGATTTATTTTCTTTTTTCTGATCTATAAGATCCATACATCCTCCAAGGTCATCTATTCCTGTTTATTCTATACAGAATTAATCAGTGTGTCAAATTGATTTTACGATACTATTTTACAATAAATAGACTTGATTTTATATAAACTTTAATGAATTTTAAAATATATTATTCTAATTAAATAGAAATTAAATGCAAAAAAAGAGCTTAGTCTTGACAACTAAACTCTTTTTTAACTAGCAACGTTCTACTCTCCCAGGCAGTTGCCCGCCAAGTACCATCGACGCTGAAGGACTTTACTTCTGTGTTCGGGATGGGAACAGGTGTGACCCCTTCGCTATCGTCACTAGATATGAGTGAAGGCTATAAACCTTCTATGTTAATCTCATGAGAATGAGATTACTTTTTCTTGAAAATTCGTTGAACTTTCAAAATCGCATATAGAATGAAACATTACAAACTTAACTAATTCTCTATTGAGCTTGGTCAAGTCCTCGATCTATTAGTACCTGTCAGCTGAATGTATTGCTACACTTACACCTCAGGCCTATTACCACATTATCTTCATGGGATCTTAATCCATATAGGATGGGAAATCTCATCTTGAGGGGGGCTTCGCGCTTAGATGCCTTCAGCGCTTATCCCTTCCAAACTTAGCTACTCAGCAGTGCTCTTGGCAGAACAACTGATACACCAGCGGTTTGTCCATCCCGGTCCTCTCGTACTAAGGACAGCTCCTCTCAAATTTCCTACGCCCACAGCAGATAGGGACCGAACTGTCTCACGACGTTCTGAACCCAGCTCGCGTGCCTCTTTAATGGGCGAACAGCCCAACCCTTGGGACCTACTTCAGCCCCAGGATGAGACGAGCCGACATCGAGGTGCCAAACCTCCCCGTCGATGTGGACTCTTGGGGGAGATAAGCCTGTTATCCCCGGGGTAGCTTTTATCCGTTGAGCGATGGCCCTTCCATGCGGTGCCACCGGATCACTAAGCTCTACTTTCGTACCTGCTCGAAATGTCTCTCTCGCAGTCAAGCTCCCTTTTGCCTTTGCACTCTTCGCGCGATTTCCAACCGCGCTGAGGGAACCTTTAGGCGCCTCCGTTACTCTTTAGGAGGCGACCGCCCCAGTCAAACTGCCCACCTGACATTGTCCTAAATCAGGATTACTGATTATAGTTAGAATAACGTTATATCAAGAGTGGTATCCCAACAGCGACTCCATGAAGACTGGCGTCCTCATTTCTCTGTCTCCCACCTATCCTGTACATGATATACCATCATCCAGTGCCAAGCTGCAGTAAAGCTCCACGGGGTCTTTCCGTCTTGCTGCGGGTAACCGGCATCTTTACCGGTACTACAATTTCACCGAGTCTACTGTTGAGACAGCGTCCAAATCGTTACGCCTTTCGTGCGGGTCGGAACTTACCCGACAAGGAATTTCGCTACCTTAGGACCGTTATAGTTACGGCCGCCGTTTACTGGGGCTTCGATTCTATGCTTCGATTGCTCTAACATTTCCTCTTAACCTTCCAGCACCGGGCAGGCGTCAGCCCCTATACATCATCTTTCGATTTAGCAGAGACCTGTGTTTTTGGTAAACAGTCGCTTGGACCTATCCTCTGCGGCCGGATTTAGCTCTTAACCTTTTCCGGCACCCCTTCTCCCGAAGTTACGGGGTCATTTTGCCGAGTTCCTTAACAGTAGTTTTCTCGCTCGCCTTAGTATTCTCTACTCTCCCACCTGTGTCGGTTTACGGTACAGGTACCTGCTCCCTCGATAGAAGCTTTTCTTGACAGTTTGATATCAGCCACTTCGCTACTTATTTTCGCTCCCATTCATACATTGTCCTTAAGTAAGACGGATTTGCCTATCTTACAGACTTTGCATTTAGACGCACTCTTCCATCCGTGCGCTTGGCCTAACCTCCTGTGTCACTCCTTCTCTCAAACGGTTCTCGGTAGTACAGGAATCTTTACCTGTTGTCCATCGCCTACGACTTTCGTCCTCGGCTTAGGCCCTGACTTACCCTGAGCGGACGAACCTTCCTCAGGAAACCTTGGGTTTTCGGCGGACGGGATTCTCACCCGTCTCTCGTTACTCATGCCAACATTCTCTCTTGTGTGATGTCCACAGCTTCTTTCGATACTGCTTCGCCCCTCACACAATGCTCCTCTACCAATTATACCTAAGTATAATTCCATAGCTTCGGTAGTAAGTTTTAGCCCCGGTAATCTTCGGCGCAGGATCACTCGACTAGTGAGCTATTACGCACTCTTTAAATGTATGGCTGCTTCTAAGCCAACATCCTAGTTGTCTGTGCAATCCCACATCCTTTCCCACTTAACTTACATTTTGGGACCTTAGCTGATGGTCTGGGCTCTTTCCCTTTCGACTATGAATCTTATCACACATAGTCTGACTCCTGATCATATGATTACGGTATTCGGAGTTTGATAGTCTTCGGTAGCCGGTGAAAGCCCCTAGGACATTCAGTGCTCTACCCCCGTATCACTAAGATCAAGGCTAGCCCTAAAGCTATTTCGAGGAGAACCAGCTATCTCCGAGTTCGATTGGAATTTCTCCGCTATCCACATGTCATCCCAACCTTTTTCAACAGATATGGGTTCGGTCCTCCACTAAATTTTACTTCAGCTTCAACCTGCACATGGATAGGTCACCCGGTTTCGGGTCTACGCCATACAACTTTCGCCCTTTTCAGACTCGCTTTCGCTTCGGCTCCGTACCTTAAGCACTTAACCTTGCTGCATAACGTAACTCGTTGGCCCGTTCTACAAAAAGTACGTGGTCGTTCTTTAACGAACTTCCACTGCTTGTAAACATAGGGTTTCAGGTTCTTTTTCACTCCCCTCCAGGGGTTCTTTTCACCTTTCCCTCACGGTACTATTCACTATCGGTCACCAGGTAGTATTTAGCCTTGGCAGATGGTCCTGCCTGCTTCCCACAAAGTTTCTCGTGCTCCGTGGTACTCCGGATCAGTCTCGGCGTCCTCCTCTTTTCGTTTACGTGGCTCTCACACTCTCTGGCTCGTTTTCCCAAACGATTCTACTAAAATTTAGACTACCTTTGTCGACTGTCCACACCCCTTCGTCCGTAGACTTAGGTTTGGGCTATTTCCCGTTCGCTCGCCGCTACTTAGGAAATCACTTTTGTTTTCTCTTCCTTCGGGTACTTAGATGTTTCAGTTCCCCGAGTTCCCCTCCATAAGCTATGAATTCACTCATGGATACTTAGCCATTACGCTAAGTGGGTTTCCCCATTCGGACATCTACGGATCTACACTTGCTTGCAGCTCCCCGTAGCTTTTCGCAGCTTACCACGTCCTTCTTCGGCTCCTGGTACCAAGGCATTCACCCTATGCTCTTAGTAACTTGACCTAAACCTCGTTAGAGTTTTAGTTTTATACTAGACAGTTTGAAAATGTTTTGTTGAACTATGTTCAACGCTTGCTTTTTTTAACTGCTTGTGTTTGTGATTATTTGATAAGTTTTCACTTATTTAATAGTCGGTTTCTCTTCTATATGCAATTTTCAAAGTTCAAGTTTGTAGTGCCTTTTCTTCATAAGAAAAGTAATGAGATGACCATTTGATGTTTCTACTTAGATGTCTCATCTCTTCACTACTTTGAGTTTCCTTTTTAAAGGACTCTCAAAATCAAATAGCGCAAATGTCTAATTCTCCTTAGAAAGGAGGTGATCCAGCCGCACCTTCCGATACGGCTACCTTGTTACGACTTCACCCCAGTCATCGATTTCACCTTCGGCAGCTCCTTCCTTGCGGTTAGGCCACTGACTTCGGGCGCCCTCAACTTCCATGGTGTGACGGGCGGTGTGTACAAGACCCGGGAACGCATTCACCGCGACATTCTGATCCGCGATTACTAGCAACTCCAACTTCATGTAGGCGAGTTTCAGCCTACAATCCGAACTGGGACTGGCTTTTTAGGATTCGCTCCAGATCACTCTTTCGCTTCCCGTTGTACCAGCCATTGTAGCACGTGTGTAGCCCAAATCATAAGGGGCATGATGATTTGACGTCATCCCCACCTTCCTCCGAGTTGTCCCCGGCAGTCTGTCTAGAGGGTTCAGCTTAACCTGTTAACAACTAAACATAAGGGTTGCGCTCGTTGCGGGACTTAACCCAACATCTCACGACACGAGCTGACGACAACCATGCACCACCTGTCATCTCTGTCTCCGAAGAGAAGGTACCGATTAAGGTACGGTCAGAGAGATGTCAAGATTTGGTAAGGTTCTTCGCGTTGCTTCGAATTAAACCACATGCTCCGCTGCTTGTGCGGGTCCCCGTCAATTCCTTTGAGTTTCACACTTGCGTGCGTACTCCCCAGGCGGAATACTTAATGCGTTTGCTGCGGCACCGAGGTTCGACCCCCGACACCTAGTATTCATCGTTTACGGCGTGGACTACCAGGGTATCTAATCCTGTTCGCTCCCCACGCTTTCGTGCCTCAGCGTCAGTTACAGTCCAGTAAGTCGCCTTCGCCACTGGTGTTCCTCCTAATATCTACGAATTTCACCTCTACACTAGGAATTCCACTTACCTCTCCTGCACTCAAGCCTAGCAGTTTCAAAGGCTTACATTGGTTGAGCCAATGCCTTTCACCTCTGACTTGCTTTGCCGCCTACGCACCCTTTACGCCCAGTGATTCCGGATAACGCTTGCCCCCTACGTATTACCGCGGCTGCTGGCACGTAGTTAGCCGGGGCTTCCTCCTAAGGTACCGTCATTTTTTTCTTCCCTTAGGACAGAGTTTTACAACCCGAAGGCCTTCATCACTCACACGGCGTTGCTGCATCAGGCTTTCGCCCATTGTGCAATATTCCCCACTGCTGCCTCCCGTAGGAGTTTGGACCGTGTCTCAGTTCCAATGTGGCCGATCACCCTCTCAGGTCGGCTACTGATCGTCGCCTTGGTAAGCCGTTACCTTACCAACTAGCTAATCAGACGCGGGTCCATCCCATACCGATAAATCTTTGACTACTTTATCATGCGATAGCGTAGTCTTATATGGTATTAATCACCGTTTCCAGTGGCTATCCCTTTGTATGGGGTAGGTTACCCACGCGTTACTCACCCGTCCGCCGCTTTCCATTTCTTCACTCACCCGAAGGTTCATTCCAAAACTTCTCGCTCGACTTGCATGTGTTAGGCACGCCGCCAGCGTTCATCCTGAGCCAGGATCAAACTCTTAAATATAATTTAATGTTTGCCTGTTATCTCAAAACGAGCTAACTTGCTTGTTTGTATTTCTACAAACGTTTCCGTTGATTCTTTCGAATCTGCTTTATCACTTGTTTTCTTTAACTTCCTTCAATCAAAACCCTAAAGTTCCGATCGCTCTCCGTCAAGGAATTGCGTGTTTTTTAATTCATTTGCGCTATTCAATTTTCAAAGTCCTTAGTGTGCCGCTCTCTCAAGCGACAGCTTAATTAGTATATCAACTTTCTTTCATCATGTCAAGAACTTTTTTTCGAAGTTTTTCGTTGAAGATTGAAAAACCTTTTTTAAAATTTCTTGTCATTCCATACTTGCTGATGTCTTGCGTGTTGCCGTTTCAACCGGCGACTTGATAATCTTACTATAGATCACTAAGTAAGTCAACCGTTTTTATCAAGTTTTTTCAAACTTTTTAATGTTAGAAAAGTCTGAATTTTCAATGCTTCTATCCATTTATTGTTCGTCTTGTGTTATGATAGCATCATTATTTCATCTTTCTACTATATATAGACTGTTTTTTAACCTCTATCTCTCTTGCAGTCTATTTATCACTTAAAGAGGCGACTGAGGTTTATCAATACTGCTATTTATTGCTTTCAAGTATATTGTATACGATGGTCTTTTCTTTTCTAATGCTTAAGAAGATTTCGGCATGTATGCTTTTTTATTGATAAATCATACTCTTGTTTTTGAATTTAAAGTCTTTTCAATTCAACTGTTTAACGCCTATTGCTATTCTTGACTGGTCTATCTTTAAAGCTTATAATGTGTTTAAATATCATTAGATGGAGGAAATACAAATGAAAAGAATATTTTCTGGTGTACAGCCTACTGGTCAAATTCAGTTAGGTAATTACGTCACAATGAAGAATTTTGTTAAGCAACAAGATGATAAAGACTGTCTCTATTGTGTCGTTAATATGCACTCTATAACTATACCGCAAGATCCTGAAGAACTTAAAAAACGTACTATAGAACTTGCAGCTCTATATTTAGCAATAGGTTTAGATCCTAAAAAAGTGACTTTGTTCGTTCAATCACAAGTGCCAGCTCATGCTGAACTCGCTTGGATTCTTGGTTGTCACTCTTATATGGGAGAACTTAACCGCATGACTCAGTTTAAAGATAAATCTGCTGGTAAAGATATCGTTACAAGTGGCCTCTTTACTTATCCTGTTTTAATGGCTGCGGATATTCTACTTTATGATACTGACTATGTTCCTGTTGGAAGTGATCAAAAGCAACATTTAGAACTCACAAGAGATATCGCCATCCGCTTCAATAATAAATATGGAGATACTTTTGTTGTACCAGAACCTATGATTGCAAAAGTTGAAGATGGCGCACGTATTATGTCTTTAGATGATCCTACTACTAAAATGAGTAAAAGTAATCCTAATGAGCATTCAAAGATTACTTTATTGGATACACCTAATAAGATAAAAAAATCAATTATGAAAGCTACAACAGACAGCGAAGGTTCTATCTATTATGATTTAGATAAAAAACCAGGTGTCAGCAACCTGCTTACTATTTATGCTCAGTTTTCTGATTACAGTATTGATGACCTCGTCAAAAAATACGAAGGCCAAGGTTATGGTAATCTCAAGAAAGATTTAGTTCTTGTTGTCCAAGATGAAATTCAAGGTGTTCAAGATGAATACAATCGTATTTTAAACGATGGTGTTGTCTATGATGTATTAGGTCAAGGTAGAGAAAGAGCTAATGAGATTGCCAATGGCGTTCTTGATCGTGTTAAAAAGAAAGTGGGTTTCTTAACGTTCTAGAGATAGAGTGCTATGATAAAATACCTTTATAATAGTGACTTCACTTAAAAAGACTTCCAATCACTTATAGCGATTAGAAGTCTTTTCTATTTTATGGTTATCTCCTCATCTATTATGCCTTTCTCCATTAAAGGAAATGACTCACTTTTTATCAACTTGTGTCTTTTGAAATGTCCGCATTAAAAAATAGTGTCTTCCTAAACCTTTTATGAGACTTGATGTCTTTTAAAAATACAATAGGTAAAGGGTAAGAGGATGATGCTAAGTACAAGGGATAAAATGGGTAAAAAGACATAAGGTTTTATCATATATCCCAGCATCTGATAAGGGAGCGTACTAAAAATGAGACTCGGATTTGATGCATTTAAGGGGAGTAACCTTAAACTATTGTACAAGATAGGATAACTTGTCGATGAGGTGATAACAATAGGAAGTACTATAATAATCGCCAAAATAACCATAACTGAAAATGAAGATTTTAGTTTTGATGAGAAAAACATGGCTATGCTCGTGTAAAATATCGCCCCAGCAGTTGATGTTATGACTATCATTTGAACGGCTTCTTTCATGGTCAAAGCGTAGATTGTTTGTCCTAAAAATAGCTGAAAGGGAACATCTGCTGAGTCCATGCCATATATGAGTGATGAAGTTAGATAGAGTATCAGCATCCCAACTACTGTAATCACAATACTTAAGGTTATACCTGTCAACAATTTTGCCAAAATCAATTTCTGTTTACCATTTTTTGACGAAAGAATAAGCTGGTCCATCCCCGATGTATACTCCCCTGCAAAAAGAGGAGCCACACACATGCTTACTAAAAAGAGAATAATCATCATGACAAAAAAAGTCAATTTGAAAAAGCGATCATAACCTACATGGTAATTGTATTTAAAAGGTGTTTTAACCTCTAAAGATTCTTCTTTAAGCTGTGTCTTTATGGGGTTACTAATCTTTAAATGATTAATTTGTCCATCGATTTTATCTTGCCTTGTATCATATATCTCAGAAAAAGTTTGGTGTGAGGTATTTGCAAATTCCCGCCATGAATATCTTGAACTATCATTTCTTAAAATAGCTCTAGCAAACTCAAATGAAGCGCCATACTTCGCATTCACCTCAAAATAGCGTTTAGATTCTGGATTAATATCCTCTGGAAATGTCTGATAGGCCTTTGCTGCCTCCATTAATAAACGCTCATCTATATCTCTCCCATTGATACTGCGTTCTAATTCTCGACTTTCATTTAATTCACTAAAGCCTCCATAGTTTGTAAATATAACAAATGCTGTTACGACAATAATGGTTAATATACTAATCAATATAGCTATTTTAACTGATTTTTTAGAGAGTATTTTATCGTATTCAAATTTTATCATTTGAAAAAAGATTGCCATAATAGATGCCTCCTTTCTCGTAAAAGAATTCTTTTATAACTTTTACTTATGCTCTATAGATTTCTATAACTTCTTTTAGTGTGTCTTTTTTGAATCTGAAATCTCATCATTAAAATAGTATAAATACAGGTCTTCAAGCGTTACTTCAGGTCTTATTGCACTGTCAAAAGGTTTTTCTTTATTTATAATTCTAACGCGCACCTTGCCATTTTCTTCTTTATAATTGAGAATGGGAGATTCAAGAAGATACTTTTCTGCTAAGTTAGCTTCCAGGTAACCTTCCCAAATATAAGGTCTAACAACTGAAAGAAGCTCATCTCTTGTTCCTATTTGAATAATTTCTCCTTCTTTTAAAATAATCACTTTACTTGCAATATACTCTACATCTGAAACGATATGAGTTGATAAGATAACAATCCGATCACTCCCTAGTTTTGAAATAATGTTTCTGAATCGGATGCGTTCTTTAGGATCAAGACCCGCTGTCGGTTCATCTAATACTAATATTTTGGGGTCATTGATAAGTGTCTGTGCTATACCCAATCTTTGTTTCATTCCGCCTGAAAAGGTTTTGATTTTTTGGTTCATTTGATTACTAAGATCTACAAGTTCAAGAAGTTCCTTTATTTTCTTCTTAGCCATTTTGGCGTCTAATCCCTTTAAGGCTGCTACGTATAACATGAATTTTTTTGCAGTAAATTCTGGATAGTAACCAAAATTTTGAGGAAGGTAGCCCAGCATATCACGGTAGGCTTCTTCTCCTACTGATAGATTATCCATTGTAATTTTTCCAGAACTAGGGTCAAGAACACCACAAATCATTCGCATAAGTGTGGTTTTACCTGCCCCATTTGCACCTAAAAGACCATAAACACCTGGGGTTAAAGACAAATTAATATGATTACACGCTATTTTTTCATTGTATTTTTTAGTTAATTCTTCAATATTAAGCTGCATAAACTGTTCTCCTTTTATGAATAAGATGATAAATTTGAATACTGAGTAAAAGTAATACGCTTATCAAAAGACTCATCCACTGTACTGAGTACTCACTGCTATAAATTTGAGGATAATCTGTTTTCAAGAAAAAGCTTAGTAGACCTACAAATAGTGAAATAGTAATGCTAATAAACCTGCCTTCTTTGCCCCTAATGTGTTTGAGTATCAATAAATTCAAATTACCACTGATAAGGTAAGGGATTAAAAGATAGACCATCATTTCTAAATAATGTATGGGGTCAATTATTTTTAAAGTAACTACAAGTAAACCGAGGATGAGAATATTAAAAACACCAATGATAATGATCCGTGCTAAAAAGATCTGTTCTAAATTATAAAAACATGACTTTTCGATTTCATCTGTATTATTGATATATGACTTAAAAAGTTCTACCGATGACAACATCGTAAAGAGTGGTAAGAGAGAGAAAATAAGCCATACGTTCTCTTTAGATAGTTGAAAAGCAAATAATGTTTTTTCTAATGAAGATTGACTCATTACGATTATAGCGACTTCTATAAGTATGCAAAAAAGAGTTGCAATCCAAAAAGATAAATCAATATATCTGATTTGATTGATAATGAATTTTGTGTGTGACATTCTAGGTTTTGGCAAGCTACTTAAAAATTCGGCTTTTCTTTTGGGCTGAGGAGCGTCAAAATACTGTCTAATTTCTTTTTCAATTTTCAATCTATAGGGATCATTTTTTGATGTTTTTAAAGATTTCATCCTTACGCCTCTCCTTTTAATTCATTCTTTAAATTCTCAATGATGCGATTAATTTTACGACTAATCGTAAACCTGCTTTCATTTTTAAAGGCTGCAATCTCCTTTATTTTAAGTTCATTGGCATACCTTAATAAAATCAATTCTTTTTCTTCTGAACTGAGCTTTGAAAGTGCATTTGATAAGTCTATTGACTCTATGAAGGTATCTGTCATATCCACCGATGTCACTTGTTCAAATAATGAGGAATCGCAATCAAGGATTTCTCTTTTTTGCTTTCTAAAAACATCCATGCAATTATTTCTGGCAATTGTATAAAGATAAGCCATTGTTTTTCCGGATTTAATGGTTTTATTTTGAGAAAAAAACTTTAAGAATGTTTCTTGTGTCAAATCTTCTGCTAAAGATGCATCTCCAACTTTATAATAGCAATAGCGGTATATTTTATCGTATTGTTCATCCATTTCAGTTTTTTCCCCCTCTATATGTATAACGGTTATCCCTCTAAAAATGTGCAAACTTTTTTATTTTTTCAAAATTTATATACAAAAAAAGCACAAAACAATGATTGTTTTGTGCTAGTCTTCTTCATTTTACGCATCATAAAATTAAATTTCATTCAGTTTAGCCAATTCTTTTCTAAACTTCTTAATGATTTTTTTCTCCATACGGGATACAGTCATCTGTGAAACATTGAGTTCATCAGCCACCTGTATCTGCGTTTTATTTTCAAAAAATCGATCATTGACAATTTTTATTTCAACTTCATTGAGTTTTTTGAGACACATTTTAATAAAATCTCTATTCTCAATGGTATCAAAATATTTATCATCTTTTCCAATGATATCTTGTAATTGAATATCCTTATCGTCACCTGATGTGTCATAAGAAATATCCAGTGATTTAGGTGTATATACTTGTGAAGCTTCCATCGCCTCAATGACTTCTTCTTCTGAAACATTTAAGTACTCAGCAATATCATTGATTTTAGGTACGCGCTGTAAATCTTGTTGCAATTTTGCTTTTGCCAGATTTATTTTTTTGGATAACTCTTGAATTCTTCTTGGCACACGAACTGACCAGCCTTTATCACGAAAATATTTTTTAATTTCGCCAATAATTGTTGGGGTCGCAAAACTTGAAAATTCAAAGCCTTTATCTACATCAAACCTTTCAATCGCATATATAAGTCCTAATGAAGCCACTTGAAAAATGTCTTCATAGTCAATACCTTTATTAATATATTTTTTTGCGAGGATCTCAGTAATATACATATGTCTCTGAATGAGCTCATTCCTTATTTTTAAATCACGGTCGTCACGATACATGACAAACAATTCTTTTGTCCCGATATCTTTAAATTCTTTTGATCGTTTTTGATGTGCCCTTCTATCCATGAATACCAGCCCCTAATAAGTTGAATATTTTATTCTAAAGATTTACTCATTATAATTTGCGTTCCATTCCCTTTTTCAGAATCTATATTGACATCATCCATTAATGCTTTAATAATAAATAAACCTAGACCATTTTCTTGAGGGTCTTCTAGTTTGGGCTCTTTATAGTCTGATAAACTAAAACCACTACCTGAATCTTTAACTGCTATTACTAATTTTTCAGCTTCTTTAGTAAATTCTAAATAGTATGTGTCATGAGACCCAGAATGGATGACCGCATTATTACATGCCTCACCTACTGCTAGTTTTATATCTTCAACTGCTTCGATGTCAAAGCCCATGTTATTTGCCAAATAGGATGCAGTAAGTCTTGCCACGGATACATACTCTGGCTTACTTGGCAATGACAAGTTTACAATATCATTCATTATCTAATTCACCTCTGCCCTGTTTTAACGTATTTGAAAAATCTTATCTAGCCCTGTTAGAGAAAATATCTTCAGAATACTTGGTTTTAAATTTTCAAAATATACCGAGCGATCATTGATTTTAACATTTTTATAAAAACTAATGAGTACGCCTAATCCTGTACTATCAATATAGTCAAGATTATCACATTTAAGAACATAATCTGCCTGTTTTTTTTCATTGAGTGATAATAACTCCTCTTTCAACTTTGCCTTTGAATTAATGTCAATTTCTCCAATTAATTCAACTTCCCAAGAATTACTTGAATCATTATAATTGGTATTAAGCCTTAATGACATCTTTATACCCCCTTTTAATTATTTTATTTATCCGAATGAGTCAATTACTCATATTATACTACATGTTTTCCATATCTCATAATTTTTGTTATTTTTATATTTATTATATATGATATTTTTTGAAATATTAATTTTATTTCATTTATTTTTGTCTTTTTTTTGATATTATTGACATATCGAACACTTTGGAGGTCAATATGAAAAAAATCATCAAATGGCAATCTGTCATTATATTATCTGCTATTATTGGAGTCTTACTGATGGCTCAGGTCATCTATAAAGATGATATTAAATTACCCAGCGATCATTGGTCAAGAAATATACCTATTGAAACCATTGCCTCAGATGATAACTACTATAGCCCTTATTATGATGTTTTAACTGTTAATGAGTCTTCGTATTTGATTGAAAAAATCAATCATACGCTTACAGTCTTAAAACTGAAAGAAAAAGGTGCTTTTGAAACAGTTAAGTCGTTTGATATAAGCGACTATGACCATGATTTTACTGAAATTTCAGTGGGACAACTAGAAGATCAAACGATTTCTCTCATACTGTGTAATCAATCTGAACTGGCTTACTTTACTTTAAATGATACACTAAGTGATTTAGAATTTCAAAATATAATTCAAGATAATATTGAAAACATTACCCTTAATCACGGTCAAGCGATGTATTATAAAAATCATAGTTTGACACTATTGGATGGCAATGAGGAACTTACAATAAGTGATAGTCCAAAGTTTGAGCAGTACAGCTTCGATTTTAACGCCTCTACCTCACAGTATGATATTGCATTTCTTAAATATGATAATGGCAATTACTATTCTGGTGTAATGACTTATGATCGTTCAAACCAAACCACTGAAGAATATGAATTAGAAAAATTACCCCTTATTCCTGGAACGATCTCTGTTAATGCAGTTGCTTTTTCTAATCAAGATAAACTTTACTGTGCTATGACGCTTAAAAATAAAAAATTTGCTGAAAATTACCATTTTATTTATGAACTTGATGCCTCTAAAGTCAACATTCTTAATCACTATCAATTTAATACGTCGAGTTATACGCCCCATCTTCAATTTGTTAAAATCGAAAATGAAGTTAGGATAAGTGTCAATCAGTCGACTTTTATCGGTAAAAAAGCAATCGGATCTAATCGAAAAACTTACACAAATGTAGTAACCAGTGGCTTTGACAATCAGACTTACATCGCTCATACTAAGTCTAATGTGGCAGCTGCCAATGCCGTCTGGTTTCAAAATCAAGGCAATTTATACTTGATTACCAATGAAATCACCAATGGTGAAAATACACTTTATCTCTCTTCTAATGCAAGGGAGATTATCAAGGAGAGCCAGAGTCATATGGACTGGGCTGAATATATAAATATTCTCCTTAATGCCCTTACTTTTATTCCATCAAGTATTATGCCACTTTTTGTCCCGCTTATTTCTTTAATGATTCCTGTTATTTTGATTATCATCCCAGTGGCTATCATTAAAATGAGTTGGGTAGAACGGCATCAAAATAGGATGCTGGGCATCGCCATTATCACTTATTTGATTTTTAAGGCTCGCTATCTCTGGGTTAATCAAAGTGACTTTATCTATAGCCATCTCAATTATGGAGACACTCCTCTCCATTTATCTAACGGCATCGGTCTATTCCTAACGGGTTTGATTACAACTCTTATTTCAGGACTCTGCCTATGGCTCTTTACTAGAAAAAATCCAGATTCACACTTTATTCCCCGTTTTGGTTTCTTTTTTCTCATTGAAATGTTTCTCATGCTGATTTTCTTAATTCCATATACGATGATGTTCTTATAATGTCATCATAGGCACTTTTTAAAAATGCTATAAAAAAACCACTCGTTTCCGTATCAATGATACTTCCACGAGTGGTTTTATATTTTTTATAACTATTCTTCAATCTCTTCTTCTCTTGTTTCAATCATTTCTTCTGTTACTGTTTCTTCTGTAGCGTTTGATTCGATCACTTCAAGTGCTTCGTCATCTTCGTCTTCTGATTCACCAATTTTAGCGATTGCCACTAATCTTGTCTCATCATCTACACGCATGAGTTTAACTCCTGATGTGATACGACCACTCACTGAAATATCATCAACTTTAATTCGAATGAGGACACCATTATCATTAATAATCATGAGGTCTTCATTGTCATCTACAACTTTAGCACCCACAAGGCTACCTGTTTTAGAGTTAATGTTATAGGTAATAATTCCTTTACCGCCTCTGGTTTGAGTACGGTATTCTTTAAGAGCCGTTCTCTTACCATAGCCACCTTCAGAAACAACAAGGAGTTTTCCAGTTTCAGTGACGATATCCATATCAATGGCATGGTCATTTGGCATGAGTTTAATCCCTCTTACCCCTGACGCCGTTCTTCCCATTGCTCTTACATCTTCTTCGTTAAAGCGAATAGATTTACCTTTATGGGTAATAATAATGACATCGTTATCACCAGTTGTTCTCTTTACGGCAATTAATTGGTCATCTTCTCTTAAACTGATGGCAATAAGCCCGGTCTTACGAGAAGTATCAAATTGAAAAACGGGTGTTTTCTTAATGACACCATTTCTTGTACAGAAGGTTAAATAACCGTTTTCAAAATCTTTAACAGGTACGATAGCTGTCACTGTTTCTTCTGGCTCAAGTGGCAAGAGATTAACGATCGCTGTTCCTTTTGAAATTCTAGAACCATCTGGAATACGGTAAGCCTTCATACGGTATACTTTTCCATAGCTTGTAAAGAATAAAAGGTAATCATGTGTAGAGGTCGTGAAGATATCTTTAACAAAGTCTTCTTCTCTTGTAGATAGGCCTGTTTTGCCTCGTCCACCTCTTTTTTGAGAAACATATTCACCCGTTGAAACTCTTTTGATATAGCCCGCATGAGTGAGTGTAATAACCACTTCATCTTCTTCGATCAAATCTTCATAGTCAATTTCATCTGGATTAATACTGATTTCTGTACGACGTTCATCCCCATATTGTTTTTTAATACGAAGAAGCTCATCTCTAATAATACCTAATAATAAAGATTCATCTGCAAGGAGACTTTCAAGATAAGAAATGAGTTTCATAATCTCTGCATATTCATTTTCTATTTTTTCACGTTCTAAGCCTTGAAGTCTTCTCAGTCTCATATCAACAATAGCTTTGGCTTGTTCTGGTGAAAGACCAAAACGTTCCATTAAACGTTCTTCTGCATCATTATAAGCATTTCTGATAATATGGATGACTTCATCAATATTATCAATTGCAATACGATAGCCTTCAAGTAAATGGGCACGTGCTTTGGCCTTTTTAAGGTCAAATTGAACCCGACGCGTTTCGACTTCTTTTTGATGTTCAATATAAACCGAAAGCATTTCCCTAAGATTGAGAACACGTGGCTCACCTTCTACGAGAGCAAGATTGATAATAGAAAAAGTTACTTGTAATTGGCTATTTTTATAAAGCTGATTCAACATGATATTGGCGTTAACATCTTTTCTAAGTTCAATCACCACGCGAATACCATCTCTATTACTTTCATCTCTAAGATCAGTAATTCCCTCTACGCGCTTATTACGAACGAGATCTGCAATGCCTTCAATCATTCTTGATTTATTCACTTGAAAAGGTATTTCTGTTATGACAATACGGCTTTTACCATTACGCATTTCTTCAATTTCTGCTTTTGAGCGAATGATAACTCGACCACGGCCGGTTCTATAGGCTCTTTTGATGCCTTCAATACCCATAATTTCAGCACCGGTAGGGAAATCCGGCCCTTTGATGATATCCATCAAATCGTAAACATCCGCTTCTGGATCATCCATCAGTTTAATCGCACCATCAATCACTTCATTTAAATTATGAGGTGGAATAGACGTTGCCATACCTACAGCAATCCCATTAGAACCATTGACTAAAAGGTTAGGAAAACGGCTTGGTAAAACAAGCGGTTCTTTAATGGTTTCATCAAAGTTAGGTCCAAAATTAACGGTCTCTTTTTCAATATCTCTTAAAAGTTCACCTGCAAATTTAGTCATTCTGGCTTCGGTATAACGCATGGCAGCAGCTGAGTCACCATCAATTGATCCAAAGTTTCCATGACCATCTACTAGGGGATAACGCATTGAAAAGTCCTGTGCAAAACGCACCATGGCATTATAAATTGAACTGTCACCATGGGGATGGTACTTACCAATAACTTCCCCTACGATACGTGCTGATTTACGATGGGGTTTATCATGTGTAAAGTTAATATCGTTCATGGCATAAAGTATTCTTCTGTGGACAGGTTTTAAACCATCACGTGCATCTGGAAGGGCACGCGCCACTATAACACTCATGGCATAATCAATATATGATTTTTTCATTTCTTCTAAGATATCTACATGGATTATCGTTTCTTTTTTCTCTGACTCCAAACTGGTATCTATAAATTCATTTTTTTCGTCACTCACTGTTCAATCCTCCTAGATATCAAGATTTGTAACATATTTTGCATTACGTTCAATAAATTCTCTTCTTGGTTCAACTTTTTCTCCCATTAAGGTTGAGAAAATCAAATCTGCTTCTGCTGCATCTTCAATATTAACTCTTACAATCGTTCTCGCTTCTGGGTCCATAGTGGTTGCCCAAAGTTGTTCTGGATTCATTTCACCAAGACCTTTGTAACGCTGTAAGGAAATGCCTTGTCTGCCTACATGATTAAGCAGTCTTCCAAGTTCTTCATCAGAATAGGTATAGTAGACTGATTTATTTTTTTTAACTTGATAAAGAGGTGGCATAGCAATATAAATATGGCCCTGTTCAATCAAGGGTCTCATAAATCTAAATAAGAAGGTTAAAATAAGTGTTCTAATATGCGCTCCATCGACATCGGCATCCGTCATAATAAAGATTTTATGATATCTGAGTTTTGACACATCAAATTCATCACCAATTCCGCAACCAAAGGCTGTAATCATGGCTCTAATTTCTTGCGAATTAAAAATACGGCTATAGTTGGCTTTTTCTACGTTCATAATTTTACCTCTAAGTGGTAAAATCGCTTGTGTTGAACGGTCACGGCCCATTTTAGCTGATCCACCCGCCGAATCCCCTTCGACAATGTAGATTTCTGATTTGGCAGGATCTCTTTCTTGACAATCCGCAAGTTTCCCTGGAAGGGTTAAACCATCAAGTACCCCTTTTCTTCGGGTAAGCTCTCTGGCTTTTCTAGCGGCTTCTCTGGCTTTAGCTGATTTTAAACATTTATCAATGATTACCTTGGCTTGATTAGGATTTTCTTCTAAGTAGTGTTGCAATAATTCTGAAGCAGCTGAATCAACAATCCCTCTGATTTCAGAATTTCCTAATTTAGTCTTTGTTTGGCCTTCAAATTGAGGTTCTTCTAGCTTTACAGAAATAATAGCCGTTAAGCCTTCACGGACATCTTCACCTGTTAGATTTTCATCTTTTTCTTTAATCAGTCCCTTTTTACGGCCATAATCGTTAATGACACGTGTAAGAGCTGATTTAAAGCCTACAAGATGTGTTCCACCTTCATGGGTATGAATATTATTCGCAAAGGTAAAAAGGTTTTCTGAGTAACTATCAGTATACTGCATTGCGAGTTCTACATTACTACCTTCATTGTTTGTTTCTGCATAAATAACGTCTTCTTGAATCGGCTTACGGTTGATATTAAGATAATGTACAAATTCTTTAATCCCGCCTTCGTAGTGAAAACGCACTGATTTAATGTCTTCATGTCTATTATCTGTTAATTTTATTTCAATCCCCTTGTTTAAAAAAGCAAGTTCTCTTAAACGTGATTCCAATATACCAAATTCATAATCTAAGGTTTCAAAAATAAGTGAATCTGCTTTAAATGAGGTTTTGGTCCCGGTGATAGTGTCATTTTCAAGTTCACCAACGACATGAAGTGGCGTAACTGTTTTACCTCTTTCAAAGCCAATTTGATGGATTTGACCCCCTCTTTTGACTTCAACGATAAACCATTCTGAAAGGGCATTTACAACAGATGCACCTACACCATGGAGTCCACCAGAAACTTTGTATCCTCCGCCACCAAATTTTCCACCTGCATGCAGTATTGTATGAATAACCTCAACTGCAGGTTTATTCATCTTATGGTGAAGATCAATTGGCATCCCTCTACCATCATCTTCTACAGTGATAATGTTATCTTTTTCGATTGTAATGTTAATGGAATTACAATAGCCAGCTAAGGCTTCATCAACACTGTTATCAACGATTTCGTAAACAAGATGATGAAGACCTCTTGCACTGGTTGAACCAATATACATTCCCGGTCTTTTACGAACGGCTTCTAATCCTTCAAGAACCTGTATCTGATCAGCATTATATTCTTGATTTGACATTTCTACCTCCTACACCAAAAGACGATAGTCCTAATAGACTACGCCTTAAGTTAAAACACTTCCATTTTTTATTTTTATAATTTTAGAAGCATTGATATAATCATCCAACAGATTGTCAATCTCTGTGGTTGTAATTATAGTTTGAATATCTTTCATGGCATAAATCAGATCTTTTTGACGTTTCTGATCTAATTCGCTCATGACATCATCCAATAAAAGGATAGGTGACTCACCTACCTCTTCTTTAATAATATTAATTTCTGATAATTTAAGGGATAATGCAGCTGTTCGTTGCTGCCCTTGAGAACCAAAAGCTTTAATATTAATCTCATTAATGAGAATCTCAAGATCATCTCGATGAGGCCCAACAGATGTATAGCCTCTCTTTTTATCCGTTTCAAATTGACGTTCTAATAAGGATATCAGGTTACCCTTTATTGTATCATAATTTTGGGTATTGTTCACTGCAGTAATGTACCTTAAAGCTAAATTTTCTTTGTTATTCGTTATTTTACTATGGATTTGATGGCTTATACGACCTAATTTTTCGATGAACTGAAGGCGTTTTTGAATAATTTTAGCCCCCTTGTCTGCCAATTGCTCATTCCATATCTCAATAGTATCCAATAAACTTTCGTGATACATCGCTTTTTTAAGGAGTTCATTCCGTTGGTTCAAAATTTTATTGTATTCAATGATATTAGAACAATAAAGTTTGCTAATATGTGACAATTCCCTATTTAAAAATTTACGTCTTTCACTGGGACTGTCCTTTATTAATTTTAAGTCATCTGGATAAAACAATATAATATTGACAGTGCCTAAAAGTTCAGAGATTTTAGTGATATTGACCCCATTGACTAAGAATTCTTTTTTACCATTTCTATGGATTCTAAATTCAATGATTTCATTGTAGCCATTGTCTTTTTCTATCTCAATTTTGACATGATTAAACAAGGCATCAAATGCCACAAGTTCCCCGTCTTTATTGGTCCTAAAGGATTTGGCAAAACCTGAAACGTAAATGGCCTCTAAAAGATTGGTTTTACCTTGTGCATTATCTCCAACAATAATGTTGAGTGCCTTGTCGAGTTCAATCATTGTTTCATTGTAATTTCGATAATTTTTGACTTTAATGCTCTTGATAAACAAGTTTTACCCCTTCTTAACGATGTCAAGTTCTATAACTTCGCTAATATTGCCTTCTTCATCAGGAATATAGACGGATACACGATCACCCGCTTTTATTTTTTTACCTCGCATGGTGCAAGTTTCATCATTAACGGCTACAAAACCATCTGCAATAAAGACTTTGGCTACACCACCACTATCAACTACTGTTGAAAATTTAAGCAGTTGATCTAACTTTATAAAATCCGTTTCTATTTCAATTCTCATTAGACGCTCCTTTTTAAAAACATTTGAGTTTGTAGACGTCTCCACAAACTCAAATGATTCGTTCTATTTAGATATTCTACACGGTAATACAAGATAGGTATAAAAATCGTTGTCTGTTGGTTTCATAATACAAGGACTTACATTGTTATTAAATTCTAAAAAGACTTCTTCACTATCTATAATTTTAAGGGCATCAATTAAATATTTCGGATTAAATCCAATTTCTAAATCTTGTCCCTCAAGAGCGATGTGTACATGTTCTGTAGAACTTCCCATTTCTGAATTAGATGAAATTTCAATCACTTCATCTTTGATATCTAATTTAATGGCAACATTCTTGTTTTCTCTTGCCATGAGGAATGAACGGTCAATAGCAGTTAAAAAGTCATCTGTTTTTACTTTGACAAGCGACTGATGTTCTTTGGGCAATATTTGTTGATAGTTGATGAATTCACCTGCTAATAGACGAGAATAAATCTTCACTTGATTCATAACAAAGAGGACTTGTTTATCATCAAAAGCAATTTTAAGATCACCTTTTGAATCAACTTGTGAGGTCAGCTTATTGATTTCATTGAGTGTTCTACCAGGAACAACGGCTTTATTCACTAGATCTGTTTTAATAAAGGCTTTTTTTATTGCCATTCTAAAACCATCAATTGCAACCATGTTAAATTGACCATTTTCAATTTCTAGTAAAGCACCTGTAAGGATAGGTCTTGATTCATCCTGTGAAATCGCGAAGGTTGTTTGTCTAATCATATTACTGAAAAGTTCTTTGTCTATTAGGATGGATTGATTGTCATCAATTTTAGGGAGTTCAGGATATTCATTACCTGGTAGACCCACGATTTTATATTGTGATTCCATGCAAGAAATAGTTGCAACATTATTTTCATTGATGTCTATTTCTATTTCACCATGTGGTAATTTTTTAATAAGTTCTGTAAAAAGTCTTGCAGGAATAACCACATTTCCTTTTTCTATAATTGTGGCATCGATAAATGTTTCAATGGATAAATTCAAGTCATTACCAATGAGTCTTAATTGTCCTTCTTTGGTTTCAAGGTAGATCCCTAAAAGTATAGGGAGTGTCGTCTTACTTGAGACAGCTTTAGATACCATATTTATGGCAGAAGTTAAGTCAGATTGATGACAGATAAATTTCATGGACGGCCTCCTTAATTAATAAAAAATATATAGTAAAAAAAGATAGTAATAGTAATAGGGGCTGTGAATTTGTGGAAAACCACTTCAAACGCACACCTGTGCATAAAATCTATTCTTTTTCCCTGTGTATAAAAGATGGGAAAAAGAGAAAGATATTCACAGTGGATAAAAAAGAAAATTCAAGAACTTATCCACACTATTTTTATCCACTTATTCACCCTTTACTTCTTTTATGATTCCATCGACCTTTTGTTTAAATTCATAATCAGTAGCCATATCATTACTGATTTTATCGTATGCATGGATAACGGTTGTATGATCACGCCCTCCAAATTCTTCTCCAATCTTTGGTAATGAAAGATCAGTGAGTTCTCGGGTGATATACATAGCAATCTGTCTAGGAAAAGCAATTTGTTTGGTTCTTTTCTTAGATTCAAAATCTTCTACCTTTATATTGTAGTATTCTGCAACAGTCGCTTTAATGAGGTTAACGTCTATCTTACGTGCTCTATTAGAAGAGATAAGATCTTTTAAGGCTTCATTAACCAATTCAATATCAACGATTTTTTTGGTTAATGTTGAATAGGCTACAACCCTGTTAAGTGCCCCTTCAAGCTCTCTAATGTTGGATTTAATTTTAGTGGCAATAAACTCAAACACTTCATTGGGAATATCAACTTGATCACGCTCTGACTTCTTTCTTAAGATCGCAATTCTAGTTTCAAAATCTGGCGCTTGAATATCTGTAATAAGTCCCCATTCGAATCGAGAGCGTAAGCGGTCTTCAAGTGTTGGAATTTCTTTTGGTGGACGATCAGAGGAAACGATAATTTGTTTATTGGCTTCATAAAGTGCATTGAAGGTATGGAAAAATTCTTCTTGAGTACGCTCTTTACCTGCTATAAATTGAATATCATCGACAAGTAGAACATCTACTGTTCTATACTTATTTCTGAATTCCTCATTTTTATCATCTTTAATAGAGTTGATGAGTTCGTTTGTAAACTGCTCACTAGAAACGTAATAAATTTTGGCATCTTTTTTCTGAGATAAAATATAATGCCCTATTGCATGCATTAAATGGGTTTTACCAAGGCCTACACCCCCATAGATAAAAAGTGGATTGTAAGCTTTTGCAGGAGATTCTGCTACAGCTAAAGAAGCAGCGTGTGCAAATCGGTTACTATTACCAACGACAAATTCTTCAAAAACATAACGTGGATTGAGGTTCGTTGATTCTAATAAATCCATATTTTTTTGTTCTTTCTTCTTATCTAATATATTTTCTTCAGGGATAATATATTTAATAATGTAGTCTTGATCGGTAATATGCTTAATGGTATTTTTAATTAAATCATTATATCTGGTTTCAAGTACGTTACGATTGAGATTACCAGTTGTTTGTAAAATAATAGTATTTCCTTCTATAACGATGGGTTCAATGGTTTCAATCCAGGTGCTAAAACTAACGGTCATGAGTTCGCTCCTCATAATTTCCCGAGCGGTTTCCCAGATTTGGTCCAGTTGTTGTTCCATAGTTATCCTCCTTAATATTAGAACTTATCCACATCAAATTGTTGAAAGTGTTGATAAATCGGTGTTTAAAAAAATAATAGACAGCATGTATAAAATTGTGGATAACCTATAGGTGATAAAAGTTATCAACAGAAAACCCCTTGATTTATCAACACTATCAACAGTTAAAAACTCAAAAAGTCAAAAAAAAATGATAAATAATCAACAATTCATACTTATCCACAATTAACAAGTCAACGATATGGGTATAGTGTTAGTACATGTTATTGTATCAAATATCGAAAAACTTATCCACAAAAAAAACCTAAAACCTTAAATAAATTGACATGTGGATAAAATTTGATCAAAGTGAAATTTTTTTAGAAATTGGATTTTTGAATAAAAGTGTGGATAAGTTGCTTTTTTTGTACACAATCCGTCAACAAGATATAGTAGGTGCTTTATAATATGTTTTTTTTACTACTATATATAGTAAGAAAATGACGGTGTATTTTTTTAAGAATATTCCTCAATCAGTGTGAGGTTGTTTCTTGACATGTAGGGGTTGGGAAGGTATAATGTTTTAGCGGACTTATGTAAATAATTTGTTTATATATATGATATATAATGTAAGGAGGTGTCTGGGATGAAAAAAATGACTTATCAACCAAAGAAAAGACAAAGAAAAGTTGAACATGGTTTCCGTAAAAGAATGAAAACAAGTTCAGGAAAAAATATCATAAAAGCAAGAAGAAGAAAAGGTAGAAAAAAATTATCTGCTTAATGATTAAAGAGACCGCATTTAGTGGTCTTTTTTTGTAAGTATTTATACCCTAAGGTGAAGGAGATATTATGACAGTAGAAAGTTTGAAAAAATCTTCTGATTTTAGTAAAGTTTATAAGAGGGGAAAATCTTATGCAGATAAATATTTAGTAATGTATGTATTACCTAAAAAGCAAGCCCATACTCGGGTTGGTATTTCCGTGAGTAAAAAAGTAGGTAACAGTGTTGTTAGACATAGAGTGAAGAGATTAATCAAAGAGAGTTTTAGATTAAATTATCAAAATGAATCCAGTAATGATCATAAAAATTACGATTTAGTATTTATTGCAAGAGTACGCTCTAAAGATATAGATTATCATAAAATTGAACATTCTATGAAATTTCTATTAAATAAATTAGGTTAGAAGTGAGTAGCTTATGAAATATGTTATGATATATTTAATTAAATTTTACCGTAAATTTATATCTCCATTGTTAGGCAGCAATTGTAGGTTTTATCCTACGTGTTCACAATATTCTTTACAGGCTATTGAAAAGTATGGTGCGATTAAGGGCGGCTACCTTAGTGTGAAACGCATTTTAAAATGCCATCCTTTTCATCCGGGTGGATATGACCCGTTAGATTAATTGAGGAGGAAAAGTAGTTTGACTATATTTGCACAGATTTTTGGGTATCTTTTAGGTTTGATTTTTAAGGTGGTTCAAGATTACGGGCTATCTATTATCATATTTACATTAATTACAAAAACAATATTAATGCCACTGACTTTTAAACAACAAAAATCATCGAGAGAAATGCAGGCCATTCAGCCTAAAATTCAAGAAATTCAAACGAAATATAAAAATAATCCAGAGAAAATGAATCAGATGATTGCTGATTTATATAAAGAGCATAATTATAATCCATTAAGTGGTTGTTTACCAATATTAATTCAATTTCCAATTATTATTGGTCTCTTTACTGCACTTAGACAACCTGGACTTTATGTTTTTCCAGATAATCCAACATTATTAGCAAGTGCAACTACAGATTTCTTTTTATGGGTACCTAATTTATCACAACCGGATTTAATTGCCAATATTTTACCGAATGGACCATCTTGGTTAATTGGTCTACCAGGTTTATTGCCAATTGCATCGGCTGCTTTAACGTATTTCCAAATGTTAACGATGAATGCCCAACAACCATCTGCTTCAAAAGGGGCAGTCAATTCACAAATGAAAATTATGCAAACAATTATGCCACTAATGATTTTGGTTTGGGGTAGATCAATGTCAGCCGGTTTAATTTTATATTGGACGATCGGTAACATATTCCAAATCGCTCAACAATATCTAATAAATAAATCAAATCAATCGAACGAGGGGGCTGTTAAATAATGAAATTTGTCGAAACGGCAGGTAAAAGTGTCGAAGAGGCCTTAAGATTAGCACTTATTCAACTTGATGCAGATAGGGATGAGGTTGAATATGAAATTATTGAAGAAGGATCTAAAGGTTTCTTTGGAATAGGGGCTAAAGAAACGGTACTTAGAGTTTCGAAAAAAGATGATATTGAAGAAATAGCAAAAACATTTTTAACAACGTTATTAAATCAAATGAATGTACCTGCTGATATTACAACTGAACTTGAGGGCGACACGCTCAAGATGAATATGGTAGGAAAAGATATGGCTATTTTAATTGGTAAAAGAGGTCAAACTCTGGATGCACTACAATACTTAGTGAGTTTAGTGGTTAATAAGAACAGAGAAGAATATGTTAGACTTATTCTTGATACTGAAAATTATAGAATGAAGCGTAAAGAAACGCTTGAAAAGTTAGCAAACAAACTGGCTTATAAAGTCAAAAAATCTAGAAAAAATGTTATTCTTGAACCGATGAATCCTTATGAAAGACGCATTATTCATTCGGCACTTCAATCTAATCCTTTTGTAAGTACTAAGTCTGAAGGTGATGAGCCTTATAGAAAAGTAGTCATTTATTATGACTATAAAAAGATTAGAGCAAATCAATAATGAATAAGCAATAATTAGATTAAAAGACCCAGTGTATCACTGGGTTTCTTTTTAGTTCTAAAAGGATTGTTTATGATACATAACCAAGTGTTTAAGTCATAATGGATGATTTTAACGTTGAGTTTTTTGACACTTTGGTATAAACTTTTTTAAAGTAATGCGAGTATCGAGTACTTCTTTTTTTAAAATAGATAGGAGATTATAATGTTAGTAGATACAATTGTTGCGATTTCAACACCTGTTGGTGAAGGCGCAATAGGCATCATTAGAATGAGTGGTCCAGAGGCTTTTGATATTTTAGATGAAATTTTTAAGATCAAGGGTCAACAGATGATGACGGATAAAAAAATGACTTATGGTCATATTATGGAGGGTGAACGGATTGTCGATGAGGTATTAGCAGTTAAAATGTTTGCCCCTCATACGTATACACGTGAAAATGTCGTTGAGATCAATTGTCATGGTGGGATTATTCCTATACGTGAAATTTTAGGACTTTTATTAAAGAAAGGTGCTAGAATGGCTGAACGTGGTGAGTTTACCAAGCGGGCTTTTTTGAATGGCCGAATTGATTTAACACAGGCTGAGTCTGTGATGGATTTAATTAGTGCTAAAACGCGTACGGGATTTGATGTAGCAATGAATCAATTAAGAGGTCATTTATCTCATAAAATTCAAGGGTTAAGAGAAGCCTTAATTGCATTGATGGCGGATATTGAAGTTTCAATTGATTATCCAGAAGAGGATATTGAAGAAATTACTTATCAGCAAATTGAAGATCAGCTTAGAGAAACGGTGACAGCTTTAGAACGCATTTTAAAAGCATCAGAGTCAGGTAAGATTTTGAGAGAGGGTTTGAAGACCGTTATTGTCGGTAAACCCAATGTGGGAAAATCAAGTTTGATGAATGCCTTGCTCAAAGATTCAAGGGCCATTGTGACAGATGTTCCCGGAACCACTCGAGATGTGATTGAAGAATATATGAATGTTGGCGGTATCCCTATTACACTTATTGATACTGCTGGTATTAGAGATACTGAAGATGTCGTTGAAAAAGATAGGTGTTGAAAAATCCAAAGCTTATTTTAATCAGGCAGATCTTATTATTTTTATGCTTAATGCATCTGAAAAATTATCTGAGGAAGATCATCAGTTAATGGCACTTGTTAAAGACAAGCCAGCGATTATTATTTTAAATAAAACAGATCTTGAAATGCAGATTGAAATAGATGAAATCAAGTCTATCTTAAGTCATCAAAAGATTATTTATGCTTCTGTTCAAAATGAAATTGGTTTAGATGAAATTGAAAATGAGTTAAGTGATATTGTCTATAAGGGCAATGTGGAAATCAATCAAGAAGAGATGATGAGTAATACAAGGCATATTCATTTAACACATTTGGCTTTAAATAATGCTAAAGATGCTTTGAAGGCGAGTGAAAATCATATGCCTTATGATTTTATTGAAGTTGATATTAAAGATTGTATTCAACACTTGGGACATGTAACGGGTGAGAGTGTTGAAGAAGATTTAATGACCACAATCTTTAGTAATTTTTGTTTAGGAAAATAGTGGGAGGAAATTATGGTAAGAACATTTGATGCAGGTTCTTATGATTGTATAGTAGTAGGTGCTGGACATGCAGGAGTAGAAGCAGCTCTTGCAAGTGCTCGTATGGGAATTAAGACATTAATTTTGTCTATTAATTTAGATTCAATTGCTATGATGCCTTGTAATCCTTCAATTGGAGGAACGGGAAAGGGACACTTGGTTAAAGAGATTGATGCTTTAGGTGGTGAAATGGGTCTTAATATTGACCGTTCTTTTGTCCAAAGTAAGATGCTCAATCAATCTAAAGGCCCTGCAGTTCATTCACTTCGTGCTCAAGCTGATAAGAATGAATATCATAAAGAAATGAAAAAGGTATTAGAAAATACTGAAAATCTAACAGTGAGACAGGCTGAAGTGACAGATTTGTCGATTGTTGATGGTGTAGTTGATTCGGTTACGACCAGTACAGGTGCTATCTTTAAGGGGAAAACTATTATTCTTGCAACGGGCACTTACTTGGGAAGTAAGGTCTTCATTGGAGATGCTGTTTTAAAAAGTGGTCCCAACGGGTTAGCAGGATCTTACCAATTAACTGAAAGTTTAAAACAACATGCTTTTTCTTTGAGACGCTTTAAAACAGGAACGCCTGCTCGTGTTGACAAGAGAAGTCTTGATTTTGATAAGATGGAAGTTCAGTGGGGAGACAAAGATTATACCTTGTTTTCTTTTATGAATGAATCCTTAGCTTTAGATGAGATGCCCTGTTGGTTGACTTATACCAATACAAAAACCCATAATATTATTCTGGACAATTTGGATAAGTCTGGTCTTTTTACGGGAACGATTGAAGGGACAGGTCCTCGGTACTGCCCTTCTATTGAAACGAAAATTATGCGTTTTAAAGATAAAGAACGACATCAATTGTTTATTGAACCTGAGGGCAGAGATACCAATGAAATGTATGTTCAAGGCATGAGTTCTAGTTTGGCTGAAGATGTTCAATTGTCCTTTATGCGCTCTATTCCAGGCATGGAAAAGGTTGAAATTATGAGACCCGCTTATGCGATTGAATATGATTGTATTGATCCTCTTGACTTAAAATTAACTTTAGAACATAAAGAAGTTAAAGGCCTTTTTTCAGCGGGTCAGTTTAATGGCTCTTCTGGTTATGAAGAAGCGGCAGCACAAGGGATTGTTGCGGGTATTAATGCGGCACTCCAAGTTAAGGGTGAACCTGAATTTATATTGGATCGTTCAGAGGCTTATATTGGTGTCTTAATAGATGATCTGGTAACGAAAGGAACGGAAGAACCTTATCGGATGATGACGTCACGTGCAGAGTATCGTTTATTATTAAGACAAGATAATGCAGATATTCGTTTAACACAAAAAGCCTATGATATTGGACTGGTTAAGGCCGATCGTTATGCGATTTTTACAGATAAAATGGATGCCATAGCTACTGAAATGGAACGGATTAAAAAGACGAATATTAAACCTGATGCGCTTAATGAGGCTTTGGAAGCAATTGGGTCTAGTCCAGTGACTCAAGGAATGAAAATTGTTGATATTCTCAGGAGACCTGAGGTATATTATAAAGATTTGAAGGCAGTGGATGCGACGCGTCCAGAGGGTCTTAAAAAAGATGTTATGACTCAAATAGAAGTATCTTTAAAGTACGAGGGCTATATTAAGAAGCAGCTTCAACAAGTTGAAAAGTTTAAGTCACTAGAGAAAAAAGTTATCCCAGATAAGGTTGATTTTAATCAAATTGATGGTTTGAGATTAGAAGCACGTCAAAAATTAACAGATATTCGACCTCATTCTATTGGTCAAGCGTCGAGAATTTCTGGTGTATCGCCTGCAGATATTTCTGTTTTGTTGGTGTATCTTGATCAAATGAGGAGGAGAACACGTGAATAATGTATTTGAACAAGTGGGAGTTGCAGTTAATGACCTGCAATTGAATCAATTTGATCATTACTATCAGCTTTTAGTGTCTGAAAATGAAAAATACAATTTAACGGGTATTACCGAAAAAAATGAGGTGTATATCAAGCATTTTGTTGACTCGATTTTACTCAAGCAGTGTGGCTTTGATTTAAAAGATAAATCATTGATTGATATAGGAACAGGTGCAGGTTTTCCTGCCTTACCTCTTAAAATTCTTGAACCAACCTTGATGGTCACTTGTCTTGATTCACTCAAGAAAAGAATTGGCTTTTTAGATTTGGTGACAACCTCTCTTTCTTTAAAAAAGGTCGAAAAGATTCATGGTCGAGCTGAAGATTATGGTCAAAATAAGGACTATAGAGAGCAATATGATTTTGCTGTGTCAAGGGCAGTAGCAGAATTGCGTTTATTACTTGAATTTGTCATGCCTTTTGTCAAAGTTGGTGGCTATTTTGTTGCTTATAAGAGTTTGAAATCAGACCAAGAACTACAGGATGCAAACCATGCAATGAAAGAACTCAAAACAGAACTTGTGGAAGTGAAAAGTTTTGAATTACCTAATGCGGCTGGTCAAAGAGATTTGATGATTTTCAAAAAAATAAGTACCATTCCTAAAAAGTATCCTCGAAAAGCAGGAACGCCTAAAAAGAATCCGCTTTAGAGGTGACTATCACTTAGGATGAGGAGGACAACAAAATGAAACACTATTTGATTTTTTTCATTTCAATGATTGTAAGTGAAGTGATTTTGATGATTATCTTCATTAAAATAGGTTGGAATAAGCAATTGTGGCAAACAATAAGTCGTAAAATTAATAAACGTTATTTTGTATTTTTATGGTTGCTTGCACTTGTCATCGCACAAATTTTATTACAAGTTATTTTGAGTTTGTTTAATCTTTCAATGTCGGTACAACAGTTGATTCAAGGGATTTTCTTAGGTGCTTTTATTGCACTATCCCCTATTTATATTATGGATAAATAACCAAATCGTTATTAATTTAACAAGTTTAATAAATTATGTATATTTATTAAAGAAACAGTGTTCTGATGTGACCACTGTTTCTTTTTTTATAAAGACTTTAATATGGAGTAGCGACTCAAATATTTCACGTGACAACAAATGATGTGTTTTATTCAAATTATCAATCATATTTGTCTATATGACTTTTGTTTAAAGGTTATTTTTAGTATAATGTTTTATATACAGATGAGGAGGATACCATGGGGAAAGCAATAGCTATATTTAATCAAAAAGGTGGTGTAGGTAAAACCACAACAGCAGTCAATTTATCTGCTGCTTTAGCACATCTAGGAAAGAAAGTGTTATTGGTCGATAATGATCCTCAAGGTAATTTATCTAGTGGGGTTGGAGTAGATAAGACACATTTAGATTATACAATTTATGATTTGTTAATTAATGAAGAACCTATTGAAAAAATTCTTATTCCAACAGCTTTTGAAGGATTAGATATTATTCCTGGTAGTATGAATTTGGCAGGTGCAGAAATTGAATTGATCGCTTTTGAAAATAGAGAATCCTTGCTAAAAATGGCACTAGATAAAGTGAAATCAAATTATGATTATATTTTTATAGATTGTCCTCCCTCATTAGGACTTTTAACAATCAATGCGTTAGTTGCGGTAGATACTGTAATTATACCTATTCAGTGTGAGTATTATGCACTTGAAGGTGTAAGTCAGCTTTTAAATACTTATCAATTGGTTAAAGAGAGTATTAATCCAAGACTTGAAATTGAAGGCGTTTTGTTAAGCATGTTTGACGGGAGAACAAATTTGTCTATTCAAGTAGTGGAAGAAGTTAAAAAACACTTCAAAAGCTTAGTGTATACAACCGTCATTCCTAGAAATATTAGACTTGCAGAAGCACCGAGTTTTGGTCTACCGATTATTCACTATGATAATCGTTCAAAAGGTGCTGAGGCATATTTAGAACTTGCTGAAGAAATATTGGGATTGGAGGATCAATCATGAGTGCAAAACGTTCAGGTCTAGGCAAGGGATTAGGTGCTCTAATTCCTGCAGAAAATACCAAAAGAATAGAAAAAGAAGTTAATGATGAAGGCGAGTTAATCAGTGAAATTGATATTAATCTCATTATTCCAAATAGAGAGCAACCGCGTAAACATTTTAATCAGGAAAAAATTCAGCATTTAGCAGATTCAATTGCTGAACTGGGTTTGTTGCAGCCAGTTGTCCTTAAACGTAATGGTGCTTACTATGAAATTATAGCAGGTGAACGTCGTTTTAGAGCATTAAAACTATTGGATTATAAGAAAGTTCCTGCCATCATTAAAGATGTAGATGATTATACGATTGCTCAATTGGCTTTAATTGAAAATGTTCAACGTGAAGATCTTAATCCTATTGAAGAAGGAAGTGCTTATCAACGTCTCATTAATGAATACCAGGTAACTCAAGATAAACTAAGTAAAATTGTTGGTAAGTCACGATCATATATTACAAATATGATGCGTTTATTAAAGCTTGAACCAAGTATACAAGAAGCTATTATTGGAGGCAGTATTTCTAATGGACATGGTAGAGCTATATTATCCTTAGATTCTTTTAAGCAACAAATTACCGCCTTTAATTATGTGATTGATCATAATTTGAGTGTTAGACAGACTGAAGAATTGGTTAAAAACTATGATCAGTATTTTACTAAACAAATTTCAAAATCAAAAGTGGTACAAAAGAGCCCAGAAATTTTAAGTGTTGAAGACAAATTGACACTCTATTTCGGCACTAAAGTCAATATTAAAGAGAAAAAAGGTAAAGGAAAGATTGAAATTGATTTTTATAATATTGATGATTTAAACAGAATATTGGACTTGATTAAATAGTTTTAATGAGGTATATAGGGAATGTTTCACGTGAAACATTCTTTTTTTATAAAATCAAGTGGTAATTGAAACATTTAAGACCACTGGTCTAAATGATGAGGCAAGATAATTATAACTATTAAGGAGACATGTTATCTTATAATGAGGAAATAGTGAAATTAAAGAGAATGGAAGTGTAGATGACATTATTTAATAGAGATAGAGAGTTTAGGTGCAGCATAAGTTCAATTTCAAATTAATTGACCCTAAGAGAATGAGTTGAACCCGTTTATAAGATAAATGACAGAGAAATTTATAATGTTTCACGTGAAACATTTGTGGAAAAGGGTAAGGTGATAGTTAAGATCTGATAGAGAAAACCGGTTAAATTCTAAAAAAAACACTTGATAAAGTGATTGAACGAGACATAAAAAACTTTCAAATATAAATCAATCCTATCGAGGGTTAAAGTCTATATAAGTATAGAAATGAAAATCATAAGATAAAAAAACAAGAGGAAGTCTAGTACTATTAAATTAAAAGAGTAGAATAATCTATAAATTGATGTACAAATCAATCTGTAAATCAATATTTAAACTGAGGTCAATTTTGCCTTTGAAAAAAATTATAGGGCACTAGAAAAGTAAATAGAAAGCAAAATAGGTGTTATATCAATCAGAAGTGGACAGGTCTAAAAGATAGGAAAATGAATAATGCAGGTGTTGCCTTAAGAAGTGGCGTAACAATTTTATTAATTGAAAAGGAGAGAAAAAGACTTTTTGAATTGATGAGAACGTAAGGTAGCAGTGTTTAATAAAGCAAGTGGAAGTTAAAAACATAAGAATAGTCAATATTAAGGTGTAAAAAGGGTATTAATAATAAATGATTTGTTATTTTTAGTAATCAGCAATAAAGCCTAAATAACATTAAAGAATGAGATATTAATAGAAAGAGTGAGACATTAATAGGTGTATTGATGGAAGAATATAAGTCCTTATGTTAGTAAGAAGAAGATTGAGAATATTAGGTAGTCTTGTAGTAGAAATATGATAAAATAGAAGAAAGCTAGATTGATTAAAATCATAGTAGAGGAAAATATATGAGAAATTTATTAGTCATCGTTAATCCCGTTGCGGGAAAAGGTAAAACGGTTGAAATGCTACCCCAATTATCCCAATTTTTTGGTCAACATCAAGAGACCATTAAAACAAAAATTGTGATTTCAAAACAAAAAGGTGATATCACAGCTAAGGCTAAAAAACATTATCATTTAGGGTATAGAGAATTTGTTGCTGTAGGTGGTGATGGTACTCTATCAGAGTTAATTAATGCTTTTGATTTTGAGAAGACAAAAGATATTACGATAGGTATTGTTCCCTATGGATCGGGTAATGATTTTATTAAGACGATGTATAAGTCATATAACTTATCGAATTTATTGATGAGTATTGTTAGCAATCAAACGAAAGTAATTGATATTGGATGCGTCAATAAATATAATTATATTAATAGTTGTACTTTTGGCATTGATGGACCTATTATTCAAACAACAGATAAATTAAAAAAGAGAATGCCTGGTTCTTTGGCCTACCTTATGAGTACATTATATGCAGGTAGTTTTTTTAAAGCTCAAGAGGTCAAAGTGACCATTGATGAAAAAGTCTACTTTGGCAAAATTTTAATAATGGCTGCCAATAATGGCAAGTACATTGGTGGTGGTATGAATATATGTCCAGAAGCTGAATTAGATAGCCAATATTTAGAAATCTGTTTAATAAAAGATATATCTAAAATGAAGTTTCTAAAAAATGTAAATAAGATTTATCAAGGGAGATTGAACGAAATTCCTGAAGTTAAATATTTAAAATGTAAAAAAGCAGCCATAGAAGTTTTAAATAATGAAAAGCAATATATTATTAATACGGATGGAAATCTTGTGGGTGAAACACCAGCTGAAATTAAAATCATAGAAAAAGCAGTCCATTTTTACGATATAAAGGAATAAAATGTAAAAAACTTTAAGGGTTAAACGCGTTTTATAGACAAAATGGATAAGAACATCAATCAATGAATAAATTTGCTTAAAACTTAAAATAGAGAGAATTAAACAGGATATAAACTTATATAGTAAAATTAGGTGGTTAAATGATAAAGGAAGACATTAGAAAAAGTAAACTTAATTATATCAACACAAATCGTTTAAATCGTAAGGTGATTAGCAACAAAATCGCCATGTCATGGTATAAATGTAAAATGAACAATTTGATGATTTACGATGATCCTAAAATTAGTCATGTAAAATCGAAGTTTTCTTTTCACTTTGATATTAAGTCACTTTTACAAAAGATGGCAATTCAAAATTTAAATTTTTACTTCATAGATTTAGAAGGAACCGTTATTGAAAAAATAGTTTATGATAAGTCTCTTAATTTGATCAGTCAATTTCGAGTTGAAAATTGTGGAACAACAGCAGCGGAATTATTTATTTCTGATAGAGAAACTCATGAGGTAATATATGAAGAGCACTACTTAGATTATTTTGTTGATTTTTGTAGTTATAGTTTACCCGTTCGTCAGTATGATAATGTCATAGGTGGTCTCATTATATTTTCAAAAGAGAAACTGCCGATTAATATTATTGAGTTATTCAACAAGAAAATAAATCAAATGACTCAGAGTGTTAAAACAGAAATGGTTGAAGAGAAAGAGACAGTGATTGCTTCACCACTTATGTTTGATAACATGCTCTGGCTTACAGAGGAAGAGCAAGAGGGGTTACAGAAACAAATTAGTTATGTTATGAGTACTCATAGACCCATTATTATTTATGGACCCAAACAATCAGGCAAACGTATCATTGCTCAATATATTGCCTCTCAATTTATGAAGTCATTTATTATTATTGATGCACTTGATATTTTACCCGAGTTACTAGATCAAGTTTATAAAGAAGCAATGTCTCATTATGATACAATTATTATTACAAATTTTGAGCACTTATCAAGTGAAATAATAAAGTTGTTAACAGTTAACAACTATGAAAAAAGAAATAAAAAAAATAATCAGAAATCAAGTGAATACAAAGATTTAAACTATATACTGACAACCGGGTTAACAGACTCTGAGTTAAGAGAAAAATCACATATAGTTAGACGATTACTCGATTACATTGGTGATAATACGGTTTACGCTGTTAACACGGTTAACAGAATAGAATCTCTTGAAGATGCAGAGGCATATTTGAAGCGTTTTCACTATCAGTTTACAAAAGAGTATAAGTATAAATTATTAGAGCTTTCAAAGCAAAAGTCAATTTCTGAATTGAATGAAGTCATTAAGGAATCTGTTGTACTTTCTACATTTGACTCAACGATTGGGGCCAAGAGTCTTCCCGATATTAAAGAAGAAGGCATAATGACACTTGCTGAAATAGAGAAACAGCATCTCTTAGAGACCTATGAAAAGATGGAACATAATATGACACTTACGGCTCAAGTTCTGGGAATAGGGAGAAGTACACTTTATAGAAAACTCGAATTGTATCAAAATGAAACAAAAATAGATGAAATTTAAAATCTATAAATGAAACACTTGTTGAATCTGTTTGATTTTGAAACACTTTTTGAAGAAACAAAACACTCAATGATAACCTTTTTTTGAATGGAGTGTTTTTAAAGTGAAGTGATCACTACAAATATTAAGTTGAAGAAAATATTATATCAAAAAAAGCATGAAAGCATTGGGAATAAAAAACTATTTATTTCCAATGCTTTCATGCTATAGTAGTAAATACTTACAGATGTTTTAAAAATTCAAATTACGAGTTGTTAACTTAACAGTATACTACTTCAAACCTTGTAAATTCTTATTTTAGTTCCGAATGTCATGAAAAATAAAAATGATTTGATAAATTCAAATATATTCTGTAGAATTGAAGTAAGTTAAAAACATTGCAAATTAGGGATACATATGCTTAACAGTTAATTTACTGTTAACTTGTAAATGGGGGTGATAGATTGTATAAAGTAAGTGAAGCTGCAGAATTGATTGGTGTAGAAAAAATAGAGATATTTGAAAAACTCATAAATCATAAATCACTGCTTGATCCTGTTATTAAAAAGCAAGATGGTGTAACGTATTTTGATGATCATGCAATAGATGTTCTAAAGACTTTATTTTTTGGGAGTAGTCATTCACCAGATAGTGAGAATGAGCAAGCCGCTACTAAAATGGGGAATCATGAGACGCCGGTAGAAATAAAAACGGTTAAAATGAAATCTAGATTCGAAAAAGATAGAGAAATTCTTTACAATAAAATTGAAATACTCAAAAATGAATTGACCAATCTAGACAATGAACTAGAAATGAAAGATGATATGCTCAAAAGTTATCAAAAGAAAATACTTGAAGACATGGAAAGTATCCATAGATTACAGTATTCAATTATGAAAGACATGGAAAAGCAGGTGAAAAATAAGCATGTATAGGGTTATTGAGGTTGCAAAACTTTTAGGGGTAAGTAAAGTTACTATTTATAAGAAAATTAATAAAAATAAAAAGGAACTTAAGAATCATATCCATACACGTAGCAACATTACCTACATTGATGATGAAGGTGTTGATATCATAAAAAGTACCATTGAGGTGTCTTCAAGTTATAGTGCGGCAGATAATTTTGATATGACAGATATCAAAAAAGCGTCTCTTGAAGACCTTAATCAAATGATTAACTTTCTTAATCAACAAGTCATTGTTAAAAAAAATCAGATTGAACGAAAGAACGACATGATAGATAACCTTAAATCTATCATTAAAAGCAATCGAGGAAAAATACAATATCTTGAAAGCAGAATAAATGAATAATAGGGAGGATATGAAAGTGGTACCTAAGAAATCTATTTTTGAAAAAATGAAGATTATCGATTCTATTGAAGAAGACGAAGACAAGGTAACAGATGAAGTAAATGAAGAAATGGAAAATGAGGATATTCCTGAACCTGATTTTGTTCCGGATTTAACCCATTTAGAAACACCAGAAGAAGTTTTTGCTGATGCGAGCGAAAGTTTTGAAACTTCAGAGAATCCTAAATCAAATTTATCAGAGGATATTCCTCAAGACATTGGTGACAAATTGGATTTAATCATTGGCGCTTATGAAAAGAATAAGATGCTAACAATCGACGAAATTTATAGGAATGCACATCTTGAAACAGAAGTTAAGAAGTCAATTTTTATGGCTGATGTTTATTTGAAAGCCATTCCAGAAAATTTGCCATTAGATGTTAAACGTGAAACGGTTCTCAATATCATGAATGTATCAAATGTAAGTTTAGATGAACTTTTAAATGATGCCTATAAGCGTATTGATTCGTTAAACACAGTGCTTGAAGAAACCGTAACAACAACACAAGAAATATTTAATAGAAATGAAGCTACCATTAGAGAACTTGAAAAAAGAATTGAAGATTTAAAAGAAATTAATGGAAACCGTAAAAAATTCCAAGAAGATCAAAATACAATGATTGAGTATGAGATTCAAAAAATAATTAATTTAGTTGAGTTCGTTAAACCGAAGAAATAATGAGACGATTTGATGAATTTTCAAGAAATGGTAAAATATTAGCATTACTTTATCTATGTGTATTGGTTGGAATCATGGGAGGAAGTCTTAATTATATTGTGAATGCAGCGGCGGATAGTGTACCAGTTCCTCATTCACAAGAAGATGATAATCAAGGTGATTTAAGCCAAGATGAGCCTTTTGACGCTAGTGATAACGATAAGCCAACTGATGAGACGGTTGATCATGAAACGGATATAAGTCAAGACGCTTCAAAAGATCAAACTGATGGCGATGATTCTCAAACTGATGGTGATGCGTCTCAAAAGGATCAATCGAATGGAGACAATGCCTTATCGGAAAATGGAGAGGCTTCAGCCGATGCTGATAATCCATCTTCAGAAGAAATGGGAAATTCTAACCCAGAAGAAGAGGAAATCTATACACAGGAAGATTTAGAAACACTTAGTAATGCGGTTACCACGATCTACTTTGAGTCTCAATCCTTTAATATTTCAAAAGAATATGAAGGACTCCTTCAATCATTTATTGTATTAATAAAACAGTATCCAGAGGAAAGTATTACAATTGAAGGGTATGCTAATGGCTATCCTCATTTTACGAATAGCAATTTGGATTTAGCGCTTAGTCAAGAACGCATTGATGCAGTTAAAGAATATTTTAAAGATTACGGTGTTAATTTAAGTGGTTATGAAACTATTAATTATGGTTCGGGCTCTCCAGTGAGTCGATTAGAAGACCAACAAGCCCTCAATGATAAGGTGATTATTTACTTTACGGATCATTCGCCGCATTTGGGGAATAAAAAATAGCAATAAGTTTTCAATTAGAGCTTTCTGACGGTTGAGGAGAGCTCTTTATTGTGTTAAGATATGATAGTGAAAAAAATAGGCGCTTATAGCTCAGCAGGATAGAGCGGTCGCCTCCTAAGCGACAGGCCGGAGGTTCGAATCCTCTTAGGCGCGCCAAATATAAAAAAAGAATTTCTATTTTGGGATAGGAGTTCTTTTTTTATTGAAATGTCCTTTTAGGGATATAAAACAGTAAAAAATGAAATTCTTAATATAAAAAGTAATGAAATTACCATATGTGTTTATTAAATAACCATTTAAACCATATTTCTTGTTATTCATTCTTTTCTGTATAAAAATATAAACATAGCCTTACAGATAACAAAAAAGATGTCGCTAATAGTTATTTTTTTAATAACATTGCCCCAATATAATATTAAGAAATGAATGAAGTGTATCTGTCTTTAAGAAGATGCTATTTTCTATGTCTATTCATGCTTAGTATTAAACGATTATTCGAAGTAATAAAAAAGCAATGTTTCAAAAAAAGATAGGAATAGGTAGCGATGATGTTTTATCTGACAAAAAATTAACAGTTAGGCAAGGAGGAGAGTTTTTTTATGGGTAAAGTGAAGAAAACGGGCAAAAGAAGAGCAAAATCCATATTGTCAGTTGTATTTGCGGTACTTCTCGTAGTGATGTTAGTAGGTACAGGGGTTGCCAATCACTGGAGTGTGGCCATTAATACTTATTTAAGTACGAGTAATTACAAAGTAAATCATGGTGATTCTTCGGAAAACACAGATTACTTTAAAACGGCATATGAAGATGAACAAGCATTAGCTGATTATGAAAAAGAAATTTGCCAACAAGTAGAAGCAGAGGGTGCAGTATTATTAATGAATAATGGTGCCTTACCTTTAGCAAGTGGCAATCAAGTAAGCTTATTCAGTCATTCATCTGTTGCACCAGTGTATGGCGGTACAGGATCAGGTGCAGTTAAAGTAACAGATGAAACACCAACTTTATTAACCTCATTAGAGTCTAATAGCATAGGTGTTAATAAAGCACTTTGGGATTTTTATGACACTGGAACAGGATCAGGAACACCAGCAGCTGGTGGCTGGGGTGGTCAAGCTAAAGTAGACGCAACAGGGTATTACAGAGAAAATCCTGATATGCATGCAGGCGGAGCTTTTGCATTGAATGAAGTGCCTTGGGATGTTATTCAAGCAGAACCAGGTTTAGCAGATACGTTTACAACTTATGGAGATGCAGCAGTTATGATGATTTCACGCGTTGGTGGTGAAGGTTATGACTTAGCAGCAACTCCTGAGAGTAGAACAGGTGTAAAAGATGAAGGTGTTACTAATTATTTAGAATTAGCACCAGATGAACAAGAAATAATGAGTCAATTAAAAGCTTTAAAAGATAAAGGTGTCTTTGACAAAATTATTGTTCTTATAAATACGTCAAATGCCATTGAATTAGATTTCTTAAACCCAGAAATTTGCGGAACAGATTATGGTATTGATGCAGCCTTATGGATCGGTGGTCCAGGACAAGAAGGTATGCAATCAGTAGGCGATATTTTAGCAGGTAAAATTAATCCATCAGGTAAACTGGTAGATATTTATTGTAACGATAATTTAACATCACCTGTCATGCAAAATATGAGTCTTGATACGCATTATCCAAATGGAGAAGATTTTGGATTAGATAAGTCACAAGATGCTTATAGTGTCTATGAAGAAGGTATCTATGTTGGATACAGATATTATGAAACAAGATACGAAGATACAGTGATGGGAACTGGAAATACAAGCGGTTATAACTATGCAAGTGATGTTGCTTATCCATTTGGATACGGTTCATCTTATACAAGTTTTGACTGGAGTAATTTCAAGAAAACTGAAAATGAAGATAGCTTTGATTTCAGTGTAACAGTTAAAAATACAGGAGATATGGCAGGGAAAGAAGTTGTAGAAATGTTCTTCCAATCGCCTTATACTGACTATGATAAAAGCAATTCTATAGAAAAAGCATCTGTTGAATTGTGTGGTTACGCTAAAACATCTGAATTAGCACCAGGTGCATCAGAAACAGTTACTATTAATGTACCTAAACAAGAACTTCGTGCATACGATGCTTATGGCGCTAAGACTTATATCTTAGATGAAGGCGACTATTACTTCACAGCAGGTCGTGATTCTCATGATGCAGTCAACAATATTTTAGCAGCAAAAGGATACACTCAAGAAAATGGTATGGATGCTGATGGTCAAGCTTCAATGGCTAGTAAATGGCATAATGGGGCACTTGATACAACAACTTATGCGGTATCATCTGTAACAGGTAATCCAATTACAAATCAATTTGATAATGCAGATCCAAACCTTTATATGGCACCAGATACAGTCACTTATGTTTCTAGAAGCGACTGGAAAGAAACTTTCCCTAAAGGTGTAGCTGAACTCGTAGTTGATGATCAATTAGCACACGATTTAGGTATCAATTACGAACCTAATACAAGTGATTACACAATGCCTAAATTTGGTGAAAAAACAGGAATGTCACTTGCTCAAATGATTGGATTACCATATGATGATCCAAGTTGGGAAACACTTTTAGATTCAATTAACTTTGATGATATGTCTAGAATGGTTGGGGTAACAGCCCATCAAACACCGGCTATTCCATCAATTGCAAAACCAGAAACAAAAGATGAAAACGGTCCTACTGGACTTAACCAAACTTTCTTTGGTGGTAAATTACAAGCGATGGCATATCCATCAGCTGTTGTAATGGCTTCAACATTTAATGATGATCTTGTACAAAAAGTCGGAGAATGTATTGGTGAAGATGGTTTACACACAGGAACATCAGGTCTTTACGGTCCAGCAACTAATACACACCGTTCACCTTATTCTGGACGTAACTATGAATACTATTCAGAAGATCCATTCAATGCAGGTAAAATTTGTGCAGCGTTCATCAGAGGCGTTCAATCTAAAGGAATGTACACTTATTTAAAACATTTTGCATTAAATGATTATGAAACCAATCGTGAAGGTGGTTCGACTTGGACGAATGAACAAGCAGCTCGTGAAATCTATCTTCAACCGTTTGAAACAGCAGTTGTAGAAGGTGGCACAAATGCGATTATGACTGGATTACAACGTATAGGTGCAATCTGGACAGGTGCCCATAATGGTCTTTGTAACGTCGTGTTAAGAAGCGAATGGGGATTTGATGGCTTTACATTAACAGATTATGATGCTGGTAACTCATTCGACAGAGGCTTTACATCAAGATATATGCACGTAGCAACAGCACTTATAAATGGAACAGATTCTTATGATGCATGGCAAGATGCGCGTCAAAAAGAATTACAAGATTACCGAGATAACCCAGAAATCATGTCGCATATGCGTCAAGCTGCTCACAGAATTCTCTATGTTGTAGCAAATTCAGCAGCTATGAATGGTATCTCAAAAACAACCACTGTCTCTTATGTATTAACATGGTGGCAAATGGCGTTGATTGCTTTAGATGTTTTATTCGCAGCACTTGCTGTTATCTTTGGCGTATTAGCATATAAAGAAAGAAAACAAGGTGCTGAATAATTTTTAAGGCACAGTCAAAAAAATAAAATTGTAAAACACACTTTATCATTAATGCCATCTGGTAACTTTCCAGATGGCATTAATACATATAAGAGGCCTCTAATCATTAAAAAATTGCGCCTGATACAATATAGACTTATAATAGAGTAGAACAAAGAGAGAAAGGCTATAGGGGATAAGGTCATGCGAGATGATATGAGAACAGATGAATATTATATGCAAGAGGCTTTAAATGAGGCAAAAAAGGCCTTTGAAATTGGAGAAGTGCCTATTGGTGCAGTTATAGTTAAAAATCATCAAATCATTGGGAGAGGCCATAATACAAGGGAATTATCGGAACTTTCTTTAGGGCATGCAGAAGTTAATGCCATAAAGGCAGCGTGTGATTATTATGGGCACTGGCGATTGACAGATTGTGAAATATATGTTACTATAGAGCCCTGTCCGATGTGTGCGGGTGCGATATTTCAGTCGCGTATTAAAAAGCTCGTCTTCGGTGCGTTTGATAAAAAAGCTGGCGCCTGTGGCTCAGTATTTAACCTCTTTGACTATGAAATGCTTAATCATAAAGTGATGGTTTTATCAGGTATACAGCAAGACGCGTGTGCTCAATTGATGAAAGACTTTTTTAAGCTGAGAAGACAAAAATAGTGGAGAGGTGTCCGAGTTGGCTAAGGGGCACGCCTGGAAAGCGTGTAAGGCTGTAACGGCCCCGCGGGTTCGAGTCCCGCTCTCTCCGCCATAGAAAAAGGATAGTCAGTGATTCAATATAAATTTGCCGTGCTAGATGGGGAGGTAGCGGTGCCTTGTAACCTGCAACCCGCTAAAGCAGGATTGAAGCCCATCTGAGGGGCTAGTTTGAATGGTCTGCCTCTGTAAAGTGGTGTTGATAATTGGGTCCTACGCAATAAGAACTTGTGAACCCCGTCAGGTCCGGAAGGAAGCAGCGGTAAGCGAGAACTCTTATGTGCCGTAGGGGTTCCTGATTTGAGCTAACTCACAGGGTAACGCAAGTAAACCAGTTTCGAAGTTGGGTGCACGGCTTACATAATGTCAATACTTTAGAAACCATCTTATCTTTAAAATAGGGTGGTTTTTTTATATAATAGAATAAGCAAATGGGTATTGGGTAATCAATAAAAAATGAAAGGGAGCGAGAAATGAAACAAGTCCGTAGCGTGCTTAAATGGCAAATGGTTCGTTTGTTTTGTATCTATAGCATACTGAGTTTTATAGGTATGTTTATTTTTCTTGCTCGTTATAATCCATTATTGGATAATCAAAGCTTACAAAATCAATACAATTCATTTGTGAGAGAATATGTTGAATCAATTGAAAAGACCGTCAATCTTGCAGGTAGCTTGGTAGAGGCAGAAGTCAATGATGAAGCAAATGCCCAACATTATCAAAGAATTTTAAATGATGTTTTAGACATGAATGATGCTTTTGTAAATGCCTATTATATAGATGATCAGAGTCGTATTTATAGTGACCATAATAAAAACCTTTTAGCAGATCGTGTGGAGTCTTATATAGATGAAGATGAGAGTGATTTTTATTCAGAGATTTATTACAATGATCGTTTAAAAATGAACATGGTTACCATTGCTAGTCGTGTGGGTGACTACGAGGGACAATACAAAGGGTGGATAGCAGTTGATATTGAACTCATGCCCTTGATTCAAAACTTACAATATAAAATCAATCAACAGGTGTACATGAAGTTGCCTAATGGCAAACTTTTTTCAGCCAATGGGCTGACGGATGAAAAGAATGTATCTCATTTTTTTGATACTCAGATTGATGTAGATTATGCTAATTTATCCATTATTATTGAAGGCGGAAGGTGGGATCATTTATTTAATGAATTGATGGTTAATGTTCCAGCCACAATGATGTCAGTACTTATCATTGTTCTTTTTGCCTTTTACTGCTATAACAAGTACGTTAACATGGAAAAACGCATTGAAAATGATTTTGTTTTACAAGTTTATAATGATGAAAGCGAAGAAAACAAAGTGATTTCAACTTTACAACTTCAATTGCATAGTCAGATTGAAGCTAAAAAAGAGGAAATTAACTGGAATAATAAGAAATATGATAAATTATTATCTGAACTTTTGATTTTCGAAGAAGAAAGCCAAGAGGAAGTTAAGTATATAGAGCGCCTTAAAGAAGATGTTCAACTGGAGAGAAAAAAAGTCAAATGGTTATCAAATAACTTAAGTGCTATGGTTTGGATTGCAGATAAAAATGACAACTTGTTGTTCGTCAATGACTCAATAAGAGATCAACTGGATCAAGAGGATCTCAAACATGTTGGAGATATTATTGAAGATTATCCATTAGTCAAAAAAGTCTTTAACCGAAGAGATTATCATAAAATCAAGTTGAAAATTAATAGCAGAAATCCTGAAGATGCTTTAGAAGCCAAAACGCAAAGAATCGTATTGGATAATGGTTCTGAATTGATGGTAGGCATTATGCGTTTAAACAGTTATGAAACGCAAATGTACAATAATTATTTGAAGAAATCTAGAGATTTACACTTCATTAATGAAGTGGGAAAAATTATCAATGAAAAAGCATCTATTGATCAAATCCTGCAAAATGTAATTGATAAAGTGGCTTTTTTGGGCAACTATAATTCTTGTACCATTCGTCTATTAGATGATGAGAATCAATTAGAAATAAAAGCACTCTCTGGTTATAGTAAAGCTTATGTTCTTGAAGAGAAAATAAGAGCGTCAAAAACCCATATGTGGGAAGCACTCCAAAAAAATGAAATCATTTTGGTAAATCATCCGGATCAAATGCTTTTTAGTGATGAGAGTATCAATCAACTTATAGAGGAAGGCCAATCCATTATCTATTATCCTTTGGCTAATTATGAAAAGAAATTTGGCATGTTGACTATTATTAGTGATATTCCTTTTTCCCAAGAAATTAGGGTTCTATTAGAGTCCATTTCAATTAATATTACAGTGTCACTTGAGAAAATATTGATATTTAATGAGTTGAAAGCTAACTATTTCAAAACAGTGGAAGCTTTTGTTGCAGCTGCTGAAATCAAAGCGGAAAGAAATAGAGGCCATTCAAGACGTGTTGCAGAGCTGTGTAAAATAATGGCTCAAAAGTTGTTTTTATCAGATCAAGAATGTGATGACGTTTTTATAACAGGCTTACTACATGATGTAGGAAAACTGGCTTTTGGAGACGATGAATACGAGAGCAATCGTTATGGAAACCATCCAATGATTGGTCGAAAAATGGTTGAGAATGTAGGGGTTTCAATAGATGTTTTAGAGGGGATTGAACACCACCATGCAGATTATTTTATTGATGGAAAAGAACAGCCTTATTATGCTCAATTCGTAAGGCTAGCGAATGATTTTGACTTGTTTGCAACGCATACGCGTCAACCCATGGCCTTCTTTGATGCTTATGGGTCGTTTTCAGGGACAATTTATTCACAGCAATTGTTTAATGTACTTAGGAACACAATTGGAAATGATAGCGTATTGATGAATGAATTGTACAGGTTCTAATACCAAAATAGGAGTGGTTTTTCCGTGAAAATATGGAAGACAACCAATGGAGTGCTTATGAAATTAACCTCTTCAAAAATAAAAAAAATAATGATAGTCGTGAGTATAATCTTGCCATTTTTGTTATACCAAGTAGGTGTTTATTATAACTACAATACAATCAATAAAAATGTACTGATAGAAGAGACTGATCAGGAACTTAAACTGATTGAGAAGAGAACACATCAAAAGCTTGAAGATGAATCAATGCGCGTAGCGACTATCCATAAAGCCCTATTTATTAATCCGATGGACTTAGACACAATGACCTCAAAAGATTCTTATGAAGATGTGGTCTATTTGTGGTCTGGAGATGAAAACCTTACAGAAGATAATTATGAACGGTTACAAGGCTTTCTAAAGTCCAGACAAGAAGGGGATAGATATACGGTCGATGGACAGTACATCTATATTTATAATGTGAATCTTCTTCATGACTCAGTATTGGCGAAGCGGTTACTCATTTCGGAATTCGTTGATTACTTATTAATCAAGGACCAATCCCAATATGACTTTTGTATCTATGAAGATGAAACCTGTATTTACAAATCTGATACAATGGAAACGCCTATAGCGCTTAATAGTGAAAATACAATTCAAGTAGATGGTTATACAGTTAAGTATCACTATGATATCAATGAACACCTAGAAATCATGGTTGAAAAGGAGATTACAGAACCCTTAAATGCCATGAGAAATCAGACCATTATGTATGCCGTCTTATTAGAGTTATTGCTCATAGGTGTTGCCTTATTAATATTTAGAAAAATTAATCAATCTCCAAGCGAAGTGGAAATCATCACAAAAGAACTTGAGATTTTGAATCAATCATTAGACCATCAGTCTTTGAAGGTCGAAGGTGAACATGATGATATAGAGCGTATGACGACAAACGTCTACCAAAAGATCAAACGCTACAGAAGTACCATTGAAGAAATGATGCAAGAAAGCCAAGCCCTAGATAAGGCTATTCTTGAGACGGAAAGCACTTATCAAAATTATGAAATTATAAAAGCCAATCATCATGAGGTCATTGATCAATTGATGACTGATAAAAAGAACTTGGTCTTTTTTATGTCAATGTTCTTTTCCATGATTGATCAAGTCCTTATAGAAATTGACCTTAAAGGAAATGTTAAATTTGCCAATCACTATTTTTATTATCGCTTCAGATATGAAGAAGAGGAAGCACTTAATTTATTAGATATCATTGAATTTGAGAGCAATCTGGATAATGTGTTTAATCATTTTCTGATGACGAATGAAGAATCAGTATTTGCCTATTTAAAGTATCATGATGCCAATCAGAGTAAGCGGGAACTCCTGAGGTTTAGAAAAATCAAGTGGAGCGAAGATACATTTTTATTAGTAGCCAAGTCCATTCATGATGAAGTAACCCTTCAAAGTCTGATTATGAGAAAGAACAGAGAATTCGATTATATCAACCAAATAAACAGTGCCTTAATCAGTAATTGGGGCGTGGATGATCTCTTAAAGAGTATCATTAAAAAAGTCGATTTCTTGTTCAGTGCCAATATTTCAGAAATTTTTATTAAAGAAAAAGACAAGTGGGTACTGAAAGAATCCACCCAGCGTGAAACGACTGACCCTATTGAAATTGAAGATATCGGTGCTTACTTCAATACCTCTGTTCAAGATGGAAAAATAAAAGTGCTCGACGACTGTGAATCCTATATTAAAGATATAGGAGAAGAAGCTGTTCATCATATTATATTAGCACCTTTAGAGGTTGATAATGACATTTTGGCGATAATGATCATTGGCGTTAAAAAAAATGTAAGTACAAGCGATATTAACATGATTAAAATGTTTAAGAATCAAGCTTCCATAGTTGTACAGCGGTCCATTTTATACGATGAATTACGCGACCAGTATTTTAATACGATTGAAGCGCTTGTCAATGTTATTGAAGCCAAGGACAAGTATACAGAAGGGCACTCAAGACGGGTTTCTCAGTTTTCAGTTGAAATTGCTGAAAAAATGGGCTATAGTAATGAAGAAATCGAAAAAATTGAGATCTCAGGTTTGCTTCATGACGTTGGAAAAGTAGGCATTAAACAAGAGATATTAACCAAACGTGGCAAGTTAACAGATGAAGAGTATCAAGCAATAAAACAACATCCTGAAAAAGGCATACAAATACTCAAAGCCATCAAATTTGACAATGAGATCAATGAAGGTATTTTATACCATCATGTAAGATATGATTTAAAAGGTTATCCCGCCAATCATGGTCTTACAGAGTTGCCAGAAGTAGCGGCAATTATTGGTGTTGCAGATGCTTTTGATGCCATGACATCTGCGCGATCATATACAGTGGCTAAAAATATTGACCAAGCACTGGAAGAACTGATACGATATAAGGGGACACAATTTAAAGCAGATGTTGTTGATGCAATGTCTGAAATTGTCAAACACAATAGACATCGCTTAAATTCAATTATAAATGATATGAGAGGGTAATATGGCTTATCAAGCATTATACAGACAATGGCGACCCCTTAATTTTAATGAAATTGTGGGTCAAGATCACATTACACAGCCTATTAAAAATCAAATAGTAACCAAGAGTTTTGGACATGCCTATATCTTTTCGGGAACGAGAGGAACGGGTAAAACGTCAACGGCAAAAGTATTCGCAAGAGCTGTAAACTGTCTTAACAATACAGATGGCAATCCTTGCAACACCTGTGAAAACTGTAAAAGTATTTTAGAAGATCAATTTATAGACGTTATAGAGATGGATGCAGCTTCTAATAACAGTGTCGATGATATTAGAGAATTAAGAGAACATGTTAAGTTTGCACCATCAAAAGGCAAATATAAAGTCTACATCATTGATGAAGTTCATATGCTTTCAACAGGTGCTTTTAATGCCTTATTAAAAACACTCGAAGAACCACCAGAATATGTGCTCTTTATCTTAGCGACAACTGAACCTCAAAAAATACCTCAGACGATTATTTCACGTTGCCAGAAATATGATTTTAAAAGGGTATCTTTTGAACAGATATTTCAAAGAATCAAATATATTTGCGAACAACTTGGTATTGAATATGAAGAAGAGGCCATTAAATTAATTATTGAAAAAAGTGATGGTGCGGTAAGAGATTCACTTAGCCAATTAGACCAATGTTTAAGTATCCATGAAAATACACTTAAAGTGATGGATGTCATCAATTTATTGGGGTTGGTTGAAAAAAATCAAATTATGGATTTAATCCATTTTATAGCTGAACGAAAAATGTCAGAAGCCTTTCAAATGTTAGATGAAGTAATGAAGAATGGTAAGGACCTTGTTCAATTTGCAAATGCCATTATAGGTGTTTATAGAGACCTTTTAATCACCAAAGTAGTTAAAGAAAATCACCATCTTTTAATCAATGCATCTAATGAATATATAGAGGCTTTAATTGTAATCAGTAAACAGTTTACAGAGTCTCAAGTTTCCCGTGGACTCAACCTTTTTATGACGTTGTCTAAAGAAATTAAATATGCTCAAAATAAACGCACTCTTTTTGAAGCAACAATGATGAAAGTCATGTCGCCACAAACAGAAGTGAGTTTAGAGGCTTTAATGGAAAGAGTAGACCAACTGGAGAGAAAAGTGGCACGCCTTTCGAGAGAGGGGTTGCCTCAATCCGTTCCTAAAAATAGTCCTCAGGAAGTGTATCAAAATGAAACAGTCTCAGTAACGAGTGTGTCTCAAGAAGAAGAAAAACAACCTAAAAATGAAGACCGTCAAGAGGCTCCCAAAGCAGAAAGTGTACCAATACGAGACAGTGAAGAGGGCATTGAGTCATTTGTTGAATTTACTGATAAAACAGTGACTTTAGAAGATGTGAACCATCATTGGGACGCTTTCATGGACACTGTTAAAAATGAGAAAAAAGGTATTTATCCTTCCTTAGAAGGCGCTATACCGATCCAGTTTAATGGGGACAAAATTGTGATACAATTAAAGCGTGAAAACAAACTTTTTATTAATTTATTATCAAATACCAACAACAGTCGCTATTTTAATCGTTTGATGTCAAACTACCTTAAAAAATCTGTATCACTTGAATTTATAGTAGATGATCAGCCAGCTAAGGCAGGAGATAATGATGATATGATTAAAGATTTTTTTCAAGGTTTTAGTGATAAGTTGGAAATTAAATAAAACAAATAGTGGAGGAGGATTACCATGGCTAAAGGAAGAGGACCTAAAATTCCTGGAAATATGAATAATATGATGAAACAAGTGCAAAAAATGCAAAAACAAATGGAAGAAGCACAGGCTGAAATTGAATCAAGTGAATTTGAAGCAACAGCAGGTGGCGGCGCTATTAAAGTAGTGGTTAACGGTAAAAAGGAAGTTACAGCCATTGAATTAAAAGAAGAAATTGTTGATCCTGATGATATTGAAATGCTTCAAGACCTTATTATTGTTGCAGTAAATGAAGCGATTAAAAATGCAGATGAGAAAATGAACAATAGCATGAATAAATTTACTGGCGGATTAAACATGCCAGGTTTATTCTAGGCGAGATTATGTCTAAATTTATTCCATCAATTAGTCGCTTGATTGATGAATTTTCAAAATTGCCGGGGATTGGCAAAAAATCAGCGCAGAGACTGGCTTTTCATGTGATTAATATGGATCAGAGTGATGCTGTTAATTTTGCAGAATCGGTATTAGATGTTAAACGTAAAGTGAAGTATTGTGAAAAATGTTTTAATATTACGGATCAGGCCCTATGTGATATTTGTACAGATACCAAAAGGGATGTAACACAAATATGTGTCGTAGAGTCGCCGCGAGATTTAATTGCCATTGAAAATACGAAAGAATTTCATGGTTATTATCATGTCCTTCATGGGGCAATTTCACCAATGGATGGTATTGGACCCAATGAAATTAAATTGCGCGAATTGATTATAAGGTTGCAAGAAGATGAAACAAAAGAAGTCATTATTGCGACCAACCCGACAATTGAAGGTGAAGCAACAGCGATGTATATCTCCAAACTCTTAAAAGGGGTTGACATTGAAGTGACCCGATTAGCGCATGGAATTCCTGTTGGGGGAGACCTTGAGTATGCTGATGAAGTGACGCTCGCCAAAGCTTTGGAGGGCAGAAGGCACTTAAAATAATGAGTTTAGAACGCGATATAAGATTGCTTGTATCGCGTTTTTTTATTATCTACAGAGAGCGCATTAACACAGATTTTAAGTGCTTATAAAAAAGAATTGAGAAGCAGGCATCAAAAGAGGGTATAAAAGCTGTATCATATTGAGGTGAGTGTATGAAAAGATGGGTGACGAAAATAAAATTGAATATAAGAATAGTGATACTCTTAGTCACCATTACGCTTATAACGGTTATTTTTGTGACGAAGACTATTGATAAGGCGAATCAAAGACACTTTAAAGAAATGTCTCAATTTGAAACACAGTCGGTTGCCAATCAAATGGCAGATTTATTATTCAATCAAAAAACAGTCGTTGATGCTTTATCGCGTAATCCTCAATTAAAAGCGTGGTATCTTGATGAAGACAATCCTAAACTCGCCCAAGCAGCACATGATGTTATAGAAGAATATAAGCAAATGATGTACGGCAAGACTATTTTTTTAACGATTGATGACAGTTATCATTACTATATGACCTCGGAGACGGATGATTCTGAGAAGCCTTTGAGTCCCATTGGTACTTTAGATCGAGGTATAAGTGATGACTTATGGTATTTTACCCTAGAAGAGCAAGAGCAAATCATGATGTTAAATATAGACCGTGATCGGTATTATAATGTACTTAGACTCTGGTTTAATCAAAAGGTGATAGCTGAGGACACGATGATTGGTGTAGTAGGGACGGGAATTCGATTAAATCAACTCAATGATTTGTTGATGCAAAATCAAAGTAATGACTTTGCACATGAAACACGTATCATTAATGATTACGGGATCATTCAAGTCAGTCAAGATGATGATGAAATAAGAGAGAATAGTTTTGGTGAGAGCCAGTTGATTGAAAGCACTATCTATAAACTTTCAGGGTTAAGTGCTCAAAAGGATACAATAGAGGCCTTTATAAAAAGCGATGAAAAGCGTTTGGTTCTTTCCACCAAGAGTCCTCAAAATGAATATGTATTTTACAAGATAAGAGGGACTAATCTTATCGTTTTAAATCAGTATCACAATGATTCTCTATATGAAGGAAAAGTGATTTTAATAGTAGTGATGTTGATAATTGTCTTGATGTTGGCATTTTTAACGATTTACTATTGTAGTATGAGACATCTGTATAGAAAGCCTTTGGCTAAATTGATTAGTGGAATTAATAAAGGTAATTATGAAATTTTAGAAGTGGCCCAGAGGCATGATGACTGGGGAAAACTCGCAATGAGTATCCAAAGTATGATGATGCGATTATCAAGTAGTAACCAAAAATTGATTGAAGATGTGGAACAGCGAACCCAAGAACTTAAAAAGGCATATGTAAAAATAGAAGCCAATGGGCTAAAGTTACAAGAACTTGTCAATAGTATTCCTATAGGTATTTTTATGATTAATAATCAACATGATTTGATTTATGCCAATCCAGAATTTTTAAGAATGTACCATTACTCAGATTTGGGACAACTCAAGCACGGCATTAAAAATGACTTACTCTCCTTTTTCGGTTCTGAAAGAGATTTGAAAAAGTATGTTGAAGCGATTGATGCCTTAAAAAACACCTCAAAGATATCTCTTGTGTCAAGAAATCGTAGCGGAGAAACCTTTTGGGCTGAGATTAATTTGCGTCTCTTAGAGGACAACGATTACGATTGGTCAATAGAAGGAACGGTGATTAATATACAATCCCAAAAAGATTATGAGTTGGACTTATATGAATTGGCAACTAAAGATAGGCTAACTCAAATCTATAATCGTCATTATTTCGATAAGATGATTCGAGAAGAAATCCAAAGAAATGACCGTTATCCTTTGGCACTTTCTCTTATCGTTTTTGATCTAGACCATTTTAAAAGGGTCAATGATCGGTGGGGGCATGATAAAGGCGATGAAGTCCTTAAGACCGTTACAAAAATTGTTTTGGAGGGTATCCGGACAACTGATATTTTTGCAAGATGGGGAGGCGAAGAATTTGTTGTTCTTTGCCCGCATACGACTCAAATTCAGGCAACCAATGTCGCTGAAAAATTGCGTCGGCAGATAGAAAAAACCAATATGATTAATGAGATTAAAGTAACTTCAAGTTTTGGTGTGGCAGAGCGTTTGAGATTTGAGGATTATGAGTCTTGGTTTAGAAGAGCTGACCAAGCTTTATATGCAGCTAAGAAATCAGGTCGTAACCAAGTCTCTGCCTGTGAATGGATCACCGAAGATGCCAATCATACAACCCAGTTGGTCTGGGACGAAGCCTTTGAATTTGGCATTGATAAAATGGATATAGCCCATCAAAGAATCTTTTATTTGAGTAATCGTCTCTTTGAAAAAATTCGTAAAAAGGAATCTGCCAAAGAGATATTCGAACAAATCATAGCAGAATCGGTATCCCATTTTAGAGAAGAAGAAGAGGAAATGAAGCAAGTGGGTTATGAACGTTATTTGGCACATCAGACTGCCCATCGTGAAATTTTAGAAAAAATAAATAAGATTTATCATCGGTATTTGATTCAAGAAATTGCTGTGGAAGAAATTTATAGCTTTGTATCCAATGAGATGATGATGGACCATATTTTAATTGAAGATGGCCATTTTGCAAGTTATTTGTCAGGAGATAAAAGTGAATAGAAAGCCTTCAGATAAGCGTCAATAAGAGACGCTTATTTTTTTTGAATAAAACAGTTTACAAAAATTAACAAATAGTGTATATTTATAATCAAAGATTCCATATATTACCAAAGATGATTGAAAGAAGGTTTAAAGTGATATTAAAATACATCTATGCTAAACAGATCAATGAATATAATGAAATCAATTGGGATGAAAAAACATATCGCATTAATCACTTTGATCAGATTCCTTTAAAACACTATCAAGTGATTATTATTATGAGTCAGCTAGATAAAGATGAATTAAAGTGGATTGAAAATCATTCCGACTTTGATTACCTCTTTTTTGTAGGCGTGAGAGACTACCTCCCAGGAGAAAATACCAAACGGTTTGCCAATGAGACTCAGCTCAATCAGCATTTGCTATGGGCAGAAAATAGAAAACAAAAAAGGGAAGAATCATGGTTTGTAAGCCAGTTGCCTTTAGTGGATGAATCAGATCAAGTTTATCTGGAGAACATTCTTTTAAACGACACAGTTTCAGGCCAAATGCCTAAGCCTAAGAAGCGTCTGAAATTTTCTTTAGGGAGAAAAAGGAAGTCGTTTAAAGGAATGGTTACAGTTGTAAGTGAAGGGAATGAAGTGGTTCAAATCACAGAAAAGTTAAGGCATCTAGTGACTGGAAAAATCCTTTTAATTGATGGAGATTTATTAAAGCCATCACTAGACATGTACTATGGCATAAGCGATATTGAATCCCGTCTAGATACTCATCTATTGCCTTTAGACGCCACAGGTTTCAATGTTCTTCATGATGCGGTTCATAAGCAAATGAGCTTAGATGATTATATAGAAGAAATTGTCCACCCGATTGACAATCACTTACATTTACTTTTAGGTAATTATAATTTTTATAATTATGAGCACTATCATCTTCATTATTTTCAAGTGATGTTGGATTATCTTAAAAATGAGTATGATTTAGTTATCATGAAGTGCCCTTATGAAATTTATGATGAGTGGACACTTTTATCTTTAATATTGTCGGATATGAATCTCTTTATCAGTCAGAATCATCTAGCCGATGTAAGATATTTGTACCAACTGAAATCGCTTTTAGAGGTTAAGCAGGAAATTCCAGAGAAGAAGAATTATTTTAGTTTTCATCAAGATAAATTGAAACGTCTTAATTTGACCGGAAAAAACTATTCTTCACACGCTTTATCACTTCTCTTTAAAAAGCAGTATGGTGGGTTTTATAGTACCAAGCAAAGCCTGAAACTATTGAAAAGGGGGTTGAGAACATGATTGTTAAAACACTTTACAAACCCTTAATCGCCAAAGAAGAAAGTGCCGTTTATTCTGAATCTTTAACCCATTTGCTAGACGCTATTATATTGAATTATTCGGATCTCATTATTGATGTCGAAAATGGTTTGGTGAGTGAAAAAGTATTACAAGATGAGATGGCTAAATGGCTAGACGGACAAAAAGGTATTTTTGATCGAGAAAAAATGCTTAAAATTTTGTACGACACTCTTTTTGGTTATGGACAACTGGAACCGCTTTTAGATGATGATTCCATTTCAGATATAGATGTTCTAAGATATGACCACATCATTTTGACACAATATGGTGAAAAGAAAGTGAGTGATGTTGTTTTTGAAGATCAAGAATCCTTAGAACGTTTTTTAAAATTAATTGTACTTAGAAATGGAGGCCTCATTAATGAAATTGACAGTCATTGCCGTATTAGCGACACCAAGAGACACTTGCGTATCAACGCAACACTTCCTCCAAGGAGTTTGTGTGGTCCAACACTTAATATACGAAAACACCTACATTCAGCTTCTTCACTAGAAGCCCTTAAAGAACAAGATTTTTTAACGCTCCATCAGGTGCATGTGCTTAAACAATTAAATAGAGAGAAAAAGAATATCTTGATTGCAGGTAAGGGGGGAGCCGGCAAGACTACTTTGCTGAGAAGTATCATAGAAGATGTGGATAACAAGGAGCGCATGTTAATATGTGAAACAGATGCGGAACTTTATCCACAGGCTAAAAATGCAATGGTTCAAACCATAAAAAAAGATCATCTTGGCGGAAAACCACAAACCCTCTCTCACTTGGTGAGAGATGGCTTGACGATGAGTTTAGATACCTATTGCGTGGGTGAATTGGTTGGAGAAGAAGCCTGGGATTTTATAGAAGCAGGCCATACCAGTCATCGTGTCTTGGCAACGATTCATGCCAATAATGCCCTTGATGTATTTGATCGACTTATGATGTTAATTCAAAGACGAACCCATTTATCAGAGACCTTGCTAAATAAAATGATCGCAGAAAGTATTGATGTCATTATCTATGTTGAAAAGTATCAACTTAAAGAAATTGCTTACATCAATGGACTCAATGGGGATGGTAAAACAGTCAATTATGAACTAGAGAAAAGGGAGACGTTATGATTAATATCATTTTAGGATGCATTAATTTGATTATCATGGCTTTGATTATAGGGAGCATTTCAAGGATGAATCCTCAACTCAAAATGCTAAATCAACCTTTTGTTTTGGAGTCCATTAAGCATCAAAAAACATTATTGGGTAAATTGAAGGCACGTTACCCCCTTGATATTATGTATGGTCAAAAAAGGTCGGATAAGATGATTGTATCTTATTTTCTTTACTACTTATTCTTTGTTTCGGTTATTATTGGAACACGCCCAATAACGGTGATGGTGAAGGCAATATTAATAGCGATTTTGGTGAGTATTCCTTTTATTGTTATGGAGATTTGGCGTCAAAGATGTATTCACAGTATTGATCAAGAGATGCTTAATTTTTTACAGACCTTAAGCCTTAATTTTCAGATAGAAGAAGATGTTCTTAAAGCGCTTGATAAGACACAGTCTTTAACAACAAATCCTTATATTAAGAGATTACTGATGCGCTTTAATCTACATGTTAAAAAGGGATTATCTGTAGAGCAAGCTTTTATTTATTTACAAAAGGACGCCCTACATACTTATCTTAACTATATTTTTGTCAATTTGGAAGAAACCTACTCGAGACGCGGTGATGTCCTTAAATTGATTACCCATATTGAACTAGAATATACGGCGATTCAAATTGAGATTAACAAGCGCCGCATTGAGCTTAAACAAGAGCGGGTCATGATGGCCATTATGTTAGTTGTATTGACCCTTATAGGATATGCCGTTTTTCAAAGTCATGATTATTTGAGAGACTTTTATGTGAAGTATCAGTGGATTGATGAAATCGTATTAATATGGTTAACAACACTTATTGTAAGTATCCTAGTCTACATGAAAGGCCATAACGTGGATTATTAAAGAGGAGGCAGTCATGTTAATCATTATCGTAGTCATCAATATTATCATTGCTTGGTTAGTCTATGCGCTTTTGTCAGATCATTTGAATATGCTGAAGATTAAAGAGCCTTCAAATAAAACCTTATTGACTTTAAAATTACCACCCTCGCGAATGGTGATTAATAGAAATTTCTATAAGATATTTAAGTACTTGTTTATACAATCGGATTCAGGGATTCATCCTGAAGTCACCATTCGATCAATTTATAAAGTGGCAGATCACCCTGAGGTGAAGCGAAGGCTTGTAAAATTTTCAAGTTTATTGGCTAAAAAAAACCAAGAAAAAGAGGCGTTTGAATATTTAAATAAAGCGTTTAAAGAAGGTCAAGTGAACTATTATGTAGAAATCATGGAACGTTTTTATCATCATTATGTCACACGTGAGTCTTTAAGACATATTGACCAACTGCTCTTTCAAAAGTACTTGTCAACGATTCGCCTTGAATCTAAAAAGATAGAGAGACGTTATATTTACATGGTAGTTATTTATACTGCCCAGATTACCCTATTTTTATTATTACCATTATTACAGCAAATGATTGTAAGTGTACAAGGGATATTTGCTTAAGCAAAGAAAGGAGATCACAATGAAACAAAATTTGAACTTTTATGTATGGCAAATTAAAAAGCGTTTAATGACAGAAGAAAAAGGTGAGTTCGGTTTAAGTGCGATTATTAGTATTGCGGTGGGGTTAATTATCACGTCATTTATCGTGATACCGAGTATCAAAGTATTTGCAACATCCGTCATGACTGACATGCAAAGTTGGTGGAATAATTCCATCAGTTCGACGCTCTTTCCAAAGTAGGGGCTTATGGATCAGTATGTTATTTTCGGGATTGTTCTCATTCTAATTGTAGCGATGCTCGTAGGCGGGATTGATTATTTAATGCCCGTCTATGCCAAACTTAGGATGAATGACACCTGTAGGGATTATGCTCTTATCGTTGCAGCAGATGGTCAACTACTAGAGAGCGAAAAAGAAGATTTAAAAACAGCCCTTTCATCATCGGGGATAAAGGATATAAAACTCAATTTGGATACAAAATCTTTCAAGAGGAAAGAAATCATTCATTTTGAGGTGAGTGGTGTTTATGAAGGGAATCACTTTATCTCACTATTCAAGCGGGGAGTGAAAGACTATGATTTCAAATTTGAAGAAGACGTGGCATATCGTAAAATCTGGAATCATTAATCAAAAGGGCAGCATGGGTATTAGCACGATTATCATCTGCTTTTTGATGATGATATTGATTACCCTTCCCCTGGTTATGGGTGGTATTGAGTTGGAACGGTTTCAACATGAAAAACAACGAATTCAACTTGCAACAGAATACGTTACTTACGATATTGTTACCCAAATGCGCACAGGTGATTTTAGTGAAAAGCGCATTGTGCCTGATTCACAGTGGGCACACTTCGCCACTCGTGAAATCAATCGGCTCTTAAATGCCAGCTATGATATTAAAGATATGACGATGTCTTTTAATCAAACACAGATTAATATACAGTACAAACTGCTGTACAAACCCAGTAGTTTACTTAAGGAAAAGTGGTTAGACATTGATCTTACTTACGATGTAGGTATTGATAATTAAGTAGATTATCAAGATAAAATGACAATACAAACACGTGCTTTAGAGGAGTTATTATGAAAAAAATAGCAATCATAGGTCTTTTGGTTCTTATGAGCTTTTTAGTGACACAATATGAGATTAATGATATCCGCAAAGAATCATTGAAAGAAACAGAGCGTATTTATGTGGTTAACAAGGACTTAACAGCAGGGTGTACCCTTGAAGAAAGTGACCTTGAAGAAGCACAAGTTCTAAGCAAATGGAACAGTAAAGACTATTATCAAACCAAAGAAAGTATCATTGGGCAAACTTTAAAAATAGATGTGACTCAAAATATGCCTTTGACATCAGCCATGTTTATTAAACAAGGTGATACCTTAAAGTCATTAAAACCTCATCAAGCGATTACAACCCTCAAATTAATGCCAGAAGAAGCGCTTTGTTGGGAAGTTCAGCCTGGAGAGACGGTTAATTTGTACTATATAGATGACCAGACGGGCGTAAAAAGTTTAGGTCAAGTGACAATCAACCAAGTCCTAGACGACTATACTAAACCGGTTAAAGACAAACAGTACACCACTTATTTGTTAATTGAGGGGCCTAAATCGACGATTGAGAAAGTAATGGGGGGACGTAAGACCGGTCGTTTTGAATTGATGAAATTAAATAATGTTACCTCCTAAAATGAAATAGAAGCTTGTCATCAAAATGAAATCGCCTGACGATGTAAATCACATTACAGGCGTTTATTTTTTTGATATACTATTAAGAAAGACTTAAGATATCTTGAGATAGAGGTGATATGAGTGGAATACTATAATCTTTCTAAAGAAACACTAATTCATGAGATTGAACAATTAAATAGGACCATTGAAAAAATTAAATTTAGTGACAGTAAGAGTTATAGAAATCCACATGAGTTCTTAAACGCGATTCCTTCACCAGTGGTTCTTATTGATATGGATTATAGAATTCAATGGGCCAACCAGTATACCATTGATCATTTTGATACATTACATGGACGGAAATGTTATGAAGCACTTTATGGTTTTGATGATTTATGTCCGGGTTGTCCCCATAAAGTAGTGATTGAAAATAAAGTCATCTTAACTCATAATGTGAAAAGAGACAATCAAATTTGGGAAAATCAACTGATACCCTTAGATAAGTCCTTTCGGCTTAGCGGTATTATTGAAGTACAGCGTATGCTTGAAAAACAAATCAATATAGAAGAATCTTATAAAGAACAAATTGATAGACTGCAAAAAGAAAAACAAGATTTAGAAAGACGGTTGAAGGCCCGTAATCATTATATAGAACGGTTTTCAATTGAATTGAGGACACCTTTGAAAGCCTTAAAAGGCCTCAATGACTATTTTGATAAAGAAAGCTTAACCAAGGTTCAAAGAGAGTATTTAGAGGTACTCAAGTATAATAGTAACCTCCTGAACGACCTGTTTACAAGAGCGGCATTGATGATGCGCTATGAAGAGGGAAATTACAGGGAGTACAATAATGAGTACGATATCCAATTGGCACTTAAGGAGGTCGTTAACTCGACCACTTTTATTCACTTAAAAACCGGGGGAGAAAGGGTTTCTTTTCAATCCGATCAAACGATTCCGACTGTTCTTATTGGTGACGAGCTCAAAATGAAAGTAGTTATGGGGCTTTTGTTAGACTTTGTAGAGTATGTGAACAAAGGAAGGGCTCTTTTTGTTAACTTGAGAGAGATTTCCTCCTCCTTAGAAAAAGTGACAATGAAAATAACCATAACAGATAATCGTATAAAGACCAAGCAAGTGTCAGAAGATTTGAAAATTGAAGATTTTATAGATCATTTAGATCATCAGACCCTTGAAGGCTCTTTGGCAGTTTTTGGCGTTGAAATTGCACAAAAATTATTGCAAAGTATGGATGCCTTTCTGAAGATCAAGTATATCAATGAAAAGGGCGTTCACCTCTCTATTTACTTTTCTCATAAAAAGGTATTGCCACAAACTAAAGCTCCTCTTTCGGAAACCGTTAATAGGAAAAGGCGCATTTTGATTGTTGATAAAGAATTGATAGAACTTTCTTTTAATGTTTTTCAAAATTATGAAATTTACTTCGCGAAGACGGGACGAGAAGGACGGCAATTATTTACTAAAATGATGCCTGATTTGACCATTGTAGATGTTATGATTAACGATTATGATGGGTTTACCCTCTTAGATGAAATTGAGAAACTTAGACATGGTAAACAAAAAGTGGTTGCAATTTCAAATCAACTGATTGATAATGAAAGAGATTTTCTCGTTGATTACGGGTTTGATGACTATTATAGTAAACCGATTAATCAAGAAACATTGAAAAAAATCTTCGATAGTTGCATGATATAGTCTTACGAAAATCTTAAATCAGGGGTGAAGCGACGATAGGAAAGTCAATCCTGTGTTATAATGGTCATAAAATCAAGTATAGAATAAAATAAAGAGATGGTGAATGCATGAAATATAAAATGATGGCAACCAGTGTTTTTGGAATGGAAAGCGTTCTTGCCAGAGAAATTAAAAATTTAGGTTTTGAAAATGTAGTGACTGAAAATGGACGTGTTTTTTTTGACTCGGATGAAAGGGGTATTGTCAAAGCGAATCTTTGGCTAAGATGTGCAGAACGTGTTTTCTTAGTGGTCGGTAAGTTTAAAGCCACTTCTTTTGAAGAGCTCTTTGACAAAGTCACCCTTTTGCCTTGGGAAAGATTTATCAGAGAAGAAACGACCTTCCCTGTGAATGCCAAGTCCGTAAAATCCAAATTATTCAGTTTGTCAGATATACAGAGTATCAGTAAAAAAGCGATTGTAAACCGTTTAAAGAAAAGCTACAATGTCAGCTGGTTAGAAGAGACCGGCGAGACCGTATCAATTCTAGTATCCCTTTTGAAAGATGAAGTTATTGTGAGCTTGGATACATCGGGAACAGGTCTACACAAAAGGGGCTATCGAGAAAAAGCGACCCAAGCACCTATGAAAGAGACCTTAGCAGCAGGGCTTGTTCAACTCAGTCGTTGGTATGATGACATTCCAATGATTGATCCCATGTGTGGATCAGGGACTATTTTAATAGAAGCGGGTATGATTGCTAAAAATATTGCACCAGGGCTCTCTAGAAGCTTTGCTTGTGAAGACTGGCCATTTATTCCTAATGACCTCTTTAAGGAAGAAAGAAGAGCGGCATATGCTGAAATTAAGCAAGTTTGTGACTCCCAGTTGATGGGCTATGATATAGATCCTGAAGCGATAGAAATCGCAAGAGAGAATGCTGAAATTGCAGGTGTGGATGATATTGTAACTTTTGATGTAAGGCCTCTGAAGGATTTTAGATCGCCTTTTAAAAAGGGTTATATTCTTTGTAATCCACCTTATGGTGAGCGGTTAAGTGAGCAAGAACAAGTTAAGGGACTCTATAGAGAAATGGGTAAGATTTTCGAAGGTTATAAGTATTGGTCTAAGTATATTATTACATCTTACGAAACTTTTGAGACAGCATATGGCAAGAAAGCGACGAAGAATCGTAAACTCTATAATGGCCGTATTAAAACCTATTATTACCAGTATTTTGGAGAAAGACTTCCTAAAAAACCAGAAAAGGAATAAGGCGTCATGGATAAAAGTAAATGGTTTTCTAGAGTGGTTTTGGTACTTTCAATACTTCTTGTATTTGGATTTAATCAAATGAGCGCTTTGGTGTCGAGAACAATTAAAGAAGATTATAAACAATCAGAAAAGATCATTTACAATCAGAATGATGACTTTGAAAATGGGGCTTTAGTGTCATCGACAAAAGACCATTATATTGTCCTTGAACCTGATAGTCTAAAGTGTTATGGTTTTTCGGGAAGGCTCTTATGGACCAAAACGGTAGCTAGCCATAATACCCTTATGGCAACAGGAGATAAAACCATCGTTATCGCTGACAAAAAGGCCGGTGATGTGTATGTGTTGGATCAAGAGGGGATGATTGTGTCTTCTCAATTGAGAATGGGCAGTTTAAGAGATTTAAAGTTTTTTAGCAGTGGTTATATTGGCCTTTTTAAAGAGGATGGCACTTTATTGATTTATGATTTACAGATGAAGTTCATATCCAGTGTTTCACTGCCTAAAGGTGAAATGATTGATTTTGACATTAATGATAAATACCAAGACATTATTGCAATGATTTTAGATTTGAGTCGGACTGATTTTAACTCTAAAATGGTCATTGCCACTTACAATGGGAGTATTATTAGCGGAAGTAACATGTTAAGAGATGTGGTATATGATGTGACCTGTACAGAAGATTCAATCATAGTGACTACGGATGAAGGTGTTAACGTTTACGATTATGATAGTCAGCTTATAGAAAAAGTGCCTTTTAACCGGACACTCAATGCCCTCGCTTATGACAGAGACCATGATCAAATGGTTTATCAGCTTAATAATACCGATTCAGAAATTGAAAATCCTCAGGCAGAGAATAGTATTATAGTGATTGATGCCAAAGGAAAAACCGTTAAAAGCTTTGATTTAGATCAAAGTGATATTATAGAAGTTAAGGCATTTGGCAATCGCTATTACTGCTTAAGTGCCAGTGAATTAGTGGTATACAACAGTCAAGGTGAAAAAATAGAAACGTATAAAGGAACAGAAGATATTAATTCATTGCTCATAACAAATGCCGATAGTTTTGCACTTGTTTATGGGAACTTTATTGACCTCTATGAAAAAAAATAAAGTTTAAGGCAGTGATAAGGAGGCATTATGAATTGGATTGACGTTGTCGTCATCATCATTCTCTTAGGAAGTGTTATTAATGGCTGGCGAAAAGGCCTGATTAATTCGGTGATAGGACTTGTAAAATGGATTATTGGCCTAATTGTAGCCAATCAGTTTTATCATGAAGTAGCTGTTTATGTGACTGAAAACTTTTGGAATCCTATTCCAACTTGGTCAGAACATATTACAGGGTGGTTAACATCGAGCATCAATATAGATATGACTCAAAGTGATTTGACACAGTCTGATATGTCAAGTGTCATCAGTGGCATTGATTTACCTGAAATTTATAGAACACAGCTTAGCCAGCGACTAAATGAAATTCAGTCAACTTCGGCTATAGATTTTATGAATACCCTAGGGAATCTGGTAAGTCAAATGCTTTTTAACGCCTTGGTCTTTTTAGTGCTTTTATTTGTGACAATGGGCCTAGTTGCCTTGATAGGTGCAATCATTAATCAGGTTACAAAGTTGCCGATTCTCAATGAACTTAATCGAGGGGGTGGCGTCATTGTCGGGGGATTGATTGGTCTTATTAGTGTCTATGTTCTCATGATGATTGTTCATATTCTATATCCCTTTGAATTTATGACCAGTATTGTTAAAGCCATTAACCAATCAGAATTCGGAATTTATTTTTATAAGTACAATATACTTGAGAACCTCTTAGATGGTTTATTGGCTAAAATTGGATTTTTAGTCTAAGTTTTAATGATACTGAATAGTGACGATAGTGATGTTAAAAGCTTGAATGTTTGAATGTGTTTAAACAAGAAAGGAAAGATACAGGTGGATGAAATGGAAATTAAAATTGATGCACGTGGACTTTCATGTCCTAAGCCAGTGATTGAAACTAAAAAGGCACTGGAACAAATCAGAGAAGGGAACATTATAACGCTTGTTGACAATGATATTGCAAGAGATAATGTCTCTAAATTGGCCAAAAGTTTGAAACTGGATTTTAATGTGACTCAAACAGAATCAGGCTATGAAGTCAGTATTTTTAAAGGGGGCTTCATGGAAGCTATGCCAGAAAAGCGTCCTGATTTATCGGAAACGGTCATTGTAATTGGCAGTGATGTTTTAGGCACAGGAGATCCTAAGCTAGGATCAGTTTTGATGAAGGGCTATCTTTATGCTTTAACTGAATATGAACCTTATCCTAAAGCTGTTATTATGCTTAATTCAGGAGTTAATCTCGCTTTAAAAGGAACTCAAACAGCCGACCATTTAAAAAAATTAGTTGAAATGGGAACAGAAGTGCTTTGCTGTGGGACTTGTTTAGATTACTATAACGTGAAAATGATGTTGGAAGTCGGTGAAGTCACTAATATGTATACTATAGTAGAGAAAATGGCTGAAGCCAATAACACAATTAAGTTATAATAGGATTATTGCCTATTCATCTTATGGAAAGAGAGCGTTATTAATGGAAGAAAAATTTTGGTTTATTGCTTTTGAATCAACTCATCTGGCCATCAAATTTGAAAGTTTGTTAATTGATACCTTTGATATCGAATTGTTTCCGACACCACGGGAAATTACAGTGAGCTGTGGATTGGCTTTAAAATTTAAAGCAGAAGATGACATCGCAATTAAATCAGTACTTAAAGAAACGGATAAAGAGGGGACGCGTCTTTTTAAGATGCACAAAATAGACAAAACCCTTAGAATAAAAGAAATCACTTGGGAGGAGTTTTATGCCGCTTAAAGTTGAAGTTGGCGATGTGATTACAACGAAAAAGCCACATCCATGTGGGGGAAAAGAGTTTGAAATCACACGTGTAGGAATGGACTTTAGAATGAAATGCATGACCTGTGAAAAAGAAATATGGATTCCCAGAACCAAATTAGAGAAGCGCATCAAAGTGATTAAGCGTGATGGAGAAGTGGTTCCTAAGGAATAATAAAAAAAAGCTTGTGTAGATGAAAAGCTTCTGTTATAATTGAAATGTTGTAGTGTGAGCTTATGTTGAAAATTGTAAATACATAAGTCATTACTTCTCTGCTCTTTCAAGAGAGAAAGAGCCACTAAGACCATAGGGAGGTGTAAGAAAAATGAGAAAATACGAAACGCTTTTTGTATTAAGACCATCGTTAGAAGAAGAAAAAAGAAATGAGATTATTGAAAAATTCAAAAATATCATTGCTGCTGATGGAGAAGTTGAAAAAGTGGAAGAGTGGGGTAACAGAAAATTAGCTTATGAAATTGAAAAGCTAAGAGATGGTTACTACGTATTAGTGAATTTCAAAGCTAATACTGAACTTCCAAAAGAATTAGAAAGAAACTTCAAAATTGCTGACGAAGTCATTCGTTACATGGTCATCAATTTAGAAGAAAAATAGTGATAAATGGGGGGCTCATAAATGAATAGTGTTGTACTAATTGGACGTTTGGCAAGAGACCCAGAATTAAGATTTGTTCCCGGCAGTGGTATGGCAGTTGCCAATTTTACGATGGCAGTTGACAAAGGACTGACGAGAGAAAAGAAACAGGAATTTGAAAGCCAAGGCAGACCAACAGCTGATTTTATTAGAATCGTTGTTTGGGGAAAACAGGCTGAAAACTGTTCACAATATTTATCAAAAGGTAAGCTCGTTGCTATACAAGGTTCAATTCAAACGGGAAGTTATAAAACTCAAACGGGAGAAACCAGATATACAACTGAGGTACTTGCAAATAGAGTTGAATTCCTCGAATGGGGAGACAAAAATCAGTCATCAAAACGTAAAGACGACTTTAGCTTTGGAGATGATCAATTTGATGATTACCAAGCACTCGAAGACGATGATGACGTTCCATTCTAAATGAAGGAGGGAAAACCATGGTTAGAAGACGTAGAAGAAGAAAAGGTTGCGCTTTTTGTCAAGATAAAATCGATTCAATCGATTACAAAGATACAAAAAAACTTCAAAAGTACTTAACTGAAAGAGGTAAAATTTTACCTAGAAGAGTTACAGGAAATTGCGCAAAACATCAAAGAATGGTTACAAGAGCTGTAAAAAGAGCAAGAATCGTTGCTTTATTACCATTTGTAAACGACTAAAAAATATAAACAGATTCCTTGTGGAATCTGTTTTTTTTTAATAATTTAGCAAATGATAGTGTAAATGTAGTATAATGCTAGTAAGTTTAATCAATGGAGGAGACGTTTTGAATCGAACAAAAGAATTAGTTGAAGCAAGTTTATTAGCAGCAATTATGGTGGTGATGATCGTTGCGGGTCACTTTGTGCCGCTCATCGGTATATTCGCTGTTTTATTTATACCTTTACCCATTATTATTTTAGCATTCAAAAATAAACTGTCTTATACCATAATAGCAGGAATCATAGCAACCCTTATTTCAAGTGCCATTGTGACGCCTATCGTAGGTTTGCTATCGGGAGCGATTGCCCTTTTAACAGGAGTACCTATGGGGCTTTTAATGAAGCGAAAAGAAGGAGCACTTAAAACAGTAGTGCTTTCTGGACTGGGAGCACTTTTAGCTTCACTTTTTATTTTAGTGGTTGGAACACGGGTTATATTTGGTAGCAATATGACAGATTATGTTAATCAAATGTTTACTTTGCCTGCAACTTTTGAACAAGATATGATGGCGGTTGGTCAATTAATGAACAATCCAGATCAAATGGCAGAAAGTATTCAAAAAACCATGCAATTGATGGATCAAATGAAGTATTTGATGAACTTACTATTCCCAGCACTTTTGATTGTTAGTGGTATGATGATTAGTGGCGTGAATTATGCCTTTTCGAGACTGGTTTTTAAGAAATTGCGATTACCTTTAAACCCAGTAGGCTCTTTTAAAGATTTTACGTACCCCAGACATGTTGGCTATGGCAGTTTTATTATGCTAATATTAGCTTATATTGTGGGTTATTTAGGTGTTGTTGACATGCAGCTCATTACGTCAAATTTTCTTTATTTATTTTTAGTCGTATTTGCCATACAAGGCCTTGCAGCACTTTATTATTATTTATTAAAAGTGGTTCCAAAGGGAGGAGCAATCGCTATTATTGTGGTTCTCTTACTGATTGGATTTTTACAATATATATCATTACTTGGTATATTCGATTTGATGATTGGCCTAAGAAAAAGAGAGTCCCTAAAGAGGTGATTAGATGAATAATAAAATGACCAATCCATTTAAAGAATCATTAAATTACTATATTATAGTAATCGGTTTTTTAATCGCAGCAATTGCTTATTATAACCGTATTTTAGGCTTAATTGGTCTTGCTTTGATGCTCATTTTGGTTTTTTTTAACTGGTATAGTAACCGTTCTAAGAATAAAAAGTGGCGAAAATACATCGAAAACTTATCTACCAATATAGACAGTGCTGCACGGTATGCTGTTTTTAACTTACCTGTACCACTTGTTGTGATTGATCTTGATGGTAAAATCAATTGGTATAATTCCAAGTTTACAGACATGGTGGAAGACACCAGCGTTATTGGTAAAAACATTGATAAACTTGTCAGTGGTATTACGGCGGAAGACCTTGAAAAGGGCGATGTTATAGAAAATATTAAAATCTCTGAAAAGGTTTATGATGTTTACATTAATCACGTCGGACTGGATGATCCTAATCCGGAAAACGCCATCATTATGCTCTATTGGTTTGACCAAACAGAGCTGATCAATTTGAGAGTTAAATATGATGATGAAAGACCAGTGGTTGCACTCATTAATGTTGATAACTACGATGATGTTATGAATGAAACCAAGGAAGAAAAAGTGCCTTTTGTGACTTCTGAAATTGAAAAGAAAATAAACCTATGGGCAACCCGCATGAACGGGATGATTAAAAGGTATCAAGAGGACAAGTACCTGGTTGTCTTTGAACGTAAGTATCTTGAAAATCTTGAAGCCAAACGGTTTTCTATTCTTGATGACGTCAGAGAAATTGAAGAAGGCAATAAGATTCATGTTACCTTGAGTATTGGTATTGGCGTCAATGGTAAAAATCTAAGTGCTCTTGAAGAAGATGCTTATACATCTCTTGAACTGGCTCTTGGACGTGGCGGAGACCAAGCCGTTATTCGAAAGAAAAGTGCTTATGAATTCTACGGTGGAAAGACCAAAGCAGTTGAAAAAAGAAACCGCGTTAAGGCGAGAGTTATTGCACATGGCTTTAGGTCCATTATAGATGAGAGCAGTAAAGTGATTATTATGGGGCATCACAACCCCGATATGGATGCTTTTGGTGCAGCCATTGGTGTCTATAGGAGTGTAATTAACCGAGGCAAGGAAGCCTTTATCGTTTTGAATGAAGTGAATGATGCTATCAGCAATGTCTATGCGACGTTTGAAGACAATGAACTCTATAAATTCATTACCTCTGAAGAAGCCCTTGAGCTAGTAGACGATAACAACCTTGTCGTGGTTGTGGATACACATAAGCCGAGTCTAACAGAATGTCCTGAATTGGTTGAAAAAAGCAGCAGAGTAGTTTTAATTGACCATCATAGACGGAGTACAGAATTCATTGAAAAAGCGATTTTAAAGTATTTAGAACCTTATGCTTCAAGTACGGCAGAGCTCATTACTGAAATGATGCAGTATATGGAGGATAAGCCTAAAATAGAAAAAGAAGAAGCTGATGCCCTTTTGGCGGGTATTACAGTGGATACGAAAAATTTCTCACTTAAAACAGGCGTGAGAACGTTTGATGCGGCAGCCTATTTAAGAAGACAAGGGGCAGATACAGTCCGTGTCAGACAGCTCTTTCAAGATGATATTGATACCTTTACTGAGAAAGCCAATGTGGTGGGAAGTGCGATCCGTTACAAAGAAAGTATTGCCATCTCTACTTCTCAAAAAGCAGTGGATAATATTAGACTCATTGCGGCACAAGCAGCAGATGACCTCTTGAATATTAGAGGGATTACGGCTTCTTTTGTGATTGCTCAAAAAGAAGAAGGCAAAGTCTTCATCTCAGGGCGTTCACTGGGAGACGTTAACGTTCAAGTTATTTTAGAAAAACTCGGTGGTGGGGGTCACTTAGAAGTGGCTGGTGCACAATTTGAAGAGACAGATATTGAAACTGTGAAACAGCAATTAATCGAATCAATAGATGACTATTATAATATGGAAGCCATTTAGTAAGATGAGAAAAAGATTCCCCGTATTGTTGGAAAGAACTGCCTAGATATAAAGGAACTATCCTTCATCTTATATCAAAAAAAGAATAAGTCTGTAACCCATTTTTCTTGGTTACAAACTTATTATATGAGGAGAATATATGATGACTTTTCATGAGATTGAAACCGAGAGATTGCTATTGAAAAATATTTCTTATGAGGACAGGTCTTTCATTTTAAACCATTTTTCAAGTGATAGTATAAATAGATACTTATTCGATGCAGAACCATTAAATAGCTTAGATGAAGCTGATGAATTAATTAAATTTTATTTACAGCCAGAACCCCGAATACAGCACCGTTGGATATTAACATTAAAAAATAACAAGGCGAAAATTGGTACTTGCGGTTTTCATTGTTGGGATAAAAATAGAAACTGTGTTGATGTGGGGTATGACCTCCAAGAAGCGTATTGGGGACAGGGGCTTATGAGTGAAGCCTTAAAAGCAATTTTAGATTTTGCTCAAAATGAAATGAAGGTAAGACAAGTCCGTGCTCATATATATGTTAACAACTCAAAATCTATTAGATTAGTTGAAAGATTCGGATTTAAATCTAGTATCGAAACTGAGAGGTGTCAGTTTAGAGGTCAACACTATTTGCACACTATTTATGTGCTAGATTGTTTTCCTACAGATTAGGATTAATTGATCCTTATTGGCATTGGATGATTACCTTTCTATTAAAAATGAAGAAAAGCAACCAAGGACTATCCCAAGCCAATCATCGTCCTAGACCTCGCATTATTAGCATTTAACCAGTAAAAAAACCTGCTGGAGGCTGATATGGGAGGCGGCATTTGGGAACCTTGATTATAAAGTGTAACTATTAATATAGAGATGAGAAAAGGATGACTAGTATTGTTGGAATGAATTTCCGAGATATAAAAGAGTTATCTCTCATCTATATCAAAAAAGGATAAGTCTGTAACCGATTTTTCTTGGCGACAAACTTATTATATGAGGAGACAGATAAATGAAAGTGATTTTACTCAAAGACATTAAAGGCACTGGTAAAAAAGGACAAATTATTAATGCCAGTGATGGACACGCAAGAAATTACCTGATTCCTAGAGGACTTGCAAAAGAAGCGACTGATGGGAATGTCAAAGAACTTGAACACCATCAAGAAGCCAAACAAAAAAGAGATGCTGAAGCTTTACAAGAAGCCAAAGATTTAGCGAAAAAAATAGAAGAGATTGAAATTGTTTTTAAAGCAAAAGCAGGTGAAGGCGGTCGATTATTTGGCTCAATCACAAACAAAGATATTGCGGATGCATTTAAGAAAAAACACAAACTTAAAATTGATAAGAAAAAAATTGCACTTGAACAGCCTATTCGTGCCTTGGGGACGACTAACGTAACGGTTAAAGTTTACCCTAAAGTTTCAGCGACCATGAAAGTAAAAGTGGTTGAAGAATAGTCAAAAAGGCAATCCAGTCCTAAAATCAACAACGAAGGAAATGATACCATGAATATGAATTTAAAAACAATGCCGCATGATATCAATGCAGAACAAAATGTTCTGGGTTCCATTCTACTCGATAGTGATCTAATTGGGGATGTCCTCGATGTCATCACCTATGATGAAGAATTTTATCATGAAGCACATAGAGAAATTTTTAGAACGGTTAAATACCTTTTTAGTGAAGGAAAAACAGTCGATCTGATTACTGTATCTGATGAATTAACCAAGAATAAGCTTTTAGATGTTGTGGGTGGGTTTGAATATTTAACGGAACTTTCCGATGTAGGGACATTAATTTCCAATGTATCCAACCATGCCAGAATTATTCATGAGAAATTTATTTTAAGGCGGTTGATTAAGACCGCTACAGAAATTGTTGATAAAGGGTATGACAATGCAGAAGCAGAAGCCCTTATAGAAGAAGCTGAATCAGGCATCTTTGAAATTTCTCAAAATAAAAATAAAAAAAGTTTCCAAGGGATGTCCGATCTGCTTGAAACCACCTATAACAATATTGTTAGACTTAATGAAGATCCCAATGCTTTAACAGGGTTGCCGACAGGCTTTGAAGCCCTTGACGAAAAGACAGCTGGACTTCAAAAGTCAGACCTTATCCTCCTAGCGGCGAGACCGTCTATGGGGAAAACAGCGTTTGCTCTTAACCTCTGTCAAAATGCGGCGGTTAAGGAAGGTAAAAGTGTCGCTATCTTTAGTTTGGAAATGGCTGCTGACCAATTGGTACAAAGGATGTTGGCGGCTCAGTCTCTCGTATCTATTGGTGACATTAGAACGGGTACAATTGAAGAAGATGACTGGTTTAAACTGGCTAGGTCAAGTGCCCAGCTCTCAGAAGCCAAAGTTTTTATAGATGATACACCTGGGATTACAGTGGCTGAAATTAGAAGTAAGTGTAGACGACTCAAGATGAATCATGGTCTTGATATGATTATGATTGACTACCTTCAATTGATGTCTGGTAGCGGTAAGCAAGAAAATAGACAACAAGAAATTTCCACCATTTCAAGATCTCTTAAGCAAATTGCCAGAGAGATGCAATGTCCCGTTTTAGCCCTTTCCCAGTTATCTCGGGCATCGGAACTTAGAGCGGATCACCGACCAATCCTTTCAGATTTACGTGAATCTGGAGCGATTGAACAGGATGCCGATTTAGTGATGTTCCTCTATAGAGATGAATATTATAATCCTGAAACAGTAGATGAAAAACTCAAGGGAATTGGTGAAGTGATTATAGCCAAACAGAGAAATGGTGAAACGGGTAAGGTATACCTTGCTTGGCTGGGTAAATACCAAAAATACGCGAATACGTCACAAATTAGAGGATAAAAAGTCATGGCACTGATTTTTCGCAAAGTGACGTCAAAAGACGCCTACTTGTTTAGATATTGGGGAAAGCATCAAGATCCTAGATTTTATCAATATCATTTTCCCTATGAAATGGAAATAGAATATCTGTATTGGTTTCACAGTAAACAGGGGCTTATTTTTAGAAAACTCTATGCCCTTTTTGATGATGAGAGACCCGTGGGATTTGTCACACTTAAAAATATTAACTGGTTTAAAAAAACCGCTGAATTAGGAATCGCAGTAGATCCCAATCACTTAGGAAAGGGATATGGGACTTACCTATTGAAAGCGTATCTCAATTATGTCTTTAAACATTTTCCATTGAGAACAATGTATCTTAGAGTGGCTGAATTTAATGTTCGCGCTCAAAAAAGTTATAAAAAAGTGGGATTTGTTTCCGACTACAAGAAGCGAGAAGAATACGAAGAGCAAGGCTATATTGATGAAATTATGGAACAGTATCCTGAACAATTTACGCTCAAAAATGGCGTACTTTACGCTGAATTTATAACCATGTCAATTAACCGTGAAGACTTTTTAAATTAAAAACCACTAAGGACACATAAGAGAACTGATAAAACGACCTCTTACGCGTCTTAGTGGCTTTTTTTATTTTTCAGGTTCAGCTAACTGAATCCCTGTCTTTTCATTATAAGAAGTGAGTAAGCTCATAGTTCGTGCATAAGAATTGGCCAAGGATTGGTCAAGTGGCGTCTGAATTTCAAAATCCTTCATCACATGGTCAATGGGTTCAATGACATAATGCAGGCGGCCACTTTGGGTATATTTATGAACCCAAGTAGGGACGTTCTTTACTGCGCCAAGGCGGGTGTGTCCTTGTGAATCTTTGATTAAATTGAGATAAACCATTACTCCATCTTCCGTATAGATACCACGGCTATTTGAAATAGTAACGCGACTTTGGTTGGAAATAAAGTTCCCCATAGAATAAATAATATATTTTGCTTCTCCTTCTTTGTATGTAATCTCAGAAGGTTCAACGACATGGGGGTGAGAGCCTAAAATAGCATCTGCTCCCCAATCAATTAATTGGTGTGCCAGATCTTTTTGTTGGTCAGAAGCGCTCCTTTGGTATTCATTTCCCCAATGGATAAAGACGATTTTATAGTCTAATTGGTCTTGTGCCATAAGGTCCAATTGTGTTTTTAAAAAATCAGGGTCATTGGTGTTAACCGATTGATGAAAAAGAGACTCAGGAATCGTCTTTTCGTAGCCATTGCAGCCGTAAGTAGAAGATAAAATGCCTATCTTGATGCCTTCAACGGTTTTGACAATGTAGCGTTTATCAGGACTGGGGCTTACGTAAGTTCCGCCATGATCAAGGTTTCTGGCATCAATTTGTTCAATTGTACGTGTGAGCCCAGGTATTTTGCGGTCTAAGCAGTGATTATTAGCAGTAGACAAATAATCGTAGCCTGCGTCTTTTATTGCATCTAAGACAGCATCTGGCGCATTAAAGGCAGGATAACCAGAATATTGGTACTTGGCACCAGAAGTAGTGGTCTCTAAATTTGCCAAAGCATAGTCTGCTATTGAAATATAAGGTTTAACGGCTTCGAAAGAAGGTTTGAAATCATAAGCTTCAGTTGAGGCATCATAGGCCGCTGACATTTGAGGCGTGTGAAACATAATATCCCCATTAGCCAATAGCCAAATGCTGGTTTCAGCTTGATTCTCAATAGTCATTGCTTTAAGCAGCTGGAGTGATTCAAAGTGACGAGCCTTGTCCCAAAAGTGTTGTGAAAGCACTTGATAAAGGTTTTCGTCAATTACAATGGGAGCGGATGAAGGCGATTGAAGGGCTTCATCTGCAAAACTCACACTGGAAAAAAGAATGCAAACCACCATAAAAAGGGTAAATAGGTGTTTATTTTTTTGTATTATAATCATAAAAGAGACCTCCTTAACTTATTATAGCAATAAGTTTTAGGAAAAGCCTAGTCATAAGTTAAAAAATGGCTTATAATTAGATTGTATTTATAATGTATTTTGTATTCATGTACTTCATTGTATACTTTATACTTAAAAAGACAATGAAACTTATATTGGGATGTAAAATAGAGGATAAATACAATTCACTAGTCCAGCGGAGTATAGATTATGAAAGCAATGACATTAAAAGCAAGAGCCAAAATCAATCTATCTCTTGACGTCCTTGGTAAGCGGCCAAATGGCTATCATGATGTTGAGATGATTATGCAGCAAATTGAACTTTACGACGACGTTACAGTGACCTTAACATCCAATGAAACCATTGAATTGACAACGACAGAATCCTTTTTACCCACCAATGAAGACAATATTGCCTATCGTGCAGCAGCTTTAATGAAAAACCACTTTCACCTTAAAAGGGGGTTTAAAATTCATATTGAAAAGCGAATTCCCATTGCAGCAGGGCTTGCAGGTGGCAGTACAGATGCTGCCGCAGTCATGATAGCCATTAATGCGCTTTGTGAGCTGGGACAGACGACAGACACTCTAATGAAATTAGGTAGCCAATTGGGGGCAGATGTTCCTTTTTGTATGCTTAAAGGGTGTGCGTTTGCAAGTGGGATTGGTGATGAACTGAAGCCTATTAAGGCATTGAGTCACACGTGTTTATTACTTGTAAAACCGAGTTTTGGTGTCTCGACAAAAGAGATTTATCAGTCGCTGGATGTCAGTCAGATTAAAGAACATCCCAGAACTCAAACCATGCTTGAAGCCCTTGAAAATGAAAATAAATTTGAAGTGATTAAGGGACTCCATAATGTTTTAGAAGAGGTGACACTCACCCGCTATCCAGAGGTTTTGAGTATCAAGCAGCAACTAACAGCTTTTGGGGCTGAAAATACACTTATGAGTGGTAGCGGTCCGACAGTATTTGCTATTTTTAAGGATTATTGTAAGGCCAAGCTTGCCCTCAAAAAAATTAAGAAAAGTTATCCGCAAAGTTTTGTAGTGATGACTTATAGTGGTGAAGACAACAAGGAATCAAGTGACGAGGTATAAAAAAGTAAACGTTAGATAATGAAAAGTGATAAGCAATCGCTAGAGAAATGTGGAGGAAACAATGAGTATCAATTTTAACAAGTTAGAAATTAGAAATTATAAACCATTGGGAGAAGTTGTATTTGAATATTTAAGAAGTGCTATTTTGAGTGGAGAGTTAAAACCCGGTGAACGTTTAATGGAAGTGACGATTGCAGATCAATTGGGCGTCTCTCGTACCCCAGTAAGAGAAGCTATCCGTAAATTGGAAAAAGAAAATTTTGTAATTATGATTCCTAGAAAAGGGGCTTATGTAGCCGATTTAACCAAAACAGATATTTTAGAGGTTTTGGAAATTCGTGTTGAACTTGAAGGCTTTTCAGCAGCATTAGCAGCACGTAGACGTTCTGATGAAGAACTTGAAGCCTTAGGGTCTGTCATTGAAAGATTCAATGAAGCCATGATGAACAGAGACACTAAAAAAATGATTGAATGCGATAATGAATTCCATTCGCTGATTTTCACAGCAAGTAAAAATCAACGTTTGATTGATATTATCTTAGACTTACACGATCAATTTCAAAGATTTAGATTGGTTTATTTCAATGAGTTTACTAATTTTCAAGAAATTCAACAATCGCATGGTAAAATTTTTGAAGCGATACTCAACCACGATTCAGAAACAGCAAGAAAAAATGCTGAAGAGCATGTTGAAAATATTCGTATTCTCGTTAATGATTGGATAAAAGAATAATGAAAAAGAAGATAAAAGTGATTTCCACCATTCAAACCAGTCAGGGCGAAAAAGAAACCATTGAACTTTTTACAGAAGCAGACTATCAAATAAAGGCAGGCAAGGCTTATTTGCGTTATAGTGAATCAGAAGTCAGTGGTATGGAAGGCACACGAACCATGCTTGTTTATGATGGGGCATCCATTAAGATTAAGCGTTTTGGAACCGTCAATTCAGAGATATTAATTGCTCAAGACATCACACATGAAGTGGTATACCGTACGCCTTATGGGGTCTTTTTAATGACCACACAAGGGCATGAAATTAAATGGCAAGACCATGCCGCATTAGATATTGTCATGCGTTATCAACTGGTTACAGAAGGCAATGCAGAACATTCGGAAATTGAAATTCAAATCAGTGAAATCTAAACAAAAGGTGAGGTTTATGGAAAATAAGAACAAGATTACCAGGCGAGCTATCATGATAGTCATGTTGTTAGTGACTTCTCTTATCCCCTCGGGGATCATTGCTTTTATGCCCATAACTTCTTTTGTTTTTATTTATCTGGTGATAGGGATTTATGTGCTTTTGCAAGGGGTGCTTTTTTTTGTAATCTGTGAAGGACAAATTAATCGCCTCCAAAGTGATCTTAAAGCCCATGTGAAAAAAGATCGACTGATGAATCACAAGATGGTTCTCATTAACAATGAAGACAAACTTAAAAATTTATTGTCCCTTGAAATTGAACGCTTAAGACTCACTAAAAATGTGTCATCGGTGCTTTTTTTTGATGTGGACGAACTGGGTAAAATCAATGAAAGACATGGTTATGAAGTAGGCGATCAAGTTTTAATAGACCTTATTGATACGGTTAAGACCTTATTAAATGCAGAAGAGTATCAAATTGCCCGTATTAAGGGCGACACATTTGCGGTCCTCTATTTTAATCAAAATACACTTGCGGCCTATCAATTGGCAGAAAAACTTAAAGACCAAATCGCAGTTTTGGAAACCCCTTTTGATTTGAAAATCAGCTGTCGGTTTGCAGTCGTTGAGATTAATGAGCTGACCCATTGCGATAAATTAATACATATTGCTTATGAAAAGCTAAAAGAAGCAAAAAATAGTGGCAACGGGACGATTCTATAGGAAAAATGCTTAAATATCGGCAATATATGCCCAAAATTCAGCAATTTTCATAAAAAATTTATTTTGGAGGCTTTATGGGACTATTTTTTAAAGATGAACAAGTCAAAAAAATAATGGAATACATGAATGATGGGATTCAAATAGTCAATGAAAAAGGCATGCTGGTTTATTGTAATCAAAAAGCAGCCATGTTAGATGATATTAATATCTCTGAGGCAATAGGCCGTCATGTGACAGAGGTTTACCCTTCACTTAACCAGACTGATAGTACGATATTAAAAGTGTTGACCACCGGAGAACCCATTATTAATCGGGAACAAAGTTATCGCAATTATAAGGGCAAACTCATTGATACAATTAATACCACGATTCCCATTTACGACAGTGGAAAAGTAGTAGGTGCTGTTGAAATTTCTCAAAATATGACCGCCTATCGCCAGTTAACTGAACGGTATATAGACCTTCAAAAACAAGTCACACCCGCCAAAGAGAATAGAGGGAAACTGAGGGCGACTAAGGCTGTTCACTATTATCAGTTTGAAGATATCATCACTGATAATCCTGCGTTTAATCATGTAAAGACGATTGCTATGAAAGCGGCGAGAACAGAAATGCCTGTCTTAATTTACGGGGCGACTGGAACAGGTAAAGAAATGTTGGCACAAGCCATTCATAGTTCAAGTAGACGAGGCAATGAAACCTTCATCGCTCAAAACTGTGCTGCCCTCCCGAGTTCACTGCTAGAAGGGATCCTCTTTGGAACGGTTAAAGGGGGATTTACAGGTGCAGTTGATCGGCCGGGTCTATTTGAATTAGCCGATCAAGGAACTCTTTTTTTAGATGAAATCAATTCAATGCCCTTACCCCTTCAAGCCAAGTTGCTCAGGGTTCTTCAAGAGAAGCGTATGAGAAGAATAGGGGACAATCAAGAGAAAAAAATAGAAGTACGGGTCATTGCCGCAATGAATGAAGACCCTGACAAGGCGATCGAAGAAGGTCAATTGAGAAGAGACTTGTACTATCGCCTGAATACCATTATGCTCAGTATCCCTAGACTAAGAGACCGAAAAGAAGATATCAAAGTATTGACCCATTACTTTATTAAAAAATACAATCAAAGTTTATACCGCAATGTCAAGGGCGTTTCACCAGAAGTGATGCGGTGTTTTGAAGCCCATTCTTGGGAAGGCAACGTCAGAGAGTTGGAGCATGTGATTGAAAGTGCCATTCATTTTATAGAAGGCAATGTGATACAAGTAGAGGATTTACCTGCTAATTTTGACTGTAGTGTGTGCGATAAGACCTATGAAAGTCAAGGCGTTGACCTATCACTAGGGCTTAGTCATGCTGTAGAGAAGGCTGAAAAACAAATGATTCTACACGCCTTAGGCGCAAGTGATAACAACGTGAGCCAAGCGGCACTTGTCTTAAAAATACCCCGCCAAACTCTCCAGTACAAAATGAAAAAATATCAGATCAACAAGCAATAGAGGCTGAAAAAATAAGGTTAGCGAAGACCAGACTATAAAATCAAAAGAGAAATGAAGTGCTTAAAATTCGGCACTTCTTTCTCTTTTTTTGATGGCAATAAAAAGAGTATTAAAAAATAAAAGGGTCAAATCTTCAAAAGAATTCAGTCAATTCAAGGCTTACATCAATATGTAATCAATACAAATTTGAAATGATAAAAAATTAACATTGGCATGAGACTTGCGATATAAACTCATGACAGAAAAAATAGAAAACGAAGATGGAAATTTGGGGAGGATATAAAAATGAAAAAAGGATGTCCATATGGCACACATCGTGTAATCGAACCAGAGGGGATTTTACCACAACCTGCAAAGATCATTTCAAATGACATGACGCTCTTTGACAATGAAATTAAAATTGATGTTCAAACACTTAATATTGATTCAGCGTCTTTTACACAGATAAAAGAGCAAGCCAGTGGGGATGAAGCGGCGATTAAATCAATTATTTTAAACATTGTTGCTAAATTTGGTAAACATAAAAATCCAGTGACAGGTTCAGGCGGGATGCTCATTGGAACCGTTAAAGAAATAGGAAGCAGTCTTGAAGGGAAGACCGATTTAAAAGTAGGGGATAAAATAGCGACTTTGGTTTCTCTTTCACTGACACCGCTCGTTATCCATGAAATCAAAGCGATTCGTAAAGACATTGATCAAGTGGACATAGATGGCGAAGCCATTTTGTTTGAAAGTGGTCTTTATGCTAAATTACCAGATGATATTCCTGAAAAGTTGGCCCTTTCAGTGCTTGATGTAGCAGGTGCGCCAGCACAGACCGCTAAACTCGTAAAACCGGGTCAAACAGTGATGGTGATTGGTGGTGCAGGAAAATCAGGCATGCTTTGCCTTTATGAAGCTAAAAAACGAGCAGGTGTAACGGGAAAAGTAATTGCTCTTGAATACTCTGATAAGGCTAAAAATCGCATTTTAGAGGCAGGATTAGCAGACCATTTTATTAAAGCTGATGCAACGGATGCTGTCGGTGTCATGAAAAAAGTCGAAGCAGTAACCGAAGGTCAAATGTGTGATATCGTGATTAACTGCGTTAATATTGAAAATACTGAAATGGCGTCTATCTTATCTACGAAGGATGAAGGCACGGTTTATTTCTTTAGTATGGCAACTAGCTTTACCAAAGCAGCACTCGGTGCTGAAGGTGTTGGTAAAGATATTACGATGATTGTAGGCAATGGCTATACCAAGGGTCATGCAGAAATCACACTTCAGATTATGAGAGAAAGTCAAACACTTAGAAAAATATATGAAGAACTTTACGCTTAAGAGCGTCTAAAAAACAGTATAAAAAACAGCATGAAGAAACCGTAAAAAAAGCAAAGGACAGCTTAAGAAACAAGACATATTTAAATCACAAAAATTTAAATTGGAGGGACGTTAAGCGATGAGAGATTATAAGGAAATACCACTTTGGAAAGATGTTAGCGAAGAAGATTGGAATTCTTGGCATTGGCAAGTTAAGAATCGTATAACTACATTAGAAGCCCTTAAACAAGTGATTCATTTAACAGCAGAAGAAGAGGAAGGCATTAAAGAATCCCTTAAAATATTGAGAATGGGAATCACCCCTTATTATGCAACACTTATGGACCAAGAGGATTCAACTTGTCCTGTGAGAATGCAGGCAGTCCCAACCATTTTAGAAACGCATTTTTCATCAGCGGATATGGATGACCCGCTTCATGAAGATGGGGATTCACCCGTTCCGGGATTAACACATAGATACCCAGACCGCTGCTTATTCCTCATTACCGATATGTGTTCCATGTATTGTAGACATTGTACCAGAAGGCGTTTTGCAGGACACAATGATGGTGGCGTACCTAAAGACCGCATCGATCAAGCCATTAATTATATTAAAAACACCCCCGTGATTAGAGATGTCCTCTTATCAGGTGGTGATGCTTTATTGGTTTCTGATGAACTCTTAGAGTACATTATCAGTGAACTGAGAAAAATACCCCATGTAGAAATTATTCGTATTGGTTCAAGAGCACCTGTTGTTTGCCCACAAAGGATTACACCAGAACTTTGTAACATGCTTAAAAAGTATCATCCGATTTGGCTGAATACACATTTTAACCATTCAAAAGAAATAACCCCAGAATCAAGACGGGCTTGTGAGCTCTTAGCTGATGCAGGGATTCCACTGGGGAATCAGTCGGTCCTCTTAAGAGGCATTAATGACAGCGTTCACGTGATGAGAGAACTGGTTCATAATCTCGTTATGATGCGTGTTCGTCCTTATTATATCTACCAATGTGACCTATCAACAGGAATAGAGCATTTTAGAACGCCTGTATCCAAAGGCATTGAAATTATCGAAGGTTTAAGAGGCCATACTTCTGGATACTGCGTGCCAACCTTTGTAGTAGATGCACCAGGTGGCGGTGGAAAAATACCTGTTATGCCTCAATACATGATTTCACAATCGCCAGAACGTGTTGTTTTAAGAAATTATGAAGGGGTCATAACAACTTATACACAACCAACCTGTTATGATCCTGATAAAGACAAAGTCAAAGAAACGCAAGAGCAAAAAAACACCAAACTCTTTGGGGTTGGTGGACTCCTACAAGGGAATAGAGTCGCTATTGAACCAAAAGATTTAGAACGTGAAAAAAGAGTTCATAAGGAAAATAAATAAGATGAATCTCTTAAGCCAATTAGACACTGATGAAAAAATTATTGCGATAGTAGGGATGGCTAAAAACGCAGGTAAAACAGTGACACTTAATCATTTTATAGAAGAGGCAGAAGAACAAAAGAGGGTACTCGGACTGACCAGTATCGGTCGTGACGGTGAACGGATTGACCTCGTCACACAGACGCAAAAACCTATGATTTACGTGAGTCGAGGCACTTATTTTGCCACAGCAGAAATGCTCTTTGAAACAGCGGAAGTGAAGTGTGAAATCATTGAAGTCACACCTTACAACACCGCCATGGGGCGGATGATTATTGGGAGAACCCTATCGGATGGCTATATTCAGTTGGCAGGACCTAATACGAATCGAGCGATTAGAGATGTTTCAGAACGCATGTTGGCCCTAGGTGCCAATCGGGTTTTAGTAGATGGGGCACTGGACCGTCATACCTCTGCTTCGCCGGCTATCTCTGATGCATGTGTCTTGTCAACCGGGGCAGTCGTCAGCAGAGAAATGTCGAAAACCGTCCAAGAAACAGTTCATAAAGCCACCTTAATGCAGTTAAAGCAGACCCTCGTGCCGAGGATGCCATGGATGCATCACTTTAACAAAGTACATGTCATCAATCAAAAAGGTGAGGTCAAAATATTGGATGAGCTTAAAACAGCTCTAGGGGCAGGGAAGATAATCGCTGAAGCCATTACAGAGGAGACGACACAGGTGGTCTTTCCAGGGGCTCTTGTTAATCGGACGTTAAAAGCAATCGTAGAGAATGTTTCAGAGGCCAGCCGAATTGAATTCATTGTCAAAGATGCCACTAAAATTTTTATTGAACACAGGGACTGGCAGCTTTATATGAGACAAGGGATTAAAATTAGCGTTTTAGAGCCCATCAATTTAAAGATGATAACCGTTAACCCCTATTCACCCAGTGGCTATTACTATGATAGAAGTGCCTTTATAAAAGCCTTGAAAAAAGGGATTCAAGGCATCAGTATTATAGATGTCATGGCAATAGATGAGGAGGTCTTATGATGTCTCAACCGAAAGCACTGGATATGGCCTTTATCCTCGAAAAAATCAAAGTAAAGTCAGCTTATGGAGAGCGTCATAAGAGTCAAATGACTTTTTATCAAAGAGGACAAGAAGATGATTTAGAAATTGCATTTGAACAGCTGGAAAAAATGCTAGACTTTACCTATCGATGTCCAAGTGACGTCATTGCCATTCAACAGCTTTTAGGACACCTTAAACCGCTCTTTCATACAATAGAGCGTTTAGCAAGTGGTAACTGTTTGTCTCTATCAGAGCTTTTTGAACTTAAAAGTTTCCACATCAACTTAGACCAGTTAAGGGAACAATTAATCAAAAGTCATTTGTATTCCCTATATGAACTGAAACCAGTAGAGGGGATTATCGACCTATTGGATCCTGAGAAGACAAGAAATACCACCTTTCATATTTACAGCCTATATTCTGAAAAATTAAAGCTGATTAGACAGCATCTTACAAGTAATAGCAATCAAAAAAAGGTGGAACTAATAGAAACACAGAAGATTTTAAAGGCGAAAGGACTTAGGATTAAAAACAATGGGGATGTCCTCGTCCCTAAAGACCGTCTTGAAGATGTAGAAGGTGTTCCTAACTTAAAATATGCACAAGAAATGCCCATGTTAGCCATATACAGAGTGGCTTATTCTACAGCATTATTAGAGGAAAAACAGCGGTTAAAAGCCCTTGAACAAGAAGAGGAAAACCGTGTAAGAGAGAGACTTTCAAAAGCATTGGCGGAGGTCTTACCCGATATTATGGATAACATGGAAGTAGTGGGGCGTCTTGACTTGACACTTTCAAAAGCCCTTTTTTCAAAAGCGTTTCATTGTACACGGCCTCGAATTTTAGAGGCATCTAATCGAGCATGTTTGCGTTTTAAGAAGGGGGTTCACCTTAAAGTAAAACAGCTTCAAAAAAATGTCTTTACACCGATTGATTTTGCAGTAGATGCCAATGTTACCCTCATTACAGGTGCCAATATGGGAGGGAAAACGGTCGCCTTAAAACTGGTAGGTTTGTTGACTCAAATGGCACAGATGGGGCTGTTTGTCCCGTGTGAATCAATGGAAATAAGCCTCTTTGATTTTATCTTTACTGCCATTGGGGATGACCAATCCATTGATGAAGGGTTAAGTACTTTTGGTGCAGAACTGGTGGAATTATCAGGCGTTTTTAAGCGAAAAAATGAGTTCGGTCTTCTTTTGATTGATGAAATGGCAAGAGGAACTAATCCCACAGAGGGTTATGCCCTATCCAAAGCCATGATCGAATATCTGAGAGAGACCCACTTGACATCAGTGATTACCACCCACTACGATGGACTGGTTTCAGAAGGCGTCAGTCACTATCAAGTCAATGGTTTAAAAGCCATTGATCGAGAGGTTTTAGAAGTCGAACTCAAGACAAAAGATATGACCTTACTTAAAAAAATGATGGACTACCGATTAAGTAAAGTCAGTCGACAAAGTGAAATTCCCAAGGATGCCATTGTCATTTCAGAATTAATGGGATTGGATGAAAGTATTATTAATAGGGCTAAAAATATATTAGGAGGGTCAGCGCGTGAGTAAGTTAAATTTGGATTTTTCCGTTGTGGAAAGTGCACGTGATTCAGCACGAAAAATCGCTGAAGATACACAAACATTTATAGATAAACACACTACGGTATCAGTTGAAAGAACAATCGTCAGACTCTTAGGAGTCGATGGTATAGATGATTTAGAAAGACCACTGCCCAATGTTGTCGTTGATAACATTAAAAAGGGAGGTGGGTTAGCTGAAGGTGCCGCTTATTGGCTGGGGAACGCTATTGTCCACACAGGAGATAGCGCACAAGAAATCGCAGAAAAGATTGCAAGAGACGAAATTGATTTGACCAAAGTCCCTGTACAAGACAAAGATCAAGTGAAAAGCGTCATTCATGCGTTAGCATCTGCGACAACAGCCCGTATTAAAGCCAATCGGACATTTAGAGAAGAAAAACTTGAGACACTTGGGGAAGGCCCAAAACCTTATCTCTATGTTATTGTCGCTACTGGAAACATCTATGAAGATGTTCTTCAGGCAAAGGCGGCAGCGAGACAAGGTGCAGATATTATTGCGGTTATTCGTACGACAGCTCAAAGTTTACTTGACTATGTCCCTTATGGTCCAACCACAGAAGGCTTTGGCGGCACCTATGCTACACAAGAAAACTTTAAAATTATGCGTCAAGCACTAGACGAAGTGGGCGAAGAAGTAGGACGCTACATTAGACTTTGTAATTATTGTTCAGGTCTTTGTATGCCCGAAATAGCAGCCATGGGTGCTATTGAGAGACTAGATGTGATGCTAAATGATGCCCTTTATGGGATTCTTTTTAGAGATATTAATATGCAAAGAACCTTAGTTGACCAATATTTTTCAAGGGTCATTAATGGTTATGCAGGGATTATCATCAACACTGGTGAAGATAACTACCTCACCACCTCTGATGCCATAGAAGAAGCCCATACGGTATTGGCTTCACAGTTTATCAATGAACAGTTTGCTCTTTTTGCAGGTTTGCCAGAAGAACAAATGGGGCTAGGTCATGCCTTTGAAATGAACCCCGATACCGAAGACGGCTTTTTAATGGAATTGGCACAGGCACAAATGGCAAGAGAAATCTTCCCTAATGCGCCGCTTAAATATATGCCACCTACTAAATATATGACAGGTAATATCTTTAGAGGTCATATACAAGATGCCTTGTTTAATACCATTTCTATTATGACCAACCAAGGGATACAACTTTTAGGAATGTTAACAGAAGCCATCCATACCCCGCTCTTACAAGACCGAGCACTTTCTATTGAAAATGCCAAGTATATCTTTAAAAATATGCGTCATATTAGTGATGAAATTGAATTTAAACAAGACGGCATCATTCAAAAACGGGCACAACATGTCCTTGCAGAAGCAGAAAAAATGCTTAAATCTATTGAAAACACAGGGATTATGTCCACAATAGAACAAGGGAAATTTGCAGGTGTAACCCGTAAATTAGATGGCGGAAAAGGACTTGAAGGGGTCGTTGAAAAATCGGCTCATTACTTTAATCCATTTATTGCCCTTATGACAGGAGGTGGCTCAAATGAGTAATGCTTTAGACCTCACACAAATTAAACCTTACGGGGACACTCTTAATGACGGAATGATGCAATTTTCATTTACACTCCCCGTTCCACTGAGTGAAGAAGCCAAAGAAGCGGCTAAGCAACTGCTTATTAAAATGGGTATGGAAGAACCACAAGTGGTCCATGCAGAAGATTTAGGGGTTGGTTATACCTTATTTGTTATGTATGGTAAGTGTCAACATACAATCGACTTTACGAAAATAGAAGTGCCTAAAGTTGAAACAGACGTCATGGATAAATATGCAGTAGAAGACTATATAAAAGAAAATATTGACCGTGAGGTAGTCATCGTTGGGGCGTGTACAGGAACAGATGCTCATACGGTGGGAATTGATGCCATCATGAACATGAAAGGCTATGATGGTCATTATGGCCTTGAACGTTACAAAGGGATTAAGGCTTATAATTTTGGGGCTCAAGTGCCTAATGAAGACCTCGTAGCAAAAGCGATTGAGCTAGAAGCAGATGCGATTATTGTGTCACAAATTGTGACTCAAAAAGACGTTCATATTCCCAATATGACTGAATTGATTGAACTGATCGAGTCAGAGGGTATTAGGGATAAAGTGGTGGTCTGTGCAGGTGGCCCACGTATTTCTTATGAACTGGCTAAAGAACTGGGATATGATGCAGGATTTGGATCAGGTACTTATGCAGAAGATGTTGCATCATTTGTAGTTCAACAAATCGTAGAACGCCACTTGTAAGTTCTTTATGCCTTTCTTTATTTGCATCTGACCGTCCTGATGGGTTAGAATATGCTATAGATAACTCTACACAGAGTGATATTGTAAATGAGGTGAAAGCATGAATATTGCAGTTATTGATGGGCAAGGTGGCGGAATTGGTAAAAGAATTATTGAGGTGATTAGGGCAAAATGCGGTAGTGAAGTCTCTATCATTGCTTTAGGAACCAACTCGCTTGCAACGTCTCAAATGCTTAAGGCGGGGGCAGACATGGGGGCAACAGGGGAAAATGCTATTATTGTGAATACACAAAAGGTAGATGTGATTGTAGGTGTCATGGGGATTTTGATTCCAGATGCCCTTTTAGGGGAGCTGACTCAAGATATGGTTCTTGCGATTGGTCGGTCAGATGCGACAAAGTATTTAATTCCATACAACAAATGTAACGTTAAAATTATGGGGGTAAAAGAACAGCCCATAGCCAGTTATATAGAGGCTTTGGCGGATGTACTAAAATCTAAAATGTGACTTAACACTTTATTCACAAACAAGTCATATTGTATACACAGTTCAATTTTATAATAAACACATATTAAGAATTTCTTAATTACCCCAAACATTATTAACCCCAAAAAACAAAACCCCAAATAATGCGGATTTACGAGTGGATCCCCCCAAAATATCCACTCGTGCAATTCCCCCCCTAAAAATATTTATTATTTTTACTCTTAGCCCCCCAGCTAAGAGTTTTTTTCTGTTTAAAAAGAGAGATTGAATTAAAAAGGACACTTGACAGGTGATTAAGTTAACCTGCCAAGCGTCCTTTTTAATCCAATATTATAAGTTCTAGCTTAGGATCATTGTTGATTAATATAGTTTTGAACTTTATTAATGAAATCCTGATTGCTCGTCGCTTCGATTTCTGTGAATAAGTTATCAGGTGAGTCGAAAATAGCTTTGAGGGTTGGGTAGCCATATTGATTGATAATGTAATCAACCATGTAGTAGCTAAATGCCATTCCATTTTCTTGTCCAAAGGCATCGACGTTTTGACTCATAAGTGTTCCACGTCCTTGTGGCATAGCCAAGATAGTATTCATATCTGGAAAGTCATTGTGCTTAACGGTCTCTAAATAGTCGCTTTTTAAGCTATCATCTGCAGTAAAGTGAGTAGCAATGCCCTCAATTAACCACATGGGTTCCTTTTCAATACTGTAACGATTATGATTTAAAATATCCAGTACATTTTCATATTGAAGTTCTGTGACCAGATTTTCGCGGGTATAATCTTCAATATCTTTGGCATTGGTAGAAGTCACTTTGATATTTTGACCTTCGGCTGAAACATAGCCAATATAGCTGTCACGCCATTTAGGGTCAAGATTAAAAAGAAAGTTCTGATAATTCTTATACGTTTTAAAAATAATAACATGATGAACACTTTTATTTTCAAATCCCATGGCTTCATTGACAGTCTTATAGTTGTCTTCAAGTGGGCCGAGTAAGTATTGACTGAGTTCAGAATCTTGACGTGTTGCAGTAATCTCGTAATGCTCAGAAGAGGCCCGAGTGGAACGATTGGTAAAGAGGTATCTTTCTCCAACGTATAAAGCAATAACCAGTAAGAGAATAAGCGGCGGAATGATAATACGTAAGATACCTTTGTTAAATTTTAAAGCTTTCATGAAGTCCTCCTTAAAAATGGATTATAAAAACTATTTTACTCTAAAAGAGGAGAAAAAGTTGTTAAAAAAGTGAGACAATTCACTTAAATTACTATTAGGACATAAAAAATCATGAAAATAGTTAAAGAAACGGGAAAACAGGTTTGAAAATAGCAATTCTTTTTAGGTTAGCAAATGAGAACAGATAGGACTAATGGATTATTTTTATAACATTTTAGTAATAGGCTTGTATTTATAGAGCCTAGGACTTAATATAGATTTATTCGCATAATAGTTTTTAAATGACAACAATGTAGCACTTAATTGAAAGAGAAGGAAAAGAATGAGTATACAAAAGCAGGTGGATGATCTTTTGGCAAGAATGATTCCTGAAGAAATCCCTAAAAAGTCAAATGCTGATCGTGCAAAAGCCATTCAGAAGAGTCAGACTAATCAATCTAAGATTGATACACTTTTAAAGCAAATAAAGTAGGTCTTTTTAGTTGTTTTTAAGACTAAAGTCCTAGCGCGTATAAAAGGCGTGAAAAAAGTATTCTGAATGCGTTTTTCTTTATAAAAAAGACACAAGAAAGACACATGAACATGTTACTATGTGTTTAACCTTTTAAGGCAACCCAAACATAATTTGCTGTGGAGAGAAGCCCAAAGCTCTCCACTCCCCAAGAAACGCCATTTCCCAAGATGGCGTTTCTACTTTTTTGATGAGAAAACAGGGCGCTATTATCCGTATTATTTTGCAAATAGAACTAAGGAAAGTCTTCTTTTTAGCCGATAATCTTATATAGCGATTGCCCAAAAATAGTTGATTCAAGCCTTAGGGATTGAAGCACTGTTTTTGCCGCTAAATTGTAAGGTCCTTGTAATACTAGGGATGGCTACGAATTGGTATAATAAATAAAGGGATTTAATCATGCCTTTATATTTAAAATAGAGTAATAAACCTTATTCGGGTTAGATAAATTGGGGAGGATAATAATGAAGAAAAAACTGGCATTTTTTTTAGCACTGCTTATGGTACTCAGTACCTTGCCAATCCAGTCTTTTGCAGACGTAACGATTGGAAGCGATGATGATGGACCAATTGTGGTGAGTGGCATTGAGTATGCAATCACACATGATGTTTTTACCGTAGAGAGTGGTTATCTTCAAATTGAAGGGTCCAATCTTAAAGGCGTTCCTATACTCTTTTATAAGAGTGGGCTAGGTTATGATGAAGCGGGTCAGCGAACCATTGATTCAGATAACCTCATCCAGTACAGGTTCACCAAAGAGGAAATTACAAGTTTGACTGGGAAACTATCAGTAGGTGGCACACCATTTGATATTCAGTCTGCGGGATTTCCTAACCTTCAAAAATCAGATAAAGCGACTGTTATGACAGGTGCTGGCGTTACAGATAGCATTACCTTTACAGGGGTTGGCTTAGATCTTATTAACGATGGCAGCTCGGATGTGACAGGTACGTTTGGGACAGCCAGTTTAACTAAACCATTAGATTTAGCGACCAATTCAACCACGTTAACGCTTAATAATCCTACCCCACCAGGGCGATTGGGTGCTCAAGATATTATTCTCAGCAAAGATAGCAATACCAGTGGTGTGAATATCAGCATCAGGTATACGTATTCAAATGTCTTTAGAATTGTTGAAGACTTAGGTGCTGGTGAAATTACAATGTATCCTAATACGGGTGCAAAAGGCGATGAAGTTTATTTTACAAGTGATAATTTTTCAGATACGAAGAATTACCAAGTTTATTTTGTCAAATCATTAGATGGTTCTGATAAATATACTGAAGTCAACCGTGCTGAATTTGTTTCTTTAGGTCTTAATGTAGACGGTAACCAAGACCGTTTAACGGTAAAAGTCCCTACATCAGCAGACTTTGAACGGCGGAATTACTATGTCGTGATTACCGATAACCTCAACGGGCAAATCGTCGCCGAGCAGGTAGTTATGCGTGATATCGGAACGCCTAGTGAAGCACCGGATGAATATACCGTTATTGAGTCAGGTTATAAACCGACGATAGAGGCGATCTACCCAACTAAAGGTCCAGATACAGGCGGAACTGTTCAGATTTCAGGACGTAACTTAATTACACTTAACATTCCTGACCTCGTATCAACAGGCGCAATTACAGGTTCTCCAACAGCCGATGCCAGCGGTTCAGAACTTGAAATTATTTATGCCAATGGAACTTACAAAAATGAAGCGGTTAAAATTACCAGACACTTAAATGTACAAATTGGTAAAAAGACGACCTTTGCGAAAGATGATTCAACAGGTGAATATAGAGTCAATAAAGGAATCCCAGATACAATGATGGTTGAAACCGCTATTATTGATGATGCGGCAACCGATCCTTTTAAAGATGTTGTTGTTGAAATGGAAACGACTTTAGAAGTGACATCAGGCCCTAACACAGGTAAAAAATATATCTTTAATCAAGTGGTGACACGTGAAGATGGGTTTGAATTTGAACCTTCTACTTATACACCAATCGTAGATGATATGTTGCCGAACATGATTCAAGTTGAAGACCGTGCAGGTGGCTATGTTCAATTTTCAAATGAAACACTTATTGCTATTCATGGGGACAACTTTTTAGTTGACCGCTATGTTGATGGCAGTGGGAACATTATCACCCGTTATCCAACGATTCTCGTGAAGAAAAATGATAATAATACCTCTGTTGACCGTTACCAGTTAGGCTTTTTCCCCAATGAAACAGAAACCCTAGGGGGGCAAACTGTCACAGGGGTCATTCGTTATAAAGATGATGAAGCAGATGCCGCATGGCAGACGCTCACAGATGGTTCAGGCGCGCCTGTCCCATTAGATTTAGTGGTACTTGATGCCGACAACAATGAAGTCACAGGTGTCAGAGGCAATGACATCGGGACAAAGATTGTTATTAAAGTACCGGAAAATACACCGATTAAAGATATAGGAATTAAACATTTACAAGTGACCAATCCCAGAAGAGATTCAGACATTTACGGGAATTCAAGTATCCGTTCAGATTTTATGGAATTTGTTAAAACGTCAGATGTGCCAGTGATTGAATCGGTAGACCCTAAAATTGTTACAGTAGAAGGTGACGAAGAAATTACAGTCGTTGGGTCTAATATTCAAGATGGCGTTCGTATCTTTCTCGATGGTGAAGAAATCACTGATTTTACAAGAGAACTTGACACGACAGGAACAAAGATTGTCGTTAAATTTACAGCACCTCCAGGACGTGAAGGGCTGACACAGCTCCAACTTATGAATCCAAGTGGAGGGATGGCAGTTTCAGACTTTATCTATGTAGATACCTTTAATGAAGCCCCTGAAATTGCAAGTTTTACACCGACAACAGGTTCTTATGAAACCCTCGTGGTTGTCAATGGGAACAACTTCTTAAAACCCGATCCGACAGCATCTAATATTGAAGGCATTAATGCTTATAGATTAACCGGTACCCGTGTGTTATTGGATGGGCAAGAAGTCAATGAATACAATTATGACATTTATGGCAATGTTACCTTTTTACCTTTTAGTGTACCGGATACGTTACCGCTCATTACAACCAATGCGAGCAAGGCGGTTTATTCACACCTTTACCAAAACACCACAGTGACGGATACTTCCGATGGCACAGTCGTAACACTTGGACAGGATGATTACCATAATCCAGCGATTGTAACCAAGACAGAAAGTTATGCCATTCGCTATGAATCAGGCTCATATAATGCTTATGACTCTACAGGTACGCTTGTAGGTGCAGTAAACCTTAATTTTAATTCGGGTTCAGGGGAAACGACCATTGCTATTACAGGTGGACCAACATTTGTTGCAGCTATGGATAATAACATTATCAGAAAAGGAACCAACACAGATGGCGTAGAAGTGCCTTTCCTTGCAGATTATGCTGAATCAGTCATCTTAACAGATGGTGTAGGAAACTTCTTCACCTTGTCAGAAAATTTTTCAGGCGACCTCGTTTTAACTAACGGAAAAGACCAAGTTTATACAGTTATAGTCAACAGCAGCGGCAACCTCGTTGCAGTGGATGGCAACGCCAATCAAAAACCGATCCTGCTTAATGGGAATGGTTTTGAATTAGACGGTACGCCAATGACGATGCAAACGGCTTATCAAATAGATGCAACAACAGGTGCAATTACAGGTCAACGCGTTAAGGTTCTCAGTAAAAACCAATTGGTTTTCACAGTGCCTTACTTGGCTTCTGGAAAAGGCTATAAAGACTTAGTTGTTGTAAACCCAGATACCAAAAATGATGGACGCTATGAAGAAGAGGGGTTCTATTATGTATCCCAACCGACTTCATCACCTGCCATCACTAAGATTGATCCTAATAAGGGCTCGGTTGATGGGGGTTACTTCGTTAGAATTGAAGGACATGATTTTGAAGACGACATTAAAGTCTACGTGGATGCGCAACTGGTACCCGCAGAAGACACTTATGTCGCTTTAGATGGAAGCTATATCAAAATCTTAATGCCAGCGTCCCTTAAAGACCTCGTTGGAGAATATGGTGTAGATGCTATGGATGTACCGGTTGTTGTTGTTAACGCCGATGGTGGGGCAGACTCACTTCTTAAAGGCTTCACCTATATTATTCCGCAATCTGATCCACAAATTACATCCGTTTTACCAGTAGATGGCTCGTCTAATGGAGGCGAAATTGTTGAAATTGTCGGCTATGAATTTAGATTTTATGAACCTTATGAAAACCTCGTTGGAGGGCCAAGTTATGATATAGGTGACCGTTATGACGACCTGTATCCTAATGGGACATGGGATGATTTGCTTTCACCTTCTGTTGACCCAGGGGCGATTCAAACCCTTCCAGAACTCACCAATGACTACTATAGTGAATATTATGAATCCCGCTTACTGCCAAAAGTGTATTTTGGTGAAAATGAAGCGCATATTGTTGAATACGCCAAAGGCTACTTGAAAGTAATCACACCGACTCATACAGCAGGGACTGTTGATGTTTATGTGATTAACAATGACTCTGGAGTCAGCAACAAGGTAAAATTTAATTTTGAACAATCCTCACCTAACATCAGTAAATTGACACCAGACTTCGGTAAACGTTCTGGTGGTGAACCGAAAGATATTTATGGTTCTAGTCTTTATAAATCCATTCTTTATGGTTATAAAGATGATGATGAAACGCTCATCCAATTGCTTGGTAACGTGGATGCCCTCGTGAGATTTGGCGAAATCGACAACAGAGATATTGCCAGAAATGAGATTAACTCTGGATTGATTAATTCTCAAAGAACCACTGTCAATTTAGAGGGTGGGCTTATGGTCAACTACTATGGTGATTTGGGCCAAGTGAAAGTGACCTTGACTCAAAACAACATTATTTATTCAAGAACTTTCGACTATGACAACTCTACCGTCTATGTCCCAACAGGCATGTTACAAGATGCTTCAGGAGACTACTTTGTACCCGATGGGCTCAAAGGTGTTGATGCAAGTGTTTATTCAGGTAACGCCTATGAACTGATTAAATTAACCATTGAAGACAGGCGTCTTTTTGTAGAGAGAGGTTATGCACCAGAAGTTAACTATGACAATGCAGGTCATGTTCAAGTGTATACACCCCCTTATTACACCATTGATCCTGTTCAAATGACTTACTATAATCCAGATGGTGGTTCAACGCAACATGGCTTTACGTATACCAATCCAGCCAGTGAACCTAAGATCTTAACCATTGAACCGAAAACACTTAATGTGGATGAAACAAAATGGTATGTAGAATCGTCTATCACCGGAGGTGTCGATATAGAAATTGTCGGTGAAGATTTTAGAGAAAATGCTATTGTCTATATTGGAGATGTTCAGGCGACGGTTAAAGAAGTGACCACCAAAGATGTCAATGGGACGACCTATGACTTAATAGTCGCAACCGTGCCGGCAGCGACTATTAATGATGTAGACCAAGAATACCCATTTATGATTGAAAATGAAGACAAGGGACTTGCAACGTCAAGCAATTTAAACGATTTGATTGGCACTAACTATGGTTCTGAAACCCTGCCTTTCTATTTTGTTTATAAAAAACCACTGTCTAACCCAAGAATTGATACTGTCACTCCAGCTTATACATCCGTTTACGGGGGTAACACCATTACTTTAGTGGGGAGTGATTTTAGACCGGGAGCTTATGTGGTTATCGGAACACGAGCAGGGATTCCAATTAATAATGTCAATATTTCAGCAGACGGAACCACCCTTACCTTTACCACGCCTAATAACATGTCAATTGGGGAGAAAAATATACAAGTGCTCAATAACGATTATGGGATAGCCGTTAAAGAAAATGGCATCACCGTGGTTTCTGCACCAACAGTTAATCCAATTATTACAGATGAAAACGGTCATCAAGTGAACCATATAGATGTTACAGGCGGTGAAAAAATCACCTTGACAGGAACCCAGTTCCAAGAAGGGGCGACTGTTTACTTTGGTGGAAAATGGACCAAGTCTGCAGAACGTGTTACAGATACCTTGCCAGCAGATGGTGGGATTTATAGAGATGATGACCTCTATACAGTTGTTGATGGAATAGAGTCTCCAACGGTAGAGTTTGTCGATGCAACGACCTTAATCGTTACAACGCCGGAAGTCGACTATGAAGATGACATTAGAATTGTCGTCCTCAATCCAGATGGCGGGATTTCTAACGATGATGCCGGTAATAAATACACAGTTCCTATTCCAGATGATCCAGTGGGACTTAAAGTCACCGTAGTGGATAATCGGTACATTAAACTTTATGATTATGTTTCTGAAGACTCGAACTACTTTGAAATTTATGTCTATATAGGAACGAAAACAGATTCGCAATTGGCCTATAGTGAAAACTATAAGAGCTTTAACTATCTAGGCGTAACAGACATTGAACCTTATAAAATCACCGAATTACCGGGAATCGAGGATATGTCCACCGCTGATCGAATTGTCTTTGTCTTAAAAGGCGTTAATAAGTTTGGGGCATCAGGCTGGTCCAATGTCGCTTCTTTGACCTATAAGGACTTAAAAGATATTGAAAGCTTAGGACCTGAAGATACAGATGGCGATTTAGGAGCTCCAGAAGGTGAAGACATTGAAGTGATTCCGGGTAATCAAACGATAACCGTTAACTTAGGAGAAGCGCCACTCAGTCCAGTTGTATCAGAAGACCTTTCGGCAGATATGAGAAAAGACACATCACAAAAAATCATTACGCTCCCTAAATCTATTGTTCTCACTTCACTTTCAAGTGTAACACTTGATTTTGGCGACACAGCGTATCACTTTGTGCCAGTGGCATTTTCGACTAATACGTTTAGGCAAATGTCTAACTACTATGATAGCTATGCCCAATTAAAAGAAAACAGTTTAATGGACAGTAAAAGGTCTTACTTGATTCCGCAAATGAGAGGTAAGAAGCAGGTGGGTCGCGTTTACTCCATCAGTTTTGGTGCAGCGACGAATTATACTCAAAACAGTATGGATACCTTGGTCAGTCCGATTGATTTTGCTATAAGATATGATGACACTTATATGACCAGTGCAAGAGAATCTCAAATTACACTTTATAAATACAATCCAAGCACTCGAAGTTATGACCCAGTCAGCGGGGCAGTGCTTAATACCAATAAAAACACCGTTTCAACACGGCTTACACAGGCAGGGCATTACGTCCTCTTGACTAACTATTAAAAGGAGGGAAGACAATGAAAAAATGGTTATCACTTTTACTCATCATCGCATTAACGGTACCAATGACTCTCGCTTATGCGGAGACTCCTTTTGATGTGATTGTGCCTGAATTTACAGCCATGAAAACGGACACGGCAGATGCAACAGTTTATAATGGTTACGATAAGGGACTTGAGCTTATTATCAACGCCAGCTACATGGATACAGACGATTCACCCTATGAAGAATCCATTATCCGTATGACTACTTTAGGGGTTGCCAAACAATATGGCGACAAGCGTTTTAATCCGGGACTAAAGGTAACGGGCTATGAAGCTTTAGGCATGCTTGTTAGAATGATGGGGAATGAAAACGCTGTTATGACCAGAGTTTATGCACAAACAGGGTCATCTATGAACACCACACAAGTGGGACAGCTTATGAACAAAGAATATCTAGCTGAAGCGACTACTCTTGGCATTATCACACCAGATGAAGTGCCAGGACTTAATGACCCAATTACAAAAGAACGCGTCGCTGTTTGGACAGCCAGAGCTCTTGGCACTGCACCTGTTTATTCACAAGAAACGGTCTTTAGTTTTAACGATTGGCAACAGGTTAATCCCAACTATAGAGCCCTTATCGAAACCATGGTAACGGATGGGATTATTCCCCTTAAAAATGACGGGTCTTTTTCACCGAAAGATCCTGTAGCCCGTGACGAAATGGCAAGTATTACTCAAACAGCCATTGAAACCATGTATGCTGACCGCAATATTCAAGGCGGGTTTGGACTCGTTATCGGGGTAAAACCTGAAACCATCTATGAAGATGGGGACACCATCAAACGTCAGACAGTCACTGTTAAAAATACAGATGGGACGGTAAGCCAGCTCGTGTCAGAAGACCATACTAAAGGCAACCGTTCTATTGACTATGTGGTTTATAAAAACAGCTATGTTTCTAATCATCAAGCCCTTAAAATAGGGGATGAAGTGGAATATTTGGTTCAAGACGATGCAGTGAAATATGTAGACGTGGTGAATCACGACCTCATTTTAGAAAAAATCAACGCAGACACGTTAGCAGATGAAAATTCAACCTTTCACTATGGAACTGTATCAGAAATCAGATCACAAACCATCAATAATCTCAATCAGTCGATTCAAAGGAAAATTTTCCGTATTGTAGATGTAACAGGTGATACCTTTGATATCCTAGTGGATGAAGATATTTATTCAGGTCAAAAGGATGATATTATCACTTACAAGGGTGAGGGTGTCGGAGGGACAGACCTTCTTAAACAAGGTGATGTCTTAGAATACCTTGTCAATGCCAATAAAGAAGTTGTTTATATTAAGGTAGAACCTATAGATACCAAAACGATTTCCGGAACGGTCCGAGAAGTGACGCCGATGACGGATACCCTACCTGCGACCATGACTATTTACGGTTATGACGACAAAGTTTACGAATATCCCATTGCACCTTATGCCAACCTCATGATAAATGACCGCTATACAACACTAGATCAGTATGTTTATGGGATGAACGTGACAGTGAATATTTCCAATGGTTATATTCTCTTAGCCAATGGGGAATCGTATTCGGGAGAGCCGGGCTATATTCCTAAATACGGCAAAATGCGTATGGGAACAATCACCAGCCTTTATCCAAGCAGTTTTATCATTAAATTGTCAAATGACGAAACGCTTTTTGTCACTACCAATGGTCAAACACAATACAGTAAAGATGGCAACCAAGTGACTTTTGGAGCAATGAAGGTCGGTAATGCTGTTAAAGTTTATTACGATGACATCTATACATCGGATGCGTCTAAAATAGAAATTGAATCACAAGAAACCCTTTTTGAAATTATTTATAAAGGGCGCATAGAAAACGTCAACCAAAGTCGTAAAGAAGTACAACTGGTCGGGGCTGATGGCGTTTCTAACCCAGAGTATATTAACAATAATGATTGGCTGAGTGCAGAGACTCGTGCCGTTGACCTTAAGGTTGATGAACGGACAGAAATCTATGCAGGAGACCAACGTTTAACCCTTTCTGAACTGGAAAGATACTATCCGGGTTCAACTGCATATGCCGTTGTTAAAAGTGAATACGGCAAGTCAAAAGTGGTTAAGCTCAGTGTCCGAGTAGGGGCTGAACGTATTTACAACACTCATATACGGAATGTAGACTATACGCTTAATCAATTTGAAATTGCTACGAAAGAAAACTTTAATTTAACATCAGGGTCCATTGTCATTAAAGACGGGATGGTCGTGAGTAATAATAATATCGGTTCAGGCGATGCGGCACTTGTTGTTTCTGAATATGCTGGCTATTATGAAAATGCCATGGTTGTCAAACTCGTCACTCCATACGAAGACATCTTTGATTCTATCCGTATTGGTGCGATAGAAAACACCTATCCGAATGCTATGACACTGAGAGATTACACAAGCTATAACAATAACTTCCTCAACGACGTTGATGAAAATTCGTCGGGACGTTATAATTTATTTTCAACCAGCAAGATTGTGGATGTGACGGATTCTAATAATCCAGTAAGCTTAACCCCTTATGAATTCTTTAATGGGTCTTACTCTAGAACCGAAAATGTCGATCCTAATTACAGTCAATACAACAGGGGTTTACAGTACGATCGCTACTATGCGTTTATGGTCGTTAATCCAGCTGATGATGGTGTCCTTGCGATGCACGTTAGACAAAAAGGTCTTTTAAATGGTCAAAACATCGACGATAATCAATACGATGAAGACGATGTTTCAGATGTTTTAGAAGATACGTTTAAAAATGCCGTGCTCAGCCGTGGGATCGTAGTATCTGACGATAAGACATGGAACCGTATTGAAATCACAGATTCTCATGACTGGACAGATTACACAGGTAGATGGACAGCTAACATGAGTAATGTCTATATTGAATATACAGACGCCATTGTTATTAAAAATAATCAAATTATTACACCAGATGATATCAAACTTGGTGATTATGTGTATACGATGCGCATCAATGAAGACGCACTCGTGATTATGGTAGAAGATTAGAGGGGATAGATGATGAAAGGAATCAAATCAATCGAATCAAATCATTTAAATCAGTCATTTAGAAACAAGCAAAAGTATGTCTTCTTACTGGCTTTGATTGTCTGTTGGGTGATTCAGGTACAAAGTGTGACGTTTGGACAAGTGGTTTGGGTAGATGGTGGCCTAGTGGGTGACGTTTTAGTAGACGGCACCAATGAGTATCAAGAAGTGACCTTCATTACAGGGGAACCGGTGGTTTTAAAGGGGACAGTGACCTATACCCTTGATAACCAAGGCTACGTGAAATCAGCGGATTTTTCCCTTGCCAATGCGGCTAAAAACATGACCCTTAGCCGGTCTGTCACTTACACTGTGACGACAGAAGAACGGCCAACGGCAAGTGGTAATAATACCATTTACAGTCGTGTGATTAATGAAGGGAACTACGATGAAACCATCGTCGCAGGAGGCAATACCTATACCCTGACTAAATTCAAGTATACCGAAAGTAAATTGATAGACAACACACCTGCAGTAGACTATTTTTCGGGTTTCCTTTCTTTTGAAAGAACCTTTGCCATTAATGGTGATGCCAATGCCAATGGCTATGTCGAGTATACGATTGAGGGCGATCCCCTCGTTGGCTATAGTCATGAATGGGGCAAACAGGACACGGAAGTGATTCATCATGAGATTCACTCTTATGTGCCTAACCCTGACTATGACCCTGAAGTATACCGTTCAAAAGCTTACAATGAATGGACAGGCGTGGTAGACACCAATATGGCATCTACCCAAGAAATCAATTTTGTCTATCAAGGGACTAATCCTCAAAACATTTCATTCAGAGGCTCTTATTTTAAGACGTCTAGTGAAGAAAATGTTTTAACTTATGACTATGATTTACCCCTTTTAAATGGCGGCGCTGTCGACTATACGTCAGACCGACGCAACAAGGGAGATGACAGTTTAAGTGATTCAGTTCTCTTATCATCAAACGCCCTCATTGCGCCAAAGCTTAGGGATATTGGCGGTCACTGGGCAGAAGATAATATCTTCTTAACCACATCGCTTGAACTCTTTGATACAACCAAAGAATACTTTGCACCGGATTCTATGATTTCCCGTATAGAGTTTGGTAAAGCTATTGTCAAGGCGATTAATGGCAACTTGCCAGAGTTCACCTCAACAGATGCCTATAAGCAGCTGAGACCGGGGGTAGAAACGCCTTATTTGGATGTTTTTCCAATGAAGATGAACGGCGAGGCAAATACAGATTATAATTACTATCAATATATTAAAGACAATAATATTATGTCAGGTGAAAACAGTTACTTTAAACCCAATGAACCTGTGACCCGTGCACAGGCGGTCGTTATTATGATTAATGCACTGGGATTACAGTACAACGCACCTGCACCGCCTTACCGCACCACGTTTAATGATGATGCGCGTATTCCAAGCTGGGCGAGAGATTCTATCTATATGGCAAATGAGATTGGCATTGTGAGTGGCGACCTTGAAGGGAATTTTAATGCAGATAAGAACTTAACCAAAGCAGAAGCGGCAGCGATGCTAGTAGGGTTTATCAACCACATTAAAGATGATATTACCTACGATTATAGAGAGAAAATAATCAATTAAATAGAGTTTTTTAAAAGGACGCTTATTCTTCTTATTAATGAAGCGTCCTTATTTTATATCCATTATAAATAAGGTATAATGAATCAAAGAATCTTTATTGGTTTTTAAAATATAAATAAAATGAATCGAAAAGTAAGAGATTATTTTTTATATTTTAAGCTGGTAAGCACTATAAAAATGAATAGACTAGGGGGAAAAATGTTTAAGAGAAAATTGAAAAAAGAGTCGCCGCCACTGACACCAACTTTTAAAACAACACAAGTTGTGCCAGTTATCGCATCAACAGATGAAGAAACTATTACAAAGTTAATTCGGTCAATTAATGCCCTCGTCGTTGAGATGACATCACTGGATTATGTTAAAGACATGGTCATGGGCGTGAAGAAACAAACAGAAGTGCTTGAATCCATCGCTGCAGGATCAGAAGAACTCAGTTCTTCTGTTACAGAGGTTGCAGACTTTGTGAGTGAGTCCAACCAGAAGACCCACGAAGCGATTGACTTATCGGATGATTTTATCGGTAATGTGGGGGAAACTTTTGATCAAATCATTGATGCGTTTAAACAGACACAAAAAGCAGCTGAGTCCATTGATAAACTCAGTGAAGGTGCTGAAAAAATTGAACAAATGGTCACTGTTATCAAGAGTGTTGCAGCTCAAACCAACCTATTAGCACTTAATGCTTCGATTGAAGCTGCCCGTGCTGGGGACGCAGGTCGTGGTTTTGGCGTGGTTGCAGAAGAAATTAAGAAACTAGCAGACAGCACCAAAGAACAAGCAGATATTATTCAAGGTGTGGTCAACGACCTTAGAGAAGGGACCCTCTACACCGTTTCACTTGTAGAAAGTGCGACCCAAACGTTCTTAACAGGTAGAGATAAAATGGAAGTTTCTAAAGTTAAAATGAATGATATGCAAGCCTCTCTTCATGAAGTGGGTGAAAGTTTTGAAAAAGTGCATCAAAGTATTGATGCGCAAACAGCAGTGACAGAAGAGATGGCATCTAATTTGATGGTTGTCAATGAAGAAGTGAAGAAACTCGACGATCAGTCCAATCGGACAGGACAAGAATATAATGAAATCTGCAAAGCACTTAATCAAATGCGGATTGAAACCATGGATAAGATATTACTTGATGAAGCCGATCAATTAGACCTGTGTATGACAGACCATTTAATTTGGAAATGGCGTGTTTATAACATGATTATGGGCTATGAAAATTTCAAAGAATCAGATGTAGGAACGCATAAAACGTGTCGTTTGGGAAGATGGGTAGAAGAAACAGGGGATAAAAATCCTAAATACACATCAGAAATTCAAAGAATGGAAGCGCCTCATAAGGCAGTTCATGACCTTGCTAAAGAAGCCATTCGCCTTTTCAATGCTGGCAACGTCAGCGGTGCAGAGGATAAACTCAGCCAAATGAACATTCAATCTCAAAAGGTCATGCAGTGTTTAGACCGGATTAAAAAGATCAATTAAGTTAACAATTTGTTACAGTGAGCCTTTCAAACTAGGAGAGGCTCTTTACATGTGTTAAAATAAAAGGAATTCAGTTCTCAAACGGCTATACATACAAGGCAAATGGATTCAAAATCAATTGAGACAATTCACTCAAGGAGGGGTTAGCTGCCCTGAATCTTATCAAGAACTGAAAGGAAACAAAACCCATGATTTTTACAGAAAAAATGAATGAACGTGAACTGCATAAAGAGCAGAAATTGTGGATTTTACTGGTTTTTCCACTGCTGTTTTTTATCTATGGCGTTTTTTATAACTATTTTTACGAAGCCCATAGTATCCTCTATGGACTAAGACCTATTCTTGCTTCTCCTACGATTCTCATGACTGACTTTATAGAAGTGGGTGGCGTGGGTGCTGCTTTTATTAACGCCTCACTCATTGGCTTTTTTAATCTTTATCTACTCAAACGCTACAAGTTGAGGATTAATGGTCTTTTAATTGCCGCCTTTATGACGGTTTTAGGATTTTCCTTCTTTGGGAAAAATGTTTTTAATATTTTGCCGATATATTTCGGTGGTTTTCTCTATACCCGCTATCAAAAAATAGAAATGAAGCAAATCTTGCTGGTAACCATGTTTGGAACAGCACTGGCACCTATTGTGAGTGAGATTGCTTTTTCAGGGATTATTTCACCTCGCTTTTCTCTTATTGTCGCAATGGCGATTGGCATTTTAATTGGTTTTATTATTGTCCCCTTGTCTTCTCACATGCTTAAATTTCATGATGGGTATAACCTTTATAATATAGGATTTACAGCAGGCATTATAGGGACGATTTTTATGAGTATTCTCAAGAGTTTTCACGTGGCACTTGCCCCGGAGAACACACTTTTTACGAGACATCAGATTAGCTTTACAGTGCTGATGGTCATACTCTTCTTATTTCTAATTGTAGTGGGGCTTGCAGTTAATCCCAAGCTTTTAAAGTCCTATCCTCAAATTTTCAAATACAAAGGACGGACCATTACCGATTTCACTGTAAGAGTAGGCTACGGGATGACCTTTTTTAACATGGGGGTCATGGGTTTAAGTGCCTTGCTTTTGGTGCATCTCTTTGGTGCAGTGATTAACGGGCCCATCTTTGCAGGTATCTTTACCATTGTAGGATTTTCAGCCTTTGGTAAGCACCTTAAAAACTGTGTACCCATTGTCTTTGGGGTTTTAATAACGGCACATTTGATTGGGCTGGATGTGGCATCAACCCCTGTCATGATAGCCGCACTTTTTTCAACAACCATCGCCCCTATTGCAGGGACTTATGGCCCTATTTGGGGAGTAGTTGCAGGAGCATTTCATCTCATGCTGGTGACCAATATTGGGGTCATACATGGTGGGGTTAACTTATATAACAATGGATTTTCAGGCGGATTGGTAGCCGGTTTTCTAGTGCCTATCATTGATGCTTTCCAAAAAGGAGATAGATAAAATGCGTCATGAAAGTAAAAAAATATGTCGAATTGTCGACGAACTCACGACCCTCTTTTTAAAAGGGGACACCAATGAAGTTGATTTCAAAATCAGAAAGACGGATGCTGAAGTGACGATTTATATTACAGATTACAATACCCATCTCACAGATGACCAGATTGATTTTCTTATGAAGACCCTCAATGTTCAAAGACAATATGAAGTGGAAGAGTATTATTGGCAGCTGTGTGGTGAAAGCGATGATGAAGAAGAATTAACGCTTATAGGGAGTATGATTGACAAGGCTGAAATTGAAAAGAAAGCAGGTCATTTGTATATGACCTTGGTGCGTAAGAACCACTAAAAAACAGAGTTTAAACTTTTAAAAAGGGGCTTTAAGAAAGGGAGCAGGGACTGATGAAACAGTATATGTCGCCACCGGGAACTCTTAATTACACAGGGGTTTATACAGATGAACCGCTTGAACTTGATCTGATCGCCTATGATCGTGACCATTATGAGAGAAAAACAATTCATGCCTTAAAAGACCTTAGGCATGAGGCGAAATGCAAGTGGCTTAATATTACAGGTCTCAATGATATTGAAATTTTTAAAGACTTGCATAGACAGTATGGGATTGATTTATTGGCACTTGAAGACGTGGTACAAGTGTCACAGAGGAGTAAAATAGAAGTTTTTTCAGAGCATAGCCTATCCATTTTTAAGATGGTTAAAGTGCAAGCAGATGGCAAGTTGCTTATAGAACATTTATCACTTTTGATGCTTCCTGCAGAAAAACTCATTATTACCTTTCAGGAGACACAAGGCGATGTCTTTTGGGACATTAGGAAGCGGATGGAGACCGCCACGGGTCAAGTGCGGTTTAAGGGGATTGATTACTTGTATTATGCGCTGATGGATGCTATCATAGACCACCAGACAGAGGCATTTTACCATTTACAGTTACAAATTGATAATTTAGAAAAAGAGGTATTTGACAGGCAGAAATCCTTAGAGTCACTTTACAGCCTTCGGCGGGATTTGCTTAATCTTAAAACCGCTTGTCAACCCCTAGGGGATATGATTGAAGCCATTATGCGAGAAAACAGTAAGATCGTTTCTTTAGAGGTGACCCATTATTTTAAAGATGCACTAGACCATCAGATTCATCTGATGAACCAAATTAGCAACTACAGAGAAATTATCAGTAACATCTATGACCTGTATCAGTCAAGTCTTAACAATGATATGAACCAGATTATGAAAATGTTAACCATTTTTTCAGCGATTTTTATACCACTATCCTTTTTAACCGGTTTTTTCGGCATGAATTTTAAAGATTTTCCCGTCTTAAATGTCGTCGGAGGTGTTCACTTTTTCGTGCTGGGTTGTTTGACAATTGCAGTCGCCATGCTCTTATGGTTTAAACATAAGGATTGGCTTTAAGGGATAAGTCATAAAGAGATAGTTTGAAAATCAGCCCATAGGGCGTATAATAAAACAGTTAGGAGGGTGATTTAATGGCACAGACTAAGAAGAATTTAGAAGGAAAAAGTAAATTACAAGCTAAAAAAGCAAGAAAAATGAAGCGGAAACAGGTGCTTAAAGTCATATTGGTATTGATTTTAGCAGCTTTGATGATAGGGATATCAGTTGCCCCTATTTTTGCAGAGACAACAGGGGATGTGGCACAGACCTATACCTTGAAGGTAGGAGAACCTGATTCAAACAAACAAACCCTTGATACACAGTTTCAGTCTTTGATTGATTATATTGAAAGTAACTACTATCAAGATGTCGATGAAAATGCACTTATTGACGGGGCTTACAAGGGCATGCTTGATGTGCTTGATAAACACAGCATTTACTTTACACCAGATGAGTATAACGACTTTATGACTGATCTTTCAGGTGAGTTCAGTGGCGTGGGAGCCTCTATTTCAGTGAGTGATGATGGGCACATAGAAGTGGTTTCACCGATTAAAGACATGCCAGCAGAAAAGGCGGGTTTAAAAGCAGGTGATATTATCATGACAGTTGATGGCGAGAGCACAGAAGGTTGGTCAACGGAACAAGCGGTATCAGTCATTCGCGGTCAAGAAGGAACGGCTGTAACACTTGAAATCAAGCGTGTTGGTCAAAAAGACTTGATGACGTTTAAAATCGTCAGAGATACGATCGTAGTTAACACTGTAGACTATAAGGTTTTAGACAATGGAATAGGGTATATCAGTATTTCTCAATTTGGTGAAAAGACAAACGATGAATTTGATAAAGCAATGGCTTACATGGCTAATAATGATATCAAACAATTGATTGTCGACGTGCGTAACAACCCAGGTGGCTACTTGTCAGCAGCGACCCATATTTCTGATTATTTTGTTGATGAAGGGAAGACCATCGTCAAGGAACAATTGGGTGATGGCACCAGTCAAACTTATAGAGCCCTTACAGAACGTGTACCTATGGATGTAGCTGTCCTCGTTAACGCTGGTTCTGCCAGTGCGTCAGAAATCTTTTCAGGTTCTATCCAACAAACTGGTAATGGCGTGGTAATAGGGACTAACACCTATGGTAAGGGAACCGTTCAAACGATTCGTAACATGGGAGAAACAGGTGCTGTTAAACTGACGATTGCTGAGTATCTCTTAAATGGCGATTATCATGTAGATGGTGTGGGTATTAAACCTGATATTGAAGTGGCTCTTCCAAGTCAAGCAGACTACGAAGCCTATGAAACCTTTGCACCGATGAATGAAACCGTTAGCCACTACAGTGGTGAGGCTTCTCTTAATGTCTACGGGGCGCAGCAACGCCTTAATCTACTCGGCAGTCAATTGACAGTAGATGGCGTTTTAGGATATAATACGGAGGCTACCCTTAAAACATTCCAAAAATCACATGGCTTACCAGCCAATGGCATATTAGATATGAAAACGGTAGTAGCCCTTAACAAAGCAGTAGATACACTCTTTGATGGCTCACAAGACACCGTGCTTGATACAGCCATTGAATACTTTAACAATAGGAAGTAGACTATGCGTTTAAAAGACCATTTGTTTAAAAAAAGGAAGCAAGGCGTTTTTTTCTTCCTATATATAGTCATGATATTGAGTTTAGTCCTAACAGGATGTCAATCAGAAATGACAGCAACAGATAATGCGTCAGGTACAGGCGGAAGTGATTCGGGTTCATCATCGAACGTGAATCTCGAAACAGTAGAGGATTATAGTCAGGCGATTACAGCTGCTTTTGACGCTGAAAACCCTGAAGAAATAGGCAGGATTTTCGATAATTATCGGTCGGCAAGTAGGATGACCAAGACAGATGACGATACTTTCACCTCGGCGGTATCCGTTGCGCTAGACACCAAAGTGCAAGACATGCTAATGCATGAAAGAGGGGCGGAAGCCCGTGATTTTGTTGTCGCGCTAAGACAGGCAGCACCTGGGATTATTTCAGATATGTATCTGGATTATGCCACTGCACCACCTGATGATCCACAGGTGATTATAGGTCGTGACACAGCAGGTGAAGCTTTTGCCACAATCAGAAGTATTACCTATGTCTTTTATTCTTTTGACGGGGAAAATTATAAGCCATATGAAGAAGGAACTCAGATTCCTTTAAAAGGGCAACGTGTTTTATATACCTATGCTAAAAACCCTTTTGAAAATGAAAGCCAAGTGGTTGAGCGGTCTTTAATATCGGACCAGCCATGGTTAGCCTTAGGAGATACCTTAATGGATGAGCCAAGTGAGGGTGTTACCATTCACGAAGCCTTAACCTATTATATGAAGGGAATGAGTCGTGCGCGTTTCTATTTAGAAGCAACGCAAGATCAAGCGATAGAGTCCGGTCAAAATGATGATACCGACAAAAGTGATATAATAGTAGATCAAACAGAGAAAGGTCTAAGGGGAGAAACCGCTGTAGGTAACCGCCACATGACCGTTGACTTTACCATAGATGATTCGGAAGAATCAGATACAGACACGGCGAGAAAGCTCATGGCATATTACCGTGACAACGACCTTTATACGACTATGCTCAACTATGGGCTGACGGCTGACCGTGTATTTGAAATCACGGATTCAGCGATTATGACAGCCATATTACAAGACGTGAGTTCTGATGACCCAGTCATCACTCAAATAGATCCTTCAGAGACATCGAAACTAACAGTGGGTATTTTACGAGATGGAGAGGCAGTCTACCTCCTTATCAGGGCAGATGAAAACCCACCAGTTATCATGGATGCTAGCTTTCAGAAGATAGACGATCAAACTTCTGACACGCTACGCCGTCGCTTTTCGCTAATAGTAGGCGACTAGATAACTCTGATGTAAGCAGTTCAAACCGCTCGAGGTTATTTTACAGTTCTATTACAATAACTTTGGTTTGATTGACCTTTTGGAAAGCCTAATGGTATAATGCAAGTATAGAATTTTGCAATAGACCCTCAAGGTTACTGCTTAAGAAATTCTGAGGACAGCTTGGTCCTTAGAAGGGGGTTATTGATCAAGACTCTCTTCTGTAAAAAGAAGCAAACTAATTAAACTTAAATTTAAGGGAGGAATTCGCACATGAAAAGAGTATTATCGTTAGTATTAGCTTTAGTTCTAGTACTAGGCATGATGCCAACTTTTGCAGCAAGTGCAACCGGAGCTGAAGAATTAAAAGCTTACGGTTTTGTCTCTGGCGGAGACAACGGAGATTTAATGGTTAATAAAACCTTAACTCGCGGCGAATTGGCTGTAATTTTAACAGATTTATACGGACAGAAAGATCAAGCTGCAAACACAGTTTTTCCAGCTAACTTTACTGACGTAAATGACCATTGGTCAAGACCTTACGTAGCTTACGCTCAAGAATCAGGTTGGGTAAGTGGCTATCCAGATGGTACTTACAAACCAGAAGGTACTGTTACTTCTCAAGAATTAGCAGCAGCTATTCTTAAAGTGTTAGGATACGATGTACCTTGGGACGGCGTTGTTGACTTTGCTGCAACTCAAGGAATCAATGTTGGTTCTGAAACTTCTTTAACTAGAGGCGAAGCTTTTGAATCATTCTGGCAAACAGTAAACACTCCTAAAAAAGGCGCTGAAGTTTCTTTAGGCGTTGAATTAGGAAAATTAGAATCAGGTACTCCAGCTGCTGGTGATTTAGCTGTTGAAAGAGTTTACTCTGACAACTTAAAACAAATCTTTGTAGAATTTAATCAACCAGTTGATAAAGATTCTGCAACTACTGTTGCTAACTACACTATTAAAGATGATGATGGAAACACTTTATCTACAACTGAAAATTCAGAAGACTTTACTGCAGAACTAAAAGCTGATAACAAAACTGTAGTTATTACATTTGTTGATGCAAAAGTTCCTGAACAACAAGATACTTTTAAAGTAACTGTTGAAGATGTAAAAACTGCTGATGAATCTAAATCTGTAGTTAAATCTGAAAAAGAAATTCAATTTTTAGATACTCAATTACCTGAAATTCTTAATGCAGAAGTAGTTGGTTCAAATGCTATTAAAGTAACATTCTCTGAACCAGTTAAGAAACCTGAAACTTCATCTTTCAGTGTAAATGATGGAAAATATTATGTAAGTACTGTTACTCCACAAAAGAACAATACTGAATTAATTGTAAAACTTTACACAACTTTAAAAGCTGGAGATCTTCCTTTTGAAGTTAAAACTTCTGTTACAGATTACGCTGGATTTTCAGCGGTAGGTAAGACTTTCAATTTACCTGTAGTAGAAGATACTACACCTCCAGCAGTAACTGGATTTAAATCTGCTAAAGAAACTGAGTTAGTATTAACTTGGTCAGAAGATTTAGATAAAGCAAATGTTGTTTCTCCATCTCAAGATTCAAAATCATCTTATTACCATACTAACTCAAGCAACTATGCTAAAACAGTTGAGGTTGATGGAAATGAAATGACATTGACATTTGATTCTGCTAGAAAACTTGGCCCAGGAACAAACTACGTTTATGTTCTTAAAGATGCTGTAAGAGATTTATGGGGTAACAAAAATACTCAACAAATGCAATCTGTTGAAGTAGTTTTAGATAAAACTGCTCCAGAAGCAACAAGTGTAAAATATGTTGATGAAACAAACATTAAATTAGTATTTGATGAAGAAGTAGATTTCACAACATTAGATAAGAAAAACTTTACTCTTTTAGATAAAGATGGAAAAGATACAGAAATGTATTACTCTTTTGGATCTACTAAAGGTAGTGGCAAGGAAGTAAGTTTAAGATTTACAAAAGATTTAGATGGCGATTATTCTTTAGTTGTTGAAGGTGTTAAAGACCTTTCAAATAATGAAATGGCTAAGACAACAATTCCTTTCACTGCTACTGATACAAAAGCTCCAACATTCCCAGCTACTGGTTCATTCTACACTATTAATCAAAACTATGTATTTAGTATTAAATACTCAGATGATATGGCTACAAGTGGAGAATATTCAGTATTAGATAAAGAAAAATATGTTTTCCATTTTGGTGGAAAAGATTATGAGCTTAAAGATATTGATAATGCTGTAATTAATAATGTCAATGGTAAAACTGTTGAAATTAAAATTCCAACAGACAATAAATTAGACACTTCAACAGATCCTGATAGTCCTGTAAACTTTACAGCAGGAACTACTCTTGATATTGCTAGAGTTGCTGATACTGCAGGAAATGTTACAGATTTACTTTCAACTTCATCAGCTGTAACGTTTGGTGCTGCTGCTGAAATTAAGGTTACTGACTTTGAAGTGACTGGTGAAAGACAAGTTAAAATGACATTTAATGATCGTTTAGAACCTTTCGCGGCTCAAGATATATTAATTGGTCCTGGTACAAGTGGAGTAAGTGCTGCTGATAAGGCTACTTACTACAGTTATTCACAAGTTAATGCTACTGAAAATAAAGATGGTAATACTGTTGTAACATTCGATTTAGCTGAAACTATGGCTGATGGTGTGACAAAAGCTGCTAAACTTACTTCTGGTACTACTTCACTTAACTTCGTAGTACAAGATACAGTAAGTGACAATGACAGTACTCCAGAAATTTACGAACATACTGCTTCTAAAAACATGTATGGTACTGATTTAAAAGCTGGTACTAATTCAGCTCTGCTTGTCAGTGTAACTGATTCATTTGCTCCAGTTGTTGCTGAAGATGGTGTTGTTACAAAAGACTTCGATAACGATGGTAAAATTGATCATATTCTTGTAACTTATCAAGAACCTGTTTTCACTGGATCAATTGCTTATGACAAATTTGATGTTGCTGGTTATGATGTAATTGATGCATTCCCAGTTGCTACTGCATCAGATGTTCCTACAGCTACTGATACTGCTACTGTATTTACTGATACAGTAAATAAAAATAGTGCAACTGTAGCTGATGGTCCTATCGTAGTAATCCAAGTTAAAGAAACTGATGCTACTACAGATGCTGATGTAACTCCATCAGTAGCTATTGCAGCTGGAATTCAAGATACTCATGGTAATACTACTGAAGCTGTTACTAAAGATGTAGCTAATGGAGCTCTTAAATTAGTAAGCGCTAAAGTTACAACTGCTGGTACAAATCCTGGCTTTGGTAATGACATCGGTGATGTATTAACATTGACATTTAGTCAACCAGTTGATAAAGGAACTTTAACTAATGCGGCAACAACAGATGCTGTATTGAAATTCTTAAGTTCAAGTGATGCACCTAAAACATTTACTGATTTAGAGTATTCACTTACTCAATCAGAAGATAAGCTTATTTTGACAACAACAACTGCTTCAACAGCTGATGCTGTTGTTGTTGGAGATCATATTAAAACAGTTGCAAGTCCTAATCCTAATTTAATTAATGATGGTTTTGGCTTAGCAGTTGAACCAACAACCACTGCAATTGCTGTTCAATAATAAAAAATGATTTAATTCATTTAAAACTCCCGATTTTATCGGGAGTTTTTTTATATCCTAAATTGTAATCAAACTGTGAAATCATCAAGCTTTAAAGTATGATACACTAGACTTAAGATACATAAAGAATGAATACGCTATTTCAATTAAGGGGGAATAAATATGTTTAAGAAAAAAACGTTCTTACTAATCATGGCTTTATTGGTCACGTTGAGCCTTATACCAACTTTTGCTGATGATCAGCTAAGCAGTGGTCAAAAGTTACAAGCACATGGTTTGATTACGGGCTCTGATTTAGGATTAATGGAAGAACAATCACTTACCCGTGGTGAGATGGCAGTGATTCTGTCTCAATTAATGGGTCAAAAGGAAGCGGCTGAAGCTTATATTTTTCCAGCTAACTTCACAGATGTATCTGGACATTGGGCAAAGTCATATATTGCTTATGGACAGTCTCAAGAGTGGTTTGGTGGTTATCCTGATGGTTCTTACAAGCCTGATGGGGTGGTATCGACTCAATCCCTAGCTTCCTTTATCTTAAATGCTCTAGGCTATAATAAATCAGATTATAATTATGACTATGCAGAATCCACTCTTAAGGGTCTAGGCATTACTTTTGATAAGAATGATACACTGAGTCGTGGTCAAGCGTTTGATATCCTATGGCAAGCGGTTCAATTGCCTAAGAAAGGTGAGGTTGTACCCCTTGGTATATCACTAGGTAAACTCACATATGATGATTTAGACAGCACTTACGAGGAAGATTTAAAGGTAACAGGGCTTCAATCTATGAATCTCTTTGAATATCAATTGACCTTTAATCAACCTGTGAATAAAGTTTCTGCTGAAAATAGTCAACACTATACCATTACTTCAAGTTCATCAGCTACTGTGTCTGAAGCAAGGGGTGAATATATTCTGTCTCAAGACGGGAAAACGCTTTCTATCTATATGCCTTGGGTCAATCAAAATGACCGTTTAACGGTTAAGGTTCATGGAGTTGAGAGTCTTGATGGGTCTAAAGCTATTTCAGAGAGTATGGTGGTGACAAGTGCAAATGACCGCACAATCCCAGAAGTTTTAGATGCTCAAGCCATGGGGTCAAAAGTTGTCCGTTTTACTTTTTCAGAAGCTTTAAAACTAACCAATGCTGATCTTAAGACTGCCTTTAATATGGGTGATGTAACTGGAGGGACTTCGGTTGTTTATCCTATTGTTGAAGGTCAAAGATACCATGTGGCAGATGTCACTTTTAATTCCGACTTCCCGCTTAACACTGCTGTGACTTTAAAGGTTGATCCCCTAAGTGATGAAGCAGGGCTTAAATCGCTTTCAAAAGACTTTAAGCTCACGATTCAAAGAGATAGAACAGAACCTGAAGTTGTCGGCTATGAACTGATTGGTCGTAATCGTTTAGGTCTTATTTGGTCTAAGCCGGTGACATTAACCACTGATGATGGGAGTCGTTTTTATCATACCAATGAAAGCAATATGGCAAGTGGTGTCTCTATGAAAGTGGGGACTAACAATGAAACGGTCCTTTACTTTGATGACTATCCGTTACCATTGAAGGAAGGTTATGTTTATGTCAAGGAAGGAACCGTTAAGGACTTATGGAATAACCGCAATGCTTTCTCTATGACGAAGTTTACCTTCGATTTAGAGTCACTTATGCCTGTCCCACAGCGCATAGAGGTCATAGATAGTCGTCGTATTAAAGTGAACTTTTCAACTTCTATTAATGAAACCCATGAGACAGTACCTTCCAATTTTAAACTTTTAAAAGACGGTAAAGAAGTGGTCATTCCCATGTCGCTTTTATTTGATAGCATTGACAAGGATAGTGTAACGATTCAGTTTTCAAGTGAACTTAAAGGAGGCTATTCTTTAGTTGTTGAAGGGGTTAAACATTATGACTTGCCTTCTGAAAAGGCGACTTTAGATTTTACGGTAGAATAGGTGATGAATCACTTTTATAATTGATGAAAACGTGTCCTCTGATGTCCTGTTTTTTAGGACTTAATAAGTGTATAGTTTAGAAGTAAACCAAAACTTATACTTATTAAAGGAGGCAAGAATGATTAAAAAATGGAGTTTATTAGGGGTATTACTTTTAGCGATGTTACTCGTTCCAACTTTTGCAGAGCGTTCGGCTGACAATTCTCAGGACATTTTAGCGATTAAAGGTGTGGCAGTTGTATCAGATGACACGGTAGAAGTTACTTTTACAAGCCATTTGACAGCTTTTAATGCGGATCAGGTATCGTTTTATATTGAGGGGCTAGAAAGTGCACTTACACCTATTGATGTTAATTTGTCATTAACAAATGAAGGGGAGACTATGGTGTCTTATACCTTTGCAAAAGACAGTCAGTTTAAAGGTTTTGATTCAGATACGGATGGTTCAAAACTAAGTGTTAAACTCAATGTGGCTTCTAGTTTGATTATTGACAAGATGGCACCACAATTGGTATCGGCTGAGTACACAGGTAAAGAGGCTTATTTGACATTTGATGAAGCTTTAGCACCTGAGTGTCTGAATCCAGCGATGATTAGTTTGGACGACAATACCATTGTGTCAGTACGTGTTGATGGAAGTGAAGTGACTGTAACCTGCTCTGATGACATCGTTGAAGGGGCATGGATGACGATTCAGCAAGGTGCAGTATGCGACACAAAAGGGAACGTTGCAGATGAAATTGAGGTTGAAGTGATGGGTGAATAAAGTTTTAATTCACATTATTTACAAAAAAAGGATATAATGGTATACTAAAGATAACCTGAGAGATAACGAGGAAATAGGCTTAATCGTTGTTTCTTGGGTATTTTTTTTTATTTAATATAAGACCGGAAATGAATGGCTTGTTCAGTCCAATCTTCTCTTGAAGTCCCAGGCAGAGGTAATCCGTTAGGCATCATGTTTTTAGGGACGTGTTCTTTACCGATTTGCATGGCAATTTTTCTTCTGACACATTGGGTCATTTTGTTTCCTTTACAGTACAGGTTAATAAAGCCTTGAACAGAATCAGCTTTTGAATACTCTTTACAACAGTTAACAAAAGAACAACCACTTAGGTTTTGACATTCACTCATATAGACCTCCTGATTTAAAATATTAGTTTATCTCAAGTACAGTTTAATAACATTTACCCAAAAATAGAGAGATGAAACTTTATGGTGTTGGGTGTATGGTCTTGTTAAAGATAGTTTTCATTTTGTGATATTAAGGGGTGAAAGGTATTAAGCTTTGTGATTAAGGGTATAAAAGATTTGATAAAGACCTTAATTTAAGTTTTCTAACGTCTATTTAAGAAAATTATAAGAATTCCTTAATGGACAAATAAGTTAATTAGGGTACAATTAAATGAGATGAAAATGTAAATAGAAAGGATATGCTTATGATAAAGAAAAAAGTCATGGTAGGTGTGCTCGCTGGGCTGATGACGGTGATGTCATGGATGCCGGCAACCTATGCTGAAACGGAAATACCCGCTGGGTCTGACCAAGGCGCATCATCAGAGCCTTTGGTAATTGACAGACAGACGGCAATGGATATGGCAAATGATTATAGCACAGGCTATTCAGATTTAGAACAACAAATTATAGATACCAAAATAAGTACATCAGGCTTAATCAAAGGTGCCAACATGGCACTTGATGGGAAAGAACAGATGGAAGAGGCGGCAAGAGCCCTAAGACAAATGGGACTACCAGTGCCGAAAAGTTTAAATCCTGATATGACGACGGAGGAAGAGTTTAACACTTATTATGCCTTAGCCATTCAAGCAGAAAACGTTAAATTAGGAATTGCCCAAATGGAAAATTCACTTCCAAGTGTTAAGCCGCAGTTAGAGTCAGGTGTAGACCAGCTCTTAACCAATTATTTCTATGTGACAGATATGTTGAATAATCAGCTAGATTATTACAAGATTCAAGAGGACAATTTTAAACAAAGCAAGGTTAAACACGACCTCGGTCAAATGTCGGATAATGCTTTTTTAGATGCTCAAGCCAACCTTGAAAATCTTAATTATCAAATCAAAGCTTTAGTTTTAAATCAAGAGTCATTGGATTTGAATTTGAGAAAGCTTCTAGGGATTCAAGATGGCGTCAAGGTGACATGGGAAGATTCCTACTTAACGGATTTGGACTTGACACTTGAAGAGTATGACGTTTATAAAAAATTGGCATTTGAAAACAGTGTTGCCCTTAAAAATGCTAAGGCGTCACTTGAAAGTGCCAAGGCGGTGAAAGACTTTTATATGTCAGCTCTTTATGATATATCCAACCAAATGCAAGGGGATGTAGGCATTATTGAAGCTCAGTCTAAACTTGATAAGGTCAGTCTTGCCGTTGAAAAAGACATCTACAAGGCTTATCAAAAGGTTTTACAAACGAGCAAAGATTTAGAAGTCGCTCAACAGACTGTCATTGCAAGTCAGTGGCAAGCCAAACAGGCGAAGGCTTCTTATGATAAAGGACTAATGACTGAATCGCAGTTAGAATTAGCTGAGTTTGCAGTCAGTAATAATCAGGCGTCTGCTAACCAACTTGAACGTCATCTCGTGGTAGCACTAGATGATTTAATGCGGACAACTATCACTGCTGGAGGATCGACTTCAGCTAGTGGTCAATCAAGCGGTAATGCACAAATGGGAGGTATGGCACAATGAAGAAGATAATGAGTTTAATGTTAGCGCTTGTCCTTTTGACAATGCCGCTACAATTTGCAGATACAACAACGACAACCAATGACAACACAGCTGTTTCTTTAGAGCTTAATGATCCGCCTGTGACGTATGTCACTTTAGACAAGGCAATTGAATTGGCTCAGGCTCACAATACGGATTTACAATCTATTGATTTAAAAATAGAAATTGCTAAGAGAGATTTAAAAGATTTAGAAAGTGACCTTAAGGACCCAGACTTATCACATTCTAATGCAGATGAATACGAAAGAATTGTTTTAAATAAGCTTTATGAGCCTAAGAATAAACAAAAGGCAATTGATGATTTAGAGATTCAAAAGGAAAAAAACAATAGAAAACTTAAAAGTCAGTGTGACTGATGAATACCTTAATTATCAAAAGGCTTTAGACACTTATAACAACGCTCAAACAAGCCTTAAAGATGCGCAAACCACTTATAAAAACAGTCAAACCCAATATGACCTGGGTCAAATAACAGATTTAGACCTTAAAAATGCTCAAATTGCTGAGCTTCAAGCAGAGTATAACCTGTATGATGCTGATCAAGCTTTGGCACTTGAAAAGATGACATTTAATCAAATGATCGGTAATCCTTTACAAACGGACTTTACTTTAACCAGTGCTATTGATACCACTGTGGATGCCAATGACTATGATGTTGAAGCAATGGTTAGAAACATTGAAAAATATAGTGATGCTATTCGCATGGCTCAAGAAGACTTAGAGATGGCTGAACTGAAATTTGAGGTAGTTGATGATAACATGTTGTCTCAAGAAATTATTTTTAATGGTCTTACGCGTAATAACTATGGTTGGCCAACAGACTATGTGGCTCTTCAAGACGATATTAAGGACTTAAAGGCAGATCTTGAAAAAGCACAAAATGAAGCAGTACTTGATCTTAGAATGAGTTATAATAGTTTAAAATCGAGTGAGATTGATGCTAAAATGAAAGCATTGTCTGTAGAAACAGCTAAAAGGGCTTATGATACCAATAAGGTCAAAAAAGACCTTGGTATGGTAACTGAACAGGCTTTCCAACAAAGTTTACAGACGTATAAAGAAGCTATTCAAGCGTCTTTAGAAGCGGATAATGCTTATTACATTCAATCCCTTACTTTTGAAAACAGTATCAAGGTGTATGGTGGTGAAGATGTAGATTCAGCGGATGGTGCTGATAAAGATTCGACTGATAGTGCAGCGAAGTAATAAGTAAAATGAATGAGAAGCGGTTAAGAAATGATGTGCAAAAGAAAGCCGGAAAAGTAAATCGAGAAAGATAAATGATAAGATAAAAGCTGTAGCCGAAAGGTTATGGCTTTATTTTTTGAAATTCGCTACTATTATTTGAAAATATTTCCTTTTTCTATTATAATATGTTAAGTACCCATGGTATGAATTTTACATTTTAAATGATGTATCAGAATACATGATTTTATGATAAATTTGAGGGTGGGTTTTGGTGTATGAATCAAGGGATAGGTTATAAAAAAATGACATAGGGGGGAATATGAAAAGACAGTTTAAGCTTTTAATCATTATGGGAGTCAGTTTAGTTGTTATAGGTGTGGGAATTGGCATCAGTGTTTTTAATTCTTATGCAGCCAATGAAAGTGCAGAAAGGTTTACGGACATTGAAAGTCATTGGGCGATTCGTTACATTAATGATTTATCGGAAAAAGGAGTAATTAGTGGCTATGAGGATGGGACGTTTAGACCTGATCAAAAGATTACCAATGTAGATTTTTTATCCATGACGCTTAAAGCGATGGGGCAAGAGATAGAGGAAAGTTCTCATATAGAAGGGAATGGGTATGATTCTATTTACAAGAAAGCCGTTCAGTTAAATTTGATAGATGACAAAGACCCTAATGATTTAACAGCTATTTATCCTAATGAATATATGACTCGGGAACAAGCTGCAAGGGTTATTTATAAGGCACTTGGTTTTTTAGAAGATTTTCAATATAATCAAGGCTTAAATGATCCAGATGTTTCGGAGAACGATGTCTTACTTAATAAAAAGTTCGAGGATTTATTTGAGGTCAATCCTTATTATAAGCGAGGTGTCAAAGGGGCACTTATATCAGGAATTATGAGCGGTTATACCGATAAAAACTTTAATCCCAAAGCCAATCTAACGCGCGCTCAAGCGAGTGTTTTGATTGATAAATTAATTGATTCTGATGTAAGAGGTTCTAAAAATGTACTGGGTCAAGAAAGGGTCAATTATTATGATGATGTCACAGGTCAATATGAAACCCTTTATTTAGATGAAGCTAATCGAGATTTGGCGTATCTTTTAAGGGCAATCCAGTCAAATCATTATGAAGAAAAACCCTATATAAGTCTTGATTTTAATAATGTAAATGACAGAGTCATTGAGGCTAAATATTATCAATCAGATAGTGACTTTAATAGGTCAGAAGTGCCCGTGTTGATACTGAAATTATATCTTGATAAAGGACAAGCACCTTACGAGGATAAGAAGATAGAGATTAATATACCACAGACAGGTGATACAATTTTAGATATTAATCAAACAGGAAGTGTCAATTTTATTCTCAATTATTTATTCGGATGTATCAATTGCTATGTAACTCAAGATTATGCAATTGAAGGACAAGACTACCCCGATATGATTAATGAATATTATCAAGAAGTTGCCCATAAGACTGTAGATGAAAATACAATTGAAGGGGTAAGTTTTAGCACAAAATGGCGTGACCTTGAAATAGCAAGATACGTCGACCATGTTTCAATCTTTGCAAGTAAGATGAACTATAAAGATGGTGAAATCGTTCCTTTTGATGAAAACACAGACCATCAAGTGTCGTGTTCAGATGACTTTGAAACGATTGAATTTCCTGATGATAGTCATGTAACTGATGTTTGCAACGAATCAGTTAACACCATATTAGACAGCATCGTTAATGAAAAAAGGTCAGATATTTTGGTTTTAGATGTGAGGACTCCTGAAGAATATTCAGAAGGATCTATTGAAGGGGCTGTTAACATACCCGTTGATGAATTAGATGCACACCTTGATGAAGTGAATCAGTATGATTATGTATTGGTTTACTGCCAGTCAGGGGGAAGGTCGGCAAAAGCGGCTAAGCTTTTAAGTGAACAAAATCAAGACATGAAAATATTCAATTTTAGTGAAGGTTATCCAGCTTATGAAAGAATCGAGGAGGTTTCAGAATGAAAAAAATACTAATGGTGATTATTTCATTATTAATGGTTTTTACAAGTTTATCATTTGCAGACAATGGTATTGTCTTTTCAGACATGACGGGTCACTGGTCAAAAGACTATGTGTTGCCTTTAACTGAAACGGGCATTATCGGGGGCTATGAAGATGGGACATTTAGACCCGATGCACCCATTAAGGCTGATGAATTTATCACCCTTTGCATCAAGTCGCTTGATGGGGTGACTGTAGACACACAAGGTAATACAGGTTATTGGGCGACTCCTTATATTAATAAGGCGTATGAACTCGGTATTATTACAGATAAGGAAATGGACGAAGGCAATTTTGAAAGACAATTATCACGCCAGGACATGGCGAGTTTTGTGATTAGGACTTTGAAGCAAACGGAAGATGTGGGTTATCCTACTGGGTTATATAAGGCTTATGAAATCACCGATTATACGAGAATAAGTGATGGAAAACACCAAGATATTATGTTGCTTTATACAGTAGGCTTAACCAACGGTAAGCCGGGCAAAGTTTTTGATCCACAAGGAACATTGACAAGAGGTGAAGCGTCGGTAGTTCTTTACAGAATGTTAAACAAGGACGCTAGACAACCTGTTCAGACTAAAGGTATTCCATCAGTTGATACGGTTTATGATAGAAGGGTTGGTCAAGAAATTTGGTATGATGTGCCTACTACTCTTTTTGCACCGATTGGGGCTGATGGACAGCCTGATGTTGAAGCAGTGGAACTTTTTAAACATTTTAGTCCGCTTGAAGGGATGAATGGGACGGAGTATATAAAACCTTATTTTAATCCAGTGAGCGAAAATATGGGGGTATTTGTATATGATACGGATATCACTGATATGGGATATTTAGAATATGTTCCTCATGTTGATGTTGAATTTGTGATTAATATGAGCGATTATGCGACAAGACCTGATAACTATACTTTTTGTTTTAGAAATAGGGGGAGAAACCCTAAGTATGAAAATTATGATGCCCTTCATGGGGAAACTTTAGATTACTTGTATGATTATCTCTTTGAAGATCAAGCTGATGAAGTCAAAAATAAGATTATATCTATTTATGACCAAGGGCAAAGAGATTATGAAAGTCAAATTCAAGAAGTTTTGACACTTAATAACGGTAGAAGTGTACAAATTACTTCACAAAATGATTTTACCGTTTTTATCGGACAAAAGAAGTAGGTGAGGGATAATGAAAAAAACAATAGCAATACTTTTATGCTTTTTGATGACCTTTAACACGACCATTTCTCTAGCGACAACTTATGATGGGGACAATATTCTTATTAATGATTGGGATAACTTTGTCTATGAATATGGTTTACCGAGTGGCACACCCCAGTATTCCACTGATAGTCACCACTACATGTTTAACAAGGAACTCTTTTTGGAGAAAAAACTAATCGTCTATGGTGACTATGCTGATGTAAAATCACGCTTTGGTAATGACTTTAAGGCGGTGTCAGGGGGATACTACTCTAAAGGGGGCAAAAGTGGTGAATACCGCTATCATGGTTTTGATAAGAATGGCGGTAAAATCACAAATCAAGTGTTCCCAAATGATAGCACTTCAACCAAGCCAACCGAAGAAAAGCAATGGATTTATAAGCCGTGGGAATCTTCAAGTATTGGTTATGATCTCTTTAAAAGGAATTATGGTAATAATCCTAGTGATTGGACAAAAGATGCTAATGAAAATCAAGAACTTGCCAGTCAAATTACCAATAGTTTTAGTGGCAGCTCTAACGCCTTTGATATTCAAAATGTCTATCCAACGTCACAGGAAAGCCGTGATGTAACCAAATACATGAATGTCACTTCAATGCCAACGCCTTTAAGTTCGGGTGAAGGGGTCATGTATCGGGTAGATGAAAAGAATCGAAAATGGTATCAAACTTTTTCGCTTGATCCCATTAATGATAAATTGAACACGCCTGTTAAGGCGAGTATTGAAAGTATCACGTCGGTTAAAACAGCCCTTAATGGTGATGTGACGATGGAAGTTAAACTCAAAGGGCATCTTCAAGATGAAGCCTATTATGTGGGAGGACAGCGTCAAAAGATTGAACTTCAAACCCATTATTATAGAGAAGATGTTAAAAATAGAGACCCTTGGTCGATGAACCTTTACAATTCGGTCAATGGTGATAATCAAACTGTCAAGGGAACAAGAACAAGTGCTACTGATGGACTCGCCACTTTTAAAGTCACTTTTACAGGTGATGAATACAAAAGCGCTATGGACGAAAGCGGTAATTTCAATGTTAATTTTAGTGGTTCAGCGACGGTCAATTTTAACACTGGCGATTATTCAACAGGTTATACGGATAAGGATGCAGAAGCTAAGGGTTCTAAAAGAGAAGTTGAGAAAGTAGATCCAGTGATTCCACCAGTACCAAAACCTCCAAAACCAGTGGAAATTGAAGTAGACGCACCTTATGAAATTTTAGATGTATGGCAGTTTCCTTTATCTATCACCGTTGAAGGAGATGTTAAAAGTCGTGAGGTGATTCTTGATGGTAAAACCCTAAGTGAAGCAGAAGCGGACAGCTTTTTAAATGGGGAGAAAAAGTTCCCTGAAATTAGAGAAGATAGAATTTATGATTATAAGATTATTTACATTTCTGAGGATGATTTAGAAACGTCTTATTCTTCTTTTGTTATGGTGCGAGATTCAGTACCAAGAGCACAAGTAATGGTTTTAGAAAACAGTGGAAAAATCAACAGACGTATAAGCGTATCGACGGACTCATCAATTACTGGAGAATTTTTAAAGGCTCATTCAACCATAAGTATTTCATCGTTTATAGCCACATCAAGTAGTGGAGCAAAGGTCTATTTTGGAAAGAATACAGATGCTTTAAAAGAGTTTTTAGTAAAAGAAGTAGGAACGGTTAATGTGACGGCGGTTGTTTCTAATGAATACGGATCGAGAACCTATACTCAAGAAATTTATGCGGGTAAAGACTATAAACCTAATATAGATGCTGTTATATGGAACAATGTTCTAGCAAGGGATGAAAGCCTTGATGTACTTTGTGAGGGGACATCACTTGATGGTGATACAATTGAACCTATCCATTATGACATTTATTATGATGAAGACAAGGACGCTGATGAAGTGCCTGAAAAATTAGTTGACCAAGGCATATGGGATGGCACAAATCAGTACAGCCCAGAGCATTTGGGAAAATATAAAATTGTTTTTACAACAACGGAACAATTTGGAGAACCAACGATTGATGCCTTTATCAATCCTGAAGACTATCAAACGGTAACGGTATCAAGAGATTTTTTTGTAGATAACCTTACACCAATGACTAAAATTTATACAGATATTGAATATGATTTTCCGAAAGTCGATGTAGCATTTTTGGTTGATGAAAATTATGAGACACAAGGTCTTGATTATTTAAAGACACACCGTGTAGATACAAGAAACCAGTTCACTCAAAATGAAATGAAAGCCAGTTTAGATATATGGGACTTACACACATATGTATATAAGAAGACTGCGACCTATACGTCACCAGCATCAAGTTCTAGACCATCAAACACTTATTTTTACAGTGTAGATGGTTATAATGGGACACTTTCCCTTTTTAGAACAGATGACAATAGTTATGAGAAAAACAAACCTTATTATACGACTGAAAGAAGATGTCATACAGAAACAGTTTATGGAAAAATGTGTTATTATGATGATGGAGTGACACCTAACCCCGGTGCAAGTGGTGGACTATGGTGTGATTATCATTACCCTAAGGGTACTAAGAAAGTTTGTGAAAACGTAAGTGTAAAACATAATCATTATGTAACTTATTACAGATATGTAGGACACTATTCAGGAGAAGTCACAAAATACGTTAAACAAACCTACAACCCTGATTATGATATAGAATCTAAAAAATATGTCGTTTACTTTGCGGATAATAAAATCAATAATCAAGCAGATTATGACAAAATGAAAAACATTTCAAAAGATGGCTTATTTATTTTAGTGGGTGATGAATCGCTAAGAGGGTTAGCTAATGAAGACTATTTTATTCCTTATACAGAAGATACACAGTCAATTATAGACCAAGTGATTGCCTTTGCTAAAAGTAAAAATAAAACAGTGAAGGTCAGAGCTGTTTTACAAAATGAAGCCTTTAACATGGCGGTTAAAGATGATGACGTGGAATCAGATCCGCTTCTCAATGACAATGCGATGCAGTACGTTCAAGACCCTAATTATTTTGATAACCCAACAGGTAAAGAAGATATAGCAGTTATTGCTGATGAAGCAACAGGAATTGCCGAAGGGGGTTTCACAAATACAATTGTGAATCACTTTGCCAATGTTGGTAAGTTTATTATTAACAGGATTATAAAAGATAAACCAATTGAAGCACCTGAACAAGGGGGGGATTCTAACAAGGCATCTTTATCACTTTATGTCCATCGTAAACCGATAGCGGACTTTGACTTGGATTGGACTTATAACACAAGTACGAATCTGTATGATACCATTTGGGTTGACAAATCTTATGACCTTGATTTTGAATTTTCTGACCCTGAAAATAAAGGAATTGTAGAGAGGAAAATTAAGTATCGAAAAGACAACGGACAATGGATTTATGAAATTCCAGATCAATTAAAATCGGGTTCTTATGATTTAGAGTATGTTGTTCAAGATAATTTTGGTGTTTGGTCTGATGTTAAATCTTATTCTTTTGTATTAACAGATATTCCCCCTGTCCAAATTTTAGACGGAAAAGTCAAACCGACTTTAGATCAAAAATTCACCATAGATGCCATTCCGGCGAGTGAGGACTTAACCTTCTATGATGCTGAAACACGTTATCCTACAACTCCACACCTTGAATACGGCATTTATGATAACGCAGGCAACCTTAAAACGCCGCTGACAAGCCAGTACCTTTCAGATGGGGAAATAGTAAGCGGACAGGACATCTACTGGACAGCGTCTAATTACAAGATTCCAGAGACACTTCCTGATGGGGTCTATGATGCAAGACTTTATGCGGTAGATGAAAATATTCCGCTTAGCCGAAATTATAAGGCATTTCCAATTGTGGTTAAGACGCCGATCAATTTAGAGGTTTTAAAATTAGATAAATTGGTGAGAGATTACTATAGAGATACACAAGCTCAAACCAGTAAGTATGCCAGTCAAGTTGAAGTGACTTTTTTTTACGGGACGAGTTTCCAAAAAACAGTAAATATGACACTAGATGGGCAAAACGGAGACCTAAAAACATGGTCGCTTGCCTACAAAGAAACGCGCAACATTCCAGAAGGCACCTACACGGCACGTTATACAGCAATGACGCCTAATGGCAATGTTGAGACAAAGGACAAGTCTTTTGAATTTATTATCAATGCGCCACCGACAGTGACCTTTGAAAGCTATATTCCAAAAGGAAAACTTTATGTGGGACACCATTTAGTCTATACAGTCTTACCGAAAGATGAAAATGACCCTCAAGTCACCTTAGACTATTATGTGAAAAAACCTGGGGAAAACTATACCAAAGTGGGAACTTATACACAAGTTAAAGTAGGTGAACCTTTTACACTCGACCCAGTAGTCATTGATCAAGCAGGGGACTATGGCTTTAAAATCATAGCAACCGATCCACCAGGGGATACAGGACAAGCAGAAAGTGTATTAGAAACAAATGCCAGAGGTATCGGTGATTTCAAAATAGAGGGAGCATGGAATCATTGGCGTGGACAAATAGACCTTTACGGTAACCGCATGATCGTTATGCCTCATCGTTTTTTATCCTATGAAAAAGTGTATTTTACTGTGACAACAGATGCTATTCCAGATGCAGTGTCTATTCGATTTTCACCTGAACTGGAAGCGATGACTTATACGGATAAATTAGGCAATGTTTATGACTATAAAGACGATATTTATGAAACTGTTAACTTTCCTCTTGAACTTGATTGTGTCAAAAAAGATACCGACCATGACACAAGTATTTGGAAAGGTGAGTACATCTTACCGCTTGCCGATTCAACCATGGGATTTGACGATGTGAGACTTGGCGATGCTTATAATGTAGAAGCGACAGCCCACTACATTAATGATCCAAGTAGCGTCAACCCAACCTATGATGATCAAAAGAAAATAGAAGATATAGATATCACAGGCAACATTTATGACATGATTGAGATTCAACCGACTTATCATGAGTGATAGGACTCAATAAAGCATCATGATAAAAATACTTGTCAAACTTTTGACTTAATTCTAGTTTGTTTTAAGCGCAACTTCACTATATTGAAGGTTGCGCTTTATTTTTTTGAAATTCGCTACTATTATTTGAAAATATTTCCTTTTTCTATTATAATATGTTAAGTACCCATGGTATGAATTTTGTATTTTAAATGATGTATCAGAATACATGATTTTATGATAAATTTAAGGGTGGGTTTTGGTGTATGAATTAAGGGATACGTTATAAAAAAATGACATAGGGGGGAATATGAAAAGACAGTTTAAGGTTTTAATCATTATGGGAGTCAGTTTAATTGTTATAGGTGTGGGAATTGGCATCAGTGTTTTTAATTCTTATGCAGCCAATGAAAGTGCAGAAAGGTTTACGGACATTGAAAGTCATTGGGCGGTGCCTTACATCAATGATTTATCGGAAAAAGGTGTAATTAGTGGCTATGAGGATGGGACGTTCAGACCAGAGTCTAAGGTGACTAATGCTGAATTTCTATCTATGACACTTGAAGCCATGAGCCGATTAGACACTATTGAGTCACTTAAAGACAGTGAGTCAAGTATATGGTATGACAATATTTATAAGCGGGGGAAGGATTTTTATCTTATTGATGAAGATAATCCTAACGATATGACCGCTTTTTACCCAAATGAACCAATTACTCGGGAACAAGCGGCGAGAGTTATTTATCAGGCACTTAGAAAGACAGAGAATTATGAGTATAACAAAGGGATTAATGATGATGTGATGTCGTCAAATGATCAAGACTTAGAAGAACATTTTAGTGACCTATTTAGTGTGAGAAATTACTACAAAGAAGGTGTAAGAGGAACACTCATTTCTGGTATCATGAGTGGGTTTTCAGAAACCACTTTTAACCCTCGGTCAAACTTAACCCGTGCACAAGCGGCGGTTATGATTGACAAGATGATTAATCCTGATGTAAGAGGTTATGAAAATTGTCTTGGGCAGTTGAGACTGGAGTACACGGATTATAGTCAACAGCATGAATCTTATAATCAAAAGTGTGTGGAGTATATAGATCAATCTGATAAGGATATATTTGATCTATTTACGGCAACTCAAAGAACAATTCATGACCTATCGGATGGTTATGGTCAGCCTTTTGTCAGTATGAATTTTGATGACCCTAATGATAGGATTATTCATATTCAATATTACAAATCAGTTCAGGGGTTCCAACAGCAATCTAGTGATTTGATTTTCACTTTAAATCTTTATTTAGACAAGGGTCCCAGTCCCTTTGAAGACATGGCAATAGAACTAAATGTACCTGACAATGGACTTGATTTAACGAAAAATGCCAATTCTAATTTTATTGCTACTTATCTTTTTAATGATAATACAAGATTTGAGGCACATGATTATTTAATTACAGGTGGAACTTTTCCTGATTATGTCTTAAAAGACTACAATGAAAAAGTGGCTACTAAGGTTAAAGATGGCAATATTAATGACATTCATTATACAACCCTTAATGGCAGGGATTTAAGAATTGCAAGATATGAAGACCATACGTCGATCTTTACAGGCAAGATGGCTTATTATGAGGGGGGGTATCATCCTATAGTAGATGATACTTATGAGCAGGTATCTTGTTCAGGTGAATTTGATGCGATTGAGTTTCCAACAGACAGTAATGTCACAAACATTTGTAATGAATCAGTTAATACGATTTTAGATAGCATTGAAAAGCAAGATAGAAAGGACATATTGATTATTGACGTGAGAACGCCCGAAGAATATTCAGGTGGCTTCATTGATGGGGCGGTTAACATTCCAGTGAATGAAATTCAAGATCACTTTGATGAAATAAACCAATTTCCATTTGTCATGGTTTATTGTCAATCAGGGGGACGATCAAGCAAGGCTGCACAGCTTTTAAATGAAGAAAACCCTGATATGAAAATCTTTAACTTTAAAGACGGTTATCCGAAGTATGAAAGGATAGAAAGCGAGGAATAGATAAATGAATTTGAAAACAGGCTTTAAAAACAATAAAATTATTTCAAAAATAATGATAACAGGACTCATGGGGGCTATGGTTTTATCAAGTCTTGCCTTTGCAGATACCAGTACCAAGGCAATTCAAGTAAATTCATTCCCTGATATTGAAGGACACTGGGCATATGACTTTATTACTGATGTTCAATCACATGGGATTATAAGTGGTTATGAAGATGGCACATTTAGACCTAACAACAATGTAACCAATGCAGAGTTTTTGTCTATGACCTTAACAGCTATTAACGATAAAGCTGATGAACCACAAGCAGGGGATAAGTGGTATACAGAGATTTATAATAAGGCTGATGAATTAGGCTTAATCAATGAAAACGATTCAAGAGATTTTTCAGCCTTTAATCCTAACTCACCGATCACAAGAGAACAGGCTTCTAAAATTGTCTATGAAGCCTTAAAGCTAAATGAAAATTATGACCCTAATGATTTAGGTATTGTTGATAGCGACAATTTGATTAGTGCTAAAATGACTGACGTAGATACTATTAAAGACTTTTACCTCGAAGGGACAAAGGGGTCAATCCTAGCAGGTATTTTAGGGGGCTACCCTGATGAAACCTTCAAACCTCAAAACAATCTTACAAGGGCAGAATCAACTGTCTTGATTCAGAAGATTTATGATCCTGCTGTTCGTGATGATGTGATGGATAGGATGATGGAGATTAAAGATTCATGGTATTTGGTAGTTCCTAAAGAATATGATGAGCAATCATTTTACATGAACGAAAAGTATATGGACTATTACAATCTTTATAAGATTGCATGGTCTGAAAATGATGATGTGTCTGATGGGTTTTCAGGAATAAGTATGGGGGGAGAAAAAACAGATGAGAAAGGAAGAGGAATAGGGTTTAGTCTTTATAAAGATGATAACCATGAAAATTTTTTATTGGCACTCGACCAAATGTACTACTTTATGGATGCCAGTTTAGATATGATTGGGGATTATAATACCCGTGATTATCCCATTCAAATTAGATCTTACGATGCTTGTTCTAATCCACTAGAAAGTGATTGTTTTTATAGAATGTGTCGTTATCTTTTTGGTAGTCACTATGACGAGGTTATGGCTGACTATAAGTCCATGAAAGAAAAAGGGTATGACTCTATCACAGGTTATGACCAAAAGACTTATGACTTGGGTAACCGTAAAATCACTATTTTAAGATGGCAAAGTGCTATTGAAATTGATGCAACATTTGATTCAAATGCTACAGAGATTCCTAGTAGTTCAAATCTCTTAAAAGATGGTTACCAATAAAAAAGAATAAGGAGAATAAAAGACAGCAACAGATAACCAATATGGAGAAAAAAGAAAAACATATGAGTTAATAAATATATTTATGGGGGAGTTAATAACAATGAATAGAAATCAAAATAAATTAGTAGACAAAAAATGGAGAAAGAAACTTTTAGTAAAAGGGTTCATAACAGGTCTAGTGACTGTCATGTCTTTATCAAGTCTTGCTTTTGCAGATACCAGTACCAAGGCAATTCAAGCAAGTTCCTTCCCTGATATTGAAGGACACTGGGCTTATGATTTTATTACAGATGTGCAAGCACACGGTATTATTAGTGGTTATGAAGATGGCACATTTAGACCTAATAATAATGTAACCAATGCCGAATTTCTCTCTATGACTTTAACAGCTATTAATCAGAAAGCAGAAGAACCACAAGCAGGGGATAAGTGGTATACAGAGATTTATAATAAGGCTGATGAATTAGGCTTAATCAATGAAAATGATTCAAGAGACTTTTCAGCCTTTAATCCTAACTCACCCATCACTCGTGAACAGGCTTCTAAAATTGTCTATGAAGCTTTAAAGCTAAATGAAAATTATGACCCTAATGATTTAGGTATTGTAGACAGCGACAATTTAATTAGTGCCAAAATGACTGACGTTGACACCATTAAAGATTTTTACCTTGAAGGGACAAAGGGGGCAATCTTAGCAGGTATTTTAGGGGGCTACCCTGATGAAACCTTCAAACCTCAAAATAATCTTACAAGGGCAGAATCAACAGTCTTGATTCAGAAGATTTATGATCCTGCTGTTAGGGATGATGTCATGGATGGGATGATGGAGATTAAGCAGTCATGGTATTTAATTGAACCTAAAGAATATGATGAAAAGACACTTTATATGAGTGACAAATACATGGACTATTACAATCTTTACAAGATTGCATGGTCTGAAAATGATGATGTGTCTGATGGGTTTTCAGCTATTAGTACAGGTGGGAAAAAAACAAGTGAATTAGGGAGAGGAATAGGACTTAGTCTTTTTAAAAATAATAATCAAGAAAATGTTCCACTTGCAGTTTCACAAATGTATTACAACATGACTGCTAGTTTTGATATGATCGGAGCTTATAATACCCGTGATTATCCCATTCAAATTTCTGAATATGATGCTTCTTCTAACCCTTTAGATAATGACTGTTTCTACAGAATGTGTCGTTATCTCTTTGGGAGTCACTATGATGAAATCATGGCAGATTATAAGGCGATGAAAGAAGCGGGTTATGACTCTATTACTGGTTATGATGAAAAAGCATATGACTTAGGTAATAGGAAAATCAAAATCCTTAGATGGCAAACTGGAATAGATATTGCTGCTACATTTGATTCAAATGCAGTTGAATTACCAAACGATTCAAACCTTCTAAAAGATGGTTACCAATAAAAATGAATAAGGAGAGAATGAATGAAAGGACAGTTTAAGAAAATCACAACTTTAGTCTTGTGTCTTGTTATGGTGCTTGGCATCATCCCTGTTAACAATGGTTTATCCTTTGCAGACACAGGGTCAAAGACAAGTTATGACTTTACGCTAGGGAACGTGCCAGGCATTTCATTTCAGGCACTTAAAGAGGTTTATAGATTACCCCCTGAGATTCCTGAATCTATTAAGGTGGGACGTGCTACCCTACACTTTAACAAGGAACTCTATTTAGACCAGTACATTTTCGTCTATGGAGACTACAGCACGGTTAAAGGGGTTAAAAACGACTGGTCACCCAAAACCAAGGGGGGCACAAAATATTATAACAATGGAGAGTATAGATACCATGGTTATACAGTCGATGGTAACTACTACTCTAATAAGAACTTTCCCGATGATGTTAAGGAAAGCGACAACCTGTCAGGGGAAGAATGGCTTTACCACTGGTGGGATGAAAAAGGTCAAAGAATGAGCAGATGGAATGTGTTAGCGTTAAATGATAAAAACCCTGCACAAGCCAAAATGCAGGAATCCATCAACAACCTCATTAAATTTCCGATTACCGTTTCAACTAATTCAAGTGCAGCTTATGATCCAAACGGTGGTTATATGAAATACGATCATCTTAATGTGATGACCTATTCAACGACGCTTTTTAACGGTGAGGGGAGAATGTACCATAAGAAAAATAACAAGTTTTATTATCAGACCTTTTCCACTGAAAAGATTCTGAAAAAAGACCCTACACCTTACACCTTGGATATTGAAATAAAAGACAAGGATAAGATAGTGGCACTGGGGAAAGACTATGTCACTGTCAATGTGGCTTTTACAGGTACTTTAAAAGATGCCCAGTATTATAACGATCAAACCCTTAGACCGCTTTACTATAATCGTGATGATGTGAAGGATTGTTATATTAAATTTGATACGGGTAAGCAAACGAAAGAAGCTGACCCTAAAACCATCGTTGTTTCCCAAGATTCACAGGGGAATAGAACTTACAATGGGACAATAGCCCTTTTAGTTAAAGCATCGGATATTTCAAATCTAACAGTGACAGGTACAAGTCACCTTAACTATGAAACTGGAATGGCATCTGAAACGGCAAAAGATACTGATAGTTTAGGGGCGGTATCGAGTCCCCAAGGTATTAATTTGTTAGCAAGTATTCAATCTGACCATAATGTTGATAATGTTAATTTAAGCCCCGAAGACATGACAAGTGGAACAAATCCTATCAATTATACGGATTCATCACTTGGAAAAATCGCTAAATGGGACTTTACAATCGTAGTTGATGGTAAGCCTTTAAAAACAGAAGGGACTGGATCGCCTAATAAGGGGGCAATTGATAGTTTTATATGGAATAAGATTAAGCTGAAAGTAGGTAATAAAGAAACACTTTCTTTTGAAACGAAACAAACAATTTATGATGATAACGGGAAAAATAGCGAGAGTGAAGCAACCTTTTCAGTTTCTATGGCTATGCCTGTTATTGTTGACATAGACTTTGAAATTCCTGATAAAAACTTTGATATATTACCGTTTGACGCTAGAAACTACACGGATATGTCAACGGTTCAATCAGGTTCAGAACATGTCTTCCTAAATGGTAAAGAAGTTGATTTTGATGACTTCTTTTCAGGAAATTATGTTTTTGGACCAAGTGATGTGAATTATCCTGTCAATGTCGTTGTGAAAATGACTTCATCGGATGGGACGGTTTGTAAAGCTAATAAATGGACAGTTATATACACCACTAAACCGAGAGTTCAATTGACTTTTCAGGGTTCAACAAAAGTTAACAGGAAAATTACTGTTATTAATCAGTCAGAAGACCCTGAATACAGTTTAAACGACCCTTATCTTCTTTCACATTATGCCAACCATTACACTTTTGAATATAAGAGTGAAGATGGTAATGAGTGTTTAGTTAAAGATGGGGGTGACTTTGTCAAATACCTGATGCACCGCAAAACCGGTATGTATGAAGTTAAGCTGATCGCTTCAAATGATTTAGGACGTGTTTCAGATTCTTATATTTTAAAATACTATGTCTTAGAAGACTTGGCTCCCAATACGATTTTCAACATTTGGAATAATGTCCTTACAAGAGGTGAAAAAGTCTCTTACATTTTAGATATTCAGTCACTTGATGGGGACTCGGTGAGTTATCAAACTGCTAAGATTTTGTATGATGCCGATGATGATGGTGTCTTTGAAACAACGGTGGCTGATTTAAAATCTAAAAATGACATTGATGCCTATTCGTGGGTTTTCGACCAATTAGGTCATTATAGAGTGGTTTCATATGCTAAAGAAAAAATTGATTCTAATGATACGATTCCAGAGTTCCTATTAGGTAATGAAGAAAGGGACGTTACAACGGTAAGGGATTTCTACATTGATAATCTTAGACCTGTCACACAGATTGATATAGATTTGCCGCCTAATATCACATCGGTAGATTTACTTCTTTTAGGTAACAAGGACATTTCAAGAGAAACAAACAAGACACTTAGAGAAAATATTGTCAATTATTCAAATTCCATTCGTTTAGGTGGTGTTGACGCTATTGCAAGCTACTGGGACACTTACACTTATGTTTCCTCAGCACCAGCTAATAAACAGCTAAATACAGGGGGAAGTTATCCGTCAGCGACTTATTACTACAATGAAAATGGCTATGAAGGTTCGATACCTCGAACAAGATTAGTAAATAATTCAGGGACAAAGCATTGGACAACCTACACTTACAAAGAAGAATGTCATGATGGTGAAGAAATATGTGGTTGGACGGGTGGTCATAGTGAACCTAATCCGGATTACGAATATGGTTGTCATTGTGCACAGTATATCACGGTTTGGCATGATTATGAATGTCATTCAAAAGAGGTCTGTGAAAGAGTATCTATTCCACATGAACATTCAAAAGACTATGATAATTACACAGGCTACTACGAAGGAACAGTCTATAAAAGAGTCAAACAAGACTACCCTGACAAGTTTAGAGCGGATGCCGACCGATTTGTTTTACTTTATTCTGAAAGTGATGATGTAGATCTAACTGATTACAAATACGTTCAAAATCATGCTTCATTTAAAACGATTTTCATCGGCAAAGAAAGCCAAAAAGACAAAATGGGCTTAACTGAAAATGATTACTTTGTCAGCCTTGATGAAAATACACTGGATGAAGCCATGACCAAAGCCATTGGCTGGATGAAGTCACAATATGAAAATTCTTCTGATTACATCATGCTTAAGGGCACACCATTTAATTTAACTGACATCATTTATGATACTGAAAATGATGCAATAGACGATTATGGTTATCAATATGTTCAAGAAGATGTATTCGACAACTCTTTAGGTCTTGAAGATTTCGCAAACACTGAACTTGTCAAAGACCCAAAAGCATTTACAGATTATAAGGCAACCACCTTTAACAAGGTAGGGAAGTTTAGAATCTACAAACTTTTAAAAGACTCTACAGGTAAAGTCGACTTTGATAAAGAATCAAATCTTGCCAATATTTCAATCATCGTTCATAGAAAGCCAATCGCAGACTTTGACTTAGATTGGACTTATGACACCACTAATAATAATTATAAGACTACTTGGACAGATAAATCTTATGATCTTGACCACCAATTTTCAGATCCTGAAAAAGGAATTAGAGATAGAGAAATCAAGTATCGTAAAACAAATGGTGGAGATGGAAAATGGGTTTACAAGATTCCTGATCAGTTACAATCAGGCACTTATGAAGTTCAGTACATGGTTAAGGATATCGAAGGCGCATGGTCTGACCTTGTGAGTAAGACCTATACCTTAACAGACGTACCCCCTGTCCAAATTTTAGACGGAAAAGTCAAACCGACTTTAGATCAAAAATTCACCATTGATGCCATTCCTGCGAGTGAAGACTTAACCTTCTATGATGCTGAAACACGTTATCCTACAACTCCACACCTTGAATACGGCATTTATGACAGCACAGGCAACCTCAAAACGCCTATGACAAGCCAGTACCTTTCAGATGGGGAAATAGTAAGCGGACAGGACATCTACTGGACAGCGTCTAATTACAAGATTCCAGAGACACTTCCTGATGGGGTCTATGATGCAAGACTTTATGCGGTAGATGAAAATATTCCGCTCAGCCGAAATTATAAGGCATTTCCAATTGTGGTTAAGACGCCGATCAATTTAGAAGTTTTAAAATTAGATAAATTGGTGAGAGATTACTATAGAGATACACAAGCTCAAACCAGTAAGTATGCCAGTCAAGCCAATGTGACTTTTTTTTACGGGACGAGTTTCCAAAAAACAGTAAATATGACACTAGATGGGCAAAACGGAGACCTAAAAACATGGTCGCTTGCCTACAAAGAAACGCGCAACATTCCAGAAGGCACCTACACGGCACGTTATACAGCAATGACGCCTAATGGCAATGTTGAGACAAAGGACAAGTCTTTTGAATTTATTATCAATGCGCCACCGACAGTGACCTTTGAAAGCTATATTCCAAAAGGAAAACTTTATGTGGGACACCATTTAGTCTATACAGTCTTACCGAAAGATGAAAATGACCCTCAAGTCACCTTAGACTATTATGTGAAAAAACCTGGGGAAAACTATACCAAAGTGGGAACTTATACACAAGTTAAAGTGGGTGAACCTTTTACACTCGACCCAGTAGTCATTGATCAAGCAGGGGACTATGGCTTTAAAATCATAGCAACCGATCCACCAGGGGATACAGGACAAGCAGAAAGTGTATTAGAAACAAATGCCAGAGGTATCGGTGATTTTAAAATAGAGGGAGCATGGAATCATTGGCGTGGACAAATAGACCTTTACGGTAACCGCATGATCGTTATGCCTCATCGTTTTTTATCCTATGAAAAAGTGTATTTTACTGTGACAACAGATGCCATTCCAGATGCAGTGTCTATTCGATTTTCACCTGAACTGGAAGCGATGACTTATACGGATAAACTGGGCAATGTTTATGACTATAAAGACGATATTTATGAAACCGTTAACTTTCCTCTTGAACTTGATTGTGTCAAAAAAGATACCGACCATGACACAAGTATTTGGAAAGGTGAGTACATCTTACCGCTTGCCGATTCAACCATGGGATTCGACGATGTGAGACTTGGTGATGCTTATAATGTAGAAGCGACAGCCCACTACATTAATGATCCAAGTAGCGTTAACCCAACCTATGATGATCAAAAGAAAATAGAAGATATAGATATCACAGGCAACATTTATGACATGATTGAGATTCAACCGACTTATCATGAGTGATAGGAAAGATTCCCTCCCTACTAATGAAGCTAATATTGACGCCTTAACAAAAGCGTAATACTGCATCTACTCAGAATTTGTTATAATAGAAGCAGAATGAATGTAAAAATAAGGAGGGATTTTTTTGAAAAGAATAATGAGTTTAGTGCTGGCACTTATCTTAGCGATACCAGTGTTAACAATACCTGCACCGTTGTCATTTGCAGACAGTGGTTCAGATGCAGCAGCACTATTACATCAATACGGTTTTATTGAAGGCGACAGTGGGGATCTTATGGTGGATGGTCCTTTGACGAGAGGTCAAGCCTGTGTCCTTTTAGCAGAAATGTACGGTAAAAAAAGTGACGCACAAAACTTTGTTGTTTCAGCGGGTTTTAAGGACGTTAATGAAGGGGACTGGTTTGCCCCTTATGTGTCTTATGCCAAGGCTAATAAATGGATCAGTGGTTTCCCAGATGACACGTTTAAACCCAATGACGTTGTCACCAAACAGCAGTGGAGTGCTATGCTAATGAATGCACTCAAATACGAGTATACTTGGAATACTGTAGTAGCAGATATGAACACCCTTGGTATTGATTTCAAAGCGACAAACGACTTAGGTCTTAAACGCGGTGAAGCGTTTGATGGCATGTGGCAAGCCTTATTGATGCCAGTGAATGGGCAAACACAAAGTTTAGGTCTTGCTTTGGGCAAAATTCCTGTTTCAGTTATTAATGACCAAAATCCTAATCCTTCTGAACCTTATATTATAGAATCTTATGCCAATGGACTCAAAGAGATTAACTTCCATTTTTCAAAACAATTGGATAAGAAGTTTGTCTTAGATCCAGCAGGCTTTAAATTGATTCAAGATGGCAATAACTATTTAGCAGCGGTTAAAGTGTCTTATGAAGATGATGACAATATCATTAGGGTGGTTACCAGTGTCCCTGTTTTAGAGGATAAGGTTCTCAATGTAACATTTCCTGACTTAGTCTTTAAAGACGGAACAGTGTTGGATTCAAAAGAATTTAGAGGCTTTACTTATATTGATTCAGATACACCTCAAGTAGAAAGTGCTAAAATTATTGGTAGCAATTATATCTTAGTGACTTTCAGCGAACCTGTTATGAATGATGAAGTCTTGAATCCAAACAGTGACCAAGATAATATACCAGAGCTGAATCCAGAAGATGTCACTGTTAACAGTGGCAGTACAGGGATCTTTAAGGTAACCTTGTTTGATAATTCAAGCAAGGCCATCATTCAGACTTATTCTAAGCTGACTAAGGATACCCCAGTTTATTTAAAGAGCACAATCAAAGACTTTGCGGGAAATAGTCTTCTCAGCAAAGTAGTGATGGCTAAGTATTCAGAAGATAAAGAAAAACCTTATGTTACAGGGGTTAGAGATGTGTCTCCTACTCAAATGACCCTCGTCTTTAATGAGCCGGTGAGAATTATGAACAGCAGTTCGAGTAATTTTTACCATACCAATTCATATGGTTTAATGGACACACGATTAGAGGAAGAAGACATTTCGGGAAATGAAGTGACCCTTCACTTTAAGAACAATCCAATTGTGCCGGGGAATCGCATGGTTTATGTTGAGCCAGGCTCGCTGATGGATTATTCAGGTAATAGTTGTGCTTTTGAACAGTATGCTTTTAATTTATCCAATGTGGGGATTGCTCCTACTATTTTGAAACCTGTGACTTTGGTGGCAGAAGATGAGATTAAAGTTGCTTTTAATCAACCTATCCAAAATACAGACGGCACCCTTAATCGGATTTCAAACTATCGGTTATGGGATACAGCAGGTAATGACCTTTCGACCTTGTTGTCAACCGCCTATTACAACACGGGGGATAACAGCCTATCTATCCATTTTACAGAAAAACTTAAGGGGCTTTACCGCCTTTCGATTAATGGGGTTAAAGATTATTATGGTAACACTTTAACTGACAATGTAGTTGAATTTGAAATGAGAGATGTTAGCCCGCCTAATCCTGAAAAATGGACGGCAAAAGTGATTCCAAAGAGTTCTTATTCACAAGATTTAATTGTTCATTTTGATGAACCTGTGGCGATGGATGGTAAATATTCTGCGATGGATTATGCCAATTACATTGTCAATGGTCGTTCGCTCGATAAATATACAGTCAATGAAGTGAAATTTACTAAAGTTGATGATAGAACCATTAAAATCAATATTGCAACTGCTATGAATGGTGGCTTTGATGTTAAGGTGGATGTAGACACTTATGCAGGTGAAAATGACTTGATTGTGGGTCGTGTGGCTGATTTAAATGGTAACTATACTCCTTCTTTTGAGAACAAGGTAGATCTTGAAGGTAAGGGCAATATCAAGGTAGAGAAGTTTGAGTATACTGGTGGAAGTACTTTTAAGATTTATCTTTCAGATGCCCTAACCAGTATTGATCTGACAGACTTTTTGATTTCAGATGATCGCAAACAGTTTACTATTTCTTCTTATGATGTGGAAATTACAGATGAGGGTGACTATGTACTCGTGGTTAAGGTGGCAGATGATGTCAACGACATTGAAGAGACAAAACTTGAAGCCCATGGTCAAAATTCCCACAATGCTTTTGGTGAAACGCTTAGTACGAAGAGTGCTGTTATTTCAGCCAGTGAATTTGTACCCGCTTACATTACCAAAGTGAGAATTAATGGCAATACGGTAGATGATGTCACTTTTGATAAACGTTTAGGTGCAATTACGATGGTTATGAGTAAAAATATTAATGCAGATTCACTTTCTCTCTTTACATTTAAGGTGGCAGGGGCAGAAGTGCGAAAAGCAACAGCCGGTACAAAAGCGGTTATCATTTATATTGATAGTAAAGATATTGCTGACATACGTGTAGGCACGATGATTACTCAATCTGTTCCGATGATGGATGAAGATGGAATTGAAGTGAAAGGGATTAGAACTCAAATTCAAGATATAGATTAGAGCAAAAGAATCACCTAGAAATAGGCAATAAAATGAGATGAAGATGAAACGCCCTGATAACTTAAAGTTGTAGGGGCGTTTTTTAATTGAAATAAAATATGAAGTTAATTTTGAATATTGAGTTCTAATAAAATAGAGACAGTAAAATAGTGGTTAACCATATCAATTTTAAAAAAGCCATGATATTTTTTTACAATACTTTTCACTATTTTCAAACCATAGCCATGTTTTGAAGAATAGGGTTTGCTAGTTTTTAGTTGAGGGTTGATTTGAAGGATATCTTCAGAACAATAATTTTTAATTTGAATGTGAAGATAATTTTTATAAATCTTAAGATTCAATACCAATTGCTTATAGACTTCTTTTTCACTGGCTTCTATAGCATTATTTAGAAGATTGAGTAAAAGAGCAGAAAGATCTTCTGATTGAATAGGGAGCTCTTGTGGAAGTCTCGCATTTAAACTGACTTTGATTTGCTGTTTTTGTGCTTCTTTAAATTTTTGATTGATGACAAAGTCAACGAGTTGATTACCTGTGTGATAATCCTCAATAGATTCAAAAACATCTCCAATTGAATGTGTTAGATAGTCATCAAGTTCATCATATTTTTTTTGATTCAATAGGGTATGAATGTAAAAATAATTATTTTTAAGTTCGTGTTTTTGCTTACCAACGAGGTCGATTAAGGCTTCTTCATGCTTTAAATTAAGAATTTGACGTTCTAAGTTTTGAGTAACTTGTTCGGACGTTTTTATCTCCTTTAATTGATAAGTTGCTAATGCAAAAAGATAATAGATGAGAACCATGTTAACTAAGATTAAAAGGGCGCACAAAGAAGCGTCATATTCATAATGAACAAAGGGATTAAAAAAGGTAAAGTAGAGGTAGATGCTAAGAGGACTCCCGAAAAGAAGAAGCCAATATCGCTTAGGCAGATGAGAAGAAAAATAAATTGGAAATTTTTTAATATAAGTGTTCATTGCGTATAAGATAAAAAAGGTCAAAAAAGACAACAAGACATCAATCAGTTTTCGGGTTGGAAATTCTGCACCAAAGTAGATAGGACCACAAGCAATTTTTATAAGCTGGAGGACGGTTATATAAAAAAAGATGATAATGATTTGGGGTAAAATCGGTGATGCCTTTATTTGATGACTGAAAAACAAACCGGTCAAAAACAGTAAAATAAAAAAATAAGGATAGGGAATATCTTGAACATTGGAATATAATCCCAGCCATTGAGGTGCCAAATAGATTAAAGTAAAGGCTAAAGGGAGAATGAGTGTCATAAGTTGTATTTTTAGTGGTTTTCTTTTAAGTAAAGCTCGATGTGGTGATAGGGTTAGCAACAAGATAAAAGAGACAATATAGGGAGATAAATAACTTATGATGGTATACATAGAATTAATCATCGAAGGCTCCTAATGTAAGATCTAAAAAAGTAGTTTGGACTGCTTTTTCTCTTGAACGGCTAAGTGGAATAATGGTTTGATCATCGAGCAGAAGATGGTCTTTTTGAATGCTAAAAATGCTCTTAACATTGACTAAAAAGCTACGATGAGGTTGGACAAAACTGTGTGCTTCAAGTTGATGAGTAAAATCTGATATTTTATAGTGAAAAGTTAAAAGGGTATGGGGAGGCTGAATAAATACAATTTTACATTTCTTTCCCATAGATTCAATGTACTGAATATTATAAATGTCTAAATGGTAGTATTTCTGAGAAAAGCGGTCTTTAAAAGTCATCTTGAGACTTTTTCCTTTTTCAAGATATGTGATTAAATCAGATATAACTTTAGGGATTTCCTTTGAAAAATGACTTTTTCGAATAAACCGAAAAGGTGCGATTTCAAAAGTATCATAAACTTTATCTTCACGATTTGAGACAAATATGATGACAATCGTTTGATCAAATTCGCGTATTTTTTGGGCCAATTCAAGACCACTAAGTTTAGGCATTTCAATGTCTAAAAATAAGGCATCATAAGTTGACGGGGTGTCAAGAGTATTAAGAAGTGACTGACTGTTTTGGAAAAGATCAATGTGATATTTATGGTCATGTAGACTCAGTTGAGATGAAATCTGGTCCTCAATATATTTGAGTGATTCAAATTGGTCTTCACAAATAGCAATATGCAACATTTTTTTCCCCCTTACTTATAAATAAGATATATTTCTTTATTTTTATTGTATAGTGACTTTTCGTAACAAACAAGCTGAATTCTTTTTTTTCAAGCCACATAACTACAATTCGTTGCATAAACTGATTTTTTTTCAAGAAAATTGTTAAAATTTCAAGTGTACTTAATATTTTTGAACATCTAAAATGTTTTAACAAAAATGGAGAAAAGAGTTGGAGGGTTAGAATGAGTGAATTAGCTTCTCAAAAAAGGACGAAGAGACTTAAAATTATATTGGCCTGTATCGTTCTTTTAGGTATTATCATTAATGTGGTAATGTTTAACTTTTTACAGGTAGTTCTAGACATGTATTTTGGTAAAGGCGATATACAAATAACAACAGTGGCCAATACAAGTTCATGGGATACGGATTACTATAAGAGTGATTACCCGTCTTTAGAAGATTTAAAAGTGGCATCTATTGAAACGGCAGAACAAGTTGAGGCAGAAGGCGCGGTATTGTTAAAAAATGATAGTCAAGCATTGCCTTTGATGAAGAATGCAGGAGTTATTGATAATGATAACCGTGCTAATGTTACCCTGTTTGGCAGAACAAGTGTAGATCCTATTTATTCAGGTGCGGGTTCAGCTCAAGTCAGTAGTGAGAGCGATAACTTTAAAACGGCTTTTGAAGGCAATGGGTTTAATATCAATCCAGTAATATATGACTTCTATAGCCAACATGATAAATCGGTAAAAAAACAAACGGCTGTTGTTGGCGGACAGGAAGCAGAATATACAGGAAGAGGTTTTGTATCTCAAATGGGAGAGGCTGCTTTTTTAGGTGATATTATAGCGGAAGTTCCTGTTGAAGATTATACAGAGGCCGTTGAAGAATCTTATGAAGAATACAGTGATGCAGCAATTATTGTCATTGGTCGTGTAGGGGGAGAAGGTTGTGATTTACCAACTGATATGACAGATTATGCAAATTATGAATATGATAAGTCAAAGCATTATTTACAGTTAAATCAAGATGAAATTAATATGCTCAAACATGTTAAGGAAGAGAAAGATAAGGGCGTTTTTAAGAAGGTGGTCGTTTTGCTAAATACGGTAAATGCCATTGAATCTGATTTTCTCAATAATCCTGAATATGGAATCGACGCAGCTTTATGGATTGGAAGTTATGGGAATCATGGCTTAAACGCAGTTGCTCAGATCATAAACGGATCGGTTAATCCATCTGGAAGACTTGTAGATACTTTTGTCTCTGATTTAAAAGAAGATCCGACGTATCAAAATTTTGGAGATACCTATTATACCAATGTTGATGGTAGCATTAGACAAAATGAATCTGGTTCTTTTGTAGCGTATGAAGAAGGTATTTATGTGGGATACCGATATTACGAAACTGCAGCGGCAGAAGCAATAGCAGGAAACTATGAGGGATTTGATTATGATCAAACGGTTGTTTATCCTTTTGGATACGGTCTTTCTTATACCCAATTTGACCAAGTCTTTGAAGGGACTCCTGTTAGAGAAGACGATCAGTTTGTATTTGATGTTAAAGTAACCAATACGGGTGAGGTATCAGGCAAGGATGTCGTTCAACTTTATGTAGAACAGCCTTATTGGTCTGGTGGCATAGAAAAAAGTAAAGTGGTCCTAATTGGTTTTTCAAAAACGAGCCTTTTAGAATCAGGTAAATCTGAAACTTTAAAAATAAAGGTACCTATTGAAGATTTAGCTTCTTATGATTATCTCAATCATAAGGTCTATGTTTTAGATAAGGGCTTGTATCAATTTTATTTGAGTGACAATGCACATAGTTGGGAAAGCATTGACACAACAGATGCAGATCACTATTATGGCGTTGAATTACAAGAAATTATTTATAATGAAGACCATAAAAGAGCATCTGATGCGGTGGTAGCGACTAATCAGTTTGATGATGTCTCAGCTCATTTTTCAAATGAAAACAATGAAACGCATAGTCAAGTGATGAGTCGTTCTAATTTTAAAGGTACATTCCCGACGGCACCAACAGAAGCGGATAAAATAGCATCTGAATCAGTGAAAAAACAACTTGAAACTGTTTTTGATCCTACAAATGATTTTCAATTGGGAAATCAGGCAAGTAGTTTGATATATGAGGCAGGTGAAGTTGAGACAGGCCTTGACAATGGGATCAATTTAATTGATTTAAGAGGAAAAGATTTTGATGATCCATTATGGACAGAACTATTGAATCAATTAACGGTTGAAGAAATGACTCATCTTATTGCAAATGCTGGATTCAATACAGCGGAAATTAATCAGATTTCAAAACCGGCTACTTTAGATTATGATGGGCCTTTAGGGTGGTCAACATGGGTAACTGCTAATGGTGATGATGCCATTGTAGAGGCATTTCCTGCTGGAGAAATTTTAGCAGCAACTTGGAACGTAGATTTGGCTTTTGATATGGGGCAAATCATAGGAGAACAAGGGCTTGCTAATGGTTTTAATGGCTGGTATGCACCTGCTATGAATATACACCGTTCTGCATTTTCTGGACGTAATTATGAGTATTATTCAGAGGATGGTTTTATAAGTGGTAAAATAGCTGCAAAAACTGTTTCGGGTGCAATGGATAAGGGCGTATATGTTTATCTTAAACACTTTGCACTTAATGATCAAGAAGATGGAAGACGTGGGATAGCGACTTGGGCTGATGAACAAGCTATTCGCGAAATATATTTGAGACCTTTTGAGATAAGTATTAAAGAAGCAAAAGCTGATATCACTTATATTGCTGATGATGAAGGCAATAGGGTAACAAAAAGTATTCCGGCGGTTACTGGCATCATGAGTTCTTACAATTGTATAGGGACGACTTGGGCTGGTGGAAACTATGCTTTACTTGAAAACGTATTAAGAAAAGAATGGCAATTTGAGGGAGCGGTTGTAACAGATTATTATGGCGGAGATGCTTTTATGTCGCCAGACCAAGCGCTTAGAGCTGGTTCTGATCTGATGCTTAACACCTTTGCCAATGCAGGGTTAAAGGATGCTAAATCATCAACAGCGCTTTCAAGTTTGAAAAATGCGATGCATCATGTATTATATATGGTGGTTAACAGTAATGCGATGCAGGGAATTGCGACTGGAACCCTTGTGACTTATAAGATATCACCATGGAAGAAATGGCTTATAATTGGTGATATTGCAGCGCTTATCCTTATTGGAATAGCTTACTATAGTCTCAGTAGAAGTCGTAAATCAAAACAAAAATAATGGCTCATTAAAGACAATGGTTCATGTGAGTACAATATGTAATTGATAGAGCCTACAAAGTATAAAATAAAAAAGAACTTAGAGTATTGTGTAATAACTCTAAGTTCTTTTTTTATGAATACCCTTTTTGATTTCTATTTCTCTCTTTATGGTCCAGTTGTGATGGTATTGAACCTTCGTTTGTTGGTTTATTTTTACCCAATCGCACTAGAGATAAACACAAGAGAGGCATCGAGGAAAATCAAGTGAGATTGGTTAAATGCTTCTCTTGTGTAATGAAATAAATTATTCGCCAAGTGCGTGTTCAGCAGCTCTTTCGCCACCTAAACGTCCTGAAGTGAATGAGTAACCAATACCGACACCGTTTCCAACGTAAGTATCGTTAAAGAGGACGCCTTCAGACTCTAAACCAACAGCATATAAGCCGTCGATAGGGACTCTGTTGTCATTAAGCACTTGGAAGTTTTTGTTGACAAGTAAGCCACCAACAGAACCGAGGTTATTGATTTCGGCAATAACAGCATAATAAGGTCCTGATTCGCCCATTGGTACAAGATAGTCACTATTTTTTCCGAAGTCTTTGTCGACGCCAGTTTGAATGGCTTCTTGATAGTTGTCAAAAGCTTCTTTGAAGTAATTAACATCCATACCTGCATTTTTAGCTAATTCTTCAGGTGTATTTCCTTTGAAACCGTCACCGTTGGCAACCATTGTTTCAAAGACGTCTCTAACACCTGTCCAAGGGGTATCAAGTTTGTATTGATCTGCAAATGAAGCATAGAATTCTGGTGGCATACCAGGAAGTGAAGGTGCTTTAACACCCTTCATACCTTGTGTTTCAAGAGCATCTAATTGAGCTTCTGAAACGATAACAAGATGGTATTTACCATTGAAAGCACTTGTGTTAGCTGCGGCAACTGCAGTGAGTGTTGCTGTTTCATCTCTAAAGCGGTTACCTGCAGGAGCAACATTCATAAATGTTGGCAAGTAAGCAGTCATAAGTGGATAGCTAGCTTCAAAATCAGAATAGTCTTTTTTAAGGTCATTGGTTGCACGCGCAAGCGTTTGATGAAGCATTTGGCCACCAATATTGTCAGGTACTTTTGCACCAGCATCCCAAGCCATTTCAAGACCTTCGCCTATATTTTGACCTAAACCGCCATTAATGCCTTCAAAACCGAAAAGTTTCTTAACCATGTCAGCGTTGGCAGCATAACCACCTGTTGCGATGATGACACTTTTGGCTGCGATTTTAAGTGTTGTGCCATCTGTTTGTTCGGCGATGACACCTGTTACATGACCTTGGTCATCTGTGATAAGTGATTTACCAGTCGTTTCAGTAAAGACTTGACCGCCGTTGGCTTCTACAGAGTCTGCAAGCATACTTTTGAGTAAATCTTGTCTTTGATCATAAGGGGGTAACATGTGAAGGGGTTCCCCTGCAAAATTAATAAAAGTGGTTGGATAGCCTTTTTCAGCTAACCAGTCATAAGTGTCGCCTGATTTTGTCACGTATTGACGAATCGCAGCGGCATCTACACGCCAGTGGTTGTTTACAATCCAGTTTGCAATTTCGTCTTCTACAGAGATTGTTAAACCATTTGCGACTGAAACGCTTGAATTGTAGAATTTACCTGCCCAAGAAAGATTACTTGCGCCCCCGATAGTGGCTGTTTTTTCAATTAAAATAACTTTAGCACCTTTGTCTGCAGCTGAAACAGCAGCAGATGTTCCAGAGGCACCAGCACCGATAACCACAACGTCAGCAGAAAGTTCTTCAGTGACATCAGCGTTTTCTTTTTCAACAGCTACGGCTTTAAGTGCTTCTACGTCGCCACCTGCTTGAGTGACTGCGTCTTCAACTGCTGTAAGTAAACCTTCGCTGGTTTCTGAAGCACCAGATACTGTATCAAGGCCGAGTGATTGCGAGTCTAAGATTGAAGTTGTTAATGTCTTGATAGCTTCTGCACCAATGCCTTCGGTTTCAGCTTGTTCAACGACGTCAATGTTAGTAATTGTCGTTTCATCAAAAGTAACGTCAACAACGATGTTGCCTTCTTTTCCTTCAGCAGTACCACGGTAAGTCCCTGGTGTATAAGTGATTTTGCTGTCTGCTGTCGTGTTGTCAGCAGGTTGATCTGCTGGATTTGATGAATCTGTTCCTGCTGTGTCTTCAGCAGGTTTTAAATTGGTATTTGTAGCAGAATCACTGCCACAACCTGCCAAAAGCGTCATGATCATCATTAGGCAAATGACGATTGATAGTCCTTTTTTAATTGTTGTTTTCAAAGTTGTCTCCTCCATTTAATGCATTATTGTCATGGCTATCATAAACCTTGGGGTTACACCAAGGTCAAGCTTTTTTGTTAAATAATTCTCAAATTTTCAGTAAAATAGGAGGGGAAGACTAGGATCATTAGGCCAAATGAAAAAAGCCTCCCTGTATTTTCAGGTGACTTTATAGAAGGTGATCAGAATAGACTATGATTGACTTGATATTTTTTTGACGGGGATGCAAACTTCAATATAAGCATAGGTATGCTCACTGCTCTTTTCTCTAAAAATAAGACGGCCAATGAGGTCTCCATCAATCTTGAGTTTTTTTGATTGAAGGGTTTCAAAAAGAGGCGAGAGTGCGTCAGGGTGAATGATGTCGTCATTGGATGAGCAGACCACTGTAGACAGACAGTTTGACAAATCAAAAGCGTCAAAATCATGGGTACTTTCAATTTGGGTGTGGTGAAAGTCTTCTGAAAAAATACCGACTCCCCAGTCAAAGGGGTAGGCGTTGACAGTGGGTGATGCCATAGAGCGTTCAAGTGCAGATTGATTAATACACAGGGTGTAGAGTGTATAAGGAAGGGCATCCATCATCTTTTGGATGTTACTTGTACTGGCATCAGAAATGAGGGCATTTTGGTTCGTTTGTTTAAGGCGGTAGAGCGTCCCAAGTTTTTTTTCATACACAACACCGACCATGTCTTTAAGATGGAGAAAGTCATTTTTAAAAGAGGCAATTTGTTGCAAAAGTGCCTGTTTAGATTTGATTTCAGCTTCAAGTGCCATGTAGCGTTCTGAAATTTTGTTTTCGACATCTTCATAGCTAGCATGTTGAATAAGTTCTGTTGTCGTTTTGAGAGGGAGACCGAGGCTCCTGTACCAGCGGCTGGTCAAAATATCTCTAACATCTAAGTCGTCAAAGTAACGATAATTGTTTTTTTCATCTTTTTCAGGTGTAATGATTCCTTGTTTTTCGTAGAGTCTGACGGTATCCACTGTGACCCCAATCAGCTTAGCAAACTCTCCTATTGAATATTTCATGTATAGTCCCCTATATAATAGTTGTTTTATCTTTGTCTTTAATCTTTTTAATCTCTATTTTTACAAAAAGATTTCCTGTTTATTATAACATATTTAAGGTTTAACTTGTGGATGCTAGCACGTAAAGGGCTGATGAATAATGGGCTTTAAAGCTTGGTATTTTGATTCAATAAAGAGGGTGGTCATAGAAAGTTAACAAGTGAAGGTGGGCGGAATATGATATAATAATGAAAAATATATGTAGACGTTTTAGAGTAACATAGAGGTGTAATATGAGTCAGGTGAAATCAATCACAACGCGTTCGAGTATTCTTTTCGTAGGAAAGATTGCCGATGCTTTTTTTATGTTTATATTTAATCTACTTGCAGCGAAATATGCAGGGGCAACAGGTTATGGAACTTATGTTTACTTAAGTTCACTTATTATGTTCTTAAGTATTGCGATAAAGATGGGGATGGATCATGGCTTAACAGCACTTTTGCCTAAGTATGATGATTTATCGGTTAAAAAACAATTGGTGACAATGAGTGTTTTGATCCTTTTAGGAATGAGCCTTTTGGTGGTTGGTATTTTCAGTATCGGGTCCGGCTTTGTGTCAAGCGTTTTGATGAATAATGCTTCATTAGAGCGACCTTTGCTCTTGTTCTTGCCCATGATGTTTCCCATTGCTTTTGTTCAGATGAGTGAAGGTATATTTCGGTCAATTGGTGGTATCAAACATTTTTTCTTCAGTAAAAATATTTTGATGCCCATTGTATTAGTGGTGACTTTTGTTGCTTTAAATAGGGTAATTGGTTATAGTACCCTTTATCAAATTATTGCTGTTAATTATTTTGCTTGGTTTATCAATGTTGTTTATATTATTGGTATTCTTATTAAAAAAAAGGCATTCGCATGGCCTAAAATTGAAAATAAGGCTCTTTTCAGACGATTTTTAGTCGTGTCTTTGCCCCTTATTATGGTGGGGTTGATTGAATTTTTAATGGGACGGACAGATGCTTATGTCATTGGTTATCGCTTAACAGAAGCGGATGTAGGGGTTTATAATATCGTTGATAAGCTGGCTTACATCGGCAACTTTATGTTTATAACAGCAGGCTCTATGATGACGCCGGTTATTGCAGGTTACTATGCTAAAAAAGACTTCAAGGGTCTTAAAGAAACGTATTTATCCATTAATAAATGGGTTCTTGTTGTTAATACGGTGGTTTTTTTTGGTATTTTACTTTTAGGGGATGTCGTTCTGGGGATTTTCGGTCAAGAGTACATGGCGGGTCTTGATGCACTCTATTTTCTAGCGTTTGCTCAATTGGTTAATGCTATGTTTGGCCCTTTGGCCTATCTCTTTGCTATGATGGGGCTTGAAAAAATAGAGTGGCGCGTAGATATGATTTTAGTTGTTCTTAATGCAGTGTTAGATATTATTGTAGCACCTATAGGCGGTATTGTTGCTATTAGTATGGTGACAGTTGGCGTTTATCTTTTAGGCAATATCTTGAGGGTGGGTCTCTTATATAGACATTATCAGATTCAGATATTTACAATAAAAGGATTTAAAACGGTCTTTTTGGGGACGCTTGTTTTTGCTGCTATGTTGGGTCTTAAACAAATCTTACCTATTTCTAATGCTTTGGTAGTATTCTTATTATTAGGAATCCTTTTAGTCGGTCTTTATGGACTTGTGGTCTATCTTTTTGACTTAAATGCGAACGAACGTCAAGGCATTAAAAGACAGGTTCAGAATTTAAGTAAAAGGATAAAAGGATAAAAGGATAATGTGTTAATAAGCGTCATCAAAGTTTGAGGAGCATGAAAAATGATAAGAGAAGTAATATCTCATGAATTGGTCGTTTTTTTGACAGCGGCCCTTCCCGTTTTAGAATTAAAAGCAGCCCTTCCGATGGGCATTGGATTGGGCATGAATCCGTGGCATGCTTTTATAGTCAGTTATTTGGGATCTCTTTTACCAGTCCCTTTTCTATTTTGGTTGATAAGACCGATTTTGATAGGCATTAAGAATTGGGCTTTTATCAAGCCGCATATAGAACGTTTAGAAGCGAGAACGATTCGAAGAAGTATCAAAATACAAAAGTATGGTGCTTTGGGAGTCCTTCTTTTTGTGGCCATTCCTTTACCGGGAACGGGTGTCTGGACGGGGACGATTGGAGCGGTTCTCTTAGATGTCCGTTTCAAATGGGCATTTCCTGCAGTGGTAGTCGGAAACTTGATTGCAGGGTTAATTGTATTGTTTATAAGCCAAGGAGCATTGACACTTTTTTAGTGGCGATGCTTTTTTGTTTTTTGTAAGAAAATCACTTCAAAAATATGATACTATAATGACAAAGAAATGCATAAAAAAAATGGGGGGGATCCTATGGAAAAGGTAAGTAAGACGCATCATATGCAATATGACTTTAAAAGAGCGGTGCGCACGAATTTGGTTTTTGTTTGGATGTTTAGTTTGATTTTGTCTTTGACGGCTTTTGTTAACGGTGGCGTGAGTTATGGTGTTGAAATTGTACTGACGACAGGGGTGGTTTCTATTATTTTGACACTGATGTACTTTATTCCAGTGATACCTCTTCGTTTGAAGGCTCAAGTGATTGTACTCATTCCATTATTGGCAACTATTGGGGTATCTTATGCCAATCAGGGGCTTGAAAGAATGTTTAATGTCTACATTTTAGTAGGGGTCATGGAAGCCCTTTACTTTAGCAAAAAGCGAATGCTCTATTTTAGTCTTTTTTTATCCATTTTATTAATTGCTTTATATGTCTTTTTACCGACGGCGATTTTACCTGTTGGAATGGGACTGGGTGAGTTTATTCCTAGAATGGGGACTGTTTTAGCCATATTGGCAGTGCTCTATCTTTTAACCCGTTGGGGAGAAGAAAGTGTGAAATCAGCTCATGAACTCAATAGTGAGAATGCCGAGACTTTAGAGTCTCTTCATCATGTTATGAATGAGGTAAAAGGTGTTTCGCAAGAATTGAGAAGTAAAATGGCTAAGGGTAAAGATCAAATGTCTGATTTTGCAGAGGCTAATGATAGTATTTCAGAAGCCATTAAAGTTTTATCGGAGCAAACTGAAGAGGCTTCGGAAGCGATTAGTACAATAGATTTTTCTATGCAAGAGGGAAATTTGAATGTTAAGGAAACCTTTGAGGCCATGGAACGTGTAGACAATGCTTTAAGTCATGTTAATCAAGAGGTGGTAACGTCATCGAAAGCGATTGAAAAGTTATCCGGTCAAATGGGTGAAATGGGCGACTCAATGAATGAAACCTTTGAAGTTGTCGGAGAATTGTCTAATCGTATGGTTGAAATTCAAAAGTTATTGGATGGCATTACACAAATTGCTGAACAGACCAATCTCTTGGCTCTAAATGCGTCAATTGAAGCAGCGAGAGCAGGGGAACAGGGACGTGGGTTTGCAGTTGTTGCAGAAGAAATTAGAAAATTATCGGAAGAAAGCAGTGGCTTTGCGGAAGGAATTCGGGCAATTACAGAAGATTTTAGCAAAGTATCAGAAGAGGCTAAATCAAAAGTTTCGTCTGGAAGGCGTTCAATGGGAGCGGGGAATGAGACTATTGTAGGGCTCAATGCCTCATTTGATAAACTGCGTGAAGAATACAGTCAAATGAATCGTGATATTAAAGAAGAATCACAACTGGTAGGGGCTCTTAAAGTCGTTTTTGAAAAAAATGCTTCTGATTTGAGAACGGTGACTTCAGCACTCGTATCCAATTCAGCCCATTTTGAAGAAATTGCTTCTAGAACAGAGGTCCTAAATACGGCGAGTCATGATTTGGCAAGGGATATGGCAGAAGTAGATGTACTCGGAACCCAATTACTCAACTTAACAGAATGATAGATGATGATGAATCTCTTGTAGTTAAAAGAGATTCATCATTGTTTTTAAAAAAAAACAATTATTTTTTTATAATAGTGTTGACAATAATTGTAAAAGGGTATATCCTACAAATATACCAATTATCTGGGGGGAAAATACTATGACAATGACAAAATTAAACGACAAAAGTAACAAATTACAAAGTGGCAATGTTAAAGCAATTAAGGAAAATTTAAAACAAAAAAAATGCAAAATTTGCCAATCTCACGAGCATATTCTAGAATTTAAAACGGGGTATATCTGCAAGTCGTGTGTAGACTACATAAAAGGAAACTAGACAAGCGTCTTTTAAAATCAATAATTGAATAATGCTAAGTGAGTTAATTATTTAAACGGAAAAAGCACCCGCCTATTGGGAATGATATAGGCGGGTGCTTTTGTGTAATATATATATGAGTATGTTATGGCTATTTTAAGAAACATCAGCCGGTTGATGCGCCATCATATTCAATTGTTCAAATCGCATAAAACCGCTCAACGATTTGAATCGGGGTCAATTGACTGATGTCGCATCAACAAAGAATCTCTTATAATAAGTGTTTGATTAAATGATGCCTTTGGATCTTTTTTAAAGCCATTCAATATAAGGGCTTTAAAATGATGGGTCGCTATAGTCTATGATGGTTATCAAAATAAGGGATGTCGTAAAAAAGATAACCACTAGAGTTATAACGTGATGGTTAATTAAAGGGGCTGTATTTATACGTTTGCTCGATTATAACCACTTATTATAGTTTAGATAATTCTCTAGCTTTTGTTCACTCATATATAAAGCAAGATTGATGCCAAAAAAATAAAAAGGGCTTAAGACTTGAAAATAGCGTATTTCTTTGGTGTTAAAATATAAGTTTAGATTAAGAGTGTCAAATAAAGTTGACAATTTTCAAAGAAGAGGTTAAATGCACTGTAAAAAAAGTTGACAATTGGATTGAAATAGACAATAAGTGCAATCTCTAGTTTACATATTTAGAAGAAAAGCCGAGTAATCCTTTTCTTTATGAAATGAAATGTTAAAAAATCGAGGATTTTGTAACAGACTGTAAACAAATTATGAAAAGCCTTGATTTTTTTTGAGAAAGAGACTAATATAATAAATGTAATCAGCACTCGACTTAAACGAGTGCTAATAAAACAAAAGAGGCATAATGACGCAAGGCAAAATAAAGTCTATTTTAAAGTGTAAAAAAAGGAGGCGTTTTATATGATGAATTTAGTACCAAGAAGAGAATTTGCAAGAAGTTTAAGTGGGTTTGACAAGTCATTTGATAGTATGATGGATGAGTTTTTTGGCAATGACAATAGAGGTGAAAGAGCAAGTTCTTTTAAATTGGATTTAAAAGAAGAAGATGACGCTTATCTTATTGAAGCTGAATTACCAGGTGTTGCAAAAGAAGAAATCAAAATAGATATACAATCCAATTATTTGATGATTAATGTATCACAAGATAAAGCTGAAAAAACAGAAGAAGAAGGCTATCTCCATAAAGAAAGAAGCCATTATTCTGCAACCCGTTCCATTTATCTTAAAGACATTGATAAAGAAGCCATTGAAGCCAAATTGGAAGAAGGTATTTTAAGAATCAGAGTGCCTAAGAAAGAAAAAGTAATTGATCAAAGAACCATTGAAATTCAATAGTTTCCCGTTTTCAGAGTGACCTTAGGTCACTCTTTTTTATTGAAGTTATTTTAAACAGTTGTCCCTTGCTATAAGGCGTGGTATAATTTTCTCAGAATATTTTGAGAGGCGAAATAATGACTTTAAAAAGAAAACAAGTAGATTTAACCAAGGGTTCGATTATATCCGCGTTAGTGGCCCTAGCTTTGCCTATTATGGGAACGAGTTTTATCCAAATGGCTTACAATTTAACAGATATGTTCTGGATTGGATTTATTGGGTCTCATGCAGTTGCTGCAGTAGGAATCGCCGGTTTTTTTGTCTGGCTTTCTAGTGCTTTTGTATTGTGGTCTAAAACGGGGACTGAAGTTAAGGTTGCCCAAGCGACGGGTGATAAAAATGATGCCTTAGCAGAAAAAGTGGCTAGGACAGGTCTTAATGCTATTTTTGTGATTGCACTGATTTATATGGTCATTTTATGGGTTTTTAATCGACCTTTTGTACTCTTTTTTAATACAGCAGATATGACAGTAAACAACATGGCCATGTCTTATCTTAAAATTGTAACTTTTGGGATGCTGTTTAACTTTTCAAATCAAGTATTTACAGGGATTTTTAATGGGAGGGGCGACAGTTTAACGCCTTTTATTTTTAACACCTTAGGGCTGGTGCTTAATATTGTTCTCGATCCTGTTCTCATTAAAGGGATAGGAGTCTTTCCAGAGATGGGGGTAGCTGGGGCGGCACTTGCGACAGTAGTGGCTCAAACCTTTGTCTTTTTATGCTTTTTCACGGCGATTAAGTTTAGGCACCATCTGTTTGATCATTTTAGATTTTTCAAGACTTTAGAGTGGCCTTTGATGCAGTCTATTTTAAAGATGGGATTTCCTTCAGGTGTTCAGAGTGCTATCTTTACAATGATTTCAATGGTTATTGCGAGAATTGTTGGTTCTTATGGGGCGACGCCTATTGGTGTCCAAAAGGTAGGGTCTCAAATTGAATCTTTATCATGGATGACGGCACAAGGGTTTGCAGTGGCTCTTGGTGCCTTTGTGGGTCAAAACTATGGTGCTAAGCAATATGACCGTGTACTGACAGGTTATAAAAAAGCCATGAAGTTGATGTTGGGAATTGGCGTTTTTAATACCTTGCTTCTTTTCTTTGGTGCGAAGTGGCTATTCCTTATTTTTATAAGAGAGCCCGAAGCTCTACCACTTGGAATTGATTATTTGAAAATTTTGGCCCTTTCTCAACTCTTTATGTGTATTGAAATCGCTGTATCAGGGGTTTTCAATGGGATGGGGGATACGAAGCCACCTGCCATTATAGGTGTTGTCTTCAATGCCATGAGAATTCCAATGGCTTTGATTTTTTCTAGTGAATCCCTTTTGGGGCTCAATGGCATCTGGTGGAGTATTACGTTGACCAGTATTATGAAGGGAATCGTGGCTTATATATGGCTCAGTATTCACATTAGGCATAAGCCGGAATTTGCCAAATCTCTCATGAATCATTAAAAAATGCTTTGTTGGGTATTAAAAAAGCTTCAACTGACTACGCGTTGTCAGTTGAAGCTTTTTTTGATGCCTTTTTCTATTCCGGGAGAGGAATTCTAAAGGTTGGTGCACCAGCTACATAAGGTGCGATTTCATAAGGTGAAAAATAAATCACCAATTCATTACCTTCTATATAAAAAGCTTGATCTTTGGCAATGCCTTCAAATGTAAAGGCATTGTAAGGATCATTCTCAGAAAGCTTTTGATAAATTTGATCATTGATATAAGTTTGATAATCAAATCCCTTTTCAAATAAATCTGCAAGTGTCAGAACTTGACCTGTTTTGACATCGTAATTGTAAAATACTTCCCAATTCATCCCATGTGCGCCACCGGTATATTGATAATAGAGTATTCCAAGGCTTAAGACTTTATTGGTATTGGTGTAGACGGTGTAATCTGTTGAAAACTGATAAGGTCGCAAGAAGACATTTGCATTAGTATTCTGTTCTTCATGATCTTGTTTTGCCATTTGAATACTTTCATCTTGGAAAGCGAGGATATCAGCTTCAATCACTTGATTAATAGTTGGATAAATACCATTAGAGTTGACGAGTTCAGGATAAATAATGGAAATATCATAGGCATCTCTGGCCGAATTCAAATTTTTAGCTTTTACTGAAGTTCCTATAACGGGAGAGGTAAAAGCATCGCTGTTAATGGATAAAGGAACAGTGAGCGCTTCAGTTTGATTGCTTGATAAAACGTAAGATGAAATGAGTAATTTTAATTGTGAAGCATCATCAAAGTAAAATTGATCAAAAGAAAGGGTATCTAAATCACTGGTGATTTCAAATTGATCGTTTGTATATTCTTCAAGACGCTCTTCTAGTTCGCTTTTATCAATAAGTTGGTCTAATGTTAAAACTTGACCAGAATTTAAATCGTAATTGAGATAGAGATTTTCATCTATAGGATGATCTCCAAAACTTTGATAAGCAAAATGGATTTTGTAGCTAATGACGTGGGTGTTGATAAAGATACTTTCTCCACTTGTCTGAAGTGTATAAGTCACAAAGTCCTCTTTTTCTTCGTTGGGTGTAGAAGCAAAAGCACTTTGTGCTTGTGCATAGAGCGAAGAGGTCTTGGCGTTAATTTCTTTAATAATGGCTTCGTTGATATTATTATAAGTCATATTGGATTCTGGATTATCAATCAGAGCATAGTCAGCAGAATAATCATAAAAAGTTTCTTGGCTTTCATCGTGCTGATTGACAAGTGCAGGTATATCAGAAGCGGAATCTTCAATGTTGCCAGTGATATCTTGTTTAGTATTGGGGGTGGTCTCTATAGCATCAGTGGGTAAAGAACTTGCTTGATCGTTAACAAGCGAATGACCACATCCAGTGATTAAAAAGGCAAGGCTCATTGTCATGAGTATGGATCTAAATTTCATTTTGTCAGCTCCTAACATTATTGCGTCGTCGTAAATCTTACCTCTATTATATATCATTAGTGTGACGAACCTGTGTCATTAAGCATCAATTTAGGTTATGAAATGTTAAATTCCTGACTTTGACTTGATTTTTAGACAGGTTAAGAGTAGGATAAAATGTGTCATGCTACATGACGAAATAATGATTTGGGAAGTGTGTGAATTGTTACAAAATCAATTAGTACTAGCTGTAGGTGTGTTCACAGTCACCTATCTGATAATTATGTCAGAGAAGCTCAATCGAACAGCTGTGGCTATGGTAGGGGCATTTTTGATGCTTGTTCTTAATGTTGAGGGACAAGAGCAGGCGTTTGAGCATGTGGATTTCAATACGATTGGTTTGCTTGTAGGAATGATGATTATTGTCAACATTATGAAAAGAAGTGGGATCTTTGAATATGTTGCCATTAAAGCAGCCAAGATGTCAAAAGGAGATCCGTGGAAAATCCTCGTATCATTTACCGTTATAACGGCAGTGGCGTCAGCCTTGCTTGACAATGTGACGACGATTCTTTTGATCGTCCCTGTAACACTTGTTATTACAGACTCTTTGGAGCTGAATCCCATTCCGTTTCTCGTTCCAGAAATTTTGATTGCCAATATTGGTGGTACGGCAACTTTGATTGGTGATCCACCTAATATTATGATAGGTAGTGCAACAGGTATGGGATTTATGGACTTTATAGTCAACCTAGCACCGGTTGTTGTGGTTATTTATCTGCTCACAATGGTGACGTTTAAGTTTATTTTTAAAAAAGCCTACCACTGTGAGGAAAAAAACAAACAAAAGATTTTAATGATGGATGAAAAACTGGCAATTAAAGATAAGGTTCTCCTTAAAAAGAGCCTTACTGTTTTATTTTTTACTATTTTAGGATTTGTGTTGCATCAAACGTTGGGATATGAATCTGCAACAGTGGCGCTTTTCTTTGCGGCGATTTTACTGCTGATTAGTAAAGTTGACGTAGAAGATGTGTTTATTGAAATTGAATGGCCAACTATTTTTTTCTTTTTATCACTCTTCATATTGGTGGGTGCTTTAGAAGAAGTCGGAGTGATGACCTTCCTTGCAGACAAATTATTGTCTTTAACCAAAGGAGATGTTTTACTCACAACGATGGTTATTCTTTGGGTATCGGCGCTTGCGTCGTCTTTCCTTGATAACATACCGTTTGTCGCAACCATGATTCCACTGATTAAAAGCATGGGAGCTATGTCAGGCATAACCTTGACGCCACTGTGGTGGGCGCTTGCTTTAGGTGCTTGTTTAGGTGGCAATGGAACACTTGTAGGTGCTTCAGCCAATGTTATTGTGTCGGGAATGCTGTCAAGGCATGGACATAAGCTTTCATTTATGGATTACATGAAAGTAGGCTTTCCATTAATGCTTTTATCAATAATTGTTTCAAGCGCGTATTTAATTATCTTTTATGTTTAAGATTACGGTTGAAGGAAGGTTGATGCAATATGAGAAAACTCGTTAATGCAGAAGTATTAGAACACACCATGCGACTCAGACAAATGGGCGCAGATGTTAAAGTGATCAATTCCAAAATGTGTTTTGTTGTGTTCCATATGGATGAATACGATGTTGCTTATAGTTACAATGTAAACAAAAAGGGAAAATACTTTTTAGAGCGAATTAAACCCTATCCATTGGCTTTAAGAGAGTTTGAAAAGGAACAAGATGTGATTGACGTGATTGAAATTGATCTGGATCAATTTAAGAATGCTAATCGCAGTCATAATATTGATGAATTTATTGAAATCAATAGACGTCTCACACAGTCTGTCAGAAAATTTGAAGATTTATTTCTTTATTATAACGTGCCAAAAGAAGAAATGGATGTTATATTGAACAGTCTTGAAGAAATAGATGCTCATATTAGTAGAACAAAAGAGACAGCTGAAAGAATTTATTACAAGAAAAATCCTGAAAACATCTAAAAGAAGGACTGACGAGATGCTTCGGGAAGATATATCAAAAAATTAACAATTAAGTATAAATATTAAAAAAAGTTACAATGGATTTAACATTCTATTAATTGCAATGGTACTTTGGGTGTGTTAGTTTATCTTTAAGTATAAAAGAGACAATAATATTGAGAGATAAAGTTACATGAAGAAAGGGTAAACCATGGCGATAAAATGGACAAATGACATCATGCCCAAAAACATATCACCCATAGAAGTGGTTTTAAAGTGTGGACGTCATCAAGCAAAACTTTATAAGGGTCAAGAGCTTCTGAAAGTATTAGAAATAGAGGATAGTCCCTTGGCAATTGATGATGAAAGCATTGATAAGATTATTGTCAGTCATTTGCTCAATGATGATGAATCGCCAGAACATTTTATTGCTGAAGCGAGACGTATTCTCAAACGCAATGGCAAAATCTACTTTTCTTTTTACCAATGGGTGAAAGATCATCCTGTATCCAGTTGGATTAACCAATTTAAGATGAAGATGTCAGGCGTAGGCATTAGACAGTACTGGACCATTGACCAAATGGCATCAATGATTGAAAAGCATGAAATGCTCATAGATAAAAATGTTATTTCAGACAATCAAATTGTTTACTTAGAAGTCATTAAGATTGAAAATGATCATATGAATCAAGTGGTCAACTTATAGAAGGCTAACTATTTTTAATTAAAAAAATAAGACAGTGCAGTTGTTGCTGTCTTTTTTTTGTGCTAGAATTTGGTATAGAGTTAACGGGGGTAAAAATGTTAGAAATAAGTCATTTGAACAAATCATATGGAGGCAAATGTATCCTAAACGATATCAATCTTCGTGTCAATCAAAGTGAGATTGTCTGTATCTTAGGAAAATCTGGTGCGGGAAAAACAACCCTTCTCAGAATGATTGCAGGAATAGAGTCTCCAGATCAAGGGCATTTAAAAAATCACTTTAAAAGAATGGCCTATGTTTTTCAAGAAGACCGATTGCTCCCTTGGTTAACAGCTAAAGACAATATTGCACTCGTAAATGATAACCTTTCTGATCAAGCCATTAACACTTATCTTGAAATGATGTCTCTGACGGATTCAGGTGACAAAATGCCTGATGAGTTGAGTGGGGGAATGCGACAGCGGGTGTCAATTGCAAGAGCCTATGCATATCAACCGCATTTGTTATTAATGGATGAACCCTTTAAATCAGTTGATATTAAATTAAAAAAAGCTATGATTGAATCTTTACTTGATCTATGGCAAACGTACCATAACGCTATCATAATGGTGACACATGATATAGAGGAAGCACTTAAAATGGCTGACCGTATCATTCTAGTGGGGGGCAATCCCACCAGGATAGTCAAAGAAATTGTGGTGACAACGCCTAGAAAGATGACCGTAGAAGCAAAGGCGATAATGACAAAAGAAGTGATGGAGGAAATTTAAAAATGTCAGTTAAAAAAAGTATGAGTTTATTATTAATTGTAATGATGCTCTTGTTAGCGGGTTGTGGGAGTCAAAGTGCTGACACCCCAGCAGCATCAGATAATGCGGGAAATACAAACACGAATCAAGCGGAAGACAACCAATCGTCGGTTGATCCATCAGCAGATGACTCATCAGCCGACGGTCAAGCTGGAGAAACACAGGCAGACGAGGATGATACATTCGCTGAGCCATTGAATCTCAAAGCCATAGCGCCAGAGGGAGCAACAACAATTGCTATGTTAAAAATGATTGAAGAACAACCTTCTTTAGGTGATAACGTGAGTATAGAATATACATCACTTAACGCAACTGATTTATTAGCAGGACAGATTATGAATGAAGAAGCAGATTTTGCTATTGTTCCAACTAACCTTGCTGCTAAACTTTATAATAAAGGTGTTCCTTATGAACTTGCAAGTGTGAATACACACGGTAATCTTTACATGATTACATCAGATGAAAGCCTTGCAACATGGGATGATTTAAAGGGGAAAGATGTCTATATGATTGGACAAGGACTTGTTCCTGACTTGATCTTTAGATACTTGGCGACAGCTAATGGACTTAATCCTGACACTGATATGAATTTGATTTATTTAGCAGGGGCGACTGAAATTGCTCCAACATTCCTTTCAGGAAAATCAGCGATTACAATTATGCCAGAACCTGTTCTTTCTGTTGTCAGCACTAAAGATGTTTCTTATAAAGTGCTTTTTGATTTCCAAAAAGAATACAGCGAAGCGACAGGCACGACAGGTGGTTTTCCACAAGCAGGTCTTTTCGTTAAGCAAAGTTTAATTGAAGAACATCCAGACGTTGTAAATGCTTTTGTTAGCGAACTTGAAACGTCTTGTGACTGGGTGAATGCTAATCCAGACCAAGCAGGACAGTATTCAGAAGATTTAGGCGGAACGCCAGCTGCTATTGTTAAAAAAGCGATGCCTGGACTTAATATTAAACACGTGAGTGCAAGTGATTCTAAAGCAGACCTTGATACACTCTTTAATTTATTACTTGAGGCATCTCCGGAATCTATAGGAGGTTCAATACCAGATGAAGGATTCTATTTCCAATAGAAAAATGCTTTTGGTATCTTGTGCATTCCTCATCCTTTTGTGGTGGGGATTTGCACTTTTTATCGATAAAAGCTATATTTTGCCAACACCATGGGTAGTTGTTAAAGCAACAGGACAATTGTTGGTGACACCAGCAACCTATGGCGTCATTTTAGGGACGCTGATGAGAGTCTTAATCTGTATATTCATTAGTTTTATATTGGGAATAAGTTTGGCAATTATTTCACATTTTTTTGCCTCTATGAGGTACTTTTTGAAGCCTATTTTACTTATAGTAAGAACACTACCTACCATAGTAATCATCGTTTATGTTGTACTTTGGATGTCTAGTTCACTAGCACCAATTTTTGTTACCTTTCTCGTGACGTTTCCTATTGTTTATACCAATGTCCTCGAAGGGATTGATCATGTTGATAAGAAATGGCTAGAAATGGCACATATTTATCAACTTTCTGTTATGAAAAAAATGAAAGCAATCTATTTACCTTCTATTAGAACGTATTTAGAAGCGAGTCTTACATCTGTGGCAAATTTAGCACTTAAAGTCGTCATTGCTTCAGAAGTCTTGAGCCAGACTAAAGGGTCTATTGGTCGTCATTTTCAGATGGCTAAAATCAATATTGAGACAGAAAAGGTTTTTGCATGGGCACTTATAACCATTGTCATTGCTGTAGGCGTTGATTATTTATTAAAAAAGGTGACTAAACATGAAATATAATTTAATCCATCATTCAGGCGATTCAACCAGTCGATACGATAAACTCTATAAGTGGCAATGTATTGCAAATGGAAGAAAGAATGAGAATGATTACTTACAAATTGAAATTGAATTAGGTCACTATCACATCCGAACTCAAGTCATTGAAGAAACGCATGGTTATTCACTCTATGTGCCAATGAAAGATGCTGAGGTTGCAAAAGATTATATGGATTCAAATGTGATGGGTGTTTTTACAACCCCTTATGAAGACTACCATGTCTTTGATAAAAGTCTACATTATAAGAATGATGCTTTTTATAAAGAAAGATATCCTAAAAACCCAAAAACAGTCACCATAAGACGATTGACTTTGATTCTCATTGTTCTTGTGGCTGTTTTACTCTTGCTCAAATACAAATTTTCATAATTTTGGGTCAATTTTCTTATAAAATGATAACTCACTTGATAGACCATAGAATATTTACAAAAAGAACCTTACAAAAATCGTCACTTCGTGTTACAATAATGCCATGGGGATGATTTTTATTTTTTTGCTCGAAAAAGTTAAAAGTTTAACAAGATGGAGGGAGAAAAATGCAGTTTAAACTAACAGATGAAGACATTATGATGCGTGAATTGTTCAGAGACTTCACAAAAAATGAAGTTGAACCAATCGCAGCAGAAGTCGACGAAAAAGAAGAGTTTCCTATGGAAACCGTGAAAAAAATGCAAAAACTAGGTATGATGGGTATTCCATTTCCTAGAGAATACGGTGGAGCTGGCGGTACTTACTGGCAATATGTCAACGCTGTTGAAGAATTGGCAGTAGCATGTGCTACAACTTCAGTTGTATTGTCTGCACACACATCTTTATGTGCAACACCTATTTATGAATTTGGTACAGAAGAACAAAAACAAAAATATCTTGTACCACTTGCTAAAGGTGAAAAATTAGGCGCTTTTGGTTTAACTGAACCAGGTGCTGGTACAGATGCAAGTATGCAACAAACAACTGCCGTAAAAGAGGGTGACTATTACATCTTAAATGGTAGCAAAATCTTTATTACAAATGCTGGTTATGCAGATACTTACATTGTTATGGCAATGACTGATCGTTCAAAAGGAACGAGAGGAATTTCTGCATTTATCGTAGAAAAAGAATTCGAAGGATTCAGCATTGGTAAAAAAGAAGCGAAAATGGGTATCAGAGGTTCTGCAACTTGTGAGCTCATCTTTGAAAACTGTAAAGTACCTGCAGAAAACCTTTTAGGTGCTGAAGGTAAAGGATTCAAAATCGCTATGAAAACACTTGATGGTGGTAGAATTGGTATCGCAGCTCAAGCTTTAGGGATAGCTCAAGGTGCGTACAACGAAGCTGTTAAGTATACAAAAGAAAGAAAACAATTCGGAAGATCAATTGCTAAATTCCAAAATACTCAATTCCAAATCGCAGACATGAAAACTAAAATTGAAGCTGCAAGATTTTTGGTTTATTCAGCTGCAGACAAAAAAGGTCAAAAATTACCTTTCTCTGTTGATGCTGCAATGGCTAAACTGTTTACTGCAGAAGTGGCAATGGAAGTGACTACCAAAGCTGTTCAATTATTTGGTGGCTATGGATATACTAGAGAATATCCGGTAGAAAGAATGATGAGAGACGCTAAGATCACTGAAATCTACGAAGGTACAAGTGAAGTACAACGTATGGTAATCGGCGGATCAGAATTGAAGTAATGGAGGGATTAAGATGAAGATCGTTGTTTGTATAAAACAAGTACCAGATACTAATGAAGTAAAATTAGATCCAAAAACTGGTACTTTAATCAGAGATGGCGTACCGAGTATCATCAACCCTGATGATAAAGCCGGTCTTGAAGCCGCAATCAGATTAAAAGAACAAAATGGAGCAGAAATTACAGTTATTACAATGGGACCACCTCAAGCTAAAAAAGCTTTACAAGAAGCTTATGCAATGGGTGCTGACAGAGTAATTTTATTAACAGATAGAGCTTTTGCTGGTGCAGATACACTTGCAACATCAACAACTATTGCAGCAGCACTTAAAAAATTAGATTATGATCTTGTAATCACTGGTAGACAAGCAATTGATGGCGATACTGCACAAGTTGGACCACAAATTGCTGAACATTTAGGTTTACCACAAATCTCTTATGTGTCTGATTTAGAAGACAAAGGAGATCATGCAATTGTTAAACGTTCATTTGAAGATGGATTCCAAATGATTAAAGTGGGATATCCATGCCTTATTACAGCACTTTCAGATATGAATGAACCAAGATATATGAACATCAAAGGTTTAATTGATGCACATAGATCACTTGAAATTGAAACTTGGACTTTTGCTGATATTGATGCAAATCCTGAAGATATGGGTCTCAAAGGTTCGCCTACAAAAGTTAAAAAATCGTTCACTAAGGGTGTTAAAGCAGCTGGTAAAGTTGTAGAAGGTACACCACAAGAAGTGGCACAAGCAATTGTAGACAAACTTCAAGAGAAATTCATTATTTAATAAGGAGGAGCACTCATGAATATTAATGATTACAAAGGTGTTTTGGTTTTCGTTGAACAACGTTACAACGAAATTCAAAATGTTTCATTAGAATTATTGGGTAAAGGTCGTAAACTCGCTGATGAACTTGGCGTAGAACTTACTGCTTTATTACCTGGATACGAAGTAGAAAAACATGGTAAATTATTAGTTGAATACGGCGCTGACAAAGTGCTTTTAGTTAATGATAAAGCGTTAGAATTATATACAACTGAACCTTATGCTCAAGTTGTAACTAAAGTGATTACCGATGAAAAACCTGAAGTGGTTTTATTTGGTGCAACTTCAATTGGTCGTGACTTAGGACCAAGAGTTTCAGCTAGACTTAAAACAGGTTTAACAGCTGACTGTACATCTCTTGAAATTGATGAAGATAGAAAATTGTTAATGACACGTCCAGCATTTGGTGGTAACATCATGGCAACTATCGTTTCTCCAGATCATAGACCTCAAATGTCTACAGTAAGACCTGGCGTTATGACTAAAATGATAAGAGATGCTGCTCGTACTGGCGAAATCGCTACAAAAGAAATTGCAATTGAAAAGAATTCACAATGTGTAGAAGTCGTTTCATTTGAAAAAGTGGAAGCTTCTAAACTTGATATTCAAGAAGCAAGTGTTCTTGTTTCTGGGGGCCGTGGTTTAGGTTCTGCAGAAGGATTCAAAGTACTTGATAACTTAGCTGCTGAAATGAATGGAATGGTATCTGCCTCAAGAGCTGCTGTAGACAGTGGCTGGTTAGACCATGACAGACAAGTAGGTCAAACAGGTAAAACTGTACGTCCTGACCTTTATATCGCTTGCGGTATTTCAGGCGCTATCCAACATGTCGCTGGTATGGAAGAATCAGAATTAATTATCGCGATCAATAAAGATAAAGATGCCCCTATCAATGAAGTGGCAGATTTAGGTGTTGTTGGTGATTATGCTAAAATCGTACCACTTGTTGCTGAAAAAATTGCTAAAATTAACGCCACTAAAAAAGTTCAAGAATAATGTATTATAACTGACCGATCAATAATGATAAAGTTAAGGATAATAGCCATTAGGCTGTTATCCTTTTTTTTGGAGAATGTTAAATCCATCTAATAGGGGTTAAATACATGTAAAGACTTATCATATTGTGTTTATTAGAAGCCAAAATCGTCTACAATAAAAATAGAATTAATGTTTAATAAAATAGAAGATTTAAAAAATCAGTAGGTCAATGAAGAAGAAAGGAAACTTGTTTATGGAAGAGTCAATTAGAAAAGTGATTGATGTAAAAGATGATAGATTAATGGAAGTCTATCTATCAATGACTAAAGCAGTGGATGTGGTAACTGCTCTCTATGGAGAAGTGACAATGACAAGTGTGGTTGAAGAAACCCTACAGATGCTACCCAAACGCTATGGTTTAGAGGATGTGGAAAATGCATATATGATTTTACATCGGCATCGATTAATTTAATTCCTCTGTTTTTCTTACGTGATTCTAATCATTGCTTAATTTAATTTATAGAAGACTAGGGTATGATAGGATTATAATAAGAAAACGGGAGGGAGCATTATGATATTAGCAGTTATTACATTGGCTATTGTTTCCAAAGTGCTTTATGATAAAGGATATACGATTGAAAAGGCACTTTTGTTTGGAGCCATTGCAGGTTTAGCAATGTATTTTATACCAGTTGGGAGTATTATTGCATTTCCATTTAAATTGATTTCTGGTGTTCTAGTAGGCTTATGGCATATGGTCACTGGCATTTTCGGTGGCTTGTTTGTAGGCGCAACAGGATTGATTGGGTTTATTGTAGCGCTCGTTACTGGAATAGTGGGATTGGTTTTAGGTATTATTGGTGGGATTATTGGTTTAGTTGTTGGCATCATTGGCCTTGCTATTGGTCTTGTGGTTGCTTTTGCAGTACCAGCCCTTATTTTATTCCTAGTATTTGCCCTTATTAAACCAGTGAGACATTAATCACATGTGACTCAATTGATGTATGAAATAAATTTCAGTAAAAACTAAAAAAAGACCTTTATCTTTGATGAGATAGAGGTCTTTTTTAGCTTTTCTATTTGACAATGCGATGGGTCGGATAAGCAAAGTCAAGATCATCTTGTGAAGCAACGTATTTAAGAACAGCTTCATTGATCTTTTCACTTGACGACCGGCGGCGACGGGGTTCGCAAAGGTAACGGATAGTAAGGACAACCCCACTCTCTTTGATACTGGTGTAAACAATGGGGGTTAGCTTATTGTAATAAATCATGTACTTTTTAGCGGATTCTTTGAGCTGTTTTTCAGCTTCAAGGCTTAATTTTTCGCCATAATCTTCTGCAAATTGGAGAAAGGTGACTTTGGCCTTTTCCCAATTGCTTTCAAAGGTAAGCATGATACTAATCTCGTTCCAAATATAGGCAAAACCTTGGCCAAAATTGATAATGTTATCACTAAAAACTTTAGAATTAGGAACATGGATAACCCGTCCTGTACTCTGGTCAGATTCATTGTAACCATTGATCTCATTCAAACTAAATTGAAAGAGGCGTTGGTCAATGACGTCTCCAGAAACATCGGAAACACTAATGCGGTCACCTGCTTCAAAGGGTTTACGCCACATGATGAAGAACCAAGCAGCAATATTGACGAGCGGATCTCTAAGGGCAATTGCAATACCTGCTGAAATAAGGCCTAAGAAGGTAGAAAGACTTTTAATGTCTGAAAACCATATCCCTAAGATAATAATAAAGCCAATAGTCACGAAAAAGTATTGAATACTCTTTTTGAGATGATAAAATTTGACGACATCCCTACTCCGTCGATGAAAAAGAGTAATCATCACTTTGTCGATAAACCAGAGTACAACTACGACAATGAGTGTTTGTATTACATGTTGAATCAATGGTGTATTAAGGTTAAAAGGCATCGTGTGATCACATCCTTTAAGTGATTAAAAGTTATCGAGGCATCACATCAACAACAACTTTTCCGGGGCTTTTTAATGCAAAAGCTTTAAAGGCACTTGGTGATTTGAGTTTAATAGTAACGCCAACAGACGAATCATCACTTGGATAAAAAATAGCAATGGTATCTATAGATGTACTTCCTGTCAAATTAGGAATAGCTGCACTCCCAGCACGTGCACCAGAGAAAATCAAGGTAATGGTTTGACCATCTTCGGAGAGTGTCGCATCAAAATGACATGCTTCATCAACCGTTTCAGAAGGCGCATCTCCAGAATTATAGCCTGTCCATTTGTAAAGGTCAAAAACCAATCTTTCGAAGGCTTCATGCCGACCATATCGGATGTTAGCAACATCTTGTCCATCAGCTATAACGCCACCAGAGAAGGAACCGCTATTGATAAAACCTTCAGGCTTAATCTGTTCAGGTGTAGTGTTAGGCGTTGGATCAGCTGTATTTTGATTACCATTATTGTTTGACGTGTTATCTGAAGCATCGCTTGAGTTATTATTACCCGATTGAGAATCAGAAAAATCATTATTGTTATTCAAAGGTTCTATTTTAAGTGACGAAATCATATATTGACCACTGCTACGATCTAAAACAAAAGTCCAATTGGATTTGATAGGTGTCTCAACGTCGTTAACGATACGTGTAATATTGGCCGTTACGGTAAGTGTAAGGGGGTCGCTTGAAACATCTAAGTCGTCAAAAGGTTCATAGTCATAAGCAATAATATTACCAGCTTCTCTGTAGTCTGAAAGTTGTGAGAGTGCCTCTTGGCTATTGGTAAAGAGCGAGGTTACACCGAGTGTTCCCGTATTCACATAATCAGAAAGCTTGGAATAGAAGGTATCAACGAAACTATAGATGTCATCTAGCGTACTGATAGGTGGTGTTACATCTATGAGTTGCTCGCCATTTGAACCCGGAGCAAGTGGTTCTGTTGTCTCTGGTGATTGAGTGAGACTTTTAATGAAGAGAATGATCAAAATGATAGCGAGAACAGCAGCTAAAATAATAATATGTTGGCGAGAACGGTTGGGCTTATCATCACCTTCATAGTCTTGTTCATCAATGAGGCCGTCAGCATAGTCATAAGAGCCGTCTCTATAATCATCCCTGCCTGTTGTTTCGTTTATAGGGTGTTGTGTTAAATTGATATTGATACTTTCTTCAATGTCCTCTTCTGCCTTAGAGTCAAAATAGTCTTCTTCTGGACCGAGTTCAGATTCAGGCTCTTCTGTCAAAGGGTCTAGCCCCACTGGATTATGTAGGGGAGTCGATGACAAGTTATCAGGTGAAGCAACCGTTTCAGAAAGGCCTTCGTAGGGCACTTGCTGGTTATCAGTTGATTTTGCTTCATGACCACTTGGGGTGCTTGATTCAGGTTCAGGTGTAGGGTTAACTTTAGGTTCCGGTGTATTTTTGACGGGTTCACTTGCTTCTGAGTCAATTGGATGAGCGGTTGGCGTATTGATGTCGCGCCCTGTAACAGGTGTGATATTTTCAGCCTCTCCGATAGTTTGATTTAAAGCAGCATAAGGCACTTCGTTTAAACTGGCATCTGGTGAATCTCCTAAAGCAGGTGATTTATCTTCTTGTTTTTTGGGGTCTTGACTGTTTTTTGAAGACCTTAAGGCTTGAATTTCAGCATCGGCATTTTGGATATCCCTTTGGAGGGCTTCAAGCCATTGATCCGCTTCTAAATCATTTTCTTCCGTATCTTTTTCAGAAGGGATGTCTAAGTATTCTTCAAAACGAGGATCTAATTTCTTTTCGGTAGCGTCAGAAGGTGCCGGTGTTGAATCATTAGATTGACCGAAAATCGCATTTAAGGTTTGAGAAATATTATCATCGTTATGGCGACTATTATTAGATTTAGGTTTTAATTCATGCCCACAGATTTTACACTCTTCGGCGTCATCTGGATTTAAAAAGCTACAATTTGGACATCTCATGATTATTCCCCCTTTTTCAATCATTCATGGTTGAGTTAGCGATCAATTGGAATATCTATGGTGAAGGTAGAACCTTTCCCATAGGTACTTTCTACTTGGATGGTACCATCATGTGCTTCCGTGAGTTGCTTAACAATAGCGAGTCCCAGACCAGAGCCTCTTTTTTCTTTTTGGTCTTTTTTCTTATTGACCATAAAGAAAGGATCAAATAAATTTTGGAGGTAGTCGTTTGGAATGCCTTCGCCATCATCGCTGATGGATATTCTGAGATGATAATTAACCACATAGGTAGAAATTTCTATTTTAGAATGTGCGTATTTTTTGGCATTACCTATCAAGTTATCAAGAATTTGATTAAAGCGATAGGGATCCACATTAATATAGGTAGCAATAAAAGGTTGGTTCAAAATTAAACGTATGTTGGTATATTGGAACTCAGATTTTTTGTGTCCAAAATAGTGTTTGAGCAATTTACCTGAGTTGATACGTTCTATATTGAGTGTAAATTCACCTAGTTCTTGTTTGGTAAAAACAGATAAATCATCAATCAAATGGTTGAGTAAGTCAGCTTTTTGATTGATAGTTTCAAGGTATTGGTTATAGGTTTCTTCATCTTTGACGATTCCATCTTGTAAGGCTTCTACGTAACCCTTAATAGAAGTAAGTGGCGTTCTCAAATCGTGCGTAATACTTGCAATTAAACGTTTTCGCCTTTTTTCAAGTTCGTGTTGCTCTAAAATAGTATCTTTTAAACGAATGCGCATTTTATCGAATTCACTGCAAAATTCGCCAAATTCATTCTCAGGACAATAATCTATAGGATAGTTGAGATTCCCGGCTTTAATGTGTTCAGCTGCTTTTTTCATTTCTGAAAGAGGCATGAAAATATACCGTGACAATAATGAAATAGCAAACATAAAGTAAACAATCAATAAAAGGGTCATCACAGCCAGTAGAATATAAGGATTTTGAATAATGGTACGATTTGTGGCGTCAATTCTAAAGGTAATAATAAAATAGACAAAAAATAAAGCAGGAGAAACAATCATCGTACTCATTAACAGTGTAATTTTAGATTTTATAGATAAATAGTTCTTAGGTTTTTTCATGAGCGATCCTTATCTATCCTTTAAATTTATACCCAATACCCCAAACGGTTTCAATATAGTGGGGCTCTGATGGGTTCTTTTCAATTTTTTCTCTGATTTTGCGGACATGAACGGTGACGGTATTGATATCACCAAATTCATTATAGCCCCAGATTTCGTCAAAAATCTTATCTCTTGAGATGGCTTGATTTTTATTAAGCATTAAATAATGTAAAATTTCAAATTCTTTAACGGAAAAAGGTAAATTCTGACCATTAAGTGTTACGGTTCGCGCTTTAACATCGAGGTCGAGACCGTTGATTGAAATAATATCAGAGCTTGGTGTACCAGAAAGTTCATTAACCCGTCTAAATTGAGATTGAATTTTGGCAACAAGCACGCGTGGGCTAAAAGGTTTTTCGATATAGTCATCTGCCCCTAATCCCAATGCTAAGACTTTATCGGTATCTTCTTTTTTAGATGAAAGCATGATAATAGGGATATTGGACTCATTTCTGATCTTGCGACACACTTCAAAACCGTCTACTTTTGGAATGATAATATCTAAAAGTGCCAATTGTGGTTTTTCGTTTTCAAATTTTAAAAGAGCTTCTTCGCCATCAGAAGCGACGATAGCGGTATAGCCGGACGCATTGATATAATCTTTAAGTAAGGTTTGAATCTGAAGATCATCCTCGACAATGAGAATTTTTGGTTGAGACATATGTTTCCCCCTTTTACCAATAATACGTGTGAGAGTTGCTTTGCTTATATTATCTCATATTTTAAAATAATATAACTTTACAAATTGATGATAAATATAAGAATCAATTGGCGAAATAAGCGTTATTTTTTTAAACCTTTAAGGTCTTTTTTGCTGAGGAGGTTAAGGCTATTGGTCCTAACCACATTGTGTTTACGACGATGAGTTCTAAAAGCGGCATCAATCATCTCAGCTAAAAGAGATTCAAAAGACACGTCGCTGGCTTCCCAAAGATAAAAGGCAAGGGAACCCGGAACGGTATTGAATTCGTTGATGTAGGCATGACCTGACCGTTCATCTATCATAAAGTCAATTCTTACAACGCCTGCACAATCCAGTGCAATGAAGGCTTCAATTGCCATACGTTCGATTTCGTTTTTTTCATGAGGGGTTAATCGCGCAGGAATCTCGCGCATTGAACCGGACATTCCCTTGTTGCCGCCTCCCTCACTCATGTATTTATCTTCATAGGTCAAGATATCACTGGCTGATTTGGGTTCTTCAGCAACGGATAATTTGAGCTTTTCTGAATCGCCAAGAACCGAAATGTTGATTTCTCTCATCTTATCTAGCATTTTTTCAACCAAAACTTTAGTTGAATACTGTCTTGCGAATTCAATTGCTTCGATAAGAGCCTGCCTATTTTTAGCCGTTTTGATACCGACACTTGAACCAATATCTGCAGGTTTTATAATCATCGGGTAGCCGAGTTTTTGTTCGAGATCATCCACAATGTTGGTTTTATATTGCACCCAGTGATGTGAATGAAACCATTCGCCATCAACAACGCGGACCCCAGAATTTTTAAGGTAGAGTTTACTGGCAACCTTATCCATCGTTAGAGAGGCAGCGAGAACACCACAGCCAACATAAGGAATTTCCATGTGTTCTAAGAATCCTTGTAAAAGGCCATCTTCTCCACCGGTTCCGTGAATAATAGGGAAGGCCATATCCACTTCTGAAACAATGCCTTGCCCCCACTTTTTCACAGGGTTTTCAATGAGAAGGGCACCTTTCTCTGATTTAATCATGCTGACGCGTTGACTGTTCTTTAAGACGGCTTTTAAATCTCTGAAATGGTCAATTTCTAGAAGATAATCGCCAGTATACCAATGGTTTTGTTTTGAAATATAAATGGGGACAACTTGGTAGCCGTCCATTTTGTTAAGGACTGTAATCGCTTGATGTGCGGTAATCACAGAGACTTCGTGTTCAACGCTTGTCCCACCGAAAAATACGCCAATGTGTATCATAATAGCTCCTTTTACTTCATTTCTTAAATACTTTCGTTAAAGGTATCGGGTAAGTCGTTTTCAATGAGAACGACATCACCTTTTGCCACATAGCGACCTAGGGCAGCAAAGGCGTCGTTTAAGTCTTTAGCGAGATAAATTTGTGCTTCTGGATAATGTTTATTGTTAAGCCCTTTTTGTATCGGTTGGGTTTGTGCAACACCAACAAGAATGACATAATCACAAGCTTGGGCAATGTATTCTCCCAGTTTTTCGTTCAGTTGATCTTGCTCTGATCCGAGTTCAACCATTCCTGGGGTAATGATGATTTTTCGTTTGCCTTCAAAGGCTTGGAGCACTTCAAGTGCCATTTTTGAACCGACAGGGTTACTGTTAAAAGCGTCGTCAATAACCGTATAGGTATCTGCAACTACACGTGTTGATAGGCGGTGAGGAACAGGTTTGACTTCGGAGGTTAACGTATTGAGTCTCTCCATAGGCACACCTAATTTCAAGGCAATGCTGATTCCCGCTAAGATATTGGATAGGTTGTGTCTGCCCAGCAATTTAGTAGAGAGCCTTACCCGTTTATGGGTTTGGTTATCTTTGAGGGTGAAACTTGAACCGTGATGGCTCAAGGAGATATCTTCAATAAGATAACGTGCTTGACTTTTTTCAGAATGACTGTCATCTTTGACGGCATAGGTAAGGGTTTCTATATCTTCTCTAAAGGGGAGTTTAGCAATATTTTCATCATCAAGATTTCTAAAAGCGACGCCGCCTTCTGGCAGGGAAGCAAAGAGCTCACCTTTTGTATGAATGACGTTTTCAAGGCTTTTGAAGGTCTCTAAATGTTGAGGCCCAATAGAGGTGATGACCCCCATAGATGGATGAACAAAGTCACAGAGTTCTTTAATATCGCCCACTTCTTTAGCACCCATTTCTGCAATAAAGACTTGATGTGTTGGACGAAGCTGTTCACGAATTGTACGTGTAAGTCCCATTTTGGTATTGAAACTTTCAGGTGTTGCAAGGACGTTGAAGTCTTTTGAAAGCATTTGAGTGAGGACGTTTTTAGTAGATGTCTTACCGTAACTACCGGTAATGCCAATGACAACGAGGTTTGGATTTTTAGCCAATTCTCTTTCAGCATCTTTATAATAGTAATGGTTAATAGCCTTTTCAATAGGCAAATTAATCAGGTTAGCCAATAGAACGGGTACAAATGAAAAGAGATAAACCAGTGCAATGAGACCATAGCCAAGATCGCCAATTGCAAAATGAGCAGCAGCGCCTAAGAAACTGAAACCAATATAAATAATGAGGGTATCAGTGACGGTTAAGCGTTTGACGCGGGCTGTAAAAGCAAGGGGTTTCTTGCTCATTTGTGCCGATTTAATCAAGTTAAAGAAATAAAAATCGACAAGTACCAAAAATAGACCCACCACTTGGCTTATAAGTGAAGGGACTAAAAAAATCAGACTCATCCCAATGAGGTATAAAATTTCATGGGGTTTTATCCATCGTGAAAGCGCATCATTTTTCCATCTAAAATAACGTTTGACGCGGTATGAATTTTGTTGAAATTTGTGCATGTCATCAAAACTTCTGAAAAAAGTAATCACAAGTATTATGACAAAAAAAAGTCCAGATGATGACATATTAACCTCCTATAAATGTGTCCAGTATAGTGATGAATCGACTGGGTTGCTCTGTAAAAGAAAAATGACCAGCTCCTTCGAAAACAACAAGTCCAGAATCTTTGATTCGTTCGGCCATGAGCTTCGCATCGGCTAGAGGCGTTGCCGTATCATGTTCTCCCCAGATGAGGAGCGTCGGCACCTTGATGTTTTCAAGAAGAGAAGATAAATCTTCATTCACAACAATAGAAAGAATACGTTTCATCATTGGAGAAGCATTTTTGTAATCTTCTGAACTGTACTTTTGAGCATAGGCATTTAGGGGTTCTTTGAGTATAAAATGAAAAAAGGGAAGCTTTGAAAGTTTTCGAATCCCTTTAAACGTATAGATTTTGAGATAATAATGCCAAGGTCTCGGTGGTTTAATGCCTGCACTATCTACGAGAACCATCTGTGAAAGCGCCATGCGCTGGCTGAGCTTAATACTGACACGTCCACCAAAGGAATGACCAATTAAAATTGGTGATTTAAGGTTGTTGTCAGTTATGAAAGCGGCTACCATATCGGTGTAAGCATCTAAATTCCAGGCTTCTTTTGGTTCTGGAGATTGACCAAAACCAGGAAAATCAAGTGCATAAATGTGGTGCTTGTCGCTCAAGGCATCAATTGCAAAGTCAAATGATGTTGAATCAGGCCCCCAACCGTGTAGAAAAAGGAGGGGCGGTTCGTTACTTTTTTGACCCTTTTCGCGATAAAAAATCGCTTGTGATTTATAGTTAAATATAGACATATTAATAATCCCTTATTTCATCCTTTTCATGATTTATTTTCAACTTTCATTTTATCATAAAATAACCAAAAGAGAAATTTGTAAATCACATTATTTCAAAGGTTTTTAGACATTTTTTCGTCACAAAGACGTTATGGAATTGTAATGGTAAAAAAATACGGGCATGGTATAATAGAGAGTAAATAGGAGGGAACGAGAAGATGAAGAAAACATTTTTCAGTATAAACAAAACGATTATAGCAACATTACTATGTTTTTTAATGGTAAGCAATGTTGCTTTTGCAGTACCACTAACAGATGTTACAAGTTCACATTGGGCCAATGATGTCGTTCAAAATGTGGTAGATAAAGAGATTATGGCTTTTTACAGCGACAACAGTTTTAAGCCCAATCAAGAAGCAACTAAAATTGAAGCCATTATTACCCTTTATAATGTCGCTTTAACAGAAAAATTATTGACACCAGAACAAGGTCAACAATTGGGTGAAAAATATGCCAAAAAGTTGGAAGGCCTTAATATTCCAAAATCAATTGAGCCTTATGGCGAAGTGGTTTATCCAGCCTTGGGTTATGCCCTTGAAAATAAGATTGTCGTTGAAGATGAAGTGAAGTATTTTGTATCAAAAGGGATTCCAACAACAGTGAGCAAAGTTGAGGCGTCTGTCTATTATGGTAAGGCACTTAATCTTTATAAAAAAGAAAACTTGGACAAGGTCATTACCCTTTCTTTTAAAGATGCACAAGATATCACTTTGGTGTCTTGGAAATATGTTAATCTTTTAATTGATTACAACGTGGTATCAGGTAAGGGAGACACTAATGGAAACTTTAATCCTAAAACAATTCTTAATCGTTCTGTTTTAGCGGTCTTTGCAGATGGTTATGATAAGGCGATTCTTTCATCTCCTGTAACGGATATAGAGCCAACGATTCCAGATTCGGCAGAAGACAAGGGATCATCTGCTTCTGATGATAGTTCAACTGAAACGTCAGATCGTACAGTGTCAGGTGTGATTACAGATGTCCTCAGTGATCTTAATTTTATTGAAGTAAAAGAAAGCAATGGCAAGACAGAAACATTTAGCACTAAAGAAGCTGCTATTTATGCCAATAACGTTTTAGTGACAGCAGATGAACTTAAAGACAATGTGAATGTAGTCTTAACGATTAGTGATAGTAAAGTGACTAAAATAAATATGTCTTTAAGCTTTGATAAAGCAGAAGGAACCTTTAACAGTTTATCGGATTATATAGGAACAACGGATCGTTTTAGATCAATTCGTGTGCTTAAAAAATCGGGTGGAATTGAGTTTAAACGTGTTTATGAAGACACGCCTGTCATTATTGATGGTGTTAAATCAACAGTAGACAAAATTGAAGCAAACTATGCAGTAACACTTTATTATGATGATTACAATGCCATTAGTATTCAGGCTTACTCTGATCATTATGAAATGATGGGGATGTTGAAAAGTGATATTAATATCGTTTCGCCAACAGAGCTTCAATTGACTTTAGAAGATGGGACGACTTTTACACAAAAGATAAACACAACTGTTATATTTGACAGTGAGAATAAAAACCTTAATAGGAACGATATTGTCAGTGTCCTTTTAGAGTATGGGCAAGTGAAAAAGATTACTTATAAAGGTCAAGTGAGAGATGTTGTAGGTAATATCAATAGTATTTTAATCAGTCAAAAACCAGAAATTGAACTTTTAAAAGCCAATGGCGAGAAAGAAAAATTCCTGATGTCAAGTGGTTACAGCGTTATCGGAGAAGATGGTAAAATGTTACTTGATATTTATAGTCTTAGGTTGAACCAATTGGCAACTATCCATGTGGGAATCGGTGGTGTAGATAAAATCAGCTTAGGAACTGCAGTTGTAAAAGATGGTATTGATGCGACTGTAAATTCTGTGATTTCTTCTTCTAACTTATTAATTGTAACCCTTTCTGATGGGTCTTCTATGACAGTTGCCCTTAAAGCGGGTTCAACTATATCTTTAGGAGATTATCAAGCAGGAGACCATATTATCTTAGATGGAACTCAATTAAGACAAGGTTTATTTGAAGCCAATTCTATCACTAAAAAAATCCAATAATGACAGTCAAAAAACTGTTGACTAAAGGTTTTGATATGACTATACTATATAAGTATTGTTAATTGAATCGGTATAGTGACGCCCTGTAAGGGTGGCTACTTGAGCCTTAGGAATAAGAGTGTTTAGTCATCCTTAGGGGAGACTTCTCACTCTTTTTTTATGGAAGATAGCGGATAACCTGATGTATTAGAGATAAGGATTAAAGGGTACATATCTAACGCAAAAAAAATCGATGATATAGAGTTTAGTGATTTTAAAGTTGAAAGGAGTTTTTATGAGCACGAAGTATATTTTTGTCACTGGAGGCGTGGTGTCTTCTTTGGGAAAAGGCATTACAGCAGCATCCCTCGGACAATTATTAAAGGCAAGGGGTCTAAAAGTGAGTATTCAAAAATTTGACCCTTATATCAATGTAGACCCAGGGACAATGAGCCCTTACCAACATGGTGAGGTATTTGTGACAGATGATGGCGCAGAAACAGACTTGGATCTTGGTCACTATGAACGTTTTATTGATATTAATTTATCTAAAAACAGCAATGTGACCACTGGAAAAATATACTGGAGTGTACTCACTAAAGAAAGAAGAGGAGACTATCTTGGTGCAACCATTCAAGTGATTCCTCATATTACCAATGAGATTAAAGAACGCCTTTTTAGATCAGCCAATGAATCGGGTGCAGATGTTGTCATTACAGAAATTGGTGGGACAGTAGGGGATATTGAATCTTTACCTTTCCTTGAAGCCATTCGCCAAGTGAAGTACGATGTAGGTAGAGAAAATGTCATGTATATTCATTTGACTCTATTACCTTACCTTAGTAAAGCCGGTGAACTTAAAACCAAACCGACTCAACACTCGGTTAAAGAATTGAGAGAAATTGGGATTCAACCTGATTTATTGGTTTGCCGTACAGAAAAAGAAATATCAGAAGAGATGAAAGATAAAATTGCACTTTTCTGTAATGTAGATCCTAAAAATGTTATTCAGAATAGAGACGCAGAAACTCTTTATTCTGTACCACTTACGCTTGAACAAGAAGGGCTTTCTGAAAAAGTGTGTTCTTTCTTAAACTTAGAGTGTGGTGAGCCCAATTTGAGTGAATGGGAAAAAATCGTTGAAATTGAAAAGAATCTTAAACACAAGGTGAGAATTGCCTTAGTGGGCAAGTATGTTGAACTGAAAGATGCTTACTTATCCGTGGCAGAATCCCTTAAACATGCGGGAATTGCTAATGAAGTGATTGTAGACATCGACTGGATACATTCTGAAGATATCACAAGTGATAATGTAGATGAAACGCTAAAAGGTGTAGATGGTATTTTAGTACCTGGTGGCTTTGGATTTAGAGGTGTTGAAGGTAAAATTTTAGCTGTTCAATATGCAAGAGAAAATAAAATTCCTTTCTTCGGCATTTGCTTAGGCATGCAAATGGCGGTTATAGAATTCGCCAGAAATATATTAGGTTATAAAGAAGCTCACAGTGCTGAACTTAATGGCTTAACACCAACGCCTGTTATAGATTTAATGCCAGAACAACATGATGTAGAAGATATGGGCGGAACAATGCGTCTTGGTCTCTACCCATGTAAGTTAAAAGCGGGTACATTAGCGCATAAGGCCTATGGTGAAGACCTAGTTTATGAAAGACATCGCCATAGATATGAATTTAATAACACTTATAGAGAAGAAATGCTTGAAAAAGGCTTGATTTTAAGTGGTTTATCACCTGATGAACGTTTAGTGGAAATTGTTGAAATTGAAGATCATCCGTGGTTCCTTGCGGTTCAATTCCATCCTGAATTCAAATCTAGACCAACACGTTCACATCCTCTTTTTAGAGACTTTATTAAGGCATCTAAAGATCAAAAATAGGCCGTAAATCAATGTATAATCATCAAAAGTAATAAAATCCTCTGAGTCGTAGAGCTATTAATCATGATAGCTGAGATTTCAGAGGATTTTTTTAGTAAAAAGTAAATTGCAGGAATGCCTTACTTATAATAAAATAGAGATAATGAAAAAGGCGTTTTGAGGAGGAAGTATGAAAATCAGCGTTGTGATCCCCGCTTATAATGAACAAGATAATGTGAGGCCACTTTACAATAGATTACAGAAGACACTGAGTCAGATTGATGAAGACTATGAAATCATTTTTGTGGATGATGGAAGCAGTGACCATACAGTTGAAGCTGTTGTCGCACTTAGACAAGTAGATAGTCGAGTTAAACTGGTATCTTTTTCAAGAAATTTTGGTCATGAAATGGCCAATACAGCGGGGTTTAGAAAAGCATCTGGCGAAGTGGTCGTCATTATTGATGCTGATCTTCAAGACCCGCCTGAACTCATACTCAAAATGTATGATGAATATTTAAAGGGATATGATGTGGTTTATGCCCAAAGAAAAGCACGTAAAAAGGAATCTGTGATTAAAAAGTTGACTTCAAAAGCCTTTTATAGGGTGCTGCGCTTTTTAAGTGACACAGAAATTCCCCTGGATACAGGGGATTATCGCTTGTTGAGTCGAAGAGCAGTCGATGCTTTTAATGCAATGGATGAAAAAAACCGTTTCTTTAGGGGATTGACCCACTGGATTGGTTTTGAGGTGACATGTGTTTATTTTGATAGAGATGAACGACTTTCTGGTGAAACCAAATACTCTTATTTTAAGCTTTTGAAACTGGCAATGGATGCTATCATATCGTTTTCTTACAAACCTTTAAAGATATTTAGTTTGATTGGTTTTTTATCTGCCTTTATTGGTTTTGTCATGATGATCTATTGGATTGTTAAGAAAATTCTTTTTGGTAATCCGACAAATGGATGGACATCTACAATTACCATTATGCTCTTTTTCTTTGGTTTGTTGATGATGCAGTTGTCTTTAATTGGAGAATATGTAGCCAGAATTTATGAAGAAACGAGACGACGTCCTATGTATATAGTAGAACGAGAAGAAGGGTTTAGACAGGAAGAGGCAGACAGTGGGTCAAGCAAATAAGAAGAAACGTCAAGTGGATAAAGGCAATTTAGCCAAAGAGGGAAGTCGTTATGTCTTCATCGGCGGATTGACAACCTTGGTTAATCTCATTATCTATAGAGGGGCTTTGGCACTGATGATGCCATATGGACTTGCAACGACGCTTGCTTTTATAGTTTCGGTGGGTTTTGCCTTCTATTTTAATGCAGGGTTTGTTTTTAAGAAGCAAATGCAATTCATAGATGTGATTAAATTCTATGGTTCTCGAATAAGTACCTTTGCTATAGAGATACTAGGGCTTGTCACCTTGATAGAAATGCTTCACTGGGGTGAAATGATGAGTAAGATTCTGATGAACATTTTGATTATTGTATTGAATTATTTAATCAGTAAATTTTGGATATTTAGGGGGACCACGCATGAATAAAAAAATTAAAAAAGTGTTGCCTTTAGGGCTTATTTTGTTAGTAGGGGCAATCCTTAGGGTGTGGTTTGTGACCCAGATTCCTACAACACAAATGTATGATTTTGAAACCTACTATCAACTTGCTGTCAATATTGCTCAGGGCAAGGGGTATACTTTGGGCGGTTATCCAGTAGCTTGGCAGGGGATGCTCTATTCAGTGAGTTTAGGGATTCTTTATAAAATTTTAGGCACGACAAGTATGCTCATACCCAAGCTCTTAAACGTTCTTATGAGTGAATTGACGATTGTTTTTGTCTTTATGATTATGACACGTATTTACAACCGCAATTGGGCTAAGTATATGGCGGTTATTTTTATGACATTTATGCCACAACAAGTGACTTATTGTAATGTCATAGGAACAGAAGTGGTGACAGCTTTTTTGTTGAGTTTGACCATATTAATAACACTTATGCCCATGAAAAAGTCATTTAAATTGCCGCTGCTAGGGGTAATGAGTGCATTGTTGGCTCTTTCTAAGCCTTTTTTTATGGCCTATCCTATTTTGTTAGGGGTTCAGCATTGGCTCAAAGATAAAACGCCTAAAGAAGCACTTTTACACTTTGCTGTTCCTTTTGTGGTGATGTGGTTAGTCATATCACCTTGGACAATCAGAAATTATCAAAAGTATGATCGTTTGATTCCAATTTCGTATAATTCAGGATTTAATATGTATATTAATAACAACGCTCAAAATGTAAATGGGGCTTGGATGGATTATAATACTATTGTTAAACCGGCTGAATTACAAGCCGCTATTGAAGAAGAGGTGCAATCACACGGGGCATCGGTCAAAACGTCACCCCAATTAGAAGTAATTTTAAAACCTTATGCCAACCAATGGATTAAGGCACATCCGTTAGAATTTTTAAAATTGGCAGTTATCCGCATACGCGGGACTTACTTCAGTGGGGCCTATGATGTAGGAGCTTGGGGCTATAACGATGTCGTTTATGATGCAGCTACAAGCCAAGTGGATAAGTATACTTTTCAGAGAACATTAAATACCATCAGAGCCTTTTCGGATATAATGTTGGGCATTGCCACAGGTTTTGGAATTGTCTATGTTTTCATGAATATTTGGCGTGTTTTAAAGGCGATTTTTGTAAGGCGTATAAAACTCAAGGAATGGGTGACTATTCCAGTGCTCAATATGGCGTTTATATCTTTGGTTTATGCGGTTTATGAAGGACAGCCAAGATATAACTTTATTGTTCTCTTTCTTTTGATTATGGCATTTGCGATGACTTTTGATACACTTAGAGCGACCATGCAAGATAAAGGGATGACCCAAGATCCAAAATAGTTTTTATTTGAGGTTTTTTAAATGATCATAAAATGATGGCTTTAGGGGTTTTAAAAGTTTTCTGACTATTGTACAATGAAGAAGTACAGGGACAAAAAATACATTTAGATTTTTTGGAGGGAACAAATGAAGTCAATGATTCGAATGAGAATGTCTATGCATGATGCACACTACGGTGGCAATCTTGTAGACGGGGCAAAAATGCTGAATTTATTTGGTGATGTAGCAACTGAACTCTTAATTATGAATGACGGTGATGAGGGGCTATTTGCAGGTTATGAATCTGTTGAATTTTTAGCACCGGTCTATGCTGGTGATTATATTGAAGCAGTAGGTGAAATCACAAAAGTAGGTAATTCTTCAAGAAAAATGGTTTTTGAAGCGAGAAAAGTCATTATCCCTAGACCTGATATCAATGAATCAGCTTGTGATGTTTTGCAAGAACCGATTGTTGTTTGTCGTGCAGTTGGCACTTGTGTCGTACCTAAAGACAAACAAAGAAAGTAATCGGGAGGCTCAAATGGAAAAGTTGATTATAACAGCTGCTTTAACAGGTGCTGAAGTGACACGAAAAGAACAACCCCATTTGCCATTAACACCTGATGAAATCGCTGAAGCTGCTTATGAATGTTATAAGGCGGGGGCGTCGGTGGTTCATGTTCATGCGAGAGATGAGAAGGGCGAGCCCACTCAAAGTTATGCCGTTTATAAGGCGATTAAAGAAAAAATTGAAGCCAAATGTCCTATTATTTTTCAGCCGTCAACAGGTGGTGCGGTTTGGCATAGTCCAGAAGAGCGATTAGAACCCGTTGACTTGAGTCCAGAAATGGCGACTTTAAGTTGTGGGACTTGTAATTTTGGCGAAGATGTTTTTATGAATTCTGAATCTTATATGGAAACGTTTGCCCGTAAAATGCTAGACAAAGGGGTTAAACCTGAACTTGAAATCTTTGAACGGGGCATGCTTGAAAATGCTAAACGTTTGGCGAAAAAAGGCCTAATTCATACACCCGCTCATGTTGATTTTGTATTAGGGGTGCCAGGCGCTTGTCCGGGCAATCCCGAAGACCTCATGTTTATGGTCAGCAAGCTTCCAGAAGACTGGACTTGGACTGTTGCGGGTATTGGACGTTATGAAACTCCACTTGCCATGATGGCAATCATCATGGGAGGCCATGTAAGAGTTGGGTTTGAAGACAATGTATATTATAAAAAAGGGCAACTGGCAGTTTCTAATGCGGAACTTGTTGAACGGATTGTGAGACTTGCGAAGGAAGCTGGACGTGAGGTGGCAACACCAGAAGAAGCGAGAAAAATTTTAGGAATTACAAAAGGTTAAGATAAACTGTATAAATAAAGCCTTTGATTGAGTGAGGTTCACTCGACCAAAGGCTTTTTATAGTGGATAAAATGTTTTTAGAAAGGGAGAAGTTCAATTTTGTCGTATTGAGAATAGTGGCCAGCCTTATTGAGATTAAAATACTTAAGCCCATTTTTTTGAAAGTCATCATTATTCTGAATTTCCCAAGCGAGGTCAGATACAATCCAGTTCCCATTGATGTAGACTTCTACCCAGTAATGAGAAGTATCTCCGATGTTGCCTCTCATAATCTTAGCAGGAATATTAAGGGCTCTTAAGAGACCAGCGTAAAGATTAGAAAGTTCAACTTCATTACCTGATGGCTGTGATAACATATCTTGTGTGGTTGAAATGGTGTTGTCAAATTCAAGTTTTGAATACTCATAATGGTTACAAATATAGTCATAAATCCCTCTTGCTTTGGCATAATCACTGGTTAAATTATAGGTAATCGAATTAGCCATCGAATAAACCGCGGGATTGTCATAGTTGACATATTGTGAGCTGATGAGATGCTGGATATCATCAGTGGAGATGTTAATTGCAGACCATTCAAGAGCCAATGTTTTAGGGTCTAATTGAGAAGCGTCATTGATCTCTTCATCAATTTGTTGGTCAAGGGTTAAGTTGGTTACTTCGTCCCCTAATGTAGCAGTATCTTGGACCTCATTAAGATCTAAATAGACTTTAATATTGTGCATGCCAAAGCTATAAGGCAGAGGCAATTCGGCATCATAGTGTCCTGATATGATAGGAACATAGTACTCGGTCGTTTGATTGTCTTTAGAAATCAGGATGTTAAGGCCCTTCACATTTGTGCTCTCATCAATTGTTCCTGAGAAAGGGATGTGTCCATCAACGACCATATTAGAATAGAGTTCTTCATCTAAATGCATGTTGTAATCGAAGAAATTGTTGAGTTCAAGGTAATATTCTGTGGCTTCATCTACGGTTAATTTGCTAATTTGGAAGGTAGACATAATCGTATCGTATATTTGCGCACCTTCACTTGAAGCAAGTGTCGGATCATAAGTAGCGTTAAAGATATAGGCAATATTATTTTCGAAAAAGATATAGAGAATACCTTTGAGCTCTTTATCATCTTCCATAAGTGAATACTCTTGAACGGTAGCCTGAAATTCACCATATTTATGAGAATAAGTTTCCCCTTTTATAAACTGATCACCATATTCTATTTGAAAATTATTGAGCTGGCTTTTGAGGATAATAGAACGATTAAAGCTGTCGTCAAGTGGGAGTGCTGAAATGGTCATTAAATAGTATTCATAATCATTTTTAGCGCCAAAATTAACAGTGCCATTATTGGTCCGTTCCCAATATTCCGGAATAAAAAAGCTGATCCCCCAGTTAGTAGTAGAGACTTTTTTAAATTGCTTAAAGCCGAATTTTCTGTACTGATAAACGTTGTCTCTATACTCTAAGGAAAGGGAGTTAAATGTACTATCAAGAGTATAATTAAGTTCGTAAGCGCGAATAATCGTTTCAGCAGGCACGAAGAGTGTCCCTTTTCTAAGCGTCGGGGCAACATCAAGAGAGACTGATTTACCATTAATATAGGCAGTGGTGCTCCCTTCTTTAAATTTGACGAATACATTGTCACGATAGCCAATGAGTTCTTGGGTTTTATCCATCCAATAAACTTGGATACCCATGGCATCAAACATTTCTTTTCCCGAAACCATAATGGCACCATTCATCACCAAGGGTGGCTGACTGAAGTTAATGGGACGGTCATCAAAATTGACAGTAGCGTAACAAGGTGTTCCGCCCATTGTAGGGGTGTTTTTTGTATTTTGAGCTGCTTGTGCAAAGGTAAGAGAAGCGAGTATGAGCAGAGCATAAACGCTGATTGATAAGACTAATAACTTCCTTTTCATGTGGACACCTTTCCAATCGTTGCGAATTCATTTTATTTATGCTAGACTAAGGCTAGCGTGAATCAAGTATATCACGAATTAATTTCTTAAATGTGACAAAAATGTGGAGAAATTGATTTTCTCCTGTTATATTTATTAACCATTCAAAAAAGATTTAACCTTTTTTTAGGGGTTGAAAATAGTCTTGACTGTTATTGCGTTGCTTTTGGTGCTGCATGAATCAATTCTACTATATTATACTATCTTAATGGTTTTTCCCCAATAGAAAAAAATTTGAGCGAGGATAAAAATGGATATTAGAAGTTTGAAAGAAAAAAAGGTCGTGGACTTGCGTGAAATTGCAAAAGCTATGGGCTTTAAAGGTGTGAATAAATGTCGTAAAGATGACCTTATAGATATGATTATTGGTGGCAATTCGGATACGGCAGAAGAGGGAGAAGTCAAAGCGGTAAAACCCCCAACTCATGAATACATAGCGGACTATGGTTCAGAAGAAGATGAAGAAGAGGAAGAAGAGAAAGTGTCGCCCCCATCTTCTTTTGAAAAAGATATGGACAAGTCGCCATCGAGAGAACCTAAAATGGGGTCTAAAACAGAGTCTAAAACAGAGTCTAAAACAGAGTCTAAAAAGAGTATCAAAGGTAATGCTGATCGTGAAGAGGTTGAAGGCGTTTTAGAACTTATGGAACAAGGCTACGGTTTTTTAAGGTTTGAAAACTTCCTATCAAGTGATGCCGATGTATATGTTTCGCCTTCTCAAATTCGTAAATTCCACATGCGAACAGGTGATAAAATCAAAGGGGTGACCCGTGCGCCTAATCAAGGGGAACGATTCAAAGCACTTTTATATGTTAAAGAAATCAATGGCGATCAACCTAAGGCAGGACAATATCGACCTAAATTTGATGATTTGACACCCATGTACCCTAATGAACGCTTTATTTTAGAACGATATTCTAAAGACCTTGCCATGCGCATCATTGATGTGGTTTCTCCTATTGGGAAAGGGCAAAGGGGACTGATTGTGGCACCGCCAAAGTCAGGAAAAACCATCTTGCTACAAAAAATAGCCAAGAGTATAGCGATGAATTATCCAGAGGTCGAGTTGATTGTACTTTTAATTGATGAACGGCCTGAAGAAGTGACCGATATGAAGCGGTCGATTAATGCGGACGTGATTTACAGTACTTTTGACGAATTGCCTTCACACCACATTAAGGTGGCAGAAATGGTTCTGGCGCGGGCTAAAGCCTTGGTTGAGCAAAAAAAAGATGTGGTTGTTTTGTTAGACAGTATTACCCGATTGGCAAGAGCTTATAACTTGGAAATGCCTTCAAGTGGTAAAACGCTTTCAGGGGGACTTGATCCTAACGCTCTCCACCGACCAAAACGTTTCTTTGGAGCGGCAAGAAATATTGAAGAGGGCGGTTCATTAACGATTTTAGCAACAGCCTTAATTGAAACGGGTTCGCGGATGGACGATGTCATCTTTGAAGAGTTCAAAGGGACCGGTAATATGGAACTTTTACTTGACCGCAAGTTATCGGAGAAACGTATTTTTCCTTCTATTGATATTAGGCGGTCGGGTACGCGTCGAGAAGAGCTTTTATTTAACCAAGAACAACTGGAAGCGGTCTACCGCCTGCGTCGTAATCTGGATAAATACAATTCTATGGAAACGACAGAAAAAATAATAGATGCCCTAATGACTACGCGAACAAACCAAGAATTTATTGATTGGGTTAATAAGGAATATTAATAAATTCTCTTAATTAACGTGTTGAATAATAAAAAAAGCTGTGTTATAATGTAAAAGCTTGAAAATTGATTATCGTGTATTGATATAAATACAAATGAGAAAGAGGTGAAGGAAATGAAACAAGGCATTCATCCAGAATATCATGAAGTAGAAGTACGTTGCGCGTGTGGCAATACGTTCACTACTAAATCTGTAAAAGACGATATCAGAATCGAAATTTGTTCTGAGTGTCACCCATTCTTTACTGGTACTGCGAAACAAGTAGATCGTGGTGGTAGAGCAGAAAAATTCAAAGAAAAATATGGTCTTAAATAATGATATGAATGATAGGTTAGGATATTTTATCCTAACCTATTTTGTTGTATAAAAAATGATTTCAAGGATTAAAATTTGATATAATAGAACAAAATATTGATTTGAGGGGGTAGTATGTCAAAACTCTATTTTAGATACGGTGCAATGAATTGTGGTAAATCAACGGCATTGATGCAGGTGGTGCACAATTACTTTGAGCGAGGTATGACGGCTATTATTATTAAACCTTTTACAGATACTAAAGGGGGAGAAAAGGTCGTTTCAAGGCTTGGCATAGATAGAAATGTAGATTTATTGGTTAAATTAGATGAAAATATGATCTCGCGTGTTGAGGAATGGTCACGTGACCATGGGATGATTGACTGTATATTAGTGGATGAAGTCCAGTTTTTTAAGGCAGAGCATATTGATCAATTGTTTGAAATTGCTGTGACTAAGGATATTCCTGTTATTTGTTATGGTCTTAGAACAGACTTTCAAATGCAAGGATTTGAAGGCTCAGAACGCCTTTTGTTATTGGCTCATAGTATTGAAGAACTTAAAACCATTTGTCGTTGTGGTAGAAAAGCAATATTGAATGGCAGGAAAATTGACGGTAAATTCGTCTTCAAAGGGGAACAAGTGGCAATTGATGGTGAGAATGAAGTGACGTATGAGTCACTTTGTCCTAAGTGCTACTTTAAATACAAAGCGGAAGAGTTGGCTGGAAAATAAAAGTGACAATCAATCTTAAAATCTTGTTTACAATAATGTTATATATGGAAGTAGGATTAAGCTTTAATGTATGATAAAATAAGGCATCATGATATAATAGGGGGTACTTATACAACCTTATTGATACTGTCAACCGATAACTTATAACAAGATGAAAGTGAGACGATATGAGTGATCAACCTAAGTACACCAGTATAGGCGGGCAAGCACTTATAGAGGGCGTTATGATGCGTGGTGCTGATAACGTAGCTATTGCAGTTCGTAAACCTGATGGTGAAATTGAAATAAAAGAAGAAAAAACAAGTGAAATTGGGAATTGGAAAGTGGCTAAAATTCCATTTGTAAGAGGAACATTTAACTTGATTGCGTCAATGGTAGTGGGCGTTAAAGCCTTAACCTATTCTGCAGAATTCTATATAGATGAAGAAGAGGCAGCAGAACAGTCTGCTTTTGAAAAAAAAGTAGAAAAAGTATTTGGTAAACATGCAGATGATGTTTTAATGGGGGTTTCTATATTATCCGCTTTTGGATTAGCCCTTTTGTTGTTTGGTGTTTTACCGACAGTCATTGTAGGCTTTTTCAAAAGCTTTGTAGAGACTCAAGTGGTCTTGAGTGCGATTGAAGGGGTATTAAAGATTATCTTTTTCATCGTTTACGTGAAATTGATTTCACAGATGGAAGACATTAAACGGGTTTTCCAATACCATGGTGCTGAACATAAGACCATTCATTGTTTTGAAAGTGGTCAAGATGTAACTGTTGAAAATGCAAGAGCTTTTACGAGACTACATCCTAGATGCGGCACAAGCTTTATTTTCTTTGTTCTTATCATTAGTATTATTCTGTTTTCATTTATCAGTTGGAATAATATATTGATTAGAGTGTTGCTTAAACTGCTTTTATTGCCAGTTGTTGCAGGGGTATCTTACGAAGTGCTTAAACTTGCAGGTCGTTCTAATAACCCAATCGTAAAGGCAATCAGTTATCCGGGCTTAATGATGCAAAATCTAACAACAGCAGAGCCTGACGATACACAACTTGAAGTGGCAATTGCAGCTTTTAAGGCAGTATTGGTTAAAATGGATGACCCGATGGAGCATTGATATGAATCGAAAAGCTTTAAGGGAATATATTGAAAAGACACTTGAAATGGTTACAGATGAAGTAAGAACTGAAAGCCGATATATAATAGAAGCTGTTTTTCATTGCGATTGGCTCTCTTTTATACTTTCGCCTCAAGAACAAGTGCCTGAGGAAAGGGTCAATCAAGTACAGGCTTTATTAGAGAGAAGATTAAAACATGAACCTATACAATATATTTTAGGGGAGCAAGAGTTTATGGGGCTTCCCTTTCATGTGTGTCCAGACGTCTTAATCCCAAGGCAAGACACGGAGTCACTGGTAGAATTTCTACTGACTTATGAAAAAGCTCAGTCTATGAAATCACCAGACCCATTAAAAGTTTTGGATGTTGGGACGGGCAGTGGGGCGATAGCCATTGCCCTTGCAGTACTGGGACAAGACTTGCGAGTAGAAGCTTCTGATATATCTCTTGGTGCACTGAAAGTGGCAAGAGAAAACAGTGTGCTCAATCATGTTTCTGAAAATATGGTTTTTATTGAAAGTGATTTATTTGAAAGCATCAATGGAAACTATGATGTCATTGTTTCTAATCCACCCTATATTCCTCTTGGACAAGGCGAAAAACTTCAAAAAGAAGTCAATGGTTTTGAACCCCATACGGCTCTTTTTGGCGGACAAGATGGTCTGGATTTTTATCGCAAAATGATTCCAGAGGCAAAAGCTTACCTTGAAATGGGTGGTATGCTGATTTTTGAAGCGGGACATGACCAAGCAACTCAAATTGAACGGCTTATGAGTGAAAATGGCTACAAGTCAGTGGGAAGGTTCGCTGATTTAAGGGGCATTGAACGATTTATATATGGTTTTAATGATTAATTTGGAGGGATAAGATGTTTGATAAATTAGAATTTATCGAGGAAAAATTTGAAGAGTTGGGGCTAAAAATTTCTGATCCAGAAGTCATTAGCGATCAAACGCTTTGGCAAAAATTGATGAAAGAACATGCGGAAATGGCTCCGATTGTTGAAAAATACAAAGAATACAAGAATACCAAAGCAGGTATTGAAGAAGCCAATGAAATGTTAAAAGAAGATGATGATGAAATGAAAGAATTAGCCAAGATGCAACTTGAAGAGTTAGAAGGCTCAATTGTTGACATTGAAAGTGACCTTAAAAAACTTCTATTACCTAAAGACCCTAATGATGAGCGCAATGTTATTTTAGAAGTGCGTGCAGGTGCAGGTGGGGATGAAGCGGGTCTTTTTGCAGGTGAACTTTTAAGACTCTATACACGTTATGCTGAAAAGAATCGCTGGAAAGTTGAAGTGTTGAATACATCAGAAACAGGTGTAGGTGGTATTAAAGAGGCCTCTGTGATGATCAGTGGTAATGGTGCTTATTCACGACTTAAATATGAAAGTGGGACTCACCGCGTTCAAAGAATCCCGCAAACAGAATCGGGTGGTCGTATCCACACTTCTACTGCAACAGTGGCAGTTTTACCAGAGGTTGATGATGTTGAGGTTGAAATCAAGGCGAACGATATTCGTGTAGATGTTTACCGTTCTTCAGGTAACGGGGGTCAAAGTGTTAATACGACAGACTCTGCTGTTAGAATTACCCACTTACCAACCGGTCTTGTAGTAACGTGTCAAGATGGTAAATCACAATTGAGTAATAAAGAAAAAGCACTTCAAGTGTTGAAGGCGAGACTTTTTGAAATAGAACAGAATAAGCAAAATGAAGAAATTGCAGAACAACGTCGTAGCCAAGTAGGAACAGGCGATAGAAGTGCTAAGATTAGAACTTACAACTTTCCACAAGGTCGTATTACCGACCATAGAATCCCAATTACGATTTATAAGATGGACAGTTTTATGTCAGGTGAAATTGATGAGATTATTGATGAACTTGCAACTTTCTTCCAAGCTGAACAATTGAAAGCCTTAGAGGAAGAAATTTAAGAAATTGACGTATCTTTTGGAATCCTTGAATCTCAAATTTATAAAGCGTATACTAAAGAATAGATACATTTGAGGTGGGGGGATTATGGAAAATAAATATTATTTTTTGCTTCAGCTAGGTGTTATTTTATTAAGTGCCCATATTGCGGGGATTATTAGTGAAAAGTTGAAGCAACCAGCTGTTCTTGGACAGATCATTGTGGGGGTGATTCTGGGGATAGGACTGATGGAAAAAACGGAAATTATTGATGAATTTTCTCAGATTGGTGTTATTTTTTTAATGTTTACTGCCGGACTAGAAACCGATGTTAAAGAATTGATTCGGTCAAGTAAGTCTTCATCGTTGATTGCTCTGGGTGGTGTTTTGGTTCCTGCCTTTTTAGTTTTCTTTGGCATGTTAGCCATTAGGCCATCTCATGACCCTGTAGTCGCCATGTTTTTGGCAGTGGTTTCTACAGCGACTTCTGTGAGCATTTCAGTGCAGACCTTGCGTGAAATTAATTTTCTGAGAAGTAAACAGGGTGTTTCTATTCTGGGTGCTGCTATTATTGATGATATTATTGGCATTGTACTTTTGACGTTACTTGTAGGTGTTGTTAAGCCAGAATCTACAGGTTCTGTAGGTTTAATCTTTTTAAAACTATTGGGATTTTTCCTAGTCATCTATGTAGTCGGTGCCATATTAGTCAAGTTACTTAAACGCTACGACCATCGGCTTCTCAGTGAAGATAAAATCATCACATGGGCGATTGTAACCTGTTTGGTTTTAGCTTTTATTTCTGAAGAATTTGGTGTGGCAGCTATAACAGGGGCTTATTTTGCAGGGGTTATTTTTTCACTAACAGCTCATAAACATCGTGTAGCACATGAGGTTAATAAGTTTTCTAAGTTTATTTTTGTCCCTGTTTTTTTTGTGGGAATTGGCTTAGATATTGATTTAAGAGCTGCTTTTTCGGCTATTAGTATTGGCTCTGTTCTTATTCTTTTAGGAGCAGTTGGCAAGATACTAGGCTGTGGCTTTGGTGCCAAATTATCGGGATTTGATAGTGATGAATCTCTTCAAGTAGGAGTAGGAATGCTTCCGAGAGCGGAAGTGGCTATTATTATTGCCAATTTAGGTGTTCAAATGGGTATTTTATCAGATCAAGATATGGCAGCGACCATTTTAATGGTTCTTGTGACGACTCTAGTGACACCTTCCTTGTTAAAATGGGCATTTATTAAGAACAAGACACAGCTATCTTAAAGATAGCTGTTTTTTTGGGCAGATTTTGTGGTTTTTCGGGAGAGAGTGTGTTATAATCGCTCAAGTTGTCCAGAGAAAATATCGCTTGATTTCAGACATAGCATCCTGATATAGAGGCGGATTACATAGAGATAAATGAAATGATAAGGGAGAAATAAAATCATGATAACTCAATTGATAACACTGACTAAAAGTGAAGAAGACAAGGCGATAGGTTACTTGAGTGATGACCAAATTCAGACAGTGAAAGGCATCTGGGAATCAGGAGGATTAGTTGCTTTTCCAACAGAGACAGTATATGGTCTTGGCGCCAATGCCTTAGATGAAGAAGCGGTTAAGGCTATCTATGCTGCTAAAGGCAGACCATCAGATAATCCACTTATTGTTCATGTTTCCGATATAAAAATGCTTGAACCCCTCGTTAGAGAAGTTCAGCCTTATGTTCTTCAATTGATGAATCAATTTTGGCCGGGTCCGATTACTTTTGTTTTGCCAAAGTCAGACCGTGTCCCTATGAAGACGACAGGAGGACTAGACACTGTTGCCGTTCGCATGCCAGTACATCCAGTAGCCCTGCAGTTAATTAAGGCGTGTAGAATGCCTATTGCTGCGCCTTCTGCGAATTTATCGGGTAAACCGAGTCCCACCTGTGCAGAACACGTGGTTCGTGATATGGAGGGACGCATTGGTGCTATTGTTATGGGCGGTGAAACGGCGGTCGGTTTAGAGTCAACTGTGCTTGATGTGACAGGTGAAGTGCCTGTTATTTTAAGACCAGGTGCGATTACGAAGGAAATGATTGCAGGTATCACTGGGGCATGTCTTGAAGATGCAGCACTTTCGTCAGATCAGGTTAAGCCTAAGGCACCAGGAATGAAATACAAGCATTATGCACCAGATGCAAAGGTGACGGCTTTTATAGGCAGTAACCAGAAGTTTATTGAGAAAGTGGTGTCTAAAATAGAGGAAGCAATTAATGATGACTATATGTTAGGACTGGTTTTATTTGAAGAAGATATGGCGATTTTGTCCCATCTTTTAAAGGGCCTTTATTCTGAAAAAGAAATGAAAGAACATGTGACGTGTTTCATTGAAGGGTCATTTAAAGCACCTGAAACGTTGGCGACACATCTATTTGGAGATTTGAGAAAAGCGGATGATTTATTGTGCCGAGAGATTTATGTGCACGGTGTTGAGCCTGTAGGTCTAGGAGACGCTATCATGAATCGCTTGAAAAAAGCCGCTGAAGGGCGCGTTGTCATCTTGTAGTAATAAGAATTTAATTTGCAATTTGCTAAGATAAAATTTATAATAGATAGGAATAAAAATGGAGGTGTCCAATGAAAGTAGCTATAGGATCTGACCACGGTGGATATGTACTTAAAGATGCCATTATAAAGCATTTAGAAGGCAAAGGTTATGAAGTTGTCGATTTTGGTACAAATAGCCCTGAATCAGTTGATTATCCTGATTATGCACTTAAAGTGGCGAATGCCATTACTGCAAATGAGTGTGAACTTGGAGTGCTTATTTGTGGAACAGGACTAGGAATATCAATCGCTGCCAATAAAGTTAAAGGTATTATCGCGGCACCCGTAAGTGACACATATAGTGCTGAAATGGCACGCAGACATAATAATGCCAATATCATTGCTGTGGGTGCACGCGTTGTCGGGGAAGGTTTAGCGCTTGCGATTATGGATGCGTTTTTTGAGGCGTCTTTTGAAGCGGGAAGACATCAAAAGCGAGTGAGTAAAATAAAAGTAATCGAAGATCAATATTTATAAAAGGAGTTTACCATGAGTAAAGTATTTGAAATGAACCACCCGTTAATTCAACATAAAATAAGTTTGATTCGTGATAAAGACACAGGATCTAAGGAATTTAGAGAACTTGTAAAAGAAATTTCCATGTTATTGGCATATGAAGTAACGAGAGATTTGCCACTTGAAGATGTAGAAATAGAAACACCTATTTGTAAAACAAAAACCAAAATGCTCTCAGGTAGAAAATTGGGTATTGTACCTATTCTTAGAGCAGGTCTGGGTATGGTTGATGGTTTCTTAACACTTTTACCTGCTGCCAAAGTAGGTCATGTGGGTCTTTATAGAGATCCTGAAACGTTAGAACCTGTTGAGTATTATTGTAAAATGCCGACAGATGTTAGCGAAAGAGATTTAATTGTTGTAGATCCTATGCTTGCAACAGGTGGATCGGCTAATGCTGCCATTCAGTTTATTAAAGAAAGAGGCGCAACACATATTAAATTATGTTGTTTAATTGGTTGTCCAGAAGGCGTTAAAGCGGTTCAAGATACTCATCCAGATGTAGATATTTACATTGCAGCTATTGATGAAAAATTAAACGAACATGCCTACATTACACCAGGTCTTTTGGTGATGCAGGTGATAGACTTTTCGGTACAAAATAAGAGTGACTATAGGAGTTTATAACATGAGACGAGACAAGACGAATTATTACCTTGACATTGCTGAATCAGTCTCAGAAAGAGGCACGTGCTTAAGACGAAATTTTGGTGCCATTATTGTAAATTCTGACGAAATTATTGCCACTGGCTATACAGGTGCACCTAGAGAACGTCAAAATTGCATGGATTTAGGCTATTGTGTAAGACAAGAACTTAATATTCCACGAGGTCAGCGTTATGAAAAATGTAGAAGCGTTCATGCTGAAGCAAATGCCATAATCTCGGCGGCAAGAAGAGAAATGATAGGGGCGACACTTTATCTAGTGGGCAGGGAAGCTGAAACAGGTGAGCTGGTTGAGCAAGCAAACTCTTGTGCCATGTGTAAACGATTAATTATCAATTCGGGCGTTAAAAAAGTCATTATTAGGGATTCAGAGATGGCTTATAGAGAAATCGATGTTTCGGATTGGATTATAAACGACGATTCTTTACAGGATCGTGTAGGCTATTAGTTTAGAGGTGAAAAATATGTATTTTGCCGCATTAGTGGCGTGTTTGATAACATTTTTATCCACGCCTTTTGTTATAAAAATTGCCAATCGATTTGGCGCAATAGACATTCCTAAAGATGAAAGAAGAGTTCACAATAAACCCATTCCACTTTGGGGCGGGATTGCTATTTATGTGAGTTTTTTTGTCAGTATGCTTTTGTTTTCAGAGATTGAAATGCAAAAACTTGTAGGTCTATTTGTTGCTGCGACTTTGATTTTGATTACGGGCATGATAGATGATGTTCGTGATTTAAGTGCAAAACTTAAACTCTTTGTTCAAATTTTGGCAGCGGGCATTTTAGTGTTTTCGGGATTTGAAATCAACTATTTTACTAACTTTTTTGGATCATCAGCCTATATTCATTTAGGAATTTGGTCTATTCCCGTCTCTATTATTTGGATTGTTGGCATTACCAATACGGTGAACTTAATTGATGGTTTAGATGGATTGGCAGCGGGCATTAGTGCCATTGCAGCAGTGACGCTTGGTTATATTGCGATTATTAATCATCGTTATGATGCGGCGACAATTACACTGATCCTTGCAGGAAGTGCTGTAGGGTTTTTACCTTATAATTTTAACCCTGCAAAAGTATTTATGGGAGATACAGGTGCCTTGTTCTTAGGACTTGTTCTTTCGGCAATATCCATTGATGGTGCTCTAAAAGGGGCAACGGCGATTACAGTTGTTGTACCTATTTTAGCTTTAGGTGTACCTATTTTTGATACGGCGTTTGCCATTTTGAGACGAATGATTCACAGAAAACCTATTATGGAAGCTGATAAGGGGCATTTGCACCATCGTCTTTTATCAAGTGGCTTGAATCAAAAAAAAGCCGTTCTGTCCATGTATCTCATCAGTGCTTTATTGGGAGCAGGTGCTGTGGCACTTCTTAAATCTGATTGGGTAGGTGCAGCGATTTTCTTATGTATTGCTGCTGTGGTCGTTATTATCCCTGTGAATAAATCTTATGTCATTGAAAAGAAAAATCAAATTAACAGATAATAATAAATCAATAACAGAATAATAAAAGTCGATAGCTTTCTTCAATTATATTGTTGAAAGCTATTTTATCATTATCAGAGGAGGTTTATGGTGTTAAAAGTGATGACGATTTTCGGAACGCGACCGGAGGCCATTAAAATGGCGCCTCTTGTTAAACAACTTGAAAGAGATCCAGAGATTGACGCAGTGTGTTGTGTGACTGCTCAACATCGGGAAATGCTTGACCAAGTTTTGACTCTTTTTGATATTACGCCAGATTATGATCTTAATATTATGAAACATGGTCAAACGTTAAGTGATATTACAGTGAGGATTATTAAGGGCATTGAAGCCATTTTGATAGAAGAAAAACCTGATATTGTTTTGGTACACGGGGATACCACCACAACTCTATCGGGGGCACTAGCAGCTTTTTATCAAAAGATACCGGTAGGACATGTAGAAGCAGGTCTTAGAAGCTATAATGATTTTAGTCCTTACCCTGAAGAAATGAACCGTAAATTGACTAGTGGGATTGCCAGACTTCATTTTGCAGCAACAGAAGGCAATGTCAAAAATCTTGAAGCGGAGAATGTGCCTTTAGAAGCGGTTTATAAGACGGGCAATACAGTCATTGATGCACTCATGTCCGTTATCAAGGAAGACTATACTTTTGACAATGAGTGGTTGAATACATTCGATTTTAAGGATAAGTTTGTTGTGGCGATGACTGCCCATCGAAGAGAGAATTTAGGCAAGCCCATGGTCGATATTTTTTCTGCCGTGAGACAAGTTGCTGAAAAAGAAAAAAATATTGAAGTGATTTTTCCAGTTCATTTGAACCCCAAAGTGAGAGAAGTGGCACATTCTATTTTTGATGGTGTAGAAAATATTCACTTAATTGAACCGCTTGAATATGAAGATTTTGCCAATCTTCAAGCGAGATCAGCGATGATACTCACTGACTCAGGAGGGATTCAAGAAGAAGCCCCTGCTTTAGGGAAACCAGTGGTTGTTCTTAGAACTGAAACAGAAAGACCAGAGGCTGTTGAAGCAGGAACGGTTGTGATTGCTGGTGTTGATAAAGATAATATTGTAAAAGAGTTCTCAAGACTTGTGGAAGATAAGGCTCATTATCAAAAAATGGCGGACGCCGTTAATCCTTACGGTGATGGTCATGCTTGTGAACGAATCGTTGAAGCGATTAAGGGTTATTTTAACGCTTAAAAAAAATGTATCAAAATAGAAACAAGCAAGTGTATTGATTTGGATACAATCTAAATACAAAACAGATTATCTCGTGCCTTCATTTGAATGAATGAGTGGAAAAATAATCTGTTTTTTTTATGTGATTTTTGTGATATTCTATTTTTAGGATAGATAGGAATATCCAATATAACAGAGGGAGGTGTAAATATGGAGAAGATTATAGATAAAAAAGAGGCGGTAGCGCATATTAAAGATGGAATGACAGTGCTAGTTGGCGGCTTCTTAGGTGTAGGAACTCCACATTTACTCGTAGATGAGTTATTAGCTCAAGGTACTAAAGATTTAACATTGGTTGGCAATGATACCAGTTTTCCAGACAATGGTGTAGGAAAACTCGTAGTAGCTAAAAGAGCTAAAAAAATTATTGCAACACATATTGGTACAAATGCAGAAACTGGTCGTCAATTGAATGAAGGCGAAACGGAAGTAGTATTGGTACCACAAGGCACTCTAGCTGAACAAATTAGAGCAGGTGGTGCTGGCTTAGGCGGTATCTTAACACCAACAGGTGTGGGAACTGTTGTTCAAGAGGGAAAACAGGTTATTGAACTCAATGGGCATTCATTTTTACTTGAAGAAGCTTTAAAAGGGGATATTGCTCTTATTAAAGCGAGCAAAGCCGATAAAAAAGGTAACTTAGTTTTTGAAAAAGCAGCTAGAAATTTCAATCCAATGATGGCAACTGCAGCTGATATTGTTATCGTTGAAGCAGATGAAATCGTTGAAGTGGGTGACATTGATCCAGATCAAGTCATGATTCCGCATATTTTTGTGGACTATATTGTGAAGGGGGTTAATTAAATGTCAGATGTAAAAGCACTCATTGCAAAACGCGTTGCTAAGGAATTTAGTGATGGCGATTTAGTTAATCTAGGAATTGGACTTCCAACACTTGTATCCAATTATGTGGCAGATGATGTAGATGTCACTTTTCAATCTGAAAATGGTTTTATTGGTATGGGAAATGCACCAGAGGTAGGACAAGAAGTTAAAAATCTTGTAAATGCAGGTGGTTTGCCATCAACTGTTCTTCAAGGCGGCGCTTTCTTTGATAGCGCGATGAGTTTCGCAATCATTCGTGGTGGACACTTAGACTTTACTGTTTTAGGTGCACTTCAAGTGGATGAAAAAGGTAATCTTGCTAACTGGATGATCCCTGGTAAAAAAGTGCCAGGAATGGGCGGTGCAATGGATCTTGTAACGGGCGCTAAAAAAGTAATCGTTGCGATGACACATACAGCGAGAGGCAATGTTAAAATTTTAAAAGAGTGTACTTTACCCCTTACAGCAGCAGGTGAAGTGGACATGATTATAACAGAAATGGGTGTAATGGTTGTTACAGAGGCAGGACTTAAATTGACTGAAATTAATCCTGAATTTACTGTAGAACAAGTTCAAGAAGCAACAGAAGCAACATTAATTATTGCAGATGATCTTAAACCGATGGCACTTTAAAAATACGAAGTAATATACAAAAGGTCAGAGTAAAATCTGGCCTTTTTTACCATTAACATTCAAGATAGATATGATATAATAGCATTTATAAGTTTTATTCAAACAACTATTATAGAGAGTGTTGATGCAATATACGTTGATGAATCTTAAATGAACAGAGATTAAAGACCACGTTTTTTATAAGGCGAATGTTAAATACCATAAAGGAGGCCCCTTGAAAAATAAAAAAACAGGTATGTTGGTTAACCTTGCTTTAATTTCACAAGTTGGCATTATGATGATTGTGCCTATCTTTGCAGGGGTATACATTGGTCAGAAACTAGATGAAAAATTGGGAACGACTTTTTTGTGGCTCATCTGTTTACTTTTAGGCATTGGTGCTGCTTTTCGAAATCTTTTTCAACTGGCTTCTAAAAAGGCTAAGGAATATGAAAATGAGAGTTCACCTTCAAGAGAGGTCGATCAATTCATGAAAAAAGTGAAGGAAGACCAAGAAAAAAAAGAACGTGAAAAACACACATTGGATCATCAAGACAAGAAAAAGGAAAAGTAAGAAGAAAATCAAGAAGATTAAGACTATCAAGATAAGGCTTGAACTCTGAAAGTACATATAAGGCAGATTTTTAAAGGATGGTTAATGAGACATTTATATTAATACAAAAATTAACACTCTATTATTATTTGACCATTACCATAATCTTGACTTAAGTGTTATAATATAGCGTGTGATTATTCAGGAAAGAGTGGGCTTAAAATGGAAAGTGTGAAATCTTTAGAAAAAAAAATCATAGGCGTTCTAGCAGTCACTGTTCTCGTGATTATAGGCTTAAGTTTTGCATTAATGAATGAACCACTACCCTTTATTTTAGGTGTTATTTTTGGTTCAGCAGTAAGTGCACTCCATTTTTTAGCATTAGGCGTTACGCTAAAACGTGCAGTGAATATGCCGCCAGGCAAGGCACAAGGCTACACGACGAGAAACTATTTTATTCGATATATTATTACAGCTATTGTTGTTTACGTTTCGATAGTAGCACCTTATATCCATATCTTAGGGACTGTCGTAGGATTGTCTTTGATAAAAATTATTATTTATGCTACCAATCTTTTTAACGATAAATCATATTTCAAAAACATCATTAAAAGAAAGGAGGATGAACCTAGTGGGCAGTGAAGGATTTGGACCACGTATTGCATTTCATATAGGCGATATCCCAGTTACAGAAACAGTTACCGTAACTTGGCTGATTATGCTTGTATTGCTTATTTTTTCAATTTTTGCAACCCGTAATTTGAAAAAAGAAGCAAAAGGTCTTCAGTTGGTTGTTGAAACATTGGTTAAAACCATTAACAACTTAACTAAAGACACGATGGGTGAAAACAATGCAGCTTTTGCACCTTATATGGGAACGCTATTGATTTATTTGGCAATTGCCAACTTAATCGGACTTTTAGGCTTGAGACCACCAACTGCAGATTTGAATACAACATTATGCTTAGCCATTATGACATTCGTGTTAACGCAGTTCTTTGGTGTTAAATCAAAAGGACCTTTGGGTTATGGTAAATCACTTGCAGAGCCGATTCCATTGTTATTACCACTTAACATTATTGGTGAAATTGCGAATCCCGTCTCTTTGAGTTTTCGTTTATTTGGTAACATCGTTGCGGGTATGATCATTATGAGCCTTGTATATGGTGCATTTGGATCATTAACTGAGGCAGTACTTCATATTGGTGCTCCAATATTTGCAACCGGTGTACCTGCAGTTTTACATGCTTATTTTGATGTATTCTCAGGATTGTTGCAGTCGTTTATCTTCACAATGCTAACAATGGTATTTATCTCAGGAGCAATGGAATAATTGTGAGACAAAAACCGAGAAGGGGTGAAAAAAATGGATTCAACCAACTTTATTATGAAATTCCTCAACTGGTTGATGAGCTATGATCCAAAGGTGCTTGTTTTAGCGGCATCTGCAATTGGAGCAGGCTTCGCCATGATTGCAGGAATTGGCCCTGGCATTGGACAAGGATATGCGGCAGGTAAGGGCGCAGAAGCAGTATCTAGAAATCCCAAAAGCCAAAGGAACACGACGATGGTCATGTTACTGGGTGCAGCGGTTGCTGAAACATCTGGTATTTTAGCACTGGTTGTGGCTCTAATTATGTTATTTGGGAATCCTCTACTTAATGCGGAAGGTTCTGCACTCGTGATTATGGCTTCAGCTATTGCAGCTGGAATCTCAATGATTGCAGGAATTGGGCCGGGTATTGGTCAAGGTTATGCTGCGGGTAAAGGTACAGAAGCAGTAGGGAAGAGACCAAAACTACAACCGCTTGTTGTAAGAACAATGTTAGTAGGTCAAGCTGTTGCACAGACAACAGGTATTTACGCACTGGTTATTTCACTGGTGTTATTATTTGCAAATCCACTAATAAATCTAGCTGGATTTTAAAAGAATGAAATATTATTTCTTTGTATTTAATTAAAGGAGGAAATTTTTATGGAACCTATTTCAGGAAAAGCTTTAATTCTAGCAGCATCAGCAATTGGTGCTGGGCTTGCTATGATCGCAGGGATTGGCCCTGGTATTGGTCAAGGATTTGCAGCAGGTAAAGGGGCAGAAGGTGTTGGTAGACAACCTGAAGCTCAAGGCGATATTGTTAGAACTATGTTACTGGGTGCAGCGGTTGCCGAAACAACAGGTATTTACGGTCTTGTTGTTGCACTTATCTTATTATTTGCAAATCCATTAGTGGGTATGTTGTAAAAAAATATAGGATTGATAATCCTTGAAAAAGGAGGTAAATATGCATACGGAATTAGCCTTACGTTTGGGTCTTGTTCATCCGGATATGACTTTTGTCTTCCAATTGATTAATACAATTATCCTATATTTGATTTTAAAACATTTTTTATTTAAGCCAGTGACTGAGTTTATGGCAAAACGAGAAAAAGAAATTAAAGATCAGATTAGCGAGGCTCAAAAGGTTGAAGATGAAGCTTTAGCCCTCAAATCACAGTATGAAGAAAAACTCCAAGCTGCTGATGAAGAAGGAAAAGAAATTATCAAAGATCATACGGCGAGAGCTGAGAACAGAGCTTTCGAAATTGTAAAAACTGCAGAATCTGAAGTTGATAAAATGAAAGTTAATGCACACAGAGAACTCGAAAGAGAACGTGTTAAAGCAGTTAATGAACTCAAAGACCAAATTTCTGAACTTACTGTCATGGCAGCTTCAAAAGTCGTTGAAAAAGACCTCGATGAAGCAGCACATAAGGAACTTGTAGATAAGTTCATCAGTGAAGTAGGTGACGCACAATGGCAGAATTAGTAAGCAAAACTTATTCGGAAGCCTTATTTGAGGCGGCACAGGAATTAAATCAACTCGATCAAATTTGTGAAGAATTTGATTTCGTTGCAGCGTGTATTGAAGAATATCCAGATTTTTATGAAATACTCAAAACACCTCAAATTAATCTCAATGATAAAAAAGCGGTGTTCAAAGAAACGTTTGCAGACAAGATTTCTGAAACGTTACTCAATTTCTTTTATGTTCTTTTTGACAAGAAGAGAGTGGGTAGTGTGTTAGAAATTAAGAGTGCCTTCGATAAAAAAGTGGATACATTTAGAGATATCTTAAAGGTGACAGTAGAATCTGTCTATCCTTTATCTGAAGAAGATCTTTCAAGACTCACTGAAAAAATCAAGAACAAAACAGGAAAAAAAGTGATCGTTTCAACCCTTGTTAGTCCAGCTATTTTGGGCGGATTAATCATTCGTTTTGATGACCGTGTGATTGATGGATCAGTGAAGTATAAACTAGAAGGTATGCTTGAAGAGTTAACTCAAATAATAGTTTAATGGGAGTGTGCTAGGCATGAATCTAAGACCAGAAGAAATTAGTTCTGTGATTAAAGCACAGATTAAAAAGTATGAGTCTAAGCTTCAAGTAGAAGATACTGGTACAGTTATTCAAGTTGGTGATGGTATCGCCAGAGTACATGGCCTACAAAAATGTATGGCAGGTGAGCTGTTAGAATTTCCTAACGAAGTTTACGGCATGGTACTCAACCTTGAAGAAGATAGTGTTGGTGTCGTTTTATTTGGATCAGACGAATACGTTAAAGAAGGCGATTTGGTTAAGAGAACTGAAAGAGTTGTTGAAGTACCAGTAGGTGAAAACATCTTTGGTAGAGTGGTTAACTCACTTGGTCAACCTCTTGATGGTAAAGGACCAATTCCTTCTGATAAGTTTAGACCGATTGAAGCAAAGGCTTCAGGGGTTATTGATAGAAAATCAGTAACTGAACCACTACAAACAGGACTTAAAGCCATTGACTCAATGATTCCTATTGGTAGAGGTCAAAGGGAACTTATCATCGGCGATAGACAAACAGGTAAAACAGCTATCGCAGTAGATACGATTATTAATCAAAAAGATACAGATGTGTACTGTATTTATGTTGCAATTGGTCAAAAACAATCGACTGTTGCGCAAATTGTAAAACAATTAGAAGATCACGGTGCGATGGATTACACATGTATTGTTTCTGCCTCTGCTGCAGATCCAGCGCCTCTTCAATATATTGCCCCTTATTCAGGTGTAGCAATGGCTGAAGAATTAATGTATAACGGAAAACACGTTTTGATTGTCTATGATGACCTCTCGAAACATGCGGTGGCTTACCGTGCAATGTCTTTGCTTTTGAGAAGACCTCCAGGACGTGAAGCTTTCCCAGGGGATGTATTCTACCTTCATAGTAGACTCCTTGAAAGAGCAGCGAAACTGAGCGATAAATTAGGTGGCGGTTCAATTACAGCCCTTCCAATTATCGAAACACAAGCAGGTGACGTTGCAGCTTACATTCCTACAAATGTTATTTCAATCACTGACGGACAGATTTATCTTGAATCAGAGTTATTCTTCTCTGGTCAAAGACCTGCGGTTAACCCAGGGATTTCTGTATCACGTGTTGGTGGTGCAGCGCAAATTAAGGCAATGAAAAAAGTAGCTAGTAAAATCAAACTTGAACTTGCTCAGTACAGAGAGCTTGCTGCCTTTTCTCAATTCGGGTCTGAACTCGATAAAGAAACCAAAGCAACGCTTGAACATGGGGAACGTTTGATGGAAATCTTAAAACAATCTCAATACAATCCAATGCCTGTTGAAGAACAAGTTATGATTATTTATGCGGTTGTTAACAGACACATGTCTGATGTAGATGTTGATCAAATCACTGCCTTTGAATCAGGTTTAAGAGAACACTTAAGAGTGCAACATCCAGAAATCGGTCAATCGATTGTTGAATCAGGTGTTATTTCTGATGAAATGGATCAAAAATTAGTAGCTGCAATTGCTGAATTTAAGAAGAGTTTTATCCCTCAATAGGGATCCATTGTAGGAGGCGATTAAATGGCTGGAAGTAATACACGTGACATCAAACGTAAAATACGCAGTGTCAACAACACCATGCAAATCACCAAAGCAATGGAGCTGGTTTCATCAGCTAAATTAAGAAGAGCGAGAAATCGAATGGATATTACAAAACCTTATTTTGAAACCGTCACTGAAGCGGTTCAAGATATTCTCGCTTCTGATAAAAGCATTAACCTTAAATATGTCAATTCAGGCGACATTAAAAATACGCTCTATATTGTGATTACTTCTGACAGGGGTCTTTGTGGCGGCTATAACGTCAATGCTATCAAAGAGGCACTTTCAGATATTGACAATCACGATGATGCGCAGTTTATTGCCATTGGTAAAAAAGCCAATGAAGTTTATAATGGCATGAATATGAATATTGTTGATTCTTATTTATACATTTCTGAAGCACCTGAGTATGCACATGCGATTCAAATTGCTAAAAAGGCAATTGAATTATTTGATGCAGGAGAGGTAGACGCTGTCAAACTTGTTTATTCACGGTTTGAAAGTACCCTTTCTCAGGTTGCGACAACACTTCAAATTTTACCAATTTCTAGGTCAGATCAAGAAGTTGAACTTGATGAACTTACAGAGTTTGTCAACTACGAGCCATCACCTGGTGAAGTACTGGAATACGTTATTCCTAAGTACATTGAAAGCACTATTTATGGTGGTCTTGTTGAATCAGCTGCTTCTGAACAAGCAGCCAGACGTATGGCAATGGAAAATGCAACAGATAATGCTGAAGAAATCATTGGTGATTTAACGCTTTCTTATAACCGAGCAAGACAAGCGGCGATTACACAAGAGATTACTGAAATTGTTGGTGGTGCTGAAGCACTAAAATAAACCTTAGAAACGTCAAAAATCACGACATATCAAACCTTTGTGTTGAGATACAGGTGTGACTATGACGGAGAAATGCGGTGCGCATTTCTAACTATTTGAAGGGAGTGAAAGAGTATGGATCAAGCGATTGGAAAAGTCGTTCAAATCATCGGACCTGTACTCGATATTAGATTTGAAGCTGATCAGCTTCCTAATATTTATGATGCTATTGAGATTCACTATAATGACATCGATGTTGTTGGTGAAGTATTGCAACATACAGGTGATAACACAGTCAGAGCTGTAGCAATGAGTTCTACTGATGGCCTTATTAGAGGAATCGATGCAGTAGCAACAGGTTCGCCTATTTCTGTCCCAGTTGGGGAAAAAACACTCGGACGTTTAATTAACGTTCTTGGAGAAACAATAGATGAAAAAGGACAAATTTCTAGTAAAGATGCTGAATTTTGGCCTATTCATAGACAAGCCCCTTCTTTTGTAGAGCAAGGGACTAGTTCTGAAATTCTTGAAACGGGTATCAAGGTTGTAGACCTTATTGCCCCATATGCTAAAGGTGGTAAAATCGGTCTATTTGGTGGTGCCGGTGTTGGTAAAACTGTTCTTATTCAAGAACTAATCAACAATATAGCAACCAATCATGGTGGGTTATCGGTATTTGCCGGTGTTGGTGAAAGAACCAGAGAAGGTAACGACCTTTATTATGAAATGATGGAATCAGGTGTTCTTGATAAAACAACACTTGTGTTTGGTCAAATGAATGAACCACCGGGAGCCAGAATGAGAGTTGCTTTAACAGGACTGACAATGGCTGAATATTTTAGAGATCAAGAAGGAAAGGATGTTCTTCTTTTCATTGATAATATCTTTAGATTTACACAAGCAGGTTCGGAAGTATCGGCCCTTTTAGGTCGTATGCCTTCTGCGGTTGGTTACCAACCAACACTTGCAACTGATATGGGTTCACTTCAAGAGAGAATCACATCGACAACGAAAGGTTCCGTTACATCTGTACAAGCTGTATACGTTCCTGCCGATGACTTGACTGACCCTGCACCAGCTGCAACATTTACCCATCTTGATGCAACCACTGTACTTTCACGTAAAATTTCTGAACTTGGGATTTATCCTGCGGTAGATCCACTTGAATCAAACTCACGTATTTTGACACCTGATGTTGTCGGAAATGAACATTATACGGTTGCCAGACGTGTTCAAGAAATTTTACAACGCTACAATGAACTTCAAGATATTATTGCGATCCTTGGTATGGATGAATTATCTGATGATGATAAATTGGTTGTAAGTAGAGCACGTAAGGTACAAAGATTCTTGTCTCAACCATTTACAGTTGCAGAACAATTTACAGGATATGATGGAAAATATGTTCCAATCAAAGAAACCGTGAGAAGCTTCAAAGAGATTCTTGATGGTGAACATGATGATATTCCTGAGCAAATGTTCTTATTCTGCGGATCAATTGATGAGGTTGTAGAAAAATATAAGAACAGTCAAGCATAGGGGGTGAAGTGATGGGCAAAAAATTCAATCTTGAAGTTGTTACGCCAGATTCAAACTTTTTTGAAGGTGAATCAGAAATGGTGATTATTAAAACAACAGAAGGAGACGTAGGAATTTTGTATGACCATGAACCTCTTGTTGCACCTATTAAAATTGGAAGCTTGCGAATTAAAATTGACGGTGAATTCAAATGGGCGACTTGTTCGGGCGGTTTTTTAACACAGACCGAAGAAAAACTGACCATTATCACTGATGCAGCAGAATGGATTGATCAAATTGATATTGATCGTGCAGTCGCTGCTAAAGAGCGTGCTGAAGAGAGAATCAAAGAAGGTGCTGCTAAAGGTGTGGATGTTCTTAGAGCGAGAATGGCACTTGAACGTGCAACAAATCGTATAAGACTTTACAACAGAAATTAATAAAATAAGCATTGAGCAATAAAAGACTGATCACCCATCTTATATGAGTGGCGGTCTTTTTTTATGTTAATAATGTAAGGAAAGATGTTAAAAAAATGTGATAGACAGTAAAATAATGATATATAGACTATTTCTCAAATGCTATAATTTGGATGACGAACTACATATATATAATATTAAGTGGGGGAAAATATGAAAAAATCGATTAATTTGAAATTGGTTCAAGTTTTCTTAATTTTAGTCATTATTTTTAGTCTTAACGCTATTTTATCTGGGGTGACTAATTCACAAGTTAAGTTGTCTTCCCGAATTATGTCAGAACATTTATTACCTATAGAAAAGCAAAGAATTGACCTGAATGAAACAATGGATAGCATTGCCATTGAACTTCAAACAATCTTTCAAGAGGATGGGAATTATCAAGCATCTAGTAGTGAGTCTATTTCAACGGTAGGGGAGAGTATAGCCCATTTTAGAAGCCTTATTGATACTATGAAAACCCTTAATGACAATGCGGCAGTTGTTATGATGAATGAGACCCTTTCTACGGCAGTCTTACCCTATTACCAATCGCTTAACCAGCTGGCTGATGAATTTGAGCAACAAATGAATCAGGGAAATCAAATTGATATGGAAGTCACTAAAGCGGAGCTTGCAAAAGTCAAAGGAGCAGAAGCCGACTATGAGAGCGTTCTTGATAAGGCCATTAATCATGAAATGACAGTTAACAATGGTCGCTTGATGCGGTCGACGATATTCATCTGGGGACTCTCACTGCTCTTTTTGATAGGAATCATCTTTGGCTATTTACGTCTCAAAACAAGTGTCGTTACACCGGTTGTAACGATTGCAAATCAGCTTAAAATGATTGTTGAAAAAATAAAGCAAAATAAAGGCGATTTAACCATTCGATTAGACCAAACGACAGAAGATGAAATCGGTGAAGTGATTAGAGCGGTTAATCAATTTATGGATTCTCTCCAAAATGCAATGATTCAAATTAATGAAGGGTCATCTTCTATTAATGGATCAACAGAAATTATTAATACAGAAGTTGAAGGATCTAAAATAGCAACGAGAAATATTGTTAATACAATGAGTGAGCTAACAGCGGGAATGGAAGAAATCAACAGTACACTGCAGTCAATTGAGACGATGTCTGGGGATATTTTAAGTGATGTTCATCAGTTATCCACCGTACTTAACGACAATGCAGATAAGGTTAATAAACTGGCTGATGACTCAATTAAAGTGGCAGGTGAAGTCAAAGGAAACCAAGACGATGTTATGAATAAACTTGAAGTGAGTCAAAAGGCGGTTAAAGAGTCTATTAAGAATAGCCAATCTGTTTTTGAAATTAAAGAACTCACTAAGACTATTTTAGATATTTCAGAACAAACCAATCTCTTAGCACTGAATGCATCTATTGAAGCAGCAAGAGCAGGTGAAGCAGGCAGAGGTTTCTCAGTAGTTGCAGATGAAATTAGAAATTTATCTGAAAACACAAAGACAACAGCAAGTGATATTCAATTGTTGAATGACAAAGTGGTCAGTGCAGTCCAGAACTTGGTTTCAAATACGGAATCCATTATGACTTATGTCAGTGATAAAGTCGTGACAGACTATAACAGCTTCTTTGATATTGCTCATTCCTATAGCAATAATACTCAGGATATAGATCAGATGATACTGCACATTAAGGGTCAATTAGATAAGATTGTAACCATATTTGATAGTCTTAATAACGGTCTTGCCAATATAGCCAGTGCAGTTGATGAAAGCGTAGGGACGGTTGTGATGTCTAATGACGATACCAATAGGTTAGATGAAGTCATTACTGTTATTGCGGATAAAGTAAAAGCCAATCAAGTGATGGCTCAAAATTTGGCATCTCAAATGAATCAATTTGAAAAAATACAATAAAAAGATGAAATCGTGATCATTAAAAGATAGAATCAAGCTTCGATGAACCATTATTGAGGCTTGATTTTTGATTTTGGAAGAATGACCTAGAATTCTTATAACAATAGTCCTATGGTACTTGAAGCCTAGATGATATATATTAATATGTGCCTACAAAAAAGGTTTGTTTCCAAATCTTTCAAAAGGCTTGAACGACGGAAACATTTTATATATAATAATAAAAGATGAATACTTTTAACCTGTTTACTAAAACAAGGTTAGGATACCGAAAATACTGAAAAGAAGTTGTTCAATCAATAATAGAATCAAGAAACAATTGTGGGTCTTGAAATGGAGGAATAAATTGGCAAGATTATTGGTTAGAAAAAGTGGTCCTTTAAAAGGCAAAATTAAAATAAATGGCGCTAAAAATTCAGTGCTTAAATTAATGGCAGCATCTATATTAGCTGAAGAAAAATGTACAATTGAGAGTGTTCCGGGTCTCTTAGATGTTGAAGTGATGGTTTCATTACTTGAGGCTTTAGGATTAACCGTTAAATATGATAAAAAGGCTGAAATAGTCGAAGTGAATCCAGCAGAAAAACTGTTATGTGAAGCACCATATGAAATTATTCAAAAAATGAGAGCATCATTCTTGGTAATGGGGCCTTTACTTGCAAGAAAAGGGGTTGCAAAAGTATCTATGCCAGGCGGTTGTGATATTGGAGCAAGACCGATTGATTTACATTTAAAAGGGTTTCAAGCACTAGGTGCTGAAATTAATTTAGGACATGGCTATATTGAAGCGAAAGCTGAAAATGGCTTAGTTGGAAATGAAATCTATTTGGATTTTCCATCAGTGGGTGCAACTGAAAATATAATGATGGCAGCGACAATGGCCAAGGGTCAAACCCTAATTCAAAATGCAGCCAAGGAACCGGAAATTATTGACCTTGCTAATTATCTGAATGAGATGGGAGCAAATGTCAAAGGTGCGGGTACAGATACTATCCGAGTGACAGGGGTTGAACATTTAAAAGGAACCAGACATCAAACTATTCCAGATCGTATTATTACAGCAACTTATATGGTTGCAGCAGCGATTACCGGTGGCGATGTGACTATAGAAAACGTTGTATCAAGTCATGTTAAGCCTATAAGTGCTAAACTGAGAGAAATGGGTGTTACTGTGGAAGATGAAGATGATGTGATTCGTGTGATTGGTACTGACCATCTTAAGGCAGTTGATTTAACGACACTTCCTTATCCAGGCTTTCCAACAGATGTTCAAGCACAATTTATGGCTCTTCTTTCTATTGCTGAAGGCACGAGTCTGATTACTGAAACAGTTTTTGAAAATCGCTTTAGACACGTTGCTGAGATTAACCGTATGGGAGCCAATATTAAAATTGAAGGTCATAGTGCCGTTATACAAGGCGTTAAAGAGTTACAAGGGGCTCAAGTAAGGGCAACTGATTTAAGAGCAGGTGCTGCAATGGTTTTAGCAGGACTCATTGCTGAAGGTGAAACAGAAGTCGACGAAATTTATCACATTGATCGGGGTTATCCGCGTATTGAAGAAGATTTGATTAGTCTTGGCGCAAAAATAGAAAGAATAGACTTTTAGATAAAATTACTGGTGGAAGGTGGATTGGATTGCATGTTTGGACTTGGTGCTGAAATAGGAATAGATTTAGGAACAGCAAGTGTACTTGTATACATTAAAGGCAAAGGCATCGTACTGAGAGAACCTTCTGTCGTTGCAATTGATAAGCATACAGATCGTGTACTTTCTGTAGGAAATGAAGCACGAAAAATGTTAGGGAGAACACCGGGAAATATCGTTGCGATTAGACCGCTTAAAGATGGTGTTATTTCAGATTACGATGTGACTGAGCGCATGTTGCGCTATTTTATTAACAAAACATGTGGCAAACGCCGTTTATTTAGACCTAAAATTATCATTTGTGTACCAAGTGGTGTCACTGAAGTTGAGAAGCGTGCTGTTTTAGATGCTACTCAAGAAGCAGGAGAGGAGGCGGGAGAACTTTTCTTATTGAAGAACCAATTGCTGCTGCTATTGGTGCAGGACTTGATATTACAAAACCGGATGGTAATATGATTATAGATATTGGTGGTGGAACCTCTGATATTGCGGTTATTTCTCTTGGCGGCATTGTCGTGAGCAGCTCTATTAAAGTAGCTGGTGATAAATTTGATGAAGCGATTATTAAGTACATGAGAAAAAGACATAATTTGCTAATTGGTGAACGGACAGCAGAAGAACTTAAGATTAATATAGGGACGGCTTATCCAAGAACCAAAGCTATTAAGATGGACTGTAGGGGGCGTGATTTAATCACGGGACTTCCTAAAAATATAGCCATTTCAAGTGATGAAATGATGGAAGCACTTTCTGAATCGGTTAACTCAGTATGTGATGCAGTTCATGCGGTTCTTGAAAAAACACCACCAGAATTGTCTTCTGATATCAGTTCAAGAGGCATTGTTTTAACAGGGGGTGGGTCATTACTGTATGGTCTGAATAAGTTAATTGAAAAACGTACAGGCATCCCGACATATATTGCAGATGACGCTGTGAGTTGTGTGGGCAAAAGGAACAGGTTTAAGTCTTGAGCATATTGATGTGCTCGAAAAAAATCTGATGACACCAACGAAGAAAAAGTACGTCTAATCAAAAAAATGATAATTACGAGATAATAAAGATATAGAAATAAATGATAAACCTCATAAGGTGATTACTTATGGGGTTTTTTAATGAGATGAACCCTTATAATAGGCGGCTTTCAAGACAAAAAAAGATGGGGTGCCATCGCATGACACGCCCATAATGAGGAAATTGAAATTAATAAAGGGTATGGTATTTAACCACTATTAATATATCATTTTAAACATATGACATCAATCGTTTTGGAGCGAATAGTCGCTCTAAAGCTATAGAAATACCTAATCGTTAATGAAGTAACTATTAATTGAGAAAACTTATCAAAAAAGAAGTTTTCTTATTTTTTTTGCGAAAATAAATTTCTTTTTTGATGAGAAATATGTGATAAAAACTAAAGATTAAAGGAAGAGCGACCGATATTCTAAAAAGAATGAAAGGTGGAGACTATAAATGGTAAAAGGATTATACGTAGCGGGCACCAGTATGGTTGCCAATACAGATAAAATAGATGTCATCAGTAATAACCTCGCCAATGTGAATACTGCTGGGTACAAAAAAGACCGAATGGGCGTAGAATCTTTTAATGATCGCTTATTTTCTCGCATCAAAGGCTCTGATTATATGGCGAATACCAAGCCTATAAAGGTGACTTTATCAATGGTGGATAAAGAGTACAATTTAAAAACGACTAATGGTTATTTTAAAGTTGATACAGAAGATGGGATTCACTATACTGATGAAGTGAGATTTATTAAAGATAAAGATGGTTATTTGAGAACAATCAGAAAAAATGTCGGCGGGACATTTGACTGGTTGAGTGGAGATAAAATTTTAAGCGATAAGGGTCCAGTCTATGTGGGTGACAGCGATTTTGATATTGATGAACTCGGTAATGTGAGTGTAGGTGGACAAACGGTTGGTAATTTGGTCCAAAAGAACAAACTTAACAACATAGGCCTCATGAGTGCAGGGGTTAAATCAGCAAAGATTTTGACTGATTATGAATCGGGTCAGCTTGAACATACAGGTCAGAAATACGATGTGGCACTTAAAGGTGAAGGCTTTTTCCATGTTGAAGTAGCAGGGAAGGATTATCTTTCGCGCAATGGTGCATTTACTATTAATTCCAATAATGAACTTGTAACTATGGATGGTTATAAAGTACTTGGTGTTGAAGGACCGATTATCATTAATGATGAAAATTTTAGTATTAATGAATATGGTGAAATTATTCAAGACGGTCAAATTACTGATAAATTTGCACTTACCAATTATACTAATGTAGGAGACCTCCAAAAAGTGGGGGGATCTTTTATTAAAGTGCTTCCTAATCCGACGGGAGAAAAAGTTGAATTCGATGGGAAAGTACTTCAGGGTTTTCTTGAAGGTTCAAATGCAGATGCGGTCACTGAGATGATCAATTTAATTCAAATGAATAGAAATTATGAATCCAGTTCCAAAGCCATTACGACGATTGATGATATGATCAGCAAGGCAGTGAATGATTTAGGACGTGTATAAGCATAAGGCAGATTAAATAGAAAACTTAAGGACGATTGAGTACAATTTAGAGGAGGATTATAATGAAAGCACTTTGGTCAGCTGCATCAGGTATGAAAAACTTGCAACTCAAAATAGATACTATTTCCAACAACTTATCCAATGTGAATACCACTGGATTTAAAGGTCAGCGATTGGAATTCAAAGATATTATGTATGATCAAATGGTACAAAAAGAACAGATTCAAAATGAAGGTAGCCCTGTTCCACTTGAAATTGGTCATGGGGTTATGAGTGCAGCAACACTGAGAGATTTTACAACGGGAAATCTCCAACAAACAGATAACCAATTCGATATTGCTATTAGTGGCGATCACTTTTTCAATGTTGTCAATGAAAATGGTGAATTGAGATATACGAAAGACGGTTCTTTTAAAGTGGCATCAACAGATGAAGGTATGAAACTCGTGACAACAGAAGGATTTTATGTTCAAAACGCCGATGGCGCAGATATTGTACTCGGCAATAATGTCAAAGAATTCATGGTTGATTCGGTGGGGAATATGAAAGTTAAACGTGCTGGTGAAGAAGAATATGAAAATATTGGCACTATTGGCTTATCAAAATTTGTCAACCCAGCGGGTCTTGAAGCAGAAGGGAAGAACCTCTACAAGGCAACTAAAGCATCAGGAACGCCTATCAATGGGATTGAAGATATTGATGACACAGAAGTGATGCAAGGTTTCTTAGAAGGTAGTAATGTTGAGATTGTAGATGAAATGATTAATTTGATAACAGCAGAAAGAGCTTATGAAATTAACTCTAAATCCATTCAAACAGCAGATAGACTTTTAGAAATTGCTAATAATATCAAACGATAGTCATTTGTATTTTATGGGGATGTTAATCGAAAATGAACGATTACCCTTTTAGAGAGAGAAGGTACTTATGAAAATTGATAACACTTTAGTGAGTAACGCATTTCAAACGGCATCAAACCAATATACGAAGGGTCAAGATGCTGACTTTAAAACACAACTTGAAGCAGCGGCAAAATCTGATGATCAAGAAGAAATGAAAAAAGTATGTCATCAATTTGAATCCATTTTTGTCAATATGCTTTTAAAACAAATGCGAAGCACGATACCCGAAGGTGGGTTAACTGAAAAGAGCAATGCAACGAAAACATTTGAGTCTATGTTTGACGAGGAGATGGCGAATCAAATTGCAGATGCTGGTGGCTTAGGGATAGGCGATATGATCTATGAGCAATTTACCAAGCATTATGAACTTTCAAAAGATCCTATTAATCAGGAGGGTTCAGACGATGAACATTCAGGTGATCCTCTTAATTCGGCGGATGATATTTTAAATAAATTGAATAATGCAAATTAAAGCCTCTGTGATGGGGTACAAATAGTGTAAGTGAACTTACACTATTTTTTTATGTTTAATAAGACAATTTTCTTTTGAAGCATAAAAGGAAATAAGGCAGATAAGTGTCAAAAATGTTATGATAAAAGAGATGATAACAAAGTGGCATATAAACATCAAGTGATAGCCTTATGAAGTAATAAGAATATAATAAATAGAGGTGACTGATGCGAGCAATTGTTTTAGAGGGTGGCGGTGCTAAAGGGTCTTTTCAAGCAGGCGCAATGAAAGCTATTAAAGCGTGTGGTATAAGTTATGATATGGTAGTAGGGGCATCTATTGGCTCTATTAATGGTGCGCTTATCGCAATGGGAGAGATTGAACTCATGGAGAAGCTTTGGCTGAGTGCAGAAGCGAAGGACTTGATTCAAGGGGATGCAGAAAGTCTTCAACAAGTTCTTAAATTAGATTTTTCTGGAGACTCTAAAAAACTGCGCGATAGTGTGATTGACACCTTAAAGCAGGGTGGCATTGATGTCTCACCATTTAGACAGCTGTTGAGGGATTATATAGATGAGGATAAAGTGAGGCAATCAAGTATTCACTATGGACTGGTAACCCTGTCTTTAAGCGATTTGAGACCAATTGAAATTTTTGTTGAGGATATTCCGGAAGGCAAACTACATGACTACATTATTGCGTCATCCAATTTTCCTGCTTTCAAGCAAGAACGAATTGATGATAAGGTGTTGATAGATGGAGGCGTTTTTGATAATTTGCCCGTCAATATGGCACTTTCGGCAGGTGCGAGTGATATTTTAGCTATTAGAATTCACGGTTTGGGCTTACGCCAACGCATTAAGAACAAAAATGATGCCACTATTTTAATGATTGAACCTTCAGAAGATTTAGGTGGCACACTTGAATTTGATCCAAATCGGGCGGCTTATAACATGAGATTAGGGTATTATGATACATTAAAGGTATTAAAAGGTTATTATGGTGAGTGGTTTTATATTACTGACAAACTATCAGACGAAGTAGCACTAGAACGTATTCATGCTATTTCCCTTAAAAATATTATAAGTATTAGCCAACTCTTAGGGGTTAATAATGAATCTTATCGTGCGATGTATGAATCTATCGTGCCGCTCATTGCAGAAATTTTAAAAGTGCCTCCAGAGGCAACCTATTCTGATTTTATGTTATCTTATTATGAATTTTTAGGTAGAGAAGCGAAACTGGAAAGATTCAAACTTTACACATTTGATGAATTGAGACAAGAAGTGATGCATTACTATTTAAGGGATGAAGATGAAACCTTAAATACTTTTATAAAACAAATTGTTGCAATTATCAGTACCAAGGGCGTTAGTTTTCTACCTCAAAAGTGGAAAACAGCAGTGATGATTGAAATTTATAAACGCCTTTTTCAGTAAGGAAAACTTGAGACAGAGGTGCCTTAAAAAGGATGATAATTTAGCTGCAAAGTGAAGCAGTATACTAGATTGAAAAGGAGAAGTTATATGACGGTTAATGAGAAGTATGAAAGTTGGTTAAATGACGATTACTTTAGTGACTCTTTTAGAGCTGAATTGGCTTCAATCAAAGGGAATGAGAAAGAAATAGAAGATCGTTTTTACAAGGATTTGGCTTTTGGTACAGCAGGGATGAGAGGAATTATCGGTGCAGGGACCAATCGCATTAATGAATACATTGTTAGAAAAGCGACTCAAGGTTTTGCTAATTTTTTATTAGAAAGAGATATGGCTAGCAAAGAAGGGTTTGAAAAAGCAGTTGCTATTGCTTATGATTCAAGACGTAAATCGAGAGAATTCGCTATGGAAACAGCACTTGTAATGGGAGCGAATGGCATCAAAGCCTATCTTTTTGACGAGGTCAGAACGACGCCAGAATTGTCTTTTGCAGTGCGACAACTGAACTGCATTGGGGGTGTCATGGTAACGGCGAGTCATAATCCACCAGAATATAATGGCTACAAAGTGTATGATGAAACAGGCTGTCAGTTGGTTCCTCACTTGGCAAATGCATTGGTAGAACATGTATCAAAAGTAGTTGATTTCAACATGGTGAAATGTTTAGAGAAGAAAGAGGCTTTAGAGCAAGGCATTTTAAAAATAGTAGGAGAAGAAGTTGATTTTCCCTATATTGAAATGGCTAAACAAGTCTCTATTAGACCTCAATTGCTTAAAGAGTCAGAACTTAAGGTTGTTTATACGCCACTACATGGTACAGGTGGTGCGACGGTATTGAGAACATTAAAAGAAATGTCTTTTTCAGGTCTGATTCCTGTAGAGGAGCAAATTGAACCTGATGGCGAGTTTCCAACGTGTAAAAAACCCAATCCAGAAGAATATGAAGCTTTTGAAGTGGCTATTAAATATGCTGAGCGTTATGGGGCAGACTTAGTAGTTGCTACAGATCCCGATTGTGATAGAATTGGTCTTTTAATCCAAGATGGGAATAGCTACCGCGTACTGTCTGGCAATCAGATTGGTTCATTGTTCTTGGAATATGTCTTATCTGCAAGAGACCATTTATCAGCAGATGACTATATCGTCAATACGATTGTATCATCAGATTTGGCGAAGGCTCAAGCGGATGCGTTTGGTGTTAAGTTGGTTAAGACGTTGACAGGCTTTAAATTTATTGGTGAACAAATTGAAAAAGATAGAAATCATTTTATTATGGGATATGAAGAAAGTTACGGTTATCTCTTTGATCCTCATGTCCGTGATAAGGATGCCGTAATGGGCACTTTAATGGCAATTGAAATGACAGAATACTATAAACGAAAAGGGATGACTTTAAAAGATGCACTCGATAGTATTTATCAAAAACACGGCTACTTTGAAGAAGAAACCATCTCCACTTACTTTGAAGGGAAAGCGGGAGGCACCATGATGGATGCTATTATGGATAAATTTAGAACAGATTCTGAAAGTTTAGTTGATTATCAAACCAAAATAGACTATTTGACAGATGATACTGGCTTACCAGCTTCTAATGTTATTAAGTTTTATATTGATGATCAGTCTTGGTTTGTTCTGAGACCATCAGGAACGGAACCTAAATTAAAGGTCTATTTTTCAATGAGAGATGAAGAAGACAAGAAAGCAAAAGAAAAATTGTCGAAATACAAAGAAATGGTACTTGAAAAGGTTAATACATGTATTACAAAATAAATCAAATGCAGTGTAAATTTATAAGGGCTGAAGCCACTAATACTCGTCAAATGGGTGTGGTAGGCCTTGTAGCACATTGGGAAGGCAATCAAGGTGAAAAAATCGTTCAGATTTTTCACCTTGATTATGAATCGTACGGTATTGATGGTTATCATCTTTACATTGACGGTCTGGATAAAGAAATTGATACGACTATTAAGGGGGTGACAGGCGGTTTAGGCGGTTATTTTAAACCGGTTACTTTTGATGAAATGGTCTTTCTGATTAAGTCAGCATTTATTGTAGATGAGACTTCTTTAGACTATTTGGTAGACGTTGAAGGGTTTACAGAGACCTTAGAGAAATTTGATGCTAATTTAGACATTGAAGCTGAAATCAGATTGTATGAAAAACTCTTTCCAGAGGCAGTGTCAGAAACTGAATGGATTAATTATTTTATTATGAGACTGATAGGTTGTGATTATCCATCCACCTTGATGTTTTGGGCACTCGACTGTTTTGATGAATCATTTGAAATGATTCACGAACCCAGTGCACTTCTTAAAAATACCTTGTCGGTGGTAGAAGAAAATCAAGACTGGGTCATTTATAGAAGTGAATCTTTAGTGGATTATGATGATAAGTATCAGTTGATTGTCAGTGAAATTAAACGAGATCAAAAACAAAGCAAGGTTGTTTCTGCATCAGTTGTTGAAACCTTAATGGTTTCAAGTATTGAGGCGTCTTTTAATTTGAACAAGCCAGAGCATATGATGGTTTTATCAATTGAGGATGTTTTTTTTGAGCGCCGTTTTGCAGAAATGAATCCTGAGTTGATGCGGATGGAGTATTACAACGGGGTATTGTATACAGAATACAACACCGACAATAGACATGTTGGCGAAAATCCTTATTTTCTGAATGGCGATCTTTATGCGATGTACTTTTTTACGCGCTTGGGGCAGCTGATAGTAGTGAGTTTTAATCCGGAACATTTAGAAGAAATTAGTGATCAATTTTCTGAAGCAGAAGCTTATGATAAAAGTATTAAATTTATTTGTGAAATTCGAACAGATTATCCCGTATTTTATTCATTTGTGAACAGTTCTTATGATAATTTTTTTGATTATTTAGAGGGCTTTGGAAGGTAGGTAATTATGGCGGTTGCAACACAGGTATCAATCTTATTTTTACTGATAGTAGTAGGCTTTATTGTTAAAAAAATGGGGATTGTTTCAGACCATATTAATGATGAGATAGGTCAACTTATTATGAAGGTAACACTCCCTGCTTTTATCATTGTTTCCATGAATTATGAATTTTCTTATAAGGCACTTATTGAAAGTTTTCAATTGATTGTCATGTCTTTTGTTATTTACTTGGGAGTCATTATTCTGTCTTTTCTTTTGGTGAAACTCTTAAAGGTTAAAAATCATCAGACGATGGATGTTTATCAGTATGCCTTAACGTTTTCTAATGTAGGCTATATGGGTTATCCTGTTGTAAGTCTTGTTTATGGGTCAGAAGGTGTATTTTATGCAGCGCTTTATAATTTGTCTTTTAATTTATTGGTTTGGACTTATGGGATCTATTTGATGACACGTCATCAAAATAAGCACGTTGAGATTACAGTGATGCAAAGAATCAAGCATATTCTTAACCCGGGTATCGTAGCTGTTATTATTGGTTTTACCCTCTTTTTAACATCATTTCATTTACCAGTGCCGATCTATGAAACGTTGAAAATGATTGGGAATACAACGACACCATTGTCTATGATGTTCATTGGTTTTTTGTTATCAGAAGTAAAATTTCAAGCACTTTTTGAAACATGGAAAGATTATGTAGTGATTCTTGTCAGATTGTTACTTTTCCCCTTGCTCGTCTATTTGAGTTTGAATTTTTTAGGATATTCATCTTATATGTTGGGTATACCTGTACTAATAGTAGCGATGCCTGCTGCGGCGAATGCCGCGATTTTTGCAAGCTTGTATGACAATGATGCCATTTTAGCTTCTAAGCTTGTTTTTATCAGTACCCTGTTATCGGTTGTAACAGTGCCACTATTTATGGTTTTGCTATAGGTGTAGGGTCCACTATGATCATTTTTTCATATGAAAAGAGAGTTGCATATTCATATGAATTGTGCTATGCTTAGCTTGTGTTTTAGAAAAAAATGAATAGTGTCCTTATCAAGAGTGATGGAGGGAATAGGCCCTATGAAGTCCAGCAACCGGTGTAAACAGTCGGTGCTAAATCCTACAAGTATCTCTATGAGTGCTTGGAAGATGAGGTAATAGAAAAACCATTACCTTTTCTCGTGAAGAGGTTTTTTTATGCCTAGAATTCATCGAAAATAAATGAGGAACCACATTAGAAAAACGGAGGTGTGAAGATGTCTAAAAGATTATTTACGTCTGAATCAGTAACAGAAGGGCATCCAGATAAGATTTGCGACCAAATCTCGGATGCTGTTTTAGACGCTATTTTTACAGAAGATCCAAATGCGAGAGTTGCATGTGAAACGTCTGTAACAACAGGGCTTGTCCTTGTTGCAGGAGAAATTACAACCAATTGTTATGTTGATATTCAACAGGTGGTAAGAGAAACTATTAAAGAAATTGGCTATACAAGAGCAAAATATGGTTTTGATGGCGGGACGTGCGGTGTCATTACAGCCATTGATAAACAATCAGATGATATTGCCTTAGGTGTTGATAATGCATTAGAAAGTAAAGAAGGCTCTATGAACGATAATATCGAAGCAGTAGGGGCTGGGGATCAAGGTATTATGTTTGGTTATGCTTGCAATGAAACCCCAGAACTCATGCCGCTTCCTATCTCACTTGCTCATAAACTTGCTAAGCGATTATCAGATGTCAGAAAAGATGGGACACTTGAATATTTGAGACCAGACGGTAAAACACAAGTAACGGTAGAATATGATGAAGCGGGAAAACCCGTTCGTGTGGATACTGTCCTTATTTCGACTCAACATAGCCCAGATGTAGAGAGAGAACAAATTGAAAAAGATTTGATTGAATATGTCATCAAACCTATTATTCCTGAAGCCTTGTTAAGTGATACGCGTTACCTTGTTAATCCAACAGGCCGCTTTGTCATTGGTGGTCCTCAAGGTGATGCAGGATTAACAGGTAGAAAAATCATCGTAGATACTTATGGTGGTTATGCAAGACACGGCGGTGGGGCTTTTTCAGGAAAAGATCCTACAAAAGTAGACCGTTCAGCAGCTTATGCTGCACGCTATGTAGCTAAGAATGTTGTTGCAGCAGGATTGGCTGATAAATGTGAAATAGAGCTTGCTTATGCTATTGGTGTGGCATACCCTGTTTCTGTTATGGTAGAAACATTTGGAACAGCTAAAATACCAGAAGCTGAAATTGAAGACTTAATTGCTAAGCACTTTGATTTAAGACCAGGTGCGATTATTAAAAACTTAAATTTGAGACGTCCTATTTACAAACAAACAGCGGCTTATGGTCACTTTGGTAGAACAGATATTGATTTACCTTGGGAAGCGACTGATAAGGCAGCACTTTTAAAGGCAGAAGCTTTTAAGAAATAATGCTATCAGTTTTGAGGACACTATAAAAAACGAGACCCTTTTCTTGAATTGTGAGATTGAGAAAAGGGTTTTTCCTTTTTTTGACAAAAGCTTTTAATCAGCATCTGGTAATGATACAATATGAACATAAGTTCTAAGGGAAGTTGAGGAAATCATGTCAGAAATCATACAATTAGAAGGAACCATTGAAGATATTGTTTTTTATAATGAAGAAAACGGTTATACCGTTGCTGTTTTGGATACAGAAGACCTTTTTTATCATATAAAAGGGATTATGCCCATGCTTTCAGAAGGTGATAAAGTGAGAGTTTCAGGTTCAATGGTGACCCATAAAATTTATGGAGAGCAACTTGATGTGAAATATGTTGAACACCTTAGACCAAGTGAAAGAGATGATGTTTTGAGGTACTTGGCATCGGGAGTTATTAAAGGTATTGGCGAGGCAACAGCCAAACTTTTAGTAGATACTTATGATGTTGAAGTGCTTGATATTATACAATATGACCCCAACCGACTGCTTGAAGTCCCAGGAATAGGTCAAAAAAAACTTGAGCAGATTGTTGAATCATATCGTGAACAATTTGAGTTGCGGGATATGATGATGTATTTTCAAAAGTTAGGTATTTCAACAACAATGACTATGAAAATTTACCGTGCTTTAGGTATAGAAGCCGTCCAGAAAGTGAGTGAAAATCCTTATATTTTAGCAGAAGAAGTGTCTGGAATTGGGTTTAAGTTTGCAGATGAGTTAGCGATGACTCTGGGGGTTGAAAAAGAGTCCCCTTTTAGGGTCAAGTCAGGCCTCACTTATATTCTCAATATAGAAGCGGGAACGGGTAATGTCTACATGCCACGCGAAGCACTTTTGAGAAGGGCCTCTTTGGAACTTAAAGTACCAGTTGAGGAAGTGGACACGGTGCTTAATCACTATCTGGTTAAAGGCGATTTTCAACTTGAAATGGTAGGCGAGCATGCTCGCATTTATTTACCAAGCCTTTACTATGCTGAAATGCAAGTGGCTCAAAAGTTAGTTCATTTGATGACGGAATCTTATCCCCTTAAGTTCAAAGCATTTGATCCCTTTATGTCGGAATATGAAGAGACTAAGGGTATTGTGTTGGATGTGAAGCAAAAAGAAGCGGTTAAAATGGCAATTGAAGAAGGGGTTTCCATTATTACGGGTGGGCCTGGAACGGGAAAAACGACGATTATCAATGCCATTATAGCGGCTTACGAATCACATGATAAAAAAATTCTTCTTTCTGCGCCAACAGGGCGTGCTGCCAAGCGAATGACTGAAGCAACGCAAAGAGAGAGCAAGACGATTCATAGACTTCTGGAATTTCAAGGTGAATTTGAATTTGTTAAGAATGAAAATGATCCGCTTGTAGCAGATGCTATTATTATTGATGAGATATCCATGGTGGATATTATCTTGATGTATCGTTTATTAGATGCTATTCCAAGGGGAACCCACCTAATTATGGTGGGCGACGCTGACCAACTTCCCTCAGTGGGACCTGGCAGTGTTCTCAGAGATATATTGGCAAGTGAACTTATCCCCTATGTAAAACTTGAGGAGATTTATAGGCAGGCAGAGCGGTCGCTTATAGCGATTAATGCCCATCAGATTAATCATGGTCAAATGCCTATTCTCAATGAAAAGGAGAAAGATTTCTTTTTTATGAGTCGGCGGACGCCAATGATATTAATAAAGAGATACGGTCTCTTGTGATGGAGCGATTACCCAATTATTACGGGGTTGATCCCAAGGAAGATATTCAGATTTTAGCGCCTACTAAAAATGCACCATCAGGGGTAAATGCCCTCAATGAAATGATTAGGGAAATGGTAAATCCCTTGTCGGATACCAAAAAAGAGTATCAGTTTGCCAGTAAGCTCTATCGCGAAGGTGATAAAGTGATGCAAATTAAAAATAATTATAATTTGGAATGGGAAACACATAGAGGAGAAGAAGGAACAGGGGTTTTTAACGGCGATATAGGCTTTATCACTGAGATAGATAAAGAGGAACGTGTTTTTAAAGTGCTCTATGATGGTGAAAAAGAAGTGACTTATGATTTTTCAAACGTTGATGAATTGACGCTTGCTTATGCAGTAACTGTTCATAAGAGTCAGGGGAGTGAGTTTAAAGTGGTGATTATGCCTGTAACCTTTGGACCGCCTATGCTCATGAGTCGTAACATTCTTTACACAGCCATTACAAGGGCTAAAGAACTTGTTATTTTAGTGGGAGATAAGCGCGCCATGCAGGATATGATTCATCGAAATCATGAAAACAAGCGATTGACAGGTCTTAAAGACAAACTTGAAAAATTAAGTTTGATGTTAGAGGTGAAATCATGATAGACAATCAAAGAGGTGTGATTAAAACAGCTGTCCTTGATTTTTTCTTTCCAGAATATTTATCATGCCTTGCTTGTGGTAAAGAACTGGAGAAAGAATCCCAGGTGCAAAGGACTGATTCAGAGCATAATGATCTATTTGATCCAACACATAAAGGGCATGTTGTCTTCTGTCAGTCTTGTTTAGACCGCATTCATTTTCAGGGTGAAAAAGTATGCTCTAAGTGTGGAAAAACAATTGAACATGAATACTCAGGGTATAAGGTTTATAGATACAAGTGCAAGGCTTGTCAGGAAAATTTTCATTATTTTGATAGACATATTTCGGTAACAGCTTATGAAGAATTGGCTAAAAAGATGGTTCTTGATTTAAAATATAATGAGAAAACTTTTTATGCAAAGGTCATGGGAGAATGGATGGCTAGGGCTATTCCAGAAGACTTTAAGCCAGACTATATTGTACCAGTCCCCATTCATATCACTAGGCGAATGACCCGTGGGTTTAATCAAGCTGAGCTATTGGCTCTTGAAATTGCAAAGCATTGTCAGGTGGGGCACTATGAAAAATTATTGATAAGGCAAAAGTATACCCAAAGACTTAAAAAATTGGGGAAAGCAGATAGGAAATTATCCCTAAATCGTGCAATTGTCTTAAAAAATGTTAAAAAACATGAGATAATGGGTAAAAATATATTGCTTATTGACGATATATTTACCACCGGTACGACACTGGATGCATGCGCCAAGGTACTTTATGAGTCAGGTGCTAACAGCATCTACGGACTGACGTTTACCGCCAAAAACGATGCGAATGATAAAGAATGGAGTGTTGAGGATGACGGAAGAAAAAACTAAATCGCTTAGAAATTGTAAAAAATGTGGAAGGTTATTTTCTGGAGAGGGAAATGTTTATTTGTGTTCAAGATGTAACGATGATATTGATGATGAATTTACGAAGGTAAGAACGTATATTTATGATAATCCTACTTGCAGTGTTAAAGAAGTAAGCGAGGGGACAGATGTGCCTGTTGATGATATTTTAAAATGGATTAGAGAAGAAAAAATTATCCTGTCTGCAGAATCTTCCATCGGTTTTTGTGAGCGATGTGGCGAACCGACACATGGCAGTCGTTTTTGTGACCAATGTGTTAGAGAGCTGAGCCAAGGCCTTTCAAAAGGACTTGAAGATGCTGCAAATACTTTGACAAAGTCTCAACGAATAGGGATGCATATTAAAGAGAAGAAAAAATAATTGGAAAAGATCAGGACGTTTTTCCTAAAAATTTAATAAAAAAACTAAACAAACCCTCGTTTGTGCCGATATAGTTTATAGAGAAATCGGCTGAACGGGGGTGTTTATTTTATGAGAATTACTGGTAACCCAAATGTACAAAAAATACTACAAAGTTATAGCAAGCAAGTAAATAAGGCAGAAGAAGTTAAAAAAGCAAACAAACCAAATGATAAAGTAGAAATTTCAGAAGAAGCGAGAATGTTTCAGCTTGCAATGAAGGCACTTAAGGAAGTTCCTGATGTACGTGAAGATAAAGTCAGTGAACTTAAAGAACAGATTGAGTCAGGCACTTATCAGCCATCGTCAAAAGAAGTGGCAAGCAAAATTTTAAATCAAGTGAAGACGTTAGACAAATAGTCGATTTCTTACCCCTAAAACAAACCGGACCCTTGTCCGGTTATTCATTAGGTGAGATAAAGTTAAATTGAAGAAATCATGAGATTGTTTTTATATAAAGAATCTTATGTTATGTGGATAATCATGGACGAATCAAGGAGAATGAAATGTCTAAAAGTGTAGACCAATTAGTCATAACCTTAAATAAAGAACGAGACCTTTATAGAGATATTCATGCGCTTTCTCAGAAAAAGCGTGATGCTATTAAAGAAAGTGATATGGAAGCCCTTGAAAAAATAACGACAGAAGAACAAGGCTTGGTGGTTTCCCTATTTAAATTAGAAGAAATAAGAGAAAAAGTCATTGATTTGATTATGAGAGAAGAAGGCATTGAGCTGGTAGATAATGTATCTCAGCTAATTGATTTCTTAACTTATGAAGATGGGGTAAAACTCAGAAAAGCTAAAGATGAATTACTGGTAAACATTAAAAATGTTAGTGATGAAACCAAATTTAACCACCGCTTGATGGAAGAGCGTTTAGCGATGATTAATCTTAATATAGAACTGATGACTCAGATGACAGATGACAGTGGTAAGTATACAAAAGATGCCGCTAATGAAGCAGAAGAAAGACGCTCACTCTTTGATAGACGAGTATAGATTCGCATGAAGCGCATAACAGATAAAGGAGAGTAAACAACATGGGAACAGGTGGATTTCTAGGATTATCAATTTCATTATCGGGCCTATTTGCCAATCAAAGATCATTGGGAGTTGTATCACATAATATAGCCAATGCCAATACACCAGGATATTCAAGACAAGTCATGAATACGCAGGCTTATAGACCAAGTGTTTTGCCAGGCGGAATGGGAACCTTGGGTAACGGCGTTGATGTAACGGCAGTGAAACAAATAAGAGATTTATATTTGGATAAAAAATATAGGGTGTCTAATTCAGAATTAGGTGAGTGGCAAGCCAAAACGGGTGTATTACAGCAGATTGAATCTATTTTTAATGAACCATCAGATACAAGTTTATCAAAATTATTAGATAATTATTATAGTGCTTTACAGAGTTTGTCAGAAAATCCAGAAGATTTAACGTCTAGAACGCTTGTGCGCCAAACTACAATTTCACTGACAGAAGGAATTGAAAGCGTTGCAGACAATCTGAAAGCCTTACAAAGTGATTTGAATTTTCAATTTCAAGCAGATGTTGTTGCTGTCAACAATTATGCAAATCAAATTGCAAGGCTCAATAAAATAATCTATGAATCTGAGTTAGAGGGTGGGACTGCAAATGATGTTCGTGATCAAAGGAATTTGATTGTTGACAAGCTTTCTGAACTTGTACCCGTGGATTATGAAGATGATTCTCAAGGTCGGTTTCATTTATATATTGGTGGTCACTCTTTGGTATCTCATTATAATGTTTCAAAATTAGAGCTTACTAAAAGAGATAATCTTGTAAATGATGTTGATGCGGCAGGACTGTATGATGTTCAATGGGATGATGGCAATAGATTAAATGCTAAAACAGGTGAAATTGCAGGCTTGTTGAGTGTTAGAGATGGCGTTTCTGGTGAGGAAAAAGGTGTCCCCTATTATTTAAATCGATTGAATGATTTTGTGGATACATTTGCAGATACTATGAATAATATTCATGAAGGTGGATATGGTTTGAATAGTAGCACAGGTTATTATATGTATACGATGAATAATATGACAACATCAGAATTCAAAAATTATTTACTTACTCAAGGGTTGAATAAAGGACCTGCTGTTGATGTTACAAGTTCTATTTTGACTGGGACGACAGGATTGGATGAATCAGAAAAGAATGCTAAAATAAAGGCAAATATTGATAAATTGTTGTCCAATAATCCTAACTATAGTAATAAGTCAGTTAAGTTAATTGATGATAAATATTACATTACAGATCGTATTAGTGCAACTGATTTGACTATTTCTGCTGATTTAGAAGATTTAGATAATTTAGCTGCAGCAAGTGATCCTTCGGAGATTCCAGGACAAGCAAGCAATATTTTAGATATGATTGCCACAAGGTATGATATGGATATGTACAACTGGGGTGCTCCAGAAGATTTTATTAATTCTTTGGTTTCCAATTTAGGTGTTGATACACAACAAGCTGAGAATAAGTTGGAAAATCAAAAGACGATGTTAAATGAGTATGATACTTATAGATCTTCTATGATGGATGTATCCTTAGATGAAGAAATGTCCAATATGATAAAGTTTCAAACTGCTTATAATGCTAATGCTAGAATGATAAATGTATTTGATGAGATGTTAGATTTAATTGTAAATCGTTTAGGAACATCGGGGAGATAATGAGGTGATATAATGAGAGTAACAAATAGTATGATGATTTCAGACATGTTATGGTATGCGAATAAGAACTTAGAAGGAATGAATAGATATCAGAATCAATTATCAAGTGGAAAGCGTGTTGAAAAACCCTCTGATGATCCTGTTGCTGTAACCTCTATCCTTAAATATAAAACTGATATATCAACTGCAAAACAATATCAAGATAATGTTGGAGAAGCGTTATCTTGGCTACAGGTCTCTGAAAGTTCTTTGGATGATGTTAAGGAAGTTTTACAACGTGTGAGAGAACTTTCAATTCAAGCGGCTAATAGTGCGACAAATACTGTTGAAGATACTCAAAAGACAGCCTCTGAAATTGAGCAATTAAAAAATGAGTTAATTACCTTGGGTAATTCAACTTATGCAGGTAAGTACATTTTTTCTGGTTTTAATACTGATAAACCTCTTTTTAATGAAGATGGTACGTATAATATTGATTTCACATCTCAAAGGGTCAATGAACAAAAAGAAATTCAATTAGAAGTATCTGTTGGCGAAAAAATGGATGTCGCAACTTATCCTTTAGATATTTTTGGATTTGTGACAAATGGCAGTTTTTTTGATGGACGTATTAGTTATGGCACTCAAGAAACGACTGCTGCAACACATTCAGCATGGGCAGGTACTTTAGACATGACACATGATTTTACGACCAATACAACGATGATTTTTACTATTGATGGGACAACCTATACACCTGATGTATCTGCTCTAGACGTAACATACAATAATCCTATGACTAAAGAGCGATTTTTACAAGTCATGAATGATGCTGAAGATGGTAGTGGCAATAAATTAGGGGAAAATGCCAATTTATATTATGATGAAAATGGAGATTTTAAAATTGAGTCCAAATCATTTGGGGCGACGTCAACTGTAGTTGTATCTAATGCGACGGGAATAACGAATACTTCTAGCTCCACAGGTGTAGTTGGCAATACAGCTACCTTTTCTACTACTGGACCAATTTCAGATGCAGATGTATTGGCTGAAACGGGCATAAACACCTTAACTTTTAATTATGATGGTATAGTAAAGCAAGTTTCGGTTGACTTTAGTTCACTTAATTCAGTGAGCGATTTAGTGAGTAATTTAAATACACAATTAAACTCGATTTATCCAAGTGGTACTTTTACAGTAAATGGGGCATCAGGATCTAATTTAGACTTTACAATTAATCCTTCAAATGATGGGAAAGTACATTCAATGGATATTGATTTTACGTCTGTTTCTCAATCACAAATGATTGTAGACATGGAAAACCTTATTACTGCCCTTAAAACGGGAGATGAAGTGACGATTAATGCAACAATAGATAAAGTGGATAACCATCTAGATAGTGTATTAACTCAAATGGGAGAAATTGGTGGAAAAACAAATCGTGCTGAGTTTATCAAAAGTAGACAGAAAGATAATGAAATCAATTATACAGACTTATTAAGTAAAAGTCAGGATGTCGATTATTCTAAAGCGATAATGATGTTTAAGAGTCTTGAAAGTATTTATCGAGCGTCTTTATCAGTGGGGAGTAAAGTTATCCAACCATCACTTGTAGATTTTATTAGGTAAATTAAGGATGTGATCATATGCCAATTGAAATACATTCACAATCTACTTTAATTGGAATGAATACTGTAAATGCAAAATTAGATATTTATGGTAACGGTCGACAAAGCTTACAATTGCATACGGAACAGCCTCAACTTAATTTAGAGATAGATAAACCTGTGATTAAAATAGATCAATCAGCTTGTTTTGCTGAAACGGGATTAAAAACTGTTAAACAGTTAATACGTGATTTTGCAAATCAAGGGTATCAAAAAGCAATGGAATATATATCAAAGACAGCCTCACAAGGTAATATGATGAAAGATATTCATTCAGGTGATGATGTTTTTGTGACGATTGCCGAACAAGATGCTGACGATTTTGCAGATAAAGGGGAATTAAAATTAGTATCGCTTCCAAAATCAAGACCGATTATTACGCTCGAGAGAGGAAGTGTAAAAATGAATTATATTAAAGGTAAGGTGGTTAATCAAACCACAGTTGCTTCTCTTGATACAAGGTATTCTCCCGGGAAAGTAGAAATTTTTGTTCGTCAACAGGGTTATATTAATATGGAATATAAGCCATCATCATTTAATAAGTACGTTTAGGAGGAGTAGAAGATGAAATTGGTTACAAAAAAATTTGGTGAGATTGAGTATTCGGAAGAAAATATTATAACATTTAAGGAAGGATTACCTGGCTTTGAAGAAGAAAAAGAATTTGTATTGATATTTTCTAATGATGAAATGTTGCCTTTTCATCAACTTCAATCTGTCAAAACTGAAGATTTATCTTTTGTAATCACAGATCCCTTCATTTTTTATAAGGATTATGATTTTGATTTAAATGATGAAATTGTTGAAAAAATGAAAATAGAGAGTCTTGAAGATGTTTCAATATATTCGATGATGATTATACCTGAAAATGTGAAGCTGACATCCATTAATCTTTCTGCGCCATTGGTCATCAATAAACGTTTAAAAAAAGGTAGACAAGTCATACTTTCTGATGATAGATACCAAGAAAAGTTTTATATTTTTAGTGATGAGATAGGAGAATAGAATGTTAATACTGACAAGGAAGAAAGGTGAAAGTATCATCATTAATGGTAATATAGAAGTACAAATTATTGAGTCTGAAGAGGGGAAAGTGAAAATAGGTATCAATGCTCCAAAAGAAATTGAAGTCCATAGACAAGAAGTTTTTGATAGAATTAAGAATGATAATTTTGCTGCTTCAAAGTCGGAGATTAGTCTATTGCAGGAACATTTAAAAAAGAATAAATAATATTGAAAAAATACTAAAGTAATGAGAGCAAAGAGTCGATATAATATATAACTAAAATCTCTGTAAGCTTAGCAAAGGATTGTGAAGCTGAGATTTGTATATAATAGTCAGTTTATCTGACAAATTAATTATTTCAAGGAGGAAATATTATGAGAATTAATCACAATTTAATGGCGATGAACACACAAAGACAATTGTCAATCAACAATGAAAACAGTGGGAAATCAATTGAAAAATTATCTTCAGGTTACAGAATTAACCGTGCTGGCGATGACGCTGCAGGGCTTTCAATTTCAGAAAAAATGAGAGCACAAATCAGAGGACTTAACCAAGCATCAAGAAATGCACAAGACGGTATTTCATTAATTCAAACTGCAGAAGGTGCACTTAATGAAACACATTCTATTCTTCAAAGAATGAGAGAATTAGCTGTACAAGGTGCAAATGATACAAATGAATCAGTTGACCGTACTGCGCTTAAACAAGAATATGATCAGTTAAAAGCTGAAGTAGATAGAATTTCAACATCTACTACATTCAATGAAAAGAAATTATTGGATGGGTCATTAACAGCTGGTAAAGGAAATATTCAAATTGGTGCTGATGCTGGTGTAAAACTTCAAATTTCTGTTGGAACGATGTCAGCAGCAAAATTATCATTAGCTGCATTTGGATTTGCAACTTATGGATGTGCTTCAGCAGCAATTGGTAAATTTGACGCAGCGATTAAAACTGTATCGTCAGAAAGATCAAAACTTGGTGCATTCCAAAACAGATTAGAACATACTATTAAAAACTTAGATACTGCTTCAGAAAATATTCAATCTTCTGAATCAAGAATTAGAGACGTAGATATGGCTAAAGAAATGATGGAATACACTAAAAACAACATTTTAACTCAAGCTTCACAAGCAATGCTTGCACAAGCAAATCAAGCACCACAAGGCGTACTTCAATTATTAAGATAGTTCTCATAAAGCTGGCGTCCACATGCCAGCTTTTTTTTATTACATCTGGATTAAATAGTTTTAAATGAGTAATAATAAATGTGATGAATATTTTTATCTAGAATGGAAAGCAGATTATTTTAAAAATAGCTAAAGAATATTCTTAAGACTACCGATAATTAAATTAAGAACTTATTATGTGCTTAAGCAAAGGATTGCCACAAGTATATAGTAATAGATAAGTTTTTTTATACCAGAAATGCTGGTGAATTATTTCAAGGAGGAAATATTATGAGAATTAATCACAATCTAATGGCGATGAACACACAAAGACAATTGTCAATCAACAACGAGAATAGTGGAAAATCCATCGAAAAATTATCTTCAGGTTACAGAATTAACCGTGCTGGCGATGATGCTGCAGGGCTTTCAATTTCAGAAAAAATGAGAGCGCAAATCAGAGGTCTTAACCAAGCGTCAAGAAATGCTCAAGATGGTATTTCATTAATTCAAACTGCAGAAGGTGCACTTAATGAAACACATTCTATTCTTCAAAGAATGAGAGAATTAGCTGTACAAGGTGCAAATGACACTAATGAAGCAGTTGACCGTACGGCTCTTAAAGATGAGTACACTCAATTAAAAGCAGAAGTTGATAGAATTGCTAGTTCTACAACATTCAATGAAAAGAAATTGTTGGATGGTTCGTTAACAGTTGGTAAAGGTAACATTCAAATTGGTGCAGACGCAAGTGTTAAACTTCAAATTTCTATTTCTACAATGACAGCTGCAAACTTATCATTAGATGCATTTACATTCGGATCTTATGGTTGTGCAAATGCAGCCATAGGTAAATTTGACGCAGCGATTAAAACTGTATCATCAGAAAGATCAAAACTTGGTGCATTCCAAAACAGATTAGAACATACTATTAAAAACTTAGATACTGCTTCAGAAAATATTCAATCTTCTGAATCAAGAATTAGAGACGTAGATATGGCTAAAGAAATGATGGAATACACTAAAAATAACATTTTAACTCAAGCATCACAAGCAATGCTTGCACAAGCAAATCAAGCACCACAAGGCGTACTTCAATTATTGAGATAATTTTAGAAGTGATGACAATGTGATATGAAACGTTATAAGATAAAGCTGGCATTATGCTGGCTTTATTTTATATGTACTTATTGTGTTTTTTGGAGGAAGTAATGTATTGGGATTATAATATGAAAATAATTAAAGAAGAATACCCGACTTATGTTGAATTGCTAAATGAATCAAAGTTAGATACTAAAACATCTTTAAAATTTGAAAGAGTAGAATATGATGAACAGATAAATCTAAGAGTCATTGGAGAAGATTTTAACGTTTATCTTCATAGTATATATTCTCCTAAAAAAGAAGCAGAAAAAATGGATGCGTTAAATGAAATTAATGATATCATCATTTTATTTGGAGCGGGTTTATTCTACCATGTTGAGTATTTCAGTGAGAAATATCCAGATAAATTGATTATATGTATAGAATCTCAAAGTGATATGTTTCTAGAAGCAATGAGTTTAAGGCCTTTAGATATACTCAAAAATGAAAAAATTTCTTTTTTACTTTCTGATGATATGTATAGTATTTCCCATGTAATGATTGACTATATAAAAAATTATGGATATCAAGAATTTTCTATTGTCACATTACCCTCATATTACATTTTTGATAATTATAATTTAAATGATTATTTGGATAAATTTAAAGGAGAACTACAATTTTCAATAATAAATATGCATACAGAACTTTTTTTCATTAAGGAATGGACTGCTAATCAAGTTGATAATTATAAAACGATTGTTAAGGAAAAACATGCTATTTTGAATTCAATTTTCAATAAAGAATTTAATTTTCCAACAGTTATTGTAGGAGCTGGGCCATCTTTAGGTAAAAATATTGAGATTTTAAAAAAATACGAAAACAAAGTGATGATTATTGCAGCGGGGTCTTCAATTAACATACTAAAAAGGCATAATATAGTTCCAGATATCTGTGTTGTACTAGATGGTGGCACAAAAGAAAATTATATTATCAGAGATGTTCCTGAAAACTCTATCCTCTGTTACTATGCAACTGTAGCTTCAGAGGGAATTAAAAAATCTAGAGCGTATAAAACATATTTTTTGGGTAATGATTCCAATTTTTTTGCAGCTGAAAAATATGAAGAAATATATAATTTTCCTACAGTTTCATTAGGGCCATCGTGTGTTAATGTTGCTACTGATATTGCGGTTAAACTTGGGGTAAAAGACATTGTATTTATTGGACAAGATATGGCATATACTGACAAATTGCTTTATGCAGAAGGTGCTGCTTTATTTGATGAAGTTCATGAAGATAAAAGAACCAAATTGATAAAAACAGATATATGGGGAAATGAAATTGAAACTAACAACGCATTTATTACTATTAAAAGGTATTTTGATTTGTATGTTGAGCGGGCATCAAATGAAGTGACATTTGTTAATTGCACTGAAGGGGGTCTTGGAATTGAGGGGGTTCCTAATTTGACTTTAGAATCAACATTAAATGCTTATGATGACATTGAATTAGATATAAAAAAAGAGATGATTAGTCAATTAACAAAATTTAATGAGAGTCAGTATTTTTTTCATAATAATGATGAGTTAATCGAATATAAAAATGAAATTACGACTATAAAAGAATTAAGTGAGAAAAGACTAAAGATAATTAAAAATGTTCTTGATAACTTTGAGAGATTATCGCTCCAACGCATCAGGAAGTTTTCAAATGAAATTACAGATATTACTGATGAATTAGATCAGTTTTGGCTCAATACAACTTTGATCCACAAAAGACTTTCTGTGATGGATATGCTTACTAGAAATAAGGTAAATACTGAGATTAGGACGATTATAGATATAAAAGATAAATACAAGTTTATGCTAGAGCAAATGATGTCATACTATGACTATTACAATGTAGTTACAACAATAGCATATGACAAATTTATGGAGGATTAAATCATGGAAGATCAAATCAAATTAATTCAAGAAAAGATTTATAGAAATCGACCAGAAGAATGCATAGGAGATGTGGTTACCTTATTTGAAAATATTTTAAAAGAGTCTACTGATAATTCAACAAATGCTATTCAGCAATTAATGTCTGCTTCACTTTCTGCTATGGAAAATAAGGATTTTGTGTTATTAGGAGATATCTTGGAATATGAATTATTACCATTAATTTCTGAGACAAATTTTCAATCTTCAACTTGGTCTGGTGACTTTGGAAAGAAATATATTGAAAGAAATGATTTAACAAGTTCAGAAATGGATGAATTATATCTCAAAAGATATGGTTTGAAAAGAATTGTGATGAATGAAAGGTTTTTAAATGATATTGATAGAAATGCAAAAATATTAGAAGTAGGGTCGAATGTGGGAAATCAAGTTAACATTTTACTTCAAATGGGATTCAAAGATATTACAGTAGTAGATGTTCAAGAGGATGCATTGGAAATTTTAAAGAATAATTATCCTCAGGTTAAATGTTACCAGGCAGATGCTTCAAATTTACCTTTTGAAGATGATGTATTTGATTTAGTGTATACGAGTGGTGTTTTGATCCATATTCATCCTGATTTGCTACCTAAAGTGATGGGCGAAATTTATAGAGTTTCTAACCAATATATATGGGGGATGGAATATTATAATGATAAAATGATAGCCATCGATTATAGGGGAAGAAAAGATTTACTTTGGAAAGGGGATTACGCTAGGCTTTATGTCAATCAATTTCCTGACTTGGTTTGTGTAAAAGAAAAAATATACCCTTATCTTAATGAACCGGTGGAAGATAAGATGTATCTTTTGAAAAAAGATAATAAATAGAGAAGGTGATTATAGTGTTAGAGAACAGTGTAATTTTATTAACAGGTGGAACGGGCTCTTTTGGTAAGAAGTTTACGGAAATGACACTTGAAAGATATAATCCTCAAAAGATTATTATTTACTCAAGGGATGAGTTTAAACAAGACTTAATGAAAAAAGATTTATCTAAAAAATTTCCAGATCAAATTCATAAATTGAGATTTTTTATTGGAGATGTACGAGATAAGGATAGGCTCTATCGTGCTTTTAAAGGTGTTGATTATGTGATTCATGCTGCTGCGATGAAACAAGTTCCTGCATGTGAATATAACCCATTTGAAGCAATTAAAACCAATGTTCATGGTGCCAAAAATATTGTGGACGCAGCCATTGACTGTGGCGTCAAAAAAGTTGTTGCACTTTCAACAGATAAAGCGGTTAATCCAATCAACTTATATGGGGGAACTAAGCTGGTATCCGATAAGCTGTTTATATCAGCTAACGCTTACAGTGGTGGAGATGGCACTATTTTTTCTGTTGTAAGATATGGTAATGTAGCAGGTAGTAGGGGCTCTGTAATTCCGTTCTTTAAAGATCTTTTAGAGTTAGAAACAAAGGAACTACCAATTACTGATTTTAGAATGACAAGATTTTGGATAACGCTTGAAGAAGGTGTTGAACTTGTATATCGTGCAATAAAAGAATCTAAAGGTGGCGAAACTTATATTTCTAAAATTCCATCATTTAATATTATTGATTTAGCAAAAGCGATGGATGAAAAAGTTACTTTGAATGAAGTAGGCATTCGAGAGGGTGAAAAGCTTCATGAAGTAATGATTTCAATTGATGATTCAAGATTATCCTATGAATATGACGATCATTATATTATTTATCCAAATTTTGATTGGTGGAATACTGAAAATTTTTTTAAAAAAGGTGGCAAAAGTTTGTCTGAAAATTTCGAATACAATTCTGGTACGAATGCACACTTTTTAACTATTGAAGAATTGAAAAATAGAATTGACAAACTTGGGTTATTACCAAGAAGGAGCTCTAATGAATAAATTGGCAATGTTTGGAGGAAAACCCTCTTCAGATCATTTTATTCCATATGGGAAACAATCAATTGATGAAATAGATATTGAGTCGGTTGTAAATGTTTTAAAAAGTGACTATTTAACGACAGGACCCTATGTGAAAATATTTGAAGAGAAAGTTGCAAAATATGTTAATTCTAAATATGCAGTATCATTTTGTAATGGTACTGCAGCATTACATGCAGCATGTTATGCTGCGGGAATTAAAAGCGGTGATGAGGTAATTGTCTCTTCATTGACTTTTGCTGCAAGTTCGAATTGTGTCTTATACATGGGAGCAATTCCCGTGTTTGCTGATGTTGACCTTGATACTTATAATATTTCTACTGAAAGTATAAGAGCCAATATATCAAGCAAAACCAAGGCTGTTATAGCTGTAGATTATACTGGACAAGCGGTTAATTTAGATGAAATTAAAAAAATCTGCGAAGAGTTCAATTTAATTCTTATTGAAGATGCTTCCCATTCAATAGGAACACGCTATAAAGACAAGATGGTTGGAGAAATTGCAGATTTAACAACTTTTAGTTTTCATCCAGTTAAAACAATTACATCTGGCGAAGGTGGAATGGTAACAACCAATAATCTTCATATGGAAGAACGATTAAAATTATTTGCTTCTCATGGTATTACTAGAGATGAGGATATCCTTATTGACCAAGGACAAGAATCGTTTTATTATGAGCAACAAATTTTAGGTTTCAACTATAGGTTAACAGATATTCAATGTGCTTTAGGAATAAGTCAGCTAAGTAAAATTGAAAGCTCTAAAGCGAGACGAAAAGAGATAGTTAATATGTACAATGAAGCGTTTATTAATAATAACGCTTTAATCGTTCAAAATGAAATTAAGGAGAGTGATACATGTAGGCATCTATATGTATTGAGATGGAACATTGAGGTAATGAATGGCAATCGAAATGAATGGTTCCGTGCATTGAAAAAAGAAAATATCGGTGTAAATGTCCATTACATTCCAGTTTATTTACATCCTTATTATCAACAAATAGGATATGAGAAAGGTTTGTGTCCAAATGCAGAAGAAATCTTTAATTCTTTAGTGACAATTCCACTCTATCCTTCTATGACTAACGAAGAGGTACATGCTGTCATTGAAGCTGTTAATAAAGTAACTCAGTTCTATTCAAAATAAAATAAGGAAGGAAAAGTGACTAATAAAAATGAAATTAAATTAGTATTCGCCACAATGGAGGATGCATTATTTTTATATCAGTTAAGAACAACTGAAGATGTGATTGTCAATTCAGTGTCAAAAGCAGTGTTTACTTTTGAAGATCATCAAAAGTGGCTTCAAAATATTATGATAGATAATAATCACATTTTATATATTGCCCAAATATTGGGTAAAAATGTTGGGTATATTAGAATTGATAAAATGAATGATAATAATGAATGGGAAATTAGCTTAGCTGTAGATAATCATTATCGAATGAAAGGTGTAGGACATGAGATGATTGAAATCATCAAAAGAATACATTCAGACAAAAATTTATTTGCAAAAGTATTGGGACATAACAGTGCGTCGTTGTGTTTATTTAAACGCTGTGGTTTTGTTATGATATCCGAAAGCGATGAGGGTATAGTATCTTTTAAGTTTAATAAGTAATTTTAACTAATGCAATTTTGATTAAGTCTTTAAGATACCTTAAGTTGACAGATTTTTTAGTATATTTCTCTAGATAGCTAAAGAAATTTTGTGATGTTGTCGATATTATAAATATAATAAAGCTTTACATTTTATTGTAACTGAAAGGGGTGTAAAATGAAAATCAATTCGGGCTTAGAAACAGTTAATGTAGGAATAAAACAAGCTAGCAATGATTATCGTACTTCAGATGTAATGAACATTCAAAAAAAAGTAGAAGTAGATTCTGCTGATGAATTAAAGAGTGAAAAGCAACTTAATAAAGATAAAGACCTTTCAGATGAAATAATATCACAAGCAATTGAACAAGCCAATCAAAGTTTAAAAAAACATAATCGTGTTATTGAGGTAAGTATTCATGATAAGACTCATGCAGTAATGTATACAATAAAAGATTCAGTTACGAATGAAGTTATTGGAGAGTTTCCTCCTAAAAAAATTCAAGATATGATTGCAAAAATGTGGGAGCTAGCTGGCATTTTTGTTGATGAAGAAGCGTAAAGGTCTCTTTCTTACAGAGAATATGAAAAGGATGTGAAAAGTATGTCAAATATTAGATTGACAGGTATGTCATCAGGTTTAGACACTGATGCTATTATTAAAGAGTTAATGAACGCCCAACAAATAAGAGTTGATAGTGTAAAAAAAGATATGCAATATTCTGAATGGCAAAAAGAGGCTTATAGGAATGTTATCTCTAAAATGACAGATTTTCAAAGTAAATATTTTGATGTTTTAAATCCTACCAACAATATTACATCAAGTACTTTTTTTAATTCGTATAATTTTTCAGTCAAAAGTAATGGCACTGATACTAATGCGGTTACGATTACAAATGGTGGAAATATTTCGAATTATAATCACACAATCAATAGTATTGATCAATTGGCAACTAAAGATAGTTGGACGGGCAATGAGGGTAATTTAACTGGGATCACTAGTAGTGGGTTTGATCTTTCAAACTTCAAGACAACATTATCGGGAGCAGACTTTGAGATGTCTTTAGCAATAGATGGTTCGCCGAAAGTCATTCGGATTTCCAATAGTGATATTTCCGCAATGCTTTCTACAGATGATTTAGTCTCTGCACTTAACAGTAAAATTTCTTCAGCATTTGGAAGTGATTTTTCTAATATTGTTTCAAATGAATCTGGCGAAATTAAAATGAGTTCTCCAGGAAATACATTGGTCGCGTTGACCTATAATGGTAATGTTGATTCTTTCTCTGCATTAGGGATTACAAATGGACAAAGCAGTAATAGTTATCAAACAAAATCATTAAATGAATTATATGGACTTACGAATTCTGATTTAGCTGGATTTGAAATAAATGGAGTAAGCATAGCATTAGACGAAACAGATACAATTTCTCAAATGGTTCAAAAAATTAATAATTCAAGTGCAAATGTAAAAATTTCATTTGATTCTTTAAATGATCAATTTTCGTTACAATCCAATAAAACAGGATCAGTTAATAATATTACTATTGAAGATGGATCAAGTGCTGAACAAGTTTTTTCACATTTATTTAATGCGGGTGATGTTGTAGATGGAACTGGTGCAGCTGTTGGTGTATCAAGAATGGAAGGACAAAATGCAAAATTTCAATTAGATGGAAATTTAATTTCGAAATCAGATAATGCTTTTACGATTGATGGCGTATCTTATCAATTAAATGAAACTACTGCAGATGCTATTGATATAAAAATTGATGGTAATACGGAAGATATAGTTGAAAAAATTAAGTCTTTAGTATCAGATTATAATGATATTCTGGATTATGTTTATAAAAAAACTTCTGAGAAAAAAGATTATGACTATGAGCCTTTGACTGAAGAGGAAAAAGATTCAATGTCAGATGAAGAAATTGAAAAGTGGGAGGAGAAGGCTAAAAGTGGTATACTTAGTGGTGCATCTGAATTAGAATCTATGATGATTGCATTTAGAAATGCTATCGTTGAACCGATTAAAGATGCTGGTGTTACCATGAATGGTATAGGGATTGGCTCTACAGGATATTTAGACCGAGGAAAATTAACTGTTGATGAAGATAAGTTAACTAAAGCACTTGAAACTAATTTAGAAGGCGTAAAGGCTCTATTCACTCAAAAGTCTGAGTATGAGTACCTAGATACGGCAAATACCAAAACAAGATATAGTGAAAATGGCATCGGAAATCGATTAAAAGATATCATTAACAATTACGTAAGAACTTCTAATAAAGATGCTTATTCTGATTATGAGGGTTCTCGTAAGGGTCTATTAATTTTAAAGGCAGGAGTAGAATCTGATACAACTGAGTTTGATAATGTCATTCAAGATCAAATTGACGATTATCAAACTAGAATTGATAAGTTGTTAGATGATTTATCAGATCAGGAAGCCTACTATTATAATATGTTTGCAAAAATGGAACAAGCAATCTCAAACATGCAATCTCAAACATCAGCTTTATCTAATTTGAGTTAGGAAGGGAAAATGACGGGAGAGCTTTTGATTAAAAAAATTTTAGATGAAACGTATATTATTGAAAGTGCAATTGAGGTAAGAAATTTTGATATCATTCAACATTCAATTCAAGAGAGGCAAAAATATATTGATGACTTAATTGATTTTGTTAAGGATAATGATTTAACTGAAGTTATGAAAGAAGACTTAAAAAAATATGAAATTCTTGATAAAAAGTGTATGGTATCAATGAATCAGTTTAAAGATGAGATTGAAGAAAAAATACATGGCAAAAAAAAGAATAAGCTCAATACATTTAAAAGAAAAAGTGCTCAAGGAAGTTATTTGAATGTGTCTTCAATAATTGGGAAAAAATTTGACAACAAAAAGTAAACAGAACTCGTTTATGAAAAGGAGGATATATGGCAATCATTAATTCATATAATTATTCTAGACCAAAGACACTTTCTAGAAATGATATAGGTGTAAAAAATAATAATCAAGATCGCATTATTAAGATGCGACAACAAAATAAAGATAACCAATCAAATCAGTATTTAGAGTCAAAAATAATGTCTGCAAAACCAGAAGAATTAACATTTATGTTATATGATGGGTTGGTTAAGTTTATTAAGAAGGCCATCTTAAGTCTTGATAGTAAAAATTATGAAGCAGTAAATTATAATTCTCAAAGGGCACAAGCTATTATTGATGAGTTAAGAAGTACGTTAGATATGAAAATTCATATCAGTAATCATATGGATCAGCTATATGAATATCTAATGAACCGTGTTTTTACTGGAAATTTTGAGAAAAATTTAGATGCATTTAAAGAAGCTTTGGAGATTGCTGAAGATTTTAGAGAAACTTGGAAGAAATCTTTTAAAATAAGCATATAGACACGAAATGGATAAAGAATATCTTAAGCGGGTTATTGAATTAGCTATTTAGGATATTCTTTTATTTGGTTTTGTATTTGTGATAGAGGTGTTTTCTATGAATAAATATGATGAATATTATATTTTTAGACTAGCTAAACCAGATGATATTGATGATATAATGAAATTTATAAGAGATGAGTGGCGGAAAGATCATCTAATGGGGATTGATAAAGATTTTTTTTGTTGGCAGCATGTAAATGATAATCGAGTTGATTTTTTGTTAGTTATTGATAAAATGACCAATCAAATAGAAGGAATCATGGGGTTTAATAGATATTCTGAAGATAAAACAGATTTGCATATATGTGGGATAATTGCAAAAGTTAGAACGACTGCTAAAGTACCATTGCTAGGAATTGAAATGATGAAACGGCTTAAATTAGAAACTCAATATCAATATTTTTGCGGAATTGGAACAAATCCTAAAACGATGATTCCAATTGTTAAGAAGTATTTTAATCGTTATGTAGGTGTTATGAACCATTATTATCGCTTGAGAGATCAAAAAGAATATAAGATTGCAAAGGTTAAAAATAAAAATATAATTCCTTTTGATGTAAAATCAACAGATGTTTCCTTTGTTAAAATAGACAACTTTGAAGAATTAATGGCTGAATTTGATTTTAGTCAAAAATACAATTATTTACCATATAAAAGTGACAATTATTTTAAGAAAAGATACTTCCAACATCCAATTTACCATTATGATATATATTTACTCAAGTTAAAAGATGAGAAATTTATTTTGGTTTCGAGAGAAGAAAATTATAATAATGCAAAAATGTTAAGATATGTTGATTTTATAGGAAATTATGAGATGCTGGGAATGCTTGGTGCTTTTACTCAAAAGCTAATTGAAGAAAATTATTATGAGTTTGTTGAATTTCTTCAATGTGGTGTAGATGAAAGCGTTATGGAGAAATCTGGATTTATTAAACGAGAAGATAACGATGAAAATATAATTCCTAGTTATTTTGAACCTTTTTTACTTGAAAATAAAAGTGTATGGTATGAAAAATCACATGAAAATATGATATTATTTAAGGGAGATGCAGATCAAGATAGACCAAACTACAGATTAAAAAAATATAGGAGATGATAATATGTCAAATTTAGAAAAATATAATGAAGCTTTTAAAGAAGCCTTGGATTTAAAAGACGAACAATTAAATTCAGAATTAGTTTATCAAAGTGTACCCGACTGGGATTCTGTTGGTCACATGACTTTAGTGGCTTGTATTGAAGATGCTTTTGATATCGCTTTTGAAACAGATGATATGATTGATTTGTCATCATATGATATTGGAAAAGAAATTGTAGGACGTTATGGAATTAAATTATAAAGAAATACTAGAATACCAATCTCAAGTTTATCCATTTTTATTAATTGATCATGTAGATAACGTTGAGCCAGGTGTTGGAGCAAAGGGACATAAATTTTTAAATATGAATGACTGGTTTTTTAAGTACCATTATGTTGGAGATCCCATTGTCCCAGGAGTATTGTTGGTAGAGGCAATTGGACAAATGGCAACTATTGCAATAGTTACTTTACCCGGTTTAAAAGGAAAAAGATGCTATTTGTCTAAGATTCATCATACAAGGTGCTCTGGAACGGTTAGACCTAGTTCGATACTTGTGATTGATACAAACATTATAAGCTATAAATATGGTGTTGCAAAAGTAAAGGGGAATTGTTCTGTTGATGACAAAGTTGTTTGCGATGCAGAGCTGACATTTATTGTTGTTGATCAATTTAACAAAGTTACTCCTTAAATTTTGGAGGATAATATGCTTTTAAATAAAAAGTGGGCTATTGTTACGGGTTCAAATCGGGGAATTGGTAAAGCGATTGTAGAAAAGTTTGCGAGAAATGGAGCCAATGTATATGCATGTGCCAGGTGTAAGAATTTAGATTTTGAAAAACAATTACATGAGTGGGCAATAGACTACAACGTAAAGATTATTCCGATTTATTTTGATTTAACTGATGATAAAGAAATAAAGCTTGCAGTTAATGAAATAAGATCAAACAAAAATACGATTGATATTTTAATAAATAATGCTGGAAAAGCCCATGGGGGATTGGTTTCAATGACAAAGATAGAAACAATGAAAGATATTTTTGATGTAAATTTTTATGGACCGATGGCATTTACTCAACAAATTGTGCGATTGATGATGAAAAATAAGTCAGGAAATATCATTAATATTTCTTCTGTAACAGGATTAAAAGGGAATCGTGGGACCATTGCTTATGGTAGTAGTAAAGCTGCGTTAATTTATTCAACGCAGGTATTAGCTAAAGAATTAGGTGCTTATAATATTAGAGTAAATTCAATTGCTCCAGGATATATAAATACAGATATGTTTGAAGAAAATGATGGTGCTATTATTGATGAAGTATTAGAAAGAACTAGCTTAAAGAAAATAGGTGATCCAAGTGAAGTCGCAGATGTTGCTGTTTTTTTAGCATCAGCAATGTCCTCATATGTAACTGGAGAAATTATTAGGGTAGATGGAGGTTTATAAATGGGCTTATTAAGTTCTCCTCAAGTACTAAATAAAATGAGGAAATATAATAGAACAATTGATAAATTGGGATTTGTTAGTACAGTGCCTAGAGGCTTTTTTTTGAATTATAGTAACGCATGTAATTTTAAATGTCAACAATGTTTTACAGAGTCTCCGATTTTCCCAGTAAAAGGGACGTTAACTGTAGAGTCTGTTAAAACACTTTCTGATCAAGCTGATGAAATGGGTATGTTTGAAGTCATTATTGAAGGTGGAGAACCTCTTATCATACCAGAACTTTTTGAAATAATAGGTGCCATTGGTTCTGAACGATTTAATATTGGTATTACAACGAATGGATATTTATTGGATGAACTTATGGCTCAACGGCTATCAGAAGCTGGTGTAGCGAGAATTATTGTGAGTTTGGATAGTACAGAAGCAAAGATTCATGATGAATTCAGGGGGGTTCAAGGTGCATACGCGCATGCATTAAAAGCACTTCAAAATGCTAAAAAAGAAGGAATGAGTGTTTCTGTGAATTTTTTAGTAGGACACTATAATGCTCAAAGTAAAGAAATAGAAGATATTTGTGAATTTTGTGAAAAGAATGGATATCAATTAGGATTAATCGTTGCTACACCTACAGGAAATTGGCGAGGACATTATGACGTTATGCTAGATGATAATGATAGCAATAGACTTCAATTATTAAGGAAAAAGTATCGCAATATTTGGAGAGATATATGGCCACTCATTGATACAACACGTGAAAAAGTAAGTGGATGTCTTGCAGTTAATAGACCCTATATTAACCCCTATGGTGAAGTCTTACCCTGTTCATATTTACATATGACATTAGGAAATGTTTTGGAAAAGCCCTTTAAAGAAATATTAGACGAAGGATTTAAGATTAAACATTTTTCATGCTATCAAAAAAAATGTTACGCCGGGGAAGATGAGCTGTTTGTCAAAAAATATTTGAATAAAGAAATGTCAATTTTAAAGCCAGTGAGTATAACTGAAATATTTGATCAGGATGATTTTGAATAACATTTTTATTAGGAGGCGCTATTGTGGAAAACTATACAGCTTTATTAACACGAAGAAGTGTGCGAAAATATAAAGACACACCAATTGATATTGAAATACTGAAAGAGATTGTAAAGGCGGGAATGTATGCGCCAAGTCCTTTTAATACTCAACCATGGGAGTTTGTTATAGTGACTGATAAGGAATTATTAAAATCACTTGCAAAGGCAACTCCTTTTTGGAGAATGCTGAAAAGATGTCCAGCAGCGATCATTGTTTTGACAAAAGTTCAAGAATGTAAGGGGGTTCCTGATCCTTTATTTTATTTTGAGGCGTGTGCAGCGGCAACAGAAAATATTATTATTGCAGCGAATGGTAATGGTCTGTCGTCTGTTTGGTTAGGATTATATCCTACAATTGAAAGAATGCAAGTGGTTACAGAAGTGTTAAATATACCTAATGAATTAACACCTTTTAGTGTTATTCCTTTAGGTATTGCAGATGAAGATATACCACCACATAATGAGTATCATGAAGATAAAGTACATTATAATTTTTATAACGGCTCAATAAATGCTAATGGAGACTCTGGTGATGAAGAAAAATGAATTTGAGACGATTAATGATTTTACAAAATGGGTGAGGCGAAAGATGATTAATATGGCTTATGCCTCTGGTAATACTGCTCATTTTGGGGCAGGATTATCTATTGTTGAAATATTGGCAGTCTTATATACAAAAGTATTAAATATTGATCCTAAAAATCCTACATTAGAAGCAAGAGACCGGTTCATATTAAGCAAAGGACACGGTGTTTTATCATACTATGCTGTATTAGCCGCCTGTGGATTTTTTGAAGAAACATTGTTGGAGACGTTTCAAGAGAATGAGAGTGACTTAATAGCACATCCGGTAATGAATTTGAAATTAGGAATAGAAACATCTAATGGAAGTTTAGGTCACGGCTTATCAGTTGCCATAGGTTCACTAATAGCGTCAAAACGAAATAATATTCCTTATAAAGCATATGTACTTATGGGGAATGGGGAATGCAATGAAGGGTCAGTATGGGAGGCGGCAATGTTTGCTTCTAGTCATAAATTGAGTGCTTTAACTGCAATTATTGATAATAATAGCCTTCAAAGTGATGGAAATAGCAATGACATTATAGATATGTTGGATATAAAAGAAAAATGGGAAGCTTTTGGATGGGAAGTTATTGAAGTTGATGGCCATAATACAGCTGAATTAGAAAGAGCTCTGTGTAAAGAGAGATATTTAGAGAAGCCACGAGTGATTATTGCTAATACTATTAAAGGAAAGGGAATTTCATTCATGGAAAATGATAATGAATGGCACCATAGTAGACTAAATGAAGCACAATATAAGTTGGCCCTTTCGGAATTAAAGGAGTAGTTGATGGTTACGATTAATAAAAAGAATGCAAGAGTATGGTCAATGTTAGGTGCAAGAGGAACATATGGTGCAGCTATTTTTGAATTGGCTAAAGAAAGATCTGATTTTATGGCAATTTCTGCTGATTTGGGGAATTCTTCAGGATTAAGACGGTTTCAAACAACATATCCTAATCAGTTTATCAACACTGGAATTGCTGAACAGAATATGATTGGTGTTGCTGCAGGGCTAGCGAAAGAAGGGACTCTTGTATATGCATCATCATTTGCTCCATTTATAGCTTTTAGAGGGGGCGAACAAGTCAGAATGAACATGGGCTATATGAAATTTGGTATAAAGGCAGTGGGAATAGGTAGTGGACTTGCTATGGGACATATGGGAAATTCTCATTATGGTTTAGAAGACATAGCTATTATGAGAGCTATTCCTAATATTACGATTATTTCACCTGCTGATGGAGCAGAAATAGTTAAAACTGTTTTTGAAGTTTCTAAAATAGATGAACCTGTTTATATTCGACTGACAGGAGCTGCCAACAATCCTATTGTCTATACAGATGATTATTCTTTTGAAATTGGCAAGGGAATAAGATTAAAAGAAGGACAAGATATTTGTATAATAGCTTCTGGAACAATGGTTTATGAAAGTCTTAATGCAGCAAGCATATTAGAAAAAAAAGGTATTTCGACTGAAGTAATTAATATGCATACAATAAAGCCTCTAGATGAGAAAATAATTGATGAGGCATTAAAAAAATGCAATCTCATTGTTTCTGTAGAAGAACATAGTATTATTGGTGGTCTAGGAAGTGCTATTGCAGAATATAAATCAGATAAAGAAAATACACCGCCTTTATATAGAATGGGTTGTCCAGATATATATGAAAAAACAGGAGATTATCAATATATGTTAGATAAATTTCAACTTAAAGGAAATCAAATTGCTGAAAATATTATACGTAGGCTAGGAGTGTAATTATATGAATAAAGAAATTAGAATTGGTAATCGTTTAGTTGGTAATAATCAACCTACTTTTATTATAGCAGAGATGTCTGCAAATCATTTGATGGATTATGATCGTGCTGTTGAAATAATAAAAGCTGCTAAAGAATCTGGGGCAGATGCGGTTAAACTTCAAACTTACACTCCAGAAACTTTGACAATTGATTGTGATAATGAATATTTTCAAATAAAACAAGGGACAATATGGGATGGAACAACACTTTATAAACTATACCAAACGGCATATACTCCTTGGGAATGGCAATCTAATTTAAAAAAAATTGCTGATGAACTTGGTATTGTATGTTTTTCAAGCCCGTTTGATTTTAGTGCGATTGACTTTTTAGAAGAGATAGATGTACCTGCATATAAAGTTGCTTCTTTTGAGATTACAGATATTCCTTTTATTCGCAAAATTGCAAAGTTGAAAAAGCCAATTATTATGTCTACAGGAATTGCAAAATTAGAAGATATTGAACGGGCTTTAGAAGTTTGTAAAGAGGAAGGAAACGAAGACGTTATTTTACTTAAATGTACTTCTGCATATCCAGCGCCATATGAAGACGTTAATCTTAACGTGATTCCTAATATGAAGGAAACATTTAATTGTGTAGTAGGTATTTCTGATCATACCTTAGGTTCAACTGTTCCTGTTGGTAGTATTGGACTTGGTAGTAGAGTCATTGAAAAACATTTTACTTTGTCAAGAGAAGATGGTGGGCCTGATGCTGTTTTTTCTATGGAACCTAATGAATTTAAAGAGATGGTTAATAGCGTAAGAATTATTGAAAAAGCATTAGGGAGAGCAACTTATGAATTAAGCGAAAAACAAAAAAAGAGTCGTGAGCATGCAAGATCACTTTTTATTGTGGAAGATATAGAAGAAGGAGAACAATTTACAAGCGAGAATGTAAGATCTATTAGACCTGGATACGGACTTCATACGATGTATTATGAAGATATACTTGGGAAAAAGGCAAGAAAAACATTAAAAAAAGGGACACCTTTATCGTGGGAGCATATTAAATGATAGCATTTCGAGTAGATGCAAATAGTAAAATAGGCACTGGACATGCTATGCGCTGTTTATCTATTGCGCAAGCTCTAAGAAAAGAAAAAAAAGAAGTCGTTTTTATTACTGCTGATTTAGAGGGGAAACAGTTTTTTGAAAATAATGGATTTGGTGTTTATGTGTTAAACTCAAAATGGGATGAGCTCGATTCTGAAACGGATATCATTATTCAATGGATTTGTGAAAATAAATGTGACATATTAATTATTGATTCATATTATGTCACATATGATTATCTTAAAAGCCTTAGTAATCAAGTTAAAACTGTATATTTAGATGATTTATTTCTTTTTAAATATCCAGTAGATATGGTTATAAATTATAATTTTTCAAATCAATATAAAGATTTTAGCAATAGATATGATAAAAAATCTAAACTTTTGCTAGGGCCTTCATATGCTCCACTTAGAGAACAATTTAGCAATGTAAATTATGAAGTTAGAAAAGAAGTTAAAAATATTTTGATAACGACAGGTGGAACGGATCAATACAATATTACCGGAGAATTATTAGAAAAACATTTTATCAAAGATAAGTACAAAACTATTCACTTTCATGTGATTAGTGGTATTTATAATAATAATTATAATCAATTAAAAGCATATAGTGATAAATTTGAAAATGTGTCCCTGTATAATAATATTAAAGAAATGGCTTCTTTAATGAAAGCATGTGATCTTGCTATTTCTGCTGGAGGAACGACTTTATATGAGTTATGTGCTTGTGGATTATCAACGATTTGTTTTACTTTTGTAGATAATCAAGTAGAAGGGGCTGAATATTTAGACAAAGGTCATGTGATTATGCTTGCAGGAGATGTTAGAAATAAGCTTGAGAAAGTGCTAAAGAATATAGAGAATTATGTCGATAATAGTATTAGAGACATTGGAATAAGACGCTATTATTCAAAAAATATGAAAGCCATTGTAGATGGAGATGGATCTGCAAGGATTGCCAATTCTATTATCCTACTTGATAAATAGCTTGTTAAAATAAAATTAAAATTTATTAAGTTTTATTTTGATTTTCAAATTGTTTTGTGGGGTATAATTGTTTTAAAGGAGTGATTGGATGAATAGTATATCTTCGTATCAAGTACAAAATATTGCAAGTTTAAAAAGTGCTCTTAATGTTTCAATGTTAAAAAGAGTAATGAATCAAGATGCTCAATCTGTTAATAATCTGGTTAAATCAATGGAAAAATCAGTAACACCTCATAAAGGACAAAATATTGATATTAAATTGTGATGTATGAGTATTAAAGTTAATTATTATAAACTTCAGTAGCTAGTTGTTATTAGTTACTGTTTTTTTTTTGCAGAATTTTATCATTATGATGTATAATTTAATATAGTTAATTGAATTGATTAAGTTGAGCTGAGGGAAGGAGATTTCAATGAGTTGCTTGGCAATTATAACAGCTAGAGGGGGGAGTAAACGAATTCCTCATAAAAATATTAAAGACTTCTGTGGAAGACCGATTATCGAATATTCAATTGAAGCGGCATTAAATTCTGAACTGTTTGATGAAGTTATGGTTTCAACAGATAGTGAGGCAATCGCCCAGATAGCTATTAAAGCAGGGGCAAAAGTTCCGTTCTTTAGAAGTGCTGATACATCAAGTGATCATGCCACAACATCTGATGTATTAGTGGAAGTTTTAGATAGGTATCAGAGTGTGGGGAAAAAATTTGATTATTTTGCTTGTCTATATCCAACAGCCCCTTTTATAACGCCAGATAAATTGGTTAAAGGTTTTGAAATTCTAAAAAGAGAAAAAGTAGCAATGGTTTTACCAGTTGTTCAATTTTCTTTTCCACCACAAAGGGGATTAATTGAGAATGGAGGAAATTGGGAATATAAATGGCCTCAATTTAGAAATACTCGTTCACAAGATTTAGAAAAAATATATCATGATGCAGGGCAATTTTATCTTTATGATACTTATAAATTTCTTGATGTAAAGGGTCAAGTAGAGCGAGATATATTTCCAATCATAGTGTCAGAACTTGAAGTACAAGATATTGATAATTTAACAGATTGGGAAATAGCTGAAATGAAATACCAATTGGTTAATAACTGATCAGTTATCGCTTAAGTACATAAATGAGAGATATGTGAAATTGTTTTTGACCATAAAGATATATTTATTTTTGAGATTTATTATTTAAAAGTCAAGTGATTCTATTGAGTTATATTAGTGTCAATAGATGTAAATGTTGATTCGTTAATTATAAAGAGAGAAGGAGTTAAAAATGAATTTTTATGATGATATTGATAGGTACTCTCAAAATATAGCTATTATTGAAGATGATAATCAAATAACATATGACTTGTTAATTGAGAAATCTGATGAAATAGGTAGTTCTATTAATGGTAATGGTCTCATTTTTTATGTGTGTATGAATACTTTTGAATCTATAGCAGGATACATCGGATTTTTGAGACATAAGCACACTATGGTGCTAATTGATTATCAAATTGATCATGAATTATTTTTAAACTTACTCAGTGCATATCAACCTCATTATATTTATTTACCTTTGCAAAGTAATTTGACGAAAGAAAGTTTCGAAAGTTGCTGGGAAGGTGAAAAATATAAGTTAATTAGAACCCAATATGATACTAAGATTGATATAAATCTTGAATTGGCATTGTTACTTACAACTTCTGGAAGCACGGGGAGTCCAAAATTGGTAAGGCAATCCTATAAAAATATAACATCTAATGCAAATTCGATTGTTCAGTATCTTAAAATTGAGTCTTCTGATAGAGCAATTACAACGATGCCAATGAGTTATACATATGGCTTATCAATTATTAATAGTCATCTGTTAAAAGGCGCTTGTGTCATTATGAATCAGTCGAGCATTATGGAAAAAGGATTTTGGGAGAAATTTAAACAATATAAAGTAACTACTTTTGGTGGCGTACCTTATACGTATAAAATGCTTGAAAAACTTCATTTTGAGAGCATGGATTTATCCCATTTGAAATATTTGACTCAAGCAGGAGGTAAATTAGACCAAAAAATCAATGAAAAAATGATTAACATTGCTAAAGCTAAAGGATTTGAATTTATTGTTATGTATGGTCAAACCGAAGCAACTGCTAGAATGTCATATCTTCCTTGGAATAGGGCTTTTGAGAAAATAGGTTCAATTGGTAAGCCAATACCGGGAGGAGAATTTTGGCTAGAGGATGAAGATGGAGAAGTAGTAAATCAAAGTTTTACAAGCGGAGAACTTGTTTATAAAGGTGATAATGTAACGATGGGATATGCAGAGTCATATCGTGATTTGAAAAAAAATGATAGTAATCATGGTGTACTGCATACTGGCGATATTGCAGAATATGATGAAGAGGGATTCTATAGAATTGTTGGTAGAAAGAAACGATTCTTAAAAATGTATGGTAATCGTATAAATTTGGATGAAATTGAACAACTTATCAAATTAAAAGGTATTGAGGGCATTTGTTCGGGTTCGGATGATTTTCTCAAAGTGTATGTAGTAGATGATATTAATCTAGAGAGTTTGAAAATTTATTTAAGTGAAAAAACACATATTAATCGTAGTGGGATTGAAGTTAAAAGGGTAGATTTTATCCCTAGGAATTCATCAGGAAAAGTTATTTATTCAGAGATTGAATCAAATATGAAAGGCTTATAATATGCTAGAAACAATTAGATTAGAACAATTATTAAAAGAAAATCCTTATGGACTAAATAAAGATGAAAAAAGAATTGTTTATCAGGAATATTTAAATGAATTGACTCATTATCATTATGATCACTGCAGAGAATATAAAAATATATTAGATTTTTGGGAAATAGATTTAGATAAAAAGATAGATACTTTAAATATACCAATGTTGCCTGTTAGACTTTTTAAGGAGTATGATCTATTAAGTATAAAACCAGAAAATGTTTTAAAAATAATGACATCTTCTGGGACAACAGGACAACGGGTTTCAAAAATTTTTCTGGACCGTGCAAATGCAATTAATCAAACCAAAGTACTTAATAGAATAGTTTCTGATTTTATCGGTTCAAAACGCTTACCTATGATTGTTATTGATTCTAAATCAGTTTTAAAAGACAGAAATATGTTTTCGGCTAGAGGGGCTGGAATTTTAGGATTTTCAATTTTTGGTAGAGAAATTCTATATGCATTAGATGATGAAATGAATTTAGATATATCAGGATTAAAGTATTTTTGTGATAAGCATAAGGGGAAGCCTATTCTTTTATTTGGTTTTACATATATGTTATGGGAATACTTTTATAAGCCAATTTCTAAAAATAAATATGAAATTGATTTGAGTGATGCTATTCTTTTTCATGGTGGTGGTTGGAAAAAAATGATTTCAGAATCTATTGATAACGAGACGTTTAAAATCAAATTAAAAGAAGCCTGTAAGATTCAAAAGATTTATAATTATTATGGAATGGTTGAACAGACAGGTTCTATTTTTGTTGAATGTCAAGAAGGACATCTTCATTGTTCTAATTTTTCAGATATTGTTGTTAGAAGAAATGACTTATCAATTTGTGATTATGGTGAAGAGGGGTTAATACAATTGATTTCATTGATACCTTCAAGTTATCCTGGGCATAGTATTCTTACGGAAGATTTAGGCGTTATTCTCGGTGAAGATGATTGTCTATGTGGTCGAAAAGGCAAATATTTTAAAATATCTGGGCGGGTTAAACTTGCAGAAGTGAGAGGATGTAGTGATACTTATGAAAAATAATGATGAGGGATTAGAATATTTGGTTGGAAATGCATTTGTATTGTCGAAACCTCAAGAACCATTTTCTTCGTTGATTCTTCAATATTTAGAAGAGCTATCTAAAGCGTTATTAAAGGATCATGAGTGTAGAAATTATTCTGAAATTGTGACGCTTGGATTTTGGTGTCGAAAATCTAACATTATCAAGATTAAAGAAGAGTATAAGGATAAATCCAATCGTATTGGATTAGGTAAGATTTTTCATATAGCACCTTCTAATGTTCCAATTAATTTTGCTTATAGCTATATATGGGGGCTATTATCGGGAAATGCTAATATTGTTAAAGTATCTTCTAAACCTTTTCCGGTCGTGGATATCGTATGTCGAATCATTAACAGTGTTTTGATGCAGCCCCATTATAAATCCATCTTAGACCAAACTGCTATTATTAGATATTCACGTTTTCATCAAATAACTCAAGAATTATGTAGAACATGCGATGCTAGAATTATTTGGGGGGGAGATCAAACTATCTCTAAAGTTAGAAAATACGAAATACCTATTAGAAGTAAAGAAATTGTATTTTCAGATCGATATTCAATATGTATGATTAATCCTTTGCAAGTTTATAATTTAGATTCAGAGAAATTAAAGAGATTAGCAGAAAATTTTTATAATGATACTTATTTAATGGATCAAAATGCTTGTTCATCACCGCATCTTATTGTCTGGTTGGTGGATGAAAGAGATTCTTATATGAAAAATGAAATACAAGAAAGCAAAAAAAGATTTTGGGATGCAGTTTCTGAAGTCGTTAGTTTGAAATATCAAATAGATACAATTAATATTGTTAACAAGTATATGCAATTGAATCAAGATGCAATAAGACTCAATCAACTTGCGAGTATCAATGAAATAAATTCAAAACTCTATCGCATTCAGTTACATGAATTGTCAGATAATATGGATTCATATAGAGGACAATGTGGGTATTATTATGAATATGAAACGAAGAAAATAGAAGATGTCTTAACTATTACAAACAAAAGGTATCAAACAATAACTTATTTTGGAATTAATAAAAATCTAATCTTAAATGAGGTACTCAATCATCATTTGCTAGGAATTGATCGCATTGTACCAATTGGTCAAGCACTTACAATTGGAATGACGTGGGATGGATATGATATTATTAGTGAACTATCTAGAAAAATTGAGTGTTACTAGGTTAGATGTTGTAATTATATTTGATGGAGAGCGTTATTGTCATGTTAACTATTTTATAAAGGAGTATTTTGATGCATAACCTCATAGAATTACTTGATAAGAAAATTACTTATCTTAAAGAAAAAATTGTGATTTCTCATCAGATTCTAAAGAATGAAGAGGGAATAGATCTTATCATTTTAATAGACCAAATCGGAAAAAAAATCAATCGGTTAGATATTCTCTTTATTTCACACTATGAGCGATGGCTTAAACAAAAAGGTGTTTTGAAGTTATCAGACCTTTCACACGATGATCAACAAGCCTTTAAGCCCGTTCAAGATCAGATTCAACTGATAAGAGATTTGGAAGCTATTTTACGTGATGATGCCCATGAATTGAAACTTAAGAGTGATCAGATTAAGCAAGAAGATAATGAAAGAGCACAGAGGCAATTAAAAATTAGTCGTTATAAGAATAAGGTGTCAAAACCTCAAAAATAGATACAATTCAGGCCCTATATGCTTATATTGAAAAAAATATTTTAAAATAATAAAATAAAGTGTTAATTGATCCTAATCATGGGTATAATGTCTATATCAATTGAATAAGGGGATGATAATATGAAAGTAATCGTGACAGGAAGAAACCTCGATATTACCGACGCTATAAAAGATCAAGTGGTCTCAAAATTGAGTAAATTTGATAAGTATTTCAACAGTGAGGTAGAGGCTCAGGCAACCTTTTCGACACAAAAAAACTTACACATCGTAGAGGTTACGATTCCTTTAAAAAATGGATCATTCTTCAGAGCTGAAGGCGCTACGGATGATATGTATGCTTCTATTGACGAGGCGGTTGACCGTATCTCAAAACAAATGAAGAAACATAAAACAAAACTCCAAAAACGTTTTCAAGGGCGTGAATCTATTAAATTTGAATTAATTCCTGAACCTGAAACGCAAGAAAAAGAAGCATCAATCGTTAAAACAAAAAGATTTGCTGTCAAACCCATGGTGCCTGAAGAAGCAGTGCTTCAAATGGAACTCTTGGGACATGATTTCTTCGTTTTCCTCAATGGTGAAACTGATGAAGTCAACGTTGTTTACAAACGTAAAGATGGTGATTTTGGTTTAATCGAACCTTATTTTTAAGGACTTTAAAAATTAAATAAAATGAATAAATGCTGGAGCTTAGCTCCAGCATTTTTATGTTAAGACTGATTTTAAGAAGGCGAATTTTTAACATTTAGAGATCATTAATCGAATCTAATATAAATATGAGAATATCAAGTTGTTTTATGTTAGAATAGTAAATAAACACTCTATAATGATGGACAGGACAGTAGAGGAAAATGATATTTGACAAAAGAGATAATTTTCAATAGGGTATTTATAGAAGACGATTTGAAATATCAGCATATGCTTATAAACAAAGGAGAGAGGATATGTTTGTTGAAGCAGTAGTATTAGGATTAATTATCGGTGTTATACGCAATGGCCGAATCAGTAATTTTTATGAAATGAAATTTAAGGCATGGGGACTCATTGTTGTGGCTTTTTTGAGTTTTGTAGCCCCTTATATTATAGAAATTGCCCATATTCCATTTGATAGTCCACAACTTTTTACATTTGCAGCCTCTGTGATTACACTTTTGATTGCCCTTATTAATCTATCGAAGCCGGGAATGAAGTTGTTTTTGGTGGGCGGGCTACTCAATATAGTGATTATGGCACTTAATCATTTTATGATGCCAGTCAATTTAGATGCAATGACACAAGTGGGTTTAACGTCTCTTGTTGAAAGTATCCAAGAAGGATCGGTCATGAATTACATAGGGCTTGATGGTGCTCAGTTCTTATCTCCCTTCTTAGGTAAGGTGATTATTCTGCCAACGTGGTATCCTTTTAATCAGCTCATCAGTATTGGCGATATTATTATGAGCGTGGGGATCATGTTTTTGGTTCAAGGAGAGATGTTACTCTATTCTTCAAAGAAGAGAGGAACAATGTTATCTTTTACCTATAAATCCAAATTCTAGTTAGACAAAGGTGACGATAAACAAGCTTAGTAATAGACGACGCTTCTAATCAATTTAGGAGCGTTTTTGATTGTCTTATTACATTTAGATTACAGAGGGTTCACAATTTGTTTGAATATTTTAAGAATATTCTATGATATAATAAATTATTGAAGGCGAGTGAAAGGAAGTTGAAACGATGAATATATTAAAAGTACTTTTTGGAGATTTGAACGCAAAAGAGGTAAAGAAACTTGACAAAATTGTGGATCAAATCGAGGCATTAGAACCTCAATATACGAATATGACTGATAATGAACTGAAATCACAAACCAATGCGTTTAAAGAACGTCTTTCAAAAGGAGAGACATTAGATGATATATTACCAGAAGCTTTTGCAGTTGTAAGAGAATCTGCAAAACGTGTTCTTGGTTTAAAAGCTTATAGAGTTCAGCTCATGGGCGGTGTTGTTCTTCATCAAGGTCGTATTTCAGAAATGAAAACCGGTGAAGGGAAAACCCTTGTAGCAACATTTCCAGTTTACTTAAATGCACTTGAAGGTAAAGGCGTTCACGTTGTAACAGTGAATGATTACCTGGCTCAAAGGGATATGGCTTGGATGGGAAAAGTCTATCATTTCTTAGGCTTAACTGTAGGGTGTGTTGTTCATGGTGTTATGGGACAAGACAGACGTAACGCCTACCTTGCAGATATTACTTACGGGACCAATAATGAATTTGGTTTTGATTATTTAAGAGATAACATGGTTATGAGTGCTGATCGGTTAGTACAAAGACCTCTCAACTATGCTATTGTCGATGAGGTCGATAGTATCTTGGTCGATGAAGCCAGAACACCACTGATTATTTCGGGTGAGAGTAACAAATCAACTAACATGTATCAAATCGCTGACATGTTTGCAGCGACCCTTAATAGAGAAGAAGATTTGAAAATTGATGAAAAGGCCAAAACCATCAACTTAACAGATGGCTTAATTGTTGATAAATTTGGGACAGAAGAAGAAGGCAGTGAAAAGAGAAACGGTGTCAAAAAAGCAGAGGCTTATTTTAACATTGAAAATCTCAGTGATCCAGAAAATATGGAAATACTGCATCATATTAACCAAGCTATTCGTGCTCGATTTTTGATGAAAAAAGATGTAGATTACATTGTAAAAGATGGCGAAGTGGTTATTGTCGATGAATTTACAGGCCGTTTAATGTATGGTCGTCGTTATTCAAATGGTCTCCATCAAGCGATTGAAGCTAAAGAACGTATTGAAGTCAGAAAAGAGTCTCAAACACTTGCGACTATTACGATTCAGAACTACTTTAGAATGTATAAAAAACTGGCAGGGATGACAGGTACAGCGAAAACAGAAGAAGAAGAATTTAGACATATTTATAATATGGATGTTGTTGTTGTGCCAACTAATAAGCCAATTGCCAGAATTGATAAAGATGATTCAATTTATAAGAACTTAGAAGGTAAATTTAAAGCAGTTATCAATGATATTGTTGAGAAACATAGTGAAGGTAGACCTGTTCTTGTAGGGACTATTAGTATTGAAAACAGTGAATTGATTTCAAAAATGTTGAAGAGAGAAGGCATTAAGCACGAAATCCTTAACGCTAAACAGCATGAAAGAGAAGCAGAAATTGTTGCCCAAGCTGGTCGTAAAAATGCAGTGACCATTGCTACCAACATGGCAGGCCGTGGGACCGATATTATGTTAGGTGGGAATCCAGAGTTTTTAGCCAAAAGAGATATGGAGAAAAAAGGGGTTTCACCTCATGTTTTAGAAATGATAACCAGTCCTATTTTAGGAGATGATCCAGAAGTTTTGGAAGCGAAAGCCTTATATGATCAATTGTATGCAGAACATAAAAAGGTGACTGATGCTGAATCAGAGGAAGTCAAAGCAATTGGTGGTCTTCACATTATTGGGACTGAACGCCATGAGTCAAGACGTATAGACAATCAGTTAAGAGGTCGTGCAGGTCGTCAAGGTGACCATGGGTCTTCGCAATTTTATATTTCTTTCGAAGACGATTTAATGCGATTGTTTGTAAGTGATAGAGCTAAACAAATTGTTGAAAATATAGGCTTTGAAGAAGATATGGAACTTGAAAACAAAATGCTTTCAAAAGCCATTGAAAATGCTCAGAAAAAAGTAGAAGGGCGTAACTTCTCTATTAGAAAAAATGTCCTTCAATATGATGACGTCATCAACAAACAAAGAGAAATTATCTATGGTGAAAGAAATCGTGTTCTTCATGGAGATGATATCAAAGATAATATCATGAACATGCTTGAGAAAGTAGTAGACCGTTCCATTCCAATGTATACAGATGGTTATAAGTATCCAGAAGAATGGGATTTAGAAGGTTTATTTACCTATCTTCATGGTATTTTCTTACCGATGGGCGCAGTAACAGTAGAGGCACCAGAGGAACTCACAAAAGAAGCTTTAAAAACCATGATTTTAGAAAAAGCCCATGCTCTCTATGCAATTAAAGAAGAAGAAATTGGCTTAGAACGTATGAGAGATGTAGAAAGAGCCATTTTACTTCGTGTTGTAGACATGCACTGGATTGACCATATTGATGCAATGGATGAACTTAAACAAGGGATTGGCCTTCGTGCTTTTGGCCAGCAAGATCCTGTTGTTGCCTATAAAATGGAAGGCTTTGACATGTTTGATGAAATGATTGCCAACATTCAACAAGAAACAGTTAAAGCACTTTATCATGCAACACTTCAAACCAATACGGATCGTCAACGTGTAGCGGTTGTGACAGGAGAGTCAGGTGCAGGTTCTGGTGCAAGCAATGGGAAACCAGCTAAACCGAAAACATTTAGAGCCCAAAAGAAAGTTGGCAGAAATGAACCTTGTCCATGTGGTAGTGGCAAAAAATATAAGAAATGTTGCGGCAGAGATGTTGAAGCACAATCATAAAAAAGACCCGCAATCATTTTTTATAAAAAGATTAATGGCGGATGAGAGATTATAAATGACACAATAGAGATTGATCAATGAAGAGTAGGGACACTGGTTTCTACTCTTTTTTACAGTAATGAGTTCAATTAACGCCGTACCCGACAGATTTGAGGTATGATATAATAAAATGAATGGATATAAAGGAGAGTGATGAAATGATTTTACTTGAAAAATATGCAAGAGAGATCAAACCATTAAAGACAAATATTGTCGAGCTTGAGGTGTCTCTTTGACATTGCTCGTGCGAAAGCTTTACTGGAAGAATTAGAATTTAAAATGGCAGCTCCCGATTTTTGGGATGATAATGAAAAAGCGCAAAAAATACTCAAACAGCAAAAGAGTTTAACAGATAAGATTGCTATTTATACGGCAATGGTAAACCGTGTAGAAGACTTAGAAGGTCTAATTGAAATGGCCATGGAAGAAGCAGATGATAGCATGGAGTCAGAGGTTGAGCAGATGTTTGAGACCTTAGAAGCGGATTATGAACAGCTTAATCTAGAAACCCTTTTAACAGGGGATTATGATAGCAACAATGCTATTTTATCTATACATGCAGGATCAGGTGGAACGGATGCTCAAGACTGGGCAGAGATGCTTTTAAGGATGTATAGACGATGGGCTGATCGAAAAAATTATAATGTAAAGTTGTTAGATTTACAAGATGATACGACAGCGGGCATTAAAAGTGCGACTTTGCTTATTGAGGGCGAAAATGCTTATGGCTTCTTAAAGTCAGAGAAAGGTGTTCATCGGATCGTGAGGATTTCGCCTTTTGACTCTGCAGGCAAACGCCACACCTCTTTTACATCAGTTGATGTTATGCCAGAACTTGATGATGATGTCACTGTAGAGATCAATCAGGAAGACTTAAAAATAGATACCTATAGAGCAACTGGAGCAGGTGGACAGCATGTCAATACCACTGATTCGGCTGTGAGGATTACCCATATACCAACAGGGGTTGTTGTACAATGTCAAAATGAAAGATCACAGATTTCAAACCGGGCAACCGCTATGAAAATGCTTACTGCTAAATTGATTGAACTTAAAGAGCGAGAACAAAAGGACAAAATTGAAGACTTAGCAGGCGACTATTCACAGATTACATGGGGGAGTCAAATCAGGTCTTATGTCTTCCACCCCTACAGTATGGTAAAAGATCACCGGACAGGTGAAGAAACGGGAAATGTCAGTGCTGTGATGGATGGTGATTTAGATGAATTTATCAATGCATATTTGAAAGGAAATAGATTAGATGGAACAGATCAATAAACAGTTATCGGAAGAGCTACACCTTAGTTTAAAACAAGTAGAAGCAACCGTCGGACTTATAGATGAAGGCAATACGATTCCCTTTATTGCCCGCTATAGAAAAGAAGCAACAGGCGGTATTAGTGATGAAGTCTTGAGGGATTTTGATGAAAGACTCAAATACCTTCGTAATTTACAAACCCGTAAACAAGAAGTCATAAGTAACATTGAAGAGCAAGGCAAATTGACAGAAGAACTTAAGAACGATATTTTAGCGGCAAAAGTATTGCAAAAGGTAGAGGATCTTTATAGGCCTTTTAAACAGAAAAAGAGTACACGTGCTTCTAAGGCCATTGATAAGGGATTGGAACCTCTTGCAGATATTTTGTGGGAACAGACTTTTACAGGGGACTTAAAGGCAGAAGCTGCCCAGTATATTTCTGAAGAAAAAGAAGTCTTATCGGCAGAAGACGCAATTGAAGGGGCAAAAGATATTGTTGCAGAACGAATTTCAGACAATGCAACGAATCGCGAACTCATTCGTCAGGCTAATCTTAATCACGGTGTAATAACATCAAAGGCAGCAGATCCAGAAACGTCAACTGTTTATGATATGTATTATGACTATTCAGAAGGTGTGAATAAAATAGCGAATCATAGAGTCCTTGCGATTAATCGTGGTGAAAAAGAAAAAATTCTCAAAGTAAAACTTGAAAGCCCTGATGAACAAATTATAGCGGCACTTAAAAAGCAATTAATCACCAATCCTAATGCCTCAACGCGACCAGAACTTGAAGCAGCAGTTGAAGATGCCTACAAGCGTTTGATTTCACCTTCTATAGAACGTGAAGTAAGAAGCATGTTAACAGAACGTGCGGAGGAAGAAGCCATCAAAGTTTTTGGCAAAAATACCAAGTCGCTTTTATTGGTTCCACCCGTTAAAGATATGCGTATTTTGGCAGTGGATCCAAGTTATCGTACAGGCTGTAAGTTAGCTGTTCTTGATGAAACCGGTAAGCTCCTTGATTATGCAACGGTTTATCCTAATGCGCCGGTTAATAAAGTCAAAGAAGCGCAAGATAAAATGATGGCATTAATTGAAAAATATGATCTCAATATTATTCCAATTGGAAATGGAACCGCATCAAGAGAAACTGAAAAAGTGGTTTCTGATATGATTAATGAAAGCGATAGAGAGATCTACTATACCATTGTCAGTGAAGCTGGGGCTTCGGTTTATTCTGCTTCAAAGTTAGCGACCGCAGAATATCCCGATATAGATGTATCTATTAGAGGTGCGATTTCCATTGGACGTCGTCTGCAAGATCCTTTAGCTGAACTGGTTAAAATTGATCCTAAGAGTATTGGTGTAGGTCAGTATCAACATGATGTCAACCAAAAGAAACTTGAAGAACAGCTTAAAAATGTTGTTGAAGACTGTGTCAATAGCGTCGGAGTTGACCTTAATACAGCGACGCCATCACTCCTTAACTATGTCTCTGGTATTACTGCTACTACAGCTAAAAATATTGTAGCTTATCGTGATGACAAGGGTAAGTTTAACGAGCGGGCTGAGCTTTTGAAAGTTAAACGTTTAGGGCCTAAAGTTTTTGAACAATGTGCAGGCTTTCTTCGTATCCCTAAAGGAAAAAATATCTTGGATAATACCAGTGTCCATCCTGAAAGCTATGAAACTGCAATTAAGCTTTTAGAAATGTTAGGCTATGATCTTGAAGATTTAGGACATGAAGGATTTAAAGCCATTGAAAATAAAATTGCTGAACAGGGTGAAATTGCTGTTAAAGAACCAAAGCAACATGTGACAGGCAAGGGATTTGAAGCCTTAAAGGCCTTAAAGCAACCTAAACGATCAGCTCAACAGACCCATATGTTGAAGTTAAATGATGGTCTCAATCGCTTGGCTAAAGAATTAGGGGTTGGACTTCCTACGCTTAAAGATATTGTAGAAGAACTTAAAAAGCCAGGTCGTGATCCTCGTGAAGATATGCCAAAACCAATTTTCAAATCGGATGTTCTTAAAATGGAAGATTTGAGACCGGATATGGTGTTAACGGGTACCGTTAGAAATGTAGTTGACTTTGGTGCCTTTGTAGATATTGGTGTTAAACAAGATGGTCTTGTGCATATTTCTCAGATTTGCGATAAATTTATTAAACATCCTATGGAAGTACTCTCTGTAGGCGATCTTGTGACCGTCAAAATTTTGTCAGTTGATTTACAAAGACAAAAAATATCACTTACTATGAAAAATGTTGAATAGGGCTATGATTTTGAACCACGTTTGATATAATTTGTTTAGAGAACCGAAACAAATTTAAAAGGGGGATTTTTATGTTATTTATTAAAAATGCTAAAATTTATTCAATGGCAGGAGACATTATTGAAAAAGGTGGATTGCTTATTGAAGACGGTAAGATTAAAGAAATTGGTGAAGACTGTGTAGCACCACTTGATGCAGAAGTGATTGATGCTGAAGGCGGGCTTGTATTCCCAGGTTTTATTGATGCCCATTGTCATATTGGTATGTGGGAAGAAAGTATAGGCTTTGAAGGGTCTGATGGTAATGAGATGACTGACCCAATTACCCCTCATTTAAGAGCGATTGATGCCCTTAATCCTTGTGATGAAGCTTTTACTAATGCTATTAAAGGTGGCGTAACAACAGCAGCAACAGGCCCAGGAAGTGCGAATGTTATTGGTGGTACTTTTACTGTGATTAAATTACATGGTAATCGTGTGGATGATATGATTCTTAAAGAGCCATTAGCCATGAAGTGTGCTTTTGGTGAAAATCCTAAACGCGTTTACAATGGTCAAAATAAAACACCTTCTACACGTATGGGAACGGCAGCACTCTTAAGAGAAACTCTTTCTAAGGCGGTAGAATATAGAAATAAAAAAGCTCAGGCAGGAGAAGATTTAAGCAAAATGCCTGCTTATGATATGAAGCTTGAAGCGATGCTGCCTGTTGTCAACGGAGAGATGCCACTTAAGGCACATGCCCACCGTGCAGACGATATTTTCACAAGTATTCGAATTGCTAAAGAATTCGGTGTAAAATTGACACTTGAACATTGTACAGAGGGGCATCTTATAGCAGATCAATTGGCTCAGGAAGGTTATCCTGCAATTATTGGTCCTTCATTTGGGAATAAATCAAAATTTGAATTGATGAATAAAACGTTTGATACACCTAAAGCTATGGTGGATGCAGGCAATAAGATCGCTATCATGACAGACTCACCTGTTATTCCAGAAGAATATCTCGTGATGTGTGCTTCATTGGCTTATAAAGCGGGTCTTGATGAAATGGAAGCCCTTAAAGCGATTACTATTAATCCTGCTGAAATATTAGAAGTAAGTGATCGCGTTGGAAGTCTTGAAGTTGGAAAAGATGCTGATGTTGTCATTTGGGATCGTCATCCATTTGATTTACAAGCCAATGTGAAAGTGACTATTGTTGATGGACAAGTGGTCTATCGCAAGTAGGGAGCGCTTAAACGCTACAGGTGTCTTATTTCTTAATTATAATCAATAGAGATAAAAGTCATTAGACGAGCGCCTAATGGGGCTTAGAATAGAATATAAAGGGTAAGCATTAAAAAAAGGTATCTTTATGATAGTCTTAACTATCATAAAGATACCTTTTGCTTTTTAAAGACAAGGATTAACCCTTTTAGGTGGGTAGAAAAAATGAGATAATTAGGTTAAAATATAAGGTAGACTAAAAAGAATTGAGGAAATATCATGATCAAAAAAATCATGTTGAGAACATTAGAAGAAACAGAAGCGTTGGCAAAACAAGTGGCAGAGCAACTTGAAAGTGGCGATATTTTATGCCTTTCAGGAGATTTGGGAGCGGGAAAAACCACCTTTTCTCAATACTTATGCCGTGAACTTGGGGTTAAAGATTACGTGACCAGCCCCACCTTTAATATTATGAATCAGTATGAAGGGCAATATACGATTTATCATTTTGATGTCTATCGTATTTTTGATGAAGATGAGATGCTGGAAATAGGCTTTGAGGATTTCTTATTTGCCAAAGGTATCTGTCTGATAGAATGGGCTGAAAAAGTAGAATCCTTTATACCCGATCACGCGATATGGATGACAATGACCCTCGATGATCATATGAACAGATGTGTTAGCATTAAGTCACCTAGGGCGTTAAATATAGGAGAATAAGATGAAAATATTAGCAATTGATACGTCAACACAAACCGCCAGTGTTGCCTTATTTGAAGATGGCGTAGTTCTTGGAGAGATGGCAATCAACACGCCAAAGACACATTCACAAAAGTTAATGCCACTGGTTGAAAGTCTCATGGCTTTTCATGAAGTGTCAGTAAAGGAATTGGACCAAATTAGGGTTTGTGAAGGACCAGGGTCTTTTACAGGTGTTAGAATTGGTTTGAGTAGTGCCAAAGCAATGGCACAACCTTATGGTATTCCTATTGTGACACTATCGAGCTTACAGCTGCTTGCCTTAGGTGCAAGCTTATTTAAGGGATATATTATCAGCATGATTGATGCCAAACGTGGAGAAGTTTATTGTGGGCAGTATCTTTCAGAAGATTTGTCAATGACCAAGGTATCAGAACAGGTAATGAATGTAGAGGTTCTATTAGATCAATTAGAGCAAGGTAAAATTAACCCACAGGCACTCCCCGTTTTATTTATAGGAGAAGGGGCAAGCTTATATGAACCCCAAATTTTAGAGAGAAAAGGTCAAGCGTCTTGGTTGGTTAAAACACATGTTTATCCTAAAGCTGTTGACTTTGTAGGAATTGATTTAAGCCAAGTAAATGAAAAAACATATCTAGATGTGACGGCTAATTATATGCGCTTGTCACAAGCAGAGAGAGATAAAAAATGAGTGAAGTGATCATAAGAAGGATGACTCTTGCGGATGTCGATGAAGTTGCTGAAATTGAACAGAAAACTTTTCATTCCCCTTGGTCAAAAGCATCCATTACGCAGGAAGTAGAGGAAAATCAGTTAGCTGTCTATTATGTCGCTGAATTCGAAAATCGTGTCATAGGTTATGCAGGTTACTGGGAAATTGTTGACGAGTGTCATATTACTAATGTTGCTGTAGATGAAGCTTTTCAAGGCAAGGGAACAGGACATCGTTTAATGAGAGCCATGATTGAACATGCCATTAATAAGTCTTTTAGAGCGATGACATTAGAAGTGCGTGTTTCAAATACGATTGCCATCCATTTATATGAAAATTACGGATTTACTCATATGGGCATTCGTGCAGGCTATTATACAGATACAAAAGAAGATGCCATTATTATGTGGAAGGAGCTTATCTAGTGAGTCAAGATAAATTGTTAACATTGGCAATTGAATCAAGTTGTGATGAAACCGCTTGTGCCCTCATGGAAAATGGGAGAACGATTTTAGCCAATGAAGTGTATACACAAATAGAAATTCATAAAACTTTTGGTGGAGTCGTACCAGAAGTGGCGTCGAGAAACCATCTTGAAAAAATATCTCAAGTGATTGACAATTGTTTAAAGTCAGCAGGAAAAACATTTGATGATATAGATCATATTGCGGTGACTTATGGTCCAGGACTTGTCGGTGCCTTATTGGTAGGTTTATCAACGGCTAAAGCACTTGCTTTTGCTTTGGATAAACCTCTCGTTCCTGTGCATCATATTGAAGGGCATATTGCAGCTAACTATATTGCTCATCCTGATCTTGAGCCCCCTTTTGTTTGCTTAGTTGTTTCAGGAGGACACACTCATTTAGTGGAAGTTAAAGATTATACGAGCTTTGAAATTATTGGTATGACAAGAGATGATGCAGCAGGAGAAGCCTTTGATAAGGTGGCGAGAACCTTGGGGCTTGGTTATCCAGGTGGACCTCTTATTGATGCAATGGCTAAAAAAGGAAATCCTAAGGCTATTGATTTTCCAAAGGCAATGATAGAACAAGATAATTTAGATTTTAGTTTTAGTGGTTTAAAATCAGCAGTTCTTAACTACTTGAATTCAATGAAAATGAAGCAGATAGATGTTGTGAAAGAAGATGTTTGTGCGAGTTTTCAAGAAGCGGTTGTTGAAGTCTTGGTCTATAAGGCGAAAGAAGCCTTGAATCATTCAGGTTATGATAAATTAGTACTTGCTGGTGGTGTCGCTGCTAATTCAGCTTTAAGAGAGCGACTTGACCAAGTAGCAGAAGATAATCATTTTAAATTTTATTATCCACCTTTGTCGCTTTGTACGGATAATGCAGCAATGATTGGTTGTGCAGGCTATTATAATTATCTAAAAGGTGATTTATCAGATATGCATGTGAATGCTATTCCTAATTTGAAAATCGGCAGTAAAATGGGACTATAGTCCCATTTACTTTTTTTGAGCGTTTTCTTATCCAAAAAGACAAATTTGAGATTATGTTAAGCGATAATACGTTCGAGAGAAAAATGTATTCACAAGTGTACAATTGTGGATAACTTTGTGGGTAATGTGGAAAGTTAGGCAAATTAGTCATTGAAGTCAAGACGGAATGTGTATAATTATGTGGAAAAGTGTGGATAACCTGTGATTTGTGTGGATAGTTTTAAGAATGATGTGTAATAAATGCAAAAACAAAGTGTATTTTTGATAAGAAATGGGTTACATAATATTATGAAACCCTTTAGCATTTAATCGAGTATATTTTATTTTAAACATCAAAAAAGAGCCCTTAGGGCTCTTTTGTTCATTTAATTAGTAAATGAGTCTGACAATGATCTAGTCAAGTGTGTTTAAGTAGTCCATAATATCGGCTACTGATTGGAAAGATTCTGCAGTTTCATCTGGTATTTCAACTTCAAATTCATCTTCGATAGCCATAATGATTTCAACAGCATCAATTGAATCAATATCCATACTGTCAAAAGTTGTTTCTGGTGCAATTTCACTTGCGTCGATACCTGATAATTGCTCAACAATAATCGCTTTTATTTGTTCAAACATCGTTAGTTCCTCCATTCATAACATTGCTATTTTAATTATAATCAAAAAAATCATTTTGTCTATTATTTTACAAGATTTTTAATGATATTTATTGTCTAATAGAACTTAAAAAAGAATTAATCCTATAAGATGCTTTAGATAAGAAAGCTGCTGCTGATTAAAGTAGGCTTTCTAATGTTTCATATAAAGTTTCGATTTCTTTTTGAAGACCATCAATTTCTTTTTGAACGGCTAATGACTTTTCAGGATTAGAAAAGACAGCTTCTTCACACAGTTCAAGTTCGAGGGCATGTAATTTTTCTTCTGCCATTTGAATACTTTTTTCAGTAGATTCAAGTTGTTTCTTAAGGTTTTTGGCTTCATTGCGCTTTTCGCGTTCTTTTTTAAGCAATTCTTTTTGTTTGGTTTTAGTTAAAACAGGTTGATTGGCTTCTTTCGTTTTCTCTGTTTTCTTTTCTTCAAGTTTTTCAAGATAGTAGTCGTAATTTCCCCAATAGATGTCTAAGCCATTTTCAGTGAGCTCAAAAATTTTGGTACAAATTTTATTGAGAAAATAACGGTCATGGGAAATAGTAAAAAGTGTACCATCGTATTGATTGAGGGCATCTTCGAGAGCTTCTTTACTCATAATATCCAGATGATTGGTAGGCTCATCTAAATATAAAAAATTAGACTCAGACAGCATGAGTTTTAAAAGTGACATCCGGCTGCGTTCCCCACCACTTAAAACTTCAATTTTCTTTTCGATGTCGTCTCCATAAAATAGAAAGGAACCGAGTAAGCCTCTCACTTCTGTGAGTGTGAGAGAAGGATGCTCATCATGGATTTCTTCAATAAGAGTAGCATTTTCGTTAAGATTAGACAAATCTTGATCGTAATAGCCAGGATAAACATGGTGGCCCAGAGTCATTTCGCCCTTTGTTTTTTCAAGTTCTCCTAGAAGAACTTTGAAAAGGGTTGTCTTGCCCACACCGTTAGGACCAATGAGACCAATTCTTTCATCTCGGTAGATTTCAAATTGAAGGTCTTCAAAAATGACTTTGTCATCAAAAGACTTACTAAGACCACTTACCGTAAGAACATCGTTACCACTTTTGCCACTTGATTTTAAATGAAGTTTCATTTGAGCGTTTATTTGCTCTGGACGATTGAAACGGTCTACTTTTTCAAGCCTTTTTTCTCGGGAACGTGCCCGTTTAGCCAATTTTTCCGTTCCACGTTCCTTGTATTTTCGGATGAGATCTTCTTGCTTGGCGATTTCTTTTTGTTGGAGCTCATAGCGCTTAAGATCTGCTGCATAGTTTTCTCGTTTTTGGATAACATATTGAGTGTAATTGCCGGTATATTGTGTTAAGTGATGATTTTCAATTTCATAGACTTTATTGATGACTTGATCCAGAAAGTAACGGTCATGAGAAATAAGGATTACAGTCCCTGAATATTCTTTTAAGAAATTTTCTAACCATTTAATGGCATTGATGTCCAAATGGTTAGTTGGTTCATCTAAAAAGAGAATATCAGGATTTCTGAGCAGAAGTCCTGCAATACCAATTCGAGATTTTTGGCCACCACTCATACTGGATATACTGCGGTGGTGATCTGCTTCGTCGAAGCCCAATCCATTTAAAACACCACGAATTTGACTTTCTATAGCATAGCCATTTTGTGCTTCAAAGGACTCTTGAAGCTGGGCGTACTCATTTAATAAGGCCTCATGATTTTCACTCTCAATAGCCAGTTGTTTTTCGATTTTCCGCATTTGGGATTCAATTTCAAAGAGATCTTCAAAAATGGATTCCAAGTAAGAAAATGCAGATTCATCTGAAAGGGGAACTGTATTTTGTTCCAAATAGCCGACTGTCATTTCTTTTGATAAAAAACGTTCGCCTTCATCAAAAGATTCTGCACCGGTTAGAATTTTCATAAGCGTGGATTTTCCTGCACCATTAGCACCAATGAGACCAATCTTGTCGCCTGTTGAAGCCGAAAAAGAAATCTGATCTAAAATGACATTGATGCCATAAACTTTAGATATATTTGTACATGATAATGCTATCATTTTTGTCCTCGATTCATTAGCTAGTGTCTTATATTAATAAGAAAGGGATAAATCCCTATCCAATTTTCTATCCGTATTATACCAAAGAATTGGCAATCCGTCATTTCTAAACATTTCGCAATAGCTTTGTTATTTATTTGACATTGATTTTTAGTCGGGGTATAATTTATTATAAAAAGATTTTGAGTAGTGAGGTAGGGTGAAAAATATGAAAGATGGTAATATCTCTCTTGCTGTTATTAGAAGATTACCGAAGTACCATCGTTATTTAAAAGAATTACTGGATAATGATGTTAAACGTATTTCTTCTAAAGAGTTCAGCAAAATTATTGGATTCACTGCATCACAGATTCGTCAAGACCTCAATAACTTTGGCGGTTTTGGTCAGCAAGGTTATGGCTATAACGTTGAAGATTTGCATCAAGAAATCAGTCGGATATTAGGACTTACAAGAAGCTACAATGTTGTCATTGTAGGAGCAGGGAACTTGGGACAAGCACTTGCTAATTATTCTAGTTTTGGGCGTTTAGGGTTTACACTTAAAGCCATGTTTGATATTAATCCAAAAATGATTGGACTTACAATTAATGATGTTAAAGTACATGATATGGATCAATTTGAACAATTTATTGAAGCAAATGATATTGAAGTAGTATATATTTGTACCAATCGTGATGGAGCACAGGATGTTGCCGATCGTATTTCGGGAACGGGCGTCAGAGCTATATGGAATTTTGCGCCAATTGATTTAAATGTACCTGAAGAAATTGTTGTAGAAAATGTTCATTTAGTGGACAACTTATTGACATTGTCTTATTTTTTAAAAGACAGTGAAGAAAAATAGACATTAAATATATTAAATCTGTAAGACAAGGGATGACCTTGTCTTATTTTTTTGATAAAATAGGGACAGGGATTGTCACACTAAAAAAATAGTTGAGTAGACTATAATAGGGAGGAACTAACATGAAAGAAGTAGTTATCGTAAGTGCAGTAAGAACACCAATCGGTTCGTTCGGAGGGTCACTTAAGACTATCAAACCTGCAGATATGGGAGCTCTTGTCATCAAAGCAGCTATTGAAAAAGCTGGACTAGCACCAGAAAAAGTAGATGAAGTTATTTTTGGTTCTGTACTACAAGCTGGTTACGGACAAGGCGTGGCACGTCAATGTTGGGTAAACAACGGATATCCTGTTGAAGTCCCATGTTCGACAGTGAACATGATTTGTGGTTCAGGGCTTAAAACAGTATCTATGGCAGTACAATCAATTTTATCGGGGGATAATGATGTTGTCGTTGCCGGTGGTACTGAAAATATGTCTATGGCACCTTATGTTCTCAAAAGTGCAAGATGGGGACAAAGAATGGGCAACGGTGAAATGGTTGACATTATGGTAAACGATGGCTTATGGGATGCGTTTAATAACTATCACATGGGTATTACAGCAGAAAACATTGCAGAACAATGGGGCATTACTAGAGAAGCTCAAGATGAATTTGCTTTCACTTCTCAAAAAAGAGCAGCGGCAGCAAGAGCGGCTGGACGCTTTAATGATGAAATCGTTCCAGTTTATATTCCTCAAAGAAAAGGGGATCCTATTTGTTTTGATCAAGATGAGTTCATTAAGGAAACGACACTAGAAAAATTAGGAAAACTCAGAACAGCATTTAAAAAAGACGGAACAGTAACAGCTGGTAATGCATCTGGTATCAATGATGGCGCATCAGCAGTCATTGTTATGAGTAAAGAAAAAGCAGATGAATTAGGACTTAAACCGCTTGTATCAATTATTTCACATGCATCAGCAGGTGTTGATCCAAGTATTATGGGAATTGGTCCAGTACCCGCTTCTAAAAAAGCACTTGCAAAAGCAGGTCTTAAAGTAGAAGATTTAGATTTAATCGAAGCCAATGAAGCTTTTGCAGCACAATCATTAGCTGTTGTAAAAGAATTAAATTTAAATACTGACATTGTAAATGTTAATGGGGGTGCTATTGCACTTGGTCATCCAATTGGCGCATCAGGAAATAGAATCTTTGTTACACTGATTCATGAAATGTTAAAAAGAGATGATTGTAATTACGGTTTAGCAACACTTTGTATCGGTGGCGGTATGGGTGAAGCTGTAATCGTAAAAAAATGTTAATTGAATTGAGGAAACATGGCTAACTATACAAAAGAAATCGCGCATATGCTTGATCGGATGTTAATCAAGGTGTTACATCAAGATAAGACAGGCTTTTATAAAGACAAACTGAACTACAAACTTTCATTAGTCGAGCTATTACTCCTTAGACGATTAAATGAAGAAGAAACAGTGAAACTCCAGTCGGTGATTGATTATCTCGAAATTGATCGCAATCATATGACGACAGCCCTTAAAAAGCTGATGAGTTACAAGTTTGTTCAAAAGGTACCTGACAAGTATGATGGCAGAAATCAATTGATTGTAGTCACTGATGAGGGGCGACGGTTTTTAGACGAGTTGAGTGAAGTTTCTCAAAAAGAACTCGACTTTGTATTGAAAGATGTATCAATTAATGAAGAAAAGGCTATCTTAATATTTCTGAGTAAAATTGTCCAGTATCATACGGATAAATTTGATCCAGATGACATTTAGAAGAAGCCCTAGTCAGTAGCATTGGTATATTAAAGGTCATATTTATTTTAAATATTGGAGCATTTTAAGCCTATTTAGGGTTTAAGATGCTCTTTTTTAAATCTAATCACAGTAGCCGTTGTCGCATTTTTCTGCGTTAAATGAAAAAGTGACTTCTGCAATTAGGAAAAAGTTGAAATTGCAATAGAAAGTTCTGATTTTGATTTTTTTTACACCATTATATGGACTTTATCCAACGTCTCTATTTTGGTATCCTAAAATGAAAACAAATCATAATGATTAAACAATTTTTTAAGGAGGAATAGATTATGTCAAAAGCTATAAAGGCATCTTTTGTCACAGCAATTATTGGATTGATTGGTATTTATTTAGGTGCTGTAATTAATTTAGAGGGATACCTCGGCATTATATTTGTGGTCGCTGCTGCAACTGGCTTTATTGTATCATCATTAGATAACACTAAAAAACAGTAATAAGTTTTCTGTGTATTTAGCAGAAAGAGAACAACAATTCTTAAATTTTGAAATGAATGGTTTACGAAATCCGTACGTGCGGTGGGAGGTCGGAAAAATTTTTTAGACACAAAAAAAGCTGTAGTAATATTACCACAGCTTTTCGTCCGTTAGTCTTTAAAACTATTCTGGTTGAGGTGCGTCAACTGGACAAACATTAGCACAAGCACCACAGTCGATGCAAGCATCAGAAATAACATAAGTTGCGTCACCAGCAGAGATTGCGCTTACTGGACATTCTGCTTCACAAGCGCCACATGAAATACAGCTATCATTAATTACGTACATAATTCGTTCCTCCTTTTAGTTTTAAGTTCAGTATTATTATAATACGCACAAATGATACTAAACAACAAAAATACAAGAAAAAAGACTTAAAAGAATCAATATGTGATGATAATCATTATCATTGTATTAAATGTATACAGTATTTTGTGTTATGTATGATACAAAGTTATCAAATTCATAAAAATACACAAAATGACAATGGATTACAAAAAAGATATATGCCTGTATCATGTATACAAAATTTGTTGAAGTGTTACAAAAAAAATATAAGTTGCCCCTTGTTTTTTGGTTTACACTATAGGGGTAATATGTTACGATTAAAGCGTCAAACGGAGGAACAATTTTTTAACAAGCTTAAGGCAAGGATTATACCACAAAAGTGGTAGGAGGGGGCAACCTCAGATCATTTTAAAGGAGATGTTTGAAATGAAGTATATTCAAGAGGTATTTGAAGACGTTAAAAAAAGAAATGCTCATGAAACAGAGTTTTTACAAGCGGTAGAAGAAGTGTTTAAATCACTTGAACCCGTACTTGAAAAACACCCAGAATATGTAGAAGCTAATATTTTGGCAAGAATGGCAGAACCTGAAAGACAAATTATGTTCAGAGTACCATGGGTAGATGATGAAGGTAATTTACAAGTTAACCGTGGTTACAGAGTGCAATTTAATGGTGCAATCGGACCTTATAAAGGCGGTCTTAGATTCCACAAATCAGTTTATATTGGAATCGTTAAATTCTTAGGATTTGAACAAATTTTTAAAAACTCTTTAACTGGTCTACCAATTGGTGGCGGTAAAGGTGGTTCTGATTTTGATCCAGTAGGCAAATCAGACGCAGAAGTAATGAGATTTTGTCAAAGTTTTATGACTGAATTATATAGACATATTGGACCAGACGTAGATGTCCCAGCAGGAGATATCGGTGTAGGTGGAAGAGAAATTGGATACTTATATGGTCAATACAGAAGAATTAGAGGCGCATTTGAAAATGGCGTATTAACTGGAAAAGGTTTAGCTTACGGTGGATCATTAATCCGTCCAGAAGCAACTGGTTTCGGTGTAACTTACTTTACAAGAGAAATGCTTAAAGCCAATGGCGAAACTTTTGAAGGTAAAACAGTAGCACTTTCAGGTTTCGGTAACGTGACTTGGGGAACTGCAAGAAAAGTAACTGAACTCGGTGGTAAAGTTATCACTATTTCAGGACCAGATGGATATATCTTAGACGAAGAAGGTATCAGCGGCGACAAAATTGATTACTTATTAGAATTAAGAAGTAGTGGAAAAGATATCGTTGGACCATTTGCTGACCAATTCCCTTCAGCTAAATTCTTCCCTGGTGAAAGACCTTGGGGCGTTAAAGCAGATATCGTGATTCCATGTGCCACTCAAAATGAAATTCATTTAGACCATGCAAAACAAATCGTTGCAAATGGTGTTAAATTCCTTTGCGAAGCTTCAAATATGCCAACAACTAACGAAGCACTTGAATATCTACAAGAAAATGGCGTTATTGTAGGACCTGCAAAAGCAGCAAATGCAGGTGGTGTAGCAACTTCAGCCCTTGAAATGGCACAAAACTCAATGAGAATATCTTGGACAGAAGCAGAAGTAGATGCTAAACTTGATCAAATTATGACAAATATTCATAAAAATGCAGCAGAAGCATCAGCTGCTTATGGATTTGGTTATAATTTAGTTGCAGGTGCTAATATTGCAGGCTTCAAAAAAGTAGCTGATGCAATGCTTGCTCAAGGCAATTATTAATCCTCACTTAAGCTAAAATAATATAAAGAGATAAATGAGATATTTGTCTTTGAAAAAAGCACCTTTCATGATTGAAAGGTGCTTTTATTTTGATTGATTCATAGATAATCTTTAATTTTCCCGTTGTAAAAGGGAGTGAATAGAGTAATAAGGAATGACTATTTTATCTTTTTAGTTGATAAATATGCAATAATTGAGAGCTGTATAGTATAAATGACATTATACAGTTGATTTATACAGAATTTTCTATTATACTGTTATAAATGTACTTACTTTAAAATCACACTAAGCCTTATTGTGATAGACTCATATGGTTTGCATCCATATTCACTCCCCTGTGGATTTCTTTGCGGATTATTTGAGTCTAACACAATGAGGCTTATTTTATATGTTAAAAAAGAACAATAAATAAAGACTGGTTGTCTATTCTATGACATTTAGATATAATTGTCTTATGGAAAGACTATAAAGGGGGGCATGGTCAATGAAAAATGATACGGTAGTTTCTCTAAAGGATGTTTTGTCGTTAGATCTTTTTAATAAATGTCAAATACTGACCAAAGAGGACCAAATTGATCAAGGGGTTCAATCAATTAATGTGATGCTGGATGTGGAAATTATTGAGTGGTTAGAAGCCAATCAGATTATTTTGACAACAGGAAAAATTTTTGAGAAAGAGACAACAGAACAAATGGTATCTCTTTTTGAAGCAATCGCCCAAAAAGGGGTAAGTGCGGTTTTTATTAAAATTAATCCTTATATTTCTCAGTTGCCACTTGAAGTGATTGAGGTGTGTAATGACAATCATTTAGCAGTGATTGATTTGGATTATGAGGTGACCTTTACTGATATTTTTACAGAAGTTTATCATGAAATGTTTTCCAAGCAAACATCAGTATTACAACGTGTTGAAACCCTTCACAAAGACACCATGAACGTCGTAGTCAATGGGGGAAATATCGAGGATGTTCTTAAAAGTATTCATAAAACAATCTCTGCACCCGTTTTTGTGAGAGATTATTACTTTGAAGATACGTATTTTTTAAAAGACTATTTTGAAGATGATTATGCCCTCTTATATGAAAATATAGATAGCAGTATTTTTGACTCTAAAAATAATAAAATGATTGTTGATCGAATGGCTTATAAAGAAGAGGTCGTTGAACGATTGGTGATTCCTATCTTTGTAAAAAATAAAGTTCATGGGCATATTGTTGCCTATGGCAAGGAAAGTCCTTTTACGAATTATGACCAGTTAGGTCTTGAGACAGCCTCTAATATTATTGCACTTGAATTTTTAAAGAAAATTTCGGTACAAGAAGTTGAAAATAAATACAAAATTGAATTCTTTGATGACCTCATTTCGATGGATGAAATCAGGCGATCAAAAGCAATAGACCGTGCGGGCAATTTTAGATTTGCTGAAAATGCCTACTATGTTATTTTAGATATTGATTTACAAATGCCCTCTCATTTGAGCGAGGCAGACCTCGTTTTTAAAGCGGCTTATTTGATAGAGATGATTTGCAAAGACTTAGGACGGTCTTACATGATTCTTAATAAGAGTGATAGTATCTATATATTGGTCATGCTTAAAGAAGGTGAAAATCTCTCTGTTGTTAAACGCTATGTTGAATATATATATGATATTTTATCTTCTAAAATCAAAAAAGGTCAAACATCAATTGGTGCTGGTCGTATTTATCAGGGATTAAGTCAAGTTCACTTATCCTTAAATGATGCGACAAAAGCCCTTGAAGCTGCCAAATATTATTTACCTGATCATCAAGTTTATTTTGAAGAAATGGGAATTTATAAGATTCTCTCCCAACCAAGTATACAAAATGAATTGAGCCTTTTTTATAAGGACACACTAGAAAAATTAGTACAATATGATACCCGAAAAGATACCGAATTGGTTAAAACTCTCGAAGTCTACTTTGAGTGTAATGGAAACCTCAAGAAAATGTCGGAATCTCTCTTTACCCACTATAACACCATTCTTTACCGCCTTAATCGCATCCAAGATATTTTACAGCTCACCCTAGACAATGAAGAACAACGTTATGCTATTCACACAGCCCTTAAATTTAATCGTATGAGACATCAATCATCTTAAATAGAGGAGGGAGATTATGCTTGATTTATTGATCGCATTACTCTATCATGTTGGTCTCATCGTGATGATTGGACTCATTTTTTCTAGAGCAAGAACGTTTAAGAACATATTTGCAAAGAAGAAATTAACAGGACTTGATAAACTCACAATGTCACTTTTATTTGGAGTATTAAGTATTATTGGGACAATAACAGGGATACATTATCAAGGTGCAATTGTCAACACACGTGTGATTGGCGTGGCTATAGGGGGACTCTTAGGCGGACCCCTTGTAGGTGTCTTGTCGGGAATCATTGCCGGTGGGCATCGGTGGTTGATTGATATTGGCGGATTTACCGCTGTTTCATGCGGCATTTCCACACTTGTAGAAGGTATTATTGCGGGACTTTTTTCAAAAGCATTTCGCAGAAGTCACTCCAAAATTGTTTTTGCCTTGGTTCTTGGTCTCTGCTTAGAATCGCTTCAAATGATTATTCTCATGCTGATAGCTCGCCCTATTGAAGCGACAATTCAATTAGTATCGGTGATTAGTTTTCCGATGATTTTAGTCAATTCCATTGGGATAGCACTTTTCATCATGATTATCACTAATATTCAAGAACTGGGGACTATTCAAGCGAGATTGCGTGCGCGACAAGCACTGATTATTGCAGATAAAACCCTTCAGACTGTTCGGTCAGGCTTTAATCAAGAGACGGCTTATCATATGGCCAATCAAATTCTAGAAGCGACAGATTTTGATGCGGTAGCGATTACCAATACAGTCGAGATTCTTGCTCATGTGGGTGCTGAAAGCAATCATCATGTGGCGGGTAATCCTGTAATGACACATATTACTAAAAAGGTCATTGAATACGGCGATATAAGATTGGCCTACTCAAAAGAAGAAATTGGTTGTCCTGATGATTCATGTGCCTTACAAGCAGCCGTTATTGTTCCCATAGAGGACGTAGGCGAAATCATTGGAACCCTCAAGTTTTATCGAACAGAAGGTGGCATTGATGATATAGACGTTGAAATGGCAAAAGGACTTGCGGGTTTACTGTCGACACAGTTGAGGCTAGCGAGTTTAGAAGAACAATCTAAGCTCCAACTCAGTGCAGAAATCAGAGCCCTTCAAGCACAAATTAGTCCTCATTTTTTCTTCAATACTTTAAATGTCATCGGTTCACTTATCCGAACCAATCCGGATAAGGCAAGAGAAGTTCTCGTTGATTTAAGTGCTTATTTGCGTAAAAACATGCAGTCTTTAGAAGGTGAAATATCCTTAGAAGAAGAATTAAAACATATTGAGACATTCATGAGTATTATTCGCGCTAGATTTGGGGATCAAATTGTGATGGAAAAACACATTGAGGTGTCTGAAAATATCAAATTATTGCCTTTACTGCTACAGCCTTTGGTAGAGAATGCTATTTTTCATGGCATTGTTCCCAAAGGAACAGGTGGTGTGATTACTTTGACTGCCAAGTATGAAAAACAGGGCGTCACCATAGAGATTATGGATGATGGCGTTGGCATGAAAGAGGCAAAAGTACAGGGCATTTTAGAAGGAAAAGATGAATCAGCCATTGGCATCCAAAATGTTAAGAAGAGAATTGAAAAACATTATGGAAAGACAGCTACTTTTGAAATTGAAAGTCAAGTGGACAGGGGAAGTCTGTTCAGGACGTATTTACCAATGAAAAGAGAGGTGGAGGATTAATGTTAAAGTGTTTAATTGTTGATGATGAAAAACCAGCAGTAGATGAGATGGATTACCTGCTATCCCAATTTGATGATGTAGAGGTATCTAAGACTTTCTCAGATAGTTTGTCCCTTTTAAGTGAACTTGAAAAATTTCCCCATCATGTGCTTTTCTTAGATATTAATATGCCTAAATTATCGGGGATGATTATAGCAGACCATATTTTAAAAAAGGCACTTCCCATTCAAGTTGTTTTTGTGACGGCTTATGATAGTTATGCCATCAAAGCTTTTGAACTCAATGCAGTTGACTATCTCCTCAAACCTATAACTCAATCACGACTGGCTCAAACAGTCACTAAACTTAAACAGATTCAATGGTCTAATGATATGGAAGAAGACAACAAGGGAATGCGCCAAGTCATTGATGAGTATAAAGAGAAACAGAAGGTTTTTAGTTTATATAAAGATGGCGTTTTGAGGCCCATTAAATTTGAAGATATTTCAGTCATTTTTCATGAAGACCGCTTGACTTATTTTGTAACTGAAGAGGGCACGTTTACTTGTAAGAAGAATTTGACTGATATTGAATCCATTCTGACACCTAGCTTTTTTAGAAGTCATCGAACGTACATTATCAATTTGAATCATATAGCGACAATAGAACCTTGGTTCAACAATACTTATATGGTTAAAATGAATTATTATAAAGAAGAAGTCCCTATTAGTCGCAGCAAGATTCAACCCTTTAAAGAACGGATGCACATTTTATAAAAATTTTCAGACGCACATAATGCAACTGAAACATAAAAAGAGACACTTTATTCAAAAATGGTTTGGAACAAACCATTTTTTTATTACAATAAAAGTGACTTAAAACAGTTTGAAGAATCAGAATATTAAGCGAATTTCATGAGGGGGATATCAATAATGATGGAAATGGCTCAAACAATGAGGACGGAAAATAACTTTAGTAATTTTTTAAAAAACAAGTTAATCACTTATTATGATGTTATTGAAGATAACCCATTTTCGTGTGACTTCATTGCGAAATACTATGAACGTAATGCCATGTATGTCATGAAAAAAGACATGGAGTATTATGCATTTGAAAACAATGAAGTGATTTTGTACATGGATAAAGCCAGTCTTAACATCAAAGATATTGAAGAAATTTATCAGTTGGTAGACAGTAAAAATCATGAATTTGTCACTGCAAGCGAAGACCATATGTCGACAATGGTTTATGTCATTATAGAGTATCATGGGGACTGGACCTCTGAACTTAGGAAAAAGATAAGACAATTCAGTTACTATAAGAGCTTTGAATGGGGATTCAAAGGCTGGATCAATGTAGGTCTTATTGTAGTGAATACTAAAACAGGGCGTCTCTACAGTAACCGCATAGGCAAAAAAGAGAAAAAGCGCCTTGAAAAAATGTATAAAGTGTATCAGAGAGAAAATGAGTCTGAAAGCGTGAGATAAGTCATATCTCAGCTTCAAATAAAATTCTTTTAGGGGAGGAAAAACAAATGAATGCGATATGGTTAATTTTAGTTTCTGTGGTATTATTCTTAATCGCATACGTCACTTATGGTGCGTCTTTAGCTAAAAAGTGGGGGATTGACGAGTCTATCAAGACACCTGCTCATCGCTTAGGTGATGGTGTGGACTACGTTCCTGCTAAAGCACCTGTTCTTTTAGGGCATCACTTTTCATCAATAGCCGGTGCGGGTCCAATCGTTGGTCCGATTACAGCAGCTATTTTTGGATGGGTACCTGTTTTCTTATGGATTGTTATTGGATCGATCTTCTTTGGTGGGGTCCATGACATGGGTTCACTTTTTGCTTCTGTTAGAAATGATGGAAAGTCAATCGGGGAAGTGATTCACTCAACCATTGGTGATAAGGGGAAAAAATTATTTGCAATCTTTGCTTGGTTAACCCTCTTATTAGTTGTAGCAGCTTTTACAAATATTGTTGCTAACACATTTGTATCTGTACCATCGGCTGCGACATCTTCTGTATTATTTATAGCACTTGCTATTATCTTTGGTTATTTTGTCTACCGTCGTGGGGTTAATTTAGCTGTAGGTTCAGTGATTGGTGTTGTTGCTCTATTTGGTTGTATTGTACTTGGAACAATGTTCCCAATCTCACTTTCTAAAAATGCATGGATGGTTATTTTATTGGCTTACATTTTCGTTGCGAGTGTCACACCGGTATGGATTTTATTACAACCGAGAGATTACTTAAACAGTTTCTTACTCTATGCGATGTTAATTGGTGGCTTGATTGGTATCTTTGTCATGCATCCTGTTCTTGAACTTGCACCTGTAACCAGTTTTACAGTTGATAAATCCACTCTATTCCCAATCTTATTTGTAACAGTAGCTTGTGGTGCTATTTCTGGTTTCCATTCACTGGTAGGTTCAGGGACAACATCTAAACAAATTAACAGTGAAAAAGATATTCGTATCATTGGTTATGGTTCAATGTTAATTGAAGGCGTTCTTGCCGTTATCGCTATTATCACAGCCGGTTATATTGGAGCTGATAAATTAGCACTTCTTTTGGATAATGGTGGTCCAGTTAACGTATTCTCAAATGGACTCGGTACTTTTATGGCAGGTTTTGGTATTCCGCTTGAACCAGCAGTTAGCTTTACAGCCCTTGCTATTTCAGCATTTGCCTTAACTTCACTTGATACAGCAACAAGACTTGCACGTTTTATCTTCCAAGAATTCTTCACTAAAGGTGAAGGGGTAGAAGAAAAAGGTTTAACCAACCGTTACGTATCAACTGGTATTACCGTTGTTCTCGGTGGTGGTCTTGCATTCTTCGGCTGGTCAAACATCTGGCCACTCTTTGGATCTGCCAATCAATTACTGGCAGCCCTCTCACTCTTAGCCCTTGCGGTATGGCTCAAGGAGATGGGGAAATCTTACAAACAAGTCATCGTACCGATGGTATTCATGTTTGCAGTAACATTGGTTGCTTTAGTTCAATTAATATTTGCTAACTTAACCAACTATATTTTACTTTTCTTAGCAATCGCCCTATTGGTTCTTGCTGTTGTACTAATTAGTCAAGCCATTAAAGCGTTTAAAGGAGAAGCAAAGCTTGAGAAAGCAAAGCGATAAATCAATCAACACCTAATGAATAGAGATGATAGAGCACGTTAATGAGGAAATGATAGAGGAGCTACTGACGAGACAAACAACTTGTGGGTAGCTCTTTTTTTACCGTCTTTTTTGTTCGAAGAATGGACTTAAAATAGACGGCTTTTACATACAATAGAATCAAAGATAATGTAAGAGGAGGATAATTATGAACAATGTAGAAATTGGAAAGGCAATGCAAGTTAAACTAGAAGATATATTTGAGACGTTGCCAGAGTATCCAACATTTGAAGAAGGCATTAGACGCGCGCCAAAACGTGAATTTACCCTCTCAAAAGAAGAAACGGCTTTAGCACTTAAAAATGCCCTAAGGTATATCCCAGAAAAGTGGCATGATACTTTGGCACCGGAATTTTTAGAAGAACTCTTAACAAGAGGGCGTATCTATGGCTATCGTTTTAGGCCACAGGGCAGTATTAAAGCGAAACCTATTGAAGCCTATAAGGGGCAAATAACAGAGGGAAAAGCTATTCAAGTGATGATTGACAACAATCTTGATTTTGACATTGCTCTTTATCCTTACGAACTTGTAACTTACGGCGAAACGGGAAGAGTATGCCAAAATTGGATGCAATATCACTTGATTAAAAAATATCTAGAAATATTGACAGATCAACAAACGCTAGTTGTTCAGTCAGGTCACCCTGTTGGACTCTTTCAATCACAAACCTCTGCACCACGTGTTATGATATCCAATGGCTTGATGGTGGGGATGTTTGATGACCTTGAAAACTTTAATCGTGCAGCAGCCTTAGGGGTGGCATCGTATGGACAAATGACAGCTGGCGGTTGGATGTATATTGGACCTCAAGGCATTGTACACGGAACATACAGCACAATCTTAAATGCCGGTAGAGATAAACTGGGAATTCCGGAAGATGAAGACCTTAAAGGTCGCCTCTTTGTTACATCTGGTCTAGGCGGCATGAGTGGTGCACAAGGAAAAGCGGCTGTGATTGCAGGGGCAGTGAGTATCATTGCAGAGGTTGACCCTTCAAGAATTGAAACCCGTTATACACAAGGATGGGTTACTGAAGTGGCTAAAACCCCAGAAGCTTGTTTTAAACTGGCTCAATCATATGCCAAAGACGGTAAAGCAAGTGCCATTGCTTTTGAAGGCAATATAGTCGATCTTCTTGAATATGCGGTTGAAAAAGAAGTGCACATTGACTTATTGTCAGACCAAACTTCTTGCCACAATGTCTATGATGGCGGCTATTGTCCAGTAGATATGAGTTTTGCAGAGCGGACTGAACTGCTTGCTCATGATAAAGAAACTTTTAAAAAGCGTGTGGATGAAACGCTTAAACGACATTTCTTAGCCATTAAAACATTAACGTCAAGAGGCGTTTACTTCTTTGATTACGGTAACAGTTTTATGAAAGCGATTTATGATGCTGGTGTCAAAGAAATCTGTAAAAATGGAGTCAATGAATTAGATGGTTTTATATGGCCTTCTTATGTTGAAGACATTATGGGTCCTGTTCTCTTTGACTATGGGTATGGTCCTTTTAGATGGGTTTGCCTCAGTGGGAAAGATGAAGACCTTCATAAGACTGACCAAGCGGCTATGGACTGTATTGATCCTAATCGTCGTTTTCAAGATCGAGACAACTGGGCATGGATTAGAGATGCAGAAAAGAATCAATTAGTAGTGGGTTCAAAAGCGCGGATTCTTTATCAAGATGCTATGGGTCGACTCAAAATAGCTCTTAAATTCAATGAACTCGTTAGAAAAGGAGAAATTGGACCGGTTATGTTAGGTCGTGACCATCATGATACAGGCGGTACAGATTCACCTTTCAGAGAAACATCCAATATCAAAGATGGTTCCAATGTCATGGCAGAAATGGCAACCCATATTTATGCAGGTAATGCAGCAAGGGGCATGAGTTTAGTAGCCCTTCACAATGGTGGAGGTGTCGGTATAGGTAAAGCCATTAATGGTGGTTTTGGCATGGTTCTCGACGGTAGCGAGCGCGTTGATAATATTCTTAAAAATGCGATTCCTTGGGATGTTATGGGAGGCGTGGCAAGACGTGCATGGGCAAGAAATGAGCATGCACTTGAAACTTCAATTGAATATAATCAAATGAGAGACAAGGACCATATCACCTTACCTTTCATACCAGAAGAAAAATTAATTGAGACTTTAGTTGACAAAATGTATGTCAAAGGTGGAAAATAAAATAAAGCAGGCTGCTTGTCGATTTCGAGAAGCAGCTTTTTTACTAGAGTAAAAGAGGTGAAGACAATTGGTAGATATTAACCTATTTGAAAAACCCCATATTAGCATTAATGGTAGGCCGGTGGCCATATCCCTGAAAAAGAGTGAAGCGGTCCTCTTTTATTTGGCCTATCAAAAAAGAGTCACACGTATGGAGCTGGTCAATCTCATATGGGAAGGCGTAGACACGCAAACCGCTAAAAAAAATTTGCGAAATTGTCTTTACCGGCTCAAAAAAGATTTAGGGGTAGATATTTTTAACTGTCCCAATAAGAATGTGATCACTTTAAATGAAGAAATGACTAACGTTATAGGTGAGGAAGACGCTCATTTTTTAAGCACTTATCAAGGACTTTTTATCAGTGAAGAATTGCTCAAAGATGCTCCGACCTTTGATCAGTGGATTGAACGGACAACCCTTCATTTAAATCAAAAATACAATAACTTGGTTTTTAAAGTCATTCCTGAACTCATCCAAGAGAAAGCCTATGATCAGGCGCTTGAATACGCCCTCACCATGAGACAAATAGATGAGTTTGACGAAAAGACAGCCCGATGGTTGATGACAATTTATCATGCGATGGGGCAATTTAAGCCACTTGTTGAAGAATACAATCGCATCAAGACACTTTTAGAAGAAGAAATGGGGATTGGACCTGATAAAGAGACAAGAAGTCTCTACTATGAACTGATTAACCAGCGGCTAGAAGGAGAGGGACCAGAAAGTGCCTTGTTTGGTAGAGAAAAAGAAATCACCAGTCTCATGCATTTTATCAATCCCTATGAAAATCATTACAAAATGGCAGTGGTGAAAGGTGAAGCCGGTATAGGAAAAACCAGTCTAGTAGAAGAAGTGATTAGTCAGTCGCCTTTTATTTTAAGGGCCAACTGCTATCAGATGGAAAGTCACTTTAATTATAAACCGTGGGATGATATTTTTAATCAAATGACGCGAGAGACCATTGAAAAAATACCTGAAAATGCCCGTCAAATATTAGCCCGTGTCTTTCCAAGTTTACTGGATGAAAGCCATGACCTTAAAGTGGAACATATTGAAGCGCTCAAAGAAGACTATTTAGAGAAAGTTGTTTGCAAACTTTTAAGGCAAATGGACCATGTTGTTATCTTTTTTGATGATATTCAGTGGATGGATGCTATGAGCCTAAAATTATTGACAACCATTTTACTCCATACAGATCATGTGAAAGTCATTGGGACTCTTCGTAATGAATACAGCAATCCAGTGGATCAAATGATTAAAGTTACTCAAAAATATAAACTACTGAAAGTCGTTAAGCTGGAACGTTTTGACCGTCAAGGTACTTTTGACTTTATTAACTTTCTTTCTGATGAAAGCACTCAAATGATAGAAGAAGCAGTGAAAGAAAAAATATTCATGGAAAGTGAAGGCAATGCTTTTTTCGTCGTAGAGTATATGAATTATTTATCATCCTCCGCAGAGCAACGCCTAGAACATTTTAAAGACTTATTGGGAGCTCGTTTTTTGGGATTATCTGAAGAAGCCTTAAAAGTACTCAATATTGCCGCCATGTTTTTTGATGAAATGGACTATAGCATGTTGGTGGCACTTTATACTAAAGATGATAGCCTCGTCATAGATGCCCTACAAGAACTGAAAGAAAAGTTTATTTTGAAAGAATGGGAAATAGAAGGTGAACTTAAGTATAGATTTACCCATAATAAGTTGAGAGAATATATATATGAACAAGTCCCTAAAGCCAAGATAAGAATATTGCATCAAAAAATTGCCACTATTTTAGAAGACCAACTTACGGGGTATCAAAAAGATGTTATTATTTATCAAAAATTGATTTATCATTTCAAACAAGCGGGTAACTATCATAAGCACCTAGATTATTATTTAAGCTATCTTAAATATTACTATGATTTTAGTCATGAACTCTATCCTGAAATCAATCAAGCCTCTTATGTGAAGTTAGAGGCAAGACCCGACTCTAGTTTTAAGGAGATTGGTCTTTTAATTGAAAAAGGAAAAGAAAGTGGTAGCGATATTGATTATTTAGAAATGGAATATCTCCATATGTACGGTCGCTATCTTATTAGGCAGGGGCTATATGAGATTGGCAATAAGAAAATAGACAGTCTTATCGCATTAGCACAGAAACACAATCATCAAGACATGATTTTTAAAGGCTGCGTCCAACGGATTTATCATGCCATTCAGGTGGATGATGCTTCAATGCTAAAAGACTATTTAGAGGTCATTGAGACCTTAAAATTAAGCGATAAGCAAAGTGCAATTGCCGACCGATTAAGAGGCATCTACTGGATGATGGCTGAGCAGTTTAATGAGGCGAGAACGTGTTTTGAAAGTTCAATTGATCGGTTTGAAAAAATGACACATTCAGAAAAATACCTACTTAACATTGCAGCCAGTTATAATTATATTTCAGAAACCTATAGACGTCAGGGAGCGTACGATAAAGCCATGTCTTATGTGGACCGTGCCATCCGTATTTGTGAGACCCACAATATCATCAGAGGGGGGTCGATTTTTAACACCAATGCAGGTATTATAGCTTACCTTAAAGAAGACGATATGAGTGCAGAGGCTTATTTTAATAAAGCCCTTCTGTTCTACGAAAGTATCGACACCTTATGGCGTAGAGGTGAAGCGGAAGGCTATCTTGCTATGGTGTATGCCCACAAAGGGCAAACTAAAAAGGCGGACCAAATGATAAAGTTGGCAATTGAACATGCCAAGGTGATTAATCACCCTCAGACGCTGAAATTATTGAATCAATTTGAACAAGACATCAATGCGTAGTATGGATTTAAAATAGACGATAAGGTGTCGTAGGAATACGGCAATAGTCTAAAAAAAGTCAATAGACCACTATGATGAAATAGATAGGAGGGCGCATGAAAAATGATTTTCAAATTTATCAATCAGTGATTAAAGTAGGCGAGAAAAAGGGACAAAAAAAGCCAAGTAAAACAATAATAGCAGCGATTTTAGCCGGTATGTATATTGCTTTAAGTGGGATGGCCTATTTAACCAGTTTATATTATTTTGACGGGTCTGGCATGGGAAAATTAATTGGGTCTTTCCTTTTTCCAACGGGGCTACTCTTGATATTGATAACAGGGGCTGAACTCTTTACAGGCAATAACTTATTAACACTGGCATGGCTACATCATAAAATCACCTTGCCTAAATTGGGCTTGAATTGGCTTCTCGTTTGGATATTTAATGCAATAGGAGCATTTGTTATTGCACTATTTATATCAAAATCAGGTATAATACATGACACTTTTTCAAATCTTGTATATAATGTTCTGCAAGGGAAATTAGAACTGTCCTTTATGGAAGCTTTTATGCGGGGAATACTGTGTAACCTTTTAGTGGCAATAGCCGTGTGGCTGTCTTATGGTGCCGAAACCCTAGCGGGTAAATTATTCGCCATTTGGATGCCTATTACGGTTTTTGTCTTTTCGGGATTTGAACATTCCGTTGCCAATATGTTTTATTTTTCATTTGGCTATCTAGAAGGCATGACAAGCAGTATATCATCTATTTTGGTCAATAATTTAATTCCGGTCACTTTGGGAAACGTCATTGGTGGCGGTCTCATTTTGCCCGTATTATATTTCGGTATAAATGCCAAATCAACTGTAAATGGAGAGGAGAAGAATCAATGAAAACAGATGTTCAAATTGCACAAGAAGCAAAAATGAAACCTATTAAAGAAATTGCAGCTAATGTAGGTATTTCAGAAGTAGAACTCGAGCTCTATGGGAATTACAAGGCAAAGGTGACTCTCGATGTCCTTAAAGAAAAAGCTGACAAGGCAGATGGCAAGCTCATTTTAGTAACAGCGATTAATCCAACAGCAGCAGGTGAAGGTAAGACAACTGTCAATGTGGGCTTATCAATGGGGCTAAATAAGATTGGTAAAAAGACATTTACTGCACTTCGTGAACCTTCATTAGGACCTTGTTTTGGGGTGAAAGGCGGCGCAGCAGGTGGCGGTTATGCTCAAGTGGTGCCGATGGAAGATATTAATCTTCACTTTACAGGAGACATTCATGCAGTGACGACAGCCAATAATTTATTGGCAGCACTTATAGACAATCATCTTCATCAAGGTAATCCTTTAGGGATTGATCCAGGGCGTATCACTTGGCGTAGAGCGATTGATATGAATGACCGTTCTTTGAGAAATATCACTGTTGGATTAGGTGGAAAGTCTAATGGCGTGACACGTGAAGATGGTTTTGATATTGCAGTTGCATCAGAAGTGATGGCGATTCTTTGCCTCGCTAATGATCTTGAAGACTTGAAAGCACGTCTTTCAAAAATGATTATTGGGTATACTTATGACAACAAACCCGTGACGGCAAAAGATTTAGAAGCAGTAGGCGCCATGGCACTGCTCTTAAAAGATGCTTTAAAACCTAACCTTGTACAAACGATTGAAAATACACCTGCCTTCATTCATGGGGGACCTTTTGCTAATATTGCACATGGTTGTAATTCAGTGGTTGCGACTAAGACGGCCCTTAAATTAGCAGATTATGTTGTAACCGAAGCAGGTTTTGGTGCTGACTTAGGTGCTGAGAAATTCTTTAACATCAAATGCCGCTATGCGGACTTAAAACCGGATGCAGCGGTAGTTGTTGCGACAGTTAAAGCGCTTAAAAAACACGGAGGGGTTGCTAAAGCAGATCTTTCTAAAGAAAATTTACAAGCTTTAGCAGCTGGTTTTGAAAATTTAGAAAGACATGTTGAAAATGTTCGTAAATTTGGAGTACCTCCTGTTGTGGCTGTTAATGAATTCCCAACAGATACGCCAGCAGAAGTTGAAATGTTGATAGAAAAATGTAAAGCGATTGATGTCCCTGTTATTTTGACCCAAGTTTGGGCTAAAGGTGGAGAAGGCGCCATTAAACTGGCTGAAAAAGTAGTTGAATTGGCTGAATCAGGACGGTCAGATTTTAAACCGATTTATGAACTTGACCAATCAATTCAGTCCAAAATTGAAACAATCGCTAAAGAAATATACCGTGCAGATGGGGTGGAATTTACTAAAAAAGCCCTTAAAAATATGAAAAAATTTGAAGAAGATGGTTTAGGCGACTTACCGATTTGTATGGCTAAAACCCAGTATTCATTTTCAGATGATGCATCGCTCTTGGGGGCACCGAACGGCTTTAAAATTACAATCAGTGATATTAAAGTATCAGCAGGTGCAGGTTTTATCATTCCTATGGCGGGCGATATTATGAGAATGCCTGGATTGCCTAAAGTTCCTGCTGCTAACCGTATTGATATTCTTGAAGACGGTGAAATTGTAGGATTGTTTTAAATCGAGAAAGGACAGATATGTTAGGCACAGTGGTTAATGCAGCAGCAATTGTCTGTGGGAGTATGGTAGGCGTTCTTTTTAAGGGAGGCCTCCCTGAAAAGATGACTCAAACCATTATGAGAGGTGTAGGGCTTTGTGTTTTGCTCATTGGTTTATCAGGTGCTCTAGAAGGCACAGGGGAAATCATGCCTATTATCTTTTATGTTGTTTTTGGCATTTTGATTGGGGAAAGTATTGATATTGAGAAGCGTTTAGAGCAATTTGGCAATCGCATTGAGAGAAGGTTCTCTAAAAAGGGTGGCGGCTTTAGCAAGGGTTTTGTTACAGCGAGTTTGCTATTCTGTGTAGGGGCTATGGCGATTATGGGCTCACTTGAGAGTGGTCTACATGGCAATTATGAAATTCTCTTTTCCAAAGCTATTTTAGATGGGATTATTTCAATAGTGCTTGCATCGACATTGGGGATTGGTGTTCTTTTTTCGGCGGTTTCTGTTTTTATTTATCAAGGGGCTATCACGTTACTCGCTCAATCGTTGAGTGGCGTGTTAACAGACACCGTTATTTTACAGATGTCTGCCACAGGCGGTTTACTCATTGCTGCATTAGGTTTTAATATGATCATGGATTCTAAAATTAAAGTGGGCAATATGTTACCAGCTGTTTTTTTACCCATGGTGTATGATTTGATACTCAAAATATGGCCTTTTTAATAAGTCTTTTAGAGGGCGAGATTCTTTTTAAAGAAAGAATCTCGCTTTTTTTATGCGAACATTTATCAGTTTAAATCAAAAGAATCAAAATAATATTCGCTAATAAAAGAGGTTGATTGTCTAAATACTACAATAAGATTCGTTATTCCACCCTAAAAACCCAATCATCAATAGACAGAAATAACAATAAGCCGGTATAAACACGAAAAATATATTAAAAAAATAAAAAAATATTTGTGTTTTATAAGATCCTCTGGTAAAATCATTGATGTGAGTGAATGCAGTCATTTACTTACCAATCATTTTTTATATTTTTATTATTATTATTTTATTCCAAAATAGGAGGATATTTATGGAAAACAAATCAGGATTCCTTGATCGTTTTTTTAAACTCAAAGAACATGGGACTGATGTCAAAACAGAAATTATTGCAGGTTTTACAACATTTATGACAATGGCTTATATTTTGGCCGTTAATCCATCAACACTTGAAATTGCTGGAATGGACTTTTTAAAAGTGTTTACCGCAACTGCTTTATCGGCAGTAATTGCAACACTTGTGATGGGCTTATTTGCCAATTTACCATTTGCTCTAGCACCTGGAATGGGGCTTAACGCCTTTTTCACTTATTCCGTTTGTATAGCAATGGATAAACCTTTTAGTTTTGCTTTAACAGCGGTCTTTTTAGAAGGGATTATCTTCTTACTGCTCACTTTCTTTAATATACGTGAAGCAATTATAGATGCAATACCAACAAGTGTTAAAAAAGCCGTTTCTGTTGGGATTGGTTTCTTTATTGCACTGATTGGTTTTGCCAATGGTGGTGTGATTGAAAATGGAGAGACTATTTTACAATTAGGAAATGTACTTTCAGGACCGGGTCTTTTAACAGTGATTGGTCTTATTATCACAGCGATTTTAGTTGCCCGTAATGTAAAAGGTGCTTTATTCATTGGGATTATAGTGACTACTTTAATTGGTATTCCAATGGGAGTGACAACACTGCCAACGGGTATTATTCAAGCACCAACAGCACCTTATTTCTTTGATTTTGCATGGAATGATATTTTTTCATTTGATATGTTAACTGTTTTATTTGTCTTTTTATTTGTAGATATGTTTGACACGGTAGGAACACTTGTAGGGGTTTCAACCAAAGCCAATATGTTAACTGAAGATGGTAAAGTACCTAATGCTAAAAAAGCTTTATTTGCCGATGCAATTGGTACAACTTTAGGTGCTGTTTTAGGAACGTCTACAGTTACTACTTTTGTTGAATCAGCATCAGGCGTTGCAGAAGGCGGTCGTACAGGATTAACGGCGGTAACAACAGCGGGTCTTTTTGGATTATCTTTATTATTCTCGCCGCTCTTTTTAATGATTCCGTCATCAGCGACTTCAACAGCACTTATTATGGTGGGAATCTTTATGTTGAGCCCAATTAAGGATGTTGATTTTGATGATTATACAGAAGTGATTCCTGTATTTTTAACATTTATTATGATGCCATTTGCTTATTCTATTTCAGAAGGTTTGGCGTTCGGTATTATTTCATATGTTATCTTGAAAATTGCAACAGGAAGATACAAAGAAATTAATATTTTGACAGGGATTATTGCTATTGTTTTTGCTTTTAGTTTCTTACTCCCTTAAAATGTATCCTCTTTTATATAATGAGGACAATCAGACTGTTTTGCACTTAGAAGCGATTCTATTTGCAGGACAGTCTTTTTTCATTTTTAAAGGGACGGATGCGTATTGAGTTGTGAGTATTTATTACCATTGCAGGGGACAGGGCTCTAGCGTATAATAAGGATATGTTCTAAAAACCGCTCAATAAAGGAGAGAAAATAATGATGACATTAGTCAATTGGTTTTTATTGTTTGTGATTTTTAGCTTTTTAGGGTGGGTAACAGAGGTTATCTATGCCTATGTCAATCATGGCAAGTGGATTAACCGTGGGTTTTTATACGGCCCTTTTTGCCCTATTTATGGTGCAGGAATTGTTGCCATCTATGCTATATTTGTGACTATAGGCGAATATATGCCCAATATCAGTCAAACGAATATCTTTGTAACCTTTGTCTATGTTACTTTGATAACAAGCCTCATAGAGCTTGTAACTGGTTATGTACTTGAAAAAATATTCCATACGAAATGGTGGGACTATTCTCGACGAAAATTTAATTTTAGAGGATATGTTTGTTTGTCTTTTTCATTGATGTGGGGGATATTTGGAACTTTAATTTTAAGAATGATTAGCCCTTTTGTCGTCAATCCGATGAAAAGTTTTTCCAATCAAACATTGATAGTTGTGGCAAGTGTTTTCTTCGTTTATTTTGTGATTGACATCGTCTTTACAATTAGAGGATTAATTGATTTAAGAAAGATGATTATCGAACTCGAAGAAATGTCAGAACAAATGCGCACAGAATGGAAACGGGTAAGACAAGAGCTCGATATGCGGTTCGATATAGATGTAAGAGCCCGCCTTCTCAAAGAGTTTGGTGACCGCAAAACAACGCTTGAAAATGGTTTAAATGATAAGAGAGAAATGATTAACGACGAAGTTAGAGGATTTATGGAAATGAAAGATAAGATGGCAGAAGAAATTAAAGCGCTCAGAAAACAATTCGGCGATGAAGTCGATGAGCGTAAAGAAGCGATTTTGTCCGAACTTAAAGGCTATACGCCGCAGTATGTATTAGAGGCACGTAAACGTTTTGATGAAGAAGTTCAAAAGAGAAAAGGCACTGTTAATAACCGTCTCAATAAGGCAAGAGTTTATCGGTCTTTCCCAAAAGTAGATATGCAATCGATGTTTTATAAGTGGGAAGAATTGAAAAATGAACAAATGAGCGGAGAAAGAGATGAAGAGAAGATAATGACAATAGAAAAAGAAAAAATGGATCAAGGTTAATGCGTGGCTGTATTTAACCTTAAAGCATAGAAAGCGAGACGGTAGATGGAAACCCTTTTTATTGAAAGTGAAAAAATGAATCCTAAGCACACCTTTGAATGTGGTCAATGTTTTAGGTGGCAGAGGCAGGGAGATGCCTATTTGGGGGTTGTCGATCAGGCTGTGATTAAGGTGGAGCGAGTTGAAAGGAATTCTGAAGAAATTTATAAGATTGAATGTGTACTAGGAGACGTGGATCGCGACAGGCTTTGGCATTATTTTGACCTCGACACGGATTATGAAGCGATTGGTCGAGAACTGGCGACGAAAGATGACCATTTGCGAAAAGCAATAGCCTTATCCAAAGGCTTGCGTCTCCTTAATCAAGCCCCTTTTGAAACACTAATAACCTTTATTATTTCTAGCAATAATAATATCCCTAAAATCAAGCTGTCTGTTGAAGCACTTTCACAAAAGTTTGGTCAATTTATTGGCACTTACGAAGGTCAAAAATACTATGCTTTTCCAACATTAGACCAGCTTAGCCATCAAGACCTCGAAGCGTTAAGAGTCAAGGGAATAGGTTATCGCAACAAATCGGTTTACCGTACGGTTCAGCAGCTTATATCAGGTGAGTACGATCTTTTGGCTATGAGGGGACTTAACTATCAAGAGACGCATACTTATCTTAAACAGTTTTATGGTGTAGGTGATAAAGTGGCAGATTGTGTTGCCCTTTTCGCCTATGGAAAAAGAGAGGCATTTCCCATAGATACATGGGTTAAGAAGATGCTTAAAACCCTTTATGGGGTTGAGGACAAAGCACCTGAATTTGTAAAGACGTATTTCACAAGTCATGGGGGATACGCCCAACAGTATTTGTTCTATTATATGAGATCCTTTTACGGGAAGGGGCTATAAAATGGACATTTTTTTGGCGCGACAACCTATTTTTAATAGTCGAAAACAAGTGGTTGCTTATGAAATTCTCTACAGAGAGAGTGAAGAAAATGCGTTCAATCCCTCTACTGATGGAGATATGGCGACGACATCGGTTATTTCTGACGCCATTACACATTTTGGAATAGAAGGATTGGCAGGTGGCAGATGGGCCTGTATCAATTTCACCCGACAACTCTTGCTTAATGATTTTGCACTCTATCTTGATCCGAGTCAAGTCATTATCGAAATCCTAGAAACGGTAGAACTTGATGATCTATTAATTGAAAAAATAAGACATCTTAGTGAAAAGGGATACAAAATTGCCCTAGATGATTTTGTAGAGTCTGATAGGTACAATCAGGTGATGCCTTATGTCGATATTATTAAGGCTGATTTTATACTGTTAAATGATGAAGGAAGACGTTTTGTCGCTGAAAAGTATAAAAAAATGAAAAAACTTCTCCTTGCAGAAAAAGTAGAATCCCATGAAGATTTTGATCAAGCGAAGGCACTGGGGTATACTTTCTTTCAAGGTTATTTTTTTTCAAAACCTATTGTTTTCAAAGAAAAAGGGATGACGATATCAACTTTTAATTATATGGAAATCTTGAAAGAAATTTCTCAAGATGAACCTGAATTTGATCGTATTGCTAATATTATCAAAAATGATATTACCCTCACTTATAAGCTGTTGAGATTGATTAATTCACCGGCTTTTTATACCAATTCAGAGATCACATCAGTCAATCATGCCCTTACTCTTTTGGGCCTAAAAGAAATTAAAAAGTGGATTACACTTATTATGTTGAGAGACTTGAGTTCTGATAAGCCCGATGAACTCATCAAATTGTCTATTTCAAGAGCCATTTTTTGTGAAAATTCTTCCGAGCTGTTTGGTATTCAATCTCGTAAGGCGGAATCCTTTTTAGTGGGACTATTTTCACGAATTGACACGATCTTGGATAAACCGCTATATGATGTAATACATCAGCTCCCTCTGAAAGACGATGTTAAATCAGGTCTTATTGGAGGCAAAAATCTTTTTCATGATTTATTAAGTGTGTTAAAACTTTATGAGTCGGGAAATTGGGAAGGTGTGATTGATTATTGCAGACAAAAGGATCTGAATTATAGAAAGTTAAATGAAGTTTATATTGATGCGGTGATGGGGGCCAATCGATTGATTGAGAGTCCTTAAAATAGCTTGTCATCAAAAGTCTTTAAAGGTGAAAAAAGCAGTATTTTCGTAAAAAATGTAAATATTGTGTGAATTGTTAGCACTCTTGATGTATGAGTGCTAAAAATCTATTGATTTTTATTTTGTTTTGTATTATATTAGGACTGTACCACATAGAATTTATTGATTTTGAAGGAGGAAAGAACATGTTAAAACCATTAGGAAAACGCGTGATTATTAAAAAAGTCGAAGCTGAAGAAAAAACTGCAAGTGGTATTGTTCTACCATCTCAGGCAAAAGAAAAACCACAATTGGCTGAAGTCTTAGCGATTGGTTCCGAAATAACTGACATTAAAGTTGGTGATAAAGTCGTTTTTAAAAAGTTCGTAGGAACAGAAATCAAAGTAGATGGCGAAGAACTTATTATTGTTGATTTTAATGATATTTTAGCAGTAATGGCATAGGAGGAAGGAATCATGGCAAAAGAAATTAAATTTTCTGAAGACGTAAGAAGACAATTAGAAGCAGGTGTTGATAAACTTGCGAATACAGTAAAAGTAACCCTTGGACCTAAGGGTAGAAATGTTATATTAGATAAAAAATTTGGTTCACCACTTATTACTAATGATGGGGTAACCATTGCAAGAGAAATTGAACTTGAAGATCCTTATGAAAATATGGGTGCTCAATTGGTTAAAGAAGTCGCAACCAAAACAAATGATGTAGCGGGCGACGGGACGACAACAGCAACACTTTTGGCTCAAGCTATTATTCGCGAAGGCGTTAAAAATGTAACAGCAGGAGCTAACCCAATGATTTTAAAAACAGGGATTGAAAAAGCTGTAAAAGTGGCTGTTGAAGAGCTTAAAAAAGAAAGTGTTTTAGTAGAAGATAAAAAAGATATTGCAGATGTTGCCTCTATTTCTGCTGCAGATAAAGCCATTGGTGAACTTATCTCAGAAGCAATGGAAAAAGTAGGTAAAGACGGCGTGATCACAGTTGAAGAATCAAAAACATTTGGGACACAACTTGAAGTTGTTGAAGGGATGCAATTTGACAGAGGCTATGTGTCACACTACATGGTAACGGATACAGATAAAATGGAAGCCGTTTTAGAAAATCCATACATTTTAATTACAGATAAAAAAATTGCCAATATCCAAGAAATTTTACCGATTTTAGAACAAATTGTTCAATCAGGTGGCAAATTATTAATTATAGCTGAAGATATTGAAGGAGAAGCTTTAACGACACTTGTACTTAACAAGTTAAGAGGTACTTTTGAATGTATCGCAGTTAAAGCACCAGGCTTTGGTGATAGAAGAAAAGCGATGCTTGAAGATATAGCTGTATTAACTGGTGGTACTGTGATTACAGAAGAATTAGGTTATGAACTTAAATCAGCTACTGTCGAAATGTTAGGTCGTGCGAAATCAGTTAAAATTGATAAAGACAATACAACAATCATTGATGGTGTTGGCGATAAAGCAGTGATTGATGAAAGAGTACGTCAAATTAAAGCACAACTTGAAGAAACAACTTCAGAATTTGATAAAGAAAAATTACAAGAACGCCTCGCTAAATTAGGTGGCGGTGTGGCTGTTATTCAAGTGGGTGCAGCGACAGAAGTAGAAATGAAAGAAAAGAAATTAAGAATTGAAGATGCCCTCAATGCAACACGTGCAGCGGTAGAAGAAGGGATTGTTCCAGGTGGTGGAACAGCACTTATTAGTGTGATCCAATCCGTTGAAGCCTTAGTGGAAACATTGGAAGGTGATGAAAAAACAGGTGCAAGCATTATCGTAAGAGCCCTTGAAGAACCTGTAAGACAAATTGCAATTAATGCAGGTCTTGAAGGATCAGTTGTTGCTGAACGCGTTAAAAACAGTGATTTTGGTACTGGATTCGATGCCCTTAAGGGTGAGTATGTCAACATGATTAAAGCAGGTATCGTGGATCCTACTAAAGTGACACGTTCTGCCCTTCAAAATGCAGCGTCTATTTCAGCAATGTTCTTAACAACTGAAGCGGCTGTTGTCGATGTTAAAGGCGATGATGATTTAGGTGGTGCAGGTATGCCAGGTATGGGTGGCGGCATGCCAGGTATGATGTAACCTTAAATGACACCTATAATTAAGATGTACAAGATAAAAAACTTGAATTTCTGAAATTTTAGTGCTAGAATAAACACGTGCTAAACGTAGAGTGACGATGCAGTCTAACAGATAGTACAACAATTAAATATGAAGAATCACCTAGGGGTGCCAACTGGCTGAGAGCGTGAGAGCGTAACCCTTGAACCTGATCTAGGTAAAACTAGCGTAGGAAAGCGTGGCGAAACATGTAATATAAACCATATTTGCTTACTAGGCAGATATGGTTTTTTTCGCATTTGTCACACCTTTACGGTTCAAAATGAAAAAAATTCATTTAAACTGGAGGAACTTATGGAAAATAGAAATCAAAATTTACGAATGTTAGTGGAAGGGGCGCTCATGATTGCCCTCGCCTATGTACTAAGTCTTATTAAAATATGGGAAATGCCCAATGGGGGATCAATTACAGCAGGGAGTATGCTGCCAATCCTTATTTATGCCTACAGATGGGGCGGTAAACAAGGTGTCTTTGCAGGGGTCGTTTATGGTCTTATTCAATTTTTACTTGGACCTAAATGGTCTTTCCATCCTATTTCAATCTTAGGTGACTATCTTGTGGCCTTTGGCGCTTTAGGACTTGTAGGCTTCTTTACTAAAAAGGAAGATACCTTGCTTAAAGCCAGCCTAGGCATTGCAGCAGGTGTTTTTTTCAGATGGGTTGCCCATGTGATTTCAGGGGCAATTGTTTTTGCATCTTATGCACCAGAAGGACAAAATCCTTGGGTTTATTCTATGATTTACAATGCATCATTCTTAATTCCAGAACTTGCAATTACCGTTGTTTTATTTGCTCTTTTATATAAGCCGTTGAAGCGTATTCAATAGCTTATACATGATTAATACAATATAAGATCACTGAAAAAGCGCCCTCTTAATCATTAGATGAGAAGGGCGCTTTTGACTGTTTAAGATAGGGTGATTGTCTGTTTCATAAAAATAGTTAATGGCTTTGATTCTTGATGAAACGATACCCTGCCCCCCAAAGCGTCTCAATATAGCGAGGGTGTGAAGGGTTCACTTCAATTTTTGATCTTAGGCGACGGATGTGAACAGTTACTGTTGAGACATCTCCCGATGAATCAAGTCCCCATATTTTTTCAAAGAGGTAGTCTTTTGAGAAGACGCGGTCAGCATTAGAGGCCAAAAAGAAGAGTAAATCAAATTCTTTTGTAGTGAGTAGGATTTCTTTTTCTTCTAGATAGACGCGCCTAGAATCAGGTTCAATGCGTAGGGCGTTAAATTGAAGTTCTCTTTGATTTTGAGAAGTTCCTGATTTTAAACGCTCATATCGGGAAAGATGAGATTTGATTCGCGCGACCATTTCTTGAGGAGAAAAAGGCTTGGTGATATAGTCATCGGCACCAATGCCTAAGCCCCTGATTTTATCAATTTCATCTTTTTTGGCTGAGACAATGATGACAGGAATATCTAGGGTTTGACGCAGTTTTTTACAAAGGGCGTAACCGTCTATTTTGGGTAACATGATATCGAGAATAATGAGGTCGTGGTGGTGACTAAGGGCTTCATTTAAACCCGATTCGCCATCCGTTACAATGGTCACTTGGAAACCGTTAATTTCTAAATAGTCTCTTTCAAGTTCAGCAATATCCATTTCATCTTCTATAATCAGTATTTTCTTCATTTGAACTCCTTGTTGACCATGGGCAACTGAATAGACATCTCTGTCCACTCACCCAATTGACTTTTGGCCTCTATTAAACCTTGATGCTTGGTAATAATTTTTTTGACAATAGATAAACCGATGCCGCTACCACCCTCATTGGAATTTCGAGAACCATCTACACGATAGAAGCGTGTAAAAATGTCTTCGAGTTGGTCTTGGGGAATCCCTTTTCCGTTATCTCTTAGGCGAATAATGACAGTATCTGAACGCCCCTCTAAACTCATTTTTAACTCTCCAGGCGATTTGTCCATATAGTGGGTGCTGTTGTTGATTATATTAACAAGAGCTCTCATCAGATTTTGACGATCTGCCTTAATGAAAGCAGGCTCATTTAAAGCGTTTTCATAACTGAACTCAATGCCCTTTGAATGCAAGTCAAAGACATAGTCTTCATAACAGTCAGTGAGAAAATCATTAATGTTGAGTATCTCAAAATCAAAGGGAAGGGCATCGACATCTAACTTACTCATGAGAAAGAGATCGTTAATAAGGGTATCCATTTCAGTGGTATGTTTGTAGATGGTGCGGGCGTACTTATTGATTTTATCAGGCGTATCAGCGACGCCGTCCATAATGCCCTCCACATAGCCTTTGATAGACGTTATCGGTGTTTTAAGGTCATGGGTAATATTTGAAAAGAGTTCGTTTCGATTGTTTTCATATTGTCTTCTCAATTCATCAGATGTTTTTAATTCGTTTCTCATTTCTTCTATGGCATCGAAAACTTCTCCAATCTCGTCATTTGGTTCATAAGCAATTTCATAGTCGAGATTGCCGCTTTTAATTTCGTAGGCTGCTTTTTTGACATCCTCTAAAGGTTTTAATATCCGGTTTAAAAAGATCATAAAAAGACTGGTAAGGAAAATCAGATAGGCAATTAAGAATAAAGTCGCATATAAATCAAAACGGTCAAAATCGTTAATATCCTCTGAGGGCGGCATGATTTCAGGTACCAGTTGAATCACCTCTAGATAAGCGTCAGGCCGGTTTTTTAATTCATAGACTCCTATTTTTAAATGGGGATTATTGACATAAGACTGACTATCTGCAATATGTTTAAAAAAGCTTTCCCCATATAAAACCCGATCGTTGAGTAAGATACACATGTGAGTATTCTTATCAAATCGCGCGTAGAGGGGGAGTAAGTCAGAACTGACTAAGAGGTCGGGATCATTTTCGGCATAGAACAAGATAATGCGAGAAAATTCATAGCCAATACGTTCATCGTTAGAAGCTTGTTGATTATTATAATTATCCTTAACGATATTGATATAGAGTCTTGACGCAACAACCGTTAGAAGTATAAAGCAAAAACTGCTTATAAAAAAGACAATCAGTGCTTTTTTTCGTAAATATAGATTTTTCATAATTAACCTTCTCAGTTTTAGCATTTTGATAGTCCTATTATACCATCAAGAGTGTAAAAATCACAAAATAAGAAAAGGGATAAAAAAGAAAACCACTCTAAGAGAACACGGGTCTCAATCAAGTGGTTTTTTTGATCTAAAGTTGAGTATTTAAGGTGATTGATAGTTAAATTTCAGAGCATTTATTCTTTATATTGTAAATTGTAAAGGTCGTAGTACATGCCACCTTTATCCAGTAACTCTTGATGCGTTCCAACTTCTCTGATTTTACCTTTGTGCATAACAATGATTTTATCAGCATGTTGGATGGTTGACAGGCGGTGAGCAACGATAATGGTGGTACGGCCTGTAATCATTTTTTGGATAGCATCTTGAATTAAAAGCTCTGTCTCTGTATCAATATTACTGGTTGCTTCATCAAGGATTAGAATCTTAGGATCAAAAGCAAGGGCTCTGGCAAAAGAGAGCAGTTGTCTCTGACCAGACGAAAGTGTTGCACCACGTTCCACAACGGGTTCATCAAAGCGTCCGGGTAGATGGTCAATAAAGCGGTCTGCATTGACAAATTGAGTCACTTTTTCGATGGTTTCATCAGAGATGCCTTCTTCATAAAGCCTAATATTACTTTTGATATCACCTGCAAAGAGGAAGACATCTTGAAGGACAATGCCAATGCTTTCTCTGAGTTTTTCTTTTTGAACGTCTTTAATGGGGATACCATCAATGCGAATTTCGCCTTTTTGAATATCATAAAAACGATTGAGAAGACTGATGATAGTCGTTTTACCAGAACCGGTTGCACCAACTAATGCAACGGTTTGACCTGCTTTGACGTCAAAGGACACATCCCTTAAGACATACTCAGATTCTTCACCGGTATAGGAAAACCAGACATGATCAAATGTGATATCGCCTTTAACAGCATCTTTCTCAAGTGCTTGAGGGACTTTTGGATTTTCAATTTCATCTGTTTCATCAAGGAGCATAAAGACTCTTTCAGAAGATGCCATAGAAGATTGTAAAATATTGAATTTCTCACTTAAATCCATAATTGGTCTAAAGAACTGTTGAGCGTATGAAATAAAGGCTACAAGAACACCTAGTTCGATGTTATTCTGCATAACATCACCACCGCCGAACCAAAGGAGGAGGGCAAGCGAGACACTGTAGGCAAGATTCATAAGAGGTCTAAAAGTGGCATAGACCTTGGTTTCTTGAACAGAAGAACTGAGATAATCGTCATTGATCGCTTTAAAGTCGTTGTAAATATCTTCTTCTTTATTAAAGATTTGAATAATCTTCATGCCATTAATATTTTCTGCTAGAGTGGCATTGATTTTTGCCAGTTTGACCTTAACTTCTCTTTGAACAGCACGGGCCTTGCGTCTAAAAATACTAGCTGCAATAATGATAAAAGGCATAGTGAACAAACTGACAATGGCAAGTTTAGCATTGATACTGAACATGACAATGACGGTTCCACCTAATAAGAAAAAGTCTTTAAGAGAAGTCACAAGGACATCAGTAAACATATCTTTGATGTTATTCATATCATTAGAGATACGGGTTACCAATCTTCCCACTGGATTCTTATCAAAGAAGGCCAGACTCATAGACTGTAAATGCGTAAAAAGATTGTCTCTTAAACCGTAAACAATCTTTTGAGAAGCATAGTTTAACAAGTAAGTGTGGGCAAAGGTCATAATGAAGCTGAGAATTAATAAAATAGCAACAGCGATTGTTAGGACCTTGAGTTGTTCAATACGCTGTGCGTTAAGATGATCGGTGATATACGGTGTTTGACCATCATTAGTGACGTCAATTGCGCCATCCGGATCCAAAAGGAGTTCAGGCACCGTTGCAAGTCGATAGTAGCCTTCGCTTGCATTGCCCATAACAGCTAGAGTGGCATCATCTGTAGGGGTCACACTGTAGGTATCGGGTTTGATAAAGTCATCCACTGCAATTTTAGTGACATAAGGCAGGGTTAAATCAATCGCCGTTACCAAGGTCATAAGGATAATGGTGAAAAGCAGTGATAACCAATACTTCTTAGCGTAAGAAAATAATCTTAAGAAGATGGCCAAATCAAACGAACTCTTGATTTCTTTTTCATTTTGCATGGTCTACTCCTTTTCAATCTTTTCTTCTAATAATTGTTTTCGATAAAGGTCAGCATAAGCACCGTCAAGTTCTAAGAGTGATGCATGATTCCCAGATTCAAGCACTTGACCTTGATCGAGAACGAGAATATGATCCGCATTTTTGAGGGTTGAAACCCGATGGGCAATAATGACAGTAGTTGTTTCATTTAAGCTCTCATTTAAATGCGTTAAGATACTTTCTTCTGTTTTGGTATCAACGGCAGAGAGTGAATCATCTAAAAGGACGATAGAAGGTTCTTTAGCAAGGGCTCTTGCAATAGAAGTTCTCTGTTTTTGTCCTCCAGACATGTTAACGCCACGTTCACCGAGCAGGGTATCATATTGATAAGTAAACGCTTGAATTTCTTTATCAATTTGTGCCACGTCTGCAAAGTGTTTTGCCCTCTCTTGACTGACATCTGTATGGCCAAAGCAAATATTATAGGCAATCGTCTTAGAAAAGAGAAAATTGTCTTGAGGCACATAGCCAATATGGTTTCTTAAGTTTTGAATATCAATATGGCACATATCTTGGTCACCGATAAAGAGCTGACCAGGTGAGGTATCATATAAATGTAAGAATAAATTCATTAAAGTGGTTTTACCACTGCCTGTTCGACCAATAATCGCAAGCGTTTGTCCCGGTTTAACGTCAAAAGAAATGTTCTTAAGAGCATATTCTTGAGAACCGGGGTATTTAAAACTGAGATTTTCAGCCCTAATGCTAGGGACTAATGGTGTTTTAATAGCGGATTCATCGGATCTAATTTCAGGGACTTCGTCGAGAATTTTATTGATCCGTTTAAGGGAAACTTGGCCACGTTGCAAATTATTGTAGACAAATCCTAGTGCCATCATAGGCCATGTGAGCATACCAACATACATTTGGAAAGAGACAAAGTCACCGATAGAAATTTGTCCATTGATGACCATGCTCCCACCAACAAAGATGGTAATGAGCGTCGTCGATGAAGCGATGAGTCCCACAAGGGGTTGGACAAATCCCATAATTTTTATAAGGTTAATATTGGTATCAAAATTTTGCTGATTCTTTTCATTAAAGGCTTTTAGGGCTTTGGTTTCTTGTACAAAGGATTTAATAATACGAATCCCCGAAAAAGATTCTTGAGTAATATCTGTTAAGTCAGAGAAAGCTTCTTGAACCAAGTTAAAGCGGGTTCTGATTTTTTTGCCAAAAAAGATAATAAAGAAAGCGATAAAAGGTAGTGGAATAATCGCGAGGAGGGTGAGTTTTAAGTCAATTCTGATAATCATGAGAACAATGGTCATGATACTCATAAATGAGGCATCAATAAACATCACGACGCCGCCACTAAAGGTTTGACGAATGGCACCAATATCATTGGTCAGATGTGCCATTAAATCACCTGTTTTATGGTGGGTATAATAGTTGAGAGATTGTTTTTCCAAATGACTAAAAAGTTTATTTCTCAACCAGTACTCCATGCGTTTAGACGTGGTAATGATACTCATTCGCCAACCAAATCGCCCAATAGCTACCCCAGCTGCGATGATAACAACTAAAAACATATACTTGGGAATGCCTGCCATGGTAAGTGTGCCGTCAGTCAGAGCATCTGTAAAATTACCGACGACTGTAGGTGTCATTAATTGTAGAACATCGCAGACGATTAGCAAGAAAATCCCCAGAAGGTATTTCTTATAATGTGCTTTTATAAAATATTTAATATATCGAAAATCGTCCATTGCTACTCCTTTTTTAAGTATAGCGTGTTATAGGTATAAAATGTAAGTTAATCATTGTAATCAATGGGTCAAGCACCGCTTAATAAAGTCGTGATTTTATTAACTGGCATACCCAAATGATACCCACAAAAAAGGTAAAAATAGCTTTAAGTGAGCCTTTGCTTTTTGTGAGGCAATAAAAATATTGTACCATATTCCTTCGTGGGTCGATATATTTTTCCAGATAAATTTTGAAAATTCTTATAATAGAGTAGGGCATTTTAATGACTTTTTTAGGATGCCTTAGATAGGCGTAAGCCTTTATTTAGGGTATAAATAGGGGCTTGATACTTAACTTTTTAAGCTTTTGTCTGCTCACGGTTGACAAATAGTCTTAAACGTGATAATTTGGGTAATAAATTTAAAACAGAACTCATATAAATCCGAAGATAAGGTTTGGATGTCTCTACGCGATTGCCGTAAATAATCGCTCTATGAGTTGTAGCGAGAAAGAAGGCATTTTTCAGTGCTTTTTTTATACTACAACACATAGCAAGAGACAACCACGGGAAGGTTGTCTCTTTTTTTATAGTGGTAGGGTTTTAATGGTCTAGAGACTGATGATAGTAGGACAAGGCAAGTTGAGTCAGGAATGTGGAGGAATTAGCATGGAAGGTAAGCTTATTAAAGAAGGTTTAACGTATGATGATGTATTATTAGTGCCTCAAAAATCATATGTATTGCCAAACGAAGTGAGTATTAAAACAAAGTTAACAAAGAAAATTTCACTTAATATTCCTATTATTAGTGCAGGGATGGATACCGTTACGGAATCTAAATTGGCGATTGCTATTGCCAGAGAAGGTGGTATTGGGATTATTCATAAAAATATGAGTATCAAAGCTCAAGCACTGGAAGTAGATCGCGTTAAACGTTGTGAGCATGGTGTGATCGTTGATCCTTTCTCTTTAACCCCCGATCATATTGTCCAAGATGCAGAAGATTTAATGGCAAGATACCGCATTTCAGGGGTGCCTGTTGTGGATGAGAATGAAAAATTAGTGGGCATTATTACGAATAGAGATATCCGTTTTGAACCGGATATGTCAGCTAGAATTGGTGATGTTATGACGAAAGAGGTACTTGTGACAGCGCCTGCACATATTTCACTTGAAGAGGCTGAAAAAATTCTCAGAAAGCATAAAATTGAAAAATTACCTTTGGTCGATGAAGACGGGACCCTCAAAGGGTTGATTACCATTAAGGATATTGAAAAAACAATTAAATACCCTAATCGTGCAACTGATTTTAGAGGTAGATTGCTTGCTGGAGCGGCTGTAGGGATTGGTGCAGATATGATGGAACGTGTTGAAGCCCTTTATAATGCTGGGGTTGATGTCATTGCTCTTGATTCTGCTCATGGTCATTCTATCAATATTTTAAATGCAGTTGAAAAGATTAAAAAGGCTTATCCTGAACTTGACATTATTGCAGGGAACGTGGCGACAGCTGAAGCAACGGTTGACCTTATTAAAGCAGGAGCAGATTGTATTAAGGTAGGCATTGGTCCTGGATCTATCTGTACAACACGTGTCGTTGCAGGAATTGGTGTTCCACAAATTACAGCTGTTTATGACTGTGCGAAAGCTGCAGCAGAATATGGTGTGCCAGTTATTGCCGATGGTGGTATTAAATTCTCAGGTGATATTCCTAAAGCAATTGCTGCAGGAGCGGATCTTGTCATGTTAGGGTCACTTTTTGCTGGAACAGAAGAAAGTCCAGGCGAAATTGTGATGTATCAAGGTAGAAGTTTTAAAGTCTACCGTGGTATGGGATCGACAGCTGCTATGGAAGCGGGTTCAAAAGACCGTTATTTCCAAAATGATACGAAAAAATTCGTTCCAGAAGGTGTTGAAGGACGTGTCCCTTATAGAGGCTACCTTAAAGATATTATCTATCAATTGATAGGGGGTTTAAAATCTGGTATGGGTTATTGTGGCACGAAAGATATAGAAGCACTCAAAAAAGACGGCAAATTTATAAGAATTACAGGTGCTGGACTTACAGAATCGCATCCGCATGATATTGCGATTACAAAAGAACCACCTAACTATAGTGTTTCAAGTGGCAATAAATAGGATAGATCGAAGAGTAGAATACTTGGATTAAATGAATTTTATATAAAAAAAGTATAAAAATGTTCGTGAAAAGATTTATTGAAGGCACTAAACGTGATAAAATAAGGTGAAAATGATTTAATAACTAGATATGTGGAGGCTTATTGATGAACAATGAGTTAATTATGATTGTTGACTTTGGTGGTCAGTATAATCAGTTAATTGCAAGAAGAGTAAGAGAGGCAAGTGTCTATAGTGAAGTGGTTTCTTGGCGTCATGCTTATGACCGCATTGTGGAAGAACAACCTAAAGGCATTATCTTTACAGGTGGGCCGAATTCAGTTTATGCTGAAAAAGCACCGACTTTAAATAAGGCTATTTTTGATTTAGGCATTCCTGTTTTAGGCATTTGCTATGGTATGCAGCTGATGAGCCATCTATTAGGCGGTGACGTGGCAAGAGCGACTCAAAAAGAGTACGGTAAGATTAAATTACACATTAATGACCACACAGGGTTATTTAATGAGGTAGAAGAGGGTTCTCAATGTTGGATGAGCCATTTTGATTATGTTAAAACAGCACCAGAAGGTTTTGAAGTGGTAGCGACCACTGATAACTGTCCAGTGGCAGCTATGAAAAATGAGGCTAAAAAACTTTACGCCGTTCAGTTTCATGCAGAAGTTGAGCATACGCCTTTTGGCAGACAATTGATTAAGAATTTTATCTACAATATCTGTGGTTGTACGGGCGACTGGAACATGGGTGATTTTGCCAAAGATATGATTGAGGTTATCAAAGAAAAAGTAGGCGATAAAAAGGTGCTCTGTGCACTTTCAGGAGGGGTAGATTCTTCTGTTGCTGCGACACTTGTTCATCAAGCAGTGGGTGATCAACTGACTTGTATTTTTGTAGATCACGGCCTTCTTAGGAAAAACGAAGGCGATGAAGTGGAAAAAGTCTTTGCAGATGATTTCCAAATGAACTTTATCAGAGTGAATGCTGAGGAACGTTTTTTAGGCAAACTTAAAGGCGTTTCTGATCCTGAAAAGAAACGTAAAATCATTGGTGAAGAGTTTATTCGTGTTTTTGAAGAAGAAGCACTTAAGCTTGAAGATATAGATTACTTGGTTCAAGGAACGGTTTATCCAGATGTTATCGAAAGTGGGACGGATACTGCTGAAGTGATTAAGAGTCACCACAACGTTGGTGGTCTTCCAGAAGATATGGATTTAGATTTAATTGAACCTTTAAGAGATCTTTTTAAAGATGAGGTTAGACGTGTGGGTGAAGAAATTGGCGTGCCAAAACATATCGTTTGGCGTCAACCTTTCCCAGGACCAGGGCTTGCTATTCGTGTACTCGGTGAAATCACTGATGAAGCCTTACATCTTGTTAGAGAATCAGATGCGATTTTAAGAGAAGAGATCGCTAAAGCAGGTCTTGATAAAGACGTATGGCAATATTTCACGGTGCTTCCTAACATCCGTAGTGTGGGTGTGATGGGAGACGAAAGAACTTATAATCATGCGATTGGTATTAGGGCGGTAACGTCTATTGACGGGATGACTTCTGACTGGGCTAGATTGCCTTATGAAGTGCTCGATAAAATTTCATCACGTATTGTCAATGAGGTGGATGGAGTGAATCGTATTTTATATGATGTGACTTCTAAACCGCCTTCTACGATTGAGTGGGAATAGTGTAATAAAACATTGCAACTTTTGAAAATACTTGATAGTTAGTATAAAAAACAGCTTCGTGACGCCATTTTGATTCACTCTTTGGAGGATATTGAAATGATATTATTTTGTAAGCATATGAGTAAATTATTCTAATAACACATAGTATCAATAAAAAGACAAAAAACAGGTAATCTAATTGTGATTACCTGTTTTTTTTACCAATGATTTTATCAGATTACTACATTTATAGAAACATGATTAATCTGTTATCATATGCGGTATATAAATAACAAGTGTAGTTTATAAAAAAGGGGGGTGTATTTATGTCAGTAAAGTGGAAATTAACGGGCTTAATATTTATTCTGGTATTATTACTTACAATAGGATTGACATTCTATACAAATAACGTGGTTGGAAATCTAGTAGAATCAAATTCCAATGAAGAATTCCAAATGTTGTCGGAGGCGTTAATTCAACAAATAGAACAACAATTGGACAATACAGAATTAGCAGTGATATCAATAGCTGAAAATAAAGCTGTTTCAGAAGCATTTGCTAATAGAGATCGTGAAATGTTAATAGATTTGTTAATGGACGGATATATGAAAGTTAGTGACCGTGTTGCACAATTTCAATTTCATTTACCAGATTCGTCTTCATTTTTAAGGTTGCATAACCCAGAGAAGTTTGGTGATGATTTATCTGGATTCAGATTTACTGTTAATGAAGCTAACAGTAAGAAAAAAATTGTAAAAGGAATTGAATCAGGTGTTGCAGGTTATGGACTAAGGGTAGTAGTTCCTGTTACGTACAAAGGGAATCATATTGGAACTGTAGAGTATGGCGGTAAGTTTGATGTGGTTTTATTAAATCAATTCAAAGAACAGTATCCTGGAGAATATTTTATTTACTCTTTTGATAATTCACATAATGAATTTTTATCAGGAACTTTAGAAGAGGATATTTACTCATTTGATAGTTCAATTTTGGAGAGATTAAAGAAAGGTGATCGTATCCAACTTGTAAGTGAGAGCGGGGATAATTATATTGGTTTAATTCCATTTGCTGACTTCAATGGAGCTTATGTTGGCTACATTAAATATGTGAGTGATAGAACTGTATTTTTAAATGAAATGAAAAAACTTAACTTTGGGATTATTGCTTTTTCATCAACTGCTTTAGTCATCAGTTGCATCTTAGTGTATTTTCTTGTTAATTCAATTGCTCGTAAGTTGAAATTACTAGAACAATACTCGAGTAAGGTAGGAAAGGGGGATTTATCTACTGACTGTGGTTTATCTTCTAACGATGAAATAGGTAGTATTGCAAATAGTTTCAATATTATGAGAAATGAATTAGGTTCTTTGGTTTCAGAAATTGATGTTACTACAGATGAAGTTTCATCATCGTCAAAGATGATTCTTGAAACTGTATCGATTGTATCAGAGGCATCTAATGAAATTACGCAGGCTGTTGAAGAAATCGCAGAAGGCGCATCAGTTCAAGTTGAGGACGCACATATGGGCTATAATAAGATGAATGAATTAGCAGAATCTATTGGAGAGATCGTTGATATATCCGATGCCTCAATGAATGAAGCTGAAGTTATGGTTGTAAAAACCTCTGAGGGAATAGAAAATATTCAAAAATTAAAAAGTAGTTTTTCTAAAAATGACGAATCAGTTAAACTTGTGTCAGAAGGAATTGAACTACTCGGTGAAAAATCAAATACGATTAACGAAATCGTTTCTACAATAAATCAGCTAGCAGAGCAAACAAACTTATTAGCATTAAATGCAGCTATAGAAGCTGCTAGAGCAGGTGAGCATGGCAAGGGATTTGCTGTAGTCGCTGATGAAGTAAGAAAATTGGCAGAACAAAGTGGAAATGCTGCTGAAGAAATAAGAAGAATTATAAATGATATAAGTGATGTTATTCATAGTACTGAAGCATCGATGAGTAATTCCAATGAAATAATTAGCGAAACTAATGTATCCTTAAATGCGACCGTAAAATCGTATAGAGAAATTGAGGAAGAGGCATCAAAAGTTATTAATAACATTAAAATTACAAGTGAGCATGCTAGTAAAATTAGTAAAGAAAGCTCTTTAGTTATTGAATCTATAAATGGCATGCTAGGAGTCTCAACTCAGTCAGCTGCTTCTACTGAAGAAATATCTGCAACAGTCAATACGCAGAATAATTCAATAACATCAGTTAGTCAACAGTTAGTTGAAATGAATACAGTCATTATAAAACTAAAAGAAAAGTTGACAAAATTCATACTATAATTACGAATTTAAGAAGAATGAAATATGTAAATAAATATAAAGACAGTTGGCGATTATTTTTGATAAGTATGTTAATTAATATCTTGAATACGTATGAGTAAGGATCATGTATAGAACAAGGTCTTCTTAGGACTGTGATTTTTTAGTAACCATGTTGTTTGCTATTTTATAAAAATAAGATTGATTTAGAATTAATTTATGAGTTTGATATGAGACTCCAAAATGACTCGCTTTTCATGCGAGTCAGAGAAAAATGGACGAATAATGATAATATAATCAACAGAAAATATTAAGATACAATAGGATTCAGTATGATATAAGATTTCACTTATGAGTGGGAATAATAAATATAAATCGTCAAGTCTTTGCAATTAAAGGATTTGACGATTTATTAATGTCTTGTTGATATTATTTTGATATTAAAAAGCTGATCATATACATCATTCCTATATTCCTATATCAGGATTTTTTTTTATCATTTCAATTACCCAAGGTTGTAAAAAGTAAGGGATTCTCATATCATATCCATTAACTAAATGAGTTGAACCGGCAGGTAATATTACGTACATGCTTTCGAGTTTTCGTACTAAGCCATTATTAATGGGTAATTTTAATGTGTAATCAGGTTTAGATAATATCTCTCTAATTAAGCTCTTTTCGTTATCATCTAACTCTTTTAAAAATCTGTATTGATTTTCAGAAATTCTTTTGTTGTTATATTTATCATAGAAAAACTTAATGATTTTCATTAATGAATATACAATGAGGATAGATATTGAAACGACAAACACAATACCAATTTGAAATCCATAAGAATCTTTAAAATTAACAAAATATAGTTTTTCTAGAATATTTTGTGGTGCCAATATAATAAATCCACTAGCTAACGCAAGTGCGCTTAATATACTTGGAGGTAGTTTAAGAATAGCTATAAAATCCTTCATACTTAATCCTTTCGTTTTCAAAGTTAATATTACTGAAAGCACTTAAAACTTTGGCCAGTTAATTTTACACTCGTAATATTCTTCTTGTGTGATATCTCCAGTTTTTAATGCTTCTTTTTTATCATACCATTCTTTTAAAAATTTATCTAAGTAAGTCAAATTAAGCTTTATTCTCTTCAAATCAACACTTTCAGGCGTTGTATAGTCTTTAGCTTCCATGTTTAGTTGATTATATTCATCTAAGTAAATAAGAGCGTGGATAATTTCTTCAGTGTTATCTATGTGCAGGCGCCATTAAATAGTCAGAATTAACTTTTAATACGTCAGCTATTTTTATAATGACATTTTCTTTTGGTACCCTTGTACCGGATTCATATTGAGCTATTCTAATATCAGCTGTTCTTTCATTAAATCCTATAGCTAATCCTAATCCCTTCTGAGGAATGTTTCTCTTCACTCTTGTTTTTTTATCTTATTCCTAATAGACAATTCGTGAACCTCTTTCTTAAGCATATTTGTTTATTAATTCAAGTATACTAAATTGAATAATAGAACCAATATATTAAACATAAAAGTTTAATGAATAATATGAATTCTATTTATACAAATAAAAATGTTTAGTAACATTCTATTAAATTTGTTTAGTTTAAAATAATTTAGAAAGGTTTCATTGTGATATCAGGAAGAGTCAGTCGTTTGTATTTTAATGAGGAGGTTTATGGTTTGAAGGGAGAAAGTGATTAATATGTCAGCTCATAAAGATAAGAAGAATTGTGAAGAGGTTATAACAGACTCAAAAACAGAAAAAAGTATACGCACCATAAAGATGCCAGATTTCTTGAATGAGGAAACGCAAGAGTATTTAAATTCTCTATATAAACATAAACCTAGTGATCAGATTTTTCCAATCACTAAAGGTTATTTGCATAGTGAAATGAAAAGAGGATATAGAGAACAAGATGTGAAAAAAATAGAGATTTGAAGAGGATTCTAAATAACCCAAAGCGAAGTTCAAAAGCAACAATTAATAATTTAAAGTTGACTAGCCATTTTAAAGATAAAGGCTGCTCATACAGAGAAATTTCCAAATTAATATGTGAAGCGACTGGTGAGATGTTATCCTATTCTACAGTGAGATATTTGTATAAGAAATATCTTGAAAGCGGTGTTTAGTAGAACTGAATGTGATAGCTACGTTAGTAGCTAGGCAAGCTTCCACGTTGTCATATAAAGTTAGTAAAATGGAGAGACAAGATAATAAATAAAAAAGTGTCCCGTATATTTACTTTTTGTCCCAAAGTGTTATAATTAACTCAAGAGGTGAGTAAGATGAAAAAGAAGAACGTTTTAAATTTGATTAAATACTATTCTGAAAAGAATGACGCTGCATTTAGAAATGAAGCATATGAAATTGCTAAGTACTTTGATGAAATTAATAATTATCAGTTATCAGAATATATTATGGGATTACTTTCTAGTACAAATACGTTTTCACCACAAATGGATGAGAAAACGAGTCATTACTTTAGGAAGTTGGAAACTACATCAGAGTCCTTACCGCTCCCCGAAGAAATAAAAGAAGACATTCTAGGCATTGTAAATGCTGTTGGTCACAATGTAGGGGTCAATAAATTTTTATTTCAAGGGCCTCCAGGAACAGGAAAGACTGAGTCTGTAAAACAGATTGCGAGAATATTAAACAGAGAATTATTTATTGTTGATTTCAATCAATTAATTGACAGTAAACTTGGGCAGACTGGTAAGAATATTGCAGAGTTATTTGATGAAATTCGTGATGTTCCTAATCCTGAAAAGGTTGTGGTTTTATTTGATGAGATTGATATTTTAGCTGTTGATAGAATAAACTCAAATGATTTACGTGAAATGGGGAGAGCTACATCATCTGTTCTTAAAGGACTTGATTCAATTAACAATAAAGTTGTGCTTATTGCAACGACTAATTTATTTAATGCATTTGATAAAGCGTTGATTAGGCGATTCGATTCTGTAGTGGATTATGGAAGATATACCAATGATGATTTAATTGAAATTGCAGAAATCATACTAAACGAGTTTTTACCAAAGTTTAAGTCGGCAGGAAGAAACATGCGATTATTTAAGAAGATAATTAGCAACATGGACAGTATTCCTTATCCCGGTGATTTGAAGAATATGATTAAAACATCGTTAGCATTTTCTAACCCAAATAGTGAGTTTGATTACCTAAAGAGATTGTGTAAATCAGCTCTTGGTGATATAACATCGAATATAATTGAGTTACATGCTAGAGGGTTTACATTAAGGGAAATGGAGATTTTGACAGATGTCTCTAAGAGTCAGATTTCAAGAGAGATAAAGGGGGTACCAGATATTGAATAGTTTATTGCAACTTAAAGGACGATTTGAACAAGCTAAGAATACTTCAAGACCTGGTTCAAGTACACTTCCCGCAAATCAACATGTGAAAATTGATCGATTACAAAGTTTAATTAATGACTTAAAAAGACTTAAACATTTCTGGGAAAAAGAAAATCTAATACCTGGGGCCTTGGTAAGTGTTTATTACAATAAAGTCGCGGCAAAAAGTAATAGAGTCAGAGCGTTATTAGCTAAAAGTGGTGTAACAGCAAATAGCTCTATAGTAGGTGCTAGGTTCTCTGATGATGCATCACCAAAGCACATCATAACACATTATGTTAGTTTAGAATTGTTAGCTAGATCAATTGACTTACTTCAAAAGAGTGCAAAAATATTAGCTGATGAGTTCAATGGAATGATAGATCATAGTGATGTTGTGAAGTTAAACAAAAAAGAAATTGTTTTAAAATCGGAATCTTTAGCTAGAACATCATTTGTTAATGTTATTGTTGATGCATTTTATGTAAGTAAATTTGATATACTTATAGATCACGAAGAATTTACAGATGAGTCAATTATAACAATATACAATACCAATGTTAAAGCAACTACACTCATGGAAAAGATAGGGATTCATTTACATTTTACAAGGGTTATGGATGACACAACACTTTTGCTAAGGCCAGACGAAGTTAAGACTTTGATGAGGAAAGCGCCATATTTAGTATCTATGGCAGTTGCTGATCTGACAAAGCTAGACAGTAGTGATTTTGATTTTGTTGATGATGGTACAATGAAGATTCCTAGTCCGACAACTGAGCCAGTAATTGGTGTTATAGATACAATGTTTGATGAGAATGTTTACTTTTCTGAGTGGGTTGAGTTTAATAATATGTTAGCAGATGAAATACCATTATCGCTAAGTGATTATAATCATGGAACTGCTGTAACTTCAATAATCGTTGATGGGCCATCATCAAATCCACAGCTGGATGATGGATGTGGCAGATTTAAAGTAAGGCATTTTGGTGTAGCAGCAGGTAAACAGTTTAGTTCATTTACTATATTAAGAAATATTAATGAAATAATAACAAGTAACAAGGATATTAAAGTTTGGAATTTGTCACTAGGTTCAAAGCTTGAAATCAATCCAAACTTTATATCACCTGAAGCTGCAATATTAGATAAGATTCAATATGAGAACGATGTAATTTTTGTAATTGCTGGTACTAATGGTTCACCTGGTAAGAACTTGAGAATTGGAGCGCCTGCTGATTCAATAAACTCAATTGTTGTTAACTCTGTCAATGGTGAAGGTCAGCCAGCATCCTATACAAGAACTGGTCCGGTTCTATCGTTCTTTACTAAACCTGATATAAGTTATTATGGCGGAGACGCCGGAGATTATATGAGGGTTTGTACACCGACTGGTGAAGCCTTTGTAAGAGGGACTTCATTTGCAGCACCTTGGATTTCAAGAAAATTATCTTATTTAGTTGATATTTTAGGCTTAAGTCGAGAAGTGGCAAAGGCATTATTGATTGATTCTGCAACTGATTGGAGCGAAGAAGCAGGTAACCTTTTATTAAGAGGACATGGTGTTGTACCAATCAAGATCAATGAGATAGTAGAATCACAAGACGAGGAAATTCGATTTATTTTATATGGTGTATCAGAAGAATATGATACGTACAATTATAATATTCCTGTACCTGTAAACAAGGAAAAGCATCCATTTATTGCGAAAGCAACCATGTGCTATTTCCCAGCATGTTCAAGAAATCAAGGGGTAGATTATACAAATACTGAGTTAGACATTCAGTTTGGTAGATTAAAAGACAATAGTATTAAGTCTATAAATAACAACTATCAAAGTACAGATGTTCAAACGCATACATGGGAAGCGGATGCAAGAAAGTTCTTTAGAAAATGGGATAATGTAAAGCATATCAGAGAGGTGTTTAATCCAAGCGGTCATGCTAAAAAAGCATATGACAAGGGAATTTGGGGACTAAGTTTAAAGACAAAAGAACGTCTAGAAAAGAAATATGGTGTAGGTCTTAAATTTGGTATTGTAATCACATTGAAAGAGATTGATGGTGTCAATCGTATAGATGAGTTCATCAAGAACTGTACTATAAGAGGTTGGTTAGTAAATAGAATAGACATCGAACAACGCATTGATATTTACAACTTAGCTGAAGAAGAAATTGATTTTAGTGAATAAGTGATTTTCGTTTATGCTTTTTATGCTATATAATATGAGTAGAAAAGATACATGTAAGTGTGAATATCTTAAGTTTGATGATTGTGATTTTATGTTATAAGTAATGTTCGCTGATTAAATCGTAAAAGTGTAATTAAGACAAAGAGTAGATGTATTATTGATGAAAATATATAAGGGGAGAGAATGCATATGTCTGTAAATGATGAACAAGTAGTTATTAAAGCAATCCTTTGTGAGCAAAATAATCAAAAGTTTTATGTTGCTAATATAAAGAGTAGAATGCTTAAGAAGATGTGCTTTATTACACGAAGAGGAGAAGATGAGGGTGGTTTTCAAAGGTTACTAAGTGAAGGTAGAGCAAAATCAATAATGGGATACTTAGATGATGAGAAAGGTGTTATTCCAACTCCTTTGATCTTGAGTGCTCAAGAAAATATTGATATAAGTTATGATAAACGTGGTGGGAAACTTACATTCAGTGAAAATGAGAAAGGATTTCTTATAATTGATGGTCAACACAGGCTATATGGTTTGAACTTAGCAAACAATGAATACGAGATGCCGGTGGTAATTTTTACTGGTTTATCTAGTGTAAGGGAAGTCAACTTATTCATTGATATAAATACTACTCAAAAGGGTGTACCAGCAGCCTTGCTTGTTGATTTGAAAGAAATGGCAGGAAAAGAAACGCCTATTGAAGCAAGACAAAGGGAATTATTTGAATGGGTTAATACTACGGCTCCAATGGCTGGGCAGTTATCTTCAACAACAGGTGGAAGAGGTAAGATCTCTAGAAAAGCATTTAATGATGCAACTGTAAAACTATATGAATCTCGCTTCTTTAAGAATCAAGATGATAGCACAATTGCCAAATCATTAACTAATTATCTAATGGCAGTAGAAAAAGCCTTCATATTAAGTAATGATAAAGAGGCTAGATTAAATAAAACGATAAATTTCAATGCCATTATGAACATTTATATAACTGTTGTAGACAGATGTATTGCAGAATATAATAATTTGAAGGTCGATTCTTTTTCTGAAATTTTACAAGCTATCTCAACTATTTCATATTCAACGTATAAAGGTACGAATAAGCAAACTCTTGCTGCTTTAACAAAGGAGTTAAAAAGTAAAATTGAGAAAAAAGTTAAAATTACAGAGGAAATGTTTTGATGAATTACTTTGGTGATAGATTTCTTCAGCTTAGAAATGACAGAATTTTAAATTTTGCCGGAATGTCATCGGACTTCAGTAAACTTGATTATAATAATCTTAAAGCAATCTTCGCATTATGTAAAAATCAAATAACTAATGTACAAGTACAAGGTGATAAGTTTATTTTTACGTTCCAACGAAAAGCATTGCTAAAAGCATTATATGGTGATATTGAATACTTTTACACGCGGATGTTTGCACAAGAAAAGTCTTTATTCAGAAGTGTTGAACGTATGAATAGTGATTGGGCTATTGTTACAGCATATTATTTTAGTTTTTTTGCAGCAACAACTTTATTAAGAATGTCATATAAAGGAGCATTGTTCTTTGATAAAAATACTGCTAGTGATATAACTAGTGTGGTACAACAATATTCAAGTGGGAGTAAGTTCAAAAAAGGAAATTATTCATTTAGTATAGAGAACATTACAATGAATACAGCTGATATGATTCTAGAGTCGACTAAAAGCATCGGAGTACATGAAAATACATGGATGATGATTGATACGCTTTTGAGAGAGATAAAAATGAGCAGTTCTGAGACTGTTTCTGATGAGTATACTTTACTAACAAAAATAATTGAAGTTAACAATAAATTAGATAAAACATATCCATCTCAAACGAGAAACAGAGTGAATTATCAAGCTAGGTTTGGATTTGAGGCAATACGGAATACGTTGAAAAAAGATTACATCGTAGAAAGTGAAGACTTAGCATTAAAAAGATTATTAAAGTTTAACGCAAATAAGGTAGATAAGAATAAGATAAACTCAGATTTGTTGTTTTCCTATGGTTATTATTTAAGTTTGGTGACAAGCAAATTGTATGATGACTTAATTTCTAGAATGGATGGTAAAAAGGATGTAGTTAAAATAAGAGAACGTTATCTGGTAAAATTAAGTAGTTAACTGGTGATATTATAAGAGTGTAAAGATTGGAATAATACTGATAAAAGAGAAATAGGGATGGTATTATTGCATAAAATACTAAACAAATAAGTTTAAAATCAAATTTCAATTATAGAGTGGGAATAAAATAGAAATTTAAAACCTTCTCGGCTTCGTGATCAGAAGGTTTTTTTAATGCATTGTTTGAGCCAAGATAGGCAAACGACCGTTATTCTTTCATGTGGTCTGGGACTCGCTAGGATTGGACTCTTTATTTTTATGAGATGACTTGAAAAGCACGAAAAAATACGAAAAAACACACCTTTGGGTGTGTTTTTAACGTTAATCATATAGTCATTTGTTATGTTGTAGAATCCCTATTTCTATAACAATAGAATCCCTAATTTTTCTCTATAATTGTGGGATGCCCAAAATTTCACGTGCTTCTGCTGGTGTCGCTACTTCAAGGCCAAGTTCTCTGGCGAAGTTGGCAACACGTTCTACGAGCTGTGCATTACTTGTTGCGAGTTCGCCTTTTCTAAAGTAAACATTGTCTTCAAATCCAACCCGGACATTACCACCCATAAGCATGGTCATAACGCTGCCAGGTAATTGGTGTTTACCAATTGCTAGTGCTGAATAATGACTACCTGCAGGAACTTTCTTAATCAAATGGACTAAAGTATCATTTGAAAAGGCCATTGCCTGTTGGCTGTTTCTATCCATTCCCATAACAAAACTAAATGAAAGAGGATCATCTAAAACACCTTCTGGATAAACATAATTGACAACATCTTCTATTGAAGTCGGATTAAAGACTTCGAGTTCGGGCTTGATATTAAGTGCTTGCATTCTTCTAGCGGCATCAATTAAGAAGTCTCTTGTCCATTCGTAAATAAACGTTCTATCTGACCAACTGGTAGCAATCAGCGAGCAGTCAAGTGAGCACATTTCTGGTAGGTATTCAGCTTCTAATACTTTTAAGCCGTCTTCAGCGACAGTTCCCGGTATATTTGCAGGAGCTGTAGAGTTTTGGATAATGATAGGACATTTTTCTCTGACCAAACGGTTAATTTCACTAAAAATTTTAGGATCGTTTGTTGATTTGCCATCCTTATCTCTTGCATGAATGTGGGCTATTGAAGCACCTGCCTTATAGGCTTCATATGCTGCTTGAGCGATTTCTTCTGGTTGTTCAGGTAAATTTGGATTAGCTTCTTTACCATGAAAGGCACCTGTGAGTGCAACTGTAATAATAACTTTTCTAGCCATAATATAACCTCCTGATGGTTTAATTCAATTGATTTTCTACATTTAAAGTAGCTTCTTTTCTAAAGGCTGCAGGTGTCTTATCAAGAACCGATACCAAGGCGAAAGTTAAGCTACAGACGATAAGCTGTGGATAGATAACGTGTGAGAACATGTTTTTAAATGCAGGCACGGTCATCCAAAGCGCAACGACAATAAAGCTTGCAATTAAAGTTAAAATGGCACTATTGCGCTTGCAAAGTTTTGGAAAATAAAGTGATGCAATGAGGATGATAAAATAAGCCACACAAAGTGAAAGTCCCATTGTAATGAACTGGAGCAAAAACTTAATGTAAAAAGCACAAAAGAGTGTGAGTATAGTAAAGATAACCCCAATTATCTTTGAAAGTTTGACTTCATCAATTTGAGTTTTTCCTTTTTTAAGAGGTTTATAAATATCATTGATAAAGAGTGCTGAATTACCGAGAATAAGTGATGTTCCAGTAGACACATCTGCTGCCCACATACCTGCGAGAACAATACCAGCAACTATTCCTGGGAATGTCACAATTACTGCTGGAAGTGCCATTGCCGTATTTTCAAGTGCAGGGAACATCACGCGTCCTGCCATACCAATAAGGGCTGTTGCAAAACCAAAAGGTAATACTAAAAGACCTCCAATTAAGTAGCCACGAACAGCTGATTTTTCATCTTTGGCTGCAAAAATCATTTGCACTGTTGATTGTGCAGTAGGCACGTGGACGAAGAAGAGAATTAAATATGAAATAAATACGCCTATTCCTAATCCATCTATAGGATGTAAGAATGTTTCACGATCTGGCAAACCAGCCATGAGAGGCTCAATACCACCGACACCTTTGATGGTAAAGATTACAGCGATGATAACAGAAACATATAAAAGACCAATGTTGATAACGTTGGTAATACCTGTTGACATCATGCCGCCTATTGAAGAAATTGCCAAGAAAATGATCGCAGATAATATCATACCGCTTGTAAGTGTAAAGTACTGTGGTAGTAAACTACTTAAGATAGCTCCCCCTGCAATATGTTGGGCAATCATGATACAAAAATTCATAAATAACTGGCCGATAGAACTAACCAATCTGGTTTTTTCACCATAATAATCACCGTATATTTGAGAAATAGTTGATAAATTAAGACTTCTCAACTTTTTAACAAAAAGAAATGCGGTAATAATTATCCCGATAGCAAAAGCACCATCATACCATCCTGCCGATATACCAAAACCATAGCCGTTTTGGGCAATTCCTACAGTACCGTTAGCGCCAAGGGCAACCCCTATAATAGTGACCATAACAAGGACTGTTCCGAAACTACGGTTAGCCAGTAAGAAACTCTCCCCAGAAGCACCGTCTTTTGATTTCTTTGCTTGGACATATCTGGCATAAAAAGAAAAACAAATCAGTGCTACCATGTAAAACACCACGACCAATAATGCAATTGTATTGCTTGACATATTTTCCACCCTTTCGAAATTTATTGATGCATCGCTAAGGTTAAAAAGCAATATTAGTGCCAAGGGATAAGACCAAAATTGATGAATGTGGCTAAAGGTATCTAATTTCAAGCTTGAAAAAAAATGAACAAGAAAAAAGGCGAGTAAAAAACCAGAAGAATAGTTATTTATTTAACAAAGCGTATTCAAATATGATGAATGACATGCAAATGTGAGCATTGAAAAAGAGTTGAGGTTTTTCAGTAGCTATAAGAGATTTCTTTGATTTCATATATGCAAAAATGCATATAATGTGTTTTTGAAAGTACAATGATAGCCCAAAATGACTATCTACGATGGAGAATTTTGTTATGAATTTAGTGATTGCAATAGATTTAACCATTTGGCACACGTTTTGCGATTAGTATGTTTGACGTCAAAAATCAAATAATGCAAAGAGGTGTAATATGAGCAGCAAAATACTGGTAATGAATTTTGGTTCTACTTCGACAAAGTTAGCGATTTATGATGATAATACGGAGCTTATTAAATCGTCTATTCAGCACAAACCTGAGGAATTATCTGCATTTGACCATACGATGGATCAAAAAGATTTTAGAAAGAAAAAAGTTTCTAAATGGGTAGCTGATCAAGGCTATACTTTTGAAATGTTTGATGCAGTCATCTCACGTGGTGGCAACTGTCGACCTATTCCAGGGGGAATTTATGAAGTCTCACAAGAAATGATTGATGATATTTACACAGGAAATTATGGTGTGCATCCTGCTGGGTTAGGGTGTGTTTTGGCAAGAGAGTTTGGTTTGGACCATCATATTCCGGCACTTACAGCGTATCCGCCAATTACTGATGAATTTTGTGACCTTGCACGTTATAGTGGCATTAAAGAACTTAAAAGGATTAGCTCTTTTCATGCTCTTAACCATAAAGCCATCGCAAAAAGACACTGTGAGCAGAATGACCTTATTTATGAAAATGAAAATTTTGTCGTAGTTCATCTTGGTGGCGGCATTTCTATCGCATCACATTTAAAGGGAAAAATGATTGATGCCAATAACGCACTTGATGGAGACGGTCCTTTTGCACCAGAACGTTCTGGCAGTCTTCCAGTAGGTGATTTAGTTAAAATGTGTTTTAGTGGACAATACTCTGAGAAAGAAATTCTTAAAAAGATTACAGGCGGGGGAGGCCTTATGTCTTATTTAGGAACGTCAAGTGCTTTAGAAATTGAATCTCGTATTGTTGAGGGTGATGACTATGCCAAAGAAGTTTATGATGCAATGGCCTATCAAGTGGCAAAAGCAATAGGGAGTGCTGTCGCTGTATTGAAAGGGGATGTCAATAGTATTTTATTAACAGGGAGTATTGCGCATTCTGATTATTTTACAAATAATCTCAAAGAATATATTAGCTCATTTTCACCTGTATACGTTTATGCAGGTGAAAATGAAATGCTTTCTTTAGCAGAAAATGCTTTTCGCTATTTAAACAAAACTGAAAGTGCCCTACCTTATTAGAAGGTTTGGAAATAGCAATCAAGCAATAGAAATATACAAAGGAGATCAATATGGAAATTCAGAACTTAGCACAGCTTTTAACAGCTGCAAGAGAAAAAGAGAAAAAGAAAATTGCCGTTGTGGCTGCAGAGGATTTAGAGACACTGATAGTGGTTGAAAAAGCACTTGCAGAAAACCTTGCTGAATTTATTCTCATTGGAGATGAAGTTGCCATTAAAGAGATGATTCATTCACAGCATTTAAAAATCGACGCTGAAATATATCATGAAGTTGACCATAAAAAAGCAGCAGATCTTGCGGTAGATCTTGTTGTGAGCGGCAAGGCAGGCGCTTTAATGAAGGGTTTATTACACTCTAATGTCTTCTTAAAGGCCATTTTGAATAAAGAAAAGGGGCTTAATACAGGCCGTCACATTACCCAAATTTCTATCACAGAGAATCTTGAAAATGATGGTCTTTTAATGATTACAGACTGTGCAATTAGTGTGGCGCCAGATACTATGGGTAAAAAAGAGATTGTTGAAAATGCGGTTGGATTAGCGCATCAATTAGGCATTGAAGTACCTAAAGTCGGTATATTAGCACCTGTAGAGAATATTAACCTGGCAATGCAAGAGACTATTGATGCGGCCATATTGTCAAAAATGGCAGATAGGGGTCAGATTAAAGGCTGTATAATTGATGGTCCTTTTGCTTTTGATAATGTAATTTCCAAAGAAGCAGCGGCACATAAGGGCATCAATAGTCCCGTTGCTGGGGTGGCTGATATTGTTCTTGTTCCTAATTTACTCGTGGGGAATGCACTGACAAAATCTTTAACTTATATGGCAAAAAAACAAGTGGTTGCGGCAACCGTTGGAGCAGCTGTTCCAATTGTCTTTACTTCAAGAACAGAATCAATTGAAGGGAAACTTCTATCAATTGCTCTTGCAACTTATACAGCTTAAGCCATTTTGTGATGAAAGTGATCGGTCATATTGATAAACTATTTTGATGAATGATATTGATATGAGAACAACTAAATAAGATGTCCTGAGTGCTATTAGAAAGGGCATCTTTTTTATCTTTAGCGATTCTTTTAAGCTTTTATTCTAATATATTAAGGAGATTTACTGCATGAAAATTGATGTTAAAAAAGTGTTATTTGGACTTATTCTGCCGGTGATAATTATTCTCCTAAGGCCTGCAATGCTGACCTTTGAACAAACGATTGTCCTTGCGACTTTGGTCATGACCATTACATTTTGGGTCAATAATGCTATTCATAAGTCAATCACGTCGGTGATTGCTTTAATCCTTTTTTATTTATTTGGTCATCCCCCTGTTTTAAAGTTATTGCAATTTCCCCTGTCAGAGAATTTTCTACTCATTGTTTTTTCATTTTTATTTTCCCAAGGGATTGCTAATACAGGTCTGGCAGAGGTGATTATCGAGCCTCTAATTATTAAATATGCTAAGTCTGGGATTAGATTATTAGGTGTGATTATGGGCCTTGCCTTTGTCATGATTTTTGTCATTCCCCAACCCTTTTCGAGGGTGATTATCTTGTCGCATATTTTTTATCAATATTATAAGAAATTTTCTCTTTCAAAGCAGACCCAATCTATTTTAATGTTTGCCGTGTTTTTATTTTCGATGTTTATCAACATGTCTCTAATAAGAGGGGATATCATTCTTAACAATGCCCTGATTGGTATGAGCGGACTCGACATTACAGAAGTAACGTGGCTAAAATATATGACTTTGCCAACGTTTATTTTTGCAACGGTGGGCTTATTAACCTTTGCTTTGGTTTTTAAAAATGCCCTTCAGGAATACACCACAGCTGCAAATACAGTGGTTCATCAAGCTAAAATGAAGCTTACAACGGTTCAAAAACGTGAGCTGATAATTATTGTGGTCATGCTCGTCATTTGGGCAACGGAAGATATCCATGGCTTTAGTGGAAACTATACGGTGATTATTAGTACGGTGATTATGTTCTTATTGAGCATGCTGAAAAGCAAGGACCTTAAATCTGTTAATATTCACTTGCTTATTTTTTTAACAGCGGCATTTTCAATAGGTCCCGTTATGACCTATAGTGGACTTGCTTCAGTCATCTTTTCGAAATTTATTCCAATTTTCCCTAAAAACTTTTCAATCTATTATGCCTTAATTGTTCTTTTAGTTACTGTATTTTTGCATATGATTCTTGGGAGCAATGTTACGACGATGTCCGTTGTTATCCCTGGATTGATGACGATTTCTCAAGGCATTGCAGATCCAGTCACCATTATGTTCATAATTTTTGTGGCGATTTGTGGTCATTTTATCTTGCCTTTTCACAATGTTATTTTGCTATTAGGCAATGGAAATGGTTATTATGACAATCCACCAGTAATAAAATATGGTATTATTTTATTACCGATCATGTTAATTTTCGCGTTATTTGTCTTTTTGCCTTGGTGGCAATGGCTAATGTAGAAATGAGGGGTTTTTACAAAAGGGGGGGAACTTATGAATTTATCAACGGAAATTATGAAGATGATGTTAGATCATTCGTATGATGGGATAACTTATACTGATGAAAATGGAATCATAAGGTATGTTAATAAGTCTTATAGTGACATAACAGGGCTTTCAGAAGAATTTATATTATCACATACGCTGTATGACTTATTGGCAAAAGATTATCCTGTGGCGGCACTCTTTCATAAAATATTTGAAAATAAGTCACCCTGCTCCGAGGTCATGAACTATGGGAGTGAACATCAAAATGAGATTTTGGTTACAGGGATTCCTATCTTTGATGAAGCGGGCATTTTTAGAGGTGTCTTTGGAAATATTAGAGATATCACAGATCTCAACAATTTAAAAAGCGAAATTCACACGATTCATCATGAGTACAAAGAAGCACTTGAAAATCAAAAACAAATTACCAAGGAATTACTTAAAAAAATCAGTGCATTGACAACCAAAGAAAGTAATTTTCAATTGGCAGGAAGTGAGAAAACCATTCAGTGGTTATTAGAGCTGTCAGAGCGAATTTCGAGTGTTGATTCAACCATTCTCATCACAGGTGAATCTGGCGTGGGAAAGGATGTCTTTGCCAATTTGGTTCATTATATTGGCAGACAGGATAAGCCTTTTGTCAAAATTTCTTGTGGTGCCATTCCTGAATCACTTTTGGAATCGGAGCTCTTTGGTTATGAGCCCGGTTCTTTTACAGGTGCTAGCAAACATGGAAAACCAGGTATTTTTGAACTTGCAGAGGACGGGATTGTCTTTTTAGATGAAATTGGTGAAATGCCTTTGCTCTTACAAGTAAAACTCTTAACTGTCTTACAGGATCGGAAATTTTTTCGGATTGGTGGGGTGAAGGAGAAGCAAATGCGGGCACGGGTCATTGCGGCAACCAATAAAGATCTTATGCACTTGGTGGAACGAAAAGAGTTTCGGAATGACCTTTACTACCGTTTAAATGTCATTCCAGTACACATCCCTCCTTTAAGGGAGAGAAAAGAAGATATTATTCCGATTGCATTGCATATCCTCAATAAAATTAATGTTAAAAATCAAACTCAAAAATACTTTTCGTGGGATTTGGAACGGTATTTTATGCAATATCCATGGCCTGGCAACATTAGGGAACTTCACAATATCATAGAACGTCTCTATGTTTTTTCTCCTGAGAATAAGCTTTCATCACGTTATTTGCCATCAGAAATTCTATCCTATTGTTCTCAACAAGTCCAAGTGAGTTTGACGGAGGACGCAACCCTTAAAATGCGCATTGAAGCTTATGAAAAAGATATTCTTAGTCAAATGATTAAATCTAATTTGACCATTAATGAGATTGCTGAAAAATTGGATGTCAGTTCTTCGACGATTGTACGAAAAATTCAAAAGTTTCATTTGCAAAGGAAGGGTGTGAATGCGGTTCCTTTGAGTGAGCGGTGATTAAAAGGTTAAACCTTCTGGGCTTCGTGCTCAGGGGGTTTTATTATTTTGCTGGGATAAAAGACGCTACGTTCAGACCGTGTATTTAAACTTTTTTAAAGCTTATTCGATTTTTCTTACCTCGTCATCAAATGTTGCAGGTTGCCAGGCGTGTGTCATCAAATTTGTTGAAGAATATAAAAATTCTGCGTGGCACTCAATGTGTGGGGTTATTCGTGTGGAGAAAAATGATATAATCATATAAAACATGACATAAGGTGTCATGTTTTGTGTGATAAAGTATTTAAAGAGGAGGTTGAGGTGCAGGAAGGCAGATTATTTAACATGGTTTATTATCTTTTACATAGGGGGCATGCGAGTGCACCGGAGCTTGCTGAGAAGTTTGAAGTGTCGGTGAGGACGATTTACAGGGATATTGATAAGTTAAGTAGTGCAGGGATACCTATCTATGCTGAGGCGGGGCGAAATGGGGGGATTTTTCTCAAGCAAGATTATGTTCTTGACAGGACTGTTTTTTCAGACTCTGAAAAAGAGGAACTTCTAATGGCACTACAGAGTTTGACGGCGACAAAGCGTCTTGATAACACAGGGGTATTATCTAAACTCTCTAGCCTTTTTAATCTTAAGTCATCAGACTGGGTTGAAGTAGACTTTTCAAGATGGCATGAGGGGCAAATTGATAATACTCAATTTGAAGCTTTAAAATCAGCAGTAATCCACCAACACTATTTAATGATTACCTACGTCGGGATGAATGGCACCTGTGGGGAAAGAAAAATTGCGCCTGTAAAATTAATATACAAGTCAAAAGCTTGGTATTTGAAGGCTTATTGCCAGAATAAAAAAGCTTATCGCCTTTTTAAGTTAACCCGTATTTTGAATATAAGTCTCTCTGGGGAAACTTTTTCAAATTTGCCGGAAGAAGTATTAGCAGAGAATGCTGAGCAGTCTTATCGGACGATTAAGCTTCAATTTCCGAAGACGATGGCCTATCGTGTATATGACGAATTTAATCAAGATGATGTGAGCTTAATGGAAAATGGTGATCTATTTGTTTCGACACAAATGCCTGAAGATACATGGCTAGTTGGCTTTCTTCTCTCTTTTGGAACTGAAGTTGAGATTATTGAACCCACTTCACTCCAAAAAATAGTAGCCGAACAAGCACTTAAAATTTTTGAAAAAAACAAATCATGACACAGGGTGTCAAGATTTAAATGCTATCATAATAAAAGAACAAGTAGGAGTATAAATATAAGTATAGATGAGAAAGGAGACATGTATGGGAAGACCGACCTCTAAAAAGGATTTAATGACAGCGGCAATGGATAATTATGACAAATTGAATCAATTGATTGCAAAGCTGTCAGAAAGGGAACTTTCAACACCTTTTGATTTTTCACAAGATGTGAAAAAGAAAGAGGCTCACTGGAAACGGGATAAGAATCTTCGAGATGTCCTCATTCATCTTTATGAATGGCATCAACTTTTATTGAATTGGATTCAGGCAAATGAAAAAGGTGAAACTCAATCCTTCTTACCAGCACCTTATAATTGGAGAACCTATGGTGATATGAACGTTGAATTTTGGGAAAAACATCAAGACACATCACTAGAAGAGGCCAAAGCGTTACTAGAACAATCGCATCGAGAAGTCCTTAGCCTCGCTGAACAATTTACCGACGAAGAACTGTTCTCTAAAAATGCCTATAGGTGGGTTGGCGGCAGTACGCTAGGGTCTTACTTTGTAAGTGCAACATCAAGTCATTACGCATGGGCCATAAAAAAATTGAAAGCACATGTGAAAAACTGCAAGCAATAAAATTAAAATAAACGTATAAAAGGGTCCATTAATAACCTCTAAACCTCCTGTTTAGGGGTCTTTTTATGTCTAAAAAGCGTGTTTCAAAATGACATCTTGAAATGTCATTTTGGGATATTTTTTTTGTATATTTTTAATTTGAAATGGTGAAATCGTTGAAAAAACTCGATTCTTGAGATTGTTATTTTATTGGCACACTATTTGCTCTTTAGTAAGGTACAGAAATAATAAATTTAATTTTAGGAGGAGACAAGAATGAAATTACCAAGTTCTAGTGCAACGAATTTACACAAGAAAAATATGCGTCACATGGTGGGAATGAAAGATTTTACCACCAAAGAAATGGATGACATGATGGACCTTATGGCAATGCTTAAAGAAGCGCGTCGTGACAATGCGATTCCCCCGCTCTTTAAAGACAAATCAGTTGCCATGATTTTTGAAGCAGGCTCTACAAGAACACGCGTATCATTTGAAACAGCAGCAACCCTTTTAGGAGGGCACGGTTTATTTTTATCACCAAGAGACATCCATCTCGGTGGCAAAGAGTCAATTGATGACACCGCACGGGTTTTATCGAGAATGTGTGACATTATTATGGCGCGTACCAATGATCCTGAAACCATTGATGCACTTTGTAGAATGTCTACAGTCCCTGTTATTAATGGCTTAGATACTCGTTTTCATCCTACGCAAATGTTAGCCGATCTCTTTACGATTAAAGAGCACATGCCAGAAGGTAAAACCTTAAGTGATTTAACCTTAGCTTTTATGGGTGATGCAACAGATGTTTGTCGTTCTTTACTTTTGACATGCTGTAAATATGGCATGAAATTCAAACAAATTGGACCTGTTAAATATCAAATGCAACAAGAATGGCTTGATTTAGCAGATGAACTTTGTGAAGCGTCAGGTGGTTCTTATGAAATCACTGATGATTTAGAAAAAGTGGGAGAATGTGATGTCATCTATGGTGATAGTTTCTACTGGGTTACTCAAACAGATGAAAAAGAAGAGCGATTAGCAGCGTTTATGCCAGATTATGTGATTACAGATGCGTTAATGAAGAAAGCAAAACCAGGTGCACTTTTATTACACTGCCTTCCAGCGAATGACAAGGAAGAAGTAACACGTGAAGCACTTGAGGGACCTTATAGTGTGGCTTTTGATGAAGCAGAGAATAGATTAACCGCTCAAATGGCAATACTCGTTTACTTTACACATCATTACAGCATTGAACCTTCGGAAGAAACAATTCAAAAACACAATGACAAGATCAGAGGATTTCTTAAAAAACTTTAGTCTGATAAAAAGGGATACTCAAAGATTGTAAGAAAGGATGATTATCTATGTCAAAAAAATTAATGTCTACACCCAAACAAGATGGTTTTAGAATGCCCGGCGAATTTGAACCCCATAAAGGCTGTTGGATGATTTGGCCAGAGAGAACCGACAACTGGAGATTAGGGGCTAAGCCTGCACAAAAGGCATTTATTGAAGTTGCTGAAACAATCGCCAAATATGAAGACGTGACTATGTGTGTTTCGCAAAGCCAATATTTAGCGGCACGTGAAGCGTTGGATTCAAAAGTACGCGTTGTAGAAATGTCTAACGATGATTCTTGGATGCGTGATGTAGGGCCATCATTTGTAATCAATGACCAAGGAACAGTACGTGGTGTTGATTGGCGTTTCAATGCTTGGGGTGGTTTGTTAGATGGTCTTTACTTCCCTTGGGATAAGGATGACCAAGTCGCTAAGAAAGTCTGTGAAATAGAAAATATAGATTACTATTCCCTAGAAAGCTTTATTTTAGAAGGGGGTTCTATTCATACTGATGGACAGGGGACTGTCATTGCAACAGAAGCGTGTTTGCTTGATGAAAGCAGGAATCCTCAAATGACAAGGGCAGAAATTGAAGAGACCTTAAAAAATTATATGGGTGTTGAAAAAGTTCTATGGTTACCTCACGGCATTTACCTTGATGAGACCAATGAACATGTAGACAATATTGTTCATTATTGTGCACCAGGCGTACTTGCTCTTGCTTGGACTGACGATGAATCAGATCCTCAATACAATTATTCAAAAGCAGCCTATGACTATTTGGTAAGTGAAACTGATGCTAAAGGGAGAAAACTTGAAATTCACAAACTGCATATTCCCAACGAAGTATTGATTACAAAAGAAGAAAGTGAAGGCGTTGACACTGTTGATGGGACATTACCTCGTGTTGAAGGTGACCGTCAAGCCGCTTCTTATGCTAATTTCTACATTGCAAATGGGGCACTTATTGTTCCTCTTTTTGGAGATGACGTTCATGATAAAGCAGCCATAGAAACCTTACAAGCTATTTTCCCTGATCGCCAAGTAGAAGGTATTTATGCGAGAGAAATCATTTTGGGTGGTGGTAACATTCACTGTATTACACAACAGCAGCCTTTAGGTTAGTCATAACTGTATCGTTTGTTTCAATCCCTATTCAAAACTTGTATGAATTAACTTACAAGTAAAAATAAAAGAGAAAGAAGGATATTAAATTGAACGAAGTAGGCCAATTACCAAAAAAGAAAAAATTTAAATTAATTAGTGCGATTTTAACCGTCATTTGTGTTGTCTTTGTAGCAGAAGCGGCAGCACCTGTTGCTTCTATTGGGAACTCACAGTTTTTCTGGTGGATTCTCATGATCGTTGCCTTTTTATTACCTTATGGTTTGATTTCATCAGAATTGGGGACGACTTACAACGGAGATGGCGGCTTATATGATTGGATAAGAGCCGCTTATCCTAACGGAAAAACAGCAGGGAGAGTTGCGTGGTATTATTGGATTAACTTTCCTCTCTGGATGGCATCACTTGCCGTATTATGTCCCCACCTGATTCAAATCATCACTGGATTTGAATTTGGGACAATGGCTTCCCTAATCATCCAATTGATTTTTATCTGGTTGGTTGTATTCATCAGCTTTAATCCAGCGGGTGATAGTACTTGGATTCTCAACGGTGGCGCCATTATTAAAGTCCTATTGGCCTTAATCATGGGTGGACTGGGTATCTATGGTGCTGTGACTCATGGTGTAGCCAATGAATATACCTTGACCTCTTTATTACCTTCACTTGATACCAATAGCTTATCTTATATTTCTGTTATCATTTTTAATTGTCTTGGTTTTGAAGTTATCTGTACTTTTGCAGATAACATGGAGAATCCTAACAAGGAAATTCCTAAAGCTATTATTACAGCTGGTGTTGTTATTGCAGCAATCTACATTTTCTGTGCTTTTGGAATCAGTGTGGCTATTCCAGTAGATCAAATCAGTTCAGATACAGGGTTATTGGATGCAATGATGCTTTTAACAGGTAAAACAGGGGGGCTATTTATAGCTCTGATGGCACTGTTCTTCATGATTACTCTTTTTGGGAACATGATTTCATGGTCATTGGGTGTTAATAGTGTAGCTGCATATGCTGCAGATAATAATGATCTACCTCAAGTTTATGCTAAAAGAAGTCGTAAAAATGATATGCCGATTGGTGCAGCTGTTATGAACGGTATTGTTGCAACCATTGTCGTTTTAATCGGTTCATTTTTGCCAAATTCAAACTTATTCTGGAGCTTCTTCTCACTTAATTTGGTGATGTTCCTGATTGCATATGTTCCTATTTTCCCAGCTTTCTTAAAACTTCGTAAAAATGATCCTGATCGTGAAAGACCTTTTAGAGTACCTGGCGGCAATGTATTCTTACAAATCCTCGCATGGGTACCGATGTTACTCATCATTATCTCTGTTATTTTTACAGCGATTCCTTTATCGTCTGATACAGAAACGCTGAAAGCGACATTGCCGATTACAATTGGCTCACTTATATTCTTAATCATTGGAGAAGTGATTATTCATTTCTCTAGAAAAAGGAATATCAAGCTATAAAATCGAATTTTCAAATCACAGGAGGACGTCAATGAAACAAAAAATAGTTGTGGCACTTGGTGGTAATGCACTGGGGAAATCGCCCGAGGAACAACTTAGACTCGTCAAACAAACGGCAAAACCCATTGTCGACCTGATTCAAGAAGGTCATCAAGTGATTTTAGCACATGGGAATGGTCCACAGGTAGGCATGATTAATTTAGGGATGGAAATAGCCTCTAAATCACCTGAAGCGACGCCGGTTATGCCCTTCCCAGAATGTGGTGCAATGAGTCAAGGTTATATCGGATATCACTTACAAAATGCGATCCGAGAAGAACTCTTAAATCGCCAAATGCAGGTTCCCGTTGCAACAATTGTAACCCAAGTTATTGTAGATAAAGAGGACCAAGCCTTCCAAAACCCTTCTAAACCTATTGGTGCTTTTTATACAGCAGAAGAGGCCCAAGTTTTAAAGGCTGAAAAAGGCTATACCATGGTTGAAGATGCAGGTCGCGGTTGGCGCAGAGTTGTTCCTTCTCCCAAGCCTGTAGATGTTGTAGAGAAAGAAACCGTTAAGACCCTTGTAGAAAGTGGTAACGTAGTCATTACAGTTGGTGGTGGCGGTATTCCGGTTATTGCAGAAGGTCATCAATTGGTGGGTGTTCCAGCAGTTATTGATAAGGATTTCGCATCAGGCAAGATAGCGGAAATTTTAGAAGCGGATTACTTGATCATCTTAACAGCCGTCGAACAAGTGGCGATTAATTATGGCAAAGCAAATGAAAAATGGCTGTCAAATTTGTCAATTGAAAGGGCAGAACAATATATGAAAGAAGGGCATTTTGCACCGGGTTCAATGTTGCCAAAAGTTGAAGCGGCAGTTACATTTGCGAAGAGCCATTCAGGCAGAAAAGCCCTTATTACTTCTCTAGAAAAAGCCAAAGAAGGCATTCAAGGAAAGACAGGAACCATCATTAGTATGGGATAAAGTAAAAAGACAATATCAGGGGTGGACTGGGGAGAATTTTTTCTCCTCAGAGCATCTCCATAAGGGGTATCGCTATAATTGATGAAGTAAGGTATATTTAGTATAATAAAGACCAGTGGAGTTGATGCTTGTGAGGGTTGAGGGGGACGCATGGGAAAAATTTTTCATTCAAAGTCAAGTGAATATTTAAGGTTGGATCCTATGCTGCTAAACTTTATGCAAATCATGAACAATTATAGCAAACCCGTTCTTTTGAAAGAGCATGCAAGTGCTCATTACTTTTTAAATGAATTGGCCTGTAAAGTATTTGCATTTCCCATTGAGGAAAGTTATATTTTAGACTTTATTGATAAGGTCAATTTTACTGATTTCAAAGAAGATAAATCACAGCAAGATATTGTTTTAGAAGCATTGAGCCTTGACATTAAAGCGAGTCTCAAACCCATCATTGAAGATCATACAAGCAAGTATACGATTTGCACGATTGAAGAGATGAAAAACTTGGCACCTAAAGTGCCCTTGACTCAACCTAAAGATGTCATCTTCAAAAATATTATTGGGGACAGTGAGGCCATTCACTGTGTCAAAAATAAGATTAAAAAAGTAGCTCAAACCCATTCATCCGTCTTGTTAGTGGGAGAGACTGGCGTAGGCAAGGAGATGTTTGCCAAAGCCATCCACCGAATGTCAGATCGGCGTGACAAGCCCTTTGTAGCCATTAACTGTGGAGCGATTCCAGACACTTTAATTGAAAGTGAGCTCTTTGGTTATGAACGGGGTGCTTTTACGGGTGCAAGTCAACAAGGCAAGATTGGTAAGTTTGAACAAGCCTCTGGAGGCACTATTTTTTTAGATGAAGTTGAAAATATGTCTATGTTTTTGCAAATGAAGTTATTAAGGGTTCTTGAAGACAGAAAAGTGATGCGGGTGGGGAGCAATAAGGAGAGCCCTATTGATGTGCGCATTATTTCAGCAACCAATAATAACTTATCGACAATGATTCAAGAAGATTTATTTCGATTAGACTTATATTATAGATTGAACATTGTTAAACTCAACATTCCAAGCCTCAACGAAAGGCAAGATGATATTATCCAGCTAAGTCATCATTTTATTAAAATATTTTCACTGGCAATGCATAAAGATATGGTGGATTTATCCAGTGAAGTCAAAGATATTTTTATGAATCACCATTGGAAAGGGAATGTGAGAGAACTAAGGAATACCATTGAATATGCCATGAATTTTGAAGAAAGCAATATTATTACCAAGCAGAGTTTACCTGAACAATTGATGGACGATCTTGTTGAGGCGCCTTTAGATAGGCCGTTTAAAACAATCGCCGAGGTTGAAAGGGACTATATTGAAAAAGCTTTGAATTACTACGGCTGGGATGATAAAGGCAGGCTAAAAGCAGCTGAAGTGCTAGGGATTAGTCGGTCGTCTATTTATCGCAAAGTAGCCAACAAGTCATATCCGCATAAATGCTAGACAAAGGAGTTTACCTGTGAAGCCAACTAAAAAAACATACTCATATAAAAATTTCACACTTTTGACGTTGTCTATTTTGATTACCGTCGTTATGAGCTTATTTTCAGTATTATATTATTCTTACACTTCAGAAATTATCAAAGAAAATATCCAAGTTTCTCTGCGTAACTTTGCAGTCTCTGCCCAATATATTTTAAATGGTGATGACCATAAAGAAATACGCTCGGCGGATTCACAGCTCTTTAGAGACCAAGTGAAGATTCTGGCAGATTATAAGGATGAAGTCGGTATTTATGATGTGTATACAGTGATTAAGACTGATGAAAACAGCACGGCAATGGTGTTGGCTGCTTATGATGCCGAAAGCACATTTATGCAGCCTTATATTTTAACAGATTCTATGCGCCAAGCCTTTAACGGTAAAATTGCAGTGACAAAGAAACCTTATAGGGATTCATTTGGCACTTTTTATAGTGGCTACGCCCCTCTTTTTGATAGTCAAGGTAATCAAGTGGCGATTGTAGCCATAGACATTAATAACGCTGAAATAGAAAAACTCAAGAGACATATCTTGTTTAACACGTTTCTATTATGGGCGGCGGGAATATTGATTAGTAATTTAGCGGTCTTTATCTTAACCCGTTATGTGGACCGGTATTTTAGTCATATTGTTGAAAATTTAAAATCAATTGGTGAAGGCGATTTTTCTAAAGTTAAGTTTGAAATGACTCACATTAGTGAGTTTAACGACTTGGGGGAAACGGTTCAAGAAATGGCATTTAAAATTGAAAGATTGATGACTATTATTCGGAACAATGCCGATGAATTAGAAGATAAGACGACTCAAATTATTAGTTTAGTAAGACAAGCCAATACGTCAAGTCAGATTATATCGTCGTCAGTTGAGCACATGTCAGGTGCTCACGACCATGCTTCGGAGTACATGAAAGAGAGTATCAAAGATTTAAGAGAAAGTGATTCAGAAATGGCAACTCAAATTGACCATTATAGAAATATTCTCGAAGCAGTGAATCAAACCAAGGATAACCTAGAAAACCTTTTAGAGTGTCTACAAGGGATGGGCAATCATGTTGAGTTAGAGCGATTGGTAAGGCAACTTTTCCAAAACTATGACACGTTTTCATCTAATGTAACAGAACAGTTGATTTCACTAGATCAAGCCTTTGAACTGTCTGATCAGTTAGCCGATATAGATGATAAGATGACCCATGACTTAACGGCGATTTCACAGGGAAACCAATTAATTCAAGAAGCGATGGACCAACAAGTCCTTGCGATAAAGGGCATTACAGAAGAAGTCGCCTGTCTTGAAAGTATGGCAGTTGAACTCACGACGAAATTGAGAAAATTCCATAAATAGTATCAAGAGAAAAACGCCCTATCCACTTGTTTTTAGCAGGTGAATAGGGCGTTTTTGAATATTAAAATTGGCGTCTAAAGGCGTTAGGCGTTAGCCCTGTCAAACGTTTAAAAATAACACTAAAGCTAGCATGTCTTTGATAGCCGACTGCCCTTGCCACTTCACTTATAGACCAGTCTGAGTGAATGAGCATTTCTTTAGCCTTTTCTATTCTTAAAATCTGAATTTGCTCTGTAATAGTGGTTCCATAAGTGTGTTTAAAAGCTCCAGTCAATTTATTTTGACTCATGCAGGCACGGTGGGAGAGGTCTTTTAAGGAAAGCGTTTGATGATAATGTTCACACAAATAGTGATAGATATCGTTTAAAGTATCTTGTTGCCATTGGGGCAAATGAGCCTCTTGAGGATACATCTTTTGATGTTCATCCCACTGAAGCATCAAGGCGGTAATTTCAAACAATTTACCCTCATAATACATTTTGGCAGTTGAGGGAGAAGGCCGTGCAGCCAGAATTTGTTTAAGGGAGTAATTGACTTCAGGGAGATTGTTATCCCCCTTGATTTTGTAGAGAATGTCCTCTATAGGAGGCCCCTTGTGGTTGAATTTTTCTTTAAATACCTTTTCATTGAAATGAGGGGTAAAGGAGATCCCAACACTTTTGATAGACGTTTCCTTTTGAATCTCTTGTTGATACCGTTGAGCGTCATCAACATAACCAATCAGACTGTCTTCTTTGTAATGACCTGCCTGATCAATGAGCTTTGCAATGGGGGCACCGTAGCTCCCGATATTTGAAAAAGAGGGGTACTTGTAATCTAAAGAGAGGTCTTCTTTAAAGGTAAAATCATAGGCTGTAATAGCGTAGAGGTCTTCGACCGGATAAATCCAGTAATAACCAGTTCCAAGCTTGGAATGAAGTTGGTAGTAAAGACCAGATTGTTTAAAATGCTTGGGCGCTTTTGTCTCATAAAAGCCGAGTGTTGAAAGTAGCGGTGTATAAAGTTGATTTAAAATATTGTCCATGGGGACCACCTTCTTTTGTAATCTCACACACTTTTTTCGTGACCTGTCATATTTGCTTTAGACCAATTGACCTTACGGCAAAATGTGACTAGAATCGAGTTAGCCTATGGTAACTTTTTTAGTCATTATAGCATATTCGAGAATACCTTTAAAGTCATCTCCAGCTCAATAAATTAGGAAAAGAGTCTTTTTAAGGGCGAATATTATTAAAAGGAGGACGGTCATTTGGAAGAAAAAATCGAAGTAGAGAGCCAGTTTAATGCTGAAAAACGAAAGCAAAAACCTCTACTATTAAGGCTCATGACACATGCAGGAGCAAGCAAGATAAGTATGGTTTTGTCTTGGCTTTTTTCGGGACTAGGAGGGATTATTTCTCTCGGTCCCTATATTTGTATTTATTTTGTAGCAAGAGATTTATTAAACGCAGGAGGTGATGTGAGCTTGATTGAGAGTGGCGTCTTAACGGGCTATGGCTGGCAAGCTGTCGGACTCACAGGTTTATCTTTTTTGCTTTATGGGATAGGCCTGATGTTATCGCATTTTACAGCGTTTAGTATGATTGCTAATATTCGGATTCATTTAGTGAAGCATTTGGGCGAATTGCCTTTGGGTTACCACATTGGAAATCCAAGTGGAAAATTGAGAAAAATCATTGAAAAAAACACAGAAAGTATTGAAAACTTTGTTGCCCACCAATTACCTGATTTGGTTCAAGCCATTATTACCCCTATTGCTTTTCTCATCAGTATTTTTATTTTTGATTGGCGATTAGCCCTTATTTGTTTATTACCTATTGGGGTTGGTTTTGTCATCCTGAGAAGTATGCTCAAGGGGGAAAGTGATGGCTTCTTAGAACAGTATCAAGCATCACAAGCAGATATGAGTAATGCAGCTGTTGAATATGTGAGAGGGATATCAGTCGTTAAAGTGTTTGGACAAACCGTACATTCTTTCGAGCGTTTTTATAAGTCCATTATGTCTTACAAGTCATTTGTGACTCAATATGCACTTTCCATGGGCAAACCCATGAGTGGTTATATCACAGCGGTTCATGGCATTTTCTTTGTGCTCATTCCAGCGGGGATTGTTTTTTATGAGCACAGCGTGTCACCTCGCGCTTTTATCTTGAGCTTTATCTTCTTTGTCGTTTTCACGCCCTTAGTAGCGGTTTTATTGATGAAGGTGATGTACAGTTCATCGAATCAAATGATCACAAAGCAAGCTTTAGATACGATTGAAGCGATATTAGACGAACCCCCTATGCCAATGGCAAGCAATCCCCAACAACCGAGACAATATGATATTAAGTTTGAAGACGTTTCTTTTCAATATGAAGACAAAGGAGAGGCGGTCATTGATCATTTGTCTTTTGAGGCAAAGCAAGGAACGATTACAGCTTTGGTGGGGGCGTCAGGAGGTGGTAAATCCACTGTTATCAATCTCATTGCGCGTTTCTGGGATGTTGGACAAGGAGCGATTAAAGTGGGCGGGATTGATTTGAGAGATTTAGACTACAAGGCTTGGCTCGACCAAGTGAGTTTCGTCTTTCAAGATATTAGTCTCTTTAAAATGAGTATTGCAGACAATGTTGCCTTTAATCGACCTTCGGCAACAGAAGCTGAAATTTTAAAAGCCCTTCATTTAGCCCAATGTGATGATATTATTGAAAAATTACCTCAAGGGATTCAGACGGTTATCGGCAGTGAAGGGACTTATCTGTCAGGGGGGCAAATGCAACGGATTGCTTTAGCAAGGGCCATCTTAAAAGATGCACCGATTATCCTATTAGATGAAGCGACAGCCTTTGCCGATCCAGAAAATGAATATAAGATTCAAAAAGCTTTAGATGTGCTTATGAAGGGAAAAACAGTCTTAATGATTGCTCATCGTTTATCGACGGTGACCGGTGCGGACCAAATTTTAGTGCTGAATAAGGGAAGATTGGTTGAACACGGCAACCATCAGTCACTGGTAGCCCATGATGGCACATATGCCAAGATGTACCGTGAATATCAGACGGGCACGTCTTGGAAGATAGGAGGAAGGTCATGATAAAAAAGACATTTTCATTAACGGACAAGGGTTATAAGCAGATTTTAAAGGGCATTGTCTTGATGACCCTTCACAATTTGAGCTTGATGCTTCCTGTTATTTTATTGCTTTTTTTGACATCAGACATGGTCGGTCATTATCTGGGATATGAGCGTCAAGGGCTAAACCTTTTTGTCTATTGGGGCCTTGCCTTACTACTGCTTTTAATGATCTATGGCATTTACAACTGGACGTATAAACAGACCTATATTTCTGCCTATGAAGAGAGTGCTAATACGCGGATGACACTCGCTGAAAAAATAAGGAAATTACCACTTTCCTATTTTGCAAACAAAGACTTAAGTGATTTGACGAGTACCCTTATGGATGATACGACAACGGTTGAGCATACCTTAGCAACAGATGTCGCGGAACTTTTTGGTGGTATTATTGCGAGTGGCCTTACCTTGTTAACCCTGTTCTTTTACGATTGGCGCATGAGTTTAAGTTTATTGATTTGTCTACCAATCGCCTTGGGGATTATGCTCCTGTCTAAAAAAGTGAGTCAGGTTTCTAATTGGAAAAATAGAAAGGCCAAGTTAACGGTAAGTGATGGTCTACAAGAATATCTTGAAAATATGAAGTTGATTCAAACTTCTCCTCAAAAGAAAGGCTATCAGGATCAACTTGAAAAGAAAATTAAAAAGGTAGTTCATACAGCCATGATTTATGAGTTGGTGATGGGCGTCTTTCTTTCAAGTGCTTATAACATCTTACGTGTGGGACTGGGGCTTGTCATTGTTATGGGGAGTTACTTGATGACGCACGGTCAACTTGATCTCATAGGATTTTTGCTCTTTTTATTTGTTGCAGCGCGTATTTATGACCCCTTGACAACGGTTTTATTTAAAAGTGGTGAATTCTTCTATGCCCTCGTCAGTGCGTCAAGAATTCGTGAAATTGAAGACTATCCTGCTCAAACGGGTCGGTCTGACATTGACCTACATCATTTTGATATTCATTTTGACCAAGTTTCTTTTGCCTATCAAGAGGACGAGGTTATACGCAAGGTTTCCTTTTGTGCTAAACAAGGTGAAATTACAGCTTTAGTTGGGCCGTCAGGATGTGGTAAGAGTACACTTAGTAAACTTGCAGCACGATTCTGGGATGTTAAAAAGGGACAGATTAAGATTGATGGTCAAGACATTAACACCATTGATCCTGAAAAACTTTTATCGTATTTTTCCATTGTTTTTCAAGACGTCGTACTCTTTAATGATACGATTTATAATAATTTGAAAATAGGTAAAAAGGATGCAACGCGAGAAGAGGTTATTGCGGCGGCGCGGATGGCACAATGTGAATCCTTTATTCTTAATCTGCCAGAAGGATATGACACAGTTATTGGTGAAAATGGAAAGACCCTGTCAGGCGGCGAAAGACAAAGAATTTCTATTGCGAGGGCTTTTTTAAAGGATGCGCCGATTGTTCTTTTAGATGAGGCGACCGCTTCGCTTGACCCTGAAAATGAAACCCTTATCCAAGAGGCCATTGGGAAGCTCATTCAGAATAAAACAGTCCTGATTATTGCCCATCGTTTAAGGTCGATAGAAGCCTGTGATAACATTGTTGTCCTTCAAGAAGGACAAGTGGTAGAAGAAGGCAAACATAAAGACTTAATGGCTTCTGATGGCCTTTATAAACACTTGTTTGACTTACAACGAGAAAGTGCGTCTTGGGGCGTCTAGTCTTGTGGCAAATAAAGTGTGGTTCTGTTGCAATCACACTTTATTTTTTTGCAATTTCACAGGAGTGGCGTGTGAGAATTGACGTAGAAGCTAAAGTCGACAATAATAATGACAGAAAGTTAGCCTTTGCTAACTTATTGACTGATTCAATTAATCATGTGAATAGAATAAGTCACAGCGAAGTCACAGGGGAAGAAGGGAGTTTATAATGGTCAAATCAACCGATGTGTTTATAGAAGGAAGCCAAGGGAAGACGGGAATTCATCAAGGTATCAGTCATACGCTAGAACCTCGAACCAAACTCTTGATTCTTCTACTTGTCAATGTAACCAGCTTTATTCAAAACAACATGGTCTGTGAAATCATGAGTATTGTTTTAGTAACGGCTGTCATGCTGTATCATCGCGCTTATCGGTTAACCCTTAAAAATTTGACTTATTTTTTAGGGATGATTTTACTGATTGGTTTAACTTTAACGGTTGAAAACGTTTTTTTAGGCATGCTATCAGTTGTCTTGATGATGGCTAGAAAAATATATCCGACCTTTATGTTTGCGGCCTTATTAATGACGACAACTCAAGTGGGCGAAATGACCTCTTCTTTACAGGCGATGAAGATTCCCAGACAGGTTTCGATTACGATTGTAGTCATCATGCGGTTTTTCCCAACGATTAAGACGGAGTATAAAAGTGTGTTAGAAGCGGCCAAAATAAGAGGCATTAAGCTTAATTTATGGACGTGTATCAAAGCACCTCATAGGGTCGTTGACTATATTTTAGTGCCTTTGATGATGCAGTTGTCTATTGTTGCGGAGGAACTGTCTCTGGCGGCAATGACCAAGGGGATTGATTCTGATCGGCAGAGAACCGCCATGTACCAGACGCACTTTGGCATTATGGACCTTGTGTTCACGGTGGCGTTTATCGGTAATTTCATCTTTGCTTTAACGGGAGGTTTATCATGACAACATTAGACGCATCCAGTTCTATGGCAGCTGTAGCAATGACAGGCGTCAACTTTACCTATGCGGGTCGTCAAGAACAAGGCCTTAAGGATATTAATCTCACCATTGAGTCAGGGGAGTTTATTGTATTGACTGGTGAAAGTGGCTGTGGAAAGACCTCCCTGATTCGGTTAATGAATGGACTCATCCCTTCTTTTTATGAGGGGCAATTAGAGGGGGACATTGTTATTGAAGGTAAAGGGCTTGAAGCTTGGAAAATGGATGATCTTTCCATGACAGTGGGGTCTGTATTTCAAAATCCAAGAAGTCAGTTTTTTAACGTTGATTCAACAAGTGAATTAGGGTTTGCATGTGAAAATATGGGGATTTCAAGACAAGCAATCTGGGAGCGTATTGAACAGACTACAAGGGATTTTAAAATTGAAAACTTATTGAATCGAGACCTTTTCCAATTATCAGGCGGGGAAAAACAATTGCTTGCCATGGCATCTGTTTATACATTAGGGCCCTGTATTTTTGTTTTGGATGAACCTTCTGCCAATTTAGATGCTGAGGCAACAGAGCGTTTAAGAAGAGCTCTTTTAAAATTGAAGAAGCAAGGTAAAACGATTATTGTTGCCGAACATCGACTTTATTATTTATCTCAATTGGCTGACCGAATTTTATATATGAAAGCAGGTCGTATTGCCCATGAATGGACACCTCAAGACATGAATCAGCTTACACCAGACGAACAAGTTAAACTGGGATTGAGAGCATGGGATTTAGCCAGCGTATGCCTCCAGACAAGGACTTGCAAAGAGAGGCATAAAATTTCCCTTGAAACCCAAGGTCTAAAGGCAGGTTACCAGAGGAAGAGGGCGATTATTCATGATTTGAATGTGCAAATCCCTGAAAAGAGTATCACAGGGGTTATCGGTAAAAACGGTCAAGGCAAGTCAACCTTTGCAAGGTGTTTGTGTGGCTTAACCAAGGAGTCAGAGGGGGCAGTATGGTTTGAGGGGGAAAGACAAACGTTTAAGAAACGTTTGGGCCACTACTATTTGGTGATGCAAGATCCTAATTATCAGCTTTTTAGTGATAGTGTTGGTGGGGAAATAGAGATTTCACTTCGTGGAAAGCCTTCCAATAGGGATGCTGAAGTAAAAAACTACTTGAAACAATTGGGTTTAGAAGCATGGATTAACCAGCATCCAATGAGTTTATCTGGAGGGCAGAAACAGCGCTTATCACTTGCTGCTGGCATGGCTCAAGGAGCTGAAGTGCTCATTTTGGATGAGCCAACAAGTGGATTAGATTATAAAAATATGTGTCGTGTTAAGGCACTTTTAAACCAATTAAAAGCCGAGGGAAAAGAAGTCATTGTTATTACTCATGACTATGAATTTTTAGTAGCCGTGTGTGATTATGTCGTTGAAATTGATCAGGGACAGGTGATTGATCAATACCCTTTAGAGGCTAAAAATGGACACAAATTACTTGATTTTTTTGTGAATCCAGCGTAAATGAGGAGGAGAAGGTGAAACAATTAAGAGAAAAGAAAGGGTTGATGAGTAAAGATTTGATAACGCTTTCAATTTTTACGTTACTGTATTCAATTTGCTTATTCTTGGTGGCAGGAATAAGTGGCATGATTCCCATTGGCTTTATCTTTCATGCAGCCATTGCCAGTATTCCCTGTGGTATTATCTATTTTTATTTAAGAGCCAAGGTGCCTAAAAAGGGATCCATTATGGTTCAAACTTTGATTTTTGCTTTAATTTATTTTATGGTGGGGAATCCAGTGAGTGTTCCAATTGCCATTATATTGGGGGGATTAATAGCAGAAGTCATTTCTGCAAGTGGGAACTATATGAGCTTTTGGAAAAATACGTTGGGGTATTGTGCAGTAATCGTATTGACTTGGTTAGGCTTTATGTTTAATATGATTTTTCAAAAGGACTATTATATGACTTATGCTGTAGAGAGAGGTTCGTCGGGTGCTTATGTTGAACAGTTAATCAACGTGGCAAATGGTCCCCTCTTTTTCGTGGCATTAGGGGTGACTATTATAGCAGCTGTTCTAGGAGCCTTATTGGGTCGCAAAGTGCTTAAAAAACATTTTGTGAAGGCTGGAATGGTTTAGATCAATGAAAAAACAGTCTTGAGTGATTGCTCAAGGCTGTTTTTTTCGTGTATGCCTTTTACGGACGATATAGGTCTTGCACACAGAAGGTATGAGTGATGTAAGTACAGAAGATATGAGTGATATGAGTACAGAGATAATTTTATTTTAAAGAATACTAGATTTTTTTGATATTAGGTCTAAATTTGACTATACTTATCATAGAATAAAAAATGAAGCAGCGCATTAAAAGCCTTTATAAAGACACTTATAGATTGAACCAATTGAGGGATGGCATGTATACGATACTTTTGATAGAAGACGATGAAAATTTAAACAGGGGCATTGGCCTCAAACTGTCACGGGAGGGCTATCGGGTTTTACCGGCACTAACAGTCAAAGCGGCTCTTGAATGGTGGCAAAAAGAATCCGTTCACATGGTCATTAGTGATATTTCATTACCTGATGGTGATGGACTCAGCTTTGGGCGTAAGGTTAGAGCGGAAAGTGACGCCTACCTTGTTTATTTAACGGCGATGGACCAAGAAATTGATGTTATCAATGGTTATGATTCTGGGGCAGATGATTATATGACCAAGCCTTTTTCAGTGGCAGTACTGGTATCAAAAGTGAACGCATTGATGAGACGGATTAAAATACAAGAAAGAGGCTTGTTTAAATCTGAACCTTATGAAGTGTCAACCCAGCAGATGTCTGTTACAAAAGAAGGCGTCCCTATTGTCCTCAGTAAAACAGAATTTAAACTGCTAGTATGTCTTTTACAGGAAGCAGGGAGAATTGTGACCAAGGAACACTTGTTGGAGACAGTTTGGGGACTAGAAGGTCAGTTTGTTGATGATAACACAGTGGCAGTTAATATCAGCCGATTGAAACATAAATTGGGAACACAGGCCATAACAAATGTGAGAGGACTAGGCTATACATGGACGGCGAAAGTGGAAAAAAGAGAATAAAAAAAGGGCTCATCTATTGCCTTATGGTGGTGGAATATATGGTGATAGTGGGCGTCATTTATCATTATATGACGGGCATTTCAGACCAGCAGCTCCATGAATTGCTCGTTATTTACCCAGACTTGAAAGAGCCTCTAATAGCCAATTTTACCTACTATGATGACACGAGAAAAGGGCTATTTTGGATGGTTTCAGGTTTAGGACTTGTCTTAATGGGAGGCTTGTTTGTGGGGCTTCATTGGAGAGCAAAAAAGATAAGCATTAAGGCGTATCAGGTAGAAGTTGATCAGCTTAAAAAAATCATAGATACCATAGAAGCATTTCAGAAGGGCGATTTTCATTTGTATTGTGAAAGCACAGAGGCAGGCATTGTAAATGAACCCCTATCCTCTGAAAAATCAACACTGGCGTCTTACTGGCAAACCTTAGAGGAAAAATTAAAGGCGTTAGCCTTTTATATGATGGATTTGAAAACGTCATTGGCACATGAAGAAGATGCAACGAAGCGGCTTATTACTGATATTTCCCATCAACTGAAAACGCCATTGGCATCGCTGAAAATGTCTTATGAGTTAGCAGAAGAAAGCCATTTTACCCAAGCAGAAAGAGCGTCTTTTAGAGTGAGTGAAAAACAAGAAATATTAAAGCTAGAACGGCTCATTTCAGAACTCGTTAAACTATCCCGACTTGAACATCAGATGATTCGCCTTCAGATAAAGGACGTCGCCGTGAAAAAAATGCTCATAGAGGCGATGAATAGTGTTTTGCCCAAAGCAACCGCTAAAAAGATTGAATTTCAGGTAGCAATAGAGGCCTCTAAAGCAGATTTCAGCGTAAAGGTGGATGAAAAATGGACCATTGAAGCCCTTGCTAATCTCCTCGATAATGCTGTGAAATATTCACATGAAGGCGGTTCAGTTGTCATGCGACTTAAACAGATTCCCAATCTGGTGATATTAGAAATTGAAGATCAGGGTATAGGCATTTTACCAGAAGAAAGTCATCTGATCTTTAAGCGATTCTATCGGGGCAAGCTTGCGAGTTCTTTTGAAAAAGAAGGGGCAGGTGTTGGACTTTATCTTGCCCGTCAAATTATAGAGGAAGAAGGCGGAACCATCACGGCAAAACGGCTAGCGCAGGGGACGTGTTTTCGGATAACGTTTCCCTTACAAAACTGTTAGACAGTCTGTAAGGGCGTTGTCATCATCGGGTCTTATACTGGAGAGTGAACATCACTAAAGTTCAGTAGAGACTTAGGAGGTTAAGGTGCGTACAATTGTCAAAATAGAAGATTTGGTTAAATATTACGGTGAAGGTGAACGTCTGGTGAAGGCAGTAGACCATATTAATTTAGAGATAGAGCGTGGGCGGTTTACAGCTATTATAGGGCGATCTGGTTCTGGTAAATCAACACTTCTCCATTTGATAGGAGGACTTGACCGAGCGGACTCGGGTAAGGTTTTTGTAGATAACGAAGATATTTATCGTCTCAAAAAAGATGCCTTGGCTATCTTTAGAAGACAAAAGATAGGTTTTGTTTTTCAAGATTTTAACTTAATTAATTCATTGACGGTATGGGAAAACATTATTTTACCACTGGGGCTAGATGGGAAAAAAATCAAGGTGAGTCAAGTCAATGACATCTTAGACAGAATAGGTCTAATGGATAAGAAAAACGCCATGCCCAGTACCTTGTCGGGGGGACAAAAACAGCGTTGTGCCATTGCAAGAGCATTGGTCACGTCACCGGCTATTATACTGGCAGATGAACCCACGGGTAATCTGGATTCACAAACTGAATTGGAAGTAATGACGGTTCTTAAAAGTTGTGTGAAGGACTATGGACAGACACTGGTTATGATTACACACGATGACACGATTGCTCAAATGGCTGACCGAGTCATCTTAATAGAAGATGGCAAGGTGGTGAGCCAGTCATGAAGATGGTCACCCGAGTTGCCTTCCAAAATATGCGTTATGATCGACGCAAAAATATCATTATTGGCATCGCCATTATCTTGACGACACTCTTGCTCTTTCTTGTACCTTCAGTGGGATATGACATGATTGAAGGTCAAAAACAAGCTGTAAATGCGCTTTATCCAACTTGGTATGGGGGCTTTTTCAGAGGTCAGTTTAGAAACGGTTGGGCGATTAGCAGTCCATCACGATATAACTGATTATGGTATTGCACGTCAAATAGGCGTGGTGAATCAAGAGGCGAAATCAAGTCAAATTCTGGTGTATGCTGATTCAGAAGGAATGCGTCTATCAGGGGTAAAGCTTATACAAGGACACTTTCCGAGACAAGAGGAAGAGATTCTTGTGTCCAAGGTGACAATGGCAGGCCTCAAGGGGGTAAATATTGGGGATGCGGTAACGCTTTCTGTCCAAATTAACCGTCAAGATGAACTGGATTATGCAGAAGAAAAGACCTTTGTTATTGCAGGGGTGATAGAGAATCAAGCGGATCAATGGCGAACCAGTGACACCCCTTATCAGACCCTTTATGTGTCAAAGGCTTTTATGGATCAAGTGATGCCTCAAAAAGACCAGCTCTTTCATTTTTATTTTAGAACATCAGCAGTTGCCACTTATACGACCAATGAAATTGAGGCACAAATCAACGCCATTGCGTCACAATTTGCCATCATGGATAATGATGTCACCCTGAATAAGGCATATCTTTTTGCCAATTATGTTGACCCCACTATTCAAGTAGCAATTGGAGGCATTATGCTGATTATCCTCGTGGCAGGTGCTTTGACCCTTTATAGTATTTACTATGTAGAAATGCCAGATCGCATTCAGGCCTATGGTAAACTTAGAGCCATCGGGACAAGCTCTAAACAGCTTAAGCAGATTGTCTTTCGAGAAGGGATAGGGGTGGCACTTATGGCGATTCCCCTTGGATTGCTAATCGGTTCGATCGCTTTAAAGGGCGTCTTTTTAGAGGTGCTCAATCACTATCAAGACCAAAATGTCATGATGTCGGTGATGCAGGACATTCTCGAAAAGGGACAAATGACTCTTTTTCATGGGCGCTTTTATGTGATGACTCTAGTGGTCACCTTCTTGACAGTGTCTTTAGCCCTTATTAAACCTATGAAAATGGTATCCCAAATTTCTGAAATCGAAGCAATTCGCTATTATTCAGAAGGCTATATTGCACCAAAATCTCGACAGAAAAGCGTCCTCAAGTTCTTAAAGCATCACAGTAAAGGGCAGAATAAACAAGTCCCTCAAAAATTGGGGAGTTTACAATTAGCCCTCCTTCATCTTTTGAGAAAGGGCAAACGGACAGGGGTGACTATTCTCTCTATGGCAGTGACGGGTATTTTCATTATGGTGATAGCGACGGTTTTGTCCTGTGCTGATCCAAGGGAAAGTGCCAACCATGAGATTCATGGACAGTATGTCTTGTCCCTTAATGTAGAGGAGGGCAATAAAGAACACCCTGAAAGGGCGTGGCAACAACTGATTCGCGATAATCCATTAGAGGGTGGATTGGTGAAGCGTTTAGAGGCGATAACTGGTGTCAATAGGGTGGAAGTGTTTAAGAGTCTCCGTGTTGACAGCCCCGTATTTGGTGAGAATCATGAAAGGATACTCGGCGTACCAGATGCTGAAATGAACACCCTTTTGGGAGGCATCTATGGGGGTCATGCCAGTGCTGAAGACCTTTCATCGGGAAAAAATGTCGTCGTTGATAAGACAATTTTGAATTGGTATCCAGACATCAAAGTAGGTGATACGCTAGAGATTGAAATCAAAGAGGGTCTATCAAAAGAAAGTGTCCCAATAAAGGTCATAGGCATTGGGGATTATAAGTCAGGCTTTACAAACTATAATTATCTCTTAATGAGCCAAAAGGGGTTAGAGGGTCTCTGCCCACTGGAGACAGCATATTCTATCCATATATTCACGCCGAATCAATCTTCTAATCATGAGATTGAAAGACAGCTCAAAGACATCGTCAAGAGCGATTCACGGCTAGTGCTTGAGACTTGGCAAGAAAACTATGATGAGTGGGTGATGAACTTATCCTTTGTAAGGGGTGCAAGCTATGCCTTTTTAGGTGTATTGGGTGCTATTTGTCTTATGAATATGGTTAATACCATGATCCATAGTGTCAAATTAAGGCGCAGAGAAATCGCTACCATGCAAGCAATAGGGATGACTGACCGTCAATTGGCGAGGCAGCTTCAAATGGAAGGCCTATTTTACACCCTAGGGACATTGGTTCTGTCCATTGGTCTGGGAAGTTTACTCGGATATCCGCTGTTTAAATGGGCCAAATGGAATGGTTATTTTTCCATAAGTCACTATCACTATCCATGGCAGGCAGCCGTGGTACTAAGTGTCGTTTTAATGGGGGTCCAGCTTATTTTGAGTTTGGTATTGAGTCGGTCGGTTCACAAAGCTAGCCTAGTTGAGCGGTATCATTCATAAGAAATGAGAAATAATCTTTTTTTAATCTGGGGAAAAATTCAACTCCACCATACACAAATGGATGGTATTCCTGCGGCACAGTTTTTAGAACGTTTACAGGGTGAAATTAGAGGGTTGATAAAATAAAATTGCTTTTGTATTTTAAAGTGAATTAAAATAGAATAATACAGTAAGATCAAACAATGACAATGTGATTAAATCACCAAAAGTCTATTTAAAAGAAAAGACTGATTAGGAAGGAAACATCAATGAGTTTTTTAGAGAGAATGAAAGAAAATAAAGGTTATTATAATCATCATGAGGAGATGCCGTCAGAACTTCAGTATCAGGCTAAAATGTTGTGCTGGGAATATAATCAAACAAGTCCAGCCGAGTCCGATAAGCGAGCAAGCTTACTTCAAGAACTCCTAGGGGATTGTCACCCTTTGACCTTTATAGAGCCTTCGTTTAGATGTGATTATGGTTTTAATATACACACTTATGGCTTAACGGTCATCAACTATAACTGTGTGATTTTAGATACATCGCCAGTCCATATTGGTGAAAATACCTTTATTGCTCCAGGCGTTTGTCTTGCTTGTTCAGGGCATGCTTTTGATCCTGAGCAGCGAGCAGAGGGCATTGGCTATTCTAAGCCGATTACAATTGGTAAAAATGTGTGGATTGGAGCAAATGTGACGGTTTGTGGCGGTGTCACAATAGGAGATGGCAGTATAATAGGGGCAGGAAGTCTTGTCAATAAAAATATCCCTGAAGGTGTCATTGCAGTCGGCAATCCTTGTAAGGTTTTGAGAGCGATTACCGAAGAAGATAAGATTCAACCTTTTCAATTTCAAGAGTAAGCAAGCCATCAATTTTGGTGATTAAAAGAATTTAAAATAGTGATAGATAAGTCGTTTATAGAAGTGTTGTACCGAGAGGTACAACACTTTTTATTTCCACTATATAAAGGAAAAAAGCAACTTGTGTATAAAAATCAAAACAAATAAACTTAAATTATCGATTGCAAACGATAATTTGGTGAAGGTTTTTAAGTGAATTTGATAAGAGTCGACTCAAAGAATAATGCTTATAAACCAATTCTCATACCAAAAAATTGAATCAATATTTTTAGTTAAGTCAGAATAATTAGTATTAAGGAGAAAGTGATGATTGATGGAGAATGCTATTTGTTGGGGATAGATTGCGGAACAACTAATATTAAGGCAGTCATTTTAAGTAGTGAAGGAGAAGTCATTGCTGAAACGTGTCGTTCAAGTCATTTTTTAAGCGATGGCCCCAATATTCAAGAACAAGATGCTAATGAGTGGTGGCGTGAGACTGTAGGCGTATTTCGTTCTCTAGCAGCTCAAGTTGGCAACGATGTAGTAAGTAAAATCAAAGGAATATCAATCAGTTCTCATACAGTAACGATGTTACCCGTAGATGAAAAGGGGACTCCACTTAGGAATGCCATTACTTATCAAGATGGACGATCATCAGGGGAACTATATGAAATACTCGATCGAATCGGAAGAGATCGCTTTATAAAAATTGTTGGGGGTCAGCCATCAGTAGCTTTTCTTCCGAACAAACTACTATGGTACAAGAGACATGAACCTGAATTGTTTGCAAAAACACACTGTTTTTTACAAGCCAGCTCTTATATCAACTACAAATTGACGGGAAAAATGACAATGGATATTGACCAAGCTTCTCGTACTCAATGTTTAGATATGAAGACAATGAAATGGTCAAAAGAGATTGGAGAGGCAATTGGAATAGATTTAGATAGATATTTGCCACAGCCTCAAGCAATCAATGACATTATTGGATTTACATCTGAAGAGAGTGCTAAAGAAACGCATCTAATTGCAGGAATTCCGGTATTGGCAGGGTGTTCAGATGCCATGGCATCTATGTATGCCATAGGTCTTTCTCATATAGGTGAAGCAGGAGAATCCTCGGGAACGACTTCCCTAGTTTTTGTTGGGACGGATCAAAAAAGTAAAATGGATATCCCAGTGGTAACCAAGCCTTGTGCGATTGAAGGCATGCCTTGGATATTTGATGCACCGATTCAAACGAGCGGTGGTGCAATTAACTGGTTCATTAACAAAATGGCAATGGTAGAAAAAGAATATTGTGACCAAAATAACATCAATATCTATGACTATTTAAATGAAATGGCACTGGAGGCGGAAGCAGGAAGTGGCGGTTTAATGTTTTTTCCGTATCTACTGGGTGAGCGTGCTCCTATTTGGAATGAATATGCACAAGGCATGTTTATTGGATTGAATATGTCATTAGATAGAAAACAGTTGGTAAGATCTGTTTTTGAAGGAACGTCCTTCGCTTTAAGGCATGTGGTTGAAACCATAAGAAGTTCAGGAGGAAAATGTGATTCTTTGAGAATTTGTGGTGGCGGGGCTAAAAGTAGGACATGGGCGATGATTAAAGCATCAATGCTTCATTGTCCTGTTAAAATACTTGATGAAAAGTCAGGCGATGTGCCAGTAGGAGATGCTTTATTGGCGGGTAATAAATTAGGTGTTTTTCCTAATTTGACAGAAGTAATTAATAAAGTCATTCGTATAAAAGAAGTGATTGAACCCAATGAGGAATGGATGAGAGTTTATGATCGCATGTATCCATTCTACGTGAGTTTTTACCAGTCACTCGATCAAGAGTTAAAGCAATACAAAAATGTAGTCAACTATTTGCCCAATCATTAAAAACATTGAATCGATTGCATTTGTTGAATTATAAAGTTAGAAACAAAATATGACTGTGATATGAATCAATCGCGATAGTGGGGAGGATGAAAAAAATGGAACAGATGAAAGCAGCATTGATGTATGGACCAGGAGACGTTAGAGTTGAAAAAATTAATAAACCGCCATGTCCTAAAGATGGTCTCATTCTAAAAATTATGGCCGTGGGTTTATGTGGTTCTGACATCAGAAATTTGACGTCTGATTCAAGAAAAGGAAATTACCCGTTTGTATATGGGCATGAAATTGTTGGTTGTGTTGATGAAATTGGATCGGATCAAAAACAATACCAAGTGGGACAGCGGTTATTTCTTTTTCCAGGCACCTATTGTATGGCGTGTGATAATTGCATTAGTGGTCATAGTGAAAATTGTGAAGATGATTATGTATCCAAATTAGCTGGAACAGGTGGATTTGCACAATATATTGTCATTAGCGGGGATAAAATCAAGTACGGCGGTATCTATGAAATACCAGATAAGGTGTCTTATGAATCAGCAAGTTTAGGTGAACCAATGACTTCTGTTTTTGCTTGCTTAGAAAATGCAAATGTGGGATATGATGATACTTTGATTATTATTGGTGCAGGGCCTATTGGTGATTTTATGGCTTTTATTGCAAAAACAAGGGGAGCACAAAGAGTCATTATGGTAGATATCAATGAACATCGACTAGAAATGGCACGGCAATTTGGTGTAGATGATGTTATTGTCAGCAAACTAGAAAATTCACAATATGCCATTGACGAAGCTTTAAAAATGACTAATGGTAAAGGCGCAGATAAGGTGATTTCGGCTACACCATCTAATGCGACTCAAGCCCAAGCACTTTATATGGTAAAAAAAGGTGGCCTTGTTATTTACTTTGGTGGTGTGCCTAAAGAATCAAAGACAGAGCTTGATACCAATCTCATTCATTATAGTAATATTTGGGTAAAAGGTCATTTTGGAGCGTCTTATGACCAATCTAAGCGTGCTTTTAATCTAGCGTGTTCAGATTCATTTCCGTCCAATAAGTTTATTACTCACATTCTCCCATTAGATGAGATTAATAGGGGGATTGAATTAACACAATCTGGGGAAGCAATTAAAGTCGTTCTTCGCCCTTGGGGCTAGTGGGGGACACATAAAAGGTATAGCAGAAAGTAGAATTAGACAAAATGAAACATAATCGTCAATTAAAAAAATAATGATTTGAGGGTGTTTATTATGAACAAAAAAATAACGATTAAAGAAAGTCTAAATTTAGGAAAAGGATGGCACTTAATGATTTTTGCTATTCTTGCTATGTTTGTTACGAATGCAGGTGTAAATGATGGGTTAAATGTTGCACTCCCAGCAATTTCAAAGGGTGCTTCATTAGATTATGAATTGTGTTTAAGTATGGGAACGCTTGCGGGATTTGTAAGTGTAGGTATGATGTTTATAATTGCTAAATTTCGAGATCGTTTTGGAAGTAGAAACATCAGTGCGGTTCTATTTTTAATATTAGGTTTGACTTATTATTTTCTATTTTTAAGGGCAACCAATATTATTATGTATGGTTTATCTCAATGTATTATGGTGAGTTGTGGTCAAGGCTGTTTTTATCTTTGTACTGGACCGATGCAATCTGATTGGTTTCCTAAAAAGAGAGGTGTCGTCAATGGGATCAGTACGATTGGTGCTAATTTAGGAACTGCCCTTTTGACACCTATTATGACTTTCCTTGTTTTAAAATGGGGTTACAAGAATGGTCTCTCTGTTTTTGCTGTTGCGGCGATTGCTCTTGCAGTTTATGAATTTATATTTTTAAGAGATAAACCAATAGATGCAGGAATGTATCCAGACAATGTCACAAAAGAGCAATACGAGAAAGAATATAAGGATTTGCTGAAAAACGATGATTATGTCAGTGATTGGACCTTTTCCAAAATGATAAGATGTAAAGAGGTATGGATAGCAGCTATTGTACCAGGTTTTATTACGCTTGGTTTGCTTGGTGTTATTACTCAGTTTGTTAAGCGGAATGTTGCTCTAGGGTTTTCAATGGAAATAGCAATTGGCGCTATGACGATTGCGGGTCTATTTGGTATTATCGGCAGTTATGCGATTGGCTACATGGATACAAAGCTGGGCACCAAAAAGGCATGTATGATCTATTGTGCAATATTTGCAACAGGAATACTGTTTAATTTATTGGCTTCATTTTGGATGCCACTCGCCTATATATCAATATTCATTGTAGGTTTTTCATTAGGTGGTAGTACCAATATGTCTCTTTCCTTCCCAGCTTCTATTTTTGGGACTTTAGATTATCCCAAGGTAAATGGTGTGATTTTTCCAATCAATTACTGTATTGGTTGTTTAAATTTTGCGGTCAATGCGTTTGTAATGAAAGTAACTGGAAGTCTTACAGGTGCTTATGTAGCTTACTTTTGTTTATTCCTTTTAGATATATTAATCGTTGCCAAGACAGAAGAGGGCAAATGGGATAAATTGAAACATCCAGAGTTAATGGAGGTTACTCCAGAAAAAATATAGAATAGCGTTAAAAAATCATAAAGAAATATAAAAAACATCTGATTGCTAGGAGCCGTCAGATGTTTTTTTATACGGGTCATTATTGTAGTAAAAAGGATATAATTTCGGATTTTGATTTCATAAAACGCATGTCTTCTAAATTGAAATCATTATAGATTAAAGTGTTAATTAACTTGAAAATTAAAGAATAATGGGTTGGATGGATAGCCGCCATAATAACGCATCTGATTTTTTGAGAATGCCATTTTAAGCGATGTTCCATAGTCCCAATAGATAAACAGGTCTTTTTACTAGGACTGAGGCAATACATAAGTGTTAAACCCGGTTTGACAACGAAAGACAATTGGGATTCTCTATCGAGAATCTGTTGAGTATAGTCAGGAGTCACATAGTGGTTAGAGATAAAATCATTTGATAATAATTTTATTAAATCAATGGGATTATCTAAGTCAATGCACTCATGCCAAAACGCTTCCTCAAGTAAATCCTTTATATCCGGCAAACTATGGTGATATAAGGCGTCAATTTTTTTACGGAAAATATAATGGTCTAATTGAGATTGATCGTGTGCGTTAAAGTAAGGTGACACCAATAATTGATCGCAGGTTTGGTCAGCAATAATCGTTTTATCGGCAGTTGTAATAATTAAGTCAACATCATTAAAGGGATAAATATCTTTATAGTGAATAGGAATTAAGGCGGTAATATCTATAGAATCATGAAAATGAGTAAGTAATTTTTGTTTTAAAGACCAAGAAGCAGGGAGGTTCATATGACAACAAATTACCGTTTTTAGTTTTGGCAGATGGCGATTATAAGATTCAAGTGCACCTGAAATACAGAAAGCCAAATAGGTTAATTCTGTATCATTTAAAAATCGACCTAAGAATTCCAGAGATAAATCTTGGATAAGATAAGCAATTTCATATTCTATATGCATGTCCAATCGGACACGGTTAACTTGTTGTTCCATTACATTAAGATAATGTATGGGGAGCGAAAGGTAGCGGAAATACTGCAAAATAGTAATATAAAAATCTTCAATACCTGATAAATCAAGTTCAAAGATATTTTTTACTTTTAAGAGATATTCATCGGTAAGTCTTATAATGGCGGGGGTGAAATAGTGTGAAACCGTACCAAAACTTAATTTTGATGCATCGAGCAATTGACCTGAATAAATATAGACATAGATTTCATTGCGCTCAAATTCAGGCAAGGATAAAGATAGTTTATCTTCAATAATATCCAATAAATGGTTAGTTGCTGCTAAGAGTTTGGCGTCAATAGGGACACTGATTGCTTTATTTGTTAAACAATAACCCATTTTAACGCGTTGACACGTTATAGTAATGAGTAAATTGAGGACAATGATGCTAATATCATCCATTTTGAGCGGATTTACTTGTAGAAAATGTTGCAGTTCTTCAATAATCAGATTAATCATATTTTCTTCTAAGTATTGATATTGATAAAAGGTATTACCACGCGAGTTATAATCCCAGTGATTTACATAAAGCAAAATTAGTATAGACCTTCTTTTTCTTTCGTCAGATTCAAATGAAATATGATTTTTGGACCGAATAAGTTTGATAAAAGGATAAGCATTAACATACTTTTCTTGAAAGGCTAATAGATCATGTTCTAATGTGGTTTGGCTAATGAACATTTCATCTTGTAAATCGTACAGATTGATTGGTTTATCAGTATAACTCAGGCGAAAAGCAATATGTCGAACACGGTCTTCTCTGCTTAAGAAAGAGGTATTGGACCTATTTAACATCTTTAACTGTTTCGGATCATCAACGACTAATTTATAGCCAAAACTCTTTTTAGAGATAATTTGAATACCAGAAGATTTAAGCTTTTGATTGATTTCAAGGATATCATTTCTAATAGTCCTAGAGGATACCCTAAGGTGAAATGCAAGTTGTTCTCCAGTGATATAGTCATGTTGTGTTTGAATATAATCCAGCAGTTTTCGTTTCCTTAGCGATAAAGATGTATTCTTCATTAATCATTCCTCCTGTAATTCATCATGCCAAGTCAGCATGAGTATGAGATGAGATCTTTTATATTATCTCATAAAAAGAAAAGCTTGAGTATTCATATTTCAAAGATTTCCTTTTGTTAGCGGAAATATCATGTTTGAGATAAACTTTAATTCAAACTAGAATGAACTTATAAAAGACTTGGAGGTCATTGATATGAAATACGAAAAAATAAGAAAACAAGTTTTAGAAGCTATTCTTGAAGCAGTAGACAAAGGCTTAATTAACGGCACATCAGGTAATATTGCATTGAGAGATGAAGAAGCAGATGTCGTTGCTATAACCCCGAGTGGAATTTCTTATACAGGTATGAGTGAAAGCGATATTGCAATCGTAGATATGAACGGAAATTGGTTAGAGGGTCCTTATAAACCATCATCAGAAGTACCAATGCATTTAGCTGTTATGCGTGCAAGACCAGACGTTAAAGCAACTGTTCATACCCATAGTATGTTTGCGACGATATTAGCAATGGGAGATTCGCCGGAATTACGTCCAATTACTCCCCCTCAATGTGAATTTACACCTGTAACGATTGTCCCTTTTACAATGCCGGGAAGTAATGATGTTGCTGATAAAGTGGTTAAATCGTTAGGTGAAAAAGGAAGAGCTTGTTTAATTAAAAATCATGGGATGTTCACTTGTGGCAAAGATATGAAGTCTGCAATGCATGCCACAATCTATACTGAAGAAATGGCACAAACGACTTTTTATGCGAAGTCTTTAGGCATTTATGAACCAATGCCAGAAGAAGCAGAAAAAGCAATGCAAGCGTTAATTGCTGCGGATCAAGCAGTTTAATCGAAGGAATTTGGAAAGTAGGTATAAAAATGGCTTATGAATTTTTCGTTAAAAGTGACATTGTTTTTGGTTGGGATTCAATTCATCAATTACCAAGTATTCTTAAAAATTATAAGGCACAGAATATTTTGTTGATTTATGATGAAGGCGTTAAACACGCAGGAATTGCAGATAAAGTCCTTAATCAGTTAAACCAGATAGACGTTAATGTAACTGTATTTGATGAGGTTATTCCCAATCCCACCAATGAAGTTGTTGAAAAAGCTGCAGCACTTGCTCATCGTGAAAATATTGATGTTTTTGTAGCAGTAGGAGGCGGTAGTAGCATTGATCTAGCCAAAGCAGTAAATGTCTTAATGACGAATCCCGGCCCAATTAGTCAGTATGGTGGCATTGGATTTGTTAAAAATGATTTGTTGCCTTTAATTGCTATACCGACGACAGCGGGGACTTCAAGCGAAATTACTAACGTAAGTGCCCTCATTGATACAAAAAAGGTAGTGAAATATGTAGTAATTGACAACAAATTGGTGCCTTCAAAGGTAGTTATTGATCCTCAATTTACAATGACAATGCCACCATCTGTTACAGCTGCAACTGGAATGGATGCCATTACACATGCTGTTGAGAGCTATATCTCCAATATGGCAACGCCTCTTACAGCTTATCATTCGATTCAGGGCTTAAAGTATTTATATCATAATTTGCCTAAAGTTATTGAAGATGGCAATGATAGAGTAGCGAGAGAAAATATGCTACTGGGTTGTGTTATTACTGGTTTTGGTTTTTCAAATGCCAATTTGGGGCTCGTTCATGCAATAGCACACACGTTAAGTGCTCATTTTAAGCTTGCTCATGGTATGGCAAATGCTGCAGTATTGCCATATGTTATTGAATATAATTCAGACAGTTGTGGTGAAAAAATGATTGAGCTTGCTAAGGCAATTGATATTCCTTTAAGTGGAGAGTTTGATAAAGATCGTCTATTGTTATCCCAAGAATTGTTAAAGCTAACGCAGTTATTAAACATTAAGACGCTCTCCATGCAAGGCATTAAAGAGGCTGATTTGGACCGTTTAGCAGAAGATGTATTGAAAGAGCCAGTATTGAATTTTAATCCCAAACAAAATGTGTCTAAGGATGATATTCTAAAAATTTTGATAAAGGCCATGTAAGCGTGATTTTAAAAATAGTTTGATAATGTAACAAGTGAGGAGAAAAAAATGGATCGAAAAAAATTAGTCTTGTGTACACAATTGCCAGATAAAAGAATGAAAGAAATTGAAGCATTTTGTGACATAAGTATTGCGGGTGAACTGAAGCATGGAAAAGGTAATGTCACTGAAGCGATGGTTTGCCAAGAATGCGAAGGTTATGAATTGGTCATTCTTGGAGATGAAAATGCAGGCAGTGATACACTTAGTCGATGGATAGAATCAGGTATGAAATTTATAGGAGTCGCTAAAGGAACACCTGTAACCGTTGATAATGAGGTGTTAAAAAAATCAGGTATTCCACTTTCTTACACACCTGGTAGAAACCGTGTGGCAGTTGCAGAATACAACATAGGATTAATGATTGCTGTAGCAAGAAAATTGACATTAAGTTCAGCAGGTCTTTCTAAGGGAGAGCATGTAGGACCAGCTAAAGATGATATTTATGAGGTTCCCCCTATTAAAAATGTTACTTTTGGCCCTTTGGATGAAAATCATCCTTTTATAGATTATGGCATAGGTTTTGAACTTTATGGTAAGAAGTTAGGGATAGCAGGTTATGGTGCGATTGGCAGAGAAGTGGCTGTTCGGGCGAAGGCATTTGGAATGGAAGTATTGGCATATGACCCTTATTTGTCACCGGATAGGATTGAAGCTGATGGTGTAGAAGCGGTTGACTTAGATACCATGCTCAAAGAAAGTGACATGTTGAGTATTCACTTACCCGTTGTGGAATCAACAAAAAACATCGTTAATAAGGACTGGTTTTCTAAAATGAAGAATACTGCGTATATCATCAATACTGCTAGAGCGGCTGTTATTGACCAAAGAGATTTTATTGAGGCCCTAGAAAATGGTGAAATTGCAGGTGCTGCAATTGATGTCTACTGGGAAGAACCCGTTCCTTCTAATCATCCGTTATTAACAATGAAAAATGTTGTATGTACACCTCATATGGCAGGACTAACCACCGATGTGGACAATTGGTCGGGAGAAATGATGGCGGGTGAGATTCTTGCTTATCTTAAGGGCACAGAGCGGAAGTATATTTGGAAAAGATAAATTGTACAAGAGGAGTATACAATGGAAAAATCTAAGAATAAAACGCGGATTGCGCTAGGGTTATTGGTAATGTCGCTTACAATGGCATGTAATAGTGCCTTGTCTCCAATTTTAGCTGAAGTTGGAAAATACTTTCCAGAAGCAAGTGATTCTGCGATTCAAATTGTTTTGACCTTGATTAATTTAGTCACCCTACCTGCTATGATTTTAGAACCTTGGTTAGAACCAAGAATAACTAAAAGAGATATAGCTATTCTTGGAACATTTTTGATGCTTGTTGGTGCTTTGTTACCTCAAATATTGAACACACAACTTTGGATGCTGTACATAGCAAGTATTATTATCGGCATAGGACTTTCATTTGTTGTTGTAACCAGTTCATCGCTGATTTCTGATTACTTTACAGGTCTTGATAAGTCACGAGTCATGGGATTTCAATCTATCTTTGTCAGTGTAGGTGGAACCATTATCGCTAAAGGATCAGGTTTGTTTACTGCAATGTCGGGATGGAAAAATGGCTATTTAGTCTTTTTTATTACAATTCCTATTATTTTAATTATTTTTTTAACAGTACCAAAGGGAAAAGTGACACCAAAACTAGAAAAAGGACAACATTCAGGCATCTCAAAAGGACTTATTTATTTTGCAGTATTGTGCCTTGTAACGGGCATTTTTGTTGCAACATTTAATACTAATATTGCAATGTATATTGATCGTAAAGGGATTGGTGATGCGAGTACAGCAGGGACAGTCGCATCAATTATGCAGATTATTGGTATTTTAGGAGGCTTACTATTAGGAAGAACCGTTAAAGTATTGAAGAAATATACCATTGGAATATCTATTTTACTGATGGCTATCGGGACAGCATTTGTTGGTTTTTTCACAATTGATATGTTTTGTAATGCTAGGCATTATTCTTTTAATGTTCATAAATTTACCTTATGCAGTATTTTCAGTAGATCATTGGAGTTTTTGTATAAAATGTTCAAGTACCGATAAAACATAATTCTGTCTGTTTGCTTCATTCCTTTAAAAAGTGTCTTTTCACTTTTCATTCTCACTTCGATCAGATCATTTACGATCTTTTCTCCCTTCTTGCTGATAAAACAACGAAAGTTTCGCCTGTCTTTCTCATCCACTTCTCTTTTTATAAATCCGTCATCCTCTAGTATCTTAAGGGCTTTTGTCACACTCCCCTTCCCTACACCTTTTAATCTTGCAAGTTCCAACTGATTGATACCCGGAGAAGCATATATATGCATAAAATATTCATATTGCCCTTCTTTTATACCATATTGCTTTATACTTGCGCTAATGTAGGTGTTTACATTCCTAGTAATCCCTCTCACCAAGAGTCCGTATTCTTTTCCATCCATAAAACACTCCCCATTATAGTTCACCGGTCAACTATTATAGTTTAGTACATTTTAGTTTACCATGCAACTATTATTTTATTTTAAAAATACAACCTTTCACCTACCAGCCACATCTTGGTGTACACAAACCGTATAACTCGCATTAAAATCATACCATATTGGGAGCGCAAGAAGATACAAAATTTTGAACCGCGAAGAATAAAATGTTCCCAAAATGTTCCAACTTATTCGAGATATCCCAGGACAATGCGGGAACTTACGGGAACATTATAAGTCGATTATACCACTCTATATCTAGTTAATATGGGTATTTATCAGTGTTTAAGCGGGTGTAAAATAGGTCGGGGGTTCGAATCCCTTTCTCTCCGCAAGTGTACGGAACAGACATGTCTGTTCCGTACTTTTTTTTTCATGATAAAAAAAAAGAGACGCCGCAATGCTGCGTCTCTACCATATTACAATTTATTCTTTAAGCTATTTGATCAATTCAACCCACTTTTCCGTTACGTTGTCCGATTCTTCCTGCAATCCGACGATAAAAGAATTTGTCTCCTTGTCGCCGCGAACCGCTTCAAAGTCAGCCTTGACCGTGTCTGCATCACCGTCAATACCATAACCGATCTGAGCGCCAGGATCAAATTCCTTTATAGCATCTTCGCGGATCAATTTATTCAATTTGACAAAGGCTTTTGCGCCATCAGCAAGGACGGCTTTCAGGTCTTCTTTGTCAATCTCCGCCGGAGTCTTTTCCAAAAGCTGAACAATGAAAGCCATCGCATGGTCTTTTGCATCACTTTCATAAACTGCGTTCAAATCCTTCAACGCCTTTAGCACGTTATCAACACTATCTATCTTTCCGGCGATGACCTTTTCTTCGAATGCTTCGATCTTGTCTTTCCGGCAGATCAAACCCAGTACATCAATCCATTCGCTTGCTTTATAATTTTTAACATCAGCAAGCAGTTTGTGGATATCTTCACCCTTCTCCAGCGCTTCGGCCAAATTCTTGGCGGCGTATATCTTTAAAGCAAGGGCATAATATTTTGCGGACGTCTTCATCATCAGGCGTCTTATCAAAAGACCTTTTCTCAACACAGTATTTTTTGATTTATCCGTGGATTCGTATAGTCCTTTGAGTATATCATGACCTTTTTTTACGCGATCGATAATGTAGGGATTGTAGAGCTCGAATTGGATCAAGTCGCGCTTGCATTCCCCACGCTTGTCACGCTTTGGCCATTTGACACTGTCTCGCCTTGTTCCTACAGTCAGTAAATTCATAGCCGGGGTCAAGTAACTGCTGCCATGTTCTTCTGTGATATAGGAGAACGGAAATTCCGATGCGTCGAAATTAACAAAATGCTTGCCGATCACAACGGAAAATGCGCCAACTCGTGACGGCGCCAGGATGTAGGAAAATGATCCCGTTTTGCTTCCACGTTCCAGAATGCTCTGGTGAATGGGACCGAGCTTATACATGTGGTTGCTCATGTTGGTCCCTGAACCGGCATTATAAAACGAATATAACCCGGCAATAAGCAGGGATGATTTGTGATGGCTGACGGTATAGGGACCGGCAAACACCGAACAGGCTTCTCCATGGAAGCCTTCGCAGTTTGCAAAGAAAGCAGAATTCTCGGCCGAGAATTGTTTGCCAAGCTTCACGGCCTGCCCCACAAAGCATTTGTCCATAACCACACCGCTATCGATCTTGGATCCTTCTTGTACGATAAACTCATCAGCTATCACACCTTCACCGATAAAGACTGGGGCATCTTTTGTGCTGATAATGCTTCCGTCTTTCAGGCGTTTGGCGCCCCGAAGATTGGCAAAGGGCCCGACATTGACATCCTGTATGGATGAACAATGCCGTATTTTAGCGTTGTTGCCAATGACTCCGCTTGTGGAGGCTTTAGTTGCAACATCTTTATCAATGGCAGCTTGCAGCTTTTTGGAAAATGCCGCGTTGTGCTTGTAAAGCACCTGCAAATAAGCGATCTGGGATGTCAGATCATTAAAGAGTGTTAATTCGCGCCCGCCGCCCTCATTCAGAATGTCCAGGACACAGCCGTTGCCGAATTTACTTTCACCGCTCATGCTGATCTCTCCGACGGCCTCTATGATCACGTCGTCTTTGATCTCGTAATCGGCGATCCAGCCAACATTGGATATCTTTACATTGGTGCCGATACGGCAATTGTGTATCTTGCTGGCGTATAGCTCGCAATGACTTCCTATCTCGATGTCTCCGCTGAAAAGACAGCTGTTGATCAGGGACAGGTCAAGATCGGTAGATACGCTAATATGTTCCCAGTCTTTTGCCAGGCAATTTTGTTTTTTTAATACCTCAATGTCTGCTGTGGTAAGCTTTCTGGATGTCATAATTTCCTCACCATTGTTATGTGGTTGTAAAGGAATGTTTATCCTATTTTATGGTGTTGTTCACCCCAGGTCGGGCAAGCTTTTGATGGCTTCCTTTTCAATATCTTTAAAATATCTGGCCGTTCCGACTTTCAGGTCGTAGGTCGCTTCATCGTCACAAACGATCATTGCTTTCTGATGCAGCTGTAGGGCCGATACTGTCCACATATGATTGACACCTTCTTCAACAACCATGTGCAATGCCCGCGCTTTTTTGTATCCATTGATAAGGATGATGACCTCTTCTGAGCCCAGCACAGTACCGACGCCAACCGTTAAAGCGGTCTTTGGTACAAGATCCATGTTGTTGTCAAAGAATCTGGCATTTGCCAGGATCGTATCGTGTGTCAATGTCTTGGTACGTGTTTTGGATACCAGCGATGAACCGGGTTCATTGAAAGCAATGTGTCCGTCAGGACCGATACCGCCTAGGAATAAGCGGATAGGGCCGTATTCCGCGATTTTGTCTTCGTAGCGTTGGCATTCGGCCTCCAGATCGGGCGCATTTCCGTTTAGGATATTGATGTTTTCTTCGGGAATGTCAATATGATCGAATAAATAGTGGTGCATAAAATAATGATAGCTTTCGGGATGGTCTTCAGCTATACCCACATATTCATCCATATTGAAAGTAACGACATTTTTGAATGATACTTTTCCAGCCTTGTACAAATTGATCAACTCATTGTAGGTCCCGATCGGCGAAGAACCGGTCGGCAATCCGATAACAAACGGGTTATCCGGAGTGGGAGCATACTCCTTGATCTTTTTTGCAATGTAGTGAGCGGTCCATTTGCTCATTTTGTCGTAATCGTTGTGAATGACTAATCTCATATTTTAACCTTTCTTTTTTAGTTGAATATTTATGTCTGCAACATAGCACCCTTTCCCTTCAGGGTACAGTATCAAGGGATTGATGTCGAATTCGCTGATCTCCGGTACGGACATCGCCAAGTCAGAAACGGCAAGCATGGTCTTTTTCAATGCTTGCAGGTCAACCGGCTTCGACCCCCTGTAACCTTTCAGTAATTTCGATGCCTTAATGCCGTTGATCATATCATCGCAATCCGCTTCGCTTAAGGGCGCAACACGGAAAATCACGTCTTTATAGAGCTCCACATAAATACCGCCCATTCCGAACATGACAACAGGCCCGAAAGAAGGATCGCGCTTAACGCCGATGATAACTTCGGTTCCGGCATCGACCATTTCCTCTACCAGAATACCGTCGATCTCGGCCTCCGGATGAATTTCATTCACGGACTTCATGATCTTATTCCATGCTTTTTCCGCTTCGGCAACATCCTCGATTCCCAGCTTAACACCGCCGCAATCCGTCTTATGTTGAATATCATGGCTCATGATCTTCATGACTATTGGAAATGTAAAACCGACCAATGCGGATGACAGTTCCTTTTTATCCGCAACCAACTTGTGCTGCGGTAAAGAAAGTCCGCTGTTTTCAAGGATATCGATAGCCTCGATTTCGGTCAGACCGGTTCTACCTTCATCTGCCAACCCTTTGAATGCTGCCTTACATGCCTCATCGGTTTTCAGCGCCGGTGGAGGGACGGCATTATTCAGTCGCTGTCTTGTTTCGTTGAACTTTGTTGCAACAGCCAGACTTCTGTACATATCCTCTGGCAACGAATAGTGGGGGATCTTATGCTCCAGGAACTTCAGTATCCCGCTGCGCACATCCGCTTCGCCCATAAATGAACAATAAAGCGTTTTATCAAAATGTTCGGCATCTGCGATGATCCCTTCGGCGATCTCATCAATATCCGTCATTGACTGTGGCGTCAAAATAACACCCACACTATCGACATTGTCATCGGCCATGATAGCATTTATAGCTGCATCGTACCTGTCGGCACGAGCATCTCCGATAACATCGACAGGGTTTTTGATGTTTGCCGTAGCCGGCAATGCTTTTTTCAGAACGGCAGTTGTTTCTTCAGAGAATTGGGCCAAGGTTAGTCCCCGGGTGATCGCTTCATCCGTTGCCAGAACACCTGGGCCGCCGGCATTGGTGATGATCGCCGTTTTGCGTCCCTTCGGCGCTCCTCTCCAGGCAAGGGCGGTCGCGTAGTTGAACATCTGTTCAATATCATCACAGCGGATAATCCCGGCTTGTTCGAAGGCCGCATCACAAATATTATCCGAGCCCGCCAGGGAGCCGGTATGTGATGAGGCGGCAGAAGCACCCTCGGCGGTGCGGCCGCTCTTCAATACCAGCACGGCTTTGCCCGTTTCTTTGATCACATTGCTTGCCGCTTCCATCAAAGCGGGACCGTTTGTTACCTCTTCAAGATAAACCAGGATAACTTTTGTCATCGGGTCATCTTTAAGATAATTGATCAGGTCCACTTCGTCCACGTCGCCTTTATTTCCAAAGGATACGAATTTTGAAAACCCGATATTTCGGGCTTCTGCGTAATCAAGCACGGCCGTGCATAAGGCGCCGCTTTGACTCAGGAAAGCGATGTGTCCTTGTCGCGGCATTTTTCTTGCAAAGGAGGCATTGAAGTGACAAGCCGGATCGGTGTTGATCACACCGAGACAGTTCGGGCCAATGTAGGATATTCCGTATTTTTCGGCGACATCCTGGACCATTTTTTCACGTTCAATTCCCTTGCCGCCAACTTCACGAAACCCGGCGGATATAATGATCATGGACTTGATACCCTTCTGGCCGCATTGCTCAAGTGCAAGATGCGCGACAGAAGAGGGGAAGACAAGCACGCCCATATCTACATCGTCCGGAATGTCGGTTAAATACTTATAGGTTTTGACTGAACAGATCGATTTTTCTCGCGGACTTACCGGAAATAGTGTTCCTTTAAAATCGTCTTTGAGAATATTATTGAAGATGTCAAAAGGAACACTTCCTTTGACATTATTTGCTCCAATTACGGCTACGGATTCCGGATAGAAGATAGCATGGATCTGTTCTCGGGTCTTTCGTTTATTTCCCATGAACGCCTCCTATGCATTCACAAGTTTGCCAATGTACTCTACAGCCCCGGAGACGCTTTGCACCCCGAGCGCTTCATCTTCCTCCATTTCTATATCAAATTCTTCTTCAAATGCCGCTACCAATTGCAAGCTTTGCATCGAATCAGCGCCCAGATCAAAAATGAAATTGGCATCATCGGAAATATCCGACTCGCTAATTCCCAGTACCTGTGCAATCACTTTCTTCACTCTTGAGGTCAATTCAGCTTTTTCCATATTTCATCCTTTCCTTTGTATGAAATAATGTTATTGGTCGCATTGATCATCCGACCATGGGCTTATGAATTAATACCTGCGTTATTCAAAATAAAAATATCTTGTTTGCAGATATTGTTCAAGCGTCTATTTATTAAGTGAATTGAATTATAATGCGTTTTTTTTACATTGTCAAGACTTTGATTATCTTGAAACTGTGAATATTGTCATGCATAAATCAAGTAAATTTGCGGTGGATTTTATTACGGGCAGCTGTGTTCTACAGTGCGAATTTTATGTCACAGAAACCTACACGTGATTTCTTAGCTTCAATTCATCCGGATGCGGATGTAAATACCACTGTTTTAGTAAATACGGATCGCGATATTTTCTAACATAGTGTTGTAGCAGGACAAGGGGAACAACCAGGGGAATGAGGTTGTTCCTATATCGTTCTATCACCTCAAGCAATTCAATCTTTTCGTCCGAAGATAATACCTTTTTAAAATACCCCATGATATGATGCAAAACATTCGTGTGTTTGCTTGGCGTTGCTTTTAGGCGAAGGGCCTCTAAAAGCGTTCTTTCATATCCGTCCAGGCTTTCTGAGTGGTTTTGTTTGTTTATCGCAGCAACGATCTTTCCCAGTTCTTTAAGCAGGGCGGGTGAATGAGACATTAACAAGTATTTGTGCCGCGCGTGAAAATCCATAAGTCCGGCAGTGCTTCTATCTTGTTCCAAATATGTTAACCATCGATCATAAACATAGATCGTTTCAATAAAGTTTTCCCGGATCGCAGCATCATGCAATCGTCCTTCATCTTCAACCGGAATATTGGGAAAGCGCTTCATAAATTCCCGGGCAAAAATTCCCGCCCCCCGATGAGATGGCATACCTGCTTCGGTATATATCTTTACGCCCCGCATTCCGGATGTCGGAGATTTTGTTTTAAAAATAAATCCTCTTAGCTTTTCTTTTTCAAGTTCGTCAAGCTTTGGATAAGTATAATCAAGCATTTGATCTGTTTTGTCAATGAACGTCTTATTCGTAAAAAGCCGGGCGCTTTCCGTGTCTTTTCCGACAAGACGCATGGCTTCCCGGGGAATGCCCAAACCGCATTCGCTTTCCGGACACACGGAGACCCATTCAACATAGGGACCCAGTTCATCGCGCAAAAAACGATCCAGCTTGTGCTGCCCGTCGTATCGTACTTTATGTCCAAGTAAACATGTGCTGATACCGATCTTCATGTTTATCCTTTTTGATATGATGGTTGACCATTTAATTTAACGATATTTTATTTAAAGTCCACACATGTTAGAATTTGACTTTATTTATAGGATGTGATTGAGTGAGGTTTTGCATAAAAGAATAATTGTTGTATATTATTGAAAACAATAGGAGGTCAAAATGATCAATAAAAAATTGGAAGATCAGATAAACTACCAGATCAATCGAGAATTATATTCCGAATACCTTTATATGGCCATGGCTGCCTATCTTGAAGATATGGGCCTTTCCGGAATGGCACATTTTATGGAAGTGCAGGCCCAGGAAGAGCATTTTCATGCCATGAAATTCTATCATTATTTAAACGAACGCGGTGGTCGGGCTGTCTTTGACGCTATCGAAAAACCGCCTGTAGAATTCGATTCACCCCATGCCGTATTTGAAGAAAGCCTGAAACATGAAATGCTGGTTACAAGCCTGATCAATAAGTTGATGGATATGGCTATTGAAGTCAATGATCATGCCGCGAAAAGCTTTTTGAACTGGTACGTGGATGAACAGGTAGAAGAAGAAGATACGTTTCAAACCATTATCAATAAGCTTAATCTTGTCAAGGGACGCGGTGATGGTCTGTTGATGCTGGACAAAGAATTATCAACGCGGATATTTACTCCGCCAACCGAAGAATAAATTAGGAGGTACATATGACAAAGTTGCGTGAGATCTATTATTGCCCCATTTGTGGCAATGTGATCGAAATCAACAATGAGGGAGCATCTGCCCTGGTTTGCTGTAACCAAAAGATGCAAAAACTTGAAGCCAAAACGGAAGACTCGACGCTTGAAAAACATGTCCCCTATGTTGAAGAGGTCGAGGGCGGTGTTTTGGTAAAAGTCGGCCAAAACCAGGCACACCCCATGGGCGAAGATCATTTGATCAAGTTCATTGAAGTGCATACCGAAACCATGGTCCTGAAAGCCGAACTGAAACCCGGTGATGCGCCGGAAGCATTTTTCCCTGTAAAAAAGGAAGATGTGGTCAAGGCCCGTGAATGGTGTAATATTCACGGACTTTGGGAATCTTAAGGAGGACATGATGGAATTCAAAGACAGTAAAACCTGTGAGAACCTGATGAAATCCTTTGCCGGAGAAAGTCAGGCAAGAATGCGTTATACCTATTATGCCTCCGCAGCGAAGAAGGAAGGGTTCCTTCAGATCGCGGAGATCTTTACCGAAACGGCCGACAACGAAAAAGAACATGCAAAACTGTTCTACAAACAACTGCTTGCCAATGGCATGAATGAATCCATGGTTGAGATCAATGCCGGTTACCCCGTGGGGCTGGCAGATACGGTCAAGAACCTGGAATACGCGGCAAACGGCGAACAGGAAGAATGGGAAGATCTATACCCCTCCTTTGCTGATATTGCAGACGAAGAGGGATACCCCGAAATCGCAAATGTATTCAGAAATGTTGCACTTGTGGAAAAACGTCACGAAGACCGTTATCGCAAGCTCTTAAAGAATGTCAAAGAACATGAGGTCTTTAAAAAAGACGGTAAGGTACTTTGGATCTGCAAAAATTGCGGTCATATCGTTGAAGATATCGAAGCACCGGAAGTATGCCCGGTCTGCGCCCACGGCCAGAAATACTTCGAACTTTGGGTCGAAAATTATTAATTCACTTTACGGAGCAGGTCTGTCTGTTCCATTTATTTGAATATCATGGGCCCCGAAATTTCGGGGCCCTTTTTTTATGTGTGGTTGTTCGAAGTCCGGGAATGGGGGTGTATTTATGAGTGTCGGCTTTAGATAATCACATTACATCTTAATATTCATTATTAACCCAAAGCCCGGACATTTCAACCCAATACTACGTACCCCGAACCCCCATACTTCTTTTTGCCTTTTGCTTTTTCCTTTTGCCTTTTGCCTTGTTATCTATGTATATTACTGGGCTTATTTAGTTTATTTATAGGAGATTGTAGAAAATGGGAATTATGGATAAAATGCGCGAGAAAATGGGGGTCATTATGATCATCCTTATCGCAGCTTTCGTTATAACCATTGTTTTTAACTGGGGCGCCGGTGGCTTTGACACCTTTGCAAAGGACCGTGATATTGTCGGCGTGGTGAATGGCGAAAAAATCACGATCAAAAGTTTTTATGAGACATATAACCAGGCACTTGAACAATATCGTGCGGCAGGCATAACGCTGGACGCCCGCACCAGCGAAATGGTCCTTCAGCAAACATGGGAGACCGTTGTTTCACAGGTTCTTTGGCGTCAAGAGATCGAACGCCTGAATATCACTGTTTCCGACGAAGAACTTTATCATTATCTTGAAATGAATCCCCCGGAATTTTTAATGACTCAGGAAGTATTCTTGACCGATGGCGTGTTTGATTACAACAAATACCTGAACGTTCTTAGAAACCCCCAGGGCAATGAATGGATAGAGATCGAACGCTATCTTCGTGATAATGTGTTGCCCTATCAGAAACTGAACAACCTGATCACCTCATCTGTTGTTGTAGATGAAAATGAGATTCTGCGTAAGTTTTCGGATGAATCATTGATCTACTCTGCAAATTATCTTGCGGCACCCGTTCATTTATTTCCTGATTCTTTGTTTACTGTATATAAAGAAGACATCACCGATTATTATAATGAAAACAAAGATGATATGTATAAAAAAGATGAATCCAGAAGCATTCGCTATGTGTCCTGGCCCAAAGTTCCTTCCTCAAAAGATACAGCTGATGTGCTGTTTGAGCTTGAAGATATCAAGATGCGAAATGTCGAAGGTGAATCTTTTGATGAGCTTGCCAATATTTTCTCGGAAGATCTTGGCGAAGGTGCAAGCGGTGATATGGGTTGGTTTGCTAAAAATGAACTTCGCCCAGAGTATCAAAATCCTGTTTTTTCTGCAAAAACCGGTGATATCCTTGAACCGATTATCATTAATGATGAATTCCACTTGATCAAAGTCACCGACAAAAAAATAGAAAACGATGTTGAACAGGCTCGTATTTCTTTACTTGTCCGCCGTATTGACCCTGTAAATACCTATGATTATTACGCAACCGAAGCTGAGGCTTTTGTTTTAGATGTCGAAAGCTACGGTTTTGAAAAAGCATTGGATAATGTTGAAGCTGAACTAGACACTTTAAATGGCGGCTTTTCCAAGGAATTCCCCTACTTCGGCTCTCTTGGATATTTTCCCGCGCTTGCAAAATGGGCGTATCGTTCAAATGTGGGTGATCTAAGCACAGTATATGAAAACGAAAAAGCCATTGTTGTTGCCCAGTTGATTGATGTGGTTGAAGAATCTTATATACCCCTTGAAGATGTTCGCGCTACTGTTGAGCGAGCTGTCCGCATGGATCTGAAGCTTGAAAAAAGCAAAGAACTTGTTGATGAAGCCTATACTGAGTTTATGAATGGCAATGCAACCTTGCTTGAACTGTCTGAAAAGAACCCCGCCCTGGAATATAAAAGTTTCACCTCGAGCATTGATGATTTGCCCTATCCTCTTGGCTCGGCTCCGGTTTTTGCCGACGTAATGCGCGGTATGACCACCAATACCGTTTCTATGCCCTTCTCTCTGGGTCGATACGGGTCTGTTTTTATTCAATTAACCGGCCGTACAGCCCTTGATGAAGAACTTTATGCCGAAAAACGTGAAGAAATCCAACAGGTGCTTCTTGAAGAAAAACAACAGGCTGCTTACGAAAATTGGATGAAAGATCTTAGAGATAAAGCAGAGATCAAAGATTACCGTGTTGATTTTGGATTGAATTAATTCGCTTTATATAATTGAATTAAGAACGGGAGTAAATTACTCCCGTTTTTGTTTTGTATAGCATTCGTAAAACGTGGTGAATGGTGAACTAAAGAAAGTGAGGGTTCACATATTCATTTGTAAAATAGTCAAACATATATTCTAAGACTCTTGGTTTTAAAAAACACCACCCGGATACACTCAACTCCGAACATCGCGATATAAAAACGGACAGCCGAAGCTGTCCGTTTAATCCTTTATGCTCTGATCGGGAATTGCAGATTGTCCAACACGATCAATACATATTCGTTACATCCTGCCTGTCCTTTTTTCGGATAAAGCGGAATGAACCTACGCTTAGTTGCTCGTTCTTGACGAAATCAATTTTAATGGTATATTTAAATTGTGTTTTGCGCAACACTTTTTTGTTTTCCTTAATAAAATCATACAAGAGGGGGTGAACCTGAAGCTCAACACGGCGCTCCCGTGTATGCTGGCGGAAATTTCGCACCCAGCTGTCAATCTTTGTGATCATACTTTCTTTACTGGGAATACGTCCATAACCGTGACACATGGGACATTCATCCGACAACGAGAACATGATCGAAAGCCTAATGCGCTCACGCGTCATTTCCAATAAACCATATCGGGACAGATCGGCAACACTAACGGAGGCACGATCCTTTGCAAGTTCATCTTTGAATTTCTTTACCAGTGCCTTTTTATTTTCCGGGATCTGCATGTCAATAAAATCAATTACGATCAAGCCGCTGATATCACGAAGGCGTAACTGGCGCGCGATCTCCACCGCTGCCTCAAGGTTGACTTTGAGAATGTTCTTTTCTTGATCTTTATGTCCAATGTATCGGCCACTGTTAACATCAATAACGAACATGGCTTCGGTATGGTCAATAATAAGATGTCCACCGCTTTTCAACCAAACTTTGCGACGCAACAACTTGTCTGTTTCTTCAGTTATGTGGTATGCTCCGAACAGAGAACCATCTTTGTGGTAAAAAATGCGTTCCGACAATTCCGGGGCAACATCTTTTACATAGTTTTGGATCGCCCTGAATTTTCGTCGGTTATCAACGATCACCGATTCGACCTCTTTTGTGAACATATCCCGAATAACCGAAGATGTCATGCTGTCGTTTTCATAAACCATCATCGGTTTTCGGTCGCTGCCCTTTACAGCCGAAACCACTTGATCCCAGGAATTCAGCAACTGCTTCATATCCTGTTTAATGTCTTTTTCTTTTTTCCCGTCCGCTACCGTCCTGACGATGATCCCAAAACCTTCCGGTTTTATGGATTTCGCGATCTCTTTCAATTTTGCGCGATGCTTGTAATTCCGGATCTTTTTTGAGATACCCACAGCATCATGAAAGGGGGTCAAAACGGCAAACCGGCCGGGGATGGCTATGTCTGTCGTTAGCCGGGGGCCTTTGTTTGCGTAGGCGTCTTTTACGACCTGCACCAAGATCTGTTGACCTTTTTTAAGATCTTTTGCATCATTAAAGGTCCGTTTTCTTAGCGAACCGTTCTCAAATATGATATAGTCTTTTATTTCTGAGAAACCAAGAAAACCATTTTGTTCGCAGCCGATATTCATAAAAACGGCATGCATGCCGTGTTGGATGTTCTCTATGGTGGCAAAGTAAACATTACCAACGGTAGATACATCCTCAGGGGTTTCGATATAGAACTCCACCAATTGCTTGTCTTCCATGATGGCGATCCTAGATTCGAGAGGTGTTTCTGAAATGTATATATTTCTTTTCATTTTATTCCTTAACTGTGGCGAATTTACGTTCGCCGATAAAATAGGGGATATTTTCATTAAAAGCCAGTTTTAGAAATTCATCCGGCCTCCCCGTTTGTGAATTAATTACCTTATAACAGACTCTTAGTTCATTTTCCCTTATCTCCCAAGATTTAATGAATGGTTTAAGGTCTATTGTTTTCGTGCCGCCCTTTTTTGCTTTTCTATCAATTGGAATTTCATCTTTTTTCAACAAGTTGACAAGATGTGCTTTTGTTTTTTCGTGCTCATATTCCTCGAGAAAATGAAACCTGTATTCCAACTCGGTCGTGTTGTCCATGATGGATGGTCGTTTACCTTCTTTTATGTCCGAACGCAGAACTTTAATGCCTTCAGGTAACACAGAGTTCAATGCGTGCGTGGGCGTTTCGACTGTTTCGTTCAGTAAAATATCCAGCGTTTCGTTGCCAGCGTCAAATCCCATGGGAATAGGGTAGCCGGCGGCAATTCTCGGACGTCGATTATAGCCCTGAGTAAATCTCAAGGGCCATTTAAGAATATTGCATACCCGATAGATCATTCGTAAAAAATCATGATGAGAGATATATCTCATCATGCCTTTTTTTTCAAGTTGCAAGCGAAGAGTATAATAGATCGGAGGATGCGGATCGGTCATAGCTGTTATTTTTGCCTGCTTTTCAACCGGTGCTTTGTTTGCGATCAATGTCTTCAAGGATTTATTACATAGGCCGCAGGTGCTACAGTGAACTCGACAATCTTGCGTCGTTTCGCCTCTTTCGGCCTTCTCCATTTCTTCGCGCAAGAAATCTTCCTCGACTCCCGTAGAAACAAAGGACCAAGGAAGCGGTGCTTTGCGATCCTTTGCACCGATCATATCATGCAGGTTTTTGCCACTTTCCGCAATTGCCTCATCCCAGGCCGCCTGATCAAAATGTTCAGACCAAGCATCAAAACGCGCGCCTTTCTTCCATGCAGAATATAGAATGTCTCCAGCCGATCTGTCACCCCTTGACATAATACTTTCATAGATCGAGAACTGTGGGTTCCGATGCATGATCTTCAGTCCCGGGAATTTTAATTGATTTCGGATAAAATATATCCGCCGCTCAAGTTCCTCGGGCGCAACGTGCTCTTCCCATTGAAAGGGTGTGTGTGCTTTGGGGATAAAGCTTGACAGTGTGACATTGATCTGGGTGTGTTTATAAGACTTCGCACGCCCGTAGATCTTTTTGACCAAGTCAACAATACCTTGCAGATCTTCATCGGTTTCCGTTGGCAGGCCGACCATAAAATAAAACTTTAGTGTTTTAAAACCATGCTCAAGTGCAAGGTCGACCGATGCGAATATATCATCTTCACTGATGTTCTTGTTGATCACATCACGCAATCGCTGTGTTCCCGCTTCCGGGGCAAAGGTTAGTCCGCTTCGTTTTCTTCCTCCCGCCGCTTCCAGGATCTTCATGTTGAAAGAATCCAGACGCATTGACGGAAAGGATATGGCGATATTGTTTTCATCGCATGTGGGGATAATACCGTCCACCAAGTTTTCCAGCTGTGAATAGTCCGAAGTAGATAAACTTAAAAGAGACAGTTCTTCATAGCCGGTATTCCTCAGTGTTTCTTCTGTTTGCTTAATCAGGTCTTTCGTTTCTCGTTCTCGCACCGGCCTGTAGATAATTCCGGCATGGCAAAATCGACAGCCGGCACCACAGCCGCGCTGGATCTCAAGAGCAAAACGATCCTGAGAAACTTCAAGCAAGGGGATAATGGGCTTATTGCTGTAATTCTCCGATGCAAGGGTCTTGATCTTCGCCGCCTTGACGGGACCGTTTTTTTCACGGTCATATATATCGGGAGCATACACGCCTTTTCCCGGCATAGAACAGGTGCTGATCATATCTTTTCGAGATACGCCGCTTTTCTTTCCTTTCATTATTATATCAACGATCTCTAAAGAAACCTCTTCGGCGTCACCGATCACAAACAAATCAATGAAGTCGGCCAATGGCTCCGGATTAAAAGCGCAAGAACCACCGGCGATAATAATGGGGTCATTATCTTGCCGGTCTTTGTTTCTAATGGGGATACCTGAAAGTTCCAATGCATTGAGGATATTGCTATAGGTCATTTCATACTGAAGTGTAAAACCCACAAGGTCAAACTCTTTCAATGATCTCTTTTGCTCGAGAGAGAACATTGGAACATGGTGCTCGCGTAACAGTGCTTCCATATCGACCCACGGAGAAAAAGAACGATCCGCCAAAACACCCTCATGCTCATTCATGATGTGATACATGATCTGAAAACCAATAAAGGGCATACCGACCTCATACGAATCGGGATAGACCAGACATACGCGACAGGGGTTCTCGTCCCAGCTTTTACTGCGTACATTGATCTCGTTCCCGGTATAACGCCCGGGTTTTTCAACCTTGCTTAACAGCAGGGGAAGCTTTTCGCTGATCTTTGTCATTCCGCCTCTTTGGCAAATGCGGTAATATCCTCTTCTTTCCCAAAAAGGATAAGCGTGTGACATTCTCTGAGCGGCGTGTTCTCAAAACCAAGAGCGTATATCTCTTCTTTCCCATCGGTAAATGTCTCTTTCAGTGCGACAATGTTCAAATTGAAACTTTTTCTGACATTGATATCCACAATGGTCTTGCCCCAATATCTTTTTGGGGCTGCGACTTCCGAGATGTACATGTTCTTTGCGTATTCGCTGATAAACTTGACACTATCGTACATCAATTCAAGACCGAATTTGCGTCCTGCATATTTTTCCGGGAAGAGCGTTTCCACCACATCCATACTTTTTAAGATCTGTGTATGAACCTCTTTTGTTGCGCGCGAGTATATTCTTGTTACACCCATCTTTTTCAGGTTTGCAACGATCAGGATGTTCGATTCAAATGATTCGCCCATGGCAACAATAACAACATCCTCGGGATTGATAAAGCGTTTCAATGCGGGAAGCTCTGTGGCATCAAGTGCCACCGCATGGTAAAAACCCTGCTGTTTCAGTTCGCTGATGGTCTCTTTGTTCTCGTCAATAACCACCACATCTGTATTCTGGTCTTTCAGCACGGTTGCGATCTCGCGCCCGAAAGCACCCATACCGATCACAACGAATTTTCTGTTTTTTGACATATTGATGTCCTTTTATTTTTATCCTACCATCATATTCGTTTCCGGAAACGAATAATCATGTCGTGTTAAACTTTCACGGCCTACTGCTATGGCCAATGTATATAATCCTACTCTTCCCATGAACATTACCACGGTAATTACCGCTTTTGAGAATCCGCTTAATAACGGCGTTGCTCCCCTGGAAAGCCCAACGGTTCCAAACGCCGATACGACCTCGAAAAGCATATCAATAAATGCCATATTCTCCACAAGGCTGATCAAAAACAGTGCCATAATGATCAATCCGATTGAAGATATCAATACAATGTATGATCGGCGTATTGTTGTCATGGGTATTGTGTTCCAATCGATCTCTACTCGATCCTTGCCGCGTATAAACGCCCAGGATGCCGCTATCAATGCGCCAAAAGTCGTGACCTTTATTCCGCCGCCGGTTGAGTTCGGGGCGGCGCCGATATACATCAGAAAAATGATCATGAGTATCGCCGGTAAGTTCAAGTTGGATACCGGAACCGTTGAAAAACCTGCTGTTCGTGACGTGACTGAGGTGAAGAATCCATTCATGATCTTTAACCATATGGGCATATCATGCCAGTCGTTCCATTGGATCAGGGTCACCGCCAGGGCGCCAACCAGGATCAAAGCACCCGATATGCCCAGGATCATTCGTGTTTGCAAAGACAAATGAAATCGTTTATCCGGCCGTATTCTTTTATTGAAAAAGATATCTCTAATGGTATAAAAACCCAGCCCGCCGAAAATAATCAATAACATGATCGTGATCATGGTCGTGGGGTCAGAGCTGTAACCCACCGTTTCAAGCCCATTTTGTAAATTACTAAAACCCGCATTGCAATATGCCGAAACGGAATGAAAAACCGCGGTAAATATTCGTTCTCCCGATCTCATCCCGAAATTTCCCCAACGCGCCCAGAGAATAGCGGCGCCTATTAATTCAAAGATCAACGTTATCCTGATAATGGCACGCAAGATCTCGCCCAACTTGCTTAAATTGCTATCATCCAGGATCTCCATCAATATAACTTGATCCCTAAGGCGAAAACCCCCGCTGGATTGAAAAAGCAAGGCCAGGAAAGAGGTCAGTGTTACAATACCCAATCCGCCGATCTGGAAAAGGAATAAGATCACGCCTTGCCCGACGGGTGTGAAAGTATCTACGATATTCAGCGGGGTTAACCCGGTAACACATACGGCAGATGTTGAGATAAAAGCGGCATCGATCCATTCGATCCCATTATAAGTGGCCCTTGGGAGTTTCAATAGAATCACACCGATCATAATAACAATAACAAAAGAAGCAATAAATACCCGTGATGGATTCAGTGAAACAAACAGCCAGTTGTCCCGACTCTTTGCAAGGGCGATCAGCATGTTGGACAGAACATAAGCCTGAATAATAATGTAATATAAATTAATATATGTATAAGCCGACTCGCTGGGAAGGGCCTGCAACATCAGGATACCCTCAAAAATCAGCGACAAGGCAAACACCAAAAGTAATAAACCCTCAAGCGGAGAAGACTTAATTGCTTTCCATTTTTTTGGACTCTGGATGATCTTGACGAAGTAAGACAGCACAAAGATCATGGCAATAATCCGGTCTACATAACGAAAAAACTCCAGGGTCTTTGGGTTCAGATAAAAACCGTATTGGGCCAGGAGGGATATTAGAGCAGCAATGCCCGCAATAAGGGGCACACTGATGAAGCTATTTTTCTTTTCAAGTTTTCGCATATGCAACGCACAAATATATCTATTCCTATAACCAATAACCAATTAAATGTAAGTTATTGGACCTATAAAAAAATCCCGTTATTCAACGGGATCTCAACGCGGAAAGGCCGGGATTCGAACCCGGGGTACCGCTATTAACAGTACACACGATTTCCAATCGTGCACCTTCAGCCAGCTCGGTCACCTTTCCTTTAAAAAGCTGAATAAGATAGCGGTTAAACATCTTAAAGTCAACGAAAACCGTATCTCAGTTAAATCTGTATCGGGCGGATCAAGATCTTAGAATAATAATTGAAAATCAGTGAATAGAATATTCTTTTTTGTTTGACATTGGTCAATATTTCGCTTAATATTTTCAGCAATTGAAAAGAATCCCGAAAGGGTTCTAATAAATTTTCGTCCCCCTCTTGAGAAGCCCCATATGGGGCTTCTCATTTTATCTGCGTATTTTTTTGTTTCTTGGAATTTATCTCTTGTCTCTTTATTTTTACCCCGTTACACAGGAGACATTCATGAAGATCCAACTTATCTACAACCCGAATGCCGGGGGCGGCACGGGCAACAAGCTCTATCCAAAGATACATAAAGCGCTAAATGATATGGGGCACACTGTTATTCCCTACAGAACATTGTACCGCTTTCATGCTCTTGAAATTGCAAAACATCTTGATCTTAATACTACTGACCTGGTTCTTTCGGCGGGCGGTGACGGTACCATGCACGAAGTGTTGAACGGTTTGATGCAAAACACCTCGACAGATAAGCATCCGCTTTTCGGATTGATACCTGTCGGTACGGGTAACTCTTTCTCCCGTGATTTGGATTTTTGGAAATGGGAAGACGGACTTAAGGCGATCGAGGGTGGCAAAACCATTGATGTTGATGTTATGAAGATCATCTCTGACGGTGACCCGCATTATTCTTTGAATTGTACCGGTTTCGGCTTTGTTGCCGATGTAAATGTTACCGGCAATAAAATAAAAAAATTCATTGGCAAAACAGCCTACACTGTTGGCGCATTAATGGAGATCCTGCGATTTAAGCCGCATAAATGTCGGGTCGAAATCGATGGGGTACTTCATGAGTACAATGGTGTTCTAACGAATTTTTCAAATTCGATTTGGATTGGGGGAAACATGAAGATCTCTCCAACTTCCGTGATCAACGATGGTGTTGTTGAATGTCTTATCCTTCATGATCTTCCCAAAAGCAAGTTGATGAAAGTCTTTCCAAAAGTCTTTGATGGCACCCACCTTGAAGTGGAAGAATTTGAGATCTTGCGTGGCAAGCACTTCAAAGCATGGTCAGATCCCGTTAAGGTGACAAATCCCGATGGTGAAATGTTCGGCGTAACGCCGTTAGAGATTTCTATTCTTCCTAAAGAGATCAAAATGCTAACACTGTAATCCTGGAATCTGGAATCTGGAATCAAAAATACAAAAGGGCTGGAAATTTCCAGCCCTACTTTTTTAATTTTTTATACTATAATCTATTTTTTTGCCTTTTGCCTTGCGAGCGGCTAGTCCGCGAGTGTCGCGACCATCACCGCTTTGATCGTATGCATGCGGTTTTCTGCTTCGTCCCAAACACAGCTGGCATCGGATTCAAAAACCTCATCGGTAACCTCCATCGCGTCAATGCCGAATTTATCGAATATCTCTGCACCTACAGTCGTTTTTATGTCGTGAAAAGCCGGCAAACAGTGTAAAAAGATCGTTTCATCCTTCCCGGTTTTCGCCATCATATCACTATTGACCTGGTAGGGCAACAGGAGTTTAATTCGTTCAGCGAACTGGTCTTCTTCGCCCATGGAGACCCATACATCCGTGTAGATCACATCGGCGTTTTTAACACCCTCGGAAATATCATCATGAAGCGAGATCCTTGCGCCTGTTTCTTTTGCGATCGCTTCTGCTTTTGCTACAAGTTCATCTTCCGGGAATAAGCTTTTAGGAGCTACTATCCTGAAATCCATGCCCATTTTAGCTGCACCGATCATCAATGAATTTGCCATGTTGTTTCGCCCGTCACCCACAAATGCAAAAACAATGTCTTTGAGATATCCCTTTTGTTCTTTGATTGTAAGGAAATCTGCTAAAACTTGAGTTGGGTGAAACGCGTCGGTCAAGCCGTTCCAGACCGGAACGCCGGCATGTTCCGCCAAGCCCTCAACGGTCTCGTGCTTGAATCCCCGGAACTGAATACCGTCGAACATTCTTCCAAGAACACGGGCCGTATCGGCAACGGATTCTTTCTTGCCAAACTGAATATCATTCTTCCCCAGAAATTCCGGATGGGCTCCCTCGTCAATGGCGGCTACCGTAAACGCGCAACGTGTGCGGGTTGAATTTTTCTCAAACAGCAATGCAATGTTTTTATTTTCTAATCGTCGGGGAAAGATCCCTTCCTTTTTTTCTTTCTTAACTTGGGCTGATAAGTCGATCAACTCATTGATCTCTTCCGGGCTATAGTCCAGCAAACTTAAAAATGAACGTCCCTTAAAATTGTGTTTCATATAATCTCCTTTCTTTGGTGGGATAATATACGGGAATTAATCGTCTTAATAAACGGGAGAATGTATATTTTTGCTTTTTGAATTTTGCCTTTTACCTTTTGCCTTGAAATCAACGCCAATCCAAAAAGCATGACTTCGGAACATTCTCGAAAAACGAAAGATCTGTACCATCTAAAGCAAAAACTTGAACGAACATTTTCTTCGGAAAGGGAAGGTAATTTGCCTTTAATAAGGGGGCAATCGGGAAATAGGGAATATATGGCGTTTGTATTCCCTTCCATCCTTCTTGTTTCGCCTGAATGTTTAGGAAACGGATCAGATTTGATGCCGACCGTTTACTTAAATGATCCAGATTCAACAGATCAACCCAGCCAAAGGGGATAATACTGCCAAAACCCGCAAAATTGAATTTCCACGCCAACACGAAGCCATCGACTTTGCCTTTAAAATTCTCATGTACACAACATATGATCCCGGGTTGATCCATGTACCAGTTAAAATCATCCCGATCCTTGATAATTGAGGCATTTTTCGTTAAGCGATATTCATCAAGAAGATCGAAAATGGCGGCTTTGTCTTCGGGTTTATATAAACGTATTGAATTACCGTTTTTCATGGCTTTGAGTTGTTTCGTCTTTGGTGGTGATATGATCCGAATCACCAAACGTTCATAGAATTTCAAATTCATGACTTTTTGTATGGCGCTGATGTCAAACACTCGTATTATAAACCAATTTATATTGAACCACACGCCGGTTTTTACGTTTGAATAACGATCGGCGGTGGCTTTTCCTAAATCTTTACCGTGTTGTTCGGGTTCAAAGATCGCATAACTGTGCGTAAATCCACGCTCTTTAAAACCTTCAATAAATTTTGAGACCAATAAGGAGCCGACACCTTTTCGCTTATGATCCGGATGCACGGCAGCCCAGGAGGGAACCATCAGTGGGAGTTTTTTGGTCCCTTCTTTGTCATTGATGGAAAGATTGCGCGGCAGGCCGCCCATGAAACCTACAATATCGCCGCTTTTTTGATGCGTAACCTTTATAAAGAACTGATTCTTAAGAAACGGGGACCCGAAAATTCTTTTTATCATGATTGTGTCAAATACAATGGTCGTTCCCTCCTTTTGCGCTGCTTCATCAGATACAAAAGCTTCGGTTATTAGCCTTGCAAAGGAATCAATATTCTCACCATTAAGATCAACTATTTCAGCGTGATATTCGTTGGACATTTTCCCGCTCCCGTGTTTTAAAATGTTCGCCATATAATATATTGATTTTCGTGTAGAATTTGTCGAAAATCAAATAATATTTCCAAACAGATTAAAAGAGAAAGACGGGGAAAGATTTTAATACGCCCTAACTGTCATATAAGCTTTTGATTTTAAATTTTTCATTCCTAATTTCCGCTCATGAATGAATTGCGCTTACTGATCAGACGTTATTTTTCTGTTCCAAAACCGATCAAACTCTTGATCGCGGGAGCGTTCTTATTGCAATTATTGAATGCTTCGGCCATGTTGATCATGAACATTTATCTTAGTAAACTGGGCTATATTGATTCTGAGATCGCGGATTTTGTATCATATCGCTTTATTAGTATTCTTTTGTTAAGTATTCCATTTGGATTGCTCATTAAAGGAAAAAGATTAAAACCCTTTTTTATGACAGGTGCCGTTATTGTACCGCTATCCGGTATTGCATTGTTGTTCGCGGCCAACGCTCATATCGATTGGTTGATAAAAGTACTTTTCTTTATCAGCAGTTTCGGGTTTATGCTGGAACATGTTACGGCGCTTCCGTTTATTTTGAGACACGGTGAAGAAGACACGCTTAGCGAAAGTATAGCCCTCAATTTTGCCGTGTGGAGTTTGGCAACCATTGTGGCAGGTTTTTTTATCAAGAGTGTTTTTGCCTATGTTTCAAAGATCGGTTTTACTCGCTTTGGTGAATTTGAGATCTTGCTTGGAATTGCTGTTGTCAGCGCTTTTTCCTTAATTCCATTTTCTATAATTCGCGAAAAACAGCCCAAGCCTTCCGATCACAATAATGTGTTTCAACATTTAAAAAGCTATGATTGGAAAAGGATATTTTATGGTCTTTTACCGATGTTCCTGATCTCGATCGGGGCCGGTTTAACCATCCCATTTATGAATTTATTTTTCCACTCTGTCTTTGATATGGACTCGGACACTTTCGCCTTGATGGGGTCAATTGCGGCCATTATCGTCTTTATCGGCGGTATGATCACGCCGATACTACGCAGAAAGCTTGGTTACGGCATGTCGATCGCCATTACACAATTCTCCGCCATACTCTTTTTATTGGCGCTTGCATCAACTCAATTATTTTCTCATCTCGGTTTTGCGCTATGGTTGGCCAGCGGTGCTTTTATTTTACGCCAACCTCTTATGAACATGGCGTCACCCATTACGTCTGAGTTGGTCATGAAATATGTCGGCGAGCAAAACCGAGAGCTAATCTCTGCTATTGAATCCGGACTTTGGAATGCTTCGTGGTTTGTGTCTGCAAAGATCTTTCAATATCTTCGAGGGCTAGAGCTTGCCTATTACAAGATCTTTATCATTACGGCCATCCTGTACAGCTTTGGAACGGTAACGTATTTGTTTTTAGTACGACGGTATAATCGAGAAACAGAAAATCACATCTCTTACAAAAAGACGCGATAAATCGCGTCTCTACTCATATCTTAACTTTAATCTTATTACTTTATTTTTTTGTCTTCTTTATCTCGATCGCCTTATCATATGCCGCTTCATATCTGGCAGCTGAATCTTCCCAGGAAAATGATTTTTGCATAGCGCATTTTTGCATAGCTTTATAATGCTCAGACCTGTCGTACCAAGTGGATACCGCCCAACCTACTGTGTTATAAATGGCTTGCTCGGTCGCATCAAAAAACTTAAACCCGGTCCCTTCGCCTGTTTCTTCTACATATTGTTCAACCGTGTCTTCAAGCCCCCCGGTGGCCCGTACGATGGGCAGTGTTCCGTATCGCAATGAATAGATCTGGTTCAAGCCACATGGCTCATATAATGAGGGCATAATAAAAAAGTCTGCCCCGGCTTCAATCTTGTGTGCCAACGTGTTATTATACCCGACTTGAACGCCTATTTTGCCGGGATATTTATTCGGCAAAGAAGCAAAGTATTCTTCAAGCCCCTTGTCACCGGAACCCAATATGGCAAATTGCACCTGCATATTCGAGACAATGGCTTCAATACAGTTTGCCAACAAGTGAAGGCCCTTTTGCTCTGCCATCCTCGATACGATCCCGATAATAGGCGCATCATTATCTTCAAGTCCGAAATTTTCTCTCAGGTCTTTTTTACATGCGGCTTTCCCCGTCATGTTTTTTACCGAATACTTTTTAGCGATCAAGGTATCGATCGAGGGGTCCCATTCGCTGTAATCAACTCCGTTTAATATGCCAATATATTCGTCTCCTTTTACCCGAAGGGCATTGTCTTGTCCGTGGGAATATTCCGGAGTTAATGTTTCGTTCGCATAGCTTGGGCTAACGGTATTGACGATGTCCGCAAAATAGATGCCGCCTTTTAACAGATTGATACCTCCAAAATCCTCAAATACATATTGGTTGAAATCTTCTTCGCGAAAGCCAAGATATTCATAATCATTACGTGGATATTTTCCTTGATATCCGATATTATGAATGGTCAACACACCGGCTGCGCCGCCCAGGCATTCGTCGTTCCAGTGGTGCGTTTTTAAATAGGCAAGTGCCGGTGATGTCTGCCAGTCGTGGGCGTGAACAATGTCTATTTTGATCTGCAGTGTTTTGCAAAGATACATTGCTGCCTGGGACAAGAAGGCAAATCGCTTGGGGTTATCCATGTAATCATGCATGGCGCGATTGTGATACATGCCATCACGAAAAAAATAGTTTTGGAAATCGATAAAATAATAGGACAAATTATCGTTTATTTTTTTCGGGTGAACCAGGCACCACTCTTCGGTGTTGCCCATCCAGACATTCATGGAAAAGGGCGATTCATCCGACCGGGTCAGCTCTTGGGGAATACTGGCATAATAGGGCATGACGACCAGAACCTTATGCCCGTTCTCCGCCAGGGTTTTTGACAAGGCGCCGGCAACATCGGCAAGTCCACCGGACTTGGCGTAGGGTACGCTTTCCGAAGTGACGAAAAGTATCGTTTTTTTATCTTTCATAATGCCCCTTTTCTGTGTGCTGACTGAAAGTAAAATGTAATAAAAAAACCTGCGTGATCACGTTAGAAACATAACACCGCAGGTTTAAAATATCAATTTATTTTGTGTTCAGCTTGAACGTGACGGGGATAGAGATCCATACGCCAACGTTTCTATCGCGCTGTTTCGCTGGTTTGAATTTGGTTTTCTTGATCGCGTTGATCGCAGCTTCATCCAATCCGGTTCCCGGCATGCCTTTCAAGATCAGGCAGTGCTCAACTACACCTTGATCATTAATAAAGGCCTGTACAACAACCTGTCCTTCGATACCGGCTTCTTTGGCAATTTCCGGATATAGCGTATTGCGTGAAATAGCCGCTTGTCCGCCGATGGGTGTTGGGGGCTCATCATATGCGATGAATTCAACCACAATACCGCCATCACCATCGCTGGGAGGGGGTGGTGGAGCATCAATGGCTTCATAATCATCAAAATCCATATCGTCGATGGTGAAGTCTTCTGAGATTTCTTCATCTTCACTCATCACCGGAATTGATGGCTTTTGTTGGGGAGCCTGCATTTGCTGCAATTCGACCTGGGGAATCTCTTCTGATTGTATGAATTCAATCACAGTTTCTTTCTGAATCTGTACATCACGATCAAATTTCGGGAATAAATAGACCCCAAGAACAACCAAAGCCAAAACAGCAACGGCCGCGACTTCGATCACGAAACCTGAACGACCCTTGAAGTTTTCATATTGTTTTGCTGGCATTGTTTACTCCTGTTCTATCTATTTGGGTTTCGCTGAATAGTTAACTTTCAGCGCACTTGCGTCCCTTAATTCGTTTTGAACATCTGATACCACACCCATTTGAGTTTCCTGGTCAGAGCGCATTGAAATTGTCAGCTGGTTGTCGTTTCTGCGAAGAGGATAAATGACTTCTGAAACATCTTCAACATTCAACAACTTATCCTGAATGCTGATATTGCCCGTACGATCGATAAAAACATAGAGCACGGACTGTTTGGGCGTGTCCAGTTTCGCGATCGATCTTGCTCGGGGCAAGTTGACTTTCAGGCCTTCCACCGTTTTCAATGATGTTGCCGCCATAAAGAAGATCAGCAACATAAAGATAATATCAGACATTGAGGAGGTGGGAATTCCGGCCTTAGGTTTGCTTTTCTTTTGTATAGCCATATTACCTCCTACTGCGTACCGATAAGTGCAAGTTTCTTGACATTTGCAGCAGTCAATTGATCAACTACATCAATATAATCCTGGTATTTTGTCTTTCGGTCCGTTTGTACCGAAAATACCATATTGGGATTGCTTGCTTCCAACTGACGCGCTCGCGCCATGATCTGGTCAACCGGGATCACATCGTCGTTGAACAGAACGTCACCACTGGCATTGACCAACACCATGGTAATGTTCTTGGGGTTCAGCTTGATCTCGGAATCACCGGGTGGGGGCAAAACAACACCAATTCCCTTATCGGTATCTACATTCGATACCAACAGGAAAAAGACCAGTAACAGAAACGCAATGTCAGACATTGACGAACTGGGGATCTCTGCAGGTGGACGTTTTTTCTTACCTAACATGTGATCTTCCTATCGTTTCCGTTTTATGCTTTGATCTTCTTTGTTTCAAGTGTATCTAACAGATCCAAAGACTTTCTTTCCATATCAATGACAAGGTTGTCGATCTGGAAAAGGAAGAAGTTCTGGAATACCTGAATGATCATAGCCACAACAAGACCGAACAACGTGGTCAAGAGCGCCTGTGAAATACCAACGGCAACAACAGCCGGTGACATATCATTTGATGCGGCAATATCCTGGAATGCTGTGACCATACCGGAAACCGTACCTGTAAAACCTAGCATCGGTGCAATCACGATGACGGTTGACAGCCAGATCTGGTTCTTTTCAAGGAATGTCATTTCCAGTGAACCGATAGTGTCTAAAGTTTTTTCTACTCTTTCCAAACCCTTATCTGCATGGCGAAGAGCTTCTGCATACATAACGGCGAGAGGGCTTGTAGATTCATCGCATGAAGCCAAAGCAGCTTCGATGCCATCTTCTTCAAGAGTTGTTGAAATGGTTTTGGTGAAAGCTTTTGTTTTGGCGGAAATTGTGAGAAGCGCATAAAGGCGTTCAAAAACAATTACCAGACCAACAATAAAAACACCGAGGATTGGCCACATAAAGGGACCACCATCTAAAAAGAGCTTTACCATAAATTCGACCTCCAAATTATCGTTTTAATTTACGTGTACAACATATCATATTAAGAAAATACGCCTCGAAAGTCAATATAATATTGACCTTTATGAGCGCATCTCTTCACCTGTTTTCGCTCTAAAACCAGGTATTAAGATCAAGGTTAAGTTAGAGTTAAGCGCCAATCATCATATTTTTCAATACTGTCTTAATCTCGATCTTATTTTTAATATGTCAATTTTTCTTCTATAGTATCAAGGTGATATTTTTCAACCTTCAACAATTGCACGGTTCTTCGTTTCAGCTTTTTTAGTGCATTGCTACAAATGCGTGCGCCTGTCCCATGGATTCAAATGCTATTTTAAACTGATTGTCACTTAACAACCTTGCTTCATAATAGGCATTATTGTCCCACCATATTTTAGCGATCTCGGATTTGATCTGCATTTCAAGATATTCTCTGTCCTCAATCAACTCGTCTTCTTTTAATGCCTCTACTTCTTTTGATGCATATTCATATAATTCCGGGATAAAACCCTCATCAAATCTTACATTGTATATAAAATCATCCGGATCTGTTTTAAATTCAGGGTGCTTTCGGGCGTATTTCTGGGCGAACTTAAAGAACACCCGAACATCTTCGCTAAATATCTTCATGGTGCTTTTGCTCAAATCAAAATTTCGCTTAACAATAATGTCCGGCGTTACCCCCCCGCCACCATAGACGGTCCTTCCGCCTTTTGTCTTGAATTTTGGGCGAATATTTAGGTGTTTGTCCAAAGAATCATTAAAAACACTATCCGGTAGTGTATATAGCTCTTCGTAATAGCGGTCTTTACCTTCGTCGTATGGGCGCTGGATAAGTCGGCCCGATGGTGTAAAATAATGAGCCGTGGTAACACGAATGGCGGAACCGTCACGCATATTCCATTGATTTTGGACCAAACCCTTGCCAAAAGATGTTTCACCTACGACTAAACCGCGGTCTAGGTCCTGGATCGCGCCGGAAACGATCTCGGAAGCGGATGCTGATCCGCGATTGATAAGAACGGTTACCGGCATGTGTTCGTATTTTCCTTTTTTCGTAGCAATGTGGTATTTGTTGGCGGAACGAATTCTTCCTTCAGTATAAACCAGCGTATCACCGGCCTCTACGAACTCATCTAAAATATCAATGGCCTGATTCATGTAACCACCGCTGTTATAGCGCAGGTCCAGGATCACGGATTCCATGCCTTCTTTTTTCAGGGCATCCATGGCTTCCGAGAATTCGTTATATGTTTTCTCCGCAAATCGGTTGATAAGGATATAACCGGTTTCTTTATCCAGCATAAAATAACCTGAAACGGAGTACAGCGGGATATCGTCCCTTATAATGGTAACATCAAAGGGTTCTTCCACACCGGGTCGAAGAACGTTTACAACAACCTTTGTTCCTTTGTTGCCGCGAAGTCGTTTTTTTGTTTCGCTCCGTGATATCTTATAGGCAGATTCATTGTCGATCTTTAAGAATTTATCGCCCGATTGCAAGCCGACATGATCCGCGGGTGTGCCAATAATCGGGGAGATCACCGTAATGTAACCGTCAATAATATCGTATTCGATCCCAATACCCTGAAATTCACCCTCAAATGTTTCTTTTACGGTTTCATAGCGTTTTTTCGGGATGTACACCGAGTGGGGATCCAGCTCTTCAAGAAGACCGCGGTATGCGCCCTCCATGGTGCTGTCCCAATTGACATCTTCAACATAATTTTCATTTACAATACCGATAATATCCGTCAGAACTTGCAATTTCTCATATATGTCGCGGGCATTGGCGCGAAGTCTATTGACCTGCACAATACTGAATGCAAGCGCCAAGATAACCATCGACCAGACGATCGTCTTTTTGTTTTTCTTAATAAAGGCCATGATCTTTTCTTTCTCCATGCTTTTCCAAGCGTTTTCCAGCAATTATATTAATTTTATCGCCATTCTCCTATTAAATGTTTCATCTTTTTAATTAATGTATAGTAAAGAGATGAAAGTCTGGAAAAGATAAAAGCGTTGAAAAATATTTAATGATTTTGGCGCGCACTTGAAAAGTTAATTGCGGGGAGAGGCCCACGCATCTGCCCTAAGGTAAAAAAAGGGCGACCCTGGGGTCGCCCGTACATTTTATGTCTTACAGTTCACGTTTTACTTAATTGTAAATTCAAATTCATATGCGCTTGTCAAAGAATCCAGGATCGGCGGGAAGGCCGCTTCTTTTTTCTGTTCTTGAAGCGCTGTTACAACTTCATTACGGACATCATCAAGTGTTTTGCCGGCTTTACGGTCTTCGATTTTGATAATGTGGTAACCGTAGGGGGTTTCAACCAGATCTGTAATGGTGCCGACGGGCAACGTGAAGCTGGCGTCTTCAAAAGCCTGAACCATTCGGCCACGCGGAAAATCTTCGTAAAGTCCACCGGTCTGATTTGATCCGGGATCTTCACTGTATTCCGTAACCAAAGCTTCAAAATCTTCGCCATTTTGGGCACGGTCTTTTACCGATTCGGCCAAGGCTTTAATGCTGTCAACTTCGTTTTCCGCTTTACCCTGGGTTAAGAAGAGTATATGACGAACCGTAGCGGTTTCTTGAGAATAACGATCTTTATTGTTATTATAAAATTCGCTGATCTCAGTCTCGTTCACGCTGACGTCAACATCTTTTAGAGCTATTTCATCAATGTAGCGCATGATCATCATGTTCTTTTTTGTGTCTTCACGAACGTAATCAAGGTCGATCTGCTGCATTTTTAGCTGTTCAAGAAAAGCTTCTTTACCACCATTCGGTGCAAATAGGTTTGTTTCAATAAACGCGTCAATGGTATCTTTGCTGACCGTAATGCCTTCTTTTTTTGCTTCTGCGATCAAAATATCTTGTTGGGCTTTCAAAGTAACAACCTGCATTACAAAAGATTCGATGCGGGCGGGGTCTACATTGGAAATAATGGAAATATCACCGCGCATGCCTTGATATACGGATTCCATGATATCATAATTTTTAATTTCAAATGTGTTTGTTTTTGCCAATACCGCAGATGTATCGGGGTGCATGTAGGGGATTTTTTCGCCCATGGCTTCAAAGAATTCCACTTGGGCGGGGGTAAGATCGGCTTTGTCCGAACACCCGACGAACATCATTGTTGCTAATGCCATAATGAGTAAGGTCCTTTTCATTTATTGTCCTTTCTATTGGTTCACGTATTCTAGTTCCATGTGGTAGTCCCACTTATTGAAATATAAGTTGCCGCCCCGCCATTCAACTTCACCGCGCTGGAAATCGTTTGTCTCCGAGCGCAGAAATTGCTTGGCCGGGAACAAGGGTTGTGCATAATCGCTGTTGACGACAAGGCGATAAGCATCTATACCGCCAAGATAAAATTCGCGGGCGTCGTTGTCCTTGAGTTCCTGGCGACCGAAAGATTGGTCTACCGGAACCCAGCCCGGGCCTTCAAAATAAATCTGGCCCCAGTCGTGCAAATTTTTATTACCGGGATGAAGCATCCAGCCGCTTTCCCATTGCGTAGGTATTCCGTTATATCTGCACAATACCATGAATAATAGGGTTACTTGGCCGCAATCGCCGTGATTGTTTGCTATTACATAATCGGGAATATTCTCAATGGTGGAGTATTCTCTGGCTCCGGCCCAGGGATAATGATCGGTGATATAGTTAAAGATCTTCTTTGCGATCTTATAGGGCTCTGTTTCATCTCCTACGATCTTTTCCGATAATGCTTTTACAGAGGGTGTAAACAGTAGGTGGGGGTCGCGTTCAGCGGTATATTTTTTATATTCTTCGCTATCTTTATTGTAAGGTTTGATCTCCGTGTTTTCCAGATCAATCCATTTGGGATGTGTTGTTGTTGAGAATTCAATTTCAAATTTCGTGGGTTCGCCCGCTACAGCCGGTTTCTGCATATAAACAGTTCGGTGGGGTTTATAATCGGGAGCAAGAATGTAATCTTTTTGAGAAACCGCCAGAAGTTGTACCTCTTCCTGCCGGTCCTTGATCACTTTCGGAAAGGGTAGCCATGCACGAAGCATTTCACCGGCCGGAACGGCATCGGCATCAACGGTCAATGTATATCTGAATTTCATTCTAATCGGCTTTCCTACGGTCGCGTTTTCTTTTTTTAAGTCCTCAATGACCGAAGGAATGTTTTGTTCCAGAAATTGAACCAGTCCGTCTTTGCTATGACCGTCAACATCAAGCTTTCTTTTTTTTGCATCCTTGTCGATTCGGAACAAATTGGCATGTGATCTGGAAAAGTAACGTTTAGTGCCATCTATCACCATATTCTCAAGCACATTGCTTTTTTCCCAGGTTTGCATTTGTTCTTCGGTGACATCGGGATAATATTTTTTAATGTACTCAAGAACATCTTCCCGGCTTTTGTTAAAATCCAGTTCGATTCGATGCATGATGTCCTTTTTTTCTTCAAGCGCAATACGCTCAAGATCCGTAAGGTCATCTTTTGCGATCGTTCTGTTGATCTGTTTCTCGGCCATGGTAAATTGTCCCTTTTCTATCTTTTCGTCTATGGAGGAACATCCGCTAAGGATCAAGATCACAAGAGCGGCCAGTAGGGGGATCCGTATACTTTTCATTTCGGACTCCTATTTTTTCTCGATCATTTCCAGATTGGCTCGCGGTAAAAGAACTTCTTTTTTGGTCTCGTAGAGCTTTACTTTGGCTACACGTGCCAAAGAACCGGACTCGAGGCGTTGAAGTTCGTGAGGCAATTCGGTGACTTCACCCAGCATACCAAAGTAAGGAGCGCGAATAACACGAACCTCGGTACCTTTATCCATGCCGAAAAGTTCAGCCGTTTCTTCTTTGATCTTGGTTTCTCCTTCCAATGGGATGATGATCTCCGGACGGATAACCCCGGCGCGGATCTGTGTTGCGCCGTTCACTGAAGCCATCTTTCCTTCGTGGGAGCTTAATAATTTGAAGGTTTGTTCTGCCATGTGGACTTCACCAAATCCTTCGGTGACAATAAGTGTTGTGGAAATGTCTTCCTGGCCGGTGATCGCAACACCAATATCGTACCCAACGATCTTTTTAATGTCACTGTAATTAAAACCGCCCACTACAACGCCGATAGCGCCAAGGCGTTCGGCTTTTTTAAATGCCTTAAGGCTCAAGAAGGATCCGCCGACCAATACTTTACCTTTACAATCGTTGGTAATAAGATCTTCAGTGATGGGGGTGTTCGTGTCTTTGGTTAATATTTTAATTTCACCGCGTCGTTCTCCACCGATACCGAAAATACCTTGAATGAACGAGGCTGCCGTTTTGATCTCAACACCTTCATTTTCAATGATATCCTCTACTTTTCCGTTAATGTAGGCTTGAACGGAAACAGGGATTGGGGCTTCGCGAATGATCGCCTGGCCGGTCACGCTGGAAACAGCTTCCAATGTACCGGTTGCCGGCGAGTGGGCTTTTGTTTTAAATAAACCGAAAAGACCTGGTGTTTCAGCAATCAAGTCGCCTTCTTCAACCTTGTCTCCGGGTTTCTTGATAAGCAATTCCGGAATTTCGCCGGCTTCCAGATTTAACATGTTCGCCAAATTCATCGGGACGACGTTACCGGGAAGATTTGTTGTTGCAACCACATCTTCCGCTTTGACAAGATCGCCTTTTTTAACAACTACCTCACCTTTCAGAGGTAGACGGCGCGTTTTGTGAACGACGCTCTTTGCGATGACTTTGAGTCCGGGTGTATATGCATGTGCCATTTTTTCTCCTTTATGATAAATATTGAAGCTTGAACTTCAATGATCTATTCTTCAAACTCGTTGACGGTCTTACTCCATTCTTGAAGTTTTGATACGCGTACCGCAGATTCTTCGGGAAGCACAAACGGGCGACGTCCGCGTGCGTCAATAATAATACCGACCAATCCACCGTATATCTTTGTTTTGATCGATTGTCCGGGACCTCCGCCAACATCAATATTTCTATTTCCGGGGATGATCTCCGCTTCGATCGCCTCATAGGGAGCCTTAAACAATTCCATCTCCCCAAGGGTATAAGCTTTGTCTATGTTCTTGCCGTCAGGTAATGTGAATTTAACGCGGACATATTCTTTACCCGGCTTGATCTGGCCAACCGGTGCAATACAGGTTCCAAGTCTTAGCAAACAGTCTTTATTGAACACTTCTGTGGCGGCTTTTTCGTGAACTGCCGATAAAACACCCAGCTGGGGCATCATAAAAATAGAGTCGACGGCAATCTGCGTAATACCTTCGGGTAGAAAAGCATCGATCATCATGCGGGCCGACTGATGGCGGCGCGGAGCGTGCGATAGCACACCACCCGAACCGACAAGAATATCAAGGTCCATCATGTTGACCAGGGTCTCACCTGAGGATGACTGATCAAAGGCATCGGAAATGGTTCGTTCTTTTTGCACACCCTTCAGTCCAACGGCAAATTCTTTATGCTGAATAAAGGACAAGCGCAAAGCCTCACGGGCAATCGCCTGTTCGATCTTTAATTCTTCCAGTGATTGTGGGATGGTCGTCGGGCGGATCATTTTATTTCCAATGCGGTTTCTCAGATCCACTTCGTTAATTTCAAAAGGAACCCAGCGAAGAATATTCGGAAGTGTTGCAGAAGCAAGAACGTTTGAAATCGAATAGGACATACCCAAGTTGGCGCTCACGGTACGGTTGAAGACCGGTTCGCCTTTTTCAAGATCTTTGAAAACCGAGAAAACGTCCGTGGTAGCACCACCAATATCAACACCAAGAACGGTAATGCCTTCTTTGCGAGCGATCACTTGCATGATCTCACCCACGGCTCCCGGTGTAGGCATAATGGGGGCATCGCTCATAGCCATTAATTTCTTATAACCGGGTGCTTGTGCCATCACGTGTTCCATGAACAGGTCGTGGATCTTATCGCGGGCCGGACCCAGGTTTTCCCTTTCAAGAACCGGTCGTAGGTTTGGAACGATACTTAGATCTGTTTCTTCGGAAAGATTATTTTCGATCTCGCCATTGGCTTTTTGGTTGCCGGCGTAAATAACCGGAAGTTTATAGTTGATGCCAAGACGCGGCTTGGGTGCTGCTGCTTTCAATAGCTCGGACATCTCAACCACGCTTTTAATATTACCGTGGTCAGTCCCGCCAGAAAGCAGGATCATGTCCGGGCGAAGATGGCGGATACGCTGTATCTTTTCATGGGGTAAACGTCCATCATTGGAAGCGAGAACATCCATCACAATTGCGCCTGCACCTAATGCGGCGCGTTCGGCAGATTCAGCACTCATGGCTTTTACAATACCGGATACGACCATTTGGAGGCCGCCCCCGGCAGAACTTGTTGAAATGTAAATGTCAACACCCTTATCTCCCTTTTGGGGGGTGATGATCTTGTCGCCGTCCAAAAGTTGGCGACCGCGAAGTTCTTCTACTTCCTTCGCTGCATTCAATACTCCCTTGGTCACATCTTCAAATGGAGCTTCAACGGTTGTCGGAGCTTCCCCTCGTACGACCAGCCTGTATTCGTCGCCCTGCTTCTCAATAAGAATGGCTTTGGTCGTGGTACTGCCGCAATCCGTTGCAAGAATGGATTTAATTGCTTCGGGTTTCATAAAGTCCTCATTTTTCAGTTTATCTGCTGATAAACGTTCTATCTATTATTTTTTGCTGTAATTTCAAATCAAGTCTGTAATCTATGATTTTTTCGCTTAAAAACCACCTTAAACGAAAAATTTTATATAAACGAATATCCAAAATATCGGGGCAACGACGGCTTGCGAATCAAATCGATCCAAAAATCCCCCATGGGTCAACAGAACACCCGAAGAATCCTTTACTCCTATCTCCCGTTTCATTTTTGATTCTACAAGATCACCCATTTGTCCCAGAATCCCCGCAAACAGTGCAAGCATCATATAATCCCAAAGCTGAAAGACGGGAATGAAGTCAACACTCCAGAAGACAAACATTCCGATCACGCAAAAAACAAATCCACCTACGGCACCCTCGATCGTTTTCTTTGGGCTTACAGACGGAAAGAGTGGGTGTCTGCCCAGAAACTTGCCAATATAATAGGCCATGATATCCGTGATAAAAACAGAAATGATCATGACAATAACGAGGTTGCGGCCGATATCGACAGTTGATGTAAGATTTGGGATTGAAATATTTCTGAGCAAAATTAAGGACCCAAGGCTGAGTCCGGGATAGATCACTGAGCCCAGTCCAACAAATGACATTTTAAGAAACTCGGAACTTTTATAAAACAACAGTGAGAAGTTGGTAAACATAGCGGCAAATAACAGAAGGACAAAAACGTAATCATAGTGACCATAATACATTGCCAACAAACATAAGGGTGTTATCACAAGAGTTAGTATCATTAGTACCCGCGGGGGATAGTGAACCATTTTTAAGAGTTCATATTGCGATACTACGGCGATAAGTGCCACAACCGCCAAAAACCACACATGCCCGATCCAGGCCGTGATCAAAATGATCGGCGCTCCGATAAATCCAATAAGTAATCTTTGTTTATGTGATCTTTCCATGCAGTCGAAAATATACGGAATTAGGGTGGCTTAATAAACGATTTTATGTGAAAATATTAATAGAATTCAACTTTGTTGTTCTGTCAAGCAATCAGCGATTATCCCAAAAGAATAACGCAGAAAAAGGAGTGGGTTTTATTTTCCGTCGATATTGATGGTATTAACATGATCTATATCAATTCCATGCCTGCGAAGGTCGCTCATGTCCGTTGTGGTGATCAGGACCTGTTTTGCATTCTTTATCCGCTCAACGATCCTTTTACTGTTGTTGATATCCAGTTCCGCAAAAAGGTCATCAAGAAGATAGGTCGGTTCATCACCTCTAAGGTTTTTAATGATCTGACCCTCTGCCAATTTCAACATGGTCATCCATATTTTGTGTTCGCCCTGGGATGCATAATGGATCAACGGTGTGTTGTTTCGGTAAAACGTGTATTTATCATAGTTTGGTCCCCACATGGTTCGTTTTAAAATGATCTCTTTTTCAACGTTATTTTGCGATTGGTCGATGTGTGTGATCCGGAAATCAGCCTCGTTGTCTGCGATCAAGGAAGGCTTATAAATGATCGATCCGTTGGTTTCGTTATCAAATGTACTACTATAAAGATCTTTCAGGTGCCGGTTAAAAATGCCGGTGTATGATCGTCGCGCATCAGCTATCCTGAACATAATCGGGGATAATTGTTCGTCGTAGATCTCTAACTGCTGACTGTAATTATAGTCTCTTATCTCGTTCAATTGTTTTAGGTGGGCGTTTCTGTTCTTTAATAGTTTTCGATAATCGATCAAATCTTTTAAGTAGTGTTTCGACAATTGTGAGATAAAGCGGTCAAAATAGGCGCGGCGTTCTGCGCTGGCGCCGGCGGTAACGCGAAAATCTTCCGGAGATTGAAAAACCAGAGGAAAAGCACCGATAATATCCGACAGGCGCTTCATTGCTTCGTCATCGAAAATAAATTTTTTTCCCTTCTTCTTCCAATAATTACCCTTTGCGATGGTATATTGACTGTTCTCCCATGTTGTACTGATTTGAAAATGATCTTCATCGTGTTTTATCATATCGGCATCCTGAAGCGCCTTGAAGGATTTCGTAAATGAAATAAAGTAAATGGCTTCCAGAAGGGAGGTTTTACCAACCCCGTTTTCTCCCAGGATCACGTTAACGCCGGGTTTGAATTCAACCGATATATCTTTAAATATCCTGAAGTTTTTTAATATCAGTTTATTTATCAAACTTTTTTCTCGAAGTTATTATGATGGTTTTATTATTTGTTCAGTTGGAAACGATAATCAAAACCTACGGATAAAATAAATGGCGCATAGTTCAAGGCAGACGCATTTCTGGATTGAGATACGCCAGCTTGCGCATTAATTTTAAATTTATCATATCCTATCCCTAAAAAAAGGAAGCTTTCAAAGAAAAGATCACCGGCGGAAACCCCTTGATCTACTCCGTCAATGGTGTTTTTATACACATTGACATAGGCTTCTTTAAAAGCTATTCCAATATCAATGATCTTACCGTGAAATCCAATGTCCTGTTGTAAATATACTTTTGCATAATGACTTTTTCTTATGGAACCGCTATAAAGGTTTTTAGAAAAACTTTGACCCATCCCGCTTCCCAGATATGCTTCTATCACAAGTTTAGGAATGATCTCGTTAAAATACCCCCCTGCAATTTCTCCATAATAATTTCCGTTTCTATAATCCGTGCTTACTCCAAAAATCGTTTCGGTATTCTCTACATTCAACAGATTGGCGTTAAATTGTATGCCAATATGATCTTTTATGGCGTAAGCTGAGCGAATATCTCCACCAAACCCTTTTATACCTAATGAAATTTGCGTGTCACTTTTTTCAGTTAACAGTGGAGCATTGACACCATTGGGATAATAAACAAAAGAAGAACAGGAAAATAATAACACAACAGGAATTAAAAACAATAATGTTTTTCTCATACTTCACCTTTTTGAAATATTATTTACATTAAGCGAATCGGCATCAACAGGAAGAGGATCTCTTCATCCGGAAGTTGTTCGGTCGGAAAGAATAATCCGGCCATCAGTGCGTTCTTTAGATGAATTTCCACTTTTTCACCGTCGATATGGCGGATCATTTCACGCAAATAATCCGAATTATAGCCGATCACAAAATCCTCACCGGAATATTCAAGAGCGATCTCTTCTTTTGCCGTTGAGGCGGTTTCAATATCTTCAGCTTTTATTAATGCGGAATTTTGTGAAAATCCAAGTGATATCTGGCGGGTGTTTTTACTGGCAAAAATACCAACACGTTTAACAACGGAGAGTAATTCATCTATGTTGACAAGGACTTTTTTGTCGTTTTCGGCCGGTATAACACTTTCGTAATCAGGGAAACGTTCTTCTATGATCCTGGAATACACGGTTGTATCTTGAAGTTCCAACATCACATGGTTGTGACCGATGCGAAGCGTAACAAATTCAACATCTTTAATGCTGTTTACACATAGATTTAAAAATTTCGGTGGAATAATAATATCTTTGATATCGTCAGCACCTTCAAATTCTTTTAGGGTATACTTAACCAAGCGGTGGCCGTCAGTTGATACAGCGCGCAATTCTTTTTCGGCGAACTGAAATAGAACACCATTCAAAGCGACCTTCATTTCATCCCGACTTACTGCAAATCCGGTCTTTTCTACGATACGTTTAAATTTTTCGGCTTGAAGGGTAATGATCTTGCTATCGTCAACAATGGGTTCTGTGGGAAATTCCATTGCCGGGTGTCCCATAATCTTATACTCACCACCCATATCGGTTGTAATAATTACTTGCTCATCTTCTATATGAAAATGTAACATAGTATTGGGTAATTCACCCGTGATCTCTTTAATGATCTTGGAAGGTACGGCAATTGCGCCCTCCTCCTGCATTTGAATATCACAAGAAGCGGTCATTGTGATCTCAAGATCTGTAGATCGCATTTTTAATGTATTGTCTTTTACTGTAAACAGGATGCAAGATAAGATCGGCAGAGTAGATCTAACCGGCGTTACATTTGATACCTTTTGCAAGACATGAAAAAAGTTTTCTTTTGAAACTGTAAATTTCATTTATCACCTCGATCATTTAAAACATTGACGACAATTAATTTAATATCTTTTTCTTTAAAATACATAGTAATTTTATTTACACTGTGAATTTCATGAATATCATTTCAATATCTCTATAAATAAGGTGATTATAAAATTCTTATAAAGTGGATAAGTATGTGCAGTATGTGGATAACTTTCGTGATAATGTATAAAAAAAGAAAAATCACCGTAAGTTATTCAAATTATAAAGAAGTTAGAACTTGATCTCCACATAGTACTTTCCATATAGTTTTTCCATCCAATTATCCCAAAATATCGTTTGTTTTTGGTTTAAAGCCATGTTTTCAAGAATAGGATAATGGGTTTTCAGTGAAATTTTTTCAGGTGGTAGATGTTTATTTAAACGCAGGATATGAAAGCCGTAAGGGGAAATAAAAGGTTCCGAAATTTCACCTTCTTTCATACTTAAGGCAACCTCTCCGAACTCAGGTATTTGTAAGGTTTCAATTGCAAATTCACCCAGGTGTCCACCGTTCATTTCGACATCGGGATCCTCACTGTATTTTCTTGCAAACTCCTCAAAATCACCACCTTGTAATATACTGTCACGTATTGTGGATAACATGTTAATAACATATTGATTATCTTCATCTGAGGTTTGAATGGAAAACAGAATGTGACGACAATGAATTAATTCACCGCGAATTTCGATATTTTGGATAAGATGATATCCGAATTGTGTTTCAACGGGCTCTGAAATTTCGCCGGGTTTCAGGGCAAAAGCGGCTTTTTCAAATTCGGGAACAAAGGTGCCCTTAGGAACAAAACCAAGATCCCCACCCTCTTCGGCAGATCCGGGATCTTGTGAGTATTGAAAGGCGGCATCTTCAAACGATAGGGTTCCTGTAATGATCTCGTTACGAATACCGTTTATCATTTCAAGTGTTTTTTCTTTCGATTGGGGTGAGGGTTTTTCCGTGATCAAAATATGGTCGATATCAATCCTTTCAGGGAGATCGGGAAGAGAATCCTTATTGGTGTTATAAAAGTCGATCACTTCGGGTCGGGATATCTTGATCTTGGAAAATTTTTCAGACTGTAATTGCTGCGAAAGCATAGAACTTTTTACACGCTCATACAACATCTCGCGTATTTTTTTAATAGGGGTATCAAAATACATTTCAAGAACTTCTTCAGACCCGGCCATTTGAATATACTGTTGCAGTTGCTGGTCGGCCGACGCCTCAATATTTCGTTCGTTGACCTCAATTGAGTCAGCAGCCGCCTGCAAAAGAATGATCTTTGAATTTACCAGGTCTCTTAATGCCTGTTGCTGGATAATGGAAAAAGCTTCAGGATTTTGATAAATATCCAAACCGCTTTGTTGCGCCATTTCAAAAGCATATTGATTCATTTCGGAAAATAAAATAATATCTTCACCAACAATAGCTGCGATTCCATCTATCATTTGTTGGGCCGGTAAAAAGAGTGAGGTAATAAGTAATATACTAACGACCAGTATTTTTGAAAATTTTGACATTTATTCTTTCCTTTAATTCTTTTTCTTTATTTTGTAAAACAGAGATATACTCATTCATGCGCAGCTTTTGTATGATATCCTCACGGACATGTTCCACCCGAAGCAAAGAATTTGCCGCATATCGGTAAATAACGGACACAACATAATACATACCATCGTGAGAAACAGGCCCGATCAGATCATAGTTATTACGGGAGAATATTTTGTTATCCAGAGCATCAACACACGTACCCGGATAAACCAGTTTATACTGACCCCTGATCAATGGTTCTTCTTTGTTTTTCAATTTTGACAAGATCAAATCAGCTTCTTTTTTATCGCTTGTCGAAAAAACACGTATATAAGCCGACTTTTCATCTGAATGAAATCTATCCTGGTTGTTTTCATAATAATCAACCACATCATTCTCTGATATCATGATCTTATCAAAAATATAGTTTTCCTGATATTCCCTGACCAATAAAAGAGTTTTATATTCGTTAATCTTTTTCTTTAAAGTCGAATTAAGGGACTGATGTTTTTTTGCCTCAATCATCCACAATTGATCTGAAACCCATCGATCAACATAATCGCTTTGCTGCTGCGGGCTGATATTTTTCATTCCAAGATCATGCTTGATATCGGACAATCTCAACAATTTAAGTCGAACCCTGGCCACGACGGGATCTTTATTGATATTAAGTATTCCGCAAGAAGCCACACTAATAGCGACCAATATTACAATTATGAAATGTTTTATTTTATAAGCGATTTATTAATCCTTACAGAATATTTTTTTCTTAACATCTGTTTCTGTTCAAGGCGTTTTTGTTCCATATGTTTGGAACGATAATCGGTTAAAAGCCTATACGACACAGCTTCATAATCCCGATAGCTTTCCGGAATGAATTCAACCCGCTGGATCACAGAAAAATGTTTGCCGATCTTATAAGGGCCTCCGATCTCACCATCTTTCATGTTAAATGCCGCCAAGCTCATTTCCCCATATTGATCTTTTTTTACAGGCGGAATAAGCCCTCTGTTCTTCTTGCCAATATTTCTGATGGAATGTTTGCTTGCCAGATCTTCAATAGCTTCGCCCGATCGTATTTTTTGAAGAATACTATCGGCGGTTGTCTCATTATCCAGCAACACTTCCTTTACACGCACTCTTGCGTCCAAGGCGTATAATTCCGATTTGGATTTCTCATAAAAATCCAGCAATTCATCCCTGCTTGGTGTGATCATCTCGAAAACATATAATTTGTCAAAAAGGGTAGATGCTTTCTTGGCAAGATAAACGTTTCGGGTTTTCTTGTATTCTTTGCTTTTCTGTAGTCCCAGGTTTATCGCAGCTTTATTTAATAAAGATCCCATAAGGCTCTGTTCCATCAAACTGCCAAAAGAGCGCGCATCGGTAAAACGAGGCGGTGCCTGAAGGCTAATCGTCTTTAAATATTCAACGATCCACTCTTTATCTATATCCATATCACCCAGTTTGCCAACCGACAAGGTGTCAGCAAAAATGTCCATAATATCAAAGGTCGTAAATTGATTGGAGTAAAAAACATTTGTCGAAAGCCGGTTGTAGCGATCAAGGAAATCTTCAAGCTTAAGACTATCAATTTCAAGAGGATTGGCTGTCATTAGTGAATCAAACACCTCATTTTGTCGATCAATAAATTGCTGGCGCCAGCGATTATAAGCAAGTTCGACAATATCCTGTCTCATTTCTTCGAAGGGTGGAACAGGGATCTCGCGTCGTTCGTTAAGCCGAATAATGTGAAAACCGAAAGGTGTTTCAACCGGGCCCGAGATCTCACCGGGCTTTAATTCAAAAGCGGCATTTTCGAATTCCTCTACCCAGCGGCCGGTCTTGGCCCAGCCGAGATGACCGGAGTTTTCCGCCTTGCTTCCATCGTCGGAATACTCCATAACAAGATCGGTAAAATTGTCGGCGTTTATTTTTTGAGATAATTCATTAACAAGCGTTTCGGCTTCCTCGCGGGAACGATCATTCAGTTTTCTGGAAGCATTACTGTAGCCAATTAACAGGTGGCTGACATCAAGCTCATATTTCATTTTTTCATAAAGCGAATTCATGGCCTTATCAGTTAAGATCTTATCGATGATAAGATCTTGAAATGCGCCATTGGCTAATTCCTTGATCTCCCAAACGCGGATTTCCCAATAAACGTCGCCCGAATCCAGATCGCCATGATCTTCAAGATAATAACGCGCAAGATAATCATCGCAAATGCGATCGACCTGTGCTTGTTTCTCTTCGGGGGGCAAGGCATTGAAATTTGCAGCCGGCATATATCTATACAGTTCTTCCACGGAGATCCCCTTTCCGTTGACAACGGCAATATTTTTATCTCCGATCAGAGAACAAGACGAAAACAAAACCAGGACAAACAATAACACAAACATAAAACGCTTCATACATACTCCATTTTTATCAAGCAAATTTAACACTCCCTCTTAGAAAATAAAATGTTTATTTATTGCGATAATAAGCCCTTATGGCTTAAATGTTCCCGAAAAGAAGGCCGACAAGAAATCGGCCGGTAAAACAGCACTTAAACTTCTTTTAGAAAGAAAGCGAACGGAAATATTGTTTTCGTTCATCAAATGAAGAAATTTACCTGCAGAATGTTGAAGATCTTTTACGGGCAATGTTGATGAAAACCCGACAACCAGTTCATGTTCCTTTTTTACCAATGAACTGATATTAAAGCGTTTCAGCCAAAGAGAAAGATATGCTTCGTTGAATAAATTTTCGGCTTCCCGGGGCATGTGTCCAAAACGATCAACACAGGACCAAGCTACGTGATCCAACTCCCGCTTGATGCTTTCATTGGATTTTGCGGAAGACAGCAATTCTGAGATTTTTCGATAAAATGAAATTCTCACATCTTTGCTATCTACGTAGTTTTCGGGTAAATAAGCGGCTTGTTCAAGATTAATTTCAGGTAGAGTGCTTATCGGTGCCTTTTGCTGATCACCTTGGGATTTTAATGACTCAACCTCTTCTGCGAACAGCCTATTGAAATAGGCGTACCCGACACGGTTGATGTGGCCGCTTTGCTCAACACCAAAAAGGGACCCAGATCCTCTTATTTCAAGATCCCGCATGGCTATTTGATATCCGGATCCAAGATCGGTATAATATTCCAGGGTTTGCAGGCGTTTCATGGCGACCGGATTTATATGTTTCCCACGGGGAATTACAAGAAAGGCAAAGGCTTTTTTGTATGAGCGGCCGACGCGACCACGGATTTGGTATAATTGAGACAAGCCGAAATTATGAGCATTCATGACGATAAGAGTGTTGGCGTTCGGAACATCAATTCCGGATTCGATGATCGTTGTAGAGATCAAGATATCAAATTTATGATGATAGAAATCAAGCATCGTGTTTTCTAGCTCAACCCCCTTCATTTTACCGTGTGCCGACCGAACGCCAATATCGGGAAACATACCCTCAATACGCTTTTGAAGCGCGGGTTGTTCTTCGATGACATTATGTAATATAAACACCTGCCCATTTCTATCAAGCTCTCTCGCGATAGCCAGCTTAATATCTTCTTCATTCCAGTACATCAGCTTAGTGGCGATCGGAAGCCTTTCTTTTGGGGGTGTATCGATCTTGGTAATATCGCGCAATCCGGCAAGAGAAAGTTGAAGGGTTCTCGGGATAGGTGTTGCCGTTAAGGTTAGAACATCTATGTGCCGCTTCATGTTTTGGATCTTTTCTTTATGGTTAACGCCAAAGCGGTGTTCCTCGTCAATTATAAGAAGACCCAAGTCCATAAATAACAAATAGTTAGAAAGTAATTTATGGGTGCCTACGATGATATCAATACGCCCGTTTTTTATACCCTCGATACGATCTTTAAGGTCCCTTGATCCAACAAATCGATTGATGTATGATATGCTGATCCCAAATGGTTCAAGACGCTCGAGAAAGCTTTCATAGTGCTGGAAACACAGCATGGTGGTTGGGACCAAAACGGCAACTTGTTTTCCGGAATACACTGCTTTAAATGCGGCTCGAATCGCCACCTCGGTTTTGCCGAAGCCAACATCGCCACACACCAGGCGATCCATAATACGATCCCTTTCCATATCTTGTCCGACCTCCCTGATCGCGCTTAGTTGGTCGGGAGTTTCATCATATGGAAAAGATGCCTCCAATTGAAGCGTGTCCGGCGTATCGGGTTTAAAGGCAAAGCCTTTCATGCGTTTTCGATCGCTATATAATTGCAATAAATCATAAGCGGCTTTTTTAAGATATTTTCTGGTTGATGATTTCGCATGCCCCCAGCGGCTGGACCCGATCTGGTCCAAATGAATATTTAAGGGCTTTTCACCACTGTATTTAAATATTTTATTCATGTGGCGAACCGGAACAAAGACCTTGTCCTTATTTCTGTATTCCACCACCATGGATTCTTGTTTTATCCCCTTAAATTCGAGCAATTCAATACCACGATATATACCAATGCCATAATCAACGTGAACAACCGCCTCGCCATACTCGAGTGCATCGATATCTTCTATTCTTTGTGATGTTTCGGGAATAAAACGCTTATTGGGGTTCACATAATGTTCTTTATGAAATATTTCGCGCCCCGAAAGAACCGCCAGATCCAAAGGTTTATATTGAAATCCGCTTTTTACATTTATTGGACAATATTTCGCCCGATCACCAAGTTTTTCCCTTAAAGTGCTTCTGACAATATCGTGCTCGCTTAACACAAAGATATTTTTGTGTTTGGATAGTAGATTATTGTAATATTCGGACGACGAGGAACGCGTGGGCGTTTCTGCATCCGTAATTTCAAAATGAAGGTCGGAAGCGGGGTCTCCGGCCAAGAAAACGACTTCCTTGAATTTTCGAGGCGATTCTTTGCTTTTTTCTTCGGTTAAAACCCTTATTACTACAGTGTTTTCAGGGAGTATATCTTCTATTGTTGATTTCGAAAAGGAAGAAAACGATGCGGGCCGAATGTTTGCGCGATCAATAGATTCAAAGGAATTTTGATCTCCTGGGTTGTACTTTCGTATAGGACTCCACGGTATCACCAAAAAACTCAAGCCTTAGCGGGTAGGTTTCACCGTATGGATAGATATCAACTATTCCACCCCGAACAGCAAACTCACCGCAGTATTCTGCGGTATTTGAGCGCTGATAACCCATTTTAGAAAGACGGTCGGCCAATCCTGAAAAGACGAGATCTTCACCAACCCTGAAATGAAGCATGTGTTTTCTCAAGCCCTCTTTGTCGGGAACCACCTGCTCAAATACCTTTTCCGAAGAAATGATCATATGCAAGGAAGAAGTATAAAGATCAGCAAGAAATCGGGACAAATGATTTTCCAGGGCGGGATTTTCATGCAAGGGGGAATTTCCAGGAAACAAAGGCAACCATGAAAGCCGCCCAGCCTCAATAAAGCTCAATGCGTCAACATATAATGCTTCCGCATCTCGCTCACGCTCAAATACAACCAAGGGCAAATAACCCTTATCACTTAAGGCGCGCAACCAAAAGAGAATAAATGTACTGTTATCCGTATTGAACCTTAAAGATTGACGGTGTTCGAGGAGGGCGACACTTTTATTAAAAACAGGATCAGACTTAAGGAGAGCAATAAGCTCTAATATATCGCATGTTTCACGTGAAACACTTTTTCCCGGAGGGTTATTCATGTCCAAAAATAACACCACAACAGATAATAACCAATAATCAATAACCAATTAATAAAAACCAACCACCGAAAAAGAACAACATGTATATTCCAATGTCCCAAAAATAAAGACAAAGCAAATATAAATTATTGGAAATTAGCTCGCCTCCGATTCACCAAAGTTTCACGTGAAACACTTTTTTGTCTCTTGGCATTATCAATGCTAATTCCTATATTTTTGTTACACGTTTAATTTGAGGCCGACATGAGCATTTCTTTTTTCAAATACCAAGGAGCCGGAAACGACTTTATTTTGATCAACGATACGGAAAAGCAATTTCCCGAAAATGACCACAAGCTTATACAAAAATTATGCGACAGAAGATTCGGGATCGGCGCGGACGGATTAATGTTACTGAGAGATTCTTGCGGCAAGGATTTTACCATGCTGTATTTTAATGCCGACGGACATGAAGGCACAATGTGTGGGAATGGTGGGCGGTGCCTTGTAAAATTTGCAAAAGATTGCGGCCATATCAGCAAGAAACGGGACATCGTTTTTTATGCTGTTGACGGGGAGCATTTGGCAAATATATTGAACGACGGCAGCGTATCCCTTCAAATGAAGAATGTGAGGGGTGTCGCGAAAAAAGGGAATGGCTGGGGCTTGGACACCGGATCCATTCATCATGTTGAATATGTGGATAACCTTGTGGATATGGACGTATATCGTCGCGGGAAGGCACTAAGGGCCCATAATATGTATGCCCCGAACGGCTGTAACGTTAACTTTATTCAAATCGACGAAAATGGAAACATTATGATCAGAACATATGAGCGTGGTGTTGAGAATGAAACACTGGCTTGTGGCACGGGCGCGGTTGCTTCCGCTATTGTTCACCATTATAATGGGAATAAAAAAGAAGAATACACCATCAAGGCAAGAGGTGGTATTTTAAGGGTTCGCTTTGATCATGTCGAAGGTGAATATAGAAATATCTGGCTCGAAGGACCGGCAACGTTTGTGTTCAAGGGGGTATGGGAAAATGGGTGATTTTAATATTATTGAATATTATAACAAATACAAATACGGGGATGATATATTAAGAAAGTTGATGGGCTTTCGCGTGAAAAAGATCCTCTTGATATCTACCGTCTATGACGCGTTTGTCTTTGAGAGAGATGCCCTGCTTGGTGAACAGGTTTTCGGGGAATATATGGAGTTAAACCTCTCTTCACCACCTGAAATAGAGGCCGTACCCACCGGAGAAGAAGCCCTAAAGCAAATAAAAACAAATAAATACGACCTAATTATTACAACACTTCACAGCGGAAAGGTAACGCCGTTTGATGTTTTGGAAGAAGTAAGAGAAACACAAGAGAACCTTCCGGTTGTTCTTTTATTGACGTCCATGGCAGATATGAATGTTGTTGAGGAAAGAAAGCATCCCGAATACAGTTTTGATGAAATCTTTGTTTGGAAGGGCGATGCAAATTTATTTCTTGCGATAATTAAATCCATTGAAGATCAGAAAAATGTCGATTACGATACGCGGGTTGGTCTCGTTAGGGTGATACTGCTGGTAGAAGACTCCCCGCATTTTTATTCGATGTTCTTACCTCTTTTGTATGAGGAAATCGTTAAACAAACCCAACATTTGATCATAGAAGAATTAAACGAAAGAGAAAAGCGACATCGCATGAGAGCACGCCCTAAGGTGCTGTTGGCGAAGAATTATGAAGAAGCGATCGATATTTATGAGACATATAGAAATAACCTGGTTGCCATATTTTCCGATATGACATTTCCCCGGAATGGTGTCGAAGACAAAGAAGCCGGACTGCACTTATTGAAGGCGCTGCAAAAAAAAGGAAGCGAACTGGCAACCCTGATTCTTTCATCTGAAATGGAAAACGCCGAAAAGGCGGAAAAGGCAGATACGGCATTTCTTCATAAACACAGCAAACATATGTTACATCGCCTTAGAAGCTTTATAACAGAAAATCTGGGATTTGGAGACTTTATTTTCAGGGATAAAAAAGGAAATATCATCGACAAAGCCGCTTATTTGGCAGAATTTGAAGAAAAGCTACAGCATATACCGGAAGAAAGTGTCATTTATCACGCCGATAAAAACCATTTTTCTGCATGGTTAATGGCCAGGGGTGAGATCGAACTGGCAAAAAATATTAGAAAAATGAAAGCGCGCGACTTTGAAAATACAGATGCAATGAGAAGGTACCTGGTAAAGAGAGTTCTGGAGGTTCAAAAGAAACGCAATAGAGGTGAGATTATTAAATTTCACCAGTATTCAAGACCGGAAGAAAACGAGATCATTCTCCTATCGGAAGGCTCATTAGGTGGCAAAGGCCGTGGTTTGGCGTTTTTAAATACCTTATTGACACGGATGGATCCGGATAAGATATTTGAGGGAGTGCACATTGGCTTACCAAATACGGCCGCAATTGGTATTAGTGAATATGATATCTTTATAGAGCAAAACAGGATTGACGGAAAGATCCATGAAGGCATGAACGATGAAGAGATAGATAACATTTTTCTTAATGGATATTTATCAAATAATCTGGAAAGAAAATTAAAAAGATTATTAGAAAGAGTAAAATATCCCCTGGCTGTCCGATCTTCATCATTACTGGAAGATAGTTATTCGCAACCGTTCGCGGGCATTTACAGAACATACATGTTGGCAAACAACGATGACAATATTGATATAAGATTAAAGCAATTGACCGATGCGATCAAATTGATTTATGCCTCATCATATAGCACAGGAACGCAACAGTACATTGAACATATCGGACACCAGCTGGATGAAGAAAAGATGGCGGTCATTATCCAGGAGGTTGTCGGAACAAAGAATGAAGATTACTATTATCCGCACATCAGCGGCGTTGCACAGTCATATAATTTTTATCCCATTGACAATCAGCAGCATACGGACGGAATGGCTTCTTTGGCGGTTGGGTTGGGGAAAATGGTGATCGAGGGTGGCAATGTTTTCCGCTTTTGTCCACAACACCCCAAGGTATGGCTAATGTCAATGGAAGAAATGTTGTCGGTTGCCCAAAGAGAGCTATATGCCCTTGACCTGCGGTCGAACCAGATGGGATTATATGGAAAAGAATCATCAACGCTTGTAAAATTGCCACTTTCTAAAGCCGAAGAACACGGCAGACTCAAACATCTGGCCTCTGTTTTTGATTATCAGAACAATAGGTTATGGCCAGGCCTGAACCGAAAGGGCCCCAGGATCGTAACATTTGATAATATTTTAAAGTACGGCCAATATCCACTGAGCAATATCATCAATCGTCTGTTGGAGATCGGCGAAGCCGCTCTTGGTATGCCCGTGGAAATTGAGTTTGCTGTCGACCTGGACAGAAAAAAGGGCAGCAAAAAACATCCGACTTTTTATTTATTACAGATCCGCCCATTGGCTGTTTCCAGTTCAAATACGATCGTGGATCTAGGGCATTATGATAAAGAAAATATCATTCTTTATACGGAACAGGGCATGGGAAATGGAGAGACGAGCGAGATCCACGATATTATTTGGTGCCCCCCGGAAAAGTTCAATTCCATGGAAACACTTGATATTCAAATGGAGTTGGACCAGATAAATAAAGAAATGAAAGAAAGAGGGATTCATTATATTTTGATTGGACCCGGTAGGTGGGGCACTCAGGATCGTTTTCTTGGAGTACCAATCCAGTTCGGCCAAATATCCCAATCAAAGGTCATTGTGGAGTCCGGAATCAAGGGTTTTGATATTCCACCCTCTCAGGGAACTCACTTTTTCCATAATGTAGTTGCTATGAATATCGGATATTTTTCAGTGCCCTATCAAAGCGAGGGGCAGGACTATATAAACTGGGATCTTCTTGCTTCGATGAAAAAAGTCGGCAGATGGAAATACTTCAAACACATACAGACCACCAAGCCAATATCAGTAAAGATGGATGGAAAAACCGGCAGAGCGATCATTTATGTTGAGAAAGCCAATAAGCGCGAGAAATAAGTAATAGCGTTCTTTGAGCGCGAAATCAGATATTAATAACAGAAATAAAAAAAGCTCTCGAAAGAGAGCTTTTGTTTTTTTGTGTACCACGTCTTACCAGCTTTGGCGAGGCGGGCGTTCAGCTCTTGGACGAGCAACGTTGACCTTTAAGGGTCTGCCGCCAAGTTCTTTGCCATTCATTTCTTCAATGGCTTTCTGACCTTCATCGTCGTTTTCCATCTCAACGAAACCGAAACCTTTTGAATTGCCGGTTACGCGATCTTTGATGATGTTAACGCTTGTGACAGCACCGAATTCACCAAAAGCACTTTTGAGATCTTCCTCGGAAATACTGTACGGGAGGTTTCCAACATAAATGTTCATGTCCGTTCCTTTTTCTTGTGTGCAGCATACAATGCACCATCGAATAATTTGCACACCGAATTATTCGATAGTCGGATGACACTTAATTGCCAATTTGCATAGAGGGAGAATTGATCTTTATCTACACAACATATCCTTCAACGATCCAATGTAGCGATATATAGCAGGATTAACAAGAAAATCTTCTTCTATTTAAACATTAATAAGAATATAGGAGTTTTTAGAGCTTTTGTGAATAAATCCATGATTTTATATCAAAAAATGTCAAATCGTCCAACAGAATTGATTTATGAAAGCCGTTTTTTCTACCTTGAGAGAAAAATCAGGAGAACCTGAATATCAGCGGGTGAAATACCGCGAATGCGACTTGCCTGCCCAATCGTATCCGGGAGAAACTTTTTCAGTTTCTCTCTTCCCTCATTCGAAAGCGAGGTAATTTTATCATAATCAAAATCACCAGGTATGCGTTTTGATTCAAGTTGGTTCATTTTTTTTACCTGCTTGTTTTGTCTGTCAATATATCCATCATAACGAACTTGAACATATGCCTGGTCAATGGAATCCAATAGATAGTCGGGGAAAAAATATTTTTGAATATCGCTTATCCTTTCTTCGTTTATCTTTTGTTGGCGTATCAATAAAGCCAAAGAAAGCGTTTGATCGACATCAATATTGAGAGGATTATCGGCAGGAATCCTGGTTTTTTCAAATTGGGAAACAAGAACGTGAGCTTCTCTTTTCACTCTTTCAAAAAGCTCGATCTGGTCGATTGCCTGGATTCCAAGCTCTTTTGCCGGCTCGCACAAGCGCAAATGAGCATTATCCCAGCGCAACAATAAACGGTATTCTGCCAGAGAGGTGAACATGCGGTATGGTTCCGTTGTTTCTTTTGAACACAGGTCGTCGATCAATACACCGATATAAGCCCGATGTCTTTCAAACACGATCGGTTTTTTATTATCAAGTTTCCTTACGGCATTCGCGGCAGCCATAAATCCCTGGACGGCAGCCTCTTCATAACCGCTGGTCCCATTAATCTGCCCCGCAAAATACAAGCCCGAGACCAATTTTGTTTCCAAAGATCGGTTGATCTGATATGAAGGAAAGTAATCATATTCTATAGCATAACCGATCTTAATGAATTCTGCATTTTCTAAACCGGGAACAGAGCGAAGCGCTCTTATTTGAATGTCGATCGGCAGGGATGACGAAAAACCATTGACATACCACTGAGAAGAACCCTCCCATTCGGGCTCAAGGAACAACTGGTGCTGGGTCTTGTCTGAAAAACGGACGATCTTATCCTCTATGCTGGGACAATAGCGGGGGCCAACGCCATCTATCTTGCCCGTGTATAAAGGGGAACGATCCAGTGCGGAACGTAGGATCTCATGTGTTTCTTCTTTGGTATAAGCCAGCCAACAAGGAATATCGGGCGGATCGAAATCTTGCGTAGAATGGGAGAAAGGGCGTGGATCCAAATCTCCACTCTGAATTTCCAGCTTGGAAAAATCAATTGAACGTTTGGTGATCCGGGAAGGTGTGCCCGTTTTCAACCGGCCAACAGAAAAGCCCAATTTTCTTAATTGATCAGAGATGCCAATTGACGGTAATTCTCCGTAACGGCCTGCGGCGATCTGAATATCTCCAATATGGATCTTGCCACGAAGAAATGTTCCGTTCGTAAGAATACAAGCATTTGTTTTTACAAGAGTTCCATCTTGTAAATATACGCCCTGCAATTGATCGTTCACAATATCAAGGGCGCGGGCATCAGATTCAATGATATCAAGTCCGGCCTGACCTCCCAGGACTTTTTGCATATATTTTTCGTATTTGATTTTATCTGCCTGGGCGCGAGGAGACCAAACAGCACGCCCTTTTGAGCGATTAAGCAATTTAAATTGAATTCCCGTAGCATCGATCGCCTTTCCCATTTCTCCACCCAGAACATCCAGTTCTCGGACGAGGTGCCCCTTAGCTAATCCGCCGATAGAGGGATTACAGCTCATGCGCGCGATAGATGATCTTTCTATGGTAATAAGCGCGGTTTTTTTGCCCGAACGAGCAGCAGCAAGGGCAGCCTCTACTCCCGCATGACCGCCTCCCACAACCACGATGTCGTAAAATTTTGCCATAAAAAGAATTTACGATATCAAATTTGAAGACAAAAGGCAAAAGGGAAAAATACGATGTGGTGTGCTCTGTCGAAATAGCATGAACGCAGGAATCAGCAATTGCGCTTACTTTCCGATACAAAACTGATCAAAAATATTGTTCAATACATCCTCAGATGTGGTATGACCCATGATGTCATCCAGGGCCGCAATAGCCTCGCGTATATCCAGAGCGAGGAATTCGTTAGACATATTATTTTGCAGGGCTTTTTCCGTTCTTTTCAGCGCGGAAAGCGAGTCTTGCAGGGCAAGTCTGTGACGCTGGCGTGTAATGGCAATAGTTTCAGCGCCAATAAGAAAATGTTCTTTTATTATGTCGGCCATCATATCAGACAGCCTGTCAATATTATCATGTTCCGTCGCTGAGACAGAGATAGCGTGTTTGCTTTTAAGTTCAGGAATATCACAACGTAGATCGTTTTTATTATAAACAACGATAAGTTGATTTTTAGAGTAGGTGTGTAAAAAGTTTTTCTCAAAAGCAAGGTCATCGGCACCACTTGGGTCCACCACTAACAAGATCAGATCAGATCTATTAAGGGTTGCTTTAGCTCTATCGGTACCGATCTTTTCAACCGGATCATCTGTGTCTCGCAATCCCGCGGTATCTACCAGCCTGAAGACAACATTATCATGTATAAATGATTCCTCGATCGTGTCGCGCGTTGTACCGGGTATATGAGAAATAATCGCGCGTTCTTCTTTAAGAAACGCATTCAATAAAGACGATTTACCGGCATTGGGGCGTCCCGCGATCGCGACGAGAGCCCCTTCGCGCAAGATCTTTCCACCCGAATAGGAGTTGTACAGATCAAGCAAATGGGTTTTAGCCTCATCTGTTTTTGAAAGAATTTTATCGTGATCAAGGGTAGTGATTTCCTGTTCAACAAAATCAAGTTCTAACTCTAAGATAGAGGCAATATCGGTGAGTTCTTGCCTGATAGCGGTCACTCTTTCAGACAGCTTACCCTCTAGGGTTCGGGTTGCCAACTTTTTTCCGCTATCCGAAACGGCATGAATAAGATCGGCTACCGCCTCGGCTTGAAGCAGGTCCATTTTACCGTTTAGGAATGCCCGCCGTGTAAATTCACCGGGCAATGCAGGTCTGGCACCCAATCCAAAATATAATTCAAGTATAGCCGGAGCCGCAGCGTATCCCCCGTGGCAGGAAATCTCAACCGTATCGTCACCGGTATAGGATGCCGGCGCCTTGAACCAGGTAACCACCACATCATCGATGATCTCTTTCCTGTCGGGATCAACAACCCTGGTAAAATGAGCGTAGCGCTCTTTTAGTTCTGAGATCTCAAGTCCCAGCAACGACAGTTCTTTTGCGTTTTCTCCTGAAAGTCGAATTACGGCGATCCCGCCAACACCCGGCGGGGTTGAAATAGCCGCAATGGTATCTTTGTGGTCGAAAACAGCCATTATTTCACCAAGAGAATTTTTTGACTAGAGATAATTTCCCTATTCCTAACCAATTGTGCAATATAAATACCGGAAGGAAGATAAGAGGCATTAAAGTTGATCTTGTATAATCCGCCCCGCAAATGTTTGTCAACAAGTTCACTAACGAGTCTGCCTGACAGGTCAAAGACACGTAAGCGCACATCGCCCGAATATGCCAGATTGAATTCGATCGTGGTATATGGATTAAAAGGATTGGGATAAGCTTTTAATAACTCATAACCTTCAGGGATGTTTTCAATGGAAGACGACACAACGAACTCAAGCTTAAAAGGAGCTGTTGGGTAAGCACCATTGTGTCCCAGATGTGGTGCGGGTGCATCATATTCGGATGCATCGTAATTTAGAAGGTATTCATCGTCCAAAAGGTAGGAAGTCAGTCCGGCATTAAGGCATTGTGAGCTTAAGGTCAGACCATAGCCTTCATCCAAGCCGGGATCGCCAGTTAGAACGGACTCAAAATCCAGGTTGTTTTCAGCGCCCATATGTATAACGGCATCTTCGCCGCCGGCAATAAAAGCATGATCGGCAAGGACATCGCAGTCCGCCAGTATCAGTTCATCTTCATTTTGGTCATAAAGAATTGAATTAACAATAATGGCGTCTCCGGTGAGATCATTCAGATAAATAGCGCTTGTGGATTCGGCAGCGGAATTATTTTCCGTAACGGTTGATTGAAGAAGGTAAAACGTACCGTATTTCTGTGCAATGGCAGAACCGTGATTAACGGAATGATTATCTGCAATAAGGGTGTTGTGCAGACGCAGGTTAGAGCTTATGGCATATATGCCGCCACCGTATTGTGAGATTGCCGCGGGTTTTGAAAATGAGGTGACCAGATCATTGTCGGCAGCATTGCCCGTAAGGTCCAAATAATATGCAAAGAGTTTTGATACATTTTCAAGATAGATACCGCCCCCCGAAGAGGCGACATTATCATGGATCATCACATTGGAAAAGTACCCCGTGCTGGCAGATAAAGATACCGCCCCACCAAGGTATGAATGATTGTTGTCAAACAGGACTTCAGTGGCATATACTTCTGATTCGAGAGCATATAACGCGCCACCGCTATATTTTGAGCTATTCTCCTTAAAATCAACAGACATCAGATTTAAGCCCGAGTTTTCACAATAAATTGCTCCGCCAAAAGAATAGTTATTATAGAATTCCCGGCCTTGTCCTTCTCGCAGGGTTATACCGGCCAGCATCAGGGAATCGGTGTTGCGCACAAGGATGATGGGATTAGCCTCAGAAGTATCCGGAGCCAAAATCACGGAATCCTTATAAGCCCTATTTTCGCTTAATAGATATTGCGATCCGATAGTCAGTGGCTTAACATCGATCAAGGCATTTGTCATATAGGTACCGGGTAGCAGGATTAGGGTATCGGCAACATTGGCATAATCGATGCCTGCCTGCAATGAAGCAAAAGGATATTCATTGCTTCCGTTGCCCCAGATATCATCTCCCCCTTTGCTTATCCAGAATAAATTGTCATCGTTTAGCAACATGTGGCGTTCGGATTCGTATGCGCCCATATCCGGCGGCGCCCATTCCGGATCGGGCCGGGCGTGGCCAAGAATGTCAAGACGCGGAATACCGGTAGTATCCGGATCTGCCGCAGAAATACAAGGAGAGGTTTCGAGCAAGGCCGGATAATCATTTTCGGAATTGATAAGCGGATCGGCAGACAGGTTCCCCGTTCCCGGATAATTACCGGGAAGGGCTGAATAATTAACCTCGCAATTTTCAATATCAAGGGGTGGGGCGAACTCCAGTACGGAATTGCGAATACTTGTCCAGGTCGATGAAAAAGACCAATCTTCCGCCGGCGTGCTGTTGTCGTATGAGGTTATAAAATTAAAATAGGCCATAGATGACCCTATCTTGTACAGCTCGCCTGCACAAACATTATCATAAACGGACAGGTTCTCCACAGAAAGCTCCGTCCCGTTTCCGGTACTGATCAAATTGTCGACATACGAGTTCTTAATAACCGCTTTTTTAATTTCCAGGGTTGAATTTTTCGATGAAATAAGATCAATAGCCGCTGAATCCAAACCATAAAAACGTGTGTTATACAAAACAAGCGATGAATTTTCAAGCATAAGAGAATTTGCCCTAAAATACACACCCTCAATATGAATATGGTCGGAATTTTGAACAAGTACCCCTCCCCCGTTACCAATATCGCTTTTATCGATCAGTAAACCCATGATAACGGAGCTATCTGCCGAGCTAAGCGTTAATTGTGGGAGATAGTTTAACGTATCAAACAAAGCAGCACCCGATGCAATGCCATAGGTACCGGGATTGTTCAAATAGCCTTTTGAGATCAGGGCGATCTTTTTGCCGATAATCTCAATCGGGCCAACATTTTGGTGTGAACTGCCGACAAGTACCGTATCGCCGGATGCGGCGGTATCAATAGCTGATTGAATGGATTTAATCGTATCGGAAACCGATACATTCCACACTTTAGCAAACGCAAAGGAGAAAAGACACAAGAATAAAACGATGTAACGATTATATTTCACAGGCATATCATATATATTAATTCAAGAGATCGACCGATCCGAAAATGGCATTCATTTCAATGGTAACGGCTTTGGTGAAACTATTTTCCCGGATGTCGGTTCGTTTGTCATTGACTTTTCCGAAAACAGGACCACCGTGTTTTATAACCTTCCAGTCTTTTGGGATCATGATACTTGCGCTGCCGAAAACGGCGGTAACTTCAATATAGGTATTGTCTCTCGCTTGGCTTTCGCGTAGATCAATGTCCAGTTGTGAAAACACGGATGTAACGTGTCCGCCCTTTAATTGATCATCCCGGATCACTTCGCGGCGAGAAGTAAACAGTGTATTAATATTGAAGACATGATCTGTACCGGTATCGCGATACTTGGTGTTAGAGCGACTTCCGCCGTCATGTTCATCTGAAACATATTTTCGACGGGGCCAGATCATAATACCCACCATCATCAACAAGGCCGGCCAAATCAATTCCGAGATATCATAGATACCGTGCGAGTGTAAAAGAAATATCGCACCCAGAAAAATCAGGAATATTCCACCGCCCCAGGAACCGCCGGGAGCAAAAATGGTTATTAAACCGATAAGCACAAGTATCATCGGCCACCATTCAAGGAATAGGTCGTCAATATTCCACCAGCCAAGATTGTTGCCAAGGGCCACCAGGCCAAAAGCCACAAACACAAGAGCCAGAACAACGCGAAATAAATTATGACGGTGTGTTCTTTTCTCCATGTTTCACCTCCATGATCTTCTTAACGAAATACATGTGTATCCTGGGGTCGTCCGTTAATTCCGGATGAAAAGTGGCACCCAGATATTGTTTGGACTCAACCAACACCGGTTCACCGTTACACTTGGCAAGAATTTTCACATCCGCGCCGATCTTTTCAATGCGGGGAGCGCGAATGAACACCGCGTGCAATGGTTGGTTGCGATCAAATGCGAGTTCGATATTGTCAACGAAGGAATCCTTTTGTGAGCCGTAAGCGTTTCTTGAAATATGGGCGTCAAGAATTCCGAATTGTTTAACACGCGGGTCATCGATCCCTCTTCCTAACAGGATAAGTCCTGCACATGTTCCAAACACCGGCTTCTTTTTTGCAAAGGCGAGAATATCATCATAGCTGATACGAAAACCCATAACTTTGGTCATGGTCGTTGATTCACCGCCGGGCAGGACCAAACCATCAATGTGATCAAGTTGTTCTCGATATTTAATGATCGTGGAATTTGCACCGGAAAGTTCGATCATACGTGCGTGCTTTTCGTAGGCACCCTGTATTCCAAGAACACCGACAAGTAGTTTGGACATGTTTTACCAGCCGCGTTTAGCCATTTTTTCTTTTTCTTCAAGCGCCGCAGCAGAGATGCCGACCATGGCGTCTTTGAGGCCTTTTGAAACTTCAGCAAGGACAGCAGGATCTTTATAATGGGTCACGGCCTTAACAATGGCTTCCGCGCGCGGCATGGGGTCATTGGACATAAAAATACCCGAGCCGACGAAAATAGATTCGGCGCCAAGCTGCATCATCAGAGATGCATCAGCGGGCGTTGCAACACCGCCGGCGGCAAAGTTGGGAACAGGAAGTTTGCCGTTCTCTGCCACCCATTCAACCAGAGCGAAAGGAGCGCCGAGGTTTTTCGCTGTTGCCATAAGTTCTGTTTTATCCATGCTGGCCAGTCTGCGAATTTCAGCAGTTACTTCACGCATGTGACGAACCGCTTCAACAATGTCACCGGTTCCCGGTTCACCTTTGGTGCGGATCATTGCGGCACCTTCGCCGATACGGCGCAGAGCTTCGCCCAGATTTCGACAACCGCACACAAAAGGTACGGTGAAATCGTGTTTCCAGACATGGTTTTCTTCATCGGCAGGAGTCAGTACTTCAGATTCATCTATAAAATCAACACCAATTTCTTGCAGGATCTGTGCCTCGGCGAAGTGACCGATACGGCATTTTGCCATCACCGGGATGGAAACGGCTTCTTTGATCTTGAGGATCATTTCAGGATTGCTCATGCGGGCAATACCGCCGTAAGCGCGAATGTCGGCAGGAATCCGCTCAAGTGCCATTACCGATGCCGCGCCGGCGTCTTCGGCGATCTTGGCCTGTTCCACATTCGTAACATCCATAATAACGCCGCCCTTCAGCATTTCAGCCAGGCCGACCTTAACCTCAAAAGTACCTTTTTTCATTTCGTTCTATTCTCCATATATATTGTTAATGTATTCAACGATATTGTCGATTAAATATTCGGGCGTACTTGCACCGGCCGTAATACCAAGTGAAGCACAACCCTTAAGCCAGGTGGCGTCAATCTCTTCTTTTTTCGCCACCATGAATGTGGCGGTATTTAAAGAGCGCGCCATTTCAAATAAACGATTTGAGTTAGCGGAAGTCGGATCCCCGATCACCAGAACACAATCATTGTTCTTTGCTATCGAAACGATTTCCGCCTGATTTCTGCGGGTTGGCTCGCATATCGTATTAATGATACGGCAATCGCGTGATTTTGTCAATAAAAGCGGAAGGATTCTCTGCACATTTTCAATGCGTTGTGTGCTTTGTATGACAACCCCCGTGCGCTGTTTCAACGAACAGGAACACACGTCTTCAGGCGATTCAACAACACAAGGATCCTTCAGCCTTGAAACGATTCCCAGCACCTCGTCATGATCGCGGTCCCCGATCACTATCACCTGTCGACCCTCTTCTTGAAGTTCTCTCGCATGTTTGTGGATCTCACGTACAAGCGGGCAGGTGCCGTCAATAATATTCAGACCCATTTCTTTGGCCTTGAGCATCAGTTTAACATCCGTTCCGTGCGCGCGAAGCAGCAAGGGAAGATTACCGACGTCTTCAAGTGATCTAACATAAACGAGACCCCTTTCCTTTAACTCATCCATAACGACTTTATTATGGACCAGATCGCCTAGAACCGCTACTTTTTCGTGGTGGTCCAGAGCTTCATTTGCCAATTTAACGGCATTCTTGACACCGGAACAAAAACCGCAATGTTCAGCGATCTCAATTTTCATTAAAGGTCTCTTTGACTTGTTTTATCATTGCGTCCACAACTTTGGGGCGAAGTTCTTCCATTGTTTCTTCTGATACGATCCCGCTGGCATGAATATGTCCCCCACCACCGAATTGGCGGGCGATAGCATTCGTTGCCACCGTTCCTTTTGAACGGAAATTTATACGCGTTGAACCATCGGGTCGTTCCTTAAACATGATCGCAACTTCCACCCCGTCTATCATACGCATAAAATCGGTAATTCCTTCGGTATCCATATCGCCGGCACCGTTATCGCCAAGCATTTTTCGCGTGATATTAAACCACACCACACGACCGTCATCGGAAAAATGAAGGCTTTGAATAATGGCTGCAAACAACTTTGCTCCCGAGCGGGAAATATTACCGAATAAATTAATATAGATGCGGTAGACATCAATACCATATGGCATTAGCTCAGCGGCAACACGGTGCGAATGTTCCGTTGTATTACCGAACCGGAAATTACCCGTATCGCCGGCTATAGCGGTATATATGGCAGTTGCCATGGTTTTATCCATTTTTTCGGGACAGCAAAACATGATCAGGTCATAGATCATTCTGCCCACTGAACAGTCCTTCTCGTTCACGATCTCTTGGAGATAGACAGGACTGTTTTCTTTTGGATGGTGGTCAATAGCAACGATCGGAACCTTTGCGGTTAGCAAATCAGCGCCCAATTGGCCGATACGGGAAAAATTCCCGGTATCAAGAACCAGGGCAAGATCGATCTTTGAGAGAAGGTCTCGATGTTCGGATGGAACATAGCGATGGCACAGCTGATCAGGATCCATGAATTTAAGGCTGGACGGCGTGGGCGAGATGTTGAAAATGAAAACATCCTTACCCATTTTTTTCAATAAAAGATATAAAGCCAATTCGGATCCGATTCCATCCGCATCTGGATTTTGGTGCGTCGTGATCAGAATCGAAGACGCAAATTGCAAGCGTTGTTCCAATTCTTTCCACTGGGTTGCCATGTTACTGTTTTTTGCCATCTTAGAAAATCCCCAAATAGCAAGTATTTTACGAAGAAAAGGCAAAAGTAAAAAGTAAAAAGGCAAAAGATATAGGGATAAAGTAAAAAACTGCCGACATAATGCCCGCAGCTTTTTACGTTCGCCAGTTATCTGCCTCTTATGAGAGCAGATGTTTGTTAAATTTTATCCAATCATTTTCGCGATATCTTCATCGACCGAACCGATACCGCCAATGCCGAAGTTATCGACCAGAACTTTTGCTACGTTCGCAGAGAGGAAAGCAGGCAATGTGGGGCCCAGATGGATGTTCTTTACACCAAGGGACAGCAGGGCAAGAAGAACGATCACGGCTTTTTGTTCGTACCAGGCGATGTTATAAGCGATAGGCAGTTCGTTGATATCATTCAGCTCAAAGACCTCTTTCAGTTTCAGTGCGATCACAGCCAATGAATAGGAGTCGTTGCATTGGCCGGCGTCCAGAACGCGGGGAATGCCACCGATATCGCCAAGCGGTAATTTATTGTAACGGTACTTTGCGCAACCGGCGGTCAAGATAACGGTATCTTGGGGTAATTTTGTTGCGAATTCGGTATAATAATCCCGATCTTTCATGCGACCGTCACAACCCGCCATCACTAAAAATTTGCGAATAGCGCCGGATTTTACCGCATCCACAACCTTGTCGGCCAAAGCGATAACTTGATTGTGAGCAAAACCTCCTACGATCTTACCGGTCTCGATCTCTGTAGGGGCCGGCAGCCGTTTTGCATGTTCGATAATCACTGAGAAATCTTTCGGTTTACCGTCTTTGCGGTCTGCAATATGGGGACAACCCTCAAACCCCGATGAACCGGTTGTATAAATACGATCCATGTAAGATGACTTAGGCGGAACGATACAATTTGTCGTGAACAGTACCGGGCCGTTAAAACTTTCAAATTCTTCTTTTTGTTTCCACCAGGCATTGCCGTAATTCCCCACGAAATGTTCATATTTCTTGAAGGCCGGGTAGTAATTTGCGGGCAGCATTTCACTGTGGGTGTAAACATCAACACCCGTTCCTTCGGTTTGTTTCAGCAATTCCTCCATGTCTTTCAGGTCGTGGCCACTAATAAGTATGGCCGGATTGTTTCGAACGCCAAGATTTACTTCCGTGATCTCCGGATTACCGTAAGACTCGGTATTGGCTTTGTCCAAAAGCGCCATTGTATCAACACCGTATTTACCGCATTCGAGAACCAGGGCAACCAGTTCATCTACCGAAAGATCTTTTTCGGTTGCCGCCATTCCGCGATGCATAAAGGCAAATACATCATCATTCTTGAAACAAAGATTATAGGCGTGTTCGGCATAGGCCGCCATTCCTTTCAGTCCATAGGTCAGCAATTCCTTTAATGAGCGAATATCTTCGTTCTTTTCTTTCAAGACCCCCACAAGCTCACTATAGGCAAGAAGGGTTTCATCATCATTTGCCTTCCACGTTGTGCTGTCGGGAAGATCAATGGGAATATCAACACCATTTGATACCAATTCTTTGCGCACAAAGTCACGAACGTCGAAACCCTCTTTGATCTTCGCAAGAATCTTGGTCTTGTCAAAGTTGGCATTGGTAATGGTGGTAAAAAGCGACTCAAATACATATTTATCGGCTTTTGCAATAACAAGATCATTTTGCCTGCCAAGATCACCAAGTATTGAAATACCTTTCGATACATAAACCAAAAGATCTTGAAGCTTCGCCACATCCGGTGTTTTTCCACAAACACCCTGAACGGTGCATCCCGTACCCTTGGCTGCTTCCTGACATTGAAAACAAAACATACTCATAATTTCTCCTAAATGTTAATTTTCCGATTTCCAATGCCAAAATAAGCAGAAAAGCATATATTAATCGGTAACATATGTTACAGAAGGAAAAGATTTATGACTATTTGCGAACAATTGTCCCAAAATAGACTTTTCAAAGATGTTCAGTTCAAAGATATTTGCACTCTTCTTGAAGAAATATCGTATAAAATATCCAAATACCAAAAAGACGATGTAATTGCGTTTGAAGGTGATGAGGTCAATGGCATATATTTTCTCTTGAGGGGCTCCGTGCGCGGGGAAATGACCAATTATCAGGGGAAAGTCGTAAAGATCGAGGATATCACAGGCTGCCAGTTACTTGCACCCGCGTTTTTATTTGGTGGCGACCGCTATTATCCTGTGGATATCATTGCCAATAGGGATTGCGAGTGTATCTATATAAGTCGAATATCATTTGATAAAATGTTAAAGAAAAACGAACAAGTCCAGACGAATTTCAGGGATATCATTGCCACAAAAACACAATTTTTATCAAGCAAGATCAAATTTTTAGCACTTCAGCCCATTAAAGGCAAGATAGCATCTTACTTATTGACCAGAACGCGCAATAAGCAAAACAATATGGTATTGTTGCCTTATTCACAGGATAAATTAGCGGACTTATTTGGTGTGACACGGCCATCTCTTACCCGCGCCTTAAGAGAACTTGATCAAGACGGGATCATATCTGCAGAGGGGAAAAAGATCAAGGTGTTGAACAGGCAAAAACTGGATGAACTTATTCAGTGACCTTTTTGGATAAATCCTTCTTATAAACGACCGTACGATAAGGGAAGGGTATCTCAATGCCCTCTTTATCAAAACGGGCTTTGATGGATTTTAACACGTCGCATTTCAGAATAAAGGCCTCATCATTCCCCTTTGCCCAGGCATAGGCTCGCAATTTGATTGAAAAATCCGCCCATTCGATCATACGGACCACAACCGCCGGCACACCGTCTTTTTTTTCTGAGGCTTTCCGGTTATCGTAAAAATTCGGATGATTTTCAATTTCCTCTTGAATGATCGCTATCGCCTTGTCGACATCCGAATCGTAGCTGATCCCCAATTCTATATGTTTATTGATCTTTTTGTCGCTGAAATTACTGTTCACGATCACCTCTTCGCTGATAACACTGTTGGGAATGATAATGCGGCGGTTTTCATAATCCCGAATAACGGTATGCCTTAAAGTAATCTCTTCGACAACCCCCATTTTCTTATCTGTGAACTGAAGCGTGTCTTCGATCCTAAATGGCTTGAACATCAGGATAAACAAACCGCTGATCAAATTAGACAGTGTTTTTTGCAGTGCAAAACCGATAACAGCAGCAAATATTCCAACTCCGGCAAAGAGCGCTTTCCCCAATTGTCTGAACGAGGGGATGTAATAAAAAATAAAAATAAAAGCCGCAAGAAAGATAAGGAAAGGGATGGAGTTCTTTAGAAAAGAAAAATTGGTCGGGTCGGCTTTTAGTCGTTTCGCATATTTTACAATAAAAACCGTGATCAGTTTTCGCAACGCAATAGACAAAATAAAGGATCCTACGATAACCGAACCGATCACGATGCCACGTCCCATGGTCAACCATTCCATAATTACCTCCATTTTGTTGGAATTTATAAGATTTTATTTTTGTTTTCAAACCTTCTCTTCGATAAGTCGGAATATTTTTCGTAAGGTATTGATAATGTGATGAGGGTCACAGTCCGAAAACCGGGCTTTTAATATTAACAAAAACGCCATAAATTCATAGCAAGATGGGGACAAGTTATCGAAAATCTTTTACGCCATACCTGGAATTATTTGAACCGCGTTCGGCCTATATTTCTGAGCTAAGGTTACAGCATATCTGGAAACACTCACTGTGGAAAATATCAAGAATGGATACAGACGGACGGGGGGTAAAGGTGCTGAGCCCCGGTCGACACAACCATAGTGACGGTCCCGATTTCCTTGAAGCAAGCATCATTCTGGACGGAAAACTGAAAAAAGGCGACATTGAGATCCACCACAGAACGCAGGATTGGTATAGTCACGGTCACCATTGTGACAAATCCTACAACCGCTGTATTTTACATGTTGTATTTCATGATCCAAAGGGCTGCGCCGGGGTTAAATGCTCCAATGGCATTATTCCCGCCACCTGTTATATTTCACTTGAGGAAGCGCTTGACTGTGAAATGCCGAGTTCTTGCAGGATATTTAAACCGGACAGTGAAAAGTATTATAAAACACTGGCAAAAGCGGGGTGCGAAAGGATCAGAAAAAAGATCAAATATTTTTACGAAAATCGTTTGCGTTTTCCCAATGATGTTATGTTATACTGGGGGTTGTTCAAGGCTTGCGGATATCGCTATAACGAAGAGAATATGCTAAAATTGTTCGTTAAATTTCCCTGGGCGGCATATTGTGACGGATTAATCGACCCCAAGGACATATTGCCCATGTTGAATACATTGGCCGGTTTTAAGGATGGTTCGGATGGAAATATAAGATGGACTCGCTCTCGAACTCGCCCCGCGCATTTTCCGGAGAACAGGGTTGACTGGCTTGGAAAAATCATGACTTATCATTATCGGGCATCGCTTTCGGGTATGATCTACGACATGATTAAAAACGGCAAGAACATATTCGATCAAACAGAGAAACTTTTTTGTATGCCACTAAGCCATTCGCCGGGAAAAAGCTTAAGAAAAGAAATGATAATGAACACGTTGTTACCACTGATGGAAGCAATACGAATGGACAGGCGCGAAGACCAGACATTAAAAAACAAAATTATGCATTATTTTGAAACGGTTCAAGTTAGCACGCCATATGCCACCGTTAAGCGCTTTCATGATGAACACGGTATCAAACCCAAAGACAAATTACGTAATAGCTGGTTAATATCACAGGGTGTATTGAATATCAGAGATACGTATTGTTCGCAAAATGATCAATTAAGATGCCCCATATGTCTTTTGGAAAAATAAACAAGATATAAACCCCGCAAAACATATAACACAGGGAATTCGACTTATTATTGAAGATCAATCCGCAAACGGATACGCTCTATTCATAAAGCCAATATCCGTTTATAAATATTTTCATGGTATCAATTCTTAAAACATTGTACATTTTCCGATATGAAAAAATTATACAGTGCCGGCGAATGGCCGAAATTGAAGAAAGAAATCAATAATTGGAAAAATAGCGGCATAAAACTTGTCTTTACCAACGGCTGTTTTGATGTTTTACATGCCGGGCATTTGGCGCTCCTTGCTTTTGCGGCGCGGCAGGGCGGCAAGGTGGTCGTCGGTCTTAACAGCGATACCTCAGTCAGACGATTAAAAGGATATGGCCGGCCGGTCAATGACGCGGAAGCGAGGGCGAAAACGCTTTTATTGACCGACCTGGTGGATGCTGTTGTTATATACGAAGAAGATACACCGCAAAAGATCACAGATCAACTTGAGCCGGATGTGCTGATTAAGGGCGATGATTACCGATTTGAAACAACCGTTGGTGCTCCTGAAGTGAAAGGCCGCGGTGGTGAAGTCCTCTTCTTTAAGAGGGTTCCGGGGTTGTCAACCACCAATATCCTTGAAGAAAAGCAAAAAAAATCAGAAACAAATAAATAATAAAGGTGTTTGGACTATGATGAAAAGGATCGGCAAATACTCATTGAGCATATTACTCCTGATACTACTATCTACCGGCATACTTTCTGCGGAGAGTATTTTAAGGATCCTTGAAGGGTATGGACGAGATTCAATATCGACATTTTCAACCAGATCAGCTCATTCTGAAGCAGCCAAATTATTTAATTTGATCCTTGAACCAAACGGGAAGGTCACAGCCGAAAAAGCCGAAGATTTTTTAAGTACTGCAAAATCTCAAGAGATCAAAGCGTACCTTGCCGTCATGCTTGCAGATTATTCATTTGTGAACAAAGCAAACGACAGTGGTTTGCGTTATTTAAAGCGCGCGGTTGACGAGCATGACCCGATCAGAAACGACAGCTATTACCGGACTGTTTTAGACAGGGCAAAAAAGGACATCAAAGAATCTTCGGGCAAAGTATCGAATAAAGAAAGCATTTTAGTCGATTATAATCCGCCGGTGATCAAAGAAAAGCCACCCGTAAACGAGCCGGGCCCGATCACGGCGGAACCAAAACCGGAACCCCAAACACCATCTATCCCTATTGTGCAGCCCCAAACAGAACCGAATTTCAGGATCCAGGTTGGCGCCTATTCCGGCCGGGACAATGCCGAGAGAAGAAAGCAACTGTTCGAAGAACGGGGGTATCCGGTTAAGATTGATCAGCGTGAAAGAAGCAATGGCTACCTATATCTTGTTCGCGTTGGCGCTTATGCTACATATGATCTAGCCAAAAATGCGTTGGCAGAATTAAAAGCAAAACATCCATCTGAAGATGGTATCGTTATCAAGGTTGAAAAATGATAAGGTCCAATAAAATTATTGCAATATTTGCTTTACTAACCGGCAGTTTGCTTGCTATAGTCGGCGATTGGACATCTTACGGATCACAATTGACGCTAAAAGACATTTCCTTTGATAATGGATTGTTAAAAATGGCCTCTCATGGCGGATTAGTGGCATTTGATACGGATAATGAAGTGTTTTATTCGTTAAATGACGGTCTTGAGCATATAGATCTACAATCGTATTATGTAAACCCGGACGGCAGCAAATGGTTTTCATACGCTTCGGGGGTAGATGGGATCAGTTATATGACCGATAGCGGAAACGAGGATTATTTTGATTTTGATTTTTCAGAAGCAAAAGCATTTACGGGTAATAGCGGGCATGTTCTGGTTGCCTATATGAACGACCTGACCCCCGAGATCGCGCATTTTGTAAAAGCGAATAACCGCTACGTATTTCAAGATATTTATAATCAATTCCCGGGGTCGCCGACATCGATCAATGATATCGCACTTGTCAGGGATAGTCTGTTCCTTGCTACGGACATAGGCTTGATCAAGGGATGGCTGTATCATGCGAACCTCAAACCGGAAAGCGCGTGGGAGCGAGTACTTTTAGACAGCGTTAATGAAGCCGGCTTATTACATGCCGTTGGAGACAGTTTGTATCTTGTTAATCAAGACTTTGATCTCTACCGGTATTATTCGGGTAATGAAATGAAACGGTTGGATGGCGATAAAGAGGGTGTTGCCTTCTGTGGGTCGAATGAACCCTATTATGCGTCTGTAAACAAAATTTACAGGATCGGAGACAATACCGTTGTATATCATTCCCCTTACACAATTAGCGGCTTTATCGTGGAACAGAATATTTTATGGGTTGCAGAAGAAAACCGAGGATTGAAGAAGGTTTCTTTAACAAACGAACTGGAGCAAAATTTTATTCCCAACACCATGCTTTATACAAAAGCAAATTCCCTGGCAATATCAGAAAACAATGATGTTTATGTTTGCGGGATCGAGGGAGTTTCAGTTTTAAAGGGATCGACATGGCATGACCTTGTTTTTTCAAGAGGCAATGAATCGATTGAAAACGCCTTTCTAGAAAATGCATTTTCCTCAGACACATTGGATATTGCATATAGGGTGGGCGGCGAAACTGTCGTCTATGATGCGCTTATTACCCAGAGTGGCGAATTGATCGCCAATATAACCCATGTATCAATTAATGATTATACTGGACAAAGTCCCGAAACACAAGGCCCCGGAGCTATGATAAAGATCGATCTTGGCAATCAGGAAGAATACGTTGTCTTTGATACAAGCAATGGGATTCTGGACGGCACACAAGGAGTGGGAAACGGGTCATCAACATACTTGATGATGCATGGGCTTGCCGAGGACAGATATGGTAATATTTGGGCCCTCAACGCCCATACACTTGCCGGTGAAACGCTATTAAAGTTTCGTCCAAACGGCGAAGTCGTGAAGTTTTCGGTGGAGGACTCCGGGGATAAATTGCAAATTCTTGCAAGGGAAATGGTGTTTGATAAATATGGACGTTTATGGATAGCAAACGAAGCACGACAATCCGACGAACCCCGAACCACCGGCGGTGTGACAGTGTATGATCCCAATACGGGTGTTTGGGCACTGATCACAACATCTGATGGCCTTGTAAATAATAATGTTTATTCCATTGATATTGATCCGCTAACTGAAAATATATGGGTGGCCACATCGTCCGGTGTGCAGATGATCAGAACACCCTCTTCATTTGATGAAACAACGGACTTCAGCATGAATCCCGCGATTGACGGATTAAGCGGCATGGTACCGGTTAAAATACGAATTGACCCAAGAGGTAATAAATGGATTTTAACCCAAAGCCAAGGCATTCAAATATATATGACCAATAATAGATGGTTCGACGAGGGAAATGGCCTCTCAACTGAAAATTCGGGCTTATTGGACGATGTGGTCTTCGATCTTGTCTTTGATACTGAGAACGGCTACGCTTACTTACTGACGGCATCTGGATTGAACAGGTATGAAATTGCCTGGACTGAAGAAAGAAGTGAAATGAACAAGGTGATCGTTTTTCCCCAGCCGTTCATGCCGGGTGTTGATCCCTATATTGCCTTTGATGGATTGGCGGACCAAAGCCAGGTCCGGATCAGCACCTTGGACGGGCGCGTTTTGATCCGATTTGATGCCGACGCCGAAGAGAATTTGGAAAAACAATTGGTTTGGGACGGAAAACTTCCAAATGGGGACTATATTCCGCGTGGTGTATATCTGGCGTTCATTACAAACATTGACGGCTTGAAATCTACTGTGAAATTTGCGGTGGAATAAAGAAACAGCGGACTGATATATCTGTTCCACACATATTTGATCGTTACCTTTTATATATATTCCCACCAATCAATTACAGTTTACTTTATTCTTTAATCTTTTGACCTTTATCTTTTCTATCACTACATTTGTTTGCTATGGAATTTTGACGTTTAAAAAGGATGAAAATGGACTCAAATACAATAAGAAAGCAATTTATAGAATATTTTGAAAAAACCCTCGGGCACACGGTGGTTCCCAGCGCGCCGGTCGTGCCGCAAACAGACCCCACATTACTGTTCACTAATGCCGGAATGAATCAATTTAAACCATATTTCTTGGTGAAGCAAAAGCCCCGTTTAAGAGAGCCGTTAATTCGCAAAAATGCATCCGCGTCAGTGGCAAACACAATGACTTAGAGGAAGTAGGTCGCGATCACTATCACCACACCTTTTTTGAAATGCTGGGAAGTTGGAGCTTTGGCGATTATTATAAAAAAGAAGCGATTGACTGGGCCTGGACACTGTTTACGGAGATATGGGGACTTGACCCCAAGCGCCTGTATGCAACGGTATATACGGAAGATGATGAAGCATATAAAATATGGGAAAATATCCCCAATTTAGATCCTGCACATTTATTGCGTTCCGGAGAAAAGGATAATTTCTGGTCAATGGGCGATACCGGCCCCTGTGGCCCCTGCTCAGAAATTCATTATTACAGCGGAGAGGATATTGAAAATCAGGATCCAAGCCGCGTTAATGCCGATGATCCACAATATATGGAATTATGGAACCTGGTATTCATTCAATATAATCGCAATGAACAGGGTGAATTGCAGCCCCTTGAAAAAAAACACATAGATACCGGGGCGGGGTTTGAGAGGATCGTAGCCGTTATGAACGGATTTAGCAGCAACTACGATACAGACCTGTTCAAACCCATTATCGAACAAATTGAAGCGATCAGCGATATCGCATATGAGAAGGGTGAAGAAGGAACACCGCACCGGGTAATAGCAGATCATATCCGTATGTTGACGGTCGCGATATCCGACGGAGCCATCCCGGGTAACGAGGGACGATCTTATGTTTTGCGAAGAATACTAAGACGAGCTGCGCGTTTCGGGCGCGAATTAAGAATGAAAGAGCCGTTCTTATATCGACTGGTGCCAACGGTGGCGCGCGTGCTGGGCGATGTTTATCCCGAGATCAAAAATCAACGGGAGCAAATCCAGAAGATCATTCGCGCAGAAGAAGAATCTTTCGGCAATACCCTTGACAAAGGCTTGGAGCTTTTTGGCCAGATCGCAAAACAGGCAAAGAAAAACAACCAAACAAACTTGAGTAGCGAAGATGTATTCCGTCTTTACGACACCTATGGTTTCCCCGTTGACCTAACGCGTTTACTTGCCGAGGAAAAGGGTTTGCAGGTCAATGAAGATGAGGTAAACGACCTGATGGAAGAACAAAGAACCCGGGCTCGTGCGGCGGGTAAATTTACCAACAAAAGCGCTGATGAGCTTAAGTGGATCGTTCTGATTACAGATCAGCTTTCAGAATTTATCGGCTACGATCAGTATAAATGCGAATCGAAATTGTTGAAATATGCTATCGACGACAAGTATACCTATCTTGTATTTGATAAAACGCCTTTCTATGCTGAATCGGGAGGACAGGTTGGCGACAAAGGGCACATGTTATTACATAAACACAATATCAAAACCGACGCCAGAACAAATATCGTTGATACAAAAAAAATGGGTGAAGATATTGTGCATATCGTTGAAGGTTCGGTACTTGAGGGTAATTCCAAAGAAATAACGGCAACCTTGAATGTAGAGAAAAGCTTACGGCGCGATACGGCAAGAAATCACACGGCCACCCATTTGCTTCATGCTGAGCTCCGCTCAGTTCTTGGCGACCATGTTCATCAAGCCGGCTCGTACGTTGGTCCGGACCGGTTAAGATTTGATTTTAATCATTTTGAAAAGGTTTCAAACGAACAGCAAATGGAGATCCAGCAAAGGATCAATAAGTTGATTATGCAAAATATCGAAGTTACAACAGAGCTTAAGACATATACAGAAGCGATCAACGATGGGGCACAAGCTCTGTTTGGCGAAAAGTATGGTGATGAGGTTCGCGTGGTAAGCATGAACGGCGCATCAAAAGAACTTTGCGGCGGGACGCATGTCAAACGCAGCGGTGATATAGGGCTTTTTATGATTGTATCTGAAAGCTCTGTCGCCTCAGGGGTTCGCCGCATTGAAGCGATTACCGGAAACGCAGCATATGAACACATGAGAAAACAACAAATCGCAATTGCGGGTATCAAAGACTCGTTAAAAACGTCAGAAAATGAGCTGGTCGATAAAGTAAATGAAATAAATTCACATCTTCGGTCATTTGAAAAAGAAGTCGCCGAAATGAAAAGCAAACTACTTACGCTTGATATTGATTCTTATCTCAAAGATAAGATCGACTATGATGACAAGGCGCTCTATGTAAATAAGATCGATGTCGAGAATATGGATCAACTGAAAACACTAGGTGACAAGGTGCGCGAAAAAATGAGTAGCGGTATCGCTGTTTTCGGTGCCGTGATCAACGGGACACCCCAGGTGCTTTGTGTGGTAACCGATGATCTGGTCAAGGAAGGTATTAAAGCCGGAAACATCGTAAAAAGCCTTGGGAAGGCCCTTGGCGGCGGTGGCGGAGGAAAGCCCCACATGGCGACGGCCGGCGGCAAAGATGCAATGAAAATGGATGAAGTGTTGGATAACATTCTAAAGTATTTGACCTGATAAATAATATGTGTTAAAGATGCGATAGTGGTACGTCACAATATTGAATAATAACAAAAGATTGGACATTACTGAGCCCGTACAGACATCTAACAATTAATGGGCGGTTATCTGATTAATGGGAATAATTACACTTTAAACCATTTCTTGACATTAATCGTGCCTTCAAGTAACTTTTAAAGAATATATCAAAAATGAATGAACACAGACAATGTGACCATGTTGCTGAGTTTTTGCATTAGGGGAGAAAATGGGAGCTGAGATAAACATATTATTGATATTGATATCTGCCACAGGATTTGGGATATATCTTATTAGCACGATCTTGATCTATGAATTTCATAAAAAAAGAAACGACAAAACCCCAAGTTTTATTCTGATCAATTTTATGATATTTAAATATGTCAGCAGATATAAACAGATCACGCGGGGCGAAACCCGCCGGGTTGGACCGTTGTTCTATCTTTGGGTTATATCTGTTAATGTCGCTTTGCTGGGTGCGATCCTTTTAATTTTAGTGAATGTTGTGGTTATGAAGGGAATATAAAATGAACATGAATACAAAGATCAGCTATTTGGTATTCATGTGGGTTGGCGTTTCATTTATGGGGCTGGGCATCGTTTTTATGCTCGCCATAAACACAATAATTGGAATTTCATTATTGGCTGTGGGAATAGGAAATTTTGTTATTGGCTTATCGGCAAAAAACCCAAGAAAGTAAGCACAAAAGACGAAATTATGTTTAAAGCGCAGAAAATGCGCTTTTTCTTTTTGCGGTGATAAAGTATATTCAGCTCGATTATGAAAACCGAATATGAAAAATCGCTTAAGAGATCGTTAAAAACATATACTTGGTATATGGTTTTTACAAGAGCTTATTTCTGGACGCCATTGTTCGTGCTGTATTTTTCTACTGTTGTGTCATTGAAACAGATCTTTCTGCTGGAAGCAATCTATTATGCATCGGTATTTGTTCTGGAGGTTCCATCGGGTTATTTCTCGGATTTTTTTGGAAGAAAGAGAACGCTGATCATATCAACCCTTGCCCTAAGCGTATCATATTTGCTTTTCTTTATTGGGGGTTCTTTTAATATGTTTGCGCTAGCGCAATTCTTTCTAGCCATTGGATTTTCGTTTTCCACCGGGACAGACACCTCATTACATTATGCATTGCTTTCAGCACTTGCTAAAGAAAACGAATATGGCCAAAGAGAGGCAAGCCTATCATCAAAATACTATATTTCAATAGCAGTCGCCGCAATTTTGGGTGGTTTATTTGCCTGGCTTAACGAATATCGTATCGCCTATGGTATGTCGTTTGCTTTTGCTTTTATCTCTTTTTTTCTTGTGATAACCATGAATGATCCGGACGCAGAAAAGAGGGAAGAACCAAGACATCCGTTCAAACAAATGAAAAAAGTATTTGGCAAACTTGGTGACCCCACCCTGAGATATCTGTTCGTTTTTACCGTGATCATGGTTGTTTTGAACCATGTCCCATACGAGCTTTACCAAATTTATGTTGATCGCATGCTAAGATCATTTGATCGAGATGTTATCGCAAAAACCAACACGATCATTCTGGGTCTCCACACGGCACTTAGTATGGTTATTGCATCCTTCTTTGCGAAAAGAGCCATGGTCGTGCAAAAAATATTTGGGACAAAGGTTTCTCTTATTTTATTGATCGTCATCCAGACGGCACTGATAGCGATTATGGGTATAGGGTCGTCCTGTGTTGTTGTCGTTTTGTTGATGCTTCGCGGACTGACCGGGGCCATATCCAATCCTATCATCCGTGCGGAAACGACACACAAATTAGAGCCTGATTTGCGCGCAACATACTATTCGACGAAAAGCTTACTGGGGCGAATTTCTTTTGCGGGCGTGCTGGTGTTATTCAATCTTTCGCCGGGAGACGGATTTAATAATTCGGTTATTATTGGGGCTTCGATTGGACTTGTTTTTATCGTGTTCTTGATCGCTTTACCGATTGATAATTCGTAGCTTTTCTGTCTTCTGTCTTCTGTCTTCTGTCTTCTGTCTTCTGTCTACCGTCTACTGTCTACTGTATAAAACATACCCCTTCCTTTGCCCCGCGCACTAATCATATCTTTTTCTCTCAGATAAACAAGATCCTTTTTTATCGTATTCCGACTTTCATTCTGGAATTTGTTCATGATATCAGAGATCTTTAGTGGGGCATTGTTTTTAATATGTAAAAGCAATGATTTTCGTCTTTGATTTAGATAAGAACTTCGAGGTTGGTGTGTGGAACCCTGAGTGTGTAGAGACGCGGGGGTATTGGATAATAATTCGAATATTGTTTTCGGTAACAGCGAAAGCGCATCTTTTGAAGCCGCACTGTTTGCGTTATTTAGAGACGCTAATAGCGGTATTTGAGAAACAATGGTTAAATCTTCAGTATAAAGCAAGGCATATGCAATTATATTTGCTATAAGCGAATTACCGGTAATGAATGGCATGGCGTCGATGAAAGAAACGCGGAAAAGCGAGATCAAGAAAAGGGAGTGACGTTCGTCTGAAGCGAGAGCTGTTTTAGTTTCTTCGAACAGAGCTTTGATCTCATCATCCAGGTCAGTGCGGTAACGCCCCCTGGTGCCGTCATCACGCACACTGTATTTAAATATTTTACGATGCATGGATTTGACGGCAGTATTGGACAATGAAAACGAAACGGGATCGTTGTGAAATTCCCGCAACCATTCAAGCGTTCCTTTTGCGATCATTTCGCTTCTGCCACCGGGCTCCTGGTCGCTTGAAAATCCTGCGTTGATCATTAATGTGTTTTCAATAAACGTATAATCATCACTAAAAACGTAAAGCAAACGATCGATCTTTCCGCAGTAGGAAATACAGGTCAGGAGGTGGTTCGGGTTTTGTGTTTTAAGCTTTAGCATATATCCACAATATATCCATAATAAGAAAAAAGTCAAAAGGAAAAAACCAGAAGAAATATCGTTGTTTGAAGAATGAAGTAGGGCAAGAGGGGTGATACAGCCATGGTGGGACCAAGGAAAGCGAAAACCAAGAACTTAAAACACGGATATATGATGTTATCAATTTTTAATTTGTAAATCCTTGCTCATTTTTCCCAAAGCATAAGAACCCTGATAGCTGGTTTCCTTTTACAACTCTCCCAGAAATATCTCCTTCTTCACACCCTTTTCCACACATTGAAGTTTTGCATCCCGGGTAAACGCGATAGGTGTGATAAGACGAGTTTCGCCACCGAAAATTAGTTCAATTTCTTGATTTTTGGAATAAAGCAGGCGATTAAGCTCCGGAAGGTATTCGGCAAAGCGATTATCTTGAAAGTCGGCATAGAGCAGATCAAGCTCATCGAGAATCCGCAGAAGTAGTTCATTGAGGTTTAATTCCCCTTCCTTACATTCGCTGAGCGATACTGCGGGATGGCGAAGGTCTTTAAGGTGTGAAACCTTGTTATTTACATTAATCCCAATACCAACAACAACATGGCTCGTGTTTCCCCGGGTGGAAGATTCAGCCAGTATACCGCAGACCTTGCGATGATTAATATAAATGTCATTTGGCCATTTGATAGCTACACCATGAGTAGCGCAAGCATGAATACACCTTACCACGGCCAGGGCAGACAATAAAACAAATGGATAAATACCAGTGATGTCTTTTTGGTCTTTGAGTAGAACAGAGAAATACAAACCGCCATTTTGTGATTTCCAGCCACGTTGATGGCGACCACGTCCTGCAGTTTGCCGCTGAGCACATAGCACTGTTCCATGCTCGTAATCGTCTGCATGTTCAAGAAGTTCAGAGTTAGTGGAACCGACCTCATTCACCATGATCAGCTGTGACGTAAAAATGCGATTTTGATGTTTCATATTAAAATTTAAAAAGACAAGAGGTAAACTCCAATAACCAATTAATTTCACAAGATATAAGTCTTAATTGTTGCGATTAAATTGAATTTGGAGTTTATATGTTTTTTCTTGCGTAAATACGAGATCCCGTCATGGATATGCTCCGACGGGAAACGGGATCTCGGGGATATGTTTAAACATGAAGTAGGTTGTTAATATTTACATTTTGTTTCAACTTTTTATCGCTCGTTATTGTCATTAAGCATCTTTGGCTCTCAGCTTGTAGATCAGAGAGCCGCCAACGTAACAACAGGCCGCGAACAGAACACCAAGCAGGATTCGCCAGTCGTTAAAGATCATACCCATATTAACGGTATCGATCTCATCTAAACCCATATTGCCAACCATTCTGCCAAGCGAGACGAACACGTCGGGAAGGTTGATCGTATGACGAAAGATCGCTTCGATGATCGCGAACAGGCCTTCCAGAATACCAAGCGCGGCTGCACCGAGAAGGAGGGCGTTGTTCTTGAAGATCGCAGAGAAAAGATAACACAGCGATCCAAAGACCATAGCAAGCTTTAGATAATTCAACCACCCAAGGAAAGTGCCATACAGTGCATTGCCGAAATAAAACCCGTCAATGAAAAAGGCGCTGACAATACTTAAAATAAGAGCAAAGATGATGCCAACTCCCAAAAGTAAGATAGAGCTTGCAAATACATGCATGAAATACTTTACTCCGGTAACCTTCCAAAACGAGACAGGCTGACAGCGGAAAAACAGATCCGAGCCAAGCTGTTTTTCGCGGTTCAGACTGGTTTGCGCGCCAAGGCCCATAAAGGCCAGAAAGATGATTCCGAAAGAGAACATCGTACCGTACATACCTATACGCAAGCCCATGCTTCCCTCGGCCGTATCGTACATAATAATATTAGGACTTTCAACGATCCAGGCGATGAGCAGAGCGATCAAAGATAAAACCGTTAAGCCCGCAATGATCCAAACCGGCCACCAATAAGTGGATTTTCTTTTTTTATATTCAACCAATAGTAATGTTTTTAACTGTTCCATTTTATGCCCCCTTATTCATTGACCACGGCAACAAAGATATCGGAAACGCTAGGTACTGCATAATTGGCTCCGGGCAATTCAACTTTGCCCTCAACCAGACCGCGAACCTTACCGAGTGTTTTTGTTTTCGTTTTTGGATTAAATGCCATCAATTCGTCTTCTTTATCGGCAGGTACCTCGACGACGGACCAATTGCTTTTCAGAGAGTTCATATCTTCATGAAGTTTAACCTGTCCGTGATCAATAAAGATCACATCCTGAAGAATGTTCTCTACTTCTGCAACCTGGTGGGTTGAGATTAACACCGTTTTTGTTTCATCAAAGAATTCGCCCAGCAAGAGATCATAGAACTCCTTGCGAAAAACGATGTCCAGCCCAAGCGTGGGTTCATCAAGAAGAAGAATATCCACATCCTTAGCCAAGGTCAACATGAGATATAATTTTGTTTTCATGCCTTTGGATAGGGTTTTTACCTTTTGATCGCAGGGAAGTTCGCTCTTTGCGAACAAGCGTTCAGCCTTATCCCAATTCCAGGTGGGATTCATGCCGGATACATAATCAATGGTTTCCTGAACGGTCAGGCGTGGATCCAATCCGCTGACATCCGGAATAAACGCCACCTTTGTATGTAGGTCGTGTTTCCATTCTTTTGTGGACGTACCAAAGAAAGCAATATCACCTTCATATTTCAGAAAATCCAATAAACATTTCAGCATTGTTGATTTGCCGGCACCATTCTTTCCCAATAGGCCGACAATGCGTCCCTTAGGGATCTGAAGGTCGACGTTTTCAAGGGCGCGGACCTGTTTATAATCCTTTGTTAGCCCCTTGATATTAATAACATGTTCCATTTCATATCCTTTTTATAGTGTTGATGGGTTTATAAGCTTTGCAGTTGATGAGATCATCAGCTTAGACCATTCATCCTGTTATTATTTGTTATTATGTCTCGCATCATATTATTTTTAGTCTTTTTTATTCATTTATTCGTTTAAGCTGTTCAGTACCAAGTGTTCATTTTGCCGGTTTTACGATGCGGATGGACATGGCCTTAACATAAGACATTGTCTTGCAATGTTGTCTGGTCATTCCGCATTTATTAAACATTTTCATCCCTTTCGTGCTATTCGTTTCGCCCCTTGACGTGATCGCTGTTGCGGTCCTTAAGCCCAAAGGCTGTTACTTGACAGATGATTACGATATGTTCTTGTTCTCATTTTTGTCTACCTTCAGTATAAATTTTGTTCGTCCCTTGACTCTTTGTGGCCCCGATCATGATCATGGCCTTGTTTACGATCTCAATCCTTAAGCGCTTAGCTTGCTGATGGAGAGATGGTAGCGGTAAATTCTTGTGTTCTTCATTTTTGTCCCTTTCAGTTTGTTTGATCTTTTGTCCCCGGTTCGTCCCAGTTTTGATCTCTTATCCATTCAGTTTGCTGATGGAGAGATGATAACGATACGTTCTTAAATCTTTCATTTTTGTCCCTTTCAGTTATTGTCTAATATTTTTCTTCGATCAATTTGCAAAGTTCTTCTTTTGATATTCCCAACATCCTGGCCTGTTTGATCATGTCCGGCAGGGTCTCATCCTCGAACAGGATGACGCCGGATTCATTCAATGCGTCCTGTGCGTTTGCCATGACGAAGTAGCCTTTGCCGCGTTGCTTTTCCAGTAGGCCCTCGTTGACGAGAAGTTGTGTGGCGTTTAATATTGTCTGAGGGTTCAGGCGGTACTCGGCGGACAGCTGACGAACGGAGGGGATAGCTTCTCCGCTTTTCATCGCACCGGACATGATCGATTCTCTGATGAGATCGGCCAGTTGGAGGTATATTGCTTTTGTGCTGTCGAAGTTAATGCTCATTGTCTTTCTCTTTCGTTTCTCACACCAGTATTCCAGTGTTCTACATAAGTATAACACCAATACACGACATATGCAAGAAAAAAAGCGAAAAAAATATAAATATTTTTAGTAATTGGCATTTGAGCCTTTATTTATGTGGATATTGGGGATAAAAAAATTTTAATAAATTTTTAAAAAACGGGTGTATCGGGTGTTATAGGTGTGTTCCGGGTGTTATACTTGGGTGTTAATATCAAGGCCGGGGGGCAAAGGCGGAGGCGGGGTTAAAAGCATGATCGGGGGCAATAATCACATGTAAATATAAGGATTATAAAATGAATCGTGACAGTTGCAAGGTTTAACTATGAAAAAAAGGTGTCTTTAAACGTAGCGCCAAAACGTAATAATTAAAATCTGATCAATTTATTATATGTGACCGCAATCAGATAAAATAGACTCCTTAGCCAGCCCAAATTTTCAATATCTCTATATAATTGCCATTGGTATTTAACAAGATCCAATTTGTTTGAAGATATTGAGTCTTTTCGTACGCGATAAATCGCCAAGGGGTCGTTTAAACCGTATGCAATGGTTCCATCCCTTAATATTTTTAACCAAAGTCCCTGATCCTGGCGTTTTCTTATCAGTGGCATATATATTTTACCCAGGGTGGTTACACTATATATTGCGGTCAGGCAGCCGATAGGATTTCTGCGTAAAACTTTTTTATATGTGATCAATTTATCAGCTTTAATTGTTTTTTGAAGAGATGTGCCGTCATCGGTCATGATCTCATAGGAGGTAAACGAAAAGGAATAATTATTCCTGATCATAAAATTTAATTGTTTTTCAAGCTTTTTCGGTTTCCATAGATCATCACTGTCCAGAAATGCTATAAAGTCCCCGCTTGCGATTTCAATTGCCTTGTTTCGCGCAACGGCCGCACCGCAGTTCTCTTTTAACGAGATCAGCTTGATCCGCTTGTCGTTATCGGCATATGATTTGACGATGTTTGCCCCATGATCAGAAGAACAATCATCTACAATGATCATTTCCCAGTTTTTGTGCGTTTGGGCCTGTACGGAACAAATAGTGTCGGCAATAAATGCGGCGGAGTTATAGAGGGGGGTGACAATTGAGACATGAACACTGGATATGTTGAATTTGGTCACGTTTGTCTCGGATCCTTTTGCATGCGCCATTTTTAGAAGATCATTCCTTTAATTATTATCAAAAAGTCTGTCTCATTGATTCTTCATGAAACATACAATATTCATTTAACTCACAAAAGAAATATCTTCTTGGTGTTTTAAGTTTGACCACCCAGGGTTCTGTATAGGTATTGTAAATGTGTCATCAGCGAAACCTGCAGCCAAGATACTTCGTGCTTGCCGTCTATTGTCTTCCGCCAATTCATCATCCATAATTCCAGATTTACACAACATGTGGTATAATTTAAAATAAATACACACAACCCACCCTAAACTAAAGAAACTCATGCAATTAATAAGAAGCAAAGCTTAAAAAATGGTTGCCTTTCAGCATTTTATGCCACATATTACAGGGCTTTGTCTGATATATATGTGTAAAGGAGAACAAGGTGAAAGAAACATATAATCCCAGTAACAGAAAACGGAAGAACAAACACGGTTTCCGTAAACGCATGGAGTCCGCAGCTGGGCGCGCGGTTCTTGCACGTAGACGTAAAAAAGGACGGAAACGTTTGACAGTTTCCGATGAATGATTCATCAATGAAAAAATCTGAGATCTTGAGAGAGAAAAACGAGATCTCACGCTTATTTGACAACGGGGAATGGAACAAGGGACGGTTTGTGAATATTGTGTCCATGCCGGCTGAAAGTCGACGCGTTCTGTTCGCCATTGGGCGCCATTTTAAGGGCGCCGTTTTACGAAACAGAGGGAAACGCTACCTGAGAGAATGCTATCGCACAAACAAGGAATGCTTTTCCTCTTTGCGTATTTATGGATTAATTCTAAAGAAAATGCCCAAATATGATCCGCTGAGTACGATCAGGGCAGATATAGAAGCACTGCTTCAAGCATCATGAAAAATATATTTTTAGCACTCATTCGCTTTTATCAAAAGGCCATATCTCCATATACGGCTCGAAGCTGTCGCTTTCATCCCACTTGTTCACAATATACCTATGAAGCTATCAAAGAGTACGGCGCCCTGAAGGGCAGCTGGCTCGGCATAAAAAGAATATCGAAATGCCACCCCTTTCATCCGGGCGGCTATGACCCGGTTCATAAACATGACCACCATTAAAGGAGATCATTTTGGATAAAAGAACGATAATGGCTTTTGTTGTGATCGGTATCATCATAATCCTGATGCCCTATTATCAGCAATGGCTGAACCCACAAGACGAAACTGAGGTTGTCCAGCAGGAAACCACGGCAACTGTACAAGAAGCAGCTCCCGTACAGACTCCTCCTCCGGATTATGTTCGCCCTCAGGCGACCATTGAAACCCGAGCTCAGGCCGCAGATGCCAAAGAAATTGTTATCGCAAATGAAAAATTTGCCATGAAGCTGTCAAATCTCGGCGGTGGTACCATGCGCGATTACATGTTCTTTGATTTTGATGATAAGAACGGTGATAACCTGCAGCTTTTACCCCTCGAATCAGGCCCGAACCTGAACCTTGAATACACCAACCTTTATCAGGATCCTTCAGATCTTGAATACATTGCTTTCGATTGCGCAAGGCTTGATAATTACAATAACGGTGACACACTTTGGGTTGAAGGTGAAACGATGTTGACCTTTAGCACGATCACCAAAGATGATATCAAGATCGAAAAGACCTTCACTTTTTATCCGGATCGTTATGATTTTCAACTAAACGTCGCATTTGCAAATTATTTACAGAAAATGGCAGGCCTTCGCTATTCGATTAACTGGGTGGATGGCTTTGCTATTACTGAAAAAGATCCGGTAGACGACATCATGTACAGTGGCGTATATGCCATGATGGGTGAAGAGTTGGTCAAGGTTGAAGGCCGAAAAGCAAAAGCCGATGGTACGGTTATGAATACAGATGGCCGCACCGATTGGATGGCCTTCAAATCAAAATATTTTACCGGTTTTATTGCGCCGATAGAGAATAAGGGTGTTCGTTCGGAACTGAAGTTGACCAAAGACAAAACATCCCGGAATTTTGATCTTTCCATGGATATGGCTCTGTCAAAAGCAAACTATCAGCAGGATTCTTATGTAATAGGTTTGGTTCCCGCAGAAAAGAAACTCTTGGATTCATACGGTTTGGGCCTGGAAAAGACATTGAACCGCGGTGGCGCGATCATTCGTCCCTTTGCCGTTGCTTTGCACTGGCTGATGAAATTCCTCTACGGTTTGATCCCGAACTACGGTGTTGTCATTTTCATCATGGCCCTGATCATTAAGATCATTACCTATCCGCTGACACATAAATCTTATTCATCCATGAAAAAAATGCAGCTGGTCCAACCCAAGATCAAGGAACTGCAGGAAAAATATAAAAACAACCAACAGGTGTTACAACAGAAGACCATGGAACTCTACAAAGAGGAAAAGGTCAACCCTATGGGCGGCTGTTTGCCCATGCTTCTGCAGTTACCGCTTTTGTACGGACTCTTCATTGTGTTCCGAACCGCCATTGAATTCCGCGGTGCACCGTTCATGTTGTGGATGAATGACCTGAGTGCCCCGGACGTACTGTTCAGTTTCGGATTCAATGTGCCCCTGATCGGACAGAATTTCAGTGTCCTTCCAATATTAATGACTGTTTTAATGGTCGTTCAACAGAAACTCTCAGGATCCGGTGCAAATGCCACCGGACAGCAGGCACAGCAACAGAAAATGATGCAGTGGCTCATGCCCGCCATGATGTTCTTCCTGTTCTATCGCTTCCCGTCGGGACTGGTTTGGTACTACCTGATCTTTAATGCGCTGACCATTCTTCAGCAAAAATTCATCATCAACAAACAAGTTGAAAAAGAATTTGGCGAAACGCACCCGCAAAAGGTAACAACCGTCAAGGCGAAGAAGAAAAAATAAATATATATCAAACGATAAAGCGAAAAAGCGGCCCTTGGCCGCTTTTTTACTATAGATGTACGGAACAGGCATGCCTGTTCCGTACAATTATTATATACACATTTTATATAACGCGATTATCTCTTCTTTCCCCATCTCCACCGGTCCACCGATCTTACCATGCTTATTGCCCGCGGCACGTATGACGGAATCCGCCAATTCGGATAATTTATCTGTGGGCAGGTCCAAATCCGAGAACATCAGATCACGATCAATAGACGCCAGCCATTTGCGGAAAGCCTCAATGCCTTTATCTGCGTTTGAAACCGCCGGGTCGAAGGCCTGTCCGAACGCTATGATCTTATCGGCAAGCATGTTTTTGTACATGTCCAGGTATTTCGGGAAAAGCATGGCGAGTCCGCGGCCATGCGAAATATCGTACATGCCGCTGAGCGCATGTTCTATGGAATGAATGGGGAAAGGTCCTTCGCGTCCGGCATTGTTGACGCCGACCAGCGCAAGTGTCGACGCCCAGGTAAAAGTGGCTCGCGCATCCTGGTCGTTCTTGTTTTTCATCAAGCGGTCAAGCGATTCAACAACACTTTTAACGATCGCCAGGGTGATGCCGTCATTTAGCGGGGCATCTTCACCCGAGGAAAAATAGGCCTCGGTGGCATGTGTGATAATATCTACCGCGCCGTCATAAAGATAATCCAGCGGAACTGATGTCGTTAATTGAGGGTCAATGATGGAGACGACAGGTAGGGCACCGTAACACGCAAAAGCGCTTTTATCCATGGTTTCATCGTTAGTTACAACACCGAATGCATTTCCTTCAGAACCGGTGGCACTGAGCGTGGGAATGCAAATAACCGGTAAAGAATCATGTACGGTTTTATGGCCGGCCGTATAATCCCAGATAGAACCGCCATTCTTGGCAACCATGGCAACGCCTTTCGCCGCATCCATGGCGGAACCGCCACCGAGGCCGATAACCGCATCCACATTCAAATTCTTGGCAAGCCGGCCGCCCGCATCGATCATGGATGCCCGAGGATTGGGCATAACCTTATCGTAAACATCTGCACGCACACCGGCTTCTTCCAATTGGTTCAGAAGATCATCAAGGTATCCGTTCCGGACAACAGACCCGGATGAACAGACGATCAGCACTTTCAGCGCTTTACGGCGGATCTCTTTTCCGGCACGTTTGAAAGCATTGTGACCGAAGACAAATTTTGTGGGCATATGTAACAAAAATTCATGCATAATAATTCTCCTAATGTGATCATAATAAATTAGCAAATATTTCTCTTATGCGAAATTATTAATTATGAATTATAAATTGTTGAGATTTTCATTGCCAACCTTTTTATTTTGCCTTTTTAATTTTGTCTTGTTATGCCTAAATTACCCCGCACATAATATATAAGGTATGCACATGTTCACACTACTCCCCGCATTCAAATACGGCTGGCAGGAAATGCACCAGAAGATCTGGGGCTTCCTTGCCTTGACGTTCTTGTTCTCATTTGCCGATATTTCCAATGCGTTTATGATGAAGGATGTTGTTTTTGACGAGAATATGGGCTGGGTGCAAATGCTTGAAGCCCTGCCGTCAAATTTCGTTGTGTGGACCCTTGTAACGGCCGCAGCATTGATCATCGTTAATTTCTTTGTTGTAAATTATGTGCTGGCCGGACTGAACGGCTTTGCGCCCGCCACCTATCTTCGCATGAAACTAAAACGTTTCCCGCATTATCTGGCGGTGATGATACTGAAAATGCTGGCAATAGGTGCGGGATTACTTGCCTTTATTGTTCCAGGATTGATCATTCTTCTTGCTTTATATTTCGTTGAATATCTTGTTATTGACCGCGAGATGCCCATCATTGAATGTTTTAAGTATAGTTGGAACATGACACGGGGATTTCGCACGGGCATTTTTTTCTTTGAAGTGAATATCTTCATTATCGGCATGATCCTCGGTTTCCCCCAAAGCCTATGGCCGGATACTACCCTAACTTACGCTATTATCGCTTTGATCAACGTTGTGTGGCTGCCCATTTCTTGGAATGCACAAGGTTGGATCTATCAATTTGTTTCGTCGAACCAAATTGACAGATAAAAACAAGAGCCAAATTCTAATGAACATTTAGTTTTTGGTCATAAATCATTAATTTCCGCCCCGAGTACCACAGCCAAATTTTTATTGCTTTTTCGTCATATTTCCATAACTTATTACAAGTCAAACAATTATGTAAATATGGAAAAGGAAAGGGAAAAACCATGTTAAGTGTTAAAAACAGACATGTTATCGTTGTCGGTATTTTGTTGTTATTTATTCTTGGTGGTTGTTCTAAAAAAGAGTGGACAAACAATGGAGAACTGGGCCAGTATGATAAAAATGTCAGTTTTGGTTCCGCCATCGATGGAGACGGTGAAAGGTGTATTATAGGGTTATATGGCAATAAAGGTGCCGCTGTGATCTATGAAAATGATGAAACCTTTGGCTGGGGAGAGAAGGCGTATTTATGGGCACCAGACGGTGAGGCGGGCGATCGGTTTGGCATGTCTGTAGGTATAGATAAACATGTCGCGATCGTCGGAGCAGATAATCATGATTGGAGCAAAGGTGCCGCCTATATTTTTGAAGAGAGTGAGGGCGAATGGACAAGATATTATAAGCTCTCGGCACCGGATGATAATTCACGCACTTATTTTGGGCGAAGTGTAGACATTGAAGAAAATATTGCGGTTATTGGTGCGCCCTTTTCAAAGTCAGAAAAAGGTGAAGTGGGTGCCGTATACGTTTATGAATATAAAGATGAAGATTGGGTAATGTCAGAAAAATTATTCTCTTCTGAACAAAATATTACGGCACAATTTGGAGGTGTCCTAGATCTTGATGGTGATTGGATGGTGATTGGAGAAACACGAGTATTTGAAGGGAAAAACTGCGGTAAAGCCTATATTTTTCGAAAAGAAGGTACGCGCTGGAAAGAATTCCAGTCTATTTCTCTAAAACCCGTGAATTTGAATGTCAACTTTAATATATCTGTCAGCTTATGTGGAAATGAGTTACTCATAGGGAACACCCAAAGCAACAGGGATGGTTATGCGGAATGTGAAGCAAAGATATATGTTTTTAATGAAAACAAATGGGAACTACTTCAAGAATTAAGCACGGAAGGCGATCTTGACAAAGAAAGTTTTGGCAATGCGGTTTCTTTATCAAGCCAATATGCTTTTGTTTCCGCTCCCGGGGCCGTCATCGATAATATACGCGGCAGTGGAGCTGTTTATGTCTTTAAGAAAGAAAAAAAGGAGTGGGTATTTTTTCAGAAATTGGTATCGGGCGATCCGGCAGAACTCGATTTCCTAGGCGAGTCTGTCTATAATACAAACAAAGAGGCCTTCATTGGCATGCCGTACAAAGTGCACCCCGACAATAATTATATTCATACGGGTGGGGTGTTGCATTTTACTTTAAAATAAAAGTATAACCCATAAACAATAGATAACAAGCAATAATCAAGAAAAAAAAAGAATGCCCACAACATATGATTGATCATAAACGGATCAGACGTTTGAGATATGCTGTCCGATATCTGTCATCAATTGATTATTGGAGTTTGTCTCACGTCTCTTAATCTAAATCACCTTTTATTTTTCATAATTTTATACTATAATACTAGGCACAGGGAACGCCCATTCTGAACTAAAACGGAAAACAAGGAGCAACCATGGACACCTATGGCTGGCTATCACTTTTACCCCCACTGTTGGCAATTGGCCTGGCAATAAAAACACGACAAGTATTTCTTTCGCTAGGTGCCGGCATTTGGCTGGGTTGGACCGTTCTGAGCAAATGGAACCCCCTTCAAGGCGCTGCGGGTATGCTGAACTCCATCGTTATGGTCTTTCAGGATCCGGGCAACACCCGCGTGATCATTTTTTCGGCTCTGGTCGGGTCCTTGATCGCGCTGACCCAGCGCTCCGGTGGTATCGATGGCTTTGTGGAATTGATCTTAAATAAAAAATGGATCAAATCCCGCAAAGGCGCCGGCATGTTAGCCTGGATACTGGGTGTCGTGATCTTCATTGAATCCAGTATCAAGATCCTGGTTGTGGGCTCTGTTTGCCGCCCGCTTTATGACAAAATGGGTATATCCCGTGAAAAACTATCTTATATCGCCGATTCCACATCAGCACCGATTTGCATGCTGATACCGCTGAACGCCTGGGGTGCCTTTACGATCGGACTTCTAGCCACCCAGGGTGTCCCCAACGCAACACAAGTATTGATCGGTTCCATTCCCTTGAACTTTTATTCCATCATTGCGGTGCTGACCGTTCTGTTCTTTATACTGACCCCTTTTGATTTCGGAAAAATGAGAAAAGCGGAGAAACGCGTTCGAGAAGAAGGCAAGATCCTGCCGGATGGCGCAACGCCCATGATGGACGAACACTTGACAGGATTAAAAGCAAAAGAGGGAGTTAAAAAATTAGCCCGCAATATGATCGTACCCGTTGTGGTCATGAGTTTGTTCATGCCGATAGCATTGATCATTACCGGACTTCAAAGCTTATCTGCCGCGGAAGGTGTAAAAGTTGCTTTCGGTGAAGCGCTAAAACAGGTCGGTTTACTGGGTGTTTTGGCTGAAGGTTCCGGTTCTACGGCCGTGTTCTGGTCGGTCATGCTGGCCATTGTGGTTTCCGCCTTGATGACCCGTTTTCAAAAAACACTTTCCGGGAAAGAGATCATAGAACTGATCCTTAAAGGCGCCGGCGGCATGATATCTCTTGCCCTGCTGATGATGCTGGCATTTTCACTCGGCGCAACCTGTAAAGCGCTGGGAACCGGCGCGTTTGTTGCAGGCGCGATCTCCGGATCGCTTCCGGCGGGACTTGTGCCTCTGCTGGTATTTCTTGTTGCATCGTTCATCGCATTTTCCACAGGCACCAGCTTTGGAACCTTTGCTCTGATGATCCCATTGGCAGTTCCACTGGCTATAAATCTTGACGTTTCCATGCCCCTGGTCGTTTCGGCGGTGTTGGGCGGGGGTGTATTCGGGGACCACTGTTCCCCTATTTCAGATACGACCATTGTGGCCTCCATGGCTTCGGCCTGCGATCACATTGACCATGTAAATACGCAGCTACCCTATGCGCTGATCTCGGCGGGTATTGCGTCCATTATATATTTAATTGTAGGATTGGTAACCGTATAAAATGAGTTTAAAACAATATATTAAGATCGCACGACCAGCAAATCTTTTGCTGGTTGCTTCAGTGGTATTAATAGCGGCAACACTATTCGACCCTTTCCCGAATTTTTGGACGTTCATATTGGCTGTTCTTTGTCCCGTCTTGATAACGGCTGCGGGGAATACCGTCAATGACATATGTGATATTGAGATTGATCGCATCAATAAACCGAGCAGGCCTTTGCCCTCCGGTGACCTGAATATCGAGCGAGCCCGAGTCTTTATGGTCGTGATGTTCATTCTTGGTAATCTTGCGGGCTTGTTACTGGGATTCTGGTCCCTGTTCATTTCACTATTTGTAGCAACCCTATTGTTGTTCTGGTATGCTTACCGCCTGCGCCATATTGCCCTGGTCGGAAATATTGTAGTGTCTTTTCTTTCTGCATTGACCTTTCTGTTCGCCGCACAGGCTTTTGGCGACTTAAAATTGGGATATGTGCCGTTTTTGCTGACCTTTATTCTTTCGCTGGTAAGGGAGATCGTTAAAGATCTTGAAGATATGGATGGAGACAAGGCGCACGACAGTAAAACCTTACCGGTAATTATCGGTGAAACACCAACAAGGGTCATTGCCGGGATCATTTCGGTATTTTTCATACCGCTTATTCCGATCCCTTATGTTACCGCAATGTATGGAAAATGGTTTTTGTTTATCGCTTTTCCCGGTGTAGCCATTCCCATGCTGATCATGATGGTCAATCTTTTTCAGATCAAGCGAAAGATCAATTACTATCAAATGGCCACTATTCTCAAAATCGTCATGTTTATCGGATTGGCATCTGTGTTTATGGGAAGGTTTTAAGAATTCGATAAATTAAAATTAAATGTACGGAACAGGCATGCCTGTTCCGTACACGTATAATATTCTTCCATTATCCAGTTAATCCTGTCCCAAAGGGATCCCCTTAGGATTATCATGTCGAAAAGGTAGTCTATTTCGTCAAATTAACAATTCAATTTATCATACAAAAATCGCAAAAGAAGGAACAAATAATTCCGATATTTATTTATTTTTCGTCGGTAATTTCCTATATTGGCAACGATAAATAATTTTACTAATCAATTGAAAGGACGAACGTAAAATGATTAAAACAAGTGTAATTCTTCATTATTGCAAAGACAAAGAATTTTCTGAAGAACACCTGAAAGCACAGATTGAAGGTCTGGCGGGACAGACCTGTAAAGATATCGAAACGATCATAATTTCCTGCGACCCGAAAGCTGCTGCCAAAACGTTTGCAGCCCTGTCACCCAAAGTGGTTGAAAGCAAGCATGACTTGGCCGTTGATATGAACAAAGCCTTGGCCCAGGCAGAAGCCGACTGGGTATTGCTTATCGATAATCGTGACAATCCGGTCATGATGAAAAAAGCAGCGATCGACGGTTTTCTTCTTGGCGCGGAACGCCAGAAAGACGCCGGTCTTTTCTATACCTCATATGAACTGGAAGACGGCGGCGAGATAAAAGAACTGCATCTTTTGGATCATCATATTGGCCGTGTTCGTGACAACATGGATTACGGCAAAGTATTCTTTGTTAAAAAAGAAGCCCTGGAGAGTATCGGCGGTTTTGATGAATCCATTAAATACAATCAATATTATGACCTTCGCCTGAAGATTTCAGAAAAATACAAATTGATCCGCATTGCCAACCGTTATAGCGGGTCTTTCTATAAAGTTGTAGCGGCAGGCAAAAAAGCAGATGTTTTCGATTACCTGAAAGCCGGTAAAGATATTCAATTAGAAGCCGAACATGTGGTAACTGAGCACCTCAAACGCATTGGCGCTTATATGGCTCCCGGTGTTTTTATGCCCAAGAACGAAGAACATGAAGACGTATCAACATTGAAAGCTTCGGTGATCATTCCCGTTGGAAATCGCCCGGAATTCATCGGTTCTGCCATCGAAAGCGTGCAACGCCAGACCGTTCAGGATATCGAAGTTCTGGTTATGGTCAATGGTGGCGACGATGACCCAACCGCCGATGTTGTCCGTGAATATATGGAAGGCGGCGACAAATATGATCCTGCAAAACCCGATGTTCGTTTGGTTGTGCTTGATATCAACTCTATCGGCATGTGTTTGAACCTCGGTTCAAAAATGGCGCGCGGCAAATACTATGTTCAACTGGATTCAGATGATCAATTGATCGAAGATGCGGTTGAAAAGCTTCTGGCCGTTTACGAAAGCGATCCTGAGATCGGTATGGTTATCGGCTCGTATGAAGTCTGGGAAAAGCATGCGGATGGTAAAATTACTCGCGTTGATGATATTCCCGTTGTAACTCACGACGAATGGACGGATGACAACGGCCGCAACAACCTGCTTCGCATCAACGGCGCCGGCGCACCGCGGTCGGCACGCATCGAAGTTATTAAGAACGCCGGTTACTTTAGCATCAATGATGATCCTTATGCACGTAACTACGGTGAAGATTATGAATTGGTCGGCAAGATCGCCGACATGTACAAGATCGGCCGAGTTTGGGATCCGATCTATAAGGTTGTCCGCCATGCCGGCGGTACGGACCACAGTATTGACCAAAATACCGTTGACCGCAATGACAACGCCAAGGACTGGGTCCGCATGGAAGCCATTCTGCGTCGTCAGAAGTTCAATGCCAAGAAGTAACCCGTAACCGGAGATCTATAACCGGAAACATTATATAATGAATGGGCTCAGGATTCTGAGCCCTTTTTCTTTGCCCCCCCCCTGTGGTACTTTGTGGCTTTGGTTGAGGTCTTTTCGTCTCACGTTTCACGATTTACATTTCACGAATTGCATTTTCTATGAAATCATTGTAACTTCAACCCGATATATTGGCACAATGAACAAATGATGGAGTAAACATGTCGAAAACATTACTGATAGGAATTGACGGGGGCGCAACGAAAGTAAGCGGCTGGACCACTGTCATCAATGAAGACAACACATTTCAGCTTGGTGATATCAATGTGATCAAACAATATCACGAATATGAAGAACACATGCCATCATTTAAGCCGGTCAATATTCTTGTACAACTCGGTGAAATGAACGAAAACGATATTGATCTGACCGTTGAAGAAAAGCTTCACGGCAAAGCTTATATGTATGCCGCGGCAGATGTGATCATCGAATTGGCGGATGCGGTTGGGGCAGAAAGCGTGATGGTGGGTATCGGTATGCCCGGATTGAAATCCGCAGATAAACGCGGTATTGTCGCACTCGCCAACGGTCCGAGAATGCCCGAATATTGCAAAACAATCGAAGCACGTGTTGAGGCGGCGGGTATTAAAATGGAAAAACCCATTCACCACTTGGGCTCGGACGCGGATTACTGTGGCATCGGAGAAGAATACAGTACGGATGGTCTTTTTAAAGATGTTGAGAATTCCTATTATCTCGGTGGTGGAACCGGCGTTGCAGACGCTATGAAGTTGAAAGGCGAGTTGTTGCCATTTGATAAGGCGAAAACCTGGATCGCCAAAGCATGGGAAATGAAAAACAGCGAAGGCAAATCCATGGAGCAATTTGCATCCTCGAAGGGTATTCAAACCATTTACAGTGAATTCTCGGGAATAAGCCTTGAGGAATTAAATAAAAACGAGATATTCCCTCCTCAGATCATGGATATGTTCGACGAAGATCCCGCGGCGAAACGAACCTTTAACGATGTATCATACAATATTGCAAAACTGCTTTTCGAACGTATCGTTACAATTTACAGCGGCTGGCACCATTTCTTTGAGTTCGTAAATTCCAATCGTGCCGACCTCAGTGAAAAGCATCCCTATAAAATGACACTTCTCGATAATATAATTATCGGTCAGCGCCTTGGAGATCTTCTGGAAGCTTCTAAAGGGCGCGAGGTCTTTTATGAACCTTTTCTTGAATTCCTGACAAAATTCATCGTGGAATCACCGTATCTTGACGCAAAGTTCAAGAACCATTACCTCAAAGATGAACAGTTCAATGAAGACCTGATCAAAACATCCAAGTTACGCGAAGCACCGGCCATTGGCGCAGGTGTTGACGCCTACTTGACCTATCATGGAGAATAAACGCCGTTGAGCGAACAATTAATAAAACTTTCTTTTAAGGGAAATCGCAGGGAATATTTTAAGAACCCCATGGATTTTCCCATTAAGCCAGGTGATCACCTGATCGTTGAAACCGATAAAGGCTTGGATCTTGGCCGGGTTTCTGCCGTTACGGATGATTATGAACCTAAGATACAAATCTCGACCTTTCAGATACTGCGCAAAGCTGAAGCAAAAGATATTGAGTCTCTGGAACGAAACCGTACCGATGAAAATGACGTCCTCTCACAAAGCAAAGCCAAGATCAAAGAGCTTGGGTTGGTAATGAAATTGATGGATGTAGAATACCAGCTTGATAGAAAAAAACTATCGTTTTTTTACACCGCCGACGAACGTGTTGATTTTCGCGAATTGGTTCGGGTACTTGCCGGTATGTTCCGCACGCGTATCGAAATGCGCCAGATCGGTGTACGCGACGAGACTAAACGGCTTTGCGGTGTGGGCTCCTGCGGGTTGCCTCTATGCTGCGGCGCATTTCTTGAAAATTTTGACCCGGTCAGCACACAGGTTGCCAAAGATCAAAGCCTGCCGATGAATCCCGTAAAGCTTAGCGGTCAATGCGGTAAATTGAAATGCTGCCTTCTGTACGAGCACGGCTTTTATTGTGACGAACTGAAAAAATATCCCCCGGTCGGTGACCCCTTGCTGAAAGATGGACGGAAAGGATATATATCAAAGATCGACATATTCGACAAAACCGTCACCTGCGATTTTGAAGATGCCACCAACGAGATCATTCCCCTGGAAGAAATGCTGTCTTATTTGAACGCAGCACAGAAAAAGGGCTTGAAAAAGCTAACAAATGTGCTTCAGGATATGGTTAGCGGCGAAGGGCACCATGACGACATGAAGAAGATCGAGGATAAATAGCTTTCGCCAAGGCAAAATTCAAAAGTTATAAGGCAAAAACCAGGCGCATGATATGCGCCTTTTCTTTTTTACTTTATACTTTACTTTTGCCTTTTATCTTTTGCCTTTGTACTTTTAACGAGTTAACGAGGTAATCATATGCTAACGATCGGAGTCACCGGCGGACTGGGATCCGGAAAATCGGCCGCCATGAAAATTTTCCTTGAATTAGGTGCAAACGTCTTGAATGCCGACGATATCGCAAAACAATTATTAAAAGTCGACAGAGAGCTCGTTGAAAAGGTCAAATCAACCTTTGGTGATGATTGTTATATTAATGGTGAATTGCAAACCACCATTCTGGCGGCTCGTGCTTTTCATACCCCCGAAGACCTGAAAAAACTCAATGCCATATCACACCCTGCTTTAAAAGCGCATCTTGAGAAATATGCAAATGCCACAAGGCCCGTGCCCGGCGTTTTGATGGTGGAGGTTGCCATTTTATTGGAAGCGGGCTATCAAGATATTTTTGACAAGATCCTATTGATCACAGCTGACGAAGAATACGCGCTTAAAAAGAGCCCTTGCACGGGGGCGTTTATCCGAAGAAAGCATTAAAGAGCGTATGGCGCTTCAAATGCCCGAAGCCGAAAAACGCAAACAGGCTGATTTTGTGATCAAAAATAATGGGGACGAGGAAGAATTGAGAAGTGCATGTGAAGAATTTTACCGTCTTATCTGAGTGTATTCCTGGTGGGATCACATTATCTGGTTGTGATCAGGATATTGAGGTTGCTTCGCGTTTTCAGGGTATTAAAGCTGGCAAGGGTTTGTTGGCGCAGCGGATACATTACAAACTGCCCTTAGGAATAGCCGTGCGAAAATTATTGTTTTCCTTGAAGTGGTTTTGACCATCGTGGTTATTGTTGGTTCGATGATGTATTTGATCGAAGGTCCTGAAAACGGCTTTAATAGTATTCCAAAGTCCATTTTATTGGGCTATCGTAACCTTAACAACTGTTGGTTATGGAGATATGTCCCCGAATACACCTTTAGGACAAATATTGGCCTCCTTACTTATGATTACGGGCTATGCTATAATTGCAGTACCTACGGGAATAATAACAACTGAGATGAGTAAAATATCATCAAAAAAACAAGCTTCTGATAAAACATGCACCCACTGCCGAACAGGCATGCAGGATGCGGATGCTGTTTACTGTAAAAAATGCGGAAAGGTCTTTTAAAAGCGGATAAAAAAAGGCCGGGATTTAAACATCCCAGCCTTATTGCTTATAAAAGCCTACTACTATTATCTAATAATAGATGCTTTCTTGATATCAGTTCCTGTTGAAGTTTGGATGCTATAGAAATAATATCCTGAAGGTAATTCCGAAGCACTCCATTGAATACTATGATTACCTGTATTGTAATGTTGATCAGCAAGCACTGAAACAATTGATCCGCTGATTGTATAAACAGTAATTGTTACATGATCAGGTTCGTTAAGGTTAAATTCAATATTTGTAAATGAGCTAAATGGGTTTGGATAATTCTGTTTTAATGATGCATTCATTTCCAACTCATTAACTGCATCCACATAGCGGTTCGCTTCACCTGGTGTAAAGTCAGGCATCATATACCAAAACTGACTTCCATCCGGAAACCTTCCATAAGAAGTATCAGCAATTTGGGGGCCATAGGTAATACTATCTATGAACACTTGTTCAGGGCTCCATAATCCAACAGACTCTCCGCCACCACTTAATTTAAAATTGGTGTTCAATACGCTCCATGCAGTATCATCATTGGCATAAAATACGATAAAATCACCTGCATCAACTGTTACTGAATCAGGATAGGTTGAAGGAATTTGGTACATATCTTCCGGTACATCTAATTTATCAGAAAGATAATAGCCTCCTAACATAACTGCTTCATCACCTGCATTGTAAATTTCAATCCAGTCAGGGTTGTCACCTTGTGGGCCCGGATATGCAAAATCGTTACTGGCCATAAACTCGTTTATATAGAGTTCAACGTCGGCTGGCCCTACATTCGGATTGGTGTTGCTTGCTCCAGGTGTAAAATCAGCCATCATGTACCAGTTATCAGTTCCATCCTGGTAGCGGCCATAAGAAGTGTCAGCAATTTGGGGACCATAAGTAATGCTGTCCAGGAACACTTGTTCAGGGCTCCATAATCCAACATGTTCGCCTCCTCCACTTAATTTAAAGTTGGTGTTTAGCACACTCCATGCTGTATCATCATTCGCATAAAAAACGATGAAGCCACCTGCTTCAACTGTAACTGAATCAGGATAGGTTGAAGGAATTTGGTACATCGATTCAGGTTCATCTAATTTATCTGATAAATAATATCCGCCCAACATCACAGGTTCCAGTCCGGCATTATAAATCTCAATCCAATCAGGATTGTCGCCTTGTGGTCCGGGGTATGCGAAATCATTACTTGCCATGAATTCGTTAATGAACAACACTACATCGGCTGGAGCCGGGCTTTGGTTAGCTGCACCCGGCGTAAAGTTTGTCATAAAAAACCAATCATCAGTTCCATCAGGAAAACGGCCGTAAGAAACATCTGTAGTTTGTTCGTCGTAGGTAATTTGGTCAACCACTTCCATTGAAGGGTTCCAAAGACCAACGTTTTCACCACCTCCACTTAACTTAAAGTTTGTGTTAAGCACACTCCAGGCCGTATCATCGTTCGCGTAAAATAATATGAATTCGCCCGGAGCTACAGTAACTGAATCAGGGTAGGTTGAAGGAATCTGGTACATAGCCGATGGGTCGTCCAACTTATCAGATAAGTAATATCCACCTAACATAACAGGCTCCATACCTGCGTTGTAAATTTCAATCCAGTCCGGATTATCTCCCTGTGGTCCTGGGTATGCGCCGTCATTGCTGGCCATAAACTCGTTGATAAATAAAACAACTTCAGCTGGAGCAGGACTTTGGTTAGCTGTACCAGGCGTAAAGTTTGTCATAAAAAACCAATCATCAGTTCCATCAGGATAGCGTCCGTAGGAAACATCTGTGGTTTGTTCGTCGTAGGTAATTTGGTCAACTACCTCCATTGAAGGGTTCCAAGCCCAACATTTTCACCACCACCACTTAACTTAAAGTTAGTATTCAATACACTCCAGGCAATATCATCATTAGCATAAAACAGGATGAAACCACCGGGTTGAACGGTTACCGAG